>CAVRNO010000002.1:1657500-2045318 GCA_963722605.1 Binataceae bacterium (SeqCode) | reverse complement strand
ATCGCGCGCACACGCGCAGATTTCGATCGATTCTCCGAGATGTCCGAAACCCCGGAGACTGAAGTGTGGAGCAGAAGGGATTTGAACCCTCGACCCCTACGTTGCGAACGTAGTGCTCTCCCAGCTGAGCTACTGCCCCATCCAAGGCAAAAACGCGATTACTATTGTGAGATAACTGACTTCAAGTAAGCTCGCAACCTTTCGGCCAGATCGGGGCGTTTCAATCCGAAGCCGATTTGCGCCGAGATGAACCCCACGCGATCGCCCAGGTCATAGCGGACGCCCTCGAACTCGTAGCCGTAAATCTTGCGCCGCCCAGCCAGCGCCATCAGCGCGTCGGTCAACTGAATTTCGCCTCCAGCGCCCGGCTTGCCCGCGGCCAGCGGTTCGAAGATATCGGGCGTCAGCACGTAGCGGCCCATGATTGCAAATTCACTCGGCGCTTTTTCGGGCGCCGGTTTCTCGACCATCCCGCGGAGTTCGTAAGTCCGCTCGCCGACGGCTTTCAGATCGACGATGCCGTACTTCGAGATCTCGCTACGCGCGACCCTGAGCAGCGCGACCACCGGCGCGTTGCGTTCCTCGGCCACATCCAGGAGCTGGCGCAGGCACGGCCGCGGGCAATCGAAAATGTCGTCGGGGAGCATCACGGCGAACGGTTCGTCGCCGACCGCCTCGCGCGCTTGCAGCACCGCATGGCCCAGCCCGAGCGGACGGTGCTGTTCGGCGATCGTAATCCTGGCCGGATTGTTGCTGCGCCGGACGAGTTCGAGGATGTCGTGTTTCTCGCGGGCTTCGAGATGGCGCTCGAGTTCCACGTTGGGCTCGAAGTGATTGGCGACGGTCGTCTTGCCGGGGCTGACGACCAGAATGATTTCCTCGATACCGGAGGCGACCGCCTCCTCGACCACGATCTGGATCGCCGGCGTATCCACCACCGGCAAGAGCTCCTTGGCGATCACCTTCGACGACGGAAGCATCCGCGTGCCCATCCCGGCCGCGAGAATGACCGCTTTTTTTACTTTCATAGCAGTGCGATTTTCCGGGGTGGAGGCGTATTCAGCTCTTCTGCTCGCGCGCTTCCTGTGCGGATTTGCATGCGATGCAAAGCGTGGTGACCGGGCGCGCCTTCAGCCGCTCGATCCCGATTTCACCCCCGCATTCCTCGCATCGCCCGTACGAGCCGTCTTCGATTCGCGCGAATGCCCCGCTGATTTTGCTGAGCAACTTGCGCTCGCGATCGCGCATTCGCAGCAGGAAATTGCGATCCGACTCGAGCGCGGCCCGGTCGGTCGGGTCTGCGTAGGCCTCTTCCGACTCGTGGTTCATGGTGCCGACCGCGCGCTCCGATTCCTGGAGAATGTCGCGTTTGCGGCCTTCAAGCAATTTTCGGAAGAGCTGGAGGTCTCTTTGCCTCACGGTTGAACTATCCGTCACGAGCCGAGTTTTTGATTCTATCGACGCCCTGCTACCATGTAAAGGTTGCGGGATGAAAACGGCTTATCTCGATGCGTTCTCTGGCCTCAGCGGCGACATGATCGTCGGCGCGATCCTCGATTGCGGTGCGGATTTTGCCGAGCTCGAACGCGCGATCGAGTCGATGCCGCTCTCGGGTTATCGGCTGTCGACCCGCCGCAAAGTCTTAAGCGGAATATCGGCGCTCAAGTTCGACGTCGCCGTGACCGAGCCGCAGCCCGCAGCGTAATTTCGGCGGGATTCGCGCGCTGATCGACGCATCTCCGCTGGCCGCGGCCGTCAAGCATCGCGCGATCTCGATCTTCGAAGTGCTTGGCCGGGCCGAGGCAAAGGTTCACAACAGTTCCCTTGATCAGGTTCATTTTCACGAAGTCGGCGCGGTCGATTCGATTATCGATATTGTCGGTACGGCGTGGGGACTCGAGCAGCTTGGCGTCGGCGACGTGATCGTGTCGGTGCTGCCGATGGGCCGCGGATTCACGCGCTCGCAGCACGGCGTCGTTCCCGTGCCGGCGCCGGCGACGGCGGAGTTGCTGTCGGGATTCGCAGTGAAAATCGGCGACGGCGAGCACGAGATGGTCACGCCGACCGGCGCGGCGGTGATACGCGCGCTGGCGCGGCAGGCGGAAATCCCGCTTGGGTTCGAAGTCGAGAAAATCGGTTACGGCGCGGGCGCGCGCGAGCTGGAAGATCGGCCCAACGTGTTGCGGCTGATGCTCGGGCGCGAGCGGGCCGCGTTCGACCGCGACGAGATGATGGAGATCTCCGCAAATATCGACGACCTCAGCCCGCAGATTTACGAGCATGTGATGGATCGCCTGTTCGCCGCAGGTGCGCGCGACGTGACTATTACGCCCACGATGATGAAGAAGAGCCGCCCGGCGGTGACCCTGGGCGTGATCGCCGAGGCCGCGCGCCGCGACGCGATCGCGGAAATTATCTTTGCGGAGACCTCGACGATCGGGCTGCGCTTTCATCCGGTCGAGCGGCTTAAATTGCATCGCGAGATTCGCGAAGTCGAGACGCGATGGGGCAAGGTTCGGGTCAAGACCTCGGGCGCGCATGGCCGCGAGCCGGCTACGATTTCGCCGGAGTACGACGACTGCCGGCGGATCGCCGCGGAGCACAAAGTGGCGCTGCGCGTCGTGATGGAAGAAGCGCGGGACGCCGCACGAGCGCGCGGGGCGGCGCCTTCGGGTGAAAAATGACTTCCGAACGCCTGCAGGTCAACGAAATCTTTTACAGCATCCAGGGTGAATCCACGCACGCCGGCCGTCCATGCGTGTTCGTGCGATTAACCGGATGCAACCTGCGATGCAAATGGTGCGACACCGAGTACGCATTCTACGAAGGCCGCCAGATGACGATAGCCGAGGTCGCCGAAATAGTTCGCGGCTACCGCTGCGAGCTGGTCGAAGTGACCGGCGGCGAACCGCTGCTGCAGGAGGGCGTGTATCCGCTGACGGATGCGATGCTCGAATCCGGCAAGACCGTGATGATCGAGACGTCGGGGGCGGTGGACGTCGGCCGGCTGGACCCGCGCGTGATCAAGATCATGGACCTCAAATGTCCGGGCAGCGGCGAATGCGAACGAAATCTTTGGAGCAACCTCGAGCATCTGACCCGGCGCGACGAGATCAAATTCGTAGTCGCCGATCGTACGGATTACCAATGGGCCAGAGACGCAATCGTCGCGCGCGACCTTGCCCGGCGCGTGGGCGCGCTATTGCTCAGTCCCGTGCTCGGGCAAATTGCGCCGGCCGCGCTCGCCGCGTGGATACTCGAGGACCGATTGCCGGCGCGGATGCAATTGCAGATGCATAAGCAGATCTGGCCGGGAATTTTGCGCGGCGTGTGATCGCCGGCAGGGTGCAGGGGGTGACCCCTGGCCGTGGCGACGGCAGCGCAGTATTAATGCCGCGCTTCGTTGTCGCGCGGCAGGGCTGAGCCCTGCACGCAGTGAAGGGAAAAGAGAAGATGCGGGCTTCGCCCTGTTTGAACTTTCTTTGTGTCATCCTGAGCGCAGCGAAGGAACCCGGATCCTACCTCGCCCGAGTTAACGTGCTGCGTCCCGTGCCACTTGTTACCGGCCTCGCCCGCCGGTAGACAATAGCCGGTGCAGGGGGAGCGAATGGCCACATTGGAGGAGATGGCGCGGGAAAAGTTCTCGCCCTTGTCCGAGGCCGAAGAAAGGGTGGTGCGGGCCGCGCCCGACGGGACCATCGCGGATTGCAGCCTCGGCGGAGATGTTGACCCGGCGAAGGCCGACGGAACGGGCGGGGCACCCGCCGAAAAATGGCCGGACAGGCGCAACGTCCGCGCCGATTTGATCCGCTGGCTGTGCGTCGATCGCGTAGCCCGTGAGCAGGTCGATCCGAGAGGCATCTGGATTTTGGGTGTGCGGATAACGGGCGATCTCGACCTCAGCTTTGCGAATGTGGCGTTTCCTCTTGCCTTGGTTCGCTGTCGTATGGAGCAGCTATTGATCGTACAAGGGGCGAGGATGACCACGCTCAGCCTGGCGGGCAGTTGGGTTGGGCCAATATTTGCCGATGGACTCAATGTGGAGGGCGGTCTCTTTCTGAGGGACGGCTTTCACGCCGAGGGCGAGGTGCGACTGCCCGGCGCGACCATCGGGAGCAATCTGGAGGCAACAGGAGGAACCTTCAATAATCCGAGGGGGTACGCCCTGTTTGCCGACCACATCAAGGTGACGGGTAGCGTCTTGATGAAACCAGAATTGAACCCTAAAGGCGAGATACAAAACGGATTCGCGGCTGCGGGCGAGGTGCGGCTGCTCGGCGCGGCCATCGGGAACAGTCTGGACGCGGAAGGCGGAACATTCAAAAATCTAAAATCCGAAAAAAATCTTAATTCGACTGGGCGCGCCCTGACCGCCGACCTCGCCAAGATTGCCGGCAGCGTCTTCCTGACGCGAGGCCTTAGCGCCGAAGGGGAGGTACGGCTAATAAGTGCCACCGTTGGGGGTGATCTGAACGCAACGGGCGGGAGGTTCAATAATCCGAACGGAAAGGTCGCCCTGAACGCGGACGGCATCGATGTGAGCGGTAGCGTCTTCTTGAAAGGTGGCTTCGTTGCCGCTGGCCATGTGCGACTGCCTGGCGCACAAATTAAGGGACAACTGGTCGTCGTTGATGCCCGACTGGATGCTCTGATCCTCGAAAGCGCCCGTGTCCTGGGGCCGTTCTTCTGGCAAAACATCCACGAGGATCGCCATCCGGACTTTCCAGACAAGAAATGGAAGCCATCCTTGAACTTGACCAATGCGAAGGTGGGGTCGTTATTCGATGAGGAGGCTAGCTGGCCGGAAAAGGGGCAGTTGTTTCTCGACGGCTTCGTCTATGATCGCATAAGCAAAGGACTGGTCGTTGCGAAAGCGCCGACCGATGCGACGGCGCGGCTCAGGTGGCTGCGCTTGCAGCCGGACGAACTCGGTTATCTTCCCCAGCCATACGAGCAGTTAATCGCCGTCCTGCGTCGGATGGGCCACGAGCATCAGGTCGCGGAAGTTGCGATCGCCAAACAGAAGGACTTGTACGAACGCGGCGACCTCGGCCCGTGGGGCAAGTTCCGAAGCTGGTTTCTCTATCTCGTTGTAGGTTACGGGTACGAACCGTGGCGGGCGTTCGTCGGAATGGCGATGCTAGTGCTGTTGGGAACCCTTGTATTCTCGGTCGCTCGGTTGCCCTCAGTCCGCGTTATGGTGCCGTCAGACCAGGAGGCTTACGAGTCGAACCAAAAAACATTGAGGACCCCGCTGCCCGACTACCATCCGGAGTTTCACGCTTTCGTGTACTCGCTCGATGTCATCTTTCCCTTCGACCTCGGCCAGAAGTCCAATTGGCGGCTGAGTGAAAAACAGTCTGGGGCCATCGTGTACTGGATGTTTGAAGTGTATTCGCTGGCTCAACTGTTCCTCGGATGGGTGTTGCTGCTGGTGGCGGCTGCGGTGCCGGCTGGATTCATCAAGAAGGACTGACGGCATCCGGAAATGAGATGCGGTCGTGTGCGGCGCGTCGGAAAATCGCGCCGCAGGAGAAGAAGAAGCTCCGGGATTCTTCGTTGCAGCAACTTTCGCTCAAGAATGACAGAGCGGAGAGATGACGGAAAAAGAAGGGCATCCTAGAATGCGACCCTTGCCCGACGCGCGGGGGACGGACGCTCTCTTCACGGGGTGTAAAGCTCGGCGGTCTCCAGCGCCGCAAATCCGATCGTCACGGTGTCGATGAGCCCGCCCGGAATCAATACTTCTCCCGAGTACAGCAACTTTGCGGTAAAGAACTCGCGCGGCGAGAGCATCGCTGCTGCGGCTTGGAACCGACCCGTTGCCGGATCGTAAAAGTCCACTGTGGCCGTCGTCACGGCGTCGGCGACGGGTACATTGATGCCGCCGCCCGCGATCATTATGCGGCCGTCGGGCAGGTAGACCGAAGAATGCCAAGCCCTCACGCTGCTCATCACGCCCGCGGTTGGAGTGAACTTGCCGATTTTGGGGTTGAACAGCTCGGCGGTCGCGACCGAGTCGCCATCCGCAATGGCGCCGCCGGCGATCAAGACCTGGCCGTTGCCAAGCAGGTTTGCGGTTGGGCCCATACGCGCCGAAGTCATCGGATTCGGCGTTACGGTGAACATACCGGTTTTTGGATTGTAGATTTCCGCGGTATCGAGGGCGCCGGAAGTGTCAGAAACCGTGCTTCCACCGGCAAGCAACACTTCGCCGTTGGCGAGCAGCGTGGCGGTGTGGTTTGCGCGCGGCGAGGTCATCGTCCCGGTCGCAGTGAAGGTTCCCGTCCCGGGATTGTAGAGCTCCGCCGTGTCGAGCGCGTCGCCGCTCGTGTCGAGTCCGCCCGCGATCAGCACTGTGCCATCGCCAAGCAGATTGGCGGTCGCCGTTGGGCGCGCGGCGATCATCGGGCCGGAGGTGGGCGAAAAGCTCATCGTTTTCGGATCGAAGAGATCCGCGGTAGCGCCGCTACTGCCGTCTGCGATCAGCACCCTGCCGTCGTTCAGGGTAACCCCGTTGCACGGCGAGCGCACGGCACCTCAAGATTGTTGGCAGTGGGGGTAAAATGGCGAGTCTTCGGGTCGAACACCTCGGCGGTGTTGAGCGCCGAAGTTTCGCTGCCGCCGCCGGCGATCAAGACGCGGCCGTCGGGCAGCGTCGCCGAAGCATACGCCACCCTGAGCGCGTTGAGGCCGCCGGTCACGGTGAACGTCCCGGCTGTGGGGTTGTAGATCTCACCGCTCGGCTCGCTATTTCCGCCGTTGTTCCCTTGATCGTCTTCCCCGCCAAGAATAAGCGGAGCGCCGCCGGGCAGCACCACGGCGGCCGCCCCCATGCGTGCGATGTGCAGCGCACCGGTTGGCGAAAAAGTGTTGGTGGAGGCATCGAACAGATCGACACTTGCCACCTCCGGCGACGCGGAGGGAAAGCACTGCTTCCCGCGCCAACGATCGCGTTTCCGTCCGCCAGCGGCGCTGCGGACGGCGCCCATCTGCCGATGCTCATGTTGTTGGCGGTGAAGCTGAAAGTCGTGCTGGCTGGATCGTACAGTTCCGCGCTGTCAAGGGAGCTGGAGCCACCCGCGCCACCCGCCAGCAGCGCGCGGCCGTCGGCCAGCAGAATCGCCGCAAATTCATCCCTGGCCGAGTTGAGCGGCCCGGCGGTGGCGCTGAAGGTCCCTGACGCCGGATCGTAAAGCTCAGCGCTTGCGAGCAGCGTTGGACCGTTGAGCCCGCCGGCCAGCAGAACCTTGCCATCGGCGAGCAGGACCGCAGCGTGAGACGCGCGCGGGGCGATCATAGGGCCGTTGGTATAGGAGAAGGCACCCGAGGCGGGATCGTAAATCTCGGCGGTGTCGGTCGGGTGTCCGCCGGTACCGTCTCCACCCGCGATCAGCACGGTCCCATCCTGGAGCGTGGTGGCGGTGCATCCAAAGCGGGCTTGATTCAGCGGACCTTTGGCGGGCGCGAAGCGATTGCGCGCGGGGTCATAGATCTCGGCCTGCGACAGAGCGTTGGCGCTGCTGTCGATCCCGCCGGCCTCCAACGCCGTGCCGTCGCTGAGCGCGGCGATGCAGAGACTGCGCGCGCCGATCGGGATTTGATTCGCGACCAGCGTAAAGAGGTCGGACTTGGGGTCGTATACCTCGCCGGACGCGAGGTTTCACGCCCGCCAGGGAGCCGAGTCCTCCAACTTCCAGCACAATCCCCGATTTGAGCGCGACCGCCGGGGCGAATCGCCCCGCCTTCATCAGGCCGGGCACCTGAACCGACGCGTTCGGCGCCGGCGCTGACGAGGAGCCGCCCGAGCTGCCGCCGCACGACGCGCACAAGAGCGTGAACATGACGATACACAGAATGCGAGCCTTCATTTTTTCCCTCTCGAAAATCCGCGGCTATTCAGAGTGCCGGCGGCAGGTTGCGGTCGCCGCTCCTTTCATGGGGTGTAAATCTCGGCGGTCTCCAGCGCCGCAAATCCGACACCGGGCCCGTTTTCGATGATTCCAGCCGGGATCAATACCTTCCCCGAGTACAGCATCGTTGCGGTAAAGAAATCGCGCGGCGAGAGCATCGGCGCCCCTGGGTGGAACTGGCCGGTCGAAGAATCGTAAAAGTCCACTGTGGCCGTCGAGGTTGAGTATCCGGATGTCACTGAGACCACCACCCGCGATCATTACGCGGCCGTCGGGCAAGTACACCGAAGAATGAAAAGCCCTCGCGTTGCTCATCACGCCCGCGGTCGAAGTGAACGTGCCGGTTTTGGGATCGAATAACTCGGCGGTGGCAACCGAGCTGGCATCGGCAATGACGCCGCCGGCAATCAGGACCTGGCCATTGCCAAGCAGATTTGCGGTTGCGCTCACCCGCGCCGCCCCCATCTTATTCGGCACCGCGGTGAACGTTGCGGTTTTCGGATCGTAGATTTCTGCGGTATCGAGAGCGTCGGGGTAGAAATCACTCGTGCTTCCACCAGCGAGCAACACCTTGCCGTTGGCGAGCAGCGTGGCGGTGTGGATTGCGCGGGGCGAGGTCATCGTCCCGGCCTCAGTGAAGGTTCCCATCGCGGGATTGTACAGCTCCGCCGTGTCGATCGCGTTGCCGCTGGTGTCGAGTCCGCCCGCGATCAGGACTGTACCATTGCCAAGCAGCGTGGCGGTCGCGACGAAGCGCGAGGCGATCATCGGGCCGGAAGTGGCCGAAAAGCTCATTGTTTTCGGATCGAAGAGTTCCGCGGTAACGCCGGCACTGCCACTTGCGATCAGCACTTTGCCGTCGTTCAAAGTAACCGCGTTGAACGACGAGCGCGGCACGTCAAGATTGTTGGCGGTTGGGGTAAAATGGCGAGTTGTGGGGTCGAACACTTCCGCCGTGTCAAGCGCCGCATTCTCGTCGTAGCCGCCGGCGATCAAGACGCGGCCGTCAGGCAGCAGCGCCGAGGCATACGCCACCCTGAGCGCGTTGAGGCCGCCGGTCACGGTGAACGTCCCCGCCCTGGGGTTGTAGATTTCACCGCTCGGCTCGTAATTTCCGCCGGCGGACCCTTGATCGTCGATTCCGCCAAGAATAAGTGGAGAGCCGTCAGGCAGCACCACGGAGGCCGCCCGCCATGCGCGCAATGTGAAGCGCACCGGTCGGCGAGAACTTGTTGGTGGAGGCATCGAACAGATCGAAACTGGCCTCTCCGGTATCGGGTATGGAAAATTATTGTTTCCCGCGCCAACGATCGCGTTTCCGTCCGGCAGCGGCGCGGCGGACGGAAGCCCATCTGCCGGTGCTCATGTTGTTGGCAGTGAAGCTGAAAGTCGAGCTGCCTGGATCGTACAGTTCCGCGCTGTCAAGGGAGCTGGAACTCGCGCCACCCGCCAGAAGCGCGCGGCCGTCGGCCAACAGAATTGCCGCAAAGTCCCATCTGGCCGAGTTAAGCGGCCCGGCGGTGGCGCTGAAGGTCTCTGACGCCGGATCGTAAAGCTCGGCGCTTGCCAGCGGTGTTGCCCTACCGCTGAGCCCGCCGGCCACCAAAACCTTGCCGTCGGCGAGCAGGACCGCAGCGTGAAACGCGTGCGGGGTGATCATATTGCCTTTGGTGTAGGAGAAGGCGCCCGTTTCGGGATTATAGAGCTCCGCCGTGTCGAGCCCGCTGCCGCTGCTGTCGTTCCCGCCCGCGATCAGCACGGTTCCATCCGGGAGCGTGGTCGCGGTGCATCCATAACGGGCGTCATTCATCGCGCCTTTGGTGGGCGCGAAGCGGTTGCGCGCGGGAGCATAAATCTCGGCCTGCAATAGAGAGTAGCCGCTGCTGTCGAGTCCACCGGCCTCCAGCGCCGTGCCGTCGTTGAGCGCGGCCAGGCAGAGATACTGCGCCGCGGTTGGCAGTTGATTCGCGACCGGCGTAAAGCTGTCGGCCTTCGGGTGATATACCTCGCCGGAAGCGAGGTCTTCGGCCGCCAGGGATCCGAACCCTGCCACTACCAGCACGTTCCCCGATTTGAGCGTAACCGCCGGGGCTCATACGTCCTGTGTTCATCAGGCCAGGCACCTGAACCGTCGCGTTCGGCGCCGGCGATGAAGATGCGCCACCCGAGCTGCCGCCGCACGACGCGCATAAGAGCGTGAACATCGCGATACACAGAATGCGAGCCTTCATCTTCCACCTTTAATTGTTAAGGCAGCTAATCGGTCAGCGAACCAGGGGCAACTTTGGCTAATGAATCGCGCTGCTGTCAAGCAGAGCACAGCGAAAGCGGCAGGGCTGAGCCCTTCACCCAGAGTTAAGGGCGAGCTCCGTTGTCGCGCGCGGTAGGGGTGACGTTCTGCTTATCGCGCCGGGGCGGCAGAATGCTGCCGCACGGGATCGCCCGACAGCAGCAACTGCGCCTTGCGCAGCGCCGCCTCGGTCTCGCGCAGCAGATCGGCGAAAACTTCCGCCGCCGGCTTGATCTCGCGAATCAGTCCCGCGCCCTGTCCGGTCGGCATGAAGGTGCGATTGGGATCGAACGGGGCGCCGCCGATGCCGCTGAAGTTCATGACTCCGTTGTGCTGCGACGTCATCGCCTGCATGGGAAACGCCTGAATCTTCGAGGGGTCCTTCTCCCACTCGAGCGCGTATTCGGTGCGGATGACGCGGCAGGTCTTGCCGGTGTAAGCGCGGGTGCGCAGCGTGGAATCCTCGTGCGCCTTTACGATCGCGTCGCGGTAGCCCGCCGCCGCCTGGGCCTCGGGCGTTGCGATGAAGCGGGTTCCGATCACGACGCCCTGCGCACCGACGGTGAGCGCGGCGGCAATCTGGCGTCCGTCGGCGATTCCTCCGGCGGCCAGCACCGGCAGCTTGACCGCGTCGATCATCTGCGGCACCAGCGAGAGCATCCCGATCTCGCCGGTATGCCCGCCGGCCTCGGTGCCTTGCGCGACGACCACGTCGGCGCCGGCCGCCTGCGACTTGACGCCGTGGTGCACCTTGCCGCACATCACGACGATCTTCATCCCGCTGTCGTGCATCACCTTGACGAATTCCTGCGGTACCGAGAGTCCGGCGACGAACACCTTGATCTTTTCCTCGATCATCACGGGCACGTGCGGGCGCATCATGTCGGGAATCGGCGCGAGCAGATCGACGGCGAACGGCTTGTCGGTCAGCTCGCGAATCTTGCGGATTTCCACGCGCAGTTCGTCGGGGGTGAGCCCGGCGCCGCCAAGCACCCCGAGTCCGCCGGCGTTGGAGACCGCGGCAACCAGCTTGTGCATCGCGACCCCGCCCATCCCGGCGAGCAGAATCGGATACTTGATTCCAAAGTAATCGCAAATCGGCGTGTGCAGCATCGAAAGGTTCTCCCGTGGTGAGCCGCCTATGCGGCTGGCTCCTGACGACATGTTTAATCTGGCCGGTGCGGCGCGATCAAGCGCGTGGACAGCCCGCCGATGGAGCCGCCGCGGCGGCTTCATCGGCGGGCGCAGCTCCGCCCGCGCGGCTCAGGCGACCTTGCGCATCTTGGCCGCGCCCGCATGCCACTTGCGCATGTGTTCCTTGTGGCTCTTCAGATAGGCGGGGCCATCGTAGTACTTGTCGTAAAATTCAAGCTCGATGTGCTGCGCCTGGATGTACAGGAAGAGCACCGCCGGGGGAGCGAACGCGGGGAAGGTGCCGAACGTATCCCAGATATAGCGGCAGGTCTCCTTGGCGATCTGGATGGTCTTTTCGGGCGTGTGCGGTACCTGGCGCAGGAAGTCTGCGCGGTTCTTGTACGGCACCGGCTTTTTCGCGAACGGGTTGAAGGTGCCGTTGGGGCCGAACTTCTTCGCCACCACGGCATCGACCGCCGCGTCCATGTCCTTGTAGTAGGGCGGGCGGAAGGTCTCGAACTCGCCGTCGATTCCGACCGGGGAAGCGAAGGCGTCAGGGTTCTTCGGGTTGGTCTCGAAGCGAAAGCCGAGTCCGCAGCCGGTCGGTGTACCGCCCATGACCACCAGGCTATTCATTCCGCCGTACAACCATCCGCCGAGCCCGAGCGCCTGCTCGGCCAGCAGTATGTTGTGGCCGATGAACGCGCCCTCGGCGCCGGCGGTGGCGAGCATCATCTGGCTCTCGAACATCGAGAGCGGTATCGGGGTGTCGACCCAACCCTCGCGAATCCAGCGCTGGTCGATGCAGGGACGCATATTGTTGCGATCGTCGGCGACATATTGGCCCAGGTCCGCCTGCAACATCACCGCATTGATCATTTCCTCGGTGATATCGGTCACCGGCATGAACAGCGTGGTGCCGGGCATGTTCGCGTTCCACATATTGAACGACATGATCGCGCCGGTATTGCGCGGGATATCGAGCCGGCCGTCGAACAGCTTGACCCGGTTATTGCGCACGAAATCGATCAGGCGATCGCGATCGCTCTTGGTGGCGACGTCCTGCAAATGCACCGGCTGCACGTCGCGCAACTTCATCAGGTAGACACCCTCGTCATTGCTATAAAAGAGTTCGGTGCCATGATTTCCGCACGGGCTCGCCCAGGTGCGCCCCACGTGCTCGACCATCGTGTTGCACATCCCGTCCCAGTTCTGGACGCCTTCGAGCTTTTCCGGGCGCGGGGTGTGCGGCATGTCGGCCAGGTTGAGGCCCGAGATGCCGGTGCCGGCGGCGATCAGGAGCGCTTCCTCGACTTCATCGAGCGGCATCGGCTCGTGCTGCGACTTGTGCTTGTTGGGGCCTTCCTTGATCTCCATGCCCAGGCCGAAGCGGCGCGAGCGGCGGTTGAAGATTGCGTCGAAGAGCGGGAAGTTGAACGCCTCGTCGACCTGTTCGAGTTCCGACAGCTTGATGTCATCAGCCATGCCAATATCCTCCTGCGCTTGCGAGCGCGCTTTACTGCAGTTTCGTAGCCGCTGCGGGCGCGGCGCCTTGCGTGACGGGCGCGAGGCGCCGGCGGCGATCTTCCTCGACCAGGCCGGCCAGGTAGCGGAAGGCGAACAGCGCGGCGAAATCGAGCACCTTGGCGCTGACCTTCATGGTGCCCAGCATTTCCCTGAGCTCATCGACGCTGAGCATGGTCTTGGCCGACCACACTCCCATCTTGCCGGTCATCACGAGTTCGCCGTTCTCAACCGCGACGTCCTCGATCGTCATATTGAAATTGCCGGCGCGCGATCTGATTCGCATCTTCCGATCTCCTCGCTTCAGCCGTAGCGGTAGGTCATGCCGAATCCGCCACTTGGGTATCGCCACGAGATGTTGTGGAACGGGCAGATGATTCGGCAGGTGCCGCACTCGATACAGCTGCTCCAGTATATCGTCGTGTGACCGTTATCCTCGACCTTGTAGTTTTCAACCGGGCAGGTCACCGTGCAGGGTTTCTCGAGGCATTTGAGGCAGACCCCCTGATCGATGATCTTGAGGTGCGGACTTCCCTCGTCCACCTTTATCACCAGGGTCGCGAGTTTGTCATCGCGGCCGAGCAACTTGGGCGGGCCCAGAAAGTTCGCCAAGCCGGTGAGCTTCGCAATGCCGGATGGGCTTTTAACTTCCGCTGCCATTGCAACCGGTTCTCCTTCCCCGGTCTCCTTCCTTAGAACATAGCCGCCTTGGCGGCGTCGAGAAGGTCGAGCCCGAGGCTCATCAGCCCGAGCTCGGCGAGTACGTGGTCCGCGACCGCCAGCTCGAGCGAGCGCTTGGGCACCTGCATCCCGTCATCGGTGGGCGCCACGGAAAACAGCTTGCGCGCGAGCTTGATGAATTCGTAGGGGTATTTGCTGAAGAACTGGGGATGGGTTTCGGCCATCCGCGTCAGCCCCTGATAGCGATCGTAATCCTGCCATGCGAAGCTTTCGCGAAGGCGGCTCGGGTAGGACTCGAGCGCCTTGGCCGAAAAATCGCCCGCCTTGTGCGCCTGGAGAATCGTCTCGGCCGCCATCACGCCCGAGGCCATCGCCATGTTGGTGCCCTCGTGGAATAACGGGTTCGCATTGACCAGCCCCGCGGCGCCGCCGATTACGACAATCCCGTCGCCCACGAAACGCGGCAGATCGTGTGGCGTCATCTCCGGAATCAGATGCGCCGAGTATTCCTCCGGCGTGGTGCCGCGCAGGAGGCGGCGTACCACCGGATGCATCTTGAATTCGTTGAGCAGCTCGCCGGGCTGGACGCCCAGCGTTTTGAGTGCGCCCAGCGGGATCCCGTAGCCTACGGAAATCGAGTCGCGGTTGGTGTAGAGGAAGCCCGCTCCCATCGCGCCCCGCACCGCGCCGCCGCCGAGATACTCGTACGCCGCGCCTTCGTCTCCTTCCAGCGAAAAGCGATCCTCAATGACTTCGCGCGGGAGCGAGACCACCTCTTTGACCCCGAGGATCACCGAGAGCGGAAGCTCGCCGCGAAGGCCTGCCGACTGCGCGATCAGCGAATTCGCGCCGTCGGCGGCGATCACCACGTTGGCGATCACCTCGCCACCTTCGCGCCGCGCGCGGACTCCCACCACCCGGCCTTCGCTCGCGATCACCTCGTCGACCACCGTCTGCGTGACCAGCACCGCGCCCGCGTCTTCCGCCTTCTTGGCGAGGTAGCGGTCGAAGGTCGCGCGCAGGGCCGTGAACGAATGGTTGTAATACGGAGGCTCGAAATCGAGGAACTTGAACGAGAGCGCAAGCTCGTCGCTCTCGGAAAGCATCGAGAAGCGCTTTTCGACGACGTGGCGCTCGACCGAGCCTGCTCCCGGAAAGTCCGGGAAGTACTTGGCGAGCACGGTCGTGTAAAGCACACCGCCGAACATCGCCTTCGAGCCGGGGTAGTCGCCGCGCTCGAACATAATCACTTCGAGCCCGCTTTTGGCGAGTATGTATGCGGCGATCGAAGCGCCCGGCCCGGCGCCAACGATCGCTACGTCACATCGTTCGGCCATGCGGCCCCCGGCGGTCTTGCCAGACGCAACTGAAAATTGCAGAGCACCAAGCGTGTCACGACGGTCTAACGCTTAGCGCGGATGAGCCGATACGCGCAAACCGCGCCGCTAATCGCGGCCTCGTCGCCGGCGCGGCGGGGTCAAGCGCCCACCCATATCCGCCACGCAATTCTTATTTCTCTACGTACGACCGGACACCTCTGAAAACAGCCAGGCGGCCACTATCGCTTGCGCCGCTTTGGCGCACTCGGCGACGCCGGTTCGTTCGTCCCATGCCTGCTGAAGGATCAGCCCATAGAACATGGCAATCAGAACACGCGCCACGGCCTCGGGATTGAGGGCTCCCGGCAACTGTCCGCTCTTCTGAGCTTGCGCGATTGCATCGGACAACAGCTTTAGCGGCTGATTGTTCCCGCGCCGAATCAGCGTTAGAAGCTTGCGATTGCACAGCGCCTCGGCCCACAGGTGGATTACGAGTCTCCGTTCCTTGCGAACGCTGGATGAGGCAAGCAATTCCGAGGAAAAGATTCTGAACAGCTCGCGAACAGAGGCGGCCCACTCGCCCCGCTTCAGCGCCGCTTCGAGGATCCGCTTCTCGCGTTCATGGCGCTGGTCGGCGAGCGTCTCGATTATTTGGTTTTTGCTCTGAAAGTAGCTGTAGATTGCGCCCGCGCTCAGGCCCGCCTCCCGGATGATGTCTTCCATGGTCGTGCGCTGAAAGCCATGCTGCGCAAAGCACTCGATCGCCGCGTCGAGAATCTGCCGGCGGCGATTTTGCCGATGAGCCTCGCTTACCCTTGGCAACTCGTCCCCTCCCGTTTGCGAACCTCCGCGACTACGACGTGGTAGAATTCATAGCCCTTCATTTGGTCTTTGCTTGCGCCCATGCACGGCGCGCCGTACTCGATTGCTCCGAGATCCTGCTTCAGCTCGAGCCCGCGCGCGTGCAGGTACGATACAACCTCCGCGGGATAGAATCCGAACGTCCATGGCTCCCCCGCGCGCTGCAAATGTCGAATCACGTTGGGGCTCACCCAGAAGTCGCCGGAGCCGTCGATCACCCCGCGATGGGTGTAGGTGAACGCGATCCGGCCGCCGGGCGAATTGCCACCGACGAATCGCAGCGTCGCATCCACGGACCCCTCGTCGAGATAGTTGGTAACGCCCTCCCAGATGAAGAAGGCCTTGCGCTCCGGATCGAACCCCGCCGAGGTTAGAACATCGGCAAGCGTCTGCTTCATGAAATCCGTCGCGACGAACACTGTGTGGGGCGGAAAAGGGCGAAGCCGCCGCATCAAGACCCGGCGCTTCATGGCCTGCGTTTCGGCGCGATCGACCTCGAAGACTCTGGCGCGTTCAATTCCTTCGATGCGGTAGGCGCGAGAGTCGTAGCCGGCGCCAAGGATTACCACCTGCCTTATCTCTTCCTTCAGCGCCTGGATAAGCGCGCGGTCGATAAAGCAGGTTCTCGCCACCGCCGAGGCTCTCGATCCGGGCCAGCGCCGATCCATCCATGCGATAAGGCCGGTTCGCACCGGTGCGCACTTTGCCGCGATCCGGGCGGCGATGCGCATCGGCGGGCTCAGGAACATCGCGGCGAATTCATCGGTGAAGAGCCTTTCTTTTGGCGGGCGTGTGGTTTCGAGCGCTCGAAACAGGGCCATCGATTGGGCGGTGCGGCTTGCTTGATTCTCCTTCATCGGCATCCTATAAAAAACGAATATTCATTCTTTTTTTACCAAAGGAGCAGGCGGCCGGCAACCGCCGGGGCAGGGTCGCCGCCTTCCGGGTTCAATTCACCGGTTCGCGCGGCGCGACTCCATCGGGGGGACCCTTAAATTGATGAACTGGCCCCGCGCGTTGGCGTGATGCATAATCGCGTTCGCGTGCGGAGAGGTGGCCGAGCCCGGCTTAAGGCGCACGCCTGGAACGCGTGTAGACTCGAAAGGGTCTCGGGGGTTCGAATCCCCCCCTCTCCGCCATACAGTCTGACATATTTCCCTACTCTGTGAAGAAGCGATAAAATCGGCGCGTGGGGCGCGATTCACGCGCTTCCTTACCTTACGCCCGTCCCCGCTTCATCCCGGATAAGGTTTTCGGGAGGCACAGCAATCGTTAAAGCTTCGGATGCCTTACAATGGCGGTGCGATCCTGCGGTACAGACCAACCGTTCAGTTCGGTTGCCGCGCGCATGCCGCTTCCGCTAAGTTTGGCAAACGTCGGTTAGAATTGATGCATCCCGGAATTCACGCCAAGAGCAATCCTGACAAAGCCGCATACATCATGGCGGCGACCGGCAAGGTTGTCACTTATCGCGAGCTCGACGATGAATCGAACCGCGGCGCGAATCTATTGCGCTCGCTTGGGCTCAAGCCGGGCGACGGAATCGCACTGTTCGCCGAGAATCATCAGCGTTACTACCAGATTCTCTGGGCGGCGCAGCGTTCCGGACTCTACTACACCGCGATCAGCTCACGCCTGACGGCGGAGGAAGTCGCCTACATCGTAAATGACTGCGGCGCAAAAGTTTTCATCACCACGCACGCGATGGCCGGCGTCGCAGGCCGGATGGACGCGGCTAAAATGATTCCGGGCGGCATCAAACGCTACATGATGGATGGCGCAATCGCGACTTTTGAATCGTGGGAGGATGCGGTCGGCTCGCAGCCATCGACTCCGATCGCCGACGAGACCGAAGGCGCCGCGATGCTCTATTCGTCGGGCACTACCGGCAAGCCCAAGGGCGTGAAGCATCCCCTAAGCCGGCAACCCCTGGGCGCGCCAAATCCGGTTGGCATGGTGCTGGCGGGGCTCTACCAGGCGACTCCCGAGATGCGCTACCTCTCGCCGGCGCCGCTTTATCATTCGGCGCCGCTGCAGTTCACGATGGCGGTGCATCGGATCGGCGGTACGGTGGTCGTCATGGAGCACTTCGACGCGGAACAGTCGCTCGCGCTTTTCGAGAAGTACCGGGTCACGCACACGCAGATGGTGCCGACGATGTTCATCCGGATGCTCAAGTTGCCGGAGCCGATGCGCCGCAAATACGACCATTCGACACTGAAGGTGGCTATCCACGCGTCTGCGCCTTGTCCGATCACGGTCAAGGAACAGATGATCGCCTGGTGGGGGCCGAAGATTTTCGAATACTACGCGGGCACCGAGAACAACGGGTTTTGCGCGATCGACAGCTCGCAGTGGCTGCAGCATAAGGGCTCGGTCGGCAAGCCGCTCATGGGAGCGGTGCATATCGTTGGCGATGACGGAGCCGAGCTGGCCACCGGCGAGGCGGGGACGATCTTCTTCGAGGGCGGCGGCGTGTTCGAATATCACAACGATCCAGAAAAAACGAAAAGCTCGCGCAACGACAGGGGATGGTCCACGCTCGGAGATATCGGTTATCTCGACGAGGACGGCTATCTGTACCTGACCGATCGCAAGGCGAACATGATCATCAGTGGCGGCGTGAACATTTATCCGCAAGAGGCTGAGAACCTGCTCGCGACTCATCCGAAGGTTGAGGACGTTGCCGTGTTCGGCGTACCGAACGAGGATTTTGGCGAAGAAGTCAAAGCCGTCGTCCAGCCGGTAGATATCAATCAGGCCGGGCCGGATCTCGCGGCCGAACTGATCGATTTCTGCCGCGCGCACCTGTCCGCGATCAAGTGTCCGCGGACAATTGATTTCGACGCCGAGTTGCCGCGCCACCCGACCGGCAAGCTCTTTAAACGGCTAATCAAGGATCGCTACTGGATCGGACGCTCGAAACGAATCGCCGAGTAAGCGTCCTGCCACGGCACGCGTTCTCCAGCTCGGCATTGGCGCCGCGGATCTTATCGACGACGCTCTTTGCCCAATCAAAATATTGCTGCTCTCGCTTTACCTGGGGCCCCTTACGCGCCAACCCCCGTCATCCGCGAGCTGACCTCCCAAAGCTGCCTGGCGACATTTAGGTCGTACGATTCCTTGTTGGAAGTCTTCTCCTTGCAGTTGGAGTAGTACCTTCCGGTGACGCCTTCGACCTCGGCCGAGGAGGCCAAATAGATCGTAGTTTGTGCACCCTGCTCCGGTGTTTTAAGAAAAAGCGTGCCCGCCTTCATGATGAACCGGGCAAACGGCCCGTTGTTGGTCCAAAGCCCACTAGCAATACCGCCCGGATGGAGGCAATTGACCGTGACACCGGTTCCTTCCAACCGCCTCGCCAGCTCATAACTGAAGAGGATATTGGCCAGCTTCGACTGGCCATATGAGCCGAACGTGCTGTAACGCCGCTCGCCGCCCAGATCGTCGAAATTGATCGTTCCAAACCGGTGCGCCTCTGAGGCGACGTTCACAATGCGCGCCGGCGCGCTCTGCTTGATTCGGTCGAGCAGGAGGATGGTCAGCAGAAAGTAGGCGAGATGGTTCACCGCGAAGACCATCTCGATGCCGTCCTCGGTCACCATCCTCTTTGTATTGCCCAGACCGGCGTTGTTGACCAGCACATGCAACGGCTTTCCCATCGCCAGGAACTCGGCGGCTACGCCGCGAATCTGCTTCTGCGACGCTAGATCGGCGTGAAGAAGATGAACCTTCTCGTTGCCGGTCTTTTTTCGTATCTCGGCAACTGTTTCATCGGCGCGCGCCTGGTCCCGGTAGATCAGGAACAATTCCGCTCCCATCCTGGCCAGTTCCACCGCGGTAACACGTCCGATCCCATTTGTGGCGCCTGTTATAAGACAAGTCTTGCCCTCGATGTTTCGGTTGGTCTCTTTCATGGAGTCACCTGGCACGCGACAAGGATGCGCGACTATACCGTAAAACGTGATCCGCACGAGAGGGAACGCGAATAGTTGAGCGGTTAGAAGAGAGTCATGATGGTCGCCTGTACGGTTCACCATGTCGCCGACTGGAAGCTTTGCGGAGCGAAGGCCGCGGAGAGAAAAGCCGAGCGACTCCAGCAGCTTGCAAACCGCGTGGCGTCGATGCGAGCCTTATCTCGGAGGAAATTCCCGATATGGCGAAGAGCAGGACTCCGTCACCGATTGCGCTGACCAACGACATCTACGACACGTGGAAGTCACTGACGGTCGCGGCAGGTCTGGAGTTGGACGTGTTCACGCTGATTGCCGACGGCAAGCACACCGCCGCCGAAGTCGCAGCGGCAGCCAAAGCGGACCCCGGCGCGATGCGCCGCCTGCTGGACACCCTGGTGGCGCTCAAGTACCTCCGCCGCAAGGGTGACAGGTACTCGCTGGAGCCCATCTCGGCAACCTTCCTGGCGCGCGGCAGCGACCTCTACTTTGAAGGCGGGGCACAGTTCGTCAAGGGCGGCGTGATGGCCTTTTCGCAACTGGCAGACGTCGTCCGTTCCGGGCGGCCGCTCGCGCCGCCCGGAGCCGAGGCGGCGGTAAAGTTTTTCACGATGCTGGTGCGGGTGATATTTCCGATGAGCTACGTACCGGCCAAGGCGGCGGTGGCGGCGATCGGAGCATCGCGGGTAAGGAAAATTTCAGCGATCCTGGACGTCGCAGCCGGCTCGGGAGCATGGTCGCTTCCCTTTGCACAAGCCAGCCCAAAGGCGCGCGTGACCGTGGTGGATTTCCCGGCAGTCACCGCCATAACCCGCGAGTACGCGGCGCGCTACGGAGTTGGCGATCGCTACGACTACGTCGAAGGGAATCTTCGCGAGCTGGATTTCGGCCGCGACAAGTACGACCTCGCGATCTTCGGCCACATCATCCATGGCGAGGGCGCCGAGTGGGGGCGCAAGCTGATTGGGAAAACCGCGTCCGCCCTCAAGCACAAGGGTCAGCTTCTAATCGCGGATTTCATCCCGAATGACGAACGGACCGGGCCGATGATACCTATGCTGTTCGGGCTCAACATGCTGATTCGCGCCACACCCGGCGCGGACGTTTTCACGATGCGTGAATACCGTGCATGGTTGAAGGAAGCGGGATTCCGCAGCGTCAGGACAATCCCGGTGCCGTCTCCATCACCGCTGATACTTGCTACAAAGTAGACCGCGATCGCGACTCCGCATAAGGGCGCGCCTTGCGCCGGCGCCTATTGGCCGCGGAACTGACTGAACAATGGGAGTGATCGCAATTTGGCCGGGAAAGGTATCGCAGACAACCAGACGCAGCGAGGACATCTTTCGAGGCATCACCAGATTATGCCAGCGTACTTGCCGCGGAGGGGGACAGAATGAAGATCGGCAGAACCGGCAAAATCGTAATCGGCTCGGCCCTCGCCTTGGTCGTGATCGGCGTCTATTTGTTCTCGCAATACTGGTACTACGCTCCCGGCCTCATCCAGAGCATCCGCGATCCAATCCAGCCGGGTCACCCCGTCCAGTGGCAGGAGGGCCCTGCGGCCGCAACGGCTGCTCCCGAACAGCGCCTGCCCAATATCGTCCTGATTCTTGCCGACGACCTCGGCTACAACGACATCACGCTTAATGGCGGCGGCGTCGCCGGCGGTGCGGTGCCCACGCCGAATATCAATTCGATCGCGCACGAGGGCGTGGTTTTCACCAACGGCTATGCCGGCAACGCGACCTGCGCGCCGTCGCGGGCAGCGATCATGACCGGCCGTTACGCTACGCGCTTCGGCTTCGAGTTCACACCCGCTCCAGTCGCGTTCATGAAGCTGATCTCGACTTACGCTCACGGGCTTCACCCGGCCATCTTTCATTCCGAGCGCGTGAGTCAGGTGCCGCCGGTTGCGCAGCAGGCAGTGCCAACCAGCGAAATCACCGTAGCGCAGCTTTTGAAGGCGCGCGGCTATCACACGGTCTTTCTCGGCAAGTGGCATCTGGGCGAAACTCCGCAGGCGGCTCCGAATGCGCGCGGCTTCGATGAGACGCTGGGCTTTCTGGCCGGCGCGTCGATGTACCTGCGCAAGAACGACCCACAGGCCGAGAACTCGTACCAGGACTTCGATCCGATCGACAAATTTCTCTGGGCCAATCTGTCATTCGCGGTGACCAATAACGGAAGCCGCCGCTTCTATCCTTTCGAATACATGACTGACTATCTGGGCGACGAGGCGGTGAAGGCGATCAAGGCGAATCAGAACCGCCCCTTCTTCATCTACCTTGCATTCAATGCGCCCCACACGCCGCTGCAGGCGCTCAAGTCCGATTACGACGCGCTGCCGCAAATCAAGGATCACCGGCTGCGAGTGTACGGCGCGATGGTCCGTGCGCTCGATCGCAACGTAGGTCACGTGCTCAGCGCGCTTCGAGAGAATGGGCTGGATCAAAACACGTTGGTCTTCTTCACCAGTGACAACGGCGGGGCGAACTATATCGGCTTGCCGGATATCAATCGGCCCTATCGCGGATGGAAGGCGACCTTCTTCGAGGGCGGTATTCACGTGCCGTTCTTCATGAAGTGGCCGGCGAAAATCCGCGCGGGCACGATTTACCCGCTTCCCGTCGCTCATGTTGACATCTTTTCGACCGCGGCGGGAGCGGCCGGCGCGCCGATACCGTCGGATCGCGTGATGGATGGGGTAAACGTTTTCCCTTTCATCGATGGCGCATCCGCCGGCTCGCCTCATGGCACGCTCTTCTGGCGCTCAGGTCCGTACAAGACGCTGCTCAAGGGCGAATGGAAGCTGCAAATCGACGACAAGCCAAACAAGATCTGGCTGTTCAATCTGAAGCAGGACCCTACCGAACATCACAACCTGGCCGAAACCAATCCGCAACAGGTCCAGACCCTGATGAAAGTCCTCGATCAAATCGACGGTCAGCAGGCCAAGCCGCTCTGGCCTTCGCTGCTGGAGGGCGCTATCGACATCGACCATCCGCTGTCTTACCCGCAAAGCGCCAGTGACGACTACGTCTTCTGGTCGAACTGAGCTCGTGCGGCGCAGGCGCGTGATCGAGGGCAGAACCGAATACGTGCGCTCCGCCTGCGATGCGCCGCTCAAGCGCCTCGGTGTCGATCGCATCGATCTCTACTACCAGCATCGTGTCGACAATGCGCGCCACAGAATCCCGCCGCGTTTCGACGCCGGGAATATACGTTGGTCGCGACCCACATCACGGCCATCGCCACGTCGCGCGAATTACCGCGCCGGCGCCCGGCTCGGCGCCTTGGTCGTGAGCGTCAAGCGATAGATCTCCGACGCGGTGCGCTGGAATAGCTGTGTTTTTTCGTCCCTCGTGAAACCCGCCGCGATCTTCTTGAATGCGTTCCAGAGCACGACGTACGAGCATGAAACCCGGTCCACCGGGAAGTTGCTCTCGAACATGCATCGTCGCGGCCCAAACTGATCGATGGTGTGGAGATAGTAGTCCCGCGTCGCCGCCACCAGTTCGTCCGAGGTCGGCGGCGATGGCCTCCGATGCCACCCGAATCCATTCACCGGCATGTTGATTCCACCGAGCTTGGCCACGACATTTGGACATCGCGCGAGTTCCGCGATGTTCTTCTTCCATTCGCCGAATATCTCTGCGCGCCGGCCTTCGTAAGGTCCGATTCCCAGCGGACCGCCGAAGTGATCGAGCACGATCGTCGTATCCGGGAACGCTCGCGCCAGTTCGGTCACCGCCGGCATCTGCGGATGGTACTGCCACGCCTCGAAGCTGAGACCTAAGCCACGCAATTTGGCGAAGCCTTCGCGAAAGCGCGCCGATTCGTACAAATCCGCGGGCGGGTTGGTGTGCGAATTCCTTACCTCCGGACTCGCGTCGAAGCCTCCCGCGTGCCGGATGCCGCGAAAACGCGCCGGCGCCGCGGCGATATGCGCCTGCAATACCGGTTCGACCGCGGCTCCCAGCGCCAAATCCGCAAAGCCCACGATTCCCGCCGCGACCCGCGTTTCGCCATATTGCCCGCTCGCGCTTTGGGCCGCGATGCCGTTGACGAACTCGGTCTCGCCAACCGGCCGCATCGGCTCCGGGCCGTCCGCGCGATACATCGACATGCATTCGACGAACACCGTCGCGAGCACGCGATGCCCCGACGCCGTGTCACGGACTATCTCATCGAGCATGTAGCGGCTGCCGGGATGGTCCCACAGGTGATGATGCGGATCGATTATCGGCAGTTCCGGCTCGAGCGCAGCCTCACTGACTTGCGCGAGCCACGCGTCGCGTTCCTGTTCGCTGTTGGCCATCGGATAATTTTTCCCCCGTTCGTCTTGAGTAAGACCGGCCTTCAGCTATCCCAACTAACACCGGGTGTGATAGCTCGGCAATCGTCACTTCCGTTCGCTCGACAGGGAGAATTGAAATGGATCCATTGAGAAGACTCGATCGCTCGGTCAAGGGGCGCGCCGTGCTGATCACCGGCGCCGCCAGCGGGATGGGCCGCGCCACCGCTCATCTGTTTGCGGACGAAGGCGCACTCGTCGCGATTACCGACATCAACGAAGCCGGCGTCGCGCGCGTCGTCGAGGAGATCGCCGCCGCCGGCGGAACCGCGCACGGATGGCGCCTCGACGTATCCGATGCGGCCGAGATCAAGCGCGTCGTTGCCGACGTCGCCGCTCATTTCGGCCGGCTCGACATCCTCATCAACAACGCCGGTTTCGGCGGCGTCTCTCCCCTCGACAGCGACGATTACGACCGCATCTGGGACCGCACCATCGCCGGTTTGTTGACCGCGCAACAGCGGATGGTCCGCGCCGCGCTCGTGCATCTGCGCAAGTCCGACGCCGCTCGAATCGTCAATATCGCCTCCACGGAGGGCCTCGGCGCGACTCCCGGCGACAGTCCTTACGCGGTCGCCAAGACCGGTATTATCGGGCTGACGCGCGCGCTGGCGGTTGATCTCGGCCCCGAAGGAATCACCGTCAATTGCGTCTGCCCCGGACCCATCCGGACCGCCCTGACTGACGCGATTCCCGAAGAGCACAAGACGGTTTTTGCCAAACGCCGGACCGCGTTGAGGCGCTACGGCTATCCGGAAGAAGTCGCGCACATCACGTTCAGCCTCTGTCTTCCGGCCGCTTCGTACATCACCGGCGCGATCATTCCGGTCGATGGAGGCTTGATGGTCCGCAACGCATGACTTAAGCAACGTCTTTCCTGCTGTGGATTTTCGTCGAGCGGCAATGATGATAGTTGAAGCAAGCTGTTTAGGTTGCGGGGCATAAGTCACAAGTCAGCAGATCCAAGAGAATGACCATGGATTTTGGAATTGCGTTACCCTCGATGCTCGATTCTTGGAAAACCGTCAAGCGTGCCGAGAAGCTTGGTCTCTCACACGCATGGTTCTACGACACCCAGATGTTGTCCCCGGACATTTTCGTCGCGATGGCTCTCGCCGCGGACAGAACCTCCCGAATAAAGCTCGGCATGGGAGTCATGGTGCCAACCAACCGCATCGCGCCGGTCGCGGCCAATGGACTCGCGTCACTCAACAAGCTCGCGCCGGGCCGGATTATTTTTGGTGTGGGTACCGGTTTCACTGCGCGCAATACGATGGGGCTGGGGCCGATGCGGCTTGCAGAGATGCGTGAGTATATCCGCGTCGTTCGCGAGTTGTTGTCCGGCAACATGGTCGAATGGGAATGCGAGGGTGCGCGCCGCAAGATCCGATTTCTGAATCCGGAGGGTTTTATCAATATTACCGATCGGATTCCGCTGCATATTTCGGCTTTCGCGCCCAAGGCGCGCAAACTCACCGCCGAGATCGCAGACGGATGGATGACGTTTTCCTCCTCGGTACTGCGTGCGATTTACGAAGCTGGCGAGCTCGCGAAATCGTGCGAGGCTCTTGGGCGCGCTCCCAGGAGTCTCTACCGAACGGTGTTCGCGCTAGGTTGCGTGCTGGGCGAAGAAGAATCTGCGGCGAGCGCGCGAGCCAAGGCTCAGGCGGGTCCGATGTCCGCGGTTTTTCTGCATGGACTGGTCGAAGCCACGCTCGGCCTGAATCTGCCGCCCGAAATTCAGCCGGTGCTTGAGAGTTATCGCAAGCAGCACGCTACCTATCAACCGGCCGATGCGCGCTACCTGCAGATGCACACTATGCATTTACTCGGCGTGCGGCCGGAAGAGGAGAAATTCCTTTCCCCGGAATTTATCGCGGCGACTACTTTTACCGCGACCGCTCCCGAACTGCGCGATCGGATCCGAGCGCTCGGCGAAGGTGGCTATGATCAATTCGTCGTTCAACTCGTGCCCGGACATGAGTCCGCGCTGGAAGACTGGGTGCGGGTCTTCGAAAGCGTCTAAGACTGGGCGTGTCACGAGACACGAATTCGCATGCGACCTTCGAAGCCGCTTGTCGGAATTTAGCGGCGGCGTGCCGAGCGTCATCTGAAGGAGAGTTGCGAGCGAAGTCGCACTGCGCGAACCGAAATGCAGTGGATCACCCACACGGCTCGCGGCGTTGCTTACCAGTTCGAGGTGTCAGCTGTGTTTCCTCAATACCTCATCCGCGCGCACGGGAACGCGGGAAACTCGCGATATTACGCCCAAGCTGCCGCGCGCTGGACCTTTCTTCGCAATCAAGCCGGTGCGAAAGTAGTTTGGAAGAGTTGCGAATACCGGCGAGAGGCGACAGTATTCAGGCCAACAATAATCGTGTCCGGCGCGATCACGGTGAGTGCGCGCGGAAAGCAAGGAGTTCCTTATGAGAGAAGCCGTCATCGTATCCACCGCCCGCACGCCGATCGGCAAAGCGTATCGCGGCGCGTTCAATGATATCGAGTCGCCGTCGATGGCCGCCCCGATTATTCGCGAGGCGCTCAAACGCGCGCGCGTCGAACCGGGCGAAGTCGATGACCTGATCATGGGCGCCGCGCTCCAGCAGGGGAGCCAGGGATTCAACGTCGCGCGCCAGTGCGCAATAGCCGCTGGGCTCCCGGTAAGTGTCGCAGGCCAGAGCGTGGACAGGCAGTGCTCGTCGGGCCTGATGAGCATCTCGATGGCGGCGAAGCAGATCATGGTTGATGGCATGCAGACGGTGGTCGCGGGCGGAGTCGAGTCGATCAGCCTGGTGCAAAATACGCACATGAACGCATACCGCCAGGGCGATCCACTGGTCCTCAAGAACGCGCCGGCGGTGTACATGGCGATGATCGATACCGCGGAGATCGTCTCGAAGCGCTACAAGATCTCCCGCGAAGCTCAGGACCGGTATTCTTTCCAGAGTCAGCAGCGAACCTTCGCCGCGCAGGAGGCCGGACGTTTCAACGGCGAGATCGTCACCACCACCGTTACCAAGCGCTTCGATGACAAGAAGACCGGCGAGAGCACGCGCCAGCAGGTCACGCTTGATCGCGACGAATGCAACCGCCCCGGCACCACTCTGGAAGGTCTCCTCTCGCTGCCGCCGGTAAAGGGTCCTGGCGGATTCACCAGCGCGGGCAACGCAAGCCAGCTCTCCGACGGCGCCTCGGTCTGCGTGTTGATGGAACGCGCGCAGGCCGAGCAGCGCGGGCTGCATCCGCTCGGCATCTATCGCGGGATGGCGGTGGCGGGATGCGAACCCGACGAGATGGGTATCGGGCCGGTATTCGCGGTGCCCAAGCTGCTGGAGCGAAACGGCCTCAAGATGGACGATATCGGGCTCTGGGAACTCAACGAAGCGTTTGCGTGCCAGGTCATATATTGCCGCGACCGGCTGGGCATCCCGGACGAGCGGCTGAACGTCAACGGCGGCGCGATTTCGATCGGTCACCCTTACGGGATGAGCGGCTCGCGGATGACTGGGCACGCGCTCATCGAGGGCAAGCGGCGCGGAGTGAAATACGTTGTGATCACGATGTGCGTCGGCGGCGGAATGGGCGCGGCCGGCCTGTTCGAAGTGGCGTAAGGATCCGGGAAGGGGGGAGAATCGCCCCCCCGATCGCTATAAAATTCGAACGCCGCCCTTGATGATTGCGCTGAAATTTTTTCCCGGATCGGCGAGCACCTTGATATCGTCAAGTGGATTGGCTTTGCTGATGACAAGATCAGCAAACGCGCCTGACTTGATAACCCCTACCTTACCCTCAAGCCGGCAGAGTTTCGGATTAACAACGTAGATCGCATGCAAGATTTCATGCGCGCTCTGCACCTCTGACCGGATAGCGAATTCGCGGTTTTGCAAGTTCTGTATTTCGCCGATCAAATCGGTGCCGAACCCCATGGTCACGCCGGCCGACTTGGCAATTTCCAGAGACGCAAGTCCCGCTTCGAGCACCTTCTGATTCTTCAGTACATTCGCCGCGGGCAGCCCGAGCTGAGCGCCAACTTCGCTCATTCCGAAATATGTAACCAATGTCGGCACCAAAACAGCGCCGTGGCTCACCAACGCTGCGGCTGCCTTTGCATCAATCAGATTACCGTGCTCGATCGAATGCACCCCGTTTTCGACGGCCATCGTGATCGATTCCGGCGAATAGGCATGCACGGCGACATAGGTATGCCGGTTCTGCGCCTCGCGCACGATGGTCGTAATTTCCTCCGGCGTATACTGAATCGCCTCCAGCGGATCGCTCGGTGAGGCTACCCCGCCGGAGACGTGGATCTTTATGAAGTCGGATCCTTCTCGCAGGACATGTCGCGCCGCCTTGCGGACAGCTTCCACCCCGTCGGCGACGATCCCGAAACTGTTATGCCGCATCGAACAGGCGCACTCGGGTACGGGACGCCTTCCGGATTCCGCATCTCCATGGCCGCCGGTTTGGGTAAGGGAAAGACCCGCACGCACTATTCTGGGTCCCACGACAAGGCCGGTCCTGATCGCCCGCATCAGGGAATCGACTTCACCGCAAAGATCGCGCACCGTCGTAAAGCCCCGATGCACCGTCTCTGTGGCAAGCCGTGCCATCATGATCCCGAACTCCACCTCGCTCAGCTCTACAAGCCTGTGGAAATTCAACGTTGCGAGTCTGAAGTGGACGTGGGCGTCGATCAGGCCGGGCAAAACATATTGATTGGCGGCATCGATCACTGCGTCCGCTGAACCAATTGCGGTTTCGCCGACTGAGACGATTATTCCATCTTCGATGACAATCGTGGAGTCGCCGGCGAATGAAAGGCTCGTCGTGTCGAAATAGTTGGCGTTCTTGATGACCGTCCGCATGTTCCCCCACCAAATGATTCTTATATGCGAATTTGCGTCATTGGAGTTACCCCGGTTGAGTGGACGGCAGAGGGCCTGCGGTTGATTGCTCTGAGGGGTGACTCTTTCGCAGGTACATGCGATCGAGCGCTCGAGCGCCGGACCTCTCACACACGATTCATCATACGATGATCGACGCGCGCAACGACCTCGCCCCTCTGATTGGTAAGCGTCGAGCGTACCACGACAAAAATCATTGTTCCGGTACGGCCGGTCTTTTCGTAAGTCTCCTTCACCTTGGAGGACACCCGGATCGAATCGCCTGGGCGAATCGGGGCGTCGAGCTCGATATCGATGCCAGCCATGAGGCCGCCATGGCTGAACGCCGGGATCTGTTCGAAGACATTGTCAGCGTAACTAAAAGAGCCCACGAAGGCGGGCGGCGCGATGATACCGCCGTACGGCCCCGCTTTCGCGGCCGCCGCATCGAGGTAGAGAGGATTTTCGTCGCCGACCGAGGCGCAAAAGCTCGCGATCCGTTCGGCAGTTACTAAAAAAGGCTCGTCAGCCTCGAAGGTACGGCTCATGAAGTTGGATTTGTCTTCCTCCATACTGGCTCCGAGCTAACATCTACCCGGATTTGTCGCAGAATAAACCATTTGGAGGAAGACGCTTTGAAGTTGAAGGGTCGCTGGCGCCGCGTTTGACAACCCTTGGACTCGAGGTCCGGGCAGGGAATTCGTGTTTGCGAACCGCCTCGTGCCTATGCGACGTTGAACCGGGATTTCAAAACGGAGATTCCGGACCAATTCTATTTCCTTGTTGAAGAGGACAAAGGCCAATGAAGACGCGCATTACAGAACTCTTCGGTATCAAGCATCCGATCATCCAGGGGGGCATGCATTTTGTCGGCCTTGCCGAACTGGCGGCAGCCGTCTCGAATGCGGGCGGGCTTGGAATCATCACAGCCCTGACCCAGCCAACGCCTGCTCATTTGGCGCGCGAAATTGCGCGCTGTCGCAAGATGACCGACAAGCCATTCGGCGTTAACCTGACATTCCTGCCCATAATGAATCAGCCGGATTATCCGGGTTACGTGAAGGCCATCATCGATGGCGGCGTGAAAATCGTTGAAACCGCGGGCAATAATCCGCAGAGATGGCTGCCCGCGCTCAAGGAAGCCGGCGTCAAGGTCATCCACAAATGCACTTCTGTTCGCCACTCGCTGAAGGCGGAAGCGATCGGGTGTGATGCAGTGAGCGTCGATGGCTTTGAATGCGGCGGGCACCCCGGCGAAGACGACATCCCAAATATGATCCTGCTGCCGCGCGCCGCAGAGGAATTGAAGATCCCCTTTGTTGCTTCCGGCGGCATGGCAGATGCCCGATCCCTAGTGGCCTCGCTGGCACTGGGCGCTGATGGAATGAACATGGGCACCCGCTTCATTGCCACCAAGGAGGCCCCGGTTCACGAGAACGTCAAAAAGGCCATTCTCGCGGCTTCGGAACTCGATACCCGGCTGATCATGCGCCCGTTGCGAAATACGGAGCGGGTGCTGAAAAATCCGGCGGTGGATCGCCTTCTTGAGAAAGAACGGTCATTGGGCGCCAACCTGAAATTCGAAGATATCATCATGGAGGTTGGCGGCGTTTATCCCCGCGTCATGACCGAAGGTGATACGAATGCGGGCGCCTGGTCCTGCGGCATGGTTGCCGGCCTCATTCACGACATACCGTCATGCCAGGAACTGATCGACCGCATTATGGCCGAGGCTAAGACGATCATTCGCCAGAGGCTGGAGGGATTTTTGGAGGCTTGAGGCCCTGTCACACTGATCGAATTTTCGGTAATGACGAGTGGTCGGCAGATGAGACTGTCGTGTGGCGCGAAATCCATGCCGAGACCGGCCGGACCCGCTAGCCGCTGCTGAAGCCGCCCGTCTGGCGGAAAAGGATCGGTGAGGCCCTTTCCGCGAATGGCGAGCACAGGGCTGTGGTTCCTCAATACCTCATCCGCGCGCACGGAAACGCGGGAAACTCGCGATATTACGCCCAAGCTGCCGCGCCGCCTCGACACGTTCAGCCCGAGGATAAAGCGTAGGAGCCCAAGTAACGCAGTGCATACGATTGCCATCGTCATAACTTCCTCCGCGCTGGCAGCGCCTTGTCGGGTAAGATACCGATTCCATTTCCAATCAGATGCCTGAAGGTCCGCTCGCCGGGCGCGCCGCTAATGTTTGTGCGAACTGCCCTAAAGTATTCGAGAGCCTCTTGCGCTCCGGGGTGAATCATCATGAAGGACACGCGCGAATTTCAAACGATTAGAGTCGAGGTCGAGGATGCTCTCGGCAGGCTTACGCTCAACAGGCCCGAACGGCTCAACGCCGTCGGTGCTACGATGCTGCAAGAGCTGGCCGAAGCGGCGCGATGGTTCGACGGCCATCGCGAGCTGCGCGTTGTGATTGTCCGCGGCGAAGGCCGGGCCTTTTGCGCGGGCGCCGATCTCAAGGATTCGCCGCTGGGTGCGCCCGCCGATAGCAGCTGGCTGTTCAGGCGCGAGGCCGGCCAATACGGATTGCGCGCGGCAGATGCGCTCGAACAGATGCGGGCAGTAACGATCGCGCAGGTTCACGGCTTCGCTGTCGGAGGCGGCGTGGTCCTCATGGCGGTATGCGATCTACGGGTGGCGGCCGACGATGCGGTTTTCTTCATCCCGGAGATCGACCTGGGCATCCCGCTTCCGTGGGGCGGGATCCCGCGCCTGGTGCGCGAGCTCGGTCCGGCGCTGACCAAGGAGCTGGTAATGACGTGCCGGCGGTTCACACCGGCGGAGGCGAAATCGCTCGGGTTTCTCAACCGAGTCGTGCCGGCGGCGCAACTCAAGAGCGAGGTCGAGCAGCTTGCGCGCGAGTTAGTTGCCAAGCCTTCGGTGCCGGTGGCGATCACAAAAGAACACGTCAATTCGGTCGTGCGCGCGATGAGCGCAGGAACGACCGCATTTGCGGACGGCGACGTCCTGCTCGGCGCATCGGGCGACGAGGAGTCGCGTGCGGCGGCGCGTGCCTACCGCGAGAAAGCCTTCGGCAAGAGCAGTTAGCTCAAGCGGTTCTGTCGCGGCGCAATCGCTCGCCAGCGGCTTGGGATTTCGATTGTGTTGGACGCGCAGTAGCAACACCTGGAGCAACATATGCGAACCGCCAACCACCGCAAGCTCTTCGAGGGCGAGATGGACCGCCCGGAGAGCGCAGTGTATTAGGAGAGGACTATGCGAATGAAAGCGATCGTGGCTGGCGTCGGCATGACCCGGTTCGGTAAGCATATGGAGACCGGTCTCAAGGCCTTGGGAGCGGGGGCCGTTGCGGCAGCGCTACAGGATTCCGGTCTCAAGGCCGCAGATCTCGAGGCGGCATACGTCGGTAACGCGATGGCCGGTCTCATCACCGGGCAGGAGTGCGTCCGCGGTCAGGTGATCCTGCGTTCGATGGGCATCGGACGCATCCCCGTCATCAATATCGATAATGCCTGCGGAAGCGGCTCGACCGCCTTCCAGCAGGCTTGCACGATGGTCACCACCGGATGCTACGACGTGGTCCTCGCTCTCGGCGTGGAGAAGCTCTACCATCCCGACAAGGCGCGGACCTTTGCCGCGCTGGCCGGCGGGATGGACGTCGAGGAGCTGGAGTCCGCGTTGGCCCGCTTTCATGCGGACGCATCAGCGGGCGCAGCTACATCCAAGGACGGCGGCACGGATAAGAAGCATTCCGTCGCCATGGATTTTTACGCGAGCGTCGCGCGAGATCACATGCGCCAATACGGGACGACCGTCCAGCAACTTGCCGGGGTCTCGGCCAAGAACTCCCTTCACGGCAACCTCAATCCGCGCGCCCAGTTCCGCGAGGTCATGACGATCGAGCAAGTGCTCGCCGCGCCCATGATCGACGAGCCGCTGACCCGGCCGATGTGCTCTCCGATTGCCGACGGCGCCGCCGCGGTTGTGTTGGTGAGCGAGCGCAAGGCGCGCCAGCTCGGCCTGCCGAGCCCGGTGCGCGTGGCCGCCAGTGTCCTGCATTCCGGGTGGGAGCATGAGGCCGGCGCGTTGGACTCGGCCACGCTCTGCGCGAGTGAAGCCTACGAGGAGGCAAGCCTCGGTCCCAAGGATCTGGGAGTCGTGGAAGTCCACGATGCCTCTGCCATAGCCGAGATCACCGCCTACGAGTCGCTCGGTCTGTGTCAGAAGGGCGGCGGGGGCAAGCTGATCGATGAAGGCGTCACCAAGCTCGGAGGCCGCATACCGGTGAACACCTCCGGCGGCCTGCTGCGCAAGGGACACCCGGTGGGCGCCACCGGAGTCGCCCAGATCGTCGAGCTCGCCGAGCAACTGCAAGGCCGATGCGGCAAGCGACAGGTCCAGGGCGCAAGGGTGGCCCTGGCACACAACGGGGGCGGAGTCGTGGGCAGGGAAGCGGCCTCGATGTGCGTAACGATCCTCGTCCGCTAGCTGGCGATCTCAACGCGTGACGACGGCGTTTCAGGAAAACGCTCCGACCATACTAAGGTGAGTGTGAACATCGCGACCGACAGGCGCGGTCAGCTTGGGAGGTTACTATGGCCAGAATCGACTACGAAGCAGATCTGACGGACGCAGAGCGATCCGTTCGGGATATGGTTCACAGATTTGCCGAGGAGGTCATGCGACCCGCGGGCGCCAAGCTCGACGCGATGGCGGACCCCAAGGACGTCATCGCCAGGGATTCCATCCTCTGGGAGGTGTTCAAGAAACATCGCGCGCTGGGCATCGCCGATCTCGCGGCTCCCAACAGCGGCTTGACGCCCGCACAGCAGGCGAAACTGCGCTGCATCATCGGCGAAGAGATGGGCTGGGGTGACTCGGGGCTGGCGATCGCCTTGGGCGTTTCCGGCTTCCCGCGGATGATGGCCCAGATGTCCACCAAGCCCGAGGTGGTCGAGCGCTTCAGCTCCGAAGACTGCATCGGCTGCTGGGCAGGTACCGAGCCGGACCACGGCAGCGATCTGATCTACTACATGAACAGGCCGGGCGTTGAGCAGCCGGGCCGGCCCAACTGCATCGCGCGCAAGGACGGCGACTCCTTCGTGCTGAGCGGGCAGAAGTCCGCCTGGGTCTCGAACGGAACCATCGCCCAGGCCGCCGCGATGTTCTGCGCGGTGGACATGGGTGACGGGAAACGCGCCGACGGCGGGTTCGTGGTGCCGCTCGATGTCCCCGGCGTGTCGAAGGGCAAGCCGCTGAACAAGATCGGACAGCGCTCGCTGAATCAGGGAGAGATCTTCTTCGACCACGTGCGCATCCCCGCCGACTACATGGTGATCCCGCCGGATGCGTACGGGTTCGCGACCGAGATGATCCTGAGTATGGCGAACGGCGGGATGGGCTCGACCTTCGTCGGCGTGGCGCAGGCCGCGCTGGATCTGGCCATCGACTACGCGAAGCAGCGTGTGCAGGGGGGAGTGCCGATCTTCCAGCACCAGAGTGTGAAGTTGCGCCTGTTCGAGATGTTCCGGAAGATCCAGGCGGCCCGGGCGCTCAGCCGGCAGGTGACGCTCTACAACGCGATCAACACACCGCCGAAGCTGCACCTGGCGGTCGCGTCGAAGGTCACGGCGACGAACACGGCCTTCGAGGTGGCGAGCAGCGCCCTGCAGATCTTCGGGGGCAACGGGCTCTCCCGCGAGTACCCGATCGAGAAGCTGATGCGCGATGCCCGCGCCTCGATGATCGAGGACGGCTGCAACGATCTCCTGAGCATCGTAGCCGCCGAGAGCTTGTAGCGGGACAGGGACGGCCGACCGGCTCGCCAAAAATGTGAATGTAATGAACAAGAGGCGGCGCTTCGATCTTGTCGTTACACTTCTGGCGCTGTTCCTCAGTGCGATAACGCCGATCGCGATCGCGGGGTCCGCGCCAGAGAGCGCAACGTCCGCGACGATTCTTGTCTACCATCGGTTTGGCCCGGTGGTTGCCGACAGCATGACGGTCACCACCGCGGTTTTCGCATCGCAGCTCAGGTATCTGCATGACAACGGCTACAGTATCGTGCCGCTTCGCGATGTAGTGAATTTTGCCGCGGGTCACGGCGAGTTGCCGCCGCACGCGGTTGCGATCACCGCCGACGACGGTCATCGCAGCGTGTTCAGCGACATGGCGCCGCTGGTCGAGCGCTATCGAATCCCGGTCACGCTGTTCATTTATCCATCTGCGATTTCGAATGCCTCGTATGCGATGACATGGGAACAACTCGCGGAGCTGAAAGCCACCGGACTCTTTTCGGTGGAATCGCACACGTACTGGCATCCTAATTTTCACATCGAGAAGCGCCGGCTTTCCGCCGAGGATTACTGGAAATTGGTGGATAGCCAGCTGGGCAAATCGCGACAGGTCCTCGAGCGGCGGCTCGGCGGCCACGTGACGATGCTGAGCTGGCCGTTCGGTATCTACGACGATGAGCTGATTGCCGCCGCCACAAAATCCGGATATGTCGCCGCATTCAGCATCGAACGACGCAAGGTCTCGCGCGGCGACAACGTCATGGCGCTCCCCCGCTTCATCGTTACCGATGGCGACATCGGACAAAGATTCGCGAGTATCCTGCCGGCTCGGACGCCGCCAGCCATTCGGTGATAGCTGATGTCGAGGCCGATTATTTTCACGCTGTCTTTGTTCGTTCTCGCATCCTTGCTCAGGCCCCTGCCGGCGATGGCTTATACCGGGACTGTAATCGACGGCTCGACCAAGAGGCCGGTGGAGGATGCGATCGTGACGCTCGGCGAGGTCGTGGTTCGAACCGATCACGACGGCAAGTTCCAGATCAGCGGCCACGGCGACGCCATCGGTTTAAGAGCATACGGCCATCAGCGGGAATCGATTTCCGTCGGCGAGTTGAAAGACCGTTCCGGACCGATTGTGCTCGCGCCGCTGATGCCGAAGGCGCTCTATCTTTCATTTTACGGAATCGGCAGCACGAAGTTGCGCGAGGCGGCGCTCGGGATCATCGAAAAAACCGAGCTTAATGCCGTGGTGATCGATGTCAAAGGCGATCGCGGGATGATCGCATTCAAGACCTCGCTTCCGCTTGCCGAGAAGGCTCATTCGAACCAGCTCACGACGATGCGCGATGCGAAGGAAATGATCGACCGGCTCCATCACGATAAAATTTACGCTATCGCGCGAATTGTGGTCTTCAAGGACGATCCGCTTGCGACCGCGCGACCCGATTTGGCGGTGAAGCGCGCCGGCGGCGCGATTTTCAGGGATCGCGAACGCCTCGCGTGGACCGATCCCTTCAACGCCGAGGTGTGGGACTACAATATCTCGATCGCGCTCGAGGCGGCGCGCCTCGGCTTCGACGAAATCCAGTTTGACTATGTGCGCTTTCCCGACGCGCCGGGGCTGAAGTTCTCCAAGCCAACCGACATGAAGAGCCGCCTCGGCGCGATCGCCGGCTTTCTGGCCGAGGCGCGGCAGTCGCCTCACTCCCTACAATGTGTTTCTCGCCGCCGACATCTTTGGATACGTGACGTGGAACCTCGACGACACCCATATCGGGCAGCGGCTAGAGGAACTCGCGCCCATCGTCGATTACATCTCGCCGATGCTGTACCCGTCGTGCTTCCAGTTCGGCATTCCCGGCTATCGTAATCCGGTCGCGTATCCGTATGAGATCGTTTTCCTCTCGCTGCAGAACGCGCGCGAGCGTGGATTCCCCTCGATTCGGTTTCGCCCGTGGCTGCAAGCATTTCGCGATTACGCTTTCGACCATCGAGAGTTCACCGGCACGCAGATCAGGCAGCAAATTTCGGCCGCCGAAAAGTTTGGCTCCGACGGCTGGATGCTATGGAACCCGCGCAACCAGTACACCGGCGAAGGGCTCAACGTGGAGGGCGCGGCCTGCAAGCACGATGCTCCGGACGTGGTACAATAGCCGCAATGAGGAACCCGGCGGCGTCTTTCTCGCACCGTCTCGTCGCGGCACTCGCGTTCCAGTTGCTCGCCGCGATCCTTGCAACATCAGCGCCTGCTGATGCCGCCTTGTCCGCGCGCTTGCGCGAAGCGGACTTGGAGCAAATCGACGCCATCGTCCAGTCCGAAATCGAAGCGGGAAGAATCCACGGCGCCGTTGTCGAGATCGGGCAGGGCAACCAGGTCGTCTTTCGCCGCGCTTTCGGATATCGCGCGCTTGAGCCCCGGCGAGTCGCGATGACTCCCGACACAATTTTCGATCTCGCCTCGCTGACCAAACCCGTCGCCACCGCGGTCGCGATAATGCAGCTTCGCGAGCGCGGAGTCATCGACCTCGATTCACCGGTCGCGGCTTACTGGCCCGCCTTCGCTCGCAACGGCAAGGAACGCATCACGATCCGCCAGTTGATGACGCATTATTCCGGGCTGGCGCCGGATCTGGACCTGCGCCGCAAATGGATCGGCTACTCGACCGCGATGAAGATGACCGCGGATGCGAAGCCGCTTTATCCTCCGGGAACGCACTACGAGTACAGCGACATCAATTTCGAGGCGCTCGGCGAGGTGGTTCGGCGCGTCTCGAAACTTCCGCTCGACGACTACTGCCGCATCAATATTTTCACGCCATTAAAAATGGCTGACACCGGTTTCAGCCCGCCGGCGCGGGAACTCAATCGGATTGCGCCAACCGAATACATCGACGGCAAGTTGCGCATCGGCGAGGTTCACGATCCGACCGCCGCTCGAATGGGAGGCCTCGCGGGTCATGCCGGACTGTTCTCCACCGCCGCCGACCTGGCGATCTTCGCAAGGATGCTGCTCGACGGCGGGCGCGCGGGCGCGGTCACGATTCTCTCTCCGCGTTCAATCGACGAAATGACGATCCCCCAATCACCGGCCGGCGCGGTTGATGCAAGCCATCTGCGCGGGCTGGGATGGGATCTCGGCGCGCCGCTGTGCGCGAATCGCGAGCAACTCCTGCCGGCCGGCTCGTACGGCCATTTCGGATTCACCGGGACGATGCTGTGGATCGATCCCGTGTCTTCCACTTATGCGATCGTCTTGACCAACCGCACGTACCCCGGCGGCGCAGGCGATGCGGGCCCGTTGCGGCGCGAAATTCTCGCGCTGATTTCGGAACGCCTCGGCGCCCTTTCCGAGGATCGCATCGTGGAATGCCGGCCTTGCTTAAACTCCTTCTGCGCGTTGGCGAAACGCACTTCCGCTCACGCAACGGTTCTAAGCGGCGCCGACGTATTGGCGGGTGACGGATTCGCGCAACTCAAAGGCGCCCGCGTCGGATTGATCACCAATCAGACCGGCGTCACTCTCGCCGGCACCCGCGATATCGAAGCGCTTTCACATGCGCGCGGACTGACGCTGCGCGCGATCTTCAGTCCCGAGCATGGCCTGCACGGCGATGTCGATGAGAGCGTCGCGCCGGGCGTCGAGCCCGTCACCGGTCTGCGCTTCTTCAGCCTCTACGGAGAGACGCGGCGGCCGAGCGCCGCGATGCTCGACGGCGTCGATGCTGTGGTGTTCGACGTTCAGGACTCGGGCGCGCGCTTCTACACCTACGTCACGACGATGGCCTATGCGATGGAAGAAGCGGCACGCCGCGGCATCGACTTTTATGTGCTGGATCGTCCGAATCCTATTTCGTCCGCCGTCGTGCAAGGCCCGATCATGGACGCCGATTTGAAATCGTTCACTGGATATTTCCCGCTGCCGGCGCGCCACGGCATGACGGCCGGCGAGCTTGCCGGGATGTTCAACGGCGAAAACCACATCGGCGCTCGCCTGCACGTGATCAAGATGCGCGGCTACGCGCGTTCCCAATGGTTCGATCAAACGGGGCTGCGATGGACGCCGCCTTCGCCGAACCTGCGAACGCTCGATGAAGCGACGCTGTATCCGGGCGTTGCGATGGTCGAGGGCGCCAATGTGAGCGTCGGGCGCGGGACGGATACTCCATTCGAATTGGTCGGAGCGCCGTGGATCGATCCTGCGGCGCTGCTCTCTTACCTGGACGATCGAAAGATTCCCGGCGTTCGCTTCGAGGCGGCCGATTTCACGCCATCCGCCGGCGTCTACGCCGGCCGGAGCTGCCACGGAGTACGGATTTCTCTCGACGACCGCCTCGCGCTTGATTCGCCGGCGCTCGGAATCGAGCTGATTGCCGCGCTGCATCGTTTGTATCCGAATGATTTCAAGATCGACGCGACGCTCTCGATGGTTGGTTCGCGTCGAACGCTCGAAGAAATCAAGTCGGGCGCGGATCCCAAACAGATCGTCGCGGGTTGGCAACCGGCGCTGGAGAATTTCCGCATCCTGCGCGCGCGCTATCTGCTCTACTAATCTTCGCTTTTCTGTTCCGGCTCGCGCCGTTTTCACCCAATCGTGATCTCGAGCCGGTGCTCGCGCTTGTCCCATCGCGCAGAAGTGCCAAGCTTCGAGCAAAGCCGCGCCATCTTCAGCGCGACGCGCTCCGCGTGTGGATCCTCAGCCATTCGCGCCTGGCAGTTATCTATTGTGGTGGGGTAAAGACGAAGCCGCCGAATCCGCTGGCCGTCCAGCTCCACGACGAATATGAACGACTCGTCGTTGCGTTCATCTTCGTCAACCGCGTAGTCATCGATGAAGTTTCCGGTGCAGTACATAATCGGGCGATCGCGATATATTTCGACACCGCGAAAGACGTGGCCGGAATGGCCGAACACGATGTCGGCGCCAAGATCGATCATGCGATGCGCAAAAGGAATATGCCGTGGCGGCGGTGCGTAGCCCCAGTTCGGTCCCCAGTGCGCCGCGACGATTACAATATCGGCCGCCCGCCGGGCGGTTCGGATCGTATCGAAGAGCCGGGTGGCGCGATCTTCCTCGAAATCGACCGGCACATAGGCGATTCCCGGCCGATTCTCTCCGGCTTCCCAATCCGGCCGGTCGTCGGTGAAGGAGACGAGCGCGATTTTTGCGCCTCCTGCGGTCAATGTACCCGGAGTGAACGCCGCCGCCAGGTCCGGACCGGCGCCCGCATGTGCGATACCCGCGTGGTCCAGCAGCGTGAGCGTGTCTGCAAGCGCATCGACGCCGAAGTCGAGCGAGTGGTTATTCGCGAGCGAGACCGCGTCGATGCCGGCAGCCTTGAGTACCGCGATATTGCCGGCATCCGAGCGGAAGTGAAATTCCTTCTCCGGCCACGGTGAACCGCGGTCGGAGATCGTGCATTCCAGGTTAGCGACCCTCAGGTCGGCGCTGCGAAATATTGAAAGCGTGTTCCCCCACGGGTAATCCGCACCCTCGTCGCGCAGAACCGCGTTGACCCCCCTGCCAATCATCACGTCGCCGACGAACAAGAGAGTCAAATTATCCATCTTGCTAACCGCGTAATCTTTTGCGTCGCACAATTCGCACAGGAAGTGCAATAATGGGCCCAATCCCAGTTGGTCCCCATGGAAAGCGATTTGCTTTCTTCTGTGGGCGCCGCATTGGGGTGACGTCCAGGAGACGAAGCAAATTGCAGACTTGCAGCGCAGCCGGATCGGGTTGGCGCTGTAAATCCGGGAGGAAACAAATGTTGGCGAATCAATTCACAGAAGTCTTCCGCGAGGAACACCGCCAGATGCGCGACATGCTGCTCGGCCTGATGGACGCCATCGAGGCCAATGACGTCGAGGCGGTTCGACAGGGAGTTGGCGAGATGGCGGCGCATGCCGGTCCGCACTTTCATTACGAAGAGCAGGTTCTCTACCCGGCGCTCGCCGAGATCTACGGAGCCGACTACGTCGAGAGGCTCGGCGCCGAGCACGACGCTGCGCTCGAGGCCGTTCAGGAGCTGGCGGAATTGGCGGAAGCTGAAGAAATCACTCCGGAGCAGGCGGGATACGGCCTTGAACTCGTCCGCCGACTCCTCCCACATGTCAGCGATCGCGACGGGCTTGCGGTGATTATCGAGGTGCTGCCTGAAGAGACGGTTCAGGAGATCGTGCGCGCGCGTGAGAAATCGAGGCGGTCCGGCAAGACTTTGCTCGAGCTGGCCCAGGGCAAAAAGAAACGCCGGCCGGTTGCACGCCAGGCTCGCGGGAAGGCGCGCAAGGCCGTCGCGGCGGCGAAATCCAAAGTAGTCCCGCGCAAGGTCAAGGCGAAGGCGAAGGCTAAGCCGGCGCGAAAGAAGCCGTGATTTGATCCGGGCTGGGAGTTCGTTTCAAGAGCCCGACGCGATGCTCGTCAGACCCACGAGATGCTGAAGCCGGAGAGCGGGGCGCCAGGCTCCGCAAACAGATGGCTCGATTCTTCGCAGGCACTTCAGGCTGGAATTACTCCGGCTGGCGCGGCGGTTTCTATCCCGAGGATCTTCCTTCTCGACGGTGGCTTTCCTACTACGCAAAGCACTTCAACACCACCGAGGTCAATTACTCCTTCTATCATCTGCCGCGCTTGACGACCTACGAGAACTGGCACAGCCAGACGCCCGAAGGTTTCATTTTCGCGCTCAAGGCGTCGCGCCTGATCACGCACATCAAGCGGCTCAAGGGGGTGAGGGAAGAATGGACCAAGTTCGTCCGACGAGCCGTTGCCCTCAGGGAAAAACTCGGCCCCATTCTTCTTCAGCTTCCGCCGAGCTTTCACGCGACACCGCAGAATCTGAAGCTGGTGGAAAAGTTTCTCGGCTACAGCGCTTCGCGGCCTCCGATCCGGCTCGCGATGGAATTCAGACACGAGTCATGCTTCAGCAAGGAGGCAATCGCGGTGCTCAGCGATCATAACGTGGCTCTTGTGCTGTCTCATTCCAGCCGCTATCCCGTCCCCGGCGTGATTGCTACCGCGCCGTTTGTTTACTTCCGCTTCCACGGTCCCAAGGCCCTTTTCGCCTCGTCCTACTCGGAAGGCGAACTCGAGCAATGGGGCGCCCATATGAAGGCTTTTCTCAAGAACGGCCGCGACGTCTATGCCTATTTCAACAACGACGCCGGCGGATATGCTGCCGCCAACGCTGCAACGCTCATGCGTATCGTGGGTCGATGACCTTCAACCGGCCGCATCTTTGATGCGATGCTTGCCGAGCTTGTATGAAAGATCGCTTCGCGACAGTCCAAGCCTGCGCGCTACTTCCGCCTGGGCGCCTCCGGTTATCTTGAGCGCGCGCTGAATCACCGCCTTTTCCAGCGAGGCCAGGAACTCTCGAAGATTGTGCGTCTCGGGCATCATCTCGGCGAGCTGGCCGGGAGTGAGCTCGGCGGAGTTGCGGGGCGCGACGCCGTTTGCGCTGCGAGCCGTTGATACCGGGAAGTTCTCTGCAGTGATTTCCTCCTCGGCGGAGAGAATGCATGCGCGCTCGATAAGGTTGCGAAGCTCGCGGATATTCCCGGGAAAATCGTAGCTGAGCAGCGTGAGCATCGCTTCGCCGGCGATTCTGCGCGGCGGCGTGTTCAGCTCGCGCACAGCTTGCGCCAGGAAGAGAGCGCAAAGCTCGGGTATATCGTCGGGATGATCGCGCAGCGCAGGAACCATTAGCGGAACTACCGCCAGCCGGTAGTAGAGGTCCTCGCGAAAACGGCCCTCCTGTACGCGCCGGTTCAAATCCCTGTTGGTCGCGACCAGCAGCCGCACATCGGTGTGCCGGGGCTTGCTCGATCCGAGTCGCGTGACCAGCCCGTCGGTCAGCACCCGCAGCAGTTTGGCCTGCGCCGCCAGCGACATTTCGGCGGCCTCGTCCAGAAAAAGCGTGCCTTCGTTTGCCGCCTCGAAAACTCCCTCGCGCGCGCGGTCGGCGCCGGTGAACGCTCCCCGCTCGTGTCCAAACAGCTCGCTTTCCAGAAGCGTTTCGGCAAACGCCGCACAATTGACGGCGATCAGGGGCTTTTCGGCGCGCAGACTGTTGCGATGAATCGCACGGGCGACCAGCTCCTTGCCGGTCCCGGTTTCTCCGGTGATCAGGACGGTAGCATTGGTTGGTGCGACCCGCGCAATTTTCTCGCGAAGCTGGCGAATCGGCACGCTGCGCCCCGTGATCTTCGACGACCCTTCAAGCCGCACCACCGTGTCGCGAAGCCTGCTGTTCTCGCGCACCAGGCGCGTGTGCTCCATCGCGCGCGTGGCCGATGCCAGCAATACTTCAGGAACGAAGGGCTTGGTGATGAAATCAAATGCGCCGCGGCGCATGCTTTCCACCGCGAGTTCGATGGTCGCAAACGCGGTCAGAAAAACCACGGATAGATTCGGGTCGGCTTCCCGCGCCGCGGCCAGCACATCCAATCCCTCGCCATCGCCCATTTTCTGGTCGGTTATGATCGCGTCGAAGGTATGCTCGGCAAGCGCGCCCCGCGCATCGTTGACGCCGGCCGCCTCGATTACTTCGTGATGCTCCTGCTTCAGATTGGAGATCAGTATCCGCCGCAGATGCGGCTCGTCGTCTACCACGAGTATCTTGCCCATAGTCTTCCCCCTATATGACAGATCGGCTCGGGGAGGTTGCCGGTATCTCGATGGAAAAGCATACCCGCCGCGTTTCGTTGATTCTCAGCGCGATATCGCTGCCGTGAGCGCGCACGATATTGCGCGCGATCGCAAGACCGAGTCCGTTGCCGGCCTGCTTGGTGGTAAACAGTGGCTCGAAAATGCGCGCCACAATTTCAGCCGGAATCGGTCCAGCCGGATCAACCACGTCGATTCGGATGGCGCCATTTCCGTTCCGCTGAGCGCTGAGGTTCACCAGGTCACCGCGATCGCACGCATCGATTGCGTTCAGCACCAGGTTCAGGAGCGCCTGATGCATCTGGGCTGCGTCGAACTCTCCCTCAAGGTTGCTGTCGACCGCCACGTCGATCGCTACTCCTTGATTGGCCGCATGCGCGCGCGCGACGGTTGCGACGTAGTTCAGCGTGTCGGCGAGGTTTGCCCGTGCTGTCTGCACTGCGCGCGGACGCGCGTAAACCAGAAAGTCGGTGGTAAGCCGCTCCAGACGCACGGCTTCCTTTGCCGCGATCGAGAACATCTCTTCTCGCTCGGTTTCGTCCTGACCCGGCCGCGCGGCGGTGGCCAGAGAACTGGAAATCATCGCAACCGGATTTCGGATTTCGTGCGCGATTGCCCTGGATAATCGGCCGACCGCGGCAAGCTTCTCTTCGGAGAGCAATTGCTGGCGGGTGCGCTCGAGTTCCTCCAGATTGTGCACGAATTTTGCCTCGCGCGTGCGAAGATCGTTGAGCAGCAGCCACACCAGCACTCCCATCACGCTGTAAATTACCGCCATCGCGCCGGCTTCGATGTACTCGCCGAATTTCAGCCCAAAGGCGCCCATGAAGCAGATGAAGTCCGCCAGTCCGATCACTGCAATCGTAGCGCCCAGGCCAAGCCTGAAAGACGCTTCCACTATGGGAAGAAGCATCAGCGCGTAATACGCAGTATCTCCCCTGATGGTTAACGAGGTGAGCGCCAACGCCAAGCTCGAGTTGAATCCGATAGACCAGAACGTGAGGAACCGTCGTGTCCGGCGGGAAATTGGCGCGTTCCTCTTGCCAAGCCAGATGAGGTGAGCTGCCTGGATCACCACACCGATCGCCAGAACGATGATGACCGATGCGGAAGGTTTGCCTCGGACGGACCTTGAGATTTCCTGCAGCGCCAGCAGCCCGCCAATCAGCAGGAGGTTGAGAGTGGCAAAGACGAATTCTTGCCGGCGAAAAAATTCCTGGTCATCCGCGGCGAAATCGGCAGCGCCATCACCCATCATGATTGCAAGGGAGCTCAGCGCCCAGAGATTATTGCTGGTTTTATCTTCGGTCATCTTGGTCAGCGTTGGCGAACCGCCCGAACGGATCGAGTTGTGGCAACAATCGCCGCCTGTCTGTCCGCAAGGGAGACGGCCTATGAGCAAACGCGATGCCGCGCCTCTTGATGAAATCCTTCTGGCAATGACGCAAATTCCGTGACGCCCATCTTATCTCGTTCAAAAGTTTGTACGTAGTCGTTTTTGCCCGTTCAAATTTTAGGACAACGGCATCGCAGCAGAGGGGGGCGGAGGTGAGAAGTCTTGCGTTCGCCTGCTGATACCAGCGTAAAGGGATGGCAGGCGGTTTGCTAGGGTCCATGCACTCCGTCGCTGCTCCTTTGCGCCGCCCCAACAAAATCGCCTCTGTGCGCGGACGAAGTCATCGTTACCGAAGCAAGAATCGCAAATTTGGAAAATTAAATGGAAATCCCAATTGAGATGCACAGCACCGCAACGCATCGGCCTTCGGCCACCAATCAGCCGGTAGTGCGATCGATCGGCCGCGCTCTACCGCAAAACTACTATCCGCAGGAAGTGATTTCCGCGGCGCTTTGGAAGGAATGGAACGGCAGCGACGAAGGCCGCGCTCGCTTCGAGCGGCTCCATCGCTCGGTCGGTGTTCGCGGACGTCATCTGGCGCTCCCGATGGAGGATTACCGCGCCCTCGATTCGTTCTCGAAGATGAACGACAAATGGATCGAACGCGCGACCGATCTCGGCGAAGAAGCCATTGAATCCGCGCTCTTTCAGGCCGGTCTCGAACCCACCGATATAGATCACATCTTCTTCACCACGGTTACTGGAATCGCATCCCCCAGCATCGACGCCAAGCTGATCAACCGCATGTCGATGCGCCCGGATATCAAGCGGACCCCGATCTTCGGGCTCGGTTGCGTCGGGGGAGCCGCCGGCCTCGCGCGAGCCGCCGATTATCTGCGTGGCTTCCCGAGCCATACCGCGGTCCTGGTTTCCGTCGAACTTTGCTCGCTCACGCTCCAGCTAAAGGATCAGTCGGTTGCCAACGTTATCGCATCGGGCCTTTTTGCGGACGGAGCCGCAGCGGTGATCGTAAACGGCGCACAGAAAAATAACGAGCCGCAATCGCCCAGCGCGATCGCCTCCCGATCGATCTTCTTTCACGACACCGAGCAAATGATGGGCTGGCACGTCGGCGACACCGGCTTCGAGATCGTGCTCTCGGCTGGGGTTCCGGACCTGGTCCGCAACAAACTGCGGCCAGGCGTGGATTCCTTTCTCAGCGACTATGGTTTGTCGCGGCGCGATATCAAGCATTGGATCGCTCACACTGGCGGACCGAAAGTGCTCCAGGCAATGGAGGCGGCGCTCGAAATTCCGCGATGCGCTCTCGCTCGATCGTGGAAATCGCTTGCGTCGATTGGCAATTTGTCCTCCGCATCGGTGCTGTTCGTCGCGGCTGACTTCCTGGAGTCGAATGTCGCGCGTCCCGGTGATTACGGGATGCTGCTGTCGGTGGGACCCGGCTTCTGCGGCGAGATGATTCTGCTGAAATGGTGAGGCTCGATGGCTAGCACTCTCGCCGCCGGCTATGTATCGGCTCCCGCGCGCAAACTATGGGATCTCGTCGTAGTCGGCGGCGGACCGGCGGGGCTTGCCGTCGCAATTGTCGCTGCGGAGCAGGGCCTCTCCGTCATAGTTGTCGAGCGCCTCGATTTCCCGCCGGATAAGGCTTGCGGCGAAGGCGTGCTGCCGCCGGGTGTGAAGGCTCTCCAGCGCCTGGGGATCGCCGATCGTTTCGATCACTCGACCTCTTTTCCATTCGCCGGAATTCGCTTCATCCAGGAAAACGGTTCCGCGGCGCAAGCGCTCCTGCCCTCCCACGGCTTGGGCATCAGGCGCACGGTACTGGTCGAGGCGCTGGCGCGCCGCGCGGAGGAACTGGGCGCCGTGTTACGCCATCGATGCTCGGTCAATGGTTACAACGCGACCTCGAGCGAAGCCGTGGTGTACACGACCGAGGGCGAAATATTCGGCAGGTTGGTCGTCGCGGCAGACGGGCTTCACTCGTCGCTGCGAAGGGCATCGGGCCTCGACCCGGCTCCGAGCGCCCGGCGCCGGTTCGCGCTGCGTCAGCATTACAAGATTCGCCCTTGGACCGACTTCGTCGAAGTTTACGTGGACGACAAGGGCGAAGCTGTGGTGACTCCGGTCTCCCACGAAAGCGTCGGAATCAATTTCGTCTGGGAAGATGGAGTCATCGAGCAGCCGGAAATATCCGCGCTGATGAGCCGCTTTCCCGCCCTGCGGGCGCGGCTCGGGATCGCCCCGGCGATTTCAACGGTTAAAGGAGCCGGGCCGATGGAGCACGCGGTGACTCGTCGCAACGCCAATCGCATGGTGCTGGTCGGCGACGCTGGGGGATTCCTGGATTCAATCTCCGGCGAGGGACTGTCGATCGCGTTCAACTCGGCGTTGATGCTCGGCAAGCATCTGCCTGAAATTCTAAAGCGCGGCGCCACGCAGGAGAGTATGCAGCCTTACGAACGTGAGGTGCGCCGGGTCTATCGCGGCTACTGGTTCATCACCAGCGGCTTGTTGATGATCGCGCGCCATCCTCGCGCTCGGCGAACAATAATCAACTCGCTCACGCGGTATCCGGGCCTATTTAGCGCGCTGATGGGCGGCGCAATGCGGATGGTGGTGAGGGCGGCGTAATTTTCGGACCCGGGTACAAAATTGAAATTCCGGCTCCGATCGCGAGAACCCGGATCCCATAGGTTGGGGTACAAAGGGAGACTATGAATGGATATCAGCCTGGCGACTAACTTCGACGATGCGCTGATCGAGCGAGTCCGCCCTTACCCGGTCAAGGAGCTGTTCGGCAAGCTCTCGAGCGACGTGACGGGCGGCGGACGGGCCTCCTATCAGATCGTGGGAGTGGACCGTCGCCGCGTTTCCGAGCACGTAAGGGCGGCGAGGGCCGCCGGTATCGACTTTAACTATCTCCTCAACGCGGCGTGCCTGGACAACCGGGAGTTCACTCGCCGGGGCCAGCGGGAAATCCGTGCTCTGCTCGACTGGCTCACCGATATTGGGGTGGCGGCAGTTACCGTCGCGTCACCTTTCCTGCTCAAGATCGTGAAGACGTGCTACCCCCATTTCCGCACCCGGGTCTCCGTCTTTGCCTGCATCGACCACGTGCGCAAGGCGCGGATGTGGGAGGACCTCGGCGCCGACTGCCTCATGCTCGATAGCCTGCTCATCAACCGCGAGTTCAGGCTGCTCAAAGCCGTCCGTGAGAATGTGAAGTGTGAACTGGAACTGCTCGCCAACAACTCGTGCCTGAGCGCGTGCGCATACTCCCATTACCATATGACAACGCTCGCGCACGCCAGCCAGAACCGCCACTTCTCAAAGGGCTTCTTCATCGATTGGTGCTTCCTGCGTTGCACTATGATGAAGCTCCAGAATCCCGTCGAATACATCCGCTCCGAGTGGATTCGTCCCGAGGACCTGCACCTTTACGAAGACCTTGGCTACCACCGCTTCAAAATCACCGAGCGCAGCGCACCCACCGAAGTGCTGGTGCGCCGTGTTCAGGCTTACGCCGAGCGCCGTTACGAGGGGAACCTCCTGGACCTCGTGCAGCCCTACGGCTTCTCCAAGGAAGCCTCCGATCCAGGCGCCGGCCGGAGCCGCCTCTGGTGGGCGCTCAAGTACAATTTCAGACCCTTCCAGGTGAGGATGCGGCGGCTGTGGAACGTAAAAAAGATCGCCGAGGAACGCGGGATGCTCAACTCGCTGGCTGGAAACCCGCCCGTTGCGATTGAAAACCGGGCGCTCGACGGCTTTATGGATCGCTTCCTCACCAAGGGTTGCAAAGACATGGATTGCGACACGTGCCGCTACTGTCACCGCTGGGCGGAACAAGCCGTGAAGATTGATCCGGCGTACAAGGAACGCTGCCTGAGCCTTTACGAAAAGACCTTCGACGACCTGCATTCCGGCCGCATGTGGGGGGGATTAGATGCGGCGCATGCTCCTGGTGGACCAGCATTACCCGCCTCCTTGGAAGCCAATGAGTCTGGCTGACGCGCCAATCCTCGAGGCGATCGGGATTTCCAAGAGCTACGGCACTCGTCTCGCACTCGACGATGTCAGCCTCGCGCTCAGGCCCGGCGAAATTGCCGCGTTGCTGGGACCCAATGGCGCGGGCAAGACCACAACCCTCTCGATCCTTGCCACTCTGCTTCGGCCCGATCGCGGCCGTATTCTGATCGATGGCAAGCCGCCGGAAAACGACCGGCGCGGGCTCGGACGCATGCTTGGGCTGGTGCCGCAATCGCTCGCGCTCTACCCGACGCTGAGCGCCGCGCAAAACGTATGGCATTTCGCCCGTATGCAAGGACTCTCGCGCGACGACGCGAAGGCGCGCTGCAAGCAGGTGCTGGAAGAGATCGGCCTCAGCGCCCGCGCCGGCGATCCTATGCATGCGTTCTCCGGCGGAATGAAGCGCCTGCTCAACCTCGCCTGTGGAATTGTTCACCGGCCCCCGGTGCTGCTGCTGGACGAACCGACGGTCGGCGTCGATCTCCAATCGCGCGAACAGATATTGACCCGGATTCGGCGCTACGCGGATTCCGGCTCGGCGGTGATCTACAGCACCCATTACATGGAGGAGGCGGAACGCATTTGCGATCGCGTGCTGCTGATCGATCGCGGCAGACTAATCGCCGAGGGCGGCCTCGAAAAGGTGGTTTCGCTCGGAGGCGGCCGGCCTCGCATCGAGCTGACCTATCGCGGGCAGTTGCCCAAAGGACGCTTCGATAGCCTCGCCGGTGTGCGTGAGATAGGCGCGCCCGGAATTGAAGGCAACGCTACCCTCGAGATGAACAGTCTCGCCCAGGTCGCCGACGTGCTGCATGGACTTCGGACCCTGGACGTGAACGTCATCGACTTCAACCTGCATAGTCCGAATCTGTCTGACGCGTTCATCGCGCTTACCGGCCACGCCCTGCGCGATCAGGTGCTCTGAGGGTGCGGGCGATGCTTCGAGCAATATGGCTCACCGCGCAAAACGAGGCCCGGCTCCTGGTCAAGGATCCGACCGTCCTGTTCATGCTGCTGTTCGCGCCGGTCGTGATCATCACGGTCGCCGGATATTCGCTCGGTAGCCTGTACGGTGGTGCTGCGAATTCCTTCCGGCTGCCCGTGGTCAACCTCGATCGCGGACCGATATCCGACGGAATGATTCAGGCGCTCCGCCGCGAGCGCAACCTCGCTCTCGAAATGCTCGACGACCCGGATGAAGCGCGGCGCCTCGTAAGTCATCGCGATCGGACCCCCGTCGCGATGGTGATTGCGGCGGGAACCAGCGCGGCAGTCGCCGCGGGCCGCCAGCCCCGGCTGATTCTATTCGTCGATCCCGTCAGGCGCGTCGAGGTCAACGCGATCGAGCTTCGCATCGGCGAATTGTGCCGAAGAGTCGCCGAACAGGCGCGGTCGGCGGCGCAATCGCAACTCGAGTCCTTTCAGGCGCCTCAGATGCTCACGCTTCCCGGCGATCTCGGATTCGTCGAGCAGCCTGCGGTCGAAGGCGAAGCGGTGGGCGTGAATGCCTTCGATCAATACGTCCCCGGATTCGGCGTCACGTTTCTCTTAATTGGCATGATGCTGGGAATCGCGCTGACGCTCTTCGATGAGCGCGATTGGGGGACCTTGAAGCGCCTCCGGGTCAGTGGCGCGCCGCTTACAGGTCTGCTGCTCGGAAAATTATTCGCCCGCATCGTCGTCGGGATCGTGCAAATGGTGTTGCTGTTCGCGGTCGGATGGGCGCTGTTCGGAATCACGCTTGGACGCCACCCTCTCGCGCTGATCGTACCGACGGTCGGAATCTCTTTCGCGGCCGCCGCGCTGGGACTGGTGGTCGCGTCGATTTCCCGCGCTCACGATTCGGTGATGCCGTTGGGCGTAACCGTCAGCATGGCGATGGCGGCGATCGGTGGATGCTGGTGGCCGCTGGACTTCGAGCCGGGATGGATGCGCGAACTCGCCCGCTGGATGCCGACGACGTGGACCATGCAGGCGTTCAACGATTTGATGATTCGCAGCCAACCGCCGTCCGCGGCATTGCGCCCGCTAGCGGCAACCGTCGGCATCGGGATCATTTTCCTCGGTGCCGGACTCATTCGCTTCGTGAGTCTCGACGACTAGGAGGCGCTTTCGATGTGGCTCGATTTGATCGCTTCAATGCGCAGGCGCAGCGGGCTCCGAAGCCCACTTCAGGAGCGCCTGTTTCTGATCTTCGCTAAGCCGTGCCGAGTGATCGAAAAATGTGTAATCCCCCGGCGGCATCGCGCCGGTGCTGACGGAGTGATTGATACTATTCAGCTCTCCGGCTCTCTTCTGCGCATCGTAAGTCTGCCAATCGGAAAAATTCAGCACCCCGCGCGCGGAGTTGGCCGCCAGATGGGTCGGCGCCAGAGCCGCATACCATGGAGCGCTTCCCCCGCTCGAATGGCACTCATAACAGGAGCTCTTAAGGATCGCGTTCACTTGCGGGTCGGCGCTGACCCCGTTTGCAGAAGTCGGAGCCGCCTCCGGAGCCGTAGTCTCCTGGGAGCTTGAACAGCCCGCGATTAGCACAGCTAGGCCCAGGAGCAATGGTATCGGCAGTGAAATCTTCATCATCATCGTTCATGCAGTGTAACACGATGCGAAACGAATCTCCCAGGTGAAATCATGATCAACCTTATGTCAGAGACAAAAATCGCATCCGCACCGCAGCCGCTCTACGAAAAATACGTCAATCCGCAATGGGTCCGCCTGCTCGACATCCTCGGGATGAACGTTCGCTACGCGAGCTGTATCGGTTCCGAGCTGTTCACGGAGGATGGCCGGCGGATTCTGGATTTTAATTCCGGCTACTGCGTTCATAACATCGGACACAATCATCCGGGCGTCGTCCGCGCGATTAAGGCGGAACTCGACCGCAACGGACCCGCGATGCTCCAAGGCCACGTGCCGGAATTGGCCGGCGAGCTGGCCGAGCGGCTATGCACGCAGGCCGGCGGCAGATTGTCCAAGGCCTTCTTTTGCAGTTCCGGAAGCGAGGGCGTCGAAGCCGTGATCAAGTTTGCCCGCGCCCACACCCGGCGCCCCGGGATCCTCTACGCAGGCGGCGGTTTTCATGGACTCACCTGCGGCGCGCTGTCGCTGATGGACAATCCATTCTGGACCGCGGAGTTCGGCCCGCTGCTTCCCGAGACCCAGGCGGTTCCGTTCGGCGATCTGGCGCAGTTGGGAAAGCATTTGTCCTCCCGCAAGTTCGCGGCCTTCGTCGTCGAGCCGATCCAGGGCGAGGCCGGAGTCTTGATTCCACCGCCGAATTATCTGGAACAAGCGCAGGCGCTATGCCGGCGCCATGGCGCGCTGTTCGTGCTGGACGAAGTGCAGACCGGGATGCATCGCACCGGGCCGTTTCTCGCGGCGCACCACTTCAAGTTGGAACCCGACATGGTGATCCTTGCCAAGGCGATCAGCGGCGGCCTGGTTCCCTCCGGGGCCGTGCTGATGTCGGATGCGGTTTACGATTCCGTTTATACCTCGTTCAAGCGTTCGATCATTCACACATCGACTTATAGCGAGAACAGCCTTTCGATGCGTGCCGGCCTGGCCACGATGGACGTGCTCGCCGACGGCAACCTGGGCGAGCGCGGCGAGCGATTAGGTCGCCAGCTTCGTGAAAACTTGACCGCGCGCCTGTCGCGCTACGACATGATCAAGGAGGTCCGCGGACTTGGAATGATGTCCGCCATCGAGTTCCGTCCCCCCGCGAGGTTTCGCCTCAGAATTCTGTTCGAGGCATTCTCCAGAATTCATCCCGCGATGTTCGGGCAGGTCCTGGTGATGCGGCTCTTCCGCGATAAGGCGATCTACAGTCAAATCTGCGGGAACAACTTCATGGTGCTCAAAGTCGCGCCTGCGCTGGTGATAAGCGAATCGCAGCTCGATGAGTTCGCTGACGCGATCGAGGCGGTCGTCGATTTGATGCATGCCTCGACCGGCTTCTGGACCGAAGCCTTGGGCATGGCGCGCCGCGTGATAAATGTCATCTAGCATTCGCGCCTTCCTATGCGTGCTGGTCGTGGCGGGCTTGGTGCGTCCGGCTGCGGCGGCGGATTTGCGCTCCGGAACGCTGGAGCTCGACCCGTCCAAAACAAGGATCGAGTTTCGCTTGCCCGGCTCGCTCCATACTACCCACGGAACCTTCAAGCTTGAGCATGGAATCATCAAGGCCGATCCGGCCACCGGCGAAGCCGCCGGCTCCATCGCTATCGACGCCAATAGCGGCGACAGCGGCATGGGCGCACGTGATAACCGGATGAAGGACATCGTTCTCGAAGTTCAAGAGTATCCCGAAATCACCTTCACGCCCGGTCACGTCACCGGTCAGTTGGGCGCCGACGGTGAGTTTCAAGCAAAGCTCCAGGGAGTGCTGACACTTCACGGGGCGGGACACCAAATCGTTGTCGAAGTTCAGGGGCGGCTCATCGGCGACGACTTGGTTGCCACCTCTCATTTTTCAGTGCCGTACGTCCAATGGGGTCTGAAAGACCCGAGCCTCCTGTTGCTCACCGTCGCGAAGCAGGTTGATATCGACATCGCCGCCGCGGGACACGTCGTCTGGACCCGAGAGCGGGATCGAGCTTCCAACAAGTAAGCCGCCCGGCGCAGCCGCGGTCGCTCGCGGCCGGAGCTGCGCATCCCCGATGCGCCGGCGCCAGACGATCAGCCCGGCATCTTCGCGAACCCTGGCCCGGGTCCCACCGGCGCCCACGGCTGCGCGCTCGAAGGGATGACGCGTCCGTCAGCGGCTCAAATGTCGCGCAACAATCGCCTGGTGCCGGGCTCGCCTATCACCCTCTCGAAGTCCGGATGGCGTTTTTCATCGGCGACTTTGAAGCCGGCCTTCTCGTAGGCGCGCTGCGCGGGGGTGTTCCCGATTAACACGCTGATTTGCGCGAGGCGGTAGCCCTTGCTCCTGCCGAGGTCGAGCATATGGTTCAACAGTCTGTTCGTCAGCCCGCGCCGCCGGAACTCCGCAAGCGTGGCCACGTTCTCGATGATCCATGCTCCGGGCGCTGTTTCAGAGTTGCAGGTAAATAGCGGCGGAATGCGCTCGCTGATCCGCTGAAACTCGGCGTCGCTCCACCCGATCATGCGGGTCGCCTCCTGCGCCGCGATGAAAGGTGTTTCGCCGCCGAGTTCCTTGTCGTCGTATCCGCACATGGCCGAAGCCGCGCGGCCGTCGACCTCCGCAACGGTGAATGCGGAGTAATGAAACCAGGAGCGGGTGGGAGTCTGCGCCATCCGCTCGAGGAAGGCGAGGCATTCTTTCTCCGGCCGCGCCAGCAGGATGTCCCAGATTCCCCGGGGGAGATGGCTCCGCGCGGCTTGCAGCTCAACCCATGCTATGAAGGGTACATCCTTGAGTTCAGCAGGGCGGATTTTCGGTTCCATCTAAAATGCTCCTCCTGGATTGGCGATCGGCGACACAGGTCCGCGGATTCAATCTCGCACGGCACCGCGACGCTGGCAAACGCGAAGGTTCGGTCCTGGCCGAATTAGGCCGCTCCAGCGTTAACTCGCCGCCCGTCCGGCGATTGTGCCCTGCTCGCGGTGGCGGCGATGGCGGACGTGGTGCGCTCCCGGCTCGCCTCGCGAAACGCGTCACAGTCGCGCCGGTCGCTGGCCTCGCGTACCCCGGCCTTCGTGGATATTGTTAGCTTGGCCGGTGCGTTTGGGCTCGTGCGCCATGAATCAACTCCCAGACAACTCGCAAGCTCAACCGCAGAACGAGCATGGAATAGTCACGCGCGTTCGCGGGTCGGTCGTCGATGTCGAGTTTGCCCGCGGGCCGCTGCCGCCAATCAACGACGCGATGATGATCGACCTGAACGGACGCGTCCCGCTGGTCGCCGAAATCCAGGAGCATCTCGATCTTCATACCGTCCGCGCCGTCGCGATGGAGAATACTTCGGGTCTGCGCCGCGGTGCGATCGCCCGCCGCGGCGGGCCCATCTGCGTGCCGGTAGGGGAGAAGGTGCTCGGCCGTCTCATCAACGCGATCGGCGATCCGATAGATCGCCTCGGGCCGATCGAGTCCGCAACCCGCTGGCCGATTCATCGCAGCTCGCCCACGATCGATCGTCAGGACCACAAGCGCGAGGTCTTCCGTACCGGCATCAAGGTGGCCGACCTTCTGGCGCCGCTGGCGCGCGGCGGCAAGGCCGGGATGTTCGGCGGCGCCGGCGTTGGCAAGACCGTGCTGATCATGGAGCTGATTCGCAGCACCGTCGAAAAGTATTCGGGCATCTCCGTGTTCGCCGGCATCGGCGAGCGATCGCGCGAAGGCCACGAGCTGCTCGCCGAGCTGCGCGAATCGGGCGTGCTGAGCCGCACCGCGCTCGTCTTCGGGCAGATGAACGAGCCGCCCGGCGCGCGCTGGCGGGTCGGCATGACCGCGCTCACCGTCGCCGAATATTTTCGCGACGTGATGAAGCGCGACGTGCTGCTCCTGATGGACAACGTGTTTCGATTCGTGCAGGCGGGCTCGGAAGTGTCCGGGATGCTCGGGCGGTTGCCGTCGCGGGTCGGCTACCAGCCCACGCTTGCCACCGAGATCGCCGAACTCGAAGAGCGAATCGCGTCGGTCGCCGGAGTATCCGTCACCGCAATCCAGGCGGTGTACGTGCCCGCCGACGATTTTACCGATCCTGCCGTGGTCGAAACCTTCCGCCACCTCGACTCGTCGGTCGTCCTGTCGCGTGACATGGCGGCCGAGGGACTGTACCCCGCCATCGATCCGCTGGCCTCTACTTCAGTCCTTCTCGATCCGCGCGTCGTCGGCGAAGAGCATTATGCGGTCGCCGAGGAGGTGCGCCGGACGATCGTGCGCTACAAGGAACTCCAGGAAATCATCTCGTTGCTCGGAGTAGACGAGCTGAGTGTGGAAGACCGGCGCGTCGTGGCGCGCGCCCGCCGCCTCGAACGTTTCCTGACCCAGCCGTTCCTGGTGACCGAGCAATTCACCGGAATCGCGGGGAAATCCGTCACTATCGAGGAAACCATCAAGGGTTGCCGCGCGATACTGGCGGGCGAAGGCGACGAATTGGCCGAAAGCTCGTTTTACATGGTCGGAACTTTCGAGGATGCTCGGGAAAAGGAAGCGGTTGCGCGCAAAGCGCAGCGATAATCCGATGGCAATCAGGCTGATCGTCACCACCCCCACCGCGATCGCGGTCGATGAAAGTTCCGTTTGTCACGTTCGCGCCGAAGATCCCAGCGGCGCCTTTGGCATCGAACCCGGCCACGCCGATCTTCTCACCACCCTTTCGATCTGCGTCGTGAGATGGCGCGATGCCGGCGGTCCCGAGCACTACGTCGCCGTGCGCGGCGGTGTGCTGCGCATCCGCGAGGGCAAGGTCGTCGAGATAGCCACCCGTGAGGCGGTCGTAAACGATGACCTCGAACATCTGCGCAGCGAAATTCTCGCCAGGATGGCGCACAACCTCGAGGCCGAACGCTCGGCCCGATCGGGAGTGCTCAGCCTGGAACAGGCCGCAATCCGCCAAATCTATCGTTACCTCCGGCCTACCGATCGACCGCTTAAGGCCGAGCCGGTCAAATAACCGCGCGGGTTGATCGTGGCAACCGAGCAACAGCATGGCGATCACGAGTTGACAGCCGAGGCGCGCGAATTGGAGCAGGCCGTTAAACGCACGCATAGCCGGCGCGAGCACTGGCTCAGGACCGGAGAATGGCCGATGGGCCGCGCGCTCGCCATGATGGGGCGGTTCGGATGGACGATCGTCGCGCCCATTCTCATCGGGGCGTTCGTGGGGCGCTGGCTCGATCGCACCTTCGATAGCGGTGTGTTTTGGAGCGCAGGTCTTGTTTTTCTCGGCGCCGCCCTTGGCTTCTGGGCGGTTTGGCAGAGGATGAACAGCGAATGACCGCAGTCACCGTTCTGCGGATAGCACCCTACGGCGCAGTCGGAGGGCTAATCGGCGCGGCGTATTTCGCGGCGCTCGCATGGAACGTCCGGCTTTACACCGGCCAAGGGGCCGTATGGAACGCTCTGGTGCTCCATCTCGCGCGTCTTGGCGTCGCCGTCGCGGCCTTCGCGCTCTGCGCCAGGCAGGGCGCCCCACCCATGCTCGCCAGCTTAGCCGGCTTCCTCGCGATGCGGACGATTGCGATACGGACGAATGCGATGAGGACGTTGCGATGAGGGCGGTTTTGGTCAAACCCCTCCGGCCCGCCGCTGCGAGGAATTCATGATCCACTCGCCGCTCGAGACCGCCATCCTGTTTCATATCGGCATCGTTCCCATCAGCCGCACTGTCGTAACCACGTGGGGGCTGATGGCGGTGCTCACAGTCGCGAGCTGGACTGTGACGCGGAACTTTCGCGTCGACGCGGGCGGATGGCAGGCGATGATCGAAACCGTCGTGGTAGGAATCGAAGAGCAGATAGCAGCGCTGCTGAACCGCGATGCGGCCCCGTTTCTGCCGTTGCTCGGAACGCTGTTCATCTTTCTGGTGGTCGCGAATCTTTGCGGGATCGTTCCCGGAGTCACGGCGCCAACCGCATCGATCGAAACGCCTGCCGCGCTCGCCGCGATAGTTTTTCTATCGGTGCATTTCTATGGCGTGCGCATCCAAGGCCTCGGCGGGTACTTGAAAGGCTATCTCAGGCCGAATCCGATCATGTTGCCGTTCAATATCCTGTCCGAGCTGACGCGATCGTTCTCGCTGGCGATGCGCCTGTTCGGAAATATCATGAGCGAAGAACTGGTGGTTGCGATCGTTCTGGCGCTGGCAGGTTTGCTGGTGCCGATTCCGTTCATGGCGTTCGGAATTCTGGTCGGCCTGGTGCAGGCCTACATATTCAGCGTGCTGTCCGCGGTCTATATCGGCGGCGGCATCGGCGCGATCGAGAAATGAGGGAGGTCGGAAGAAGATGACGATCCAAATGCTCAGCATAATCGGCGCGGTGGTCGCGGTTGCCGTCGGCTCGATCTCGCCGGCGCTCGCCGAAGGCCGCGCGATCACGGCGGCGATGGAAGGCATCGCACGGCAGCCCGAGGCTGCGGGCTCGCTGTCGCGCACCCTGTTCGTCGGCCTGGCGATGATAGAAACGATGGCGATCTACTGCCTGGTCGTCGCCTTGCTGCTGCTATTCGCCAATCCTTTCGCGCGATGAATTTCAGTTGGTGGACTTTCGCGCTGCAGGCGGCCAACTTTGTCATCCTGGTCTGGCTGCTCAGGCGCTTTCTGTTCAAGCCGGTAAGTGCGATCGTCGCCCGGCGCAAGGAGGAGGTTGCGCGTGGCATGGCGCAAGCGTCGGCGGAAAAGCAAAAAGCGCTGAATCTGCAGCGCGACCTTCAGGCGCAACTGGCGGGAATCGAAGGCGAGCGTCAAAAGGCGCTTGAAGAGCAGCGCACACAAGTGGCCGCCGAACGCAAGAAGATGATCGACGAAGCCCGCGCCGAAGCCGAGAAAATCCACAATCAGGCGGCCGCGCAGCTCAGCGAAGAGCGCGCCGCCGCCACCCAAGAGCTGTTTTCCCGGACCATCGAGCTCGCCGTGAACCTCGCGGAACGGCTGCTTCGCGGGCTGGCCTTTCCCTCGATTGACAATGCGTTCCTGACCCGCGTCCTGGACTATTTGGACCGTCTGCCGGAACAGGAGCGGGCCGCGCTCGGTTCACATCCGGGCGAGACCTCGCTCGTGGTCACCACGGCTCACCCGCTCGACGCGCGAGAAGAGGCGCAATGGCGCGAGCAACTCGGGAAACGAATTGGCGCCCAGGCGGGGATAAAGTTCAACAGCGATCCGGCGCTTATCGCCGGCGCCGAGATCACATTGCCGAGCGCAGTTCTCCGCTTCAACTGGCGCGACGCACTGACCACCGCCGCCAGGGAGATCAATCGCAATGAGCACGCTGGCTGAATCCGTAAAGGATCGTCTGACCAGCGCGGGCCGGCTTCTAAGTCGAGCTCAAGGCCGAGCCCCGGCTCGACCTGATCGGCCGCGTGGAACGAGTGGGAGACAACGTCGCCAGCGTAAGCGGCCTAGCTGAAACACGACTCGGTGAACTGCTGCTGTTCGAACGATCGGACGGCGGAGAGCCAATCGCGGGAATCGTGCTGACGCTCGACCCGGGTCTAATCGGATGCGCAATGCTCGGCGACGCCAGCCACATCGAGGCCGGCAACCTGGTGCGCGGAACCGGTTCAGTCGCAAGCGTGCCCGTAGGTGACAAGCTGCTGGGCCGAATTGTGAATGCACTTGGCATTGCGGTGGACGGAGGTCCGGAGATCGCCGCGGCGGGAGTCGAGCCGGTCGAACGGCCGGCGCCCGCGATTGTCGATCGCGATTTCGTCGACACCGCGCTCAATACCGGCCTGCTCGTGATCGACGCGATGCTGCCGCTCGGCCGCGGCCAGCGCGAATTGATCATCGGCGATCGCGAAACCGGAAAAACCGCGATCGCGCTCGACACAATGATCAATCAGCGCGATACCGGCGTGATTTGTATCTACTGCGCGGTGGGACAGAAGACCTCGTCTGTGAGCCAGGTGATCGATGCGGTCAAACGCTACGGCGCGCCGGAGCGATGCATCTTCGTATTTGCACCCGCGGACGACCCGCCTGGAATCCAATGGCTGGCGCCGTATGCGGCCTGCGCGATGGCCGAGTATTTCTCGGAACGCGGTGGCGATGCGCTCTTGATAATCGACGATCTGAGCAAGCACGCCGTGATCTATCGGCAGTTGTCGCTGCTGTTGCGGAATCCGCCGGGACGCGAAGCCTACCCCGGCGACATCTTCTATATCCATTCGCGGCTGCTCGAACGCGCGGCCAAACTCAACCGCGAGCGCGGCGGCGGGTCGCTGACCGCGCTGCCGATCGCTGCGACGCAGGAAGGCAATCTGTCCGCGTACATACCTACCAATCTGATTTCGATCACCGACGGGCAGATCGTTCTCGAGCCGCGCCTGTTTCACGAGGGACAGAAGCCCGCGGTCAACGTCGGCAAGAGCGTGTCGCGCGTCGGAGGCAAGACGCAGTCGCATGCGATCCGCAAGCTGGCCGAAAATCTTCGCCTCGAATACGCGCAATTCCTCGAACTGGAAATCTTCACTCGCTTCGGCGGGATGGTGGATGAGCGCACGCGCGGGATAATCGAGCACGGGCGGCGAATCCGCGCGGTCCTCACGCAGCCGCAATTTGCACCGCTGTCGATCGCGCATCAGGTGGCGTTGCTGGTGGCAATCGACGAGCGGCTGCTCGAACGGCTGCCGCTGGACCAGGTGAGCGAGCTCCAGTCGAAACTCGGCCCTTGGCTGGACGAGCACGCCGCGCAACCCGTGCGACGAATCAACACAGCCGGAGAGTTGGAGCCGGAAACTCGCGCGGCGCTTGTCACGGCCGTCAGAGAACTGGTGGAGCGGTTGGATCACGGCAATCGCGGGGACACCGCGCCGGTTTAGCTGCAACTCGATGGCGCAGGAACGCGAAATCGCTTCCCGAATCACTTCGCTCAACGAGCTGCTCGAGATAGTTGGGGCAATTCGGGCGATGGCCGCATCGCAGATGCAGCAGGCGCTCAGATCGCTCGAGGCAATTCGCGGCTACTCCGGGCAGATTCGTGAGGCGTTGTCCGAAGCTGCAACTCTGCTGCCGCCGGCCGGCGTGATCGAAGCTCCTGCGCGGCCGGACAAATCCGGACTGGTCGTGTTCTGCGCCGAGCACGGCCTGTGCGGCGGCTTCAATGAGCATCCGTTGCGGGAGGTCGAACGCGCGAGAGCTGTTAGCGACGGCGGGCTTGCGCTTATCGTAGTCGGAACCCGCGGCGCCCAGATCTGCCGCGAACGCGGATTAAGTCCGGACCTGGTGCTGCCGATGGCGACGCATTGCGCCGGAGTCACCGGCGCTGCACGCCGGGTCGCGGCAGAACTCTATCGGATGTTCAGCGAGCGCCGCATCGCGGGCGTCGAGGTCGTCTACGCACAACATGCCGGGGGTCAGCCCGCGCACATCGAGCAGCATCGCTTGCTGCCGCTCGAGATACCGGTCGTGCAAAAGACTCCCACCAACCTGCCCCCGATCATCAACCTCAGGCCGCGGCGCCTCTTTGATGACATAGTTGGCGAGTATTTTTTCGCAACGCTGGAGAACGCAGCGATGCAATCATTCTTCAGCGAGAACTCGACTCGCTTCCGCACCATGGAAGCCGCGCATCAGAACATCCAGAACAAGTCCGGCGAGCTCGGAAAACTGATCCACCGCCTTCGCCAGGAATCGGTAACCACCGAAATTCTCGATCTGATAAGTGGCTCCGCCGCACTAGCCTCAAGCTGAAGGATTAGGGTTTCGCTGGGCGCCGCCCGCAAAGGAGATCGTTGTGCATCACATGCGCCGTTTCTTCATTGCTCTCTTGATGCTCACTGCGCTTGCGGTTGCGCGACCCGCTGGCGCGCAACCCCAGTGGATGCGTCTGCCGCCGACACCGATGCTACCCAAGCCTGAGACCAGCGGCACCGCGCCGGTCAACGGCATCCGCTTGTGGTACGCAGAGTTTGGTCACGGTGCGCCGGTCATCCTGGTCCATGGTGGCCTGGCGAATTCAGAGTACTGGGGATTGCAGGTGCCCGTCCTCGCCGCGCATTACCGTGTGATCGTTCTGGATAGTCGCGGCCACGGACGCAGCACAGGAACCGATACGCCAATCGGTTATGATTTGATGTCGTCAGATGTTCTCGGGCTGATGGATTATCTGCATATCCGCAAGGCCGCACTTATCGGATGGAGTGACGGAGCGATTATTGGTCTCGATATCGCGATCCATCATCCGGACCGCCTGACCCGGCTATTCGCGTTTGCCGCGAATTCCGATCCATCGGGGGTGAGGGATGCGAGCGAGAGCCCGGTCTTCACCGCCTATATCCAACGCGCCGCGAAGGAGTACACGCGACTCTCGCCGACCCCCGCGCGGTTCAAAGCCTTCCTCGCGAAAATAGAGCACATGTGGGCGACTGAGCCGCATTTTACCGACGACCAGTTGAGACACATCAAGGTGCCGACGTGGATCGTCGATGGGGATCATGATGAGGCGATCAAGCGCGAGAACACCGATCACATGGCCGCACTGATTCCCGGTTCCGGCGAGCTAATTCTCCCCGCAGTGAGTCATTTCGCGTTTCTTCAGGATCCGGTCATGTTCAATGAGTCGATCCTGCACTTCCTCTCGGCCGAAGACGACGCTCATTCTGCGCCGCGTGTGGAGTGACATTGAGCGCGCGGCAGCTCGCCACGAAGGCGGCGCGCGGTGCGTCAGCGGCTCAGCAAGCCCGCGTCGATTACGAACTGGGAGCCCGTGATGAATCGCGCCCGTTGCGAGGAGAGAAAAACCACCGCCGCCGCGACATCTTCGGGCTCGATCCACGGCACCGCAAGGAGATTGCCGGCGGAGCGCTCGGCGATTTCCAGCGGCGTACTCCCCTCGAGCGCCGCCAGGCCGTCATTCATTGGCGTGTTCACGCCGGTGGGATGAATCGAAACCACGCGAATTTTGTGCGGCGCCAGCTCGATCGCCCACGACTTGGTCAATCCGACCAGTCCCCACTTGGAGGCGGCGTAGTGACTTAACCGCGCCATGCCGCGAAGCCCGGCAATCGACGAGTTATTGATGATCACGCCCGACTGGCGGGAAATCATCCCCGGAATCACGCTCTTCGCCACCAGCCACGCGCCCTTCAGATTGATGTCCAACATCGCGTCCCAGGCTTCCTCGCTGAGCTCTTGAGCGAGCCCATAGGCGCAGATGCCCGCGTTGTTGAAGAGGATGTCAATTCGTCCGAAAGTCTCGATCGCTTCCCCTACCGCGGCGGCTACGGCCCGGCCGTCGCGCACGTCGGCGACGAGCGGATGAGCGCGCACGCCGAGGCTGCGAATCTCGGCCGCAACGGAGTCCAGCTCGTGCGCGGTTCCGAGCGCGTAACCGGGGTAAGGCAGCTGGCTGGCCACGTCCAGCGCAGCGATGTGAACACCCTCGCGGGCGAGCGCGATGGCGCAGGCCCGACCCTGACCGTGAGCCGCCCCGGTAATCAGCGCCACTTTGTCTCGAAGGTCGTCGTACACGATGCTCTCCCGAATGATGCGCCGGGTGGGGCCGTTCAGCCGCCGGCGGGGGAATCCTTGCGCTGAAACGGCTCGAGATATTCGTCCAGATCGACGTGCAGCGCGTTGTTGAAGACGTTGGTCGCGATCATGATTGCGCCGAACGCCGTAAGCTCGACGATCTGCGCGGGCTTAAGAAAACTCGCAAGCCGCGCGTAGAGCTCGTCGCTCACGCGATTGGCGTCTACGACAAGCTGGCGGCCGTAGTCAACCACCGCGCGCTCGGTCTCGTTGAGCTTCAGCGAATCGGGGTCTTCGCCGGCTTCGATGAGCAGGCGGCGGAAGAACGTGGAACAGATAAGGCAATCGGTCTGGGCCGAGATCGCGTGGACGAAAAGCATCGTCGCGCGTTCGCCGAGGAAGCGCGCGACCGCGTCATGCAGCGGATACCACCGCATCAGCGCCTCCAGAGCAATCGGCGAGTGCGCCAGGGTGAGCTTCATGTTGGTCACGCGCCCGTGCGCGAGGCGCTGGCGTTGCAACTCCTCGCGCGCGGCCGGGTCGGCTTGAGCTTCTGAAATCGGCGCTACGCGGCTCATGTCGTCCTCCGCAATGTCGCGGCGCTCTTCACGCAGTTACAATCCTCAATTCCGCATCAGCATCGTCGTGTCTCGATCGCCGGTCAACCGATTGGCTTAAGGCGCGGCGCACGCCAACCGCGTCAGTTCCGCGCCGCAAGGAATCATACTCAAAACTTCCACCGGCGTGAAAACGCTCGCCGCTTGCGGACGCGCGCGAAGTCGTCGAGCCCGTCGTCGCCGTTCCTTAGTCGATGGACTTGCGGAAGCGAGCCACGCTTACCAGCAGCAGAATCGAGGTCAGCAGCGCGAGCGCCAGCATCTGGGGCCACAGGACACTGAGACCCACGCCCTTCAGGAAAGTGCCACGCAAGATAACCAGAAAATATCGTAGTGGGTCGAGGTAGGTGATCATCTGCATGGCCTTGGGCATGCTCGTGATCGGGAAGGCGAAGCCCGAGAGCGTGAAAGCCGGGTTGAGGAAGAAGAACCCCGAGGCGAATGCCTGCTGCTGGGTCGATGAGAGTGTGGAGATGAGCAGGCCCACCCCCAAGGTGCTCAGAAGGAACAGAACGACGCCCAGCAGCAGCACCAGCGGGTTACCGCGAAAGGGCACCTGGAACCAGAGGGTTCCGACGACCGCGACGAGCACCACGTCCGCCAGGCCTACCAGGAAAAAAGGAATGGTCTTGCCGAGGATCAACTCGAAGGGCCTGATCGGAGTGACCATGACCTGTTCCAGCGTGCCGATCTCGCGCTCGCGAACGATCGCGAACGCGGTCAGGTTCACCACCATCATAAGCGTGATGCTGCCGATAACTCCCGGGACGAAAAACCATTGGCTGTTGAGGTCGGGGTTGTACCACGGGCGTTGCTCGAGGCTTATCTGCGGAACGGTTGCAGCGATCACGGGCATCATCTGATTGAGCCGGTTGCCCGCGTAGTCTAAAGCGAATTGATCAGCGATCTGGTTGATGTATCCGACGGCGATGAGGGCCGTGTTGGAATTGGTGCCGTCGACGATGACCTGTAGATGCGCGGTCTGTCCCTTGCGCAGGAGTTCCGCGAATCCCGGCTCGATTTCGAGCGCCATCGGGATATCGCTGCGGCCGATGAGCGATTTCAATGCTTGCTCGTTCGGAAGGGTCTCCGCGACTTCAAACCGGCCGGTAAACTCGAAGCGGCTCAAGAGGTCACGGCTTTCCTGGCTATGGTCAAAGTCAATCACCGCGATCTGGAGGTGGTTCACCTCAAATGTGGCGGCATAGCCGTAGATGAGCATCTGAAGGATCGGCGGCACGGTCAGCCAGAAACGTGCATATTTGTCGCGTCTTAGCTGGCGGAACTCCTTTACGATCATGCGCCAGATGCGGTCGAACATGGTCTTTCTCTACTGCAGCCTTTTGCGAAACGCGCGCGTGGCAAAAAAGCCGACCACCACCGCATAGATGCTCATTGCCACGAGCTCCGGAACAAGATCCCTAATACGCGCGCTGCTGAGAAAAATTCGTTTGAGGGCGCTCACGTAATAGCGGCTATAAACCAGGTAGCTGATAGCTCGTATGGGCGCTGGCATCTGGTCTATAGGAAAGGCGAAGCCCGATAGCATCGCGGTAGGCAGCATCGTGACCAGCAGAGCGTATTGGCTTGCGCCGAGCTGGTTCTTGGTCGCAACCGAGATCATGTAGCCGATGCCAAGAATCACAATCAGGAACAAGGTTGTGGCGAGAAAGAACGCCCACAATCCGCCGCGGAAGGGCACCGCAAACCAGCCGACCGCGAAGACCGCGCAGAGGGCGGCGTCGATCAATCCTATAACCAGATAGGGAATCAGCTTTCCCACCATTATCTCCAGCGCCGTTACCGGAGTGGCGATCAGCTGCTCCATGGTGCCCCGTTCCCACTCGCGCGCGATGGTAAGCGATGACAGCAAAGCGCCCATCAGCGCCATCACCAGCGCAACAGTTCCGGGTATGATGAAATTCTTGCTTTCCAGATCCTCGTTGAACCAGGTGCGGTAGTCCACGCTCAGTGGGCTGGTTGCCTGCTGGGAAAGGCCATAACGTGCGAACCAGTCAAGCTGCACGTTGCTGGCATAGGTCCCAACCACCGCTTGCGCATAACCCTCGGCGAGCTGGGCGCTATTGTTGTCGGTCCCGTCAACTATAGCTTGGACACTGGTTCGGCCGGCATCGTCAAGACGCTTGGAGAAGTCCCATGGGATCACAATTCCGAGCTTGCATTGATCGGCATCGATAGCTTTAACGAGGGCGTGATAGTTCTTAGCCACCTTGACGACATCGAAGTAAGGCGAGGCTTGAAATGCCTTAAGCAGAGCCTGACTGTCCTGGCTGCCTTCCTGGTCGAAGACATACACCGGTATATGGTTGGCATCGAGCCGCGCCCCGTAACCAAGCAACAGGATCTGAATCAGGGGCAGGAAGAGCGCAATGATGAGGCTGCGCGGATCGCGCCGAATCTGGATGAATTCCTTGCGGCTCATGGCCGCTGTTCGCCGCAGATTCATTGGGAAGGCTCACTGCTGAGAGGCCGGCTTCCGGTAAGCGAGACAAAGGCGTCCTCGAGTGATGGGCGGATGAACTCGATTCGCGCCACTCGGACGCCATGAGCCGCCAGGAAGGCGGGGAGTTCGGTTACAGGCTGCCGCCCGGCGCTGACTACTACATGCAGGGCGGCGCCGAAGACCGAGGCGTCGATCACGCCGGGCGCCTGCTTGATGGCCGCGAGTCCGCCACCGAGCGGACTGCATTCGATCAACAACAAATCGCCTTTTATCGCGGTCTGCTTGATTTCCGTTGGGGTTCCCATCTCCACTATCCGGGCCTCGTTTATCAAGGCCAGCCGGTTGCAGTATTCCGCCTCGTCCATGTAGTGGGTGGTCACCAGGATCGTGACTCCTTCGCGCGACATCTGGTGAATCAGCTCCCAGAACTGACGGCGCGAAAGCGGATCGACTCCGGCGGTCGGTTCGTCGAGAAACAGCACTTGCGGGCGGTGCAGCACGGCGCAGCCCAAAGCAAGTCGCTGTTTCCAGCCGCCTGACAGCTCGCCCGTCAGCAATTGCTCGCTGCCTGCGAGCCCGGACATTTTGATTGCCCAGGCGATGCGCTCGTCGAGCGCGTGCCCCTTGACCCCGTAAAGGCCGCCGAAGAATTCAAGGTTCTCGATCGCGGTCAGATCATTGTAGAGAGAAAACTTTTGCGACATGTACCCGACGTGCCGGCGGGTCTCTTCAGCCTGGCGTGCCGCGTCAAAGCCAACCACCGTGGCGGACCCTGAGCTCGGAGTCAGGAGGCCGCAGAGCATGCGTATGGTGGTGGATTTTCCCGATCCGTTGGGCCCCAGCAGTCCGAAAATCTCGCCGGAGCGGATTTGAAAGCTGACCTGGTTGACGGCGGTGAAGCCGCCGAACCGCTTCACCAGCTTATCGACCACGATCGACGGTGCGTCGTTCATTGCTCACGGGCCTTGTTCCGTTGCTTGCTGCGAGATGACGTAAATAAAAACGTCCTCGACGCTCGCCGGTACGCGGCGCGGCTCGCCGAACGGGACTCCCGCGCGTTCAAACCCGGCGCGCAATTGCGCAAGGCGGCGATCGGGATCATCGACCACCACATGGAGCGCGTCGCCCATGGCCATCGCGCTCAACACACCCTGCTCGCCGGCGGCGGCCGATTGGAGCGCCTGGGGATCGGGCGAGCTGATCGAAAAGACCGCACCGGGCAGCATGTTCTTAAGCTCGTCGGGGGCGCCAAAGAAGAGACGGCGGCCCTGATGCATCAGCAGCAGCCGGTGGCAGCGCTCGGCCTCATCGAGATAGGCGGTCGAGACCAGCACCGTTACCCCCTCGAAGACCAGCGAGTAAAGGATGCTCCAAAGCTCACGGCGCGAGACCGGATCGACCCCGGTAGTGGGCTCATCGAGCAGCAGCAGTTGCGGCGTGTGGATCAGGGCACAGGCAATGCCAAGCTTGCGTTTCATGCCTCCGGAGAGCTGGCCGGCCAGACGGTCTCGAAACCGGCTCATGCCCGACGCTTCGAGCAACTGCTGCTCTCGTTGCCGCCGCTCTGCCCCGCTGACTTCGAAGACGTCAGCGTAAAAGCGGATGTTCTCGCTGACAGTCAGATCCTCATAGAGGCCGAACTGCTGGGGCATATAACTGATCCGGCTCTTCACGACTTCCGGCTGGCGGATAACATCCTGCCCCGCGACAAGAGCGGCGCCGGCATCGGCGGATAGAACCCCCGCCAGAATGCGCAGGGTCGTCGTTTTCCCGGCGCCGTCGGGGCCTACCAATCCGAGGATTTCCCCTTTGCGCGCGTTGAAGCTCAGATTGTCGACGGCGACCACGTCGGCGAAGCGCTTCGTCAATCCGCTGACCTCGTACGATTTCGTCGCTCATGGCGACCCCGGCGGACTCAGTTCGATGGTGGCGTCGGCCGGCATCCCCGGCTTGAGCTCGTGGCTCTGGTTCTCGATGTCGATCTTGATTCGGTAGACCAGAGTCACGCGCTCGGCGTGGGTCTCGACGCTCTTGGGGGTGAACTCGGCGTTTTGCGAGATCATCGAGATGCGGCCGAGGTACTTGTGCCCCGGATAGCTGTCGGTCGTGATCAGCGCCGCCTGCCCGAAGCGAACGCGGCCGATATCGGTTTCGTTGATATAGGCGCGCAGCCACACGTGGTCGAGGTCAGCCAGGGTGAACACCGGCGTCCCCGGCTGCATGTTTTCACCCAGTTCCGCATTTCGCACCAAAATGACGCCCGAGAAGGGAGCGTATAAGGTTGTGTACCCAAGGATGATCTTGGCGAGCGTCAGGCTCTCCTGCGCGTTCCTGATGCTGGCCTGCGCGACGCTGACGCTTTCCTCGGCCGCCGCTTGCAGAGCCTGGTCGCGCAGCAGCGCGGCCTGCGATTGCTTAAGCGCGGTATCCGCCAGATCGCGAGTCTGAGTGGGGATTACATTCTGTTTCCAAAGCTCTTGGTCGCGTTGATCGTCTATGGTCTTCTGCCAAAGATCGGCCTGATCGCTGGCCACCGTACGCTTGGCGGCTTCGAGATTGCGCAAAGCGAGAGCGAGCTGGCGTTGCTGGACCGATAGCGTCGCCTCGTCCACCGCAACCTGCTGCCGGTAGTCGTGGTCCTCCAGTCGCGCCAGCAGAGTGCCGGTTTGACCCACTGCCCCTCGTCAAACGGAAGCTCGATGATCCGCGACTGCACGGTCTTGAAGCTGAGCACGCTTTCGTGCGCCTCGATGTTGCCGGAGACCACCAGGCTATTTGTGACCGCTTGCCCCCACAGCCAAAAGTAGGCAGCGGCCACGGCTGCCGTGGCGACCACCAGCACGGTGGCTGAAACCCCTAAATTCCGCCGACGAGATGACACATCCGATCCCCTTGCCATTGCGCGAATTTCCTACCTGCGCTGCCACAGGCAGCAGTGCGACATTAGCAGCGTTTTGCGACTTGCAGTACTTCGACGCCCCGATCGCCAACTTGTCCAAAAGCGTCCCGCGACATACACTCCGCCGATCGTAGCCAAGATCTTTAACCGTCCCGAGAGCGGACACGGATCCTGATCCTGCTCGACCGGAGAGAGACACATGGCGGAGGCGAACGGCGATATCAAGCTGTTGCGTTGGGAGACGCTGACGAAACGGCGTTTCGACGAACTCGATCGCGATCGATGCGTTGTGCTGGTTACGTGCTCGCCGATCGAAGTTCACGGCCCCCATCTGCCGCTGGGCGCCGACGCGCTGGAAGGCGAGGGTCTGGCGGAGCGGATCCTGCCGATGCTGCCCGAACGCCATCGCGGGCGCACGTTCCTCAAACTGCCCTTCATTTACACCGCAACCGACGTCGTCCCTCATCCCGGCTCGCTCTTCTTTCGCCCGTCCACAACGATCGCGGTGCTCGAGGACCTCGGCCGCTCGCTCGCGGCGCAGGGGTTTCGCGATGTGCTGGTGTCGAACTTTCACGGCAGCCCGCGCCACTTCCTCGCGATCGAAACCGCCTGTGACCGGATCAGCCGCGAGCGCAGCATCCGCATGGTATCGGTCTTTTCCGTGATGCTGAGCCGGCTAACCGGCGGCGGCTCGGAGCTGGACGACGTGCTCGGCGGTTTGCCGGGCGTCAATCGCGAGGATCTGGTTGGCGATATTCACGCGGGCCTGGTGGAGACCGCGCAACTGCTCGCGCTCCATCCTGACTGGGTCGACCGCGACTACGCGCGGTTGCCGCGGCGGACAGTGAACGGCTGGCTTGCCGAGCGCGGCGAGCCGCTACCGGGCGCCGATTCCGGTGGCCTCGCAGGAATTTTCAGCATGATCAGGGAAATTCGCGACGGCTTGCGTTTCTTTCGGGCCGAGACCTATGCCGGAGCGCCGGGCGCGGCCTCGCCCGAGCTCGGGGATCGAATCCTCGACACGCTCGCTACGCACGCGGCTGCCGCGGTTACCGACATCCTCGACGGCAAACTGCCAGCGGCGGAATGTCACTCCCCGCTATGGCCGCGCCGCTGGCTGTTCGTGCATCCGTGGATGGTATGGATCTTCAACCGGTACCTCGGCATCACGGACGGGATCGGGTGAGCGACGGGCCGCGGGGAATCGGCGTCTAAAACTCAAGCGGGACGCCGTCGACCGGGCGTCCAGGCTCGATTCCCAGAAAACGGGTCACAGTTGGATGAACATCGATCATCCGCGCGCCCTTGATCTCACGGCCGCGCGGGAGTCCGCTCCCCCAGCCGTAGAGAATCCCATGGATACCCGGCGTGTCGGGTGGGTAGCCGTGGGCCGATACTAATCCGACACCCATAAAGGGACTCGGATAGATGTCGCGGCCAAATGCTCGCCAGTGGTCTCAGGTACCAGGGCGCGAGATCGGGGTCGACCATGTAGTAACCCTGATGCGCCGAAAGAATCAGGTCGCCTACCCGGTCGCTTTGCCCGAGTTGCGCGAAATCCGGCTGATTATCGCGGCGAAGTACGTCGAACTCGCGGTAGGCGGCGAGCGCATGGCAAGCGCGATCGACCTGCGACTTGTCGTCAAAGTAAATGAAACTCGTAGTCCCGATGCTTACATCGCGTCCGCGAATACCATGACGGTTCAGGATTCGCCGAACATTGATGAGGTGCGTGACTGGGAGATGGCCATGGTCCGACATGATGAACAACGTGACCTGGTCCCGGTAAGGGAGTCGATCGATCGTCTCCAGCAGCCTGCCCACTTCGCTGTCGGCCCTGATGATCGCTTCGCGCGCGCTCTCAGAATGGAGCCCGTCGCTATGAACTACCTCGTCCGGCTGAGCGAAGTAACCGAGGATCAGGCGCGGCCGCCGATCTGCGGGCATTTCCAGATAGCGGATGATCTCATCCGTCCGTTTCGGCTCACTGGCATACTCCGAGAGTTGCCACGGCACCTTCCGCTCAGGCGATACATAAGTCGCCAGTGCTCCGCGACTCCTCGAGTATCGCCCAAACCATCCGAGCGCGGCCGTCCTGACCCCTTGGCGCTCGGCGACCTGATGCAGGAGTTCGCCCCCGGCGAGCCAGTCCGCATCGACGTCATGATTGAACAGCCCCATGCGGGGATCGATGAACTGGGCGCTGACCACGCCATGATTTTCGGGCCAGCAGCCCGTGGAAGCTGAAACCCAATTCGGCTCGGATATCGAAGGAAAGACCGGCGTCAAGCGATGGGTCCACACGCCTTCGGTCCGAATCCTGGCAAAATTGGGAGTCGCGACCGAATCGAGCATCGCTTCTGAAAGTCCGTCAATCAGGAGGACGATGACGATTCGGCTGCGATCCGCCTGGCTACCGGTGTTGAAGGAAGCCGGCTTCGAATGGAATGTTTCGCCCATCGTGACTAGCCTAGCAAATCTCCGGACAAGCGGCTAAAGACGCACCGATCGATCGCACGCTCGAGCCTTCGCCCGATTAAACGTCACTTGCGGCGGTCGCGCCGGAGTTGCGCCATCATTGCGAACAGCTCGACGACGGTCGAGGTAACTTTGCCGGCGGAGAACTCCCGGTACAGCGATGCGATGTTCACGGCGATGCGCTCGGCGTCGCCCCAGGACGAGTAGTCGGCGATCGAGATGTCTCGCGCGGCGTCCAGCACCGTCATGCCCGCGTCGTAGCGGCGCCGTGCCTCCCGCTCGATGTATTCGAAATAGCCCTTCAGCGCAGCGGCGCCTTTCTTGTCGGTGATCGGCCCGTGGCCCGGAACGATGACCTCGACGTCTGAGTCGAGGATGAGCTGGCACGCAGCGATCCAGTTGCGCACCGGCCCGGCCCATATTATCGGATGGCCCTCGATGAACAGGATGTCGCCGGTGTACATGACCCGATCCTCGACCACCTGCGCGAGCACGTCGCCGCGCGTGTGCGCCGGACCGGCTTCGATGAGACGGACGGTCTTGCTGCCGACGCGCAGGTCCAAACGACGCTCGAACGTCCGCGTCGGCATCGCGAGGTTGATGCCCTCGAAGTCGAACGGCGCGAAGATCTCGGCAAAGAATTTTCCCGCCTCTCCGATCGCGCTCGCGTTGCGCTTCATATAGGCGAGCGGGGCGGCGCCGCCGTCGTGAGCCATTTCCTCGGCGCACGCTTTCGACGCGATGATCTCAGCGCCGGTGACCAGCTCGTTGCCGAAGCAGTGATCGCCGTTGGCGTGCGTGTTGACCAGCGTGCCGATGCGCGCCGCGGCGTTCGGCTCCGCCCGGCGCATCGTGTCGAGCATCTCGCGGGTGAGCTTCAGATCGAACAGCGTGTCGACCAGGATCGACTCTCCCCCGTCGGCGACCAGGCCGGCGTTGCTCCAACCCCATCCGCCGTCGGGCTGCAGGTACGCGTAGCATCCGTTGCCAAGGTCGTGCAGGCCCTTGGTGTAATTCCATTTGCGCGTGCTCATTGGAGACTCCCTCGCGCGAGAGTACATAAACCGTGGCGAACCGTCCAAACGCCTGAAGCAAGCGTGACGCCCTTGTGACGGCGGCGCGGCGGATTTTTGCGCTGGCAACCGGCCGATGGTAGTGGGAAGATTTCTTCTCACCGCCGGTTTCCGGATCGCCGCATCCCGGCTTCACGCGATCGAGGTGAGCCATGCCTGCTGTACTCTCTGACGAGGACGCCGCGCTGATCGACGCCTATTGGCGGGCGGCCAACTATCTCTCGGTCGGGATGCTCTACTTGCGCGACAACCCCCTGCTCAAGCAGCCGCTCAAGCCCGAACACATCAAGCGCCGCGTTCTCGGCCATTGGGGCTCCGATCCGGGCCAGTCGTTTGTATGGGTGCACCTGAACCGGGTGATCAAAAAGCACGGCCTGAACGTTCTTTATATCTCCGGCCCCGGCCACGGCGCGCCGGCGGTGCTCGCCAACGCTTATCTCGAAGGGGTTTACTCGGAAGTTTATCCCGATCGCAGCCGGGACGAAGAGGGAATGAAGCGCTTTTTCAAGCTGTTTTCGTTTCCCGGCGGAATCGGAAGCCATTGCACCCCGGAAACTCCCGGCTCGATCCACGAAGGCGGCGAGTTGGGCTACAGCCTTTCCCACGCCTTCGGCGCGGCGTTCGACAATCCCGATTTAATCGTCGCCGCGGTGGTGGGCGACGGAGAAGCGGAGACCGGTCCGCTCGCGACCTCATGGCATTCGAACAAGTTCCTCAATCCGATCCGCGACGGCGCGGTTCTCCCGATTCTGCACCTGAACGGCTACAAGATAGCCAACCCCACGATTCTCTCGCGCATCCCGCGCGAGGAGCTGGAAAATCTCTTTATCGGTTACGGTTACAAACCTTTCACGGTGGAAGGCGACGACCCGCCGGCGATGCATCAGCGGATGGCGGCGGCGCTGGAGGATTGTATCGTCGAGATTCGCTCGATCCAGGAGGATGCGCGCCGACACGGCGTGGCGCGCCGGCCCCGCTGGCCGATGATAATTCTGCGTACGCCGAAGGGATGGACCGGGCCCAGGGAAGTGGACGGCCATCGCGTCGAGGGCTTCTGGCGCGCGCATCAGGCGCCGATACTGGATGTCGTCTCGAATCCCGCGCATCTCAGGCTGCTCGAACAATGGATGCGCAGCTACCGGCCCGCCGAGCTGTTCGACTCCACCGGCGCCCCGATCTCGGAACTCAGCGCGCTAGCCCCCGCCGGAACGCAGCGGATGAGCGCCAATCCGCACGCCAACGGCGGGTTGATGCGCGAGCCACTACGGATGCCCGATTTCCGCGCTCACGCGGTCGAAGTCGCCGGACATGGAAAGTCCGAGGCCGGCAGCACCTATGTTCTAGGACAGTTCATCCGCGACGTGATGCGGATCAACATGTCGAACTTCCGGGTTTTCGGTCCCGATGAAACCGCCTCCAACCGCCTGCAGGCGATCTATGAGGCAACAGGAAAAACCTGGCTGGCGGAAATGAAGCCCGAGGACGCCGACGGCGGTGAACTGTCTCGCGACGGGCGCGTGATGGAGATGCTGAGCGAGCATACGCTCGAGGGCTGGATGGAAGGCTACATCCTCACCGGACGCCACGTTCTGTTCAACACCTACGAGGCGTTCGCGCACGTGGTGGACTCGATGGTGAACCAGCACGCCAAATGGCTCGAGAAGGCCCGCACCGAGGTTTCATGGCGGGCGCCGGTTTCCTCTCTGAACATACTCATCAGCTCCACCGTCTGGCGCCAGGATCATAACGGCTTCACCCATCAGGATCCCGGATTCATCGACGTGATCACCAACAAGAGTCCACGCGTGACGCGCATCTACCTGCCGCCGGACGCCAACTGCCTGCTGAGCGTGGCAGATCATTGCCTGCGCAGCACCGACTACATCAACGTGATCGTGGCCGACAAACAGCCGCATCTCCAGTATCTCGATATCGAGTCGGCCGCGGTGCATTGCACCAAGGGCATCGGGATGTGGGACTGGGCCAGCAACGATCAGGGCGGCGAGCCGGACGTTGTGATGGCCAGCGCGGGCGACATCGCGACGATCGAGGCGCTGGCGGCGACCGCGATCCTGCGCGACAAATTCCCCGGCCTCAAGGTTCGCTTCGTCAACGTGGTGGACCTGTTCAAGCTCCAGCCCGACACCGAGCATCCGCACGGCCTCACCGATCGCGACTTCGACAGCTTGTTCACGGCGGACAAGCCGGTAATTTTCAACTTCCACGGCTATCCCTGGCTGATTCACAAGCTGGCGTACCGCAGGACCAATCATGTCAACCTGCACGTGCGCGGCTACAAGGAGTTCGGCAGCGTCAACACGCCGTTGCAACTTGCGATCCACAACCAGACGGACCGTTTCAATCTCGCGATCGACGTTATCGATCGCGTGCCGAAACTTCATTCCGCGGGCGCGCACCTCAAGGATTGGCTCAAGGATCAGATTTGCGAGCATCTCGACTACGCCATGGAGCATGGAATCGATCAGCCCGAAATCACCGATTGGAAATGGCCGTATTGATGGCAGCGGCACGATGGCGGCCGGCGGCTTGATGGGGTTTCAGCACGCACGCGCATCGGCATAAGGACTCCCACGCTTGGACACCAGCCAAGTCATACTCTGCGTAAACGCCGGCTCGTCGTCATGCAAGCTCGCCCTCTATCGGCTTGGACGAGGTGGCGAAGAACTGCTTGCCGCGGGAGCGGCGGAAGGTATCGATCAAACCGGCGGGCGTCTTTGGATCCGGGACGGCCGGAGCAGGATACTCACCGAGTCAGCGCCCGCGCTCGGCAAGCCGCCCTTGACCGCGCTCCTGGAAGAAGTCGATCGCCTTGGGCTGCCACGGCCCGGCGCCATCGGCCATCGAATCGTCCATGGCGGTCTCAATCACATCGCGCCCGAGCGCGTGACGGCCGCGCTCGTCGCCGACTTGAAGCGCCTGGTTCCGTTCGCGCCGCTGCATCTACCGGCCGGGATCGAGGGGATAGAGGCCGCCGCGGCGCACTACCCTGCGCTGCCGCAGGTGGCATGCTTCGACACGGCGTTTCATCGGCGGATGCCCGAAATCGCCGAGCGCCTGCCGATTGCGCGTGAATATTGGGATGAAGGCCTGCGCCGTTACGGCTTTCATGGAATCTCGTATGAGTTCATCATGCGGACGATCGGCGCGCCGCCCCCATCGCGCCTGATAATCGCCCATCTGGGCAACGGCGCGAGCATGGCGGCGGTGCTGGAAGGGCGGCCGATCGACACGACGATGGGATTTACTCCGGCGGGCGGCTTTATGATGGGCACGCGGACGGGCGATCTCGATCCGGGCGTGCTCATCTATTTGATGAAGGAGAAGCATTACGATGCGGATCGCCTCGAACGGCTGGTCAATTTCGAGGCGGGTCTTTTCGGGGTGTCGGATCTCAGCGCGGACATGAAGACGCTGCTCGACGCGAGCGCGGCCAATCCCCACGCAGCGCAAGCGATTGAGATGTTCTGTTACCAATTGCGAAAGTCGATCGGCGCTCTCGCCGCAGTCCTGGGCGGACTTGACCTGCTCGTGTTCACCGGCGGGATCGGCGAGCGGGCGGCGGCGATTCGCGCGGCGGCATGCCGCGGACTGGAACATTTGGGAATCGTGCTCGATGAGCGCCGCAACACCGCGCACGAGGATACAATCAGCGCCGCGGGTAGCCGATGCGTGCTCCGGGTGATACCAACCAATGAGAACCTGATGATCGCGCGCCATGCGCATCAACTGATTTTCGGAGACCAATGAGCAATTCGCCCGAACAAAATTCGGCGGTAGCGCCTGCGGCGGAGCAGAGTTTTAGGGCGCAGCTTCGCGAACTTGCGCTCGATTTGCGGCTGGCCTGGGACCATTCGACCGATGACATTTGGTGCCGCCTCGATGCGGAACTCTTTGGCCTGACGCGCAATGCGTGGCTGGTGCTCCATTCCATTTCCGCGAACCGGCTCAAAGAGCTGTCGGCCGATGCCGCATTCCGCGGGCGAGTCGAAGAGATTGTGATGGCGCGGCGGGAGTACGCGCGGTCGCCCGGCTGGTTCCATAGCGCGCATTCCGGTTCGGAGCTGGGTGGCGTCGCCTATTTCAGCATGGAGTTTGGGCTTAGCGAGGCGCTGCCGATCTATTCGGGCGGCTTGGGCAACGTCGCGGGCGATTTGCTCAAGGCGGCCAGCAATCTGAACGTTCCGGTCGTCGGGGTCGGGCTGCTCTACCAACAGGGATACTTCCGCCAATCGATTGACGCCGACGGCAATCAGCAGGCGCTCTATTCTTACAACGCGCCGGACCAACTGCCGATCTCGCCGGCGCGCGATCGCAACGGCGAGGCGGTGCGCATCGAATTTAATTTTCCCGGCTACAAGGTCTGGGTGCGCGCGTGGGAGGCGCGGGTCGGCCGCGCGAAGCTTTATTTGCTCGATGCCAACGATCCCGCCAACCTGCCGTACTTCCGCGGCATCACCGGCGAGCTTTACGGCGGCGGCCCGGAATTACGGCTGATGCAGGAGGTGCTGTTGGGAATCGGCGGATGGCGCCTGCTGCGGCGCCTCGGGCTGAATCCCGAAGTTTGCCATCTCAACGAAGGCCACGCGGCGTTCGCGGTGCTGGAGCGCGCCGCCTGCTTCATGGAGGACACGGGCCAGCCGTTCGAAGTGGCGCTCGCGGCGACGCGCGCGGGCAATCTGTTCACCACCCACACTCCAGTGGCCGCGGGGTTCGATCGGTTCGAGCCGGCGCTAATCGGGCGGTTTCTGGAGCGGTTCATCGCCAGAAGGATGCCGGGTGTCAAGCTCGAGCGGGTGCTCGAACTGGGCCGGATGAATCCGCGCGATCCCACCGAACCCTTCAACATGGCGTATCTGGCCATCCGCGGCAGCGGAGCAATCAACGCCGTCAGCCGGCTGCATGGCGCCGTCAGCCGGGAAATTTTCAAGGACCTGTTCTCTCGCTGGCCGGTGGCGGAAGTCCCGGTCGGTCACGTGACCAATGGCGTCCATACCCCCACTTGGGATTCGATTTATGCCGACCGGCTGTGGACTGAGGTCTGCGGCCAGGTGCGATGGACCCAAACGTTGGAGGGGCTGGGGGACAAGCTCTATGCCTGCCCGGACGATCGGCTGTGGGCAATGCGCGCCGAAAACCGCGCGGCGCTGGTCGAGTTCGTCCGCGGGCAGTTTGCGCGCCAGCAGGCGGCGGAGGGCAGGGCGATGCCGGAGATCGAGTGGGCGCGCAATATCTTCGATCCCAACACGCTTACGATCGGGTTTGCCCGCCGCTTCACCACTTACAAACGGCCCAATCTGCTGCTGCACGATCCCGAGCGGCTTGCGCGGATACTCGCCAATTCACGCTGTCCCGTGCAGCTCGTGATCGCCGGCAAGGCGCATCCCGCCGACGAGGCGGGCAAGGCGATGGTCAAGCAATGGGTCCAATTCGTCAAACGGCCCGACGTGCGCGGCCATGCGGTGTTCCTCGCGGATTACGATCTCCTGCTCGCCGAACATCTGGTGCAGGGCGTTGATCTATGGGTCAATACCCCCCGCCGGCCATGGGAGGCGTGCGGCACCAGCGGAATGAAGGTGCTGGTCAACGGCGGCCTGAATCTTTCGGAGCTGGACGGATGGTGGGCGGAGGCCTATACCCCCGAAGTCGGATGGGCGCTGGGCGACGGCATGGAGCACGGCGACGATCCGGCTTGGGACGCCACCGAGGCCGAGGACCTCTACGCCCTGCTCGAGCGCGGGGTTATTCCCAAGTTTTACGATCGCGACGAACGGGGAATCCCGGCCGCGTGGATTGCGATGATGCGCGCGAGCATGGCGCGCTTGACGCCGCAGTTTTCGTCCAACCGCGCGATCCGCGAATACACCGACAGGTACTATCTGCCGATGGCGGCGGCATGGCGCGAGCGCACGGCCAGCGGCGGCGCGCGGGCGGCGGAAATCGTCCAATGGCGCACGCGGCTCGAACGCCATTGGGCGGCGATTCATTTCGGCTCGGCCGCCGTCGAGACTTCCGCCGCTGGGCACGCGATTTCGGTGCAGGTTTATCTGGATGAAATCGAGCCGGATGCGGTGCGCGTCGAGCTGTACGCCGAGTCGCCCGGCGGCGAGCCGGTGCGCGTGCCGATGACGCGAGGCGCCCCGCTGGTGGGTGCGGTAAACGGGTTTGTATTCACGGCGCTGACGCCGGCGGTGCGGCCTGCCGCGGATTACACGCCGCGGATCGTGCCCTTCTGCGACGGCGTGTCGGCGCCGCTCGAAGCCGCCGAGATCCTCTGGCAACGGTAGCCGCGCCGCTTACGTCGCAGAACCGTTGCGCGCGCTGAGCGTCCTTCTTGCACGAAGGAATTGCTGCAATCGGGTCTGCCAAAGGGGAGCGCGGACCTTTTAGCGCTTGTTCCCTTGCCCGCGATGCGATAAGAGCGAACGCATATATGAATTGAAGGCGCGCCCATTTCACTGGGTCTGCAAGAACCCGGACCGCGGCAAGCGCAACGGCTAGCGATTCAGCGCCATCACGGGAACCATTTTCGAGAATACCAACTACCCGCCCTCGGCGTGGTTTCAGGTGATCTACCTTTAACCCCACCAATTAACGGATAACTCAACACGCAACACAAAACACAGGAACTTAGTTCTATGAAACACCGCATCCTGAACTTCCGTCCTTTTTCATTAGTTAAATTGGCGGCTGTCTGCGCTGCCATCTCCGCCGGAGCAGTTAACCAGGCTTGGGCCTGTACCCGGATTACCTATGAAGGTCTGAACGGTAATGTTTTTACCGCACGTACCTTTGATTACGATCGTGCCTTTAATCATGAGTTATGGGTATTACCTGCCGGTATTGAATGGGATGGGCAAGCCGGTGGTACTACGGCAGATCCGCTTGCCAAGGGTCCTAATGATATAAAATGGACATCCAAATACGGCAGCGTTGTTATTACTACAGCCGGCGGTGGTGCGCTTGATGGAATGAATGCCGAGGGATTATCGATGTCGTTTAATTTGGACAGCTATGCGCAATATGGCGGTCGTCGCTCCAAGGAAAACGATATTAGCGTATTTTTTCTCGGGCATTATGTATTGGGCATGTTTGCCACGGTAAATGAAGCAATCGATGGTATGGAAAAGCTTCATGTGGTAGCTGTTCCTGTTAAACTGGCGAACGGAATTGGCTACAATGGGATAATGTCGCTGACCGATGCCAGCGGCGATACAGCGGTACTTCAATGGGAAAAAGGAGTTTTGAAAATCTATCACGGCAGGCAATATAATGTTATGACCAACGAAGCGATTAGCCCGGCAAATAATTTTGGCGATATGCAAAAGATTCGCCAGTACTACCGCGATATTAACGCTCAGGGTAAAAACAATTTAACGGTCTTTTTACCGGGGTCATATTCTTCCGAAGATAGAATTGCTCGTGCCGGTTACTATTTAGATAAGCTCCCAAGGGAATCGGACCCTACTCTGGCTCGGATGCGTACATTCGTTGCTATTCGCGCAATGGCTGCCGCGATGCCGTTTGCGGATGGTTCCGGTGATGATCTTCGCAACGACGTTACTGCCTGGACATCGGTTGCCGATTTGAAAACTAAACGCTACTACATAGAGTTTCCAGAGTTACTAGCACCTTACTATGTTGATTTGAATAAATTGGATCTGAAACCGGGAGCGTCGTTAAAAAAACTCACTATTGCCGTGTCTAGCGATTTAACCAAGCGTGAAACCGTTACGCCATATAGTGGTGATGTAGCCAATAAGCTGGAAATCAGTAAACCGTCTCCAGTCTGGAGCCTTGGGAATTATAAATAGCAAGCTAGACAACGCTCGATAACTCAACACAAGAAATCAGTTCTATGAAAGAACATATACTGAGCTTCCGTCCATTTTCATTAATTGAATTGACGGCTGTCCGCGCCGCCCTCACCGCCGGGGAGTCCGCTTAGTCCGCGACGACGGGCGCTTCGCTGGCTTCTCGGGCTTCTCTGGCGCGAGTAGTTCAGGAGAAGAGATCGTCAACTGTTCCTCGGGATCGGTGGACTGATATACGCGATCCGTCGGGGCCTCCATTTCTTCGGGCAGGGTCCATTGCTGATCGAACGGCGCGATGGTGGTTCCTTCACCCCAGCCGCCTCTGGCGCGATGGAGCGCTTGCTGGCAGTCAACGCAGTACGAGGCGAAGGGGATCGCCATCAGACGCTCGATCGGAATTGCGCCGCCGCATTTGAGGCAGCGGCCGTACTTGCCTGCGTCAAGCCGCCCGAACGCTTCGTCGAGGTACCTGAGCTTTTCTTCCGCGCGCGCGATCAGTGCGGCGTGAGTTTCGAGCTCCCCGGTCGCACGTGCCGACTCGATCTCGTCCTCGGGCTCCAGCTCGCGCTCTTGCTCCTGATCTTTTCGGAGATCTTTTACTCTCTGCTGGGCTTCTTTCCGGAGCCGGGTCAGCAATTCTCGAAGCATCTCGCTACCTTCCGTCCGGTCAGTCTTTGATTCGTTACTCATTTTTCCGCCCTCCGATGCCGGCTTTTTCTCACTCGGGAAGTGCCGGAGCGTGATGCGCTTCTTCTTCTCGCACTTCCGTCAGGGGCGCTTTCGCGGACGATCCCCCTGACTCCATTTATCATCTTACTCCATTATTCAGGCGAGGCCTCCGGATGATCGCCCTTTAGCGTCACCCGCGGCACAAGCGGCGCCCCGATCGGGGCCGTTTGCCGGTTACCCCGGATCGAAACACCGGTGGTAGGATAAGTACAGCAAAAGTGCCGTCCTCTGCCGGATTAGAAAAACACGCAAGGGAGAGGTTCATCATGCAAGACCAGGCATTCTTCAAAGATGTGATGGAGCGCATCGGATGTGACTTGCGGCGCGCGGAGGGGCTTACCTTCGCGGTCTTCCAGGAACTGCGCGATCGGATCACGCCGCGGGAGGCGATGCACGTCGCCGCGCAACTCCCCAAGCGCCTCAAGATGATGTGGATGTCGCTGGAGCATCCCGATCGCAAGGTCCGCCGCGTCGGCGGCGAGCAGTTCATTTGGGAAGTGCGCCGGATGGCCGGACTCGCCGACGATGAGGAAGCGCAGCGCGCGGTCTCGGCCGTTTTCGCGGGATTGCAGAAGTTGCTCGGCAGCCCGACCGGCCAGGAAGGCGAGGCGTGGGACGTGATGAGCCAGCTTCCCAAGGATCTGAAGAAGCTGTGGGCCGACGCACAGCGCCAGCATTCTCCGGTCAATCCATCCGGGGTCTAGGCGTTTCGATGCTTGAACCGGCGGAAATCGTGCGCGAGGTTCACGCGGCTCTCGATCGCGATCCGCGCGTCGGCCTTCGCCGCCACCCGATTGTGATCGAATGCCAACCCGACGGAAGCCTTGTCCTACAGGGCGAAACCGAAAGTCTCGCCGCCAAGAAGATCGCGCTGGAGCTGGCGGCGTCGATTCGCGGCCCGACGGGAATCATCGACCGGCTCCGCGTCGCTCCGGCGCAACCGATGGGTGACGGCGCGATCCGGGATCACGTACGGGCTGCGATGCTGGAGGAAGGAGCTTTCGTTAATTGCAGGATTCAAACTGCCGAAGAGCCTCGCGTGGGAGCCGGCGCCCAGCCCGCCGATGACCGGGGCGACTATATCGAGATCGCAGTCGCCGACGGAGCCGTGACGCTCGATGGCCAGGTCGAAAGCCTGTCGCACAAGCGTCTGGCGGGACTGCTCGCATGGTGGGTCCCGGGCACTCGCGACGTCGTAAACGGGATCGAGGTCAAGCCTTTCGAGGACGACAACGACGACGAGATCACCGCCGCGGTCACGATCGCTTTGGAAAAGGATCGCCTCGTCGACGCCGGCTCGATCAAGGTCAGCACCCGCAACTCGGTGGTGACGCTCGAGGGCGTGGCGCCCAACCGCCGCCAGGCGGAGATGGCCGAAGCGGACGCCTGGTACATCTTCGGCGTCGATGGCGTCATCAACCATCTGCGCGCCGCGCGGGAGTAACCGCGCACGGGGAGATAACTATGGAGCGACAGCATCCAGGTGAACAGGCAAGGATTCCCTCCGATTCGATCCTGCTCGAAGGCACGCTGACCGTACCGCAAGGCGCCAAGGGTATCGTGCTCTTCGCCCACGGAAGCGGAAGCAGCCGGCTGAGTCCGCGCAATACTTATGTGGCCAAGGCGCTGCACAAAGCGGGCATCGGCACCCTGCTCTTCGATCTTCTGACTGAGGAGGAGGCCGTCGATCGCGAGAATGTTTTCGATATCGATTTTCTCGGCCATCGCCTCGCCGACGCGACCAGATGGCTCCGTGCGCAGGCGAAATTCGCGAAATATCCGGTCGGATATTTCGGCGCGAGCACCGGCGCCGCCGCCGCGCTGGTCGCCGCATCGCGGGATTCCTCGATCAAAGCGGTCGTCTCGCGAGGCGGCCGCCCGGACCTGGCGATGAAGTGCCTTGCGCGGGTGAAGGCGCCGACGCTGCTCATCGTCGGCGGCGACGACAGCCCGGTTATCGAAATGAACCAGGCGGCGTTCGAACGGCTGGGATGCGAGAAGGCGATGAAGATTGTTCCGGGCGCGACTCATCTGTTCGAGGAGCCGGGAACGCTCGAGGAAGTCGTGAGGTTGGCGCGCGATTGGTTTGCGAAATATCTGACCGGCGGCGCGGCCGGGAAAGAAGCGCCGGCCGATTGTCCCGACGACGACGAGGACATCGTGTTCGCCGACCGCATCGAAGCCGGGCGCAAACTCGCCGCGCGCCTGCTGAAATACAAGGATCAGCAGCCCGTCGTTTTGGGCGTGCCGCGCGGCGGCGTGCCGGTCGCATTCGAAGTCGCCCGCGCGCTCAACGCTCCCCTCGACGTAATAATCGTTCGCAAGCTCGGTGCGCCCGGGCAGCCGGAGTTGGGCATCGGAGCGGTGGTGGACGGCGATCATCCCGAGACGATTCTCAATCCCGAAGTGATGAGCGTGCTCAGAGTTTCGCGCGCCTATCTTGAACGCGAGGTTCGCGACCAACTCAAGGAAATCCACCGGAGAAACCAGCTCTACCGTGCCGGACGCGCGCGCGTCGAGCTGAAGGATCGCACCGTGATCGTCGTTGACGACGGAATCGCGACCGGCGGATCGATCCGCGCCGCGCTGCGCGGAGTCCGCCAGCAGGCGCCCAGGAAAGTTGTCCTCGCGGTTCCGGTCGGACCGGAAGATACGATGGCGTCGCTTCGCGACGAAGTGGACGAAATCGTATGCTTGAGCACGCCGGCGACGTTCTTCGGCATCGGCGAATTCTACGTTGATTTCCATCAACTGGCGGACGCCGAAGTTATCCGCCTGCTGGAACTCGCACGACCCCAGCAGCCATCCGCCCAGCCGCATCACTGAGCAACTGCACCCGCAGGAGTGGAGGATCATGCTTCATCGAAAAAATCTTTGGCTCGCAATCGCGCTGATCACCGCCGGCTTTGCCGCCGCATCAGCCAACGCTCAACCCGCAGCAAAAACGAATTACGCCAGCGCGCAGCAGATCGAGTCCGTATTTCGCGGACATAGTTTCATCCTCGGCGATAACAATCAGACCGCCGAGGTGAGGGCGGTGGATTGGAGCGCGGATCGCTCGGTCAAGCTTCCCTTCTGGTTTGGAACGGGACAAATGGTGCCGCCCGAATATCGGCCGGCCAAAGGCGACTACTACGTGATCAGCGAGTCATGGATCGTTCGCAAGCTCTCGGACAAGGAGTTGCTGATTCGGGCCGGCAGCAAGCTCCAGAAACCCGACGCGGTGCTCGTCACCGCCAAGACTCGCTACAAACAGCCCGGCATGATTCTCCCGACGATCGTGCAGTACTCCGGCACCCGCAGCTTCACCCGTGAGGACGGCACCAAGGTCGATATCGCCGTGCTCGACGAAGTATCGCTCCCCGCGCAGTGGACCAAGGGTGGCAGGATACCGCCGAAGTATTCGCGATTCACGGTGAATCTGGCGCAGAATCTGCACTGGAATTTCTGATTGCGCCGATGCGCCGGCTCGTTCGCGATGCGAAAGCGTCCTAAATAAAAGAGCCGGAAGCGGCCCGGAATTCTTGATTGAACCAGGCGCGCCTGAAATCCTGCCTGATCTGAGGAACAAACGAATGACAACTCGAACCTGCGTCCTGGCCGGCATCCTGATGATTGCGATCTGCTCTGCGCCTGCAAGCGCCCAACAAGTCGGTTCCCATATTGGTTTACTGCAGAGCCTCGCGACCGACCGCGATCTTCGGATCGGCGCGTTTCGCCACATGGAAAACGTCTTTCCAAATCGGGTGATCAGCCGGGGAGGACCGGTGACCCCGATCCCGCGCGCCGAGCGCGCGCTCGACTTGAGCTACGAATTCCGGGGCCGCACGCGAAAGCTCGGCGACATCATGGACCGCACCAACACCACCGGGCTGCTGGTCATCAAGAACGGGAAGATCGTCTTTGAGAAGTACTATCTCGGCGCCGGCGAAAATTCGATGTTCACTTCGATGTCGGTTGCCAAGTCATTCACCTCGACGCTGGTTGGGCTGGCGATCGCCGACGGCAAGATCGCAAGCGTTGATCGTCCCGTCACCGACTACATCCCGGAGCTGCGCGGCTCAGGCTACGACGGCGTGTCGATCAAGAACATCCTCCAGATGTCGTCCGGGGTTAAATTCAGCGAAGATTACGGCGGCCGCGACGACCTCTCTGACATGTGGAGTCGAACGATGGAGCACAATGCGCTGTCGCTCGACGATTACGCGCGATCGCTCCCGCGCGAGGAACAGCCCGGCGCCCGCTTCTACTATCGGAGCGTCGATACCCAGGTGCTCGGATGGCTGGTGAGCCGCGCCACCGGCGAGCATCCCGCCGACTACCTGTCGCGAAAAATCTGGCAGCCGCTTGGAATGGAGCACAATGCGTCGTGGCTTACCGACGGCACGGGAACGGAAGCGGCCTTCTGCTGCATCCAGGCCACGCTGCGCGACTACGGGCGTTTCGGGATGCTCTTTCTGAACCACGGGATGGCGAACGGAAATCAGATCGTGCCGGCGAAATGGGTCGATGAAGCCACGACCCCGGGCTCGCCGCAGGTGCAGCCCGGCAAGCTGATCCCCGGCAATCCGCTCGGCTATCAATTCCAGTGGTGGACGTTTCCGGGAGCTGAAGACCATGCGTACTCGGCCGAGGGAGTCTTCTTTCAGTTCATATACGTGAATCCGCGCGAGAACCTCGTGATTGTGAAGACTAGCGCCAACGACGGCTTCTGGGACGACGCCAAGGAACCGGAAATTTACGCCGCCTTCGACGCGATCGCTTCCGCGGTACACGGCAATTGAGCGGCCCGCGATTCGGCCACGGCGATGATCAACAGAGGTGCAATCGATGATCCAATGTCTCATGGTGCATGAACACGACGGCCACTACCACAGAATTCCGGACGCTGAAGTCGAAGATTGGGAGGAAATCCTGGACGAGATCGAAGGCGAGCCGCAATTGATCGACAGCGTCAAAGGATGGCCTCCCTACACGCACGTCTATCGCCTGCCCGACGGTGAGGTTTATCTGGTCGCTTCCGGAATCGAAGACTGACTATCGTTTCACGCCCGGCCAACCCGGATTTCCGTTTCGACTCCCGGATTCCTGTTGCCGAGGAGACTGAACGCCCTGTCCGGCCGCGACGGCCGGACAGGGCGTTGTTCTGTTGCGCACGCGTTCGCTCCGCCTATGGCGCCTTGCCCGTGCCGGTCGCTTCGCTAAAATGGAAGCGTGGCAAAGTCAGATTCACCGGCGATCAAGCGAAAGACAAAGGAACTCCGAGAGGCACTCGCAAAGCCTGATATGGCAGAGTTTGATCGGATGATGTGGCACTTGACCAACGTGTCGAAATCGACGGTCGATCAGAACGAAAAAAAGCTGAGAGCGAGGACCGCCAAATGATTCAGAAAGCTGATAAGAAAATTCGCGCCGACCTTGAACGTATCCGGGAATGGGCCGGCGACAAGATCGGCGCGGGAAAAGAACCGCCGTGGGCGTGGTATCAATACATGAAGCTACGCGAGACGATTGATGCCATCCTCGGCGGTATGGCGGTCGTTACCACTACGGCAGATTCACCACAATCGGGTCAGCATCAGGATAACGGTCTCCGATTAGCGGTTTGTAATGATCCGCAAGAAATCGCTCGGCGCCGTCAACTTGGGACGCCGACACGGTTGCCCATGTAACCAGCAGTAGTCCGTTGGTTTTATAGGCCAATACCGCCTTATCGTTCCGATGAGCACTCAGCCGGTTTGCAATGTCGCCTTGACCCACGCGAACGACTTGACCCGGATTGCCAGCGTACCAGATAACGTAAACGCCACTGGTCTTCACCTCTGAAAGATCAACCGTCTCTAACGGGAGCCAGGTACCTGTTGTGCTTTTTACCCATGTTACAGCAAGCATATATTTTCCTTCATTCAGTTTCGGGTTTTTTGACCTCGATCACCGCGTTGCGACGGCCCCCTTTCGGGGGCTTCGCGTTCATGACGCGCGGTCTTGAGTAAACCGCACCATGGCAAATCTCCACCGCCCGATTGCTACGCCTGTCAGTGCAATCGGCGGCTTTGCTATTGCGGGACGGCTCGAAAATGAGGTAGGTTACTGCTTGGCAGCGGGGTAGCCATCAGGCGTCCCGATAACTGAGCCGAACGGCCTGTTGGTTCGGCTCTTTTATTTTCGTTAGCGTTCTGCCGTTCGTGGTCCCCTCGCGGGCGGCGCTAAAGCAAACGTGTTCGGCTCTCGCCCTCGTACAAACAGGCCTTTCTTCATTCCCCTAATAATCTCAGATACCAGTGTGCGCTTGATTCGGTAGAATACGTCGCGATCCTGTATCGGGTGATAAACTTCGTTGACGATCTTGTCGATGTGAACGAAGCCGACCGGCGCTATCTTCTCGAACGCTCTGTGCATGGCTGCGATAATAGTGCTCTGAGCGTACTCAGCTTTCCGCGTGGGGACACTCGACTGGATTTGTTCAAGAGTACGGAGAGACGCCACTCGATGCTGCTCGTCAACGGCAGGGGAAACCGCATGACTTGTGCCGTTTGCGGTCGCCGTTTGGGCCTGAGGGCTCTCCCCCATTAGTGCCGCTATCGCTCGCCGGAGGCTCGTAACAATGGGGTCCTCGCGGCGTGCTATTGCAATGGCTTGTTCAAACGCTTTTTCATGCACAGCAAGCATCGCTCCGAGCATGCGGGCTTCTTCTTCTCTGTTTTGATTCATAAAGCTACGGGCTCCCGTCGGCTTCAACTGACAGGCGTAGCTTAACCAGTTCCCGGTCTGGATTCAAGCCCTTGAAGTCTACATGTTCCCGCGCAGCTTGAGCCGCTAATTTCCCGTCAAGCAACGACTTAGCATGAGAGGTAATCTCTAGGCGTCTTTTAAGCATTGATTCAGCGCCTTTAATGTGTAAAATTTGTGGAGTTAGAGGTTTTTCTCTAGACTTATAGGAGACGCGAACCATGATTCCACGGAGCACGTATGCAACAAATACGAGTTTCTGTTCCCGAGTCCAAAGACATATCGATAACGGAAGAGCCTGAAGGTTCTCCTTCCGAGGATCCAGAGGAAATTTTTGAAATTGATGAACCCGAGGAGATTGTCACGTATCCCATACCGCCTCGGCCGAATAGAGGCTATTGAGCATGTCTCGTTTTACTATCGAATTTAGCGAAGACGCCGACAGAAGTTTGGACGAAGCACAGAAGGCCCTCGGCGCCAAGACGAAGGCAGATGTTATCCGCAAGGCCGTAAATCTGCTGAACTACGTGATCGGCGAAAGAGGGAAGGGCGGCAGGCTTATTATTGAGAACCGCGACGAAAACATCCGCAAGGAAGTCGTCACAATTTAGGCTCGTGTCTGACGACGACGACACAACGATCACGACTCAGACAACTCCGCTGCGAGATTCCACCCGCGGCGAAGTTTCTGAGCCGACCGTTCGAGTCTCTGTCCCTAATACTCTTCAATTTACCGTTTCTCAAATACGACCATGGACTGCGAGTATCATAGCCTTCGGCCTGCTAATCATATTCGGTCTGACGGTCGTTCCGCCGATTATCGTCGGGCTTTATTCAAAGTTAGATCCCGCGTTTGTCGATCTCGTTAAGTGGATGGTCGCGGTCGAAATCGCAGCTCTTGGCACCGTATTCGGCTTCTATTTCTCCGAAGAACGTCGGCCTAGCTAGTTTTCCGGCCTGTCACGTCAGCCGCGAGAATAGGCGAACTTGCAGCGTAGTATCAACAAACCACTAATCCCCAACTAAAAAACGTTTCACGTGAAACGTTTTCGTAAAAACCTCCGCAGTACAGCGCCATTTCTGGCCACTTCTAAAAAATTGACTGCCATTGCGCAATGCCGGATCCGGGATTCTTCGCTACAGCAACTTTCGCTCTAGAATGACACCGAAACAGAACCACCACTCCCCCCTTAACCTGTTTTATCACTGGGCGCAGGGTCGGCCCTGGCCGTGGCGACGGCAGCGCAGTATTAAGCCGTTGGCAGTGACCGCGCGGCGCATCTCTCGCTCTCGCGCCATGAACCTGAGAGCTAAGGCGCGGCCTCGCGACTTAGCGATTAACAGTGGGTGCAGGGCTCAGCCCTGCCCAAGGAGGTGCGGAACCCACGGTGGGTTTCACATTCAATCAAAGCTTTGCTCCCATTTATGGAATTGGCAGCTAACTTACGAAACGGAAATCCGGGCCTGAATGCACCGGTCGCGTTTCACACGTCGAAAATCACGCGCGAACGCCATCCGCCGGGCGAGTTCTCGACCGTCAGTTGATGGTAGGTGACGGCTTTGATTTCACCGCGAAACGCGTGGCGGGCCGGGTCGAAAGGTTCGCCTCGAAGCGTCACGCGGAGCGATCGGCCGGCCTCCTTGACCGAGGCGCTGCGCCAGATGAACCCGTCCACCGTGAAAAGCGCAAGCAGCTCCGTGAGCATGTCGTGCATCAGATCGGGATCGGCGTCGGCCTCGACCGTGACCTGCCGCTGCTCGATCTCCGCGACGCCTGCCGTCTCGACCAACAGCGCAGCTATGGCAACGGCGGCGCGGCGGAACAACTCGCCGCGCGTAGGAGCCTCCAACTCGATCCCGATGTCGCCGGTGTGCTCGAACTCGTGAAATAGAGCGGCGTCTTCGGCCGCCGGCGCGTCCGCTTTCGTCGGCATCAGCCTTTGATCACGGCAAACGGCTTGAGTCGCGCGACCCGCCGGGTTATGCGTGCGGCTTCCATGACCTCGACCACCTCGGCGACGTCCTTGTAGGCGTGCGGCATCTCCTCGGCGATGCCGGCGCGGCTGTGGGCTCTGACGGTCACGCCCAGCGCCTTTAATTCGGCGTGCAGGTCGCGCCCTCCCGCCTCTCGCTTGGCTTTCACCCGGCTCATCAACCGCCCGGCGCCGTGGCACGACGAGCCGAAGGTCTCGCGCATCGCGGTTTCAAGGCCCACCAGCACGAACGAGTAGCGGCCCATATCCCCGGGCACCAGCACCGGCTGTCCAAGAGGACGCAGCGCCTCGGGCAGCGCGGGATGGCCGGGTCCGAAGGCGCGGGTGGCGCCCTTGCGATGCACGCATACGAGTCGCTTTTGGCCATCCACGATGTGCTCTTCGAACTTGGCGATGTTGTGGCAGACGTCGTACACCAGCTCGAAGCCCAGTTCTCTCGGCGCGATCGAGAGCGCTTGGAGGAAGGCCTGCTCGGCGAGATGCATCATTACCTGCCGATTGCACCAGGCGAAGTTCGCGGCGGCGGCCATCGCGCCGAGATAGGCTTGCCCTTCCGGCGAGTTGATCGGAACGGCGGCGAGCTGGCGATCGGGCAGGCTGATTCCGTAGCGGGCCATCGCGCCACCGACAAGTTTGAGATAGTCGTCGCAAGTTTGATGGCCCAGGCCGCGCGAGCCCGAATGGATCAGGAGCGTGACCTGACCGAGTTCGAGCCCCATCGCATCGGCAACCTTCGAGTCATAGATCTCGTCGACGCGGCTGACTTCGAGAAAGTGATTGCCCGAACCGAGCGTGCCCAGTTGCTTCGCCCCGCGCTTGTAAGCGCGCTCGCTGACGCGGTCGGGGTCGGCGCCCGCTAGCATTCCGCCTTCCTCGGTATGTTCGAGGTCGCGCTCGGTAGCGTATCCGTTGCGCAGCGCCCACTTGGCACCTTCGCCGGCCACTTCCTTGAGTTGATCGATCGACAGTCCCGGTATCGCGCCCCAGGAGCCGACTCCGGCCGGAATCTTGGCGAAGAGCGCGTCGGCCAGCCGATCTATTCTCGCCTCGACGAAGTTGAAATGCAGGCTCGTGCGCGCCAGGCGCACGCCGCAATTGATGTCGTAGCCGACCCCTCCCGGCGATATGACACCTCCACGGGCATCGACAGCCGCCACGCCGCCGATGGGGAAGCCGTAGCCCCAATGGATGTCGGGCATCGCGAGCGAGTAGCCGACGATCCCGGGCAAGCAGGCAACGTTGGCAACCTGGGTCAGCGCCGGGTCTTCGCGCATTCCCTCGATCATCCTCGCGCTGGCATAGACTCGTCCCGGGCACCCGCATCGCGCCTGTTTTGGGAATCTCCCACAGATGGTCGCTGAGTTTGATCAGGTCCATACTTCCGCCTGGCGCAGAAAAATCATCCGTTCATGATTTGTTCGCGATCATCGGTGACTCAGAAGTTCGGTCATGGACTCGCCAACGTTCAGGCGGCTCACGGTCTCGGCGAGCATGGGCGCCAGGCTTAGCACCTGCAGCGCTATCGAACCGTGCTCCGGAGCCGGCAGACTGTCGGTGACCACTAATCGTTTGAGCGGCAAGGCTGAGAGCCGGCGGATCGCGGGGCCGACCAGCAATGCATGGCTGGCAACTACCGTGATCTCGGGAATGCAACCGGCGGCGATCATGGCGGCCGCGGCAGCCTCGATCGTGCCGCCGGTCGATATCATGTCGTCCACTATAATCGGGGCGCGTCCGCTGACCTCGCCAACGATGCCGCGCACTTTTACTTCTTCGCCGCTGATGCGGATCTTGTGGGCGATTGCGATAGGCCGGCCCAGCAGTTCGCCGTAGCGTTCGGCGAGTTTGACGGCGCCCAAGTCCGGCGCGACGATCACGGTCTTGTCAGTGACCAATTCCTCGATCGCGTTTGCAAAGAGCGATACCGCGCTCAGGTGCTCCAGCGGCATCGCGAAGAAGCCCTCGAGTGAAACGGTATGAAGATCGAGGGCGACAATTCGCTCGAAGCCGGCAGCTTCCAGCAGGTCCGCGATCACCCGTCCGCCAACCGCTTCGCGCCCGTTTGCCCGCCGATCCTGACGTGCATATCCGAAGTAAGGAATTATGGCAGTGAGACGGGAGGCACCCGCCCGCCGGCATGCGTCAGCGAGGAAGAGCAATTCCATCAAGTGGCGGTCCACCGGAGGACCGGTCGGCTGAACCACGTAGACGTCGCATCCTCGCACGCTCTCTTCTATTTCTGCGTGCAACTCGGTATCGGGGAAACGGTTCAGAACAGAGCGGCAGACCCGGGTTCCGAGTCTTTCGGCAATCGAGTCGGCGAGCGACGGGTTTCCGGAGCCGGCTACAACAACGAGATTCATGTCAGTACATCCGCAAATCCAGGTTGCTCATTTGTTATCAGCCTCAACCGAGCCATTGGCAAGGATCGCCGGGGACTTCACGTGGCCGAAGCGGGGAATGAAGTCTAGCATTAGCAGTGATACCGCTGGATACAGCGCCGATCCCGATGAATCCCAGAGCCAAATAGCTTACCGTCATGGTAAGCTCGTGACGCTGAGAGCCAATCCCTAATGATCTACAAGACCATCGAAAAGCCGAAGCATGGATGGGCGGTCGCCCCGAATCTGCTCGACTACGAGAAAGTCTGCGCAGGATTTTCGTGGGATGCGGCGCGGCGCGAACTCGACGGCTTGCCCGGCGGCCGCGGGCTGAACATCGCGCACGAGGCGATCGATCGTCACGCGGCCGGCGCGCTCGCCAATCACCTGGCGCTGCGATGGATCGGCAAGAGCGGCGAGACGCGCGATTTCTCATATGCCGATCTGCGCTTGCTCACCAACCGTTTTGCCAACGTGCTGGGACGCCTCGGTCTCGCCAAGGGCGAGCGGGTGTTTATGCTCGCCGGGCGTGTTCCCGAACTTTACATCAGCGCGCTCGGGACGCTGAAAAAAGGCAACGTCTTCTGCCCGCTGTTCTCCGCCTTCGGCCCGGAACCGATCCGCCAACGAATCGGCATCGGCGATGGCCGCGTGCTGGTGACCACCGCGCTGCTGTACAAACGCAAAGTCGCCGAGGTGCGCGCCTCGCTGCCCGGGCTCAAGCACGTGCTGCTGATCGGCAGGCCCGAGGAGATTCGCGCGATTCCCAACACGCGAGGATTTCCATCAGTTGATGAGCGAGGCGAGCGAAGATTTCGAGATTCCCGACGACCGATCCCGAGGATCTCGCGCTGCTTCATTTCACCAGCGGCACCACCGGCAAGCCCAAGGGCGCGATGCACGTCCATCAGGCGGTCGTCGCGCATCATATGACCGGCCGCTTCGCGCTCGACTTTCATCCGGACGATATTTTCTGGTGCACGGCGGACCCCGGTTGGATCACCGGTACGTCTTACGGAATCATCGCGCCGCTCACCAACGGCATCACCAGCATCATCGACGAGGCGGAGTTCGACGCCGAGCGATGGTACGCGTTGCTCCAGCAGCAGCGGGTTACCAACTGGTACACCGCGCCGACCGCGGTCCGCATGATGATGAAGGTCGGGACCGAGGTGATCCGCAAATACGATCTTAGCCGCTTGCGCTTCATCGCGAGCGTGGGCGAGCCGCTCAATCCCGAAGCAGTGATATGGGGGCAGGAAGCGTTCGGCCTTCCGATTCACGACAATTGGTGGCAAACGGAGACCGGCGGCATCATGATTTCAAACTTCGCCGCGATGGATATTCGCCCGGGCTCGATGGGGCGCCCGCTTCCCGGCATCGAGGCCGGCATCGTGCGCCGGCTCAAGGACGGCGGCGTCGAGGAGATTGGCGAAGCCGGAGTCGAGGGGGAGCTCGCGTTGCGGCCGGGCTGGCCGTCGATGTTTCGCGGCTACCTGCACGAAGAAGAGCGCTATCGCAAATCCTTCGCGGGAGGATGGTACCTCACCGGCGACCTGGCGCGGCGCGACTCCGACGGCTACTTCTGGTTCGTCGGGCGGGCCGACGACGTGATCAAATCGTCGGGTCATCTGATTGGGCCGTTCGAAGTCGAGAGCACCCTGATGGAGCATCCCGCGGTCGCGGAGGCGGGCGTGATCGGCAAACCGGATCCGATGGCCGGTGAAATCGTGAAGGCATTCGTCGCACTCAAGCCTGCCTTCGCGGCGAACGACGAGCTTCGCAGCGACCTGCTCGGCTTCGCGCGCAAGCGGTTGGGCGCGGTGGTCGCGCCCAAGGAAATCGACTTCATCGCCAACGTGCCGAAGACCCGCAGCGGAAAAATCATGCGCAGGCTGCTCAAGGCCCGCGAGCTCGGCCTTCCCGAGGGCGACATCTCGACGCTGGAGAGTTCGTAGCAAGTGGCGCTGCAACCAACCATCGCGACACCGAATGTTGATGCCGAGCACGCGATCGCCCTGCTGCGCGACATGGTCCGCATCCGGCGCTTCGAAGAAAAAGCGGCCGAGCTGTACAGCGCGGGCAAAATCCGTGGATTTCTCCATCTATATATCGGCGAGGAAGCCGTCGCGGTTGGCGCGATGCGCGCGCTCAAACCGGAAGACACCGTAGTCGCGACCTATCGCGAGCATGGACACGCGCTGCTGCGCGGTGTTTCGGCCGACTCGATCATGGCCGAGATGTACGGCAAGCAGGAAGGATGCAGCCGCGGGCGCGGCGGCTCGATGCATCTGTTCGACGTGGCGGCGCGATTCTACGGCGGCAATGCAATCGTCGGCGGCGGGCTGCCGCTCGCGATCGGTTTCGCGCTGGCCGACAAGCTGCAGCATCGCCAGCGCGTGACCGCATGCTTCTTCGGCGACGGCGCCGTGGCCGAGGGCGAGTTTCACGAATGCATGAACCTCGCAGCGTTGTGGAAGCTCCCGGTGCTGCTGTGTTGCGAGAACAACCTCTACGCGATGGGCACGGCGCTCAAGCGCGCGCAGTCGCAAACCGATCTGAGCCTGAAAGCGGCGGCCTACGAAATGGCGTCGTGGCCGGTCGATGGGATGGACGTCGCCGCGTGCGAGCAAGCCGCCGAGCGGGCGGCGCTGGCGGTGCGCTCCGGCGAGGGGCCGTGCTTTCTCGAATTCCGGACTTATCGCTTCCGCGCGCACTCGATGTACGATCCGCAGCTCTATCGCGACAAGCGCGAAGTCGAGGAATGGAAGAAACGCGATCCGATCGCGACCTTTCAGAGTCGCCTGACAACACAAGGCGTTTTGGATGACGCGAACATGAAGCGGATCGAAGATGAAGCCGCAGCAGAGATCGAAAAAGCGATCGCTTTCGCCGAGGCCGGCACCTGGGAGCCGATCGAAGACCTTACGCGTTTCGCGTACTCGGGAGCCAAGCCGGCGTGAGCCCGGACGCGCAGAAAGTGAAGATCACTTATCGCGAGGCGATGCGCCAGGCGATCCGCGACGCACTTATCCGCGACCAGCGCGTCTTTCTGATGGGCGAAGATGTCGGCGCTTACGGCGGATGCTACGCGGTGAGCAAAGGATTGCTCGAGGAATTCGGCCCCGACCGCATCCGCGACACGCCGCTTTCCGAATCCGCGTTTGTCGGCGCGGGAATCGGCGCGGCGATGAACGGCATGCGGCCGATCGTCGAAATCATGACGGTCAACTTCAGCCTGCTGGCGCTCGACCAAATCGTGAACAACGCGGCGACGATCCTCCACATGTCAGGCGGCCAGATCAATATTCCGCTCGTGATCAGGATGACCACCGGCGCCGGTCGGCAACTCGCGGCGCAGCATTCGCACAGCCTCGAAGGATGGTACGCGCACATCGCGGGCATCAAGGTGCTCGCACCGGCCACCCTGGAAGACGCGCGCGGGATGCTATGGACGGCGCTCGAGGATCCCGACCCGGTCCTCATCTTCGAGCACGGCACGCTGTACAACATGGAGGGCGAGATGGCTGCCGATGCGGGCGCTGTCGAGATCTCGAAGGCCGCGGTACGGCGCGCGGGGACGGACGTGAGTCTGATCACGTACGGCGGCACGCTGGGCAAGACGATTCAAGCCGCCGAGCAACTCGCGCAGTCGGGGATCGATGCGGAAGTTGTGGATCTTCGCACGCTGCGGCCGCTCGACACCGAGACGATTCTCGATTCGGTCGTGCGCACGCATCGCGCGGTAATTATCGACGAAGGATGGCGCAGCGGCAGCATCTCGGCCGAGATCAGCGCGCGGATCATGGAAGGAGCGTTCTACGAGCTCGACCTGCCGGTGGAGCGCATCTGCAGCGCCGAAGTTCCGATTCCATATGCCAGGCATCTCGAGGAGGCCGCGCTGCCACAAGCGTCAACGATCGTCGCAACCGTGACGCGGATGATGGGCGACCATGGCTGATTTCCTGATGCCCTCGCTTGGCGCCGATATGGAAGCCGGCACAGTGCTGCAATGGCTGGTGAAGCCGGGCGACGCGGTCAAGCGCGGCGATATCGTTGCGGTGGTGGATACCGAGAAGGCCACTATCGAGGTGGAAATTTTCCAGACCGGCGTCATCCAAAAGATCGTCGTGCCCGAAGGAGAAAAAGTCCCCGTCGGCACGCTGCTGGCGGTGATTGCCGTAGCGGGCGAGGTTGCCGCGCCAGCTCCCGAGGCGAGACCCGCTGGGCGCGCGCCAGTAGTTCCCGCGCCTGTTCCACCGATTCCGCCTGCCGCTGTGCATGTCGCGGCGAAGCCGGCGCCGGCGCCTGCCGCGCCCCATCGCGCGCGTATCTCCCCGCTCGCGATGCGAGTCGCGATGGAACTCAAGGTAGATCTCGCGACTGTCAGGGGCACCGGTCCCGAAGGCGCGATCACCAAGGCTGACGTCGAGCGCGCCGCCAAGGCTCCGCCGCCGCCGGCTCCCGCGCCCCTTGAAGCACCGGCGCCAGCGGCTCCGCCGAAGCCCGCGGTCGCGCCAATCGATCGACATGCGGCGATGCGCAAAGCGATCGCGGCGGCGATGGCGCGCTCGAAACGCGAGATACCTCATTACTACCTCGGCACTCACATCGACATGAGCAAGGCGATCGCGTGGCTGAATGCGGAGAACCTCAAGCGTCCGGTGACCGAGAGGATTCTCTATTCCGTGCTGCTGCTGAAGGCCGTCGCGCTCGCGGTTCACGAGATACCCGAGATGAACGGTTTCTGGATCGACGGCGCGTTCAAACCGAGCGAGGCGGTTCACGCCGGCGTCGCGATATCGATCCGGCAGGGCGGCCTTATCGCGCCGGCGATTCACGACGTCGAGCGGAAAAGCCTCGGCGAGATCATGGTGAATCTGAGCGATCTGGTTAAGCGCGTGCGCGCCGGCGTGCTTCGCAGTTCCGAAATTGCCGACGCGACGATCACCGTCACCAGTCTCGGCGACCAGGGCGTCGAGAGCGTCTTCGGAATCATCTATCCGCCGCAAGTTGCGCTGGTGGGTTTCGGCAAGATCGTCGAGCGCCCGTGGGCAAGCGGCGGATTGGTCGGGGCGAGGCCGGTCATGATGGCGAGCCTGTCGGGCGACCATCGCGCCAGCGACGGCCATCGAGGCGCATTGTTCCTCACCGCCATCGAGCGTCTACTACAGGAGCCGGAGAAGCTGTGACCGACGACGAGATAAAGGCGCTCTATCTGCGCGAGCTGCACAAGATCGCGCCCGAGGCCGAGTTGAGCGAAATCGATCCGGCGGTCGATCTGCGCGAGCAAATCGACCTCGACTCGATGGACATCCTGAACCTCGCGATCGCGATTCATGAAGCGACCGGAGTCGATATCCCGGAAGCGGACTATCCGCAAATGACCAGCGTAAACGGCTGCGTGGCCTACTTGCATTCGCGCACCCGCTAGAGCGAAAAGGAAGATGGGAGGGACGGCAGTAAATCGGCACATCCGAATCGACTTCAGCGCACTGTGTCTCAACACTCGACGCCCAGGACGGTGAATTCAAATGCAGCGCCCCGTTCAAATTACCTCACGTGATTTTCAATTGACCCCGGAGATGGAGGCGCAAATCCGCGAACGCGCCGACGACCTACAGCTCTACTTCCCGCGGCTCACCGGATGCCACGTCGTGGTCGAGGCGCCGGTTCACCACCATCGCAAAGGAGGCCCATTCAACGTTCGGATCGATCTGCGCGTGCCCCGTGCGGAGGTCTCCGTCAACCGGCAGTCGGCCGATGATTTGGCGATCGCGATCAGAGATGCATTCGATGCCGCCCGGCGTCGCCTCGAGGATCATATTCGCGAGCTCCGGCGCGACGTCAAAGCGCACGAACTACCGTCGGTTGGACGCGTTGCCCGCATTTTCCCGAAAGAGGGCTACGGCTTCCTCGAAACGGCGGACAACCGCGAGATCTATTTCCATCGCCACAGTGTCCTCGGCGAGCATTTCGACGCTCTGGTCCCCGGAACCGCGGTGCGCTTTGCCGAGGAGGAGGGTGACGAAGGTCCGCAGGCGAGCACCGTCGCCGTCGTCGGAGGCAAGCGGGGCACATAACCGGGCTGGTCTCACCAGCGGCGATTTTCCCTTGACGAAATTCTGCGCCGCCTGGAAATCGCCAAAGTCCACCGCCACCGCGAGCGGCGATGGTCATACGAGCGGGCTTCCTGCTAGAACCGCATCATCACCAACGCGACGCAAGGAGGGACGCGGTGGCCAAGTATGAACGGCTAAGCCCACTGGACCGGACATTCCTCGACCTCGAATATCCTGAAGCGCACATGCACGTTGCGGGCGTGATGGTCTTCGACGCCGGTCCGCTTCGGACCGCCGCCGGCGGAATCGATATCGAAAAGATCCGGAAGTACATTGCGTCGCGATTGCATCTGATTCCCCGTTATCGGCAGCGGATCGCGCGGATACCGCTTGAGAATCATCCGGTGTGGGTGGATGACGATCGATTCAACCTTGAATATCACGTGCGGCATTCTGCGCTGCCTCGGCCTGGCGGCGACGAGGAGCTCAAGCGATTGACGGGAAGAATCGTCTCGCAGCAACTCGATCGCGGCAAACCGCTTTGGGAATTGTGGATAGTCGAGGGACTCGACGGCGATCGCTTCGCGATGATCAACAAGACCCATCACTGCATGATCGACGGAATAGGCGCCGTCGATCTCGCATCCGTGCTGCTGAGTCCATCGCCGGACCCGGCGATTCCCGACGCGCCGCCGTGGAAGCCGCAGTCCGCGCCGTCGCGCGGCGAGCTGGCGATGGGGGAAGTCCGGCGGCGGCTGGCGGAGCCGATGGAATTCGGCAGGGCGGTGCTCGGCGCGATGCAAAATCCGGTCGAGACCGCGGAGAGCATCGGCGACCAGATTTTCGCGGTGACCGAAACGCTCGGCGCGGGACTGTTTCCAGCTTCGCAGTCGCCGTTCAACCAGCCGATCGGGCCGCATCGGCGATTCGATTGGATGGCGATCGAGCTGGCGGACGTCAAGCGCGTGAAGAACGCGCTCGGCGGGACGGTGAACGATGTCTTGCTGGCCACGGTGGCGGGTGCGGTTGGATCGTTTCTGAGTGGCCGGGGATTTTCTCCTGAACAAATTGCGGAACTCGATTTCCGCGCGCTGGTCCCGGTCAGCGTGCGCGCGTCGTCGGAGCGAGGCACGCTCGGAAATCGAATCGCATCATGGGCGCCACGGCTTCCGATCGCGGAAACCAATCCGCGCCGGCGCCTGCAGGCGGTCCGCGCGGTCACCGCAAATCTCAAGCAATCGCGGCAGGCGATGGGAGCAGAGGTGCTTGCGCGGGTCAGCGAGTGGACGGTGCCGACAATTTTGTCGCTCGCGATGCGGTTGGCGGCGCGTGCGCGCTCGTTCAATTTGACCGTCACCAACGTGCCGGGGCCGCAGCTCCCGCTTTACATGATCGGCTCGCGGATGTCGGCGGCATATCCACTGGCGCCGCTGTTTTTGGATCAGTCGCTCAACATCGCGCTGTTCAGCTACGATGGCCGCGTGCATTGGGGATTGAATGCGGATTGGGATGTGCTGCCCGATCTTGGCGATCTGGTCGCGGCAATTCGCGCATCATTCGACGGGTTGCTCCAGGCGACTGAGCCGGCGCACGCTCGAACGCGGACGCCGAGCCGCCGCAAGGCTTCAAAGAGGAGAAGGACAAAGGCGTGAGCATAAAGGCGGTGATTTGGGATTTTGGCGGCGTCTTCACGACCTCTCCTTTCGAGGCCTTCAACCGCTTTGAGAGCCAACGCGGCCTGCCCAGGGACCTTATCCGGACTGCCAACAGGACCAATCCCGATTCCAATGCCTGGGCGCTGTTCGAGCGTGGCGAAATCGATGGCGCCGGCTTTGACCGGAAATTCCTGGAGGAAACCACCGCGCTCGGTCACCCGGTGCGCGGTGCCGAAGTTTTGCCCCTGCTTTCCGGCGAGGTGCGGCCGCGGATGGTCGAGGCGCTGACCATCTGCAAGCAACGCTTCAAGGTCGGTTGCATCACCAACAACATGATCCATGGTAACGGATCAGCCATGGCCACGAACCCCGAGAGCGCGTCGCGTGCCGGCGACATTATGCGGCACTTCGACGCAATCATCGAAAGCTCCAAGGCCGGCGTGCGAAAACCCGACCCCAAAATTTATCTGATGATGTGCGAACGGCTTCGCGTGGAGGCCAACGCCTGCGTCTATCTCGACGATTTGGGCATCAACTGCAAGGCCGCGGCGCAGCTTGGGATGGTGGCGATCAAGGTGGTGAGCGAGCACCAGACTTTGGCCGACCTCGCAGGCGCGACAGGCCTGACCTTCCCCGAGGTCGTCGCCCAACTTGGCTGAGCCCGTGAAGAAGTTCCGCGGCGGCGCAATGCTTACGGTCGCGGCCACGGGACGGGATGACCGGCGAAGGTCAGGACGCGCGCGAGATGCTCGGGGTTGAGGCCGTCGCAGACCTCCGCAACCCACATGCAGAAATCGATCAGATCACCGTCGATTTGATCTTCGGGCGGACGCGGCTCGTAGCGGTTCCACAAGCCGTAAACCATCGCCATTGACGGGCGGCCGCGCCCCAGGTCCGCAAGTTCGAGCGCGTACAGATGGCGGCTCTTCGATCGCCAGTAGACTCTGCCCGCGCGCTTGCCCACGGCACGTTCGAGCGATTCGGCCACTTCCGGCCGGGTGTCCAGTTCCTGCTCCCAGAGGATCGGGTCGGCGCGCAGGCCGGCGAGTTCGTCCGCGGTCGGCGTCACAAAGTTCATACGCGATTCCCCGCCACGCGATTGAGAAACGGGATGATTGCGGTGGCCAGGTCGGGTCCGCGGTCGTCCTGGAGAAAATGCGCGGCCCGGTCGAACAGGATCGGCCCCTCGGCGTGCGGCATCAGCTGCTTCAATCGGTTCGCGTACTCGATCGGGAAGACGGCGTCCTCCGGCGCCCACAGCAGGATGGTCGGCGTGCGCCCCAACTCGGGCAGCCGGCGCTGGATCATCGTCATGTCGGCCCATCCGCGATCGCCCTCACGCAGCGGAATCGTCCTCGGCCAGGTGAGCACGACGTGATCGGAATCCGGTTCGTCGAAGACGTGATGGTAGCCGCGCTTCTCCGCGGCCGTCATCCCGCGTTTGGTTATCGCCGATGGTCCCGCATGGGAGAGCACCTTGAAGCGCTTCATCAGCAGCTGGCCGATTAGCGGCGCGTGCCAGGTCGTCCACGGCAGCGGCGACTGATGGAACTTGCCGGCGTAATCGGTGTACAGCCAGGTGTTCATCAGGACCAGCGCGGCCAGCCGATCGAGTCTTTGCAGCGCGGCTCCCACGCCCTGCGGGCCGCCCCAATCCTGTCCGACGATCACGAAGCCGCGCAGATCGAGCTGGTCGACGAGCGAGACCAGGTCGGCGATATGATGCGCCAGGGTAAGCGCGGCGTCGACGCGCGGGTGGTCGGAGTAGCCCGACCCGATCCAATCGGGAACGATAACGCGGTAGCCCGCTTTGAGCAGCGGGTCGAGGAAGTCGCGGTAGAGGAATCCCCACGTCGGATTTCCGTGCAGCAGGATCACCGGCCGCGCGCCACGGCTCCCTTCGTCGACATAGGCCATGTTGCGGCCGTTGACGCGGATGGTTTTCTGCTCCCACGGGAAGAGCGCTCGAAGCCATGCGGGCTTTTGCTTGACGGCGGATTCAAGCGGATTTTCCATTTTGAGTTTCCGATATCAGCGATCCGCGCCGCCCGGTCCCTTGGCTATGCTTCCCGAGCGCTCGAAATATTCAGCGGCGGCGCGAAACGCACCCGCCGCCCGCGCGAACGTGTCGAAGGTCGCCAGTCCCCGCTCGCGCGCGAGCACGCTCGCGCCAGCCACGACGATGGCCCGCATGTCGGGCGCCACGTGCTGCGATTCGACCGCGATCGCGAACGGCTTGTGCGCGCGCTCGGCGAAGCGGGCGAGCTTGTCTAGCAGGGGGATGCTTTCCTTGACATCGATCGGGCGCCTGGGGCCGCCGAACGACAGTCCCGGCCTGAACTCCATCACGATCGCGTCGATTGCCGGATCGCGGTCGAGAATGTTGAGCACGCGATCGAGCTTGTCCTGGCCCTCGTTCGAGCGCGGTCCGATCGTCCACGCGGCGTCAAGCGGATTGCGGTAGCTGCCGCCGATCACCTGGAAGAAGCTCTTGAACTCGTCGTAAGAAGCTTCCGCCAGGGCGGGGACCTTAAGTCCGTGCGTCGCAAACGTGTCGCTGATCACCACCGACTGCCCGCCGGTCATCGCTACCAGCGCCATCCCGCGGCCGCGGACGGGCCGCGCGCGGGTCAACAGCTCGATTGCGTCCAGCATCGGCTCGAGCCCCGACACTTCGACCGCGCCGCTCTGAAGCATCGCCGCACGCCATACCGCCGCCGGAGTCGCGAGCGATCCGGTGTGCGAGAATGTCGCGCGGGCGCCCGAGTCGGTCACCCCGCCCTTCCAGACCAGCACCGGGACGCGCGCCGTGGCGCGCTTGAGGCTCTCGAAAAAGCGCCGTCCATCGCGTACTCCCTCCACATAGATGCCGATCACGCGGGTCGTGGGGTCGGAGGCCATCACGTCGAGGTAGTCCGCCGCCTCCAGCATCAGCGCGTTGCCGATCGACGCGGACATGCTGACCTTGATCGCGCGTCCCGGCGCCTGCATGCAGAAACTGATTGCGTGGGTTCCGCTCTGCGAGATGAAGCACACGTCGCCCGGTTCGCCCGCGAGCAGGTTTTGGGAATTGAGCAGCCCCACTCCCGGGTTGCACAGGCCCATGCAGTTGGGGCCGACCAGCGCGATGTCCGAGCGGGAAGCGACTTTTTTCAGTTCCGCTTCGAGTTCCACTCCGATCGGATCGCCGGTTTCGGAAAAGCCGGCGGTGAAAAATCCGATGCCCGCGACCCCGGCCGCGGCGCATTGCTCAAGCGTCTGGGGCGCGATCTTTCGCGGAACGGAGGCGATCGCGTAGTCGATCGGCTCCCCGATCTCGGACACGGTGCGGAAGTTGCTGACGCCGAGCGCCTTGATCGCGGTGGCGTCCCTTTCGTCGGGCTGCACCGAAAAGCGCTTGCCTTTGAAGTTATCGAGCGCATGGAGCCACTGGAGATCGCGCGAGGTTCGATCGCCGATCACAACCGCGGTGCGCGGCTTGAGCGCGCGCCGCAGGTTATCCTGGCGGCGGGCTTGAAGCGCGGCCGCTTCCGCGGCCGGCAGTTGCCCCTGCGCGGCGCCTTTGGCCTCGGAGTCGAGCAGGATGCGGGCGTCGAGCACGCTCAGCCCCGACTCATAGGCGGCGATCGGGTTCAAGTCCATTTCCATTACTTCGGCGCGGCGCGCGGCGAACTCGGATATCCGGACCAGCAATTCGCGATCGCGTCGCGGTCAACCGCCGCGCGGCCGCGCACGCCGTCGAGCAGTGCGGCTCCGCGCAGCTCCGCGAGCATCGCATGCGCCTCGCGCTTGTCGATCGGCGCGATCCGGACCGCGGTGTCCTTGAGCACTTCAACCAGCACCCCGCCCAGGCCAACCATCACCATCGGGCCGAACTGGGGATCGCGCACGATGCCTGCGATCAGTTCCAGTCCCGCCGCCGCCATGGCCTGCACGGCGACGCCCTCGAAGCGCGCGCCCGGGGCCTTTTGCCGGAGATTTGCGCGGATTTCCTCGAAGGCCTCGCGCACGTCCTTCCTGGAGGCCAGGCCCAGCGCGACGCCGCCGACGTCGCTCTTGTGGGTGACGTCGGGCGAAAGCAGCTTGAGCACGACCGGGAAGCCGCGCCGCTCGGCGGCGGCCGCGGCGTCGTCGGCGCTGCGGGCGGGCTCGGGCATCTGGGTTGCGATGCCGATCGCTTCGAGGATTCGCTTTGATTCGATTTCCGAAAGCGCACTGCGGCGTTCGGCCGCGGCGCGCGCGATGGTTTCGTCAACAATGTTCACGTTCAAAACTTCCGCCTTATAAATCGAGAGGTTGGGTTGATAAATATCCGGCGAGGCTGTGCGAACTCTTGCACCAGTTGATAAGTCAGTCCAGTACGCTTTTGCAAGCGCGATCGCGCCGGACTCGGCGGCGAAATTTGTGCGGCGGCCGAGCGGCGAAGATTGTGCGCCGGGAAACACGGGTAGTGCCCTAATTTGAAAATCGCTCTAATAGTTCCCCGACCGTCCAGACATGATCGCTAATGCCGTCCGCCATCGCGGGCGCCATGCGCAACGTCTTGTGAATGCGCACGAGGTTGTAATGCGCAAAGTGCAGGGCGGCGGCCTTAATGAAGCATTGGTTAAAATTTTTGCTTGAAATCTTTAATAGATCCAAGTAGATTAAAATGCAATGGATGCGCGGGAATTCACGAAAGACATGACCGGCAGGATCGTGCCGATCCCGAACGGTCCCCCTGATATACAAGTTGCGTTTGTACCTAACCCGCTCCCGCCGAAGTGGATTTGGCCTGTTCGACTTTGGAATCTGCTGGTGACGGCACGCGCTGCTCTGTCGGGTTTGGATGGAGTGGGCAAGCACTTACCGAATCCAGAAATCCTTATTTGGCCTCTTCAACGGCGAGAAGCGCAGCTCTCTTCGCAGCTCGAAGGAACGATTACAGATCCACAACAGCAAGCTCTGTTTGAAGCCGATCCGAGATATCCGGTGTCTCCAACCGATCCAGCCAATGCTTTTCGAGAGGTATTCAATTATAGGCGCGCGCTAAGGCTCAGGCTTGACGATCCGAATCCATTGCCGCTCTCACTTCGATTGATGCGGATTCTTCACGCAATTCTGATGGATGGGGTCAGAGGATCCAGCCGGCAACCAGGGGAATTCAGAACCATCCAAAATCAGATCGGCAGACCTGCCCGGTTTGTGCCGCCACCGCCTGCGTACTTGAGCTCATCGCTAAACGATCTTGAGAACTATCTTCATGCAAGGGATACATATTTTGACCCGCTGGTGCGCGCGTTTCTTGTACACTACCAATTCGAAGCGATTCATCCATTCTGCGACGGCAACGGACGTGTCGGCCGGCTTCTGCTCTCCATCATGATCGCGGATTGGTGCCGGCTTTCGAGCCAGTGGCTTTACATGAGCGCGTTCTTCGAGAAGAACAAAAAAAATTACATGGATTTGCTATTGGGTGTCAGCACTCATGGAGCCTGGGAATTGTGGGTTGAGTTTTGTTTGGAAGGCGTAATCGCTCAAGCGAAAGATACCGAGAAACGCTGCGATAGGCTGCTTGAACTGCATCGAGATTTTCATGAGCGGCTAAAGGGCGGGGCTGTCCGCATGTCCCGTTTGGTCGATAGCCTGTTCAAGAGCCCGGTCATCACCGTAACGGGATACTGCAAGCAATTCGATGTTACCTATCCGACCGGACGGTCCGACCTCAAGAAACTTCATGCGTTGGGAATAATCGCGCCTTTGGACGGTCTCGGCATAATCACGTACTACTGTCCGAGCATTTACGGGGTCACTTACGAAGATGTGCCAGAAGAAGGAGGGGCAGCTTGAACTGTCGCCGGTTCCAGCGGCGGGCTATCGGGGCAGAGCCTTCTCAATGATTGGCGCCAGGCGTACCAAGTGGGTTCGGATGTGTTTAATGTAGCGAATGGGCTCGGACTTGCCTTCGGCTCACCGGGGGAGATGACACCGCTGGCGCTGCCGGTGTCGATTTTATGGTGAACTTTTTCGAGGATCTCTTAAGCGGCAGCGAGAGCCCTCCGACTCCGCGGCAGTTTCTCCACGGTCGCGACCCGCTTTATCCGTTATACTGGTGTCTCCGACAGTCTGATGGTCCGATCATTGAGTCCGTGGGGAAGCCAGCTTGTGGCTGGGGCCCTAAATGGTGCGGCACGACAGCCGCTGCAGAAGGACTCGAACGACCAGTGGGCCAATGCTGCGCTATCTACACTTGGCGAGTGCACGCCGCGAGGGCTGGCGTCATTGGCGCCGCGCTCGCATCCCGTGTGAATTCCAGCTAGTTCTAACCGGGCGCGAATCATGCACTCATACTGCGAGGAATTCTGGCGACTCTAGCTATTCCGCCGCTCGGTGGCGAGTTCATGCCACGATGCCTCTTATCGACAACTACGTGAGAGGTCGCAGTCGGTTGGACAATAAGCATGCTAGGAATCCCAAGCTAAGGCTTACGATCGCGATCTTGCTGGGCACGGTTACGTCTTGTGGTGTATGTAGCTGAATGCTGCTTATCTGCATCGGAGGACACTTCGCTTGCTGGAGGAAGGGTGGGCGCGATTTACAGGATTTAGCAATCGGGGTCTTAGTGCGGCACTCGCCACGCTTATATTTGCTACGGCGGTTGTCTCTAAGGCAAATGGCCGTTCCCACTTCGTTTCTACAGGTCATGCAAGGCGCTTATACCTTTAGTCAATCCTGGCGGTGCTCGAGGTCGCTAGGAGGAACGACGGACTCATACACCTGAGCTTGGCTGCTGTTCTCCAGACGCCTTCCTAGTTGCGGCCTACATCCTGCTGCTTTGCCGAACATTGCGGCGTACTGGAGAGTCACGCGACACTCACGGAGCGTAATCTGGAGCGGGAAGGCGTCTCGATGATTATTCATGCTCCGATCCGGCGGGCAATCCGACGCTGAGCGGGGCGGCGAATGATTGGCCGTTCCTGTACCGGGGCATGGAGAGGAATTTACCGATCCGGGATCCGCTGTACTATAGCGGCGGCGGTCCAGAAAATGGGCGCGCGATCCTTTTTCAAAATTCTTAATAGTGATATGCCCACAGTAGCGCTCTGCCGACAGGGGAGCTTTGCAGAGCCTCGGCGCATGAGTTCTGGAAGGAGGCAGAATCCTGAATCGCGCGCGCCCGTTGGCACGGGAGGCCGGTGTGAAGAAAGCAAGACGGCGCGCGCTGTATAAGGACCCTCACCTTGATCCGCTCCCTTGCAGGAGAGTTTTGCGTAACTGCATATTCAATTCGGAGCAGCTCGGCTCCGCATGCCCTCAGTGAGGTCGAAGTGGTTTGCGCCGAGAAAGATTCGCGTTTTTCCCCTTCGAGGACTCAGGGCTTCGGCTCAATCCGCTCAGAATGACACAAAGAAAGAACGCGCGAGCGTGTATTGCTTCAGCGCCGGCAGCGGGTTATGCAAAGGTCTCCTTGCAGGGAGAGGAAATAATGCGGCAATCAGGTTGTGCACAGCTCTCCAACAGGGCAATTTGAGAGGGAGAACCGATGCAGGATAAAGCGATATACACGCAACTCGCGGAGAAGCTGGAAATCAACGGGCGGAAATCCGAGATGGTTCCGCGCATCCTGGAAAAGCTGCTTGACGCGGACGAAGCGCGGCTGGTTCTCGCCGCCGCGCCGCCGGCTACGGTTGCGGAGCTCTCGGCGAAAACCGGCATCGATGCGGCCAAGATCGAAGCGATGATCGATCCGCTGTTCCGCAAAGGCATCCTGTTCAAATCCAGGAAACCCGACGGCATCCGCTACTACCGCGTGCGGCAGGTGCTGCAGATGCACGACTCCACCGCGGTCATGAACAATCCGCCTCCCGGCATGCTCGACCTGTGGAAGGAATACACGCGCACGGAGTGGGCCGAGGAGAGCAAGGTGTTTCAAACGCCGGTGCTCCGGGTAATCCCAATCAACGTGAGCGTCGAGCCCAATTCACAAGTCCTTGTCTCTGACGATGTGCGCAATTTGATTCACCAGGCCAAGAACGTCGCGGTCACCAAATGCTCATGCCGGGCGATCGACGGCGCCTGCGGACAGCCGGTCGAGGTCTGCATCCAGCTCGATCGCGCAGCCGACTACTGCATCGAGCGCGGCACCGGCCGCAAGCTGAGCACCGAGGAAGCGCTCAGCATGCTGGATATGTGCGAGGAGCACGGCCTGGTGCACGTCGCCGAGAACAAGCAAGGGGTAGGCCACGTGATCTGCAACTGCTGCAGCGACTGCTGCATCAACTGGACGGCGATGAGAACCGGCGTGGGCAAATTCGCATCGCCCAGCCGCTTCCGCGCCGCGATCGATACCGAAGAGTGCAACGGATGCGAGAAGTGCGTCGATCGATGCATCTTCGACGCCCTCACGATGGCGGTCGATGGCAGCGTTGCCACGGTTGACCAGGAGAAGTGCATGGGCTGCGGCGTCTGCCGGCCGGCTTGCGTGCTCGACGCGATCAGCATGCAGGTGGTCAGGCCCGAGGAGTTCGTTCCGGCGTAATCTGGCGCGATCGGGGTCCGCCGGCGGGTATCCGAGCGGGCTGTTGAAAAAGTAATTTTCAACGCCTGCTCCCTCTCTCCTGTCTCCCCCAAAGGGGTTTTTCACCGGTCTCCCCCAGGGGGGAGATGTTGTAGGTAAGAGGCCATCTTTTACGCAGGGTGTTGAATGGTTCAGGAGCCGAATTGCCCTTCGATACGAGTTTTTCAACACCCTGCTAGTGTGGTGTCCCGTAAATAACTTGAAGAACAAAGCCCTAACCCCTAGCCCCTTCCCCAGAAAGAATGGGGAAGGGGAGCAGAAAAATCCTCTGGGAATGCTGCCGTCCTATCCCCCTGGCCCCCTTTCCGGGCCGGAAAGGGGGAACCGGACCAAGGAGCCCCCTGGCTGGTCGTACCAAAATCAACCAGAACTTTTTGAAGATATTTGCAGGACACTACACTAGAGCACGTATGCACGAGCTGCAGATCACCGAGCGCATCCTGAATATCGTTCTCAAGCACGCGACCGGGCAGGACGTGAGCAAAGTCGTCCGCATTCACCTGAGAATCGGCGCGCTGTCCGACCTCGAGGACGAGTGGATCCAGCACTACTTTGACTACCTCAGCCGGGGCACCGTGGCCGAAAACGCGCAACTCGCGATCACGCGGACCGGCGCAATCCTGCGCTGCAAGTCGTGCTCCTGCTCCTTCGAAGTCAGCCGGGAAGAGTTGGGGCGCGCACAATGTCCCGATTGCGGGGAGACGGGTGTGGAATTGGTCACCGGCCGTGAATACGTGATCGAAAACATGGAGGTGCTATGAGCGACGCGGTCAGGCTGATCGAAATCAAGGAAGAGATTCACGCCGACAACCAACGGGTGGCGCAAGGCCTGCGGCGCCAACTCGAGGAAAAGAAAACCTTCGTGCTGAACCTGATGTCTTCGCCCGGCGCCGGCAAGACCAACACCATCCTCAAGACTATCGACGCGCTCCGCGACCGCTTCCGATTCGGCGTGCTGGAAGCCGATATCGACTCGATGGTCGATGCGGAGCTGATCGCCGCGCGAGGCATCAGCGCCGTGCAGTTGCGCACGGGCGGCTTCTGCCACCTGGACGCCGCGATGGTGGCCAAGGGTCTCGACGCGCTGGACCTGGACGCGCTCGACGTCGTTCTGATCGAGAACGTCGGCAACCTGGTTTGCCCGGCGGAGTTCGACACCGGCGCGATCAAGAACGTGATGATCCTGAGCGTACCCGAAGGAGACGACAAGCCGCTCAAGTACCCGCTGATGTTCACCGTGAGCGACGTGCTGCTGGTCAACAAGATCGACTACCTCCCGTTTTCGGATTTCAACTTGCCGGCGATGCGGGAACGGGTGCTGAGGCTCAACCCGCAGATCGAGATCTTCGAGATCTCGGCGAAGACCGGCCAGGGCGTTGACGATTGGGCCGCCTGGCTGGGCCGCGAAGTGAGCAGCTTCATCGGGGCGTCGTCCGGCGCTTCACGGCCGAGGATCGGAAAGTTCCTCAACACTTCTCGCTGCTAGAGTCGGGCCCGCCGGCGGGCGGACGTACGGCTTGAATTACGAGATGTTCTGTTTTATTAACTAAAAGTAATGTTCAGGAGTGGACATAGCGCCGGACGGAAATCGTCCCGGGCGAAGCTCTATCGCGGCGGCCCGCGAGCGGCGTCGGACGGGGCGAAGTCATGATTAAGTACTGCGCGATGGGCGGGCTGGCCGTGGCCGCGGTCCTCGGCGGCGTAATCCTGATGACGGTTGTGGCGCGGGCGGGGACCGATAGCGCCAACGTTGCCGCGACCGAGGACGATTGGGTTCGGGCTCCGGCGTCCGGTGTTGACGATTCGGATTCAGAGCCGACGAGTTACTTGAAGCCGGACGGCAGCCAGGCCGGCATTGACCATCCGCAGCGCGGCGGTGACAAAGCGCCGGTTACGATCGTCGAATACTCCGACTTCCAATGCCCGTATTGCCGCGAGGAGGAGAGTGCCGTGCGGCGGGTGCTGAGCATATACGGGGGCCAGGTGCGGTTGGTCTACATGGATTTCCCGTTGCCTTCGCACCCACACGCGATGGAAGCAGCCATGGCCGCGCGATGCGCCGATGAGCAGGGCAAGTTCTGGGCGTATCACGACGCGCTGTTCGCAAGTTCTTCGGCTCTTTCGACGCCCGAACTAGAGGCGGCAGCCACGCAGCTTGGGCTGGACTCCGCAACGTTCGACGGATGCCTGGATCGGCACAAATACGAAAGTGCGGTACTGGCAGACAAGACGGAAGGAGAGAGGGCCGGCGCGCACGGAACCCCGTACTTCATCGTAGGCGGCCGTTCGATGAGCGGCGCTCAGCCGCTTTCAGCATTGGAATCCGTGATCGACGAAGAGCTTCGCAGCCGGTAGGCAAGGACCGCGGGCGGCGGCGGTTCGCCGGTGGCGGTGATCGCGGGGAGCGCCAGGCGTGGCAGGCCATCTCGGGACAGCGCATGGAGCCCTTGACACGAGGCTCTATGAACAAACGGCGCTTATCTTATAAAATCGGCCAAATAATCGAATCCATCGATTGGGGAAGGTAATGGCAGACAGCAATCCCAACTATCGGCTGGGCACGCTTGCGCTTCACGCAGGGCAAGAGAAGGATCCCACCACCAACGCACGGGCCGTGCCGATCTACGCGACCACGTCGTACCTGTTCAACGACACGGAGCACGCATCGAACCTGTTCGCGCTCAAAGAGTTCGGGAACATCTACACGCGCCTGATGAACCCGACCAACGACGTGTTGGAGAAGCGGCTGGCGGCACTGGAGGGCGGCGCGGCGGGACTCGCTTTCGCGTCGGGCCAGGCCGCGATCACCGCCGCCATCCTCACCATCGCCCACAGCGGCCAAAACATCATCTCGGCCACCAGCCTGTATGGCGGTACGTGGACGCTGTTCACGCAGACGTTCAAGCAGCTCGGGGTCGAGGTGCGTTTCTTCGATTCCGCCAAGCCGGAGGAAATCAGCCGGCTGGCGGACGACAAGACGCGGCTGGTTTACCTCGAGACGCTGGGAAATCCAAAGAATGACGTCGCGGACTTCCGCAAGATCGCGGACGTGGCCCACAGTCACGGCCTGCCGGTAGTCATAGACAACACGGTGATGACGCCGTGGCTGTACCGGCCGATCGAACACGGGGCCGACATCGTCGTTCACTCGACCACCAAGTTCATCGGCGGGCACGGGACGCACATCGGCGGGGCGATCGTCGATAGCGCGAAGTTCAAGTGGGGTGATAACCCGAAGAAATGGCCCGAATTCTGCGCGCCCAGCCCATCGTATCACGGGATGGTGTTCGAGGAGGCGCTGCGGCCCATCGGCAACATCGCCTACATCCTCCACATCCGCACGCATTGGCTGCGCGATACCGGCGCGTGCATGAGTCCGTTCGCCGCGTTCCTTTTCCTCCAAGGGCTGGAGACGCTGCACCTGCGGATGCCCCGGCATTGCGAAAACGCGTTGAAGGTCGCCAAGCACCTGGAGCAGCATCGATCCGTGGATTGGGTAAACTATCCCGGCCTGCCAAATCACAAGGACTACCAGAACGCGCGCAAGTACCTGCCCAATGGCCAGGGCGCCATCATTGGGTTCGGCATCAAGGGCGGCCGTGAGGCCGGGGTGAAGTTTATCAATAACGTGAAGCTGATGAGCCACTTGGCCAATATCGGCGACGCCAAGACGCTGGTTATCCATCCCGCCTCAACCACGCACTCGCAACTTACGCCTGAAGAGCAGGCGCGGACCGGCGTGACTCCCGAGTACGTTCGCCTGTCTGTGGGGATCGAGGACATCGAGGACATCATCGCGGACCTCGATCAGGCGCTGGCAGCTTCGCAACGGTAAACGAGCCGGTGGATAGACGCGCCACACAGCCGCTCGCCCATCAGGCGAAGGCAGGGCAGGGTGATTTCGACAGCAGCGACGCGGTTCGTTCCGCCGCGCCGCTGCTGCATGCCAGGCAGGTTACCTTCAATGATGCGCTCAAACTGGAACTCGGCGGCGAACTGCCGTCGGTCACCGTCGCTTACGAGACCTACGGGCGCCTGAACGAGGCGGGCGACAACGCCGTCCTGATTTGCCACGCGATCAGCGGCGACTCGCACGTGGCCCGCCACGACGACGCGGATTTACCCGGATGGTGGGATATCGTCGTGGGACCGGGCCGGTTCATCGATACCGACCGCTATTTCGTCATCTGCGCCAACATCCTGGGCGGATGCCGCGGCACTACCGGCCCCAACAGCATCGACCCGCTCACCGGCGCTCCGTATGCGGCGGACTTTCCCACCGTAACCATCGCCGACACTGTCGAAGTGCAGCGACGGCTGATCGACCACCTCGGCATCGGCCGGCTGCTGGCGGTGATCGGCGGCTCGATGGGCGGTCATCAGGCGATCACCTGGGCAACCCGCTATCCCGAGCGGGTGCGCGGATGCGTGGCGGTGGCGACCTCGCCGCGGCTGACCAGCCAGGCGCTGGCGTTCGACGTGGTCGCGCGCAATGCGATCATGCACGACCCGCGCTATCACGGCGGGCGATACTACGGAGAGCAAGGGCCGGCGGTGGGCCTGGCGCTGGCGCGGATGCTTGGGCACATCACCTACCTGTCGCGCGAATCGATGACCGCGAAATTCGGCCCGAGCCGCCTGCGTCCGCGGCAAGTCGCCACGGCGTTCGAGAAAAAGTTTTCGGTCGGCGCCTACCTGGGTTACCAGGGCGACAGATTTGTCGAACGGTTTGACGCGAACAGCTACGTCACCCTGTCGATGATGATGGACATGTTTGATCTCGGCGACACGCCCGAGGCGTTGCAAGCGGCGCTCGCGCCGTCGCAGTGCCAGTGGCTGGTGGTGAGCTTCAGCAGCGATTGGCTGTTTCCGCCCGAAGAGGGCCGCGAGATCGCCGACGCCTTGCTGGCGCTGGACAAGCCCGTGTCGTATTGCGAGGTTGCGAGCCCGAGCGGCCACGACGCGTTCCTGCTGGGCGACAGCGTCGAGACCTACGGCGGTATGGTCCGCGGCTTCTTTGCCAATCTTTGCGCGCCGCCCAAGATCGCCGAACGGAGCCAGCCGCCGGCGCCGCCGCCGTCATCGGGCGCATTTTTTCAGGGCGACCGCGTTGACCTCCGAATCCTGGTGGACCAGATTCCGCTCGACAGCAGCGTGCTCGACCTGGGATGCGGCAGCGGCCAACTGATGTCCGAACTGGTCGCCCGAGGCCACTCCCGCGTCGTGGGAATCGAAGTGGACGAGAAGGCCGTTCTCGCATGCGTATGCCGCGGCCTGAACGTGATTCACGCTGACCTCAACCGCGGATTGACCGGCTTTCGCGACAAGCAATTCGACGTGGTGGTGCTCTCGCAGGCCCTGCAGTGCATCGACGACACCAAGGGCGTGCTGCGCGAGATCACCCGCGTCGGCGGGCTTGGCATCGTCAGCTTTCCGAATTTCGCGTATCGCAAGCTGCGGGAGATGTATTCCGAATTGGGCCGCGCACCCAAGCTGCCGGGGCTTTACGGCTACGAATGGTACGACACCCCCAATCGCCGATTCGCTTCGATCGTCGACGTTCGGGAGCTCTGCCGTGCAATCGGCATTCGGGTATTGCGCGAGATCTGCCTGAACAGCGAATCAGGCCAGGAAATCCACGACGACCCGAACCTGAACGCCGACATCGCAATGTTCTTCATCAGCGCCTGAAGCGCCCTGACCGGCGCGCGTTCATATCCCGGCGCCGTCGTCGAACTCCTCGGTGCGCACCTGCGCCTGCGTGATGTTGCTCGCGGGCGGCACGCTGCGCGTGAGCCAGACGTTGCCGCCGATGGTCGATCCGCGGCCGATGGTGACCCGGCCGAGGATGGTTGCGCCGGCATAGATCACGACGTCGTCTTCCACGATGGGATGCCTTGGGATGCCTTTGATCAGCGTGCCGTCTTCGGCAACCGGAAAGCTCTTCGCCCCCAGCGTGACGGCCTGATACAGGCGCACGCGTTGGCCGATGACTGCCGTCTCTCCGATGACCACGCCGGTGCCGTGGTCGATGAAAAAACTCGCGCCGATTTTCGCCCCCGGGTGGATGTCGATACCGGTTGCGGAGTGCGCAAGCTCCGAGATGATGCGGGCGAGCAGAGGAGCACCCAGCAGATAGAGTTGGTGAGCGAGCCGATGGTGGGTGACGGCCCAGATGCCCGGGTAGCAGACGCGCACCTCTTCGACGCTCTTGGCCGCGGGGTCGCCCTGGTAGGCAGCCAAAATATCGTTTTCGAGCAACGCGCGCACATTCGGCAGACATGCGGCAAACTCGCGCGTTATCCGGATCGCCTGGCGCGCTTGATCGCGGCTGCTCTGGTTCGGTTGCCGGGATGCGAATTGCAGTTCCAGGCGCACCTGATGGGCCAGCGAACGCAGCGTTCCTTCGAGCGTGTGCCCGACAAAGGAATCGATGCCCTCGGCGGTAAGATCCGGCAGAGCGAAGTGCGTCGGGAACAGCGCCGCGAACAGGCCGTCGATGATCCGCGCCACCGCCTCCTTCGAGGGCAGCGGCGCGGCTTCCTCGCGTGCGCCTCCCGGTTGCGATCCGGCGCGGGCGGCGTGCAGCTCGGCGACGATCTGCTCAAGGTTCCAATCCGAGTCTGCGATCGCGCCGTTATCGTCGTGTTCATCGCGCGATTTCATTGCCCGCTCCATCAGCTATCAAAGAGTCCCTCGAACAAGGTGGTACTCAGGTACCGCTCGCCGGAGTCGGGCAGTATGACGACGATCGTCTTGCCCGCGTTTTGCGGACGTTTGGCGATCCTCGCGGCTACCGCCACGGCGGCCCCGCTCGAAATACCGGAGATTATCCCCTCCTCGCGTGCCAGCCGCAGCGCGTAATGGATCGATTCCTCGTTGGTAGCCGGTTCGATTTCGTCAACCAGCGAGAGATCCAGGATTTCCGGTATGAACCCGGCGCCGAGACCTTGAATCTTATGGGCGCCGGGCTTAAGCGCCTCACCCGCTCGAAACTGCTTGAGCACGGGACTCGCCGAGGGCTCGACCGCGACCGAAATGATCGGCTTTCCCTTGGTTCGCTTGATGTAACGCGAGACCCCGGTGATGGTGCCGCCGGTGCCCACGCCCGACACGAACATATCGATGGCGCCTTCGGTGTCGTCCCAAATTTCGGGGCCGGTCGTCTTCTCGTGAATCGCGGGATTCGCCGGGTTCTTGAACTGCTGCATAAGAACGTAGCGATCGGGCGCGGACGCCTTGATTTCCTCGGTCTTCGCGATAGCCCCGGTCATGCCCTTTGCCCCCTCTGTGAGCACCAGCTTCGCGCCGTAGGCGATCAGCAGTTTGCGCCGCTCGAGACTCATCGTTTCGGGCATGGTTAGAGTCAGCGGGATCTTACGGGCGGCGGCGACGAAGGCGAGCGCAATCCCCGTGTTCCCGCTGGTCGCCTCGACCAGTTCCTTGCCGGGGCCCAGCAGGCCACGACGTTCGGCATCCCAAACCATCGCGGCGCCGATTCGGCATTTGACGGAATAGGCCGGGTTGCGCCCTTCAATCTTCGCCAGCACCGTAGCCGGGGCGCCGTCGATGATACGGTTGAGCCGTACCAGCGGCGTGTGCCCGATAGATTGTGAATTGTCCTCGTACCAACGCGGCATGATGTCCTCCTTACAGTCTGTGGTCCGCTACGCGTGCGGCACCCCAGGATACATCTGCGCTTAAACAATTTTAACGCAAAAACTAATAGTTATACGCCCGGCAGCGCTGACTCAAGCGGACCGATCCGGGTAATCTTCGCCCTCACTCTAGGTATTTTTCCCCAGGCGATCCGAGTGATTCGCCGATTCACCTCCGCGCCTCTTTGTTTCAACGTAGATAGCAACTGGAACGGATAGCGCGCGCAGAAAAGTCTCTGCGCTGCGAAGCCGGCCACGAATCGGAATGAGTCGGAAAGAGGCAGTTGTCCCATCGCTCAAATAATAGTCACGCGCCCATCGCAACCGTGGCACGGGCTGCGAGGAGAGCAATCCGCTCGAAAAGGCAGGCGGTTCGATGGGAGCAGGGAGTGCACCTGGAGGCGCTGGCAAATCTTGCGCACGAGCTGCGCTCGCCGATGCAGGCGGTGCTCGGCTATCTCGACATCCTGCGCGACGAGGTGAGCGGACAAATGAGCGCTCGCCACAGGCATATTATCGAGCGGATGAACGCCAACGCGCACGACCTGGCGCAAACGGTCGAAAACGTGATGGACTTTTCAGTCGCGGACGCGATGGCTGAGCCCGCATACGAAGAGGAAATCCGCCCGCACGATCTGATTGCAGAGCTTGCACCGGCGCTCGAGGCAGCCAACGATTCCAAGGGCCTGGATATCAAGTTCGATCTCGAAGCGGCGCCCGCCGTTTTCCGCTCGCGGCGCCGGCCGATCAATTTGATCCTGCTCAACCTAGCGATCAACGCGATCAAGTTTACCGATCGAGGCAGCGTTACTATCGCGATTCGCCGGGCGGTAACCCCCCAGCTCGGCGCCGCAGTCGAGCTGGAAGTCCGCGACACGGGACCGCGTATCGCGGCCGAGATGGTCGCGGATGCGTTCAAACCCTGCGTTCAGCTTTCGCGCTCGAGCATCCGGAGCCACCGCGGCCTGGGCTTGGGCCTGGCCGTTGTTCGGCGCAATGCGCAAGCGCTCGGCGCAAAGATCATGGTCAAGCCCGTGCTTCCGCAGGGCTCCGCGTTCGTCGTAATAATCCCGATCGCGGAGCCAATCCCCAAGGCCCCCCATCCGATCCAGGGCTAAGCGAGAGAGGCGCGGCTCAGCGGTAGTGGCGCATCAGGCCGACCACGACGCCGCGAATCGCCAGGTTGCCCTCGCCGACCATGATCGGCTGCATTGCGGAGTTGGCGGGCTGGAGGCGAATCTGTCCGCCCGATTCACGGTAGAACTTCTTGACCGTCGCCTCGTTGTCTATCAGTGCGACCACCGTCTCGCCGTTGTCGGCGCTGTCGCGGCCTTCGACGATTATGTAATCGCCGTCGCGGATGCCGTCTTCGATCATCGAGTCGCCCTTCACCCGCAGGCAAAATGTATCGTCGCGCCGGATGAATTCGTCGGGCACGCTGATGGTTTCGTGGTTCTCGACCGCCTCGATCGGCGCACCCGCCGCGACCGTGCCGAGCAACCGGACCGACTTGGCGGCTCCGTGTTTCTCCGGCGCCGCGACTTCGAGCGCGCGGCTGTGATTGCGCTGGCGCTTGATAAGCCCCTTCTGTTCGAGGTTGTGCAGATGCTTATGCACGGTGGCGAGCGACGACAGCCCGAAGTACTGGCCAACTTCGGCCAGGGTGGGTGCATAGCCGTGTTCCCCGATATACTCGTTCAGGTAGTCGATTAACTGCTTCTGCCGCTTGGTCATCGTCGCCATTGGGTATCCTCCCCCTTGGGCTTGAACGATTGCAGATGATGGCGAAAATCAGGCGAAAATGCAAGGCCAGATCATCTGCCAAGTGCGGGGGCGCTTAATGACGCGGAGGCGGTTGGTAATGTCCGATTTCATTTGTCGCGGATTCCTTGCCATTGATATTGAATAGGCAAACTGCAGAAGGCGGCTGTGAACCGGACCGTTGACCGCGATTGCCGCGCTGTTCAGCATCGGGGTTCCAGCCATCCGCTTGCGCCGAAAGCTGCTATTTGCGGCACAAGTGAGTAGTCAACACTCCGCGGGCGGTAATGGCCGAAGGCTTGAATCGAGAGGCAACAAATATCCTTGGCTAAACGGCCGGCGATACCGGTAGAGAGCCGGAATCCTATGCGATGGCTGTCGCTAGCAATTTCGCGTGTGGGGGTGCCGGTTGCCTCTCAAGCGCCGGTGAAACGGGCGCGTCCGCGCGAACTCTCACGCGCCCACCGCTCCGCGGACTTAAACGTACCTCTTCCGGTGTCGTCGCGGTGGTTCACCCGCGAGAACTTGATCCTATGGTGCACCCTGGCGGTCACTGCGCTGGTGTACCTCAGAAGCCTTGGCAATGCCTTCGTCCTCGATGATGTCGTAACGTTCGTCCGTAACCCCGACCTTCGCGACTGGTCGTTCTTATGGAAGGCGTTTACCAGGGAAGAGTTCTGGTACAGCGATGCGGGCTTCCTTCCTCACTATCGAAACTATCGGCCGCTAGTACTCGTCTGGAGTTGGCTGGACTACCATTTATTCGGTCTCAACCCCGCGCCGTGGCACGCGTCCATCGTAGCGGTGCATCTGCTCGTGGTCTGGCTGGTGTTCAAGATTTGCCGCCGCCTCGCGGGTGAATCGACGCCGGCGCTGCTGGCAGCGTCATTGTTCGCCCTCACTCCGATCCACGTCGCGGCAGTCGTGTGGACGTCGGCTTGCGGGATGGTGCTCGGCGCTGCGCTGACGCTGGCGGCATTTTACCTCATCATGCCGCGGGCGGACGGTACCGGGCGCAACTGGGCGGCTGCGATCGCGCTCTACGCGGGCGCGCTGCTGTGTCACGAGAGCCTGACCGCGTTTCCGGCTCTCGTCGCCTGCTACGCGTTTATCCTCGACCCCAACGATTCGCAAGCGGGCGCGGCGGCCAAATCGAGCGCAGCGTCGTTAGGGATGCGTGTGCGCCGGGCCGTCATCTGGCAGGCGCCATTCGCAGTCGAGCTGCTCCTCTATTTTGTAGTGAGGCGGCTGGTGCTTGGATTCTTTGTCGACAATCCTTATTACTACGTAAACCTCCTGACCGATGCGCAAGCCGTGCTTACAGTGCCGTTGGTGCTCGCCACCTACTTGGCTATGTTGGTAATGCCGTGGCTGACGCTGCCCAATCATCGAGCGCCCCTCGTTTCAAGCCCCTTGTCACCCGATTTCTGGGTGCCGCTGGCGGCGATCGCCTTGGCGGGAGCAGCACTCGTTGTCGTCGCGCGGCGCGATCGCAGGCTCCCGCTTCACCTCTTCTGCGCAGCATGGATGGGAGTCACGCTCGCGCCCATGATGATGCTGCACTCGATGCCTCACCTGGTTGAGGACTACTGTCTTTACCTGCCGTCGGTTGGATGGTGCATACTGTTGGGCGATTTGATCGCGGGGATTGCCCGGGATAACGCGTTTGCCCGGCGCCTCGTGCTGGGCGGGTCGTGCGCGATGCTCATGGTCTATGCCGTCGCTCTATGGAGGGTGGAGTGGTTCTGGCATGACGACGTGGCGGCCATCAGAGGCTGTCTCGAGAGCGTCCCCGAATCGGTCCAGTGGCGCTGGGTTCTGGCGAATAATCTCGACGAACAGGGCGACTCGAAGGATGCCGAGTATGAACTCAGGACCGCCTTGCGCCTGGAGCCCGACAGGACCGGGATATTTCATCCGCATTCCAACGTGTTGCATCGCCGTCTCGGCGAGCTCCTGGCCAGGCGCGGCGATATCGACGGAGCAGAGTTGGAATTCGGGAAGAGTTTGAACACTCCTCCGGATGAGGATGAAAAGCACCCGCCCCGGCCCCCGCTTGCGTATAACCACGATGGCGTCACTCTGTACAATCAGGGGCTTCGCGACGCAAACGCGGGGCGCACCAACCAAGCCATCCGGGAAATCACCGAGGGATTAGAGACGATGAAGAGCCTTCCCGTGCCGGACTACGGCCCGCTGGCCATGCGCTATATCGAGCTTGCGGAGCTTTACGATTCGATAGGCCTTCAGGAGCAAGTCGAGGCAGTGCTGGAGGAGATCGATTCCATGTCCGCAGGCGAGTTGGCTGCGGGGCTGGCGCGCGCAAGGATACGTTTGAATCATTCCGACAAGCAGGGTGCAGAACGGATTCTGCGCGAACTCTCCGATCGTTACCCCGACGACGGTCAAGTCTGGATGCAGTTGGCGGATCTGGAATCCGATCTGAAACAGAATGAGCAGGCGCTGATCTGCTACCAGCGAGCCGCCCGGGGTTGGCTTGGAGGTGCACAACTGCATCTTTCGATGGCAAGAGTGCTCCGCGCGGTGGGCCGCGGCCGCGAAGCGCGCGATCAATGCCGGCTGGCGGTGGCGTCGTCCCCCGGCAGTTGGGCGGTAAAGAACACTTGCGACTACATCCGAAATGATATTGGGAGCAATTAGCGGCCCGATTCACCCCCCGGTTAAGGTCTCACTCGTGAGTCAAACAAGACACAAGCGCGCCGGCGCGCTGCCAGAGCAATTGAGGGAAGAACCAAAGGAGCCCCGTCGGTCCATGCCTACTCCGATCGTATCTGGCCCAGCAGGATGGCCGGCACCGTCGCGCTGGTTAACCCGCGAGAACTCGATCCTATGGTGCATCCTGGCCGTTACAGCGGTGGTGTACTCCAGAAGCCTTGGCAATGCCTTCGTCCTCGATGATGTTGCAATGTTTGTCCGTGCCCCCGACCTTCGGGGCTGGTCGTTTTTATGGAAGGCGTTTACCAGGAATGAGTTCTGGTACGTCGATGCGTGGTACCTTCAGATTCAGCAGTTTCGGAACTATCGACCGCTATATCTCGTCTGGTGTTGGATGGACTACCATTTGTTTGGTCTCAATCCCGCACCGTGGCACGCGTCCATCGTAGCAGTGTATCTGCTCGTGGTCTGGCTGGTGTTCAAGATTTCCCGCCGGCTGGCGGGTGGATCGACGCCTGCCCTGCTGGCAGCGTCCTTGTTCGCCCTCATTCCGGTCCATGTCGCCGCCGTAGCGTGGATGGCGGCTTCCTGTTACGTGCTCGGCACCGCGCTTGGACTGGGGGCATTCTACATCATCATGCCGCGCGCGGATGGAGCCAGGCGCAGGTGGGCGGTTGCGATCGCGCTCTACGCGGGCGCGCTGCTATGTCACGAGAGCATGGCCGCGTTTCCGGCTCTCGTCGCTTGCTACGCGTTCCTGTTCGACCCCAACGATTCGCAAGCGGGTGCGGCGGTCGAATCGAGCGCAGCCGCGTTATGGATGCGTGCGCGTCGAGCCGTCATCTGGCAGGCGCCATTCGCAGTCGAGCTTGTCATCTATATGATCGTGAGGCGGCTGGTGCTTGGATTCTTCGTCGGCAACCCTTATTACTTCCAAAACCTTTTAACCGATGCACAAGCCGTGCTGACAGTGCCGTTGGTGCTCACCACCTACCTGGTTATGTTGGTAACGCCGTGGCGGGTACTGCCCCTTCATCGAGTGCCCCCAGTTTCAAGCCCCTTGGCCCCCGAGTTCTGCGTGCCGCTGGCGGCCCTAGCGCTGTTGGGAGTGGCGCTCGTTGTCATCGCGCGGCGCGATCCCAGGCGCCGGCTTCACCTCTTTTGCGCAGCATGGATGGGAGTCACGTTCGCGCCCTTGATGATGCTGCACTCGATGCCTCACCTGGTTCAGGACTACTATGCTTATCTGCCGTCTGTAGGATGGTGCATCCTGCTGGGCGATTTGATCGCGGGGATTGCCCGGCCTAACACGCTGGCCCGGCGCCTCGTGCTGGGCGGATCGTGCGCCATGCTCGTGGGCTATGCCGCCGCTTTATGGAGGGCGGAGCCGTTCTGGCATGACGACGTGGGGGTCGCCAGGGCCTATGTCGAGGGCTGGCCCGAATCGGTCCAGTGGCACTGGAATCTGGCGTTTCATCTCAACCGACGGGGCGACTTGGCGGATGCCGAGTATGAACTCAGGACCACCTTGCGCCTGGAGCCCGACCGGACCGGGAGCGTATTTGCTCCGCATTCCTACCAGTTGCATCACTATCTCGGCGAGGTCCTGGCCAGGCGCGGCGATATCGACGGAGCAGAGGTGGAAATCGGGAAGAGTTTGAACGGTCCCCCGGATGAGGACGAAATACATCCCCCCCGGCCCCCGCTTGCGTATAACCACGATGGCGCCTCTCTACGATCGGGGCCTTCGCGATGCAAAGGCAGGGCGCACCGACCAGGCCATCCGGGAAATCACCGATGGATTAGAGATGATGAAGAGGCTTCCCGTGCCGGCTTACGATCCTCTGGCCATGCGCTATATCAAGCTTGCGGAGCTTTACGATTCGATAGGCGATCAGGAGCAAGTCGAGGCAGTGCTGAAGGAAGTCGATTCCATGTCCGACGGGGAGCCGGCCGTGGGGCTGGCGCGCGCAAGGATACGTTTGAATCATTCCGACAAGCAGGGCGCGGAACGGATTCTGCGCGAACTCTCCGATCGTTACCCTGAAAACTCCGAAGTCTTGACCCAGTTGGGGAATTTGGAATTTGATCTGAAACAGTATAATCAGGCGCTGATCTGCTACCAGCGAGCCGGCCAGGGTTTGTTCGGAAGTGGACAACTGCATCTTTCGATGGCGCAATCGCTCCGCGCGATGGGCCGTGGCCGCGAGGCGCTCGATCAATGCCGGCTGGCGGTGGCGTTGTCACCCCGCAATTGGGCGCTAACTTGCGACTGGATCCGAAATGATATTGAGACTAAGTAACGGCCCGATTCGCCCGGCGGATAAATCTCACTCGTGAGTCAACCAATGCACAACAGCGCCGGCGACGTGCCGCCAGAGCATACGGAGCGCTTTTACCTTCCGGAACTTGACGTTCTTCGATTTTTCGCAGTTTTCGCAGTTTTCGTTTTTCACTTGCCACCGGACGGTATGTGGTTCTTCTGGCGTTACGGTGCGCTTGGGCTTTTGGGCATCTCCGGAGTTTTCGGCGTGGACCTGTTCTTCACCTTGAGTGGCTACCTGCTAACCAGCCTGCTGCTCCGGGAACGCGAACAGACCGGAGATATCAATCCAAAGGCGTTTTACCTCCGGCGAACCTTGAGGAATCTGGCCGCTATACTACTTTGTTCTGGCATTTGTCCTTCTTCTCTCGCGACTCCCGTTGTGGCTCACCTCCGCGCCGCCGTTCGTCGTCCATCCCTTTGCACCCATGCCCCTGCGCACCTACTTTTTTCTGGCGATTTTTCTATTCAACTTCCAATTCGCTAATGGTACTTGGGGCACTTGGCTTCCGCTCATGTTCAACCTCTGGACCATCTCCGTCGAAGAACAGTTCTACCTATTTTGGCCTTGGTTTGTGCGATACATTCCGCGCCGCCGCATCGCCGTGATTCCTATAGTCATGATTGCAGTTGCAGTCATCGCGCGCGCGATTTCAATACCGCTCAATCTCAAAACGCTCGCCTGGGTCAACACCTTCACCCGTCTCGATCCTATTGCGGTGGGAATTTTGATAGCGCTTATCCCAAGGCTCAATCCGCGGCCTGCTGTTCGCCTCGTGCTCGTGCTAGCCGGCATTGCCAGTTGGCAGTTTGCCGCACACTACTGTGGATTACCTCTTCAAATTAGCACACTGAAGATAGAAATGGGTTATCCTGCCGTTGCTCTTGGAAGCGGGGCTTTCCTGCTGGCGATATTGGGGACAAAGAGCTTCCGATCAGGCTCCGCGCTGGCTCGCTGCTTAATCTATCTGGGCAAGATTTCCTATGGTATCTACGTGTACAACCCGATCGCAAGAACTGTAGCCTCGCTGTTCCTGTATCGTGGGGTGCTTATTAGAATGGTTGTGCTCGCGTGGCTCCCGCTGTGGACGGTGTGGCCTGTCTATGTACTGCTTGCATCCGGCTTGAACGTAGCACTAGCTGCGGCCTCGTACCGGTGGCTGGAAGCACCTTTTTTGCGGCTGAAAGAGCGATTCACCCGCGTCCCCTCGCGCGCAGTCTGAGCAATTGCGAGAAAAATCAAAAGAAGCCGCTCCGCCTATGCCTCCTCCTACCGTATCTGGCCCAGCAGGATGGCCGGCGTGGCCGCCCCGCCTCACCCGCGAGACCGCGATCCTATGTTGTATCTTGGCGGTCACTGCGGTCGTGTACCTCAGATGCCTTGGCAATGCCTTCGTCCTCGATGATTTTGTAATCATTGTTAAGAACCCCAATCTTGGCGACTGGTCGTTCTTATGGAAGGGATTTACCAGGAGCGAGTACTGGTTCTGCGATGCGTCATGGATTCAGGCTTATTACTATCGGAACTATCGACCGCTATTACTCGTCTGGTATTGGGTAGCCTACCATTTGTTCGGTCTCAATCCCGCACCGTGGCACGCGTCCGTCGTAGCGCTGCATTTGCTCGTGGTCTGGCTGGTGTTCAAAATTTCCCGCCGGCTGGCGGGTGAATCGACGCCTGCCCTGCTGGCAGCGTCCTTGTTCGCCCTCACTCCGGTCCACGTCGCGGACGTCGTGTGGATAGCGTGTTGCGGGATGGTGCTCGGCGCCGCGCTTACACTGGCGGCATTCTACCTCATAATGCCGCGCGCGCAGCGCGCCGGGCGCAGGTGGGCGGCTGCGATCGCGCTCTACGCGGGCGCGCTGCTATGCCACGAGAGCATGGCCGCGTTCCCGGCGCTCGTCGCTTGCTACGCGTTCCTGCTTGACCCCAACGATTCGCAAGCGGGCGCGGCGTCGTTATGGATGCGTGCGCGCCGGGCCGTCATCTGGCAGGCGCCATTCGCAGTCGAGCTGCTCCTCTATTTTGTCGTGAGGCGGCTGGTGCTTGGGTTCTTTGTCAGCAACCCTTATTACTACATAAACCTTTTGACCGATGCACAAGCCGTGCTGACAGTGCCGTTGGTGCTCGTCATCTACCTGACTATGTTGGTAATGCCGTGGCTGACACTGCCTAATCATCGAGCGCCCCTGGTCTCAAGCCCCTTGTCACCCGGCTTCTGGCTGCCGCTGGCGCCGATCGCGCTGTTGGCAGTGGCGCTCGTTGTCTTCGCGCGGCGCGATCGCAGGCTCCCGCTTCACCTCTTCTGCGCAGCATGGATGGGAGTCACGTTCGTGCCCATGATGATGCTGCACTCGGTGCCTCACCTGGTTCAGGACTACTGTCTTTATCTGCCGTCTGTAGGATGGTGCATGCTGCTGGGCGATTTGATCGCGGGTATTGCCCGGGATAACGCGCTTGCCCGGCGCCTCGTGCTGGGCGGAGCGTGCGCCATGCTCCTGGTCTATGCCGTCGCTCTATGGAGGGTGGAGTGGTTCTGGCATGACGACGTGGCTGCCGCCAGAGGCTATGTCGAGGGAGACCCCGAATCCGTCGAGTGGCGCTGGAATGTGGCGACTCATCTCTATCTCCAGGGCGACTTGGCGGATGCCGAGCTGGAAATCAGGCCCGCTTTTCGCCTCGAGCCCGACAGGACCGGGAATATATTTACCCGGCATACCTACGAGTTGCATCGCTTTCTCGGCGAGCTCCTGGCCAGGCGCGGCGATATCGACGGAGCAGAGTTGGAATTCGCGAAGAGTTTGAACGGCCCCCCCGATGAGGACGAAGTGCACCCGCCCCGGCCCCCGCTTGCGTATAACCACGATGGCGTCTCTCTGTACGATCAGGGCCTTCGCGACGCAAAGGCAGGGCGCACCGGCCAAGCCATCCGGGAAATCACCGAGGGATTGGAGATGATGAAGCCGGCTTCCGGTGCCGGATTACGGCCCTTTGGCCATGCGCTACATCAAGCTTGCGGAGCTTTACGATTCGGTAGGCCTTCAGGAGCAAGTCGAGGCAGTGCTGGAGGAGATCGATTCCATGTCCGCAGGCGAGTTGGCTGCGGGGCTGGCGCGCGCAAGGATACGTTTGAATCATTCCGACAAGCAGGGTGCAGAGCGGGTTCTGCGCGAACTCTCCGATCGTTACCCCGAGAACCCCGGAGTCTGGATCCAGTTGGGGATTCTGGAATCCGATCTGAAACAGTACGATCAGGCGCTGATCTCTTACGATCGAGCCGGCGAGGGTTGGTATGGAGATACACGATTGCATCTTTCGATGGCAACGGTGCTCCACGCGATGGGCCGCGGCCGCGAAGCGCGCGATCAATGCCGGCTGGCGGTGGCGTTGTCCCCCCAAAATTGGGCAGTAAAGGCCACTTGCGACTGGATCCGAAATGATATTGGGAGCAAGTAGCAGCCGATTCGCCCCCGGTTAAGGTCTCACTCGTGAGTCAAGCAATACCCAAGAACGCCGGCACGCTGCCAGAGCATGCGGAGCGCTTTTACCTTCCGGAACTTGACGTGCTTCGATTTTTCGCCTTTTTCGCAGTTTTCGTTCGTCACGTAGCACCCGACGGCCCTGTCTTCTACGAGAGTCACGGCGCGCTTGGCCGTCTGTGCGCCTCTGGAGCTTTCGGCGTGGATCTGTTCTTCACATTGAGTGGCTACCTGCTGACCAGTCTGCTGCTCAGGGAGCGCGATCAGACCGGAGATATCAACCTCAGGGCGTTTTACGCCCGGCGAACCCTGAGGATCTGGCCGCTATACTACTTTTCTCTGGCATTGGCCTTTCTTCTCACGCGGATCCCGGAGTCGGTCATCTTGGCGCCGCCATTCCTCGGCGATTTCTTCCTGCCCATACATCTGAAGTCCTACTTTTTTCTGGCGATTTTTCTGATCAACTTCAATTTCGCTAATTCTCTGGGGACCAATCAGTTTTTGTTCATGGCCCATCTCTGGAGTGTCTGCGTCGAAGAACAGTTTTACCTGTTTTTGCCGTGGTTGGCGCGGTACGTTCCGCGCCGCCGCATCGTTGTGATTCCTATAGTCATGATTGCTGTTGCAGTCATCGCGCGCGCAGTTTCATTGCCGCTTAAACTGAATGTGCCCGTCTGGACCAACACCTTCACCCGTCTCGATCCTATTGCCGTGGGAATTTTGATAGCGCTTATCCCAAGGCTCAATCCGCGGCCTGCGCTTCGCCTGGTGCTCGTGATAGCCGGCATTGCCAGTTGGCAGTTTGCCGCAAACTACTGTGGACTATACGGTCAGCTCAGCACGCTGAAAATATCGATGGGTTATCCTGCGGTTGCTCTTGGAAGCGGGGCTTTCATGCTGGCGACATTGGGGGCGAAGAGCTTCCGCCGAGGCTCCGCGATGGCTCGTTGCCTGATCTACCTGGGCAAGATTTCCTATGGTCTCTATGTGTACAACCAGATCGCACTTTTCGCAGCCAGGCTGCTCCTGTTTCGTGGGGTACTTAATAGAATGCTTGTGGCCGCGGGTCTTCCGCCGTGGACGGCGGTGCCCGTCTATTTAATTCTTGCATTCGGCTTAAACGTAGCACTTGCCGCGGCCTCGTACCGGTGGCTGGAAGCACCTTTTTTGCGGCTGAAGGAGCGATTCACCCGCGTCCCTTCGCGCGCAGTCTAAGCATTTGAAGGAAACAGCCTCACTCGTGACTCAAGCCATACCCAAGAACGCCGGCATCCTACCAGAGCATGCGGAGCGCTTTTACCTTCCGGAACTTGACGTTCTTCGATTTTTCGCCTTTTTTGGAGTTTTCGTTTGGCACCTACCCGACCGCCCCGGCTTCTACGACTTCTACGAGAAGTGCGGCGCGCTGGGCAGTCCGGGCATCTCCGGAGCTTTCGGCGTTGATCTGTTCTTCACATTGAGTGGCTACCTGCTGACCAGGCTGCTGCTCAGGGAGCGCGAACAGACCGGAGATATCAACCTCAGGGCGTTTTACGCCCGGCGAACCCTGAGGATCTGGCCGCTATACTACTTTTCCCTGGCATTGACGTTTCTTCTCACGCGGATCCCGGAGTCGATGGCCTCGGCACCGCCATTCATGGGCGATCCGTTTGCGCCCATTCATCCAAGCGCCTACCTTTTTTTGGCGATTTTTCTATTCAACTTCAATTTCGATAGTTGTCTTTTTACCAATCCGTTTCTGTTCATGTCCCATCTCTGGAGCATCTCCGTCGAAGAACAGTTCTACCTGTTTTGGCCGTGGTTTGCGCGGTACGTACCGCGCCCCCGCATCGTTGTCATTCCTATAGTCATGCTTGCAGTTGCATTCATTGCACGCACAGTTTCATTGCCGATGAAACTGAATGAGCCCGTCTTCAACATTGCGCTCGTCTGGAACAACACCTTCACCCGCCTCGATCCTATTGCCGTGGGAATTTTGATAGCGCTTATCCCAAGGTTCAATCCGCGACCTGCGCTTCGCCTCGTGCTCGTGCTAGCCGGCTTTGCCAGTTGGCAGTTTGCCGCGTATTACTGTGGATTACCTCATCAGCTCAGCACATTGAAAATATCGATGGGTTATCCGGCGGTTGCTCTTGGAAGCGGGGCTTTCCTGCTGGCGACATTGGGGGCAAAGAGCTTTCGCTCAGGCTCCGCGATGGCTCGCGCCCTAATCTATCTGGGCAAGATTTCCTATGGTCTCTATGTGTACAACCAGATCGCAATTTTCACAGCCATGCTGCTTATGTATCGTCTGGTGTTGAGAATGTTCGCGGCCGCGGGCCTTGCACCGTGGACGGCGTTGCCCGTGTATATAATGCTTGCATTCGGCTTAAACGTAGCACTTGCCGCGGCCTCGTACCGGTGGTTGGAAGCACCCTTTTTGCGGCTGAAAGAGCGATTCACCCGCGTCCCCTCGCGCGCAGTCTGAGCGATTGAAGGATGAATCAAGAGAGGCAGGTCGGCCGCATCCCGTTTCTATTCGCTTGGCCGATGGTCGTGCTCTGCCTAGTGCCGCTGCTTGCGCATCTTCCTGAGCTGCTGGGCTGGGTGGACACCAATCCGCTGCTGTTCTTTTCCCAGCTCGCCCTGCACCCTCATTCCGGCATTCTGCCGGGACAACCATTCATAGACTCGTGCGCCGGCTCGCAACTGCTATCTCTGGGTCATCTGGCGGCGGAAGACTGGCTGCACGGCATCCTGCCATGGTGGAACCCCTATGTGGGCGTCGGGCTTCCCCTGGCGTCCGAGATGCAGCCCGCTGCATTTTTCCTGCCGTTCATCCTGCTGCTGCATTTCAAGGCTGGCGTACTGCTGATCAAGATAGCGATGCAGGTGATAGCCGGGCTCGCCTGCTTGGGCTTCTTACGCCAAGTCGGCGTGGCAAGAGGGCCGGCCGTGCTCGGATCGGTGCTGTTCCAATGCAATGGCACCTTTGCCTGGTACGCCCACACGCCGGTGCTGCCGATCGCCTTCATCCCGCTGCTTCTGCTGGGACTGGAACGAGCACGGACGCAAGCATCCGCCGATCGCCGTGGGGGTGAAGCGCTGATCGCGCTGGCGATCGCTTTCTCTCTCCTGGCAGGCTTCCCCGAAACGGCGTTGCTGGATGGTCTGCTGGGCCTCGCCTGGGCCATGGTCCGCATGCGCGGCCTGAGCCGCAGTCTGCGCCGTTGCCTTCATTTGGAAAATGGCCCTGGGCGGTCTCGCGGGTCTGGCCTTGGCGGCGCCTGTGCTGATCCCGTTCCTGCAGGACCTCCGCGTCTCGACGTTGGGACCCATTTCGACGCTGGGGGGGCGTGGCATAGCCACCTTACCGGCACTGCAGCCCCAAAGCCTCGCCGCCCTTCTCTTTCCGAACATCTACGGGCCGCCGTGGGCCTTTGCCGATTCGTGGTTCTGGGGCCCAGCCGGCGGTTACATTGGCGCGGCAACGGTCTTTCTCGCCGTGCTCTCCCTGTTCCGGCCGAGCGCCTCACCGCGGCCCCTTGGTGGCGCCAGATGGATGCTGGCGCTCTGGGTTTCCGTCTGGCTGGCAGCGTCCTTCCGGGTGCCGGTGGTGACCGAGGCGATGCGTCTCGTCCCAGGCTTGAGGGAGGCGTGGAGCGCCCGCTACTGCATGCCCTCCGTCGAGTTCGCGTTCTGTGTGCTGGCAGCCTTCGCACTCGACGACGACGCGCGTTCCCCAGGCCGGCTGCCGGTGTGGTGGCCACTTGCCTTCCTTGGCGCCGCCGGCGGACTGGCGCTGCTACTCGGCTGGCACCAAGTTTTAGTCGATTGGCGGGGGACAGGGTGGGGTGGCTGGTTCGCCGCGATCTCCGTGCTTTGGGGCGCTGGGGCCGTTCTGAGTTTGTTTCTTCTGCTCCGCCTGCCGGACTTTCCCATCCGCCGCTATCTCATCGCAGGAATAGTATGCGCGGATGCCATAGGTCTGTTCGTTCCGACAACCCTGACGGGCGCCACAAATTCGGAGATGTTCGACGCGCCGATCACCTATCTGCGAGCCAACCAGCATCTCCAGCGTGCAGTATCCGTGGATGGCTCCCTGCCGCGCAACGTCGGAGCACTGCTTGGCCTCGGCTCGCTGCAATACGAATACACCCCCGTGCCGATAATCTGGGCGGCCTTCGTGCAGCAAAAACTCGATCCATCCGCTTGGGCCATATCGTTTCCCGGATTGTTCGAGACGACCCCGTCGGTCGCCACCGCAATCTCCACGCACCGCTCGACGCTGGAGGCGCTCGCTGTCCGCTACGTGGTCGCCCCAAGCTCGATCGATCTGTTCAGCGCGCAGACCGGCCTGTCCCGCCTGTTCGGTCCGCAGACCGACAAGCGACACCCCGTGCGCCCGTTCGGCCCGTTCGGCCTGTTCAGCCCGCAGACCGACAAACAGCACCCCGTGCGCGTGTTCCGCGAAGGCGGCATCGACATCTTCGAACTGCCGGGGGCAGCACCCTATGCCGGGACCTCGGGCGGCCCATGCCAACTCAGCGTTATCGACCGCGAGCACATGCACGCAACCTGCGATGCCCCGGCCAGGCTGATCCGCCGCGAGATGATGTTTCCCGGCTGGACCGCACGCGTGAACGGTCACCCCGCCGCCATCGCCACCGAAGGCGAGATCTTTCAAGCTGTCACTCTGCCTGCCGGCGTCTCCGATACCGTCTGGCGCTACGTGCCGCTCAATGCAAACGCCATCGCCGCGATCTTCATCGCCGGGATGCTTGCGCTCGCCGCATTCATCGTGCGCAGCCAAACCAGCGTAACAAGAGGGCGCGAGTAGAGCCGGAGCGCTGTCTGACTCCCTGCACCACCACGACGCATCGCCTGGGGTCGGTGAGATTCCTCTGTTGACCAGAGTCCGACCTTGCCGGCCAGGTTGGTCGCGATGCGAATTAAAGGGATTTCACGCGAAGGACTCAGGTTGAATTACTCAGCACGCGTCGGCATTCCGGAAGATTTTACCAAGGCCTACGATCGCCCAAAGCATCATGCCCAACGGTAGCGCTGCGTACGCCATTGCCGCTGCGATTCCTTGTGCGGCGTAGATACGCATCGGCAGCCAATCAAGATACTTTCCGTCCTGCAAAAGCAGAACGCGCCAGTGAACGAGGATCTGCGAGACTTTCGGGCCCTCCAGCCAATTCGGCTGGTAGCTCGGGTCTGTGAAAAGAAGCCTCGCGCGCTGGAAGTCCACCAGCGTGGCGGCTAGTTGAACCGACAGTCCGGCCAGCCCGAGTGCCAGAACCAGCGCCTCGGCCACGCCTCCCATCATGAGAAGCTCGCCGAGGGGGAGTACGGCAAAGGGAAGAGCGGGTACGAGATAGCGCGGCCCCCAGCATAAACCGCCTGCCCAGTCCCGATAGGTGGCATATGCGATCGGATATACCGCTATGAACGCGGCAAAAAGCAGGGCCTCAGCGGGCCTGCGGCGTCTCATCATGAGCAGGGCCGGGATAGTCGCGGCGACCGGCGGCGAAAAGAAGAGAACACCGTGCCCGCGGCTCAATAGCAAACCGTAGAGCCCAACTCGCAGCGGTGTGTCGAAACCGACGCCGCGGTCGAACACCATCGGATTTCCGAATCGTACTGCATTGTGCAGCCCGACGAGCACGATACTGATGGCCGCGGGGATGAGGAATCGTCCGAAGTTCGAGTTGAGAAACCGCCGTTCGCGCCATACCCGTTGCCAGTCCTGCCGGAGAAGGTAGATCGCCAGCAACGGCAGGGTAATCGCCGCATCGAAGGGACGAACCAGTATCAGAAGCCCGGCGCCGCATCCGGCGATGGCCGGAGTCGGCTTGAACCTTGAGTCGCGCCACTTCAGCGCGTGGCAGAAGATCAGCAAGAGACAGCAAGCCACGACGATGTGAGGAAAGCTATCCCGCGCGGCGGGCCAGAACTGCGTCGAAGCCACGAGGACGATCGTCAGCCAAGCCGCAACCTTCGGCGGGTAGCCGAGCAGGCTCCGCAATGACCCAGAACTCGGCAGCGGCGAGCGCGCCGAATAGCGGGCCGACCAGAGTCGCGGCAAAAACGCTGAAATCTTCAGGATAGAAAATGCTCGCATTGGGGCCGACGATCGCCGCGAATGCGCCGGGGTACGCCATGTCTGCGAGCGAGCCCGCCGCGATGAGCGGGGCCTGCAACAAGGAGAGTCCGATGCCGTAGTGCCCGTAACGCTTGCCACCCCGACCAGGTGCTGTCACCAATGTCGCCGGCCCACCAAGTTCTTTCATCATCCCAGGCTCGATGGCCAAGCCTCCCGTTTTCATAAGAACCTGCGCCGTGAAATAGACCGTCGCGTTGTCGACGGAGTAGAAGTGACCGCCGTGGGTTAATAGGAGAAAACCCAGAGTCGCGACGAATACCCGATTAAAGCGGCGCCTCAGGCCGGATGCGGAATTCTGCACGACGTTCATCGGAGACATTCTACTCGGCGACGACCGATTGCGCTTGCCTTGATTGAGCGCCCATACCGTTCAATTCAGCCTTGTCGGCGCGGCGCCGCATCACCGCGATTAGGCTCAGCGGCGGAATTGGTACGACCTTGTCGAGCAGAACCAGCGGCACAAGAGGACGCGAGTAGAGCCGGAGCGATCCGCTTATCCGGTCTCTTGATCCGTTTGCCACTTCCAGGGCTGAGAGGGCGGGATCGTGATGCTGAACTTTGGCGGGATCCACGGGTATTGCCTGGGCTTGAGCATCCAGATGCGTATCCTCGGACCGGGCCGCCGCATACTTGAGATGTGTTGAAAGGGAACGTAGAAGGCGTCGTTCTGGTCGAACACCGGCATCGGTGCGCCTTCCTTTATGGGGTTTATGTCAAGCACCAGAGTAGCCTCGGAGTCAAGACGTTTCTGCTCCGCGGCTGAAGGTCCCGGCGAGTATAGAACAAGCCAAGGAAGGCTATCCGAGAAGACCCAACGGATACCGCGCGCCCGAAGCAAGTCAAAGTCTCGCATAGGAACGAATTCGTAAATGGGGGGTAATTACGGCTCACCAAAGCGATTCCAGATTGGATCGTAATCTGTTGCAGCGATAGCGGTCCGCGGCGGAATATTACTCAGAATCCAGAGGCGCGCCAACGCTCGCGTGTCAGGCTGAAGGAGAAGTCGGTTAAGCTGCAAGTCGCGCACCAACGATGGCCCCAACATCAGCGCGAACAAAGCCACCGACAGCGCAATGCCCCGTCTGGCTCCCAATCGCCTGGAGGCGAACTCAATAAGGTCAGCCGCCAAGACGCCTGCAAGCAACGCCATCACCAGAAAGGGGTTTACAGCATAGCGATACATCAGACCTGGATGGCCTGCAGTCAGGCCCAGGAAGCAGACGGCGGTTAGCGCGAGCAGGCCGGGCGTGCCGAGCCTCCAGCGAAGGATCACCCATACCAGGGCAAGCAACAGGAAGATCAGCAATCCGATCCCTAGCGCGTCGGGCATGACCCGGAACAAAAGATACTGCCACCCGCGAGCGGCGGGCTGACCAATCGACTTGAAGATCTCATAGTTTCGGGTAATTTGTGACGGATCGAGCACGATGTAAGGTGTTGCACAGAAGAAGGTGAGCAGCGTGACGCAACCGGCCAGGTAAATTCGGTGGTCGGCCAGAGAAGCCAGAAGCGGGCGATTCTCGCGATGGCGGGCTTCAAGATGCGCAGCCAGAACACCAAACACCACCGCGGCTGCCTCGTAATGGGTGGCTGTCGCAAGACCTGAGAAGAAACCCGCCAGCGCGTAGTCCGAACCGCGGCCGCGACGGGCTATGCGTAACATCATGCCCATGGCCAGGGTCAGCCAGAGGCCCGCCGGCACTTCCAGCTTGGCGAACTTCGATTCGCGGACGTGGATGCTCGAGACGGCTACGATCGCGGCCGAGGCGAGCGCGGCGGTTGGGCCGAATGCAAGCTCTGCCGCCCAATAGACCGCCGGTATCGTAGCTGTACCCATTGCTGCCGAAACTTCTCGGGCGATCAAGTACGCACGCGCCTGGCGGTCGGCAGCATAGACCTCGGCGAGATTGCTACCGCTCCTCGTGACCGTCGCGTATGAGCGCAGAACCGCATGCAGGAGATATATCTGCGCCGCTGGGTAGAGCGTAAAATGGGGATTTCGGTCCTTCCCGAGGTCGAGGACCGTGGTAATGAGAAGGTCTTTGTCGGGGCGAAACTTATCAGGCAGGCCGAAGCCAATTGCCGCAAACCTCAACCAGCCGCCCAATACGACCAGCGCTGCCAGGATGGTAACTCGGAGCTTACGATTCATTTGCGCAGGCACTCTACTGCTGCGTCACCACGCCGTTCAATGCATTGGCAACTGAGTCACGACCGGTCGGTAGATCGACATATCAGCGATCGACTTGGGGTCCGCCGAAATACACGCATAAGTCACGACCAGAGTACCCGGCGCCGATTCGAACGACGGATGCTCCCTCGCAGCGTAACAGAGGATGCGCTTGCGATGGTTGCGGTGGCGGCGCATCTCCGGCTCGTGCATCAGCGTACGAGACGGAGACCATGGACCTTCGACCCCTGTGGAAGCACGGATTGTGATTTGACCGCCGCGGGAAACATACTGCTGTTGCACCAGGACCCATTTGCCGATTTCAGGGTGGTAGCGAACGCTGAAGTCATTTTGCCCTCCAACAACTAGTTCTTCCGCATCGGCGCCAATCGGGGCGGCTCTCCATTTGCCGCCTGCAGCCAGATACTCCAGAGATTCGGCGGGTCTATCGAGGCGGTCCAGGCTAATCCGGGTCAGGATCGCGGCTTGGCGCTTGTGCCGCGCGTCGTACATCGTGCCGAACATCCAGACGTACGGTGGGCGGACCACGATAGAAACCCCCGGAAAGGCCACTTCGCTGCTCGTGAGATGAAGGTAGCTGATGGACCAGTTGCGCGGCTCTTCATCCGCGTGCGCGATCTTTGCGAGGTCAACTCCAAGCAGTTTGAATGCAAATGGCCCGGGCGCTCCGGTTCTCGCCACTCGCACCAGGGCCACGTAGAGGGTCTTCCCATAAAGAAATCCATCCAGCGGCCAATAGAAGAAAGCGTCCGTGCGGCTATCGAAAACCGCACCCGGGTTGCGGCCGTCGGCCAGATGCCGCCAGTGGTACTGGATCGTCCATTTACCCCCGCGACACACAGAGATTGCGATTGAATTTGAAACCATCGCCGCGCCGACGCGGGTCTGCGTCTGCTTGCTGTCGGCAGAAACAAAAGTGTCGCCGAATAGCCAGAGCTCGCGTTCATTGCTCAAAGGAATCGAATAGGCCGCGTCGCCCCCTAGCCATCCGCCGGAATACGGAAAAGAGGGGATGCACGCCTCGGCCCGCACCGGCGACGCCATGGCGAGCGCGCAAAGAATCGCGCCGCAGCTAGCGATTGCAACAAAGTCATACCGAGCGATCCGATTTCGCCTGCTCGACACGATCGTGATCGCTCCGATTAGTTTCTTCTCGCCCGAGTTCCGGTCATCGTTGAGCGCGATTCCAGGCGCTCATGGCCGGGTTCGATTTCCCGATCTTACCATCAATTAGTTCCCTGCAAGCCGCCTTAACTCCGCGATGCTGAAGCGCCCAAAGTGTGCTCGACTTGGGACCAGTTGGCGCGCAGCTCCGGCAGATCGCGCCCCAGCAGCCGCTCAAGCCCTGCAACGTCGTCCTGGTAGATGGAACAGAGCCAGGCCCGAGCCCTTTCGTCCATCGCTGGCTTCACTGCGCGACGCAGGAAAAAAGGGTCGTAGAGCCGCGTCTTCACGAAAAAGAGGGATCCGGCTCGCGCCGGTACCAAGACCATCGCCAGTCTGCGGGCCCACCAGTTGCTTGCCACTCGGCGCGACCAGTTCCATCGCGCCACTGCGAACTCGTTTTCGACTTGGCTCGTGTCGATTTGATCGAGGTAGGCGGGATTCCACTCGAGGAAGCCGGTCAGCTCGGCCATCATCTTGCGCCGCCCCTCCGGCGTTCGCAAATTTGCAAACAGCAGCACCAGCACCTGCTTTGGCCCAAAGACCTTCAGATACCGTTCCACCTGCTCGCGATAGAGTCCGGGTTCCACGTACATATGCGAGACGCCCCAACCCTTTTCGGGCCGATTCCGGTCTTCCAGCAACGCTTCGTAAAACGGCAGCTTCTGCCATCCTTCGCGCACATCCATCAGGTACTGCGAAAAGGCGCGACCGACCGGGTCGCGAAGCACAATCACGATCTTCGCATGGGGGATTGCTGCGTGGATCCGATTTGCCACTCCTTCGTCGCACAGGTACGAACTACTTGCCTCGCCCACCGCCTTATAGCCCGCCGCCTGGGAGAAGAGCCTCAAGTATGTGGCCTCATCGCTGACCCGCGGGTGCGGGAAAGGCATTTCGGAGTAAGGCCGAAACCCGGAGAAGAAGTGGGGCTCCTTCAGCGCGGGCATGAACACCTGCGGATGCTGCTTGAGGTAGAAGTACAGCGAAGTGGTGCCGCTCTTATGGGCGCCGACGAAAAAGAAATTCGGCCAAATCTGCTTCACTTCCCCACCTGAGGAATTACCGCGCACTTGGCGCTCGGTCAGCCCCACGGACCTTCATTGCCGATTAATTTCTTCTCGCGAGTTCCGGTCATCTCGGCGACAGCGATGCACGCAAGTACCACATAGAACGGGTCAGCAACGAATCGCAGGCGATTGTTTTCGCCGCAGTTGAGCGCGATTCCAGTCAACCCGACATACAGCACTGTTATAGCGACGAACAGTAGCGTTACTTCCTCAGCCGTTCTTGGACCCAAAAGTACAATGCGCGCTGCACGCACCGCCGCCCACAACGACAAGAGAGTAAGCGAGACGAAAAGCACGATCGAGGTGCTAAAGCCTACGCGAGCCTCGGCGATATTACCCTTCACAAAACCCAGTCGCGTTCTGACCGTCACCAGCGCCAGATCGTAGATGGATATCCAGCCGTCAAGCCCCTTCTTCTGAACCCTGAAGCCGTCGCCGAGGTCAGCGGCAGGCTGAAAGTACGCCTCAGCCGCTATCGCGAGGCCGCGCGCATATGCTGCGGGACGATGGCGGAGTACCCACATCGCATCGTGGAATTCTGTTTTCGACAGGTGGATATAAGCAATATTGTTATAATTCAAACTGGAAGGCCATTGCTGTTTGAACACTTCGTCCAGCGCGGGGACTCCGGTCGGGGGCGAACCATCGGGCGAGGGGGCCGGGAAACGCACGGTTAGTGCGAACAGCGAAAGCTTTCCATCACGCACCAGTGCCTCACGTTCCTCCTGTGGCAGTTGGAAGGTCGTCATCCTCGATAGGTTCATTCCCAGCCACGAGCTGGTGGTGAAGACGCCGAAAACGAGAAGGTTCTTTGCGTAGAGCGCCAGCATAAGGACCAGAAAGGCCATCGATACAGGAACCAGACGACGGAACTTTTCAGGAGCGGCGGCCAGCAGAATCAAGCCTGCGCCGATAAACCAAACGATCTGGAAGGTCGAATCGAGGAAGACCGGGAGAGCGATTGAGGCTGTAAAAGCGATCCCCCACCCCGGTTTTTCGCGCGTCAGAAAACGGTTCAGGCAAAATGCCGATAGGCACAGAAAAAAAATTGTCGGGTAGGTATTGTAAAACCAGTTCTCAAACATCAGGGTTGCGGGGCCGACTTCGAAAAGCAGGGTTGCCACCAGGGCCATCCAGCACGGTACCCCGAGATCGGTCATCAGCGACAGCATGATCAGCGCAATCGCCAGGCCCATCGCCGCGAACAGCACCTGAAACACAATGACCATAGATGACGGAAACAGCTTCAGGCCCGCTCCGACCATGAAGTTCAAAATTGGCGGCTGGCTGTGAAGATAGAACAGACTCTGCCAGAAGTTGGACCTGAGAACATTCGGATCGAGGAATTGCATGAACCAGGTATGCACCGTGAAGCGGCTGCCCGCAGATAGATAGAGCCACCGCGAAATCACAAACGCCACAATGACTACGGCGAAAGCCCTGCAGCGCGTTATGAGATGCGAGCCGAAATTTCCATTTTGGGTTTCCAAGTGAAAGTCCCCTATAGACCCGACGGCCTCCCTATGCAAGGTTGCAGGCCGGTTTTGGCCAAAGTGTTCCAGCGGCGCCCGGCCGCGACCTGCCGCAGCATACCGGCAACCAGTCTCGGCCACGTCGAGAGCGAAAAGAATCGTGCCGCAGGTAACGATTGCAACAAGGGCATATCGAGCGATCCGATTTCGCGCGCCCCGCCGGCTACCGAAGACGTTGAAGAACTCGTTTCAAAAAGCTTGTTTTTCTGCTCATTCGCTCTTGGCGCTCGTCCGTTCCTTCGAAAAAGCGATCGCACGATGGCGGATTTCATTCCAGAAAAGAGGCGCGGGCGGATGATAGCAGAAGGCTGACGCTAATTGAGTGTGGAATTCCGGCTCCGAGGATCCGCCAAATTCGGACACTGGGGGGCGGTTTCGCCAGCATGAGGACGCAGGGCATAATCTCAAATACGAGCTGAAGCAGATGGCGAAATTGCGAATCCAATTCGAAAGTGGCGAGCCCGAAAAAGTAATCGAGTTCGACCCTGCCAAGGCCCCGTTTCATCATGACGGCAAGCCGGGCTCGATACTCGACATAATGCTGGGTCATGGCGTCCATTTGGAGCACGCATGCGGCGGCAATTGCGCGTGCACGACCTGCCACGTGATCGTGAGGCAGGGATTCAACCGGCTCGGCGAGGCCAGCGAGCAGGAAGAAGATCTGCTGGACAAGGCGCCGGGGCTCACTCCGACTTCGCGGCTGGGATGCCAGGCCGTGATCGAGGATGCCGACGCGGAAATCGTTGTCACAATCCCGCGCTATACGATTAACCAGGTCAGCGAGGCGGCCGAGGAATGACGGCCGATTCACTTCCCGCCGCGGCCACCAAGCGCGCGACGCTGAATGCCCGCGTCGAGAAAATTTTCGATCACGCGCCCGACACCCGCTCGCTTTTTCTCTCGCTCACCAGCGGCAAGCATCTGCGGTTTATTCCCGGCCAGTTCATCTCGGTAACGATTCCGCTCGGCGACGAAACCCGCTCGCGCGCATACTCGATCGCTTCGGACCCCGAAGAGCGCGGCCCGTTCGAGATTTGCTTCAATCGCGTCGCGAACGGGCGCGGCGCCGGATGGATGTACGAGCGGCGGGTGGGAGACACGATCGATTTCAGCGGGCCGTTCGGCGCCTTTACGCTCGATCGCGCGCCGGCGGCGGATGCGGGTTTTTTCGCGGAGGGGACGGCGATCGCGCCGATTCGCCCGATGCTGAAGCGGGCGCTCGCTTTACCGGCGCGCGAAGCAGCGGCGCCGAAGATTCATTTGATTTACGCGGCGTCGGATCGCGAGCATCTCCTGTACGCCGCCGAACTCGGAGAATTGGCGCGAAGCACGTCGAATTTTTCGTACGAGACCGCGATCGCGCCCGCCGAAAAACTTTACGATCGGTTGATCGAGTTGGCGCAAGCCCGCTGGGTAATCGCCGACGCCGATCGCACCCGCCAGTTCTATATCTGCGGCGTCGGCAAGAGTGTGATTCGATTGCGCGACCTGCTCCGCGGGGCAGGCTACGAGCGCCGCGCCGTGCACTACGAGCAGTGGTGAGCAGGGGCTGACCCCTGCACCCAGTGTTAAGACAAAGATGTGGGCGGAGTTTACCCTGAGTACTCGAAGGGCAAGCGAACCGGATCCGGGATTCTTCGCTCCAGCAACTTCCGCTCTAGAATGACAGAAATAATAGGATGTTCGCCTTCATCCTCCACCTGAGTTGAGCCGAATCGTTCAACCTCCGGGCTACGGGGCGAACCGGGAGAGCATACTGACGGGACCGGGATGCCCGGCGATTCTGACGCCGCGCGCGATCGCGCCTTCGCGCTCGAGTTGGCGCGCCGCAGCTTCGACCATCGCCGGATCGATTCCCAGGATTCGCGCGATCGCGCGCTCGCTGCCGAATGCCGCGGTCTGGAAGTATCTGGCGACGATCGCGTACGCCGCCTGCGTCCGCGTGAGCGTGCGCCCCTCGGCAATCGCGTCGGCCCATCGATGGCTCCATCGTGTCCCACACGTAGCTGAACGGGTCGGCGCGCTCGTCCACTTTGAGCGCGAGAAATTTTTCCTGCAGCTCCGCCATCGCGCGATCGAATAGCGCGCGCCGCGACGGCAGCGCGCATCCGCTCGACAGCTTCAGCACCCGAGTCTCGGCCGCGCCGCGCTCGGAGAGAGCGTCCATCACCAGTTTGGCGCAATGCGACAGCCCGCCGCGCTGGTAAAGCTTGCGATAGCTGCCCGGCTCGGCGCGAAGTTTGAGGAACGCGCCGAGCATGTCGCGCGCGATGAAGCTTGGGCGCCGGGCGAGCACTTTGCCGTAATAAACCGCGCGCCGCTGCGGCAGCGCGTCCTTTATCCGCCAGGTCATCCCGATCGCGTAGTCGTGCTGGATGTGCTCGGGCATCACGGGCTCGCGCCTTCCCGCGATCGCCTCGCGCAGGCACGGCACGCCCATCCCGGCGGTGAATCCGGTGCAAAATCCGACCTCGCCGATGAATTTGAGCGCGCCTTTCTCGCCGGTCACGCGCCGCGACGCGATCCGCCTGAAGTGAAAGTCGCGATGGCGCTCGAGTGCGTCGAGAATCGTCCGATTGTTTCCCACGCCGCCGGCGATCATCCCGGTATTCGCTCGACGCAATCCGCGAAGATGCGCCGGTAGTTAGCCTTCACCGCCAGCCCGCGGGTGATTCCTTCCAGCCCGACCAGCGCGCGAATCAGGAACACGCCGTGCGGCGGCGATTTGTACAGCCGATTTTCCAGCGCAATCTCGCCCACCTTGGCCGCCTTGCCGACGGTGTCGTATTCCAGCGGATCGACCGCGCGATCCACCCTCATCGGCTCGAACAGAATGTGGATGATTTTGACCATCGGCGCCGCATCCTGATCGCGATCGAGGTACCCCAGCTTGGCCATCCCAGCCGCCAGCGACTTGTCGTCGCCGCTCAGAATCGCGCGCGCGACCTGCAGGTGCGCCTTGCGCACCGGTTCCGGGAAGCGCCGAATCGAGCCGAAGTCGAGCACGCCCAGGCGCGGATGATGGCTGACGAGGTAGTTGCCCGGGTGAAAATCCGTGTGCAGCATCCCGAGTTCCAGAATCTGGCGCCACGCGAACTGGTGAATCTTGCCCGCGACCCATCGCCGCAGTTCAAGATCGACCTCCGGCCCCATCACGTCCGCCAGCGGATAGCCCTCGACGTAGGTCATCGTCAGCACCCGCCGCGAGCTGAGCTCCTTGATGAAGCGCGGGATCATGATTTCGCGATCCGCGCCGAGCCGCCGCCCAAACTCGGTCATGTTGCGCGCTTCGTTGACGTAGTCGAGCTCTTCGCGCAGGCGCTGTTCGAGTTCCCGGTACACCGCGCCGGTGTCGATTTGCTGGCGCATCACGTCGTGGCCGAGCGCCTGCAACGTGCGCAGCAGCAGTTTGAGATTGCCCAGGTCCTGCTCGACCGTATCCTCGACGCCCGGATACTGAATCTTGACCGCGACGTCGACGCCGTCGCGCGTGACGGCACGATGCACCTGTCCGAGCGACGCGGCGGCAAACGCGGTTTCGTCGAAGCTGCTGAACAGCGCTTCGGGCCGCTTGCCGATCTCGATCCGAATCTGCTCCGAGATGGTCGCGTAGCTCATTGGCGGCACGCTCGATTGCGTCACCCGCAGGACGTCGAGCGCCTCGCCCGGCAGCAGGTCCTTGCGAATCGAGAGCATCTGGATCAGCTTCATGAACGCGCCGCGAAGCTGCTTGGAGCTCTCGACAATTCGCTGGGCGTTGCGGATGTGAGTTTCCAGCAGCTCGCGATCGCGCGCGGGCGCGCTCAGAAAGGGGCGCCGCAGTTGATTCCACAGGTAGCTGGAGCCGACTTGCGACGCGAGCTCGCCCATCTTGATCGCGCGGCGCGCGCGCCCGCTGGTGATTGAGGTTCGTTTCGCCATCAGCGGCCGTCGCGCTCGATTCCCACCCGGTTGATCAGCGTCGCGGCAAGCGCCGCGCCGAAGCCGTTGTCGATGTTGACCACGGTTACGCCGCTCGCGCACGAATTCAGCATCGCCAGCAGCGCCGCCAGCCCGCCCATCGACGCGCCGTAGCCCACGCTGGTCGGCACGGCGATCACGGGTTTGTCCACCAGGCCCGCGACCACCGAGGGCAGGGCGCCTTCCATCCCGGCGACGACAACCAGCACGCTCGCCCGGCGAATAACTTCGAGGTGCGCAGTCAGGCGATGAATTCCGGCCACGCCGACGTCGTAAACCCGCGCGACCCGGTTTCCGAACAGCTCCGCGCACAGCGCGGCTTCCTCGGCTACCGCAATGTCGGAGGTGCCCGCGCTCAGCACCGTCACGATGCCGCGTCCCGACGGCGGGCGGCGCTCCTTGACCACCGCGCCGATCCGGGCGTCGCGATGGTAGACCAGTGCGCGAATTTTGCGTTTGACGATGCGCGCCTTGTCCGCGGCCAGCCGGGTGATTATCAGATTGGTTCCCGAGGCGAGCACGCGCCGTCCGATCGCCACGAGCTGTTCGGCCGTCTTGGCCTCGCCGAAGACCGCCTCGGGGATGCCGCGCCGGATGCTCCGGTGGCTGTCGAGCTTGGCAAAGCCAAGGTCCGCGAACGGCAGCTCGCCGATGCGCTTGAAGGCCGCCTCGGGAGCGATGCTGCCCGCGGCAACCCGGTCGAGGATTTGGCGGATTCGTTTTTCGGTCATCTGTGCTTGAGCAGTTCGGGGCGGATCGGATGCGCCAGCGTCAACGTCAGTTCGCGCACCGCCCGCGCGTCGCTGCGGGTGACAGTGATCGTCAGATCGCCCTCGATTAATTTTTCGCCGGGTTTGGGAATATGCCCGAGTCGTTCGACCACCAGCCCGCCGATGCTAGCATACTCATCCGCCTCCGAAAGCTTCAGCCCGAAGCGCTCGTTCAGTTCCACGATCGGCGCGCTTCCGACCACGGACAGCACTCGCGGACTGACTATTTTGGCCAACTCCTCGCCCAGGTCGTGTTCGTCCTCGATATTGCCGACGATCTCCTCAATCAGGTCCTCCAAGGTCAGAATTCCAGCCGCGCCGCCGTACTCATCGACGATCACGGCCAGATTTTCCCCGGTGCGTTGCATCGCGACCATCACCTCGTCGAGCGGCATCGATTCCGGAAAATAACTGACCGGCCGCATCACCTCGCTCACCGGGCGGGTGAGATCGGGCGCGTGCAAAAGATCGAAAACGTGAACGACGCCGACGATGTCCGTGATTCGGCGGCGGAAGACCGGGATGCGGCTGAAGCCCTCGCGGCGGACGGTTTCGATCACCGCCGCAAGCGAGGCTTCCTCCGGGACCGCATCGACACCGACCAGCGGCACCATCGCTTTGCGCGCATCGGCCTGGGAGAAGCGAAAGATTCGGCTGATCATCAGTTGCTCGGCGGGCAGGATGGCGTCGTGCGGCTGCTCGGAAGCGTCGGCGGGCCGCCGGCGCATCAACCGCGCCAAATCCTCGCGGCTCAGGAACACGCTGCCGGCATCGGCGGGCACACCGGCAATCCGGCGAAGCAATCGGCTGAGCAGAGTCTCTGCGCCGAGCAGCGGCGCGAGCACGGCCGCAAGCAAACGCAACGGGCGCGCGGCGAACAGCGCAAACGCGTGCGGATCTCCAAGCGTGAGCAGCTTCGGCACCCATTCGCCGAGCACCAGGGTAACCGGGGTCAGAATAAATGGCGCGAGATAAACCAGGTGCGGGCGGATTTGATGCAGGAAGCTGGTAAACAGGACCGCCGCGACAATAGTGGCGAGGTTGGTGCCGGTCAGGGTCAGCGCGAGCAAACGATCGCGATTGGCCAGCAATTCGCCGAGCATTCGCGATTGCTCGTGCCCGACTTCGCTCCCGGCGCGAGCCTTCAAATCGTCGGCTGAAACCAGCGCGATCTCCGAGGCGGCGAAAAACGCCTGCACCACCAGGCATCCAACCAACGCGGCAATCAGCGCGAGCATCGTCATCGACGCAGCCTCACCAGCTCGACGGTGGCGCCGCGCACGCGCTCGATAGTGGCCTCGAAATCGCCGAGCTTGATCTTCTCTCCCGCGCGCGGGACACGCCCGAGCCTGCGCAGGATGAGGCTGCTCAGCGTCTTGCCGCCGCCATAGGTTTCGACCACGCGGGCCGGAGCGAGCGCGTCCGCCAGCTTGCCCAGGGTGATTGCGCCCGACGCCGACCATTCGTCGTCGGATATTTTCGTGAGCTCGGGAATTTCGCTGTCGAACTCGTCGCGAATCTCGCCGAATACTTCCTCGAGCACGTCTTCGAGCGTCACCAAGCCCAGCACGCGGCCGTACTCGTTGACTACCAGCGCGATCTGGAAGCGGCCGCGGCGCATCTCGTCGAATAAATCGGCGAGCAGCTTGCCCGGCGGGACAAAATACGCGGGCCGCATCAGCCGCTCCACCCGCGGCGGCGATGGCTCCAGGCGGCGCGCGGCGAGATCCTTGGCGTGCAGAATTCCGACGATATTGTCCCGGCTGTTGCGATAGACCGGCACCCGCGAGAAACTTTCGCTGGCGATTTCCGCGATCAACTGCGCCACCGGCATCTCGATGTCGAGCGAGAAGATTCGCTCCCGCGGCGTCATCACCTCGGACGCGCGCCGCGCGCCGAAGTCGAACACCCGATGAATCATCGCGCGCTCGGCGGGTTCGACCTGTCCCTGGCGCTCGCCGAGCCGGAGCAGGGTCTTGAACTCCGCCTCGGAGACCGGGCCCGGGCGCGGCGGCTGCGCCAGCGGCGTAAAATGCCGCGTGAACGGATGAACAAGATCCACCAGCACGGCCAGCGGCCGCGCCGTGATCCAGGTCAGCGCGGCGGGAAATCCGAGTGCGAATGTCTTTGGGGTAATGTCGCAGAACAAAATTACGGTCACGAGCATCGCCGGCGCCGCGACGATCGGTCCCCATTTATCGCCGAGCCACGCCAGCAGAATGATGGTCGCGAGGCAGTCGGCGAAGACGTTGCAGGTTTCGTTGAGCCCGATGATGACCATCAGCGACTCGAGCGGACGGCGCATCAGGCGGTCGAGCGCGTGCTGCACGGAAAGGCTCAGGTGCTCGCGCGTGTGCTCCAGCCGCGCCATCGAGAACAGCGCCGTTTCGGACGCGGCCAGGGTGGCGCTCAGCACGATCAGCGCCAGGACCGCCAGCGGCAGCATGAACATCATCGCTTCTATCTAGCCGCGCGATCGCAGCTGATCCCATCCTGCGACAATCGGTGCGCTTTGACCAATCAGGTTGATCCGTCTGCCCCGGACGATCGTGCCGATTCGCCGCACCCCGACCCGCAAGCGGCGCGACAGTTCGGATTCGCTGTGCCCGGGCCTCGCGCAGAATATCAGTTCGTAATCCTCGCCGCCGGTGAGCGCGTGCACCAGATTGCCGCCCATCAGCGCACGGTACGCCGGCGACAGCGGGATTCGCGCCGCGTCGATCTCGGCGCCGGCGCCGCTTCGTTCCAGGATGTGACCCAGGTCCTGCATCAATCCGTCGCTCACGTCGATCGCGGCCGGCGCGGGCCTGAACGCCGCCAGGCGTTGCCCGGGATACAGCCGCGCCTGCGGACGCAGGAATCGCTCGACCAGATATTTTCTTGCGGCGCGGTCTTTTTTCGCATCGCCGCGCGGCTTCAGCTTGCGCGCCAGGATGCGCCAGCCGAGCGCCGCATCGCCGAGCGTGCCGGTCACGAAGATCTCGTCGCCGGGGCGCGCCGTATCCCGGCGCAGCGCAGCTCGCCCGGCCTCGCCGAGCATCGCGATGGTGATCGAAAGCTCGCGCGCGCGGGTAATATTGCCGCCCACGATATCGGTGGCGGCCTCGCGCGCCGCGCTGCGCAGCCCGGCGTAAATCAGCTTGAGCGTGCGCACGGCAATTCCCTCGCGCACCGCGAGGTTCACGACGCAAGCAGTCGGGCGCCCGCCCATCGCCGCGATGTCGCTCAAGTTGACGGCGAGTGCGCGCGCACCAAGCGCCTGTGCAGTGCCCCATCGCAGATCGAAGTGAACGTTCTCGACCAGGCTATCGATGGTGAACAGCGTCTGCCCCCGCGGCCGCGAAAGGATTGCGCAGTCGTCGCCGGCGCCGAGGATGGTGCGGGGGCCGAGCCGGATTCCCGCGCTCAGTCGCGCGATCAGTTCGAATTCGCCGGGCAGTTTGCCGGATGCGCCGGGCAGTCTGGTCACGGCGTGCGCGCTTTGGCAGCTTGCGCGACAAGCGGCAATTCCGCGGCCAGCGTCAGGCCGCGCCGCTCGTTCGCGAAGCGGGCCTCGACCCGGCCGCCGGCGGCTTCCGCCATCGTTCGCGCGATATACAGTCCGAGTCTGCGCGCGCCGCGATCCCGATCTACGCCGGGGCGCTGGAACAGCGCTGCCAGTTCCGCCGACGAAAGGACCGCGCCACTGTCGGTGACCTCAACCGCGATCGATTCGTTTCGCACCCGGGCGCGCAACACGACCTCGCCGCTCACCATCCCTGTGATCGCGTATGAGAGCATGTTTCTCGCGATCCGCTCGAAATGACGCCGGTCGAGTTTGCACGCCGGCAGCGGCGCGATCTCGACGCGTAGATTCAGTCGCCGCCGCCGCGCCTGCACGGCGCAATCCTCCGCGACTTCGCTGAGCACCTGGCGCGGATCCAGTTCGGTCGGCGCCGGAATGACGTGGTTTTCCTGCACCTCGTAGTAGTCCAGCGCGTTGCTCACCACCAGGTCCATGCTCCAGGCGGTCGAGCCGATTCGGTCGAGCAGGTCCGTCCGCTCCTGTGGGCCGATTTCCGCCTCCTCGAGCAGATTGGCGTAGCCGCTCAGCGCCGCGACCGGACTGCGGATGTCATGCGCCATCGTCGCGATTTGCATCTGCCGAAACCGCGCGGCTTCCTCCAGGTCCTGCACCTGTTTCTTGAGTCGGCGGCGGTATCGTTCGATGAAAAGTTCCGTATATTGAGCGATGGCCAGCGCGGCGATCAGACCCATCCATCGGTACGCGCCGTATGGCGTTTCGATCGGCACCAAGTACTCGCCCGCCGCGTAGCTAAGTACCGCCAGGCCTGCCATTCCAAGCTGCCAGCGCGTGTCCCAGCTCACGAACGCCGCGGTTGCCGCCGGACACAACATGATCGCGATGAAGCGCGACTCGGGGTCTCCTGTCGCCCGGCTGATCACGATGAACATCGCGATCAGAAACAGGATAAACAGCAGCACCCAGAGCCTCCAATAGCGCCTGAAAGAGCGCGTCCACGACAGCCCGAAGAACAAGCAGGTCGCGCCAAGGAGGAGGTAGTGCATGCCTGACCCCGGCCCATTCGGTCCAAGCGCCTGCTGATCGTAGATAAAGTAGGCCAGCAGCATGAAGATCGCGAGCACGCCGCCGACTTTCAGAACTCGGATCGATTCCTCGTCATCCTCGGTCCAGATGAACTCTGCAGCGGCGCGGCCGGGCTCGGAAGGTTTGATCCCGGATCGGGCGTCGTTTTTGATTTGCTCCGCCAATCAGGCTTCCCCGCCGTTTTTTCTGGGGCGTGCAGCTTCTCGCATGATTACCAATAGCCTGACTTCAGCGCCGGATTTCATCAAGCGCCTTTTTCATCGCGCTCAACGCAAAATCGACCTCGTCCGGCATGATCGTCAGCGCCGGCGCAAGCCGGACCACATTGTCGGCGTTGAGCGTCCAGTTCAGGACCACCCCGCGCGCCAAAGTCGCGGCCACAAAGCGCCGCGCCAACGCCGCGTCGCGAAACTCGATGCCCACCAGCATCCCGAGCCCGCGCACCGCCGCGATTTCCGGCGCGCGCATCGCCGTCAGCAGCCGCACGATCTCCTTGCCCATCGTCGCGGCGCGCTCGAACAGGCGCTCGCGCACGATCACGTTGAGCGCGGCCAGTCCGGCCGCGCACGAAAGCGGATGGCCGCCGAAGGTAGTGATATGCCCGAGCGGCGGATCGTGCGAGAGCGTGCCCAGCAGCTCGTCGCGAGCGCACAATGCGCCGAGCGGCAGGCCGCCGCCGAGTGCCTTGGCCATCACGACGATGTCGGGCACGACGCCAAAATGTTCGAGCGCGAACAGTTTGCCGGTGCGGCCAAAGCCGGTCAGCACCTCGTCGAAGACGAGCATCGCACCCGCGCGATCGCATTGTTCCCGCAGGGCGCGTATGAATCCGGGCTCGGGAATGCGCACGCCGCCCTCAGCCTGCACCGGCTCGATAACCACCGCCGCGATCGTCGAATCGATTTTCGCAAGCGCCCGCTCGTCGTCGAACGGCAGACGCAGCACCGGCCCGGGCAGCGCGCCGAACGGCTCGCGCATCAGCCGATTTCCGGCCAGCGCAAGCGCGCCCATCGTGTCGCCGTGATACGCCCCATCGAACGCCACGAATCCCGCGCGTCCGGTGAACTTGCGCGCCACCTTAAGCGCACACTCGATCGCTTCCGCCCCGCTGTTGGTGAAATAGACGCGCTCTAGCGGCCGCGGGAGAAGCTCAACCAGCCTTCGCCCCAGGGTAACCTGGCTCTCGATCACGTACTCGCCGTACACCATGACGTGCAGGTGGCGCCGCGCCTGCTCCGCGATCGCGGCCAGCACCTCGGGATGTCCATGGCCGAGGGCACTGACGCCGATCCCGGCGATGAAATCGAGATAGCGGCGTCCGTCCGACGCGACCAGCCACGATCCTTCGGCGCGCGATATCTCCAGTCCGATCGGCGAGTCGGAAGTCTGCGCCAGATTCTCGCGGAAGAAATGGACGAGTTCCCTCATCGTGCTCCAAATATCATATCGACGAATTTGCCTCCGCCGTGGCGCCAATCAAGTGGCGGCGATTGCATCTCGCCGGGTGCGCATACGTACGGTATCCCGATCGCCGCGACCGCCGCCCCCATGGCGGCCGCTTCCGATTCATCGCCGGCGACCGCCATCGCTTCGATCCGTCCCGATACGGCCGCGATGCAATCGCGAAATTCGCCGAGGTCGCGTACTCGGGTCACGTGCACTGTCCTGAACCCCGGCGAAACTTTGAATGAATCCCCCAGCGCCGCGCCGGGCGCGAACAGGTTTGGCCTCGGTTTGAAAACCACGGTCCATTCAAGCCCCCGGCCCTCGAACAGCTCGACCGGCTCGCCCGCAATCCGCCGCCAGCGCGCGCGCTCGCGCACGGCGCGTATTTCGGCAGCGTCGCGCAACGGGATTTCCGCCGGTGGCATCGATTTCCCCATACGTTCGAGCGCCGCCGACATTCGCACGGCCAGCTCGCGCGCTCGGTCGCCGGTATGACTAATCACGAACAGATGATGAAGCGACAGGCAGCCCAACTGCTCGAACAACGCGACATCGCGCGCGAACAGCTCCGCGACCCGGTCGATACGCGACGGATCGGTGGCGCCCGCCGCCGCCAGGGCGGCGCTGACCCGGCTGCCGAATCCGATCACGTTGGGCCGGTTGTGAAGCGACTCGATCGTCAGGTCGTCGCCGTACGCCATCACCCGCTCGCAATTCGCAGCCAACGCCGCGGTCAGATCGGCGCGCGCGCGGCTCCAGTGTAAGACCTCGATGCGCGCGCCGGCGGCGCGATCGATCTCGGCGAGCGTGCGCGCAAACTCCCCGAAAAATACCGGCTCGGCCGAGGCGGCTTTGACCAGCACCCCTGCGCCTGCCACCAGCGCGATCGCAATCTCATGCATCCCGGCGCCGGCAACGTTGCCCGCGGCGATGAACCCGGCCGTCTTTAGCCTGCCGATCCGGCTGCCGGGCGAAACCCGCGCGGCGATCGACCTCAACGCGTCGATAGTGAATGGTTTCAGCAGTGCGTCGATCGAATTGTCGAGCATCGCGACGGAATACCCCGCCGAGCGGGCGATTGCGGCAATCGCTTCGCGCCGGCGTGCGTAATCCCGGTCCCGCCAGAGTTCAAACGCGCGCGCCAGCGCCATGGCCATCCGATCCGCGCCGGGGTTGATGTCCTCGGCTCCGCGCACACGCGCGGCTGCCGATGCTATATCCGATTCGACCAGCCGTGATGAGCCCGATCCGGCCGTGCCGAACTCCGCGCCGCGCACTCGTGCTTCGCTCGACGCCGCACCCGCGCTCATCGCGGAGTCTCCACTCGTGCGGGGGCCGCTACGGTCCTGCGCGCCGCCTCAATCGCGGAGAATTGCGAGATCGCCAGCGCGCAGCCGCGAGGCTCTGCGCCGGTCGCTCGGCCAAGCACGCGAACCCGGCCACGCTCGACCCACCCCAGGTCTTCCGTCATGACCGCAGACACCGAACCGGCGTTGGCCAGATCGAAGAACGTCAGCAGTCCGATCTCCCCGTCCGGCATCGGCCTCAACGTGACCGGATCCCGCGCCGTCACGCGCAGCCATGGCGGCGGAATTTTCAACCGCACTTGCGGATTCGACGTGCCGGGGCAGTTGAACGCCGTCGCGTCGTAAAGCTGTGAGCACAATTCCGTCATCCCATATTCGTTGACGACCATCGCGGGCGCGATCGCGAGCAATTCGCCAGCCTGCCCGATCACCTCCGAGGCTGGCATCGCTACCGCCTGCCCTTTCGCCCCGCCGGTGTCCATCATTCGCGAACCCGCCGCGAGCCTAAGCTTCAGGCCAGCGCGGCGAAGCTCGGAAAACAGCGCCGCGAATGCCGCCGTCGTGCCCAGGATGCACACCGGTTCGCGCCGAGCCTGGGCGCCGGCAAGAAACCGGGCCGCCGCCTCCACATCGATACGGTCGCGCGACGCGGCCGCCAGATGCGTGCCCGTCCCGAATTCCTCGATACACCAGCTGATCATCGCTGCCAGCGACGACTCCGGCATCGCATCCGCGGTCGGATGCATCGCGAGGGTCGCCATTCTTCGAGCGTCGGGGAACAGCATCGTGCGCAGATGAGCGATCGCCGAGGCGTGATAAATCGCGGGCTGTGCAACGACATGGCGTCCGCGGCGTTCACGCCCCTGCGTAGTTCCGCTGGTGAGGAAAATGGCCGCTCCGGCCGATCCCGCGGCTCCGTCGATCGCAAGGTCGGCGTACTTGAATGCGACAGTGCTGACCGGCGGGACATCGTCCATGATCCGCACCGTGCCGGGATCGACGCCGCGTTCTAGGCAGAAGCGCCGATAGGCGCCAACCGTCTCGAATTGATGGCGAAAAACGTCCAGAGCAAGCCGCTCGAACGACTCAGGCTCGGGCCTGTGGATAAACGTGAGAACCTGCTCGTAGATGGACATCGGATTCGCGCCACAGGCCGGCGGGGTATGATCATGGCACCGCCGCCCGCGCTCATTCAATCCTCCGGTCCCGGCGCTGCCCCTTTTGGACTGAAAAATGCTCGTATTTACGCGGCTCTCGGAATGGTCTAGACTGCGGGCTGTTGTGGGTGGCGGGGATGCCTTGGTGGCCGGCAAAGGGCTGGGTGCGCGGGGCTTTCGGCAGGTTGCAGCGCGTCATTTGATCGATGCCGTCCGACGTTACCTCAATTTGGGATGTAACCGACTTTGCGCGTGCGACGTATTTTTGTTAACCAAGTAGTGTACGGGTCCGGGAGAACCATCGCGAAATGAAGAAATTCGCCGCCGGGGTGATTTTGGGATTTCTGGCCAGTTGGGCCGTTGCCTTTGCTTCGTCCAGCGTCAGCCACAATGGCAATTTCTGGGGCCGCCTCAATATTGCCGCCAAGGACGGCTACGTCAATGGCTACTCCGATGCGATGCGGGTGAGCGTCGGCAAACTCGACGTGCTCAATTCCGCCGCCGATCTGTTTCATTGGAAGGGCGCGCGGCGCATTATCCATCAGCTCTCGGGACAGCTCTCGATGGGCGAGGTGACTGCGAATCAGGCGGTCAAGCGGCTGGACGACTTGTATTCGAATCCGAAGTATAGCGAGCTTGATCTCGGCGAGGCGCTGCAGACGCTCACGATCCGCGCCAACGAAACCGCGATGCCCGATGCACCGGTGAAGAGCGCGAAGTAAATCCCTTCGACTTTCTTATCTGACTTATCTGAGGCGGTCTGGTTACGGACCGCCTCTTTTTTTTCGCGGCACACGCCTCGGCGTTCGCGCTTGAAACACCGGGTCCGGGGTCCTAGCCTAATTCGCGGGACATCCACGTGAACGCACCCGTATTTCTGCTGGAAAAAGTTCTCCGCGCCACCGTCGGCGTTCACTCGCATATCCCATCGACGCACGTCTCGACCGCGATTGGCCTGGGCACCGACCGCCGCGGCACCGGCACCGTCGTCAGCCCCGACGGACTGATCCTCACGGTTCACTACCTGCTGCTCGGCGCGCAGAACGTGATCGTCACGATGCCAGGGGGCGAGCAACTTCAGGCAAAGATCGTAGGCAAGGATTACAGCACCGGAATCGGCCTGCTGAAGATCGATCGCGACAAAATTCCCTGCGTGGAAGTCGTGTCATCGGAAAAATGCGCGGTCGGGCAGGAGGCGTTCACCGTCGCGAGTTTGGGCGGCGAGAAGCGATGCGCTGATTGCGGCATCATCACCTATCTCGGCCCCTTCGACGCGGTCTGGGAATTCGTGCTCGACAAGTGCGTGTGCGTCACCGCCTCCTCGCTCAACATCGGAATGAGCGGCGGACCGATTTGCAACCTTCAGGCGCAAGTGGTGGCCGTTTCATACTTGAACTTCGCCGACTTGAGCCGCGCGATTCTTGGCGTGCCGGGCGAAAGCTTCCTCGCGATCCGCGACGAGCTGGTAAAACACGGCCGGCGAATCACCGCAGCGCCGCGCGCCTGGCTCGGCATCCTCTCGTACACGCTGCGCGAGCACGTTGTGATCGCGGGCGTGATGCCCGGCGGTCCGGGTCAAAAGGCCGGCCTGCAACAGGGCGACCTGGTCGTTTCGATCGATGACACCGACGTTGACAGCCGGCGGGTTCTCTACGACGCGCTCCGCAACCATCGCCCCGGCGAGAAAATCAGCCTTAAGGTCCTGCGCAACAATCACGTTTCCCAGGTCGATATCCCCGCCAGCTCCGCCGAAAATTACTTTGCCTAGTTTCTCCTGCCCCGCCGCGCATCAAGCTCGTCCCTTCGGCCACGGCCGAAAATGCGGCGTTACCCCCCTGCCGCGCGCGACAACGGAGCGCGGCCTTAACACTGGGTGCAGGGGTCAGCCCCTGCCTACACGTCCTTGAAGGCCACTTTTTTCTCCGAGGCCTCGATCGCCGCCTGCGCCGCTGCCAGCCGCGCGACTGGAATCCGATACGGCGAGCACGACACGTAGTTCAGCCCCAGGCGATGGCACAGCTTGACGCTGGCGGGATCGCCGCCATGCTCGCCGCAAATCCCGATCTTCAAATTCCGGTTCGCCTTGCGCCCGCGCTCGATCGCGATTTGCATCAATCCGCCGACTCCGACCGGATCGAGCTCCGCGAACGGGTCCTTCTTGTAAACTCCGGTGCGAATGTAGTCGGGGAGGAATTTTCCCGAGTCGTCGCGCGAAATTCCATAGGTCATCTGCGTCAGATCGTTGGTCCCGAATGAAAAGAACTCCGCCGCAGCGCCGATCTGATCCGCAACAATACACGCGCGCGGCACTTCGATCATCGTGCCGATCGTGAACGGCACCTTGACCCCGCGTTCCTTGAACACCGCGGCCGCCACTTCGCGAATCTGCGCCGCCAGAATGTCGAATTCCTTGCGCTCGCCGATCAGCGGCAGCATGATTTCGGGCATCGCCTTGACGCCCTTGCTTGCGCAGCTCGCACGCGGCCTCGATTATCGCGCGCGCCTGTGCCTGGTAAATCTCGGGGAAGCTGATCCCCAGCCGCGAGCCGCGATGCCCCAGCATCGGATTGACCTCGAACAGGCTCTCGCGCACGTGCTTCAAATGCTCCAGCGTGGTGCCGATTTTGGCGGCCAGGTCGCGCAGCTCGCTGTCCGTATGCGGCAGAAACTCGTGCAACGGCGGATCCAGCAATCGGATCGTGACCGGCAACCCCGCCATCGCTTTCAGGATTCCGACGAAGTCCTCGCGCTGCATCGGCAGGATCTTTTTAAGCGCGTGCCCCCGCTGCTCCGCGTTCTCCGCCATGATCATTTCGCGCACGGCCGAGATTCGCTCGGGATTGAAAAACATGTGTTCGGTGCGGCACAGCCCGATTCCTTCGGCGCCGAATTCGCGCGCGATCCTGGCGTCGTGAGGAGTGTCGGCGTTGGCCCGCACTCCCAATTTGCGCTGCGCGTCAGCCCACGAGAGAAATTTCTTGAAGAACGACGGCATCTCGGGATCCACCGTCGGCACCCGCCCCTCGATCACCTCGCCTGACGCTCCATCGAGCGTGATGTACTCGCCGCGGTGGATTACCGTGCCGCCCGCCGACAGCGTGCCCGCGGAGTAGTCGATTTCCAGCGCCGAGACGCCAGCCACGCACGACTTGCCCATCCCGCGCGCCACCACCGCCGCGTGACTGGTCATCCCGCCGCGCGCGGTGAGGATTCCTTCGGCGACCTGCATCCCGTGGATGTCTTCGGGCGAGGTCTCGAGCCGCACCAGGATTACTTTGCGCCCCGACGCCGCCACCGCGACCGCTTCATCCGCCGAGAACACCGCCTCGCCGTTGACCGCGCCCGGCGACGCGGGCAGTCCGCGCGCGATCACGTGTTTTTTGCTCGCCGGGTCCAGCCGCGGATGCAGAAACTGCTCGAGCTGTTCGGGCTCGACGCGCTTGAGCGCGGTCTTGCGATCGATCAGCTTCTCATCGGCCATATCCACCGCGATTCGCACTGCCGCTTGCGCCGTTCGCTTGCCGGTGCGGGTCTGAAGCATGAACAGCCGGTTGCGCTCGATGGTGAATTCCATGTCCTGGGTGTCGCAAAAATGCTTTTCGAGCTGCGCCGAAATCTTGAGGAATTCCTTGTAAACGGCGGGAAAGCTTTCCTCCAGTGTCGAGTACTGCTCCCCCCGCTCGGCCTCGCCGATTCCCGCGCGCGCGGCCCATTGGCGCCCGGCCTTCAGGCTTATCTGCTTTGGGGTGCGGATGCCGGCGACGACGTCCTCGCCCTGCGCGTTGGGCAGATACTCGCCGTAGATTCCTTTTTCACCGGTGCCCGGATCGCGCGTGAATGCGACCCCGGTGGCGCAATCGTCGCCCAGGTTGCCGAACACCATCGACTGCACCGTGACCGCAGTGCCCCAATCGCCCGGAATATTGTTGATTCGCCGGTAGGTGACCGCGCGATCGTTGTGCCACGAGCCGAACACCGCGCCGATCGCCATCCACAGTTGCTCGTTCGGATCCTGCGGGATGTCGCGGCCGACCCGCGCGCGAATCAGCGCCCGGAACTCGCCCACCAGTTCCCGCAAGTCATCGACCTTAAGGTCGGTGTCGTTCTTGACCCCGCGCGCCGCCTTCTTGCGATCGATAATTTCCTCGAACGGATCGGGGTCGTTCTTGTTCTCCGGCTTGAGCTTGAGCACCACGTCGCCGAACATCTGGCAAAACCGCCGGTACGAGTCCCACGCGAAGCGCGGGTTGCCGCTGATTTCCGCCAGCCCCTTCATCGTCTCGTCGGTCAGCCCGAGATTCAGCACCGTGTCCATCATTCCCGGCATCGAAACCCGCGCGCCCGACCGCACCGACACCAGCAACGGATTCTTCGCGTCGCCGAACTTGCGCCCGAGCGCCTTCTCGATTCGCGCCACGCTCTTCGCCACGCCTTCGGCCAGGCCCTTGGGATACTTGTGGCCGTGATCGTAAAAGTAGTTGCAAACCTCGGTCGAGATCGTGAATCCCGGCGGCACCGGCAGCTTGAGCCGCGCCATCTCGGCCAGGTTCGCGCCCTTGCCGCCCAGCAGATTGCGCATCGCGGAGCGTCCTTCCGATACGCCCGCACCGAAAAAGTAGATCTCAGGATGAATACGACCCATGTGCAACTGTGTCTCCCGTCTCCGCATCATGCGGAATGATTTTGTAAAGTTATGCCGGCTCTGGAGCGGGCGCGCGCGTCCAGCCGATTCGATCGCTGATCTCTTCGACGAGCCGCGCTATCGGCACCCGATCCTGCGCCATCGAGTCGCGATCGCGGATCGTCACCGTATCGTCTTCCATCGTCTGATGATCGATCGTCACGCCGTAGGGCGTGCCGACTTCATCCTGGCGGCGATAGCGCCGGCCGATAGAGCCTGCTTGATCGTATGCGACCGTGAAATGGCGCTTGAGCGCGTCGCGCACCGCGGTCGCCTTCTCGGGCTGTCCCGCCTTGCGCAGCAGCGGATAGACCGCAACCTTGATCGGCGCGAGGCGCGGATCGAGCCGCAGCACGATTCGCTCCTCGTTATCGACCACGTCCTCGTCGTACGCGTCGAGCATGAACGCGAGCATCGCGCGATCCACCCCCAGCGCGGGCTCGATCACCCACGGCCGAAAGCGGGTCTTGCTGTCCTCGTCGAAATAAGTCAGGTCCTTGCCGCTGAACTTCGCGTGTTGATCGAGGTCGTAGCTGCCGCGCTTGGCCACGCCCTCCAGCTCGCCCCATCCGAACGGATACAGGAACTCGATATCGGTGGTGCCGCTGGAATAGTGCGACAATTCTTCGGTCGCGTGCTCGCGGGCGCGCAGATGCTCGCGCTTGATTCCGAATTTGACGTGCCAGTTGAATCGGAAATCGACCCAGTAGCGGTACCACTTCTCTTCTTCGGCCAGATCGGGACGAACGAAGAACTCCATCTCCATCTGCTCGAACTCGCGGGTGCGAAAAATAAAATTCTCGGTGGTGATTTCGTTGCGGAACGACTTGCCCTGCTGCGCGACGCCGAACGGCAGCTTAACCCGCTGCGTATCAACCACGTTCTCGAAGTTCGAGAAAATTCCCTGCGCGGTTTCCGGCCGCAGATAGATTAGCGCCGCAGTGTCTTCCACCGGACCCATGAAGGTCTTGAACATCAGGTTGAAATTGCGCGCCGGAGTCAGTTCGCCGCCGCATTCGGGGCAGCGGTCGCCCGTGATGTGATCGGCGCGAAAACGCTGCTTGCAGCTTTTACAATCGACCAGCGGGTCGGTGAAATTCTGGAGATGCCCCGACGCTTCCCAGGTGCGCGGATGCTGAAAAATGGCCGAGTCCAGCCCCAGCACGTCGCTGCGGTACTGCACCATCTCGCGCCACCACGCTTCCTTGACATTGCGCTTGAGCTCGACCCCGAGCGGGCCGTAGTCGAAGGTGGATCCAAGTCCCCCGTAAATGTCGCTGGTGGGAAAAACAATTCCACGGCGCTTGCACAGGTTGACCAGTTTTTCCATCGTGACCGGGCGTTTGGTCGCGGGTGCTGCGTTTTCAGCGGACAACAAAAAATTCCTCCTGGATCGCTCCGGCCGCGCTTGCCCGCCGAGCGAATCGTGGAGCCTATCATGGGCCGGAATGCCTAGCAATTTTCACGATTTGCCGGATATTGCCGCGAATTGCGCGCGGTCCCGAAGGCGCGGCCGCGTTTTCGCTGTCCCGCGCATGCGGCGTATGGCCGTTTTCCCGAAGCTCGTGCTACAAGTCCTGACCAGGCAATGAGGCGGCAGGCGCCGGCGCGCCCGCGGTCGAGGAGGACTTTCGATGCGAATTTCGAGGCTCGTCATCTGTGCATTTACGATTGCAGCTTCGATTGCGATTGCGGGATGCGGCCACAAGCTGGTCGCGCACAATGGCGAAAGCACCGTCGCCGTCTATCCCGACGAGAACACCTTCACCAAACTGGCCGATTTGAAAAAGCAGGGCGGAGTCGGCGGGGTGATCGGAGGGCTTGGCGAAGGAATCGCCGCCAAGCAGGTTGACAACAACACTCCCGTGCGAATCATCAACAGCGACGACAAAGGCTCGCAGATCGAAGTGCTCGACGGCGCGTTCAAGGGCACCCAGGGCTTCGTCCCGAGCGACAGCGTGCGCTGATGTCAGCTAGAGTGCGTTGACGCCGCGCTCGCCGGTGCGAATACGCACCACCTCTTCCATCGACATCACGAAGATCTTCCCGTCGCCGATTCTGCCGGTTCGCGCCGCGCGCTCGATAGTCTCGACGACCTGCCCCGCCAGCTCGTCCGAAACAATTATTTCGAGCTTTACCTTGGGCAGAAAGTCCACGACGTACTCCGCACCGCGGTACAGCTCGGTATGCCCCTTCTGACGGCCGAATCCCTTGACCTCGCTGACCGTGAGACCCTGCACACCGATACTCGACAACGCCTCTTTGACCTCGTCGAGCTTGAACGGTTTGATGATCGCCTCAACTTTCTTCATAAGTCTCCTCTCGGTCTCTGCTCAGGCTGGCCGCGCGGGACATATGCCGGCCGACGCCACGCACCCTTTATTAACCATTCTCCTAGGATGCCGCTGGTTCAAGACCCCCGGTTTCGCGCGTGAGCCCGGACGGCTCCGACAAATACCTAGTCCATCCAGCGGGATTGCGGCAATATCCAGCGCAACCGTTAACGCAAGCGCGATGCCAACCGGCATTTTCCGCCGATGCGCGTTGTCGGGTCATGGATACTGCTCGGCGCGGCCTTCCTGGAACCTCCACGATGCTCAGCTGGCGGGCGTGCGCTTAATCGACAGGCACTAACTGGAGGCGGTGGTGTCGCGGCGCTTGGGCTGGAACCTGGGCTCCTCGCCGCGCGATAGGCGCCGGATATTCTCGCGATGGCGAAACAGGACCAGCGCCGTCATCAGGATCGCGAGCAGCAAGTAATTTTGCGGCAACCCCATCGCTGCGGCCGCCGGCGGCAGCGCGATCGCCGCGCCCATCGACGCCAGCGACATGATTCGGCTGACGGCAAACACCACGCCGAACACCGCAAGCGCGACCAGAATCACCATCGGCGCAATCGCGAGCCAAACTCCCAGTGCCGCCGCCACACCCTTGCCGCCACGAAAGCCGAGAAACACCGAGCAAATCGAGCCGATAAACGCCGCCAGGCCCGTGCACGCGATAATCGCAATTGGAAAGCCCGCCGCCTGCGCCACGATCACCGGAATCGCGCCCTTGAGCACGTCGCCGGCGAACGTGATCACCGCCGCGCTTGCACCGCCGGCGCGCGCCACGTTGGACGTCCCGATATTGCCCGAGCCGACCGCGCGCGGATCGAAGCCGCGTATCCGGCCCACGATCACGCCGGTCGGAATCGAGCCTACGAGGTACGCGCCAACTATCAGGAGTGTTTCAATCATCATCGCGTTCGGAAGGGGGCTGAAGCATTATGCTTGGACAGCGCCGACTTGTGGAGGAACTTCGCTGAAAAAAATCGGGGTGACTGGATTTGAACCAGCGACTCCTGCGTCCCGAACGCAGTGCTCTGGCCAGGCTGAGCTACACCCCGTCTCCGGTTGAGCGTGATCGGGAGAATACAGACGAGTGTTTATAGCATCCGAGGCGACAGCGCGCGAGTCCGTTGGAAACCGCATACACTTGCTCAGATCGCCACGGGCGTGCGCGCAATCAACTCGCGCATCTCGCCGATAATCTTGCGATAGTCGGGCTGGGCGAATATTCCCGATCCCGACACGAACACGTTGGCGCCCGCCGCCTTCACGTCCGCGATATTACCGAGCTTCACTCCGCCATCGATCTCCAGGTCGATACTCAGTCCGCGCCGGGTCAACTCGCGCCGGATGTGGCGCAACTTGTCCAGCGCGGCCGGGATAAACCCCTGGCCGCCGAATCCCGGATGCACGCTCATCACGAGGATCATGTCGAGATGCCCGGCGAAGGCGATCACCCGGTCGGCGCCGGTCTCGGGATTGATTGCAATCGACGCGCGTGCGCCGAGGTCGCGGATTTGCTTCGCGATCGCGGGGATGTCGGGACACACTTCGCAATGCACCGAAATTAAATTGGCGCCCGCCTTCACAAACGCTTCGACGTATCGCGCCGGCTCTGAAATCATCAGGTGCGCATCGAGCGGCAGTTTGGTTATCCTGCGCACCGACTCGAGCACCGGGATTCCAATCGAGAGGTTGGGCACGAAGTGCCCGTCCATCACGTCGAAATGAATCAGGTCGGCGCCGGCCTGTTCGAGCGCGTGAATTTCTTCGCCGAGCCGGGCGAAGTCAGCGGACAGAATCGACGGCGCTATTTTGTCGGCTGTTTTCAGCGAATCTTCTCCGAAAGTCTGCGTAGCCATAGATAGTGATTAAGCGAATCTTCTCCGAAAGTCTGCGTAGCCATAGATAGTGCTATCGCATCACCGCCGGCAGGCAAAGCGCCTGCGCGATTTTCAACCTGCGCTAACTATTTGCGAAGCAGCCGCGCGGCGAAAAAACCATCCAGTCCGCCGGCGTCCGGCCGCGTCTTCATGAATCCTCGCGCGTCGATCACGTCTTTGAGCACGGCGTCAGCCGCAACGGCGCGATCGATTTCGAAATCGCGGTGGCGCGCGAGAAATCCATCGACTACGCCTTCGCCCTCTTCGGGCGCGATGCTGCAAACCGAATAGACGATTGCGCCTGCGCGACGCACGATCGCCGCCGCGTTTTCGAGCATCCGCGATTGTATCGCAGCCATTCGCGCCGGATCGCCCGGCTTGAGCCGCCACTTGATCTCCGGATGCTCGCGCAAGGTCCCGATTCCCGTGCACGGCGCGTCGAGCATCACGTACTCGAAGCTCGCGGGCGCAAGCGGTAGCGCAGCCGCGATGTCGGCGCAAACAAACTCGACATTACGATGGCGCAGGCGGCGCGCCAGGCCGCGCGCGTTTTTGAGTCCGCTCTGATTGAGGTCAATTGCGATCACGCGGCCGCGTTCGCCCACCATCTCCGCCAGATGGGTCGCCTTGCCGCCCGGCGCCGCCGCACAATCCACGACCGTCGCGCCCGCACGCGGCGCAATCATTCGCGCGACCATCTGCGACGCCTCGGATTGCGCGTGGAACAGGCCCTCGCGATACCAGCGCGACTCGAAGTGCGGCGCGCTGTTCAGCACGATCGTCTCGGGCGCCCGGCCGGGCGCGCCGATCTCGAAGCCGTCGGCGCTCAGTTTCTCGATTATTTCTGCGCGGGATCCGCGCGCGAGATTGAGCCTGATCACGTTGGGCGCGGCGTCGTTGTTCGCCGCCATCAGGCGCTCGGCGTTTCCGACGCCGAACCAATCGACGAATCGCTCGACCATCCAGCGTGGATGCGAATACGCCACGGCGAGAAAACTTTTTTCGTTGCGCTCCCGCGACGGCATCGGCGCCGTCTCGCGCGCCGCGCGGCGCATCACGGCATTGATGAAGCCCGACGCTTCGCGCGCATTGGGAATTCGTTTGGCGATGCTGACCGCGGTGTCCACCACCGCATGCTGTGGAATCCGGTCAAGAAATCTAAGCTGAAAAAGCCCCATCCGCATGATCGCCAGCGCCGCGGGCTGAATCCCTTCAAGCTTGCGTCCGGTCAGATGCGCCAGCTCGTAGTCGAGGCGTCCCCTCCACGCGAGCGTCCCGAGCACCAGCCGCGTGATCAGCCGGCGATCGGCCGGCGCAAAATCGGGCAGCCGCCCGCCCAGCAGAACGTCGGCATAACCGGACTCCTGATCGACGCGGTACAGAATCTCAGCCGCTGCCAGCCGCGACGCGAGCCCTTCATCCGTGCGCGAGCTCGATCGCTCGGCGGGCCCTATTTTGGCGCGTTCTTCGCTCATGCGCCGAACCGCGCGCCGGCTTCCACGCGTTTGCCGCGAAGGAAATCAGCCGCCGGAATTCTTTTTCGCCCTGCCGCTTGCAGCTCGAGCAGCCTGAGTCGTCCAATTCCGCACTGGACCACGGGATTCGGCTTCACGCTGACGATCGTGCCGGGAGAGTGCCCGCTTGAGCCGACGTCCTCGACCGCGGCACGCCAGACGAGCACTTCGTCGGCGCCCAGACGCGTGCGCGCCACCGGCCACGGATCGTACGCGCGCGTCATCCGCTCGATCTGCACGGCGCTCGCCGTCCAGTCGATCACCGCATCCTTCTTTTCGACCGGCGCAGTGTAGGTCGCGATCGCTTCGTCCTGCGGGGTTTCGACCAGGGCGCCGTGCGCCGCCAGATCGATCGCCTCGAGCATTGCGTCGGCGCCAAGCTCGGCGAGTTTTTCCTTCAACGTCGCTTGCGTGTCGCTTGATTCGATCGGAATCCTGCGCTGCAAGTACATCGGGCCGGCGTCCATCCGTTCGACCATCCGCATGATCGTGACTCCGGTTTCGGCGTCGCCCGCAAGGATCGCAGCTTCGACCGGCGCCGCGCCGCGATGACGCGGCAGGAGAGATGCGTGCACGTTCATCGGCGCGATTGCCGCAACGCCGAGAATCGAAGCCGGCAGAATTCGTCCGTAGGCCGCCACCACCAGGAGATCGGGCGCGAATGCTTTGAGCTCGCTTAGAAATTCCGGCGTCCGAATCTTGACCGGCTTCAGCGCGGGAATTCCATGGCGCGCCGCGAGCGCGCCGACCGGGCTCGGCTCCGTGCCGAGCCCGCGCCCGCGCGGCTGGTCGGGACGGGTGACAACTCCGACCACGCGCAACGCGGCTCCCGAAGCCATCAGGAGCCGCTCCAGGATGCGGGCCGCCAGGGCCGGCGTGCCCATGAAAACAATCTTTAGTGACTCGGCGATTTTAGATCTGCACCGTGGAGGGGCTCCGGCTTTCGGCCTTGCCCTCCTTGATTAACTTCTTCAGTTTGCGTTTGTAGAGTTCGCGTTTGATTCGGCTGATGCGGTCGATGAAGAGTTTGCCCTCGAGATGATCAATCTCGTGCTGCAACGCCACCGCGAGCAGATCATCGGCTTCGATCTCGATCTCCTTCTCGTCGGGCGTCCACGCGCGCACCAGCACGCGGGCCGCGCGTTCCACCTCGGCGGTGTAATCGATCACCGACAGGCATCCCTCCTCCCAAACGATCTTGCCCTCGGCTTCGACCACCCGGGGGTTGATGAGTTTCAGCAGATGCTTGCCGGGCTGTTCGTGGTCGGTGTCCAGCACGATTATCCGCTTCGATTCTCCGACCTGCGGCGCGGCAAGACCCACGCCGGGCGCGGCGTACATGGTCTGCACCATGCTGTAGATCAGCCCTTCGACGCTGGCGTTGATATTCTTGACCGGGGCCGCCGGCTGCTTGAGCGAGTCGTCGGGAAATTTGCGGATTTTAAGCAGCGCCATCTCGGGTACCGGCTTTTACAAATCTATCAAAGGGGGCCGGGCGCAGCGAGTCCGAGCGGCGCGAGAAACGATTCCACGGCGCGGATGCACTCGGCGGGACGCTCGATTTGAAGAAAATGCGAGGTCCCTGCGATCGCTTCGTACGGCAGCCCCAGCTCCTCGGCCATCGCGCGCCCGATCAGCGCCGGCGCCTGCACTTCTTCCAGCGCCGGATCTCCGCACACGAGTTTTACCGGCACCGCGCAATGCGCCATCTGCGGCCACAGATGCGGATTGGCGGCGCTGGCAAACACTTGCGCCTCGTATTCGCGCGGGCAGGCGAGAATCCAATCGCCACTGGTGCGATCGTGGCGCAGCGTCGCCCGCGCCATCAGTTCGTAAGCTTCCGGCACCCATCTTTTGAAGCGCCTGGCGAACTGCTTCGCCAGTTCCATCGGATCCTTGTAGCGCTCGGGGCGCCGCGCCGCGCGCGAGGCCAGCGATTCCTTGTCGTCATGCTGCAGGTACTGCATCGGATGATCTTCGCGCGGATAAAACGGCGGATCGAACAGCACCAGCGCGTCGAATCGCCGTCCATGCTTGAGCGCATGCATCGCAGCCGTTACGCCCGACAGCGAATGGAACAGCCCGGCGGCGGGCTTGGCGCCAAGCTCGCGATTAATCGCGTGCCAGACCGCGTCCATATCCGCGATGAAGTTGACCCACGTATGCCCCTGGGCGGTGTGCAACGGGTTGTGCCCGTGGTTGCGGAAATCGAAGACGATCACTTCGTAACGCTCGCGCAACGGCCCCCAGAACGGAAAATAACCGTCGATCGCAAGCCCATTGCCGTGACTGAGCACAAGGCGCGGCGCGCCGGGGACGCCGTGCTGGCGAACATGGATGGTTGCGCCGTCCTTCATCGTCACATCGAAGGCGTGACGCGCGCGCGGCACATGATGCGTCGGTGGATGTTCGGTTTCCTGGTTCATTCGCTCACAGCATCCTTACCGGATCGATGTCGATGGCGAGAAAAATGCCGTCGCGCTCCGCCGCCGGTCCGACTTCGGCGCGCATCGCGGCGATCGCCGCGCGCATCGGGTTCAATTCGCGCGATTTTACCATCACTTGCCATCGGTAGCGCTGCTTGATCCGTTCGATCGGCGCAGGCGCCGGCCCCAGCACGCGGATTGCGTCGGGGGTCGAAGCCTTGGCAATCGATTTGGCGGCCGCCTCGGCCAGACGCCTGACCAGGCGCGGCTCCGCGCCCTCGATTCGCACCATCGCGAGGCGCGCAAACGGCGGATACATAAGGTCACGGCGCAGTTGCAGCTCGCGGCGCATGAACCGCGCGTAATCCTGATCCTTGGCGGCGCGGATGCTGTAGTGATTGGGCGCGTACGTCTGGATGATCACGCGGCCCGCGCGCTCGCCGCGTCCGGCGCGTCCCGCGACCTGCGTCAGCAACTGGAACGTTCGCTCGGCGGAGCGGAAGTCGGGCATGTTCAGCGCCAAATCGGCATTTACCACCGCGGCCAGCGTGACGCCGGGAAAATCGAAACCCTTGGTGATCATCTGGGTGCCGACCAGGATATCGATTTCACCGGCGCGAAGCTCGGCTATCATCCGCGCGCGCGCTCCGCGCAAGCTGCTGGTGTCGGAGTCCATTCTTTCGATCCTTGCCGCCGGCATCATCTCCGCCAACGCCTGGGTGAGCCTTTCGGTGCCGAAGCCCTGCCCCTTGAGCCCGTAGCCGTGGCATTCGGGGCAGGTGTCGGGCGCCGCAGCATGATGGTTGCAGTAATGGCATCGGAGCGAGCGGTCGCGCATATGAAAGGTCAGGCTGACGCTGCAGTTGGGGCACGCGATTACGTTGCCGCAGATATGGCATTGCAGAAAATTGTGAAAGCCGCGGCGGTTGAGAAACACCATGCTCTGGCCGCCCGACGCGAGATTTTCGCGCAGCGCCGCGGCCAGCGCCGCCGAGAGCGGCACCGCGTCGGGAACATCCACAGCCTCGGGCTTCGGATGCGCCGGCGCCGCTCCATTTGCGGGCCTGGCCGCCGCGGCCATCCGTGCGCCGGCGGCTTCGCGCCGCATATCGACGACTTCGACCGACGCCATCGCGCGATCGTTCACCCGCCGCGAAAGCCGGATCAGCCGGTAGCGTCCGCGCCGCGAATTCGCATACGACTCGCTCGACGGGGTCGCCGAGCCGAGCACTACCGGGCATTTGGAAAATCCGCCGAGCGCGACCGCGAGATCGCGCGCGTGATAGTAAATTCCTTCCTCGTTTTTGTACGAAGGGTCGTGCTCCTCGTCGACGACGATCAACCCGGCGTCGTGAATCGGGGCGAAGATCGCCGAGCGCGGACCGATCATCACTCGCGCCTGCCCGCCAATCGCCGCCATCCAGCTCGCCCATCGCTCCGACACGCTCTGCGCACTGTGCGCGACGGCGACCATCGAGCCGAAGCGCGCGCGAAACGATCGCACGATCTCGTCGGCGAGCGCGATCTCGGGCACCAGGACCAAAACGTTTCGCCCGGCGGCGAGCGCGCGCGCGGCAAGCTTGAGGTAAATCTCGGTCTTGCCGCTGGCGGTGACACCCCAGAGCAAGAACGCCTGGTAGCGCCGATGCTCGATGGCCGGTGAGATCGCCTCCAGCGCGAGTTGCTGTTCATCGGTGAGATCGAACTCGGCCGCCGCGACGCCGTGGGATGGCGCGGCGGGCGCCGTCTCGATCGCGATTAATCCGCGCCGCGCGAGGCTCTTGAACGCCGCCCGCGCGCCGTCGATTTCAGCCGTTAGATGCGCAACGCGCGCGCCCGTGGCGCCGGCGTTGGCGATCGCCTCGAGCACTTCACGCTGCTTGCTGCCGCGAACGTCCTCGATGCTTGCGCCCGGGGCGAGCCGCGCGATCAAATCTGTGGTATCGCGATGCCTGCCCGTGGCGGCGTCGCGGCGCTCCAGCATGCCCTCCGCGATGAAGCGGGCGAGCGCGGCGCGCACCTCGCCGGGCGGACCGATTCTCTCCAGCCTGCGCGTCGTTGCCGCGCGCTTGGCGATCGTCTCGATAATCGAGCGCTCGACTCGCGTGAACGCGGCGCGCGCCAGCTCGTCGGGCGGCCGGGCGAGTCGGTACGCAGTCCGCGACTCGACCCGCGCGACCGAAGGAATCACGCTGCGGTATGCGTCCGCAATTGAAACCATGTAGTAAGACGCGAGGAACTCCATCAATTGCAGATGCGCGCGATCGAACAGCGGCTGCGGCTCGAGGACTTCGAGGAGGGGCTTCAGTTGCGCCGTCGAAAGCCGTTCGCCGACTTCGGTGACCACCGCCGTCAGCTTGCGCGAGCGCAGCGGCGCGAGCACGCGATGCCCCGGCTGGATACGCCCGTCGAGCGCCGGCGGAATCGAATACGTCAGCGTTTCGAATCCGCGCGCCGCCCCGACGATCACAACATTGGCCTGCATCCTGACTCTCTGTGCGCCGCGCCCAAACCGGCCGCGCGCATGCAACTTACACCCGGCGCGAGCGGCGCGGCGAGTCTCCGGGCCGCCGAACCGCGGCTTTGCCCGATCGATCCGCCGCTTTCGCGGGCGCGTGCAGTCTGGTTGAATCGGGTGATGGAGGCCCGCGCGAACAAATGCGCGCGGGAGGCGACACAAACCGATGCTCCGATTTTTGACTGCCGGTGAATCGCACGGCCCCGAGCTGGTCGCGACGGTCGAGGGCGTGCCCGCCGGCTTCGACATCGACCTTGGCGCGATCAACGCCGATCTTGCACGCCGGCAAAAGGGCTACGGCCGCGGCGGCAGGATGCTGATCGAGAAGGACGAAGTGCGGCCGGTTTCCGGCATCCGCTTCGGCAAATCGCTCGGCAGCCCGATCACCTTCATCATCGAGAATCGCGACTTCAAGAATTGGGTTAAGCGGATGTCCGCCGATCCCAGGGATCGCGCCGCCGCCGACGTCGTCACCCGCGCGCGGCCCGGCCACGCCGACCTGGCGGGCGTGCTCAAGTACAATCTCGAAGATATCCGCGACGTGCTCGAACGAGCTTCCGCGCGTGAAACCACCGCGCGTGTGGCGATCGGCGGCCTGGCAAAGCAAATTCTTTCGCCGTTCGGAATCGACGTGCTCGGCTACGTGGCGAGCATCGGCGCGACCGAGGCGATTACTCCCGCCGCGCTGAGCATCGAGGAGCTGCGCCGCATCACGGAAGCATCGCCGGTGCGCGTGGCGGACCCCAGCGCCGAGCCCAAAATAATCGCTGAAATCGACGAGTGCAAAAAGACCGGCGACACGCTCGGCGGCATCGTCGAGGTAGTTGCGACCGGATTGCCGGTCGGGCTCGGCAGTCACGTGCATTGGGATCGCAAACTCGACGGACGCCTGGCGTTCGCGCTGCTCAGCGTGCAGGCCGCCAAAGGGGTCGAGCTCGGCCTGGGCTTCAAGGCGGGACGGATGCGCGGCTCCGAACTTCACGACGAAATCGGATACGACGCGGACCGTCGCCGCTTCACCCGCCATTCCAACAATTCCGGCGGCACCGAGGGCGGCATGAGCACCGGCGAGCCGCTGCGCGTGCGCGTCGCGTTCAAGCCGCTATCGACGCTGATGCGCCCGCTGCGCTCGGTCGATATCAAGACCAAGGCGGAGGCAGTAGGCGCGATTGAGCGCTCCGACGTGTGCGCGATTCCCGCGGCCGCCGTCATCTCGGAATCGGTGGTCGCGTTCGAACTCGCGTCGGCTTTTCTCGAAAAGTTCGGCGGCGATTCAATTGTCGAGATTACGCGCAACTTCAAGGGCTTCCTCGAACAGGTCCGCAACTACTGAAACGGCGGGCGCGCGGGACTGCGAAAACGCGCGCGCCCGGATCCGCGCTGCAACGCAAATGACGCCCAAACTGATCCTCACTGGATTCATGGCCACCGGAAAAAGCTCGGTCGGCCCGCTGGTCGCGCGCCGGCTCGGATGGGAGTTCGTGGACCTCGACTCCGTAATCGCTGCGCGCGCTGGAAAACCAATCGCGCAAATCTTCGCCGACCATGGCGAGGCTCACTTCCGCCGGCTCGAACGCGAAGTGGTCGCGCACCTGACCGGCGATCGCCGGCGATGTCCTCAGTGCCACGGGCCGCATCCCGGAGTGATTTCGACCGGCGGCGGCGTGCTGCTTGACGAATCAAACTGTGCGGCGCTCAAGCGCGCCGGCGTGATCGTGTGTCTCACGGCGCGGCCCGAGGTCGTCGCGGCGCGGGTCAAGCGATCGAAAACCATGCGTCCGAAACTGACCGAGGGCGGAAAATCCACCTTGACTCGAATCAAGGAGTTGATGGTCGAGCGAGTTGACGCCTACGCTCGCGCCGACGTCCAAATCGACACCTCGGATCTCACGGTTGAGGAAGTGGCCGATCGTGTCATCTCGGCTTTTGCCGCACACGCGGCGCGCCGATGCGCGCCTTCGGCGAATCGCGTACGATCCGCGTAGAGATGCGCACCATCCGCATAGAACTCGGGCCCGCGTCGCATAATGCTCATGTGGGTGCGGGAATTTTGGACCGGCTTGGCAAGCTGGCGTGCGACGCCGGACTAAAGCCCGGTTCATGCGCCGTCGTCACGGACTCGACGGTCGAAAAACTCTACGCCGCGCGCGTCGTGGACACGCTTGGCAAAAGCGGTTTCGCCCCGGCGGTAATTTCGGTGCCGCCCGGCGAAGCCTCCAAATCCCTTTCGACGCTTGAGCTTCTCTACGATCGGATGACCGAGGTCGGGCTTGACCGCAACAGCACTGTGTTCGCGCTCGGCGGTGGCGTCGTTGGCGATCTCGCCGGATTTGCGGCTGCGACCTTTCTGCGCGGCGTGCCGCTGGTACAAGTGCCGACCACGGTGGTGGCGCAAGTGGATTCCGCGCTCGGCGGCAAGACCGCGGTCAACCATCGCCACGCCAAAAACCTGATCGGCGCATTCTACCAGCCGCGGCTGATTGTCGCCGACGTGACCGCGCTTTCAACGCTGCCGGACCGCGAATTTCGCGAGGGCCTGGCGGAAGTCATCAAGTATGGCGCAATCATGGACGCGCCGATGATCGCGGACCTGGAGCGCGACCTCGATTCGATCCTTGCCCGCCGGCCCGATCTGCTCGAGCAAGTCGTCGCGCGATCGCTGATGCACAAGGCCGCCGTCGTCAGCGCCGACGAGCGCGAAGGCGATCTCCGCAGAAGCCTGAATTTCGGCCACACCATCGGTCACGCGATCGAAGCGAGCGCTGGTTACGGCAGCTACTTTCACGGTGAGGCGGTCGCTATCGGGATGGTCGCGGCGGCCCGGCTGTCGTGCTCGTATGCCGGCTTGTCAGCCGACGAAGCGTCGCGTCTCCAGCACCTGATCGAGCGCGCCGGCTTGCCGGCCGCGATGCCTCCCGGATGGCACAGCGACGGCTTTATCCGCGCGCTTAATCTCGACAAGAAACGCGCTTCTGGCGCGCTTGAATTCGTAATGCTTGACCGGCTGGGGCATTGTTTGTCCAAAAGTGTCTCGATAGACGAGATCGTCGCATCCTTGCTCTGAATGTCCGCAGGTTTCTGACTAGGAGTGATCTTTGAATTACTAATTGTAGCGAGAATACTGCTTGAATGCTTGACGCTTCTATGATGTGTTTAGTGTTCGTTGAGCGGTATACGCCGGGCTGGTTCGACCCGTAGATACGTTAGGGGCAAGGAAGGCGCGATAAACGCGCGTAGCGAAGGGGAATTACATGGACCGATTCAATGAAATGAAGAGCAGCGTCCTGACGGTACAGGAAGTATCGAGCTACCTGCGGGTGCATTCGTCCACGGTTTACAGGATGCTGAAGAAGAATCAGCTTCCCGCGTTCCGGGTAGGCAGCGATTGGCGCTTTACCGTCGAGGCGATCGACAAATGGCGCGCTGGCGTAGAGTCGAGCGCTCCGATTCCCGCCAGCGACAGCCGGCTGAGCTTGAAATAGCCTGTTAACCCGGCCGGACGAAAATCCGCGCGCTGGCCGGCTAACTCTCGAATATCATTGCGGATTTCCCAGCCGAAGCTCAGCAGTCTTCGTCGTTTATTCGCTTGCCTACTTCGGCGTCAGCGCCAAACAACGACGTGAGGATGACCAGCGCGACGCCGATTGTGATCGCGCTGTCGGCGACGTTGAACACGGGGTAGTTCAGGTCGTAGTAATGGGCGCGGACAAAGTCGATCACGCGGCCGCCGCGAGTTGCGCGATCGATCAGGTTTCCCGCAGCGCCGGCCAGAATCAGCGCGAAGCCGACTGAAATAACCGACACTCGCTTCGCTCGCGCAATCAGCACGGTCAGCACGATTATCGCCGCGCACGACATCGACAGCAGAAACGCCAGGCGGGTCCACGGCGGCGCGTTGGCCAGGATGCTGAACGCCGCGCCGGGATTGAGCGTGTAGGTGAGGTCCAGGTAGTTCGGGACGAGCGCGATACTTTGATACAGCGCCATGTGCGCCTTGACGAACAGCTTGGTGGCCTGATCGAGCACGATGATCGGAATCGTGATGGCGCCGATCAAGAACAGGAACGGCTTGCGCGGCGCCCGGCCGGCCGATTTTTTCTCCGCGCCTTGCCCAAGTGAAGGGCTGGGAAGAGGCTTGACGCTCGATAGTTGCGGCAACGGCTACGCTCCCACCACCGCGCGGCATCGCGCGTCTAACTCATCGCCGCTGCCGTCGAAGTACTTCCAGCATCGCGCGCACTTCACCCCCGACGCGTGACGCCCAACCAGCGTGATCGCGGGATTCGCGACGACTCGCACGAAGCTGCCATTGCCGTCGAGGGCGAAGTCCTCGCGGCCATCAGCTTGGCGCCTGATCTCGGCGACTTCTGCGTCGCCTAGAATCGCAACCTCCGAGACGATGAACAAGTCCTTCAGCTCTTCGCGATACTGCCTGATTGTTTCGGCCAGCCCGCTCTCAGAGCCGCCGTCAGCTCCCAGGCTGATTGCAGCGTCGAGCGGCGCGCCGATCGTCCCCGCCTTGCGCATCGCCTCGAGCAGCTTGAGCGCCTCGTCGCGAATCCTGAGCAGCCGCTCCCATCGCGCCTCCAAATCGTCATCGCGCCACGACGGACAGGCCGGATGCATCGCAGTCAGATGCACGCTCTCGAGCCGATTCCCCGGTAGATACGCGTAAACTTCCTCGGCGGTGAAGGGAATCAGCGGCGCGAGCATCCTTGACCAGCGCGTCGAGGATATTGAACAGCGCGGTCTGCGCCGAGCGCCGCTCACGCGATTTTTCCGCCGCGCAGTAAAGGCGATCGCGCGCGACGTCGATATACAGCGAGCTCAAATCGACGACGATGAAATTCAGCATCGCCTGATACGCGGCCTGGAATTCGAACGCATCGTAAGCGCGGCGCACTTCGGTCTTGAGTTTCTCCATGCGCGCCAGGATGAAACGATCGAACTCGAGCATGTCCTTGAATTCAACCGCGTCGCGCGCGGGATCGAAATCGGCCAGGTTGCCGAGCACGAAGCGGCAGGTGTTGCGAATCTTTCGATACGATTCCGACACGGCGCTGTAAATCGTCTGGCCGAGCGCGATCTCGGCGGTGTAGTCGAGCGACGCGTACACCAGCCGCAATACGTCAGCCCCCATCCGTCCGGCCGCATCGACGGCGTCCTCGGCGTTGCCGAGTGACTTGGACATCTTGCGGCCGCGGTCGTCCACGGTCAGTCCATGGCTGATTACGCTCTTGAACGGTGCGGTCCCGCGCTCCGATACCGCGCAGACCAGCGACGCGCTGAACCATCCGCGCGCCTGCTCGACCGCTTCGAGGTAGGCGTCGGCCGGCCACGCCAGTTCGGGGCGCGCGCCGAGCACGGCGGCCTGCGAGGAACCCGAATCGAACCACACGTCGAGGATGTCTTCCTGCTTGAGAAAATCCGCGCCGCCGCATTCTTGGCATTTGAGGCCCGGCGCGACGAAGTCGGCGGCCGGCCGGCTGTACCATGCGTCGGAACCTTCGCGCGCGAAAATTTCCTCGACGCGATCCATCGTCGCCGTAAGCGGCGCGACCTCATCGCACGCCGCGCATCTGAGCGCGGGAATCGGCACGCCCCACGCGCGCTGGCGCGAGATGCACCAGTCGGGGCGGGTCTCGGTCATGTTGCGGATCCGATCGCGCGACCATCCGGGATACCATTTCACCTTGTCGATCGCGTCGATCACTTTGGAGCGCAGTCCGTTGTGATCGATGCTGACGAACCATTGCTCGGTCGCAAGAAAGATCAGCGGATTGTGGCATCGCCAGCAATGCGGGTAGCTGTGCGAGAGGTTTTGCGCATGCAGCAGCGCGCCGACCGCGGCCAGCCGCTCGACGATCGGCTTGTTGGCCTTGAAGACGTTCTGCCCCGCCCATTCGCCGCCCTCGGCCGTGAACACCCCGGCGCCATCCACGGGAGTGAACGGGGTCAGCCCGTACACCCTGCCGGCGACGAAATCCTCGTAGCCGTGTCCGGGCGCGGTATGCACCAGGCCGGTGCCGGCGTCGGCGGTGACGTGCTCGGCGTACATCAGCTTCGGGTCGCGCGGGATAAACGGATGGCGAAAGATATCCTGGCCGTCGAGTGCCTTGAGCGCCGCGGTGCTGAGCGCGATGCGTTTTTCGACCGCCAGACCGCATTCCTTCTCGACGGCGCCGACCAATCGCGACGCGGCCACGTAGTAACGGTCGCCAACCTTCAGCGCGACGTAGTCGAAAGTCGCGTTGAGCGATATTCCGAGATTCGCGGGCAGTGTCCACGGCGTCGTCGTCCAGATTACGGCCGACAGTTTGCCGGCCTTGTGCGCGGCTTGAAGCTCGGCGGCGTCGCCGGGATCCGCGGCCAGCGCGCCCGCGTCCTTAAGGTTGGAATTGAACGCGAAGGCGACGTAGATCGACGGCGAAACGTGATCGCGGTACTCGACTTCGGCTTCCGCCAGCGCCGTGCCGCATTCGAAGCACCAATGCACCGGGCGCAATCCCCGATAGACGTAGCCGCGCTCGACCATTTTGCGCAGCACGCCGATTTCGGCGGCGTCGTACTCCGGCGCCATCGTGAGATACGGCTTGAACCAATCGCCGATCACTCCCAGGCGCCGGAAGTCCGAGCGCTGCAAATCGATCCATTTCTCGGCTTCGGCGCGGCACAGTTTGCGCAGCTCGAGCCTGGAAATCGTGCGCGCCTTGTCGCCGAGGTCGCGCGATACCCGGTGCTCGATCGGCATGCCGTGGCAATCCCATCCCGGCACGAACGGCGTGCGATATCCCATCATCGAGCGCGATCGCACCACGAAGTCTTTCAGGATTTTGTTGAGCGCGGTGCCCAGATGCACCCGGCCGTTGGCGTAAGGCGGGCCGTCGTGGAGCACCCACAGCGGCGCGTCCTTGCGCGCCTGCATCAGGCGCCCGTAAAGATCGGTTTGGTCCCAATGCGCGAGCATCTCCGGCTCCCGCTTGGGCAGATTCGCCTTCATCGGGAAGTCGGTCTTGGGAAGTTTCAGGGTCGATTTGTAGTCGGTCTCAGCCACGCGCTATCTTGCCCGCGCGCCGATGCGCGCGCGATCTCCTTCGCAGTTGTGAGGTATCGAGCGTCCGATCAGATTAACTTACGCAGCACCCGCTGGCGAGTATCGAGCGCGGGCGGGTAGTGGGCGGTTTTGGAAAACGAAGCCGTCAAAACTACTTAACCGGGAAGAAGCGGGAACGGCCGGGAATAGGTGGGAATGTCAGAATTATTCGAAGCCACAAGGTCCGGGGTAGTTGTAGATTAAGTGCTTCAAACTGCAAATCACAAGAGGAAACATCAGAACTGGGTAGAACAGTGCGAACGGCGAACCAAGCAAAAACCACGGCCATTTCCTCCCATAATTGCGATACGCAAACCCTGCCGAAGCTACCCAGAGTCCTGCTGTGCCATAAACGTAGATCATAATCAGCGAAAAACCGAATGCAGGGTGTGCGTCCCCCAAGCGATTCATGAGATTCGGGAAGGTGTCCCAGACAGAGTCAATAACGACGCCCCACGTGAAATTGATAGCGGCTAGGATCAGCGACGCTGCGAACATCAATGCGAACCCACGCGGCTCTTGCGGAGGCGCGGCTGCTTCATGTGCGTTCATTTCAGGATAGTGGGCGCCCATCGGCGATGCTCTCGTCGGTTTGAATCCTGGCGCCGGGCTCCATATCATCTTTCGCGCAAGAGTGAAGCATCGAATCGCATATCCGCAGAAAAAATTATGGGACTCAGAAAAGTAACTCGTGTTCGACAAACAAGGCACCACCCTCGTCCCCGTCGATGAAGACGGCCAGGCGAAACCCGCGGTGATGGGCGTGCGATGGGTCAATCCCGCCACCTTTGAAACCATCCGCGTGCGCGGCGGCAAACGCACCGGCCCCAGGAACGAAGTCCTGATGGAAATTCCCGCGACGCTCGACACCGGCGCGTTCGCAATCGAGGATTTGCCTCCGCCCCAGGTCAAGCAGGCGCTCACGCAAATCGAAAAGTCCGCCGGCGCGGGGAAATCGGCGAAGAAATCATGACCGTGCCCGGTGCGCTCGCGGGCCTGCGGGTGCTCGACTTAAGCGGCCATCGCGCGCAACTTTGCGCGCGGCTGCTGGCCGACATGGGCGCCGACGTGATCAAAGTCGAACCGCCCGGCGGCGACGACGCGCGCCGGATCGGCCCCTTTCTCGACGGCGTCCCGCATCTCGACCGCAGCCTGTTCTTCTGGTTCTACAATCTCAACAAGCGCTCGCTCACGCTCGATCTCAAGCATTCCCGCGGCGCCGATATCCTGCTTGAGCTCGCCCGATCCGCCGACGTCATCGTCGAGAGTTTCGCGCCGGGCATCCTCGACCGGCTCGGGCTTGGCTGGGATACGCTCCATCGCGAGAACCCCGCGCTCTCGCTGTGCTCGATCGCGCCGTTTGGCCAGAGCGGCCCCTGGCGCGACTTCATCGCCGACGACACGGTGCTGACCGCGCTCGGCGGGATGCTCTACATCAACGGCTTTCCCAATCACGCTCCGGTTCGCCCGCTGGGTTTGCAGGCCTATCATTCGTCGGCGTACTACGGCGCGATCGCGGTGATGATGGCGATGCTCGCGCGCGATCGCACCGGTGAAGGCAGTTGGATCGACTTGAGCATGCAGGAGGCCACCGCGGCGGCGGTGGAGCACGTCGCCGGCGGATTTTTCGAGCGCAACGAGGCCGAGCCGCGCCGCGGCACGCTGCATTGGAGCCGCTTCTTTCGGGTCGCCAAATGCCGTGACGGTTACATCATGCATTGCACGCTGGGCGACTGGACCTCGCTCATCGAATGGGTCAAGTCCGATGGCAAGGCCGGCGATCTCGACGCGCCCGAGTATGACCAGGTGATGTATCGCTACCTGATGGCCGAGCATCTGTTCGACGTGCTCGACGAATGGGTCAAGGACTATCCGCGCGACGAGCTGCTGGAGCGCGCGCAGTTGCTCCGCCAGCCCTACGCCACCGTGCGCCAGCCAGAGGCGCTGTTCGACGACGAGCAACTGGCAGCGCGCGGCTACTTCGTCGAGGTCGAGCATCCCGAGCTCGGGCGCAAGATCCGCTATCCGGGCGCGCCGTATCTGTTCAACGGCACGCCGTGGCGGGTATCGCGGCGCCCGCCGCTGCGTCGGAGAGCATACCGGCGAGATTTTGCGCGACGAACTCGTGATGGATGCCGCGGCGCAGGCCGCGCTGTTCGCCGAGGGAGTGATCTGATCGTGCCGGCGATGCCACTGGACGGCGTCCGCGTCCTCGATTTCACCTGGATCGTCGCCGGCCCGGTCGCGACGCGCATCCTGGCCGACCACGGCGCGGAGGTGATCAAGGTCGAGCGCAAAGAACCGCCCCAGCTCGGCAACCGCAAGCTCGGGCTTCAATGCGACTTGAATCGGGGCAAACTCTCGGTCGCGCTCAACATGCAGCACCCGCGCGGGGTCGAACTCGCCCGCCGGCTCGCCGCCAAGAGCGACATCGTGATCGACAATTTCTCCGCGCGCGTGATGCGCAGCTGGGGGATGGACTACGAAAGCCTGTGCGCGGTCAAACCCGACATCATCTGCATCAGCATGTCCGGCCTGGGCCACACCGGCCCGCTTTCGAGCTACGTCAGCTACGGGCCGACGCTGCAGGCGCTTAGCGGCTTCACGATGCTGATGGCCGAAGCCGACGGCACGCCGGCCGGCTACGGCTATTCGTACGCGGACACATGCGGGGGGTACACGGGGGCGCTCGCGGCGCTGATCGCGATTTGGAATCGGCGGCGCACCGGGCGCGGCCAGTTCGTCGATCTCTCGCAGTTCGAGGCGGTCGCCAGCGTGATCGGTCCTGCGATGCTTGACATCTCCGCCAACGGCCGGACGCAGCCGGCGCCCGGCTACAATTCGCAGGAGGGCCCGGCCGCACCGCATGGGGTTTACAAATGCCGCGCGCTCGACGGCGACGACGACCGATGGGTCGCGATCGCAGTGCGCACGGGCCCCGAATGGCGCCGGTTCGTCACCGCGATTGGCTCTCCGCCATGGGCGAGCGACCCGAAGTTCCGCACGCTCTACCTGCGGATGCGCAACAGCGCCGAGCTCGACGCCCACGTTTCACGATGGACCGCGGAGCGCAGCGCCGAAGACGCGATGGCGACGCTCCAGCGCGCGGGGATCGCGGCGGGCGTCGTCGAAAACGGCGTCGATCTCTGCGCGCGCGATCCTCAACTGAAAGAGCGCGGCTTCTGGCCCGCGGTCGCGACCGCCAATGGCGGGACGACCCACGTCACCGGCATCCCGTTCAAGCTTTCCGGCGGGTCGGGAAAAGTTCGCTCGATCGCGCCCGAGGTCGGCGAGAATTCCGACTACGTGCTCGGCGAGCTGCTCGGGCTCGGCGGCGCGGAGCGCGATGAATTGGTGGCAGCCGGCGCGGTCTGGCGCTGAGCGCCGGCGACTGCGTGTCACCCAGGTAACCACGCCTCCCGTCCCCCAAGCAGGACGCATCGCCCGCGGCCTCCGGTTGCGCTAGTGTCAGCAACACTGGCAGTTAGCAGGAAGAAGCGGGTCGGGGGATTCTTGCACGCAAGCGTAATATCGAGCGCGCTGGTTGGGGTTGACGCGTTCCCGGTCGAAGTCGAAATCGACATCGGCGCCGGAACGCCGCCGCATCGGCTGGTCGGCCTGGCCGAGGGCGCGGTCAAAGAGGCGCTCGATCGGGTCAAGTCGGCGCTCAAGAATTCCGGCTTCGATTTTCCCACCCGCAAGATGACCATCAACCTGGCGCCCGCCGACACGCGCAAGGAAGGCTCGGCGTTCGATCTGCCGCTCGCGCTTGGAATTCTCGCGGCACAAAACGTGTTGAAGGATCGCGAGCGGCTGCGCGGCTATCTAGTGCTCGGCGAACTGGCGCTCGACGGCCGCATCAAGGGGATCAAGGGCGCGCTGCCGACCGCGCTGCTGGCGCGCTCCGCCAGGTACGCGGGCGTGATGCTGCCGCGGGAGAACGCGCTCGAGGCATCCGTGGTTGGCGAGGGCACCGCGGTGCTCGGCGTCGAGAGCCTGCGCGAGGCTTTCGAGTTCTTCGAGGGCCTGCGCCCGCTCCAATCTGCGCCGGTCGATCTCAGCGCGGTGTTCGGCGCGGCGAATATTTACGACGTCGATTTCAGCGAGGTCAAAGGCCAGGAACAGGCCAAGCGCGCGCTCGAAGTCGCGGCCGCCGGCGGGCATAACGTGCTGATGATCGGGCCGCCGGGCTCGGGCAAGACCATGCTCGCCAAGCGGCTGCCGTCGATTCTGCCCGCGATGACCTTCGAGGAGGCCGTCGAAACCACCAAGGTGCACTCGGTGATGGGCCTGCTCGACGGCCGCGCGCTGATCACCACGCGCCCGTTCCGCGCGCCGCATCACACGATTTCCGACGCCGGGCTGATCGGCGGCGGCTCGATCCCGCGCCCCGGCGAGGTCAGCCTGGCGCATCACGGGGTGCTGTTCCTCGACGAATTGCCCGAGTTCCGCAAGAACGTGCTCGAGGTCCTGCGCCAGCCGCTCGAGGACGCGCGCATCACCATCTCGCGGGTGATGGGCACGCTGACTTTCCCCGCCTCGGTGATGCTGGTGGCGGCGATGAACCCGTGCCCGTGCGGCTTCTACACCGATCCGCAGCACGAATGCTCATGCTCGCCGATCGCGATACAGCGCTATCGCTCGCGCATCTCGGGCCCGCTGCTCGATCGGATCGACATCCATATCGAAGTGCCGGCGGTGAAGTACAAGGACCTTACCGATCGGGTGGCGCGTGAGCCGTCGGTCGCGATTCGCGAGCGGGTCAATCGCGCGCGCGAGGCGCAGCTCGTCCGGTTCAAGGGGATGCCGTTTTTCTGCAACGCGCAGATGCGGGCGAGCGATCTCCGCGTCCACTGCCAGATCGAGGCCGGCGGCGAGCGCCTGCTCGAGCTCGCGATCAACCGCCTCGGGCTGAGCGCGCGCGCCTACACGAGAATCCTGAAAGTCTCGCGCACTATCGCCGATCTCGACGGGGCCGCCTCGATCGCCGCCCACCATGTCAGCGAGGCGATTCAGTACCGCTCGCTCGACCGCACCGCTCCCTGATGCGGTGCCAAAATAATTTTGCTGTCTTGCGATCCACAAACAGTCGATCCTGGAGGGTCATCGTGCTAACGCCGCGATTGACCTGACGATCGCCAGCGGCTAGTGGGTATGCCCTGTGCGACGCGCACGCCGGCCTGAAAGGAGAGATTGATGTATCGCGGAAGTCGCAATGCACGGTTTCTTTTCGCAATTGCATTCGCAATGGCGCTGTCGGGATGCGTTACCAAGGCAGGATGGCAGTACGAACCAGGGCCGGCGCAGGTGGCGCCAACCCAGGCGCCCGTGAGCGTCGGTGTCCTGCAATTCCAGGATCAGCGTGCCACCGAAAACTCCAGGTATTTTTGGCTGTGCGTGATCCCGGCCGTTCCGTATTGCACCGGCGATTACCATCGCCTCGAGAGCGCCAACGGCTTCTTGACTGCGGCTTCATACAGCTTCCGTCCCGGCGAGGACCTCGCGCAGGCCACCGCCGTCGAGCTTCGCCAAGCCGGCCTGTTCCGCGACGTATTCGTGACTGACCGCGCCACCGATCCCGGCGCGCAATTGATCCTCCGCGGAACGATCGTCAACACCGATTGGGACGGCACGCTCTATAGCTATCTGCTCGGCCCGTATGGCCCTCTGTTGTATGTCTTCGGCCTGCCATTCGGCTCCGTACAGGACACTCTAAAGCTGAAGCTGGAATTGGTTGACCCCGCCAGCTCGCAGGTACTATGGACCGAGGCGATTGACCGGAACTACGCGATGACCGAGGGACTCTACTACAACTACGGAGATGATTTCGGCTATCCGCAGATGTTTCGCGAAGGCATCAAGCCTGCCTTGGCTTCGCTCCAAACCTACGTTGCCAGTCAGCTGCCCGGCGTCTGGCAGCACTATCAGGCGGCCGGCCCGCCGCCAGCGGCCCGCCAGCGCTGACTCGCTTTAACTGCCTGCCAGGAGAGCTTTGCGTTGGTAAGTATCCCCTTGACGGCAGTACGCCGCTCTGCTATCGTTCACGGCATGAGCAAAGTTAATCGAAACAATCCGCTTCGCACCAGCGCATCAGAAGGCTTGTACTCGCTAATGGAATTTGAGCGCGAATATCCAGACGATGCGACTTGTCTCGATGCGCTCGTTCGCAAGCTGTACCCGAACGGCATTCATTGCCCGCGATGCAAGAAGATCACCAAGCATCATCGCGAAACAAATCGCCCTTCGTATGCCTGTCAGAATTGTGGGCACCATGAGCACCCGATGCGCGGAACGATCTTTCAGGATTCGGCAACGTCGCTCAAGCTCTGGTTTTACGCGATCTATCTGATGTCATCGACGCGATGCGGCATCAGCGCCAAACAGATCGAACGCGAGACCGGCGTAACGTATAAATGCGCGTGGCGAATGTTCAAGCAGATTCGTTCGATGCTGGACGAGGACATTCACGACCTGTCAGGCAACGTAGAGAGCGACGAAAGCTTTTTCGGCGGGAAGAACAAGAACAAACACGCCAACAAGAAGAAACCGAACACGCACGGCCCGGAAGGAAGCGATAAGCAGCCAGTTTGGGGAGCAGTCGAGCGCGGGGGCCGCGTGGTCGCCAAAGTCATCGCTGACACAAAAAAAGGGACAGTCTTGACCAGTCTCCGCGAACGCATCTTGCCCGCTACCACCATTTTCACTGATGAAGCGTATGCGTATGATCCGCTGACCGGTCTTGGCTATCCGCACAAACGCGTGCATCACGCCGCTAAAATCTACGTTGATGGCGATGCGCATACGAACACGATTGAAGGCTTTTGGAGTTTAACGAAGAACGGAATTCGTGGCGTCTATCACAACGTCAGCACCAAGTATTTGCAGACGTATTTGAACGAATACGCGTTCCGATTCAACCGGCGAAAGAGCCTTGGCAGACGCAATATGTTCGATGCGTTCGTTGGGCGAATCAACAAAAAGACGGCGCGAGTAACTTCATAGTGATCACGATTTCTGATAGTTTTGGATGCGGAAACGCCCTGAGGGGTCAGGGCGTTGTGCGGATTACCGGCAAGTCAGTTCCGCCGGTGGTTGACGATGTTGGAATACTGAGAACCCCAGCATAGCCGACTTCCCCAAATCCTGACAAGCCCCAGAAGCGATTTCTGTCAGAAAATCGCAGAGTAGAGGTTTGTCCAATGATAGTAACGTGGCCCGGAAAGAGCGGTGAAAAGTACCAGACGGTATTGTGGAAATTGGGAGACGAGATGCCCAAAGAACCTGGCGTTTACATTTTCTGTAAACACGCTATCGACGGCTCATGGGTGCAGATTTACGTTGGCGAGACAGAAAATTTCAACGATCGTCTAAATGTTAATCTGACAAGCCATCATCGCTGGGATTGCATAGTCCGCGAGGGAGCAACCCACGTATGTTGCCTGAAAGTAGTCGGCGGAAAGATTGCGCGAGGCGTTACCGAGACCGATCTGCGACTCGGACTTGATCCGCCGTGCAATCGACAGTAGTGCCGTGTAGCGGCGGGGTTGGAGCAATCTGACCCCGTTCTACCAATGCCTCATGGAATGTAATAATGCGTTTCGTTATTTGGGCATCGATCAACGGCAGCAATTCTGCAAATAGACTTTCAATGTCCAATTGATTCATTTTTTGCCTCGCTTCCGTATTGCCTTTGCCAGATCGCGCTCAAATTGTCCGCGTGTCGGAATCGCAATATCTATCCGATCTTCCTTTTTTGGTGCGCGAGTCTTTTGGGTCAACGGCTCGCCAGCATCGTCAAGCGTCATCCCATTCTTTTGAGCGTCGATCTGCTTTTTTTCGTCACGCATTTTTATCAAGTCTGGATGGGTTTTTACTATTTCAACTACAAATTCATTGGACGACATGATGGCGATTCCAGAATTATAGTCCTCATCTTCATCAAACGACCAATGGCCCGAAATCAGACCGATCCAAATGTGCGCGGTCTGGAGCGCAATTCGACCTAAACCTTTGTTGCTAATGTCCATCGGACAGGCGAGTACGGGTGAACCGCTCAATCCGCCGATTGAATGTAACTCAAGCAAATGACCCTTGATTGCACCACCACCGTCGCGCCTACGGAACCGCTCTTTGTCGTTACATATCCGCGCAATGGTTCCCGTTCTCAGAATGGGCAGAATGTTGGGGCCTTGTCCGACATGACGTGTAAACAAACCGACCACAAAGACATCCGTACCAATGTCAATGTTCCACTTGCCGCTCTTTCTTCCAGCTTCAATCTCTGAGGGTTCATTTATCAGTATCGCGTTATGAAGAAAATGCGGATCGTCCTCGAACGGTAAGACAGCTACATCAATCGAAGCGTCAGGATGAAGTATCCAATCATGCGCATTTGTTTTTATCGGGGGCCGTTTCTTGTTGTCGTCATACTGAAAACGAAGATAGACAATTTGGTCATCGCTTTTCGTCAAGGTTTTTTTGATTACATGGGCTGCTGTTACCAGATAGAAGAACGGAATTTCTTCCTCGACCAATTTTACGAAAAATGCCGTGGCGACGGCTGAGCGTTTTCGGGCCACCATGCGATCAATAAACGCCACGCATTTATAAGCATTTGGACTGATTAGCAATGGCTCATCCGCCGATCCCAGATAATAGCTGAGCGTTCCCCAGCGCCAATCTTCCAAGATTTGGAGTATTGGTGGCAAACGTTACCCCTTTTTCCTACTTCCGTCAAGGGGATATTCACCTTTGCGTTACTGGAGATTGAATTCGAAGCAACTCGGCTCCGCATGCCCCGAGTGAGGTCGAAGTGTCGTGCGCCGAGAAAGATTCGGGTTTCTTCGCCGCAGCGGCTCAGAATGACACGAGCGGCGCTTGCTTTTTTTGTGTCATTCTGAGCAACGCGAAGAATCCCGGATCCGCCTTCCTTCTCCTGATCCAATAACCTCTCCTTGTCCGAGGAGGTGCCACGCCAGCCATCGCCGCATCGTTTACTCCCTGCTGCAAATCTCAGAATCGTGCGGCGTCAGACGTTGCACCTCTCCCTAACCCTCTCCTTGGACAAGGCGAGGGCACTGGAGGATCTTTGTGCAGCGCGCCCGCGGCCCTGCCCGCGCGCGACAACGGCGCGCGGCCTTAACGGTGAGTGAAGGGGTCACCCCTGCCTAGGGGTAGGGCGCTTCGTACGCCATGTAGCGCGATATCTTCCAGCTTCCATCGGGCTGGCGCCGGAATATATCGAGGCCCGGTTCCCGTTTCGTCTGCTCGGGTCCGTTTTTCGGGCGCACCTTCAGAGTCCAAACGAGCCTTACGACGGCGAGATCGCCCGAGACCAGGATCTCCCGGATTTCCAGTTCGTAGTGATATGCCTTCGCCGGGTCCGCCAACGCCATCTGCAAATTGGCGCACAGAGAATTATAGGTGTCTTCGGGCTCTCCCCGAAAATTTGAAATCAAATCCGGCGCAAACAGCGAGCAAACCTCCGATGCGTTGCGGCTGTCGAAGTCTCGCGTCCACTTCTCCAGTTCGGCGCGAATCTGATTGCTCGCGTCGGTCGTGGAATCCGCTTTCGATGCCGGCGGGTACGCGGCTGACATCAGGATCACCAGAGCCCCTGCCGCGATTGCTCCGATCCGAGCGCGCTTCATCCTCATAACCCCCGGTTTCTCCTTCCCACGAACGCGAGCCCTCTTGCAATGGCAGTGTCTGGCCCGGCCCGTAGACTCGCGCCGATCGCCATCGAACATGCAAATTCGCGCATCCTTATGCAAATCCGCGCCATGCCATCAACCCATCTTGACTACTTGTCACGGTCGCGTTAGCTGATTTAGCAGTAATCTCCGAAATCGCGGAGAGCGTGGCCTGTTAGCGGCTTTCCGCAAGGGGAGTCAGCGATGAGCAGCAGCAGGGTGAGCTTGGCTGTATTCGTTGTCCTGGGGGCGGCATTCACGTTCGGAGCCCTGATGGTAGCCAGTTACCTGTCCAATGCCGCCGGTTAGTCCGAACCATCGCCCACCGCATCCGGCCTGACGGGCCCTTCCGGCAATTCTCTATTCTTGCGGCTCATGGAAGCCGCGGCGGTGAGATCTGCGCGTCTCTCTCTAGCGGTCCGCTGATGCGCGCGACCAGAGCGTGAAATGCTCCGTGGTCAGCACCGGGCGCAAGCCGTTGCTCAACATAAAGTCCTCGGGAATCAGCACCAGCGGGGACAACTGAACCGGCGAATCGCTGATGACGGCCGGGATTTTTCCACCCGCAATCGCGTCGCGCATCTGTTCGCTCCAGAAGTGCCCCGTATCCCAGATCAACCCGAAAAAATCGGCCGCGCCCAGCCGCCGGCGCGCGGCGAAGAAGCCGTCGCGGTCGTACTCGGCCTTCGCTTCGCGATAGACGCCGTAGGTCTCGGGATAGCGGATCAATTCGCGCCTTCCCGCCTCAAAGCATATGAACGCCGGCGCGATCACGTCCTCGTCGGGTTTGCTGGCGGCGCGCAACGCGCCAGCAAGCTCCGAGATTTCCGCGCGGGGCACGAAGCCAAAGCCATAGACCGAGCCACGCACCCAGTTCTCATTGACGATTGGCGTAATCCAGATCAGAAAAATCGCGATCAGCGCCGCGCCGCCCGCAACCGGCTTCCATGGACGCGGATGCGCCTCGCCCGCGATCAGATTCTCGATCGCCCGGACGAGCCCCGTCACGCCGATTCCCGCGACGATCGCGATGAACGGGATCGCCTCGAGGTAGTTGTGGCCCCACGCGGTCGGGCTCAGCACGCCGTAAAAGGCGTACTCGGCGGCGACGAGCGCGACCACCAACACCACTGAGCGGCTGAATACCCGATCCGCGACCAGCCGCCAGCATCCAAGCACGAACAACGGCCCGAGCACGTCCAAGACCGTCTGCGGGAAGAGCGCGGTACTGACGTCCAGCTCGCGCCCTTTCATAAAATGAAACACGAACGTCTGGAATATGAACTCGCCGCCGTAGAGCCGGTAGAGGAGGGCGCTGAACGCGCCAAGCGCGAGCGCGAAGATCGCGCCCGAAACGATTGCGCCCGCGATTCGGCGGCGCGCGACGGCGATGAACGCGAGCATCACTGCAAACGGAATCACCGCCGTCAGCTTGATTGCGCACGCGGCCGCGAAAATGGCCGCGAGCATCGCGGCCTGGCCGATCTCCGTCGTCGTATCGTCGAGCGCGACGATCGCGCCGAGGAGGATGAGCGGCGCGATGAAACTCTCGCGCTCATAAACGTGGTAGCGAAAGACCAGCGAGCTGTAGGCGTATAGAATCGACCCGGCGACGGCGGCGCGCCGGCCGGCGGCCTTGCGCGCGAGCGAGTAGGTCAGGATGCTGGCGGCGAAGATCGCCGCCTCGTTCAGGATTTCGATCGACAGATAGCTTGCACCGAACAACTTGAGATAGCATCCCGCAATCCATTCGAGCAGCGGCATATGCGGATGAACAAAATCCAGGTACGGGCGCATCCCAACGCTCACCAGCCGCGCGCTCTCGAGGTAGAAATCGTCCTCGACCCACACTTCCGGATAGAGCATCCGCACGATGCGCGGGATGAGCAGCACGACGACCAGCCATCCGCCGATGCGCGCGGCGCCGGCCTTGCCGCCGGCCGCGGAGGCGCGCCGCGATGAGCCCCGCGAAGTCATCGAAGCGGTCCGCGTCCGCGGCGCGCGTTTACCTGCTGCCGAGCCACTTCGATTGGGTGATCATCGCGGTGATCCTGTTGCTCACAAGCGTGATGATCAAATCCGCCGGCTCGCGGCGCGGCCTCGAACTGATGCCGTGGCCCGACGGACTTGAGTACGTCGCGTCGGCGGTGAACCTTGCGGCTGGTCGCGGTGCGGTGCTGCATTTCGGTGGATATACTTACCCGCCGCGCTATACCGCTGGCTACCCGCTGATCCTGGAATTTTTCTACGGCCTGAACGGCACGGACTTTCGGCCGCTCTACGCCTCGATGATTCTCGGGATGCTCTCGGTCTTCGGCGTTTTTATGCTGACACGCGGCCAGTTCTGGCGCCTGGCCGCGACGATTGCGGCGCTGCTGCTCGCGCTCTCCCCCGTCTTCATCACCTATTCGTCGCTCGTGATGAGCGACGTGCCCACGCTATGCGTCACGATTTGCGCCGCGGTGATGCTGGTGCTGGCGACCTCGGACTACGCGACCCAATCGCCGAGTTGGATGCGAATGTCGGCATGGCTGATATTCGGGCTCTTCGCCGGATTCTCGACGATTATTCGGCCGACCAACACCGCCATCCTTGCCGGCCTCGCGTTGTGCCTCGTGATGGTCCCGCTTGAGCGTCGAGATTCGGGCAGCTTGCTCGCAGCCGCAATCGCAATCGCAATCGGGTTCGCGATTCCGGTCGCGTGGCAGTTGCATCAGAACGCGGTTAATCTCGGCAGCGCATTCGCAAGCGGCTACGCATGGTGGGTGCCCGAGGTCTATGGCGCGGGCGGCAAGACCTTCAGCGCCGCGTACCTGTTCGGTCCCACGATGCCGCGAAATCCGCACGGCAACGTGATCGTGTACGCCACGACTCTGCTCGGACTCGACGGGATGCTCGGCGATCCCGGCAACGCGCGCTACTTCCTCTACCCGTTCGCGGCGGCGGCGTTCGCGATTATCGGGTTTATCGCGATCCTTCGCACGCCCGAAAGGTCCAACGCGTGCCGCCTTATGTGGTTCGGGCTTGGATACCTCGGCGCACTGACCGGGCTCTACTGTTTCTACGTGTTCACCGACGTGGCCTTCATCCTGCCCGCCGCGTTCATCCTGTTTATCGCGGCGGGCGAGGGCGCGGCGGCGGCGAATCGATGGATGCGCGATGCGCTACGCAGCCGAAATCGAAGCGCCGGTCAGTTGGCGGCGGTGGCGGGCGTGATCGTGCTCGATCTCTTGCTCGCCGTCTCGATGGCTTCGGAAGCGGCCGTGCGCTTGAGAGCGCAGGCGGCGGACTCCACGATGGTTGCGAACCTGGGCTCAGTGAATTCCACGATGCCCCGCGATGCGACCGTAGTCAGCAACATCTCGCTGCAATTTCTCGAATTGTATCTGCCTGCCAAAAATCGCCGCTTTGTCGGCCTCAACTCGCTCGACCCCGGCGAGCGATTCACCGACTACCATCTGCATCGCCTGTACGAAAAACGCGCGGCAGGATGGGACGGCGCGGTGCCGCCGGTCGTGTTCGACGGTGCTCAAATGTCCGCCGAGGCGGACTTGCTCGCATCGGCGATCGGCGCAAAGTCGCCGGTCTATCTTCTGATCGCCGCACCCGAGTCAGACGATTACGCCGCCGTGCTCAAGACCGAGCTCGATCGGTTGCTGGAAAAATTCACCTTCGAGCCTGAGCTGCGGACCCCGGAGCTCGCGCTGTACCGGATGACGGCGCACAAGTAACGCCTCATGCAGTGATGCTCGTGGGCGGAGGATCGATCGCGGGCGGGCCGCCGTAGCGCCGCCGGCAAATCGCGTACGCCGGCCATACGCATGCGCCGAGCACGATCGCCAGGATGAAGTCGGCCTTGCCCACGCCGGCCGAGATGGCCAGTCCGAAAGTCGCGGCCCAGGTCAGAATTGGAAGAATTGCAACCAACGCGAGGCCGGCCCGCCCGCCGCCAATCGTGAACATCCCGCTGCGATCGGGCATCAGCTTGCGCAACCGCATCAGCGCCAGCAGCTCCAGCGCAAGCGCCGCCATGTAGAAGAATACGTCGAGCACGACCAGCGCGATGAATCCGACCGGCACCAGGAGCGTGAAGACGATGCAGCACAGAAAAATCGACTTGCCCGGCGTCGCGGTCGTGGACCAGAGCTCGGCCAGCGGCCGGGACAGGTAGCCCTCGCGAGCGAGCACGAACGGCATCCGCGACACCCACAGCATCGCGGCCTCGAACACCGCGAACGACATCACCGCGCCGCCGAGCGCCAGCGCGCCGCCCAGAGCCGGTCCTCCGATAGCGTAGCCCGCGTGCGAGAACGAGCCCGTCCCCCAGTCCGCGGCGGTGACGGCGCCGGAGACCGAGACCGCGAGCGGAAGCACGTAGCCGGCGACGATTATCGGCATCGCGATCATGATTGCGCGCAAATAGTTGCGCCGCGGATTTTCGATCTCCGCCGAAACGACGCTCAGGTTTTCCCATCCGCTGAAATTCCAGATGACCACCGTCAACCCGGCCGCCATCGCTCCCCACGGACTCGCGCCGAACAGCGGCGGCGCCGGCATCGTGAAATGGATCAGGCGCGGCAGCCCGACGATCACCAGGATCGCGAACGGCGACACCAGGATCGCTGCGAGCGCGATCGACGCCATCCCAACCGGCCTGACGCCGAGAAAATTAAGTCCGCCCGCCAGCCATACCAGCGCGACCCCGATCGCAATTTGCGCCGTCGGGCCGAGCGGAAGGATGAACGAAAGGTAGCTGGCGAAAAGCACCGGATAAATCGCCATGTCCACCGCCGTGTAGAGAATCGTCAAGTATGCCTCGGCGAAGCCGGCCAGCGGTCCGAGCGCCTCCTTGACCCAGAAATAGAATCCCCCCTCCACCGGCATCAACGCCGTCAACTCCGCCGCCATCAGCGCCGTCGGGATGCTCAGCGTGAGCGGCACGACGAGACACAGCATCAGGGTCAGGCGCGGTCCCGCCGCCCGGACGGCATCCTCCAAGCCGTACGCGCCGCCGCTCACGACCAGGTACATCGCGCACGCCAGCGGGATTAGCCCGAGCTTGCGCGCCGAACGATGCGCGCGCGGCGCCGCGCTCGATGGCGCTGGGGAATGCGTACTTTCCGTCGGCAGGTGCGGCAATTGCGGGGCGGCTCCGGTCCACCTCCCTATCCGACGGGATGCGCGGTGGCAAGCAGGCAAAAGGCCGGGTAGTGGGTTGCACAGTCGCATCCGGCGGCGGAATCCTTAATAATGTATGGCAGGCGCAAAGGCCGGTGACCGGCTGAGTAGGCGCGGGACGCCTCGATTTGGCGATCCATACGTCGTGGTGTGAGCCCCAATTGAGAAGCTCTTGCGGAAATCTGTTTCGATCATGATGTTTTTCGGTACTCGCGCGACTATCGCACTCGGCGCCGCGTCGATTGCATTTCTCGGCTGCGCCCAGCTCATCAGTGCGCGGCCCGAGCCGGTGCGCACCGTCAGCGTGGGCGGGGATAATCCTTTCGGCGGGGCGCCGGCGGTCGAGGTTCCGGCGGATGCGCGCGCGATGAGCGCGTTCCTCAGGGCCGAGGTCGCGGCGAACGAAGGCGACCGGCAAGAGGCGCTCAAGGATTACGCCGAAGCGGTCAAGTACGATCCCACCAACGCCACGCTCAAGGTTCGCCTGGCCACGCTCTACGTCCGCGACGGGCGCCTGAAGGAGGCGCTCGACCAGGTTAACCAGGCGCTCGCGATCAATCCGGAATCCGTCGACGCGCGCCTGCTCGGCGCAGGCATCAGCTCGGCGCTCGGTGACGACGCCACGGCGGAAAAAGACTACCGCGAGGTATTGCGGCTCAATCCGAAAGATCAGGAAGCCTATCTGTATCTCGGCACGCTCTACGCCAAGCGCGGCGACTACGGCGAAGCCGAGAAAACGTTCGAGCAGCTGATCAAGCTCGATCCCAATTACTTCCTCGGCTACTACTACGCCGGCAAGGTGATGGTGGCCGCGAAGAACTACCCGGCCGCCGAAAAATATTATCAAAAGGCGCTCGATCTCAATCCGCAGTCGGATCTGGTGCTGCTCGATTTTGCGATGTTGCGCGAGCGCCAGCAGCGGCCGCAGGACGCGCTGGTCTATTACGACAAGATCACCCAAATCAATCCGAACAACGAGTTGGTGCGAAAGCGCAAGGCGGAAATCCTGGTCGGCCAGAAAAAGTACGACCAGGCGTTGGAGGAGCTCAAGCGCGCCGAGCAGGTCGAAACCAATCCCGCGGACACCCGCACCAAGATCGGCCTGCTGTACTTCGAGCGGGGCAATTTTGAGGACGCCGCGATCGCGTTCAACCTCGTGCTCGGCGCCGAGCCGAACAACTACCGCGTCCACTATTACCTCGGCATGGTGTACGAGGAGCCGGAGCTTTCCGAGTACGACAAGGCGATCGCCGAGTTCAACAAAATTCCCGCCGACGACGAGCATTACGTCGATTCCCGCGAGCAGCTCGCCTTCCTCTACGACAAGCAGAAGAAGTACGACGACGCGCTCGCCGTGCTCAAGGACGCGCTCGCCAAAAAGCCCAACGACCCTGAAGTCACCGGCCTCATGGTCGATGTTTACCAGGAAAAAAAGGATTATCCGGCCGCGATCGACTTCGCGCGCAAGATGGTCGCCGCCGATCCCAAAAATGACAAGTTCCACTTCACCCTTGGCGCCGTGCTCGATCAGAACAAACAGCGCGACGAAGCCCTGGACGAGATGAAGAAGGCGATCGAGCTCAATCCCGCCAACGCGCCGGCGCTGAACTACCTCGGCTACAGCTACGCCGAAAAGGGCATCAACCTGGCCGAGGCCGAAAAGCTAATCAAGCGCGCGCTCGATATCGAGCCCGAAGACGGCTTCTACGTCGATAGCCTCGGATGGGTTTACTACCAGAAGGGCGACTACAAGCGCGCCGTCCAGGAGTTGGAGCGCGCGGTCAACCTGACCGGCAGCGATCCCACCATCACCGAGCATCTCGGCGACGCGTACCGCAAGCTGGGCAAGGTCAAGGAAGCAGGCCACCAGTACTCGGACGCGCTCAAGAAGGCGAATGAGACCGACCAGGTCGCCCGGCTCAAGGATAAAATTCAGGTCCTCCAGAATGCCGCCAGCGCGGGCCACTGAACGCGCTCGGCGCCGAACGACAGTTGCGCGCGCCGCGGTTGCATCGATGCTGCTGATGGCGACGCTCGAAACTTCCGCCTGCAGCCTTCTTGGTCCTGCGCAAATTGGCCAGCCCCAGGCGCCAATCGCCGGCTTCGACGCCGGCCAGCATCAAGTCCAAAAATTGATCGCGGCGCTGGCCGAGCGCGACAAAAGGCTCGACTCGATGCAGACCCCGCTGGTCATGGAATACACTGCCGGCGATCAGCACGTGAAGGCCAAAGAGGATATCGTCGTCAAGCGGCCCGGCAATCTGCGGGTCGATGCGATGTCGCCGTTCGGCGTGGCGTTGGTGCTCGCCGCGCAGGGCTCGGACCTGTCGATCTTCGAGCCGGGGCGCAGTCGCTTCATGCGCGGCCGCGCGACCGCCGACACGCTCTACAGGTACGTGCGAATCCCGATGGCGCCCGCGGACGCCGTGGCTCTGCTGATGGGACTTGCGCCGCCCCAGTTCGCGCTCGATCGGGTCGCAGACGCGGTGTCGAGCGACGGTGCGATGACCGTCGCGTCATACGGCAACGCCGCATCGGGGACTCGCGAGCTTGGATTTTCCGCCGGCAATCTCGTGCTGGTGCGGGAAACGGCGGGCAACGGCGGCGGCCGCGTCGATTACGAGGTGCGTTACAGCGACTATCGTGATATCGGCGGTGTGATGTTTCCGTACGTCGTCGATGCGACTTTCCCGGCGGCCGGCAGCCACGTGACCTTTCGTTTCCTCCGGCCGATCGTCAATGGAGACATCCCCGCTTCGACGTTCGTGCTGACACCGGCTCCTGGAGCGACTCTGATGAATCTGAGCCTTGACGATGCCCGCGCGTTCTCCAATGACTGCTGACCGCCCGCGCCGGCGAATCCCGGCGGCCGTCATCTGCGCGATTGCGATCGCGGCGCTCGCGATTTTCCCCGGATGCCGCGTGAACCGGCCCGCCAACGATCACGCGAAAAACCAAATCCTCTACACCGCCGTGGCCAGCGACCCGCGCACCTTCAATCCGATTCTGATCACCGACGCGACCTCGGGCGCGCTCACCGGCGATTTGTTCGAGAGCCTCATCCGGCTCAACCCCGTCACCACCCTGCCCGAGGCCGGCCTGGCCGAGAAATGGGACATCGCGCCCGACAGCAAGGCGATTACCTTTCATCTCCGCCACGACGTGAAATGGTTTGACGGCCAACCGGTCACCGCGCACGACGTTCTGTTCACGCTCGACGTCATCTACGATCCCAAGGTGCCCAATAGTCTTCGTCCGATACTCACGATCGACCATCAACGCATCATCGCCGAGGCGCCCGACGACTACACGGTCGTCATGCATACGCCGAAACCGTTCGCTCCGCTGCTCTATTCGATCGGCATTCCCGTGATGCCGGCGCACATCCTCGAACCCGTGTGGAAGGCTGGAAATTTCAACCACACCTGGGGCATCGACACGCCCCCGGACAAGCTCGTCGGCGACGGCCCGTATCGCATGACGCACTACGCGCAGAGCCAGCTCGTTCGCTACGATCGCAACAACGACTACTTCATGAAGGACGAGCACGGCGGTCAGTTGCCGCGCCTGCACGGGCAGACGGTGACGATCGTGCAGGACCAGAACGCCGCCTACCTGCGCTATCTGTCGGGGCAAATCGACGTTTACGGCCCGCGCACCGAGGAGGTCGCGCCACTTCAGGACAAGGTGAAGAACAAGGAACTCGACATCACGGTTCAGCAAATCGGAATCGACACGGGCTCGCTGTTTTTCACCTTCAACCGCAATCCGCGTCATTACCTCAAAGGCGGCGTGACCAATCCGAAACTCGACTGGTTCACGGACCTGAAATTCCTGCAAGCGATGGCGCACATGATCGACAAGAAATCGATGATCGATCTTGTCTTTCACCATCTCGCGGTGCCGGCGGTGGCGGACATCTCGCCCGAAAACAAAATTTTCCACAACCCCAATCTCAAGGATTACGACTACGATCCGAAGCTTGCCGCCGACATGCTCGAGGCCGCCGGTTATCATCTCGCAAAACCCGGCGTGCGCACCGATCCGAAAGGCAATCGCCTCGAATTCGATCTCACCACCAACACCGGCACGCCCGAGCGCAACGAGATGTGCACCATCTTCAAGCAGGACGTCGAGAGCCTCGGCATCAAGGTGAACTATCGGCCGCTCGAGTTCACCACGCTGGTGGACAAGCTCGATTCGTCTTTCGACTGGGACTGCGTGCTGATTGGATTCACCGGCGGCGTCGAGCCCAACGATGGCGCGAACTTTTATCGTTCGTCGGGCAACCTTCATTTGTGGAATCCGAATCAGCCCAAACCCGGCACCCCGTGGGAGGCGGAGATCGATACGCTGCTCGACCAGGGCGCGTCCGAGATGGATCCCAACAAGCGCGCGCCTTACTACTGGAGAATTCAGCAAATCCTCCACGACAATTTGCCGATAATCGAAACGGTGCGCCAACAGCGCTACGCGTCGTGGAAAAACCCGCTGGAAAACTATCAGCCCAAGGTGTGGGGCCTGTACAAGCCGGAGTGGATGCAGTTCAAAGCCGACTGAACATCCGGCGCAGAGCGCACGTCGAACCATCAGGCCGCTGACACAATGACCCGCTTTCTCATTCGCCGACTGCTCAACATGATCCCGCTGATCCTCGGGATCACTTTCATTTCGTTCCTGGCGATGTCGCTGGTGCCCGGCGACTTCGTCTCGAATCTCAAGCTCAACCCGACCATCACCCCCGAGGTCATTCACCAGCTCGAAGCGCAGTTCGGCCTCGATAAGCCGCTGATGGTCCGTTACTTCAAGTGGCTATGGGGCGTGCTGCATCTGAACTTCGGCTTCTCGCTGCAATACCGCGTGAGCGTCACCGGCCTCATCGCGTCGCGCGCCTTCAACACCATCGTCCTGTCGCTGAGCAGCATGATTTTCTCGTGGGCGATCGCGATACCGATCGGGATCGTCGTCGCGGTGAATCAGAATTCGATCTGGGATCGCGTGCTCTCTTTCCTGGCGTTCTTCGGGATGTCGGTGCCGAGCTTTTTTCTCGCCTTCCTGATGATGTACGTGGCGCTGAAGACCGGATGGTTTCCGATTGGCGGCAGCTACTCGCCCGATTACGCGACACTCGATCCGATGAGCCAGGTTGCCGATCGTATCAACCATCTCATCCTGCCGGTCTTCGTGCTTGGCATTTCCGGCACCGCGGGCCTGATGCGCCTGATGCGCTCGCAGATTCTCGAAATCAAGAATTCGGAATTCGTGCGCACCGCGCGCGCCAAGGGATTGTCCGAGCGCGTCGTCATTTACAAGCACGTGCTGCGCAACGCGCTGAATCCGTTCGTCACGATGGCGGGATATTCGCTGGGCGATCTGCTCGGCGGCGCCGCACTGGTCGAGGCGGTGATGAACTTGCAGGGGCTCGGACTGCTGATGCTCGACGCGGTGCGCTCGCTCGACATCTTCCTGGTGATGGGCTCGGTGCTGATGGGCACGATTCTGTTGCTGGTCGGCAACCTGCTCGCGGATATCGCGCTGGTCGCGGTCGATCCGCGCGTCGATTTTTCGTCGGTGGCGGCCGAGTGAAATGAGTGCGAGCGGCGCGATGCGGGTGGATCTCCAGGGCGCCGCGGTATCCGCGCGAAAAACTTGGGGCGTGGCCCGCGAATGGCGGTTGGCGTCGCGGACCGTGCGTTTCTCAACGCTTTGCCTCGCGCTTTTCTATCTGCTTGCCGCCGCGTCGCCGTTCTTCGCGAGCTACGACCCGACCTATCAGAACCGCGAGATGCCTGATTGCCCGCCGATGGCGCTCCACGTGAGTGCGCCCTCCGACTGGTCGCGCGGGATTTTCTACACCCATCCGATGCGCATGCAGGATCCGGTCGCACGCACGTTCGTGGCCGACGCTTCCCGCCGTCTCGACATACATCTCTTCACCCGCGGCCATCTGTTCACCACCGACAGCGAGCGCGAGCCGTACTTCATGCTCGGCAGCGACGGCCTGGGGCGCGACCTCTACTCGCGAATCGTTTACGGCTCGCGGGTGAGCATGTGCGTCGGGTTGATCGGCGTGATGATCAGCTTCTCGCTCGGCATCACGATCGGCGCGATGTCCGGCTACATCGGCGGCACGGTCGATTTCCTGATCATGCGATGGTCCGAAATCGAGATGTCGCTGCCGTCATTCTATTTCCTGCTGGCGCTGGCGGCGGTGATTCCGTCGGGGATGAGCGCGGTCGCGACCTTCTTCATGATCGTGGCGATCATGAGCTTCATCAGTTGGGCCGGCTTTGCGCGAATCATTCGCGGGATGGCGTCTTCGGTGCGCTCGCGGCCGTACGTCGAGGCCGCCCGCGCGCTGGGCGCGTCGCGATGGCGCATCATCACCCGTCACATCATTCCGTCGGTGATCGGCTACGCGATCGTCGCCGCTACGCTCTCGATTCCGGGCTTCATCCTGGGCGAAAGCGCGCTCTCGCTGCTCGGTCTGGGAATTCAGGAGCCGGCCGCAAGCTGGGGCAACCTGCTGGCGCAGGCCCAGGACGTGCAGAACCTCGCGCGCTACCCGTGGATCCTGATTCCGGGCGTTTTCATTTTCCTAGCGGTGATGTCGTTCAATTTTCTCGGCGACCACCTGCGCGACAGATTGGATCCCGCCACCGCCGGATGATTCCTTTCCCACCGCTGCTCCGCACCCGTCTGGATGGCTGCGGCGGGGCGATGATACGCTGAACGTCACGTGAAACCGCTGCTCGAAGTTAAGTCGCTGCGCACCTCGTTCTTCACCGCGTCGGGCGAAGTGCGCGCGGTGGACGGCGTGAATTTCTCCGTCGCTCCGGGAAAGCTGTTGGGCCTGGTCGGCGAGTCGGGATCGGGCAAGTCCGCCAGCATGCTCTCGATCATGCGGCTGCTGCCTGAGTCGGCGCGAATCGTCGGCGGCGAGATAATCTTCGAGGATCAGGACCTGCTCAAGCTCAGCGAACCCGAGATGCGCCACGTTCGCGGCGCGCGGATCGCGATGATCTTCCAGGAGCCGATGACCTCGCTCAACCCGGTCTTCACCATCGGCAGCCAGATTGGCGAGGCCGTCCGCCTTCATCAGCACACCAATCGCGCCGAGACTCGCAACCGCACGATCGAGGCGCTCAGGATGGTCGGGATTGCCGACCCCGAACGCCGCATCGACGACTATCCGCATCAGTTGTCCGGCGGGATGCGCCAGCGCGTGATGATCGCGATGGCGCTGTCGTGCAATCCCCGTCTGCTGATCGCGGACGAGCCGACCACCGCGCTCGACGTCACGATCCAGGCGCAGATTCTCGATCTGATCCGCGAGTTGCAGGTGCGGCTCGGCCTCGCCGTGATACTGGTTACCCACGACCTCGGAATCGTCTCCGAGTATGCCGACGACGTGACGATTCTTTACGCCGCGCGCGTGATGGAGCAGGCGCCGAGCGCGGAGCTGTTTCGAAATCCGCTCAACCCGTACACCCGCGGATTGCTCGAATCGATTCCCGGCATGGACGGCAGCCGCCACCGCCGCTTGCAGGCGATTCCCGGTTCGATTCCGAGCGCGCTGAATCCGCCAGCGGGCTGCAGGTTTCATCCGCGATGCCCGCGCGTAATTCCTCAATGCTCCGCGGCGGAGCCGCCGCTCGAGAACCGGGGTCCAAACCACTATGTCGCCTGCATCCGCGCCTAATCCCGCCGCGTTCAGCGGGAATACCGCCGCAACCGCGTCCGGCGCGCCGCTGGTTCGCACCGTGCATCTCTGCAAGGAGTTCCCGGCGGGATCGACGGGGATTATTGGCGGAAAAAAACTCTCCATAAAAGCCGTGGCCGGCGTCAATCTGGAGATTGCGCCTGGCGAAACGCTGGGATTGGTCGGAGAGTCGGGCTCGGGCAAATCGACGCTTGGACGGCTGATTCTGAAACTGCTCGAGCCGACCCAAGGCGCAGTCTATTTCGACGGGCGCGATCTCTCGGCGTTTGGCCGCGCGGAACTCCGCGCTATTCGCCGCCAGATGCAGCTCGTCTTTCAGGATCCGTACGCGTCGTTGAATCCGCGGATGCGGGTGAGGTCGATCGTCGGCGAAGGAATCGAGATTCACAAACTCGCGCGCGGAGCGGAAAAGGAGCGGCGAATCGCCGAGCTGCTGGCGATGGTCGGGATGAGCGCCGACGCGATGGATCGCTTGCCCCACGAGTTCTCGGGCGGGCAGCGCCAGCGAATCGGGATCGCGCGGGCGCTCGCGGTGAATCCGCGCTTCCTGGTGCTCGACGAGCCGGTCTCGGCGCTCGACGTCTCGATCCAGGCGCAAATAATCAACCTGCTGCAGGACCTGCAGGAGAAGCTGAAACTGACCTATCTCTTCATCGCGCACGATCTGCGCGTGGTCGAGCACATCAGCAATCGCGTCGCGATCATGTACCTGGGCAAGATTGTGGAAATCGCATCGCGCGACGAGATCTACCTGAACCCGCGCCATCCCTACACCCGCGCGCTGCTCTCGGCGATTCCGACCGTCGATACCGCGCACAAGCCGGAGCGCATCAAGCTGCCCGGCGAAATGCCGAGTCCGATGAACCCGCCGCCCGGTTGCAGCTTCCATCCAAGATGCCCATATGCGAAAGATGTTTGCAGCAACGTCGAACCGAAATTGGAAACCGGGCGCGGCGGGCACGCGGTGGCGTGTCACGTATTCCCGGCCCCGTAGCCGATGGATTCAACACAGATCCCGCAGGACGCAGGCGTGGCGTGGGCCGAGGAGCGCACGCGCGTGGCGGTAGGCCGCAACGTCAATGTCTCGGGCAAACTGATCTTTCATGAACCGGTCAGAATCGAGGGCCGCTTCCGCGGCGAGGTCCGCTCGCTGGAGCTGGTGGTGGTCGGCGAAGATGGAATGATCGAGGGCAAGGTCTTTGCGCCCCGCCTGCTGATAATGGGCGAGTTGCGCGGAGACGTCGCCGGATGCAACCGCGTGGTGATCGGGCCGCGCGCCAGATTCTTCGGCAATATCGAGACGCGCAGCTTGACCGTAGCCGAAGGCGCCTACCTGGACGGCAACATACGCATGACGCGGATTTCTGCGGAGAAGACCGCCGTCTCCGCCGACATCTGAGCGGGGACCCGCCCGGCGCTCAGGTCGCGACGTCGAGTCGCGCCGCTTTGCCCGACAGATCGCGCAGATAGTACAGGCGCGCACGCCGCACGCGGCTGCGCGTCAGCACCTGCAGCTTGTCGATCCGCGGCGAATGCATCGGGAATATTCGCTCGACCCCGACCCCGTACGAAACCTTGCGGACGGTGAAGGTCGCGCGGTTGGCGCCGCGGTTGATTTTGATCACGATGCCTTCGAAGGATTGAATGCGCTCTTTTTCGCCTTCGACGACTTTGACGTGAACGCGAACAGTGTCGCCCACGCGGAATTCGGGCAGGTCCTTGCGCAGGCCCCGCTCTTCGAGCTTCTGGATAACGGTATTCATGGGAAGACAGACCTCGAGTCGAGCCCCTAAAACTACCGAAATGCGCGCGCCCACTCAAGGGTCGGGGGGTCACTTGCCGCGCAGGCGGTCGAGGATAATTCCCGCGGCGGAGCGCACTGAAAGATGGTTGTAGTCGCCGGGGCCGGCAATGGGCGCAAGCACCACGTCGGCGCGTTCGGCAACCTCGGGCGACATTCCAAATCCGGTCCCAAGCAGGATCATCATCGGCGGCGCATCCGGGGCCTCCATCCGGGCTCGCAAATCGGCGTAGCTGATGCCGCCCTCGGTGCGGGCGGAGGTGTGTACGACGAGCGGGCGTGCGCCGGAGATTCGCGTGGCCGCGGCGATCGCGTCGTCGAGTTCCGCGACGATTTGCACGCGCTCGAGCGCCTCGCGCCGGCGCGAATCGTGCGCCCGGCCGAAGTCGAAACGCCAATGATCGATCACGCTCGCCGCGAATTTCCGCTGCTCGGGAATCGGATGAACGATGAACACGCCGCGCACGTCGTAGGTTCGCGACGCGCGCGCGATATCGTGAATGTCGAGGCTGGTTATTGCCGAAGTGACGATCTTTGCGTTGCGGTCCACGACCGGATGATGAATCAGCGCTACGAAAAGATCGGACACGCTCAGAACTTGCGGCGTTCGAGCAGGTCCGGGCGCCGCCGCGCGGTGCGCCGTTTTGCTTCCGCCTCGCGCCACGCGCGAATCTTGCCGTGGTCGCCGCTGAGCAGGATTTCAGGCACCCTCATCCCGCGGAACTCTTCGGGCCGCGTGTATTGCGGGTACTCCAGCATCCCGGCCGCGAACGATTCCTCGTCGAGCGACTCGGGATTTCCCAGCACGCCCGGTATCAGCCGGCCCACCGCCTCGATCACCGCCATCGCCGGTATTTCGCCGCCGCTCAGCACGTAGTCGCCGATCGAAATTTCCTGGTCCACCAGCGAGCGTACGCGCTCGTCGATTCCTTCGTAGCGCCCCGCGACGATCATCAGGCCGGGCGCGCGCCTGGCCAGGTCACGCGCCATCGAATTGTCGAACACCTCGCCCTGCGGCGTCATCAGGATGCGCCACAATCCCGGGCGCTCGGCATTGACCGCGTCGATCGCGGCGGCGATCGGCTCCGGCCGCATCACCATCCCGCTGCCGCCGCCGTACGGCGCATCATCGACTTGCCGGTAATTACCCAGGCCGTGCTCGCGCAGCGGATGCGCCTTGATCACGACCAATCCCTGCTCGATCGCGCGCCCTATCATGCCGGCGCGAAACGGCGATTCGAACATCTCGGGAAACAGTGTGATTACGTGAAATTCCATCGGGGCGAACCGAAGTGCGGATGCGTCGTAAGTCCAAATCTATCCGGGTGCGCCGCTTCGGGCCAGACGGCGACGGCCGGTTTCAGTCGAGCAGGCCGGGGATCGGCTCGATGGTGACGCGCCGGGCGGCGAAATCCATTGCCTTGACCACGTCCTCGATAACCGGAACCAGAAATTCGCGCTCGCTTTCCCGCACCACCCAGATGTCCTGCGCGCCGTTCGAGAAGATTTCTTCGATGATGCCGATGCGGCTGCCGTCGGTCAGAAATACCTGGCATCCGATCGCTTCGTAATAGTAGAACTCGCCCGGCTTGGCCGCCGGGACATCCTCCGCCGCGAGCATCACGACCGCGCCTTTGAGCGCCTCTGCCGCGTTTACGTCGTTGACGCCCTCGAGCGTGATTCGCCGCGTCGTCGCGTTCAGCCGCGTCATTCCGGTCAGCCGAAACTCGCGCGTTTCTCCCGCGCTTTCCAGGAACACGCGCGCGGCCTGTTCCAATGTGTCCGAGTCGGGATTGTCGGGCCGGATTCGAAGCGCGCCCTTGAGGCCGTGGGCGCCGGTTATGCGGCCGACGCGGAGCATCGCTGGCGTAACTTGACTCGTGTCAACGTGCAGGCGCCGGCCGGCTCAGCTCGCGCCCGCTCCACGAACAGTGTCGATCGATTCCCGCGCTGCGATCATTTGTCCTCGACGATCTCCAGCACAACCTTGCGGTTGGTGCGCGAGGCGACCGCATTCAGAATCGTGCGGATCGACTTCGCGGTCCGGCCCTGCTTGCCGATCACGCGCCCCAAATCTTCCTTCGCCACCCGCAGTTCAAGTACCGAGGCGGTATCGCCCTGCGTCTCCTTCACGTCCACCGCGTCAGGATTGTTTACCAGATGTCGTGCGAGGAACTGAACGAGCTCCTTCATGGGATGGCTCCGATGCAGCGGGTCGCATCAGGCGGAGACCGTTGCGGTTTCGGCCCGTTTAATCAACTTTCTTACCGTGTCGCTCGGCTTAGCGCCAGCCTTGAGCCAGCGGTCCGCCACGTCCTTTTTGATCGTGACGCGGGGCGGATCGAAGGCCGGATCGTAGGTCCCGACCTGAGCGACGAAGCGCCCGTCGCGCGGCGAGCGCGAGTCCGCCACCACGATGCGATAGAAAGGTTTCTTGCGCCCGCCATGACGGCGCAACCGGATTACAAGTGCCATGCGATTCTCCTGTTTCCTATTCTAGCTGCCGAGCCCCATTCCGCGCATCATCATCTTCCCCGCGCCCATGCGGGTGATTTTCTTCATCATTTTGCGCGTCTGCTCGAACTGTTTGAGAAAACGATTTACGTCCTGCACCGAGGTGCCGCTGCCGGTGGCGATTCGCGCGCGCCGGCGCCCGTTGATAATCAGATGGTTGCCGCGCTCCTGCTGCGTCATCGAGTCGATAATCGCCTGGATGCGCCCCAGCTCGCGTTTTGCCTCTTCGGAATCCGCCGCGCCCGCCGCTTTTTTGAGCCCGGGGATCATTCCCATCAGATCGCCAAGCGATCCCATCTTCTTGATCGCCCTGATCTGCTCGGCGAAGTCCTTGATTGTGAATTCGTTCTTCTTGAACTTGCGCTCGAGTTCCTTGGCCTTGGTCTGATCGTAGTTCTGCTGCGCCTTTTCGATCAGCGTCAGCACGTCGCCCATCCCGAGGATGCGCGAGGTGAGCCGGTCCGGATAGAAAATCTCGAACGCGTCGAGTTTCTCTCCCGTGGCCGCAAACAGAATCGGCGCCCCGGTTATAGTCCGCACCGAAAGCGCGGCGCCTCCCCGGGCGTCGGAGTCGAGCTTGGTCAGAATCACGCCCGAAATTCCCAGCCGCTCGTGAAACCCGGCCGCCACGTTGGCCGCTTCCTGCCCGGTCATCGCGTCGGCGACGAATATGATGTGATGCGGGTTAAGCGCGGCCTTCAGGCGCGCCAGCTCGTCCATCAGCTCTTCGTCGATCTGCAAGCGGCCGGCGGTGTCTATCAGCACCGCGTCATGCCCGCCGGTCTCGGCCCGGGCCAGAGCGCGCGACGCGATCTCGATCGGGTCCTGATCCTCGCGGCTCTCGACCACCGGGATTTGCGCCTGCGCGCCGAGCACGCGCAATTGCTCCATCGCGGCCGGGCGATAAACGTCGGTGGACGCCAAGATCGGATGGCGCTTGCGCTCCGATTTGAGCCATAGCGCGAGCTTCGCAATCGAAGTCGTCTTGCCCGAGCCTTGCAGGCCCACCACCATGATCTTGACCGGCGGCTTGACCTTGAGATCGAGCTCGCGCGCCGAACCGCCCATCGCGTTTTGCAGCTCGGTCGCGACGAACTTGATTAGATGCTGCTCGGGCGTAAGCGAGCGCAGCACTTCCTCGCCGAGCGCCTTGGACTTGACGTGCTCGATAAAATCGCGAACGACCTTGATGTTGACGTCGGCTTCGAGCAGCGCGAGCCGGACTTCGCGCAGCGCCTCTTCAATATTGCGCTCGGTGATGCGCCCGTGGCCCTTGAGTTTTCTGAAGACCCCTTCCAGGCGGTCGCTGAGCGTATCAAACATGGGTAAAAACTCGGTTGCGGCAGGTCGAGGTAAGCGGCTCCGCCCCAGTCGGTTCGTCTCTGTAGTCTAGCAAACCGTCAAGGCTAGGGCACGCTCCGGCGGCTGTCAATGCGGCGTGCGAGACGGTGCTGTCTTAATTCGGGGCTGAGTGGCTGAATTTCAGATCGCCAGTGTCTTAATTTCGTCAGCCCCGAGGACATCAATTTGATCGAACTAAAAGATGACAGACCTTTGAATAGCGTCTGTGTCTTGGACTCGGGGGTCGTCGAGCGACATGCAAATGGAAGCGTCTTCTCGGTGATGCCACGTTTCCAGCTCCTGCTCGTAGGTACAAGGCGGCGGTTGGTTGCAGATCCCACACACGCCCGATGTCGGTTTTTTCGGAAACCAAACATTCCACTGAGCGTGCAGACGCAACTCCTCAAGAGCGAGTTGGCACTTCGTACGAGAATCGAAGAAACACTGATTGAGTTCCCACTTCGAATAAGGTGCGTTCACATCGATGCTTGCGCATCCGTGCGATCTGGGCGGAGACCATGAGCACCAAACCTGAGCGTGTTCTTGACGTAACGCTTGAAGAGAACCGTGCATAGGTGAGCACGAGACCGTAACCGAAACCACCAGAGCGAGCGCGGCAGCGTAGCAAGGCTTCATGCGCTCATTTTTACACCGGGCTGATGCTTCCCGTAAAACGAGCGCGCGGGGTCGATAGCGCGGGGCAGCTACTTCCTACGCCTGCGCTTCGGCGGCGGGTTGTATACATGCAGGAACGAAAATGCGGCGATCGTCAACGCATGCATGACCTTGCCCGACGCGATCAGCCCGCGTATTTCGCGCATCGGCACCAGCACTACCTCGGTCTCTTCGTCGCCGATCGATACCACCCTTTCGACCTGGCGCACATTCTCGGCCAGAAACGAGAAACAGATGTTGCCCTGGATTGCGGGATTCGGATGCACCTTGCCGAGTTCCACGATCGTGTCCGAATCGAACCCCGTCTCCTCGATCATCTCGCGCCGCGCCGCATGCATCGGCGACGGATCCTCGGGATCGACCATCCCGCCGGGCACCTCGAGCGTGAACCCGGAGATCCCGTGACGCCATTGGCGAATCATCACGACCTCGCCACTGTTCGTAACCGGAATGATATTCACCCAGTTGGGCGCGTCGAGAATGAAGAAGTCGCGTTCGCCGCGCCGCGAATGCGTCGAGCGCCGCCGATGGAGATCGAAAATCGGCGTCCGGTAGGCGACATCGCTCTTGAGCGTCTTCCACTTGCGCGGCTTCATCGCAAATTTCCCGCGTGCGCGACCATCCCTCAGAACAGGCGCGCGTACTCGATCGCCGGGCATCGATCCATCACCACCGTCATCCCGGCTTGCTGCGCGCGGCGGGCCGCGTCGAGGTTGACCACGCCAAGCTGACACCACAGCACGCGCGCACCTTTGGCGATCGCATCTTCGGCGATTTCCGGCACGAACTCCGATCGCCGAAACACGTCCACTATCTCAATCGGCCCGGGGATCGACGCCAGATCGGGATAGCACTTCTCCCCGAGGGCGCCGCGCAGCGCGTCGGCGTCGAGCTGCGGATTGACCGGGATCACCTTGAACCCGCGGCCCTTGAGCAATTTTGCAATTCGAAGCGAGTCGCGCGCCGGATTGTCGGAGCATCCAACGACCGCGACCGTAGTTGGGCGCTTCAAAATTGCGCGAATCTCGTCGTCGGGCGGGTTAACGAATTCCATGGCCATATGATCCCGCGCCATGCGGCCGCGCGCTAGCGATGTGTCCCGTAAATAGATTGAAGAACAAAGCCCTAACCCCCGGCCCCTTCCCCAGAAAGAATGGGGAAGTGGAACAGAAAAATCCTCTGGGGAATGCCGCTGTCCTATCCCCCTAGCCCCCTTTCCGGGTCGGAAAGGGGGAACCGGACCAGAGAGCCTCTTGGCTAGTCGTACGAGAATGTACCAGAACTTTTAGAAGATATTTGCAGGACACAACGCTAGTGATGAAAAAGGCGTTCGATGATCGTCGGGACGAGCCGATGAATCTCCTCACGGCATGCGGCGAACACCAGGTCGCCCTGTTCGAAGGGGTCGTCGATATCGCCGGCCTCCCCCGCGAACGAACGCAACGTGAACACCGGCCGCCCCGCCGCGCCGGGAAATCGCTCGACCAGCTCGCGCGCCTGCTGCCCGGTCATCGCGATGATCAGGTCGGTCTGCTCGAGCATCTCGGGATGCCGCTTCAGGTCGGTTGAAGTCGCCTGGTCGCCGATATCGATACCGACGTCGCGCAGCGCCATCCGCGTATCGAGCGAAACCAGCGCCCCATCGCGGGCGTATGGCGCGATTCCCGCCGAGGTGATCGTGATCCGATGGTCGAAGCCGAGCGCGTCGAGTTCGCGCCGCAGGATATGCTCGGCCATCACGCTGCGCGCGGTGTTGGCGGCGCAGATGAACAGGATGTAACGAAAGCGCGGCTCGCGACGAGCCGCGCTTTTCGGTTTCTTCTCAGCCGTCAAAAATCTACACGCCCCCGCCCATCACCTCGCCCATGCTCTCTTTCTTGGTCACGCCCTTGGCGAGCTCTTCCTTTAGTTTGGCGCCCAGTTCCGCCGGCTCCCACATCGAGCCCTTCTTCGAGACCTTGGAACCGGTGTGCCATCCGCGCATCAGCCACACGTTGCCCATGCCGACGCGGAACACTTCACCGTGAACGTCTTTGGCGTCGTCGCTCGCCAGCCACACCACCAGCGGCGCCACGTGCGCGGGCGTGAACGCATCCCATTCTCCCGGCCGTTGCGCCATGCCGGCGGCGGTCTGCGGAGTCGCGTCCACGGTAAGCCGCGAGCGCGCGATCGGCGCGATCGCATTTGCGGTGACGCCGTAGCGGCTCATCTCGCGGTCCACGATTATCGCCATCGCGGCGACCGCCGCCTTTGCCGATCCGTAGTTGCTCTGTCCCGCGTTGCCCAGGATGCCCGAGTCGGAGCTGGTGTTGATGAGCCGGCCATTGAGCACGTTGCCGGCCTTGTGCTGCTCGCGCCAGTAGGCGGTCGCGTGGCGGGCGACGTTGAACGAACCTTTCAGATGGACCGCAACGACTGCGTCCCAGTCCTCTTCGCTCATGTTGAACAGCATGCGGTCGCGCAGGATGCCCGCGTTGTTGATGACGATGTTGAGCTTGCCGAAGTTGTCGATTGCGCAATCGATGATCCGCTTGGCGGACTTGAAATCGGTCACGCTCTCGAAGTTGGCGACCGCCTCGCCGCCGGCGGAGCGGATTTCCTTGACCACGTCCTCGGCCGGGGAGCGCGACTGCCCGGTTCCGTCGAAGTGGCCGCCGAGGTCGTTGACGACGACCTTGGCCCCGTGCTTGGCCAGCAACAACGCCTCTTCGCGCCCGATGCCGCGGCCGGCGCCGGTGATGACTGCAACTTTGCCTGTTAGTAGTGCCATTTTACTGATCCCTCTTCTCTTTCTCGCTGGGGTTTGGAGCTTGTTGGGCCAATTCGCCCGGTCCTTCTACGTCGAAGTCTTCTTTGGGTTCCACCATTGATTCGTCAAGATGCGCGGGCAGCTCGTAGATGAGGTCGATGGTCATCTTCGATTTATCCTGGTCACTCGGAAACACCATGATGCTGCCGGGACGCCCGTTGTACTGAAAATCGCACGACCAGGTTTCGCGCGCCGGCATGGTCAGCGACGAGGCGATGTGAAAATCGTTCTTCTTCAGCTCGTCCTTGTAAAAGGCAACCAGCTGGGGCATCCGCGCCTCGGCGCTGAACAGAATTTCGCGCATCGCACCCTTGGGTTTGCGGACGTGCTCGATGCTGGCCCCCTGATATATCGGCATCGTCTTGAACAGGTCCGGCGGCAACGCCTTGCTCGGCTCGTCGGGCGCGGTCGTCGAAGCCTGCACGGCAGGGGACGCCACGGGAGCGGTTGACGGAGCGGCCTTGCACGCCGCCAATCCAAGGATGCACGCGGCCGCCAGCTCAGCCCGCCTGAACAAAACACGCCGGCCGAGCGTCTTAATCAATGGTGGATTCAGGTTTCTCAAGGGCGTCAATCGACCAAAAACAAATGACCGCATCGCGGTCAACCAGCGGTGTGTTCTGGCAAGTTTCTGGATAGACGTGAGGGGCCAAGAAGTCAAGGCGACAAGATACTTCGCGCTGCCCCCGAGCGACCGTTCACGGTAGTCGCCGGTACCGACAACGGCGTAGAATGAATAACACGCGGCCTCGAAAATCGAGCATGATGCGAGCGTTGCACGGCGTGGAATCTGCTCATTTGCAATCGTGGACGAATTGGTCAATATTCTTACGTCTGCGCGGCGACTCTTGACAAATACTTTCTATTGTTGCATTCAGACTTTCCGCGCCATCACAGACGACTTTGACCGGCGGGTGGGAGCCCAATCTGTGAAAATAGGGCTGGCAGCCGGTTCAAGGGAGAACCGCAAAGGCAGTTTGGGGACAGTTACGCAACGGTTCGAGCGGGGCCATAATTTCACCGCTCAAATTTATTTCAAACTCGAGAGGATAAGAGATGCAAAGCAACTTTGGGATTTTGTCGATGATTCAGCAGGGCTACTATGCAACGTACCCCCTGCTTTTCATTTCGGTCGTCTGCCTGGCGATAATTTTTGAACGCGTATGGGCGCTGTGGGGTGTCGGACCCAAGACCGCGAAGCTGGCTGACTCGCTGATTCCGCAGCTGCGGCAGGGCAAGTTCAACGAGGCGTTGCAGGCCACGCAGGCGCGCGCTACGGCGGCCGAGCGCATCTACCACACCCTCATCTCGGGTTCGCAGACCATGGACCGGGATCATCTGCTCGAGCTCGACGACGAGCGCCGCTACCAGGAAGGCCTCGAATTCAAGCGCTACATCTGGGTGCTTGCGACCGCGGGCGCATCGGCGCCGTTCATCGGGCTGTTCGGAACGGTCGTCGGCATTCTGGTCGCGTTCCAATCGATGGCGATCATGGGCACCGGCGGTTTCTCGGTCGTCGCGGCCGGTATTTCGGAAGCATTGATTTCGACCGCGCTCGGACTCGCCGTCGCGATCATCGCGGTTATCTTCTACAACTATTTCTCGGTCAAGGTTGAGAACATCAGCGCCATCCAGCACATCAACGACGACCGCCTGATCGACGCTGCACTCCAGGGGAGACAGGCGCGTGGCAATTAGCGGACCACATCAGGGCGGTGGTGGCGGCGTTTTTGCCGACATCAATATCACGCCGCTGACCGATATCTTTCTGGTTCTGCTCATCATCTTCATGGTGACGACTTCCGTCACGATCGAATCCGCCGCCCACGTCGATCTGCCCGGCGCAACCAATACCGCGCCGGAGAACAAGGGCGTCATCGTGACCTATACCGCCCAGCACGAGCTGTTCGTGAACTCGAAGGACGTTCCCGAGCGCGAACTCCGCTCCAGCCTGGGCGAGGCGCTGAGCAAAGTGGACCAGAAGATCGTCGTGTTCCAGGGTGATCGCAAAGTGCTGCTCGGCGACATGGTGCGAATCCTGAATATCGCCAAGGCTGCCGGCGCCGAACAAATTGCAATCGCGGCCAAGCGGGTTACCGGTGCGCAACTAGCCAACTCCCCAGGTGGTGGAGGTTGATCGGGCCGGCCCCGGTGGCTGACCTGAGCATCGATACACGCAGAGGTATTTGCCCATGGCAATGAGTAGCAACAAAGGCGGCGGGGTGTTCGCCGATATCAACATCACCCCGTTGACCGATATCTTCCTCGTCCTGCTGATCATCTTTATGGTGACGACCGCGGTGACCATTGAATCCGCGGCTCACGTTGATTTGCCCAAAGCCGAAGCGCAGCCCGCAGCAAACGAAAAGCCCAAGGGCATCATCGTGACCTACACCGCCGAGCATCAGATCTATCTGGGCGACAAGCCGGTCACCGAGCCTGAGTTGTTGCCCCAGCTTCATGACGCGCTCGCGAACTCGACCGACAAAATCGTGATTTTCCAGGGCGACCCAAAGGTTATACTTGGTGACATGGTTCGTATTCTGGATACGGCAAAGTCGGCGGGCGCGGAGGCTATCGCCATCGCCGTGTCTTCTCTCCCTCCTGGGGGCGTCGCTGCCGGAGCGCCGGGAGGCGGAGCGTAGAAATTTGATTTTCGGATGGCCCACGCGTTGCCGCGACGATCGCGCGGCTTTAAGTCTAGCGAATGAGGACCTCGGCCTCGGCCACGCCAAGCGCGGCTCAAGCGGGGAGCACGTTTTTATATGATCGCAGCAATTATCATTTTGCTTGTCCTCTCAACCTTCGTCGTCGCTTTCGTCTTCTACCGCATTATCGGCAAAAGAGAGGCGGAGGCCGAGGCGCGCCGCGAAGAAGACGAGGCCGACGCGACCCGTCTTCAGAAGATGAAAGATGCGCTCGGTCTGCTGATCGGCCCCTTTCCGCTCTCGGTCGCCCTTCACGTGCTTGCCCTGCTCTTCCTGATCATCACGGTGCACGAGCAGCGCGGGCGCGAGTTGATCATGGTGAATCTCGAAGCGGGCGGCGGCGGTGGAGGCGGCAGCGAGATGCAGGACCTCGACATGCCGGAAGTGCCGATGCCCGACACGGCGCAGCAGCAGATGGAGCAGCCGACCGCGGTGGACACCTCGCAGGCGGTTGGACTGGCCAGTGACTACGTGCGCGCGGCCGGCGGCGGCGGAATCGGCATCGGCCGTGGCGGCGGCATCGGCTCGGGCTACGGTCACGGCGTCGGCGCGGGCTTCGGCGGCTTCATCGGGGAGCTGCGGCGCAAGGGGCTCGACGTGGTGCTGGTGATTGACGGGACCGGCTCGATGAAACTGATCATCGACGACGTCAAGGCCAAGATGCAGCAGTTGGTGCAGTCGATTCACCGGCTGGTGCCGATCGCGCGAATCGGAATAATCGTGTTCGGCGGCAAGGGCGAGAAGATGAATATCCAGCCGCTGACGCTGTCGCCGCAAAAGCTGAGCGACTTTTTGAACGGCATCCAGGCGATGGGTGGCGGCGAGTGGGAAGAGGATACGTTTGGCGCGTGCGAGACGGCGATGAACAAGATGGACTGGAAGCCGTACGCGAAGAAGGTGGTGGTGCTGGTCGGCGATTCTCCCCCGCACAAGGAGGACTTCGGGCCGCTGCTCGGCCTGATCCGGCAGTTCAAAACCAACAACGGCACCTTCAACACCGTGGACGTGGCGGCCGAGGAGCACGAGCGCTTCGAGCGCGAGTTCTGGCTCAAGGTGCATCGCGAGGAGCCGCCGAAGATCTCGCCGTTGCCGGAGTTCTACCGGCAGACGCAGGCGGCGTACAAAGTGCTGGCTACCGCGGGTGGCGGCTCGATGAAGTCGCTGACCAAGGACGCGCACATCAATCAGCAGGTGCTGATCCTCGCCTTCGGCGAGCAATGGCAGTCGCAGGTCGCCTCCTTCGGCCGCGGGCTCGGTGGCAGCAGCCCGTAAATATTTGCGCCCGGTCAATCGTCCACTATGATGGTGGCCGGGACGCCATGAAAAATCTCAAGATACTCAGCGCGGTCGCCCTTGCGGCCGCGCTTTCGTTTTCCCTCGATGCCTCGCGGGCATATGCGTTCGATTTGCAGCACGCGCGCGCGCAAAAGGACCTCTCGCCCGCGCTCCAGCAGTCGCTTCAGGATAAACTTTCCGAGGTCGTCGAGCCTTACTTTGCCGAGCAGGATGAGAAAAAGGCGAACCACCAGGTGTACATCGATTTGCAGCAAAAGTTCGAGTACCTGCCGACCTACGGCCCGCATAATCACCTCGTCGTGAGCTGCAAGCTCGGCGGCGTCGAGTACGATCCCGCCAAGCCGGGAGGAACTGCCAAGGGCCTCGCCACCGGCAAGCTCAAGTACCTGGTCTTCACCTACTCGCTAGAGGGATCGCGATGGGTCTCCATCGCGAAGCCCAAGTGGGAATCGCAGGATCTTGGCGTCGCAGGCGCCAGGCAACTGAACCAGAACCTCGCTCACGGCGAGCAGCGCAAGGCCTCGATGGAAAAGGCCGCGCAGACCCACGCTGCCGCCGCAGCCGCCGCTGCCGCTGCGCAGAAAGCCGCCAACCGCTCCGGCCAATAGCGCGGCTCTTCTTTCTTCGATTGTCACCCTTCCCGCTATGGGAAGGGGCCAGGGGTTAGGTTAGGCGGCATCGCGCTCAACGCCAGCGCGCTCCGTTTCTCTCTCTTAACACTGGCTACCCGTGCCCACGGGCCTGATTGACCGCGTCTTTCTGCACCCGGCTGTGGAAGCGGCCGTAACTGAAGTAGATCGCGAGCCCGATCCCCATCCACACGAAAAAACGAATCCACGTGACTAGCGGCAGGCTCGCCATCAGGTATAGGCAGAAGACCACGCCCAAAATCGGCACCAACGGCACCAGCGGCGTGCGGAACGGGCGCTTCAAGCCTGGCTCGGCGTGGCGCAGGATCCACACGCCGAGGCATACCAGCACGAACGCGAACAGCGTCCCGATATTCGTCAGCTCCGCGATTTCCTGGATCGGCAGCAGCGCCGCCGCGATCCCGACTCCGATTCCGGTCAGCGTGGTCGGTATGTACGGCGTGCGATACCTCGGATGAATCCGGGTGAAGGCCGGCGGCAGCAGCCCGTCGCGCGACACCGCGAAAAAAACCCGCGACTGCCCGAGCATCATCACCAGCAGCACCGAGGTCAGCCCGGCCACCGCACCGAGCGAGATGAATCCCGACAACGCGTGCATCCCGCGCAGCGCGAACGCCGACGCCAGCGGCGCGTTCACGTCGATCAGGCGGGCGGGCACCATCCCCGTCAACACGCCCGCGACCAGGATATAAAGCAGCGTGCAGGCGAACAGCGAACCGAGGATCCCCAGCGGCAGGTCGCGCTTCGGATCGATGACTTCCTCCGCCGCGGTCGACACCGCGTCGAACCCGATGTACGCGAAGAAGATCACCGCCGCGCCCTTCATCACTCCCGTCCATCCCATCGGCGCGAACGGACTCCAGTTCTCCGGCCTCACGAAGAACGCCCCCACCACGATCACGGCGCCGACCACGATCAGCTTCACCGCCACGATGATCGAATTGAGCCGCGCGCTTTCCGATATCCCGATGTACAGCACCCAGGTGATCAGCATCACGACCAAAAACGCGGGCAGGTTGACGATCGCGCCGGGAACCGACCCGGGCGCATTCGTTATCGCGGCCGGCAAATGAATCCCGACGCCGTGCAGGATCACGGTAAGGTACCCCGACCATCCCACCGCAACCGCCGCCGCGGCGACCGCGTACTCCAGCACCAGGTCCCAGCCGATGATCCAGCCGACCAGCTCGCCCATCGTCGCGTACGAGTATGAATACGCGCTGCCCGCCACCGGGATCATCGCCGCGAACTCCGCGTAGCACAGCGCCGCCATCGCGCACGCGAATCCCGACACCACGAACGAGAGCACGATCGCGGGTCCGGCGTATTTTGCCGCGGCGACCCCGGTCAGCACGAAAATTCCCGCTCCGACGATCGCGCCTATCCCGAGCAGCGTGAGATCGAGCGCTCCCAGCGCCCGTTTCAGCCCGCCCGAGTGCTCCGCGGCTTCCGCCATCAAGGCCGCCGCCGGCTTGCGCCGGAAAAGTTGCGCCCGCAGCCCGGTGCCGTTCATCCCCCCTCCTGCTCTAACCAATGTCCGAAGATTGCGCCGGCGCGGCTCGCGCGGCTTTGCGATTGGACCCGCGCCGCTATCACCACGCCTGGTATCCGCCGTCCACCGAAATTACCGAACCGGTAACGTAGCTTGACGCCGCGCTGGCAAGGAAGATCACCGCGCCGCGAATCTCGTGCGGATGCCCCAGCCGCTTCATCGGTGTAAACGCCTCCATCCGTCCCTTGTTCGCGGCCTTTGCGATTCCGCCTTCGGTGGCCTCGGTGGGAATCCATCCCGGCGCGATCGCATTGACCAGAATTCCATAGCCGGCCCATTCGACCGCCAGTTGCCGCGTCAAATTCGCCAGCGCCGCCTTGGTCGCCACGTACGCCGACAGCCGGTACACCGAACTCGCCACCGACGCGTAGATCGATACCATGTTGATCATTCGGCCCGGCTGCCCGGTCTCGATCAGCCGGCGCGCGACGCGCTGCGCTATCATCATCGGCGCGGTCAGATTCACTGCGATTGCTTCGTCCCATGCTTCGCGCTTGAGATTCTCGGCGCGGCCGGTCGGCGACACGCCCGCGTTGTTCACCAGGATATCCACCCCGCCAAGCGCGCCCGATGCCTCGGCCATCAGGCGATCCAGGTCGTCCTCGCGGGTTACGTCGGCGCCGATTCCGATCGCTTTGACGCCGTGCGTCTTCGCCAGTTCGGCCGCAATTTGCACGACGCGCTCCTTGCGCCGCGCAACCAGGGCAACGTCGGCGCCCGCAATCGCCAGCGCCTTTGCGCATTCCACTCCCAGCCCGGACGACGCGCCGGTTACCAGTCCACGGCGCCCGCGCAGGGAGAACAGCGAATCGAGCGAATCCATCCGATGATTTTCCATGTGCGCGCGATCGCAGGCTTCAGTCGCCGAAAACTTCGCCGGCCGCTTGTGCCGCCGCTGCAACCGCTCGATCGACGTCGGCGCGCGAAATTCCATGATGCGTCACGGCGCGGAAAGACGTCATATCGCGCGGCGATATCAGCACCCCACGCTGATGCATCGCCGCCATGAACCGCCCCAATGCCTCCCAGCCGCCGTCCACGCCGACTACGACCATGTTGGTTCGATTCTTGACCGCGCGCACGTTCAGTCCCGCCACCAGCGCGAACCCCTGCGCCAGCGCGCGCGCGTTCTGATGATCCTCGGCCAGCCGATCCACCATCGTGGTCAGCGCGACGATTCCCGCCGCCGCGATTATTCCCGCCTGCCGCATTCCTCCACCCAGGATTTTGCGGGTCCGTCGCGCACCGGCGATAAATTCGCGGCTCCCGCACAGAACCGAGCCCACCGGGCATCCAAGCCCCTTCGACAGGCAAAACGACACCGTGTCCGCGGCGCTCGCGATCTCTTTGGGCGTCGTTTCCAGCGCGAGCGCCGCGTTGAAGATTCGCGCGCCGTCGAGATGAAGCCGGAGGTTTCGGCGATGCGCCGCGGCGGAAACTTCCGCCATGTGCGACAGCTTGATCGGCGCGCCCCCGCATTGGTTGTGAGTGTTCTCGAGCACCACCAGCGATGGCGGCGCGAAATGATCGTCAGCCGGCATTCCAAGCTCGCGCGCCAGTTCGTCGGGGTCGAGCTCGCCGTCCTCGGTGTTGGCAACCGCGGTCAGCACGATCCCTCCCAGGGCCGACGCGCCGCCTGCCTCGAAAAGATTGGTGTGCGACCGGGCGCCGACGATCGCCTTGGTCCCGCGCGCGCAATGCGTCAGCATCGCGGCCAGATTGCCCATCGTGCCGCTGGGCACGAGCAACGCCGCCTCTTTCCCCATCATCGACGCCGCCATCGCCTGCAGCCGGTTCACGCTCGGGTCTTCGCCGTAAACGTCGTCACCCAGCTCGGCCCGCGCGATCGCCTCGCGCATCTCCGGCGTCGGCAACGTAACCGTGTCGCTGCGCAGATCGATCAAAATGCGATGCCCGGCGCGCGCGCCCTATTGCCCCGGAGGATAGAGGGTCGTGAAGTTGCCGCTGCTCGTATCGACGACCTCCACCGCGTTTTCCGTGGTGTCGGAGAAGTAGAGCTGCTTGCCGTCGCTGGTGAGCGCGCAGCCCGAGCCGATATGCCCGTTGACCAGCGTCAGCTTGCTCACGGTGCTGGCAGCGAGATCGATCTTGCGAATCGAATGATTGTCCGCGTCCAGCACGTAGAGCATCTTTCCGTCGGTGCATAACGCGCCGGGATTGTTGAACTGCGCTTGCGCGGCGGGGCCGTCGGTATCGCCTTCGGTGCCGGTGCCCGCGATCGTGCTGGTTTGCAGCGTCGAGATATCGATCTTGCGGATCACGTCGTTGCCGGTATCCGCCACGTAGATCGCGGTCTTGTCCACCGCGATTCCCCGCGGCCCGCTGAACTGCGACTTGTCCTGATTGCCCTCGGTCTTGCCCGCCGTGCCCGGCTGTCCCGCGATCGTCTTGACCTTCATGTCGGCAAGCGTGATGCGCCGGATCGTGTGGTTGCCGCTGTCGGCTACGTAAACCGAGGTGCCGTCGGTCGCGATCTGCGTCGGCAGGTTGAAATGCGCCGCCGATCCGTTGCCGTCTTCGGTGCCCGCGATATTTGCCGTCCCTGCAATCGTGGTGACCTTCCCGCTGCCGATATCAATCTTGCGGATGTCGGAATTGGCGGTGTCGCAAAGATAGAGATCCTGCCCCGAGATCGCCATCCCGTCCGGGCTGTTGAAACGCGCCGAATCGCCGGTGCCGTCGTTGCTGCCTTGCTGGAACAGCTTGCCGGCGACGATTCGCAGGGATTTCGACGCCGCGTCGATCGCCTCGACCGTGTTGTTGCGGCTGTTCGATACGTAAACCGCGCGCCCGTCGGTTGCCAGCCCGGCCGGAAAATCCAGCCGAGGTCCCGACTGTGCCTGGAGTCCTTGCAGATCTTGCGCCATCGCCGGCGCGCCCGCGACTATCATCGCGAGCATCGCGGCTGAAATCGAAACCGCAATCACCTTGAAGTTTTCCCGGACTTTCATCTGCGCGACCTCGCTAAATTTGTTGCCCGCTGGCCATTCGCGTCGATTCGGGAATCTCGCCGCAACTTATGGAAAGATCGCCTTTACCACTTCGTCGATCGCGCGTTTGCTGTCGGCTTCGTCGGTCAGCGACCACGTCACCGCGACCGTCGCCGCGCGCCGTGGCGCAATTCCCTGCCGGATCAGCTCCCCGGCGTAGATCAACAGGCGCGTCGAAACCCCTTCCTCCAATCCCGACGCCTTCAAATGACGCACCTTCTCGCCCAGCGTCGCAAGCTGCATCGCGATATCCTGATCGACCCCCGCCTCGTGCGCGATAATCTCCACTTCCTTGTCCGCCGGCGGATACGTGAACTCGATCGTCACGAACCGCTGGCGGGTTGAATGCTTCAGGTTCTTCTGGATGCTCTGGTAGCCGGGATTGTACGAAATCACCAGCAGAAATCCGGGGTGCGCCGCGATCGTCTCGCCGCGCTTTTCGATCGGCAGAATCCGCCGGTGATCCGACAGCGGATGGATCAGCACCGTCGTGTCCTTGCGCGCTTCCACCACTTCGTCCAGGTAGCAAATCGCGCCGCGCCGCACCGCCTGCGTCAGCGGACCGTCAACCCACACCGTCTCGTCCGCCTGGATCAGGAACCTGCCCACCAGGTCGCTGCCGGTCAGGTCCTCGTGGCATGCGACCGTTATCAGCTCGTTGGGGCCGTTCGCCAGCGAGGACAGTTGATGCGCCATGTGCTCGACGAAGCGCGTCTTGCCGCACCCGGTCGGTCCTTTGAGCAGCACCGGCAGGCGGGCTTTGTACGCGGCGGTGAAGATTTCCACTTCATCGCCAATCGGCAGGTAGTACGGCGCCGCGGCCGGATCGAGATGGCGTACCTCGGGTCCTTCGGCCTGCAGCCTGGTGTCGAACTTCTTTAACTCAATCCCCATCGCTTCCTTCTGGGCAGGCGAATTGACTCGTCAAGGCGCGATTCTAAGAGACTTTTGCGCAACCATTCAAGGCAAACCTGCGGCCCGAAATACCCCCCGCTGGCCCCCGCCTCAGGTGCTGCGCTGCTGATAGGTCGCCGTGCCGTCGCGATTATCCTTGACCTCGTAGCCGCGCCGCTCGATTTCCTTGCGCAGTTCATCGGCGAGGTGAAAGTCCTTCGCCTTGCGCGCCGCCGTTCGATTGTCGATCAATTGCTGCACGTCGGCTTCGATCGAGCCCGCGCGCGCCGACTCGCGATGCTTTTCCAGGCCGAGTCCCAGCACCGCGTCGAGCGTCCGCAGAGTCGCCCACGCCCGAAAATCCTTGCGCCGGTATGCCTCCGCGATCAGTTCCAGAGCCGCCGCAAGCGCCTGCGGCGTGTTCAGGTCGTTGTTAATCGCGCCGTGGAATCGCTCGTAGTACTCGGCCGCCCATCCCGCCGCCTCGGCCCCGTCCATCGCCGCGTCGTCCGGCACGCTGCGCGCGAACTCCCGGAAATAATCGAGATTGCTCTGCGCCGCGCGGATCGCATCGTCGTTGAAGGCGATTTCGGAACGGTACTTCGCGCCGTAACAGAAAATCCGAAACGCCAGCGGATCGATTCCCGCCGTCCCCAGATCGCTCAGCAGCGGGAACTTGCCCGCGCTCTTGCTGATCTTGGTCCCCTCTCTGCCGACCAGGAACGCGTTGTGCACGAAGTACCGCGCGAACGGCTTGTGCGTCGCGCTCTCGGATTGCGCGATCTCGTTCTCGTGATGCACCGGGATGTGATCGATGCCGCCGGTGTGGATGTCGATGGTCTCGCCCAGGTACTTCATCGCCATCGCCGAGCACTCGATATGCCAGCCCGGATAGCCGCGCCCCCACGGACTATCCCATTGCATCAGATGGTCCGGCTGATCGAGCACCCACAGCGTGAAATCGTGCGGGCTATGCTTATCGGCCGAATGCTCGAGGCGCTGCGCGGCGTTCTGCTCGTCGAGGCTTTGGCGCGAGAGCCGCCCGGCCCGGTTGCCCCCGCGATACTTCTCCACGTCGAAGTACACGCCACTTTTGGTCAAATACGCGAATCCCGCCTCGATGATTCTCGCGGTAAGCTCGATCATGTCGCCGATATGTTCGGTCGCGCGCGACCACACCTGCGGCGGCTCGAGATTGAGCGCGGCGCAATCGCGCCGGAACTGCTCGAAATAATAGTTCGCGACTTCGAGCGGCGATTTCCCTTGCGCGCGTGCAGTTTTCTCGACTTTGTCCTCGCCTTCGTCCACGTCCCCCGTCATGTGGCCGACGTCCGTCACGTTCATCACGTGGCGCACCCGCCATCCGTTGAACTCCAGCGTCCTGCGCAGGCTGTCCACGAACACGTACGCGCGCAGATTCCCAAGATGCTGGGGCAGGTAGACCGTCGGCCCGCACGAATACAGTGTCACCTCGGGCGGCCTGAGCGCCTGGAATTCCTCGACCGCGCGGGTCAGCGAATTGAAAATGTAAAATGGTTTCACGATCGCGAGCGTACAGCTTACCGTGCGCTCGCGATCCCGAACAAGGCGCTCCCCGCTAACGCTCCGGGACCGCCTTCCCCTTCAACCTACCGCGCGCATCGCGCGCGTATCGCGATGCCGCGATCCGCTTGTACTGCCAATCCGCGACCCACGCGTACGGTGGCAGGTACCAAAGGTACGCGAGGTAGCCCCGCAGCCCCCGCTGCCGCCGCAATATTTCGTTGATCGCCCGCGCGCCGCGGTACACCCGGCCGCTCTCGTCCACCGCGTGCAATTCCTCGAGCAGATTTTCAAGCCGCAACTCGGGAAACTGCGTGCGCACTTCTTCGCGATGAAGATCGAGCGGCTCGATCGCTCCCGAGTTGTCGAATTGCCTGATTCCGTCGAAACTCGCCCGGCACATCTCGCACGAGCCGTCGTACAGAATCGCCAGCTTGCCCGGCGATGCCCTGCCTGCACCGGCCGCTCGCTCGCCCGCGCTCATCGCGATCGCCTCGCCCCCTTGGAGGTTAGCGCCTCGACAACCTCGGATTCGCATCCATCCGGCGCCGCCTCGCGTTCTCGTTGACGATTCGCCATTCGTAACCGTCGAGCAGCGACACCCATCCTGCTTCGACCGTATTCGACGACTTGGCCAGCGTGGTCCACAGCATCTGGCCGTCGGAAAATTTCTTCACCGATATGACGTCCGCCTCGGTCGATTCGCCGGTCGCGTGCTGGTAGGTCTCGATCACGCGCACCGGCTCGAGGTATGGAAAATATTTGAGCAGCGCCTTGCGCAGCGCCAGGTCGAGCGCGTGCACCACGCCGACGCCCGAGGCCGCTTCGGTTTCCTCGGCGTTGCCGATTCGGATTACCACCGTCGCATCGACCGTCATCTTGCCTTCGTTGACGTCGTCGATCACGCGCCGCCGCACGATCTCGAACGGCGCCACGTAGTCACCCGAGGTGCGCAGCTTGGCCAGTTCGCGCGACGCCTGCGGCAGTTCCGCTTCGTAAGAGTCTGCGTGACGTTCAGTGTTCATCGGGCTTACCCGCAATTTCCCGTGATACTTCCGATTCGATTATCAATAGCGACACCGTGGCTTTCAAGGTCGAAGGGACTTGCCATAATAGTTGACTCATGACCGGCGTGCGGTGACGATACGCGCGCGGCAAAATCGCATTCATCGCCAAAAGCGGTAATTCATGACCAACCTTGATCGATTTGACTCGCCGCGCCTTTTCTCTCCGCGATTGTTCCCGTTCCCGCGCGGGAACGCGCCAAGGGTTAAATTGTGGACGGCCGTCGCAGTTGCCGCCATCGCAATCTTCCTCGCCCGGCCCGATCCCGCCCGCGCCACCCAGGTAAGGATTCCACTCACCATCGACTACATCGCACTGCGCGAAGCGCTCAAGCGCAATCTTTATACAGCGCCCGGCGGACGCGCTCAGCTTTGGAACGGCGTCGACGATTGCCAGTTTCTTTACGCTGAGAATCCCCAGTTCTCACGCGCCACCGCGGGCGGGCCGGCCACCGTAAAGCTCGAAACCGCAAGCCACCTCGGCTTGGGCGTCTCGATGGGTTCTCAATGCCTGAACGCTATCCAATGGAGCGGCATCGTCGAGGCGCTCGGCGTCCCATACATCGCGCCCGGCCTCCAGCTTAAATTTCATTTCACCGATTTGAACCTCTATGATTCCGCTCATCAGAAGACGGAGCTCGTCGGTCAGGGCTTCGACCTGATCAAGAACTATCTCATCCCGCGGCTCGGCGAATTTTCCTACGATCTCAAACCCCCGGTTCAGCAGCTCAGCGCGATGGTCACCGATTCGATCACGCCCGAGGCCGCCGGCCGCGTCCGCGCCGCAATCGCATCGCTCACCGCCGAGCCCAATATCGAGGCACTCGACGACGGCATCCGGGTCACGCTGGTGATGACGGTCCCCGACGTTCCCACTCCCGCCGCGATTCCCGGCGCCGCGTCCTCGTCCACGCCCGCCGAACTCAAAGCCTTTCAGGACACGCTCGATCAGTGGGACGCGTTTCTGGTTTTTTCGATCAAGCAGCTCGGCGATGCGGTCGGCGACCAGCAGTTCCGCGACCAGTTGCTGCAAATCCTGCTCGACAGCCGCTACCGCCTCGTCCAGGCGCTGAATAATCCGCCCGCTGCCGCCGGGCCCGATCCGGTTCGCGTTCTGTTCCTCGACGAATGGCGTCAGTTGCACGACGCAGTGCGCGCCGCCGCCCGGCGCGGGATGCTGGGGGCGCACGCGCTCGAATTCATGTCGTTCATCTCGGCCGGCGACGCGTTGTTTGCGCTCGATCAGGCGGCGCCCACGCTCGGGATGCGCATTTCGGCCGCCGACCTTCGCCGCCTCGCGCATATCATGGCGCCCAGCGCGCGCGGCGATCCGCTTCAATTCGATTACCGCGAAGATCGTGACCTGAAAAAACTTTTCGCCGTTCCCGAGCCGCCCGCAAGCCGCCACCCAATCGAAGAAGAGGACGTGCCGCCTTCCGCCCCCGGCGCATCGCCGAGTTCAGGTGGCGCGAGCACCCCTGCGGCGGATGCGTCGCCGGCCAGCTCCGCCGCTCTCCCATTGCCCGGACTCGGCGCCAGCCATCGAGCGGCGCGCCGGATCGCCCGCCTGGCTCCTCTTCTCCTGCGAATGCTCTCCGTCCTGTCGCCACCAGAGGCCGCCGCCGCCCAGAAGGAGAAGGATGGCGAGTCCGTGATACTCCCCCACCTCCAGGATGTCGCCGAGCGCCTTTACCGTCTGGTCGTGACCGAAGACAACGCCCAGACTTATCGCCGCGATATGGGCCTGCTGCTCGATCTCAGCGCCGAGCGCCAACTCGGCGAGGGCGCCATCGACGCCGACGACGCCACCATCTATGTGACGCTCGTGCGCAGTGCGGCCTGGCAGGAAAGCTGCTGGCGACAGTTCGTGATGGCCGGGGCGCGCATCCGATGGCTTGAATCTGCGACCGGCGACATCGGGGTGATGCAGGTGAATAAGCACGTCTGGCGCGGGTTTTACGATATCGATCGCCTCAGGTGGGACGTCCTCTACAATGCGGGCGCGGGCTGCGAGATTCTCGCGCGCATGATGCGCTATGCCTCCGCTCAGCGGAAGTTCGACCCCGCGCCGGTCGCCGGCCATCTCGCCCGATCGGCGTACGCGGCTTACAACGGCGGTCCGGGCGCGTGCAATCGATGGCGTCGGCGGGAGCCGCCTGCACTCAGAAAAATCGATTCCAGCTTCTGGGACAAGTACCGCGCGGTCCAGGATGGAACCCCGATCGACATCCTCAGTTGCGCCCGCACCTGGGACCATCCCTCCGCCAACTAAGATCTGGAATCCGCGCCTTCGCCTTAGCTTGGCGCCGCCGCGGCTTCAATTGACGCGACCCGCCGGGCATCATCATAATCGCGGCAACTGACACTGTTCCCGATGCGGCGGCTTGAGGCGGTGCGATGAGATGTCCCCAGTGCGGTAACGACACCCAGCAAGGCGCCGCGTTTTGTTCGCGATGCGGTGCGCGGATGTACGCGCCCAAGCCCGCCGCCGTGCGCGAGTACGCGCTCGCCCAATTCCGTCCCTCGCTATGGTACTACGCCAACGGCTTTTTCGCCGGTGCGGTGCTGATCGCGATCGGCGCCGTTTTGCTCTACCGCAAGGTCGAACCGATTCAGGCCGGCTTCGCCGTAGCCGGCGTCGGCGCGCTGACCTTCATCGTCGCCATGATTCGCGCCAGGACCGTCAGTTGGAGTCTCACCTCCGACCGCTTGATCGAAAAGCGCGGGCTGCTTGCGCTGCGCCGTCGCGAGATGGAACTGGCCGACATCCGCTCGGTTGAGGTCAGCAAGCGCGTCCTTCAACGGATGATCGGACTTGGCGACGTCACGATCGCGTCCGCCGCCAGCGCCGACTACGCCATCCGCCTCAACGACATCAGCGCTCCCGACGAAGCCGCCGAGACGATTCGCAAGGCGCGCCTGAAACGGATGGCGTAAACGACGGCACGCAACCGGTAACAGGCGAGTAACCGACACCAACTATCACGATGAGCAAGCGGCCCGACCTGCGCTACGAACGGCGCCTGTGGAAACTCGGCATCGACGCCGTCGCCGGTGTTGACGAAGCCGGCGTCGGTCCGATGGCCGGTCCGGTGGTCGCAGCCGCGGTGGTCTTCGCGCCCGAAACATTCATCAGCGGCGTGCACGATTCCAAACAGTTGACCCACGAACAGCGCGAGGCTCTGTTCGCGCCGATCCGCGACCGCGCCATCGCGGTCGGTGTCGGCATCGCCGAAGTCAACGAAATCGATCGCCTCAATATCTATTGGGCCACGATGTCGGCGAGCCGCCGCGCGCTGTCCGCATTGAATCTGGCGCCCGGCCACGTGCTGGTTGACGGCCGCCTGATTGCGGGCCTCGAACTTCCGCAGACCCGAATCGTAGGCGGCGATCGCAAAAGTTTCTGCATCGCGGCCGCCTCCATCGTCGCCAAAGTTACCCGCGATCGCATGATGGTCGATCTCGACGCGATCTATCCCGGCTACGGCTTCGCGCAACACAAGGGCTATTGCACCAGCGAGCATATGGATTCGCTCGCCAGGCTCGGCCCCTCGCCGATTCATCGACGCTCGTTCTCGCCGGTCGCCGCCTGTGCCCAGCGCCCGCTCTTCTGACTCCCGCTGCGCCGGCCTTCGAGTTATTGACGCGCGATGCGCCAATATGCGCACCTGAGCTGGTCGCCTCGCTCATAGGGAGGCCGCCGCCTGGAAATAAATCAAATGACTAATCCCTACCGCATATTTGGCGTTGAGCTTTCTCCTTACTCGGTCAAGGTTCGTTCCTATTTCCGTTACAAGGGAATCCCGCACAAGTGGATAATCCGCAACTTCGACAGCCAGGCCGAATACCAGAAATACGCCCGCCTTCCGATCGTGCCGCTCGTCGTTACCCCGGATGACGAAGGCGTGCAGGACTCGACCCCAATAATCGAGCGCTTTGAATCTCAGTACTTGCAGCCGGCGATTCATCCGTCGGATCCGGTTGCCGCCTTCGTCTCGGTGCTGCTGGAGGAATTTGGCGACGAATGGGGCAACAAGTGGATGTTCCACTATCGATGGGCGCGCGACGTCGATCAGATCAGCTCCGCCGGACGCATCGCGTGCATGATGATGCCGGCGGCGGACGAGAAGCAGCTTTCCGCTGCGACTGCCCAAGTGCGCGAGCGGATGGTCGGGCGGCTATGGTTCGTTGGTTCGAACGCACAGACCGCGCCCCAAATTGAAGACTCATTCTGCGAGACGATTGCGCTGCTCGAGACCCACCTGGCCAGCCGCGCCTATCTTTTCGGCGCACGGCCGGCCTTTGGAGACTTCGCGATGTGGGGGCAGCTCTACGAAGCCTGGACCGATCCGACGCCCGGCGCGCTCATCGGCGCGCGCACGCCCAATCTTCTTGCGTGGATCCATCGGATGCTGTGGCCGCGGGCGGAAGGCGAGTTCGAGACGTGGGCGAGTCTCGAACCGACGCTGATGCCGCTGCTCGCGCGCCAGGTCGGCCCGCTCTTCATGCCATGGACGGTTGCCAACGCGGCGGCCATCGCGGCCGGTCGCGAGGAATTCAGCGTGGAACTGGCCGGCCGCACCTGGATTCAGAAGCCGCAGAAGTATCAGGCCAAATCGCTGGGCGCGCTGCGCGAAAAATACGCCGCGATCCCCGACAAGCGCGCGATCGACGCGGTCCTCGATCGTGCGGGATGTCTTGCGGGGCTGCGTGGCTAGCGCCGGCGATGCCGTCTGAGCGCAAGCCTCGCGCCGCGAGCTGGCGCGTGTATGGGATGACGCAGTCCTACTTCACGCGCAAGCTCACCGGGTATCTCGACTACAAGGCTATCCCATATCTATTGCGCCGATTCGCAGGCGCAAATCCCGCCGCGCGCGCGGCTGGATGGCCCGGCGCGATGCCGGTGGTGAAGACGCCCGGCGGCGAATTCATGTGGGATACGACCGCTATGATCCATTACCTGGAGTCGCGCTTTCCCGAGCCTCGCGTGTTTCCCGCCGATCCGGTGCTGCGCTTTATCGACTACATCCTCGAAGACGCGCTCGACGAATGGTTTTATCGGCCCGCAGTTGGATCGCGATGGTTCCACGAGGAAAACCATCGCGTCGGCGGATGGGAGCTGGCGCGCGACGCCACCCATGAGTTGAATTTTCCCGGCGACCAGGCTTACGCGGTGGTCAGGGCGCACGTCACCGCGACCTGCGAGCCGTTCGGCGTCACCGCGATCAACATCGACTCATGGATTGGCGAAATTTTGCGCCCGTGGCTGCGCCTGACCGGCGCGCATCTTGCGTCGCATCCGTACTTCTTTGGCGCGCGCCCGGCGCTCTCGGATTTCGCGTTCTTCGGCGGCAACGCGGCGCATTTCATTAACGATCCGCTCTGCCGGAGATGGGTAGATGAGGACGCGCGGGCCATCGTCGCGCACACTCACCGCCTGATGGAGCCCGAAGATCAGGAGTTCGGTGAATGGATCGCGGCGGGCGGAGTGCCCGAGACGATGATTGCGATTCTGGCCGAACTCGGCCGCTTCTACCTGCCGTGGGTCAGCCGCGCGGCGGTGGATGGGAAAGCGCAGCTTGCATTCGCCAGCGGGAATCGAATCGAAATCGCCGTGACGCCGTTCCTCGCCGAAGCCCGCGCGACCCTGCTTGCCCGCTATGCGAAGTTTCGCAGCGCCGCACTCGACGCGGTTCTCGAACGCGCGGGAATCCGTTCGTATTTCGCCGATTACGCCGATCGTGCCGGGATACTGCCGAGCTACGACAAGCCGCCGCGTCCCGCATTGAACCGCCCGTTTGGACCGCCGTGGGAAACTGAGCGGCGCGCTTAGCGCCTGCCAGTACTCGATAGCAAAGATCCTCAGACCGCTGCTTAGTCGCCGCGACGGGCCCATTTGTCAGCGGATGGGCTAATCCATCGAGAGAAAATGTTCGGTCAGCTCGACGGAGATGACGCCGCACCCGGCACCGACGGCATACCCGGAACCGACGGCATGCCCGGCACTGATGGCATGCCCGGAGCCGACGGCATACCCGGAGCCGACGGCATGCCCGGAACCGACGGTACGCCCGGAACTGACGGCACACCCGGAACCGACGGCACGCCCGGAACTGACGGCACACCCGGAACCGACGGCACGCCCGGAACCGACGGTACGCCCGGAACTGACGGCACACCCGGAACCGACGGCACGCCCGGAACTGACGGCACGCCCGGAACCGACGGCACGCCCGGAACCGACGGCACGCCCGGAACCGACGGCACGCCCGGAACCGACGGCGCACCCATGTCTGTCGAGGCTTGCGCAGATGGCGCCGTGCTGCCTGCATCTTGCGCGAAAACGCACGATGGGACGCACACTAGAGTGAGCGCACCTGCCCATGAGATGAGAGCTTTCATTGCGAATCCTCCTTGTCGGAGCGATCTTGCCGCGTGCGTTTCTTGCCGCCGCGTGATGAGGCGCGAGCGTATCGGCACGATACACAGGCGGCGCTGCGTCCTCAAACTTTTTCCCCCTCGGACTGCAACCCCCGATATAGCAGTCCGCCGAGCACGCCACCCGCAATTGGCGCCAGCCAGAAAAGCCACAACTGTCCTATTGCCCAGCCGCCAACAAACAAAGCCGGTCCGGTGCTGCGCGCAGGGTTGACCGACGTGTTTGTCACCGGAATGCTGATCAGGTGAATGAGCGTCAGCACCAGCCCGATTGGAATCGGCGCGAACCCGGCCGGGACGCGCTTGTCGGTCGCACCCATTATCACGAACAGGAAGATAAGCGTCATCACCACTTCGCATACCAGGCACGAAAGCAGCGAGTACCCGCCCGGTGAGTGCGCACCGTAGCCGTTGGCCGCAAAACCCGCGCTCAGACTGAACCCTTCTGCTCCGCTGGCGATTACGTAAAGGATCGCCGCGGCGACAATCCCGCCCAAGACTTGCGCCACGATATACGGGATCACTTCGCCGGCGGGGAAGCGGCCCCCTGCGCACAGCCCGGCGGTTACCGCCGGATTGATATGACAGCCGCTGATATGCCCGATCGCGTACGCCATCGTCAGCAGCGTGAGTCCGAACGCCAGCGCCACCCCGACAAAGCCTACTCCCGTATGAGGGAAGCCCGCGGCCAATACTGCGGTACCGCATCCGCCCAGCACCAGCCAGAATGTGCCAATGAATTCAGCCACCAGACGCCGAGAAAGGCTCATAGTCGTTTACCTCCCCGAGTCCCTTAGCCTTAACCGGGATTTCCTTTGAACTCTCCGGCTCCAACTCGCCTTGTAGACCAATCGGCCTCCCCCGGCAAGCGGTTTAACCGTGAGTTGATAATTACCTGGAAGGGATTGCGATTAGCGCGCGCAGCGATATCCAGGCCAATCGAGGGCGTGATGGCAGGGATGCGCGCCTAGCGCCGGCCCCTTGAGGCTTCAGCTTCGCGCGCGCGCATCGCCTCGGCCGGAGTCATGATCAGCCGCGGCTCCTGTTCGGCCTTCTGCTGCTCGGCCGCCGCGACCGTGCCGAGCTGGGTGCGGATGAAGCCCTGAAAGAAAAGCACCTTGGTCACGTCAATTCCGTCGCGCAGCCGCGCCGCGGCCGCCGCCGCCCATCCCGCCTGCGTGCGGCGTCCAGCCCGCGCCATGTAGTACGCGATATCCTCGAGCCGCCGCCGGACCCGCCGGCCGTTGTCGCCGCTCAGCAGTTCCATAGTCGCGCGATTGATCACGGCATTCACGCGCTCCTGCTTGTGCAAAGGATTCAAGACGATCACGCTTTCGCCGGCGCGCGCAATCTCCTCGACGTAGGGTTTGAGCATTGCGTCAGGCATCCGCCATTCGAGAATTTCCGGTTCCTTGAGCAACTCGGCCGGCGGCTCGCCCGCCGCCTCTGCCGCAAGCTCGGCATAGACGGGATGAAGCAGTTCAGTCGGCGGCGGCGATGCGATCAACTCGGAGCGGAGCGTGAGAAAGTTTCCGACTTGGCCGCGGCGCGACTCGGGCGTGTTGCGCCAGGCCTCGCACGCGATAAAGTCGGCGACGCGCCAGTCGGCGTCAACCAGCTTGACCTGCGCGCGATGCTCGAGTTCCTCGCGTTCGGATTTAAGCTCCCGCCGCGACAGGCTCGTGTTCTGCGCACCGACCAGGCCCTCGCGCTCGGAGATGAGCGCCCACATCCGGATCACGCCGCCCTGCACGCGCGGCTTCACGATCCAGACGATACGCGCGCCCTCGGCGTCGATCGGCGAGAGCATCGCGGTTTTTTCACTTTTTTCAGCGGCGGCGGCACGTGGAGCGCTTGCCACTGAAACAGCGGTCGCGGCGGGTGCGTTGATACCGTGATGCTTCAGCTTGTACAGCGCGCGGCGGATTTCCCGCCTGAGAGCGCCGGCCGCGCCGGCTTCCATCTCGGCGAGCATCGCCGCGGCGCCGGGGTCTGCGATCCTGCCGAGCGCGCGCGCAATTGCACCGTCCGCGATCCCGGCCATGCCCTTGAGCGCGCGCAGCTTCGCGATCGCGTCGGCAGGCGCGAGCGCGGGGTCGAAGCCGGCCTCGAGCAGTTTCGCATCGTCAAGATTGGTTTCCGGTAAAATACTCAAATGAACGCCGTGCGAAGTCGTGGGAGCCTATGCGCAGGCTTCCCGAGCTGTCAAGTTTTCCCCGCCAAGACGGTCACGATCAACGAAAAAACGAAAAACGAAAAACGAAAAAGCGAAAAAATGAAAAACCTCGAAGCGAAGTTTCGGCTCCTCAATCATGATGAGGCCGAGGCGCGCGCGGTCGCGCTTGGATACGGGCGGCGCGCGATACTCAATCAGCGCGACACGTTCTTTCGCGTCGCAAACGGCAACCTGAAGCTGCGCGAGGAAAACGGCAGCGCCGTTCTGATCTCCTACCGGCAACGAAGCGGCGAAAGCGGCGCGCTGATGCTGAGCGAGTACGAGATCGCGCCGGTCGCCGGCCCGGCGCGGATGCTGCGAGTTCTGGATGATGCGCTCGGCGCGATTGCCGTGGTCGAAAAAGTGCGAACCCTGATGACGCGCGGCAACCTCCGCCTCCATCTCGATCGGGTCGCGGGATCTGGGAGAGTTCGGCGAGATCGAGGCGGTGATCGCCGACGGTGACGATCCCGAAAGCAGCCGCGGCGCGGTCGATGAAACCCTGGCGGCGCTTGGAGTCACGCACGCCGATCTGATCGGCGTCTCCTACTTCGAAATGCTCGCAAAGCCCTAGCCGCTGAAGATTGCGTCGCCGCCACTGGATTCCACCGCAGAGTCAATGCCGTTACGAGGCCCCTTCTCAAGCGGGCGCCTCCACGGGCAGCTTGGGACTGCGCTCGGGAGGAAGATGGTCGTACAGGTCGGCGCGCAGATCGCTCTTGAGCTTCGCGCATGCCGGATCGTCCCACAGATTGCGCCATTGCATCGGATCCTCGCGCAGATTGTAAAGCTCGCCCTCGGTGCCGTCGTAGCGGATATCGGCGATCGGACCGCGCGGTGCCAGAAACGCGGGGATATTGGCGATGTCGAAGCCATAGTCGCGGGTCGATTTCTCGTAAACCGTGAGCGTGTAGCCGTCGCGATAGATACTGCGCAGATGCATCCCGATTGCGGCGAACTGGCTATCCCATTCGGTGATCACCCGCTCGCGGCCCGAACCCGGCGCGGTCGGCAGCGGCTTTCCCTGCATCCAATCGGGAACCGGGACGCCCGCGATTTGGCAAAACGTCGGCGCCAGATCGAGTTGCCCGACCGGTTCCGCGATTTCGTTGTGCGGGATATTGGCCGACGGAGCGGGGCGCCAGATCATCGGCAGCCGCATCAAGGCGTCAACGTGATACGGCCCCTTGTAGAGCAATCCGAAGTCGCCTTGCAGCTCGCCGTGGTCGGTGGTGAAAAATACGTCGGTGCGCGGTCTCCCATCCCCGCTCGGCGATTCGGGCGAGCACGCGTCCGCAGGCCTGGTCGATCAATTCGTTTTCGACGTGGATCATCGCGTTGACTTCGCGAATCTGATCCTCGGTGAGATTGCACGGGACGAAGCTGGCCGGCCCGCCCTCGAAGTTGCCAAAGCGGCCCTGGTACCAATCGAGCCAATGGCGCGGCTTGCCGGCCAGTATCTTTTCGATTTTTTCGCGCGAGCCCGGGTAGCCGGCGGGCAGATCGAGATCGCGCCAATTGATTCGCCGCGCTTCGGCCTGCGGCGGATCCCATGGATGGTGCGGATCGGGGAAACTCATCCACACGAACCAGTTGTCGTCGGGATCGAGCGAATCGAGGTATGCGATCGTGCGCGCGGCCACCCAATCGGTGTGGTAATGCTCGCGCGCAATGGGATTGTACTTCACTTCGGGCGCGCCGGTGTCGCCGCCGGGCATCGCGGTGAGCAGCGGCGCGAAGCCGCCCATGTCCTCGGGATGGTTTTTCTGCAACCACAGCGAATAATGCCATCCGCCGATCGGCGAATGCATCGCCAACTCCATCCGATCGAAGCCGCGATACGGCCCGGTAGAATTTTTGCGCGCCATCTGGTTCTCGAACCATCGCCCCTGCAAATCGAAAGCGGGCTCGAAATGCGCCTTGCCCAGCAGCGCGGTGCGATAACCGGCCTTCTCGTGAAGATAAGCCGCGACGCTCGGCGAATCCGGCGGCAGCGCAACCCCGTTGGCGACGACGCCGTGGGTGCGCACGTACTGGCCGGTAATCATCGTGGAGCGGGCCGGCATGCAGACGACATTTTGATTGTGCGCGCGCCGGTAGTTGATTCCACTGTTGGCGAGCCGGTCGGCCACCGGCGTCTTCGCGATCTTGCCGCCGTTGCATCCCAGCGCGTCGTAGCGCTGCTGATCGGTGGTGATGAAAAGGATGTTGCGTCCCATTGGATTCGGCTCCCGCGTGGAAATTTCACTTCTTCACTTTTCTTCCCTTCAGTTCGTCAGCAGGGCGCGCAAGGCGTCCGTCGCGGCGGGCAAGTTACGCCGTCAGGGCGCGCAACTTATTACATTGGCAGCGCTATTACGAGGAAGAATTGGAAGAAAAGGGCGCCGTCTCAAGAATCTCCAGCAGGTTCAGCGTGATGCGCAAAGTTAGGCCCCAGATTACCTGGCCGCGGTAGTGAATCGCCGGAAATTTCGAGGAACGAGCGGACGGCTCGCCGCCCTTCCATTCGTAGTCGCCGCGAAACTTCGGATCGCGCAGCGCGGCCAGGGGCACGTCGAAGATTTCGGCGACCTCGGAGATTTGAGGCGTGAGCGGCGCGTCGGACGGGATCACGCCGACGAATGGCGCGACGACAATTCCGCTGGTCGTCGTTTGCATGGTGGGGAAAGCGCCGACCACTTCCACGGTCGAAGGATGGATGCCGACTTCTTCGTGCGCCTCGCGCAGCGCGGCGTCGAGCAGGGTCGCATCCACCGGATCGACGCGTCCGCCGGGAAATGCCACCTGGCCGCGATGGCTGGCGACATGGTCGGAGCGGCGTATATAGACGATGTGAAGGCCGCCCTCGCGCTCGAACAGCGGCATCAGCACCGCGGCCGCGTTCGATTTGTTTGCCAGCGCGGCGCGCGGGGCGGGAGTGACGGTGGAGAGCTTGCGCCGGATGAGATCGACCTGGCGGGAAAACGTGGTAGCGTCACTCATTGCTACAGATAATCGCGGGCGAGGGCCTGCTTGCAAGCGCACGGCCGGTTTTCAATGCTGCCGGCGCCTGGGCTAACCTCAAGTCCGGCGGCTGCACGCGAGCGAAATCATAATAACATGCGATATTTGATCGGCAGGTATCACGAGATCGCGCTCAAGGGGCGCAACCAGTGGCGATTCGTGGACCAGGTCAAGCAAAATCTGCGCGATATTTTCAGCGATTACCGGCTGGGCAATATACGCAGCGTGGGGCCGCGCCTGATGGTGCAAATTCCCGACGAGCTGAGCGACGAAACCGCAGCCGAGCGCGCGGCGTTGGTCTTCGGGCTGCAGAACTTCTCGCTCAGCCATGCGACCGCCCGCGACATCGAATCGATCGCGCGCGAAGCGATCAAATGCGCCAGCGGGAGCAATGCGAGAACCTTTGCGGTGCGGACCAGGCGCGAGGACAAGCGGTTCGCGATGAATTCGGTGGAAATAGACCGCGCGGTTGGCGGTGAGGTGCAGGAGGCGCTTGGCTTCGAAGTGAATCTCGACGCGCCCGAGCTCACGATATCAATCGAGATAATGAACGATGCGGCCTACGTGTCGGCGGGCAAGATCGCGGGTGCGGGCGGACTTCCAGTGGGAGTCTCGGGGCATGGAATGGCGCTGCTGTCGGGCGGGATCGATTCGCCGGTCGCGGCGCATCGCATGATGAGGCGCGGGCTCAGGCTCGACTTCGTGCATTTTCATGCATACCCGATCGTCTCGGCGGCGAGCCGGGAGAAGGCGGCGGAGCTTGCGGCCCACCTGACGCGATGGCAGGCGCGATCGGCGTTGATGCTGGTGCCGTTTGGAAATCTGCAGCGCGAGATCGTGGCGAACACTCTGCGTCCGCTGCGGGTAGTGCTGTACCGGCGCTTCATGCTGCGAATCGCCAGCGCGCTGGCAGAGCGTTCAGGCGCGACGGTGCTGGTAACGGGCGAGAGCCTGGGGCAGGTGGCGTCGCAGACGCTGGAAAACATGGCGGTTATCGAGAAGGCGGCGGCGTTCCCGGTCATGCGCCCGCTGGTGGGGATGGACAAGAACGAAATTATCGATCAGGCGCGCCGGCTGCACACGTTCGAGACCTCGATATTGCCCGACCAGGACTGCTGCACGCTGTTTGTGCCGGCGCATCCCGAGACCCGCGCGCGAATCGAGGAAGTCGAGGCGGCGGAATCGCGCTTCGATATCCCGCGGATGATCGACGACGCGGTCCGCGCCACCGAAGTCGAGCGCTTTTGGTTTCCGCCGCGGGCCGCGCAGGCGGCTCGGGCCGGAGCGGTGCAAACGCAGTGATCGCCGGCGAAAGAACCGCAATCGAGCGGCGCGGCCGTTCGCATAGCGCGCCTTTTTTCTGATAAGCAAGATTGTTGCCTCGCGAGCCGGCGGCCAAGGGCTGGAAACTGCCCATCAGGCGAGCTTGTTTTTGGCGGGGGCGACATTAGAATCAAACCGTTTGCGGCTCGCGGGGAGAAGGAATTCGACGATGACTATGAGCAGAATTCAGGCCAAGGGTGCGATGCTTGCGGCCGGCGTGGTTTGTGCGTTTCTGATGGCGGGATGCCAGGGTCATACGCCCCAGAGCGCGGCGCAAACCTATCTGAGCAACCTGAAACTTTACAATTACCCGGCCTGCTACCAGGCGCTGTCGCATCAGGACCAGCTCGATCGCACGATGGATCAGTTCCTGGTCGAAATCCCGATGGCCCCCGAAGTGAGCAGGGACTGGTTCAAGGGCGTGCTGCGCACTTACGATTACAAGGTTGGCGACTCGAAGACCGACGGCGGCAAGGCAATCGTCACGGTCAGCGTGACGCGGCCCGATCTCGCGCTCTGGGAGCGGACGGTGGATGCCTCGCTTAGCGGGTCTGCGACCCCCGACTCGATTGCGCAAAAGAACCTGGCCGAAGGCACGTACCCCAAGATCAGCTACGACGACAATCTGGTGTTGATGAACGAGGGCGGCGAATGGCGGCTGCTCGTCAATTTCCCGGTCAGAGAAAATATCGTCAAGGAACACAAGGACGCTGTCGATCTCTACCACAAGCACGACTACGACAAGGCGATCGCCGCCTATCAGAAAATTCTCGACGAACTGGACAAAGAGCAGGCGACCGGCAACGCGGGCCTCAAGTTCCAGTACGGGCGCGAGCTGGCGGATATACAAAACGCGCAGAAGCAGATCCCCGACGCGCAGGCGTACGTGCCGAAAATCGCGTTGAGCGACGTGGACATGAAGATGTCAGCGTCGCGAGTGCCGGGAATTTTCGGCAAGATGACGAACAGCGGCGACAAGGCGATCGACGAGGTTCAGTTCACGGTCACCTATTCCGAGGGCAAAGGGAAAAACAAAAAGGAAGTCTTCAGCGAGGCTCACACGCCGGTCGCGACGCCGCTCGAGTTCAACAACTTCGGGCGTCCGGTGCTGCCGTTCGTGCCGGGCGAGACACGCAGTTTCGGTTTCCGCCTCACGGCTCCGACCGACATCCAGCAAAAGGCGACGCCCGACCTGACGGTCACGTCGATCGTGTTTACGCAATCGAGCGCGCCGCTGCCCAAGCCCGCGGCGCCATCGCCGTCGCCGGGAGCTTCGCCCGCAGCGGCTGCTTCAGCAGCTTCGGCGCCCGCCGCAGCGCCTTCGGCGGCCAAATAACTGACGCGGCCCGCCGCGGCGGCGCCGGGAATAGCCTCGGTGCCGGGTTGTCCGGTGCGAGGCGCGGTTGGGCTATGATGGAGACCGGACGCGGCGTCAAGCGGCGACGGTCTAGCTTAGCCCGCGCGCACGAGCGCATTGACAGTCAAACTCACAATTGCGATTCCCACGCATAATCGCGCGGCGCTGGTGCGCGGGACCTTGGCGAGTATCGCCGCGCTCGCGATACCGGCCAGCGTCGAGGCCGACTGCCTCGTCATCGACAACGGCTCGACCGACGATACCGCGGCGGTAATCGATGAATGCGCGCGCGGCGGGGCGCTTGCGATGCGGCGGGTTTTTGAGCCGCGTTTGGGTTCGAGCTTTGCGCGAAATCGCGCGGTGGACGAAACCGCGTCGGACTTCATCTTCTTCATCGACGACGACGCAATTGCCGAACGCGACTGGGCCGCCGAACTGCTCGATGAAATGCGCCGGCGCGAGCTGGACGCCGCGTGCGGGATGGTTATCCCGCGATGGTTGTCGGCGCCGCCCGAGTGGCTCGGGCCGAGCCTGTGGGTCAAGCTCGCGGTTCACGACCGGCGTGCGATCGAGTCGGCGCCGGCGTCATCTGCCGAGCGGTTGGATAATTATTTCAGCGCCAACGTCGGATTCAGGCGCTCAACCTTCGCCCGATTCGGGAAATTTCGCGAAGACCTCGGCGTGGTCGGCGGCAATCCTATCTCGGGCGAGGACACCGAACTGTTCGCCCGGATAATCGCGCGCGGCGGCGCGATGGGTTTTGCACCGCGCGCGATCGTGCATCATCTGATTGGCCCCGAACGGATGACGCGCGCGTATCTGCGGCGCAAGAGCTTCGCCTTTGGCATGGGCACCGCATTTGCCGGACTGCCAAGCCACAATCGCCTCGACAAGCTGGTCCGCAACGGAGTGAGAATGGCGGCTGCCGCGATGCGCGGCGATCCGGAGCGCGCGATCTATCACCAACTCGAATGCGCCAACTTCCTCGGTTACTGGCGCGGCCGCCTGATTGCAAGATAGCGCCGCATCGCCTCGATCACTTCACGTAACTCAGCATCCCGCACTTCAGAATTGCCGCGAGATAAGGTATCAGCTCGAGGCTCGCGAGCTCGGCCGGCGTCGCCCATCGATGCTCGACGTGTTCGTCGGGCCGCAGCCGCACATTGCGAAAAACCGCCAGCCGGCACGAGTAGAGCGCCTGCAGATAAGGCTCGGAAAGCATGCTGTGCAGATCCGAGCAGGCGGTCGATCGCGACCTCGAGCCCGGTTTCCTCCTTGACCTCGCGCAACAGGCAATCCTCGAAGCTCTCGCCGAGCGCAATATGGCCGCCGGGAAGGTCCCAGCTTCCGGGGCGATACGGCATTACCGGCGCGCGCTTGAGCACGAGTATTCGCCCGCGGCTCGCGATAACACCGTGGATGCCGACGTAGAATTGCTGCTCCGCCATCGTGCTCAAGCTAGCGGGCCGCTCGCCGATGCGCCACCGGCGAGTTTAGCGACGGCCCCAGGCGCCGCCGCCGGGTGTCTCGATTCGAATGCGCTCGTGCGCTTTGAGCTCGATATTCGTTTTGCCAGGCAACCGGGTTCGCCGCGCGCCGCGCACCAGAATGTTGATCCCGGTCGCGCCGGGCCCTCCGCCGGCGAGTCCGTATGGCGCGATTTTCCGCCGTTCGGTGAGCAAGCTTGCGCTGGAATCGACCAGGCACTCGAGTTCGCGAATCAGTCCGTCGCCGCCGCGCGCGCGGCCGCGGCCGCCGGAGCCGCGCCGGATTCGATACTCGGTGATCCGCATCGGGTAGTAGGCCTCAAGCGCCTCGATCGGCGTGTTGAGCGTGTTGGTCATGTGAGTGTGGATGCCGGACGCGCCGGGCCGGCCGCTTGCGGCGCCCGCGCCTCCGGCGATCGTTTCGTAATATGAAAAATGGCGGCCGCGGAATCGGTCGAAGCCGCCGACCGTCAGATTCGACATCGAGCCCGAACTCGCCGCCGGGATGCGGCTGGGCGCCGCCTTGGCCAGCGCGCGAAAAAGAACGTCGACAATTCGCTGCGAGGTCTCGACGTTTCCGCCCGCGACCGCCGCGGGAGCCAACGCGTTGACGATCGAGCCCGGTGGCGCGAGGATGCTGATTGGACGCATCAGGCCCTCGTTGGCGGGCACGGCCTCGGCCGCGAGGCATTTCATGACATAGAAAGTCGCCGACAGGGTGATCGCGAAATTTGCGTTGACCGAACCGCGCACCTGCGGCGCGGAGCCGGTGAAATCGACGATCGCCTTGCCGCCGCCTATTTTGATTGCGGCGCGAATTGGAATCGGACCTGTGCCGAATCCGTCGTCGTCGAGAAAATCCTCGGCCCGATAAGTCCCCGGCCGAAGCTCGCCGAGCGCCGTGATCATCAGGCGCTCCGCGTAATCCTTGAGCCCGTCCATCGCCGCTTCGACCGTCTTGCGTCCCGACGTTTTTACGATCGCAAGCAACCGCTTGGCGCCGACCGATAACGCGGCGATCTGCGCGCGCAGGTCGCCCTCGCGCTCCTCGCGGACCCTGGTGTTGGCGAGGAACAGCGTCATCACGTCGCGGGCGATCTCGCCGCCGCTGACAATTTTCACCGGAGGCAGGCGGAAACCTTCCTGGTAAATCTCGGTCGCCAGCGCCATCGAGCCCGGCGCGATCCCGCCCATATCCGCGTGATGCGCGCGGTTGGCGGCGTACGCGAACGGGCGGCGCTCGTTGCCGATAAACACCGGAGCGACCAGGGTCAGGTCGGGCAGATGCGTTCCGCCGGCGAAGGGATCGTTCAGCGCGGCGACGTCGCCGCGCTCGAGCGCGAGGCTCGCGATTGCCGCGCGCACCGAGAGCGGCGTCGAGCCGAGATGCACCGGAATATGCGCGGCCTGTGCGACCAGCTCGCCGCGCGCGTCGAAAATCGCACACGAAAAATCGTGCCGCTCCTTGATGTTGGGCGAGAACGCCGTCTGCCCGAGCACTACGCCCATCTCGTCGGCGATCGCGGCAAGACGGCTGTTCATCACGGCGAGTGTGATCGAATCAAGCTTCATCGCGCCGCCTCCAACTGCAGATTGCCGAAGTCGTCCACCCGCAAAGTGAATTCCGGCGCGACGTACGCGGTGGAACTCAGCTCGACGACGACGGCTGGCCCGCGCACGCGCGCGCCCGCGCCGAATGAGCCTCGATCGTAGATCGGCGCCGTGCGTTCGCGGCCGCCAACCAGGACTCGTCCGCTTGAAATCGGCGCCGGCTTCCCGATCTGGCGTGCGATTCGCTTCGGCCCGGCGGCCGCCTCCCGTGCGACCGCGCGGACGCGGATATTCACCACTTCGACGGCGGCGCGGGCGGATGAATGTCCAAAAGTGTCCTGATGCGCCGAATGGAAGTCGGCGACGAATCGGGGCGTGAGCGCGATTTCGAGTTCGTACGACTGCCCCCGATAGCGCATGTCGGCCCACAGCTCGTGTCGGATCGCCGACGCTCCTTCAGCGCCGAGCTCGGCGCGTGCGCGACGGACCAGTCCCGCGGCACGGGCGAGCAGGGCGCGATAGCCCGGATTGGTCTCGCGCACCGTGAGCGAATACTCGCGGCCCAAGGGCGCGCTCGACGCGCCCCACGCACAGAGCAGCCCGGGATTTCGCGGCATCACGATTCGCCGGATGCCCAAGTCGAGCGCCAGCTCGCACGCATGCATCGGGCCGGCGCCCCCGAACGCGAGGAGCGCGAAGTCGCGCGGATCGTGCCCGCGCTCGACCGTGATCACGCGAATCGCACGCTCCATGTTCGCGTTGACGACACGAATAATCCCGCGCGCCGCCGCAATCGGATTGGTTTTCATCTCGCGCGCCAGCCGCGACAACGCGCGCCGGGCCCGCTCCGGATAAAGCTTCATCCGGCCGCCCAGGAAATTTCCCGCGACCAGCCTGCCCGCCACCAGGTCGGCGTCGGTCACGGTGCACGACTCGCCGCGTCCATAGCACGCGGGCCCGGGATCGGCGCCCGCGCTGTCCGGCCCGACCCGCAGCGCACCGCCCGCGTCGATCCGCGCGATCGATCCGCCGCCTGCGCCGACGGTATGAATGTCGATAACCGGCGTGCGCACCGCGTATCCGCCGGGATGGCTGAGCGTGCGGATTCGCGCGCGGCGATCGAACATCGATACGTCGGTCGAGGTTCCGCCCATGTCGAACGTGATGAAACGATCGGCGCCGAATGCGCGCGCCAGGCTTGCCGCTCCGATCACGCCCGCGGCGGGGCCGGAGAGAATCGTTCGCACCGGCTCCGCGCGCGCGAGTTCGGGGCCGATCGCGCTGCCGTTGGACTGCATCACGCGCAGCGGCGCGCCTTTAAGCCGGGTCTCAAGGTTTTTCAGATGCGAGGCCATCCGCGGCGCTACGTACGCATTCACGATCGCGGTCGAGAAGCGCTCGTACTCGCGATATTCGGCGAGAATCCGATGCGAGACCGACAGCGGCCGTCCCAGCGGCGCGAGCGCCCGCGCGATCGATTCCTCGCCTTTGGGATTGGCGTACGAATGAAGCAGGCAGATGGCGAATGCGCCGGCGCGGCTGCGCGCCGCTATCCGCCGGATTCGCGCAAGCTCAGCGCGGCTCAGCGATTTGATGACCGTGCCGTCGAATATCGTGCGCTCGGCGACGCCAAAGCGCATCGCGCGGCCGACCAGCGGCTCGGGTCGCGAAGGCGCCAGCGCGTAAAGCTCGTCGCGGTTCTGCCGGCCGATTTCGATCAGGTCCTCGAACCCCGCGTTGGTAAACATCGCGACGCGCGCGCCTTTTTTTTCGAGGATCGCGTTGGTCGCGACGGTGGAACTGTAGGTGACGGAATCCGGCGCCGCGCCGATCCCCGCGAGCATCTCGCCGAGGCCGCGGATGACGGCGTCGGCAGGGTCCGCCGGGGTCGAGAGCACTTTGTGCACGCGGATCTCATCGCCGGCGATCGCGACCAGATCGGTGAACGTGCCGCCGGTATCGACTCCGACCAGTATTGGGCCGGCGCGGAGTGGCCGGGGGCTCCGCCGTTTCACGACGCTCTCAGCAGTATTTTGAAGTTGAGCGGATTCTTCGCGGCTTCGAAGGCTGCCAGGCCGTCATCGAGCGCGAAGGCGCCATCGACGAGCGGGCGCGGGTCGATCTTCCCTGCGGCGAGTGCGTCGAGCGCGGGCTCAAACCGGCCGCATCGCGAGCCGATCACGGTGATTTCATTCACCACGATTGGCGCCAGATTGATTTCGGCGGCGGCGGCCGCGGTGCTCTTCAGTATGATCTTTCCGCGCGGGCGGACGATTTCAGCCGCGCGCCGAAAACCCGACGGGCTGCCACTGCAATCGATCACGACCTCGAATTTGTCCCGAATCGAAGATTCCTCGGCTACATCCAGCCCGAGTCCGGCCAGGCGCGCGAGTTTCTCGCGATGATGGCCCGCGACGATCGGCTGGTACTTCTCGCCCTTGAGCGCGAGAGCAACAATCGCGCCCAGCCTGCCGTCACCTATCACCGCAATCGCCTGATTGCGCGATAAATGAACCTGCTCGAAAATTTCGTACGCGGCCGCGACCGGTTCGGTGAATACCGCAAGCTCGTCGGGAATCGAATCGGGAATCGCGATCAGGTTGGCGTCGGGAAGGCGAAGGAACTCCGCAAAGGCGCCGTCGCGCCCGAGGATTCCGAGCACCGTGCGATCAGGACAATGGCGCCCGAGACCGCCGGCGCACGTCGCGCATCGGCCGCATCCCGCGTTGATCTCGCCAACGACGCGCTTGCCCCGGAGCCCGGGGTTTTTCGATTCGACTACGCGGCCGGCGAATTCATGACCCGGCACGCCGCGATATTGCATGTAGCCGCGGGCAATTTCCAGGTCGGTTCCGCAGATGCCGGCGAATCCGACGCGAACGATACTCTCGCCCGGCGCCGCGACGGGATCGGGATAGTCGGCGCGAAATTCCAGATTGCGATCAAACACCAGCGCACGCATCGCGCACGATTCAAACAAAAAAGCAGTAGGCTTGCCACAGCTAGAGCCAGTCGGTGGCCGCGCCGGGGAAGGGGAAATCACTTAGTTGAATGTGAAACCCGCCGTGGGTTTCACACTTCCTTGGGCAGGGGTGGCGGCCCCTGCACCCGCAGTGAGAAGACGCGAAAATCTGCGCAGCGCATCTTTTCGCGACTACGCGGCAGGGCTGAGCCCTGCACCCAGTATTAAAACAAAGTTGCGGGGCTGACGGCCTCTTAGAACTTTTTTGAGTCATCCTGAGCGCAGCGAAGGAACCCGGATCCGGGATTCTTCGCTCCGGCAGCCTTCGCTCTAGAATGACAGAAGTGTCGCTTACTTTTTGCGTGATCCGGAGCCGGTCGAGTACTCAGGGTAAGCTCCGTCGGAGGGCCCTGTTAGAACGGGTTAGGGGGGAGGAGCCGAGGGGCATATTAGCCCGATCTCGATGCGACAATCGGCACGTCGGATGATGGTGCCCGAGAAGGCGGCGTGCGGTCGATTGGAAGCGAGAAGGCTCGAGCGGTGCCCCCTGCCGGATTCAAATGCTTATGTCCTCTCTTTTCGTGCGCGTCTTGGGCGTTTGTACTCTCGCTTCGTCCGTGGTCTCAACGGGGGACTCAAGGAACTCAAGATTGAGGAGCTTCAACTTTTCGGCGCGGGTTCCGAGAGAAACTTCCCAGCGTGTCTCTAGAAAATCGAGCATCGCCAAGCCGCGCTCTAAAACCGTGTCGGGTGTCCAGTCGGGAAACTGCGCCACGGCAATCTCGCTGTATGACCCGTTGAAATAGCCGCGCACACCGTCGGCATCTTGCTTTTTTGTGGCGAAGGGACGGTTTGAAAACTTCGAGTTCCGGCTCTGCGAGAGCGCCAGTAAGTTTCCGAGCGAGTTCCTTAGAGACGCCTGTTCGGACTCGGATCTCCCCTCAAAAGATGGCCACTCTCCGGCAACAGGCGTAACGGGGTAGATGTGCTCAATCGTAACCTGGTCCTTTTTGGAGGTGATAAACTCATCCCAATCCAGCTTGGATGTTTCCATCCCCGCCTTGTTCTTGAGGTGCTGCTCGTACTCGAACAGGAAATATCGCCGTCCCTCCCAACTATAGAAACCCTCTCCGCGGAGGAAGAGGTCGCGCATTTCTGACTGTGCTTTTTCCGCAGAAAAATAGCGCTCCGTGCTCTCATTCACGGTTTGCGTGGTATCAGCTAACGTCTTTTCTTGGCGAAACAATTGCCCGGCTAGACGGTAGAATTCACTGTCGCCGGTGTCGGACCGCCGCTGGCAGAGCCGGCTTATCGCGAAAACGAAGCGCTCTGCTGCTGTCAGAAATTCCGTTAGTTTCGCATCATTCAAGCTGTGGTTCTGCATGGCCGCCATCATTAGCGGTTCGAACGCGCCGCGCCGCAGCCTGCCCAGCCGTTCAAGGCCTCGACGCACCTGTTCACCCAGCCCGGTGGCTCGATTTGGGAAATGGAGTTCATGCCACTTCCTCACAGAGTCTTGAACGCTAGTCACGTATCGCTGCAGTTCCCCGACGGTGAGTTCGCCAGTGCCCACGCGCGCCGTCGTAAAGTGTTCATTGAGAAGAAAATTAGAAAATTGCCCCGCCTGCTCCCTCGCATAGATAAAATACATGATCCAGTGCGCCTGCAGAAAATCGTCATCATCCAGAGGTTCGTCCTTCTGACGCCCAAGGAACTCAAACACAGTCTTCCATGCGTCGTTGATGTTCCGACGAAGCGCCTGCCGGTCTGTCTGTTCGGTGGGTTCCGGAAGAAGCGTGGAGAGGTAGATTAGTCGGTTTTTCAATAATTCTAATTTTGAGAGCGCCTTGCCTCGATTGTTCATGGTCTCGAAGACCACGAACGCGTCCAGCTCCTCCACCAGCTCATAAACGTTGAATACGAACTTCTGCGTGACGGCTTTGAACCACCGCTCGATCTCGGGGTGTGGCGCTTCTATGAGTTTTTGACGAAAGAACTCCCTCGCCGCCTCCAAATTTGCGGTATATGTCGTCTCCGTACCTTGAAACTGATTCGACGGCTCAGCGAGGATTTGTGTCTTAAAGTACTCGTAGCTTGGGTTGTCCTTTTCGTAACCGAACAGGTAGGCCCGGCTCACTGACGCTGTTTGCACGAGGTACTTTTTTACGTGATCAGACTTCTCCGTGAATGCTACCTGCTCATCGCCGGAGAGCCGGTCGAGAAGGCATTTGATAAGTATGATGGCCGTAATCAACCGCTGCTGACCATCCACTACGTAGAAGGGCTTGTAGCCTTTTCCTTCGATAAGCCATGTGTCCTCGTCCCATTGTTTCAAGGCAGCGTCAGGTACCTTCTCAAGTGTCAATTGTCCTGTGTAGTGATTGCGCTGGTCACCGAGGCGGTCGAGGTCTTCCCAAAAATCATTCAACTGCTGCGGACCCCATGAGTATCCGCGCTGGTAGTCCGGGATTCGGAAAACTCGGCTGTTGAAGATGCTGTCGAGGTTCTGGAGTTCGCTAGGCATAAAGCTGATTACATTCAACTGCCGAATCGGAAGAACCGATAAGCATCCACCCTCGAAGCGGGGCTTCTCTCTCATCTCCTGGGGTGTTTTCCACGTGCGGCACCATTAGATATCAATCCAAAAGGGCGAGCGGGCGGCGTGACAAGGCTTCAGTGTGACGAATATTTAGCAGACTGCCGCGCGACCGACAAATCGCGGGCAGGAACAGTCAGTGCAGGAATTGGGCGCCCCGTCGAAGCGCTCCGAAATCGCTGCCGAACGAGTGCCGATCAGTCGGCGGCTATTTGGCCGACGCAGACTTTTCAGGCGACGATTTGGACACTGAAGATGTCTTGGATGAAGACGTTTTCGATTCAGATGACGATGATTTGGATTCGGTTGGCGGCTTTGATTCGGCGGCCGGCTTCGACGACGAATCGCTCGACGACGGCGTAGTGCCGTTGGTTGCGGGCGTTGCCGACGACGATGCTGAATCCGAGTCCGTGCTGCTGGGGGTGCTCTTCTTGCCGTAATCCGTGGCGTACCATCCGCTGCCCTTCAGGATGAAGGAGCCGCGCGACATCTGGCGCTCCACCTTGCTGTTGCACGTCGGGCATTTCTTGAGCGCGGGTTCCTTGATTCCCTGCATCGCCTCGAACACGCCGCATTTGTTGCACTTGTATTCGTAAATTGGCATCGCAAAACCGGGAGTGCTAATCGAAAACTCGCATCTTCCGCCCCTTTAGTTAACCATGAAAAGCAGTGTAGTCAACCGAAACGGCGATGTTTCGCTTTCGATTCGCCGTTTTACACTGGCAGACGCTACTTTGGTCTGCCAATCTCCCGCAGCCGCGAGGCGGCCTTGGCCGGCTGATGCGTCACGATTCGGATCGTCTTGCGCCGCGAGGTTGCCCCGCGAACGATCAGGATCGCCGATCGCGGGATGCGCAGTTCCGCGGCAAGGTACTCGATCAGCTCGTCGTTCGCTTTGCCTTTTTCCGGCCCTGAATGGACGCCGATGACGAGGCGCCCGCCGGTCGTGCCGATGACGCCTCGGCGCGAGGCGCCGGGCCGGGCAGTTACCTCGATCGTCAGCTCGCCGCCGCCCACGCGCATCCAGGGCGTGTCTGTCGCGGGAGGATTGGGGCCAGGATTCACACGTATGCGGGAATCAGCGCGTGCACCACGCTCGGAATGACGACGCGCTGGATGAGCTGGATGCCGATGATCACGACGAGCGGTGAGAAATCGATTCCGCCGAACACCACCGGGACATGCTCGCGGAACCAATCGAAGACCGGCTCCGTGATCGAATAGACGAAGCGGACGATCGGATTGTACGGGTTCGGCTCGATCCACGTCATCAACGCGGAAATGATCACGACGTACAAATAGAGCGTCAGCAAACCGTTGAGGGTCTGCGCGATGAAGATAATCAGGTTGGTCCAGGCGTACACGCGATAACGCTCCTGCTAGTTGACTGTGCGCCCAAGTTCGCGCGAGCGATCGCTCGCGGCGCGCAATGCGGCGGCCACGATATCAGAAAAACCATGCTCGGCGAACCGGCGCAGCGCGGCCTCGGTGGTGCCGCCCGGCGAAGCGACGGCCGCGATCAAGTCGGCGGCCTCGCGCCCGGACTCGCGCATCAGCTGCTCGGCGCCGCGAATCGTCTTGAGCGTCATCCGAAGCGCCAGTTCGCGCGGGATTCCCTCGCTCGCGGCCGCATCCGCCATCGCCTTGGCGAACAGGTAAACGTAAGCGGGGCCGCTGCCCGAGAGCGCAGTGACCACGTCGAGGAGCTTTTCGTCCTTGAGCGCGACGGCGTCGCCCACGGCGCTGAAAATGCGCAGCGCGAACGCCTGGTCCGCCGCCGACGCTCCGCGCCCGCGCACCATAGCCGCCATCCCCTGACCCACCATCGCGGGCGCGTTCGGCATCACGCGGATCACTCGCGCGCGCTTACCGAGGCCGCGGCTCAGCCGCGCGATCGTCACGCCGGCGGCGATCGAGATGAACAGCTTGCCGCGGGCGGCGGCCTTGCCGCCCATCTTTGCCAATTCTTCCGCGAGACCGGCCATCACCGCGTCGATCGTCTGCGGCTTGACCGCGAGCACTACGGCGCCGGCCTCGCGCACGACCTCGGCATTGTCGGGCGTCGTCGCGAGCTTGAGCGCGCGGGCGAGTTTACGCCGGCGCTCGGGCGCGACGTCGGAGACGATAATTTCGGACGGCTTGAAGAGCTTGTGCGCGATGAGGCCGTGCGCGAGCGCCTCGGCCATGTTGCCGCCGCCGATGAATCCCAGTTTTTTCATTCTTTCACGTTTTCACTTTTTCACGCGGTGCGTTCGCCGAAGACCGCGCGTCCGATCCGCACGATGGTCGCGCCTTCCTCGATCGCTATCTCGAAGTCCTCGGTCATGCCCATCGAGAGTTCGCTTAGCGCAAGCCCCGATTGTACTGCAAGGCGATCGCGCAGCTCGCGCAGGCGCGCGAAGTATGGGCGCGTCGCGCCGGCGCTGGCGGCGGGCGGCGGAATCGTCATCAAGCCCTCGATTTCGATCATGGCGCGAGCCGCGTCGAGGATAGCGGCGACCTCGCCGGGGGCGACTCCGCTCTTGCTCGCCTCGGCGGCGAGATTCACCTCGATGAGCGCGCGGACGCACGGCGACGGTTGCGCGCGAGCGAGCGCCTCGGCCAGCCGGACCGAATCGACGCTGTGGATGAGCGCGAAGGCGCGCGCGGCAGCCTTGGCCTTGTTGGTTTGCAGATGGCCGATGAGATGCCATCGGATTTCGGTCAAGTCCGCCAGCTCGGCGCGCTTCGCGATCGCCTCCTGGACATAATTCTCGCCGAAATCGCGCGCGCCAGCGAGCGCCGCGGCGCGAATCGCCGCGGCGGGCTGGGTCTTGCTCGCGAGCACCAGACAAATCGACGCGGGATCGCGGCCGGCGCGGCGCGCAGCCTCGGCGATCCGCGCTCGCACGAGCTTAAGCCGCCGCTCGATTTCATCGCCAGCCGGAATTTCTGCGACCATCGCTAACCCCGCCTCACGCCCCATCGCGCGAGCGCCGCGACGACGCGCTCCGCCGGCAATCCCATCACGTTGTCGCGCGATCCTTCGACGTGGGAAATAAATCCGCCGCCGACGCCCTGAATCCCGTAGGCGCCGGCCTTGTCGAATGGTTCTTCGGTGGCGATGTAATCGTCGATTTCGGAGTCGCCGAGCTTGCGAAAAGTGACCTGGCTCTCGACCGGCGAACTCTCCAGAATTTTTTCACCGCGCGCCAGTGCGAAGGCGGTCACCACCGTGTGAGTCCGCCCGGAGAGCATCGCGAGCATCCGGCGCGCGTCTTCGGGATGGGCGGGTTTTTCCAGGATTTGAGCGTCGCACATCACGATGGTGTCGGCGCCGATGACGATCGCATCGGGGAACCGCGATGAAACCGCGAGGGCTTTTTCCCGCGCCATTCTGAGTGCATAGTCGCGCGCCGGCTCGCCCGCAAGCCGCCGCTCCGGCACCATGCTTTCGATCACGTCGAACTGAATCCCCGCCGCGGCCAAGAGTTGACGGCGGCGCGGCGACGCCGAGGCAAGAATCACTTTGATTGAAGACGCTTCCAGCATGCGCTAACCAAGATCAGATGATAGCGAAATGTTGGAGTGGTGGCGCGATGGTGATTTTCTCCGCGATGATGCTCGGCGGATGCGCGGCGGCACCTGCGCGCGCCGGGTCATCGGCGGCGTCCTCGCAAGTCGCGCCGTCGGCGGAAACCACGCCCGTGTCGTTGTCGACCCCGGCCGCTTCAATCGCTGCGCCCGGGCAGCCGCCGTCTGACGGATCGACGGCGTTCCTTGAGGGTTATCGCGCGTATCAGAATCACGACAATGCGCGCGCGATCGAGCGGCTTGAATTCGCATCCCGCAATTTTCCCGCGCTCGGCGACTATGCGCTCTTTTATCTTGCACTCGCCCAGCAGGACCAGGGCGATCTGAACGCCTCGGCAGACACGCTCGATCGCCTGGTCAGGTCGTATCCGGAGAGCGTGTTTATCGATCGCGGCGAGATGATCCTGGCGGAGAATCTGCTGAAGCTCGGGCGCGACGCCGAGGCCTCCGCGGTCGCGTCGCGGCTGATTGCGCGGGCGCCCGAAGCGTCGATCGAGCAGCGCGCTCGGCTCGCCGAAGCCCGCGCGCTCGTCGCACTCGGGAATCCAAAGTCAGCCTACGCGGAGGCGATGGAAATCCGGGACAAGTATCCGCGCTCGGATGCGGACGCCGAAGCGCGCTCGCTTGCTTATTCGATTCTCGCGGCGAACGGCGAGATCGCCGACACGGCTTCGCTCGGGTACCATCGCGCCGAATCCGAGCTGCTGCTGCGCGAGGGCGAATTGTCGGCGGCCGAGGAGCAGGCAAGCGCGGGGCTGGCGCTGGCGCCGGAGGAATCGGTTCGCGCGGAACTCATTTGGGTGACCGCGCGCGCGCTCAAGCCGGAGCCCGACCGCGCCCGGCGTGCGATCCTCGACTATCTCCGAATCGCGCCGCGGGGACCGGACGCGCCGGCTGCGCTTGAAGCCCTTGCGCTTATCTACTGGCATGACGATCAAGACGAACTGGCGCGCGCGGCGCTGAACAAGCTGGTCGCGAATTTTCCGGCGAGCGAGCGCGCGCCAGACGCGATGCTCCGAATCGGCAGAATCTTCGAGGAACAGCATCGGCTCGATTCCGCCCGGGCGCAGTATCGACGGCTGGCCGCGCGCTATCCCGCGAGCGACGCCGCCCAGGATGCGCGATTTCGCATCCCCTGGACGCTGTACCTTGGGCGCAACTACCGGAGCGCGGCGGCGGGATTCAAGCTTGCAGGCGCCCGCGCGAAAGATGCGACTAATCGGGACATGTGCGAGTACTGGCGTGCGCGGGCGAGTGAAAATGCCGGCGATTTGGGCGAGGCGCGTGCTATTTTCGCAAGACTCGCTGAGAGCACCGACAGCAATTACTATCCCGAGCTCGCCAGCCGGCGCGTGGCGGCCTCGCGGCCCGATCTTGCGGCGGCGTCGGCGGCCGATCCCCAATGGGGCGCGGCACCCTCCGTCAGCGGCGCCGCCGAGTATCACATGGCGCGGCTGCAAACGCTCCGCGCGATGGGGCTCAAGGAACTTGAGCCCGGCGAATTGAAGGCGCTCGAGCAGCACGGCGGCGGCAGCGTCGAGATGCGGCGTTTCATCCTGGCCGGGCTGGCGAGCGCCGGCGCGTGGTACGACGCGATCGTGGCTGCGACGCGCATGGAAAAAAGCGGGCTGATGAGCCACGCCGCCGCCGAGCGGGTCCGCTATCCGCGGGCGTATTGGGACCTGTTTGGGTCGGCATGCGCGCGGCTCGCGATCGATCCCTACCTGGTGCTCGCGCTGGCGCGGCAGGAAAGCCTGTTCAACCCCGAGGCCACGTCGAGCTCCAACGCGCGCGGCTTGATGCAGTTGATTCCGTCAACGGCGAAAAAGATGGCGTCCGAGCACGGCATGGATAGCGAGGCGATCCGGCTCTACGATCCGCCGGTCAACGTCGAGCTGGGGACGGCGTACCTGAAAAACCTGCTCGAGATGTTTGGCGGCAACGCGTTTCGGGCGGTCGCCGCGTACAACGCGGGCGAGCACGCGGTGTCGAAGTGGGTGGCCGAGTTTCCCGGCGCGGACGACGAGTGGGTCGAGAATATCGCGTACAAGGAGACGCGCGAGTACGTAAAAAAAGTGATCGGAGGCCGGCGCGAGTATATGCTGCTGTATCAGGGCAGCCGCTAATCAGCCCCGCTTGACAGTTCGGGCGGCATCTCCACACACTCGGGATGGGCATCTCGGGTAATTCTGTTGGCATCGCGCAAATTCAAGGCAATCTTTTTCGATCTCGACGGCACCCTGGTCGATATCCACGGCCCGTTGTATATCGCCACGAAAAACGCGTTCGACGAACTCGGCTACCAACCGCCGCTGACCCGTGAGCGATTTCACGAGGCGCTTTCCGGCGACGACGTATGGCTGGGCGTGCCGGAGCATCTCAGGCCCGAGTACGTGAAGCTCGCGTACGCATACTTCCTGGCAGAAATCGACAAGACCGAGCGGCTCGAAGTGCTGCCGCACGTGCAGGATACCCTGGCCGAACTCAAACGGCGCGGCTACGCGACCGGCGTGATCACCAGCCGGCCGGGCGATTCGCGCCGGCTGGTCGAGAAGCTGGCGATGGTCGGGCTGGCCACGTACCTGGACCAGGTGGTGACCCAGGCCACCAGCTCGCTCCGCGCGCTGGACAAAACGGAGAGCCTCAAGCAGACGGCGCTCAAGGCGGCGGTACTTCCCCACGCGTGCATGTACGTTGGCGACGAGCCGCGCGACATCATGGCGGCGGCCGGCGCGGGCTACGGCGCTTCGGTCGCGGTGGCGACCGGCGCGGCGTCGTTCAAATACCTGCAAACCCATCCGTATTTCAAACCCGACTACGTGATCAACTCGATGGCCGAGCTGATCGAGCTGATCGACAATCTGAAAGCGGAAATGGAAGAGTAGCGTGCGAAGGTGCTGCTCCAGACGGGGGCAGGGGGGGCGCACCGGAATTTCCCGAAACCTCACGCGGGTTTCGGGCTTCCCGCGTGGAAGAGAATCCCCACCGCCGCGGGATGTGGGCATCGCCCTGTTAGATTAGAACGGTAATGGGGGATTTACCTCGCCCGGTAGTATTAGTCCTCGACGTAGTCATCATTCTTGTGAGGGTGAACCTGGCCGGACTCCAATCTCTCAGCAATCTCCCGCGCGTAGTCTATCTCAATGCCAATCCAATGCCGCTGCTTCGCTTCGCAAACCGCATAAGTTGTTCCGCTTCCGCCGAATGGATCAAACACGACCTCACCTGGGTGGGTACTGATTTCAACTATCCTGTCAAGAATTTTGGACGACAGAGCGTTGGCACGGCGGTCCTTGGACTTGAACTTCCAATGCCTGACAGGGGGGATGTCAGTCCAGACGTCCTTCAAGTTCACGCCGCGGGGATTCATCGCATGCCTGTGTCCGCCGTAGTCTTTGACTTCGCCTCCGCAGTGGCGACACGTTTGAATTGGAATGCGTATCCGCCGAAACGTCTTCGCTTTGCCCTTAGTACAGTACAGGAGACCATAATGACTCGGGTGTAACCTTCCCGAAATGGGATATGAACTGCTAATTTCGACGGCGATCCAGTGTTTGAAATGCATACCTAGTTCCATTAGGTATGCCCCGAAGATTACGTTCCATTTTGGCAGGTTGTAGAGGAAGAAAGCACCTCCGGGCTTTAGAATGCGAACGCATTCAGAGATCCACTTCCGCGACCAGTCAAGATATTCGGCGTCGGGCTTTAGATCGTCGGTGCTGTGGCCATATTTCTTGCCTAGATTGAAAGGCGGATCGGCAAACACTGTGTCGATTGATTCGCTGGCCATCTCCGGCAAAAGGGTCATGCAGTCAGCCGAGAAGAGCGTACCAAGGTTGGTGCTAAAGACAGGGACAATGGGAAGGCTGCCCTTGCTGAAGAACCCCTCCGCTTGAAACACTTCCTCTTTCCACTTGAATGGGGTCTGCTTCATAATGCATGAAATATCCGATATTGGGATATTGCGCAATACCTAGAGAGCCGATCTTCCGTCCGTTCCCTTTGGAATTCGGGGCACCTTGAGGCTTTCCGCATCCTGTTCGATGACAACGATCTCCAATACCGCGCCGTCCGGATACGGAACCGATCTCCACAAGTTCAGGTAGGGAGCCAGTTCCTCGAAGTTTCCAATCCGATCAGTCAAATATACATAGAGCTTTCGTGAGGGAACAACCAAAATTCCAGCAGCCAGCTTGCCAGTGCACAAGCCAAGGGCCATCTTGTTCAATGCCCGATGGCTTGAAGAGATATTTCCAGTCTCCCATTCCAGCACAACCGGCTTATGTTCCGTACTCTTGAGGACGGCGTCGAATTTTCCCGGATTCGGGGTTACCCCAAGATCGACTGTGATCTCGCTGCCCCATCCCCTTTTCGTGAGGCGCTTGATCAGTCCATCTTTGATCGGCTTGACGCCGTTGCCTTCGCCACGCTTCTTTCCGCTCTGTGGATAGATCGTAAACTTCTTGGTCCCCTTCGGCCAGACAACCGCTCTAATCCCGACCAGTAGATCGCTGCGAATCTTTTGCCATGCTTCGGACTTGGCGAATGGCCCGCTGCTCGCCAGGGTCTCGATTTTGACGATCTTCATTCTTCGGCCTAGTCTTCGCCGGCAGGAAGAGTGAGGTGCCTCAAAACCTTTTCCGGCTTGGCGCCGAGCGCTTTGGCCACTTCGAGGAACTCGACTACGTCGAGTCGCCGTTCTCCGAGTTCGTATTTGGAAACGAAAGATTGCGGCCTGCTCAACTTTTGCGCGAGTTCTACCTGCGTCAAGCCGGCTTTCTTGCGTGCCTCGATTAGAAGTTCCCGCAAGCGGCGGTATCGACCGCTGAAAACGGACTGCGTCACGGCAACACCATTTGACGCCGAAACATAAACCGATTTCGGGATAAACCCAAATTAGGTTCTTTGTTTCGTTTAGCCAGAAGGCGGCGTTGCGCGCGCAAATTGATGCAAGAGCCCGGATGCGCGCGGCGGGTCAATCTCGTTGGCTGAAGATCCGAGATATACGGCACCCTCACCTACCGACCGGCGGTCGGTCGGCTTCCTCTCCCGTAAAATAGATGGCCCAGGTAATCGCGAAGGAGGAACAATCGCCGGCGCGAGAGTGTGGCACGCTAACTCGGGCGCGGTCAGAGGATGAGAATTCCCGGGGGTGGTGACGAGGCGAACTCGGCTTTGAGTGCGTTGTAACTCTTGAGGTCGTCGATCGTGCGGAAGTAGCCGCGATGGACGTAGCCGAACACCGGCATCCCCTTTGCCACCATCGGCGCGAACAGGCCGGCCATCATGCTCCAGGGCGGCGCCGCAGGCATCAGGTCGAATATCGCGCGATCCGCGACGATCACGCCGCAATACATGAACGGCGAGAGCGATCCGGCCACGGCGTCATCGAGGGCGGCCGGGTAATCGTCGTATTGAAGCGGGTCGTGGCGCACGAGCAGGCGCATCCGGCGGAGTCTATCGCCGGCGTCGATTTCGAGACGGCTGTAGTAATCGAGATTGGCGGGGTGGAACAGCGCGATGGTGGCGAGCGCGCCGCGGTCGCGATGGAGCGCGAGCATCGCGCGCAGGTCGAGATCGAGGATCGTGTCGCTGTTGGCGATTACGAAAGTATTTTCGTTTTTCTTTTTGTCGTCGCCGCAGAGGAATTCCCGCAGGCCATTTAGCGGGCCGCCGGTGCCGAGCAAAACCGGCTCGGGCGCGTAGGTGATGCGCAGTCCGAGGGCAGATCCGTCGCCGAGTCCGCTGGCGAACCGCGGACGCCAGATGATGGACGTTGATCGCGACCTCGGTGATGCCGCCGCGACGCAGCATCGCGAGCGCATAATGAATCAACGGCCGGCCGCCGAGTTCGAGCATCGGTTTCGGCGTCGTGTCAGTCAGCGGGCGAAGCCGCTCGCCCATCCCGGCGGCCAGTACCAGTGCCTTCATTGAACAGGCGCCCTGCTAAGCGCCGAGCGCCGCGCAAAGTTCGGGAAACTCAGGGCGCATCTGAGCCAGCATCCGGCGCGCCTGTGCGAGCGCATGCGGAATGTAGGGACGGTATCCGCGCTTGCCGCCGCGCTCGAACATCTCGAAGCGTCCGATCATCTTGAGCGCGTGTTGCAAAACGCACAGGCGATAGCTGGTCATGAATTCCTCAAGGCTTAGCGTCGTGGGGGCGCCGCGCCGGGCCACTCCCGCGCAGTAGAAGTTGAGCAGGCGGCGCTCGATCGCCGGCGTAATGAATTCGCCGGTGTCGCGGGTCGTCAGCAGCACGGCGAGGTCCTGCGCGGCGGGCGCCATCAGCGCATCCTGAAAATCTATGATTCGAATTCGCGGGCCGTCCTGGATGAACAAATTGTAGCCGTGGTAGTCGCGATGCGAGAACACGCGCGGGAAGCGAATCGAGCCGCGCGGCCAGCCGCGCCAGTTCGGGTGCGATCGGCGGCAAGCCGGCGCCCGGCGCGACGGTGGCGAGCCCGACTTCCCGAAATTCCTTCATCTCCCAATCGAACAGCCGGCCGGTGTACGCGATCTCCCGCGCGACGCATCGGCGATCGATTTGACCGGTACCGTCAACGTGGATGCGAATCAATTCGGAGACGGCGAGCCGGAACAGGTCGGCGGCATCGGCGCCGGGACGGCGGACGGCGTCGAGCAGGGATAGTTCGCCGACATCTTCCACCAGCATCGCGCGCCGGGCGGGGGCCGCGTCGTAGAGCGCGGGAACGGGAGCGCCGATCGACTCGAGCGCGCGATGCAGGTTGATCCACGGCGGCTCGTAGTGGCGGCCACGGATAAGATCGAGCGCGCGAACGTAAGCGGGGAAGTCTTCGGGGCCGAGATCGACCAGGATCGCGCTCAGCGGCGCGCCGGCTTCGTCGTCCGGGGCGACGCGTTCCTCTGGCTGCGAAATCGATACGCGCCAGAAGCGGCGGGTCGAGAGATCGCCGCGCAAGGCCGCGATTTTCTCGACGCGTGCGCGGGGCCATCGCCGCGCCACCGCCTTTGCCGCCCATCTTTCCAGCTCTTCGTCGTGATCCACGTGATGAATCTTAGCGGCGGATTTGCGGCTGCGCGAGCGCGATGAGCGATTGGTGCAGGCAAACCTAACCCCCGTCCCCTTCCCTGCCAGGGAAGGGGAGCAATCGCGTGCGGGGGACGACTGACGAAGGGAGAGTGGCGGTCAGTCGCCTGCTATCCCGTGACCGCCCTCCGCCGCGCGCGCCATCGCCTCGGGAGTGAACCATTCGCGATCCACGGCGCCCATGTTGATGAACCAGCCCTCCGCTGTCGGAGCGTTCATCGACGGATGGTAGCAAACGGTGGAAAGCCCGCTCTGCACGTCCACCGTCGAGGAACCGACCTGGAACTCGCGCTTGAACGGGTAAATCGCGATGCGCGAGTCCGGCCGCGCCCGATCGGCATAGTTCACCCACCCGGTGTAGTTGAAGAACAACTGGCCCCGGTTGTCATACATGTCCACGAACATCGGGAAGTCGGCCTCCGAGTCGATGTAAATAATTTCGCGGCTGTAAAGGGCGCTGGCGTACCGTCCCGGCCGTGCCTTGGCCTCAAGCATGTAGAGCCGCCTGAGCTGCCACGGATCCGGGCAATGGCTGGCGCCGCCGTCGGTTGGGCAGCGCGGATCGACACCGTGATGGACATCGACTGCGGCGAGCATCGTCTTTTCGCCCAGGAACTTGAAATCGTAGTCCTCGGGCTTGCCGCTCCAGCCCTCGTAATGGTTGGGATCGTAAGACTGCGCGCCGCCTGAAGGGTTGTCACTCAGCGAGTAGCTCAGACGCCGCAGCCGGCGCGTACCGGGCGTCCAGGTCCAACTGTCGTCATCGTGTCTCGGGTCGGCGTAGCGGAACTTGAGGATCCCGTTGCCGCGGCCTTGCGCCGGAGCGAGAACCGGATAAAGCAGCGCCTCGTAATAGCGTCCAGTTACATTGAAGTCGGGATCGATCGGCAGCGGTTCGACCTCGGTCCGTCCGACTTCGTTGTAGCCCGCGTAGTGGCCGATCTCGATGTCAGTGATCTCGAAAAACGGCTTGTTTTTGCCCCAGTACACGCTGTCGCAATCGAACCAGCGCAGATCGTAGTCGTCCGTGGAAATTGGCCGGAAGACTTCGTTCCAGATCACCTTCTGGGCCGCCTGCGGATCGTTGGCGTCGATAATAGGAAACGGCTGCCCCGCGACGTAGCCGATCAGGCTGCGATGGTCAGGGGTCAGCCTGGTCTGGCTCGAGTACTTTTCGGTCGCCTCAGTGTAGGGCTGGGGCCAGTCGATGCGCTCGGTCGGCTCGATCTTCATCGTCATGCCGTGCAGCACGCGCATGTACGTGCCGGGCGGGAGCAGGTCCTGGACCTTGGACGCGTTGTCCGGGGTGATGAAATCTCCGGGCTTGACCTGGGCCGATACCGGGGCGTTGGTAATCCCGACCAGAAGCATCAAAGTAGTCAGGACTCCGCCGCACCAAACTCCCCATCCGATTGTGCGATTCATCTTGATTCCCTCTTGCGGCAAGCGGCTGCCGCTGTTTGGAATTTAGTCCCGCAACAAATCGCTAACATTACGTGTAATTAGTCCTGCGGGTTGGAAGGGTCAATAGTGCTGATAATCGCGACCCGGTTTCGGATTTTTCGAGCAGGGAAAAAATCAGGTTTCCGCACCACCGTCAAGCATCCGACCGGCCGCCGCCGCGCCGTCTTCATATTAAAATGCCTGGCGATCGTTCCAAAAGGCGCGCTCATCAGCTATTGATATCGAAATAAGAAGTACTTGCGGACGGTTCGAGCATGACAACGTGGTATCCCGTGGCTGTGACCCTGTTCGTCGCCGGCGTGATCGTCGGCCTGCTGTGCACCATTAACATGCTGATTGGGCCCAAGCGTGCCGGGGACCCGGTCAAGAGCGAGGCCTTCGAGTGCGGCAACCCGTCGAGCGGCTCGGCGTGGGGGCGCTTCTCGGTGCGCTTCTACCTGACCGCAATCCTGTTTCTGATCTTCGACGTCGAGGTGATTTTTCTCTATCCGTGGGCGGTCGAGCTGCGCTACCTGGGAATGTTCGGCTTCGTCGAGGCGTTGATCTTCATCGCGATTCTTGGCGTCGGCCTGCTCTACGCCTGGCAGCGCGGCGCGCTCGATTGGGACTAACAGAGATCGATGCTGACTGAAAAACTAAGAGCGCGCTTCGGCGCGGAAATTCTCGACGCGCAAAATGCGCGCGACGAGGAAACTTTCACCATCGATCGCGAACACGCGCTTGATTTCTTCCGCGCGCTCCGCGACGAGCCTGACTTCGATTTCAATTTCCTGACCGACGTCACCGCGGTCGATTGGCCCGAGCGCAAGCCGCGCTTCGAGGTCGTCTATCAACTGAACTCGCTCAACCTTGCCCATCGCATCCGGGTCAAGATCGGCGTGGACGGCGCCGATCCCTGGGTTCACAGCGTCGTCGGCCTGTGGAGCGCCGCCGACTGGCTCGAGCGCGAATGCTTCGACATGTTCGGAATCGTCTTCAAGGGTCATCCCGATTTGCGCCGCATCCTGATGTACGATTCGTTCGAGGGTCATCCGCTGCGCAAGGATTATTACTACAACAAACGCCAACCGATCGTCCCGGAGATCGACCCGGTCGTGAATCCGCGGCGCTCCTCGCGCTGAAGGCACACGCGCCGCGATACAAGCCATGTCACTACCCGCCCGCTGGAAGAACAAAATCGTACCGTCGGACCCCTCCGACGAGATCATGGAACTGCAGATGGGGCCGTCGCATCCCGCGTCCCACGGCACCATCAAGTTCAACTTGAAGCTCGAGGGCGAGCGCATCGTCGATTGCGACGTCGAGGTCGGATTCCTGCATCGCGGATTCGAAAAGATGTGCGAGCAGGGCACCTGGACCCAATGCTTCCCCTACACCGACCGCCTCAATTACGCCTCGCCCTGCATCAACAACGTCGGCTTCGCGCTCGCCGTCGAGCGCCTGCTCGGCATCGACACGACCGAGCGATGCAAGTACGTGCGCATGATCATGAGCGAGGTTTCCCGCATCGCCGACCACCTGACGTGCCTCGGGATGGCGTCGCACGAGGTCGGCGCGTCGACTGTCGGGATGTACATGGTGGAGGCGCGCGAGTTTCTCTACGACTTGATCGAGGCTGTCACCGGCGCGCGAGTCACCGTGACATGGTGCCGCGTCGGCGGCGTGACCCATGACCTGCCCGCCGATTTCGCCGATCGGATCAAAGCTTCGTTCGCGCGCCTCGATCAGGTTCTCGCCGACTGCGACCAGTTGCTCAGCCGCAACCGCGTATTCATCGACCGGATGGCGGGAATCGGGAAGATGCCGAAGCAGGAGGCGATCTCATACGGGCTGAGCGGTCCGCTGCTGCGCGCGGCCGGCGTGCCTTACGACGTTCGCAAGGCGCATCCCTACCTGGTGTATGACCGGATGGAGTTCGAGATCCCGACCGGAGACCGCGGCGACAATTACGATCGCTTCAACGTCCGCTTCCAGGAGATGTACCAGTCCAAGCGCATCGTGGAGCAGGCGCTCGCGTCGATTCCTGAAGGTCCCGTCACGATCACCGATCCCAGGGTCGTGCTGCCCGACAAGCAGAAGGTGTACAACTCGATCGAAGGCCTGATGAACCACTTCAAGCTGATCATGGAGGGCATCCACGTGCCCGCCGGCGAGGTTTACCAGGCGGTCGAGGCCGCCAACGGCGAGCTGGGCTTTTACGTCGTGAGCGACGGCAGCGGACGCCCATATCGCGTGCGGGTGCGGCCGCCGTGCTTTCTCGGGATGGGCGCGCTCAACAAGATGCTCATAGGCCGGATGATCCCCGACATCATCGCGACCTTCGGGATGATCAACATGATCGGCGGAGAGTGCGATCGCTAGCGAGCTCGAGCCTCCGCGCCGGGTGCTGATCGTGCTGCTTGGCGCGATCGGCGACGTGGTTCGCGCGCTGCCCTTGCTGGGGCGCATTCGCAACGCGTGGCCCGGCGCGCACATCGCGTGGGCCGTCGAACCCAAGTCCAGCGGAGTGCTCGAGCACCATCGATGGCTCGACGAGGTGATCGTGTACGATCGCACCCGGCGCCGTGGACCTTCATTTCGTTCCTGCGTCGAATTCGCCAGGGCCGTTTCGACCTGGCGATAGACCTTCAGCGTCATCTTAAAAGCGGTGTCACCTCGCGAGTCTCGGGCGCCAAGGACCGTTTTGGTTTCGCCCAGCCCAACACCAAGGAGTTCAACTATCTCTTTTCCAATCGTCGGATCGCGCCGCAGCCGAACATGCGCCTCAAGCTCCTTCAATACCAGGCGTTCGGCGACGCGCTCGGCATCGCGCCATCGCCGATCGAATTCGGACTCGCCGCGACGGACGAGGAGCGCGCTCGCGCATCGCGCGATGCTGCGTCGATGCGCCGCGTCCGATCCTGGCTGTGATCCTTGGCTCGTCGTGGCCAAGCCGCATCTACTTTCCTGAATCGACCGCCGCGGTAATCCGGATGGCGGCGAGCCCCGGCGAAGGCCGCCCGAAACTGTTTCCGGTGTTGCTCGGCGGTCCCGGTGAAACGAAACTCGCCGCCGAAGTCATGCGCCACCTGGGCGGCGTCCCCGCGCTCAATCTGGCCGGACGCACCTCGATCCGCGATCTGATCGCGATCTTTCCCCAATGCGCCGTCGCCTTCGGACCCGACTCCGGCCCGATGCATATCGCGGCCGCGACGGGATGCCCGGTAGTGTCGCTGTGGGGCGCTACCGCCGCCGAGCGCTCCGCCCCGTGGGGTTTTGCCGAGCTCGCGATCAGCGGCGCAATCCCGTGTCATCCCTGCTATCTTCGTCAATGCCCTGTCGGGCGCGAATGCATGCGGCGAATATCCCCCGAAGAAGTCGCGGCCGGCTTGAAGAGCGCGCTCGCGATGCGTGGAGCGGCCGGATGACCTGGCAGAGGATCACCTGGCAGATGCCGGGCTTTGACGGACCGCCGTTGACGCGCGCGGGATGGACGCTGTTCATTCCGGGCCCCGCCGCGCGATTTTCACCGCGGCTCCGGCAGGCGCTGGTCGATTCCGCATTCGCCGCGATCGACGGCGCCTTGGCGATTCGGGTGCGCCGCTCGCGTCATGCCGAGACATGGTTCGAGCATTTCGATCATGTTGGAGGTCCTGACGCCTATCTCAAGCTGCTCGACCCGATCCGCGGCCTGAATCGAATCAGGCGGATATTCAAGCGCAGCCGTGCCGCGCACGTCGCCTCAATATCGGAGAGTCTGCGCGCTGATGCCTTCGGAGTGCCGGAAATTCTGCTGCTCGGCGCCGAACGCGGCGGCGGGCGCGAGATCATAGTAACCGCGCGCGTCGAGGGGTCTAATCTTGCGCTTTTTTTGAGGCGTGCGCGGCTCGAGTCCCGGCGCGCCGTGTTGCGCGCGCTCGGCGCCGAGCTCGCCCGATTGCATCGCGCCGGATACATCCACGGCGACATGACCCCGTTCAACATCTTCGTCACCGGAGTCGAGCCGCCGCAATTCGTTTTCATCGATCATGAACGCACCCGCCGCACGATTCTGAGCCGCTTCGAGCGGCCGCGGATGCGCAATCTCGTTCAGCTCGGGCATCTCGATCTCGGCGGCGTCACCAATACGGATCGGATGCGCGTATGGTGCGGATACGCCGCTGCGTTTTCCGTCCGGCGCCGGCGGGCGGGTCGCCGCCGCGTTGCCGCGATGCTCGCGGCCAGAATGGGACGGGAACGCAAAGCCGCAGCCGCCGCCACCCACGCATCGGCGCCCGTGCGGCAGCCTCGGGAGGCGAGCAAAACCTGATGGACGGGCAGACCAAAATTTCCGTGGTGATTCCCGTGTACAACGAAGCCGCCACCATCGGCCGCGTAATCGAGCGCGTGCTGGATTGCGGCTTCGATTCCGAGGCTATCGTCGTCGATGACGCCTCGACCGACGGCACCGCCAAAATTCTGCGCGAGCTCAGCCATCCGCGCGTTCAATGCTTCTTTCATAGCGTCAATCGCGGCAAAGGCGCCGCGCTCCGGCTCGGCTTCGCCGCCGCGAAAAATCCTTACGTCTTCGTGCAGGACGCCGACCTCGAATACGACCCCAGGGACTACGCCGCGATGATTATCCCGCTGCTCGACGGCCGCGCCGACATGGTTTACGGCTCGCGCTTTCTCTCCGGTCCGCATCGCGTCATGTTCTTCTGGCACTACGTGGCCAATCGCGCAGTGACCCTGTTCTCCAACATGGTCAGCGACCTCAATCTGACCGACATGGAGACCGGGATGAAGGCTTTCGTGCGTGAGAAATTGATGACGCTCAAGCTCAGCGCGAATCGCTTCACTTTCGAGCCCGAGATCACCGCCAAAGCCGCGCGCGCGCGATGGCGAATCTACGAGGTCCCGGTGTCGTATTCGGGACGGACCTACGAAGAGGGCAAGAAGATCGGCATTCGCGACGCGATGAGCGCGGTCTGCGCAATCCTCTATTACAGATTCTTCGACTGACCCGCCCAAACGCAGGGGCCGGAGCCCTTGGCCGTGGCGGCGGCAGCGCAGTATTGAGCCGTTGGCAGGGGCCCGCGCCCGCCAACGGCGGGCGGCCTTAACACTGGGTGCAGGGGTCACCCCTGCTTATTTCTTCGCGGCTTTTCCGGTTCCCAATAGCCCCACCGACTGTGGCTCGCCGAGCACGTTGTCAACAATCTTCAGGTTTCCACTCTGCGCCGCCGTATCCGCCGGGGTGAAGGTGACAGATACCTTGCAACTTTTGCCGGGCGCGAGCGTTTGTTTGCATTGCGATGTGACCGCGAACGTCGCCGGCAACACGCTCTCGCTCTCGATATTCACCGCCAGGCCTGTTTTTTTGCTGCCCGCGTTCTTGATCGTGACCGTCTTGGGCTTGCTGGTTTTTCCGACTGTCACCGTTTTTCCGAATGACAGCGAAGCGGGTCTGAACGTCAGCTTCTCCGAGATTGGCGTCGGTGTCGCAGTTGGCGTCGCCGTCGCGGTCGCAGTCGGTGTTGCGGTCTTGGTCGCGGTCGGCGTTGCGGTCTTGGTCGCGGTCGGTGTCGGCCCTGCTGCCGGCTGGATGCCGATGAACTGAGGGTTACTCAGTTCTGTGAGTGGACCGCTTATAATGGTGATGGGGTACTCGTCGAACAGCCCTCTGCTGATTCCCGGCGCCGGATAGACAAACACGCTCGTGGTGCCGTAATCCGCCACATAGATGTTACCGCTGGAATCCACGGCGATTCCGACTGGGAAGCACAGGCCAGTATTGCTCCCGTTGATGGTTACGCTGGGGACCTCGTTGACCGTCCCGGTGGTGCTTCCCAACGGCGGATAGACATACACGCTCTCGGTACCATCGCAAGCTTGGTCACCTTCATCCGCCACATAGATATTGCCGCTAGAATCCGCCGCGATGCCGTAGGGGGTTTCCAAGCCGGTGTTGCTCCCGCTGATGGTGGCGGTGGGGGCCTCGTTGAGCAGCCCGGTGCTGCTTCCCAGTGGCGGATAGGCAAACACGCTCGTGGCGCCGTAGTCCGCCACATAGATCTTACCGCTGGAATCCGCCGCGATGCCGTAGGGGGTTTCCAAGCCGGTGTTGCTCCCGCTGATGGTGGCGGTGGGGGCCTCGTTGAGCGGCCCGGTGCTGCTTCCCAACGGCGGATAGACAAGCACCTTGGGGAAAATGTATGGGAATGCGTTGGGGTTGCCGTCGTCCGCCACATAGATGTTGCCGCTGAAATCCAGCGCAATGCCGATTGGGTCGCAAAGGCCGGTATGGGCGCCGCTGATGGTGGCGGTTGGGGCGACGTTGCCATTGCTCCCGGCGGGATACACATACACGCTCTCGGTACCATCGCAAAATCTGTCACCGTCATCCGCCACATAGATTTTGCCGCTGGAATCCAGCGCGATGCCTTGTGGGAAGCTCAGGCCGGTGGTGTTGGTCGTGCTGATGGTGACGATTGGCGTCACGTCTGGAGAATTGGGATCGCTGAGGAGGCTGGCCAGCGGCTCATAGACAAGCACGCTCGAGGTGTCCACCACATAGATATTGCGGCTCGGATCCAGCGCGATGCCGTACGGGTTGATCAAGCCGGTGTCGCTCCCGCTGATGGTGGCGATTGGCGTCACGTCTGGAGAATTGGGATCGCTGAGGAGGCTGGCCAGCGGCTCATAGACAAACACGCTCGTGGCGCCGTTGTCCGTCACGTAGATTTTGCCGCTGGGATCCAGCGCGATGCCGTATGGGCTGACCAAGCCGGTGTCGCTCCCGCTGATGGTGGCGGTGGGGGACTCGTTGAGCAGCCCGGCGCTGCTCCCCAGTGCCGGATAGACATACACGCTGCTCGCGGAGTAGTCAGCCACATAGATCCTGGCGCTGGAATCTGCTGCGATGCCGTAGGGGTTGATCAAGCCGGTGTTGCTCCCGCTGATGGTGGCGGTGGGGGCCTCGTTGAGCAGCCCGGTACTGCTTCCCAGCGGCGGATAGGCAAACACGCTGCCGGCGGAGGAGTCCGCCACATAGATGTTGCCGTTGGAATCCGCCGCGATGCCGTATGGGTTGTTCAAGGCGGTGTTGCTCCCGCTGATGGTGGCGGTAGGGGCCTCGTTGAGCAGCCCGGTGCTGCTTCCCAGCGGCGGATAGACAAGCACGCTGGGGGCGATGGAGCCGCCGGAGACAGTGTTGCCACTGATCGCGACATAGATTTTACGGCTGGAATCCAGCGCGATGCCTTGTGGGTTGCTCAGGCCGGTATTGCTCCCGCCGATAATGGCGATGGGGGCGGTGTTGCCATTGCTCCCCCTGGCGTAAATGGTGACCGTGTTGTTGCAGGCGTTGGTGGCGTAAATTTTTCCACTCGCGTCAATGGCCACAAAACTCGGCTGGCCGAGGCCGGTAGGCGCCGGGGCCAGCGGCGATACGTCGCCGTTGCTTGCGGCGGGATAAGCCGTCACGGCGCCGGAACAATCGTCCGTAGCAAAGAGCGTCGGCATCGTATCCGCGCTATAGGCGCGGTCTGAAGTACGATGGAGGCCCGCCGTCGCCAGCGCGGCCGCGCCGAGGATTGCAATCACGCCGATCCGGGCTTTCCCCCAAGAGTGTTTCATCGAGCCTCGGAGAACGGCGACGTTGAGGACATTCATCGATATCGAGTTATCAGGTTGCCGCCCGAGACACAAATGGCGGGCAGGAACAGCCCAACGAATCGTAACCAGTGTCTCCAGAGTGTCTGAGCCGAGCAAACCCGACCGAAGCGCAGCGACTCCGGCTCCGCGATTCTCCTTGACTCAGGTGCAGGTGCTTTTGCCCTGTCTATTTCTTCTTCGCGGCTTTTCCGGTTCCCTCTAGCGACACCATTGACGCCCCGGCGCTGAGCATCGCCGGCGTCCTCTTCCTGAAATCTCTAACAGCTACGCGGGTTTCAAGCCCGAGCAAATGTGTTTGCACACTACGAGTGTGATCATCAGCGCTACGGATTAGCCGAGCCCATTGCTTCGCCTGATAATCGTGTGTAGTATTTTCCTACCATTAGTGATGTCAAGCCGGGTCTTGCGCAGCGAGAGCGGAATTTCTGGCTGCTGAACGAACTTGGGGGGGCAGATGCGAGACATCGGCGGGAAGTACAAGCTAACAGGATTCGCCGCGCTGGTTGCAATTCTGATCTGCGCGGTAATTTCCTTTAACGGTCCAGCGACGGCGCAGAATACACGGGCGATGCCGCTCGCGGCGCCAACCTGCACCACGACGAGCGTGACGCTTCGCAACCAGAATTCATTTCCGATCTGGATCGGCGAGAGCGTTAACGCCGGTTCGATTCTGTCGCCGCCGGAAAACAACTGGCAGCTCGACGCCGGCAGTTCGCTCTCTCTCTGCGTGCCGGGTGACTGGACGTCAGGGACATTCTGGGCGCGCACCGAATGCGACTTCAACGGCACCTTCGGCGCGGATCCGGACAACGATTTCGTTGATTGTACGTCGCAAAGCGATTGCTGCACGACGGGTAATACCTGCAAGGCTGGCAATCCGACGTTGAACAATCACATCTGCTACGGCGGCAAATGTGTGATCGATTGCAGCAGCGGTACCGGTACGAACGGGGCATGCAGCTCGCTGCCGAACTCGGTTTGCGTTGCCGCCGCGGGCAGCAGTGCTTCGTACTACGCGGCCGGTTCGTTTTGCGGTTTCGCAAGCGGGGTGTGCAGGACAGGGGATTGCGGCAGCGGACTCTGGCAGTGCCAGGGCTCATGGCAGAACACGATCCTGCCCTCGCCTGCTCCTGGCGCCAGCGTTGCGCCGACTCCTATCTCAACTCCGCTCCCGGCAAATTTCGGTCCGGAAACTCCGGCCTCGCAATTCGAAATAACCGATAACTCCGCGGCTGACGGCGGCGCCGGCGCTGCGACGTACGACGTTACCAATTTGGCGGGATACAACAACCCGATCGCCGTTAAAGTGACGAACTCCGGCACCGGTGGCGGTCCTGACTGTGCCTCGACCGCCTGCAACACCGACCTCAACGCTGTGTGTCCGAGCTTGCTGCAGGTAATCGAACCGCCGACCGGCACCGGCACGTGCGGTGGCGGAGCATGTGCGACAGGCGAATGCGAAGCTTGCCCGACGGGTGCTGATCCTTCGTCGTGCAGCGGGGGCTTTACCTGCGTAATCGGCTGCAACGGCCCAGGCAAGCTATGCGGCGCCAGTTATCCATTGCCGGTCAGTGCGCCGGGCGTGACAAGTCTTGAATGCGGGACCCCGATTCCCAGTGGCAGCGTCCACAGCATCGGCTTCAGCGCGGACGGCTCCTGGTATGAAGACATGTACGACGCGGCGAACGACAGTGGAGCCGTGAGCAGCAGCTACGTTGGCGTGACGATGTTCTCCGGCAACCAGGGAACGCCGACTTGCTGGGGCGATATCGATTGCGCGCCGGGCGAGGAATGCCTGGTTGGCCCCACCGTGACCGGAATCGCCGGTTTGCCGTCTTGGGTCGGAATCTGCGCGACAGCCAACGGCGGAGGAACGCCGACGGTACAGCCGCCGAACGATTGTGCCTCGACTTCGGACGAAGGAAAACATTGCGGGGGATATTCATCTAGTCCGGTTTATACCTGCGTCGCCGCGACGGGCGTCAACACCGGGGTCGCATGCCTTCCCTTGGGTTCCAACGCAACCACCCTCCCCGCGCCGATCGTCGGTCTGGGCTCGTACGACACCATCAGCGGCTTTTTCGAGGGTACCGGATCGCCACTTAACCCGGAGTGGGAGGCGGCGGCGCTGTGGGCCGCGGGCGACGGCACGAATGCGGGGGACACGCCGTATTACGAGATATTCTCCAATGCGTGCCCGCATCAGTATGCGTGGACCTACGACGATCACACAGGCGGACTTGCGTGCAACGGGTATCCGATTGCGTTTGAGGTGGCATTCGGGCAGTTAACCGCATCGCCGACGCCTACGGCAACCAACACACCATCGTCCACGCCAACAGCGACAGCCACAGACACAGCGACCGCGACCGCGACAGCGACTGCGACCGCCACGGGCTCCTCGACCGCAACCCCAACGTCAACGGCTACCGCAACATCGGCTCAAACGGCCACGGCGACCGCCACAGAAAGTTCGACGGCTACTGCGACGTCGACGTCAACGCCGACTTCAACATCGACGCCCACTGAGACGGCGACGGCAACTGCGACGCCAACCAACACAGCCGCTGCAACCGCAACTTCGACATCGACGCCCACTGAGACGGCGACCGCAACTCCGACTGCCACGACGACTGCTACGGCTACTGCGACCTCAACCGCGACGCCGACTGCGACCCCCACGCCGGTGAAGGAGAAGCTCACGATCTCTCCCCAGATTGTGAGGTTCAAAAAGGTCACGGAGAATACGATCAGCAAACCTGCGACGGTAACGATCAAGAATGCCGGCAAAGGGAAAAAGGCGCTGCCGGTGATCATGAAACTGGAATCCGCATCGCCTTCGACCTTCCAGCTAGTGCCAGGGAGCGAATGCACCGGCACGCTTGCCCCGGGGCAGAGTTGCAAAGTCCAGGTCACGTGCACACCGCCGGCCAAGATTAGATATACGGGGAAGTTGACGATTAACGACAACGCGCTTTCCGCGCCGCAGACCGTGAAGCTGGGTTGTACCGGAGTCGCGCCGAAGAAATAGAAAGGCCGCCCGCGCTGTCATCGAGATGCCGCGGCAGCGCCCGCGCGCGACAACGGAGCGCGCAGCCTCTAAATACTGGCCACAGTGCCATCGGAAGCCCGCCAACGGCGGGCGGCCTTAACACTGCGTGCAGGGGTCACCCCTGCAACCCCCGGTGGGTTCCGCATTCAATTCGGTGTCGTTCGCATTTTTTCAAATTGACGGTTAACTTGGAGAACGGAAATCCGGGCCAAGATGACGCCGACTGCTCAACCTGACGACCCCATCCAGGTGCATCCCACTAGCGACACCGTTGACGCCCCGGCGTTGAGCATCGCCGGCGTCGATCCCGAACTCGGCTTCGCCGGCGGCCAGACCCAGGTGCTGGGCTTGACGATCGCCCTGGCCGCCGCGGGCCATCGCGCGGAGCTGATTTGCGATCCCGCGGGACGGCTCTGGGAGCGGGCCACCGCCGCGGGCATAAGATGCCATCCGCTGCGCATCCGCAATGCTATCGACCTCGCGGCCGGCATACGCCTGCGCGCGATCCTCAAACGTGAACGTTACGACGTCGTTCATTTCCATACCTCGCGTGCGCATTCGATGGCGCCGTTTGCGCGCGGTTTCGCCCGCGCGCTGGTCGTTACGCGCCGGATGGACTACAGGCCCAACCGCGTTTTCGCGCCGTACCTGTACAATCGCGCGGTCGATGGCGTGGTCGCGATCTCCGGCGCCGTTGCCGATTCGCTCGCCGCCGCGGGCGTCGATCGCCGGCGCACTCACATCGTTCCAAGCGGCGTCGATTGCGCCCGCTTCCACCCGCCGACTCCAGCGCAACGCCTCGAGGCGCGCGCCGCGCTCGGATTATCCGGCGACGAGTTCGTGATTTCTGCGCTTGGCGCGCTCGAGCCGCGCAAGGGCCATCGCTATCTCATCGAAGCCGTCGCCGCGCTCGCCTCGGCCGCGCCCTCGATCAAGCTGAGATGCTTCATCGCGGGCCACGGATCGATTCGCACAGACCTCGAACACCTGATCGTGCATCTGAGATGTGCTGAAAGGGTCAAGCTGCTCGGCAGAATCGACGACCCTCGCGGACTGCTGTGGGCGTCGGACGCGTTCGCGATGCCGTCGCTGCAAGAAGGGCTCGGCATCGCCGCTCTGGAAGCCATGACGAGCGCGCTCCCCATGATTGCCAGCCGCGTCGGCGGCCTTTGCGAAGTGGTCGAGCACGATCGCACCGGAATCCTCGTGCCGCCCGCCGACCCCGATAGTATTGTGTCGGCGATCGGCCGGCTGGCCGAGTCGCCCGCGCTCAGATCGCAGATGGGCGCGGCGGCGCGCGCCCGCGCCGTGGAAAATTATTCGATGGAGAAGATGGCGGCGCGGACGCTCGCGCTCTATCGCGCGTGGCTATGAAAAACGCCGGAAGAAGGTAACAAATGGGCGGTGTTATATGAAAAGCATGACCGGCTTCGGCAGAGCTGTCGCCGAGCAGGACGGCACTCGCGTGATTGCCGAGGTGCGCGCGCTGAACCAGCGATTTCTCGAACTCAAGCTGACGGTGCCGCGCGGATGGGGCGAGCATGAGGCCGAGATTCGCAAAGCCGTACAGAACGTCGTGGCGCGCGGACGGGTCGAGATTTTTATCAAGTCGGTCGCATTGAGGCCTGCGCCGGTGCGGCTCGAAGTGAACGATCGGCTGGCGAATTTGTACGTTGCCGAATTGCGCCGTCTCGGCAAGCAGCTTCGGCTCAACGGCAATCCGGACATTGGATCGATCCTCAACCGGCCTGAAATTTTTCACGTCGTCGAGGAAGAGGAGCACGGCTCGGGCGCGGCATTCAGGCTCGGCCTAAAGGCTTTGGTTCGCGCGTTGAAAGCGCTGGATGCCGAGCGGGTGCGCGAAGGGCGCGGCCTGCACAAGGATTTCGCCGAGCGGGTCCGCGCCATCGAAGCGGCGGTCCCTAAAATTGAACGGCTGGCCGAGCAGACGCGCGCGGAGATAATGGAAAATTTTCACAAGCGGATTCGCGAACTCCTGCAAGACCTGCCGGTCAACGAGAAACGCCTCTATGACGAGGCGTCGTCCGCCTCGCAGCACGGCGATATCAGCGAAGAGATTCTGCGTCTGCGCACCCATCTTGACGGCCTCAAGGCGCTGCTCAAGCGCAAGGGGCAGGTCGGGAAGTCGATTGAATTTCTGCTCCAGGAAATCAACCGCGAAGTAAATACGATGGGTTCGAAGTCGCAGAACGCGGCGCTTTCTCAAGTGACGGTCGAGGTGAAGGCGCAAGCGGAAAAGATGCGCGAGCAGGTCCAGAACGTCGAATAAGGTATACTAAAGGGGCCTTTGCACCCGGTCGATGGCTTCTATAGCGTTGAAATCAGGTGATTCTTTGCCGCCCAGGCGCGGTATAATTTTTATCCTTTCGGCGCCTTCGGGGGCCGGCAAGACCACGATTTCGCGTGCCGCGCGCGACGCCATCGCTGGGCTGGAGTTTTCGGTATCCTTGACCACGCGGGCGCCGCGCGGAGGCGAGGCGGACGGAATCGATTACAGCTTTGTGAGCGAAGAAGAGTTCAAACGCAGGCAAGCGTCGGGCGAATTCGCCGAATGGGCTCGGGTGTTCGAGTCTTCATACGGCACGCCGCGCGCGCCGCTGGACGCCGCAATCGCTTCGGGCCGGGACATCCTGCTCGACATCGACATCCAGGGCGCGCGCCAGATTCGCGCGATATATCCCGGCGATGCGGTCGCGATCTTTGTTCTGCCGCCGACCTTCGCCGAACTCGAGGGGCGCCTGCGCGGGCGCGCCACCGAGGAAGAATCGAAGATTCAGCACCGGCTTCGCAAAGCGCGCGACGAAGCCCGCGCCTATCCCGAATACGACTATCTGATAGTCAACGCCCAGCTTCATGAATCCGTCGCGCGGCTGGAAACGATCGTAAACGCAGAGCGGCTCAAGGTCGGCCGCCTGCGCGGCGAATTCGCGCCGTGGAAGAGTTAGCGCAAAGCGATCCGGACCAACTCGCCGGCCTCATCGGGCGGGTGCAGAGCTACAATCCACAGGCCGACATCGGGCTCATCCGGCGCGCGTACGACTACTCGGCGCGGATGCATCTCGAACAGAAGCGCGAATCGGGCGAGCCCTACGTCACCCATCCGCTCAACGTCGCGATGATCATCGCTCAGCTCAAGCTCGACGTGCCTTCGATCGTCACCGGCTTGCTGCACGACGTGGTCGAGGATACCCACGCCTCGCTGGCGGAGGTGCAGACGGCTTTCGGCGCCGAGGTCGCGCAACTGGTCGACGGAGTGACCAAGGTCTCGAAGGTCACCTTCCAGAGCCGCGAGGAAAAGCAGGCCGAGAATTTCCGCAAGATGATCATCGCGATGGCCCACGACATCCGCGTCGTGCTGATCAAGCTTGCCGACCGGCTGCACAATATGCGCACGCTCGACCATCTCGCGCCCGACCGGCAGCAGGAGATCGCGCGCGAGACGATGGAAATTTACGCTCCGATCGCTCATCGCCTCGGAATCTACTGGCTCAAGTCGGAGCTCGAGGATCTGGCGTTTCGCTATCTCAATCCCACCGCATACCAGACGCTGAAGGCCTTTGTCGCCGCCAAACGCAAAGAGCGCGAGGAGTACATCGCCAACGTCATCGAGATCCTGTCGCGCCGCCTGTCCGACAACGGGGTCACGGCCGAGGTCACCGGCCGGCCCAAACATTTCTTTTCGATTCACTCCAAGATGCAGGAGATGGGGCTCAGCTTCGAGGAAATCTACGACCTGGTCGCGTTCCGCATCATCGTGAACACGCTGCGCGAATGTTACGAGGCGCTCGGCGTCGTGCACGCCAATTGGAAGCCGGTGCCCGGCCGCTTCAAGGATTACATCGCGCTGCCCAAGGCCAACATGTATCAGTCGCTGCACACCACCGTGATCGGTCCGCGCGGCCAGCGGATGGAAGTGCAGATTCGCACCCGCGAGATGCACAAGGTGGCCGAGGAGGGAATCGCGGCGCACTGGAGCTACAAGGACGGCAACTCCAGGGAGCTCAAGGAGACCGAGCGCTTTGCATGGTTGCGGCGGCTGATCGAATGGCAGCAGAATCTCAAGGACCCTCAGGAATTTCTCGCCACCGTCAAGGACGATCTGTTTCCCGAGGAAGTTTTCGTCTTCACCCCCAAGGGCGACGTCTTCGATTTTCCGCTGGGCTCGACCGTGATCGATTTCGCCTACCGGATCCATTCTCAGGTCGGCAACCATCTCGCCGGCGCGCGCGTGAACGGACGGATGGTGCCGCTGCGCTACCGGCTTCGTTCGGGCGATACGATCGAGGTGCTGACCTCCGACAAGCAGGTGCCGGGCAAGGATTGGACCAACTACGCGGCCACCGCGCGCGCGAAATCGCGCATCCGCCAATGGCTGCGCAATCAACAGGCGGAACGCTCCCGCGATCTCGGAATCTCGCTGCTCGATCGCGAGCTCGAACCGGTCAAGCTCAGCGTCACGCAGCTTAAATCGAGCAAGCGCCTCGACGCAGTGCTGGCGGAATTCTCGCAGCGCGACGTCGAAAGCCTGCTGGCCGCGGTCGGCTACGGAATAATCACGCCTGCGCAGTTGCTCGCGAAACTGCTGACGCCCGCCGAGCTGAAACTCTATCGTCCCGAGAAACCGCCAACACCGCTCGGGCCCGCGCAAAGAGAGCGCGCCGCCAAGGAAGCGCGCAAATCCGCCAGCAGCGCGGTCGTGGTCTCGGGCGTCGGCGACATGCTGGTGCGATTCGCGCGATGCTGCAATCCGCTCCCGGGCGAGGCGATCACCGGCTTCATCACGCGCGGACGCGGGGTTACGGTGCACGTCGCGGGATGCGCACATGCGCTCAACACCGACCCCGATCGGCGCGTGCCGGTGGTATGGAAGGACGGCGAGGAGGCGCCGCGGTCGATTCGGCTCGAAGTGCTATGCGCTGATCAGCCGGGCTTGCTCGCCGCGATGAGCAAGGCGATCGCCTCGGCGGGCGTGAATATATCGACCGCCGAAGTGAAGACTCACGCCGCTGACGGACGCGCACTGGCGGTCTTCGAGGTGAGCGTGACCAGCGCCCGCCAATTGAACAACCTGATGAACTCGATCGGCGCGATCGACGGCGTCATGCGCGTGTCGCGCCTGGGCCAGCTCAACGGCAATCGCAATTTATGAAAAACTCGATTCACACCACGCAGGCGCCGGCCGCGATCGGTCCGTATTCGCAGGCGGTCGAGCAACACGGTTTGGTTTTTTGTTCGGGGCAGGTCGGTCTCGACCCGGCGTCGAGCGTGCTGGTCGAAGGCGGTATCGAATTCGAGACCCGGCGCGCGCTCCAGAACCTCGGCGAGGTGCTCGCTGCCGCAGGCCTCGATTTCGTCGATGTGGTCAAGACCACCATCTTCATGATCGATCTCGCCGAGTTCGCGATCGTCAACCGGGTGTACGGAGAGCATTTCGATCCGCCGTATCCGGCGCGCTCGACTGTGCAGGTGGCGGCGCTGCCGCGCAACGCGCGAATCGAGATCGAGGCGATCGCGCTCAAGCGCGAATAGTCACGCGCCCACCCGTTGGCACGGGTAGCCAGTGTTAAGGCCGCGCTCCGCTGTCGCGCGCTGTCACCCCAGCAGAATCGCGAGCGCCGCGGCGTCGATATATTGCCCCGACGGATCGAGCTTGCGCGCAGACCGTATCAAGCGCGCCGCGTTCGCCCGGCGCATCGCTGCCGGCAACGGCGTATCGAACAGCCGCGCCTTGTCGAGGTCGATAATGGTCACGCTGAAGCTCTCGCCGGTTTGCGTCACCAGGATGTTGTGCAGATTGAGGTCGGCATGGAACAGCCCCTTGTCGTGCATCGCCTCGATCGCTGCGCGCGCCTGCGCGAGAACGTGACCGCGAACGATCGGATCGTCGTCCGTCTTCACGAACTCCCATAGCGTCATCCCGCGCAGCGCACGAGTCAGAAAAAATCCGCGATAGAGAGCGGGGCCGATCCATTCGATCATGGCGCCCATCGGTTCCGCCACGGGAATTCTGCGCCGCATCGCTTCAACCGCCACGGCGAGTTCATTCAACGGGCGCGGCGTGATGCCAACGTAAACGTCGCTGAGGATCGATCCGATCATTCCGCCGCGACGCCCCCGGCGCGCGAAAATCTCGAGCCCGCCTGCCAGCTTCAGCCGAAATCCGCTCTGGCGATTTCCCGCGCCCGCATCCGCCGCCGACTTAAGCTCGTCGAGCTTTTGCACGATCTCGGCGGCATGACCGGCGATATCGCGACGGATCACGAGCTCCCGGCGTCCGATCCTGAACGCCGAAAAGTTCGGATCGCGGCGCCAATTCATTTTCGAGCGCGCTCTCACGCCTGGGCGGCCTCGTTACCGTTTCGAAGCCACAATGCGAACACGGCGGCGAGCGTGAGCAACGACGAAAAGAAATGCGCGGAGTAGAAGAGGGCGATCCGGTTCAAATAATTCCCCGGAGCAAGATTGAGCAACACGGAAAGCGCGAACAGCGTCCACACCGAAATGGGCGCGCGCTCGCCGCGGTTTCGATCGGTCCAAAGCGCCGCGGTCAGAGCCATGTACGGCACGAGCATCGCCGCGTAGTAACTTTTCCACGAAATCGGCGCGATCGAGGGCATCAGGCAGAACAGGCCGCAGAGCGCGAGGTGGCTCGTGAGATTTCCGCGCTCACGGCTCATCGCTTCCCAGAGCGACACTGCCGCGACCAAAACTATTTCGAGGCCCATTCCAACAATTGTTGGAACCGCCGAGGTTTCCGCGCCGGCGCCAATGCGAAGGCTCATCAGGCGCGCGGCCGCCGACACGGCAGACTGGTTCGTGAGCATCGTGCGATATCGATTCGTCATCGAAGCGACCGCGTTCAGGTATGCGCCGGTTTGATCGACCCATCCGCGCGGCCCGAAGATCACGATTGGCACGACGGCAAGCGCGATCCCCGCTGCCACCGCCCATCCGAGCGCGCCGAAGCGCCGCCGAATCGCAAGATGAAGCGCGGCCAACACCGCGAACGGCTTTATCAGTATCGCCGCCGCAAGCATCAGGCCCGCCCATCCGTCGCGCGACTCGCCGGCGTAAATGATTACCCACACAATCAACGCCAGGGTCGGAAGATTTATCTGGCCGTGCTCGATGTTGTTGCCGATGAACCGGAATGACAGCAACACCGGGACGACGATCAGCGCGGCGGGCAATCGGCGCTCACGGCCGAACAGAATTACGCCCGCGCCAAGGATCAATTCGATCAACGAGAATGCGTTGACCACGAAGAAAACAAATTGCGCAACATGGCGAGGGAGGGCGGCGAGCGGCGCGAACAAGATGGCAAAAACCGGCGCGTAGAGAAATCGATCGGAGTCGGCGGGGGGATAGATCGCGAGGCCGTGAAGCACGCGATGGCCCGCGCGATAGTAAACGTTGAAGTCGCCCTGCGCCCGAAGCGTTGCCGAGATGCCGAGCCCGGCGATGTAGATGCCCATCGCGAGCCATGCGAACTGGCGGGCGCGCGTCGCCTCGCTCGTTTTCATTTTTTTCGTTGCTTCAGGCAGGCTGGCCGCGCGCCGCCGAGATTTCACGCGATTGGCTTGGCTTCCTCGATCAGCATGATTGGAATGTCGTCGCGCACCGGATACTCGAGTCTGCAAGCGCCGCAGACCAGGCCGTCCTGCTTGTCGTTGAGATGCAGGTCGCCCTTGCATTTCGGGCACGCTAGGATGTCGAGCAATTCCTGACTCAGCGCCATCGCGGAAATCCTCCAGCCATTTGCTTTCGTCTGCTATGCATCCGCCGCCGATCGCGCGGTGATGCGGCTCAGTATCAGCTCGTCGAGCGCGCGCGCATCGTCCGCATCCATCGTCACTTCAAGCCTGAGAGCGTATAGCGAATCGCGCGGGAACGGAAACCGCTCAAGCTTGACCAGGTCCTTCTCGGTGGTGACGACCAGGTCGGTGTCGCGCATCGCATTGACCATAGCCTGCCAGTCAGCGTTGGTGTAGGCGTGATGGTCCGGATAATCGAAAACGCCGACCAGGTCCACGTCGAGTTCACGCAGCATCGCGTAGAACCCGCTTGAATCCGCCAGTCCGCTTACCGCCAGCACGCGTCGTCCCCCCAGTCCGAGCGGAGTTTCGCGCCACACCCCGTTCTCGGTGACCAAAAAGGCGCGCGGCCGCACCGACGCGTGAAGTATCTTGCGCCCGGCGAGCTTTTTCATCTGCGACGGTCGAATCGCCGACGCGCCGGTTCCGAAGTTCATCACCACGATCGCGTCTGCGCGGCGGGCCGCGCGGATGGGTTCGCGCATCGGTCCCGCCGGGATCATCCAGCCATTGCCGAAGCCGCGCTCGTTGCTCACCAGCACCAGATCCACGTCGCGATTCAAGCGCACGTGCTGAAAGCCGTCATCCAGGATCACCGCGTCGAGCGGACCGAGTTTGTTTAGCAGCTCGATGCCGTCGATGCGCCGGCGCGCAACCGCAATCGGACCGGTGAACGACTTTGCCATCATCGCCGGTTCGTCGCCTGCGTCTTCCGGCGAGATTTTCAAGGCGCCGCCATCAGCCACAAGCTCGGCGCGCGCTTTGGATCGCGGGCGCCGGTAGCCCCGGCTCACGATTCCGACGCGCAAGCCGCGGCTCTGCAAGCGCCTGGCGAGAAACAGCGTGAATGGCGTCTTGCCGTTTCCGCCGACGGTCAGATTGCCAACGCTTACCGTCATCACCGGCGCCTGCCGTTTCATCATCCGCCAGTACAGATGACGCGCGGCGACCCCGACCCGGTAGAATCCCGCCACCGCCGCGAGCGGAAGCCAAATTGGAAGAAATGGAACGGGAAGATCCCGCCGCCACAATCGCTCGATTCGTGGGCGATTCGGACTCGGCTCGCTGGAGGGCATCGGTCAGCCGAGATTAATGAGCCCTTCGAGCTGCTTCAAGGCGAGCCGTGCGCCGCCCGATTCCGCGCTCACTGTGGCGAGCGCGCGTTGGCCCGCACGCTGTCGCGCCTGATCGTCGGCTAGCCATTGCGAAGTCTCGCTGATTACGTCGCGTGCGTTCTTGACGATTCGTGCGCCGCCGGAACTGACCAGCGACGACACTAGCTGCTGCTGGTTCTCGTGATACGGACCGATCAGGACCGGGACCCCGGCCAACGCGGGCTCGGCCGGGTTTTGCCCGCCGCGTCCCGGTGCGAGGCTGCCACCGACGAACGCGATCGATCCGCGGCGATAGAAGCTGCGCAGCTCGCCCATGGTGTCGAGGATCAAAACGTTTGCGTCTTGTGCCGCGCCGGGTGAATCGAGTTCCGACGCCTTCACGTAGTCGAGCGAGGCCGCATGCAGCGCCTTTTCGATGTCCGGCGTGCGCTCGAGATGGCGCGGCGCGATCGTCAGTGCGAGCTCGGGAAAGTTCATCCGCAGTTCACGATAAGCGTCCGCAATCACGGCGTCCTCGCCGGCGGCGGTCGATCCCGCGATAAAAAGTTTCCGCCCGGATCCAAACGCCATCAGCTCGGGGCGAATTGTTTCTTCATTAGCCGCCTGCGAACCCGCCGCTTCGATTTTGGTATTGCCGGTGACCACCACTTTTGCCGCGAGATCGAACTTCGCGTAACGATCCGCGTCTTCGCGGCTCTGCGTCAGAATCAAGGCAGCCCGTCCGAGCGCATCTTCAAACAAACTGCGCGCATGCAGGTAGCGGCGCAACGATCGCTCCGACATCCGGCCGTTGACCACCGCGATCGCCGCGCCCGACCGCGCGGATTCGATGAAGTAGTTCGGCCAGATTTCAGTCTCGGCGATCAGCACGATGCCCGGCTGCACGCGCTCCAGAAAGGACCGCACCGCGCGCCGATTGTCCAGCGGCGCGAGCATCCACGCCGCCGCCCGCGGGATTCGGCGCATCGCCGCCTCACGCCCCGCCGCGGTCATCGCGGTGATTGCGATGACCGCGCCCGGATAGCGATCGAGCAGGCCGTTGGCGACCGGCCGAATCGCTTCGATCTCGCCGACTGAAGCCGCATGAATCCAGATTCGCGGTGCGCCCGCGGTATCGGGAAAATCGCCCTGGCCCATCCGCTCGCGAAAGTCGCGCATGCTGGCCGGATGCGCGGCGAGCAGCGCAAACGGCAGCGCCGGATACCACAACAAGTTGTACAGCGCGGTTAACATCGAAGGCTGCCCGATCCGCACACTTGACGAGTCGAATTTACGATCGGCGAGCGTCAGTTGACGAGGCCGCCATTACCGGCCAAATCCTCGGGGGACATGAATTGAAGGTCGTAGAGCTTTCGGTACTCCTGCCCGCGCGCAAACAATTCCTCGTGCGTTCCATCTTCGACTATCCGGCCGTGAACGACCACGACGATCCGGTCCGCCCGGCGCACGGTGGACAGCCGATGCGCGATCACCAGCGTGGTGCGGTTCGCCATCAGGTGCTCGAGCGCTTCCTGCACGGAGCGTTCGGCCGCCGAATCCAGCGACGAGGTTGCTTCGTCGAGAATCAGAATCGGCGCGTCCTTGAGCAGCGCGCGCGCGATCGCGATTCGCTGGCGCTCGCCGCCTGACATGCGCACGCCCAACTCGCCCACCATCGTCTCGTAACCGTTGGGCAGCCGCATGATGAAGTCGTGGGCGTTGGCGAGCTTGGCTGCCGCGATTACGCGCTCGAGATGCTTGTCGCTGCTGCCGTAGGCGATATTGGCGCGAATCGTGTCGTCGAACAGAAAGGTGCTCTGGGTGACCAGGCCGATTTCCGCGCGCAGCGACTTGAGCCGCAGCTTGCGCACATCGATGCCGTCAACCGTGACGCGTCCTTGCTGCACGTCGTAAAAGCGCGGAATCAGATCGGCCATCGTGGATTTGCCGCCGCCGCTCATCCCGACCAGCGCTACGACCTTGCCAACGCCGATCTCGAGGGTGATATCGTGCAGCACCCATTCGTCGCCGTATCGGAAACTGACGTTCTCGAACGCAACGCCGTGCGGGCCGGGCCGCAGCTCGATTCCGTCGGGATCGTCGGGAACATCGCTCGGCATATCCATCATCTCGAAGACGCGCTCGGCCGCGGCCAGCCCCTGCTGGATAGTGTTGTTGGTCTTGCTGACGCTTTTGAACGGCGGGTACACGAGAATCATAACCGCAAAGAAACCCGCGAATTGACCCAGCGTGCGCGTGCCCGCCTGCAGCGATCCCACTGCCCACCAAACCACCGCGACGACCGCGAACGCCCCCATCGCCTCGATCAGCGGTCCGGTGATGGCCTTGATCCGCGCCACCCGCATGAAGATTCGGAACAGCCGCTTGAGCTCGCGGTTGAAACGCGCGCGCTCGTAATCTTCCATCCCGAACGCCTTGACCACGCGGTTTCCCTGGAAGGTTTCAACCAGCAGCGACTGCAAACCGCTCAATTGTTTCTGCTGATTCTTGGTTTCGCGGCGGACTCTCTTGGAAAGACCGACGATCGGCAGCACCACGACTGGAAAACCGACGAACGCGATGATCGCGAGCTGCCAATCGATTTTAAAGGCGATCAGCAGCAACGCGACCAGCGACATGCCGCCGGCGACGAACGAAAACAAGCCGCTGCTCAGGCTCGACATCACCAGGCCCACGTCGCTGATTACCCGCGAGACCATCACGCCCGTCGGCGTGCGATTGAAGAAACTCAGCGATTGGCGTTGCAGGCTCTCGTTCAGATCCGCCCGGATGTCCATCGTCAGCTTCTGGGCGATGTATGCGCTCAAGTAGTCGTCGGAAAAATTGCCGAGCGCTCGGAGCAAAAATAATCCCGCGAGCACCAGCGAATATTCACGCAGCTTCAAGGCACTGCGCGCATCGAACTGATGAGCGGTTCCGAGACTAGTGCCCAGGTCGACTACCCACTTCACGAGAATTGGGACCCCGCCGGTCGCCGCCGACAGCACGCCCATCGCGATTCCAAGCAAGAGCACGTACGGGAACAGGTATCGGCGCAGGTAGCCGAACAGCCGCCATTGCATCGGGGTAAGCAGCTTCATGCGGGCATCCTGGACGCGATCATTTCGAGCGCGATCGCCGCGACTCGTCCCGCCGCTCCCGGTGATCCGAGCTTCTCGCGCAAGGCCTTGAGCGCGGCCACCGTTTCCGCGCGTATGGTGCGGCTCAAGAGCGGCTCGGCGGCTCGCACCAGCTTGTCCGCAGTCACGCCGCCCTGGATCAGCTCGGGCACGATTTGGCGGCCCGCCAGGATATTCGGCATCCCGATAAAATCGACTCCCGTCACCAGCATCCGTCCTAGGATATAGGTAAGCGGCGACACTTTGTAGGCGATAACTTCGGGGCATCCGAGCAGCGCCGTCTCCAGCGTGGCGGTCCCCGACGCGACCAGCGCGAGCTCGCTCGCCGCGACAAGGTCGTAGGTGTCGCGCTCGACAATCCTGATTCCGGCCAGGTCCGTGCGTCCGACCTCGGCGAGTTCGGCGGGGGTCAGGGTCGGCGCCAGCGCGAGCACTATTTCAAGGTCATGATCGCGCGCGACAATCCGCGCCGCCTTGACCATCGGATTCAGCAGGTAGCGAACTTCGGCGCGCCGGCTGCCCGGCAGGATCGAGATGATTCGCGCGCGCGGCGGGAATCCGTGGCGCTTGAGCGTCTCCTCGCGGCTGTGGACCGTGGCGATCCGATCGAGCAGCGGATGGCCTACGAATGAAACGCGCTCGCCCGCGCGATGGAATAGCTCGGCCTCGAACGGCAGCACCACCGCGAGGCGGTCCGCGCGATCCACCAGCTTGTCGATTCGGCCGCGACGCCACGCCCAGACCTGCGGGGTGATGTAGTAGAGCACGGGCACGCCCGCGCGCCGGGCCGTGCCGGAGAGCATCAGGTTGAACTCCGCGTAGTCAATCAGGATCACAAGGTCCGGCTTATCCCGCCTGATGATTCGACGCAGAGCGCGAAACGCGCCGATCGTGCGCCCAATGGTGGAGGCCAGTTCCAGAAGTCCCAGCCCGTGGATGTCCTCGGTGGCGACGATCGCGCGCACCCCGGCCGCGCGCATCTTCTCGCCCGCAATTCCGAACAGCTCGCACGACGGATCGCGCGCGAGAATTTCGCGCGCCAGATCGCCGCCATGAAGATCGCCCGACGCCTCGCCGGCAACGATCATGATGCGGCGGGGGCGTTTGGTCTCTTTCAGGCGTTGATCAAGCGGCGGCGCTTCGGCATTCAACGGCATCGAAGGGATTGTGATTGAAAAACGCGACGGCGCAAATAGCCCCGCCCGTGTGATTCATCTGGCGGGAACCAACCGCCTGCGGATCGCGTCGCGTATCTGATCCACCGTTGAACCCTGCTCCGACATCTGCTGGGCCAGCAAGGCCTCCTCGGTGCAGAGTTGGCAGGTCTCGCCATGGCGGTCGCGATAACAATCGAGCAGATTCTGATGACCGTTGCTTACGTCACATCCGCAATAGCAATGCAGTTGCGCCAGCAGCGTGGGATTTTTCTGCGCAAATTCGTACGCTTGCTTTACCGGACCGATGAACTGGCTTGGATCGAGCGTCAAACGATGCTGCGCCCCGTTGGCCGCGAGAGTGTGCGCCCCCGTCCGCCTCGCGCAGCAGCAATGACCCGCGATGCACATCATCGCGCGCGGGCCGCCGTCATCCACCGACGAACCGCCGAAGCGTCGACCACAGATATGCCAGCACTATAATCGCGGCAAGCGGGGAGCCGAGAATGATTGCTCGCCTCATGCTGCGTCTCTCAACTCTGGTTCAGGCTCTTTCTGGCGTCATCGACGATATCCTGGGCTTTTACGATATCGCCGTTGTATTCACGCACCAACCGCCCGTCCGGTCCCAGCAGCATCATATCGACCAGGTGGCCGACCGAACCGTCCGGCATGACTTCCCGGGTGAGCTCGAAACCCGCCAGCGCTTTGTCGATGTCCCGGGGAGCTCCGGTCAGGAAATACCATCCTTTCTCGTCCGCCCCCTGCTTACGTGCGTAATCGAGCAATTGCTTGGGGCCGTCATGCTCGGGATCGACAGTGATCGAAACGAGCGTGATCTTGGAACCGAGGTCGGGCCCCAGCCGCTGCGCGATATTTGCGAACTTCGCCGTCTCCATCCGGCACTCCCCCGCGCACGAGGTATAGATGAAATCCACCACCAGCGGTTTGCCCTTGAGCGACGCGAGCGAGATCTGGTTGCCGTTCTGATCGACGAGCCTGGTATCGGTGAGGCAGCTCAAAGCGGGCGCGCCGCCCGGGTCGAGCCGCGGTGGCATCCGCCGGCCGCGAACAGGCTCGCCGTCGTTGCAACGATGATGGCGAAAGATCTGAGGTCACAGTGAATACTCATATTGTATCCCTGTTGGCTATATATCCGTTGCCAATCCGATCGAGCGAATATCAACCATGATCTTGCAATAGCTACTCAAATAGTCAGAAGAGCGCGCTTGCGGCTTTGAGGTCTGCGGTCTTGATGTGGACGATTCCGGAATCGTCCTCGTGCGGCAAGCCGACAGGCACGCATGACGCCTTGCCTTCAGTCATCCGATCGATCGGGTAGTGATTGCCGCACACCCGGCAAATCAGTTCGCCCTTAACCACCCGGTAGCCGCGATGGAACGCGGAGCACTGGCGGCATGCGTCGAACACCGAGCGCAACTTGCCGTCGCGCCCGCGCGCGAGCACGAAGCGCAGCCGCTTGCCCGCGTCGTCGGTGTAAGAGAAAAGGCGCGCGCTGCCGGGACGCATCGCGGACACGTCGATGGTAACTTCGTTGCTGCCGGTCACCGTTGTGCAATCCGGGGCCGCGAAGAAGATGAGAAACGCAGCGGCGCCGGCTGCGAGCACCAAACCGGCGAGCAGCTTGTGCCTGAGCGGACGTATCACAAATCGATGCTGTCGCAGCGGACGGGAAGCGTCAAGGCGCGACCGAATCCGTCAGCATCACTTCCTTGATTCTCTCGGTCAGTTCCATCACGCGCAGTCCGTCCTCGGCGCTGACGGCCGGGGTGGACCTGCTGCGAACGGAATCGACGAACGCATTGACCTCGTCGGCGAGCGGATCGCCTTCACCGAAATCGATCTGCTCCGCCGAGATGGTGGGGAACTGCGCGCCCGGCGCCGGCGGAGTTCTGCGATACATCTGGATGCTGCGCGCCTCGTAATCGACCGAGATGTACGCGTCGCGCTGGAAGAAGCGAATCTTGCGTTCGCGCCGGGCCGCCACGCGGCTGCTGACCAGATTGGCGATGAGGCCGCTCTGGAAGCGGATGCGCGCGTTGGCGAGGTCGATTCGATCGGTAAGGATCGCGACGCCGACCGCCTCCAGCGACGCGACTTCCGACGGCGCCACCGACAGGATCACGTCGAGGTCGTGCACCATCAGATCGAGCACCACGTCCACGTCGGTGCCGCGCTCGGTGAACGGCGCGAGCCGATGGCATTCCACGAAGCGAGGATTTTTCACGATCGAATGCAGATGGACGACCGCCGGATTGAAGCGCTCGAGGTGGCCAATCTGAAGAATGCGGCCGCTCATCGACGCCAGCCCGGCCAGTTCGCGCGCCTGGACCAGCGTCTCGGCCATCGGCTTTTCCAGCAGCACGTCGACGCCCGATTTCAGCATCGCCGATGCGATCTCATGATGCGTCACGCCGGGCGACGCGACCGTCACCAAGTCCACCTTGCCCGCCAGCATCCGGTAGTCGGCCAGCGGCGTTGCGCCCACTTCCGCCGCTAGGGCCCGCGCCCGCCCGGCGTCGATATCGACGACGTGTGCGAGCTTGATTCCCGAAATGGCGGCGTACTTGCGCGCGTGCAGCGAGCCGAGGCGGCCCGCGCCAATCACTGCGGCGCGCAGCTCAACCGCCGGCTTGGGCATAACCGTATAACGTCACGTTTTTCGCGCGCGCGAGCTCGAGCGTGCGCTCGCGTTCCAGAATCAGCGCGACCCCGGCTTCGACGCCCAGCATCGCCGCGCCGATCTCGGCGAGCAATCGCACCGTGGCCGGGCCAATCGCGGGGCGATCGAAGCGCAGGTCCTGGCCCGGTTTGGCCGCCTTGGCCACCACCAGGCCCGCGCCCACCAGCGCGGCAGCGCGGCGCAGCGCGGCGTCGGTTCCTTCCAGCGCTTCCACCGCAGCGACCATCCCGTCGCGGACCGCGACCGTCTGGCCGATGTCGTAGGCGCCGATCCGGCGCGCGACCGCGAACGCGAGCTCGAGATCGCGGATTTGCGCAGCGGTCGGCGCGGGTCCGGCGCCGACGCCTGCGCGCGCGAGCCAATGCTCGACCATCGGGAGCGGGTCGATCATCTTGATTCCTTCGGTTTCGACTTCACGCGCGACGCCGCGGAGCACAGCGTCGTCGCTGAAGCGTCCGATGCCCGCGAGCATCTTGAGCGCGCGGGCATCGGGCGCGAAAGAATCCTTCAGCCGCGCGCGCGAGATGCCGCCGGCCATCGCGGCCTCGGAGACTCCGGCGCTTTTGAAAACGTCGATTATTTTTTGCAGCTCGCCGACTTTGATCCAGGTGATTTCGTCGGCCACCGAGTCGAGCGCGCGATCGCTTTCGTTAAGGTGCGCGACGGCGATGACTTTTATTCCGCGCTGGCGTGCGGCGCGCGCCACTTCGAGCGGGAAGACGCCGTTGCCCGCGATGAGCCCGAGCTTATTCACGCTCGCGGCCGACGACTCCGCGCTTCGAGTTGTTTATGAACTCAACCAGCCGGCGCACCTCGGCAACCGAACCGTACTCGTCCAGGACCTGCTTCACCGCATCGTCGCGCAGCAGCTTCGAGAAAAACAGCGTGCGGATCGCGGACTTGAGCGCCGCGATCGTTTCGGGCTTGAAGCCGCGCCGCTGCAGCCCGACTTCGTTGACGCCCGCCAGCCGCGCGCGCTCGGTTCCCGCCACCATCGAGTACGGCGGCACGTCCTGCGCCACCTTGGCGCCTGCCGCCACGATCGCGTGAGTGCCGATGCGGCTGAACTGATGCACCCCGACCTGGCCCTCGCAAATCGCGTACTCCTCGATCGCGCAGTGGCCGGCCAGCCCCGTGCACGCCGCCAGGATCACGTGGTCGCCGATGATGCAGTCGTGCGCGATGTGCGCGTACGTCATCACCAGCGTGTGACTGCCGACTTTCGTGATCATCCCGCCGCCTTCGGTGCCGCGGTGAATGGTCGCGAACTCGCGAATCATGTTGTCGTCGCCGATTTCCACGACTGACGGCTCGCCCTTGAATTTGAGGTCCTGCGGTTCGGCGCCGATGGCGGCGAACTGCCAGATGCGATTGCGCTCGCCGATCGTGGTATTGCGCTCGATCATCGCGCAGGGCCCAATCACGCTGCCGGCCCCTATCTTGACCTCCGGGCCGATCACCGCGCCCGGACCGACTTCGACGCTCGGGTCGAGTTCGGCCCGCCGGTCGATGACCGCGGAGGGATGGATTCGGCCCGCTATCGGACTTGCTCCTCGACTTCCATCGCGGAAAATTCCGCCTGGGCCGCCAATTCGTCGCCGACGCGGGCTACCGCCTGCATCCGCCACAACGGACGATGAAATTTCAGAATCTTCACTTCCATCCGCAGCTGATCGCCCGGGATTACGCGGCGGCGAAAGCGCACTTTGTCCAGTCCGGTCAGCATGAACAGGGGTGCCGGGTCCGCGCCCACTTCATTGAGCGCCAGGATCGCCCCCGACTGCGCCAGCGCCTCGACGATCAACACCCCCGGCATCACCGGACGACCCGGAAAATGCCCCGCGAAGTACGGTTCGTTGAAGCTGACGTTCTTGATGGTTACGATGCGGCCCTTGACCAGTTCCAGGATGCGATCGACCAGCAGAAACGGATAGCGATGAGGCAGCAGCCTCAACACCCGCCCAAGCTCCGCGACCTTTGCGTCGTCAGACACCGGGAATTACTTCGCGCACCTGGTTTTGAGCGGCCTACTTCGAGATCGTCGACCGCTTGGCCGCCGCCGCGCCGAAATCCGACGGAGCCGGCGCGCCGGCCTGCTCGCGCTGGACGCTCGCGCGCGATACCCCGCCGCCGGCGGCTTCGCCGACCGAGCCAATCGCCACGTGCATCGCGTTGTAATTGCGGATTACCTGGTCGGTAATATCGATGCCCGGGGCACCCCACAGGATCGATCCCTTCTCCATCACCATCGTGTAGCCGTCGCGCTCTCCCAGCGTGCGGATGACTTGCGCAAGGTCATGCACGATTTTCGCCGTGACCTCCTGGTCCTTGGCCTGTAACTCGTCCTTCGAGTCCTTGTAGTCGCGCTCGAAGTTCTTGAGCTTTTCCATGTACTGGTCCTGCAGGCTTTGGCGCTGATCCTGGTTCATCAGCATGCCCTTCTTTTCCATTTCATCCTTGAGGGACTGGACCTCATTCTGCTGCCGCTGCAGTTTCGCCTCCACCGACGTGACCTTGCCCTGGAATTCGGCCTTGGCCCGCTTGCCGGCGTCGCACTCATTGAGCGCTCGCTGTACGTCAACATAGGCGAACTTCAGGTCGGCATGCGCGGGAACTGCCGCGGATATCACCGCAAGGAACGCACCGAACAACGCACCGATGAACAACCGTTGCCTCATACAGCCCGGAAAGCCTCCTGTTGACTACCTGCCTCGGACGCGTCCTCACGGCGCATCGCTCGTGCATGTGAACTATACACAATAGTACTTCATCGAGCATCAAATCCAGTTGCCCACGCCCTCATCGCCGCCCAATGCCGAAAAAATCGATCGCGGCTAGAGCGGGGAGCCGGCTCCGATTTCGAAGACGGTGCTCTGGTCGGCCGGCCGCGGGTTGATCGGGAAAGCGATGTCCACCGCCAGTGGCCCGAACGGCGATTTCCAGCGCACGCCGAATCCAAACGACGCCTGCAGCTTGTCGATGGCGATCGAATCCTTGAGCAGGAACGATTGCCCCGCGTCGCTGAACACCACCCCGCGGATTCCCAATCCCGACAGTATCGGGAAGGTGATTTCGTTGCTCAGCAACAATTCCTTGCTGCCGCCGATGTCCTGGACGCTGGACGGAGTGCCGTTCTTGTTGTACAGCGTCACCTGCGGTCCCAACGAATAGAGCTGATAGCCGCGCACGTCGCCGGGACCGCCGACGCCGCCGGGAAAGAATCGCTCGTACAGCGGCAGCTCGCCGCCGGTCCCGCTTTGCAGGTTGGTCCCGATGCCGAAGGTGATTCCCTGCGACACCACGAACGTTCCCAGCGTCTGGCTCTTCAGGAACGGGTAGAAATATCGGAAATGCGCGACGCCCTTGATGAAATCGTTGGTGCCGCCGAGTCCGCCGAGCTGCAGGTTCAGACTCTCGACGGTGCCGGTGCGCGGATCGATCGGATTATCCACCGTGAAGCGGCGTATCGTCGGGGTAACTTCCGAGGTCTGCGTGTAGCCCTTGTAGCGTGCGATTTGGTAAGTCGTGTACTGGTTCAGCCCCGTGATTCCTATGCTCTGAAACGAGTAGCCCAGTCCCGCCTGCACGTCCTTGAGCGGTAACGGCCCCAGCTTCTTGAAGCCGAGCTCGGTCAGCGGATAGGTCGTGGTCAGGGCGAAGCCTGCCGACGACTGGTTGAAGCTCAGCAGGTAGGTTTTGTTGTCGAACAACTGCAGCCCCACCGCGAGCGGGATGTCCAGGAACCACGGCTCGGTGTAACTGATGCTGTAGTTCTGAAACAGGAAGCCGACCTGCGCGTTGAGGATCATCGATTCGCCGCCGCCGAACAGGTTGGTGTTGCCCAGGGTAAAGTTGCCGAACAGCGATTGATAGCTGTCGAATCCGCCCGCCACCTGGAACGACGCGGTGTTGCCCTCGGTCACGTTCACGTCGAGGTTTATCTTGTCGGGCTGCGCCGCCGGCGAGGTCGTGATGCGGGTGTCGGTGAAGAATCCCAGCCGGTCCAGCCGCTGCTTCGAATTCCGGATCTCTTCGGCGCTGTACGGCTCCTGTTCCTGAACCTGGATCTCGCGGCGGATTACCTTGTCCGAGGTCTTGGTGTTGCCGGTGATATTGACGCGGTCGATGAGCACTTCGTGGCCCGGATTGATCACGAAAGCCACGTTGACTCGCTTGGTGGTGTGGACCAGTTGCGTGCGCGGATCGATGTTGACGTACGCGTAGCCGCGGTTCGAGTAGAAATCCGACAGCGCAAGCACCTGGCGCTGCAACGTCGAGCCGCGGAACAGTTGCCCGCTCTTGATCGTCAGCAGCCTGCGCAGTTCGCGGCGCGGAAATTTCAGGTTGCCTTCGATGTTGATTCGGCCGACGCGGTACGGGATGCCCTCGTCGATGGTTATTACGATCGTAATCTGGTCGCCGCTGCGCACCACCTGCGGCTGCCCAACCTGCACGTTCAGGTAGCCGTTGTCGTAGTAAAACGCCGTCAGCCGGTCGACGTCCTCCTGCAATTTCTTCTGATCGAGCGCGCCCCATCCGGTGAGCCAGCTCAGCAATCTGCTGTAGGTTGCCGTCTCCATCTGGCGGGACAAAGTGGACGATGAAAACGCCTTGTTGCCCTCGAACACGATCTTCGTGATCTCGACCTTCACTCCCTCGGTCACGTCGAATTCGGCGAACGCCGTGTTGTCGGGTTGCGGTATCGGCTTGAAGACCACTTTGGCGTCGGTGTAGCCCTTTTCCGCGTAGACCTGCGTCACGTTGGCGATCGTTTCCTTCACCGCGATCGGATCGAGGATCGCCCCCGGATGCAGCTTCACCGCCTCGACGATCTTGTCGTCGTTCGACCGAATCTCCTTCATCCCGTAGAACTTGACGTCGGTAATTTGCGGGCGCTCCTTCACCCGGTACACCAGCACGTTGCGGCCGTTGCGCTGCTCCACGCGCGCGGTCACCGATTCGAAAAAGCCCATCCGGTAAATCGATTTGATGTCCACATCGACCACCGTCTGATCAAGCGGCTGGTTCGGCTGCTGCGTGATGTGGATCAGAATCGCGTCCTGGTCGACGCGTTGATTGCCGGCGATCTCAACCTTGGAGATTATCGGAGCCGGGCCCTGCGCAACCGCGACCGCGGCGGCGAACAGCGAAAACGTAAACGCCGCGAGCATCACCAGGATTAGCGCGCCGCCCGGCTTCCGCTTTGCGCGGGCCGACGGCAATAACCTGCGGGACGGACGATGCAGCCCGCGAAATAGCGGCGCGCGCGGCGGGCGCGCGTTGAATTTTCCGGATGTCACTCAAACACACCAAAAACGCCGACCAAACTAGCCAATCGCTCCCGCCATGTAAACCGAACCCGCCCAAGCGGCTGAACCTGATAGTTCCCTTCATCCACGATGGCGCGGGTTAGGGATTAGGCTTCGCTGCTCATTTGACTGCAGGGGCTGGCCCCTGCCGTTCGGCGCGCAGCTTCCCTTCCTCGAGCCGCAGCGCACGCCCGACGCTGCGGGTTAATTGCTCGTTATGGGTTGCGATAACCAGCGTGATTCCAAGCTCGCGATTGAGCTTGTGAAACAGCTCGTGCACTTCTTCGGCCGTATGCGGATCGAGGTTGCCGGTCGGCTCGTCCGCGAGCAGCAGCTTGGGCCGCAGCACCACCGCGCGCGCCACCGCGACGCGTTGCTGTTCGCCCCCCGACAGTTCCGCCGGCCGGCGCCCAAGCTTGTCGCCCAAGCCGACGATTTCGAGCATCTCGGCCGCACGCCGGCTCGCTTCGGCGTCGTTGATGCGGCTGATCAGCGCCGGCATCATCACGTTTTCCAGCGCGGTAAAGTCCGCCAGCAGGTAATGGAACTGGAAAACGAAGCCGAGCTTCAGGTTGCGGAACTCCGCCAGCGATTTCTGATCGAGCGCGAACAAATCCGCGCCCTCGAAATAAACCTTGCCCGCGGTCGGCTCTTCCAGGCTCCCCATAATATGGAGCAGGGTGGATTTGCCGGTTCCCGATTGCCCCACGATCGCGATCTCCTCGCCCGCCTGGACCGTCAGATCGAGACCGCGCAGCACGCGAATCTCGCGATCGGCGTCATAAAATGTCTTGTCGAGGCCGCGCACCTCGATCAGACACCCCTTGGCAGGTTTCGCTTTCGATGCCGCCGCGGCGCGCGCCTCACTCATAGCGAATCACCTCGACCGGCGAGAGCCTCGCCGCCTGCAAGGCCGGGTAAATCGACGCGAGCATGCACAACACGATCGTCGCCCCCGCAACCAGGATGAAGTTCCATGGATTAAGCTCCACCGGCAGGTAGCTCACCATGAACATATCGGCCGGCAGAGGAATCAAATGGTACTTGCCTATCAGGTACGCGGTCACGAATCCCGCGCCATTGCCCAAAACCGTGCCGACTACGCCCAGCGCCGTGCCCTGGACCAGAAAAATCGACGCCACCGACATTGCCAGCGCGCCCATCGCGCGCACGATCGCAATCTCCTTGCGCCGCTCCATCACCACCATCACCAGCGTCGCAATGATGTTGAAGGCCGCCACCAGCACGATCAGCAGCAGCACCATGAAGTAGGTGAACGTCTCCAGCTTGAGCGCGACAAACAGCGGCGCGTTGGCGGTCGTCCAATCCGACACCTCGAAGTCGGGCCCGGCCATGGCCGCGATCCGGCCGCGTATCGCCGGCGCGTCGAACATGTTGGCCAGCCGCAACTCGAGCCCGCTTTCGAGCGACGCATCGTCGGCCAGCAACGCGCGTCCGTCCTTCAAGGCGACGAATATCAGCGTCGAGTCGAACTCGTACATGCCCGAGTGAAAGAATCCCGTCACCACGAATCGCTTGAGGCGCGGAGGCCCGATTCCCGCTCCCAGGCTCGCCGGCGAAATCAGGATTACGGGGTCGCCCGGCCTCACCCCAAGCTCGGACGCCATCTGCTTGCCGATGATCGCACCGGGCAGCTCGACCTGGCGCTTGACGCCTTTGTCAAAAACCGTCACCGAGTGGGCCGTCTCGAGGTCCGCGAGCGTCCCGTTTTCCAGCGTGTCGCTTAATTCCTTGAGCACCGGATTGTCGTGCGGCTCGACCCCGCGGATAATTCCGCCCGACACGAGCCCCGCGCCGCCCGAGTCGGTGCTCGAGACCGCCATCACCTGCGAGGTGACGAACGGCGCCGCCGCCGCCACCCCCGGCAGCGCCGCGATTTTGCTCGCCAGCCCGGTCGGATTCCACACCCCGCCATCGCTGCGTTCGACGGTTATCTGCGGCGTAAACGTGAGCAACAGGTTGCGCAGGTTTTTCTCCAACCCGCTCATCACGCACAACGTGACCGACAGCGCGAACGTCCCGATCGTTATTCCGGCCAGCGAGATGATCGCGATCAGCGACACGAATCGCTCGCGCCGCCGCGCACGCAGATATCGCAGGCCAATCAGGAATTCGTAGCGCAACGCGTCACCCTTGCCCCTGGCTGCATGCGGCCCCGTCCGCGCAGCTGCGCCGCTGCGCCAAGCTCTCCCCTTTTCTACGTGTTCGATTGAATCAAATCGGGCCGGTAATCGTCATATTCGCCGAGCCCCGCGACATTTGCAAGAATTCCGGGTTGCGCTGCGCAGCGACCGTGAAATATGCTCACGACGTTTTGACCCGAAATGCAGAGGATGCTCGCATGAACCGTCTCTTGGCTGGGGCGTTTGCCGTCGCACTGCTGATTGGCGCCGGCAGCCTTTGCTCCCGCGCGTTCGCCGCCGACCCGCCAGGGCCGCCGGCCACGAATACAATCACCATGAACTTCCAGAACGTGGATATTCCGGTTCTGGCCAAGTTCATCAGTGAGATCACCGGCCGCAACTTTATCATCGACGAATCCGTGCGCGGCAAGGTCACGATCATCTCGCCGAGCAAGGTCACTCCCGAACAGGCCTACTCGATCTTTCAATCGGTCCTCCAGGTAAAGGGCTTCACCACCGTCCAGGCCGGCAAGGTGATCAAGATTGTGCCGGCGCGCAACGTGCGCTCCTCCGCCGCGCTTACCGAATCGACCACCCCCACCGAGACCAAGGGCGACGAGTATGTCACCCGGATGGTGCGGCTCAAGAATATCGACGCCGCTTCCGTCATCGGTGTGATCCAGCCGATGGTCTCGCACGACGGTCTGGTCGCGGCGTTTCCGAGCGACAACACCGTCATCGTTACCGACGACGCCTACAACGTCGAGCGGCTGCTCCAGATAATCAACGCCCTCGACGTGCGCGGCGAACAGGCGACCATTGTCGTCATTCCGCTCAAGCTCGCGTTTGCCGGTGAACTCGCGCCCGAGATCGATCAGCTGATGGGCGCCAAGACGCAGGGCGCCGGCGCAGGTTCCCAGGGGCCGCGGCCCCAAATCGGCGTCGCGCCTTCCGCCACCGGCGGCACCGCGATGGGTTACAAGGTGATCCCCGACGAGCGCACCAATTGCCTTATCGTCATGGCGCCGCCGCTTCAGATGCGTGAGATCCAGGAAATAGTCGCCAAGCTCGACGTCAATCCGCCGATGGCCACCTCGCGAATCCACGTCTATCGGCTCAAGAACGCGCAGGCGCTCGAGATGGTCGGAGTTCTCAGCAGCCTGCTCAACGGCGGCGGCAGCCCGACCACCCTCTCTCCCACCACCGGCAAGGGATCGCTCGGCCGCGCGAGCTTCAACGCCAATGGCGGCGGCTCGGGCTTTGGCGGGATGAGCAGCCCGGGCGGCATGGGCGGGATGGGGGGAGGTATGGGCGGGATGGGCGGCAGCTCCAGCTTTGGTGGTTCCAGCGGCGGCGGCGGCTTCGGCGGCACCAACAACTCCGGCGGCTTCGGCGGCGGCGGCGGCGGGATGCTCAGCCGCGGCTCGTCCGGCGGCACCGGCTCGGCGTCGGCCAGCTCCTCCGGCAAGAGCATGGATTTCTCTTATCCAGTAAATATCACCGCCGATCCCGCGACCAACGCGATGGTTATCAGCGCGTCGCCGCAGGATTGGCAGACGCTGCGGCAGATTATCGACGACCTCGACACCCCGCGCGTCCAGATTTTCGTGCAGGCCGTTATCGTCGAGGTCTCCGCCGAGCGCCAGCGCCAGTTGGGCGTCAATTTCTACGCCGGCACCAATATCAGCGGCAGCACGCTCGGCCGTCGGCTCGCTTAATTTCGGGCAGCTCGAGAGTACGCTGGCCGACCCCCTCAGTTTGACCGGCCTGGGCCTGGGCCTCGCCTCGAAAAGCATGTGTACGATTACTTCCACCGCAGCGGCGGCGGCTGCTGCGGCCTCAGGCACAACCACCACTAGCGGCACCACCGCCACCATCCCTTGCGATGTCGCGCTCATCATGGCGCTTGAAAGCGACGCTCACGCCGACGTGCTCTCCGCGCCGACCCTGCTCACCGCCGACAATGAAGAAGCGATGATCGTCGTCGGCCAGAACCTGCCCTTCGTCGGCTCGGCCGCGGCCAACTCGGGATTGCCCGGACAAATCTTCAACTCGGTCGAGCGCCAGAACGTCGGCATCACGCTCGATATCGTGCCGCAGGTCTCCGAGGGCGACTACGTCAAACTCGACCTCTATGAGGAAGTTTCCAACGTCGTCCCCGGCACCGCGAGCAACACGCTCGGTCCGACCACGACCATTCGCTCCGCCTCGACCAGCGTGCTGATCCAGAACCATCGCACCGCGGTAATCGGCGGCCTGCTCGCCAGCCAGGATACGGCCAATAATCAGGGCGTTCCTTTCATCTCCGACATCCCGGTGCTCGGAAACCTGTTCACCAACAAGAGCAGCGACAAGCTGAAGGACAACCTCGTCGTCTTCCTGACCCCTCATATAATTCGCAACCGGACCCAACTGCGCGAACTCGCGCTGGACGAACGCCAGAAGTTCGCCAACTCGCTCGGCCGCAAGGAAATTCACGATATGCCGGTCTCGCAGATTCAACAAATCTACAATCCGAGCTTCTCGATCCCGGTTTCTCCCGCGGCCGACCTGAACGCGTCCTTCGGCACTCCCGCGGCCGCTCCGGGTCCCGAAAATCCGGGCGCCGCAACCGGGACGGCACCTCTCGGCAACCCAAGCGAAACCCCCTTCAATGCCCCCGAGATTGGCCCGACTTCGAGCAACAAGGCGACGACCGGCTATCCGGCTGCGACTTCGGCGGCCGTGACGATCAACCCGCCGTCCTCGGCGTCGCCCGCGCCATTTATTACCACCGGGCCTGCTGCGCCGCTGGATTCCGGCGCCGGCAAAGTTTCGGCCGTACCGGCGCCACGCGGCGGGGGCCTGTCGCCCTCGCCGAGCGCGTTGGACGCGACCAAGGCCGACCTCACTGGAGTCATAATCCCCGGTATCGCCCCCTAACTCGGAGATGGTTCCCCGTCCCACGCGGGCGTTTGTGCGGGGAGACGGGTAACAGGGGCGCGAGGACACGGCGCCTCGGCTGACAGGGGGGCGCCGAATACATACGGCCGCGCCGCTTCACCCTTTACCAATTAGATATGGCCAGGCAAATCGGTCCCATTCAGGCCCGAATCGAATACACGGGCATCACCGCCGTCACCGCGGCGCTGCGTGCGATGCCGCTGGAGCGGGCGGTGCGCGCGGGCGCGCGGCTGGGCGGATGGGCGATGAATTTAGATCGCATCAACCGGCCGATCGCGCTCAAAAACCTCGAGATCGCTTTCCCCGAGATTGCCCCGGCGGCGCGCCTGGCAATCCTGCGCAAGATGTATCGCAGTTGGGGCCGCGTGCTCGCCGAATGGACCCACGTGCCCGAACTCAGCCGCGCCAACATCGAGCAGGTCGTCACCTACGAGGACAAGGAAAATTGGGACGAGGCCGAGCGGCGCTCCAACGGCCGCGGCATATTGGTGCTGACCGGCCATTACGGAAATTTCGAGCTCCTGCCCATTGCCCACTCCATCTACGGCTACCACCTCGCCATGGTTCATCGACCGCTGCGCAATCCGCTGGTCGACGCCGCCATCTGCGCCGAGCGGATCCGCCATGGCAACCGGCTCATCGCGCGCAAGGCGGGCGGGCGCGAGATGATGCGGATGCTGCGGCAGAACTGGATGATCGCAGTCGCGCTCGACCTCGACGTGCGCAAGGGCGTATTCGTCGATTTTTTCGGGATGCCCGCCTGCACCAGCGACGGCGTGGCGCGGCTGTCGATCGCCACCGGCGCGCCCGTGCTGCCGGCGTTCATGGTGCGCCAGGGCGACACGATTCATAACAAGATCAAAATTCTGCCCGCCATCTACGCCGAAAAGACCCGCAACCGCGACGCCGCCGTGCGCGAGTACACGCAGCGCTACACCGGCATCATCGAGCAGATGATCCGCGAGCATCCCGATCACTGGAACTGGATTCACCGCCGCTGGAAAACCCGCCCGCCCGGCGAACCCCGCTTCTACTAGATAGACAGAGATCTGCAGTTGCGATCTCTCCCCGTGCCCCGATGGTAACCGGCTAGGTTATTCTCCTTAGCCCGGCGCGAGGACTGGCCCGTCCCGAATTGCCGCTAGCCTGCGCGCGAACTATTCTGTTCCCGAAAAACTAGACAAGGAGTTTAGCCATGGGTGCGCCGCAAAATGCCGATCCGACGCCGTCGAATGCGCAGCCGCCCGTGATGCTGGTGCTTGGCGACTCCGTCATGTGGGGACAGGGCCTCGAAGACGGCAACAAGTTCTATCGGCTGGCCTTCGATCAGTTGGCGTATAAGTATCCCGGCCTGCAGGCCTGCGATGTGCGCGCATTCGGGAGCTGTCATCGGCGCGGGAATAAATCAGGCGTGGCCCTCGCTGCCCGGCGAGATCCCGGCATCCGGTCCGACAATCTTCGATCAGTGCAACCAGTACGCAGACCCGTCCCCGGTGCGCGTGGTTCTGATGGACGGAGGAATCAACGACGTTGACGTCCGCGTGATTCTGAATCCAACCACCAAGCCCGGCGACCTGAGCGCGCGGATCAAGCAGCATTGCTACACCGACATGAAACTTCTGCTCCAGGCGGTCGCCGCGAAGTTTTCGGATCCGGCGTGCAGAATCATCCTGCTCGGCTACTACCCGATACTCAGCAAAGCAGCGAGCGGCACGGAATCCCGTTCCTGCTGAAAGCTCGCGGGATTTCCGACGCCGACCTCTTGATGCAGGCCGTCGGCGCCACCGACCCGTGCGACCTCGCGCTTCAGTTCTGGAGGGAGTCCGATCAATGGCTAAGTACCGCAGCCGCGGAGATCAATCAGACCCCGGCCGCCAACAATCGAATCACCTACATTCTGCCGCCGTTCCAGGAACGCAATGCCTTGTTCGCATCCGACCCGTGGCTATGGAGCGTCGGGATGGATTTGGCGGCGGAGGACGAAGTTGTCGATCAACGTACCGACGAATGCATCCGGCTGGTTCCCGGATGGCTCGACTGCCAGGTCTGCCGGCGCGCATCGGTGGGACATCCTAATCCCACCGGCGCGATCAAATACTACGAAACGATCATGACCGCATTTCCGTGATGAGCGGCGCTCGCCGTCGCTACGGCTTTTCTGTCTGCCAGGCCTCGACCGCCTCGCTGAGCGCCATCAGGCACACGCCGGTCGCGAACGGCGCGGTCCCGACTTCGATCGAATTGTAAAATGCAAAGTCCCCCGGCGGCGTTTGCTGCGAAACGCCCGTGAATGCGCCGTGCGAGTCGATCTTCGCGCAAATCGCGCCAAGCGCGCGCCAGTACGCGTCGCGCGCGCGCGCCTGGTCGAGACCCGGCAGCCGGGTCCGAATCGCACGGCCCAGCGCGAGCGCAAATCCGGCCGCCGCCGACGCCTCCAGGTACGAATCCTCGCGATCGATCACGGTGTGCCACAGGCCCGACTCGTCCTGCAATGACGCGACTCTATTGAGCTGGAGCGCCAGCGCCTCGCGTATCTTCTCAACCTTTGCAGCCAGCCGCTCAGCCAGGCCGGCCGCCTCGATTTCGCCGAGCACTTGCGGCGCCGCGATCGAAAACCAACTGTTGCCGCGCGCCCACATACACGGCGAATGTTCGTGGCGGTCAACGTAGGCGACGTGCCAGAAAAGTCCGCTGGCCGGGTCGATCAGGTGATCGCGATGGAGGATCATCTGATCGGCCGCGCGCTCGACCATCGCAGCGTCGCCCGAGATTCGGCCGAGCGATGCTAAAGCGGGCGCGGTGAAATAGCAGACGTCGATCCACACTTCGAGCGCCGGTGGATGCGGAACGAAGGCGCCGTCGGGGGTTCGCGCCGCTGAATTTTCCATGAAGCCGACGATCACGCGCGCATAATCCAGGTAGCGCGCATCGCCCGTCTTCAGGTGCAGGTCGAGCGCCGGAAGAGCCTCGGCCGCCCAGAACCAGAACCATCCGTCGGTGCGCGGACCTGCCGCGAGCTTTGGCGCGAACCATCGCTCGACCGCCTCGATCGGGGCGTCGGTCTTAAGCGCGCGCGCGGCGTAAACCAAGCCGTCGCACAGGATCGCGTCGCCCCAATGAGGCTGCTTGGCAAGCAGCTCGCGGCCGGCGCTCGCGGCAAGGCGCTCGAGCGCGTGGCCGGGTTCATCGTATTTTACAAAAGCTGGGGGCACAGATAACGTCTCCACAGCCGCCGGCGCGGGAGATATAATCCGGCACAGATTGCACCGATGGCGCTTATCAAGTCAAAGACTCCGAAGATCAAAGGGCTGCACGAAGTCGGGCGCTACGCCGTCGGCGTGGATTGGATCGACGGTCACGGCAGCATCTTCCCGCTGGAAAATTTGCGCCGCCGATGCCCGTGCGACGCCTGCAATGGCAACGTCAACGGCGAGGTGCCGCCCGCGAGCATCCGCATGCGCCAGCTCTCGCGCCTGGGCGAAGCGGCGGTGTTTATTGGATGGGCTGACGGCCACGAGACTATCTACACGATGCCCCAGCTGAGAAACCTCTGCCGATGCGCATATTGCGCGGGAGAGCCCGAGCGTCCGATCACCGGCGACTAGTGCGTCGCGCTTGCGGGCGGTTGCGGATGCTTGACGATACTGCCGCGGCCGCTTGCGCCGCCGTTGAGCGAGTCGAGATTTGCCTGCGCGACCTTCAGATTGGGATTGAGCTTGAGCGCCTTCTCCCAGGCTTCTTCGGCTTCGCCGAATCGCTGCAAATCGTTCAGCGCCATGCCCTTGGCGTTGTAGAGCCGCGCGTTGCGAGGATCCTTGATTATCCCGGCGTTGGCCGCGAGCAGCGCGTCCTCGGCGTCGCCCACGCGCAGATACACGTCGGCCAGCTCGATGAAGTTGCTGCCCGACGGATTCAGTTGGGTCGCCGTGCGGTACATATCGACAGCGGTTGAGCCGTCGCGTAGCACGCCGTAGCAGAAGCCAAGGTCCACGTAAGCCGAGTCGTTTCGAGGATCGATGCGCAGCGCCAGATGCAGCTTGTCCATCGCCTGATGGATTTCTTTTGTATCGACGGGATTGGACTTGCCAGCCTGGATGACCAGCTTTTCCGCCTCGGCAACGACGGCGTCGGATTCGGCGCGTTTCTCGCCGGCCGCATAGCTTGAAGCTGCGACCGCCAGGACTCCCAACGCGCGCGATCGCGACGGCGAAAATCAAAGCCGGATTAAATCGCAAGTTGCCGCGCCGTCGATAAACCATGCTCACGCCACCATTCACCCCGATGCCACTGATAATAGGCCCCGCGCACAAATTGGCAAGATTAAGCCCGCATCCGCGCGGGAGGCGCGACCTCTTCCGGCGTGGAGGCGAAGAAAAAGATCAGAGGGGTCCCTCCGCTCCGCAGACTCCGGTCGGGACGACACAAGAAAAAGGCCCGGCCAAGTGTTTAGTTGTTTTGTCGGGGCTGCTCCGATAACTATGGGTTCATGCCCCGCGACTCGTTGAATCGTGAGATAGATTATCTGCGGCTATCGGTAATCGACAACTGCAATCTGCGACGCGTTTACTGTATGCCGCTGGAGCGATTGCGTTTTCTGCCGAAAGACGACTTGCTGGCCCCGGCGGAGTTCGAAACTGCGAGGCTCGGATGAGTAGTGGCGCAAAACGCGTTGTGTGGGCATCGGTCGGCGTGGCGCTTTTTGGTTTCCTGATCTACGAGTCGGGGCCGCTGCAAATTGCTTCGGACCTGCAATTGGTTGGCCGGGGGCTGATCGCTGTCATCGCACTCGAGTTCGTGGTCGACGGATTCAATACGCTGGGGTGGTGGTTCACATTTCCGAGCGAAGCTCGCCGCGGAAGCTACTGGACATTGTACTTCGTGAGGCTCGCTGGGACGGCACTCAACCAGACTATTCCAGCAGCATCGATGGGTGGCGAACCAGCCAAAGTTTTTCTGCTGGAGCCGCGTTTCCCGGTCACGACATCCATTGCTACCGTGATGACGTCGAGCCTGGTTTTCAGCCTATCGAAGGCAGGTTTCATCGCGTTCGGCACGATTCTTAGCTGGCGCGAGCTCAACCTGCCACACGGATTCGTGATCGCGGTTGCGATTGGCTTCATCGTCAGTCTCTCGGGCATCCTCATATTCATGTTCCTACAATTGCGGGGACTTACCTCCGCGACGAAGGACATCGTGGCCCGGTTGCCGGTGCCGGAGCGATGGATCCAAAGCCTCGAACGCCTGGCACCCGGCGTCGATGACGAGATCCGCGCGTTCTATCGCTCACGTCCACGCGATCTCGCGCTATCCGCGGTCTCTCATCTGCCCGCCTTCTTTTGTGGAGTAATCCAAGTGTGGCTGCTGCTCGGATGGCTCGGGCTGCCGCGTAGTTTGCACACGAGTCTGGCAATCGAGTCGTTTTCGATGCTGCTGGGTTTTGTGATTTTCGTGGTGCCAGGCTCGATAGGGGTTCAGGAGGGGAGCAAGCTCCTGGTTTTCGCGGCTCTTGGAATGCCGGCTGCGGCGGGACTTGCGGTGGGGATAGCATTCAGGCTGACGTCGATCGTCGGAGCGGCTGCGGGTCTGCTGGCGTTTGCAGCCCTCAAAAGCCGGAAGTTCCCCGCGCTGGTTGACGGCTAGTTCTTCTTTATCCGGACGATTCGCATCGCTAGTCACTCGAGCGGGCGACCTGCGTTCGGATCGATCGGAGCGCTTCGGCGATGCACCAGGCTAGGTGAACGATCGCCGTAACTCCGGCCCAAGCGACAGCCAAATAAAATGAATATGCGGGTGTTCCAAGGAAGAACCCGGGCAGGAACATCCAAGTGTAAATGTTGCGCCGGCCGGCGACGAGCCGGAAGCGGGCTAAAAACCGGCTCGCGTTGTCGACACTTTTGCCCCACTTAACGTCGGCTATCGAGTAGACGATATTGTCGGTCAAATCGAATGCGACCATCAGCAGGGCGGCGATCCAGGCGAATTTCGATCCGTTTCCAGAGAGAAAAAGCCCCAACGCCAGGTACCACGAGTTCTCGTAAAAGAAATCAAGGACGTGCTCGTACTCGCCCGCTTTCGAAGTCGTGCGAGTGATGCGCGCGAGCTTTCCGTCCACACCGTCAAGCACCTCGACAAAAATCGCGAGCAGAACACCGACCCGCAGCCAGCCTGCGAAATAAAGCGCCGCGACAACGAAGCCCAACACCGTGGTGGCGAGTGTAACCTGGTTGGCGGTGATCGCGGTTGGCGCGAGCCGGCGAACCAGCAGGTTTTCGAAGAACGGATCGAAGTAAAGCGCGGGCAGCTCGAGCGTACGTCTTTGAATGTAATCCAGAAGAATCTGCCAGGCTTCCTCAGCTTCGGGCTCGGTTTGGATTTGCCGTAGATGCAAGGGAACCTCGCCGTGCATCGCCTCCCAGTACGCCGGGAGGGAGCCGGCCGCGACAACGTTGACGCCGGCCGCCTGCGCGCTGACCGCATCCAGCGATTTCGCGCGCAGAAACGCCGCGGTTTCGGGCAGCTCGCCCGGGCGCGTACTCAACATCACATCGCTAGTCTGCGCCATGAGCCAAGCGAGGAGTCGTTGATCGATCAATAGATCCGCGCCGACCACGACGAATCGTTCACGAAGATGCACGCGAGCGTCGCGCATCATCTCCCATGCGTTGGTTCCTGAGGCGTTCTGGCAGCTGACGTTTTTGCGTACCCACTTCGATGGCGGCGGCAATGACAATTCGCGAGGCTTCAGGAGAAGGATGCACTCGACGGTCTCGGATTCGGAAAGCTGACGAAGCAGCCGTTCGAGCAGGGTTATTCCGCCGACACGGCGTAGCGGATTTCCCATTGCATCGCAGCACACTACTACGGCTTGAAGCCGCGCGGACGCGATCGAAGGCGTGGCAATCTTCAGGCCATCGGCATCCGGAGATACCTCACGCACGCCACCCATGTCCTAACGTCCGGTGTTCGAGGCGACTCGCTGGCGCGCTTTGCGACCGCTGCGCCCAATGCCGGAGGCGAGCGAAATGCTGCTCCGGAGGCTCTTCAGAGGTTCACCAAGCGAATGCGAGATCATTCGTACGCAGCCAAGGCAGCAGCCTTCTTCGCACGGTTTATGGCGGTTGTTCCTTTGAAGCTCAGCAAGGTCCGTATCCGCCAGCGGACAGGCATAGTCACGCTGCTGTGCGCACCATTGCACGTCCCCTTTCGAGTTAATGTACAGAAACTTGAACCCCGCCATACATTTCCACTTTCGCGAGAAATTCCCAAGCAGCATCTCTTGCAGATGCTCGCCATAAAAATTCATCCCTTCGAAGACGCCGTAGCGGCGAAGAAGACCGAGAAACTTCTCACCGCGGATTGCGATGCGCCCGCCACGGCCATGCATGATTGAAAACCCGAAGGCGAAGGGGAAATTCTTCAGGATCTCGTGGAAGCGATCGTAATCCGGGAACGTTTCCTCATTTAATACGGTCTGAACCTCAACTTGGAACCTGGCCTGCTTTGCCAGGAGCGTCATCCGCGGCAATAGCGACTTGAGCGATTTAACGGACCGCGCAGACGGCTCGATGGAATCAACCGACAGTTGCAAGAAGTCCAGCCCGGAGTCATTGAGACGCTCGATGACGCGCTCGCTCAAAAAGAACCCATTGCTGATAACGGTCGTGATGTTCGAGCCGCCACGCTTGCGCTTGGTGTGCGTGATCAGATCGTGCAATCCCGCATGAAGCAGCGGCTCGCCGCCGAGAAAGTCGTAGACGAGCACGCCCAGGGAATCGAGTTTGTCGATCCGGGACTTCAGGTCCGTCAGCGGTACGGCCCGACCTCCCGGCGTGTACTCGTCGCAGTACTCGCAGGTCAGATTGCAGTCATCGGTTACGACGACTTGGGCATACATGGGACGGGAGTCCAGCACGCGCTTGGCGCCGGTGAGCAAAAACTGACTGTCGACCGCCATCAGGGCCTCCAAGTAGTGGCGAGCCAATCTCGTTGTGCTGCATTAGCACATGAAGATTCGAAACGCATAGTGGGATGTGAGGTGATGGCGACCGTCAGCGTTCTTCGCCGAAGAGGAAGATCGCAATCGCGATCATCGCGAACATGAAATTCGGTATCCACGCCGCGATCACCGCCGGCAGCAGCGCCGAGCGGCCCAGCGCCGACGTGATTCCGAGCGAGGTCCAGTAGGCGAAGCCGATCACGATTGCCAGCCCGAAGCTGCGCCCCAGGCTCAGGTTGCGCGGCAGCGGATCGAGGCTGAGCGCCATCCCGAGCGCCGCCATTATCAGGCACGCCAGCGGCATCGCGTACTTAAGATCGCGATCGACCACGTACCCGCCCGGGTCGAGTCCCTTGCTGCGCAGATCCGCGATGTAGCGGTCGAGCTCCCACAAGCTGAACTCCTCCGGGTCGAAGCGCAGCAGGCCGAAATCGGCGGGCGTCAGTCCAAGCTCAAGCCGCGCAGCGCCAATCTTGCTCACCGCGCCGCTCTTTTCGATCTGGAACGAGTTCAAGCCCGTCTCGACCCATTCGTGACCGTTCCATTTCGCGCTCGCCGCATGCTCGAGGTCCTTGAGTCCGAAGTCGCCGTCGAGTTGATAGTGGGTGATCCCGACGAGTTCCGAATCTTTTTTCTCTAAGCGGTCGACCGAAATGAATCCGTCGCGCACGCGCACCCAGATGCGCCGGTTGGCGAAGACCGCCTTGAGCTGGCGCTTCTTGAGTTCCACCGAGTAGATATACTTCGCCTGGCGCGTGGCTGCCGGAACCACTGTCTCGCTGATCAGGAAATCAAAACCCGAAATCAACACCGCGACTACCAGCACCGGCATCGCCATCCCGAGCCGGCTGATGCCGAGTTGCTGGCAGGCCAGCACCTCTCCCGATCGATTGAGCAGCGCGAAGCCGAGCAGCACGCCGGCGAGGCTCGCCACCGGCAGGACCTGCGAGACGATCAGCGGCAGCTTGAGCGCGAAGTACTCCAGCCCCAACAACCCCAGCCCGCCGTAACGGATCAAATCGTCGAACCGATCGAACATGTCGCCGAGCAGGTAGGCCGCCGTGAACGCCGCCAGGCAAACCATGAACGGGCCGAAGAACTGGCCCGCGATGAAGCGGTCCATCACCGGCGAAAGGCGCGGTTGAAGCTTCATGCGGCCTGCCTGCTGCGCTCGTAGCGCTCGACGAGATCCCAGATGATGTCGCCGGGGCCGCGCCCCTGGTCGCCCCGGTCGGACGCGGCGCGATAGAAGAACCAGAACGCCAGCGCCATGAACACGAGGTCGGGGATGCTCATCGCGACCCACGCGTTGAGCCGGCCCCGCTGCGCCAGCGTCTCGCCCACGCGCATCAGCGAGTAATAGAGAAAGAACAGCGCGACGCTCACGCCGAAGCGCTCCGAATGGCCGCCGCGCGCCGGTTTGAGCCCGAGCGAGATGCCGAGCAGCGCGAACAGCATCGTCGCGAACGGGACGCTGAACTTGCTCGCCATCTCGGTCTCAGCGGCGTAGTCGGGCTTCCCTTTGGCGCGCGCCGCCTTGATCTCGGTGCGCAGCGCCGAGTACGTCATTTCGCCCGGATCCAGGTCGCCCATGTCCATCGCCGACTCGGGACGCACGCCGAGATCGTAGGTCTTGAAGCTGGTCACGTGAGTCGCGTTGCTGGCGGTCTCGGAGCCGAAGATCGAACCGTCGAACAGCCGCAGCGTGATCGACTTTTGCTTCGCGTCGGGCAGCATCATTCCATGCTTGGCGATTATCGTGTTCTGGTTGTGCGGATCGCGCGCATCCGAGATCATGACGCCCTTCAAACTGGAGTCGGTTTCGGACATCTCGTCAACATAAACGACCAGTCCGGGAAAGTTGCTGTTGAAGACTTTTTCCTTCAGCCCGGCGCTGGTCCGGGTCTGGCTGAGTTCGTAGAGCTTGCTGCGCAGATTGGAATTCGCCCACGGCCTCAGCGAGAACGCGAAGTAGCTCGAAAGCGCGTACACCCCCAGCGCCACGATCATCACCGGCACCGCCAGCCGATACAGGCTGACGCCGCAGGCGCGCGCCGCGGTCATCTCCTGGTCGCTCGACATCCGCCCGAATCCCATCAACACGCCGAGCAGCACCGCCATCGGAAACGTGAGTTCCAAGAAGGCCGGCATGATGTACCCGATAATTCCGATCACCTCGCCCAGGCTGACGCCGTGATTGACGACCATGTCCATCAGCTTCAGCAACTTGCCCGTGACCAGCGCGAAGGTCAGCAGGCCGACGTCAACCGCGAACGGCGCCAGCACCTCGCGCGCGACGTAGCGGTCGATAATCGCAAATCCCGGGATTGCCAGTCTCATTGATTGTTTGATCCCTGCCGCCGTTTGATTCCTGCCGCCGGCAAAGGCTCGGGCCAATTTTAGACATCCCGGCGCGCGATTGAAACTTGGCGTTTCGATTTTCTTCTCGCGGACCGGGACAGCTACTTGCGCGGCGCTCTGATAGTATCGCTCCCGATGAGAGACTTTCGCGACAAGGGCCGCAAACCCCGCTTCGACCGCAACGCGCCGACTCCGCCGCGCCGGCACGCGCCCGCTGCCAATGCCAAACCCGCCGCGGCGCCGGCTTTTGCCCACGACGATCGGCGTGCGGATGCGGGCGAGCGCGAGCCGCGGCGCGCAAGCGGCAGCGACCGCGAAATAGTTTATGGCGTCGAACCAATCCGCGAGCTGGCCGCGGCGGCGCCGGGCTCGATTCGAGTGCTCTACGTAAAATCCGGCGGCGAGCGGCGCTTCGCCGCCGAGATCGATCTCGTCAGAACCGGCGGAGGCCGGGTCGAATTCGCCGACGATGCCGGATTGGAGCGGTTGGCGGGACCGGCCGCCCGCCATCAGGGGATCGCAGCCCTGATGCGCGAGTACGAGTACACGCCGCTCGAGGATATTCTCGCCGACCAGCCCGATCCGATCGTGCTGGTGGACGGCGTCACCGATCCGCGCAACCTGGGCGCCCTGATGCGCTCGGCGGAAGGCGCGGGCGTCGGCGCGATCGTCCTCGCCAAGGACCGAACCGCGGCCATCACGCCCGCGGCGGTCAAGTCGTCGGCCGGTGCGTGGATACATCTTAAGATCGCGCGATGCGGCAACGTCGCGCGCACGATCGAGCAGCTCAAAGAGGCGGGCTACTGGACCGCGGCGCTCGCGCCCGGCGGCGACACGTCGATCTACGCGCTCGACACCTCGCGCAAGCTCGCGATCATCGTTGGCTCCGAGGGGCGCGGCGTTCGCGAAATCGTGAAGAAGGGCGCGGACTTCGTCGTGGACATCCCGATGCGCGGCAAAGTCGGCTCGCTCAACGTGTCAGTCGCCGCCGCGGTGGCGCTGTTCGAAATCGCCCGCCGCCGCGCCGCCACAAAGAATTCAGGCTAGCGGCGAGGACCGTCCTGTTCGCGCCGCAATTTCCGGCCCCGCCCGCGAACCCGCTGCTCTCGGCGCTCAGCATTGATCGCGCGCGATCACCAACTTGGTCGGCGGATCCAGCAGCGCCGGGATTGCGTCGTCCCAGCCGACTATTTTGCCCGTGACGCGTCCCGGCTGGATTTTTCCCGAACTCACCAACTCCAAGACCTGTGGAATCACCGTCCGCGCATGTCCGCGCCCGGTAACGAACGTCATGCCGGTAATGTACATGTCGAACAGCGGCATCGGCGTCGTCTCTCCCGGATGAATCCCACAGCTCGTGCAGATTCCGCCCGGCGCCGTCGAACGCAGCGCGCATAGCAGCCCCGCCTGCGTGGCGCACGCCGCAACCGTGATCGGATAAGGCCCCATCCGCTTGGGCGGCGGACCCTCGCGTACCGACGCGCCGAGTTCCGACCCGAGCTTCAGCCGGCCCGGGTCTTGGTCCACATACTCAACTTGCGAGGCTCCGCACGCGAGCGCGATCTGAATCGCGTACAGTCCGATGCTGCCGCCGCCGACTATCAGAACCGGTGCGCCCGGGTTGTCGCGCAGCGCCGGCGCGACCGTCCGCCACGCGTCTGGAATATTGTCCGCCGCACTGGCCACGTCCGCGGCGGCGACACCGTCAGGCATCGCAACCAGCATCGCGTCTGCGTATGGAATTTTCATCAGGTCCGACAGCGCGCCGCCAAAATTCCCGCCGCTCGCGCCGATTCCGTACATCGCTGTGCCGCGCACTCGCTCGCAATTCCCGGTCAGTCCGCGCCGGCATCGATTGCAGCTGCCGCATGCAATCTGAAACGACGGCACCACCCGGTCGCCCGGCTTGAATGCCGTCACCGCGTCACCGGTCTCGGCCACGACCCCGACGGATTCGTGCCCGAGCGGGAAATCGCCGCCAAACATGGGCGCATCGCCGCGCAGCAGCATCGTGTCCAGGTCGCAGGTGGCGACCGCAATCGGGCGCACCAGCGCTTGGCCGGGTCCGTCGATTTTTGGCGCCGCCACCTCGCGCCATTCCAGTTTTCCCGGGCCGACGAAAGTTAGTTCGCGCATAAGCTCTCCTGCTCTGTCGATGGTTGGAGTCTCGGCGCTGATTAGACCGCAAAGCGGGTGGCAAAGAGACGCTTGCGTATGCATAATCGCCAAGCGAAAATGCATAGTCATGGAATGGACCGACTTGCGCTTTTTTCTGGCCGCCGTGCGCGGCGGCAATCTTTCGGCCGCAGCCCGTGAATTGGGCGTCAACTACACCACGGTCGGACGCCGGCTCGACGCGCTCCAGCTCGCGCTCGGCGCCACGTTAATCCAGCGCACGCCCGATGGGCTCGCGCTCACGCGCGCCGGCGAAGCCGTCAAAGAACTGTGCGAAAAAATCGAGACGACGGCGATTGAGATCGAACGCCGCGCCGCGGGCCAGGACCGCGAGCTTGGGGGCACGGTCCGGCTGACTGCGACCGAAACTCTGGCCGGCAGATTTCTGATTCCCGCGATGGCCGCGCTGCGCCGCCGCCATCCGGAGCTCGAGATCGAATTGATCCCCGACTACCGCATCCTCGATCTCTCACGCCAAGCAGGCCGACCTCGCGATGCGCAATGCGCGGCCCCCCGACCCGCGCCTCGTATGCCGCCGCGTGGGCGGCTTCGCGATCACCCTGTACGCTTCGCGCGACTACCTGTCCGCGCACGGCAAACCCCGGCGCGGCTCGGGACTCGCGGGCCACGACCTGGTCTCGTGGACCTATCTGCTGCCCGCGACCCGCTCGCAGTTCATGGGCGAGTCGGTGAACGATGCTCGAATCGTCTTTCGCAGCAACAGCACGCTCGCCCTCTTGCACGCGGTCGCCGAGGGATTTGGAATCGGGTTCATCCCCTGCTACCTGGCCGACGAGGATCCGCGGCTGCTACGGGTTTGGCCGGACCTGAGTCCACAGATGCAGCCGCTATGGCTGGTCCATCACGAAGATCTGCGCCGCACGGCGCGTATCCGGCTCGTCTCGGATGCAATCGCCGCGGCGCTTCGCCGCGAGGCTCGCGTGTTGAGCGGACAGTCGCGCCGCCGCTCATAGACGACGGTCGCCCGCGATGCAAGAAGCGGACCCCCCAACGCCGTTTTGCTTGACAGTTGCGGCGGCGCCGAATAGCTTGGGCTTCTTAACGTCGTTTGCCGATGTAGCTCAACGGTAGAGCACCTGATTTGTAATCAGGTGGTTGCGAGTTCGATTCTCGCCATCGGCTTGGTCGGCACGATAGCCTTGGGAGGAGAGGTTCCCGAGTGGCCAAAGGGAGCAGACTGTAAATCTGCCGGCTTATGCCTACGGAGGTTCGAATCCTCCCCTCTCCACCAGTATAATAATGAGTTCGACGGGGAGAGCGGGAATAGCTCAGTTGGTAGAGCGCGAGCCTTCCAAGCTCGGGGTCGCGGGTTCGAGTCCCGTTTCCCGCTCCAGATTATCCGTGACGGATCGAGGCGGCGAGTTTTTTGGGCGAAAGTTTTTTGGGCAATCGATTTGGTCCGGTTGAGCAGTGCACGAATGCCCATGTAGCTCAGTCGGTAGAGCACTTCCTTGGTAAGGAAGAGGTCACGGGTTCGAATCCCGTCGTGGGCTTTCCAAATTTGCGCCGGCTAAGCGGCGGAGAAGTTTTTCGAGGCGGACGACAATGAGAGATTTGATTTCGCTTTCGTGCGACGGTTGCAAATCGCGCAACTACACCACGACCAAGAACAAGAAGACGCAGACCGACAAATTTTCGATCAAGAAATTCTGTCCGAAGTGCCGCGCGCACACCGTGCACAAGGAAGGCAAAATTTCTTAACCGGTCAACGTTCGAGTGAGCCACTCACGTTTGCTGGTAGATTGGGAAAAATGGGTTCGGGGTCGACTGAACCTCGACGCTCGACAGTACATTGAAAAGAAGGGTCAGTAGCTCTAATTGGCAGAGCATCGGACTCCAAATCCGAGGGTTCCAGGTTCGAATCCTGGCTGGCCCGCCAAAATAACATCGGTTTAACCGAATCAATCACCGGTCCTTGATTTAGGCACGAAAAATGGATAGTCTGAAAAGTTACTTCAATCAGGGCGTAAGTTTCGTCACGGAAGCGTGGACGGAGCTTGCCAAGGTCCATTACCCCTCGCCCAAGGAAACCATGCAGGCCACGATTGTGGTTGTCGGTCTGGCGTTTGTGATGGCTTTGTGGCTCGGGGTGATTGACTTTTTCGCGGTTCGCGGCGTGCAAATGCTGCTCCGCTAGGGACCAACGACCGGACACTCGACTGCTGACTCTCAACGAAGACCGCTCATTGCAGATGACTGAAACAATTACCGAGACCGCCAAGCCCGAGATGAAATGGTATGTCGTCCATACCTATTCGGGCTACGAGCACAAGGCCAAGGCCGCGCTCGAGGAGCGGGTGCGCTCGCTCCACAAGGAAGACAAGATCGGCAAGGTGCTGGTGCCGATCGAGCGCGTGCAGGAACTGGGCAAGGGCGGCGCGCGCAAGGTTTCCAGCCGCAAGTTTTTCCCCGGCTACATCTTCGTGCAGATGGTGCTCGACGACGAGACTTGGCACGTAATCAAGAACACCCCGAAAATTACCGGCTTCGTCGGCCATTCCACCAATCCGCCCGAAGTTCCGATGTCCGAAGTGAAAGAGATCGAGCAGCAGATGGAAGAAGGGGCGCTCAGGCCCAAGCCCAAGGTGCTGTTCGAGGTGGGAGAGGCGATCAAAGTCGTTGACGGCCCGTTCCAGGACTTCAACGGCACCGTCGAGGAAGTCAAGCCGGAAAAAGGCAAGGTGCGGGTTCTGATTTCGATCTTCGGCCGCGCAACCCCGGTCGAACTCGACTTTGTGCAGGTAGAGAAGGCCTGAAACCACGAAAAGCGGAGAAACGCTTGTTCGCCGGATTGCGCGGGCCGATGCGGGCAAGCGGCGTTCGCGACTTAAGCAACCAGGAACGATTATAAAGTGGCTAAGAAAGTAGTCGGATCGATCAAGCTGCAGATTCCGGCCGGCGCGGCGAATCCCTCGCCGCCGGTGGGACCGGCGCTCGGACAGCGCGGCGTCAACATCATGGAGTTCTGCAAGGCTTTCAACGCCCAGACCCAGAACATGCAGGGCCTGCTGATCCCCGTGATCGTCACGGTTTACGCCGATCGTTCGTTCACCTTCGTCACCAAGAGCCCGCCCGCGTCGATTCTGCTGCTGCGCGCGGCGGGAATCGAAAAGGGATCGCCGACGCCGAACAAGAACAAAGTCGGCAAGGTCACCCGCGCGCAGGTCGAGGAAATCGCCAAGACCAAGCTCAAGGACCTGACCGCGGCCGACCTGGCTGCGGCGGTCAATACCGTTTCGGGCACCGCGCGCAGCATGGGAATAGACGTCACCGATTAACTTGGGCGGCATCGGCAGTTAGACAGGCAAACAAGATGGCAGGCAAGAAATACAAGGAAGCGGCCAAGAAGATCGATCGCGAACACCGCTACACGCTCGAAGAAGCGGTCAAGCTGGTGGTCGATAACAAGCTCGCCAAGTTCGACGAGACGGTCGAGATCGCAGTTCGGCTCGGCGTCGATCCGCGCCAGGCCGACCAGAACGTGCGCGGCACGATCGTGCTTCCGCACGGGACCGGCGCGGTTGCGCGGGTGCTGGTGGTCGCCAAGGGCGAGAAGGAGCGCGAGGCGCGCGACGCGGGTGCGGATTTCGTCGGCGGCGACGAGATCATAAAAAAGATCCAGGAAGAAAACTGGCTCGACTTCGACCGCGTCATCGCGACCCCCGACATGATGGGGCAGGTGGGACGAATCGGAAAAATTCTCGGACCCCGCGGCCTGATGCCAAATCCCAAGGTCGGCACCGTCACCTTCGATGTCGCCAAGGCGGTCGCCGAAATCAAGGCCGGCAAGGTGGACTACCGCGTGGACAAGGCCGGCGTCGTGCACGCGCGGGTGGGCAAGCTGAGTTTCGGCCCGGCGAAGCTGCTGGACAACGTGCGCGCGCTGCTGGGCGCGATCGTTCGCTCCAAGCCCGCCAGCGCCAAGGGAAATTACGTTCGCAGCGTCGCGATTTGCTCGACCATGGGCCCGGGAGTGCGGGTCGATACGGCGCAGGCGGCGGCCAAGGCGCTCGCGGCGGCCGCATAACGGGGCCGGATTAAGATGGCCAGTGAAAACTTTTTGTCGGTTGGAACCGGGCCGGTATAATTAGATGAAGAAATCAGAAAAAACCGCGCTGGTCGAAGACCTCGCGCAGAGTTTCGGCCGCGCCAGTATCGCGCTCGTGTCCGAATACCGCGGGATGACAGCGGCGGAATCGACCGAGATGCGCAAGCGCTTGCGCGCCGTGCGCGGCGAGATGCGGGTGGCCAAGAACACGCTGGTCCGCCGCGCGATCAAGGGCACCAGCTACGAAGTGCTCGACAGCAACCTCGGCGGACAGGTCGGGCTGATCCTCAGTTACGAGGATCCGGTGGTACTGGCCAAGACCTTCGCTGCGTTCGGACCGCTGGGCGACAAGCTCAAGCTGCGCGGCGCGGTGCTCGACGGCAAGGCGCTCACCCCGGCCGAAGTCCAGGCGCTGGCGGCGCTGCCGTCGCGCGCGGTGATTTTCGGCCAGTTGCTCGGCCTGTTGAATGCGCCGGCGACACAGTTGGTCCGCTTGCTGAACGAGCCGGGCTCGTACCTGGCGCGCGTGATCGACGCGATTGGGAAAAAGAACGGCGCCGGCGCGGCGGCTCCGGCCCCGGCGACCGAACCTGCTCCTGCAGCACCGCCGCCCGCGTCCGAGGGTTGAGCGGATTGGCGATTTTGATGCTCGCGTGCGCGCGTCGCACGCGCGACGATAACGTTTGGTAGTTCGACTAAAAAGAGAGAATCACGGGGCGCTCCCACATCTCCCCGGATGCGTGAACAAGGAGAGAAGGTAACATGGCAGAAGCACAACTCAGCCGCGATCAGGTGAAGGACTATCTGAAGAACCTGAGCCTGATCGATGCAGCGGCGCTGGTTAAGGAACTCGAGGCCGAACTCGGCGTATCGGCTGCGGCTCCGGTCGCGGTGGCTGCCGCTCCGGCGGCCGGCGGTGCGGCCGCGGCGGTGCCCGAGAAGGAAGAGTTCAACGTCGTGCTGACGGGCTCCGGCGACAAGAAGATCCAGGTGATCAAGGTCGTGCGCGAATTGACCGGACTCGGCCTCAAGGAGGCCAAGGACCTGGTCGATGGAGCGCCGAAGGCGGTCAAAGAAGGCGTCAACAAAGCCGAGGCCGAAGAGATCAAGAAGAAGCTCGAAGCCGCCGGCGGCAGCGTGGAGCTGAAGTAGGAAGGATTTAGTCCTTTTGACGCACAACAAAGGGTCGGGAAATTCACGAGGCGCGGGACTCTTTCGCGCGCGCGGATTTCAAACGGTCTTTATCGATGAAGCCGTGGGCACGGAGGAGACCTCTGTGCCCGCGTCCCCTATTGCTTCACGGCGCGCCGAAATCTGTGGCGCACGCACGGTGAGGTAGCTGATGGCCCAGGTTCACGTAACGAGCAATCTTCGCATTCGCCGCTCCTTCGGCAAGATCAAGAAGATCATCGAGATTCCGAATCTGATCGAGATTCAGAAGCGCTCGTATGACGACTTCCTGCAGGTTGGCGTTTCGACCGAGGACCGCGCCGACGTTGGTCTGCAGGCGGTCTTTAAGTCGGTCTTTCCGATCAAGGATTTCAACGAGACCGCCTCGCTCGAGTTCGTCGCCTACGACCTCGGCACGCCCAAGTACGACGTCGAGGAATGCCATCAGCGCGGCATGACCTACGCCGCCCCGCTCAAAGTCAAGATTCAGCTCGTCATCTGGGACGTCGAGAACGGCCGGCGCTCGATCAAGAACGTCAAGGAGCAGGAAGTTTACTTCGGCGAGATTCCGCTGATGACCGGCAACGGCACCTTCATGGTCAACGGCACCGAGCGCGTGATCGTGTCGCAGTTGCATCGCTCGCCCGGAGTATTTTTCGAGCACGACAAGGGCCGCACCCATTCCACCGGCAAGCTTTTGTACTCGGCGCGAATCATCCCGTATCGCGGCAGTTGGATCGACTTCGAGTTCGACCCGCGCGACGTGCTCTACGTCCGCATCGATCGCCGCCGCAAGTTTCCCGCCACCGTGCTGCTGCGCGCGCTCGGGATGACCACCGAGGATCTCCTCAACTACTACTATCGCAAGGACGTGATTAACCTCGACGCCAAGCAGTACACCAAGCAGTTCGTCGCCGACCATCTGCTCGGTTCCCGCGTCAGCCGCGACGTCAAGGACCCCAAGTCGGGCGAGGTTATCGCGCGCGAGGGGCGCAAGTTCAACAAGGCCATCGTGCGCGCGATGGAGCAGGCGAAAATCAGCGAAGTTCCGATCGCGCTCGACGAGATCGTCACCCGCGTCTCCGCCCACGATATCGTCGATTCCACCACCGGCGAGGTGCTGATCGGCACCAACGAGGAGCTCACCGAGGAAACGCTCGAGAAGCTCAAGGCCCACGGCGTCAAGAAAATCGAAGTGCTGTTCACCGAGGACGCCCCCGGCGGCGGTCCGCTGCGCCTGACGCTCGCCCAGGACAAGCTCGGCACCCCCGAAGAAGCCGTCATCGAAATCTACCGCCGCCTGCGTCCCGGCGATCCGCCCACGCAGGAGACCGCGACCACCTTCTTCAACAACCTGTTCTTCAACGCCGAGCGCTACGACCTCTCCAAAGTCGGCCGGCTCAAGCTCAATCACAAGCTCAAGATCGACGTGCCGCTCGAGCAGGGCACGCTGCGCCGCGAAGACATCCTCGAAGTCGTCCGCTATCTGATGGAGCTCAAGAACGGCAACGGCCAGGTTGACGATATCGACCATCTTGGCAATCGCCGCGTGCGCGCCGTCGGAGAGCTGGTCGAGAACCAGTTCCGCATCGGCCTGGTCCGGATGGAGCGCGCGATAAAAGAGCGCATGAGCCTGCAGGACATCGAGACCCTGATGCCGCAGGAGCTGGTCAACTACAAGCCCGCTTCCGCCGTGATCAAGGAGTTCTTCGGCTCCTCGCAATTGTCCCAGTTCATGGATCAGACCAATCCGCTGAGCGAAATCGCGCACAAGCGCCGGCTCTCCGCGCTTGGCCCCGGCGGACTGACCCGCGAGCGCGCCGGTTTCGAGGTCCGCGACGTTCACCCGACCCATTACGGCCGCGTCTGCCCGATCGAAACCCCCGAGGGCCCCAATATCGGACTTATCGCCGCGCTCTCCACCTACGCCCGGGTCAACGAGTACGGCTTCATCGAGACGCCCTACCGCGAAGTCGAAAACAATCGGGTCACCGATCGAATCGTCTATCTGTCCGCGCTCGACGAGGAAGACAAGGTCATCGCGCAGGCCAACGCGCAGCTCGACTCGCACGGCCGCTTCACCGCCGAGCTCGTCTCAGCCCGCATCGGCGGCGAGTCCACCGTGGTCCGCGCCGACGACGTGCAGTACATGGACGTGTCGCCCAACCAGCTGGTCTCGGTGGCCGCGTCCTTGATCCCGTTTCTTGAAAACGACGACGCCAACCGCGCCCTCATGGGCTCCAACATGCAGCGCCAGGCCGTCCCGCTGCTCAAGCCCGACGCGCCCCTGGTCGGCACCGGGCTCGAGGGGACAGTCGGCCGCGACTCGGGCGTTACCGTGGTCGGCAAGCGCGACGGGATCGTCGAAAGCGTCGACGCCGAACGGATAGTCGTGCGCGCCGACAAGCAGACCAAGGATCTGCGCGACGCCGGCGTCGATATCTACAACCTCATCAAGTACCAGCGCTCCAATCAGAACACCTGCATCAACCAGCGCCCCATCGTGGTCAAGGGAGAGCGGGTCAAGTCCGGCGACGTGCTCGCCGACGGACCCTCCACCGACATGGGCGAGCTCGCGCTCGGCCGCAACGTGCTGGTCGCGTTCATGCCGTGGGGCGGCTACAACTTCGAGGATTCCATCCTGATTTCCGAGCGCGTGGTCAAGGAAGACCTGTTCACCTCGGTGCATATCGAGGAGTTCGAATGCATCGCGCGCGACACCAAGCTCGGACCCGAGGAAATCACCCGCGACATTCCCAACGTCGGCGAAGAGGCGCTCAAGGACCTCGACCAGAGCGGCATCATCCGCATCGGCGCCGAAGTCCGCCCGCAGGACATCCTGGTCGGCAAGATAACGCCCAAGGGCGAGACCCAGCTTTCTCCCGAAGAGAAACTGCTGCGCGCCATCTTCGGCGAAAAGGCCGGCGAGGTCCGCGACACCAGCCTGCGCGTGCCGCCCGGCGTCGAAGGCACCGTCATCGACGGGCGCGTCTTTTCGCGCCGCGGCGTGTCCAAGGACGAACGCACCCAGGAAATCGAAGTGCTCGAGGCCGAACGGCTCAAGCAGGACGAAGCCGAGGAAGTCCGAATCATCCGCCAGGAAACCCTGCGCAAGCTCAAAAAATCGCTGGCCGGCAAGAAGCTCGCCGGCCGCGTGATGTCCGATGAGCGCAAGGAGCTGCTCAAAAAGGGCGACACGCTCAGCGCCGAGGAACTCGAGGAATTGCCGCCGACCCTATTGGGCCAGGTCCGCGTCGAGAACGAATCCGCGCAGGAGGAAGCCGCGCTGGCCATCGCGGCGATGAACGCCAACGTCGAGGCCGTGCAGAATCACTACGGCGCCAAGGTCGAGCGCCTGAAGGCCGGCGACGAGCTCGCCCCCGGCGTGATCAAGATGATCAAGGTCTTCGTCGCCATCAAGCGCCGCCTCCAGGTCGGCGACAAGATGGCCGGGCGCCACGGCAACAAGGGCGTGCTCTCCCGCATCCTGCCCGAGGAAGACATGCCATGCCTGGCCGACGGGACTCCGGTCGATATCGTGCTCAATCCGCTCGGCGTCCCGTCGCGCATGAACGTCGGCCAGATTCTCGAGACCCATCTGGGATGGGCCGCGCGCGAACTCGGCCACAAAATCGAAGAAGACCTGCGCACCGGCGTCAGCGCCGCGCAGCTCAAAAAGCGGCTCAAGGAAATCTACCCCGAAAAGGAAAGCCACGACTTTATCGACGAGCTTGCCGAGCCCGATATCTTCAAGCTCGCGGCCAAGGCGCTGGCCGGCGTCCACGTCGCCTCTCCGGTGTTCGACGGCGCGCGCGAAGAGGAAATATTCCAGTTGCTCAAGCGCGCCGATTTGCCCGAGTCCGGACAGGCTACCCTGCATGACGGACGCACCGGCTTGCCCTTCGAGCAGCCGGTCACGGTCGGCGTCATGTACATGATGAAGCTGCATCACCTGGTCGAAGACAAGATTCACGCCCGTTCCACCGGTCCCTACAGCCTGGTTACCCAGCAGCCGCTCGGCGGCAAGGCCCAGTTCGGCGGCCAGCGGCTGGGAGAAATGGAAGTGTGGGCGCTCGAGGCTTACGGCGCCGCCTACACCTTGCAGGAGATGCTCACGGTCAAATCCGACGACGTGGCGGGACGAACCCGGATGTACGAAGCGATCGTCAAGGGCGAGAACACGCTTGAGCCCGGACTGCCCGAGTCGTTCAACGTCATGGTCAAGGAGCTCCAGTCGCTGTGCCTGAACATGGAGCTGCTCGAGCAGCCGCAAAGGGCTTAAGCCCAGGGAGTTATTAAAGAGATGGAAGATCTCTTCGGCATTTTCGAGAAGCCCAAAAACCCACTGGCGTTCAACGCGATCCGGATTTCCATCGCCTCGCCCGAAATGATCCGCTCGTGGTCGCACGGCGAGGTCAAGAAGCCCGAAACCATCAACTACCGGACCTTCAAGCCCGAGCGCGACGGGCTGTTCTGCGCCAAAATCTTCGGCCCGACCAAGGACTACGAGTGCAACTGCGGCAAGTACAAGCGCATGCGTCATCGCGGCGTGGTCTGCGAAAAGTGCGGCGTCGAAGTCATTCAGTCCAAGGTCCGCCGCGAGCGCATGGGCCACATCGATCTCGCCGCACCGGTCGCCCACATCTGGTTCCTCCGCTCGCTGCCGTCGCGCATCGGCACCCTGCTCGACATGACCCTCAAGGAACTCGAAAAGGTCCTCTACTTCGAGTGCTACATCGTCATCGACCGCGGCGAGACCCCGCTCCAGGACAGGGAGCTGCTGACCGAGCGCAAATATCGCGAAGCGCGCGAGCAATACGGCGACGGCTTCAAGGCCGAAATGGGCGCCGAGGCCGTGCGCTCGCTGCTCGCGCAGCTCACCCTCGACCAGCTGGCCGCAGAGCTGCGCGTCGAGATGAAAGCCACCGCCAGCGAGGCGCGGCGCAAGAAAGTTGCCAAGCGCCTCAAGGTCGTCAACGCCTTTCGCGACTCGGGCAACAAGCCCGAGTGGATGATCCTTACCATCCTGCCCGTCATTCCTCCCGACCTGCGTCCGCTGGTGCCGCTCGACGGCGGCCGCTTCGCCACTTCCGATCTCAACGATCTCTACCGCCGCGTGATCAACCGCAACAACCGATTGAAGCGGCTCATCGAGCTCAACGCGCCCGACATCATTATCCGCAACGAAAAGCGAATGCTCCAGGAAGCCGTCGATGCGTTGTTTGACAACGGTCGGCGCGGCCGCGCGATCACCGGACCCTCCAAGCGTCCGCTCAAGTCGCTCTCCGACATGCTCAAGGGCAAGTCGGGCCGCTTCCGCCAGAACCTGCTCGGCAAGCGCGTCGATTACTCGGGCCGCTCGGTAATCGTGGTCGGTCCCGAACTCAGGCTGCATCAGTGCGGGCTGCCCAAGAAGATGGCGCTCGAGCTGTTCAAGCCGTTCATCTACAGCAAGCTCGAAGAAAAGGGCTACGTCACTACCATCAAGAGCGCCAAAAAGATGGTCGAGAAAGAGGGCAAGGACGTTTGGGATATCCTCGACGAGGTTATCCGCGAGCATCCGGTGCTGCTCAATCGCGCCCCGACCCTGCATCGGCTCGGCATCCAGGCGTTCGAGCCGGTGCTGATCGAAGGCAAGGCCATTCAGCTCCATCCGCTGGTATGCGTGGCGTACAACGCCGATTTCGACGGCGATCAGATGGCGGTGCACGTGCCGCTGTCGATCGAGGCGCAGGTCGAGTCGCGCGCGCTCATGATGTCCACCAACAACATTTTGTCACCGGCGTCGGGCAAGCCGGTTATCGTCCCGACCCAGGACATGGTGCTCGGTCTTTACTACATGACCCGCGAGCGTCCGCTGGCGCGCGGCGAGGGCAAGAACTTCGCCAACGTCGAGGAAGTGCGAATCGCGTACGATCACGGGGAAATCGACCTGCAGGCGAGAATCACGGTCCGGATGTCGCCGATTCTGGCGACCGGAATCGCGCCCGCCGCGCCCGAGACCAACGGCCATCCTCGCGGCAAGGCCAAGGAGCGCGCCGCCGCGGCCGCCGCCGCAGCAGCCGCGATGCCGCGCTACGAGCGCGTCACCACCACCGTCGGCCGCGTGCTGTTGTTCGAAATCGTGCCGCCCGAGGTTCCGTTCACCGAGCTCAACAAGACGATGAAGAAAAAGGAGCTCGGCAACCTTATCGACATCGCATATCGCCGCTCCGGCGACAAGGCGACGGTTATCTTCGCCGACCGGCTCAAGGACGTCGGCTTTGAATTCGCCACCAAGGCCGGAATCTCCATCTCGATCAAGGACATGACCATTCCGCCGCAAAAGGCCCATCTGCTCGACGGCGCCCAGAAGCAGGTCAACGAGATTCAGCAACAGTACAACAACGGCGTGATCACCGACGGCGAGCGCTACAACAAGGTCGTCGATATCTGGGCCGAAGTTCAGGACCAAATCGGCAGCGCGGTTATCAAGGGGCTCTCGACCGAGGTCTTCGGCAAGAACGACAAGGGCGAGACCATCACCGGGCCGTCGTTCAATCCGATCTTCATCATGGCCGACTCTGGCGCCCGCGGTTCCGAGCAGCAGATTCGCCAGCTCGCCGGATTGCGCGGCCTGATGGCGAAGCCGTCGGGCGAAATCATCGAGACTCCGATCACCGCCAACTTCCGCGAGGGGCTGACCGTTCTCCAGTACTTCATCTCGACCCACGGCGCGCGCAAGGGCCTGGCCGACACCGCGCTCAAAACCGCCAACTCCGGCTACCTGACCCGCCGCCTGGTTGACGTAGCGCAGGACTCGATCATCAGCGAGGACGATTGCGGCACGCTCGACGGGATCGAGATGTCGCCGCTGGTCGAAGGCGGCGAGATCATCGAGGGACTCGGCGATCGCGTGCTCGGTCGCGTCGCGCTCGAAGACATCCGTGACGCCTTCACCAACGAAGTGCTGGTGCAGGCCAACGAGATGATCGACGAGGACAAGGTCAAGCGAATCGAAGAAGCCGGCGTCGAGCGAATCAAGATTCGCTCGGTGCTCACCTGCCAGTCGCGCCAGGGCGTGTGCGTCAAGTGTTACGGCCGCGACCTCGGCCGCGGCCATCTGGTCAACCTCGGCGAATCGATCGGAATTATCGCCGCCCAGTCCATCGGCGAGCCCGGCACCCAGCTCACGATGCGTACCTTCCATATCGGCGGCACCGCCAGCCGGCGCGCCGCGGACACCACGCTCGAGGTCCGCAACGAGGGCGTGATGCGCCTGCACGGCGTCAACACGGTCAAGAGCCGCGACGGCAACCTGGTCGTCATGACCCGCCACGGCGAGGTCGTGATCGCGGCCCAGGTCACCGACGAAGGCGGCCGCGTCCGCGAGCGCGAACGCGAGCGCTATCCGCTGGTTTACGGCGCCAAGCTGCGCAAGGCCGAGGGCGACAAGGTCAAGCCCGGCGAGCTGATCGCCGAATGGGATCCGTACACCACCCCGATCATCACCGAGGTCGGCGGCACGGTTAAATACGGCGATATCACCGAAGGCAAAACGATGGAGGAGCGGGTCGATGAGCGAACCGGCGCGCGCTCCAACGTTATCGTCGAGTTCAAAGACCTCGACATGCGCCCGCGTATCTCGATCAAGGACGCCTCGGGCAAGACCGCCAAGCTCCCCAGCTCCAACAACGTCGCGCGCTACTTCCTGCCGGTCGGCGCCTATATCAACGTGCCCGAAGGCACTGCGGTCGAGCCCGGCGACGTGATCGCGAAAATCCCGCGCGAGACCACCAAGACCAAGGACATCACCGGCGGTCTGCCGCGCGTCGCCGAGCTGTTCGAAGCGCGCAAGCCCAAGGAATTCGCCGTCATCTCCGAAATCGACGGGCAGGTTTCCTTCGGCAAGGACACCAAGGGCAAGCGCAAGGTCGAAGTCACCCCCGAAATCGGCGAGAAACGCGAATACCTGATCCCCAAGGGCAAGCATATCGCGGTCCACGAGGGCGATATCGTCAAGGCCGGCGAGCCGCTGATGGAAGGCTCGTCCAATCCCCACGACATCCTGACCATCCTCGGCGAAAAAGCGCTGGCAAAATACCTGGTCGACGAAATCCAGGAAATCTACCGGCTCCAGGGCGTCCGCATCAACGACAAGCACATCGAGGTGATCGTGCGCCAGATGCTGCGCCGCGTCCGGATCAAGGAAGTCGGCGACACCCCGTTCCTGGTCGGCGATCAGGTCGAGAAATGGCGCTTCGACGAGGAGAACGGCCGCGTGCTCACCCGCGGCGGAGAGCCCGCCATCGCCGAGCCGCTGCTGCTCGGCATCACCAAGGCGTCGCTTTCCACCGAGAGCTTCATCTCGGCCGCGTCGTTCCAGGAAACCACCCGCGTGCTCACCGAGTCGGCCATCAACGGCAAGATTGACAGGCTGGTCGGACTGAAAGAAAACGTGATCATGGGACGCTTGATTCCGGCCGGCACCGGCATGAACCTGTACAACCGGATGGTGGTCAAGGTCGAAGGCGCCGCCGCCGAAGAAGAGGCGGAAAAACCGGAGCTGGCGGCTGCGCCCGCACCCGGCGGAGATTGACACGGCGGGTCTGGTCCCGTACATAATGATGTTTCCCCCAAGGGCGTAAGTGTCCTTGGGGGGTTTGTTTGAACACCGCGTCCCGCTTGAGCCAATCCGGCGTACCGGGCCGGCGCGATAAGAGCGCCGGGCGCTCTCGAGAGTCGGCAAACGTCCGATGGATACGCTGGTCGAAATGAGTACGCTGATCGAAACGGAAGAAATGGAAATTATAACGTGCCGACGATAAACCAACTGATCCGGCAGGCGCGCGTGAAGAAACGCTTCAAGGTTAAGGCGCGCGCGCTCGAAGGCTCGCCCCAGAAGCGCGGCGTGTGCACCCAGGTGAAGACGACTACGCCCAAGAAGCCCAACTCCGCGCTGCGCAAGGTCGCGCGCGTGCGGCTGTCCAACGGGATCGAGGTGAATACCTATATCCCCGGCGTCGGACACAACCTGCAGGAGCATTCCGTGGTGCTGATTCGCGGCGGCCGCGTGCGCGATCTACCGGGCGTTCGCTATCACGTGATTCGCGGCACCCTCGACTCGATCGGCGTACAGGAGCGGCGCAAGGGGCGTTCCAAGTACGGGTCGAAGAAACCCAAGTAGAGTTAGAAGTAGAGTTATATGTCGCGTAAAGGACAAATTCGCGTCCGCGAAGTTCCGGCGGATCCCAAGTATCACGACCGTACCGTCGCCAAGTTCATGAACGTCGTGATGGAGCGCGGCAAGAAGTCGCTCGCCGAGCAGATTTTTTATCACGCGCTCGATCTCGTCGCCGAACGCTCGAAGGAAGACGGCCTGGTCGTTTTCAAACGCGCGCTCGACAACGTTCGTCCGGCGGTCGAGGTTCGCTCGCGCCGGGTCGGCGGCGCCAACTACCAGGTGCCGAGCGAGGTGCGCCCGGTGCGGCGCAATTCGCTGGCGATGCGATGGCTGGTGGCGGCGGCGCGCGCGCGCGGCGAAAAGTCGATGGAAGAGCGGCTCGCCGCCGAAATCCTCGACGCAGCCGCCAATCGCGGCGGCGGGGTCAAGAAGCGCGAAGACACGCATCGAATGGCCGACGCCAACAAGGCGTTCGCCCACTACCGCTGGTAATTACCGAGTTTTTTTAGATGGCTCGCGAGACATCAATAGAACGGGTGCGCAACATCGGCATCATGGCGCACATCGATGCCGGCAAGACCACCACCACCGAGCGCGTGCTCTTCTACACCGGCATCAACTACAAGATCGGCGAGGTGCACGAAGGCACCGCGACGATGGACTGGATGGTGCAGGAGCAGGAGCGCGGCATCACCATCACCTCGGCGGCGACCACCTGTTTCTGGCGCGACCATCGCATCAATATTATCGACACCCCCGGCCACGTCGATTTCACCATCGAGGTCGAGCGCTCGCTGCGCGTGCTCGACGGCGCGGTCGCGGTGTTCTGCGCGGTTGGCGGCGTCGAGCCGCAGTCGGAAACCGTCTGGCGCCAGGCCGACAAGTACCGCGTGCCGCGCGTCGCATTTATCAACAAGATGGATCGCGTCGGCGCGGAGTTCGAGCGCGTCGTGCAGGAGATGCGCGACAAGCTCAAGGCCACGCCGCTGCTGTTGCATCTGCCGATCGGCGCCGAGGAAAAATTCACCGGGCTGGTCGATCTGATCGATCGCAAGGCGCTGATTTGGGACGAGGATCGGCTCGGCGCGAACTTTCGCGTCGAAGAGATCCCGGCCGACTTGCAGGAGCAGGCCGCCGGATACCGCGACAAGATGATCGAAACGCTCGCCGATCACAACGAGCGCATCATGGAGCTTTATCTCGAGGGCAAGTCGCCCGAGCCCGACCAGATTCGCGCCGCGATTCGCGCCGCCACGCTCAAGATGGCGATTACGCCGGTGATTCTCGGCTCCGCCTTCCGCAACAAGGGCGTGCAGCCGATGCTCGACGCGGTGGTTGACTACCTGCCGTCGCCGCTGGACCTGCCGCCCGTCGTGGGCAAGGTCGGCGACAAGATCGAAGAGCGATGGCCGCGCGACGACGCGCCGTTCTCCGCGCTCGCCTTCAAGATAATGACCGACCCGTATCTCGGCACGCTGACCTTCCTGCGGCTCTACTCGGGCAAGCTCGAGACCGGCACCTCGGTGCTCAATTCGACCCGCTCCAAGCGCGAGCGCGTCGGCCGCATGTTCAAGATGCATGCGAACAAGCGCGAGGAGCTGAGCGAGGTTTACGCCGGCGAGATTTGCGCCGTCGGCCTGCGCGATACCAACACCGGCGACACCCTATGCGATCCTGCCGCGCCGATCGTGCTCGAGTCCATCGAGTTTCCCGCGCCCGTCATCCAGATTGCCATCGAGCCCAAGACCAAGGCCGATCAGGAGAAGCTCGCCGAGGCGCTGCAGAAGCTCGCCAAGGAAGACCCGTCGTTCCGCGTCAGCGTCAACAAGGAAACTTCGCAGACCCTGATTTCGGGGATGGGCGAGCTGCATCTGGAGATAATCGTCGATCGGATGCTGCGCGAGTTCAAAGTTGACGCCAATATCGGCAAGCCGCAGGTCGCCTATCGCGAGACCATCAAGCGCGCCTCCGAAGCCGAGGGCAAGTTCGTCCGCCAGAGCGGCGGCCACGGCCAATACGGCGTGGTCGAGCTCAGAATCGAGCCGCTCGGAAAGGGCGTCGGTTTCGAGTTCGAGGACGGAACCAAGGGCGGATCGATTCCGCGCAATTTCATTCCGTCGATCGAAGACGGCGTCGTCGAGGCGATGGAAAACGGCGTCGTCGCCGGCTATCCGATGGTCGATATCAAGGCCATCTTGCTCGACGGCAAATACCACGAAGTGGATTCGTCGGAACTCGCGTTCAAAATCGCCGGCTCGATGGCGTTCAAGGAATGCTGCGAGAAGGCCGAGCCGATTCTGCTCGAGCCGGTCATGGATGTCGAAGTCGTCACCCCGCAGGAGTTCATGGGCGAGGTGATCGGCGATCTCAGCGGGCGGCGCGGCAAGATTCTCGACATGGAAAATCGCGCCGGCGCGCAGGTCATCGAGGCCCGCGTCCCGCTCGCCACCATGTTCGGTTACGCCACGCGGCTGCGCTCGATGACCCAGGGCCGCGCGACTTACACCATGCAGTTCGGCGCGTACGAACCCGTGCCGAAAAATGTTTTTGAAGAATTGACGGCGCTCAAGCGCGCATCATAGGGACTTGTGAGCAAGGGTCTCAATCGGAGGTTACATCATGGGCAAGGCTAAATTTGAACGCACCAAGCCGCACGCGAACGTCGGCACCATCGGTCATATCGACCACGGCAAGACCACGCTGACGGCTGCGATTACCAAGGTGCTTGCGTCAAAGAAGCTCGCCACCTTCACCGCTTTCGATCAGATCGACAAGGCGCCCGAAGAGAAAGAGCGCGGCATCACGATTTCCATCGCTCACGTCGAATACGAAACGATGAAGCGCCACTACGCGCACGTCGATTGCCCCGGACACGCCGACTACATCAAGAACATGATCACCGGCGCCGCGCAGATGGACGGCGCAATTCTGGTGGTCGGCGCCAACGACGGCCCGATGCCGCAGACGCGCGAGCATATCCTGCTCGCCTACCAGGTCGGCGTGCCGTCGATCGTCGTCTTCATGAACAAGGTCGACATGGTCGACGACCCCGAACTGCTCGACCTGGTCGAGCTCGAAGTCCGCGACCTGCTCACCAAGTACAATTTCAAGGGCGACGACGTGCCCGTCATTCGCGGCAGCGCGCTCAACGCGCTCAACTGCGGATGCGGCAAGGCCGAATGCCCCAACTGCAAGCCGATTCTCGATCTCATGGACGCGGTGGACAACTTCATCCCGCAGCCCAAGCGCGAGACCGAAAAGCCGTTCCTGATGCCGGTCGAAGACGTGTTCTCGATCTCGGGCCGCGGCACCGTCGTCACCGGCCGCGTCGAGAAGGGCAAGGTGAAGGTCGGCGAGGAAGTCGAAATCGTCGGCTTCAGGGACACCCAGAAGACCGTCGTCACCGGCGTCGAGATGTTCCGCAAGCTGCTCGACGAGGGCCAGGCGGGAGACAATATCGGCGTGCTGCTGCGCGGGCTCAAGCGCGAAGACGTCGAGCGCGGACAGGTGCTCGCGCAGCCCGGCTCGATCACCCCGCACACCAACTTCGAGGCGTCGGCGTACATCCTGACCAAGGACGAGGGCGGCCGCCATACTCCGTTCTTCACCGGCTATCGCCCGCAGTTCTATTTCCGCACCACCGACGTAACCGGGGTGCTCACGCTGCCCGAGGGCACCGAGATGGTGATGCCGGGCGACAACATTAAGATTTTTGGCGAGCTGATCACGCCGGTCGCGATGGACGAAGGGCTGCGCTTCGCCATCCGCGAGGGTGGCCGCACGGTCGGCGCCGGCGTCGTTTCGAAAATTTTGAAGTAACGGACACCGAAGCATGGTGCGCAATCGAGCGGAGATGGAGCGGAGCGCTTAACGAATCGGGCGCGGTATTTCCAGATGAACGACAAGATACGCATACGCCTCAAGGCGTACGACTACCGCCTGCTCGATCAGTCGGTGCGCGAAATCGTGGACACCATCCGCCGCACCGGCGGCCGCGTCGCCGGTCCGATTCCGCTGCCGACCCGCATCGAGCGCTTCACCGTCAACCGCTCGCCGCACGTGGACAAAAAATCGCGCGAGCATTTTGAAATTCGTACTCATAAACGTCTGCTCGACGTCCTCGAGCCGACCCAGCAGACCATCGACGCGCTGGGCAAGCTCGACCTGGCCGCGGGCGTGGACGTCGAAATCAAGCTCGAGTAGGGCCGATGCTGACCGGATTGATTGGAAAAAAAATCGGGATGACCCAGATGACCGACGCCGCCGGCCGCGTGCGCGCTGCCACCGTGCTGACGCTCGGCCCATGCACCGTCTCCCAGTTGAAGACCGCGGCGACCGACGGCTACGAAGCCGTGCAGGTCACCTTCGGCAAGAAGAAGCTTGGCCGCGTGACCGGCGGCGAGCGCGGCCATTTCGCCCGCGCCAACATCGCCGCCGGAATCAGATCGGGCGAGTTCGAACGGCGCGGCGAGGGCGAGTTGAAGCTCGGACAGCCGATCGCCGCCGCCGACGTGTTCAAGGTCGGCGACCAGGTCGATGTAACCGGGGTCTCCAAGGGCCACGGCTACGCCGGCGTCATCAAGCGCCACCATTTCTCCGGCTTTCCCGGCTCGCACGGCACCCACGAGTATTTCCGCCACGGCGGATCGATCGGCAACCGCTCGTATCCCGGGCGCGTGCGCAAGGGGATGAGGATGGCGGGGCAGATGGGCAATGAGACCGCCTCGATCCTCAATCTCGAAGTGCTCGAGATACTAGCCGAAGACAACGCCGTCATCGTCTCGGGCGCGGTGCCCGGAGCCGACGGCGCTTTGCTCGTCGTCCATCACGCGGCCCGCCCGCGCCGGCGCGCCAATGTGAAGGTGGCCAATGCCTGAGCGGAAAGAAAGTCAATCGCCGGTCAAGCTGCCGCTGTACTCTGCCGCCCATGAAAAAGTCGGCGAACTCGAAGTGGCCGGCGCAGTTTTCGGCCGCGACGGCGATCTGTCGCTGCTGCACGAGGCGGTCCGGATGCAGCTTGCCAATCGCCGCTCCGGAACCGCGTCCACCAAGACCAAGGGACTCATCTCCGGCGGCGGCCGCAAGCCGTGGCGGCAGAAGGGCACCGGACGCGCGCGCGCAGGATCGACCCGATCGCCAATATGGCGTCACGGCGGAACCATCTTCGGTCCGCAGCCGCGCGACTATTCGTACAAGATGCCGAAAAAGGCGTGGCGCGCAGCGCTCTGCCTTGCGATTTCCGATCGCGCCCGCAACGGCAAGCTGTTTGTGGTCGAGTCGCTCGATCTATCCGAACCGAAAACCAAAGCCGCCAAGGCCGCGCTCGACAAGCTCGGGCTCCAGCACGCGCTGATAGTGACGGGCGAAGGCGATGGCAAGTTTCTGCTCGCCGCGCGCAACCTCGCCGCGCACAAGGTGCTCGCGCTGGAAGGGCTTAACGTCTATGACGTGCTCAATTACCGGGAACTGGTGATGACCAGCCGGACCGCCAAAGCGATCGAAGCCCGGTTTGCCGGAGAAGCGAAATGAGCAGCCCCGAGAGCCTGATTATCGCGCCCATCATCACCGAGAAGGGCACCATGGCCAGCGAAAAGGCCGGCCAGGTGCTGTTCCGCGTGCGTCCCGGGGCGAGCAAGGACAAGATTCGCGAGGCCGTCGAGCATCTGTTCAAGGTCACCGTGCTCAAGGTCCGCACCTCGAACTTCATGGGCAAGGAACGCAAGAAGGGCGCAATCAAGGGCCGCCAGATGGACTGGAAAAAGGCCTACGTAACTCTCAAGGAAGGCGACAAGATCGAATTCTTCGAAGGGCTATAAGCGGCGCAGCGCGATGCCCGAAACAGAATTCGTAGCTAAACAGAAGAGATACTGAAAGAAATGGCAGTCATACAATTAAATCCGCGCACCCCCGGCCAGCGCTTCATGCAGATAGCGGATTTCTCCGAGCTCACCAAAAAAGAGCCCGAGAAAAGCCTGCTGGTCCCGATCAAGCGCACCGGCGGACGCAACAATCGCGGCCGCATGACCTCGCGTCATCGCGGCGGCGGACACAAGCGCCGTCTTCGCCTGATCGATTTCAAGCGCAACCGCGACGGTATCCCGGCGGTCGTTTTCGCGCTCGAATACGACCCCAATCGCTCCGCCAATATCGCGCTGCTCCACTACGCCGACGGCGTCAAGACCTACATCCTCGCCCCCGACGGGCTCAAGGTCGGCGCCAAGGTCGAGTCGGGCGGCAACGCCGACATCAAGCCGGGCAACGCGCTGATGCTCAAGAACATCCCGCTCGGCACTATCGTTCACGCCATCGAGATGAAACCCGGAGCCGGCGCCAAGCTCGCGCGCGGCGCGGGTGTGCAGGCGCAGTTGATGGCGAAAGAGGGCAAGATGGCGCTGCTCAAGCTGCCCTCGGGCGAGCAGCGGATGGTGCAGGCCGATTGCCGCGCCACCATCGGCCAGGTCGGCAATCTCGACCACGAAAATATTTCTATCGGCAAGGCCGGTCGCTCGCGATGGCTCGGCAAGCGCGGTCACGTGCGTGGAGTCGCGATGAACCCGGTTGACCATCCGCACGGCGGTGGCGAGGGCAAGTCCAAGGGAAACCATCCCCAGTCGCCGTGGGGCCAGCCGGCCAAGGGATACAAGACGCGCAAGAAGCAGCCGTCGGACAATCTGATCGTCAGCCGCCGGCCGCGCGGGAAGCATTAATCGTTATGGCCAGGTCACTCAAAAAAGGTCCCTTCGTTGACGGGCATCTGCAGAAAAAAGTCACCGCCGCGTCCGCCTCGGGCGACAAGCGAATCATCAAGACCTGGTCGCGGCGCTCGATGATAACGCCGGACATGATCGCGATGACGTTCGCCGTCCACAACGGGCACAAGTTCATCCCGGTGTACTGCACCGAGAACATGGTCGGCCACAAGCTCGGCGAATTCGCGCCGACCCGGACCTTCCACGGTCATGCCGGCGATCGCAAGGGCGAAGTGAAGCCGGCCGCCGCCGCTCCCGCCGCACCGGCGCCGGCCAAGGGCGCGTAAGCGGGGAAGTTGTAACAGTCATGGAATCCGTATCGCGAACCCGCTTCATCAGAATCTCGCCGCGCAAGCTCAAGCTTGTGTGCGAGCTGATCGCGGGCAAGAAAGTCGATCAGGCGCTGTCGATCCTAGAGTTCACGCCCAAGAAGGCGGCCAGGTTCGTCTCCAAAACTTTGCTTGCCGCAATCGCCAACGCGCGCGATCAGCAGAACGTGGACGAGGACAAGCTGTTCGTAAAACGCGCGACCGCCGACACCGGGCCGACCTGGAAGCGATCGCTCATGCGCGCGCATATGCATGCGACGCCAATCCACAAACGCACCAGCCATCTCACGGTAATCGTGGACGAGCGGGCGTCCTGAGGTCTTCGATGGGACAGAAAGTACATCCGCGCGGATTTCGCCTCGGCATCATCGAAAGCTGGGACTCCAGATGGTACGCCAGCCACGACTACGCCAAGCTGCTGCACGAGGATTTGAAGCTGCGCGATTTCATCAAGAAGCGGCTCTACCACGCCGGCATCTCGCGGATTGAAATCGAGCGGATGGCAAACAAGGCCAAAATAAATATTTACACGGCGCGCCCCGGTATCGTCATCGGCAAGAAGGGCGCCGAAATCGACAAGCTCAAGCTCGATATCCAGAAGCTGATGAAGGGGCGCGACTCGTTCATCAATATCCACGAGGTGCGCCGCCCGGACCTCGACCCGCAGTTGGTCGCCGAGAATATCGCGCTCCAGCTCGAGCGCCGCGTCGCCTTCCGCCGCGCGATGAAGGAAGCCGTCACCCGCGCGATGCGGATGGGCGCGCAGGGCGTCAAGGTCCACGTCGCCGGGCGCCTGGGCGGCGCGGAAATCGCGCGTCAGGAATGGTACCGCGAGGGGCGCGTGCCCTTGCAGACGCTGCGCGCGGACGTGGCTTACGGATTTGCCGAAGCGCGCACCACCTACGGCCAGATCGGAGTGAAGGTCTGGATTTTCCGCGGCGAAGTTCTCACCCGCAAGGATGCGGACGCGAAACGCGCAGGCGCTCCGGCGCAAGCGAATTGACGAAGTAAAATGCTCGCACCAAAAAAAGTTAAATGGCGCAAGATGATGAAGGGCCGCGTCCGCGGCGCCGAGTCGCGCGGCCTTACGCTTGCGTTTGGCGACTTCGGACTCAAGTCGCTCGAGACTTGCCGCATCGACACCCGCGCGCTCGAAGCCGCCCGTATCGCGCTGACCCGCCATATCAAGCGCGGCGGCCGCGTCTGGATTCGCGTCTTCCCCGACAAGCCCTTCACCAAGAAACCCGCCGAAACCCGCATGGGCAAAGGCAAGGGTTCGCCCGAGGGATGGGTCGCGTGCGTCAGGCCCGGCAGGATTCTGTTCGAGATGGAAGGCGTCGATTACGCCACGGCAAAAGAAGCGATGCGCCTGGCCGCGCACAAGCTGCCGATAAAAACAATTATGATCCAGCGCGAGGAGGGCAGCCTTGGAGCTTGACGAACTAAGGCAGATGACCGCGCCCGATTTGCGCGTCAAGGAGCGCGAGGCGCGCGAGGAAATTTTCCGGCTGCGGCTCAAGCTGCGCACCAATCAGCTGGATAATCACGCCGGCTATCGCCGCGCACGCCGCGAGCTCGCGCTCATCATGACTTTGCTCGGCGAGAAGGCGCGCAGCGCGGACGCGGCGGACAAGAAGGTGGCCAATGCGGCAAAGAATTAAACGGCGGGAGGGCACCGTGGTGTCTGCCAAGATGTCCAAAACCGTCCTGGTCCGGGTCGATCGCATGGTCGAGCATGCCCTCTACGGCAAGCGCGTGCGGCGCAGCACCCGCTTCATGGCGCACGACGAGCGCGGCGAGTGCAAGGAAGGCGATCGCGTGCTGATTATCGAGTCGCGGCCGCTCTCGCGCAACAAGCGCTGGCGCGTCAGCCAGATTCTCAAGAAGGCCGCGGGGTAGCGCGCGATGGTACAGGTACAAACCGTTCTCGACGTCGCCGACAATTCGGGCGCGCGCAAAGTGATGTGCATCAAGGTGCTCGGCGGCTCCAAGCGCCGGTACGCCTCGGTCGGCGACATTATCGTGGTCGCGGTCAAAGAGGCGATTCCCAACGCCAAGGTCAAGAAGGGCGACGTGTCGCGCGCGGTTATCGTGCGGACCGCCAAGGAAATCAGCCGCGACGACGGCAGCTACATCCGCTTTGACGGCAACTCGGCGGTGCTGCTCGACAAGGATCACGAACCGGTTGGCACCCGCATCTTCGGACCCGTTGCGCGCGAGCTGCGCGCCAAGAAGTTCCTCAAGATCATCTCGCTCGCGCCGGAGGTGCTGTGATGGCGGCGGCGAAATACAAGATCAAGAAGAATGACACCGTGATGGTGGTCACCGGCCGCGACCGCGGCAAGACCGGCAAGGTGATGCGCGTGCTGCCCGACCGCGGACGGGTCGTCGTCGAGCGGCTCAATATCGTCAAGCGTCACACCAAGCCGCGCGGCGCGCAGAGCCCCGGCGGTATCGTCGAGAAGGAGGCGTCCATCGCCATCTCCAACGTCATGATTTTTTGCGATCGATGCAACGCTCCGGTCAGGGTCGGGCTCAAGCTTGCCGCCGACGGCGCCAAGAGCCGGGCCTGCCGCCGTTGCGGTGAAGTGATAGGTAACGACTGATGGCCGACAAAAAGGAAAAGCCAGACAAGGCCGAGCAGGCCGCCAAGGCCGGCGAGACCGCCAAGGCCGATCAGGCGGCCAAGGCCAAGCGCGAAGGCAAGGCCCGGCAAGCCCAGCAGAAGCAGGCGGCCCAGGAAGCCAAGGCCGCGGCGGCCGCGCCGCTGCCGCCCGAGCCCAAGCTGCCGGCGCGGCTGCGCGTTCGCTTCGAGAACGAGATCGCGCCGGCGCTGATGCGCGAGCTCAAGATCGACAACCGGATGCGGGTGCCGCGGCTGGCGAAGATCACGATTAACATGGCGCTGCAGGAAGCGCGCGACAACGTCAAGATTCTCGACTCCGCGCTCGAAGAGCTCAAGGTGATCGCCGGGCAGAAGCCGGTGCTGACCCGCGCGCGCAAGGCGATCTCGAACTTCAAGCTGCGCCAGGGGATGCCGATTGGGGTGATGGTGACGCTGCGGCGCGAAAAGATGTGGGAGTTTTTCGACCGGCTGGTGAATATCTCGCTGCCGCGCGTGCGTGACTTCCGCGGGGTCAGCGACAAGGCGTTCGACGGGCGCGGCAACTACTCGCTCGGGCTGAAGGAACACACGATTTTTCCCGAACTCAACCTCGACAAGGTCGAGAAGGTGAAGGGATTGACGATTTCGATCACGACCACGGCGCGCAGCGACTTCGAGGGGCTGACGCTGCTGCGCGCGCTCGGGATGCCGATGCGCGGAGCAGCCGAGCGCGAGGCCGACGCGGCCAAGGCGGCAGCCGCCGCCCAGGCCCACGCCGCCGCCGCAGCCGCCAAGGCCGCGGCCGCAACCCCGGCGCCGCCGCCGGCGCAGGGGGCATAAGGATAGTTGAATGGCGAAAACGTGCCTGCGGGTCAAGGCTACCCGCAAACAGAAATTCAAAGTGCGCCAGTACAACCGATGCCCGCTATGCGGCCGCGCGCGCGCGTACTATCGGCGGTTCAAAATGTGCCGCCTGTGCCTGCGCAAACTCGCGCTCGACGGCAAGTTGCCCGGCGTGATCAAGGCGAGCTGGTAAGAGAGACCAATAATTATGTCGCAGACCGATCCGATCGCTGAACTGCTTACGCGAATCCGCAACGCGATGCGCGCGCGGTACAATGAACTCACGCTGCCCCATTCGCGGCTGCGCGAAGCAATTTGCCGGGTGCTGATGGCCGAAGGTTTCCTCGGCGGCGTCGAAGTCGCCGGCGAAGCGCCCAAGAAGATGCTGGCGCTCAAACTGCGTTACTCGCCGACCCGCGAATCGGTGATTCGCGGCATCGACCGCATCAGCAAGCCGAGCAACCGGCGCTACGCGGGCGCCGCGGAGATCGGCAAGGTGCGGGGCGCGATGGGCGTGCAAATCGTATCGACCCCGCTCGGCGTGATGACCGGACGCGAGGCGCGGCGCAGAAAAGTGGGCGGCGAAATCCTCTGCAGGGTTTGGTGACGAGCGATGTCGCGGATAGGAAGACTGCCGATTCATCTCGATAAGACCGTCAAGGCGTCGGTCGCCGGCGGGACGCTCAAGGTCGAGGGCCCCAAGGGCAAACTCGAGCTCACGCTTCATCCCGGCTTCACCGCCGAGATCAAGGACTCGGAAATCCTGGTCAAGCGGCCCGGCGACACCAGCCAGGAGCGCTCGATCCACGGCCTGATGCGCAAGTTGATCGCCAACATGGTCGAGGGCGTGGGCAAGGGCTTTACCCGCGTGCTCGAGATAAACGGGGTCGGCTACCGCGCCGAAGCCAAGGGCACTCAAGTCAACCTGACGCTCGGCTATTCGCATCCGATCGTCTATCAGCTTCCGCCCGGGGTCACTGCCAAGGTCGAGAAACTGGTGACGGTTACGCTGGAGAGCGCCGACCGCCAGTTGCTCGGGACGGTCGCGGCGCAGATTCGCGAACTCAGGCCGCCCGAACCGTACAAGGGCAAGGGAATCAAGTACGCGACCGAGACGATCCGCCGCAAAGCGGGCAAGGCTGCGGCGGGCTCCACATCGGCATGATAGTTGGGCATAAAGGTTGGTTGCGATTATGGCTTTAGAGCGATCAGAAAAACGCAAGCTGCGCCAGGGCCGGGTGCGGCGCAAGGCGCTTGGCAACGACCAGCGCCCGCGGCTCTCGGTCTTCCGCTCGCTGCATCATATTTACGTCCAGGTCATCTCGGACCAGAGCGGGCGCACGCTCGCCGCGGCTTCGACCGCCACCGCCGGCGTGCGCGAGGGGCTCAAGAGCAAGCGCAACCTGGCCGCGGCCAAGGCGGTGGGCAAGGCGATCGCCGAGCGATGCCTTCAGAGTGGGATTTCGAGCGTCGTCTTCGACCGAAACGGATTTCTCTATCATGGCCGGGTCAAGGCGATCGCCGACGCGGCGCGCGAAGCGGGGTTAAAATTTTGAACGGCAGGCAACGAACGCTAAGAGAAGGCGCGGTCGCGCAGCGGATCGATCCGCAGGGCCTCGAGATCAAAGAGAAGGTCGTGCATATCAACCGCGTCGCCAAGGTGGTCAAGGGCGGACGCCGCTTCAGCTTCAGCGCGCTGGTGGTCGCGGGCGATCATAACGGGCTGGTCGGATTTGGCCTGGGCAAGGCCAACGAAGTGCCCGAGGCGATTCGCAAGGGCGTCGATCGCGCCAAGAAAAGCCTGGTCCGGGTGCCGATTCAGGAGGGTACGATTCCGCACGAAGTGGTCGGACGTTTCGGCGCGGGCCGCGTCGTGCTGCGGCCGGCGGCCGAGGGCACGGGAGTAATCGCCGCGGGCGGAGTGCGCGCGGTGGTGGAACTGGCCGGAATCCGCAATATTTTGACCAAGCGGCTGGGGTCGTCGAATCCTCACAACCTGGTCAAAGCGACGCTCGAGGCGCTGGCCCAACTGCGCAGCACCCAGGATATCAATCGGCTGCGCGGACGCACCCCGAATCAGCCCGAAGCCGCCGCGTGATCGAGGAATACGATGTCCGATAAAATTCGCGTGAAACTCGTCGGCAGTCCCATCAGCACCACTCGGCGCGTGCGCGAGACGGTCAAGGGTCTTGGCCTGCACAAAATCGGCAGCATTCGCGAGCTCAAGCGCAGCGCCGCGGTCGAAGGGATGGTCAAGCGGCTCAAGCATCTGGTGGTCGAGCTCAAGGATTAGGCGCAACTCATGGATTTGAAAGATTTGAAACCGTCCCCCGGCTCGACCCATCGCAAGCGCCGCGTCGGCAGGGGAATCGGCTCGGGCCACGGCAAGACCGCGGGCCGCGGGCATAAGGGACTCGGCTCGCGCTCGCACGGCAACACGCCGCCGAGTTACGAAGGCGGCCAGATGCCGCTGCAACGGCGATTGCCCAAGCAGGGGTTTCGACGCACGCTGAGGGCCCAGGCGCGACGCGACGAATTCGCCATTGTGAACCTGTCGCGGCTCGGCGACTTCGCCGAAGGCGTCACGATCGACGCGGCGGCGCTGGTCGCGCGCGGACTGATTCCCGCCGGGCGCAAGGTCAAGGTTTTAGCCGACGGCGATCTGAAGAGTAAGATTAAAGTGCGCGCGGATGCGTTCTCGAAAAGCGCGCTGGACAAAATCGCCGCCGCCGGCGGCGTCGCGGAGTTGGCAACGTCCACCAAAAGCTAGATGCTGGATGGGTTTTCAAACGCCTCGCGCATCCCGGAGTTGCGCCGACGGCTGATGTTCACGGCCATGATGCTGGCCGTTTACCGGCTGGGCGTGGCCGTGCCCACCCCCGGCATCGACGGCCAGGCGCTGGCGTCGTTCTTCGACGCGGCCAGCGGCACGCTGTTCGGATGGGTCAACCTGTTTTCGGGCGGCGCGCTCGAGCGCTTCTCGGTCCTGGCGCTCGGCATCATGCCGTATATCTCGGTCGCGATCGTCCTTGACCTGCTGAAAATCGCGTCACCCTATCTCGACGAGCTTTACAAGGAAGGCGAGGCCGGGCGGCGCAAGATAACCCAGTACACGCGCTACGGCACGGTGGGGCTGGCGCTGTTCCAGGGCACGATGATCGCGTTCTCACTGGAAAAGATTCAGGCGCCCGGCGGCGGCAGTATCGTTTACAATCCCGGAGTGGCGTTTGTCGTGATGACGGTGCTTACCGTCACCGCGGGCACGATGTTCCTGATGTGGATCGGCGAGCAGATCACCGAGCGCGGAATCGGCAACGGCATCTCGCTGATCATCATGGCGGGAATCGTGGCGCGCCTGCCGAGCGCGCTCAGCACCACGGCGCAGTTCGTGCGCGAGGGCGAAATGAGCATCTTTTTGCTCATCTTCATCCTGGCGGTCGCGGCCGGCGTGATCGGCGGCATCGTCTATATCGAGACGGCGCAGCGGCGCATCCCGATCCAGTATGCGCGCCGGGTGGTCGGACGCCGGGTTTACGGCGGCCAGAGTTCGCATCTGCCGCTGAAGATCAACACCTCGGGCGTCATTCCGCCGATTTTTGCGTCGGCGCTGCTGGTGTTCCCGGCGACGCTGGCCGCCTTCGTACCCTTTCTGAAACCGTATGCGACCTACCTGACGCCGGGCGGCTTTTACTACGACCTGGTTTACGTCGGGCTGATTTTCTTTTTCTGTTATTTCTACACGTCGGTGACTTTCAACCCGGTTGACGTCGCCGACAATCTGAAAAAGTATGGCGGCTTCATCCCGGGAATCCGGCCCGGACGTTTCACCGCCGACTATATCGATCGCGTGCTGTCGCGCATCACGCTCGGCGGCGCGGTTTACGTCAGCGCCGTGTGCGTGCTGCCGACGATCCTGATCGCGCGCTTCAACGTGCCGTTTTTCTTCGGCGGCACCGCGCTGCTGATCGTCGTCGGGGTGGCGCTGGACACGGTCGCGCAAATCGAAACCCATCTGCTGACCCGCAACTACGAAGGCTTCATGCGCCGCGGACGGGTCAAGACCAGGAGAGGAGCCTAACGGTGAGGTTGGTGTTGCTGGGCCCGCCGGGTGCGGGCAAGGGTACGCAAGCGCAGATGCTGTCTGCGCTATGGGGCATCCCGCAAATTGCCAGCGGAGACCTTTTGCGCGCAGCCGTGCGCGAAGGTTCGGCGCTTGGCCGCGAGGCGGCCGGCTACATGGAGCGCGGGCAACTGGTGCCCGATGAATTGGTGCTTAAATTAACCGTGGAGCGGCTGGGGAAAAAAGACGCGCGCGACGGGTTTATCCTCGACGGATTCCCGCGCAACGTATCGCAAGCCCGAGCGCTGGCGCAGCGGCTGGAGGCCGCGAAGCTGAAGCTCGACAAAGTTGTCGCGGTGATGCTGCCGGACGAAGAGGTCGTCAAGCGGATTTCAGGACGGCGCACATGCCGTAATTGCGCGGCGATGTATCACGTAACCTTCGAGCCGCCGGCCAGGGCGGGGGTGTGCGACAAGTGCGGCGGCGAGCTTTATCAGCGCGCGGACGACGCCGAGCAAACCGTGCGCGAACGAATCAAAGTTTATCATGCGGAGACGCAGCCGCTGCTCGATCATTATGCGCGGTTAGGCCTGCTTGCGCAGGTTGACGGAGTCGGGCCAAGCGACGAAGTCGAGAAGCGAATTATCGCCGCGCTCGACGGGCTTGGGGCCGAGCCTCGGGCCGCGGCACGCGTGGTGCACGCGCGATAATGATTACGATCAAAACCCCGGCGGAGATCGCCGTGATGCGCAAGGCGAACCAAATCGTCGCCGAGATCCTCGAGGCGCTCGCGGCGGCAGTCCGCCCCGGAATCATGACCGAGGAGCTGGACAAGCTGGCCGAGGAGCTGACCTACAAGAAAGGCGCCGAGCCCGCGTTCAAGGGCTACAAGCCGGGCGACGTGGTTTATCCCAAGTGCCTGTGCGTGTCGGTTAACAGCGAGATCGTCCACGGCATCCCGTCGAGCCGCAAATTGAAGGCCGGCGACATCGTCGGGCTCGACTTCGGCGTGGTGTACCAGGGCTTCTACGGCGACTCGGCGCGGACGGTCGCGGTCGGCCCGGTGCCGGAGCGGGTGACCAAACTGCTGCGGGTGACGCGCGAGTCGCTCTACGCGGGAATCGCGCAGGCTCGCGCCGGCAATCGTATCAGCGATATCGCGCGCGCGGTGCAGAACATGGTCGAGCACGCGGGGTTTTCGGTGGTGACCGACTTTTCGGGGCATGGAATCGGGCGGCGGCTGCATGAGGATCCCCAGGTGCCGAATTATTTCCGTCCCGGGATGCCCAATCCGCGGCTGCGCGAGGGGATGGCGCTCGCGATTGAACCGATGGTTAACGAGGGAAGCCCCGATTTGGAGATCCTTTCCGACGGCTGGACTGCGGTCACCGCGGACGGTAAACTATCTGCCCACTTCGAGCATTCCATCGCGATTACCTCCAACGCCCCGGAAATATTGAGCGAACTGGCAAATGTCTAAGGGCGACGCGATCGAAGTGCAGGGCACGGTTCAGGAAGCGCTGCCCAACGCGGTGTTCAGGGTGACGCTCGACAATGGGCACAAGGTGTTGGCTCATATCTCGGGCAAGATGAGGATGCATTACATCAAGATTCTGGCCGGCGACAAGGTCACGGTTGAGTTGTCGCCATACGACCTTACCCGCGGCCGGATTACGTACCGGATGCGCTAGCGGGCGCGCCGGACAGAGATTGGCAAGTATGAAAGTTCGAGCGTCGGTGAAAAAAATCTGCAAGAACTGCAAGGTCGTGCGCCGCGAAGGCGTCGTGCGCGTCCTGTGCTCCAACCCGCGCCACAAGCAGCGCCAGGGCTAGGAAGGGTTTCGCGATGGCACGCATAGCTGGAGTCGAACTGCCCAAGAACAAGCGCATGGATATCGCGCTCACCTATATCTACGGCATCGGCCGGCCGAGCGCGCTGAAAATCCTCACTGCGGCCAAGGTCGATCCCGCAACCAGGACCGACGACCTGTCGGCGGACCAGCAGGTCCATATCCGCAACGTGATCGACGCCGACTTCGAGGTCGAAGGCGATCTGCGGCGCGATTTTCAGCAGTCGATCAAGCGGCTGATGGACCTGGGATGCTACCGCGGGATTCGGCATCGTCGCGGGCTTCCGGTGCGCGGGCAACGCACGCATACCAACGCGCGCACGCGCAAGGGTCCGCGCAAAGTGGTCGCGGGCAAAAAGCAGGCGCCGCCCAAGGGCTAACGGAACGAGCGCGGGCGACATAGCAAGCATCAGGAAGAATTGGAAGAAATGGCTGAAGAAATCAAAGAGGCGAAAGCCGCACCCGAAAAGAAGGCCGCGGCTGCCGCGGCACCCGCGGCCGGAGCACCCGCGCCTGCGCCTCGGCGCAAGAAGGTGCGGCGCAACGTGCCCGAGGGCATCGCGCACGTGCACGCGACGTTCAACAACACGATCGTCACGATCAGCGATCAGCAGGGGACCGTGATCGCATGGGCGAGCGCGGGCTCGGTGGGCTTCAAGGGATCGCGCAAGGGCACGCCGTTCGCGGCGCAGATGGCGGCGGAGGCGTGCGCGCGCAAATGCTCGGAAGTCGGGATGCGCGCGGTGGTCGTGCACGTCAAAGGCCCGGGCGGAGGGCGCGAATCGGCAGTGCGGGCGCTGCAAGCGGCAGGGCTGGGCGTCATCTCGATCAAGGACGTCACGCCGATTCCGCACAACGGATGCCGTCCGCCGAAGCGGCGCAGAGTCTGAAGCGAAATACACGCGAGTGAAGAAGGCGTAATCGAAGATGGCTAGGAATCTGGGTCCGGTATGCCGGCTGTGCCGGCGCGAAGGACTGAAACTCTTCCTCAAGGGAGAGCGATGCTACAGCGACAAGTGCGCGATCGAGCGGCGCAATTATCCGCCCGGGGCGCACGGTCAGGCGCGCACGCGTTTTTCGGAATTCGCGATTCGGCTGCGTGAAAAGCAGAAGGTCAAGCGCATCTACGGATTGATGGAGACGCAGTTCTCGGCCTACTTCAAAATCGCCGAGCGGATGGACGGAATTACCGGCGAGAACCTGCTGGTGCTGCTCGAGCGGCGGCTTGACAACGTGGTGTATCGGCTGGGCTTCGCCAGTTCGCTGGCGCAGGCGCGCCAGGTGGTTCGCCACGGCCATATTCACGTCAACGGCAAGAAAGTCACGATTCCCTCGACCTTGGTCGAGGTTGGCAGTGTAATCAGCGTCGCCGAGGCGAGCCGCACCAAGAAGGTGATCGTCGAGGCAATCGAGATGGCGCAGCGCCGCGGCGTCCCGCCGTGGATGGCACTCGAGCGCGAACAATTCCGCGGCTCGCTCCGGTCGCTGCCGGCGCGCGCTGAACTGACGATGCCGATCAGCGAGAAGCTGATCGTTGAGCATTACTCAAGATAGGGCGGAGGCATACCGGTCGGCGTCCCGGTCCGTGGTGGACCTGTGTGGGCGCGGGAAATCCATCGGGAAAAAGAGCATAGACTATGCAGAATGACTGGCGAGATCTGATCAAACCCAAGGCTGTCGAGTTCGACGAGAAGGAAGTCACTCCTTCCTACGGCAAGTTTTCCGCGGAGCCGCTCGAACGCGGCTACGGAATCACCGTTGGCAACGCGCTTCGGCGCATCCTGCTGTCCACGCTGCCCGGCTACGCGATTACAGCAGTCAGGATCAAAAACGTGCTTCACGAGTTTTCGACCCTGGCCGGAGTCAAAGAGGACGTGACCGACATCGTCCTCAACCTCAAGGAAATCCGCTTGCGCCTGCACGAGGGCGAGCAGATTACCGCGACGCTCAAGGTCAAGGGCGAGGCGCAGGTGACCGCGCGTGATATCACCGGCGGACCGAGCCTGGAAATCCTGACCCCGGACAAGCATATCGCGTCGCTCGACAAGGGCGCCGAACTCGACATGGAACTCGTCATCAAGCGCGGCCGCGGCTACGTCCCCGGCGAGCGCACCGAAGACGAGGAGCCTATAGGGACGATTCGCCTCGACGCGATCTTCTCGCCGATTCGCAAGGTCAACTTCACCGTGACCAACGCCCGCGTCGGCCAGCGCACCGACTACGATCGGCTCGCGCTCGAAATTTGGACCGACGGCTCGATCAACCCGCGCGAGGCGCTTACCTACGCGGCGCGCGTGATGCGCGATCAGATGACGATTTTCGCAGGCGTCGAGGAAGAGGCCGCAGCAGCCGCCGGCGCGGCCGAGGGCGGCGAGGCCCATCCCTCGATGAGCGAGCTGCTCTATCGCCCGGTGGAAGGGCTGCCGATTTCGGTGCGCGCGTTCAACGGCCTTCAGAACGCCGACATCAAGTATATCGGCGAGCTGGTGCAGCGCACCGAGCAGGACATGCTCAAGATCAAGAACTTCGGACGCAAGTCCCTCAACGAGATCAAGGAAGTGCTGGCCGACATGGGGCTTTCGCTCGGGATGCGGCTGGAGAACCTGCCGCCGCGCGGCGAGCTCGACCGCATGTGGGAAGAGCAGGAACGCCGCGAGTCGGCATAGCGGCTTGGAGTAACTGATGCGTCATCTCAACTCGGGCCGCAAGCTCAATCGCACCTCAGCGCATCGCAAGGCGTTGTTCAAGAACATGGTGCTCGCGCTGATTCGCCACGAGCGAATCAAGACGACCGATCCCAAGGCCAAGGAACTGCGCCGGATCGCGGACCGGATGGTCACGCTCGGCAAGCAGAACGATCTGGCCGCGCGACGGCGCGCGTTTGCGTTCATGCAGTCGCATGAGGCGGTCAAGAAGCTGTTCGACGAGATCGCACCGCGCTTCAAGGAGCGCAACGGCGGCTACACCCGGGTGATCAAGTTCGGCCCTCGGCGCGGCGACGCCGCGATGCTGTCAGTCATCGAGTTCACCGGCAGCGAGGAGCAGAGCAAGGCGAAGAAGCCGCGCAAGCGCTCGGCTGCGAAGAAGGAAGGCGCTCCCGCCGAGCGGCCTCGTCGAGCGGCGGCCGCAGGTTGATCCGACCGCAACGTCAACACCAAAGACACAAAGGCACGAAGAGATTTTCTTCGTGCCTTTTCTTTTTCCCCGCGGTCCTCGCGGCGCAGCTTTTTCGAGTTCTTATCCGGCGCTCTCCAGCAGCCTGGCGCGGATCGCCATGTGCGCGCTCTTGAGCCCGGTCAGGATTCCGTCCTCGAAGTTCCACTGGCCGCTCGCCATCAAGTCGGGAAAATCGTGCGGATTGCGGATGTCTTCCGAGGTGAGCCCGGGATGAATCGCGCGCGCCATCGCCAGCACCTTGCTCTCCTGCTGCGCGATCACTTCGAGCATCAGGCGATCGATGAGCGCCAGTGTATCCCGGGTTGCCGCCGCCATCGGCGAATCGTAACCCGTTTCGGGGCTGCCGCGCCATCGCGCTCGCCGCTTGGGTGCGCGGATTGGAGCAGGCGACCTTCTTGGCCGATGCGCGCTTTGATAGACTTGATTTGCAGGCGGCAAATTTAATGTCCAACGAACTGGTAGCTCCCGATAAATTTTTTCTGAACCGATTCGGCATGAATAACGGCGCGCTGGAGCGAATCCTCGGCGCCGCGCTCGAACGCAAGGCCGATTACGCCGATCTCTACTTCGAGTACCGCAGCGCCGAGGGTCTCGGGCTCGAGGAATCGATGGTGAATCACACCAGCAAGAGCGTGAGCCAGGGCGTCGGCGTGCGCGTGTGCGCCGAGGATCGCACCGGCTACGCCTATTCCGACGAAGTCACGATCGACAGGATGCGGCTGGCGGCGGAGGCCGCGCGCGCGATCGCCGATCAGCGCGGCACGACGGCGGCCGCGGTGCAGGTCGGCGCCCCGGTCGCGCGCCGTGCGCTGTACGAGCTCGACAGCACGCCGCTTGAGGTCCCGGTGCAGGAGCGCGCGCGGCTGCTGAGCGAGATCGATCGCGTGGTGCGCGCATCCGACCCGCGGGTGAAGAACGTGATGGCGTCGTTCGCGTGCGAGCAGAAGATCGTGATGATCGTGAACAGCGACGGGCAAGTCGCCGCGGACGTGCAGCCGCTGTGCCGGCTCAACGTCACCGTGATCGCCGACGACGGCAAGGGCCGCCAGATGGGCTCCTACGGCGGCGGCGGGCGCGTCGAATGGAACTACTTCATCGAAAACGACCGCTGGCGCGAGTACGCGCTGGAAGCGGCGCGGCAGGCGATCGTGAATCTCGACGCGGTCGATGCGCCGGCGGGCGAGATGATCGTGGTGCTCGGTCCGGGATGGCCCGGAATTTTGCTTCACGAAGCGATCGGCCACGGGCTGGAAGGCGACTTCAACCGCAAGGGCGTGTCGGCGTTCGCGAATCGAATCGGGCAGAAAGTCGCGAGCGAGCTTTGCACGGTGATCGACGACGGCACTATCCCGAATCGCCGCGGCAGCCTGAACGTTGACGACGAAGGCACGCCCACTTCGCGCACGGTGCTGATCGAAAAGGGAATCCTGCGCGGCTATCTGCAGGATCGGATGAACGCGCGGCTGATGAAGATGGCGCCCACCGGCAACGGGCGGCGCGAGAGCTTTGCGCATTCGCCGATGCCTCGAATGACCAACACCTTCATGCTGAGCGGCGAATCGACCCCCGAGGAGATAATAAAGTCGGTCAGGAACGGGCTCTACGCGGTCAGCTTCGGCGGCGGACAGGTGGATATTACCAACGGCAAATTTGTTTTCTCCGCGAGCGAGGCCTACCTGATCGAGGACGGCCGGGTGACGCGCCCGGTGAAGGGCGCCACGCTTATCGGCAACGGTCCCGACGTGCTGACCCGGGTCTCGATGGTCGGCAACAACCTCGCGCTCGACTCCGGGGTCGGGAATTGCGGCAAGGACGGCCAAACGGTGCCGGTGGGCGTGGGGCTGCCGACGATTCGAATCGACGGGATCACGGTCGGCGGCACGCGCGCCTGACAATTGGAACGAGAATGGGAACAATCTGATGGCGGCGGTTGATATCGAACTCGCCAATTGGGCGCTCGACGAGGCCCGGCGCAAGGGCGCCAGCTCGGCGGAAGTTCTGTGCGTGAGCGCGGAGTCTCTTTCGGCCGGCGTGCGGATGGGCGAAGTCGAGAAACTCAAGAGTTCGCGCGAGCGGCGGCTGGGTCTGCGGGTATTTTGCGGACAGTCTTCCGCGACCTCGTCGACCGCCGAGACTGGAGCGCGATTCGCTCGCCGATTTCATCGCGAACACGGTCGAGCTGGCGCGCTTGTCGGCCGCCGATCCGTGGGCGGGATTGCCCGACCCTTCGATGCATCCGAAGTCAATCCCCGAGCTTTCGCTCGCCGATCCCGACAGCGGGATAGTGAGCGCGGACCGGGCGCTTGAGATCGCGCGCAGCGCCGAGAACGCGGCGCTGAAATTCGATCCGCGGATGAAGAACTCCGAGGGCGCCGAATTCAGCTCCGGGCGCGGCCAGATTCTGTTCGCCAACAGCCAGGGCTTTTCCGGCGAGTATTCCGGCACCTCGTACACGCTTGTGGTGCAGCCGATCGCGCAAGATGGCGGCACGATGCAACAGGGATTCTGGTACACCTCGAACCGCCGCTTAAGCAAACTCGAAGATGCGGAGTCGGTCGGAATAACCGCCGCCAAGCGGGCGATCCGCCGGCTCGGGGCGCGCAAGATCAAGACGATGCGCGCGCCGATTGTCTTCGATCCCGACATGGCCGCGGGATTGATTCGATCGATCGTGGGGGCAGCTTCGGGGACCTCGCTGTACAAGGGAGCGTCGTTCCTGGTGGGACAGTTGGGCAATCCGATCGCCGCCCCCGGCGTCACGATCGTCGATGACGCGCTGATCCCCGGCGGTCTCGGCTCCAAGCCGTTCGACGGCGAGGGTCTGCCGACCTCGCGGATGAAGGTGGTGGACAAGGGCGTGCTCGCGAGCTACCTGCTCGACTGCTATTCGGCGCGCAAGCTCGGCCTGGCTCCCACCGGCAACGCGGGGCGTTCGGTGGGCGAGGCTCCGGGCGTCTCGACCACCAACCTCTACCTGGAGCCCGGCAGCTATACGCCGGCGCAGATAATCGGCTCGGTAAGGCAGGGACTGTACCTGACCGAGACGATAGGTTTCGGCGTGAACATGGTCACCGGGGACTATTCGCGGGGCGCGGGCGGAATCTGGATTGAGAACGGCGAACTCGCCTATCCGGTGAATGAAATCACCATCGCGGGCAACCTGAAGGAGATGATCGCCGGGGTCGAGATGATCGGCAACGATCTCAACTGGCGCTCATCCACGGTCGCGCCGACGATCAAGATAGCCGAGATGACGATCGCCGGCGCCTGACCGCTTGTGACAATTTCCTACCGGATGTTACCCGCGTTTTGCCCGCATTTGACCCAGCCGCGCATTTGAGCTAACAGATTGTAGCGTTTAGATACATGTCGGCCGTCAGATGGCGCAGCCGGAAGGGAGATGCCTATGAATCTTGAGGTCTCGGCGCAGGCGCAGGAGAAGCTGCTGTCCAGGCTCTCGTCGATGGGAATTGCACGGCCGGTGGCGGCCGCACTGCTCGAACGGCACATGCTGGTGCGCTATCCCAAGGGCGCTGAGCTGTTCTCGATGGGCTCGCCGGCCGACGTCGTCTTCGCCGTGCTGGCCGGCCTGGTCAAGGTTCATAGCTCGGGAGCCGGCAGCGACCCGGTGCTGGTCGAGGTCGCCGGCGCCGGCGACCTGGTTGGATACGCCGATTTTGCCGGCGCCGACGGCGGCCGCTCGCAGTTGTTCGGAGCGACCGCGCTGACCAACTGCAGCGTTGCGCTGTTCACGCGCCATCAGATTTCCGAGGTGCTCAAGGGGCTGGAGCCGGAGGCGCTGATCCGGATTGCCGAGGCGATCAATTCGATGTGGTCGTCGGTCCTTTACCGCTACACGACGTTTTTGGGAATGTCGCTGCGCCAACGGCTCGAGTTTGTTCTGGGCGAGCTGGCGACTCGATTCGGTGTGCCCGACTCGCGCGGAAGGCTGCTGATGCCGGAACTCGCGCAGGAACAACTCGCCGAGATGATCGGCAGTTCACGCCCGATGGTCAGCAAGCTGCTCGGCGAAATGACCGAGCGCGGCCTGCTGATTCGCGAGGGGCGGCGCCATATCGTCGTCGCCGCGCCCAAACCCGCCGGCGCCGACGCGGTTGCGGGCGAGCCCCGGCTGCATCCCGCGTTCGAGCCGGCGCCCGCAGCCACCCGCCGCGTGCGCTCGGATCGCCGCAACCCGCGCGGGACCGCTGCGCCAATCGTGCGCCTCTAGCCCCGCCGACGGGATTGGAAGCCGCCGTCCGGACGCATTGGCTCGCGGTCGCCGCGACGCTTGATGATTAGTCTCGCCTTGCCCGAAAGCGGAAAATGGTTACCTTTAGCCAGCAAGGAAAGCCGACGATTGCATGAACGCCAACCGATTCACCGAGAAACTCCAGGAGGCGCTCGGGCGCGCGCAAAACGCCGCGCTCACCGCGCATAACCAGGCCGTCGACGTCGAGCATCTGCTGGCGGCGCTGCTCGAAGACGACGAAGGCCTGGCGTCTTCAATCATGAAGCTGGCGGGGGCCGATCGCGACGCTATCCGCCGCAAGCTCGCCGCCGAACTCGCCAAAATTCCGCACGTAACCGGCGGCGGCTCCGACAGCGGGCAGGTTTACGCGACCCAGCGCCTGGGCCGGGTGCTCGCGCGCGCGGAGCAGGAGGCGGGCAAGCTCAAGGACGAGTACGTTTCAGTCGAGCACGTGTTGATCGCGATGCTCGACGAGCCGGGCGCCGCGTCGAAGATTATGCGCGAAGCGGGTTTGACCCACGACAAGCTGATGGCCGTGCTCAAGAAGGTCCGCGGCAGCCAGCGCGTCACCTCGTCGAACCCCGAGGCGACCTACCAGTCGCTGGAAAAATACGGCCGCGACCTGACCAAGCTCGCGGCGGCCGGCAAGATCGATCCGGTTATCGGACGCGACGAGGAGATTCGGCGCGTGGTCCAGGTGCTCTCGCGCCGCACCAAGAACAACCCGGTGCTTATCGGCGAGCCGGGGGTCGGCAAGACCGCGATCGTCGAGGGGCTGGCGCGCCGAATCGTCGCCGGCGACGTGCCCGAGGGCCTCAAGAATCGCAAGCTGGTCGCGCTCGACATGGGAGCACTGATCGCGGGCGCGAAATTCCGCGGCGAGTTCGAGGAACGGCTGAAGGCCGTGCTCAAGGAAGTGCAGGAAGCCGCGGGCGAAATAATCCTGTTCATCGACGAGTTGCACACCGTCGTCGGCGCGGGCGCGGCCGAAGGCGCGATGGATGCGTCGAACCTGCTCAAGCCGATGCTGGCGCGCGGCGAACTGCATTGCATCGGCGCGACCACGCTCGACGAGTACCGCAAGCATATCGAGAAGGATGCGGCGCTGGAGCGGCGCTTTCAGCCGGTGATGGTCGAGGAGCCGAGCGTCGAGGACACCATCTCGATTCTGCGCGGGCTCAAGGAACGCTACGAGGTCCATCACGGAATTCGAATCAAGGACGCCGCGCTGGTGACGGCCGCGGTGCTCTCCAAACGCTACATCACCGACCGATTCCTGCCCGACAAGGCGATCGACCTGATGGATGAAGCGGCGGCCAAGCTGCGCACCGAGAAGGAATCGATGCCGGTCGAGATCGACGAGGTCAATCGGCGGGTGATGCAGCTGGAAATCGAGCGCGAGGCGCTCAAGCGCGAGACCGATCAGTCGTCGCGCGATCGGCTTCAGAAACTCGAGCAGGAGCTGGGCGAAATCAAGGAAAAGCGCGCGGGCCTGCAGGCGCAGTGGGAGACCGAGACGGGCGGACTCGAGAAGCTGGCGAAAATCAAGGCCGAGATCGAACAAACCAGGCTCGCGATCGAAAAGGCGAAGCGCGAGTACGATCTCAACAAGGTCGCGGAGCTGCAATACGGCACGCTCGCATCGCTGGAGAAGGAGCTCGGCGTCGAAGAGCAGAAGCTGATCGAGAAGCACGCCGGCGGCAAGCGATTGATCAAGGAAGAAGTGGACGAGGACGATATCGCCGAAGTGGTCGCGCGATGGACCAAAATTCCGGTCTCGCGGCTGCTCGAGGGCGAGGTGCAGAAGCTCGCGCATCTCGAGGAGCATCTGCACAAACGCGTGATCGGCCAGGACGAAGCGGTGATCGCTGTTTCCGACGCGGTAATCCGCGCGCGCAGCGGACTCAAGGATCCCGGCCGCCCGATCGGGTCGTTCATTTTTCTCGGCCCCACCGGCGTGGGCAAGACCGAACTGGCGCGCGCGCTCGCCGAGTTCCTGTTCGACAGCGAAGCCGCGATGATCCGAATCGACATGTCCGAGTACATGGAGAAGCACACCGTCTCGCGGCTGGTCGGCGCGCCTCCGGGCTATGTCGGCTTCGATGAGGGCGGGCAACTGACGGAAGCGGTGCGCCGGCGCCCGTACTCGGTAATCCTGTTCGACGAGATCGAAAAGGCGCACGCCGACGTGTTCAACGTGCTGCTGCAATTGCTCGACGACGGCCGGCTCACCGACGGCCACGGGCGCACCGTCGATTTCCGCAACACCGTGGTGATTATGACCTCGAATATCGCTAGCCAGATTATTCTCGGCTTCAAGGGAAAGGACTACGAGAAGATGAAGGCGCAGGCGCTCGAGGTCATGCGTCAGAGCTTCAGGCCCGAGTTCCTCAACCGGGTTGACGAGGTCGTCGTATTCCATCCGCTGACCCGCGCCGAGTTGCGCCAAATAGTCGACGTGCAACTGGTGCGGCTGCGCGCGCGGCTCGAGGAGCGCAAGATCGAGCTCGAATTGACCGACAAGGCGCGCGACTATCTGGCCGAGCACGGCTACGATCCGTCGTACGGGGCGCGTCCGTTGAAACGGCTCATCCAGCGCGAGCTCGAAACGGCGCTCGGGCGGAAATTGCTCGCCGGAGAGATTCGCGACAGCTCGCGGGTCACCGTCGATGCCGGCGCCCGAGGCCTGGAGTTCGCGAGCCAGCCGATCGCGGGCGCCGCGCAGGACGGCTAGCGCGCGGCTTTTGCCTTGCGCATGAGAAGCCGGGTATGCTTGCAGAGATTCTCGCAAACAAGCAGAGCCGGGAGATTTCGAGAAACGTGATTGATCTGCGCGCCGTGGCGATTAGGGCCTGGGGATTGATGCTCGCCGTTACGATTGCGGTAGCCGCGATCCCGGCGCCGGCTGCCTGTTTCCCGTGGAGTATCGATATGTACCGCGGGCCGGAGGTTCAGCCGTTCGCCAGCGCGCCGCGCGTCACTCCGGCCGACACAATCCCGGTTCATGGCGGAGAGCCGCCGATGAGCCTCGACCAGGCGGCGCTCAAGATGCACAACCCCTTGCAGGCGACGCCGCAAAATCTCGCCAAGGGCAAAGAGCAGTTCGATACCTACTGCGCGCCGTGCCACGGAGAATCGGGGGATGGCAACGGCCCGGTCGCGCACATCCTGAAAAAGCCGCTGGAAAGTCTGATCGTTGGCCCGGTCAAGGATCGTCCCGACGGCTATATCTACGGCGTGATCCGCGACGGAGTCCTGTCCAGTCCCTCCTACGCAGAAGAGATCCCAGCCGAGCAGCGCTGGCAGATCGTGATCTACCTCCGATCGATGCAGAGCGCCGCGGCCGCAAAGGCCAAGGTCGCCGGCAACTGACGCCCGGCGCGAGCCGCCGCCTCCTGCTGCAATTGCGATACGAAGGGGTGCTTTCGGTCGCCGAATCGAAGCGGTTTAATTAAATGTTGATTGCGGAGGCCGGCGCGGGCCCGTAGTCATTGATTATCATTCTCATTCAGGCTCGAATGTTACCGATTCGGGTCGCCGCGATGGAACCTTTCGGCGCCGGCGGCGTATTGCCATGGGTGAGCTGAGTCGAGGAATTGCGATGGCAACGATGAAGAACGGCGGTGCGCTGATGCTTGCGATCGCGGCTGTTGCATTGGTCGGCTCGATCGCGCGGGCAGCGGAGGCCCCGCTTTCTGAAGCGCAGCTCGTGGAAATCGCAATCGAGGCGAATCCCCAGGTCAAATCCGCGCGCTACCGATGGGACTCGGCGGTGCACTCGATCAAGCAGACTGTCGCGCCGAACGATCCGGTCTTCACTTACACCAACAGCGATGCGCCCAAGAATCCGGTCGGGCGCGCGTCGATCCGCGAGTTCAACTTCACCGAGACGTTTCAATTTCCCGGCAAAGCGCTCCATCAGCGCGACCAGGCGGAGTTTGCCGCCGAGATCGCGCATCTTGCACTCGCGGCGACGGTTCGCGACGTCCGTGCCGCGACCGAGACCGGCTATTTTCAGCTGGTGCTCGATCAGGCTCTGGCCGGCGTCAACGACGAGAACATCCGCAACCTCGACCAGGTGGTCAGAGTCACCGAGACGGCTTACTCGGCCTCGGCGGTGCCGCAGACCGACGTGATCAGCGCCGAGTTCGACCTCGCCGCGGCGCGCCAGCTTCAACACCAGTACCTGACCGCGGTTGCAAACGACGAGACCGCTCTGAACCTGCAACTCTATCGACCGGTGGGCTCGCCATTGCCGGTGGATCGAACCCTCAAACTGGAAGCGCTGACCGCACCGCTCGACGCGCTCACCGATCGCGCTTACGCAGTCCGGCAGGAAATCCTCGAAGCGGCGCTCGCGGAGCGTAACGCGGACACCGCCGTCTCTCTCGCGAAGATGGAATACCTGCCCGACTTCGCCGCGGGCGTTCAGTACGACGATTACCTGGTTCCCGGAATGGCTCCAAGAGGGAATGAGTCGCGCGATTGGTCCGCCATCATCGGTTTCAACCTGCCGGTCTTTTTCTGGCTCAAGCAGGACGAGGACGTTGCGCGCGCGAAGGCCAATCTGCAAGCCGCGCGGTCCGATCGGGCACTGATTAAAATCCAGACCGCCGCCGCGGTCGCCACCTTGTTTCGCAGCGCGCAGTTCGCCTACGAAACTGCCGTCCTCTATCGCGACTCGCTGGTTCCCCTGGCGCGGCAGGGCCTCCGGGTCGCGCTGACCGCCTATCAGGCTGGTAAAATCGATTTCGTGACGTTATCGACTGCATTGCAACGCGAGTACGCTGCGCGCGTGAGTTACCTGCAGGCGGCAAATCAGTTTCTGGCCGGCGAAGTTTCCCTCGAGCAGGCGATCGGAGCGCCGTTGCATCAATGAACCGGCGCAGCTTCAATTCCATCGCGCTCGCCGCGCTGGCAGCCGCCATCGGCGCCGCATTTTCGGCCGGCGGATGCCGCGGCGGCTCCAGTGGCGCCGCCGCGCTTCCCGAAGCAACCCCCGCGGTGCGGCTGGTTCGGCAGCAGGGAGTTGATCTGATCCAGTTCAATCCCGCCGACGTTCCCGGTCTGGTGATGGAGCAGGTGCGCAACGCCGAGCTGCCGGGGCTGCTGGAAACATCCGGGCAGATCACCTACGACGATCGCAGTGTCTCCACGATCGTTTCGCGCGTGCAGGGGAGAATCGAGCAAACGCGCGTCTCGCTATGGGACAACGTTCAGCGCGGCGAAAAAATCCTCGCGCTCTACAGCCCCGACTTGATGACCGCGCAGGCCGAGTATCTCCAGGCGCACGAGTCCTCAAATCTGATGGCGGCGCCCGGCGTTGGAGCTTCGTCGGATTTTGCCGGCGCTCTATTGCTGGCGGCCAAACGGAAACTGCAGCTCCTGGGGATGAGCGATGCCGACATCGAGGCGATCAAGGCGCCGGATCCTACGGTCTGGATGCGCGCGCCGATCAGCGGCACCGTGGTTGAGAACAAGGCGCTGCGCGGGACCGCGGTCAATCCGGGCGACGTGCTTTTCTCGCTCGGCACGCTCAATGTCGTCTGGATTACCGCTGACATCTACGAGGACGATCTCGCGCGCGTGCGCGTTGGTCAGCAACTGTCGGCGGTAACCACCGCTTTCCCCGATGAAGCGTTCAAGGGCGTGATCGCGCGCATCAGTCCGAATATCGATCCCGCGACGCACACGCTTCAGATACGCTGCGAAGTGAAAAACCCCGGCGGCAGGCTCAAACCGCAGATGCTGGCGAAGGTGACCATCGTCACGCGGCCCGGCAATGCGCTGGTAATCCCCCAGGACGCCCTCGTATTCGACATCGACAACTATTACGCATTCGTCGAGGTGAGCCCCGGCGCCTTCGAGCATCGCAAGGTCTCGATCGCGTCGTGGAGCCGCGTCGGTTACGCGCGCGTTGTCTCCGGGCTCAAAGACGGCGACCGCGTGGTCAGCGGCGAGACCCTCCAGGTGAACGCGCTATGGCACGAGGCTCACGGGGAAAGTTCCTAGACCGGGCGGCATTGGCGGCCGCAACAGGAATCTCTGGCTAAGCGATGATTCGATCCTTGATGGCGCTGGCGCTGCGCGAGCGAGTGGTCGTAATCGGCATCGCGCTGATGCTGCTGCTGGCCGGCGCCTTTTCGTTCTCGCAACTCGACATCGAGGCCTATCCGGATCCGGTTCAGCCGCTGGTCGAAGTGCTGACCCTGCCCAACGGTCTCAGCGCCGAAGAAGTTGAGAAGCTGGTCACGGTGCCGACCGAATACGGTCTGGGCGGGATGCGCAATCTCGAGTCGATGCGCTCGATCTCGCTGTACGGACTGTCGGACATTCGCTGCTACTTCTCGTGGGACAGCGACTACTACTGGGACCGCATCGAGACCATCAATCGGCTCTCGTTTCTCGGCCTGCCGCAGGGTGTGACCCCCGGAATTTCGCCCGAGAATCCCATCGGCGAAATTTACCGCTACACGGTCGAGAGTCCCGATCACGATCTGACCAACGAGAAGACGATCGAGGACTGGGTGCTCGAAAAACAGATTCGCACGGTGCCGGGGGTCGAGGACGTTTCGGGCTTCGGCGGATTGACCAAACAGTTCCAGGTTGAGGTCGATCCGCACAAGCTCAACTACTACCAGATTCCGCTATCCACGTTGATCGCGGCGATTCAGAACTCGAACACCAATTCCGGCGGCAACTATATGAGCGTCGGCGAGCAGGCTTTCGACGTCCGCGGGCTGGGCTTTTTCCACAGTCTCGACGACATCCGCAACGTCGTGCTCAACGCCAGCAAGTCCACTCCGATCAAAGTATCGAACGTCGCCAATGTCGACGTCGGCTACGCGCCGCGGCTCGGAATCGTCGGCAAGGACAATCAAAACGAGGTCGTCTCCGGCATCGTCCTGATGCGCAAGTACGGCAACACGATCAAAACGCTCAAGGGGGTCGAGGCCAAGGTCCGCGACCTCAACACCTCGGGCATCCTGCCCAGGGGCTACAAGGTCGTGCCGTATTACGACCGCACGCAATTGGTCGAGACCACGCTCCACACGGTAATCGAGAATCTCACCATCGGGATGGCCCTGGTCTTTCTGGTGCTGATTTTCTTTCTCGGCAACCTGCGCGCCGCAATCATCGCCGCGGTGAACATCCCGCTCGCGCTGTGCGGGGCGTTCGCGCTGATGCACGCGACGGATACGCCCGCCAATCTCATTTCTCTGGGCGCGATCGACTTCGGCATCATCATCGATACCACCGTCATCGTGATGGAAAACATCGAGCGCCACCTCACCGCGTCCGAACGCTCGACCGAGAGCTATCAGCATCGAATTCTGGCCGCCGCGCAGGAAGTCGGCGGCCCGATGTTCTTCTCGACCTTGATTTTCGTGATCGCGTTCCTGCCGCTGTTCACGATGCGGGGCGTCGAAGGCGCGATCTTCTCGCCGATGTCGCACACCTACGCGTTTGCGCTGGCCACCGCGATTCTGCTCGCGGTCACGTTGTCGCCGGTGCTGTCTTCGTATTTCTTCGCGAAGGGGATGCGCACGATTCACAACCCCATCTGGGGGGGAATCTCGTCCTTCTACCACGGACTTTTTGTCCGGGTCCTGCGCTGGCCGCGGTTGACGTTGAGCGTAATTGTGCTGATCGCGGTGGGCGTGCTGTCGCTGTTCCCGCTGCTCGGCGGTCAGTTTCTGCCCAAGCTCGAAGAAGGGAACATCTGGGCGCACGCGACGATGCCGCTGACCATCTCGCTCGAACACGGCGCCAGGCTGTGCAATCAGATGCGCGCTATCTTCAAGAGCTTTCCCGAGGTCACTTCGGTCGTGTCGCAGCTCGGCCGCCCCGACGACGGCACCGAGACCACGGGTTTTTTCAACATTGAATTCTCGGTCGACCTCAAGCCGGACCGCGAGTGGCCCGCGGGAATCGACAAGGAAAAGCTGGTCAAGTTGATCGACGACAAGCTGACGCGGACCTTTCCCGGCGTAAGCTTCAGCTACTCGCAAAACATCGAAGACAACATCGACGAAGCGATCTCGGGGGTGAAAGCCGGCGAAAACGCTATCAAGGTCTTCGGACCGGACCTGGCGACCGATGAACGAATCGCCAACGACATCAGGGAATCCCTGGGCGGAGTTCCCGGAGTCGTCGATCAACTGGTTCTGCGTTCGATGGGTCAGCCGAATTTGCAAATCACCCCGGACCGCGCCGCCTGCGCGCGTTATGGACTCAACGTCGGCGACATCGGCGCCGTGGTGCAGGCGGCGATTGGCGGACAGGCGGTCACGCAAGTGCTCGACGGCGACCGGCGGTTCGACCTGGTCGTGAGATGGAAGCCGGAGTATCGCCAGAGCCTCGACGCGGTCCGCCAGATCCGCGTCAACCTGCCGGCCGGCGGTGAAATTCCGCTCGATCAGGTCGCCAGGGTCGAGACTGCCGAAGGCGCTTCATTCATTTACCGTGAGGCGCTCCAGCGCTACGTGCCGGTCCGATTTTCGGTTCGCAACCGCGATTTGCAGAGCACCGTCGAAGAAGCCAAGCGGCGAATCGCGAAGGACGTCCATCTTCCCGAAGGCGTGTATCTGCAATGGTCCGGCGAGTACGGTGAGCTTCAGGCGGCCAATCGCCGGCTCATGATCGTCGTGCCGTTCGCGCTGTTGCTCATCGCCGGGGTCCTGTACGGCGCAACGCAATCGCTCGTCGATACCTTCATCATCATGGCGCAGATTCCGGTCGCGTGCCTCGGCGGAATTCTCGCGCTGATTATCACCGGCACGTCGTTCAGCGTGTCGGCGGGCGTCGGCTTCATTTCGATTTTCGGAATCGCAGTGATGGACGGTATCCTGTTGAGCTTCTACATTCGCCGCTTGTGGGAGGAAGGGCATCCATTTGTCGAGTCGATCATCACCGGCTCCGACCGTCGTCTGCGCGCCACGATGATGACCGATTTGGTTGACGCACTTGGCCTGCTGCCCGCGGCGATTTCGACTCGGATCGGCGCGCAAACGCAGCGGCCGCTGGCGATCGTCGTCATCGGAGGCGCGCTGGCGATCATGCTGCTGACACGAATCCTGCAGCCGGTGTTGATCTATCTGTGCCATCGCCAGTTGCGCCTTGCCGATCAGAACCGCCCGCCTCTGGCGCCGGCGCTCGAAGCCGATCTTCCGGACTGATACTGCCCACCGCCGCGCCCGCTTATCGCCAAGCCTCGCCGCGCGCCGCGAACCGTGGTAAACGGCGGGAGGAGGATCACAGCGATGGAATTCGAGATGCTCGCGAGCGGCTACGGCCTGCTCGAAGCGCCGCGGGTCGATGATCTCGGCCGTCTCTACTTCAGTGACATTCCCAACGGCGGCGTTTACCGGCGCAATCCCGGTGGCAACGTCGAAACGCTGATCCCCAAACGCAAGGGCGTCGGCGGAATTATCTTCAACGCCGGCGGCGGGCTCGTCCTGACCGGCCGCGGGCTGATCCATTGGGATGAGAAAACCGGCCGCAGCCGCGATCTGTTCGTTGCCTGGGCGGGCAAGTCCGTAAGCATGAACGATCTTACCACCGACGATCACGGCAGCATCTACACCGGAACCGTCAACTTCGATCCGTTGAGCAACAACCAGCCGATTCCCGGCAGCCTGTTCCGCATCGATCCCCCCGGCCGCGCGGTGAAGTTGTGGGACGGCATCGAGGTCAGCAACGGGCTCGGCCTCAGCCCCGACCGAAAACACCTGTATCATTCCGATTCCACCACCAGCGCGGTGTGGGTCTACGACGTTACGCACGACCGCGGCGTCAAGGACCGGCGCATTTTCGCCAGGATGCCCGAGGGATGGCCTGACGGGCTGGCGGTCGATGCGCAAGGGGGAGTGTGGGTTGCGGCTTTCCGCGCGGGCGAGGTCGTCCATTTCTCGAAGGACGGCACCGTGGCCGGGCGAATCAAAGTGCCGGCCACGATGGTGACCAGCCTGGTCTTCGGCGGCCGCGACCTGCGCGACCTCTACGTCGTGACCGCCGACAACTCCGCCGATCCGAATCTCAAGGGATCGATTTTTCGCGCGCGCGCCGAGGTGCCCGGCCTGCCGGTGCCAAAAGCGAACTTCTAGTTTCTGCTTATTGGCTTTCGACCGCGGCCGGCGCCGCGATCCGATCTTCCGGCGCCTGCGCGCGCGATCCGGCCAGCAGTGCGCCCGCCGCGATCGTCAATGCGAATGCGCCGACCCGCATCGCCGCGGCGATCGAGCCCGCCGGCAATCGCTCGCCGAACGCGATCATCCCGCCGGCGATCGGTACGACGTTCGACAGCGCCCCCGACAGCGGCATCGCAATTATCCCGCGCGCCGAATGAAACGAGTTCTGCAGCAGGACCATACCGGCGATGTTGGCGGCGACCAGGCCGTACGCGTACGGATTCGACAGGATTCTAAGCGCGAGCGAAGTGGCGGCGCTGGCGGTGAACTCTTCGGTCATCGCCTTGGTGAACAATGCCCCCAGCCCGAACGCGACGCCGGATAGAATCGCCGGCGCGGCGCCGCTGGTGTTCAGCCGTGCGATGGCCATCGGCGCGAGCCCCGCGGCCGTCAACACCGCGGCGAACATCAGCAGCGTTGCGGGTTCGAACGCATTTTCGGTCTCGCCGCCCTGAAGCGACAGCGTGAGCATCAGCATCCCGAGCACGATCGCGCCGATTCCCACCCATTCGCGCCCATTCGCGCGCTCGCCAAGAATCACCACCGACGCGATTACGAACAGCGCGATTCCGCCCTGCATCATCACCGCCACCATCGACACCGGCGCCCGCGACACCGCAATCACGTAGAGCACCCAGCCCGCGGTCTGCACCCCGAGTCCGCCGAACCACACCGGGTCGCGAATCCAGGCGATGATCGCGCCGATAGTATTGGCGCCGGCCGCCATTGGCAGATGCGCCGAGCGGCTCTTCATCATCAGCAGGCCGAGCGCCATCAGCACGCTGGCAACGATCGCGATGGACAGGTACAGAATCACCGCGTTCAGTTCTTCACTTCGCGCATCGCGCCGTTTCGGATCACCCTGAACCGGCGTCCGCCCCAGGTCACTTTGTTGCTGAGCAGGCTCGTAAACCAGACCCCGGTCATTATCAGGTCCTTGATCGGCACCATCCACAGCTCGCGCAGCATCTGGGGCATCTTGAGCACGCGGCTGGCGATTGCCGCCGACATCGCGAGCCGCGCCGCGACCACCAGCGCCAATGCCGCCAAAGCCGCGGCGCTGCCGCGTGAGATCGCAAGCAGCATCAGCGCCCAGAACGGGCCGTGGGTCAGGATGGTCGCGATGCTGATCGGGCGCACGATGCGGTAGGTGCGCGCCCAGCGGAGCTGATGATGCCAGAATTCAGCGAAGCTCTTTTCCTCGCAGGTCAGCGTCACGATCGAATCGGACAGTTTGATCCGGTAGCCCTGCGCATTGGCGAGGTTGCCGATGCAGAAATCGTCGGCGAGCATGCCCTTGACCGCGCGGAATCCGCCCGCCGCCTCGAGTGCCTGGCGCTTGATCGCGATCGTCGCGCCGAGTGCATAGTGCATCGGCTCGATCGCCTCGGCGAGCAGAATCTGAGGCAGAAAATCGGTGTTGACGTAGAGCGCCTCCAGCCGCGACGCGAACGAGCCGCTCGGGCGCGCCCGATACGCGCAGGTCACGATCCCGATTTTCTCGTCGGAGCTGAGTTCGCCGACGATCCGCTTGAGGTAGTCGCGCTCGACCGATACGTCGGCGTCGCTCAGTACGAAGATTTCGGCCTTCTCGGCGCGATCCGCCATCTTGATCAGCTTCGCGATCTTGTGATTGCTGCAGCCGGGCTCTTCGCCGACGACCAGCGTGATGCTCGCGTACTGGTAGCGTTGGCGGATTGCGACCGGGACTTCGGCGGCCGCGTCCTCGTAGTTCTCGACCCCAAAATAAAAGTCGGCGCGCGGGTACGCGATTTCCAGAAAGCTGATCAGATTGGCCGCCAGCGAATTGCTGGTCCCGTGCAGCGGCTTCAGCACGGCCACGCGCGGCGCAATCTTGGGGATCGGGGGCAGGGGAGAAGTCGTGCGCCGCGCAAACCTGATCGCGGCGACGGTGGCCGCGGCGTAGTAAAGGATCGACACGCACACGGCCGCAGCCGGTAAAGCCATCCAGATTGTCATCGAATGATTCGCGCGGCTTTTTGGCTGGGACGCGGCAAACGGCGCCCGGGATATCCTGCTGCGGACCTCGGCGCTCGAGCCCCCTTGCTCGCGCCCGGAATTAGCCCCGTCAGACCGCCGCCTGCGGAGACCCCTGATGCCGTCGCTGGCGCATCGTCGAAAGAAACTGCCGCCCCTCGTTGAGCATGCGCTTGGTCTCTTCCATCGACGTCATCATCTTCTTTACCGATTTGAAGATGTACTTCGGGCGGAAGTAGAAGCTGCGATAAAAACGCTCGACCGCGCCGTAAATCTCGTCGTTGGTCAGGCCCGGATAGGTGATCGTGCACTTCTGATAGCCGGATTCATCGAGCAGCGGGTCGACCGCCAGAAACCCGTTCTCGGTCACGTAGTCGAACAGCTCCGTGCCTGGGTACGGCGACGCGAGCGACACCTGGATCGTCTCGCAGTCCATCTCGCGCGCGAACCGGATCGATTCCTCGATCGTATCCTTGTTCTCGCCGGGAAGTCCGAGGATAAAAGTCCCGTGAATCAGAATCCCCACATCGTGGCAATCCTTGGTGAAGCGCCGCGCCCGATCGATTCCGACCCCCTTCTTGATATTCTTCAAAATCTGCGCGTTGCCCGACTCGTAGCCGACCACGAACAGCCTGAGCCCGCCCTCCTTCAGGATCTTCAGCGTTTCATAGTCGACGTTGGCGCGTGAATTGGTGGACCACGTGATTCCCAGCGGTTTCAGCAACTGCGCGATCTTGCGCGCGCGCGCCGGGTCCGCGGTGAAGGTGTCGTCGTCGAAGAACAGCTCCTTCATCTTGGGGAACTTCGACTTCATCGCCGCCACTTCCTCGTACACGTTCTCCGGGCTGCGCACGCGATAGCGATGCCCCTGCGTGACCTGCGGCCACAGGCAAAACGTGCATCGCGCCGGGCATCCGCGCCCGGTGTACATCGACACGTACGGATACTGGCAGTACGGGCTGTTGTACTTCAGGTAGTCGAGGTTCTTTTCGTATACCTCGGTGACGAAAGGCAGCTTGTCGAGTTCTTCGTCGGTGAGCGCCGGACGATCGGGATTGTGATGCAGCCCGCCGTTTTTCTGATAGCTGATCCCGCCGATTGTGCTCCAGTCACGGCCTTGCGCGACTTCCAGCATCGAGTAGTCGAATTCCTTGCGCGCGGCGATATCGATCGCCCCCGACAGCTTCAGCGTTTCGTCGGGCCGCGCCGTCGGATGGCCCCCGACCATCGCGACTATCGCATCCGGATTCGCCGCCTTGATTGCTTCCGCGGTGCGCGCGTCCATCCTGAGCGACGGCGTCGAAGTGTGAATCACGACCAGGTCGTAGTTCTTCGCCTCGTTGACCGTCATCTCGACCGTGTAGTTATGCGGCGGCGCGTCGAGCAGCCGCGCGCCCGGGATCATCCCCGCCGGATAAGCCAGCCACGTCGGGTACCAGAACGACCAGACCTCGCGCGTCGCCTGGTAACGCGAGCCCGCACCCCCGTCGAAGTCCTCGTACGAGGGCGGATTGAGAAAAAGCGCCTTCATCACATCCATAGGCAAAGCACACTCCACCGGCCTGTCCGCTTGGTTAGTCAGCGACTATACAAACCGCGCCAACCGAAGGCAACAACGCGTGGAATTTATAATTGCTTTCCGGCCATCTCTATTCCTTCGCTGTTGTTTCGACCAAAAAGCCGCGTATTTTCGCGGTTTTTTTCGCCGACCACCACTCTCGTCCAACCCACGTACGACACCGCGGACCTACTTCGTGGAGGACGCGGCGGCGATCCACTCCCGGGCCTCGGATGCCTGGGCGGTCGTGAAGACTCGCATCTCTCCGGGCATCAGAAAGCGGAAAGCACCGACCGCATGCCTGATCCATGCGACCTCGGTCACGACGGCCGCCCGTTCCCAACGTGAAAGATGCTCAATTCCGATTTTGAAGTCCTCCCACTCGGCGCCGAGATCCATTCCGGTGAATTGCGAGCCCAGCTCGTAATAAAGCCGCAGCTTGGCGTTTCGTTTAAGTGACTTTTCTATTGCCGGTATCACAACCTCAAGGTAGTCCTTTCTCGTCACCCGTCCCTTGGCCACGATTCCCACTACATTGTCGGGAAGTCCTTCGATAATCTCGATCATATTGCCTCTCCTCTGGTTGCGCTTCTGCCAATACTATCGTCCAACCGGACTCGGAGCGTACCGGTTCGGCGCCACCCGCTGCATTTTTGCTCTCACGTCAGCCGTTTTTGACGATACGATGGCCGAGCAGGTTGAGCTTGAAGCTGCGAATGGTCTCCGGCGCCACCACGTCGCCGCTTGGGCTTTGAAAGTAGAGTGCATCGAAGGGGCATTGCACGATGCACGCGCCGCACTGCACGCATTGATGCGCCTTTGGCAGCGTGGCCAAATGCCGGATGTCATCGAGCTGGAAAACTTCGACCGGGCATACCTGTTCGCAGAATCCCGCTCCCTTGCATAGTTGCGGATCCAGGGTTATCCGCAGCAGCCGATCCTCGTGCAAACCGCTTTTGTAAGTGGGAGTGCTGCCCATAAGGTCGATGCTCAGCAGCACCACCACGACCAATGAGATCGCACTCCAGCGTAACAGCAATGCCCACGAGAGCCCGCCGATGAGCAGGACGTAGCCGAAAAGGAAGGCGATGAAGATACCCCAGAATATGAGCGGTAGGGCGCGCGGACCGAAGTCGAAGAAGATGAAGCCAACGTTCCTGCCTTCGGTGCGGAGGTGGCTTTCATAAAGGGGAAAGGAAAGGAAGATAATCAGCGACAGCGCCCACACCAGGCCGATCACTGGGAGCACGCCATCCCTCCAAAACGGAAACAGAAGTAGGGCGAAGAAAGAAATCGGAAACGCCCACGCAATCGCCATCTCGACCCTCTCGGGCCACGGGAAGGCAACCGCGCCCATTTCCCTTGTTCTTTTGAATCTATTGCGCACAAACGCCGGAATTGCACTGGCGTACACCGGCCCCCATACGACTTTCCATCCGGCTTTATGCTGAATCGCCCGCCCCTCGATGCCGGTGGCGGCAAGCTGCGGCAGGATTACCGTCCGGTGGTCCACGAGATCCTCGATGCCGCTCGTTTTCAGCACCGACACGACGTCATGATTGGTCAACATCCCGCCCGTGGCGGCGCACCAGACGTTGACCCCGCGGCTGTTGGCGACCAGCAGGTATGCGTCCATTCCTTCGATTGCCCGCCTAAGCCGTTCCACGGTGAGGCGGAAGTTGCCGGTTAGCAGCACCGGTGAATTTCGATCGGGGGTGCCTATTTTAATAAGGCCGGTCCTGCACGGAAACGGCAGCACGCGCAGCAGCGTCTGAAGCACGTTGATCAATATGTAGCGTAGATGGCTCATTCCGCCCGGTCCGGCGCTCGGGCCGCCAATTCGACGAAACTGCCCAGGGTGTCCAAGCGGATCGATTCGATCGAAAAGCCGGCTCGCGTGACTTTCTCCGACAGGTTCTCAACCGCATGCGTCGTCTGCTGGGTAACGACATAGGCAAGCGCTACGAGAGGAGCCCTGCTCAGAGCATGGATCATCCGGCGCACAAGACCCGGCGGCTTGACTTCATCGGCAATCAGCAACAGGCCGCCGGGCTTGAGAATCCGCCCGATCTGCTTTAGCGCGTAATGGATTTCGTCCTCGCTCAACTCGGAGAAGCACAGCCCGCTCGTGACAACGTCGTAACTTGCCGATGCCTCCCCGCCGAGTTCGGCGATCCCCATCTCTCGAAAATCGATTTCCTCGGCAAGGCCCGCTGCATATGCGCGCTGTCTGGCGATCTCCAGCATCTGGGCGTTTACATCTATCGCGCTGACCTGCGCTCCGCAGCCGGCGGCTCGCAAGCTCAAAGCTCCCGTGCCGCAGCCAATGTCGAGCACCCGCTGCCCGTCATGGATGCGGCTTGCGAGGCGATCGTAGGCCCGGCCGAGCCTTCCCAAGGTGAGCAGGCGCATGCCGAGATCGTATCGGTGTGGAGCGGATTCCAGAATCCGCATTAGAACGTAGGTGCTCATTGGACGCGCGAACCTGTCTCGCAAACGCGCGCGTGCTGCAGATGACTTTACGTCTCCCCCCGCTTGCTGTCACCGCTCTTTCGGCCCCAAAAGCGCGCCTAGAGCCATTCGAACGACTCGCGAATGAACGCGAGCAGCGCCGCCGCGTATCTTTTTGCGAACCGGTGCTCCAGCGCGGCGCCCAATCCCGCTCCCACGCCGACTACAACAGCGACTCCACGGTTACCGGATTCGGCCATGATCTTGTTCCTCGCTGCGACGCCTTTCAGCGATACACGGCCCCAACCTTCGAGTCCATCGCGAGCCGGAACCGGAACCGGATCAGCCGGGCATCTTCGCGAACCTTGGCCCCGGTCCCACCGGCGCCCACGGCTGCGCGCTCGACATATAGACATTGGCGCCGGGCGCGAACTTCGAGGGATCGTCCAGGCTGCCCGCCTTGACCGCGACCACGTCCGGCATCCCGGACAGGAGCGAGAGAATCGGCGAGCCGCAATTGGCGCAGAACCCGCGGCTTGCCTTGCCTCCGCTGTCTGCCGTGACCTCGTAATGCCTGACCTCGCCCTTGGTCAGCTTGAATCCCGCCTTGGGAACGATCAGAACCGAGGCAAACGCGCTGCCGGTCGAGCGCTGGCAGTCCCTGCAGTAGCAGATCGCGGACATCATCGGTTCGGCCGAGATTTCGTAGCGGACCGCGCCGCACATACATCCGCCGGATAACAGTGTCGCCATGTGAGTTCCTCCTTGGGACGCGAATTTCGTGAAGTCAGATCAACTGATCCAGGATTTCTATTTTTGACGTTGCAGATCCGCAACTTTACCCGCTGCGCTCAAGATGACACAACGAAAGTGCGGACGAGGTTTCACATCTCCCCGATGAACCACCTCTTCCTCCTTACTCCGGTGCGGGGGCTGGCGCCTTCCGTGCGACGATTATCATCCGCCGCGTGCCTATCGCATACGCCTCGCTATCGAATCCCCCGAACACCGCCGTCACGCGCAGCCCGACGCGCTCCAGCAGGCGGGTCATCTCGGTCAGCGTGTAGAGCCGGATGATATGTCCGATCGACTCGCGGCGGCTTCCCTTGGGATCCACCACGATGAAATGCACGTGCATGCGGCTGGTCGCGAGGTCCAGGTCGCGCCGCTCGAGGTACAAAGTTCCATCCGCGCCGGTATGCCAATCGTTCTGGATATAGTTATCGATCGCCCACTCGCGGTTGAGCATGTCCAGCAGGATCCGTCCGCCGGCTTTGAGCGCCTTGGCCGCCGCTTCCAGCACTTTCAAATCCTCGGCTTCGGACTCCAGGTAGCCGAACGAGGAGTACATATTTACGATCGCGTCAAACTTGTCTTCGAACGGGATCTTGCGCATGTCGGCGGCGATCGTCTCGATTGCGACGTCGCTCGCCTTGGCCGCCTGTTTGGCGAGATCCAGGTACTCGGGATTCAGATCGAGGCCGGTGACGCGCAACCCACGCTTCGCCAACTGGACCGAATGCCGCCCCGGGCCGCAGCACAGGTCGAGCACCGACGCGCCCGGTTTGAGCTCGAGCGCGCTCGCGACGAAGGCGCTCTCTTTTTGAGCCCGCTCTTCGGTGAATGTGTGGCCATAGACGTTCAGGTAGTCGCCGCGAAAAAAGTCCACGTACCAGGCGGAGCCTTGCGATGCCATCTCGTCCCTCTCAAGCCGCGCGGGTTAGCTTCGGGTGCGGATAACGATTACCGGGCGTGAGGCGACCCAATAGCGCAGCCAAGCCACAATCAACGGACGCATCGCAGCAGTCAGGGCGATTGCGTTAACCAGCTCGAAGGGAGCAGCGAACACGAACGGGTGCTCGCTGACGATCCGGGTTTTCCGGTCGAGGTCTTCGATTATCTCTGCACGCCCCGGGACCACCACGCCATCGCAAGTGACCTTGACCTTTGGGTTCTTGCGCAAGTTGCGGAGCCAATCGGACTGCCAGCCGTAAGTGGAGATCAGGTAAACGTGCTTGTCGTCGCGGGCGCATGGAAGGAGCGTTTCACGCGCCAGACCGGTTCGCCGCCCGGTTGTCGTCAGCAGAACCCAGCCTGGTGCGCGCGAAAAGTAATCCCTTTGCGCATCGACTAGGGCTGCCTGAACCCGGCGCATCCTGCGAGGGATGAAGTGCAGCCTGGCCGCGAAGGGCTCAACTCGGGTGGTGGGAAGCATCGCCGCAAAGGCTACGGTCGCGCAATTCGTGCGTCAAGCGCGATGCAGGCACGGTCCTCGATTGAGCCGGTGCCAGGCTCGCCGAAGTTGAGCTTTGCGCGAGCATAGCTCAAATTGCCTGGTATGGTTATGGAGCAGGCTCACGCAACGCGGCCCCCGATGTGGGCGTATCTCGGCACCGTCGTATTCACCGTGGTCGTGCCGGGTTCGGTGGTCGGGCTTGTTCCCTACCTGATCTCGCGATGGGAGCTGAGGCCGCCATTTTTCGGGCTCGGGGCGACCCGATGGGTCGGGCTTGCGATGTTCGCCGTCGCGGTTCCGGCGTTTGCTGATTTTCTTGCGCGCTTCGTGCGCGAGGGACACGGGACCCCGGCTCCGATCGCGCCGGCGCGCCGCCTGGTAGTGGGCGGAGTTTACCGCTGCGTGCGCAACCCCGCCTATGTCGCGGTGATCGCGATGCTAGCCGGCCAGGCGCTCTTCTTCGGCAGCATCGGCCTGCTCGAGTACGCATTGGCGGTTGCGATCGGATTCCACTTGTTCGTGATTCTTTACGAGGAACCGACGCTCAGGCGGACATTTGGCCGCGACTACGAGGACTACTGCCGATCGGTACCGCGCTGGATCCCGCGCTTGCGCCGATCGGTCACACCGGGCGCTGCGGACGGGTAAACAAGCCGACGTAACGCGCCACGATCAGGTATTTCTTGAACAAACGGTTGGTCTGCTCTTCGTGCGGGCTTACCGTGGTCCGGTCTTCGTGATCAAAGAAGCAGGTGGGATCTTCGGCCATGTAGTCGCCGTTGTGGTAGTAGGCCATCGCACGGCATCCGCCGCACGTGTACTGATACCGGCAGTTGCCGCACTTGCCCTTGAGCTTGCCGCGATCGAGGATGTCGGCGAACATTTGGCTGGAAGCGATCAGCTCGTCCAGCGGTTTTTCGCGCACGTTGCCGGCCTTGAGCCGATCGAGCAGAACCGGACAGACCGATACGTCGCCTTCCGCGTTGAGCGCCAACCACGTTCCGCACCAGCATCCGATCGGTGGATTCTGCGGCACCGCGCCGTTGGCGGCTCCTCCCGAAACCTGCGCGTGCAACTCCGGCGAGAGGAAGAACGGGGTGTAGCTCACGTAGCCATTGACGTGGCTGCGCAACTCGGGATGGAAGTGGTTTTCGAGATCGTTGCGATCGAACGCGAGCTTGTTGAACAAATCGCAGCCTGAGCCTCGCGCCACGTAAGGCGAGCGATTGTATGAAATCCGCCGATCGGTCAGATACTTGACGGTCTTGGCGAAGGTCTCGGTATTGTCCTTGGAGATCGTCACGATCACGTGGCGGTCAATCTTCAGCTCGTCGCAGAGCTCGAGCACCTCCAGGGTACGATCGGGTTTAGCGTCGCGGGTCCACTCGTTGCGCTCGTCAATCGAGTTCAGCCCCACCGATATGGTCACGTTGCCGTTGGTTGCTTCCTTGATTTCCTGCAGCTTGGTCCGATCGAGTATCTCGCCATTGCTGCAAACCTTGCATTGATAACCCAGCTCCACCGTAAGCCGCAGCAGCTCCAGCGCATCCTTTCGCAGCAGGAACTCGCCGCCGCTCCATCCGACAGCGAAAACGCCCAGGCGCTTGGCTGGAAGCAATACTAGTTCGCGAATCTCATCGAAGCTGAGCTCGCTGGGACGCTTTTCCCGAACCTTATGCGCGTCGTTGCTCCCGGTCATGCACAAAGGGCATTGCAGGTTGCACAGACGGGTGGCCTCGAAATACAGCGCCGGAAAATTATAAGCCATGATCTCGTGACGCTAGCAGCAATTATCGTTCCGTACAACTTTGCCCTTTCTACTTGTTCCCTCGGCCGGAATTATCCGAAACTGGGTCGTTTCGATGCAGGACTGCTTCTTTTGGAGGCAGCTCGCTACGGCTGGAGCAGGGTCTTGCGCCACTGGCCTCGGCTGCGCTGGAACAATTCGCGCCGATGCAAGCGGAAGGGAGCTTGCACCCAGAATTCGATCTGATTCGGCACCACACGGAGTCCGAGCCAGTAATCCGGCCGCACGGGCTCTTTGCCCCCCAATTCCCGCCGGAGGCTGGCGACACGCGCGATCAGCTCCGCGCGGCTTTTCAGCCGATCGCTCTGGTGCGAAACACTGCCCGAAATCTTGCTGCCTACCGGCCGGGTAGCCCAATATTCGTCCGCCTCACGCGCAGTCATCTGCTCGACCGAGCCTTCGATCCTGACCTGGCGTCCCTTTCGCGGCCAATAGAAAACTATCGCGGCACGGGGATTTTCCGCGATTTGCCGGCCCTTGAGACTGCGTACATCCGTGTAAAAGGAAAACCCCCGGTTATCCGCCTGCTTGAGCAGGATATAGCGCACGCTAGGTACGCCGTCGATCCCGCAAGTAGCCACCGCCATCGCCTCCGGATGGTGCGTGCCGGCGGCCACTTCTTCACGAAACCATCGAGTGAATCGCGCGATGGGATTATCTGTCTTCATATCCCCTGTCGGAAGCATTCTTGATGCCATCGCCAACCGGCTTCAATCGGATTGACGATCCCTACGACGCACTGGTCCCCAGCCCGCCGCTCCTTGGACGTAAAGCGGCGAGCCAGTATTACCGGTATTAAGAGACTGCGCGCCCGCAGTAGTGCGCGCGCGACAACGGAGCGCGGCCTTAACGTTGAGTGCAGGGCTCAGCCCTGGCCGTGGCGACGGCAGCGCAGTATTAAGCCGTTGCTAGTGCCCGCGCCCGCCAACGGCGGGCGGCCTTAATACTGGGTGCAGGGGTCACCCCTGCGCCCTGCTATTTCTTCGGCGCCTTGCCGGTCCCGGACAGCGGGACCTCCTGCGGTGCTCCCGCCACGTTGTCGTTGATGGTCAAATTTGCGCTTTGCGGCGTGGTATTCGTCGGACTGAACGTCACCGAAACTTTACAACTCTTGCCCGGCGCCAACGTTGTGGCGCATCCGCTCGTGACCGTGAATGGCGGGGGAGCCGTCTCGCCGGTGATCGATACCGAAATTGCGGATTTCTTGGAGCTCGCGTTCTTGATCGTTACCTTCTTGGGCTTGCTGACTGAACTGACCTTGGTCGTTTTGCCGAAGTTCAGCGATTTGGGCGAAATCTTCAGCTTCGCAGCGACGGGTGTCGGCGTTGCAGTTGGTGTGGCGGTCGCAGTCGCCGTCGCGGTAGCCGTCGCCGTTGCCGTCGGGGTGGCGGTGCGAGTCGGAGTAGGGGTGCCGCCCGTGGCGGTCGCAGTCGCCGTTGCGGTCGCTGTAGCTGTCGGCGTCGTTGTCGGGCTCGGAGCGAATGCCTTCACAAGGTTATACGCATTCACGCTCCCGATTCCGGTCGCAAAGTCCCAGCCGGATTGCGTTCCGTATGCGGGCTGATACGCCGAGTTGGAAGTGGAAAGTACGCCATACGTGCCCGATGGCGTATAACAATTGTGCGAGCCCGTGCATGGCAGGTCCATGTCGCCTTGGGTCACGTCATAAAAAATGCACGAGCTGCCGACAGTGTTGCCGAGTGTCGAGTTGCAGGCCGAGTTGCCACTTGCGCCATACTCGGCTTTGGCCAGCGCGTAGTACGTGGGATTCGGATTGCCCTGGCTGCTGCCGGTGTACTGATTCACGATCGCTTGAATGCCGGCCATTATCGGCGAGGAGATTGACGTCCCGCCGAATCCCGCCCACGAGCTGGGCGCACCCGCGCAGGACAGTCCGCCATTGCCGGGGTCCGAAAAGCAGACCACGTAGTAATGGCCCCAGACGCCGTTGGCGGCGAACAGCGAGACGTCCGGTATGTCACGCACGCTGTCGGTCGGGTTGCCGAACAAACCGGATTGCCATGAAGGCTTGGAATACCCGGCGCAGCTCCCGCCGACGTAGCCACTGGTCGTCGGCGTTCCCGTACCGCAGCCGCTCGGGCCGCCGCTGCCCCCGCCGGTATTCAGGTAACTGGCAACGCCGGTCGAGCTGTTGCAAAATCCGCTGGAGCCATAGGTTTGACTGTAGCCGTAGGCGCTAGCAATCAGCTTGCTGGCGCATGAATCGTTCCATGGAATTTCCGGAATGTAAGAGAGGGCCGAGCCATAAGTCGCCCCGTTCGAGCCGCTCCAGTAAGTGCTGTTTGTGCCCGCGTACGTGTCGCCGAAATCGGTGCCGCCCACCGACACGTTATACTGCGTCGAGGTGAATCCGCTGACTGTTATGCCATGGGTCGCGTAGTTTGCGCCCGCGTCGGAGCTGGCGGCGCCCTCGTCGCCCGACGACACGAACACCGACACGCCCTTGGTAACTGCCAGCTGGTACAGGCCGTTGATGTACGAGTTGTTCGCCGCGCCGAGCTGCGATTCGGACTCGCCGTAGCTGATGCTCACGATCGCAGGGACCGCGCCGCCGTTGCTCAGAATGTTTTGCAGGGCGATGAAACCTCCGAAGTTGCTGGTGTCGGCGCACGAGGCCAGTTCAATCGCGGCGTTGGGCGCCGCCGCGCTCGCCCATTCCACGTCGATGGCCGCCTCGCCGTCGTCGCCGTTGACTCCAGGATCGGTGCAGGTGCCTCCGGTGCCCGGGGCCGGATGGACCTGCGTGAAAGAGCCGCTGGTGTAGGAACTGAGGCCAAGCGTGGAACGGAACTTGTTCCAATCTCCAGGAAAGTTGTAAACGTCGCTGTCTTCGACGACCACGATCGTCTGCCCCTGGCCCGAATAGCCCGCCGTAAACAGCGGATTCAGATTGTAGATGGTGGCCAAGTCCGCGGGCACAACGAGATAATAGCCGCCGCCAGCCGTGTAGTCGGCGCGCGGCTTGTTCATCGGACGCGGCATGAAGTTGTTCAGCGACACGACTCCGATTACGGCCGGCGCCAGCGCGGCCGGAATCCGCGGGTCGCTCATGTTGGCGAAGTGATTCTCACCGTTCACTTCGAGATTGTGAATCTCGGTATGGAAGGCCTCCCGCACATTGCCGGCCGTCCCGGAAAAGTCGATCACGTTGTTGGGGTAAACCAGATTGACGGTAAAGCCGTGCGATCGGAGCCATCCCGTGATCTTCGCCAAGTCCTCCTGCGCCACGCCGTACCGCTCTCCGAACTGCTGCGCCGTGAGCCAGTGATGGTAATTCGGCGATTTGGGATCCTCGAGTTCATCCAGATATTTGTCGAGTGCTTGCTCCCGCTCGGGCGAGCGCCGCAACTGGAGCCATAGGTGCTCCATCGGCAAACTGTCAGCGACCGGACCGCGATCGTTGGCCGCCGTCGCTTCGGGACGCGTATTGCCCGCCAGCGTCACCAATTCGGTCTCGGTGATCGCGCCGGTGATCAGAGCGCGGGCTGGCGATGCGGCCCCGGCAATCTGCCGGTAACCTGCGATCGATGCGACGACAATCGCGCAGCACAAGAGCACACGAATCCGGTTTGTTGAACGGTCGTTTGATAGTTTCATTCAGCGTCTCTTCCAGGGCCGTTAGAGTGGGTTCACGCCTGACGCGCGGTTTCAGAAGCAAGGCACATCTCGGAAATGATACGCTCTAATGTCCGGCGCCGCAAAACGATGGCCGACGCCCGCCAACGCAGCGCGGCCTCTTAATACCGGCCTCCCGTGCCGACGGGTCTTAATACTGGCCAGCCGTGCCAACGGCCAGGGCTTAGCCCTGCTATTTCTTCTTCGCGGCCTTTCCGGTTCCCGATAGCCTCACTGACTGTGGCGAGCTGATCGCGTTGTCGTCGATGGTCAACTTGCCGCTTTGTACCGTAGTATCGGTCGGGCTGAAGGTCACCGATACCTTGCAGCTCTTGCCGGGCTCGAGCGTCTCTTTGCACTCCGAGCTGACTGCGAACACCGGCGGCGACGCGCCTTCGTTCTCGATACTCACGGCCAACCCCGTTTTCTTCTTGCCCGCGTTTTTGATCGTGACCTTCTTTGGCTTGCTGGTAGTTCCGACCGTCACGGTTTTCCCGAATGCGATCGAATCGGGTCTGATAGTCAGCTTCTCCGAGACCGGAGTCGGCGTGGCAGTTGGAGTGCCGCCGGTCGCCGTCGCGGTAGGCGTCGGAGTAGCGCCGCCGTTGGAGGGAGTCGCCGTCGGCGTTTTCGAGGGAGTTGCGGTTGCCGTCGGTGTCGGCAATCTAGTTGACGTCGCAGTTGCGCTCGGCGTCGCCGTCGGAGTTGCCGTGAGAGTCGCCGTGCGCGTCGCGGTTGCCGTCGGGGAAGGGACCACCAGCGGGCTGGTGTACACCAGCGCCCGATTGTCCGCTTGATCCGCCACGTAGAGGTGGCCCGAGCCGTCCACCGCGACTCCAAATGGTTCGCACAGCGTGTCGGCGGTGGGGCCGACGCCGAAGTAATTGCAGGTAGCTGACGTGAAGTCACCACCCTGGCCAAAGACCTCATTGGCGACGGTGTCGGGGGTTAGCGGAGTGTTGTACTCCAGCACGCGATCATTCAAAAAATCCGCCACGTAGAGGTGGCCCGACCCGTCCACCGCGACTCCGGTTGGATCGCTCAGGCTGCCGGCGGTGACGCCGTCGTAATTGGCAACGCGTGAAGTGAAGCTGCCGCCCTGGCCAATGACCTGATTGGCGGTGGTGTTGGGCGTCAGCGGAGCGGTGTACTCCAGCACCCGGTTGTTGGCGAAATCCGCCACCCAGAGGTTGCCCGACCCATCCACCGCGACTCCCGTTGGCTCGCACAGGCTGTTGTCGCTGACCCCGCCGTTATTGCAGGTATTTGACGTGAAGCTGCCGCCCTGGCCAAAGACCGTATCGGCGGTGGTGTTGGGGGTCAGCGGGGTGGTGTACTCCAGCACCCGACCGTTCTGATCATCCGCCACCCAGAGGTGGCCCGAGCCGTCCACCGCGACTCCCGCTGGATCACACAGGCTGGCGGCACTGACGCCGCCTTTATTGCAACTTTGCGTCGTGAAGCTCCCGGCCTGGCCAAAGACCAGATTGGCCGGACCGCCCACGCACGGGAATACTCCCGCACACGGTGCAAACGGATTTGTGTACTCCAGCACCCGGCTGTTGCTCTGATCCGCCACATAGAGGTTGCCCGAGCCGTCCACTGCGGCTCCGAGTGGACTGCTCAGGGTACTGGCGCTTTCTCCGCCGGTATTAGCGGCATGGGATGTGAAATCGAGCTGGCCAATCACCAGGTCCGCCGCCTCACCGTTGGTCAACGTGGCGACGTCGTTCCAGCCAAGCACCCGGTTGTTGTAGGTGTCCACCACGTAAAGTCGATTTGGCGTAGCGCTGGTATCGATCGCCACGCCGTAAGGCTGGCGCAGTCCTTGAGCGCCTCCGTAGCCGGGTCGCGGTGCTCGTGGGATTGGGCTGTCCGAGCACGAGGTCGGCGGTAGTGCCGCTCGCGAGCACGATCGCCGCATACAGCGCGACGGCGATCAACCCGGCCGCAATCCCGAACCTTCGCCGATACGATCCCAAGACGCGCGCAGTATGGAAATTCATCGCTGTTCCTCCCCCTGATCGAAACTTGCAGTCAACTACGCCGCTTCAGCGCCCCCGTTCGACGGCTCATGGATGGTGCCCGCCCCGGCCCGGCGGTCCGCACCGCGATCTGCGGCCTCGCGCGGTCTCAGAAGTGGAAGACATTTCGCGGATAATACGCTCTAATACCGGTCGTCGCAAAACAGTACCCTGGCCGTGGCGACGGCAGCGTAGTATCAAGCCGTTGGCAGGGGCCGCGCGCGACAACGGAGCGCGGCCTAAATACTGGGTGCAGGGGTCACCCCCTGCTTATTTCTTCTTGGGCGCCTTTCCGGTTCCCGATAGCGACACGGACTGCGGCGAGCCGATCGCGTTGTCGTTAACGGTCAACTTGCCGCTTTGTTCCGTAGTATCGGTCGGGCTGAAGGTCACCGATACCTTGCAGCTCTTGCCGGGCTCGAGTGTTTGGTTGCACTCCGAGGTGACGGCGAACACCGGCGGCGACGCGCTCTCGTTCTCGATCCTCACCGCCAACCCCGTTTTCTTCTTGCCCGCGTTTTTGATCGTGACCTTCTTCGGCTTGCTGACCGAACCGGCGACGGTCGATTTGCCGAAGTTCAGGGATTTGGGTGAAATCTCCAGCTTCGCGTCAACCGGGGTCGGCGTCGCAGTCGGTGTGACGGTTGCAGTTGCCGTCGCGGTCTGAGTTGCAGTCGCAGTATTGGTCGCCGTCGCCGTCCCGGTCGCCGTTCCGGTTGATGTCGCAGTTGCGCTCGGCGTTGCGCTCCCGGTCGCTGTAGCCGTTGCGGATGCGGTCGGCGTCGCAGAAGCCGTCGCGCTGGGGGTTGACGATGCGGTGGCAGTGGCCGTCGGTGTCGCCGACCCGGTTGACGTTGCAGTTGCCGTCGCTGTCGCGGTCGGAGTGGCAGTCTTGGTCGCGGTTGCGGTCGGCGTTGCACTCCTGGTTGCGGTCGCGGTAGCGGTTTGAGTCGCCGCGAGAGTTGCGGTCGCAGTCGCCGTTGGTGTCTGCGTGGCGGTGCGAGTTTCGGTCGGCGTCGGCGTCGGACTGGCCGATTCCAACGGGTCGAGGTACTTCAACACCCGGTTGTTGCCCTCATCGGCCACCCAGAGGTTGCCTGACGGATCAAACGCGACTCCCCCTGGATTGCACAGGTCGATCGCGCTGGAGACAGACTTGCTACCCGTGTCGGAGTTGCACGCATTTGCGGTGAAGCTCCCGCCCTGGCCAAAGACCCTATTGGCGGTGGTATTGGGTCAGCGGAGTGTTGTACTCCAGCACCCGGTTGTTGGTGTAATCCGCCACCCAGAGGTTGCCCGACGGGTCCACCGCGACTCCCGTTGGATTGCACAGGTCATCGCGGTGGAGGTTTCATGGGTGGCGATGTCGTAATTGCACTCATTCGTTTTGAAGCTTCCGCCCTGGCCAAAGACCGTATTGCCGGTGGTGCTGGTCAGCGGAGTGTTGTACTCCAGCACCCGGCTGTTGGACTCATCCGCTACGTAAAGGTGGCCCGACCCGTCGAACGCGAGGGCATACGGATGGCACAGGTCGATCGCGGTGGGATTGCCACCGGTGTCGCTGTTGCAACCGCTCGCCTCCAGGTTTGCCTGGCCGATGACCGCAACGGACTTGGGGAGGCTGGTCAGCGGGGTGTTGAATTCCAACACCCGGTCGTCCCCGGTATCCGCCACCCACAGTTCGCCCGCGTTCAACGCGAGTCCCGCTGGACCGCTCAGGCTGTAGGCGCTGACCCCGTCGCAGGTGTACGAGGTGAAGCCTGCGCACGTGCCAGCGACCTTGCTGGCTGCAGGGCCCACACACGGGAACACTCCCTCACAGGCGGCGAACGGAGTGTTGTACTCCAGCACCCGGTTGTTGCCGGAATCCGCCACGTAGAGGTTGCCCGAGCTGTCCACCACGATTCCTTGCGGCAGGTCCAGGGTGCTGGCGCTTTCTCCGCCGTTATTGGGAGCAGAGGAGGTAAAATCGGGTTGCCCGAGCACCAGGTCCGCGGTCTGGCCGTTGGTCAACGTGGCGGCGTCGTTCCAGCCCAGCACCCGGTTGTTGGTGTAGTCCGAGACGTAAACCCGGTTTGGCGTGGCGCTGGTATCGATCGCCACCGCGACGGGGCTCGTCAGTACTTGGCCGCTATCGAAGCCGGCGCCGTTGCTGGTGAAATTGGGCTGTCCAAGGACGAGGTCGGCGGTGGTGCCACTCGCGAGCACGATCGCAGCACACAGCGCGACCGCGATCATCCCGGCCGCAATCCCGAGCCTTCGCCGATGCGATCCCAACACGCGCCCAATCCAGGAATTCATCATGCGGCCGGGCGCGCGGTTTCAGAAGTGAAAAACATCTCGCGGACAATACGCCTTAATACTTAATGTCATAAAACGCTACGGGCCGCCTCCCCGCCCTCCACCGGGGCGGGGGTCGTCACGAATGCGATCGCGCCGGTCAGACCGCCGGCCATCGTCGCCGCGAACCACAGCAGCCCCAGCGCGATCGCGTCCTCTTTGCGCATCCCGGCCATCCCGAACAGCACCAGGTAGGCCGATTCGCGAAGCCCCAACCCGTTCAACGTCAGCGGCAGGCTGGCGAACACGTTGGCGATCGGAACGCAAAGGACGAACAGCGAGAGCGGCACCGCCAGGCCGAGTCCGGCCGCCAGAATGTACTGGGCCACGGCCAGCCCGATTTGCAGCACGATCGACAGCGCGATCGCCGGGATGAGCGCCGCGGGATTATGCAGATACGGCGCGACCAGGCCGCCCGCGCGGCGGATAGGCCGCGGCATCAGATGAATCAGGCGCGCGACGATCGGAGCCGCGAGAAATCCCGCCATCGCGATCGCACCGACCACGACCGTCGGCGCGATGACCGAACGCGGGAGCTGCGCGAAGTTCAGGAATATCGCCGCGATCGCCGCCAGCCAGAACAAGCTCATCAATCCCACGGCGCGATCCGCCGCCACCGACGCGATCGCCTCGCCGATCCTGCCATGGCGCCGTCCAAGATAAACCGATCGCGCCGCATCGCCGCCGAGCAATCCCGGCACGAACAGATTGGTGAACATGCCCACGAACATGTAGGCGAGAAACTCGCGATAGTGGCCGTGCACTTTGGCGATCGCGGCCAGCAGCCGCCATCGATACGCGCTCATCGCCTGGCCTGTGAGGTAGATCGCGATGGCTGCGGCAAAGCAGGCGGGACGCTCGCGGCTGAGGATTCGAAAAATCGGCCGGGCGTCGTAACGCCACAACAAAACGGCGACCACCGCGATGCCCAACCCCGCCCGTATCGCGAACGCGCGATACGGATGCGCCGGGCGGACGGCGGATTCGGCCGCGGGCGTCGATGCGGGCTGCTCAGTTGATTGCGATTGGTTCACGGCGCGAGATTCTTTCACGGCGGATAATTGCGCGCTTCTTTCCTTCAGTTGCGATCAGGTCGAAATCGCCCAGCCGCTCCTTCATTCGCGCGAGGTCGCCGGCGTCGAGCACGATCACGACCGGGCCCGGCTGCTCCCATCGCCGAAACATCTGCTCGTCGCTGCTCAGGAACCAATCGCGCGCGTCCGGGTCCAGGCGCGCGCCGAAGTCGAGTTCCGTGCGCCCGCCGACCAGGACCACGCGGCGGCGATTGTAGAACGATAGCGACTGAACGTAGCGATGGTAACAGATGATGGCCGCGTCGGGCGCCCTCTCGGCGATCTTGCGGGAGAGTCCGGCGTACGAGCGCATCGGCTCGGCCTCCAGCCGGGCCCATCCGCCCGCAATCAACGCAAGCGCGATCGTGACGACGATCGCCGCGAGTCCCGCGGGATTGCGCCGCGCAACGAACATCGACGCCGTCACCGCGCCGCCCGCCACCAGGATCGCGCCGATCGCGTACATCGCCGGCCGCGCCGCCATCACGTACGGAGTGCGAAATTGCGCCGCCGCGATCGCCGCGACGATCACGCCCGCGCCCAACAGCGCAAGCATCGGTCCGCTCTCGACCAGTATCCGCGAATCCGGCGGCCGAGTCGCGGCGCGCGCGTCCGGGGCCGGCCATGCGCACGACACGAGCCCGTCGGCGATCAGCACGGCTAGCGGCGGCACTGCCGGCAGGATGTACGGGATCAGCTTGGCGCTCGCGCACGAGAAAGCGATCACGGTGAAGCCCGCCGCGACGAGGCAGAAGCTTCGCGCCGGGTTGCGCGGCGAATCGCGCCAGGTGAGGAACGGCACGAGCAACGACCACGGTAACAGTCCGATTGCGAGCACCGGAACGTAGAAGTAGAACGCCTCGCTATGGCTGTAGTCGGTCTCGAAAACCCGCCTGAGATGCTCGCCGACGAAGTAGAAGTCGAAGAAGCCCGGCTCGCGCATCGTCATCGCGACAAACCACGGCGCCGCGATCAGCATCGTGAGCGCAAGCCCCGGTATCGCCCGGAATTTCGCGATCGCGCCGCTGAGCTCGCGCCGCCATGCCAGCCAGAGCAGCATCGACGCAATTGGGATCGCCGCGCCCACCGGCCCCTTGGTCATCACCGCCAACCCCATCGCGACGTACGCGATCCAGCACCATCGCCCGCCTTCTTCCCGGTGGAGATAGAGCGAAAACGTCGCGATCGTCACCAGCGCCGTGAGCGTCATGTCGGTCGTGAGCACCTGGCCCATCAATGCGTACAGCGGCGTCGTGGCGAGGATCGCGGCGGCCACAATCGCGTGGCGCCGCCCGAACGCGCGCAGCGCGAAAAAGTAGGTCGCGAGTATTCCGGCGATCGCCGACAGCGCCACCGGGAGCCGCGCGCCGAATTCCGAAACTCCGAAGATCCAGAAAGAGAGCGTAGTCAGCCAGTAGAGCAGCGGCGGCTTTTCGACGTAGGCAACGTAGTTGAGATGCGGCACGATCAGATTGCCGCTTTGCAGCATCTCGCGCGCAATCTCCGCGTAGCGCGCCTCGTCGGGCTCCCACAGCCCGAACGAGCCGAGATGAAACATGCAGACCGCAAGCGCGAGCGCGACGATTGCCCCAACCTGGTATGCGATTGGCGTCGCCCGCGCCTGCGCGAACGCCGGCGAAGAGTTGTCGTTGCGAGCGATCCCGGACACGAGGATTGAGTCTAACCTGCCCGGGCGATCGCTAATAGCCGAGCGCGCCTCCGCCCTTGCGCGGATCGAACGCGCCACGCAAATTTCCCGGCGCGATCGCGATCGCACCGACCGCTCCGAGCGCGGGCACGAGCTTGAGTTGGTAGCCCATCTGCGCAAGCGCGCTGCGGGTCGCCGCGGGCATCGCTTCTTCAACCATCACGACGTCGGGCGCGGCCTGCTCGTGAATTCGCGGCTGGGCGACCGCGCTTGCCGGGTCAAGATGGAAGGAAAGGAGGTTGAGCGCGACCTGCAACACGCCGCTGACTATCGTGGGACCGCCGGATCCGCCGATCGTCGCGACCGGCACACCGTTCCGGGTGACGATTATCGGCGTCATCGACGACAGCGGGCGCTTGCCCGGCCTTATCTCGTTGGCGCGCTCGCCTTCGAGGTGGTACGCGTTGGGCACTCCGATTGCGACGGCGAAATCGTCCATCTCGTCGTTGAGGATAAGCCCGAGCGCCGGCACGCTCATCTTGGCGCCGAACCCGGTGTTGATCGTGGTGGTCAGCGCGACGACGTTGCCGTCCTTGTCCGCGACCAGCAGATTCGAGGTGCCATGATCGTGCGCAGGGACCGGCGCTGGCGGCGGTGATTTTCGGTGCAGCGCGCGCTCCTGCAATTCCGCAATGTGGGCGTCGGTCAGCAGCCGCTCGATCGGGACGCTCGCGAAAGATGGGTCCGCGTATTGCTCGCGATCGATAAACCCCTGGCGCATCACTTCGACCAGCCGCGCCAGGTAAGGCGGCGAGTCGATGCCCAGCCCGGCGAGATGCCCTGAATCGAGCGCCCCCAGCATCTCGAGCACTACGCCGCCCGACGACGGCGGCGGCATCGCATAGACTTCATAGCCCTGGTAGCGATGGTGAATCGGGTCGCACCAGACGGGACGGTAGTTGGCGAGGTCGGCGGCGCCAATCAGTCCGCCGTGCGCCTTCATGAACTCGGCGAGCGCGGTTGCGACTTCGCCGTGATAGAAATTCGCCGCCGGATCGTCCCCGAGGCGCTTGAGTGTCGCCGCCAGATTTTTTTCGACGATCGTGTCGCCGGCGTTGCGCGCGGAGCCGTCGGCCTTCAGGAAGATCGGGCCGAGTCCGGGATCGTTTTTGAGCTTCGGCGCGAGCTCTGCGATTTCGCCCGCCAGATGCGGACTCGCGGCGAAACCGCCGTCGGCGAGTTTCTCCGCGGCCTCCGCGACTTGCTGAAACTTCATGGTGCCGAAGCGCTTGAGCGCGGCGTCGATCCCCGCGATCTCGCCCGGCACTCCCACTGCCAGGACGCCGTCGCGCGCCAATTCCTCGTCGGGCTTGCCGTTGCGAAGGTACATGTCGGGACGGGCTTGAAGCGGCGCGGTTTCGCGATAATCGAGCGCGTAAAAAGCGTGGCGCTTCGCGATATAGATCAGCATGAAGCCGCCGCCGCCAATTCCGCACGAGGCCGGATTGGTCACGCCCGCTGCCAGCGCCGCCGCCACCGCGGAATCGACCGCGTTGCCCCCGTGCTTGAGTATCTCCACGCCGGCGCGCGCGGCGTCCTCGCTTTCCGACACGACCATTCCATGGACGCCGGCCGCGGAAGTATCGCGCGCTGCGGCGGCGTAAGCGGGCGCCGCAACCAGCATCGCGATCGCGATCGCGATTGCGGCTGCGATCGAGGCGGCCGTCGTGCGCGAACAATCGGCCCAAAGCTGAATCCGGCGTTGCATCGGCATCACGGCTTTACTAACAGCCATCGCCGGGAGATGAAAGCGCGGCGCTCGTGTCATCCTGAGTGAAAGCTGCTGTGATTGAGCCGAAGCCCTGAGTCCTCGAAGGGGAAGTATCCCGGATCTTTTTCTTTGCTCTGCGCGTCATTATTTCCTCTCCCCGTATCGGCAGGGGCCGCGCGCGACAACGGAGCGCGGCCTCTTATCACTGGGTGCAGGGGTCACCCCTGCCGGGCGGTTAGATTTAGCCGCGAGGAAATGCTTTGATCGCCGGGCACGGCATCTTAACTTGAGAGCCGGAGGGAAAAATGGACTTTGCAGAAATCATTTACGACAAGAAAGATCGCGTGGCCACGGTAACGATGAACCGGCCCGCGAAGCTCAACGCGTGGACGCCGACGATGGCCGCGGAGATGCGCACCGCGATGATCGACGCCGAGCGCGATCCGTCGATCGGCGCGATAATCGTCACCGGCGCCGGACGCGCGTACTGCGCTGGCGCCGACATGAGCGGGCTGTCGAGCGTCGCCGCGGGAAACGCGTCGGTGCGCGCGGCCGTGGGATCCGATGAAGCGCCCGACGCCGAGCGCGCCGATTACCGAACCTCGTACTCGTGGCCGATGGCCTTCAACACCCCGGTGATTGGCGCGATCAACGGCGCGTGCGTGGGCCTGGGCTTCACCACCTGCCTGTACCACGACATCAGGATCGCGTCCGACAACGCGCGGATGGGATTGATCTTCCCCCAGCGCGGCCTTGCGATCGAGCACGGCAGCAGTTGGATGCTGCCGCGAATCGTCGGCCTGGCGCGCGCGATGGAGCTGGCGGTTACGGGACGGCTGATGGATGCGAGCGAGGCGCTTGAGATGGGGTTGGTCAGCCGGGTCGTGCCGCAGGACAAGCTGATGGCGACCGCGCGCGAGACCGCGTCGGCGATCGCGAACAAATGCTCGCCGCTCGGGGTCGCGCAGGCGAAGAAGATGATCTACCGCCATCTGTTCACCGACCTCGCCACCGCGGTGCACGACGACGACGCATCGATGGTGATGATGACGCAGTCGCAAGACTTCAAAGAGGGCGTGAAGGCGTTCCTGGAGAAGCGCCCGCCGAAATTCACCGGCAAGTAGCGCACCGCCGCCTCGCGCCACGCCGGGCGTGTGGATTCCTCTAATTTGTGTCATTCAGAGCGGAGTCTGCGGAGCGAAGAATCCCGGTTCTTTTCCTCTCCCTGTTAGGGAGAGAATGAAGGTGAGGGTCCTTATAAACCGCGCGCCCGCAGCAGGGCCGCGCGCGACAACCGAGCGCGGCCTTAACACTGGGTGCAGGGCTCGGCCCTGCACCTGCCGGCTACTTGTCGAGCGGATGCTTGAACTTGCGCGCGGGATGGCGAACGGTAAGCACCGGGCACGACGATTTCTGCACCACGCGTTCGGCCACGCTGCCCATCAGCACGTGCGCGAGTCCGGTGCGTCCGTGGGTGCCGAGCACGATCAAATCGGCGTTCTCGCTCTGCGCCGTGCGCAGAATTTCCAGGAAAGGAGAGCCAACCTTGAGCTGGACCTTGACCTTGATACCGCCTTCGCGCAGCTTGCCCGCAATCTTGTCCAGTTCCTTCTGTGCGAGCATCCGCTGCTCTTCGGCAATCCGCCCCATCGCGCCGACGTCCATCGCCGGTCCCAGTTCCGGGGTCATCATCACCGGCGCCAGCGGTTGATCGACATGCATCAGCACGATCTCGGCCGAGAACTTGAGCGCGAGCTCCTGGGCGTAGCCAAGCGCGTAACTCGAGTCTTCGGAGAAATCGGTCGCCGCGATAATCTTTGAAAAGGTTGCCACGGATGAACCATAACGCCGCAATGCCAATCGTGGCAAGGGACGGTCGAGCCTCGACTGGCCCCGCCGGGCGGCATTACAATTTGCGCGAAATCGTGGGAAACTCGGAGCTTATGGCTATCGTTCGCGGATTCGGCATCGCAGACTTCGAGCGCGCCCTCGACGAGTTCTTCGATGAAATGCTGATCGACCGATGGAAATGCGCGATGCCCGGCGTTGAATTCGAACGCGCCCAGATCATCGACCGGACCGATCGTTACGAGGTGCGGGTCGCGGCGGTCGGCGTCGATCCCGCGGAGATCCACACCGAAGTCTCCGGCCAGCGCCTGGCGGTTCGCGTGCCGGACAAACTCGGCGGCACGCTCGAAAGCTCGTTTGCCTTCTCCGACTCGATCGACGCCGAAGCCTCGACCGCCAAGTGGTCCGAAGGCACCCTGGTTATCACTCTGCCGAAAAAGAAAGGCCGGCGGATCGCGCTCAAGGATTAGCGATCGCGCGCCGCGAATCCCGATACCGATATGGCTGACAAGCTCGACCCCGTCGCTACCCCGGCCGCCGCCGCGCTGATTCACGTGCCTCCCCCCGCGGAGCTTGGCGCCGCCGAGCTCAAGGGCCCGGCGCCGCTCGACGCGGTTTCGCTGGAGCGCGCCGCGTCCACCGATGGCGACCTCGAGCTGTTCGGGCAGAGCCGCGCGCTCGACGCGATCCGGCTCGCGATCGGAATCGACGCCGCCGGATACAATGTCTTCGTAAGCGGCCTGCGCTCGCGCCATGAGCGCGAGTCGGTCCTGCGCCTGCTCGGCGAAAAGGCCGCGGCGATGCCGACGCCCGGCGATTGGGTGTACGTTAACAATTTCCGAAATCCTGAATCTCCGGTCGCCATCTACCTCCAGCCGGGCCGCGGGGTTGAGCTTCGCACCCGGATGACGGAGCTGATCGGCTTTGTCCTTCAGCAGTTGCCCAAGGCGTTTCGGCGCGAGGACTTCGATAAGGAGCGCGCCGCGCTGCGCGACAAGTACAACAAGCGCGCGCAGGAACTGTTCGAAAATCTCGAGACCCGCGCCCGCGAGCGCGGCTTCGCCATCCAGAGCACGCCATCCGGGCAGGTGATGTTCATCCCGCTCGTCGACGGCAAGATGCCCGAGTCGCCCGAGGCGCTCGGCAAGGCGATGGCGGCGAAGACCGACGCCGAGCGCGAGCAACTGGCCAACGCGCAGGGCGAGCTCCAGGACGAGATGGGCAAGCTGATGCTCAGGCAGCAGGAAACGATGCGCGAGCTGATCGAGGACATCCGCGCAATCGAGCGCGCCTTCGCCGCGCGGCTGATCACCCCCTCGATCGAAGAGTTAAAGCATCACTTTAATAATCCCGCGGTTGACGCCTACCTCAATGAAGTCGCCGAGCACATGCTCGGCAATCTCGATCGCTTCCGCGAACCGCCGCCCGAGCAGGGTCCAAGGCCCCCCGGCGCAATCGACGACGCCGCGCGATGGTCCGAGTACCAGGTCAATGTGATGGTGGATAACTCGGCCACCCGCGGAGCGCCGGTGGTGCTCGAGGATGCGCCGACCTATCGCAACCTGTTCGGGACGATCGAGCGCTGGATCGATCCGATGGGGCGGATGGGGACCAACTTCACCCGGATCATCGGCGGATCGTTTCTGAAATCGCACGGCGGTTTTCTGGTCTTCGATCTCGAGGATGCTGCCATCGAGCCCGGCGTCTGGAAAACGCTCAAGCGCAGCCTCAAGTCGGGGCGCATGACGCTGGAGACTTTCGAGCCGCTGCCGTTTTTCTCGATGAGCGGACTCAAGCCCGAACCGATCGAGATTCACAACAAGGTCGTGGTGCTGGGCGGCGCGTATTTTTACAACCTGCTTTACTTCTACGAGCCGGACTTCGCCGACCTGTTCAAGGTCAAGGCCGAGATGCGGCCCTCGGTGGAGGCCGACGGCGCCGCCGCCGCGCATTACGCCGCGCACGTGGGCGCGCTGGCGCGCAGGGAGAATCTGCCGCCGTTCGAGGCCGGCGCGCTGGAAAAAATCGTTGAGTTCGGGATGCGGATGGCGGGGGACAGGTCGCGGGTGCTGGCGATGCTGGAACCGATTGACGATCTCGCGCGCGAGTCGGCGTACTTCGCGCGTGACGAAAAGGCCAATCGGGTTACCGGCGCCGCACGTCGAGCGCGCGCTCGGCGAGCGGATGCTGCGGCTCAATTTTATCGAGGAGGAAATCCGCAGGCTGATCGCGCAGGGCACGCTCATCGTTCACATTGACGGCACCAGCGTCGGACAGATCAACGGGCTGGCCGTGCTCGACGTCGGCGGTTACAGCTTCGGCCGCCCGGCGCGCGTAACCGCGACCGTGGCGCTCGGCCAGGCGGGCGTTATAAACATCGAGCGCGAGGCGCGGATGTCGGGATCGACCCACGACAAGGGAATCATGATCCTGAGCGGATTTATCCGCTCCCGCTTCGGACAGAATCTTCCGATCGCGATGACCGCGAGCATCTGCTTCGAGCAATCGTACTCGGGAATCGACGGCGACAGCGCCAGTTCCACCGAGCTCTACGCCCTGCTCTCGGCGCTGTCGCGGAGTGCCGCTGCGCCAGGACCTGGCTGTCACCGGCTCGGTCGATCAATACGGCGCCGTGCAGGCTATCGGCGGCGTCAACCAGAAGATCGAAGGCTTCTATCGCGTGTGCAAGGCGATCGGCCTGACCGGCACGCAGGGCGTGATGGTGCCGCGCTCCAACCTCCCCAACCTCATGCTCGACCCGGAGACCACCGGCGCGATCGAGCGCGGCGAATTCCACATCTATCCGATCGATACCATCGATCGCGGAATCGAGGCTTTGACCGGGGTGCGCGCCGGAACGATCGACGAGCCCGGAACGATCAACTATCTCGTCGCGCGCCAGCTAAAGCGCATGGCCGATATCCTGCGCGAACGCCCGATGGGCGAAACCCGCGTGGTGCAAGAGCCCGCCCCCGCCCAACCCGCCCCCAAACCCCCCACGCCCCCCGAACCCCCGCGCTAGCAGAGGCGCCGCATTTCCGGCGAGCGGGAAGGAGACACCGCGGATGACGATAGATCTCCGGCTCGACCCCGCAGAGGTCGCGCTGCTCACCGATCTCTACGAGCTTACCGTCAGCGCCGCGTTCTTCGACCACGGCTTCAACGATACCGCGTCGTTCGAAGTCTCGATGCGCCGGATGCCGCCGGGCCGCGGCTTCATGGTCGCCGCCGGGATCGAACGGCTGGCCGAGGCGCTCGAGGAATATCGTTTCGACGCCGCCGCGATCGAGCATCTCGAGTCGCTGCAACTCTTCAAGCCTCCGTTTCTTGAATTTCTTTCGCGGCTGCGCTTCACCGGTTCGATCCGGGCGCTTCCCGAAGGCTCGATCTATTTCGCCGGCGAACCGATCGCCGAGATCCGCGCGCCGCTGATCGAAGCCCAACTGGTCGAGACGCTGGCGCTCAACCAGCTCGGCTTCCCTTCGATCACCGCGACCAAGGCCGCGCGATGCTTTCTCGTCGCCGGCGGCAGGCGATTGGTGGACTTCGGTCCGCGCCGCGCGCAGGGCGCCGATGCGGCGCTGATCGCGGCGCGCTCGAGCTACCTCGCGGGCTTTCACGGCACCTGCAACGTGCTCGCGGGCAAGCGCTACGGAATCCCCGTCTTCGGCACGATGAGCCACAGCTTCGTGATGGCGCACGATCGCGAGCTCGACGCCTTCAGCGATTTTGTCGAGAGCTTCCCGGCGCTCAGCACGCTGCTGGTTGACACCTACGACACCGTGCGCGGGGTCGAGAATGCGGCCGCGGTCGGCGCGAAATTTCGCGAGGCGGGCGTGAAACTCCAGGGCGTGCGCCTCGACAGCGGCGACTTGAACGACTTGAGCCGCAAGACCCGCCGGATTCTCGATCAGGCCGGCCTCGGCGCCGTCTCGATCGTCGCCAGCGGCAACCTCGACGAATTCCGCATCGCGGAACTGGTGGACGCCGGCGCGCCGATCGACGCGTTCGGGGTCGGCACCGCGCTCGCCGTCAGCGACGACGCGCCCGCCGGCGACTTCACCTACAAGCTCGTCGATTACAAGGACCGCGCCCGGCTCAAAACCTCGGCCGGAAAAATTTCAACCCCCGGCCGCAAGCAGTTGTTCCGCGCTTACGCGCCGAGCGGTTCCTTCTTTGCCGACCTGGTCGGAATCGTGGACGAAGGCGCGGCCACCGTCGCGCGCGAATTCAAGCCGATCCCGGCCAAGACGGGTCAGTTGATGGATACAGTTTTGGACAAAGGCCGCCGCATCATGCCCCGTCCGACCCTGGCCGATTCGCGCGAGCGCCTGATGAACGGACTGGCTGCCCTCGACGCCCGCTACAAGACCATCCGGCGGCCGGCGGAGTTTCCCGTGCGACAGACTGCGGCGCTCGGCGCGCTGGTGATCAGCGAGAAACTGCGCGCGGATAAATCCCAGGACTAGACCGCGGCTCTGCTACGGCTTAGGGCGGCCCCAAGCCTGACAATACGCCGGCAATAAACGGCGTCGTCCGCTCGGGTGGCGGCAAATCCCGCAGCGTCTGCGCGGCGGCCGCCAGATGGGCCGTGTCGAAAGTCACGAGCAATGGCTTGACGACATCGAGGGGTGGGCGGGAATCGGGTGTCCATCGCGTCGGCGCGGGATAGTCGATCTCGGAAGCGGTTGCACGGTAGCGCTCTATCAGCGGTCGCACGCCTTCGTACGAGCCAACGATGACGATGGCGACTTGGCCGCCGGGCGCCGGCGCGATTTGCCAGTCGGTATAGGCGTGGGGCGCATCATCGACCAGCCAGTCGCGCGCAATGAGATCGAGCCGTTTGAGTTCAAGCGCGGAAAGCTTCGAGAGATCGTGTCCGCCGGCGAGATACCTTCCTGCTCCCTCGAGGATCGTATCGAATCGCAGCGCGTCTGGCGCGCGCTTCGACCTGCGCGGGCGGGAGTTTGGCGTACGCTGCGAACGAATCGCGCGGGATTTTGTAAATCCACACGCCTTTTTCGTTCAGCGCCGGGACTCCGAGCGAATCGAGAGTCCGCTTGAAGCTCTCAAAGTTTGCTTCCTTCGGATCCGCGATTACCGCCTGCACGCCGAAGCGGGCGATGTAGGCCTTCAGCTGATCGGCGGCCTCGGGCAGATCGATACCGCCGTAAAAGTAGTTGGCCACCGGCATTCGACGGAACTCGAACGGCGAGATTCCTGTGTACCCGCCGGCCATCCGGAAGTACATGCCGCTCTGCATTTGCCAGTACATGCTGTTGCCCCTCTGCCCCCATGGCAACGGCAAAACGATCTCGCGCGGTTCAAGTTCAGTTGCGTATGTTCGGTCGGTAAAGAATGCGGGGATGTCGAGTTTGCTGACCCAGAACGATGCGTGCGGATTCGGCGCGATTGATGCCACGATCGCAGCGGCCGCCATACATTTCGTCAGCGGACGCGTGGTCGACGCGGCGAACCACATTGCCGCCATCACGCCCAAAATCAGGAACGCGTACATCATGAATCGCACCGGCAGGATATTTTCGATTAGCGGAAGGTGCTGGAAGATTGCCCAGGGCATCGGAATCCCCTGCACTCCGGCAATGTGCAGAGTCGGGCCGAGCGCGGCGATGATGATTGCAAGAAACAAAATTGTGAGAAACTTACCGGCTGGCGCCAGCCAGAAGCGGCGCCGGAATATCTCGACGAGCACGATCAACGCGATGCCAAGATAGTCGCCGTTCTCCATGATGGTGCCTGCGAAGCGGCTCGAGATCGCGGCCGCAAAATCAGCCGAGCCCCACCAGATGGTGCGTCGCGGTACGAGAAATCCAACCAAATCCGCGCAATACCAGCTCGGTGGCCAGATCGCTCCACCGGAATGCCTGAACGCGAGCAGATAATAAAGGTAAGGCGATAGCAGTACCGCGGAAATCAGGTATGCGCCGACGATGGGAATGACCAGGCTTTGGAGCCGGATGCGAACGTCGCTGTCGAAAAGTGCAAACGCAAGCAACAGTGAAAATATGCCGACCAACGTGATCGTCGCGAAAAGTTCCGGGAAACAAAGAAACTGAACTGTCAGCAGCGCGGCCAGCCCAAGCGCGAACTGCCGCGCCGAAATCTCGCCGCCGAGTCTTTTAAGCCCCAACAGCGCGATAAGCGGCGCCGGGAAGACCGCGACCAAATTAAGGTGGCCGAGTACCTGGCAAAACATGTAGGGAGAAAAACCGAAGATGTATCCGCCCAGGACCGACGGCCAGAAGGCTCCCGTCACGCGCCGGCATAGCAGAAACGCGGAAAATGCCGCCAGCGCCGGCATCAGCGTTGCAATGATGTTGTAGGTTGCGGGCTCGCCCACCGTGAGCTGTAGAGGGATCGAGAGCCAGGCGAGGATCGGGACGATGGCGGTCCACGCCAGGTTGATTCCGAGCGGCGCCCAGGCGAAGTCGGTGACGAACGGGTTGAGTCCGTGCGCGAGCGAAAACCGCCACCAGTTGAAGAACCACATCGTTTGCGGCGGATCGGTGTCGCGCCCGATGTAGAAGGTCGAAATATGCCCAATCAGTCCGCGTGCGAAAAATAGTTCGGAGAGAAAAAGGTACAGCAGCGCAGGGCTACAGTTGCCGTGCCGATAAATTGCTCTGCGTTCAACCGGGTTCGTTGCCACTTCGCGCCGCCCCGCCGAAAGAAGCTAGACGGATTGGCTGGTGCCCGCAATCGAGCCTGCGACGCATACAGTTTAACGCAGCCAGCGCGCTCAGTGGCCAGGCCCCGTATCGTCCCGGCGGCGGTAAACGTCCAGATACTTGCCAGCGAATATTCGCTCGAACGACTTCATCGCGCGCTCGATTTCCTGCGCTTTGGGAATACCTTGCGACTCTGGAGCAATGTCGTCAGCGACGCAGACTACGACAATGCTGGCGCCTGACAGTTGCTTGACTTGTCGCCGTATTTCCGGGGCCTGCATCAGGCCGGGGTCGAGGTAAAGCGCAACCGGTGGGGCGAACTCGGGAAACATCATGCCTGCGCCACCTTTAGTCTCAAGGACGGCCGCGCGATGTCCATGCGCAATAGCGCGGGCATTTCCCCACTCAGCAGTTTCGTCGGGAGGAGCCCATAGCCCCACGGTCATGCGTGATCGCGAGTGTTCGCGCCAATACTTGGCGATGTACCAGCCGCGGCCGATCCAGCTCGTTAGCCCCAGCACGCAAAGGATCAGTGCCAGCCTTCGATTCATCGGCGACAAATCGGCGGCGGCGGCTATGCCCAGGATGAGAATAAAAGCGTAGCAGATCCACGACCACTGGTTTCCAAAAAAGAAACAGACGAAAGCGACATGCAGGATCGCACAGGTCCAGAGAATCTCGTCGCGGCGCGTGTCAAGGGTAATAGCGGCTGGCTGCCGATGCCAACGAATCCACGCTACCGTGCCGCATCCAACCAGATAGATAGAACCTGCAAGCCAGAAACCGGAAAAATCGATCAAATAGAAAAACCATGGTATGTTGGATCGGTTCCAAAAGCTTCGGCCTATGCCGTGGAAAAAACCGAAGTTCTGGTCATGATAGGTGCCGATTCCCTGGGCCGGGAACAACGTTCGAATCAGCGAAGCCGGGCTATAGAGCGTGGCCAATATCACCATCAGCACGATCCCGGTAATAGCCGCAGGCGCGAATGCGCGCACAAAGTGGGAAAGGCTGGCTCGCGAGCGGATAAGGTCCATCGCGATGAGAATGACCAGAACCAGACCGTACACGTAACTCATGCTGGGCTTGCAAAAGAGCCCAGCGCAGGCAAAAGCTAAAGCAGTGTTGCGATGGCCACGGGAATGCGAGCACAGTGCAAGTGCTATTAACGCTGATTCCAGTACATGGGCGAGGTTTGGATAGGTCACTTGTATCGCAGACCCGAGTCCTATGAAGAGCAGCGCGACACCAAAGGCTCGGAATTGAAGCGAGGCGGCAATCTGCGCGAGAGCCCATACGACGACGAGCCCGCATGCGACCATCGATGCTTCGTATGCTATTGGCGTCATGCCAAAGAACGAGAACCAAATATTCCCCACTAATATCGGCAAGAGACCATAGGGGTCGCCGAAATCGAATCCGGGTCTCAGTCCAAGGGACACCAGGTGCTGGATCGTGAAATTGGAACCGATGTCGGAGAAAGTGAACGAATCGAAATCCAAGCCGTATGGAAGCCGGATGATGGCTAGGGCGACGAGTTCGGCTGCCAAAAGGACGGACAACCACATCCGCATCTGCCGCGAGGGCTCCGCGACAGCGCTCAGCTTCATCGAGTTCGCGTGCAGCGCCACCGCTGCATCGTCCAGGGAAGTGTTACCTGACTCATTGTAGAAGGCTCCCGAATTTCAAACAAGGTATAATCAAGCCACCGATCTTTGCGGTCCGTGCTAATTATACTATGCTCAGGCCTCAAGCGTGCACTGACGCTCTTGCCTTCGAACCCGACCATCTCCGACAACTTCGGATCTTCGATTTGCATGGGAAAGTCAACGAGATATTTGATTTCAGCGCGGTCAATGTATTGCTCCACCTTTCCCTCGCGCGCGTACCGATAGATTTGATCATTCATCAGCCCGTCGAGATTGACAATGTTCCCGTCGGTAAAAAATCCAACGATACCCACATCCCACCCCCCTATTCGACCTACCAGGTGATGACCTTGTAGATATTCGGCCATTTCCAACATGTAGCGCTGGTGATGCCAAGGCGGGGCGTACGTACTCAGAATGTTAACGCCTGAAAGTAGCGCGACTGCACCGATGAAATATGTACGGATCGCGCGATCGCGAGCGGCTGCGCGCGCAGCAAGTGCCAGGATGAGCAACAAGGGAATCGCGAAACTGGCTGAGTACCAGGGCTGAAGAGCAGGATCGGCGCCATAGACCAGCAGGTACAGAACGATTGCACACGCTCCGCAACCGGCGAGTAGCTTGGAGTCATTTCCGCCGAGTTCTCGCCCTTCTGGCGCTACCTTCGTATGGCTACTCCTGTCCAGCGCGCGGACGCATAATCTTAACGTTGCCGCGAGAGCAGAGAACATCAGGATAAATATGAGCGTCCGGGCGGACGAAGTCAGTGTCAGGATGATGGTCAAGATTGGCCGGAACGGCGAGTATCCTACTCTTCTTCCCCACAGGGCTTTGGTCATCGCGCTGCCGGAAAGGAAATGCCCACTGAACACAAAGGTGTGCAAGAAAACCACGGCAAGGCCGAGAGATGCGCCCGCCAAACCGCAGAAACTCTTCAGCAGATATTCAATGCGATGATTCAGGAAAAATGCAATTGAACAGGTCAGAAAAATGGCGAGAGGAAACCCTCCAAAATCACTGCGCGCGATGCTGCCGGCAAAACCGAGAAGGAAGATCCCCAAAAGGGTAGATCGATGCTCTCCGTGCCACAGAAATAATGCGCTGATATAGAGAGCAGCGATCAGGATCACATAGGGATATTCAAGCAAGCCGGTACTCTGGAGAGTGAAGGATGGGGTGGTGAGGACCAGAAAGGTCGGAACCAAAGCGAAAGCTCCGAATTTCCTATACACGAAGTTTGTGAGTGTGAAGACGCTCAAAATTGAAAGAGCAAGACCAGCGGCCATCCAGAATTCGATTGCCAGCCATGGATGGGCCATTAGCCGTGGAAGAAGGCTCATTAGATAAACATTCAAAAGATGAAATCCCGTGGTCGTACTATATCCCCCGTCGAATGACCACTTGCCGCAGCTAAGGAAGTGCCGCGCAATCTGGAGCTCGTAGAATGCGTCATCTGCTATAAAGCAAACGAGATCCTTGTGCGGAATGAAGATCAACCACGTGTAATGGATAATCGCGAGCCCACTGACCAGGCAGCTGACCGGGACAGGACGGAGCCATGTAAAGGGCTTGTCAGGCTCAGACTGCACTTCGATTTCCCTCACGCCCTGATTCGTCGCTAACCAAACTGTCAGCGGTTCGCGCTCTCGGCTCTACTTTGCAATTCCAGTCGAAGCTACGTTGTGGTAACGATCGCGGAGTTCAGAATTGCGGCGGCGTCGAGGAGGCATTGCTCGGTCGTCGGCCAGTCGATGCACGGGTCGGTGACTGACACGCCATACTTGAGCTTGGCGCGATCGGAGTTGAGCGGCTGGCTGCCCGCTTCGAGATTGCTTTCGAGCATCGCGCCCATGATCGCGCGGCTGCCGGCGCGCACCTGGTCGATCAGCGTCCTGAGCACCGCGGGCTGTTTGGTGAAGTCCTTGCTCGTCTGCGCGTGCGAGCAATCCACCAGCATGCGCGGCTCCAGCCCGGCGCTCGCGAGCATCCGGCGGCATTCCTCGATGCTGGCGGCGTCGTAGTTCGGCTTGCGTCCGCCGCGGAGCACGATGTGGGTGTCGGGATTTCCCGAGGTGCGAATCACGGCCGAGATTCCGTCCTGGGTGATGCCGAGAAAGGAATGCGGCCGGCGCGCCGATTGAATCGCGTTGATCGCAACCTGCAGGTTTCCTTCGGTGGTGTTCTTGAATCCGACCGGCATCGAGAGTCCGCTCGCCATCTCGCGATGGGTCTGCGACTCGGTCGTGCGCGCGCCGATCGCGGTCCACGCGACCAGGTCCGCGATATATTGCGGCGTGATCGGGTCGAGCAGTTCGGTCCCCGCCGCCAGCCCCATCCGGTTTATTTCGATCAACAGCCGGCGCGCGATGCGCAATCCTTCACGCATGTCGCAGCTGTCGTCCATGTGCGGGTCGTTGATCAGCCCCTTCCATCCCACGGTTGTGCGCGGCTTTTCAAAGTACACGCGCATGAGCAGGTAGAGCCGGTCCGAGGTAGCGTCCTTGAGCTTCGCCAGCCGCCGGGCATAATCGAGCGCCGCGTCGGGGTCGTGAATGGAACACGGGCCGACTATGCACAGCATCCGGCGGTCCCGCCCGGCGATGATTTCGCGAATAGTCTCGCGCGCCTCGACCACGGTCCGCGCAATTCTCTCGTCCACCGGCATCTCGTTCTTGAGCAGATTCGGCGCGATCAGCGGCTCAGCGGCGAGAACGTGGACGTCCTGAATTTGACGCATGGTGGCTCTTATTTTTATCCGAAAGGGCGCGGCTAACAAAGCCGCTGGCTATTGGGCATAATACCGTCGGATCGAATCCCCGGAGCCGACGCTGGATGTCGTGATGGAAGAGGGCGAACCGGAAGCGAATTCGCAAGGGCGGCGTAGGAGCGGCGAACTGCCGTCCATCGGGCGGCCGCCGCGACTGATGCGCGTCAGGCTCTGGCAGGCGATCGCGGGGATGTCGGTTGCAATCGCGCTTGCGTCGCTTATCGTGGTATCCGAACTCGCCGGCTCGCTCGCACGACGCACCGACTATGTGAATCGGCGCGTGGCGGCTCTCAATGCGACCGTCCGCGATCTGCGCCGCCAGACGGCAGTCACGCAGCGCAAGCTCGGCTCCGAGCGCGAACGCGCCAGCGCGGGCGAGGTGTTTGAGAAAATTCTTTTCGCGCCCGATCTTCGCACGATCAAACTGGCCGCGCCCGCCGAGAAGGATAAGGAAAAGGGCAAGTCGATCGCGCAGTCCGGCGGCCCGGGCCTCCCCTCCGGACGGGTCGCTATGAGCGAGTCGGCCGGCGCTGCGATGCTCGAAGCGAACGGGCTCAAGCCGACCGGCGCCTTCGAGGTTTACCGCATCTGGTGGATGCCGAAACGGGGCGCGCCGCTGTGGGCCGCGGATTTTCTGGTCGGCGACGACGGCCTGGCCACGGTCCCGGTGGATCTGCCGCCCGGCCACGAGAAAGAACCTTCGCTCAGCGTCACGCTGGAGAATGAATCATACAGCGAGGCTCCGGTTGGTCCGATCGCGCTCAAAGGCGAAGCCGCGCCGGTATCGGGGACGGCGCAGGGTCCGCGCAAATCGCGGCGATGATCGCCGAGTCCGGTTG
>CAVRNO010000002.1:0-1652500 GCA_963722605.1 Binataceae bacterium (SeqCode) | reverse complement strand
AAGATACCGAGTACCCGCGGCAGGACGGAAAGACCCTGTGCACCTTTACTATAACTTTGCAGTGAATCTAGGAATTTCATGTGTAGGATAGGTGGGAGGCTTTGAAGTGTGGGCGCTAGCTCGCATGGAGCCAACCTTGAAATACCACCCTTGTGATTCTTGGCTTCTAACCATCACTCTTACCGGGTGTGGGACACTGCATGGTGGGTAGTTTGACTGGGGCGGTCGCCTCCCAAAATGTAACGGAGGCGCGCGAAGGTTCTCTCAGGCTGAGTGGAAACCAGCCGTTGAGTGTAATGGCATAAGAGAGCTTAACTGCGAGAGCGACGGCTCGAGCAGGTGCGAAAGCAGGTCATAGTGATCCGGTGGTCCCGTATGGAAGGGCCATCGCTAATCGGACAAAAGGTACGCCGGGGATAACAGGCTTATCTCCCCCAATAGTTCACATAGACGGGGAGGTTTGGCACCTCGATGTCGGCTCGTCACATCCTGGGGGTGGAGTAGCTCCCAAGGGTTCGGCTGTTCGCCGATTAAAGTGGCACGCGAGCTGGGTTCAGAACGTCGTGAGACAGTTCGGTCCCTATCCGCCGTGGGCGAAGGATACTTGAGGGGAGCTGTCCTTAGTACGAGAGGACCGGGACGGACGTACCTCTGGTGTACCGGTTGTGGCGCCAGCCGCATCGCCGGGTAGCCATGTACGGACGGGATAACCGCTGAAAGCATATAAGCGGGAAGCCCACCCCAAGATTAGGTATCCCGATCGTAAGATCCTAAAGGCCCCTTCTAGACCAGGAGGTTGATAGGCCAGAGGTGGAAGCGCCGTAAGGCGTGGAGCTGACTGGTACTAATTGGCCGTGAGGCTTGACCACTACCTATTTCAATTGAGCCAATCACTCAGTTGCTATAGTCGCCGCATACTTGTCCGGGTTTCAATCGCTAACCGGACGGGACGGCAAAGGTCGAGTCGCAGACAAGGTTCGAAAACCTCGCTTGAAGACCCTACTTATTCAGATTGTCGGAGCTTGAGCGCTCGCTTGACCGCGAGGGCCACAGGTTTCCGGTCGCCATGGCGAAGGTGAAACACCCGTTCCCATCCCGAACACGGCAGTTAAGCCCTTCAGCGCCGATGGTACTGTGACCGAAGGCGTCACGGGAGAGTAGGACGCGGCCGGGGAATCTCATAAGGGCGGATGCACGATGCATCCGCCCTTATTTTTTTCGCATTCCCGCACCTTGCCGCAGCGATGCGATAAGCGAACGCGCCGGAGACGGTGCTACCTGATTATCAGCAGAATGCTGAAGAGCTTGGCAGGCGGTGTGTCCTTCTCCCATGGGCGCACGTAACGCATCTCAAGCCGGCCGGTCCCGCTCGCTTCGGCTGAGAAGCGAAAAATCTCATGCCCCGACGCGCCCGGCATCGCGTTGTCCAGCTTGAACTTCGTATCGCCGACCGGCTTGACGAGTACGCCGGCTATAGGCGCGGCCTGCCATGTGTACCCGGTCCCCGAAGTCGCAGGCAGCGATATCTCAAGCCGGTCGCCGCGCGCGAGCGTGAATTCGCGGCCATTGTCGGACTCGGTAACAGCGATCACGCTTGCGCTCGCGCGCCGTGGCGCTGAGAAAGCGAATGCGGCTGCGGACGCGGCAAGAATCAACAGCAAATGTGATCGGTGAATACTCACGCGTACTCGCAGATCACCGTACCGCGACGCGCGAGATTTGTCATTCTTCGTAAATCCCGCCGCGAGGCGCTCGCGCACGCACGACAAAAAAAGGCAGCCCGCACGGACTGCCCTATTGGTCGCAATCACAAATCAATCAGTGCTTGGTCTCAATCCGCCTGCCGTAAGTTACTTCGCCCTTGTCGACGCGCAGGCTGAAACCGCAATCGGGATTCGTGCAAACCCACGCCTTGAAGAGAACCGAAGCGCCCTCCTGTCCGTAGTCAGACAGTGGAATCAGTGCGCCATTGTTACATTTTTGGCACTTCGGCCACTCCATCATCCGCGCCTCCTTGCAGCCGACCCGAACCGCATCGTCCATGTCTGAAATTATAAGACCATCAAATCTAAAGCAACGTGCCGGGGTGCGCCGGTGAAGAAGTCCAAAACCGTCCTCGAGCGCGTACCCGGCCGTCCTTGAGCGCGCATCCGACCATCCTCGAGCGCGTGCTCGACCGGGCTGATGCGGCGGGCGGGCGGGTTCTACTTGAGCGTGCGGACGGAAAAACCGCGATCGTTGCTGCATAACAGCGAGCGTTTGCCGTCCAGCACGGTCTCGAGCACGACTTCCCGGCCCCACAGCCGCTGCAGGTAGCCGAGGCTTTTCTCGGCATATTCGATGTGCAGATCGCGGCCGTCGTGATCGTGCTTGAGGTAGAGGGTGCGGTTGCGGCCGAAGTCGGCGTCCTCGACCTTCATCACCGGGATCGAGTTGGTGCCGACGTTGGCGATCAGCGTCGCCTTGACTTCCCGCCATCCATCGTCGTCGGCCACCTTGCTGACCACCAGCTCCTCGCCGCGCGCCTCGTATTCGAAGATATCCAGTTCGCGCACGAGGTCTTCGGTCAGGTAGCGGCGGATGAACGACGCATCGCGCTCGACCTCGCGGACCTCGAAGATTTTTTCCGCGCCGGACTTTACCGGCGGTCCGTCGCGCTCGATTTCGTCGGCGGTCGGACTGGTAAAGCGGCGGTAGATGTCTTCCCAAATTTTGAGTCCGAGATGATACGGGTTAATCTGGCCGGGAATCGGGCGGACGACCTGGTTGTGGTTGACGATGAATTCAAGATGGAGCCCCTGCTCCAGCTCGAGCGACTCCAGGATCTTCTTGTGCCAGTAGCTCGCCCATCCCTCGTTCATGATCTTGGTCTCCATCATGGAGATGAAGTACTTGGCTTCTTCATCGACGATGGTGAGCAGATCTTTTTCCCAGTCGGCGAGGAACGGGTTGTGATCGCGGATGAAGAGCAGCAGGTCCTCGTCGGGTTCGAGCGGGACCTTGTGGAAATCGGGGGCCTCGATCTGCTTGCGCGCGTGGATCTTCTGAAAGGGATCGGGCTGTCCCTGCGCGCTGTCCTCGGCGCGAGCCATCTGTTCCAGCGGGGTGAGCTTTTTGATCGCAAGATTGCGCCGGCATTGCCACGACAGCGCATGCGCCGCGTCCAGAATCCGCTCGACCTGGTCCACTCCGATCGACGGATCCTCGACGTAGCGCCGCACGCGCATCGCCGCGGCCTTGAACGCCTCGATCGTCAGTTCGGCGCGGGTCGATTTGAAGGTGAAATTGTTCTTGAAGAAGTCGTTGTGCGCGTACACGTGCGCGATGGTGAGCACCTGCAGCAGGAGCGAGTTGTCGCGCATCAGGTAGGCGATCGCGGGATTGGAGTTGATAACCATCTCGTAGGGCAGGCCGCTGACCCCGTGATCGTAAAGCGTTTTGAGTTTCTCGTACGACTTGCCGTAGGACCAATGCGGGTAGTGCGACGGCATCCCGGAGTACGCCATGTACCCGAGCATCCCGGTGTGATCGCAGAGCTCGAACTCCTGCGGATAGCAGTCGAGCCCGAACTCTTTCGCCTTGGCGCGAATCCGCCGGTCCCACTCGGCCAGCTCGGCGAGCGTCCACCTCGGGCTGCGCGGCGATCCGCCCGCGTTTTGAGCGGCGCTCATGCTTCCTTCACCCGGTCCTTGGCGAGGAAGGCCCGGAACGACGGCCAGATGTCTTCCTTGCGCTCGATCAGCACGGTGTGAAAGTTCGGCGCCTGAATTCGGCGGAACACGTTGAGCATCGAAGATTCGTAGTAGCGCGAGCCGAGCGGCTTGATCTCGCCGTAGCCGAACAAGTTGCAAATCCCGGCCAGTTCTTCCGCGTCCTTGAGTGCGATGGGATTGTCGGAGTCGAAATTGTCGCCGTCCGAGCAATGGAAGGCGTACAGGTTCCACAGCGACGGATGGTACCGGGCGGCGATTATTTCCAGCGCCTTGGCGTAGCCGGACGAGATAAAGGTGCCGCCGGATTCGCCCTTGTGGAAGAACTCCTCCTCGGTGACCTCGCTGGCCTCGGTGTGATGCGCGATGAAAACGATTTCGACGTTGCGGTAACGGGTCGAGATGAACTGGTAGAGCAGGAAGAAGAAGCTGCGCGCCAGGTACTTCTTCATCGTGTCCATCGAGCCCGAGGTATCCATGATGCAGATTACCGCGGCGTTGGACTCCTCCTTGGTGTCGATCTCGACGTGCTTGTAGCGCAGATCGTCCTGATGGAACGGGAAGCGGCGATGGACGCGCTGGAATGCGGCGCCGGGAGAAGCGGCGGGCGCCTCTTGCTCGAGCCGGCCTTCTTCGAGCGCGATTTCATCGAGCGCGCCTTCGACCCCGCCGTCGGCCTGCGATTCTCCCGATTCTTCCGCTGCGCGCGCCGCCTCGGCGCCGATCCGCTTGTCGGACGCGAGCATCCGCATCACGCGCTGCTTGGCGGTGCGGCGCTTGTCGAGCCGGATGCGGATGCCGACCTTGCGGTAGCCCTTGCGCCGGGTCGAGTAATCGGACTGAATTTCGCGCAGCGCGCGGCGCTCGAGGTTGGGCAGTTCGAGATCCTCGAACATGATCTCGATCAATTCCTCGAGCGTGACGTCGGTCTCGTAGTAATCGACGCCGGGGCGGTCGCCGGCCTGCTCGTCGCCTTTGCCGGGACGGTCCTTGCCGGTTTTGCCCACGACCTGGCCGGGGCGCGAGTCGCCGTTGCCCTGCGAGGCGCCGGGAGCGTTGTCGCCGAAGACGAAGCGGTATTCCTTGATTCCGCGCAGCGGAACCTTGATCACGCGGTCTTTGTCTTTGCCGATGATCGATTCTTCGGCGATGATGTCGGCGATATTTTCGCGGATGGATTCGCGGACTTTCTGGCGATGGCGCAGGCGGTCGCCGGCCGAGCGGTCGGAGCGTTCGGCGTCGGAGATCCGGTATTCGCGGAAGATGGTATCGCCGTCCACTCATCGTTCGCTTGATCCGCGACATCGCGCTCAATCCTTCCAGAGGTTGTTGGCGGCGTACTTTAGGACTACGTCGACGCAGGATTCGCAGTAGCCGTTGTCGAGCAGGTTCTTCACCATCGCGCTGTACTTCTCGCCCTGTTCCTCATCGCGGGTGCGGGCCTTGGTGATGATGCGCGAGATGTCGCGCACCGAGGTCATCAGCTTTTTCTCGATCGCTTCCTTGAGCGGCTCGTAGCTCCTGTAGCTGATCTTTTCGCCGCGGCGCGAGGTTGCCCACAGGTAGGCGATGACTTCCTGGCGAAATCCGTCGGCGGCGGAGCCGATGATCGCAATCTGCTCCTCGATCGACTTGAGGAAGCCCTCGTCGGGCGCCAGTTCCTCCTTGGTGTTGCGGTCGCGCACGTGGGTCTTGTTGACGAACGCCTCGGCGTGATCGAGGTAGTTCTGGAACAGCGACTCGGCCTGCTCCTGGTACGAATAGACGAAGGCGCGGGTGATCTCCTTTTCGAGCAGGTCGAGATATTCCTTGTGCAGCGTGTCCTGGAGGAACTCGAGATACTGCTTGCGGGTGTCGTCGGGCAGGTCGCCCTCCTTGGTCATCGAGATCAGCGCCTCGCGCACGTTGATCGGATTGATGCAGTTGCCCGAGACGTTGTCGGAGAGCGCGTTGTCGAGCGCCTTCATGATGAAGCGGGTCGAGATGCCCGACATCCCCTCGCGCTTGGTGTCTTCCTTGAGTTCCTGCACGTCGATCTTCTTGGTGCGACCCTTCTCGACGACTTCCTCGCCGTTGTAGAGCCGCAGCTTGGTCATCAGGTCGCACTTGGCGGTCGGCTCCAGGCGCGACAAAATCGCGTACATCGAGGCAAGCTCGAGCGTGTGCGGCGCGACGTGCGCGCGGAAATCCGAGTTCCGGATGATCTTCTGGTAGATTTTGACCTCTTCGGACAGGCGCAGGTTGTAGGGCACTTTGACCACGACGATACGATCGAGGATCGCCTCGTTGGTGTGATCGGCCTTGAACTTCTGCCACTCGGCCTCGTTGGAATGGGCGACGATGCAGGTATCGACGTACACCATTCCGTGGCGACCCGGGCGCGGGAATGACTTTTTCCTGGGTGGCGGTGATCATCGCGTGCAGGTACTCGGTCTCGTTCTTGAAAACTTCGATGAACTCGACGATGCCGCGGTTGCCGACGTTGAGCGCGCCGTTGAGTTCGAGCACGCGCGGGTCGCCCTCGGAGTATTGGTCGAGCTTGGAGATGTCTTCCGATCCGATCAGCACCGAAGTGTCCTGGTTGTTCGGATCGACCGGGGGCACCACGCCGACGCCGACGCGGTTGCGCTTGGAGAAGCTGCGGGCGACGACCGGAACTTCCTCGTAGCGGTTGTTGAACTCGGACTTGAGCCGATAGCGGCAGACCGGGCAGAGGTCGCCCTCGATGTGCACGCCGAGCATCTTCTCGAACTCGCGGCGCAGATGGCGCGGGACCAGATGCAGCGGCTCCTCGTTCATCGGGCATCCTTCGATCGCGTAGATGAATCCGACCTGCTCGAGCCCGCGCTGAATCCGCTCGACCAGCGAACTCTTGCCCGAACCCACCGGGCCCATCAGGTACAGAACCTGGCGGCTCTCTTCGCCCTTGAGCGACGCGGAATGGAAATAGCGGACGATCTGCGCGATGGTGCGCTCGATCCCGAAAAATTCCTGGGCGAAGAAATCGAACACCTTCAGCGGCTCATCCTTGTACAGCCGCTTGGTGCGCGGATCGTCGGTGTCGTGCAACGAATGAAGGCCCAAAGAAATGATCAAGTCGTAGATTCGCGCATGCGCGAGCTTGGTCATGGTCGGGTCGGCCTTCACCAGCTCGAGGTACTCGAGCAGGGTGCCGCGCCATTGCTTGGACTCGCGCGCCGCGCGATCTTCTTTGATCACCCGCTCGAAGTTATTGAGATCCGCCATTGGCTATCTCCTTCGGGTTATGGAGTGTTTAGCAGAGATACTGCTTGCGGAAGGTGAAAACGGTCGGGCCGTGCAATCTGGGGAGCCCATCCTGATTTCGAGTATAACCGAGTGACGGATCGGCAACAAGCAAGATCGGTGCGCGGCAGGGGCTGACCCCTGCACCGCAGGGGGTGACCCCTGCACCCAGTACTAAGGCCGCGCTCCGTTGTCGCGCGGCAGGGTTGAGCCCCTAGCAGGGGGGCTGCGCGTAACTGCATATTGGATTCAGAGCAACTCGGCTCCGCATGGCCTCAGTGAAGTCGAATTGTTTTGCGCCGAGAAAGATTCGGGATTCTTCGCTACGCTCAGAATGACACGAGCGGCGGCTCGCTTTTTTTGTGTCATCCTCAGCGCAGCGAAGGATTCGCGCGCCAGCGCGTACCCCTCCGGCACCAACGTCGGCTTACGCAAAACTCTCCTGTTAGGAATTACGCGCTGATGGCGGGAGGCGAGCCGATCTGAAAAAGCAGGTTGTGCGCCCGAGGTTCCCGGCATCTGTTTACAGAGCCTAATATGCCTCGGTGGTTCGACGCAGCCTGCTTTCTAATCGTGGTCTAACACGAAAGCGGCCGAATAGATACTTGGCCGAACCGGGCCGCTGGCGCAGTTCAAGACCGGCTAATCGCTCATCCGATTTCCGCGTCATTCGAACAGCCGCTCGGAAACCGGGATCGTGTCGCCGAGCACGATGCGGCCGCGGTCGTTTTTCACCGTCGCCGCGAACACAGTGTCGTCGTGCGCGAACGAGAGCCACCATCGATCCTCGACGGCGAGGCCGAGGTAGTGCGCCTTCTGCTCCATCGTGCGCAGCACGTCGAGATCGTACGCCTGGTTCCACGGGCCGCGGATGTGCGAGCGGGTGGGCACGATATCGCCGAGGTGCATGAAGCATTCGCCCGCGTCGCTGACGATCACCGCCTGATGGTCGCGGGTGTGGCCGCCGGTGACGACGGCGCGCACGCCCGGGACGACGGTGGTGTCACCGTCGATCGCTTCGAGCCTCGATCGGACCGGCGCGAGAATCTCCGCCGCCGGGCGATACGCCGCGCGCAGCCGCTCATTGCGCGGATCGGCGGCGATTTCGAGTTCGCCTTTCTGCACGAAGATTCGCGCGCGCGGAAACGCGGCTTCCAGCGCGCCGGAATCGCGCCGGCGCACGATTCCTCCGCAATGATCGAAATGGAGATGCGACACGATCAGATGGGTCACGTCGCCCGGCTCCATCCCGAGCGCGCGCAGATTCTCGGGCAGCCATCCGTCGCCATGATCGAAAATATTGCGCTCGACGGCGCTCAGGCGGTTGCCGATTCCAGTATCGACCAGGATCGCATCAGTTCCCTTCATGATCAGCGGACAGGTCAGGTTCAGGCGGATACGGTTGTGCTCGTCGGCGGGATGGGTGTGTTTCCAGAGATCGCGCGGGACCACCCCGAACATGCATCCGCCGTCGTTGCGCCAGAAACCGTCGGCAGGGAAGGCGACCTCGAACGCGCCGATTTTGATCTTCGGAGGTGTTTCAGCCATCGCGCGCGCTTAGCTCCCCATCAGCCAGGTTCCCAGTATCAGCGCGACCGCGCCCATCACGACGACTGCGACGTGAGCCTTCACCATCGGAGGCATCGCGGCGGCAGCGGCGCCGGCATGCTCGCGCGCGATTGCAGCTCTGACGGCAGCACCGACTCTCATCGACCACGTCATCGCGACGAGCATCACGACAAACAGTCCGATCTTAATCGCAAGCACCGTCATGAAGGCGGTGGAGAAGGCGAAGCCGTGCAAGGCTGTCACCGTGGTCAGGCCGGTCAGTCCGGTCGCGAGCAGCACGGCGGCGGCGACGAGGCCGAGCGCGTCGATCTTGGACGCCGACTTCGCGACAAAATTGCGCTGCTCGGGGCTGCCGGCGCCGAGCGCGAGACCCGCGATCGCAAAGCATGCGCACGCGCCAATCCAAATCGCGCCGGCCACCGCGTGCGTCCACAGAATCGTAGTTTGCAACAAGTTGAACCCCTTTCCCGGTCGAGTCGAAAAAAAATTAAAAAGACAAAAAAGATTAACCCGGCGGCTGGCTTGATTACACCCCGCCCGCGCGCCGCGCCGCTGGCGTCATTGCACGGCGATGCCTTGGCGCGAGGCTATCCGGGCCGGCAGATCCGATTGCAGGCGGAGGTCTGCGGCGATGCCAGGCGAATAGGGCATAAATGGCGCGGGGAGGCTGATACTGATTATCAATATCCGAACTGCCGGGGTATATCAATCCGGACGGTCGATTCGGTGTTGGTGTCAGCGGGTTAGGGGCACGGGGTCGGCAATGAGATCGGCACGGCGGCAGGATGTTCGGCACAGACGGCTTGATTATCCTGGCCAGCATGCGTCCAAAACGCCGTGTGCGGGGCAACGGCGGTGCCCTCAAAGGACTCTCCAAGCGCGCAGTGACACGTGGTTACCGGCACGCCATTGATATAGGTCTCCGAGTCACAAGGGAATCCGAAGCAGTTGACACTCTCGGCTCCGAGATCGAGTTTTGCCTTGCACATTTGGTTCGGGGCCCAGACTTTGGGGCCGCGTTGCGTCCAGTCGTTCATCGCCTGCGGAATGCGCGTCGTGTTCTGATAAATCGACCAGAGTTCGTCCTTCGAAGGCGGGGTGCAAGATCCGGTCATGGTGCCTCCGTTGAGGTCGGCTAGAGCGCGACCGTAAATGATCGGGCAGACACAATCAGCCTCGGGGAACACCGCGGTACCGCCGCCGATGACGTTCACCGTGATGGTTCCTCCAGTCGGGGTACAGGTGGAGGCCGCACACAGAGCAAAATAGCCGTAGCAAGGCCTGTAATCGTGACCGCTTCGGGCCGCGGCGATCCGGCCGAACGGAGAACAAATCATAAGGATGGACCACAGGCCAAGTATTATCTTCAAGCGAGAAACTGCCTTGTGCGAGTGAAAGGTCAATTTTCGGGGGGCGTTCGAAAAGCTGGCCACGATTCCTTCTCCTGGGTTACGTGCGGATCTAGATGACCCGGGTGATGGGGGTGACGCCCTCGAGGGCCTCGGCGTCGCTGGTCTCGGCGATCGCGGCCGCATCGCGCAGCCGTTCGAGGTTGTGTTGATGGACGGTCCGGTCAATCCGGTAGAAGCCGAGGACCGCGATCGCAATCGCGTGGCATCCCGCCGAAATCGGTACGAAGAGCAGAACCAGATGGCGCAGCACGGCCGGATCGACATGGCCCTGGATGGCTCCCTGCGGAAAGTGCACGAATTCCAGGAGCAGCCCCGACACGAAAGTGCCTACCCCGGAGACGCATTTCTGTAATAGGCCAACGGTCGCGAACAGCAGGCCCTCCGAGCGGTGTCCACTGCTCAACTGCGATGTCCTCGACCACGTCCGCCATCATCGAGGCGACGATGATGAAGCCCATGATGCCGAGCGTGTCGCGGATCACGGCGTCGGCGAACAGGATCGCCAGAAGCGCCAGAAGAGTGATTGGGCGGCATGAGTCCGAGCAGGCGCAGCGGAATCGGAAGGGAGCCGGCGACAAGCGATACGGCGAACAGCGTGATCATGGCCCGCTTCTTACCCATCGCCTTGGAGACCGCGGGGGCAAGAGACACCGCCAGGATGGCGGAGACGAAACCAAAGCCGACCAGATACGAAATCTCCCTCGGGGTCAGCTCCCAGAAGTAGGTCGTGATGTAGAGGCCCAGGCCGCTGCTCAAGCCACCGGCTACGGCGGCGACGATTCCGGCGATCATGAGCGATAGAAACGAGCGATTGGACAGGGTCGCGGCGATCTCGCGCGCCTTGCCGGCGAAGCCGAGACGACGGCGCGGTGGCTGGATCAGGGCGGCAATCCGGCCGTGCGTGCCGAACGAGGAAATCAGAATCGTGACGAGTATAACCAACGCGCCAACCAATCCGCACTGCTCATACCCGTGGCGGTTCAACACCCCGAGCGGATGGGTGGCGTCCTGGCGCAGGAAGACCCGGAAGGCGAGCACGGCCAGCAAGGTCCCGCCAAGCGTTCCGAAGAAGAACCGGTAGCTGAGCAAGCCGGTCCGCTCGTCGTAGTCAGCAGTCAGTTCGGGCGCCAGCGCCGCGCTCGGAATCTCGTAGAGACTGACCAGCAGCCGGACCGCCACCAGCGATACCAGCAGGTAGGCGAACATGGCCTGGTTGGACCAGTGGTAGGGCGGGTTCCAGAGATAGTAGAAGGCAATCGCGAGCGGAACCGCCGAAGCGTACATGAAGGGGTGGCGGCGTCCCCAGCGCGACCTGACATGGTCCGACCATTGGCCGACAAGCGGATCGAAGACTGCGTCGAAAATGAGCGCGATCATTATCGCGGCGCCGACCCATGGCGCCGGCAGGCCGATCACCTGGTTGAAGAACAACAGCAGCGGCGAGCCAAGCGCCAGGCCCTGCACGCCGAACGCGACCGACCCGAGACCATAGAAGAGCTTGGTCGGCAAAGCGATACGGGCCGGCGCGGCCGTAGGATCCGGGATTCTCCGCTTCGCAGACTTCGCTCTAGAATGACACAAAAAAGTGGCCCTGCCCGGGACTTCAATTTTCGATTCTTGTTCAACGTCGCTCCAGCATCAGGCGATGTCAACGCCAGACTGAAACTGCATCAGTTGGCGGGCTGCGTGATTTTGGGCTAACTAGAACTTCCTGGGTCGATTACCTTTGAATCGGCGCGCGATGCGCGGAGGTGAACGTGACGCTCAACCCGTACATCGAGGCATACGAACTGCGCGAGCTGGTGCTGAAAAAGGAAGTGCGCCCGCGCGAGGTCGCGGAATTTTTTCTCGCGCGCATCGAGCAACTGAATCCCAGGCTCGGCGCATTCATGACCGTCACGGCGGATCGCGCGCTCGCGGATGCGTCGCGGCTGGAAAAGATCAAGGCTTCGGATGCGGCCAAGCTGCCACTGTTCGGCGTCGCGTATTCGCTCAAGGACCTGGTCTGGACCAGGGATATCCGCACGACGTTCGGCTCGAAGAACTACGAGAATTGGCACGCGCCGGCCGACGCGGAACTCGCCGTGCGGCTCGCCAACTCGGGCGGGATTCTGCTCGGCAAAACGACCACGCCCGAATTCGGACTGCGTCCGACCACCGAGGGCGGTCTCTGTCCGCCCGCGCGAAATCCGTGGAACCTCGAACACACCGCGGGCGGCTCCAGCGGCGGGTCGGCCGCAGCGGTCGCCGCGGGACTGCATCCCGTGGCGCAGGGCAGCGACGGCGGCGGATCGATTCGTATCCCGGCGGCATGCTGCGGCGTGGTCGGAATCAAACCGTCGCGGGGACGAATCACGCGGGCGCCGCAGGATGGCGAAGCATGGGCCGGACTTTCGACCACCGGCCCGATCGCGCGCACGGTCCGCGACGCGGCGTTGATGCTGGATGCTATGGCGGGAATGATGCCGGGCGATCCGTACGCGGCACGGCCGCCGTCGCGTCCGTTCGCCGAGGAAGTTTCGGCGCATCCGAAAAAACTCCGGCTCGCCGTTATCAACCGTAGCGCGCTCGGCGCGGTGGACGGCGAAACTATCGCCGCGCTCGAGTCCGCGTGCGGTGCGCTCCGCGAGATGGGGCATCGCGTCGAGCCGATCGCGCTCGATCCCGGCGCGCAGCTCGGCAAGCATGTCCGCGTGATCGTCGGCGCATCGGTCTCGGCGCTGAACATCCCCAACCCGGAGCTACTCGATCCGCTGGTGCGCGGAAACTACGAATGGGGAGCCAAGATTTCCGCCGCCGACTACATCCGCGCGGTAACCGCGATGCACAATGCGTCGCGCGAAATCATCCACGCGCTCATGCCCTACGACGCGATCGTCGCGCCGACGCTCACCCGGCCCGCAGTGCGGCTCGGCACGTTGCCGTCGAATCCCGCCACAGCCGCGGATGAAATTTACGGATGGATCGCGTTTACATTTCCGTTCAACTCGACCGGTCAGCCGGCCATCTCGCTCCCCAACGGGTTCAACCAGGCGGGACTGCCGCTGGCGATTCAACTTGTCGGCCGTCCGGGAGATGAAGCGGGCATAATCGCGCTGGCGGCCGAGTTCGAACGCGCCCAGCCGTGGAAGGACAAGCATCCTCCGATCTAGGTTTTCGTTGTTAGTTGTCCATTCAAATCCGCCCAAAGCTCTCCTTAGGCAAGTGCGCGTTGCGGCCGATACTCGATGCGAGTTGACGCGCGGTTAGCATGCATCAGCGTGCTTTTGGCTAGTAAGGTACCGCGGTTTGGTGTAAGTCTTGCGGGAATTGTGCGGTCAAGTCGGGATTTCAATTCTGGGGGCGGAAAAGGCATGAGATACCAGACGACAGCGGCGGTATGGGCGGTTTGTCTATTGGCGATCGGGGGCGCATCGATGCCAAGAAACGCGTCCGCCCAGTGCACTCAGCAATCGACGCTGACCCGCCCGATTCCGCTTGGCGTTTCGGGCGGAAATATCAACTCGACCATCAAGATCGGCCGCCAGAGAGGATGCTTCGGCGGGACGCTGGGGTCGATGGTGCAGGACGCAGACAGCAATCAATATATCCTCAGCAACAATCATGTGCTCGCGGATCAAAACAAGGCTAAACCCGGCCAGCTAATCGTGCAGCCCGGCCTGATCGACATAGAACCGCCGTGCCTGAAAGCGCAGACCGATGCGATCGCAACGTTCAGCCGCGCGATCAAACTCAAGTTCGGAGGCGGCAAGAATACCGTTGACGCTGCGATAGCAGCCGTTAATCCGGGAGAGGTGGACTCCAACATCCTTAATATCGGGAGCATCGGGGGCTCGGCGGCGACGGCAGCGATAGGGATGGGTGTGGAGAAGATGGGCCGTACGACCTGCCTCACAATTGGAACGGTCGAGGCGCTGAACGTCAAGTTGAAGGTAAACTACTCCGAGACCAAGCACCCGAAATTGGCTACATTCGTCAACCAGATTCTTCTGACCGGTAGCAGCGGAGCCTTCAGCCTGCCCGGCGACTCCGGGTCGCTTATCGTAACCCATGCGGGTTGCCCGCAGCCGGTCGCTCTGCTGTTTGCGGGCTCGGCTGACGGGAGCTCCACGGTAGGCAATCCAATTTCCGACGTGCTGAGCGGGCTGAACGTCACGATGGTGAGCAGTTGCACACCTGCGGCATCACCCGCCGCGGCGCAAGCGGATGGCTTGGACGCGAAAGTGGGAATTTCGCAAGAAGCGGTCGCATCGGCGGCCGCGGTTCGCGACCGGCACGAGGCCCAGCTTATGAGCATCGCGGGCGCGGCAGGCACTGGAATCGGCGCCGGCGACCAGCCCGGTCAACCGGCGATCGAGGTCTATCTCGAGAAGCTGACGCCGAAGGAGCAAGCCGGCGCGCCGAAAGAGGTCGAAGGTATCCCGGTGAAGCTCATCCAAAACGGCGGATTCTTCGCCTACTGAGCGCGAAAGGTTCCCGGTCAGCGCGCCAATCAGCAGATGCGCCGCCGCGTGCGGGAGTTGCGCGCGATTCCAGTTGCCATTTGAAACTGAATTGGTTAGACCAGCGATAACCAATCGGAAAACGGAGGAAAAATATGCAGACGATCAAGGTTGACGATATCGCGGCGCTGACGGCGAAGATCAGCAAGGAATTCGGTCCGTGGAGCGAGCCGATCCAGGTGACGCAGGAAAAAATCAATCAATTTGCCGACGTGACCGGCGACCATCAGTGGATTCACGTCGATATCGAGCGGTGCAAGAAGGAGAGTCCGTTCGGCGGACCGGTGGCGCACGGTTTTCTGACGCTGAGCCTGCTGCCGGCGTTCAGGACCAAAGAGGAATTCGCGATCACGGGATTTCGCAACGTGGTGAATTACGGCGCGAACAAGCTGCGCTTCGTCGCGCCGGTGCCGGCGGGCGCCAGCGTTCAATGCCGCTCGCGGCTGACCGCGGTCGAGCCGCGGCCGCTGGGCACGATGCTCACGCGGGAGACGGAAATCCAGGTGGTAGGCGCGCAGAAGCCGGCGCTGGTGTACGAGGCGCTGATGCTGTTCGTGAAGTAGAAGTTGCGGGCGGCGACGGAGCGGATTGCATGGCGTATGAACAGATCATTTACGAGGTCGCAGACAATATCGCGACAATCACTCTCAACCGGCCGGAGAAGCTCAACGCCTTCACCGGCGTCATGATGAGCGAGATGATCGACGCGTTTGACCGGGCCGACGCGGACGACGACGTGCGCGCGATTATCGTGACCGGCGCGGGGCGCGCGTTCTGTGCGGGCGCGGATTTGTCGCCGGGTCCCGGCGCGTTCCAGTCGGAGGGCGGTGAGGGTCCGCCGCGGCGCTCGGCGATCAGGGCCGACGGCAGCGTGGATTGGAGCAACGAGGCGGTTCGCGACGGCGGCGGACGGCTGACGCTGCGCATCTTCGAGTGCCTGAAGCCGGTGATCGCGGCGGTGAACGGAGCGGCGGTGGGCGTGGGCGTGACGATGCAACTGGCGATGGACGTTCGGCTGGCGTCGGAGAACGCGCGCTTCGGGTTCGTGTTCGCGCGGCGCGGGATCGTGCCGGAGGCGTGCTCGAGCTGGTTCCTGCCGAAGATCGTCGGGATCGCGCAGGCGCTGGAGTGGACGTTTACGGGCCGGGTTTTCGGGGCCGAAGAGGCGCTGGCGGGCGGGCTGGTCAAGCGGCTCTACAAGCCCGACGAGCTTATTGCGGCGGCGCGCGCGCTCGCGCGCGAGATAGCGGACAACACCTCGCAAGTGTCGGTCGCGTTGATTCGGCAGATGATCTGGCGGATGGCCGGCGCGGACCATCCGATGGAAGCGCACAAGGTGGACAGCCGCGGAATCTTCGCGCGCGCCACTTCGGCGGACGCGAGGGAGGGCGTCGCGTCATTCCTGGAGAAGCGTCCGGCGAAATTTCCGGACAAGGTATCGAAGGACATGCCTGCCTACTTTCCGTGGTGGCAGGGGCGCAAGTACAGCTAGGGCGCGCTCAAGGTTTGCGGCGAATCACGACGCGGACTTCGCCCGGCTGCGCGGTCTTGACCACGACGCGCTGGCCGTCGAGGTCCAGCTCGGCGTTGGCGCCGGCGCCGGACACTTCAAGCACGCATCCGCGCGGATACTGAACGCGCGGCACGAAGATCTCGGTCGGGCGGGCGGCGCGAGGATCGCAATCGAACACGAACTCGAAGGCGCCGCCGATCCGATCGAATTTCATGGTGCGCGGAATACCCTGGGTCGCGCGCGCGTAAGGCCGGACGAAGCCCGGGAGCGCGCGGCCGCCGCTGTTGATGTCGGCGGGATCGGTCTGCTGGTCGCGCGAGAAGATACTCAGATCTTCCTGATTCCAACCGTCGCCAATAGCCAGATCGTTGCTATTGGATGCAGTATAGTTCCATAACGTACCATTGATCAGCAGAGTATCCAGTGCATTATACATTAGATCGAGCGCGACGATGTGAGCAGTCCATGGCGCATCGCTGCGATCGCCGGCGTGAAAGGCGCGGTACGCGTCGGCGCCGTTCAAATCGAAGTGAATTCCAAATTCGCCGATGAGGGTGGGCGCGCCGCCATTCACCGTGTCTGACATCCGGGCCATCCTGCCGAGCTCGCGTTCGTAGCGCGCCTGAATCTGCTCGGCGGCGGTCGCAATCTCGCCGGTCAACACGTCGAGGCTGAAATTCGGACTGAACATCTTGGTCGCGGCCAGGACCACGTCGTACCAGTGACCGGCGTTGACGCTGTTGGGGGGAGTCTCGGCGGGGAATCCCGGTCCGAGAAACCCCGAGAGCGGATCGAGCTCGGCGAACAGGATCCAATCGGGATTAATTTGGCGGATATTTTCGGCGACGCGCGCGAAAAACGGTCCCATGTAGTCTTCGATGAAGTTGACCTTGCGATCGCCGACGCGCTGGAAAAAGTCCTCGCGCAAAACGTCGAAACTGCTGTCGTTATTGAGCCGCCATGCGCCTGCGTCCTGGAACGGATCGCTTCGGCCGCCGGTCCAAATCGAGATGCGATCGGGGTTGATGGTCCGATCCTGTTTGTGGACCGCCGCTTTGGCTGCCAGGTCGAACTCGAGCACCGGTATCGAGCGCGTAATTCCATGCGACACCAGCAAGCCGTCGAGCGGCGACCCCGCCAGGCCCGGCATCGCACGGTCGGGGTTGGCAGCGCTTGGTGCGAGATGGCGATAGCTGAATGGCTGTCCGATCCATCCGGGGACCGGTTCGTTGAGCGAGTCAAAGCCCATCACGTTGGGCAAATCGCGGATGCGGCGGGCGATCTCGCGCTGCGCTCCGAGATAATGCTCGAGCATGTAGTCCTGCACGTTGACGCCGTCGATAGTCAGTCCGGGGGCGAAGTCGCGGCCGGCGAAAAACAAGGTCCACATGATGCCGTTGGCGGGACGGCGCTCATTATCCACCCAGCTCATGGTCGGGTAGCGGTCCTCCTGACGGCCGCCGCGGGCATAGTCATATAGGTACTGCATTACATGAGCGCATCCCGATTCGGCGAGCCGGCGATAGTCAATTCCAACTTTATCGAATAGCCAGCAGGGCGCGCCGTCGCCACCGGTCATTCGGCTCCAGACATCCTGGTGGAAATCGACGAACAGGTAGAAGCCGTAGTCACCGGCGAGCCGGCACAGCTCGGCGAAGTAGTCGAGGTAGGCGGCGTCGTAGTCGCGCGGGCCGCGATGCTCGACGGCTTCCCAGGTGGTCAGCATGCGCAGGCAATTGAAGCCCCACGCGCGCAGGCGCGAGAAGTGCTCGCCGGCTTCGCCAATCGGAAACGGACGGCCGATGAAGGAGACCTCGCGATGGTCGGAAAAATCGGAGGGGAAATTGGTGCCGCCCTCGGGGTAGGGGACCTTGCAATCGCCGCCCAGATTGACGCCGCGCAAGATAACGCGGCGCCCGTATTCGTCCAGGAACCATCGTCCTTCGATGTGGAGGCGCGGCAGAATGGTCTTTGGCATTCGATTCACCCCGTGGCGCGAGGTTGACGCAATGTCCGCTTGCGCGTCAAGCTGCGCAAGGTGTTTGCGATGAATTGACTATTTCGCGGCAACGGCTGACGCTGGCGGCGTAACGCCGGGGTAAGGCTCATGGTCAATCCTCTCAATCGCGGACGGGAGTACCTGGAAGCCGCGCTGAAGCACACAAGGTCGGCGTTTCACCCGTCGAGGCCATGGGTGGCGCGCGCGCGGGAGATGAGCCGTTCGCGCCGGGTGCGGAAAATCGCGGTGATCGTCGCTGCCGTGCTGCTGTTCCTGGAGCCGGCGGCGTACCTTGCAGTGCCTCCGGTGTTGCGCCACGTCCTGACCGGCCCCGTCGCGGGCAGCATCCATCGCCCGGTGGGTGTGGGCAAAATCCAATTCAATCTTTATGCGCTGAAGCTCGACGTGAACGATCTGCACGTTGGCGAGCGCGACGGTCCAAAACCGTTCGTCGATATTGGGCATCTGCGAGTGAAGGTTTCGTGGGCGTCGATTTTCAGACTGGCGCCGGTGATCGGCGAAGTCGTGGTCGAGCGGCCGGCGATCCATATCGTGCGGGAGTCGCAGAACCGCTTCAACTTTTCCGACCTGCTTGAGAGCGGCGCGCCGCCAGAAAAATCGAAGCCGGCGGAGCCGGGTGCGGCGCTCCGATTCGCGGTATCGAATATTCAACTGCGCGATGGCGAAGTGACAATCGACGATCAGCTGCTCGGCAAGCAGCACAAGGTCGATAAGATTCAGATCAACGTGCCGTTTATCGCGAACCTGCCCTCCGACGTGCACGTGTCCGTCGAGCCGCTGTTGCAGATGGTGATCGATGGCAGCCCGGTGCGGATCGCCGGCGTGGCCAAGCCGTTCGAGGCGACGCACGATTCGGTAATTGACCTGAAGCTGCATCGGCTCGACCTGCCGCTTTACGTGAGCTACGCCCCGATGAAGCTGCCGGTCAAAATTCCGAGTGGGATGCTGTCGGCGGACGTGTACGTGCATTTCATCCAGGCGGAGTCGCAACCGCTAATTCGCTTGAACGGAACGGTAGCGCTGGATCAGTTCGAGGTTCGCGACGCCGCGGATGCGCCAATCGCCGCACTCAGACACGCCGAGGTGAAACTGACCGATGTCGAGCCGCTGGGCGCGGTGTTCTATCTGCGATCCATCTGGGTCGAAGGATTGCTCGCGCATGTCAGGCTCAATCCCGGCGGGACCAACAATCTTACGCCGCTAGCGGGCGGCAATGCGGCGCCGGCGAGTCCTTCAGCGCAAGCGGCGCCGGCGTTCAACATGACGCAGGCGGCGCCAGTGGCGGAAAAATCCCCGGCGAAAGCGCCAATAGATTTTCAGTTGGATTCGTTCGATTTAACGGACAGCGCGGTGGAGGTCCAGGATAACCGCGGCGCGGCGCCGGCGGCAGTGGCGGTGGATACGCTCGGGGTCGGGCTTAAGAATCTTCGGACGCCAGGAAACCGCCCGCCTCGGTCACCGTCAATGGCAAGATTCGCAGCGGCGGCGCGATCGCGGTCAAAGGCGCGCTCGATCTGGCGGATTCGCAGGTTTCGACGGAGGTGGCGATCGATCAGATCGACTTGCCGGCGTTGCAGCCGTTTGCCCAGTCGATTCTTGCGGCCACGATCGCGTCGGGCAAGCTGAGCGCGAAGGCCAGCGTACAGACGCATTTCGCGAGCGATCATTTCAACGTGCATGCGGAGCCGGCGACCGTCGCGATCGAAAATTTCGAGATGGATGCGCCGCGCGAACGCGAAAAACCGGTGCAGTGGAAAAAGTCTCAGCGTCGCGATTGGACAGTTCGACCTGGCGGCGCATCAGGCGACGGTCAGCGAAGTGCGCATTGACGGGATGCATCTGTTCGTTCGCCGCGAGCGCGGCGGGAAATTGAGTCTCGCCTCGCTGATGCGCGGCGGCCCGGCGCCGCCGCCACGCAGCAAGCGCGCAAGCACGCGCGAAACGAGGCGAATGCGCGCGCGAAACGAGGCGAGCGGCGCGCAAAGCTGGTACAGGCGCCGGCGCCAGCGTCGCAGAGCTGGCAATATCGAATCGCGTCGGTCGCGATGGAACAGACCGGCGCCACCTTCGAGGACGACAATGCGCCGCAACCGGTCAAGGCGGCCGTGGCGCCGCTGAATCTGCATCTGAAAGATGTGTCGAGCGACTTCACCAAGCCTTTTGCGGTCGAGGTTGACGGCACGCTCAACCGCAAGGGCACTTTCAAAGTCACCGGAACGGCCGCGATCGCGCCGCTCAAGGCCCGTCTGCGCGTCGCAACCAAGCGGCTGGACCTGGCGTTTGCGGATCCATACGTGAGCAGCAGGATGAACGCGACGATCGCGAGTGCGAACCTGACGATGAACGGCGCGGTTGGGCTGGAGCAGGCGCGCAACGATTTTCTCGTCAGCTATCGCGGCGACGCATCGCTCGGCAGCGTGAAGATGCTGGACAAGCTGACCAACGATCTGTTTTTCAGAATGAACGCGCTCGACGTGAATAAAATCGATTTCGCTCTCGGAAAAGGTCCGCCGAAGGTACATGTGGGATCGAGTTGCGCTGACGATTTTTATTCGCGGATCATTCTCAACAGCACCGGCAAACTGAACCTGAAAGACATCACCGCGAGCCCGCAAGAAGCGCCTACGTCACTGACGCGAGCCACGGGAGCGCCGGGCTCGAAGGGTGCGGTTCCACCGGCGCCGACATCGACGCCGACTCCGGTCGCCGCGCCGAGTCCGGCAGCCGCGACGGCTCCTGAAGTGGCTTCGGCGGCATCGCCGAGTCCGGCAGAGCCTTACGCAGGCCAGCCGACGAACGCCGACATCGAGGTGGGCAAGATCACGCTCAAAGGCGGCAAAGTCGATTACACGGACAACTTCATCAAGCCCAACTACACGGCGAACCTGGCCGAGATGGAGGGCAAGGTCGGCGCGTTCGGGACAAAATCCACATCGCCGGCGGAAGTTTCGCTCGACGGGAAAATCAACGGGAGCGCGCCGATCAATATCGATGGGTCGATAAATCCGCTCGCGCCGGCTGCGTTCGTCGATATCAAGGCGAAGGCGAACGGGGTCGAACTGACGGGGCTCTCGCCGTACACGACCAAATACACCGGCTATCCGATCGTCAAAGGCATGCTGACGGTCGATGTCCATTACCTTCTGGATCAGGGGAAGCTGACGGCCGACAACCATATTTTCATCGATCAACTGACGTTCGGCGATCACGTGGAGAGCCCGGATGCGACGAATCTGCCGATTCGGCTCGCGGTTGCAATTCTCAAGAACTCGAAGGGGGAAATCGACCTGCGAGTGCCGGTGTCGGGGTCGCTCTCGGATCCGCAATTCAGCATCGGCAGCGTGATCTGGGGCGCGTTCATGAATCTGATCGTCAAAGCCGCGACGGCGCCATTCTCGCTGCTGGCGGCCGCGTTCGGCGGCAGCGGCGGCGCGCAGCAAGACCTCGGCTATATAGAGTTCGCGCCGGGCTACGCGAAGCTAACGCCGGATAGCCAGAAGAAACTGGATACGGTCGCGTCGGCGTTGGCGGATCGAACCGCCTTGAAGCTCAACATTTCGGGGCGCGTCGATCCGGCATTCGACAAGGACGGCTACCGCGAAGCTTCACTGGAGCACAGCATCGAGGCGCTCAGACGCAAGGACGAGGGAGAGAGCGCGGAGGCGAATGCGAAGGCCGCCGCGCTGTCGAAGGAGGACTACGACAAGTATTTGGCGAAGGTTTATAGCGCGGGAAAATTTCAGAAGCCGCGCGACTTCATCGGGTTTGCGAAGACCGAGCCGCCCGACGAGATGAAGAAACTAATCCTGGCCAACACCCCGGTGAGCGATCAGGATCTTCAGCATCTTGCCGACGCGCGGGCCAATGCGGTGCGCGCGTATCTGACTGCGAAACAAGTCGAGGCAGCGCGGATGTTCATAATCGCGCCGAAGCTGGACGCCGGCGGAATCAAGGATCAGGGCAAGACCACGCGCGTCGATCTATCGCTGGAGTGACGCACGCCCCACGGCTAGAGCGAGCCGAGACTGCTATCGGGGATCGCGTCCCAGGCGCGGCGCTCCTGGTCGCGAGGCGCATCCTCAAGTTTGGTATTCGCGCCGAAGACCATCGTTGGCCGGCGCGCCTCGGTATAACCCGGCCAGGCGCCGACACTGGCGCAGCTTGGATCGCCCGATCGGGCGAAAGCCAGCCATGCGTCCTGCATCTGAACCGCCAGCTTTTCCGCGGCCGGGCCGGTGCCCGAGAACACGCTCATCCCGGGCAGGTGATTGGCGCCGAAGACGAAGCCAAGCTCGAGTGCGTGACAGCATCCGAGCACACCGTGCATCGCGGGCGACGGCCAGGTGAAGAGATAACTGAAAACGCGCGGATCGTGGCGTCCCTGAACTTGCGCCAGGCGCACGCCGGGGATGCGGAATACCCGGTCGGTCTCGATGGCGGTGAACAGTTCAGCGGGCGTGACCGGCTCGCCCCGCGGGGCGCGAGCCTTTTCGTAACTGTCGATGAGCGCATCGGCGCCGTCCGCGGTCAAACGCCCGGCGATACGCGCGCCCAAGCCGGCGCGATCGAGCCGGTGCAATGAAGGATCCATCAAGGAGAACAATTTCCACTCCTCGAGCGTAGAACCGGCCATCACGGCCACGCCCGACGCCGTGCCGTCCGCCACCATGTCGATCGCGGCGCGCGGCACCAGAGTACCGTCGGCTACCGGCTGATACGCCATCCCGAGTTCGGGGTCGGGCGTCCTGCCGTCGCCGAGCAGAGTGCCGGTGAGCAATTGCGCGGGAGTCAGCGCGCGGATCGCGCCGTCGTCGGCGGGGCGCACGCCGAGCCTCGACAATATTTTCTCGGCGGTGCGATTGGCGCGCGTGACCGCGGCCCCGGTGTGGCTCGCTCCGCTTTGCGGCGATCGCTTTGTGGAACAGCCCGCGCGCAAACGGCATCGCCAGGATGGTTCCGACGCTCATGCCGCCGGCCGATTCACCGAAGATGGTGACGTTGGCGGGGTTGCCGCCGAACTCGGCGATATTGCCGCGCACCCACCGCAGGGCGGCGACTTGATCGAGAATTCCTTCGTTGCCGGTCGCCGGAATCTTGCCGTTGGTCACGTCGGCCAGGCGGAGGAAGCCCAGCGGGCCGAGCCGATAGTTGATGGTAACGACGACCACGTCGCCGCGCCGCGCGAGAACCGAGCCGTCGTAAAGAGGCTGCGAGCTGGAGCCGATGCTGAAGGCGCCGCCGTGAATCCAGACCATCACGGGCCGGCGCTTGCCGTCGAGCGCGGGAGTCCAGATGTTCAGCGACAGGCAATCCTCCGATTGCTCGCCATCGACCACCATCGCGGACAATGCGCTAAGCATCACCGAGTTCTGATGAGCCACCGCGCCAAAGCGGCGCGCGTCGCGCAGCCCTGTCCACGGCCGGGGCTTCTCGGGCGCGAGCCATCGGCGCGCACCAACGGGGGGAGCCGCATATGGCACCCCTTTGAAGACGAACAGTCCGCCCTGATCGTCACCTTCGAGCTTGCCTTGAGGGATCGAAACAGTTGCGCTCATCCGGATGAACCTCGATGCGAGAATTGCGTAGATTCTCGCAGAATTCATGCGCGGTTCACAGACGCGCAACGCGCGCGCCGGGCCAAATCCCAAAACAGCACACATCGCGTCGAATCGCGCCGTGGGCCGCGCCGATCGATGAGTGATCGAGGTTTTTCTCCGCGCTTATGCGACAAATTTTCGGGCATTGGACTTGCTCTGTTTTAGTAGAGCCCGGCAATTGCCCGGGCGGGAAGGAAATCGGATGGGCGTTACGCCCAAGCAGAACGATTTGGCCTCGCGTGAGAGGAAACGCTGGCATGACCGTTTGAACGCCGAAGCTTTGACTTCGGACGAGCTGCCGCGGGCGTCGGCACGCAATACTTTGTTCGATTTGCCCATCGTGGACGAAACCGTAATAGGTTTGTCGCGGGCGGCTGCGCTGCTGATTATCTTTTCCAATCTAATTTACGCAGCGCAGCATCGTTACACGTCCGGATCGACGTTCGACGTGACGCAGAGGCTTATTCTGGTCTGCATCGCCGTCGGAGTCGTATTTCTTCTGTTGACCTTCACCGCCGCGATTCCGCGCTATTGGCGCGAAATCACCGTCCTGGTCTGCGCCGCGTTAATGGCCACGAACGCTGCGATCGGCGCCGAGACGATGCGCGCCGAGCCGCTGTTCATGTCAGTGCTTGTCATCGTGGTCGCCGCCGGGATGCTGGCGCCGTGGGACTGGCGTTGGCAGGCGGCGATCAGCGGTATCGGGATGATTTGCTTTTACGTTTTCGAGCGCATGCATGGAGTGGTTGATTTCGATCCCTCGATGCATTGGATGGGGCTGACGACCGCAGTCGGGCTCGGGCATTTAAACGTCTATTTGCAGATGAAGAATCGGCGCGAAATCGCGCAAAACCTCGAAGACCGGCGGAGCACCGATCGGAAACTCAAGGAGAGCGAAGAGAAGTTCCGGCAGATTTTCGAGCAAAGCGGCGACATCGTGATGGTCAGCAGCCTGGATACAGGCAGAATCCTCGAAGTCAACAACCAATTCGTCAAGCGCAGCCGCTTGCCGCGGGAGTTGGTGGTCGGTCGGCGCGCTATCGACTTGAATTTCTGGGTGGAGCCGGCCATCCGCGAGCAACTCGCGAAGGAGCTGCGAGAGCGCGGCTCGGTGCACAACGTCGAGGCCCAGCTCGTCGGCGTTGACCCCGCTCAACCGACGACCGCGCTGATTTCCGCGGTCGTGGTCCGGCTCAACAATCAGGACTGCGTGATCAACGTGGTCCATGAAATTTCGGACATCAAAGAAGCGGAGCGGAAGGCGCGCAACAGCGAGGCCAATCTGCGCAAGCTCTTCGACGTTAACCTCGACGCGATGGCGATTTTGGATCCAGCGACGCGGCGTTACACCGATGTCAACCACGAATTCCTCCGCGCGACAGGCTTTAGCAGAGAAGAGGTGCTGGGCAAGACCTATTGGGAGATCGGCCTATGGACGAGCCGGGAGGAATCCGACGATTGTGTGGCGACTCTGACCCGAAGCGGAGAAGTCCGCAACATGCGGGTCAATTTTTACACCAAAGACGGGCGCGCCATTGCGTGCCTGATGTCCGCGGTGCTGCTGGAGCTGGACGGCAAGCCGAGCTGCCTGGCAGTCACGCGCGACATCAGTGATCTCGTGGCGGCGGAGCGAAAATTGCAGAGCAGCGAAGCGATGCTGCGGGAGATATTCGACTCTAGCGTCGATAACATCGCGCTGACTGCCTTGAGCGACGGCGTGATCATCGATGTGAACAACGAGTTGCTGCGGACGCTGGGGCTGGCAAAAAATGAAATCGTCGGCAAGCGCTTCGCTGAGCTCAACGTCTGGACCAGCAGCGAGCGGCACGATCTGTTCCTCGAAACCCTGCGCAAACATCGCGAGGTGCGCAACTTTGAAACCACCTTCCGTACCGCCAGCGGCATTACCTTCCCGGCGCTAATCTCGGCGGTGGTGCTCGAGCTCGGAGGGCGCGAGTGCGTGCTGTCGATCTCGCGCGATATCACCGACCTGGAGGCGGCGCGACAGAAGGCAGAGGCGGCGTCGAGGGCGAAGACCGAATTCCTTTCGAGCATGTCGCACGAGATTCGCACGCCGATGAATGCGATCCTCGGGATGGCCGACCTGATCGGCGAGAGCGATCTCGGTTCGGAACAGCGCCGCTATCTCGATACCATCATCAGCAACGGCAACGCGCTGCTCGCCCTGATCAACGGCATCCTGGATCTCGCCCGGGTCGAGAGCGGGCGCATGAGCCTGGAGGCGGTGGAGTTCGACGTTGTCGAGCTGACGGAGAAGGTTGCCGATACTCTGGCGGTGCGGGCCCACGAAAAGGGGATCGAGCTCGCGGTGCGATTCGGCAGCGGTGTGCCGCCGATGCTGGTGGGCGATCCGCTGCGGCTGCGCCAGGTGCTTACCAACCTGATCGGCAACGCGATCAAATTTACCCGGCGCGGTGAAGTCGTGATCGAGGTCGCGCTCAACCCGGGCCGGGCCAACCCGCCGAGCCTGCTATTTTCGGTGCGTGACACCGGCGTCGGAATAGCGCGAGACGCGCTGCCCAGGATTTTCTCTGCCTTCACCCAGGCTGACTCATCGACCACGCGACAATACGGCGGCAGCGGACTCGGTCTGACCATCGTCGAGCGTCTGGTCGCGCTGATGGGGGGCCGGGTCTGGGTCGAAAGCGAACTCGGCGCGGGCAGCACTTTCTATTTTACCGCCGAATTCGGCCTGCCCCCCGCGCTCGCCAGCGAAAGTGAAACGCGGGAGCATCGCGGCCCCGACCTGGCTTCGGTCCGCGCGCTGGTGGTGTATGACAGCGCGACGGTCCGATCGATTGTCAGCGAAATGTTGAGTGCCAGGGGAGCCGCAGTCTCCGAGGCCGGGTCGGAGGCCGACGCGCTCCTCGCGATCGACGAGGCGAATCGCAATCGCGCGGCGTTCGGCCTGATGCTGGTGGATGCGCAGATGCCGACGATGGACGGCTTCGAAATGATCCGGTGGATGCGCCCCGGCCCCGATGGGAATCCGCCGATCATCATGCTCGTGACTTCCAACGGTCTGACCACCCGGTTGAATGCGATGAGGGAGCTGGGCGTGAAGCATTACGTGGTGAAGCCGATCAAGGGCCACGAATTGTACGCCGCGGTTTCCGACGCAATGGCCGGCGTTGCCGCGCCCGCGCAAGCCGCGGCCAAGCAGCGACCCGAGCCGGCGCCCGACGGTTTCGCGGCGCATCCGCTCGATCGCCCGATCAGCGTCCTGCTGGCGGACGACTCGGCGGACAATCGCCTGTTGATCGCGGCGTATCTAAAGAAAAGCCGCTACGTGCTCGACGAAGTGGAGAACGGCCAGGCGGCGCTGGACCGCTTCATGACGCGCGCCTACGACGTGGTCCTGATGGATATCCAGATGCCCGTGCTCGACGGCTACAGCGCCGTGCGCATGATTCGTCAATGGGAGGCGGCGAACAATCGCCGTCGCACGCCGATTATCGCGCTGACGGCGTCCGCGCTCGAAATTGACGTGCGCCGCGCACTTGGGGTTGGATGCGACCTGCACGTCAGCAAGCCGGTCAAGAAATCGACGCTGCTCCGCGCGATTGCGGACATGGTCGAAAGCTCCGAGCACGACGACGCCGTGGCGCAGCCGAGTCCGAACGGCGGGCCGAATGGAGCGAACATCTAATCAGAGCTTGTAGTGCACGCCGGTGAGTTGCTCGGACACTTCCCAAAGCCTGGCCGCGGCCGCAGTATCGCGAGCCGCCGCAGTGCAACCGACTTTGACCGGATGCCCCCACATCTCGCCGATACCGTCGGGGCCGATGTAATCGCCGCCGTGGACGCCGGGCGCGACGGCGGCATACTCGGTGGGCAGCGCGCCCATCGCCGCGCTTTGCGCGAGCAGGCGGTTGCCGATCGAAAAAACATATTCGAGCATCGCCGATCCCGACATCCGCGGTCCCGCCGCTTGCAGATTGGTCGCCGCATATCCGGGATGGCACGCGACGCTCAGCAGTTTTGCGCCGGCTGCGTCGGCTCGCCGCTGCAACTCGAAGGTGAACAACAGGTTGGCGAGCTTGCTCTGACCGTAGGCCCTCCACTTGCGGTAGCCGTTTTGCCATTGCAAATCGTCGAAACGAATCTGGCCGAAGCGATGGCTGGTGCTGCTGACGTTGACCACTCGCCCGCCGTCGGTGGCGAGCAACCGGTCGAGCAGCAGGCCGGTCAACGCGAAATGTCCCAGGTGATTGGTGCCGAATTGCATCTCGAAGCCGTCCACCGTGAGGCGATACGGGATCGCCATGACGCCGGCATTGTTGCACAGCACGTGCAGCGCGGGATGTCCCTGATGGAACGCGTCGGCGAAACTGCGCACCGACGCAAGGCTCGAAAGGTCGAGTTCCATCACCTGGACCTTGGCGCCGGGCGATTGTGCGGATATCTGAGCGGCGGCGGTTCGAGCCTTCCCCAGGTCGCGGCATGCGATGATGACATCGGCCCGCTTGCGCGCGAACTCCAGCGCGGCTTCATAGCCGATTCCGCTGTTGCCGCCGGTTACGACAATCGTCTTCCCGGAAAGGTCCGGCATGTCATCGGCGGTCCACGCTTTTTTCTCGGGCATAGCGGGCGTTCCTCCCGGTCGTCTGCACGAAAGCTATCACGGGATACATCCTTGGGTCACGATGGAGCAACGTCGGCGCGCTTGCGCGAATCGCGCGCGACAACGGAGCGCGGCCTTAACACTGGGTGCAGGGGTCACCCCTGCCCGGCGAGCGCCGCGATTTGCCGCATATCCACGCACGCTTCCAGCGCGTCGGCGATTCGATCGAACGCCGTGCCGCGATCGGCGCCGGCGTTATCCTGCGCGGCGGATTCAAGCGGGGTGAGTCCTTTCGAGGCCCTGACCTCGTCGAGGAAATGCCGTCGAAAGCCGGCGAAATCGAACATCCCGTGAATCGAAGTGCCGATCACTCGTCCATCGTCTGATCGGACACCCTCCAATTCATTCACCGCGCTCGTGTCCCTGTGCGTCAATCTGAACATCGCCCGGGAGGCCTCGACGCCGGTGATCCTCCCGGAGTGAATCTCGTAGCCGGAAACGGGGAGGCTTGTCGGCAGATGAATCGCCCGGACTCGATCGGTGATTTTCTCGGCCGCAAAGATGGTTTCCATTTCGAGCAATCCCAACCCGATCGTTTCAACCGTATCGCTCTCGACCCGGCCGGCGTCGATCACGCGCCGTCCAAGCATCTGGTACCCTCCGCAGATTCCAAGCACCCATCCGCCCGCGCGGCGGTGCCGGACGAGCCAGTTCTCCCAGCCGGCGGCGCGCAGCCATTTCAGGTCGGCGACCGTGTTCTTGGTTCCCGGAATGATCAGCAGGTCGAGCCGCGGCGCCATCCCCGGATCGCTCAAGTAATGTACTGAAACATCGGGCTCATCCTCGAGCGCCTGGAAATCCGTATAGTTGGAGATGCTCGGCAGGTGTATCACGCCGACGGTCATTGGCTTGCCGCCGAGACGCGCCGCGAGCCCGTCCAGCATAGCGGCATCCTCTTGCGGCAGTCCGAGGCTCGTCTGCCAGGGGAGCACTCCGATGACAGGGACACCGATGCGATCCTCGAGCCATCGAAGGCCGGGTTCCAGCAGCTTTTGATCGCCGCGGAACTTGTTGATCAGCACTCCCTTGACCCGGCGCCGTTCCTCGGGCGCGAGTAGTTCGAGCGTGCCGACGACCGAGGCGAAGACTCCGCCCTTGTCGATATCCGCGACCAGGATCACCACGGGCGCGTCGGCCAGTTCGGCGATTTCCCAGTTGACGATATCGCGATGGCGCAGATTGATCTCCGCCGCACTGCCCGCGCCTTCGATCACAATCAGCTCAAATTCCCGCGCAAGATTGTTGTAGCTGCGGACTATCTCGGGCCATGCCTCGGTACGATACCGCTCGTAGTCATTCACCCCCATCTGAAACCGCGCTTGCCCTCGAATCACCACTTGGCAACTCATGCCGGATTGCGTCTTCAGCAGCACCGGATTCATGTCGGGGCTCGGTTCGAGCCCGCACGCCTGGGCCTGCACCGCTTGCGCACGTCCGATCTCGCCGCCACCGGGGCAAACCGCCGCGTTGTTCGACATGTTTTGCGATTTGAAGGGCGCCACCCGGACGCCGGCGCGCGCGAACACACGGCAGAGCGCGGTGACGACCACGCTTTTGCCGACGTCCGACGCCGTGCCCATTATCATCAGGCTCCTGGCGCTCAAGACCCGATCCCTTTTGCTGCGGCGCTCACGTGAGCCATAGCATCTGCGATGCGATAGACTGTTTCAACACAACTCCGGTTCGCGGCGGCCATGTGCAACCGGCCTGAGGCTCAAACGCGGCCGCCGGAAATGGAATGGGATGAAATGGTGAAAAAGGATATATGACATCGCTGCTTGAAGTATTGACGCGCGCGGAAGCGGACAAAGTTGCCGTCGGTCATTTTAATTTTTCGGACCTGGCCACCTTCAACGCGATTGTTGCCGCCGCGCGCGAAAAGCGATTGCCCGTGATGCTGGGTGTGTCCGAGGGCGAGCGCGAGTTCACCGGCGTCCGCCAGGCGGCGGCGCTGGTGAAGTCGGTTCGCGACGAGTACGACTGTCCGATTTTTCTCAACGCCGACCACACCCACACGATCGCCAAAGCCGAGGCGGCGGCGAAAGCGGGATTCGACGAGATCATCTTCGACGGGTCGGCGCTTGCGTTTGAGGAAAACATCGCCCAGACCAAGAAAGCGATCGAGGCGATCAAATCGATCAACCCTGCGATTCTGGTCGAGGGCGAGATCGGATGGATCGGCGGCGCGTCGGCGGTGCTCGACAAGATTCCGGAGGGAGTTGGCGTTTTGACCACGCCGGAGGAGGCGAAACAATTCGTCGAGGCCACCGCGGTCGATATCCTGGCGCCGGCGGTCGGCAACATGCACGGAATGCTCGCGAGCATGGTTCACGGCGGCGTTCGCAAGCGGCTGAATATCGAGCGGATCAAGCAGCTCAAAGCCGCGGTCGGCATCTTCATGACCTTGCACGGCGGCTCGGGCACCGACGACGACGATTTCCGGCGCGCGATCAAGTCCGGCATGACTATCGTCCACGTCAACACCGAACTGCGGCTGGCATGGCGAAGGGGAGTTGAAGCGGCGCTGGCGGCAGAGCCGAACGAGGTGGCGCCCTACAAAGTTTTGGGAGGCGCGGTCGAGGGAGTGAAAGAAGTGGTCAGCTCCCGGCTCGAGCTGTTCAGTTCAAGATGACAGCCTTTCTCGCGTTGCTATTTGTCCGTCGGCAGATTGACAAATACCGCGGCCGTAACGACCGTCGTCCATAGACCGTCTCGATCGCCGATCGCGGATTGCGTGATGTTTCGCGTCTGAACGATTTTATCGGACAGCTTCCATACGTCCTTGCGTTCGTCGTAACTGACGTTGGGATCGAAGTCCACGCCGAGCGCCGTCGCGAGCATCGTGGCGGCGAGATCCTCGGCGTAGTCGCCGGCCTTCTCGTCCGTCTGCCCGAAACTCTTGTGCTCGGACAGATAGCCGTATTGATCCTTGTCGGCCGGAATTGCCAGCCCGACCGACGTCGCAATCAAGCGATGCGGTTCGTCGGTGGAGTTATCGTACATGACGGTGTAAACGATCTGCCCCGGAGTCAGCGTCTTCAGCCCGTCCTGAATCGACACGACTTTGCAGCCGGGAGGGAAAATTGAGCTGACCCGGACGAGATTGAACTCGGCGATCCGCGCGTCGCGAAGTGCGAGCTCGAAGGAGGTGAGCTTCTCGCGATGCCTGCCGACGCCCTTGGTCAGAAAAATACCTTTGCCTGTTGGACCCATCGATTTTTGATCCTCAATTCGATTTCGTCATTTACATAGAGCAAGCGCAAGCGTTTTGCGAGCCTACGCGGCACTGTCCGCGCGCGACAACGGAGCGCGGCCTTAACCCTGGGGGCAGGGCTCAGCCCTGCTCACCCCTGCCGCGTGAACAATGCTTGGCGAAGCGGTAAGATGGCGGCTCGCGGAATTTCGCCGAGGTGACGCCATGATCGAGACGAGTCCATTTGGGAATACCGGTCATCAGAGCACGCGGGTTATTTTCGGCGCCGCCGCGTTGGGCGGGATGAAGCAGGACAAGGCCGACGGGGTGCTCGAGTTGCTGCTCGAATACGGCGTCAATCACATCGACACCGCGGCGTCGTACGGCGATTCGGAATTGCGGATCGGTCCGTGGATGCGGGAGCATCGCCATCGGTTTTTCCTCGCCACCAAGACCGGCGAGCGCACCTATGAAGGCGCGCGCGCCGAGCTTCATCGATCGCTGGAGCGGCTGCGGGTCGATCAGGTTGACCTGATCCAGATGCACAACCTGGTCGACGAGAATGAATGGGAGACGGCTCTGGGAGCGCACGGCGCGCTCGAAGCGCTGGTGGAGGCGCGCGCGGATGGGCTGGTGCGGTTCATCGGAGTTACCGGTCACGGCTCGCAGGTCGCCGCGATGCATCGCCGCAGCCTTGAGCGGTTCGCGTTCGACTCGGTCCTGTTCCCGTACAATTTCACCATGCTGAATATCGGACAGTATGCCGCCGACGTCGAGGCGCTGTTGAAAGTGTGCCGCGAGCGCGGTGTGGCGACGCAGACGATCAAGTCGGTTGCGCGGCGTCGATGGCAAAATGGCGGCGGCCCGAAATTCAGCTGGTACGAGCCGCTGCGCGATCGCGACGCGATCCGCAGGAGCGTCCACTTCGTGCTGAGCCGGCCGGGGCTGTTCCTCAACACCTCGAGCGACGCGACTCTGCTGCGCGATATCCTGGATGCGGCGAGCGTGAAAGCGACGGCGCCGGCGCGCGCCGAAATGGAAGCCGACGTGGCGCGCTACGCGATGGAACCGCTGTTCATCCCCGGCGTGTCGGACACGATCTAGCAGCCACTTTTAGACGACTTTGCGGAACGCGAGCGCGGGCGGAAGCCGGACGGCCTCGAAAATCGGGACGACGCCGCTCACCATACTGACGGCCAGCGCGGCGATTAGCGCGTTGAGGGTTTGCGTGGGAGTGACCCACAGCGCGCCGTTGCCGCCGAGCGCCGCGCCGAGCGTGATGCCGCCGGAGAACATCCAGAGCGCGGCGCCGGCGCCGACGATGCCGCCGAAGAATCCGATCGCGCCGCATTCGCCGAATAGCAGAAAGGCCACGGCGCCGCGGCTGAAGCCGAGCGCGCGCATCACGGCGACGTCGCTGATTTGTTCGCGGACCATCATGACGGTGGAGTTGGCCGCGATGAGCAGGACGGTCAGCAACACGACGAGGCATAGTGCGAACACGATCGCCCTGATGTTGCCGATGGCGGAGAGGCCGGAGGAGAGCGCGTCGCTTTCGGTCATGGTGCGGGTTTCGGCGTCGGAATTGGCGAAGTGCTCGTCGATCTGTTTGGCGAGCGGGCCCATCGCGTCGGCGTTGGTGGCGCGGACGATAAGGTTCCAGGCGATGTCTTCGTCGGGCAGCCCGTGCGCCTTGCGCGCCGCCATCAGGTAGTCGCGGCGCATGAGAAAAGTATTGGGATAGCGCTTGGACTCCATCTGGCCGCCGATTATGAAGGTCATCTCCATGTGGGGTGCGTCGAACCCGCGCAGCGTGACGGTGTCGCCGATCTTCCAGCCGTATTTGCGCATGAGGATTTCGCCGACGATGGCGGTGCGCTTTTCTTTGGCGCTCGCCGCGCGCTGCTGGTTGGTCAACGCGTAGTCGGGAAACACGTCGGCTACCTCCGGGCCGGCGCCGGCGGCGAAGACCGGCTCGCTCAAGTCGCGCCACGTCGCGAACCATCCCGTGATCGCGACGCACGCGGCGGCGCCGGGCATTTTATTGATGTCGTCGCAATAACGCGCGGGCAGGTCCTCCCACGGCGCGGTCTTGTTGGTGATTATGAGACGGAGCGTGCCCGACGCGTCCTTGATCACGCGATCCATCGAAGCCGGCACCGACACCAGGACGGTGTAGATGAAGGCGGCCAGCGCGATGGTGAGGATAGTCAGAATCGTGCGGCGCAAATTTCGGCGCATATTGCGCTCGACCAATTTGATCCAGTTGAACACGATGATTCCCGCTCAGACCGAGCGCAGAGATTCGACCAGACCGATGCGCGAGGCGCGCCATGCGGGCAGCAATCCGCCGAGCGCGCCAATCGCAATTGCCGCGATCATTCCCGATACGAACGCGCCCGCGGTCAGTTGAAACCTGAAGATGAACTCGCCGACGTTCATGAGCTGGCTGGCCAGCCCGGTCGAGTACGCGACCAACACCCCGAGTACCTCGCCGAGCACGCCGCCGGCGAGCGCGAGCACGATACTCTCGATCACAAAACTCGCGAGCACGTTGAAGCGGCTGAAGCCCAACACTCGCAGCACGCCGATTTCGCCGGTGCGCCGCGCGACCGCCGAGTACATCGTGTTCATCGCGCCGAATACCGAACCAATCGCAAGAACCAGCGCGACAACCAGGCCGAGCGCGCGCAACTGATCGACGAAGCCGGTTTGTTTCGCGTAAAATTCCCGCTCCGACATCGTATCCACTTTGACCCGCGAATCGGTCGTCAGCGACTTGGCGAAATCGTCCTGCGTGCCGGGCTTGAGCACGACATGAAGCACCTGGAAGCCGTTGGCGACGTGGATATCCTGGGTCAGGATGTCAAGATCGGTCAGCACTTCCGACTCGCGCGCGCTGTCGTGATCGGAAAAGATGCCGGCAATTTTGAAAGTGCGCCGTCCAAATTTGAAATCGCTTCCGACCGCGAGGTTATGAAAACGCGCGGCCAGCTTGCGGCCGACAGCCATCTCGGCCGTGCCGCGATTTGGCCAGCGCCCGCTCTCCAGGCGCATGTCGCGATGGACCTGGTACGCGATCGGATAGACGCCGCGAAGGAGGGTGAAGATCGCGCTGGAAGGCGGATCGTCAGGCGCCGGATTGAAACCGGTGATCACCTCGGGCGAGACCAGCGGATAGCCGTCGAGAGTCGTCGCGATTTGAGGCCGGCTCTTGATGATCTCGTATTGCTCGCGCGAGATGAAGCTGCCGCCTTCGTTGGCCGTGCCGCGGCTGAGCACGATCCAGTTGTCGGTGAGCGCGTTGCCCATCACGGTCGCCCGCAGGCCCGCGACGAAGCCCGACAAGATGAACAGGAGCATCACGACCAGCGCGACCACCGACGCCGTCATCACGCTGGCCGTGCGGCGAACCATCAGGCTGCGCAAGTTGTAACGAATCGGGATCACTTTACCCCCGGGAAATCATGCCGGGTGGAACGGAGGCCGCCCGGTCCGGAAGGGGACGGATTCTAAACTGTCGCCGCGGCTGTTCCTAGAGGGGGGTGGCGCGCCATGCTTGGCGGTAGTCCTTTTATCGGGTGGAATCAAACAAGATTTACACGAGAAAAAGCTAGTGAGTCGGCGTCTGGATCGACGCAAACGCGCGCTTGGCGGCGGCGACGAATGCCCGCACGCGAGCCGGATCCTTTTTCCCGCGATTGCCGGGAACGTCGGTGTGCGTAAACGAATCGACGCCCCAAGGCCTGACGGCGGCGATCGCATCGGCGACGTTGTCGGCGGAAAGTCCACCCGCGAGGATCACCGGGATGCGCGAGCGCTCGACTACGGTGCGGCTAATCGACCAATCGTGAGTCTCGCCGGTGGCGCCGGCAAACGGCCGGCCCTTGGCGCCTGAATCCAGCATCAGGTAATCGGCGCAGTGCTGATGCGCGTCGGCCTCGGCGAGCGTTTCGCCGGCGCGCACGGCGATCGCGCGCATCAGCATGACGGGCGCGATGCGGCTGCGAATCCAGGCGCAGTCTTCGGGTTCGATCTCGCGCGCCGCTACGTGCAGGATGTCGGGCTGCACCGCGTCAACCATTGCGCAAATCTCGTTTCGGTCATCGGACAGCGACAGCGCCACCCCGCGTGAGCGCGGGCGAATCGCCGCAAGAATCTCGCGCGCCAATTCCGGGCCGATTGCTTCGGGGACGACCCCCGGCTCAGCAATGACGAGGCCAATCAGATCGGCGCCCGCGTCGGCGGTTGCAACCGCGTCGGCCACGGACGTCATGCTGTAAATCTGGACGACCATCGGCCTGCACCTGTAACTACTGCACGCGGTTGGCACAATCAAGTTGGAGGGAGTGGCAGTGGGTCAGTTGGAGTGTTAGAAGAGAAAAAAAGTTTATGGCTAACATCGAGCGCCGTCATCTGAATAGGCGTCAAGCTTCGTCTGCTGAAGCGTCCGTTTCTCTGGCCGACCTGATCGAACAGCAGATCTTTCTCTTACGCGGCCACAAAGTGATGCTCAGCACTAACCTTGCCCGTCTCTACGAGGTCGAGCCGCGCGCGCTCGTTCAGGCCGTGAAGCGGAACATCGCACGGTTCCCCGAAGACTTCATGTTTCAACTTAACGAGCAGGAGTTCCACGCTTTGAAATCACAAATCGTGATTTCAAGTTGGGGCGGGATGCGTCGCGCAATCCCCTACGCCTTCACCGAGCAGGGAGTGGCAATGCTTTCGAGCGTGCTGCGGAGCCAACGCGCCATCCAGGTGAACATCGAGATCATGCGAGCGTTTGTCCGCCTGCGCCGTATTCTGGCATCTCACGCCCAACTCGCGCGCAAGCTCGACGCGCTGGAGAAGAAATACGATACCCAGTTCAAGGTCGTTTTTGACGCGATCCGCGAACTGATGACTCCCGCGCCACCCAATCGCCGCCCAATCGGCTTTATGCAGAAATGACCGCTGTGATCCTGCGCCGGCTCCAACACCGCGAGGCTTGGCGCGGTTGCGCAAGCGCGGGGCCGAGGCTCAGAAGTTGCGGCGGTAGGTGAGGTAGTTGGCGCAGACCTTGGCGCCCAGCTTTTCCGCGGTGCGGCGCGACGGCCAGTTGTCGTCGAGCACCAGCGTGTAGCTTAGATACTTCGCGCCCGCGCGAATCAGGTGCAGGTACGCATACGCCGCCATCGCAAGATTCACGCCGCGGCCACGCGCCGCCTCAATCACGCCGATGCCGAGAAAGTTCAGTTTCTCGTGTTCGCCGAGCTTGCGGCCGGGCTTGAGAATTGCGGCGTCGGGAGTGGCCGGAGTAACCATCAGGGCGCCGACCGGCTGGCCGTCGCGATACGCCAGCACCGAGGTCTCGAGCGCGCCGAACATCGCGAAGAGTTCGAACAGGAATGCGAGTTCGTCGGTGCGGAACGGTGAGGCGCCCCAATGACGCGCGAATGCGGTGTTCCAGGTGTGCTCGAAATCGTGGAGCCGGCGCGCGGCAGGCAAATCCTTCAGCGGGACGATTTGGAAACCGGCGCGGCGGCATCCTTCCAGTGCGCTTTCGTAGCGCGCGACCAGTTCCGGCGTCACCTCAATCTTATAGTCAACCCATCCGCGCTCGGTTTCGAAGCCCGCGTCCTTGAGCAACGCGTGGTAGTAGGCGGGATTCTGGCGGGCGATGTCCGGTGGCAGGGTTTCGTAGTCGTCGATCACGAACGGAAATTCGAGCAATCCCATGCCGGCTCGGGCCGCCTTCGCGCCCTCCGCCTTCAGCCACGCTGATGCCGCGTCCATGACCAGTTTGACGGCGTCGCGCGTGCCGGGCATCGCCTCGAACATCACGATATGCCCGAGCGGTTCCTTCCAATGGCGCTGATAGGGGCCGTCGATGATAGCGACGGCGCGCGCAACGATGTCGCCATCGACCCGCGCGGCGAACGGCCGGAACTTGCGCCCGGCGGCGAACGGTCCATCGCCCATCAGGATCGGCAACTGCATTGGGACCATCGCGACCCATCGCGCGCTGCGGTATTCGTAAACCCGATGTTGAAAAAGAACGAACTCGGTGAGCGCTTCTTCGCCCGAGGGTGATTCGATCTTGACTGACACCTAAAGACTCTCCCGGCAGTCTGACCGCTTGCGCGCCTCCATTGGGGCCGCTGCGGAGCGCGCGGGCTCGAAGCCGCCTTGTTTCCAACCTCTTCGCGCGCTAACCACTAGCCAGGGGCGAGCGTACCGCCCGGCCAGTGGAAACGTCAAACAATCGCGGGCCAATGGCGTCCCCAGGAGTGGCTGAGCGTCATGGTTGAAAAAACGATCGAGCTCACGGGCATGTCGGCGACCTCGGTCGAAGCGGCCGTGCAATTGGCAATCGCGCGCGCGAGCGTCACCATCAAAGGCATCCACACCGCTCACGTCGAGGACATCGCCGCAATGGTCGAGGCCAACGAGGTTGTGCGATGGAAGGTTCGAGTCAAATTGACTTTCCAGGTGAAAGACGAGTTGCACGAGTGAGTAACTCGCGTGAGCACCCGGATTGCACTCGCGAGGGTTGACCCGGTGAGATGCGGCCACGAGGGAAGGCGGTGGAGCGCAATGACTTCCCGGTCATGCGCAACCTGCCGCTGAGAGCGATCGATGGCGACGAAAATAGTTGAGGTCCATCCGGGTATCTACGAGATCTTTCTGCCGCTGCCGATGCGGCCGACAATCATCAACGCTTACTTGCTCGATTGTCACGGCGCATGGGCGCTGGTCGATACCGGGATGAATTCGCCCGAAAGCATCGCCGCGCTGGAGGCGGCGCTGGCGGAAGTCGGGATCAAGATCGAGGATCTCGACGCGATCGTCGCCACGCATCACCATATCGATCACTTCGGCGCGTCGGGCGAGATTCGCCGCCGCAGTCACGCCACGACGCACATCCATCGCCTCGAGGCCGAGCGCGCGGGCAGGATGATCGAGTTCGGAAAGATGAGCGCTAACGATCGGCCCGAGTCGCGCGCGTTTTTCACACGCCACGGATTTCCGATCGATCAACTCGCGCCGACCGGAATGCGCCCGACGTGGATGGGGACATCGATGTACTGGCCGGTCACGCACCCCGACAAGTTCATCGGCGATCACGACGTAATCAAAATCGGCGACCGCGAACTCGAAGTGATTTGGACCCCGGGCCATTCCCCGGGTCATTGCGTGATCTACCTCGGCAAAGAGAAAGTGATGATCGCCGGCGATCACCTGCTGCCTAAAATCACGCCACACGTGGGGATCTATCCGGACGCGGTGGGAACCAACCCGCTCGGCGACTTCCTCAACTCGCAGTTGAAGGTCCAGAAGTTCGAGGTTGACCTGGTCTTGCCGGCGCACGGGGGCGTCTATCACGACCACCGTCATCGCGCTAATCAATTGATAGAGCATCACCGGTATCGGGAGGCCGAAATGCTTGATTTGACACGCAAAGCGCCACAGACGGCGTTCGAGGTCGCCCAACAAGTATTTGGCGGCGAAGAACGGCCGATATTCCACGTGATGGCGGCGACGTTCGAAACCCTTGCGCACCTGGAGTTCGCCTGTTTTGAAGGCCGGGCTCGCCGGTCGCAGCGGGGTGAACGCACTGTGTTCCAGGCGTTATGACCGGATTACAGGGGGTTTGCTAATTTTTCCAGACGGTGTATTTTGGCCCTGCTTGAGCAACGGCGGATAACCCATGTTAGCTCGATTAGTGGAGGGGTCCCTAGATTGAAGGAGGATGCCATGAAACGGAAGATCGGATTGGCGCTGGCTTCGGGGCTGGCATTGTTGATCGCCGGTTGCGCGAGTCAAAGTACGAGCGGCGGCAACGCGGCACCTGGTTCCTCGGCGCCGGCATCGACCGAAAGAAATTTCAACTTGGCCGTCAAGTGTCCCGGCGTGCACTACCTGAAGAAGAAGGGCTGGACGGATCAGCAAATTATGCAGCAGGAATCGCTCGAAGAATCGGATATCCCTGCTTGCGAGCAATGGGTTCAGGCGCAGCCCAAGGGTTACGTGCCGCCTCCGCCTCCGGGAACCCCTGCGGCAGCGAAGGCTCCTTCGACCGGCGGCGCCCCGGCTCCGGCGCAGCAGTAATACGTCTGAGGGCGGCGATCTGGCGCGCGCGAATCGCGCGAGTCAGAGCAGGCCCACACGAAAAAACCCAGGCGGCGCAGCATCTTGCTGGAGATGCGGCGCCGCCTGTCTATTCTATGTAATTTCAGTCCGTCGCGAATCGCGGCGGCAGAAGATTTCTAGCGAGCGTGGCCCGTCGCCGTGCGTTTTGCATCGTGACGTGCGGATGCGCTTATGCGGCCGCTGCGGACCACCGGCGAGCGTCTTGCCAAGCGCCGCGTAGACTCGCCTGCAAGCTGCTGATTGCGCCAATCGCGCAGGCCCCGGTGCAGAAATTGCGGTTCGATTCCGAGTGTTTCGCACACCGTCTCGAACGAAAACGGACCTTCTCCGCCTTCTCCGATCAGCCACTGCTCGGCCTCGCTGAACAGGCGTTTGCGTGGTCCGCCCTTCGCGTCCGCGTTATTCTGGAAGCATCGAAGCGCGTCCTCCAGAATAGCCATCATCAGCTTCTTCACGGGCCGGATGTTGCTGTCGTCGCGCCGACTGTCGTAAAACTGCTCAGGCGTCAGAACGTCTGGCACGAAAAGATTTCCCAGAGCGCTATTTTCCCATTCCATCGTACTTTTCCTCACCCGATAGTGCCTGTGCCGAATCATAAGTCAGGCGATGGGCGTCGGGATTCCGAATTTTGGTCGTTCGAGAGGAAGGCACGCAATGATCATGCCGAATTCACAGGCAAGTGCCCTAATACTAATTTCGTTGAGACCTTAAGGAATCGTGAACCCTAAGTCGGGTTGCCAGCTATTAGGAAATTTCAAGCATCGGGAGCTTTTTCGCAAATCGCTCCGCATTATGCGAATCATGCCGTCTCGGCTCCGGGGCTGACTCATTTGCGGTATGCGTCACGATTTGGCCAAAACCGTCCTCTATTTGTCACTCGGATGCCTTGAGCGGGCTGCGCCCCCATGCCCGGAATCGCACGCAGGCATGACCGATTGGCAGATAAGACGAAGCCGGTTGCGTGCGATATCGCTATTGGACGGTGTCGGGGCCGCCGCTGGGGCCTGCGGGCCCGCGCTTGCGCTCCTCGAGCTTGAAGGTCAGCACGTCGAGCAGGCAATCGACACGATGCGTGAGCGCCTCGAGCATCGTTTGTTTTTCCAGCGGCGTCACGTCGAGATGGAAGCAAAGGAAGTTGATCAGCGCGGCGCCGCGCAGGCCGCGTTGCTCGACGATCGCGTGCCAAGCCTCAGCCGCGGCCTCGCCCAGGTAGCTGAACAGCAGCTCGCGCAGCGCGCCCATCGTCTCGGCGTCGCAATCGAGCGCTTCGGGCCGGACCGGGCACCAATTCACCTCCGCCTGCCGATACGAGCGATCGCGAATTTCGCGCACGATGCGGAACTCGCCAATCCCCTCGAGCACCAGGTTGTAGCGTCCGTCGGCCAGCTTGACGAGGCCGCCGATTTTTCCCGCGCATCCGACCGCGAAAATATCCGCAATGGTGTGGTAGTCGCGATGGCGGTCGGCCTTGAGCAGCGTCATCCCGATCATCCCGTGCGAGCCGGCGACATCGGCGATCATCTCGCGATAGCGTGGCTCGAAAATATGCAGAGGCACGCTCAACCCGGGGAACAACACCAGGTTCGGCAGGGGGAAGATCGGAATGATAGTGGGTAATGCGTCCACGTTTGTGGTCGGCGCCTGATAGTCAGGTTAGGGCCGTTGCTATCCCAGCGTCAAGGAAAAGCGGCGCGGTTGGGATGCGGGCGCGGCGAGATACCACCGGCGCGCGATTTTGCTATGTTTGCGTCGGACGAATCGCGACTTCGAGGAGGCGCACGATGGGCAAGGTCGTCGCTGCCGTGTTCACCACGCATGTACCCCGGCTGACGATGGCCGATCCGGTGGCGCGCCGGGTGTACGCCGGCCGTCACGGGACGACCCTTTACGACGCTTCGGCGAAGCTCGAGCGCGAGCGGTTGCGCCATCTCGAATTCGACACTTTCATCCTGGTCGATACTCACTGGTTCTCCACTTTGGAGTACGTGCTCAACGCGCACGAGCGGCTGTCGGGCGTATTTACGTCCGAAGAAATGCCGGCGATGATCCACGACCTCGAATATGACTACCGCGGCGACCCCGAGCTGGCGCACGGAGTGGAGACCGAGGCGCGCCAGCGCGGGATTCGCGCGATTGCGTCGGCGCATCGCAACCTGCCGGTGCACTATCCCACGCTCAACGTGATGCACTATTTCAATCCCGAAGCGCGCCGCCGGGTGCTCCCGGTCAGCGTCTGCCAAACCGCCTCGGTCAAGAACGATTTGGCCTACGGCGCGGCGATCGGACAGGCGATTTGGAAATCGAATCGCCGGGTGGTGATCGTCGCGTCGGGCGGGATGTCGCACAAGTTCTGGGACTACGATCGAATTCTCGACCGCGCATCGGCGTCGCCCGACGACATCGCTTCTACCGCCAATCGCCTTTACGACGAACGAATCATGGAATGGTTCAAGGCCGGACGCCATGACGCGGTGCTCTCCGCGGCCGACGACTACCGCACGCATTGCTCGCCCGAGGGCCGCTTCTCGCACTACATCACGATGGCCGGTGCGATGGGTGGCGACGCATGGACCTGGCGCGGCGAGCAGTTCGGAAAATACGAGGCCGCGATGGGAACCGGGCAGGCGATTTTTTTCTTCCAGTCGTCTATCAGCGGAGCCGAGCGCGCCGCCGCCTAGCAGGATTGCGGCGGCAATGACGCAACTCACACTCGCCAGCCTTTGGTGGCTGACCGCCGCGGGCCAGTTCTACAAGCTTTTGGGAGCGGCGGGTCTGATCCTTTCGTTTCCGTTATGCCTGGCGCTCGTCGATGCGTATTTCAGATGGAAGCTAAATCTGTCGCGGCTTCTCGATCGATTATCGACCGGACGTTTTGGAGCGTACCGCGCTGCGCTTCTCATCTCCGCGGTTGCCGTGGCGGCATTTGCGATCCTTTACCCGATTGCACAAGCTCATGTGCTGGGCCCCGGCTCGGATCGCGGCGACGCCCTCGATCGCGCAATCGCCGCTCTGATCGCGCGACGCCATCCGTACGCGCAGCTCACGTTCCTGGGCAACGCGATCGATGTCTTGCCGGGTGGTTTTCTTCTGGGGCTGCCCTTCTATTTGATGGGAACCGCCGCGCTACAGAATCCCTTCTGGATGGTTGTTCTTATCATGCTGATGCCGCGATGGTTCGCGAGTCGCCTCGACGCGATCGCATTCAGCTTGTTTCTGCTGGTCAATCCCGGATTGATGCAGGACTATGTTACCGGCGGCGACTACATCATCAACGCGATCGTCGTGTTGGTTGCGACCCGCCTGGTTATCGAAGCCTTCGAGCAGAATCGAAGCGTCCTGAGCACGTCCGGAGCGATCGCGTTTTTCGCACTCGCGATTCCGATTCGGCCTATCTACTGCGTCGTGCCGATCGCGATGGAAATCGGACTGTTGAAGGAACGCAGACTTCGGGATGGTGTGCTCTTTGGTCTCGCCGTTGGCGCCACTTTTCTTGCACTCACGCTGCCGTTCTATCTTCACGATCCCGCAAATTTCGGTCCGCTCAATGTTCTGGGCAAGGCAGGCTCGATCCCTCACGCGATCTGGTTCCTTGTCCCGGCCAGCCTTTTGTCGCTGATGCTGATGCTCGTCGCGGGCTCCGAATGGAGCCGGCTCGTGCTCGTATGCGGCCTTGCGCTTGGCATACTGATCATACCGCCCGTACTTGGCGACCTGGTGCAGCATAATTTCGCAGCATCCGGTTTCGCATTTCCGGTCCTCCTGTTCGTCGGAACAGGATTGCTTGCCAAGGGCTCGCAAGCGCCGCCCCCGGCAGGGGCTGACCCCTGCACCCAGTATTAAGGCCGCGCTCCGTTGTCGCGCGCGGCCCCTGCCAGTGGCTTAATACTGCGCTGCCGTCGCCACGGCCAGGGGTGACCCCTGGTGGCGGGGGAGGGCGGCGACCCGTATCGTCATGCTCGACTATCCCGATGGCAAGGCTCAGAAAGGCGGCGCGAATCTGGGGAGATCCCAGGGTACGCGAAATTGGACAGCGCGTACTAATCGCGCCTGACGACCGTGTTTTCACGATCGATCCGCCGGCGATTTTCGGCCGCCACGCGCCGGTCGAAATCGAGATCGGCGCGGGCAAGCGCGAATCCATCACCGAGCGCGCCGCGCCCTAGCGGGATTGCGGCGCAGGTGAAGGTGCAGCCGCCGGATGCTCGGTGCTCTCCGTCATCCCGAGCGGGCCGAGGGACCTTGGCTCTTTTTTCCGAGGTCCGCCCTTCACTTGTCGATCGGCCATCCACTTTTCGATCGCGTCCCTGTCAAAACGGTAATCAGCGCCGATCTTGAAAGCCGGAATTTGACCGTTGCGAACCAGTTTGTAGACCGTAGTCGGATGGACCTGTAAATACCGCGATACTTCGGCAGTCGTCAGAAAATCGATGGGCATCGCTTGGTTCACCTCATGTTAGCGTATGCTAACTAATAGATATAGACGATTACAGAGCGGTTTGATAGAAGGAAGGGGCACAGTGCGCTGACCGGTTTATTCCCCTTTTACCGGTCGGCGGCGGGCCGGTGGATGGACGCTCGCTGGCCCGTTCTTTAATCAGTCTGGAATGAATTTCCGATACCGTTCGACCAACGATGCGCCCGGTGGCCGCCGGCAGGCGCGGGTTCTGCGAGCGCATCAGAGCAGCCAGCCCGCTCACTTTTTGTGTCATTCTAGAGCAGAGTCTGCGGAGCGAAGAATCCCGGCTCCTATTTTTCCTCTCCCTGCAAGGGAGAGGATGAAGGTGAGGGTCCAATTACAGCGCGCCCGGTTTTCCCTTCTTAACACTGGCTGCCCGCGCCGACGGGCGCACGATTCAAGATTCTGCGCCCGCGATGCGCACCCGTTCTTTTCTTGTGTCATCCCGAGCGAAGCCGAGGGACCCCGGATCCTTCTGCAGCCTCACGCTGGCTCACACCGGGACAGCGCGTGTGGAGAGCTGGATTTGTCGTTGTTTCTGAGCGTCAACTTCGAGCGTACAATCCGGCGGTATGTTGAAGGAACCGCCGACCGATGAGATTCGGCATTTTTATTGGCGACCGTGCGGCGAGTATCACTCGAAAAGCCATCCGCATCACGCAGAAATGAAAGCGCGGAAAACCGCACGCAAGACAAAATCTGCCTAGGGGGAAACCAAGTGCCAGAAGACGGGGGAATTAAGAACGAAAACAAAACCGTAGGTACACACGGCGAACCCAGCGAACGCAATAACCCCCGCTACGCAGTCAGCATTTTCATACCTCAGACCGTAATCGATCAGTATCGAGCCAATGAAAAGCAGGATCGCGCATCCGAGAAGCGACGCTACCGTTTGGAAATAGCGGCGCTGATCGTCGCCGCATTCTACGCAGGAGTGACTTGGGAACTCTGGAGGAATGCCACTGCCACGTTCGAGCAGAACCAAAAACAATTCCAATCGTCCGAACGTCCTTGGGTTGGTCTTATTTATTTGTATCATGAGGGTCCGGTCATCTTTGATAGTGCACGGGGTGCTCGTGTTGATGTCGCTCTGACAGTTGAAAATGGCGGTCATTCGCCAGCGGTCAACGTATTTTATTTCCTCCAACTTGTGGTCGCACCGAATGCTGACGACGCGCTTCAATTCATGAGAGCGAATTGGTGCAACAGGACCAAATTGACCGAGGTGACAAATGCCTTCGGTCAAATGCTGTTGCCGAACCTTCCCGATTACGACAAAACAACCATCACAACCGTGGGGCCACCAGTAGGAAATCCGCCAAATGGAAAGTACGGGATTTTTTTGACCAGTTGTATCGGATACCACGATCCGTCTGGCGATTTGTTGTGGGTGACCCAAAACCCAAAAACTAGGACAGCGATAAGTTGAGGGATCGGCGTTTGGTGTGGTCCTCTGAGTGCGCGGAAGGAGGACCAGGATGTCGAAGCGAGGTCACACGGAAGAGCAGATTCTGCGGGCGCTGCACCAGGCGGAAGGCGGCACGAGGGTAAGCGACCTCTGCCGCGAGCACGGCATCAGCGAAGCCACGTACTACGTGTGGAAGAAGAAGTACGCAGGCTTGGGACTCAGCGAGCTGCGCGAGCTCAGGCAGCTGCGCGAGGAGAACGCGAAGCTCAAGCGGCTGGTGGCAGATCTGTCGCTGGACCGGCACATGCTGCAGGAGATCGTCCGAAAAAAGCTGTAAGGCCTCGTCACCGGCGCGAGTTGGGGCGCTGGACGCAAGCCGCCTTTGTGGTGAGTGAGCGTAGGGTGTCGAGGCTGTTGCCGATCCAACTGGCAACGCTGCGTTATCGGAGTCGCAGGGACCCGCAGACGGCACTAAGGATGCGTCTGCGGGAGTTGGCCGCCAATCGCGTGCGCTTCGGCTACCGGCGTCTAACGGTGCTGCTGAAGCGGGAGGCTGGGCCGTGAACGCCAAGCGCATCTACCGGCTATACACCGAGGACGGGTTGGCCGTGCGAACCAAGCTACGAAGGAAAATCGCACGGCGCCAACGAGTTCCACTCCTGAGAGCGACTCGGCCACACGAGCGCCTGAGCATGGACTTCGTCAGCAACCGGCTACTCGACGGCCGCTGGTTCCGCGTGCTGACGGTGGTCGACCAGTTCACCCGCGAGTGCCTGGTGCTGCTGGTCGACAGTTCGTTAACGGGCCAGAAGGTTGCGTTGGCGCTGTCCGAGATCGTCGCCGAGCGCGGCGCGCCGGTCTCGATCACGGTCGACAATGGCACTGAGTTTCAGAGCAAGGCGATGGACGTATGGGCATACCAGCACGGAGTTCAATTGGACTTTATCCGGCCGGGCCGGCCGACCGAGAACGGATACATCGAGTCGTTCAACGGCCGGCTGCGTGACGAGTGTTTGAACATACAGGTCTTCTTCAGCGTTGCCGACGCGCGCGACAAGCTCGAGTGCTGGCGGCAGGACTACAACCAGGTCCGCCCGCACAGCGCACTCGGCGATAGCACCCCGGAGGAGTTCGCCAGCGCTTGGCAAACCGCGGCGGCGACCGCGTCTTCGGACGGTTTGCAAGAGGGCCTCAGTTGAGCTACTGGAGGTTTCAAACCGCCGGAAATACCGGCGCTAACCGACCACGCCAGGTCGATTTCTCAACTCCCGGTCGTACTAGTTTCGCGGGGCGGATCAATAACCGACGGACTCTACCTCATTTCGGCTGAGTTTTCGGGGTGCAGGCCAAGCTACTACTACTGCAACAATCCGAAGGCCGACCAAGTCCAACTGAGGCCGAGCCTCGCACAGAATAAGCTAACCGCTGTGTTGGTCGATTGTCCAAAATTGTGGGCAAATCAACGTCCTTTTGGTAGCTACCATTATTTAGTAACGTTTGGGTATGATGATAACTGTGTCTACTGCGCCAACTCAATTAATCCAAATTGTGCTGGCGGCATAGAGCAAATTGCATGGAACAACTTTATGAATGCATGGCATTGCTGGGCTTTGCCTTCAGGAAATTGGCAATACGCGGGGATACAGTTATAAGCCGAGCTTTTGCCAGGATTTACTTCTGCCGGTCGTAAAGCCGCGTGTTGACACATTCGCGCAGCCGAGGCATTCCGGCAGCCTGGCCCTTTATCGGGAGAGGCAATTCATTAGGAAAAAGATTCGGGGTCTCTCGGCTTCGCTCGGGATGACACAAGAAAGGAGCGGGCGGGCATCACGGACGCAGAATCTTGAATCGCGCGCGAAAAATCATCGCGCGCTGTAATCGGACCCTCACCTTCATCCTCTCCCTTGCAGGGCGAGGAAAATGAAACGCTAAGCGCGGCATCGGATTCAGAGAAAAAGGTCCGCGGTCGCTGCGCTGCGGTCGGGATGACGGAAAAGAGCGGGCTTCGGTCGGCATGACAGAGAGGAGGGTTAGAACGCGAGGGCATCTTGGAATTTGGACCCTCACCCGCGCCGGAGGCGCGGCCTCTCCCTGTCAGGGCGAGGCAGAGAAGGATCCGGGATTCTTCGCGTCGCTGAGTAGGGACACGAAAACAGAGCCAGCACTTTCCCCGCGACCCTGAGAGCGAAAGGTTGTCCTCAACATTTCGCGCTTAACACTGAGGTGCAGGGCTCAGCCCTGCCCAGGGAAGTGTGAAACCCACGGTGGGTTTCACATTTAATAAAGTGATTTCCCCTTCCTCTGCTGCCGTTACGCAACGACGGCGCTTTCGGGTATCGTCATAGTGTCGTGGCACATCCTGAAACATCCAGGCGGGCGGGGGCGGGCGGATCCGGCGATACTGCCTTCGAGCGCGGTTACGATGCGGTCGTGAACGGGGCGGGCGTGGTCGCGCTGGACGGGCGAATTGTTGTGCGCGTGGTTGGCGACGATCGCGCTTCGTTCTTCCATGGGATGTGCACGGCGGACGTAAAGGGCGCCAAACCCGGTTCGATCCTGCCCGCGCTGTTCCTGACCGAGCACGCGCACCTGATCGCCGACGCTTTCATCTGGGTGACCGGCGACGCGCTCATGCTCGATATCGACTCGGAGGCATGGACGCGCACGCGGGCCCATCTTGAGCGCCTGCTAGTCGCCGACGATGTCGAATTCGAGGTGGCCGGCGAGCTTGCCGTGATCGACGTCGAGGGGCCTGCCGGGCTGGCCGCTTCGTGCTCCGCTGAAATGGCAGCGTCGATTCCGCCGTGGCGCTTCATCGAGCAGCGCAAATCGCTCGTCGGCAACCTCCCTCGTTACGGCGGACCGGCGGCGTCTGTAATCGTCTCGCGCGATTCGATCGATTCGACCATCGCCGGCATCCTGGCCAAGGCGCCGTATATCCGCCGGGTCGATTCGCGGGCGCTCGAAACAATCCGCGTCGAGAACGGCATCGCAAGGGTCGGGGTCGATACCAATGACAAGACGATCGCACTGGAGGCGCGGCTCGATCGTGCAATCTCGTTTTCCAAAGGATGCTACCTTGGGCAGGAAACTATCGAGCGGGCGACTGCGCGCGGCGGTTTGAAAAAACGGATGCTTGGACTTAAGTTCAGAGATGCGGAGGTGCCGCCGGCCGGCGTGGCGGTCAGCATCGCCGGGATAGAAGTCGGTCATGTGACCAGTGCGGTGCGCTCGCCGCGGCTCGGCGCGATCGGGCTTGCGATTTTGCACCACAGCGCATGGACGCCCGGGGGCGAGGTGAAGATTGGCGGCGCCGGCAGCGCGATCGTGAGCGAGCTGCCGTTCGCGCAGAGCCAGAGAATTGAAGCGATACTTTAAGTTTAACCTGAGGGCCCGCACGGCCCCAGTTCAAGGAGTGGATTGAGATGGCTAACGTACTCGGCAAGCGTTACATGTGCGAAAAGTGCGGCACCGAGGTGCTCTGCAACAAGGCCGGCCCGGGCGGGCTTGAGTGTTGCGAGACCGAGATGAAGATCAAGGAAGCCAAGCCGCTCCCAAGTTCCGACTAGAAGCTCCATACGCCGCCGCGCCCGGTCGCAGGCGGCGAAGGCATACGTTCCAAAGTGCAAGCCGCGCCCGCGAAAGCCGACCTGGTTCTTCACGAGGGTCTGGTCCTGGGCCATCCCGGCGCCGACTCGGTTGCCGTCGCCGGCGGCGTGATCGTTGCGCACGGTCCGTTTGCGGAACTGAAGCCGCTGGTCGGTCCGCGAACTCATCTGATCAAGCTCGCGGGCCGCACCGTCGCTCCGGGCTTTATCGATTCGCACCTCCATTTTCTGGAGGCCGCCGCGGTTGCCACCGGAATCTCGGTTCAGCGATGCCGCACGGTGGGCGATCTGCTGGGCGATCTGCGGCTTGCCGCGGGCAAGACACCGCCGGGCAACTGGCTGCGCGCGTTCGGATGCGACGAAGAGCTGATGGTCGAAAAGCGCGGGCCCACGCGCGCCGAGCTCGATCAGTCGCTACCCAAGAATCCGCTGCGCCTGCGCCATCAGACGTTGCACGCGACCTGGCTCAACTCGCGCGCGATCGCGCTGCTGGGGCTTGAGGCCCCCGACTTCATCCCGCCGCCGGGCGCCAACCTGATTCGCGACGCCGCCGGCAAGCTCACCGGTCTGGTAGTCGGGATGGAGACGTGGCTGTCGAAACATCTCCCGCTGGTGACCGCCGCGGAATTGGAATCGCGCGCGCGCATCATGAGCCGCGAACTGGCTGCCGCGGGAGTGACGACCTTCACCGACGCGACCACGCGCAACGGCGCCGTCGAAGTCGAACTGTTCGCCAGGCTGGCGCGTTCGGGCGCGATATGCCAGCGCGTCGGCGTGATGATCGGCGGGAATCATCTCGACGCCGTCGATCGATGCGAACAACTTGCCCGCGGCGCGGCAATCTCGCTGGCCGCGGTCAAGTTCATGCCCGGCTATCAGTACGACCCCGCCGGGCTCGCGCGCCCCGTGCGATACGCGCTCGACCGCGGCCTCGATTGCGCCTTTCATGTGACCGAAATCGAAGAATTGGAAGAGACGGTCGCCGCGATTGAAGCCGCCAGGGCAGGTTATACCGGCGAACGCGCGACGGCGCGGTGTCGCATCGAGCACGGCGGGCTGATCACGCCCAACTACATAGACCGGCTGATGGCGCTCGGCGTGTGGGTCGTCAGCAATCCCGGCTTCGTGTACTTCCGCGGTCCCAAGTACGCCGCCGAGCCCGGCCTCTTTGCGCATCTCTACCGCGCGCGAAGTCTCAAGGCCGCGGGAGTTCATCTGGTGGGCGCCACCGACGCGCCGGTCACGCCCGCCAAGCCGCTGGCGGCGATTGCGGCCGCGGTTTCGCGCACGACGCTCGACGGGGTCGAGCTCGCACCGGCCGAAGCGCTCCCGGTGGACGAGGCCTTCGCGCTTTTCACGATCGAAGCTGCGCGGCTTGCCCGGCTCGAGGCCGGCGCGATCGAGCCCGACCGTCTTGCCGATCTTATCGTGCTGCCGCGCGACCCGTTTTCGCTCAAGCCGGCCGATCTGATGAACCTCGCCGTCGATATAACAATCGTCGGCGGCCGCGTGGTTTACGAGCGCGGCCGTCCCGCTATCGCCAGCAGCGACAGCGCCGAACTCCGTTCCGGCTGATGTCATCGAGCGGCTCGAGCGCGGTTCTTTACAGCAAGCGCGGGCCGGTCGCGTGGGTCACGCTCAATCGTCCCGATCAATTCAACGCCTACAACATGGCGATGCGCGACGATCTGTTTGAGGTCCTCGCCGCCATCCACGACGATCGCGACGTTCGCGCGATGGTCTTGCGGGGCGCGGGCCGGGCATTCTCGACCGGCGGCGATCTTACCGAGTTCGGGATGGCGCCGTCGCCGATAGTCGCGCGATGGGTCCGCTTTCGCCGCGACGTGTGGGGGATGCTGCGCGCGCTGCCGGTCCCGACGATCGCGGCGATCCACGGCTACACGGTGGGCAGCGGACTCGAGATGGCGCTGCTGTGCGACCTGGCAATCGCAGCCGACGACACCCGCCTTTGCCTGCCCGAGACCGGCACCGGGATGATTCCCGGCGTCGCCGGCACTCAAACCGCCGCGCGCCGGCTCGGCCTGGGCCGTGCGCTCGACCTTTGCCTCACCGGCCGTTGGATTGACGCCCAAAACGCGTTACTTATAGGTTTGGTCGCCGAAGTAGTTTCCTTGGCGGATTTGGATCGCCGCGCGCTTTCGATCGCGCGCGCCTTTGGACGCGTCGCCCGCGAGCGGTCCGCGATACTAAAGCTGGCGGTCTGGGGAGGCCTCGATTTGCCGCTTCGACAGGGGCTCGAACTCGAACATCGGCTTTGGAAGCGGCTCGCGTCGATCGAAAGCGGCCGCAGCTCCGCGCGGGTCCGCGGCGGAAAAAATGCCAATACTTGATTTGCATCCAGGCTGGAGGAATCGCGCGCTGTGAACACGGTTAACTTCGTCACGATCCCATCGTCGATCGTACCCGAGCAGGAAATCCTGGTCTTCGGCGCGCGACGCCTAACCTACGCGGATCTGAACGATCAGGTCGCGCGGCTGTGCGCGGTTTTCAAACAATTCGGTTTGGCGCATGGCGACGTGGTTGCGCTGCTCGACACCAATTCCGATCTCTACGTCGAATGCTACTACGCCGCCGCCAAGGCCGGGCTCGTATTCCTGCCGCTTAACTATCGCGCCAAGGATGCCGAGCTCGAATACATGATCAACACCGCGCAGGCGAAGGCGTTGCTGGTCGGCGATCGCTACCTGGAACTGGTGAGCAGAATTCAGTCGCGGCTCAGCGCGAACAGGATTGTCGCGATCGGCGACGGCGCGCGCGGATTGCCGCGGCTGGCCGATCTGATCGCCACGGCCGCGCCCGACGAATCCGAAGCTGAAGTCGAAGACGAGGATACTTCGATCCTGATGTACACCAGCGGCACCACCTCGCTGCCCAAGGGGGTGCAGTTGCGCTTTCGCGATTTCACCGCCTACGTGACCGCCAACGTCGAGATGGCCGACGGCACCGATCGCGGCGCCGCGCTGGTGTGCGTGCCGTTTTACCACATCGCCGGAACCACCGCGTACATGACCAACATCTGGACCGGCCGCAAGGTGATCGTGATGCCGCAATTCGATGCGCGCGCGTGGCTCGATCTCGTCCGGCGCGAGCGCGTCACGCATGCCTTCGTCGTGCCCACGATGATGAAGCAGATCATCGACGAGCCGTCATTTGCGAGCGCCGATCTCTCCAGCCTGACCAACCTTGCTTACGGCGGCGCGGCGATGCCGGTGCAGGTAATTCGCCGCGCGATCGAGGTCTTTCCGAAGCGAGTCGGCTTCGTGAACGCGTACGGACAAACCGAAACAACTTCATCGCTGACCGTGCTCGGCCCCGACGATCATAGAATCGAGGGCACGCCCGAGCAGATCGAACTCAAACTCAAACGCCTCAACTCGGTAGGCTTGCCTCTCCCCGACGTCGAGATTCGCGTCCGCGACGAGGACGGCAACTTCCTTCCCGCCGGCCAGGTCGGCGAAATAATCATCCGCACCCCGCGAATCATGAAGGGCTATGCCGGCCGCGACGACAACTCGCGACTGCCCGACGGATGGCGCGCGACGGGCGATCTCGGATGGCTCGACGGCGGCGGCTACGTCTTCTTCGCCGGCCGCAAGGACGACATGATCATCCGCGGCGGCGAAAATATCGCTCCCGCGGAAATCGAGACCGTGCTCATGAGCCATCCGGCCGTCGATGAATGCGCCGTGGTCGGGGTGCCCTCCGTCGAGTGGGGGCAGATCGTCAAGGCCTTCGTCGTCGTGCGCAGGGAAAAGGCCGTGACCGAGCAAGAGCTCGCCGAGTTCTGCCGTTCGCGGCTTGCGAGCTTCAAGCGTCCCGAGCATATCGAGTTCATCGACGCGCTGCCCAAAAATCCGCTCGGCAAAGTCCTGCGCAAGGATCTGCGCGCGCCCGCCGGAGGCGTCTGACGCCGCGCCCCGCCAAGAGGACCCGAACCCGCGCCGCGCGCCGCCGTGGCGCCGGCGCAGTCGAGGTTGCCTTCGCCAGCGGATGCGTCAGTGCGACGCTCCGATTCGCCGGTCCGCGCGCCCGGCTCACGCCTGCGATGGCGGTGCGGATGCTCGAGCTGATCGAGCACGTCGAGGACGACGACGCCGCCCGCATGCTCGCCATCACCGGCGGCGGCTCCGTGTTCTGCACCGGTTTCGACGACGGCGTCGATCCGCGCCTGGTCGAATCGCTCGCGGTGCTCTCCAAGCCCACCGTTGCGATCATCAACGGCGATGCCTTCGATGAAGGATTGGAACTTGCCATGGCGGCCGACATTCGGGTGGCTCTTTCGTCGGCTCGATTCGCGATCGCCCAGATGAAGCGCGGCGCGATGCCTCACTTCGGCGCGACCCAGCGGCTCCCGCGGCTGGTCGGCGCCGCCAACGCTCTGCGCCTGATGCTTACCGGGACGGCTGTGGGAGCCGACGAGGCGATGCGCATTGGCCTGGTCACGTATCTCGCCGACAGCCGCGACGGACTCGCCGCCCTAAGCGGCCGGGTCGCCGAGGCGATCCTGAGCCGCGCTCCGCTGGCCGCGCGGCTGGTCAAGGACGCCGTGCTCAAGGGTTACGACATGACGTTGGAGCAGGGCATAAGGCTTGAGGAAGATCTATACGCCCTGCTACAAACGACTTCCGACCGCGCCGAAGGCGTGCGCGCGTTCCTCGAGAAGCGCAAACCGCTGTTCCGAGGCGCGTGAATTTTCGGCGCAAGTATTCAGGAAAAAATCGTCCAAGAGGATCAGGATCGACGAATGGCAAATCAGCTCGGCAAAGTTTACATCTGCGGAAATTGCAAATCCCAGGTTATCGTCACCAAGGGCGGCTCCGGACAAATCAAGTGCTGCGGCGTTCCGATGGAACAAAAAAAGTAGCCGCCTCGCTCAGTCGTTCGAGGGCGTGGTCGCGGCAACGAAAAAACCAAAGACGAAGAACGCAGTGAGGACCTCGCAATGATTGGCGCGATCATAGTCGGAATAATCGCGGGATGGCTGGCCGGCAAGCTCGTCCACGGCGAAGGCTTCGGATTGATCGGCGATCTCGTGCTCGGCCTGCTCGGCGGCCTCTTCGGCGGGTGGCTCTTCCGCGCACTCAACGTTCCCGGCCCCAGCGGCATGATCGGCGCGATTGCCGTCGCCACCATCGGCGCCGTCATCCTCGTCTGGATCGTGCACGTGATTCGCGAAGCCTGACCAGGCCCCGCGCGCGCCGGCTCTCACCCGAGCGCGCGGATGCGCAAGCCCTCGGCCTGCGTCCGAATCGGCTCGGGCAACTTCACCTCGTGCGCGTCGATCCAGTTGGTCTCGAGCCGGTAGAACTCCCGCGCCGGTTCGTAGAACAGGTGGATAACGACGTCGTCGTAGTCGAGCACCACCCAGTGCGCATGATGCAGCCCTTCGACCGCCAGCGCCCGCTGCCCCGCCTTGCCCATCGCGTCCTCGATCCCGCGCGCGATCGCCTGCACCTGCACGTCGGAGCGCCCGGTCGCCACGACAAAATAATCCGCGACTGACTTCAGATGCTCGGCCTCGAGCACCACCAGGTCGTAGGCCTTTTTTTCCAGCGCCGCTTCGGCCGCGGCGTATGCCTTTTTCAGCGCCGTCAAGAAATGTGTCCGCGATGCGGCAACTGGCTCGCCGCTGGTGGCTGGTTCGATCGAAATGAACGCGAAAGTTTAAGCAGAGTGGTCCTCAATACAGCGCGTGGTACTGGATGTAATCGACGACGTCGATCGGCACCAGGTACCTGATCGATTCACCGTGTTGCAGTTTGGCTGCGAATTTCAGTCGCTGAAATGGGTAGGAACGTGGTTTCGACGAAAGATAGCGTTTGTCCGCTCGAATGCACGTAGTGATCGTCTGCCTGAGTGTAGCCAAATCGTTTGAGCGCGGCAACTGAAATTCGCGGCGGACCCGTCCTCGCCTTCGGTTAACCTTGTATGAACGGCGAAGTTGCACAGGCGCGCCAGTTCGTCCGGCTCCTTCCACGATTCCAGCTCGGCAAACTGATCCGCGCCCATCAGCAGGTACAGCGTCGCCGGCTGGCGCAGGGTGGCCAGGAAGTAGCGCACCGTGTCGATCGTGTACGAGTGCCCGGCGCGGCGAATCTCCACGTCCGACGCCATGAAATAACGGTTGCCCTTGGTCGCCAGCCGAACCATCGCGAGCCGATGCTCCGCGGGGGCCAATTCGCTCTTCGCCTTATGCGGCGGCGACGCGGCCGGAATGAAATATACCAGGTCGAGCTGGATCGCCTCGCGAACTTCCTCGGCCGCGCGCAGATGCCCGAGATGAATCGGATTGAAACTGCCGCCGAACAATCCTACCCGCATGCTGTTTTCAGTTTCGCGGCTCAGGCGCGAACTTGTCCGGTTCCGGCGATAACGTACTTGTAGGTCGTCAACTCGTTCAGTCCCATCGGCCCGCGCGCGTGCAGCCGATTGGTCGAGATTCCGGTCTCTGCGCCGAATCCGAATTCGAAACCGTCGGTGAAACGCGTTGACGCATTGACGTAAACCGTAGCCGAATCGACCTCGCGTTCAAAGCGCGCCGCCGCTTGCGCGTCGCCGGTGACGATCGCGTCCGCCAGATGAGACCCGTGGCGCGCGATGAACTCGATCGCCTCGCCAACCGAATCCACCACTTTCACCGCCAGTATCAGGTCCAGATATTCCGTGTCCCAATCTTCGTCCGTCGCCGCGCGCGCCGCGGGGACGATTTTTCGCGTGCGCTCGTCGCCGCGAATTTCGACGCCCGCCGCCGTCATCCGCGCCGCGAGCGCGGGGAGAAATTTCTCGGCGACCGCGCGATGCACCAGCAGGGTTTCCATCGAGTTGCAGACCGACGGCCGCGAGCATTTCGCGTTCAAGCAGATTTCCTCGGCCATCTTCAGATCGGCCGCGGAATCGACGTAGGTGTGGCAGATACCGTCAAAATGCGGCAGCAGCGCAACCGCCGAGCCTTCCAGCGCGTCCTTCAACGACTTGCCGCCGCGCGGGATTATCAGGTCGATCAGCTCGCGGCTGCGCTTCATTATCTGGATTACTTCGCGATCGGGATCGCGGATAAAGGTCGCCGCGTCGGGATTCAGCCCGGCCTCCCTCAACGCTTGCGCGATCAATCCCGCAAGAAATCCGTTGCTGCCAAGCGCCTCGCTGCCGCCACGCAACACCACCGCATTGCCGGCTTTCAGCGTCAGCGCGGCCGCATCCACCGTGACGTTGGGGCGGGATTCGTAAATGATCGCGATCACGCCGATCGGCACGCGCCGCTTTTCGATCTTCAGCCCGTTGGGCCGCGTCCACTTCTCGATCGCGGTTCCGACCGGATCGTCGAGCGCCTCGACTTGAAGCACGCCCGCGGCCATCGCTTCGATTCGCTTGTCGTCGAGCGCCAGCCGCTCGACGAACGCTCCGCCGCGTCCGCTCTTGCGCGCGCGCTCCAGGTCGATTGCGTTGGCGCGGATAATTTCCGCGCGTGAACCGCGGATCAAACTCGCCAAGCGGCGCAGAAAATCGTTTTTCTCCGCCGTCGTGGCCAGCGCCATCCCCGGCGCCGCCGCGCGCGCCCGCTTGAGCGTGGCGATTGTATCCGCTTCGACCGTCATCCGATTGCGCTGCTCGTCCTCGCCATGTCCGTTACCAATGGAGGATATATTAGGTGATTTCCTTGATCAGCACGAAGTTGTCGCGATGGATAATCTCGTCGGCCACTTTGTAGCCGAGCACAGCCGGAATTTCAGTCGAACGCCGCCCGGCCACTTTCGACACGTCGGACGCCGGATAGTTCACCAGTCCGCGCCCGAACTCGACTCCCTCGGGATCGAGCAGGCTCACGCAATCGCCGGAGCCGAAGTCTCCGCGCACCTCGCGCACGCCCGAGGGCAGCAGTGAACGCCCCCGGGTGCAGAGCGCGTCGGCCGCGCCCTTATCGACCGCGATTGAGCCCGCCGGCCGCAGCGCGAACGCAATCCAATGCTTTCGGCTCTTGAGCCGCACTCCGGCCGGCACGATCAGCGTGCCCGCTTGGCGCGCGGGATCCAGCGCGATTGTGATGACGCCGGCTTCGCGCCCGCGCGCGATAATCACTGTGATTCCGGCCCGCGCCGCCTGCCGCGCGGCCTTCAACTTGGTCGCCATCCCGCCGCTCCCCAGCGGACCCACGTTCTCGGCCACCAGCCCGCGCATCTCGGCCTCGGGATCGCTGATCACGGGAATCAAGCGCGCGTCGCCGCGCTCGCGCGGGTCGGCGGTCAGGACGCCGTCAACATCGCTCAAGATCACCAAAAGTTGCGCCTGCACCAGGCTCGCGACCAGCGACGACAGCACGTCGTTGTCGCCGAGCCGGATTTCCTCCACTGCGACGGTGTCGTTCTCGTTAACAATTGGAATCACGCCCGCGCCGAGCAATTGCGAAACAGTCTGGCTCGCGTTGAGACGCCGGCGGCGCTCGGCCAGGTCCTGATGGGTGAGCAAAATCTGCGCGACGGTCCGGCCGTGGACGCCGAATGCGCGCGCCCACGCCGACATCAGCTCGATTTGCCCGGTGGCGGCGGCGGCTTGGCGCGCCGCGATCGTTGCGCCGTGAAGTTTCGACAAGCGCGCGCGTCCCGCGGCCACCGCGCCCGACGTGACGATCACGATTTCATAGCCGGCGCGCACCGCCGACTCGATCTGCGCCGCGAGCTGCTCGATCACATCGGCGCGCAGTCCATCGACGTCGGACAACACGGCGCTGCCGACCTTGATCACGACGCGCCGCGCGCGCGCGACCGTGGATTCCTTGTAGTTCAGCTGGGACATGCGGCCGGTTGATCCATCCGATGAAGCATCCGCGCGATCGCTGCGACCAGCGGCGCCAGGTTTTCGCGCTTGTCCGCCGAAATCGGAAATACTTCGAGACTGGTGAGCCGGCGAAGATCGCGCGCGGCCTTATTTACCACGTCCGCCGGGATCAGATCGATCTTGTTGAGCGCGACGAGCGCCGGGCGATCGGCCAGCGCGGGATCGAACGCCGCGATCTCGGCGCGCACGGTCGCCAGCGCGGCGTCGGGATTGTCCGCCGCGTCGAGCACGTAAACTAGGAGTCGCGTGCGCGACAGATGGCGCAAGAAACGGATGCCGAGTCCAAGCCCGCGATGCGCTCCTTCGATAAGCCCGGGGATATCGGCCAGCGTGAAACTTTCCTCGCCGGAGATGGACACGCGGCCGATGTTGGGCGCCAGCGTCGTGAACGGGTAGGACGCGATCTTCGGGCGCGCCGCGCTGAGCGCGGTCAGCAAGGTCGATTTGCCCGCGTTGGGAAGTCCCACCAGCCCGGCCTCGGCGACCAGCCGCAGCTCGATCCGGATCCATCGCTGCTCGCCCGCGGTTCCCGGCGTCGCGATTCGCGGCGAGCGCCGGGTCGAGGACGCAAAGTGCATGTTGCCGCGGCCGCCCTCGCCACCCTGCGCGATGACCGCCGTCTCACCCGGCATCACCAGGTCCGCGAGCGTCTTTCCGCTTTCCTCGTCGAAAACGATCGTGCCGGGCGGCACCCGCACGACGACGTCGTCGGCGCCGTGGCCATATTGTTCCTTGCCGCGGCCGGGCTCGCCGTCTCGAGCGATCAGGCGCGGCTGATACTTGAAATCGAGCAGCGTCGAGAGGCCTTCATCGACCTGGAAGATTACGCTGCCGCCGCGCCCGCCGTTGCCGCCCGCAGGTCCGCCGAACGGCCGGAATTTTTCGCGCAAGAACGCAATGGCGCCGTCGCCGCCCTTGCCGGCGTGCACGAATACTCTGGCTTCGTCGATGAATCGCATGGCTGTGCGATCATTATAGTATCAGCGACCGCGCCGGCCGGTCACCCTCGGATCCGCGACCATCATAGTATCAGCGATGGCGCGGACCGGTCACCCTCAGTCTGCCGCATAGTCGGTTGGTCCGTCAGCAAAGCCCATCGAGCTAGAACTTCGCGTTTGCAAGCCGTCCGGTCCCGGTGCTAGTCGGAATCAGAATTTGAAATTGAAATTCCGGCTGTTGAGGAGACATCCATGTTGAAAACCCGGTTCACGGAAATGTTCGGCGTTGCCGCTCCCATCACCTGCGGCGGCATGACACGAGTGGGCACGGCCGACTTGATCGCCGCCGTCGCCAATGCCGGCGCGCTCGGGTTTATCACCGCGCACTCGGCCGGAAAGCCGGAAGATTTGGCCAAGGAAGTGAAGCGCTGCCGCGACATGACCGACAAGCCGTTCGGCGTGAACCTGACGATCCTGCCGAGCATCACGCCGATTCCTTACGACGAATATCGCCAGGCGATCATCGAGAGCGGCGTCAAAGCCGTAGAGACGGCGGGCAACAATCCGCAGCCCCATCTGCCGGCGTTCAAGGCCGCCGGCATCAAGGTGATCCACAAATGCACCAGCGTGCGCCATGCCATGAAGGCGCAGGCCATCGGCGTCGATTGCGTGTCGATCGACGGGCTGGAATGCGCCGGCCACCCGGGCGAAGACGATGTCGGCGGGCTGGTCCTGTTTGCGGCGACTGCCGACAAGCTCACCATCCCGATTATCGGGAGCGGCGGCATTGCGGATGCGCGCGGCCTGGTGGCGGCGCTGGCGCTGGGTTGCGACGGCGTCAACATGGGCACGCGTTTCATGGCGACGAAGGAAGCCCCGATCCATCAGAAGGTAAAGGAAGCGATCGTGGCCAACGACGAGCGCAGCACGAACCTGATTTTCCGCACCCTGCACAACACGGCGCGCGTTGTGAAAAACGCAGTCAGTGACGAAGTCGTTGCGATCGAGCGGCGCGGCAATGCCAAATTCGAAGACATCAAGGACCTTGTGGACGGTAGGCGCGGCGCCCTCGTGTTGGATAGGGGCGACACCGGCGCCGGCATCTGGACGGCCGGCCAAAGCCAGGGCCTGATTCACGACATTCCGTCCTGCGCCGATCTCGTCGCGCGGATCATGCGCGAAGCCGAAGCCATTATCCGCAATCGTTTGGACAAGGCGATCGTCGCGTAAACAAAAACACCCGCGGCGCTAACCAGGACGGCGGCGCGTCCCTGTCAGCGCCTACAGGCAAATCTCGGCGAGCGCGCGAACCGCGTTGATATCGGGCGTGCCAATCAGCATCGTCTTGACCGGCGAAGCCTTCCAGGCCTCGAGCCGGTCCGCGATCCGCTCGCGACTGCCGACCAGCGCGACCTCATCGACCAGCTTGTCCGGCACCATCGCCATCGCCTCGGCCTTCCTGCCGGCCAGGAACAGCTCCTGGATTTTCACCGCGGCATCCTCGTAGCCGAGCCGCTTGACGTAGTCGTTGTAGAAATTTTTCGTGCGCGCGCCCATTCCGCCGATGTACAGCGCCAGCATCGCCTTCACCGGCATCCGGCATCCCACGAGGTCCGAGCCCATGACGCAGGTGACGAACGGCGCGACCTCGAAATTGTCGAGGCTCTTGCGTCCGCCGGTTTTCGCAAAGCCTTGTTTGAGCGGCGCGTCGAAAATGTCCCATCGCTCCGGATTCATCCAGGCGGGAATCACGCCGTCGGCAATTTCCGCCGCGAGCGCGATTCCTTTGGGGCTGATCGACGCGGTGTAAATCTGCAAGTCCTTGCGTCCGTGCAGGATGCTTTTCAGCGGCTTGCCGAGCCCCGACGCGCCCGGACCGGTGTACGGGATGTCGAATTCCGTCCCGTGATGCTCGACAGGTGCTTCGCGCGCGAGAATCTTGCGCACGATCTCGATGTACTCGCGGGTGCGCTGCAAGGGTTTGCCGTACGGCACGCCGTGCCAGCCCTCGACGACCTGCGGACCCGACGGCCCGATGCCGAGGATGAAGCGGCCGCCCGACAGCGCGTCCAGGGTCATCGCGGTCATCGCGGTTGCGGCGGGAGTTCGCGCCGGCATCTGCATGACGGCGGTGCCGAGCCGTATCTTTTTGGTCAGTGCGCCGATCCAGGCCAGCGGCGTAATCGCGTCGGAGCCGTAAGCCTCGGCGGTCCACACAGAGTCGAAGCCGACGCGATCCGCTTCGAGGATGGTGTCCATCGGCAAGCTCATCTGCGCGCCCGAATATCCGGAAAGCAGGCCTAGTCGCATCGAAATTCCTCCCGTCGCGAGTTGCAGAAATAAAAAGCAAAATCAAGAATCAAATTACTAAAAAAAGAAGCCCCACGGCGCGCCGTGAGGCTTCGATTCAAGTCTTGGCAGGCTGACGATCCCTAAGCGGACGCCCCTGCGGTATCGGCGCCGGCGGGGAGCGGCTCGACGCTCACTTGCCGCTTCTCACCCTTGGGCTCGTACTTAACCACACCGTCGACGAGCGCGTAGATCGTATAGTCGCGGCCCAAGCCGACGTTGCGGCCCGGATGCACGCGAGTGCCGAGCTGGCGGATGATGATATTACCGGCCTTGACCGTCTGGCCCGCGTAAATCTTGATACCACGGCGCTGGCCCGGACTGTCGCGGCCGTTGCGGGTCGAACCTTGGCCTTTTTTGTGCGCCACGCAGCGTCTCCCTGAACTTATTGAGCGGCCTTCCGGGCCGCGGTTCAATTGAAATCACGCCGCCGTCTATGCGCCGGCGGAAATTTCCTCGATCTTGAGCACGGTCAGTTCCTGGCGATGGCCCCGTTTGCGGCGGTAATTCTTGCGCCGCTTTTTCTTGAACACGATTATCTTCGTGCCGCGCGGCTGCTGGAGAATCTTTGCCTTCACCGACGCGCCCGCGACCACCGGGGTGCCGACCTTGGGCGCATCGCCGCCGACCGCCAGCACATTCTCAAGTGATATAGCCGCGCCGACTTCGCCGTCGAGCCGCTCGACCGTTATCTGGTCGCCGACGCCGACGCGGTACTGTTTTCCGCCTGTCTTTACGATTGCAAACATCACTATGCCGAACGAAAACAATTATCGGACGCAGCCCGGCGTGTCAACGCATCGGGCGTTGCGCGCGCGGTCCGAGAAACTGATCCGCGCAGATTAGTCGATACCGAGGCGCTCGCGCCCTTCGGGAGAAATCATCTGCGGAGTCCACGGCGGATCCCACACCAGATCGACGTCGGCCTCCGACACGCCCGGGATGCTCAAGATTTTGTAGCGCGCGTCGGTCGCGATCGAGGCGCCCATGCCGCATCCCTGCGCCGTCAGAGTCATCTTGACTTCGACTTTCTTGCTCCCGTTGCCCGCGTCCTTCACTTCCATTCCATAGACGAGGCCCAAGTCAACGATGTTGACCGGGATTTCGGGGTCGAAGCACGTCTTGAGCTGCTCCCAGACCATCGCTTCGAGATCGCCGCCGCCCGACGCCGGCACCGCGCCCGCATCTTCGGGCTTTTTGCCGAGCGCGTCCGCGTCCTTGCCCGCGACGCGGAACAGGCCGCCGTACGCGGGAATTTGCAGGGTGAAGGTCCCGCCGAGCGATTGCGTGATAAAAGCCTCGGTCCCCATTGCCAGCATCATTTTGTTTCCAGCCGGGATCCGGACGCCTTCGCATTCGCGGGTCAATTCAACACGTTCCATCGGCAAATACCTTCCTTGTCAGACCTTGTATTGTAACGCGACGGCCCGATTCGGGCCATAGCATCGGCGTTGCCGTTGCGAGGCGCCCCTGATAAAGCGAAGGAAGGACGAAGAGGCAGGCAGGTGGAGGAAGCGGGAATCCCGGGCGCGAATCAGCGTCATTTCGGCATCTCGGCCAAGCAGAAGGTCTATGAGTTCCTTTGCTCGCGGCCGGCTGGCGCCGACTCCCACGAGCTGGTCGGGCTGCTGCTGAGCGGAGCCGGATCGGACCCTGAACTGGGCGCGCGAATTGTCCGCCAGCTACTCGGCGGCGATCCAAATTTCATCTTCGACGCCGACATGGGGCGGTGGCGGCTGGCGGATAGCGACCGCATCCGCGTTGGGCTCGATCAGGCCGAGTTCACGGTGGTCGATCTGGAAACCACGGGAGGACGCGCCGGCCCGGGCACGATCATCGAGATCGGCGCGTACCGGATGGTCGGGCGGCGGCTCACCGAATCTTTCTCGACCCTGGTGCGTCCGAATGGCGGCGTCGTTCCGCGCTTTATCACGGGGCTCACGTCGATTACGACGGAGATGGTGCGCGAGGCGCCGCCGATCGAGGACGTGCTGCCCGGGTTTCGCGAGTTCATGGGCGAGCGGGTGATGGTTGCGCACAACGCGGCCTTTGATTTTGGCTTTCTCGACTTCGAATACCGCCGCATCTTTGGAATCGGGCTGGCCAACCCGGTGCTGTGCACGCTCAAGATGTCGCGCCGGTTCATGCCGTCGCTCAAGCGCCGCCGGCTCGACCTGCTCGCGGAGCATTTCGGGCTTTCGCTCGAAGGACGCCATCGCGGGCTCGGCGACGCGCGGATGGCGGCGGAGCTGCTCTCGATTTTCCTCGAAATGGCGGAGCGCATGGGTATCACGCGGCTGGATCGCCTGCTCGACGACCATCATCGCGGACCCGCAGGCAGGAGAATCGAACGTCACGTGCCGGCCGACGAGATCGCGGCGCTTCCGCATACGCCCGGCGTTTACATGATGCGCAATGAGCGCGGCGATTTGCTCTACGTCGGCAAGGCGCGCCGCCTGCGCGAGCGGGTAAGCTCGTACTTCACGGCGTCGGTGAAGGCCAAGACGGCGGAGCTGGTCTCGCACGTTTACAAAATCGAGACGCGGCCGGCGCGCTCGCCGCTGGAGGCGGCGCTCGACGAAGCGCGGCTCATCCGCGAGCTGAAACCACCGTACAACCGGATGCTGAAATCGGCGGCGCCCGCGTACTTCATCAAGCTCGACCTGATGGACGAGTTTCCGCGCGTGACGATTTCGACCAGGATGAGTGCGCGGCGCGGCGTGATGCATCTGGGGCCGCTCGTCGGGCGCCGCGGCGCCGAAGCTTCAGTTCGCGCGCTGGCGAGAATCCTCGGCCTTCGCACCTGCGGCGGGAAGCTAAAGCCGGACAAGGATTTTTCGCCGTGTATCTACGGGCAGATGGGTCATTGCAGCGCGCCGTGCAACCTGAGTATCGACGCCGACAGGTACGCGGAGCGGATTCGGCGCGCGGTTATTTTTCTGCGCGGGCGTAGCGGCCCGATCCTGGGTGAATTGGCCCGGGCGCGCGACCAGGCCGCGGCCGCGATGCGCTTTGAGGAGGCGGCGCGCTTTCGCCGGTATCTCGAGGCGCTGACCACGCTGGCGCATCGCGCGTCCCGTCTGAGCCAGGTCGTGACGGAAAACAACCTCGTGATCGTGACCGGCGAGCCGGCCGATCGCGCAGCGCACGTCGTGCTGTCGGGACGGCTGGCGATGACGCGGCATCTGGAGACGGGAGACGCCGCGGGCGAGGTGGCGGCGTTCGTCGCGGGCAATTACGAGCGATACAAGTCGAAATACGTCGAGCGCGGAGAGTTGGAGGCGATGACGATCGTCGCGCGATGGCTCCGGGAGCGCGCGCCCGACGAGGGTAGTCTCATCTACCTGGCTGGCCCGCATCTGGATCCCGCCGCGCTGGCGGGCTGATCGCTGGTCGTTGCGCGATCAGGGCGGCTATCGTGACTTCTTGACCGGCGGCTGATTTCGAATCAGATGTTCGATTTCGTCCAGATATTCCTTGTCAGGATGCGGCAATGAGCGGAGCAACCCCACTAACTCGCGGCCAGTGAAGGTGGCTCGGCGCACGGGGACGATCTCGCACGTCGGTTCGCCCCTTCGTTTCACGACAAAAGTCTCGTTTCTACATCGCACGCGATTCACGATTTCTGAAAATCGTCGAGCCGCCTCGGAGACTGAAATTTCGGATTTCATTAACTATCTGGTTCTCAGAGATCGACCGGTTCAGCCTTTCAGATTTGCGGCGAACAGCTTGAGCGTGCGCTCCCACGCGTCCTTTGCTTCGGCGGGGCGATAGACGTCGGCGCGAGTGTCGTTGAAAAATCCATGCGAGCATCCCTTGTAAATCTTGACCTCGCCCGGCTTGCCGAACTTCTTCAGCGCCGCCGCCAGCCGATCGACGTCGCCGCGCTGGATCCATCCGTCGTTCTCGCCGTATGCGTAGAAAATCGGGCAGCCGAGATGCTCGAGTTTTTCGTCCGGCGGAATTTCGCCATAGAACGGCGCGGCGGCCGCGATTTCCCGGCTCTCGCATGGCAACAGGATCGCGTAGCTGCCGCCCATGCAAAATCCGGTGATGCCGATGCGGGTTGAATGCGTCCGTTGCTGCGCGCGCAGCCATTCGACCGTGGTCTGAAGATCCGCGATGCCGTCTTCCTTCTTCAGCCCGCCCATCAGTTGCGCGGCCACGTTGGGCTCGGTGGCGACGCGATGGCCCTGTCGCGAGTACAGGTCCGGCGCGATCGCGAAATAACCCTCGCGCGCCAGCCGGCGAGTGACGTCACGGATATGCTCGTTCAGCCCCCACCATTCCTGCACTACGATCGCCACCGGCGATGGCTCGACTCCGGCCGGCTCGGCGACATACGCCTTGAGCGCGCACGCACGGCCCGCGTAGCTCACTTCACGCGTGATGATATCTTTGTTGGCCATTGTCGCTCTCCTCGAAGGAATAAGAATGTCACCCGCCCGGCGCGGCATCTACTCCGCGGGGGAAAAGCATCGCCGCCACCGGGATGAAGCCAAGCGCGCCATTCCTGAGTTTGATCTGGAGGTAGTCACCCGCCATTCCTGTGACGTGAACGTACTTCTTGCGGTGCACGTGGCCGATGGTGGAACTGCTCGCGTCGGGATTTTGATATACCGGCGAATTTTTCGTCAACAGGAAAAGCTTGTTGAGCGGCTTGATCTTCGGCGCGGCGGCTGCGGATGCGGGCGCGGTCGCCGTCGCCGCGCCGGCCGGCGCCGCTGCGGGCGCGGGCATCAGCTTGGCGTCGAGTGCTCGCACCTCCTCGAACTCGGTGTTGGCTTCGGTCGCGCGAGCCGGCTCCGTTGCCAGCAGATTCGCCAGCGCCAGGTGGGCCTTTGCGTTCTTGGGGCTGAGTCCGATTGCGGTGCGGATTTGATCTTCCGCCGCGGCGGCCTTGCCTTCCTGCCTGAGCACCTCGGCCAGATCGAGATGGTAGTTGGGGTGGTCCGGCTCAAGTGCCACCGCCGCGCGGTACTGATTTTCGGCCAGTCCGCGCTGGTTCTGATCGCTATAGACGTTGCCGAGCGCGGCGTGGGTCGCCGCGTTTTTGGGATCGATCTCGAGCACCTTCATGAATTCAACTTGCGCGTCGCCCGGTTTGTGCTCGAATATGTACAGGTTTCCGAGCGCGATATGGGTTCGCGGATCGTTCGCCGCGAGCTTCATCGCCTCCTGGTAGGACTTTTCCGCGTCGGCGAGCTTCGTCGCCTGCATTTCCGTGTCGCCCTCGGCAAGAAAATCCTCGGCCGTCTTGTGATGGCATCCCGCCGCTATCAGGATCATCGCGCCGGCCAGGATGATTGCCCCGGTCCGGGCTATTAAGCTTCGCGTCCTGTTCATCAATGAGGTACCTCCAAGACTGGCGTGTCTTCCGATTGGGCAATGATCGGGCAAGCGACGGGAAAATCTACGGATCATGTTGAAGCCGGCGCGGAAACAGTGTCAAGCGTTCTCGGCGCCCGGCCGAGTTCCCGTTGGATGCGCGCGTTTGTTAGGTTATAAAGATACCCCGTGCGCTTTATCCTGATCGCAGCCAAGCAGCTCGAATTCGCCAAGACCCGGCTCGCCCCGGTGCTGCCACCCGGCGAGCGCCGTGCGTTGGCCGAAGCGATGTTTCGCGACGTGCTGGCGGCCTCGCTTGGCGCGGGCGGCGCCGACCACGTCGCCGTGGTGACGTCCGACCGCGGGCCTGCTCGCGCTGGCGCGCGCTGCCGGCGCTCTCACGATCGACGAGGAATTTCCGCGCGGCCTCAACGCCGCCGTCGCGCTCGCCACCTCCGCGCTGATTGCGGATGGTGCGCAAACCGTTTGCACGGTGCTTTCCGACATTCCATTGGTCGCGGCCGAAGATATAGACGCGGTGTTTGCCGCGATGCCCCCCGGAGGGGGCGTGGTGCTGGTTCCCTCGCGCGACTTCTCCGGCACCAACATAATTTGCCGCTCACCCGCCGGCGCCGTGGCGACTCGATTCGGTCGAATGAGCCTGGTGCGGCATCTCGACGATTGCCGAAGCTCCGGCGTTGGGGCTAAAGTGCTGCGACTTGTGCGGCCCGCGCTGGACCTCGACGTGATCGCGGACCTCGCCGAGTTCGAGCGCGCCGCGTCCGCCACCCACACTCAAAACCAGTTGGCCCGGCTCGGGATTGCTCATCACTAAAAATTGAAAAACGGACTGATGGCGATCGTGGAAATGACTGGGCGGCTTGGCGCGCTGGTGATCGACGGCGTTGTCCGGCTCGGCGCGTTCGTGCTTTTTTTGCTGACCGCCGCGCTTTATGTATTCGTTCCGCCGTTCAAGCCGCGGCTATGGATTCGGCAGATACGCATCATCGGCGCCGACTCGCTGTTTCTCATCGTTCTAATCGGCGGCTTCACCGGGATGGTGCTGGGTCTGCAGGGCTACAACACGCTGCGCCGCTTCGGCTCCGACGGCGCGCTGGGCACGGTCGTCGCCCTGGTTCTGGTGCGCGAGCTGGGACCCGTTCTGGCCGCCCTGATGATCGCGGCGCGCGCCGGTTCCGCGATGGCGGCGGAGCTCGGCGCGATGCAATCCACCGAACAAATCGACGCGCTCACCGTGATGGCGATCAACCCGGTCCAGTACCTGGTCTCGCCGCGCGTGATCGCCGGCGTGATCGGTTTCCCCTTGCTGACGTCGGTCTTCGACGTGGTAGGAATCTTCGGCGGCTACATGGTCGGCGTCGGCCTGATGGGCGCGCCGTCGGCTGCGTACTTCAACGGTATCGCCGCCAACATGGACGGCCACGACATCATGACCGGCATTTACAAGGCCCTGGTTTTCAGCGTGATCGTGACCTGGGTCTGTTGCTACAAGGGATATCACGCCGAGCGGATGGCGACCGGGGTCAGCCGCGCCACCACCGAAGCCGTGGTGCTGTCCAGCGCCCTGATTCTTGCGTTTGACTATTTTCTTACGTCTATACTCTTGTGATAACCCCGTAACGATCGACGATCCATGAGCCAAACCGAAATCAACCATACCGACGGCAACGCGCAGAATGTTCGCAACGGGGCGAGCGCCGGTAATGCAATCGAAGTGCGCGACCTTCGCCGCCGCTTCGGCCGCCAGCAGGTCCTCGACGGCGTTACGCTCGATTTCCCCTCGGGCCAGATCACGACCATCGTCGGACCCAGCGGATCCGGCAAAACCGTGCTGCTCAAGCATATCAACCTGCTGCTGCGCCCCGACTCGGGCTCGATTGTGATCGACAACGTCGAAGTGACAAAACTCGGCGTGGCCGGCCTGGACGCAGTGCGCGAAAAATTCGGGATGCTCTTTCAGGCCGGCGCACTGTTCGACTCGATGCCGATATTTGACAACGTCGCGTTCCCGCTGGTCGAGAAAACCAGGCTCACCCGCGCCGAGATCGCCGAGCGCGTGCATGAAACGCTCAAGGCGGTCGGGCTGGAAGGGATGGAAGCCAAGTTCCCCTCCGAGATGAGCGGCGGGATGCAGAAGCGCGCCGCGCTCGCGCGCGCACTGGTGCGGCGCCCGAAAATCCTCATGCTCGACGAACCGACCACCGGCCTCGATCCCTCGCGCACCGGGGCGATTCACGAACTTATCCGCCGCACCCAGGAGAATTTTAAGCTGACCGCCGTGATGGTCAGTCATGACGTGCCGGCGGTCTTCCAGATTTCCGACCGCATCGCATTTCTCCATCATGGCCGCACTCATCTCAACGGCACGGTGGCGCAGGTGATGGCGGCCGGCGACGAAGTCTTCGAGCGGTTTCTGGCGGGCAAAGCATCCGGCGAGGAGAATGAAACAGCCCTCCCGGGCTGAAATAAGGACCTATGTACGCAACTCGAACCACCCAGCTTGTCGTCGGCATTTTCGCGATTCTCGGTATCGTCGCGCTGGCGATCTTGTCGCTGTCGCTGGGCAAGATCACCCTGCTGCCCAAGCCCGGATACACGCTCTACGCAAGTTTCGATAACATTTCGGGATTGAAGACCGGAGACCAGGTTCAACTGGCGGGTGTCCAGGTCGGCAAAGTTATGCGGATCGGGCTCAGGGACCTGCGCGCCCGGATTGCGATACGCGTTGACGACGGCGTGCCGATCGACAAGGATGCGATCGCATCGATCAAGACCAGCGGAATAATCGGCGACAAATACATTACGATTCAACTGGGTCCGAGCGACAGATTGCTCAAGGACGGCGATACGATCAGGCATACGCAGGACGCGTTCGTGCTTGAGGACGCAATTGGCCAGTTGATCAACAGCAGCGGCACCAGCGGTGAGTCCGCGAAGGGTAAATCCTCAAGCTCAGAGAAGGAGCAGAAGCCTGGAAAATCGGAGAAATAACCGGGTGACACCTATGATGACGCCAACTTCCATCCAGCGAATCCTGCCGCGGCGCGCGATCGCGATGCTCACGTTGACGGCCGCGCTCGCACTCAGCCTTGCACCGTCGCGCTTTTTAGCGCCCGCCTGGGCTGACGATCCGATGTCCGTGGTGAAGACCACCGTCAACCAGGCGCTGGCCGTGCTCCGCGACAATCAAACGCCGCTGGCCCAGCGCCAGGACAAGCTGCGCAAGATCGTCTCCTCGACCTTCGATTTTACCGAGATGGCGAAGTCGGCGCTCGGCTACCATTGGAAGCAGATCACCGCCGATCAGCAGCAGGAATTCACCAAAGCGTTCGTCGCTTTCATCGAGGATTCTTACTTGAGCAAGGTTAACGACTACCGCGGCCAGCAGGTCGCCTTCCTCAAGATGACGACCGATGGGCCCGAGGAGGCGGAGGTCACCACCGATATCGTGGAGCCGGAGGGCAAGGACCCGATCCATTTGAATTACCGACTGGTGCAGGAGGGCGCTACCTGGAAGATCTACGACGTGACGGTGGACGCGATCAGCATCATCGCGAATTACCGCAACCAGTTTAATCGCGTGATGAACAATCAGGGCTACGACACCCTGATCAGCGACTTAAAGAGTAAACAGGCCGCCCTTGCGGCAAGTCTAGCGAACCACTAACAGGTATGGATTCCTTGAGTCTGGGAAGGTACCCTTAACGGAGACTTTGGGGCGACACCGCCATGGGGAGGCAAATGAGATCTGGATCGAAGAAAATCGAAAGGACAGGCGCGCGCTGGATGATGCTCGCATCGTCCCTGCTTGCGGTCGTTTCGTTTGCGGCCCCGGCTCTGTGCCAGAGCGCCGCTGCTGTGTCGCAGAAACCGGCCGCCCAGTCGGCGGCTAATCCGTCGGCTCAGCCGCCGGGCGAGAATAACCAGGGCGGTTATGCCGACCCTCTGTCGGGCTTCAACGAGCCGATGTTCACCTTCAACCGCAAGCTCGACGATTGGGTGCTGCACCCTGTAGCCAGCGGATACGCCACCATCGCGCCGACTCCGGTGCGCGAGAGCGTGGACCGGTTCTTTGACAACGTCAAGGTCATCCCGCGTTTCGCCAACAACCTGTTTCAGCTCAAGCTGGCCGAGGCCGGCAGCGAAGTCGCTCGCTTTGGAATCAACTCGACGATCGGATTGGCGGGCTTCTTCGATCCCGCTGACCTTTGGTTTGGGATCAAGAAGCATCCCAACGATTTCGGTCTGACCATTCGCTACTACGACATCCCGACCGGTCCGTACCTGATGCTGCCGCTGTTGGGACCTTCGACGATCGGCGACACGGTCGGCCTGGTTGCCGACGGCGCGATGAACCCGATCAGCTACGTGGTTCCGTTGTGGGTAACGTTCACGGTGGCCACCGGGCAGCGCGCGGTTGACGCGATCAACTACCGTTCGCTGCATCTGAACCAGTTCGAGGAAGCCGATCGCTATGCGATCGATCTCTACGGCGCCGTTCAGGATGCCTACCTGCAAACGCGCGTGGACAAGGTCAAGAAGCTCCACCAGGAGCAGTGGTAAGCCGCTCCGGGTTAGCTAACCCCGGGATAATTTGACGATTTGGCGCGCCGCGGGACTAACGTTTCGCGGCGCGCTGCTTTTTCAAGCTCGCTCGCTGTCTTATTGAACTTGATCCCGAGCGTGGTACGAGCTGCGCACCAGCGGTCCTGACTCGACGTGACGGAACCCCATCGCGAGTGCGGCCGCCTTCAAATCCGCGAACTCGGCCGGCGGCACGTACCTGGCCACGGGGAGGTGCTCCGCCGACGGCCGCAGATACTGCCCGAGCGTCAGGATGTCGCATTCGATGCCGCGCAAATCGCTGATCACATCGAGCAACTCGCCGTTGGTCTCGCCAAGCCCGAGCATTACGCCCGCCTTGGTGAGCATCGGCTTGCCGAGCCGGCGCGCGGAATCTTTCGCATGGCGGATTACGCCGAGCGATCGTTCGTAATTTCCGCCCGGCCGCACCGCGCGATAAAGACTCGGCACCGTCTCGATGTTGTGGTTGTAGATATCGATTGGCGAGCGCACCACCGTCTCGACGCTGGCGAACGATCCCTGGAAGTCCGGCACCAGCACTTCGACGCGTGCCGGCGGATGCATCGTCTTGATTGCATGCGCGGTGGCCGCGAAATGCGCAGCGCCGCCGTCGGGCAGATCGTCGCGATTGACCGAGGTGACGACGGCGTGTTGCAGCCCAAGGCGCGCCACCGCCTCGCCGATTCGCCGCGGCTCATCGCCATCCAGCGGACGCACCGTCCCGTGCGCGATCGCGCAGTACGGACAATTGCGCGTGCACACGTCGCCCATCAGGATGAAGGTGGCGGTGCGATGCGAAAAGCATTCGCCGATGTTCGGGCAGCACGCCTCCTGGCAGACGGAATGCAGCTTGAGTCCGCCGAGGATCGCCTTGGTGCGAAAGTATTCGGGCGACGCCGGTGCGCGAACCTTAATCCAGTCGGGATGCTTTCGCTCAGTCATCGCCAGCCATCAGTCGAGGCGCCGGCGCCATCTGCGACGAGCCGGCGAGAACTATTTCATCGTAGTTGAACACGCGGCGGAAACTCTCGCGCATCACCAGGGCGAACTCGCCGATCGACACTGGCCGATTCGCCAGCTCGCAGAGTGAAGTCATGCGGCATCCCTCGATACCGCACGGCACGATCGAATCGAAGAAGCTGAGGTCGGTGGATACGTTCAGTGCGAAGCCGTGCCAGGTGGTCCAGCGCCGGATGCCGACGCCGATCGACGCGATCTTGCGCGACTCGACCCAGACGCCGGTCATCGCGTCGCGGCGTTCGGCGTCGACGCCGAATTTTGCGAGCGCGTCGATCATCGCCGCCTCGAGCGCTCGAAGATACTTCGCAACGTCGCGGTCGCGCCCTTCGAGTTTAAGAATCGGATAACCGATCAGTTGTCCGGGGCCGTGATAGGTCACCTGCCCGCCGCGCGAGACCCGCCGAATCGGCACGCCCGCCGGATTGCCCACGATAAAGCGCTCGTCCGCGCCGCGGCCGAGCGTGAAGACATGCGGATGCTCCATCATCAGGAGCGTATCGCCGATCGTGCCGTCGAGCCGCGCCGCGAGCATCGCGGTTTGCAGCTCAAGCGCGGCGTCGTAGTCAACCACGCCCAAATCGGCGACGGTGAGTGCTCCGCGCGCGTCCATCGTCAGAAGTCTATCGCTTCGCCGTCGGCGGCCAAAGCCGCTTCCATGATCGCTTCGGACATCGTGGGATGCGGATGCGCGGTCTTGCCGATTGCGGCGATGGTGGTCTCCAGCGCTTTACCGAGCACGACTTCGGAAATGAGGTCGGTGGCGCCGTGTCCGATTATCTGGCATCCGATCACTTCGCCGTACTGTTTGGTCGCGACGATTTTCACGAAACCCGCGGTCTCGCCGATCGCAACCGCCTTGCCGACCGCGCGAAACGGAAACTTGCCGACCTTCACCTCGATGCCGCGCGCTTTTGCCTCGGCCTCGCTGAGTCCCACCGTCGCGACCTCGGGCTCGCAGTAAATGCATCCGGCGATAGCGAGCAGGTCGAAACCGGGTTCGCGCACCCCCGCCATGATTTCGACCGCGGCGATACCTTCGGCGCTGGCCTTGTGCGCGAGCAGCGGCAGGCGGGCAACGTCGCCGATCGAATAGATGCTCGGGACGGTGGTCTGGAACGAGTCGTTGATCTTGATGAAGCCGCCGCGCTCGAGCTCGACCCCAATTTTTTCGAGCCCGATGTTCCGGCTGAGCGGGGTGCGGCCGACTGCCACGAGCACGACCTCGGCGTCGATGGATTTTTCGGCGCCGTCAGCCGTCACTGTGACCGACCACAGGCCGCCCTTGCGTTCCATCGACTTGTAGCCATGCCCGAGCATCACCTTGACCCCGCGCTTGACGAAGGCGCGGCGGATCTCCTCGGCGACTTCCGCGTCGAAGCCGGGGAGCATCTGCTTTTCGATCTCGACGATCGTCACCCTGGCGCCGAACGCGCTGTAGAAATAGCCGAACTCGAGTCCGACTGCGCCGGCGCCGATCACGGCCACGCTCGCGGGCATCGTGTCCAGCACCAGCGCCTCCTTGCTGGTGATCACGCCGTCACCGGCCTTCATTCCAGGCAACAGCCGTTCGCCCGAGCCGGACGCGATTAAGATGCGCTCGGCCTCGAGCGAGGCCGCCTGCGGCGCGGACTTGCCTTCGACCTGCGCGAGCGCGACCGAATGCGGACCGGTTACGGTCGCGTCGGCCTCGAAGTAGTCGATTTTGTTTTTCTTGAGCAGGTAGAGCACGCCTTTGGAGAGCTTATCGGCGGCGGCGCGCGAGCGCGCGATCACTTTCCTGAAATCGAAACGAACCTCGCCGACCTCGATGCCGTGTTCCTTGGACGCGCCGCGAATCGTGTCCATCGCAGCGGCGGAGTTGAGCAGAGCCTTGGACGGGATACATCCCCAGTTCAGGCATACGCCGCCGGGGCGGTCGCGCTCGACCACGGCGACGCGCATCTTGAGCTGGCTGGCGCGAATTGCGGCGACGTATCCGCCGGGTCCGGAGCCGATTACGACAAGGTCATAGCGGGTGTTTGCCAAGATGAAGTCCTTCCGGGGTTTCGCTCATTTCGGAAATCAGCCGTGAGTCCGCCGACATCCGAAGCTCGCTATTTCTTGCCGATTGGTGCGCCGGCCCACGACTGTTGGGTCAAGATGAAGGGGTCGGCGGAGACGCTGACCTCACCGCGGAACGGCCAGTCGAGAGCTATGATCATCACTATGATCAGCGCGAGCGTGGCCGCGACCGCCGCGGTCATCACGATGTGCATGCCGAAGTTTTCGAAGCCGAACAGATAGGTGTAGCCGGTCGTGATCGCCGCGCCGAAAAATACGATGGCCCAGATGACGCCGTGAATATGTCCCTGGACCGCCGACAGGCGGACGCTTCGCGCGTTGTAGAGCTGGTTCCATAACTTGAGCAGTTCGGCCTCGATCACCGCTTCGCCCGAATTATCCGGATGGATCGTGGCGATCGCAGTTGCGAGGTCACGCAGCGGTTTCCATCCCTGGTCGGGGATCACGCCGCGGCGCTGAATCGGCCATTCGACGTTGATGACAACGCTGACGTACTTCGCCAGGGCGTCGCGGATCTCCTGTCCCTTGGCCGGCTGAAGGCCGGCGGTGTCGAGGTACATGCCGCCGACGTAATCCGATTCGTTCTCGACGATTTCGGACGCCCTGGTGTAAGCCTGCCACGTGGCGACGGCGATGAAGGCGAGCAGGACTGCGTACGAGACGCCGATGACACTAATGGTGAAGCCGGCAAGATCGTTGTGCGCCCTGCGCAGAGTGACGCGGACCAATCGATGAAAGACCAGCAGTCCGCCGCATGCGGCCGAGCAGAAGAACGCGATCAGGACGGTGCCCCAGAGCCATGTTGGATTGTTGTAAATCCAGTCGATAATCATGTTCCCCCCTTCAACCTACGGTCGGCCAGGTCGGCTCGAGAGCTTGGCAAGATGAAGTCCTTCTGAGGTCTCACGCGTGGCCCGATTATTCTCCGTATTAGAGCATCGAGAAAGGGCGGGTGCTATCGCGGGGGGAGGCGGGCATGCGCGAGGCGCTTTATTTACCGCCGCCATGCGGTTATACACATTGTAGAAATATGGTTCAAACTGTGACATTGCGGCTGGCGCGAGCGACTGTGCCGATTTTGGCGGCGCTCCTTTGTGGTCTTGCGATACCCGCCGTAGCGCGTGCGCAGGCGAATCAATCCGTGTACACCGGCGCCCTGGTTAACGGCTGGCAGGACTGGAGCTGGGCTACGGTCAATGTCAGCAACACCACGCCGGTCCAGCAGGGCACCACCCACTCGATCAGCGTCAGCGCGGGCGCGTACACGGCGCTCTACCTGCATCAGACCGCCTTCGATTCCAGCCTCTACACCAATTTGGTTTTCTGGATCGACGGAGGCTCGACCGGCGGCCAATTGCTGCAAGTCCAGGCGACGCTCAACGGCACGGCACAGACTATCGTGACGCTACCGGCGCTGGCGGCGAACACCTGGCAGCAAGTCACGATTCCGCTGTCGTCGCTGGGCGTGCAGAACCAGCCGAACCTCGACGGATTCTGGATTCAGAACCCCAGCGGCGCGGCGCAGCCGACGTTTTATGTGGACAGCGTCTCCTTCACGGCACAGCCGCCACCGAGCGTGGTGAACGTTACGGTGAACGCGGCGAATGGGGTGCGCACCGTCGATGCGCGGCATTTTGGAGTCAACACTGCGGCCTGGGACTCGGTCTTCGATACGAGCACGACGATCAATATCCTGACCGAGATGGGCGCCGGAGCGCTGCGCTTCCCCGGCGGCTCGTTTGCCGACGAATACAACTGGGCCACCAACTTTGGAGCCGGCCAGACTTGGGCAACGTCGTTCGACATGTTCGCCCCGGTTGCCACTGCTATCGGCGCGCAGGTCTACGTCACCGCCAATTACGGATCGGGCACGCCGGCGGAAGCTGCCGCGTGGGTCCAGGAATCCAATGTCACCAAGAAGTACGGGTTTAAGTATTGGGAAATAGGCAACGAGTGCTACGGCTCATGGGAGACCGACAATAACACCGTCCCACACGACCCCTACACCTATGCGGATCGCTTCCAGCAATACTACACCCAGATGAAGGCGATGGACCCTACTATCAAGGTCGGCGCCGTCGCGGTTCCCGGCGAGGACAGTTACGTAAACAACACCAATCACCCAGTGAAAAATCCGCGAACCGGGGTAACGCACAACGGCTGGACGCCGGTGATGCTCGCCACGATGAAGAGCCTCGGCGTAACTCCGGATTTCCTGATCTACCATCGCTACGCGCAATCGCCGGGCGATGAGTACGATCAAGGACTGCTGCTTTCCAATAGTACATGGAGCACCGACGCCGCCGATCTTCGCCAGCAGTTGAACGACTACCTGGGCGCTGTCGTGGCCACCGGCGTCGAACTGGACAACACCGAGAACAACTCCGTCTCCAACAATCCCGGCAAGCAGACGACCAGCCTGGTGAACGGGCTGTTCATGGCCGACAGCATTTGCGCCGCGATGAACACCGAGTTCAACTCAGTTGTCTGGTGGGATCTGCGCAACGGCCAGGAAACCGGCAACAATAATTCCGCGACTCTCTACGGATGGCGCAAATACGGCGACTACGGAATCGTTGACAACGCAAACCCGCCCGGGCCGGCTGACACCTATCCAACATTTTACGTCGAAAGGCTGCTGCAACACTTCGCCCGCGGCGGCGACCAGCTAGTCAGCTCAGCGAGCGACTATCCGCTGCTTAGCGTGTGCGCGGCTGAGCGGACTGGCGGAGGGTTGACGCTCCTGGTCGTGAACAAGAGCGCGAGCAACGCGCTGAACGCAAACATCACTATCAGCGGCGTGACGCCGGCGAGCACCGGCACTTTGTATTCCTATGGCATCGCGCAAGACGACGCGGCCGAGACGGGTATCGGGTCAGCAGACGTCGCGACCAATCCCATGACGGGGCTGTCGTCAACGTTTTCGTACAGCTTTCCAGCCTACTCGGCCAACGTGATTGCATTTGGCGGCGGAGGAACACCTTTGCCGACGCCCACCGCGACGCCAACAGCCTCAGCGACGGCAACCCCGACAGCAACCGCGACGGCGACCAAGACGGCGACGGCAACGGCGACCCGGACGGCCACACCAACCGCGACGCCGACCCCCGTGGCATCAGTGCCGGCATCGCTTGCATTCGGCAACCTTGCCGTAGGCGACACGGTCACGAAGAACCTGGCTATCAAAAACAGCGGCCGCGCAGCGATGCTCGTGAATAACGTTTCATCAAACAATCCGACTGAATTCGCCGTGGGAGCTTCGACCTGTCCGTCGAGCGGGATCGGTCTGCCGCACAACTCGACCTGCACGATCGCGATCGGCTTCGCCCCGAGCGTGTTCGGCGCCCAGAGTGCGACGCTGACGGTCAGCGACAACACCTCGACCAGCCCGCAGACCGTGAACGCCAGCGGCACCGGCACGGTTGACATGACATTACCCCTGCCACGGACTCATTCGGCAGCGTGGCCAGGATGGCTCCACGAAGACCAAGTCCTTCAGCGTGACAATCATCAGATCAACTCCGTCTCGCTGAGCGAAGGCTTGAGCGGGCCCGCCGCCGCCGACTTCTGCATCACAGGCGGCACCTGCACCTCCACGCTGGCCGGCCAAGACCGCTTGTACGCTGATGTCACTTTTGCTCCGACGGTCTGGGTACGGAATCGGCGACGCTTATCGGTTACCGACAGCCCCGATACGGTTAATCCCTCCGGGTACACGGTCGATCTCAGCGGAACCGGAGTTACGCCGCTCCAGGCGCCGTCTCCGGCGGCGCTCTCGTTCGGCACGCTGAAGTAAAGGCCAGACGTCGGCGGCGAAGACGGTCACTGTGACCAACAGCGGCGATCTCGAGCTGCGCGATTAGCGAAAGCTTCAGCGGCACCATCACGCGGAAAGCCCGACTTCTCGGTGACGGCCGGGACCTGCGGGCGACGCTGGCGTCGGCGGCACATCGTGCACGTACACGGTGACGCTCACGCCGACAAGGTCGGATCGCGGAGAGCGCGACGCTCGGGGTCAGCGCTGTCGGCGATGCGGCCAGCCCGCATAACATCAGCCTCACGGGGACCGGCTCCTAGACCCAACCCCCATCGCCTTCCCGTGTCGGGCGCCGGATCAACCGAGCGCGCGGGTGAACTCGTCCAGCAGATCGCGCCAATGCTCGATACCGACCGAGATGCGGACCAGCGCGTCGCTGATTCCGGCGGCCGACAATTCCTCGGGCGACAGTTCGCTGTGGGTGGTCGTCATCGGATGGGTTACGAGAGTTTCGACACCGCCCAGGCTGACGGCGTTCTTGGCGATCTTCAAGCGGCGCAGGAATTCAAAGGCGCCGGTCTTTCCGCCCTCAACCTCGATCGACAGGAGCGAACCCGGGTAGTCGGTTTGCGCGTCGCGAATCTTTATCTGGGCGGCGTCGGTGAACAGCGACGGATAGATGATGCGTTTGACGCGTGGATGCTTGGCCAACTGCTCGGCGATGCGCTGCGCGTTCTTGCTTTGCCGGTTCATCCTGAGCGCGACGGTCGAAAGCCGCGAATCGAGCATCCAGCATTCGTCAGCCTGCAGGATGTTGCCCAGCAGCGCGCGAACTCCGGTCAGGGCCTGGATCAGTTCAGCGTCCGTCGCAATCACCGCGCCGGCCAGCAAGTCGCTGAATCCGCCGAGGAACTTTGTCGCCGAGTAAATCGCGAGGTCCGCGCCGTGAATCAACGGATGCTGAAAGGTCGGACCGAGCAGAGTGTTGTCGACGGCGAGCAAGGGGCGCTTGGGCTTGCGGCGGACCGCGGCGGCCGCTTGCGCGATGTCGGTCATCACCAGCGTGGGATTGGCGGGAGTCTCGATCAGAACGAGGCTCAGGTTGTCCGCCTGTTCAATTGCCTGGGTCAGCGCCCCGGTATTGCCCGCAGGAACCCCGCGCGCGTCAAAACCGAGCGGTTCGATTATCTGGTGGATCAAGTGTTGGGTTCCGCCGTAGAGAGGCTGCGTGTAGATGAGCGAGCCGCCCCGTTCCAGGAACGCGAGCATCACGGTAAAGATCGCGGCCAGGCCGGAATTGAAGACGGCGGCGGAGTTGGCGTCGCGCTCGAGCGGCACGAGTTGTTGCTCGAGGATTTCGGCGTTGGGATGGTTCAGGCGGGCATAGATCAGGTCGGGACGATCGCCGGCAATCGGACGGATTTTGCCCAGCACAATTCCAAACGCGCGCTCCGCCGCCTCCGGACTTGGAAAGACGAAGGTGGAACTGCGATAAACCGGCGGTCTGGCCGAGCCGACCGACAACGCCGGGTCGAAGCCCCTGGTCAGCACGGCGGTCTCGGGGTGCACGCGATAGGAAGTCTTGGGCATAGGTTTTTACTCCAGACGAATCCCCGTGCCGGCGATTGCGGTCGCATTCAGCACAGGGAGGATCATCTTTTATCAACTAGCCGCGGTCCGCGACACCGGACGCGGCCACGGCGATGGGGGCGCCCTCTCGCAGAGCTTCGACTACCTGGCCGAGATGGGCACGGATGGCGTCGGCCGGCACCTCACCCGCCGCAAGCCGGCGCGCAGGTCCAAGGCGCATCAGGTGAAAAACGAATATCGCGAACGCCAGCCCCGCGGTCACCACGATCAGCGAAGTTATCGCGCCGGGATCGGTGCGCAACGAGCTGACGCGACGCAGCACATAGATGACCGAGAGCGCCGACACTCCAATCGACACCGCAGCCACGGTGAGCACGTCGCGCACCGGCTGCGAAGCGCCCCTGGCGAGATAGCGCTTCAACTCGCCGATGGAGAAGTAGTCGAGGAACCAGCCGACATCGTCGTCGTGGCCGGCTTTCGGCGCCGGCACCATCAGGCCAGTCATCGGATCGAATGCTGCGTGGCCGCGTTCGTGACGCGCGATGCCTTCGAGGATCGTGTTGTGGATCGCCTCCGTCATCGGGAACCTGCGCGCGATCAGGAATGACAGCATCGAGCACGCCGCCGGGCCCAGCGCGAAAATGGCCCTGATTGCGAAGACGACCCGAGGCGCCTGTACGGCGTTGGGTATGTAGCCGAGTGAGGCAAGCACCGCGATGGGAATGGCGGCGCTCGGAATCGCGACGAACTTGGGGAGCATCGACCAGAACGCGGTGTACTGCGCTTCGCGCCGCTTGCCGGTGTAAAGCTCGTCGTAGTCGATAACGTCGGCCTGCATCGCGGCGGTCAGGAACAAGCCGGCGCCGAGTCCGATACCGGCCCAGCAAATCAGCACCAGCAGCCACCAGGTGTCGCCGGGCCCGAGCAGGAACATCGCACCGCCGCCGGTGATGCTCAGAAAAAAGCTGGCAAGATACGCGTTGAGCTTCCCGACTCTGTGCGCAATCGCAAGCCAGATCGGCACCGACACAAATGCGAATGCAAAATAACCCAGCAGCAACATCGAGAGCCAGAAAGTCGGATTGCGCGGCCGGATCACGTAGGCGTTGAAGAACGGCATCATCGTGGCCGGAATCGCGCCGCTGATACTGGCCACGACGTAGCTGCCGAGCAGAATCGCAAACGGGCGGTTGCGCAGCGCCCGCCTGACGCCGGGCACCAGCGGATTCGATTCGCGGGTGACGAAGTCGGGGCGCTCCTTCACGGTCAGCACCAGCAAGCCGTAGAGCACACTGAGCACGACGCCGAAGAAGATTCCGAGCCGGAAGAACACCTGCCGCTCGGTCATGTGGAACGCCTGCATCATGACGCCGGGGGCCGCGGCCGCCACGATCGTTCCGAGGATGGAGAAAGACTCGCGCCACGCGAACAGGTTCGAACGCTCGTGATAATTCTGGGTGAGTTCCGGGCCGAGCGCGTAGTGCGGCAGAACATAGATGGTGTGAAATACGAAGTAGAGAATGAACGTCACGCCGAACCAAATCGCCGCGCGGCCGCCGGTGAACGACGCCGGCGGATTCAGCAGGGCGAAAAAAGCCACGCCGCAAAGGGGAGCGCCAAACAGCATGTAGGGCCTGCGCCGGCCAAGGCGCGTGTGCGTGTGATCGGAGATCCAGCCCATCAGAGGATCGCTCAGAGCGTCGAGCGAGCGCGCGATAGCGATTGCCATCGCCAGGTACCCCAGCGGCACCAGCACCACGTCGGCATAGAACTTCGGCATGTGGATGAAGATCGGGATGATCATAGCGGCGCCGGCAAAACTGGGGGCGCCGTAGAGAAGCTTGATCCTGAAAGGCAATGGCTCGGAGCTATGCGCGGCAGCGGCAGCTCCCGCGCCGATTTTCGCTCCCGCTGAATCCATCAAGACCTCCGGCCTTATCCGCGCGATTAGAAGTGTGATGTTAGATTACTTGCCTACTCAAGAGGAATGACGAAAATTCCCGATCGATCAGACTGCATTGCCCGCGCACCATCCGCTCGACCACGCCCACTGGAAATTGTAGCCGCCGAGCCATCCGGTTACGTCCACCGCTTCGCCGATCGCGTACAGGCCGGGAACGGCGCGCGCCTGCATCGTCTTTGAAGAGAGCGCGGCAGTGTCGATTCCGCCGACGGTCACCTCGGCTTTGGCCCATCCCTCGGAACCCGTCGGCTCGAACTGCCATCGCTTTAGCCGATGCGCCAGTTCGGAAAGGCTGCGGTCCGGGATATTCGCGATCGGGAGGTTGGACGCCGCGGCGCCGGCAAGCGCATGCGCCAGGCGAGCCGGAATCGCCTCGGCCAGCACGGTTTTCAGCTCGGCCCTGGGCCGCGTGCGTTTTCGGTCTGCGAGGAAGCTTTCGATATCCAATGACGGGGCAAGGTTGAGCGACAGCGTTTCGCCTTGCCGCCAATACGACGAAATCTGCAAAATCGCAGGGCCCGAGAGGCCGCGATGCGTGAATAAAATGTTTTCGCGAAAACTGGCGCGGCCACACGAGGCAACCGCCTCAACCGAAACGCCGGTGAGAGTTCGGCAAAGTTGGAGCGTCTCGCCCGCGACTTTCAACGGCACCAGGCCGGGCCGCGGCTCGATGACCGCGAGATCGAAGCGGCGCGCGGCCTCGTGGGCGAAGCCGGTCGCGCCCATCTTTGGAATCGAGAGGCCGCCGGTGGCGAGCACCAAAACCGGCGCGACGAAGCGGGCCTTGTTGGTCTCGATGCGAAAGCGATCGGCGCGGGCTATTTCGGCGACGCGGTGCCCGGTGCGCAAATCGACTCCGGCGGACGCGCACTCCGCCAGCAGCATCGCGAGAATCTCGCGCGCCGATCCGTCGCAAAACAGTTGGCCGAGAGTCTTCTCATGATAGGGAATGCGATGGCGTTCGACGAGCGCGATAAAATCGTGCTGCGTATATCGGCTGAGCGCGGACTTGCAGAAATGCGGGTTGGCGGAAATAAAGCGCTCCGGCATTATTTCGAGATTGGTGAAATTGCAGCGGCCGCCGCCCGAGATAAGAATCTTGGCGCCCGGCTGATCATTATGCTCGAGCAGCAGCACGCGCCGCCCGCGATTCCCGGCCGCGATCGCGCACATCAGCCCGGCCGCTCCGGCTCCCACGATCACAACGTCGAACGATTCCATCGCCGGGGTCATTAGGCGCGTCGCCGCGCTCCCGCGCAAGGCCGGGATTGATGCCAAACCGCGCGAGATTCGCTACAACGATTCAGATAACAGTCGAAACCCGGTGAAGTGAAAAATGGATCTTCAACTCAAGGGAAAAACGGCGCTGATTCTTGGCGGCAGCAAGGGACTCGGACGCGGCGTGGCCGACGCGCTCGCGGCCGAGGGCGTTGCGGTCGCGCTGGTAGCACGCGGCCGGCAAGGGCTGGAACGCGCGGTCTCCGAAATCACGTCGCGCGGCGCCAAGGCGATCGGATTTGCGGCGGACCTGGCGAATTGGCCGAGCATCGAGGAGGCCGCCAACGCGGCGCGCGAACAACTCGGACCGATCGACATCCTGCTCAACAATTCCGGCGGCCCGCCACCGTCCGGCGTGGCCGGCGTGCCGGCCGAAGTCTGGCAGGAGCAGTTCCAGGCGATGGTGATTCCGCTGTTTCGATTGACGGATCTGTTGATCCAGGACATGCGCGCGCGAAAGTGGGGCCGAATCCTGAACGTGGCGTCGGTAAGCGTGGTCGAGCCGATCGCCACGATCGGAGTGTCGAATACGCTGCGCAGCGCGATCGTCGGCTGGGCAAAGACGCTGGCGACGGAGACGGCGCGCGACGGAATTACCGTCAACACTCTTCTGCCGGGCGCGATTGCAACCGATCGTACGGTACAGCTCAGCCGGGCCGCTGCGGAACGCCAGAAAATTTCCTTCGAGGAAGCAATGCAACGACACGCGCAGTCGATTCCGGTTGGACGGCTCGGCACGCCCGCAGAATTCGGGGCGGTCGCGGCGTTCCTGGCAAGCCCGCTGGCGGCCTACGTGACGGGGTCGTTGATTCGGGTGGACGGCGGCGCGATTCGATCGGTTTGAGGATGCGCACAGGAGTGTGGACATGAGCGATGTGCTCCCGCTGAATTCCAAAGTCAGGTTTGGCGCGATAACGACGGTGGTCGATCGCGAGCACGCGCTCAAGACCGTCAGCTCGATTTCGCGATGGGGTTACGACGGTATCTGGATGGGGGATCACGTCGCCTTCGTGGGACCGATGGATGATCCGCTGACCCAGTTGACCTACTTGTCCGCGCTTAACCCGAGCCTGATTTTTGGCACCAGCATTTACCTGCTGCCGCTGCGTAATCCCGCGACGGTTGCGAAGATGGTCGCGACGGTGGACCGGCTGATGGGCGCGGGACATTTCATTTTCGGGGTCGGGGTCGGCGGTGAATTTCCGCCCGAGTACGAGGCGTGCGGCGTCCCGCTTAAGCAGCGCGGCGGGCGCGCGAACGAGGGAATCGAAATAATCAAGCGGCTGTGGACCGGAGAACCGGTCGAGTACCACGGCAAGTATTTCAGCTTCGGGAAGATTACGATGCTGCCGAAGCCGCGGACTCCCGGCGGACCTCCGGTATGGGTCGGGGGACGAGCCGAAGCCGCGCTCAGGCGTGCGGCGCGGCTGGGCGACGGATGGATGCCGTACGTGGTGACGCCCAAGCGGGTCGCCACGGGACTCGAGTTCATCGCGCGAGAAGCGGAAAAGGCCGGGCGCAAGCTCGAGCATTTCGGCACGGCGCTGCATTTGTTCGTGACGATTGGGCCGAGCTACGAAGACGCGCTCGACGTCGCGGCGGAGTATCTGAGCAAGCGCTATGCGATGGATTTCCGCGAGCCCGCCAAGCGATACGCCGCGGTGGGGAAGCCCGCCGATGTCGCCGCGCGAATCGATGAGTTCGTCAAGGCGGGAATTCGCGATATCAACGTGGACGTCGTTTCCTCTGCGGCCGGGCGCGACGCGCAGCACGAGCAGTTTGCCCGGGAAGTGATCCCTCTTCTGCGGCGCTGAAGGATCGTCTAGAAGGTCGCCCAGAAGTCCGAAGCGACCGGGATATCTCCGGCGATCCGCTCGGGCGGAGGCGGAAAGCATGGCAGCGTGGTGGTCACCACGTAATTGTAATAGTGCCCGTTCCAGGTAAAGGTTCCGTTCGGCTTGCCAAAATTCGAAGCCATCGCGGCAAACCGATCGCCGTCGGCCACCGAGATGTATTGCGATGGCGCATACGCCAGAAAGTTGCGCGCCGTCTCGGGGACCACTGCGCCCAGCGGCGGCGAGAAATTCATCCGAAGAAAATTAACCGCCGGCCGCCAACCATCGGCCGCCGTTTCATTGTCCGCTATCGGTATCCATTGCCGGTCGTAGAGCGAATCGCTCAGCCGCAACTGGCGATACTCGGGCGAGCCGGCAGCGCTCCTTCGCAACTCGATTACGCCCGGAACTTCGAGTTCGAGCTGGTCACAGCGGTCGGCGCTATCCAGTACACTTTTGCGCGCTTGTTCTTCCTGCCTTGCGCGATCGTCCCCCGGATGCCTACTCGCGGCCACGCTCTGGCCGATACCCGCTGTCAACTCAACGGCGCCCGCGCTCACATCCTCCGCCACGTTAACGGCGATGGGCACGAGCTGAGCCGCCGCCATCCAGCATCCGCTCGCGCCAACGGCGATCGCGGTCACGAGGATCGCGACGAGTGATGCGCAGAATTGTCGCCTCTGGCGGTCGATAAAACCCCCGGCCGGGAGCGTCAGTGCTCCAGTGAGCGTCTCAAGCGAGGAGGCCGCCCTCCGGTCCCGGCTAGGCTAGCAGAAATTGCGAAATATAAATGCCCAGGGAAAACTTGGCGCAGATTGACTTCGTGGGCACGGAGTCGCCGGCGATCACGCGAAGCGCGCGCCTGCTATTATCCGATTTCGAGATAAAGAACGGCCGGGCTGCAAGTGGGGACCGCGGTGGGGAGCCTACGGTTCAAGCAGCCCGGCCTTTGCTTGGGGACAGACGCTGTTCGTCTCGGGGGAGGAGATTGTCAGCGTGACAGGAGGTACAGCAAACATCGTGCCTTAAAAAAGCCGAGACAAATTCAGGGCCGCGCCGTCGCCGTTTTTCTCTTTCTGCGACTCAGAACATCCCCAAGTCTCGAATTCGAGCGTTTTCCCCTCCAAAATCGAGGGTTTGCAAGTTGCGACCTCGCCACTGGGTGCGATCGCAAAATTCGCATCGCACGCATGCATCCGACGGACCGCGCCAGGAAAGCTGCGCCCAGCGCAGTGATGATCATGCGTCGATGCAGACGATACGCCGCGCCCGACAGGACGCGTTCGGCCGAGTCCGTGCTCCGAATTCAAACCGCCGCCATCCGCAGGATCGTCTGATGCGCGCGCGGTCGCACGAATAGATTGGTGAACAAAACCGATGCGCGAGCGATCGTCGGTTGAGAGCCGATCGTACCTGTGTTACTTCCTAAGGGTTCGGGGCGTAGCGCAGCTTGGTAGCGCACCTGCCTTGGGAGCAGGGGGTCGGCCGTTCAAATCGGCTCGCCCCGATCGCGCCAGTAGCTCAGGTGGAAAGAGCAACGGCCTTCTAAGCCGTGGGTCAGGGGTTCGAATCCCTTCTGGCGCGCCACGGAGGCGAATTCTGATATCGGCGGCTCGACGCGCCGGGCGGATTGAATAGATCGAAGATGGTGAGTGTAGCTCAGTTGGCAGAGCATCGGATTGTGGCTCCGGCGGTCGAGGGTTCAAATCCCTTCACTCACCCCAAACATCCTGCTACGTAAACGTACTTCGATGGTGGGCCGTTAGCTCAGTTGGTAGAGCAGCTGACTCTTAATCAGCGGGTCTGGAGTTCGAGTCTCCAACGGCCCACCAAAAAACCCCGGAGAATCAACTGCGCGCAGCCCTCGGCGCCGCATGAGTTTGTTGTCCGGGCAGTCCTCGCCTCCCGAGTGCGGGACCCGGACGCGCGCTCATCTCGCGCGGCACTATCGTTTCGCTGCAACTGGGACAAATTAGCTTTGGATTGATCACGTGACCGCACCGCCGGTGGACCAGTTCGACCGGCGGGCCCCCAGCTCCCGCCATCCAGTGGTCGCCCCACGTGGTCATCGCGACGAGAAGCGGGTAGAGATCGATGCCCTTCTCCGTAAGTCGATACTCGAATCGGCGCGGCCGCTTCTGGTACTCAGTCCGCCTCAGGACGCCATCGCGCACCAGCTTGCGAAGCCGATCGGACAGACGATGAGGCGTGATGCCGAGGTCGTCGCGCAGGCCGTCGAACCGCCGGATTCCGAGGAAGGCGTCGCGGATGATGAGCATCGTCCATCTATCGCCGACGACCGACAGCGTCCGCGCGACCGAGCAGGTCATCGTGTTGATTTCGTTCCAGCGCATCGTTGAGGGCACCGGCTGGTGCTTGACTCAATAGTAAGTTCCAAAATAGAAGTTAGTCAAGAATGCGCTTACCCCCAAGGAGTTCTCGCATGAGCGATCAATGGCAGCCGACCACCTGCATCCTGTGTTTCGTCAACTGCGGAATTGAAGTCAAGCTCGACGGGCGCCATATCGCGCGCGTCCGCGGCAATCGCGCGCACATCGCCTCGCACGGCTACGCTTGCGACAAGGTCCAGCGCCTCGACTACTACCAGAACGCGCGGGATCGGTTGACCGCGCCGATGCGCCGCAAAGCTGACGGCACGTACGAAGCGATAGACTGGGACACTGCGATTCGCGAGGTCGCCGCTGGCCTGACGCGGGTGCGCGATAAGTGGGGCGGCGCGAGCATCTTCTATTACGGCGGCGGCGGCCAGGGAAACCATCTGGTCGGCAGTTATGGAGCATCGACCAGGGGCGCGCTCGGCGCAGTCTTTTCCTCCAACGCGCTCGCCCAGGAAAAGACCGGCGAATTCTGGGTCGATGATCTGCTCTGCGGCGCGCGCTTGGGCGGCGACTACGAGCATGCGGAGGTGGCGGTATTCGTGGGCAAGAATCCGTGGGTGTCGCACGGCTTTCAGCGCGCACGCCCGGTGCTGCGCGAGATCTCGTCCGATCCGAAGCGTGCGCTGATTGTGATCGATCCGCGCCGGACCGAAACCGCGGAGATGGCGGACTACCATCTGCGTGTTCGTCCGGGCGCCGACGCATTCTGCCTCGCCGCGATTCTCGGCGCGCTGGTGCAGGAAGATCTGATCGATCACGACTTCATGCGCGATCGCACGCGCAACGGCGATGAGCTGATCGCGGCGCTGAAGGAGGTGCCGGTCGCCGACTATTGCGCCCGCTCTGGCCTCACCGAGGAGTCCGTGCGCGAGGTGGCGCGCCGAATCGCGCGCGCATCGAGCGTCTCGGTTTACGAAGACCTCGGCATCGAGCACTCGCTCCACAGCACGCTCAACTCGTATCTGGAAAAACTGCTGTTCGTGCTGACCGGAAATGTCGGGAAGCGGGGCGCGATGAACGCGGGCACGAGTCTCATCGGGCTTTTTAGCGGCCACGTTGAATCCTATACCAGCCCCGTCGGCGGACATCGCATTATCGCTGGTTCGATCCCCTGCAACGTGATTCCCGATGAAATCCTGACCGACCATCCGAAACGTTTTCGCGCGATGATCATCGAAAGCGGCAACCCGGCTCACTCGCTCGCCGACAGCGCGCGGATGCGCGAGGCGCTCGCCGCGCTGGAATTCGTTGTGTGCATCGACGTTGCGACGACCGAGACCGCGCGGCTTGCGAACTACGTGCTCCCGGCGTCGTCGCAATACGAAAAATGCGAAACGACCTTCTTCGGCGCCTCAGTTGACACGGATACCACCACCGGGAACAGCCTCACGCTGCGCACCCCGCTTTTCGATGCTATGCCGGGAACCCTTGCCGAAGGCGAGATTCATCGCCGGCTGGTTCGCGCGATCGGCGCGATGACTGACGAGGACGTCGCGCCGTTGCACGCGGCGGCCGCGATGGGACGCACCGCCTTCGCCATGGAGTTAATGCGGGTCGTCTCCGAGCGGCCGCACCTGGCGGCCGTGATGACCGTCCTGCTCTACGAGACGCTCGGCCCGACGCTTGGCGCCGGCAACCAGAACGCCGCATCGCTGTGGGGAGTGGCGCAAAACTTCGCCGGCAGGTATCCGGATTCAGTCCGCCGCGCCGGATTCAGCGGCGAAGGCCCTGAGCTCGGCGACGCTCTGTTCGCCGCGATGCTGAAGAATCGCTCCGGAGTCGTGTTCAGCGTGGATCCGTACGATGAGACCTGGCGGCGGATTCCGGATGGGCGGATCAATCTGACGATTTCCGAATTGATGGACGAGCTAAGGTCGCTGCGCGACGAGCGTCCTGCCCACAACGCCGAGTTCCCGTTCGTGCTGTCAGCCGGTCAGCGGCGTTCCTCGACCGCCAACACGATCATGCGCGATCCCGCATGGCGGCCCAAGGATCCGGTGGGTGCTCTCTGGATGAGTCCGGCGGACGCGTCTAAGCTTGGCGTCGAAAGCGGCGGCCGCGTGCGCGTGACCACCAAGCGGGCCAGCGTGGAGACTGTCGTCGAGGTGACGGACAGCATGATGCCCGGAAACGTCGCGATTCCGAACGGGATGGGGCTGTGGTATCCCGATCGCGAAGGGCAGGAGCATTTGAATGGCGTACCGCCCAACGAGCTGACCGCCTCCGAGGATCGCGACTGGCTCGCGGGCACGCCGTTTCACAAGCACGTGCCGGCCAGGATCGAACGCGTCGGGTCCTAGCCAGAGAGAATCGAGCGTCAGTAGTGTTTTCTGATCCGGAAGGTTAAGACGGGAATTCTGGCATACTTCGTAGCGTTGGTTGCCGGCGCGAGCGCCGTCGCGTTGGCGATGCTGGCCGCTTATTGGATGCTGCGGCCGAATCGGTCGCGCGTCGATCCCGCGCTCGAGCTGGCCACGTGGAACGCGGTCGCCGACGGGTTGCACAACTCGAACACCGACCTGATCTTTTGGCGCGATCACTTCTACCTCGTGCACGCAGCGTCACCGTTTCATTTTGGCAGCAAAGGTTGCCGATTGATCGTGCGGCGCTCGCGCGACGCTCGGATATGGGAGACGGTCGCCGAGCGGAACATCCCCGGCGAGGATATCCGCGACCCGAAGTTCGCGGCGATCGGCGGCCGCCTGTTTCTCTACGCGCTGCCCAACCGCGGATTGCGTGCGGCGCCGTATGGTACGGTATGCGCGGCCAGCGACGACGGGGTGCAATGGCCGGCGTTCGAAAAGATCGATCATCCCGGTTGGCTCTTCTGGCGGCCGAAAACATACGACGGCCTCAACTGGTACGTCGGGGCTTACTGGCATGAGCACGGCAAGTCGATCCTGCTGACCTCGACCGACGGTATCCACTGGTCGATCGTCTCGGAGATCTACCACGGCGAGGGCAACGACGAGACCGATATCGAGTTCATGCCCGACGGCCGCATGCTAGCCACCGCGCGATTGGAAGTGACTCCCGATAATCCCTGGGGTAACCCGAACGCCTCGACGCTGATCGCGATGGCGTCACCGCCGTACACCGAGTGGCGCTACGCGAAGAGCGATGTGACGCGGCTCGATGGCCCGGCGCTCTTCCGCTACGACGGCCGCATCTTCGCCGTCGCCCGCTACCAGCCCGGCGAACGCGGTCGCTACACCAAACTCGGCAGCGTCTTTAGCCGCAAGCGCACGTCGCTCTTTCTCGTCGAGGAAAACCGGCTGGTGTACCTTTCTGATCTTCCTAGCGCCGGCGATACCTCATACGCCGGGGTTGTGCTGCGCGATGGCTGCCTGTACGCGAGCTACTACACCAGCAACATTCGCCGGGACTATCCATGGCTCGTCGGCATGCTGCTGCCGTCGGATATTCGAATGGCGAAGGTCGGGCTCAAGTCGCTAATGCACTGTGCGCCGTCCGCCGGGGAAAGCCGCGGGTTGCAGAGCGGCTAGGAATCCCTGGCTCCGGCGAGCTTTCGAACTGTCGCGACGATATCGTCGCTCGACGCTCCAGCGCCGAAGACGGCGGACACGCCCTTTTCGAGCAGGCGCGCTTTGTCGGAAGGGCTGATAATCGACCCGCCGATCATGAGCGGGATGCGCTCGCCCCCTCGCTCGAGGGCTCGGAGCAGGTCGTCCAGATAATGGATGTACTCCCACGAATGACAGCTGATGCCGACCACGTCGGCCGACTCTTCGACCGCAGCCGCGGCGACCGATTCGGGCGACGCAAACCGCCCGAGATAGATCACCTCCACCCCCGCATCGCGAAGCATCGCGCTGACAGCCAACGCTCCCGTCTCATGCTGGTCGAGGCCGAGAATCGCGATCAGCACTCGTACCCGTTTACCGTGTCGAGTTTCAGCTTCCATTGTGCGTCCTAGAAGGAGAGCTTTGCGCAACTCTGTTTCCTCTCCCTGCAAGAGAGAGGATGAAGGTGAGGGTCCTTATACAGCGAGCTATTTTGCGAGCGAATCAAGATTCTGCCTCTGCGCTGAACGCGCGCGCACAGGTTTCGCACAGCTCTCCTAAAAGGGAGCGGGCGTGCCCGATAGCGGATCGTACTGCATCCCGTACGCCATCCGCATCGCGCCAGAGACCTCGCCGAGCGTGGCGTCCGCCCCAAGCGCTGTGATCACCGGCTCCATCAACGAGCTTTTGGGGTCGGCGGCGCGCGACCGGAGCGCCGTCAGCGCGCTGCGGACGCGTTCATGGTCCCGCGTGCGCTTGAACTCACGGATGCGCTCGATGTGATCCAGGGATGGTTCGATCTTCGTCTCGACGACCTCCCGGAGCATCGTGTCCTCTTCCTCCGGAATCTGACAGACGTTCACGCCGACCTTCGCGACCGATCCGTTCTGGATCTCGGCGGCACGCGTGATCATGGCCTGCTCCAGCAGGCGGCGGAAATAACCTCGGTTGCTCAAATCCACCGCGTCGCCGATAGCCTCGATCTCGTGGATGCGATCCGCGATGGCGCGTTCCATCTTGTTGGTGAGACTCTCCACATAGTATGAGCCGCCCAGTGGATCCGCGACTTTGGTGCAGTCGGTTTCGAGCCCGATGATCTGCTGGGTCCGAAGCGCGAGCAGATGGGCCTCCCGGCTGGGCGTCCGATACGCTTCGTCGAATGTCGAGATTTCCATCGCCTGCACCCCGGCAAGCGCGAGCGCCACGGCCTGAACCGCGCCGCGGACGACGTTGTTTGCCGGCTGCTGGGCCGTCAACGCGCTGCCCGCGGTATGCGCCGTGATATTGGCCGACCACGAACGCGAGTCTTTCGCCCCGAACTCCTCCCGCATCATGCGCGCAAAGATTCGCCGCGACGCGCGGATCTTGGCGATCTCTTCGAAGAAGCCCATGCGGCAGTTCACCAGGATGGCGATGCGCGGACCGAAGCTGTCGATCTCGAGGCCGCGTTTCATAAGTTCGCGAACTACTTTTCGGATCTCCACGAACCCGAGCGCCATTTCGTCCACAGCGCCGGGGCCACCATCGCTCACGAAGTAGGTGTCTTCAACGAAGGAGTGAAATCGGGGCATCTCGCGAGTACAGAATTCGATCGAATCGAGCGTGAGCCGCAGCCGCAGTTCAACCGGCATATGGACGGCGTAGCAGTAATCTTCCCCGTACAGCGGCGTTTGGATTACCGATCCGCGCAGCGCGCCCGGCGCAACCTCGTGATTGCGCGCAAGCAGATAAAGGCCGGCGATCGTGAACCACGATGGAAGCGAATGAGAGAGCGTAATCCGGTCGAGAGGAATACCATCGTATAGCTCGAGAAAATCCTGAAGGCGGCAGATCGAGACGCCCTGCGTGCCGACTGCCGCACGCGCGAACGGGTGATCGGGATCCAGGCAACCCACGCTCGGCGCATCGCCGATGACGTCGAGGCCGGCTGCTCCCCTGGCGATTAGATCGCGGAACTGGCGGTTTGAATGCGCCGGCGAGCCTTCGCCCGACAGCTCCTGGAGAATCCACGCGCTCGCATCATGCCGCGGCTGAGTCCGGCGGCCGCGAGTGTAGGGGTAGGCTCCCGGATCGTTGAGGTCGGTGGCGTAATCGATTCCGGAAATGTCCTCGGGCCGGTAGTAGGGCTTTCCCGCACTTGCGTCGGTCGGCATGACATTCCCTCCTCGCATCGCGGCAGCACGGACCACCGGTCGATCCGTGAAAATTGGTCCACTTTTCGGACATTCGGCAATTGACCTATAGAGCCCTGCTTTGAGCAACGCAAGCGATGCCCTGCTATGCCTCGCGCGGCATTGGCGATCGCAGTCCCCGGCTCCACTGGTCGATCAACGATCTCCAGGACCGCCCGTTAGGCATGCAGTCGCCGGTCGTTGTATACATTGCGCAAAGCAGCAGGAGGGTCCTGTCATCATGGCTATAGATTACGGCGATTATGAATTCCTTAAAGTGGAAGTGGCCGAGCGTGTCGCGACGATAACGATCAACCGGCCCGACTCGCTCAACGCGGTCACCAACGCGCTTCATCATGAATTGGAACAAATCTGGATCGACGTTCGCGCCGACCAGGATGTCAACGCGATTATCCTGACCGGTGCGGGCCGTGCGTTTTGCGCCGGCGGCGACGTGAAGGGAATGGCGGCCGGCGGCCTGGTCGTGCCTGCGGAAAAAAAAGGGAAAGGACGCGGACGCGGTGCAATCACCGCCGCCAACGGACGCCGCCTGGTCGAAAACATGCTTGACGTCGAGCAGCCTGTTATCGGCGCGATCAATGGCGACGCGGTGGGCCTCGGCGCAACTCTCGCGCTGCTATGCGACATCACGGTGGTGTCGGAAAAAGCGCGTTTTGCCGACACTCACGTCAAGGTCGGCATCGTCGCGGGCGACGGCGGCGCGGTTATCTGGCCGCTGCTGATCGGGCCGCATCGCGCCAAGGAATTCCTGATGCGCGGCAATTTCATCAACGGAGCTGAAGCGGGCCGCATCGGGATGGTGAATTACGCGGTGGCGCCGGACCAGGTGATGACGAAAGCGCGGGAACTCGCGCAGGAACTCGCCGACGGCCCCACCTTTGCCATCAGATGGAGCAAACTTGCGGTGAACAAGTGGCTCAAGCAGCAGGCCAATTTGATCCTGGATGCGTCGCTTGCGTACGAGATGATGACCTTCAACACGAAGGACCATCAAGAGGCGGTAAAAGCCTTCGTCGAAAAGCGCAAACCCAATTTCGTCGAATCGAAATAGCAGCGCCGTTCCCGCCCGGCGCGTACCAGCTGCTATCCGCCGGAGGAGGACCCAGATGAAGCGAAGGAAGGAACCTCGGAACAAGAGTCCGAGAACTACTCGTGCAGCTTACGAGACGTTGTTGTACCGCGTTGACGATGCGATCGCGACGATCACGCTCAATCGCCCGGACCGGCTCAATACGATCGTACCACCGATGCCGGATGAGATTGAGGCCGCGATTCACCGCGCGGTCACCGATGCCACGGTCAGGGTAATCGTGATGCGCGGGGCCGGACGCGCGTTCTGCGCCGGGTTCGACTTCGGCGGCGGCTTTCATCAATGGGACGACCAACTGACCACCAACGGTAAGTGGGATCCCGGCAAGGACTTCGTCGGGGCCGCGGCAGGCTTCGGCCTCGGAGCTGTGCCGAAGTTCATGAGCATGTGGCGCTCTCCCAAGCCGGTGATCGCCCAGGTCCACGGCTGGTGCGTGGGAGGCGGCAGCGACATGGCGCTATGCGCCGACCTGGTGATTGCCAGCGAGGATGCGCGGATCGGGACCCCGTACTCGCGGATGTGGGGCTGCTACCTGAGCGGCATGTGGATTTACCGCCTCGGCCTGACCAAGGCCAAGGAGTACGCACTGACCGGTAAACCGCTGTCGGGTGCGAAGGCTGCGGAGATCGGGCTCATCAATGCAGCGGTGCCGTTCGAGCGCTTGGAGGATGAGGTGCACCGCGCGGCGCGCGATTTGGCTTCGATTCCGCTATCGCAACTCGCCGCGATGAAGCTCGTCGTCAATCAAGCCTACGAGAACATGGGCCTGGCCTCCGTCCAGACGCTCGGGCCGATCCTCGACGGGCTCATGCGCAACACCCCCGATGCTCACCGGTTCATCGAGCTGGCCAGGCGCGAGGGCGTATCGGGCGCGGTCGCCGCGCGGGACGGCGCCTTCGGCGATTACAGCCAGGCGCCCCGCGAGGAACAGCCCAACCGGGCAAACGTCATCCGCGTCAAGCATTCCTGACGTGAAACCACACGTTCTCCCCGCGGATTGACCACCACCGAGCCCGTTATGACCGTCGAACAATGGATCGACCTCAGGTGCCATCCGTCGACACGCCCTGAGACGGTGCGCGCCATTGGTGTGCTCGTACGCCGCTCGGCAAGCGCGGAACTCCAGATGACCTTCCGCCTCGATGGAGATATTCCCCGAATCCGGGTCTCATCACCGGGCACGCCGCGCTTCGCTACACAGCTCTGGCGCCACACCTGCTTTGAGGCCTTCATCGCAGTGCAAGGGCAACCGGCGTACCACGAATTCAACTTCGCCCCGTCAGGCGAGTGGGCCATCTACGCCTTTAGCGGCTATCGCAACGGCGGTCCTCTCGCGAACGAGATGCTGCGCCCGCACATTGCCCTGCGCTCTACTGGCAGTCGGCTTGAGCTGGACACCGTCGTCCGGCTCGACCGTCTGTCCGCCATCCACCCGCGTGCTTCGCTGCGTATCGGGCTCTCGGCGGTTATCGAGGCGAGCGATGGGTTCTCGTACTGGGCGCTTCGCCATCCGGCCGGCAAACCGGATTTTCATGACGCCGATGGATTCGCGCTGCTGCTTGAGCCGCCATCCCCCGAGTAGGTCTCGACCGCCGCGAGGTTATGAAAATCTGATGAAGCACGCGCAACCACGAGGTCTCAGCCGGCAGCGCGTGGCGCAGCTTCTATCGGAAACGAAGCATGATCGTTCCGCCGGTAGCCGAATTGACGTTCTTTCCCGCCACTTCGTCGGACATCCCTACAAACCAAATCCGCTGATTGGATCGGCCGACACGCCGGAAGTGTTCACGGCTTCCCTCGATGGATTCGACTGCGTCACGTACATCGAAACAATTGTGGCGCTCGCCCGTGCTTCCAGCGTTGACGACTTCACCGAGTGGCTGCGAAAGATTCGGTACGAACGAGGGCGCATTCAATGGGAACGGCGGAATCACTATATGACGCACTGGATTCGCAACAATGTGCGCGAAGGGATAATCAGGCCGGTTTCAATGTCGGCGGTCCCGATAATCGGCCGGGAACGCGTTCTGAATGCTGTACCCGGACTCGATCCACGGCGGACTCGCGTGAAATGTGTACCGAAGCCGGCGGTGCCACGGCTCGAACCGCATTTGCAAAGCGGTGACCTGATTTTTTTTGTGTCCACACGCAAGAATCTCGACGTGTTTCATGCTGGAATTATCGTGCGCGATGGCAAGAAAGTTTTCATGCGTCACGCGTCGCGCAGCCATGGCTCTGTCGTGGAACAGGAATTGAGCGAGTTTCTCAAGGCAAATCGGATGGCCGGCGTCATTGTCGTGCGGCCGCAACGCGCGGTCCGACGCATTGCGGCTGGTAGCTAAGACGACGGCGCTCGTTCAGTTCTGGATTTCAGGTCGGGTTTGGGGATGAACTTTTCAGCCTGATGCCGATGTACTTGGCGTGCTACGATCACGGCATGCGCACCTGTCAGGACAGCCGAGACTCGCGTGGCCCGTTCGCAATTGGACGACTCCCGCTTCGTGCCGAATTGGCTTTTGACGGAACAAAGCTAGCCCTGGTGGTGGGAACGGCTCGCAACCGCAACAGATGGCATAAAAATACCCTTCCCCCTGGATTCGATCAGTCAGAATCGTGAACATCGTCTATCCCAAGGACTATTCGTCCGGGAGTATTCAACGACTCCTCGATGCTGCCGATTCCGATATTCTCTTTCTCGGCGATCCGCGTGCGAACATCGAGCCCGGACCGCGCATGTTCGATCGAATGGCGCAGGTCATGCGTGAAACCGGCGCCGGCTGGGTTTATGCCGACGCAGTGGGCCATCCTCGCATCGACTATCAACGCGGGAGCATCCGCGACGGTTTCGACTTTGGCCCGGTAGTGGGGGTGGCGGTTCAGGCTGCGCGGCAGTCAGGAATCGACAGCGCCTGGAAATGGGGAGGACTATACGACCTGCGGTTAAGGATTTCGGAAAAACGCGCTATCGTGCGGATTCCCGAACCGTTGTACAGCGCGTCGATGATTGATGCGCGGCCGACGGGTCAAAAGCAATTCGACTATGTGGATCCGCGCAATCGCGATTACCAAATCGAAATGGAGCGCATCGCGACGGCGCATCTCAAACGAATCGGCGCCTGGTTGCAGCCGCACTTCGAGAACGTTCCAGCCGCGGCGGAAACATTTCCGGTAAAAGCCAGCGTCGTCATACCGGTTCGGAATCGCGAGCGGACAATTCTCGACGCCATTCAAAGCGCCCTCGTCCAGAGCGCCGATTTCGATTTCAATGTGATCGTCGTCGATAACCATTCGACGGATCGGACGACGGAAATCCTGCGCGGTATTGGCGATTCGCGCCTTAAGCACATCGTTCCCGAACGCCGGGACCTTGGAATCGGCGGATGTTGGAACGAGGCGATTTACTCCACCGACTGCGGACAATGCGCCGTCCAGCTTGATTCTGACGACCTGTACGTCAATGACGGCGTCCTTCGCCGGATCGTTGCGGAACTTGAAGCCGGACCTTATGCGATGGCCATAGGTTCCTACACGATGGTTGATTTTTCCTTGAACGAGATCCCGCCGGGTCTAATCGATCACCGCGAGTGGAGCCGCGAGAACGGAAGAAACAATGCACTCCGCGTCAACGGTCTCGGCGCGCCGCGCGCATTCAATACCGCGGTGCTGCGCCGTATCGGATTTCCGAATGTCAGCTATGGCGAGGACTACGCGGTAGCTTTGCGCATCAGCCGCGACTACGAGATCGCCCGGATCTACGAGTCCCTCTATCTTTGCCGTCGCTGGGAAGGCAATAGCGATAGCGCGCTGCCTCTCGAGGTTGCTAATCGATACGATCTGTACAAGGACTGGCTCCGAACTATCGAGATTCAGGCTCGAATGCGGGGATGATCCAGGAAATAGAAGAACTGTTCAGACGGCAGGCGCGGGCATGGCCGCAGCTTGCGAAAGGCATTGAAGGCCTTGCGCGGGCGAAGACACGGCCGGTACGGATCGATTGGTTCGACATCTTCATCCGCCATATTCCTCATCGTATGGGTAGCACAACGGCGCCGGTTGACCAGGAGTCGGTTGCGAAACGCCCCTGCTTCCTATGTGCGGGGAATCTGCCTTCGGAGGAAGAGGGTCTGCGTTTCGATGAGGACTTCACGATCTACTGCAACCCGTTTCCGATCGTGGATCGTCACCTGACGATCGCTCACAGAGAACACGGCTCGCAGCGCATCGCTAATCAGTTCGGAAATATGCTCGACATTGCCGCAGCCCTCCCTGGATATTTCGTCGTCTATAACGGTCCGGAATGCGGAGCATCCGCACCAGACCACATGCACTTTCAGGCAGGCTCGCGGGGCTTGTTTCCGATCGAGAAGGACACCGCTGGACTGACCGGCATCACTGTTCCGAATTACGCGAGAAATGTATTCCTGCTCCGTGGGCGGGATCGATCCGCTTTGATCCATCGAATGGATCGCGCCATCGATCTGCTCGCGGAAACGACCGGCAAACGGCCAGAACCGCTGGTCAACATCGCGGTCTTCCATGAGAAAGGGGAATGGGTCACATATCTGTTTCCGCGGGGAAAACATCGGCCAGAGGTCTTTCATACGGGGGAACTGACGGTCAGTCCGGCATCGATTGATTTGTGCGGAATATTTGTTGTGCCGCTGGCACAGCATTTCGAAAGAATCACGGGTGACGCCGTCGCCGCAATTTTCCGAGAGGTCACTTTGCCTGACGGTCAGTTTCAGGAAGTCGCCGGCAAGCTGGAGAGCGAGCGTTGAACGTATCGGTAGGGCTGATCGAAGGACAATCCGCCGTCGAAGTCGAATTGACGGGCACGTTTACGGATTCTTCTGGCAAGCCGTACACCCCCGGGCGCTACAGATTTACTTCTGAAGTTACGCTCACTCCGTCGGACTCGGCATCGTGCGCGTTTGCGCTGAACGACGTAACGATCGGAATCGGATTTCATTGGGAACGCAAAGAGCGCCAGGCATTCCGCGGGACTTTTCGCCTCGTGAAACGAGAAGTCGGGCTGACGGTGATCAATGATGTCCCGCTCGAAGACTACGTCACGAGCGTGATTTCATCCGAGATGAGTGCGTCCTGTCCGCTCGAATTGCTGAAAGCTCACGCGGTGATTTCGCGCAGCTGGCTGTGGTTTCCTAAAGCAAATCCCTCTCGCTCGGGGACAGGGCAGCATCTCAATTCTCACGAAGTCCTTCGCTGGTACGGCCGCGAAGCACATCCGGATTTCGACGTGTGCGCCGACGACCACTGCCAGCGGTATCAGGGCATCACGAAAGCGTTCTCTCCCGCCGCAGCCGAAGCGACTCGCGCGACGGCCGGCGAGTTTCTCCGTTACAAGGGCGCTATCTGCGATGCACGGTTTTCCAAATCCTGCGGCGGAATAACCGAGCGCTATGCGACCGCCTGGGAAGATGAAGATATCCCCTATCTTGAATCTATCTACGACGGTCCGGCGCAATCCTGCTCTTACAGTCCTGAGACATGGATACGTTCAAGCCCGCCGGCTTACTGCAATACCGGCGATTCGGAGTTTCTCTCTCGCGTTCTCCCGGGATTCGATCAGGAGACCCGGGATTTCTATCGATGGCGGGTCGCGTACACGCCCGAAGAACTCGCCGATCTGATCAGATCCCGGCTCGGCGCGGAGCTCGGTCCGATTCGCGACGTGCAGGCGCTCGCCCGCGGACCTTCAGGCCGGATATATCGGCTGAAGATCACCGGGGAACGCGATTACATCATCATCGGCAAGGAACTTGAAATTCGCCGCGCCTTATCGCGCACGCATCTTTACAGTTCTGCATTCGTCGTAGACAAAGAATCTGGCCGCTTTCTCTTGAGCGGAGCCGGCTGGGGACACGGTGTCGGCCTATGCCAGATCGGCGCGGCGGTCATGGCAAACGACGGCAAGGCTTACACAGAAATCTTGCAGCATTACTATCGTGGGACCACGGTCAGCGTCTGATGTCTGCGCCGCGCGCTCACCTTGTCGCTTCTCAAGACTCTAGACTTTCGCCCGCCTTCGGAGTTTGTTGAACTTATGGCGGCTAATCCTAAGGAGCTACTCCGCGAGCCGACGGACTTCGGGATGCGCGAATTTCGTGCGGCGCTGGTCAATGTGACCAACGTCTGCAACCTCGAATGCCGGCACTGCTTCGTTTACCGCGCCGGCAATCCCAACCTCGCGCGCGACAAGATGGACGACGCGACCATGCTTCATCAGTTGCGCATGCTGCGCGACAAGCATGGCATCAGGACGATGCTGTTCATGGGTGGCGAGCCCATGATTCGCAAGCGCCTGGTCTTCGAGGCGATGAAACTGTTCGAGCGCTCCGCGATCGTCACCAACGGGACCTACGGGATCCCGTCCATCCCCGGCCATCTGGTCACTGTGTCGCTCGACGGACCGGAGCGGATGAACGATCCGATCCGCGGCGAGGGCGTGTTCCGCAGGGTCAAGGAGGCGATCTTCGCGCGCGATCCTCGCGACGGTACGACCGTCATCATCCAGATGGCGATCACCAGGGAGAACGCGCCGGGAGTCGAAGAATTCATCGAAGAAGTGAAGGACTGGCCGGTCGATGGCGTCGCATTCACGTTTCACGTCCCTTCCAAGGGAGAGCACGGCCCGCTTGCCTGGGACGACCTGCGCGAGCGCGACGCGGTTATCGACCGGGTCATCGCGCTCAAGCGCAAGCACCCGGCGCTGATCAAGAGCCACGTCGAAACGCTGGAAATGATGAAGTCCGGCCGCGCGCTCAATTACACGGGCGAGCGCGGTGAGCATTGCGCGCTGCGCGCGATGCTGCCGCTTTACATGGGCGACGGCGGGAATTTCGAGCGAACCTTCTGCTGCTACGGCAACGATGTCGATTGCTCGCGCTGCGGCGCCTACGCCGTTTTCAACAGCGCGCGCCATCGGATGACGGGCAGCGACGAGGAAGACTGAAGCTTCCAGGACGCACGCTCGTCAGCCGCCGGTGCGGCTCGCGCGCACCGTTCAAGCATCGCTACTTCTCGAACGATGGGCCTGCGAAGTTTCCCGGGACGACCAGCGCCGAATCGCTATTCTGTCCGAACACTGCGCCTCCTGCGGTCAAGCCTCCATCGACGACCATAGCGGTGCCAGTTACCCATTCGGAATCGTCGCTCGCCAGGAACAGCGCCATCGCCGCGACGTCTTGCGGATGCCCCGCGCGCGGAATCGCCTGGATCATCGCCAGGAACTGCTCCGCCACCGCCTCGCCTCCGGGCATGCGCGTATTTATCAGCGGAGTATTGATGCCGCCCGGACAGATACAGTTGACGCGAATCCGATCTTTTCCCACTTCGAGCGCGACCGAGCGCGTCAGATTGATCACCGCCGCCTTCGCCGCGCTGTAGGCGTGCGGCCCCGCGCCGCCGCGAAGACCCGCGACCGACGCGGTCGAAATTATCGATCCGCCGCCGGCCTTGCGCATCTCGGGAATCGCGAACTTCATCCCGAGGAAAACCGAGCGCAGCAAAACCGCGAGGCTCTTGTCCCAATTCTCGACCGTGGTCTCGTCGATCGGCCCGACCGCGCCGCCAAGGCCGGCATTATTAAACATGATGTCGAGGCGGCCGAATTCCTTGACCGCGCGAGCGACCGCCGCCTTGACCTCCGCCTCTGCTGAAACGTCGGTCTTCTGAAAGACCGCGCGGCCGCCGTTCTCCTTGCAATCGCGAACCGCGGCCTCACCTCCTTCGACGTTCAAATCGGCGATCACTACCGCGGCGCCTTCGCCCGCGAACCGAATCGCAGTGCCGCGGCCGATTCCACTGGCCGCGCCGGTGATCACTGCGACTTTGCCATCGAGTCTGCCCATCGTGGTGTCTCCTCTCACTTTTGCTCTTCGAGACTGCGGACGTACGCCTTCATCGCGTCGATCGCCCAGTCGGTCGTCATCAGATCCATGAAGAGGTTACGCTCGAGCCTAAGGCCCTCGGCCAGCGGGGTCTGCATTGCCGATCGCGCCAGGCGCTTGATGTGGGCCATCGCGCGCGGAGACTGGCTCGCGAGCTGACCTGCCACTTCCATTGCCCGCTCCAGGGCCTTGCCCGGCGCCATCTCATTCACCAGACCAAAGGCGGCCGCTTCGCGCGGGGTCAATCGTCGCCCGAGCAGCATGAACTCGAGCGCGCGGGCCGTACCGATAAAGCGCGGCAGTCGCTGCGTGCCTCCCCCGCCCGGCAAAATACCGACGGTCACTTCCGGCAGCCCCAGCTGATATGGGCCATCTTCGGCGATGCGGATATCGCAGCAGAGCGCGAATTCGAGCCCGCCGCCCATGCAGTTGCCGTTGATCGCGGCGATGGCCGGTTTGGGCATCGTCTCGACGCGGCTGCAAGCGCGATCGAGTGAAAAGCTCTGTGGCTCGCTGCGTTCGTCGAACTTGGCTCCGCTGGCTCGCAGTTGCTCCGCGATCGAAACCAGTTCCTGGACCGAATAGTGCTGGATGAAAACCCCGGGCGACCCGCCGGTGAAGACCACGGCGCGGACGCTTTGGTCAGATTCGATCTCGCGCGTGACCGCGTCGAGTTCTTCCCCGGTCTGCGCCGTGAGATAAATCAGCTCGGGCGTGCCGATCGTCACCAAAGCGATTCCGTGGTCCTTGACCATTTTGATCTGCTGCATTGGTTACTCCTTGTGCCTACTAAAAGCTCCGAACGCGCGAAAAGTCTAGAGTTTTGGGATGGACCACCGTGGTGTCGCCGGCATGCATATGCTCGTGCGTTCCATCGTCTCGGTTCTTGCCCGCCGATTCTGCGGCAGATCGCTACAGGCTGCGGCCTAAGGTAACATGCCGTTGTTGCAATCCGGTCCACTTATTCTAATTCAAATTCAACCGGCTCGTGATTTTCCCTCGCAATCTCACAGGTAGCGTGTCTTCGGCAAATGGCACGCCTGATGCATATCGCTGAGCCGTGCCGCCCACTCTCCTAACAACCATTCCGAGCCTTCACACGGTTTCAGCCCGGCCATTGCTGTGAGAGCAGACCTCTTGAGTCGAGGCATCGAGCTGTCGCCTGAGTTATCATCGCAACGCCGCGAACCTTCCACAGGCCTACGACTATTGGCAATCCTTCATGGTGCGCAGATTCCGATTTTCGCCGCAGCCTTGGCGACGGGCTTTCTGCTTTTTTACCCTCAACTGCGAATCGCGCTGACGTCTGGATATTCGGGTACCATCAGGGAGGTACATCGATGGTCCGGGAGGGGGCAAGTCCTCCTCGCGGTACTGTTAGTAGGCACTTGGGCCCGCTTGATGGTCGCGCGCGGGTACGGCGGCGATAGAGACAACCCCTGGCGTGCCTGGCGCTTGACCCATGTCATCTTCGTGAGCGCCGCGGCGCTCGGGCTTTTGGCAAGCGGAATCGTGCTATCATCGCCGCGTTCGTTTTCTCTGTCCATGATCGATTACTCATTGGCCACACACTTGGGGCTCACCGCTCTGAGCTGCGGAGTAATCATCGTGCACGCGTTCGTTGCTGTTGCCCATCCGCAAAGCCGTCTGTTTATCGCACCGGTAAATCATGACGATGCATCACGCGACGAGCCCACAGCAACTGACCGCAAACCAAAATGATGGGGCATCTGAGTAATGCTGGCAAAAAAAGTAGCCGCTAAACGGGAAAGTTTGCTGGAACCGGCAGCGCCACAATGGGCGAACGCCGCCCAGGCTCATCTTCCGATGATGCCCACGCCGCTGGCCTCGCAGCCTTCTCCTTATATCAGGGTTAGCTGGCTGCAACGGCCCTACGGCAAGATCAGGTCCGTCAGAGCCGCATCGCTGCACAATGGCGAGGAAATTTTCTTCCGGATCGAATGGAATGACCCGGAAAAGAACGACACCCTTACCGATAGCGCGTTTCCCGATGGAGCTGCGCTGCTGTTCCCGATGCGCTCCGACGCTCCCATCTTAACCATGGGCGACAAGGAGCATCCGGTGAACGCGTGGCACTGGCGCGCGGACCTCGCCGAGCATGGACGCAACAACGTAGCTCACGGCCTCGGCACCACAGTGCTTTCCGAGAAAAGCCACATCACCTGCCGCGCATCGTGGGACAAGGGTGGCTGGCCGTGGTACACCGGCACGTGGCGAGTGGTCTTTTGCCGGCCGCTGAGCCTGCCCGATCAAGCCGCCGAAGCGATCCAGCTGAAGCCGGGACAGGAAATACGCTTCGGGGTGGCGGTATGGCAGGGGCAAAACGCAGAACGCGCCGGGATCAAGGCATCCTCCCAAACATGGCAGCGGATGACGATCGAGGCATAACCAGGGAGGGCGGCTGAGCATCGCCGCGAATCACTATCATGGCGGAGAATCGCACTGCGAATATCGTCAGCGTAAAACCACCCGCACCCGACCACCAGCTCGCGATGGTCTTCGATCTTAACAAGTGCCTGGGCTGTCACACCTGTGCGATTGCCTGCAAGACGCTGTGGACACGGCGTGAAGGGATGGAGCACATGTGGTGGGCCACCGTTAACACGCATCCTGGCCGGGGAACGCCGAAAGACTGGGAGACCATGGGCGGAGGCTTCAAGGGCAACGAAGCCCAAGGGGGCAGGCTCCCAACCAAAAATGATTTTGGCGCCGCGTGGGATTTCAACCACGACGAGGTCTTCTACCAGGGCAAAGGTGACCAAACGTACCTGAAGCCGATCGGCGAGCGGCCGAAGTGGGGACCCAACTGGGACGAGGATCAGGGCGCTGGCGACTATCCCAATTCATACTATTTTTATCTGCCCCGTATCTGTAACCACTGCACTCATCCCGCATGTATGGAAGCCTGTCCGCGGCGCGCGATCGAGAAGCGTGCCGGCGACGGGATCGTATTAATCGACCAGACGCGGTGTAAGGGCTATCGCTTCTGCATGGAAGCGTGCCCGTACAAGAAGATCTATTTCAACGAAATCCAGAAAGTTAGCCAGAAATGCATATTCTGCTTCCCGCGGGTCGAAAAAGGCGTCGCGCCGGCCTGCGCGCGCCAATGCCCGGGCCGCCTTCGCTACGTGGGTTATCTTGATGACGCGAAAGGGCCGATTTACAAGCTCGTGAAGCAATGGAAGGTCGCCCTGCCGCTGCACGCAGAGTTCGGCACCGAACCCAACATCTATTACATCCCTCCGCTGTCGCCCCCCGGATTAGCGGCTAACGGCAGCCTCGATCAGTCCAGGCCGCGGATCCCGATCGAGTACCTGCGATCGCTGTTCGGCCCCGCAACGGACGGCGCTCTCGATACCCTGAAAAGTGAGATGGCGAAGCGCAAGCGCGGGGAGAAGTCCGAGTTGATCGACATTCTGATCGTTTATCACTGGCCCAACGACATCTTCCCTGATTTCACACGCGACCCAGCCACATTGAAATTGACCTAGGGGTGATTCCAGCCCACCGCCGCCAGGACGCAACAGGGGAACCAAAGTCATGAAGCTTAGCCGACGCGAATTTATCACGACCAGCGCAGCCGCGGCGCTCGGATTGTCTCTGACCCATCTCAGGTTTGCGCAGGCGGTCGAGAGCGCGGTCGCGCTCGCCAAGGACTATTCCTACGGCGCCTGGCAGGACATCTATCGGCGCCAGTGGCAATGGGACAAGGTCGCGAGAACCACTCATTTCGTCAACTGCTGGTACCAGGCCCACTGCGCATGGAATGTGTACGTCAAAGACGGGATCGTGTGGCGCGAGGAACAAGTCGGCGACTATCCACAGACCCATACCGGCGTGCCGGACTTCAACCCTCGCGGATGCCAGAAGGGCGCGTGCTACAGCCATCGCATGTACGATGCGTCCCGCCTCAAATACCCGCTCAAGCGCGTGGGCGAACGTGGCGATGGAAAATGGAAGCGGCTCTCGTGGGATGACGCGCTAACCGAGATCGCCGACAAGGTGATCGACGCGATGTCCAAAGAGGGGCCCGATCGCGTGGTCTGGAGCATCGGCCCACTGCTGACGATGGGCACCATGGCGGCCGGAGTCTGCCGGCTCGCCTTCCTGATGGACAACACCCTGCTCGACATGAACACCGAGATCGGCGATGGCCACCACGGCGCCGCCGTGAGTTTCGGAAAGATCATCGCCGAGCGCTCGGCTGACGATTATTTCAACTCTGAGATTATCCTGATCTGGGGATGCAACCCGCTCTATACCCAAATACCCAATGCGCATTTCCTGACCGAAGCCCGCTACAACGGTTCGCGAATAGTAACCATCACTCCCGACTACAGCGCATCGGCGATCCATGCCGACCAGTGGATCCCGGTGAAGCCCGGCACGGATGCCGCGCTCGCCATGTCGCTCGCGCAGGTGATCGTAGCGGAGAAACTCTACAACCGGGACTTCCTCTGCGAACAGACCGATATGCCGCTGCTGGTGCGCGACGACACCCACCGGTTCCTGCGTGAAAAGGACCTGAAGCAGGGCGGGAGCGACGAGCGCTTTTACGTCTTCGATCAAGCCACGAAAACGCCAAAAGAGCCGCCGATGACCAGCCTCAATCTCGCCGGCCTCGCGCCCAGCCTGGAGGGAACTTTCGAGGTTCAGACGCTCGAAGGCAAGGTCAAGGTCCGCCCGGTATTCGAGATTCTGAAGGAGAAACTGCTCAAGGACTATTCGCCCGAGCAGGCGGCGCAAGTCACTGGCACCAATCCGGACTTAATCCGCGGCCTGGCGCGCGATATAGCCAAAGCAAAGACCGTCGCCAACGTTACCAGCAGCAACTGGGGCAAGTTTTACCACGGCAGCCTGATAGAGAGGTCGCTGATTCTGGTCCTCGCGCTATGCGGACACATCGGCAAGAAGGGCGCCGGTTACAGCGCGTTTCCGTTCCTGTGCAACGACGGCTTCGATCGGTTCGTCGGCACTCCTGCGTCTGGCATTAGCAGCGCGATCTTCATGGGCAAGATGCTCGCGAAGGCAGCCAATCTGAAGATGCACGGCTATACGGACGAGATGGTCACTTATGAGTTCTCACGCGAAGGTATGAAGACAGGCCAGCCGTTTACGTCGGGCACGATCTTCTGGCAGATCCACGGCGGGGTCAAGGAACTCTCCGAGGGTGCGGGTAACTGGGACCCATACCTGAAACGCCACCCGAGCGATTACCTGAAAGAATCTCTCGACAAGGGATGGCAGAGCGTATCGCCCCCCCAAGGCCATCCTCCGCGCGTCATCTTCGAAGTCGGCAGCAACATCGTGCGAAGGCTTAGGGGGTATCAGCAACTCTTTAAGCATCTGTTCCCCAACCTGAGTGCTTTCGTGACGCTCGACTCGCGGATGTCGTCGTCCGCGCTTTACTCCGACTACGTCCTTCCGGTCACCGCCTGGTACGAGCGTGACGAGCACAAGTGGAACACTCCGCTGGCGCCGTTTATCCACGCCGGCTCCAAGGTTTCGAGTTATTACGAGGCCAAGTCGGATTGGGAAATTTCCGCTCTGCTGGCGAAAAAGGTCCAGGAACGCGCCAAAGCGCGGGGCATCCATAGCGTCAAAGACCGCACCGGCCAGGAGCGCAGCCTCGACGCGATTTACGACGACTTCAGCATGGGTGGCAAGTTCGGTCCAACCGACGATAACAAGGTCGCCAGCGAGCTGATCAGGACCTCGAGCAACTTGAAGGGTGTCGAATGGGAGGAGCTCAAGAAGAAGGGCTATGCCCGCTACACCGGGGTGGGGAGCAGCGCTAACTCGATTGGCAATGCCTGCGATATCAAGCCCGGCGAGACCATCTCCCCGTTCACCTGGCATACCGAGCAGAAGATGGTCTATCCGACGCTCACTCGGCGGATCCAGTTCTACATCGATCATGAGCTTTACCTGGAGTTGGGCGAGGAGCTGCCCGCCCACAAGAACCCGCCTTCGGTTGGTGGCAACTATCCTCTCGTGCTCACCGGCGGACACACCCGCTGGAGCATTCACGCTGCGTCGCGCGACCATTCCCTGATGCTGCGGGAGCAGCGTGGCGAACCTGTGATGTACATGAACGTTACCGACGCCAAAACACGCGGAATTTCCGACGCCGACATCGTGCAAGTGAAGAACGACGTCGGCTCTTTCGAGATTCAGGCTAAGGTATCGCCATCCGTGCGGCCCGGGCAGTTGATCGTCTATCACGCATGGGAAAATTTCCAATTCCGGGACCGCAAGGGATTTCAGATCGTGATGCCGTCGCCGATGAACCCGGTCGAACTTGCAGGCGGACAGTTCCATCTGAGGCCGATGTCCATTTGCATGCAGCCTGCCTTTAACGACCGCGATACCCGAGTCGAGGTCATCAAATCGGCGGCGCAATCCGCTTGAGGATCGTACAAGGAGCCGGGTTGCATTGGGAAACTGGGGTAGCCGAATGACGCAACTTCATTCTGATGTGATCACGCCGGAATACCGCGCCAGCGCGCGGAGCGCTCTTTATCAGCTGCTCGGGCATTCCTTCAATTTCCCGACCTTGGACTTTTATAAGGTTGTGGAAAGCGGCGAGTTCTTCGCGACCATACGCAACATCCTGAACGTCATTCCCTATTTGGAGTCCGGTCTGTCCCTGGAAGATAAGCTGAGTGGCGTTACGGTTGACTTCGAGGAGTTCTGCGCTGAGTATGTCCGGCTCTTTGATGTAGGAAGCGGCCGCGGCAGGCCGCCATGCCCGCTCTACGGGGGCGAATACCCTCTGCGTCCACGCCTCGACGTGATGGAGGAACTGGTTCGCTTTTACGGGTTTTTCGACCTCGCACTCTCGCAGCAGGATCGCGAACTGCCGGACCATCTATCCGTGGAACTGGAGTTTCTGCATTATCTCGCCTTCCGGGAAAGCGACTCGCTCAAGCGCTGCGCTGACCCGTCGTCGTATCAGCGAGCGCAAGCCGACTTCATCGAGCGTCACCCGGGTCAATGGCTGCCGATTATGCGGGGCAAACTCGAAACCCAAACACCGCTGCCGTTTTTCGCCGGCCTGGTCAGCCTGACGACCGACCTGTTGCGAGCCGACCTCGGCTACTTGAGATCGACGTTGAGCGAACCGCAGAAGTGCGCGACGACATGAGGACTTTTTTCAATGGCGGATGACGCAGTCTGCCGCCGCTTGACGCTGAGTTCGGTGGAGGGCTAGGAATCAGTTGTTCTGAAAGTCAAAAAGTAAATTCCGGCTGAATTCCCCAATCGCGGAGGTTGCCAGATCGTGACTGACGAGATCTACCACAGAGTTGCCAAGGTGCTCGATGCACTTCCCAATGGGTTTCCGTCGACACCGGACGGCCTGGAAATCAAGCTCCTGAAGAAGGTCTTCACGCCCGACGAGGCCGAGTTGTTCTGTGAATTGAAACCGGGTCTCGAAACCGTAGAGCAGATTGCGGAGCGGACAGGGCGCGCGCTGGACGGACTCGAGGCGAAGCTGACCTCGATGGCCAAGCGCGGCGAGCTCCTGGGCATCAATTTCGGCGGCGCCAAGCTCTTCGCCATACTGCCGTGGGTGGTGGGCATTTACGAGTACCAGATTGCCCGCATGGACCGGGAGTTCTGCGAGCTGACTGAGGAGTACATGAAGTATTCCGCTCCTCAGCTTTTGGCCCCACAGCCGCACGTCATGCAGACGCTGCCGATCCAGCGGACGCTGCCGATCCAGACCGAGATTCTCGCCACGCAGCAGGCCCTGCCGTACCAGCAGGTCTCCGCCATCATCGAGAATGGCAAGAGTTTTCGCGTGAACGAATGCATCTGCAAGAAGGAACGCGGCATCCTGGACGCGCCCTGCAAGAAACCTCATGAGGTGTGCTTGGCGATCGGCCCGGTGGAGGGCGCAGAATTCATTCTCGACTGGGGACGCGAGATTTCGAAGCAGCAGGCGTACGAGGTGCTGCGCAAGGCCGAAGACGCAGGCTTGGTGCATCTGACGAGCAACGTGGAGAGCGCGCATACCTTCATCTGCAACTGTTGTGGTTGCTGTTGCGGCGTGTTGCGCCCGATGAACGAGCTCAATGAAACCAACGTCGTCAACTCGCACTATTACGTGGAGATCGACGAGGACAAGTGCAACGGCTGCGGCGTCTGCATCGACGAGCGGTGCCAGGTCCGGGCCATCGAGGAGACGGAATTTAAGTACAGGTCCGTCAAAGAGCGCTGCATCGGTTGCGGGCTGTGCGTGACCGCCTGTCCGACCGATGCGATCAAGCTGGTCCACAAACCGCAACAAGAGATCATCCGGCCGCCGATAGATATGAAGGCGTGGAACGATGCGCGCGCCCGCCAGCGCGCCGCAGGCTAGAGCGCCTGCAAGTAAGTCAGCGTGTTGAGGTGTTATCGTTCCGCTCTTTCAGGGCGGATTGCTGGTCACAGGGTCTTCGCGATATCCCGTCTCTGCTGTCCCTTCGGCCGGTAACCAGGCCAGTCGCTACGTAGAAGAGACGGGCCGCAGACGGCTAGACCCACTCTTGATAGCGTGAAACGTGCGGTCGTGTGCGCATCCGTTTCCTGTGCGAACTCGTACGAGCGACGCATGTTCTGCTGTTTGGCGGAGTCTCCAGAACTTCAATCCGCACCGGCTTCACTCCGGATCGGGTGATCGAAATACGATCAGCAGCGCGCTTGGACAGGTCGATCCTTCGCCCCTCGACGTACGGACCACAGTCGTTGATTCGTACCCGCACTGAGCGTCCATTCGACAAGTTTGTTACCTTTACGCGGGATCCCAACGCCACTGCGTTAGACGCCGCAGTGAGGCCTTGCTCATGGAACGTTTCGCCCGATGCCGTTTCCCGGCCCTCGAAGCCGGGGCCATACCACGAAGCGATCCCAACAATGACGTTTTGTGGCGGAGCCACGCGCGATGGAGGTGAAGTGATGCCAGACAGAGTCGCGGAACCCATGGGCGTTGCCGGTGTCTGGGCGCATGCAGTCAAATATCCGCTTGCCGCCAATATCAGCAGGAGTCGGTAATAGCCGGGAGTCGGCATCTGCGACGTTCCCACGCAGGCTGCGTGAGACGTGACGCCATCCGGCATTACGATTGAATTCTTGTCCGATGAGATAGGCACCGTGTAACCTTCATTGCGAGGTACCGAGGTGAATCGGTTCGCTACGCTACGACCCGAAGAAGAAGCCCGACCGGCTCTGGCAACCGGACGGGCTTCGAATCTGCGGCCGGGTTCATCTCGTGTTGAGCTGTTTGCGCGCGGCTCACGACGTCACGGCTTACGGACAGGTCACCGTCAGGTGAAATCCCAAGTCCGTCGGCAAAGTCCCCGACGCGTTGTAGGTCCTGACGAAAACGTCATTCCCACTATCCGAATCCGTATCGCCGGAAACGGTAATCTCGCCTTGGGTCGCTGGCACACCTGTAGCGGCCCCAAAGGTCGCCTCGTAGGCGCACGCGCTCACGTCTTTGCCGAAAGCGATCTCGTATGTCCCTGAGGCGGCGACGTGTTCAACCACCGTTACCGGGCCGGGGACGCTGCTCGTGCGCGCAACAGTGCCGTCCGCATTGACCACCACCCAGTTGTTCTGGCCTAGCAGGTCGGCTACCTGGCCTTGCAGGGTGGTTATCAGGCCTTCATCGGCCTCGACCCGATCCTCCAAGCCAGGAAGCCCTCCCGCCTGCGACTCTCCACCATCCCCCGGATTGCCATTATGTTTGGCCCAGGCCGGCGAGCTGAGCGTCGCCGCAAGCAAAATACTGCCGATGATTTTGATGCTCTGCTTCATGATCTTTCCTCCGTATTCAAAGGGTGGGCCGGCCAATGCTGTCTTCACGCCCCGTATTATCTATGTTGGTGGCGTCGGGGCTGTTCGCGCCCGCATCCTCCATCGCCTCGCCCGCGTTGCTTATCGACTGGCTCGCGCTCATGCCGTCGTACTGGGCAAATGCCAGTGCGCCTATCGCCAGGCCGAGCGACAGCACCAGCGCATCCACAAGGATTTCGCTACTGCGTTTCACGGCTAAGACCTCCTACTTGACTTGGCAGGCTTACAATTCTGAGAGGAGACGGGAGTTGGCATCAATGACCCCGGTACTCATCCCGTCTCCTGACCCAAGGTCGCAGTAACAGGGGGAGTTACGTGACCTACTCCGTTTCCTGCTGCTGCTTCAGGCGCTCGATCTCACTATGCTGTGCGCTGATCTCCCGCTGTTGCGAGGAGACCTGCGCCTGAGTCTGTGAGTTGCGGATCTCACCGTTTTGCAGTGCGTTGCCGACGACAAACCCGGTGCCGGCGCCCAGAGTGCCGCCGATCGCAGCGCCCGCGCCGGGTGCACCGACTGCGGAGCCGATTATCGCACCAGTAGCAGCGCCGACAGCACCGCCAGCTATAGTTCCTTTTTCGCGCGTGCTAAGGGGAGTTCCCGAACATCCCGTCAAAGTCACCGCGACTGCCCACAGCACAGTAGCGATAGCCAGCGAACAGACCATCACTTTCCAATCCGAACGCGGCAAGATATATTCGCGAATACTCATAGGCTTATCCTCCGTCTCTCTCGATTCCATAGCTCAATGCTTCGACGTTTCTTCGACGGCCACGAGGCCCTTTGGCATCGAGCGCTACCTAACCCCTGGCGCGCCCCTTTTCTGAGCAGGAGGTAAGAGCACAATCCGTGCCCGCATGATTTAGCACGAGTTGTTGGACCTGCTTTCGAGAGCGAGTGAAAAATGTATAGGGAGGCGGAAAGCCATTCCTCCAGAGTTTTGCTATTTCTGGCGAATGTACACTTATAATGATTCGCGTATTTCGCATCGAACAAGCCGACGGTCTGATTTGAATGCGTCTCGGTAAGATTTACAGAGTAATCACCGCCCTCGTGAGGTGTTTGGACGCGGGGAATTGCTGGGCGACGCTTGGTCAGCGCGATTCAGCCATGAGTGAAAACTCGCTCACGAAACCGTAGGTCGTGACTCGCCCGAGCTTTCCGCTCATATCAGTGAACCAGATATTGCCGTCAGGCCCGGCAGTGATGAACGCCGGCAAGCTGTTTTCGCCCAGGTGGAATGCTTGCACTCCGACTCCATTTGGGGAGATTCGCCAAACCGCCGAATCTTCTCGCGAGGTCGCCCAGACGCTCCCGTCGGGATGAGCGGTGATGTCGAAAGGCGCGGCGTCTGCAGACAACGCGATCTCGCCGATCACCGCGCCTTGAGGAGTGATCCGTGCAATCCGGTTTGCATGAGATTCGACGAACCACAGATTGCCGTCGCCACCAGCTGCAATCCCGGTTGGTTGACTGTTCGCAGTGGGAATATCGAATTCAGTTATCGTTCCGGTGGTGGTGATGCGTCCGATTCGGTTTCCCATTCCTTCGGTGAACCAGAGAGCCCCTTCGGGGCCCTTGATGATCGCGAGCGGAGAGCTGCCGGCGCGCGGCAGCACGAACTCGTTCACAACCCCTGAAAGAGATATACGCCCAATCTTGTCGGCGCTGCTCTCCGTGAACCACAGGTTTCCGTCCGGGCCGACGGCGATTCCGTCGGGCCCGGCTTGTGCCGTGGGCACCTCGAACCAAGTGGTCATTCCCTCAGCAGAGACCCGCCCGATTCGATTGGTTACGAAATCTGTGAACCATTCCTCGCGGTCAGGTCCGGTTACCATGCAACTCGGGAACCCGCCGGACGCCACTATGAACTCGATCGCCGTGCCATCACTTTTCATCCGTCCAATTCGGTTTGAGTTGAACACCGTAAACCACAGATTTCCGTCAGGCCCGGCTGAAATAGCGTAGGGCGAAGGTGCGGCAACAGTAGTGCACGAAGCCAACAAGCATGCGAAAAACGCCGAGATGAAAAACCCCCATATGATATGGCGATCACACCCTGGCGATCGCCGCGGCGCGGCATCGAGCTGCAAGGGGGAATTTGACCTGACATTCAAAGCGTGATTCCAGGTGAATCTACGTGACATTAGAGCGAAGCGTTCGCCTATTCCTAACCTGGCCGAGAACCAGACGGTTTACTTGTGGACGAGCTGCACTTGTGCGATGCAATCCGCGAGACGTTTTGATGGGCCACCGGCCGCGTGAACGCGACCGGCGGCCCCCTTCATTTTCAGGAAGTGTCGAACCTCAAGAAAGCGTCTTGTCTGGTACCCTACTGACGCCGCGCGGCACTTTTGTCGGTATTGCGGGCGGTGCGCTCGGCAGAGGCTTTTTGAGCATGACGCGATGGCGCAATGTAATTGCCCGGATTCGCGACAAAGTCCGTTTGCCAGTCAGGATGGTCGTGCATAAATTGCACGAGCTGGACGTGATTCGCGAGAAATTTCTGGCTCTTTAGTAGCATCGGTCTCTCGCGCAGTTGTCTGACAACATCGGGATGCGCGGCCGAGAACTGATCGAAAGCCCTGTACTGATTCACATTAAGATCAGCGTTAGTCGCGCCTTCGAAGACGATATCCGTGTTGCCGTTATGGATAACACGCGGCTCAAACTGTTGAGCCAGAGCAGGTGTCGAAACCAGGCCGTTATCAGGACGGCGACAGTCGATCTTATTACGTTTCTCATAATAGCCCTCCTGGCCGCATCGGCGGCGCTTTAACTTCAGTGCAGATTTCACTGCAAACCGCATGCCAGACGATCCGCCCAGAGCGACTTCATATTATGTCGAGCAATTTCTACAAATACCGATTCGTGCCGACGGCGAGCAGGCAGAAATTACGGAATCAGATTACATACCGATCGGTTGCCGACAGATAAAGCGAACGGGATCAACAGGCTGATTTTGCGGCTCTGACGCCAATCGAAATTAGGTACGGAATCCAGTCTCGCGTCAGAAGTTTTGAGCCTCAAGTGGCAATCAGCCATAATTATTTCTGGACGCGGCGCTTTATCGCGTATGGCTGCTGCCTTCATCCGCTGAAATCTATGGCCAACAAAATTCGAGTTTTGATCGCAGAAGATGACGTCAATACTCACGACGAGTGGCGCGAATCGCTCGAGGCATGGGGTTTCCGCGGTGAGATCGCCGAAGACGGGGTGCGCGCGCTAGAGCTCATCAGCAGCTTTGACCCGCACATCCTGCTCTCTGACCTGAAGATGCCACGCAAAGACGGGCTTGAACTGCTGCGCGATATCCGCGAGCTGGGAATTAATTTGCCGACGATCATGATCTCCGGGCAAGGCGAAATTCCCGACGCGGTAGAGGCGTTGAAGTTGGGGGCGCTCGACTACTTGCGCAAACCCGTGGACCCGGCTCATCTGCAGCGAATGCTCAAGAATATCGCCGACAACATCAACATCCGCGAGGAGAACTCCGCGCTGCGCCGGCGCCTGGCCGAGGTCGGTGAGCTCGGTCCGCTGTTCGGACGTTCGATGCCGATGCGCAAGGTGATTGCTACCGTCGAGCGGCTTGCACAGTCATCGGCGTCTGTGGTGATAACGGGTGAGAGCGGAACGGGCAAGGAACTGGTGGCGCGCACGATTCATGAACTCTCGCCGCGCCGGGATGCGGCCTACGTACCGGTCAACTGCGCGGCAATCCCCGAAACCCTGATGGAGAGCGAGCTGTTCGGCCACGAGCGAGGCGCGTTCACCGGGGCAGATCGGCGCAAGGAGGGATGCTTCGAGGCGGCCAACGGCGGCACCCTGCTGCTCGACGAGTTGACCGAGATGAAGCCCGAGTTGCAGGCCAAGTTACTGCGCGTGATCGAGGAGCAGCGGCTGCGCCGGGTGGGCGGCACTTCGGAGATACCGCTGGACGTGCGAGTGCTGGCGGCCTCGAACCGCGACATCGAGCAGGCTGTGCGCGAAGGCAAGTTGCGTTCGGACCTTTACTACCGGCTCAACGTGTTTACAATTCTATTGCCGCCGTTGCGTGAGCGGATCGACGACCTGCCGCAGCTCGCGCAAATGTTCATCAACTTCTACGCGGCGCAAAACAAGAAAGAGGTGGTTGGAGCCGACGAGGAATGCATGAAGGTGCTGCAGGCGCATCCGTGGCCCGGCAATGTCCGGCAGTTGCGCAACGTGATCGAGCGGGCGGTCATCGTGTGCGAGGGCCGCACGATCCGCAAAACCGATCTGCCCGACGGCTTCCGCGCTGCGAACGCCTCCGATGGCGGCTTCATTAAAATTCCGATCGGCACCTCGCTCGATGATGTCGAGAAGGAAATGATCACACGGACCATCGAGTTCACCGGCGGTAACAAGACACGCGCCGCCGAAATCCTTCGTGTCAGCGCCAAAACTTTGTACAACAAACTTGATCGCTTCAGCCCCGAACGTTCCTAAAGCCGAAGCGACCGCGCCATAAAGTGAGGTAAGAGTCGCCCAACAAAGCTGATCGCGCGGGAAAACTATGCAACTGCGTGCAAGACTGGCCCTCATGGCTCTGGTGCTCATGTTGGTCCCCACTATCGCGATGAGCATCATCTCGCTCGATTCCCGGATTAGTACGATGGTCGATGGAATGTCGAAATCGACCGATCTCATGATCGCGCAGATATTCGAACAAGTACGCTTGGCGCTCTATCAAGGGAACGGCGACGTCACCACGGTGCTCCGGAACAGCCAACCCGTGCGCACGTTGCTCGACTCGACCGTGGCCTTCGGTCCGGCGGTCGTAACTGCGTCCATCATCGGGAAGGACGGCACCGTGATCGTGGCCGCGCATGGCGACGGCGAGGGACAGCCTGCGCTCAACATGCCCTCTGTGGCGGAACTGGATGAACAGGCTTCGCGGTGGTTGCTCTTCACTTCGATTCCGAACCTTCTGACGGCGAAGGTCTACGAAGCGCGACGCCAAGTGGAAGTTAACAATCAACCGGTCGCGACAATTTCAGTCGGCGTGACGACGGCGTTGATCGCGGACCAGGTCCGCTATCTGCTCGTGGTGATCGCGGCTACAGCCGGGCTGGTCATCGCCGCCGCATTGCTCGCGGTGTCGCTAATCGCGAACCGGATCCTTGAACAACTTGCCATCCTGACCCGCGGATTTGAAGAGCTTGCGGCCGGAAAGAGTCCTTCGGAGTTGAAAGTCTTGGGCGCCAACGAGCTGACCACCCTCGCCGAGAAGTTCAATGAACTTTCGCGGCAGGTCAGGGCGGACAGGTCGCGATTGGATAACAATCAGACCCATCTGTTCGATGTAGTCCGGTCGATTCAGGATGCCATCGTGCTGCTCGACGCCAACGGCGTGGTGCTGTTCGCGAACAAGGAAGGGCAGGAGCGGCTGGCGCCGAAAAACGGCTCCCTCGAGGGCGCATCGCTGGCCGCAGTGCTCGGTCCTGGGCATCCCCTCCTTTCGCTCGTGCAATCCATCGTGGCAGGCACCGAAGCCCACGATGTTCCGCTGACGCTTCCGGCGCGCGGGACCTACTCGGTTTCATTCTTTCGCCTGGGACGTCAGCGGGTTCCAACCGGCCTGCTGATCATACTGAGAGACCTGATGCCTGTGATCGAACTTGAAACTGCGCTTGACTCGTCGAACCGGCTGGCTCGCCTGGGAACGCTGATTTCCGGTTTGGCTCATCAACTGCGCAGCCCTCTGCACGGAATGAACATGAGGCTCGAGCTTCTTCGCAGCGAAGCGGGGGACGCGGGCGGCAGACATATAGATAAATTGCGCCATGAGGTGACCCGTCTCGACGAAGTGGTCGAGGCGCTGCTGAGGTTCATGCGGCCGGAGGAATTGAAGTTCAGTGATTTCGACATGAACGAGTTGCTGCGAGAGCTAGGCTCACGCGTGAGCAGCGACCGGTTCAATGTCGAATATCAACTCGATCCCGCGCTGCCGTCGGTTCGCGCCGACCGAGGATTAATATGCGAAGCGCTCAGCAATGTAATCGCCAACGCCGAGCAGGCGATGGACGACGGCGGAGCGCTGACGCTTGCCAGCAAATCGCAGGGGTCCGCGGTCGAAATCACTATCGCAGACCGTGGTCCGGGAATCGGCAAGGAGCAACTGGATCGAATCTTCGACTTGTATTACACAACCAAGGCCAGCGGGAGCGGGCTCGGCCTGCCCTTCGCGATGCGGGCGATCGAACTCAACGGCGGGAAGATAGCAATAGATTCGGAACTTGGGCAAGGTACGGTGTGCAAGGTTACGATTCCGATTTCGGTAAATGAGCCTGCCAAATCAGCGGTCTCAAGCGCTGCTTAAGCGAACCGGTCAGCCGATCATTTGGCTGATCCTTGGCGCAATCTCGTTCCCAGCTTTTGTCGCCGGATGTGCTGGCGGAGTGCCAAGCGTGGCGCGCTTCACAGACTTTTTCAGCAGTTCATCTCCCACCGAAGTCCCGTCGGGGGCGGCTACCCCGGCCGTAGCACCTGTTCCGGGGGCCACTAATCACACCGAAGAAATGAAGGAACATCCAGCAAAGAAAACTGCCAGGCAAGCGCGCGTCGAGCGGGAAAACCCGGCGGCGCCGGCGATATCGCGGCCGACAGCGGGTGTCTCGAGTGAGGCCGAAGGCGCCAGCCCGCGTCCCGACATAACTTTGGAACCCAGCAGCAGTGGATCGGTCGCAAGTACTCCGGCAGCTACCACCGCAGGCGCCTCAACGCCGGCGTCCACTCCATCCTCGCCGCTATCATCAAGTGCTGCGTCAGCTCCGGGAACGAGTCTCACCTTGAATTCTCGGGCGCTGGAATCATCGGCGCGGACCAGTGAAGCGAATCCTTCGAAGGCGACAAAGTTGGTTCAAGACATCGACAAAATCGAAAAACGAATCGATCGCAAGAATCTGAGTGCCGACAATTCTCAACGCGACATTCTCGCGCAGAAGTTGCTGCAGGAAGCGAAGAAAGCTCTCGCCGAGCATGACAGTGTCGCTGCGATAGGCCTGGCGACAAAAGCCTCCACCCTGCTCACGCCTCTGCCGAAACTGGCCGAATCAGCGAGCGCACCCACGCCGTAGCGCTTCCCTTTTCCCACGCCAGATCTCAGACGAACGCATTCTCGGCTTTTTCGGAAGCGTGAAGAAATTACTTCTCGTTCCTGGGGAAAAAACCGTTGCGGATCGGGGATTTAGGCTATGGATCTAAACTTGCTTTAGGGTGCTTTATGCCAACGCAACGCAGCACTTGTCCATTGCGGCGCGCTGGAAAGCCCTTGGGACCAAAAAACCGGGCCCAAACTTCGCTTTTGCAAAACGCCCGGCGTCGATGCCGATCTGATTCAGGTTTGAAAATTGAAATTCCGGCTTGGAGGAAACCTCGAGTATGAACTCGACAATTAATATGAAGCGGCACCGGCTTGCCCGGACCTGGTGGGCGGCGATAGCGACCGGGGCGCTGATTCTGGTGGGGGCGGGGTGCCATCACAAGACCGCCGACGGCTCTCTTGCCGAGGGCGGCGCCGATACCCAGGCAACAAGGCTGGCCGACGCGGAAAAGGCCTATCAGGAGGCGGTCAAGCTTGCGCCTGACGATCCGCGCACCCATCTTGCGCTCGGAAATCTATACGTCCTCGAGCACAAGCCGGGCGGCGCGCAATTCGAGTTCATGAAGGTGCTCGAGCTTGATCCGAAGAACGCGGCGACCCACGCCGCGCTCGGCAACGTTTATAGCGATCAGAACCAGCGCGGATTGGCGGAAAATCAGTTCCGCGCCGCAGTCGCGCTCGAGCCCGACCATCCCAATTACCATCTCGATTTGGGCGAGATGCTAAGACAGGAAGGCAAATCCGCCGGAGCGGAGGATCAGATCCGCACCGCAATTGGACTCAGCCCCAAAGACGCAAAGGCCCACTTGGCATTGGCGAATCTGCTCGCGACGCAGCCGGCTCGCGCGACCGAAGCTAGCGCCGAGTTCGACGAAGTGCGGGCACTCGACCCCAAGCTGATGCCCGCGCCCGTCGCGACGACAACCGCGCCGGCATCCCCGGCCGTGGCGTCGAAGATCAAGCCGCTCAACAAGCTTTTCCTGTTGACCAAAAATTCGCCGGTATATCAAAATCCCGACGAGACCAGCTCCACCATCGGCCAGGTGCGTCGCAAGAAGTACGTTCACGTCACGGGAATCAGCGGCGACTACCTCCAAGTCAGCCTCAGGAATGGAACGATCGGCTTCATACCGGCAACGGCCGCGGAGTAGATGCCGCGCAGCGCAGGTGACATTTCATATGTTTGAGGTGAGAGCCGTGCGGAAGGTTGATTGTTAGATCATCCGGGGCAGTCGATTGGGAGTTCCGACATGACCAAACCTCGGAAACTCCATCCAATTGTTCAGGTGACCCAGGACGCCGCCACCGAACTCAACGACTTGCTCAACGCCATCGGGCTGCGCATCGCACTATTACGACATCAACCCGAGTCGTCGTCGGCTGAGGCCGAGATGGCTCGCCTCGCAGGACTGGTCGAGAAGGCGTGCGAGCGCGTTCAGCGTCTGCAGGAATACACGCGCGCGGAGCAGCTGGTCGCGTCAATGCGTCCGGCTCCCGTCAGAAAACGGTCAGGAAGACTGAGCGCCAGCAATCTTCCCTCGAGCGCGCTTTTGATTGCCGAGGAGTCGGCTGAAAATAGTTGGATCAAGGAAGATCTCGAGCGCAGCGGATGCACGGTGGTCGTGGCCGACTCAGCCGCCAACGCGCTGAAGCTGATGGAATCCGGCGCCGATTTCGATCACATCGTGTGTGATTCGGCAATTCTCGCTGAGTCCGGCTGGAACTTCACGGCTGAATTGTCGCAGGCTGCTCCCGCCTCTCGGATTTACGTGTTTCACCCGCGCCGTACCTCCGACCAGGTGACCGATCGCCACGAATGAGAACCAACTATTACACGGTTCCCACTTTCGGAAACTGCTATTCAGCAGCTCTTGCCCGCAATCATGCGGCAACCAGCGTGGAACATTGATGGCATGCGGATTGCGATGCTCAGTGAGTATCGCAATCTCATTTGGAGAATCACCATGGCTAGCGCACCAAATCCGGCTTCTCCCTGTCCATGCGGTTCCGGCAAGCTCTATCGGGACTGCTGCGGGAAAAGCACGTAAGATCTTCCCCCCGTCTGGCAGGGTCGGTAGCCGCGACGTCCCCCCCGTCTTCACGACTCTGATCCTGCCAGACCCTCTTCACGGCAGTACCAGCTCTACGAAGATTCTCCGCTCTGAGTTTTGGCGGGAGAAACGACCACAGCTACTGAGCAGTTTGATTCGCGGAGTATGCGATCGACCTTCGGACCAAAGTACAAACGCTGATTCACTGATCGGTACAGAACTCCCATAATCAGAAGATCGAATTCGCCGGTTTCGACCGTGCGTAAAACTACCGACTCGGGTTTACGACCGCCGCCGACCTGTCCATCGCAGGTCTGTCCTGAGACCAGAGTACGCAAAAAACAGCGGGGCGAGGACGCCCATGGGTGGGCAGTCAGCAGCTCAACTCTGTCTGGTTCGGAATTGCACTGGCCGCTGGAGTCTCCGGCAGCGCCACCAGCACGAAGAACCTCGAGAGGTCGGGACGCGGTGCAAGTACCGAGCATCCTGGCAGACCCGGCAGGCACACGCACAAAGCGAGTAATGAGAAGTAGCGCGCGAGCCGCTTCATATGCCGTCACTCACGGAGAGGCTTTCTCGGCGCCGGTGCTCGCGGAGAAGTCCTTGCCGCGGATGATCGCGGAGGGATTCCGCTGCAAATAATCGGTTAGCTGCCGCATCGAGACGGCCGCAGCGGAGACTTCGTCGAGTGTCTTGTTGAGCTTGTAAGTAAGCGGCGAATCAGGCTCCACGGATGCCTGCATACTGCTCAATGTCGACTTGGCCTGGTTCAGCGTGCTGTCGGCGCTCATCATCAAAGGGCGGAGCTGACCGTTAATCGTGTCCATCGTCACGCGAAGCTCGGCCAAGGTCTTGTCCATGCTCTGCAGCGTAGTTTGCATCGACTCGACCGTGGCTTTGAACTGGCGCGAGCCGACGAACCCCCTTATAGTGTCGGCAGTGCCTTTGGCGGACCCAACGGCGCCGGCAAAGTCAACCTGATTGAGCCTGCCTACGATGGCGGCCGCTTGCTCCTGCACCTGTTCGAACTGCGTCGGCAGCGTGGGGATCTCATGATAACCTGCATTCTTGAGCATCACGAACTTCGCCTCGGTATCAGGCCGCATCTCGAGGTCCACGTACAGCATCCCGGTTAAAATGCTCTCCATTGCGAGCTGGCCCCTCAGGCCCTGCTGAATCAGCACATCGAACTGTTCTTGGTTGCTAAGTTCAATGTTCCTGGCGGTCAGAATCTTTTCCGGATGGACCTCGATAAGGACGAACGTACGAAAGGGGGAGGCCGTCCCAAAGCCCGCCCTGCTCGAAGGCGGGCTCATGTTCAGTCGGATATCTGTAACCCGGCCGACCTCCACCCCTCTGAACTTCACAGCCGCGCCAATTCGCAAGCCGTTGACGTTACCATCGAAGAACAGCGCAAACTTGTAGGTCCTCTTGAAGAGCTGCCCTGAGCCCAGGACCAAGACCGCAGCGACCATCAGGGCGAGGGCCCCCAGGACGAACAGGCCGATCAGGGATCGACTGCCTCGCTTAATCATGTTCTTTCACCGGGTGTCCGCTCCTTTCGCCCCGTGTAAGAAATTGGTGCACGCGGGCATCCTTGCATTCGGCGAGCAAGCGCTTTGGGTCTCCGGAGGCGATCATGCTGCGGCTGTCGGTGTCGAGAAACACGCTGTCGTTGCCGATAGCGAAAACTGTCGCCAGTTCGTGAGTGACCATGACGACGGTCGCGCCGAGGTTGTCGCGCACCTCAAGGATAAGGTCCTCGAGCAGGCCGGCGCTGATCGGGTCGAGCCCTGCGGTTGGTTCGTCGCAAAACAGTATCTCCGGGTCCAGCGCCATGGCCCGAGCCAGTCCTGCGCGCGTCCGCATCCCGCCGCTGACTTCGCTAGGATAGTAATCTTCGAATCCTCGGAGCCCGACCAGGGCGAGCTTCGTCGCAGCGACGTCACGGATATCCTGCAGCGTCAAATCGGTGAACTCCCCCAGCGTCAGGCCGACGTTTTCGGCAAGTGTCATCGAACTCCACAGCGCGCCCGACTGGTAGAGCACCCCGAAGCGCCGCAGCATCTCACGCCGTTCCTCTGGGCCGGCGGCGGTGAAATTGACGCTGTCGTAGAGGATTTCGCCGTTCTCCGGCTCCTTGAGCCCGACTAGGGCATTGAGCAGTGTGCTTTTGCCGCAGCCACTGACCCCTATGATCAGGAAGATGTCGCCACGCTTTACGGTGAAATTCAGATCGTGCAAGACCTCGACACTGCCATAGGCGAGCCTGAGATCGCGCACCGTGATGTGAGCCGCGTGCTGGAAATTCCCGCCGATGTTGGATGCCGTTTTCATCGCCTTCGGGCTGTCTGTAACTCCTGCCTTAGATATTCAGAATGTTGAAAACCCAGGCGAATAGTCCGCACGCGGTGACGATCAGCACAATACTGGTGACGACCGCCGACATAGCCGCATCGCCCACAGCCGAAGAACTTTGCCCGCACTGAAAACCGCGCAGGCATCCAACGATCGCAATCAATGCACCATAGACTGTCACTTTGAAGAGGCCGCCGAAGAGCTGGGTCAAAGTGATCGCGCGGATCGTTTCCTGATAGTAGGCGGTCAACGGCAAGTGCAGAACCGTCGCACCGATGGTCGCGCCACCGAGGATTCCAACTCCGTCCGCATATAGGCACAGAAAAGGCATCATCAGGGTAAGCGCGATAAACCTGGGCAGCACCAGGAATTCCATCGGAGAAAGGCCGGCGGTCGAGAGCGCATCAGTCTCCTGGGTAACCTTCATAGTCCCAAGTTGCGCGGCAAAGGCGGCTCCGGTCCGGCCCGCCATGATGATAGCCGTCATCATCGCTCCCAATTCTCGCACGATGCCGATTCCCACCATGTCCGCGACGTAAATCGAAGCGCCGAATTGGCGGAGCTGAATGTCGCCCATGAAGGCGAGAATGGTTCCCACCAGAAAGCTTATTAGGGTTACGATCACGACTGCGCTGGCTCCGCACTCCTGGATCGTGAGCGACAGGTCCGTCTCGCGAAAGCGGGCCTTGCCGCGTAGCAGCCGGCCTAAAGCAACAGCCAGTTCACCAAGAAAGGCAAGCGTCTCATTGATCGAATTGCCGTATGCGACGCTTGCCGCACCGACACGTTCGAGAAGTCCCGGGCGGCTCGCTCGCGCGCGGGCGACCTTCTTCTCGGGTACGACCTCGGCCAGTTCGAGCAGCCGTCTGAGCCCGGCAGGCAGCCCGGCGCGATCCACGACGAGGTGGCGCTCGGCGCATAGCTCGTCAACTTTGCCGAGGAAAGTGAGCAGGCTGCTGTCCCACGTCCCCAAGCCGGTGCAGTCGAAGACGACGCGGCCCGGCGGCGGTGCCGACGCCGTCATCTCCCGTTCAAAATCGGCAGTCGACGGAAGGCCCCGTCGAAGACGCCAGGTCCCGACAAGCCTGAGCAGCAGTGCGTCCTTGTCGATGTGACTGTACGAGATTCGACCGTCTAATTTATGCGCTATGGAGATATCCATTGGAATCACAATCGGTTGGAAGGGATGCGGGCACTCGAATTTGCCTGATTCCGAAGCCTTTTGCTCTTTCAGAAACGAACGCGTTTTCAATCATGCCTTGCTCACCCCGAGCATTAAATAGGTCAATATCCGACCGAAGCCTCGTCGATTTCTTCAACGGCTTCGCAGCCTCCAATCCCCAGTTTATCGTATACGACGATGGCTGTCGGCGCTGGAGCTATTCTTATCGCCAGATTGCGGATGGAGCGCGTGCTGCCGTGCGACTCCAGAGTAATCCATCCAGGGCCCGTCGACGTGACTTTTGGAGCGCCGCTGGAATCGAAGGGCGAGGACTAGGTCGCCCTTGCGCATGAGGTCGAAGCGGCGGTTGTTTATGAAAAGCCGCGAGCGACTTCGTCGGAAAAGCGATCCAACACGTGGCGAAAATCCTGCCGTCATCGTCCAGGAGCTTGGCGGAAAATTCTCGCACGAGCTGGGGGTAGAGCTTGCCGCTGGCCGATCGGCAGAGATCTTTAAATGGTTTCTGGCCTCCGTCCTCTTCGGGGCAAGGATCTCCGAAACGAGACTCGCTGGCGGAGAGCAGTCGATTTGAACTCTCAGGCCCTCTTTGGCGTTGAAGGGGACCGGCTCACCAGGCCGCGGAGAGAAATTCGAGCAACTCGCACAGAATTACCAAAATCGTCGTATCTCCGGTCCCCCTCGGGCTGCAGAAGGCCGCGTAAATGGGGGGATTTCGAAGACTTCTCTGGAGAATGCGTCAAATCCGAGACTCGGTGGCGGATGACGCAGTCTGGTGCGAACTGGTCTCAGTGTCAAATTCCCTGATCATCAGGGAAAATACAGGGAATTTTCGCGATTTCGGCCGACTTGGAGCCGAGTTGCAGCCGAAAAAGCCTTGTATCTTCTCGGGTTTTCGTCGGAATTCCCTGCTCGACCGAACAGGGAATTATCTTGGAGGAACAGGGAATTTTCAGGGCGGAGCAGGGAAATTCATCTGCCGGGTGGCGCGGCGCGAAACTCCTGTGTTTTCGGCGTGGATGGAGTTTTGAGGAGGCACAGCTGCCGGCGCATCTGCAACGCCATTGGCATCGATTCGATCGGCCCATTTCAATTGTCGTTCGCTCGGTCCTGGGCGGACTTCACCACGAATACGATGCCGTCGCACGCGCTGTTTAAGTGTCGTGTTGTTTTTGCGGAGCATACCGCGCGCCTCTGGCATGGGTGGCCCTTCAGTCGCCCAGCCAACCTAACAGCGCCAGTGCAAACCATCGCATCGTCCGGACAACGATGCCGTACGAGGCGGCTCCGGCGCAACGCAGGTCATAGAAGACCGTAGCGGACCACGGCGGCGACTCGGGCAGAGTTAATCTCGCAACGGCAGCCGGGTAGGTATCCATCATCAGATATGCGCGCAACGCACCGTTGACGCTGCCGGGAGGGAACTCGACTGCAACCGATTCGATGCTTCCGGCGGCCGATACCGTTTGCGTCGTCTGCTCGGCGTAGTCCAGCGGTAAGGGGCGTCCCGTGCGCGCATCGACGAGCAGGATGCCAAGGTTGTGAGAGCCAACTTTGAAGGGCGAGCCGTGAATCGTCGCGATGACCGAGGTCGCGGTTGCACCAAAGCTTACGTCGTTCACGCCCGAGGGTGGAGCGCCGCTGCCGCCGCCATAAGGCCGCAGTTCGGCGGCGCCTACGACGTCGAGCAGGTCGGTATTCGGATTGCAATAGCCCAGGCGCTGTAAGAACTCACCATAGAAGTCGATCTTCCCGCAGACGGTCTTCGCGTTGATGGCGGCATGGTCGCGCGCGGTGCCGTTGGAATCGATGCGGGCGGCCACGCGGAAGAACTCGAACGGCAACGGAAAGTTATTAAACTCGATAGTGAATCCGGCTTCATTACGCAGCGTGAGCGCATCGCCGTCGAGATCAACTTCGACCGGAAAGCGAACGCGCGAATCCGGATCGGCCGTGGCGCGATTCCCGGCGTCGGCCACGCGCCCGCCGACAACCCAGCCCACGGCGCGCCGGTCGCCACCTTCGACCAGGCCAATGAGATAATGAATCGAATCGAACCCAATCTGATTGTAACTAGGCAGAATCGTCGGCAACGGAGCCGCCAGACGATAGAGATCCCACCCTCCTGCAGGGTCACCAGGGTATTTTGGCACGGTCAATCGAATTCCGGAGGCGGGGTGCGGTCGCAGTTGAAACTGAAATGTCTGACCGAGCCGTCCTGCCGGTGTGCCGCCGACAAATCGCGCTCCGTCCCGTTCGACGCCGGTGAAATACCGCCCTTCAAGCCGCACCGCGAGCGTGCTTCCAGCGGCGCCGCCGAAGGTGGCTTTCGGAACCACAGTTACAAACCGTCGATCACCAGAGACGTCGGCATCCGCCTCCACCGACGGGTCCAGCGTTACGCGAATGCTATCGGAATCGACCAGGGCCAACTGCGCAGTACCGTGTCGGCGAACGTTCAGCGAGAATGTCAGCGGCTGATTCGCTTCGATCGCTTGCGGCGGCTCCTCCAGTTTATTGCCGAAGGAAGTCGTGTACACGAAGGACGCGGCGTCGGACGGCAGAGCCTCGCCACGAGTAACACAGCGCGGATCGGCCGTGGCAGAACGGCGCAAGCAGTAGTCATACGGAATGCTGAATACGCCGCCATTCTCGCCGCCGATTACGATGGCGTCGTTGCCAAGCGCCGGCGACGAGTTCAGATCGGCGCGTGGGTCGTCGATGAGCCGCATCGCCCAACGCAGTGTGCCGTCCGGATTCAATACAAACAGCTTGCCTTCGCCGGACCCCAGGTAGATGTTGCCGTCTCCGTCGATCGCCGGCGACGAGCGAATGGGAGCGCGAGTGTCGAACGTCCAGCGAACGCCGCCATCGTCGGGACGCAGCGCGTAGATCGTGCCGTCGGCACCCGGCTCAATGATGGTTCCATCGCGCGCCTCGGCGGCGCTGGCATAGACGTGATCGCGCAGGCCCGTCTGCCAGAGCTCACGCCCGCTCGCCGGATCATATGCGCGCACGAAACCGTCGAACGCGCCCGCCACCGCCATGCGGCGCGAGCCGGCAGTGGTCAGCAGCGGACTAGCAACCACGGAACCGTGCGCCTGGGCTCCCCAGCGCCGCTTGCCGGTGGCTGCATCGAGCGCGAAGGTGTTGCGCAGCAAGGGAAAGTTGTTTCCGATCAGCAGCGCGTTCGAGGCTGGGTCGAACGCCGGCGATGACCAGGTCTGATCCCAGGTGCGCGAACACCACAGCGGTTGACCGTTGGTCCGCGCCACCGCATATGTACAGAAATTATCGTTGGGAGCGTAAATGGCGCCGTCCGATCCGATGGCGACATTGCCTTCGAACCAGCGGATAAACGCCCTGTTGACCGCCGGCGGATCTGCAAGAAACGTCCACTTTAGCTTCCCGGTGTTGCGCTCCAGAGCGTAGAGCCGCCCGTCGCCGGCGCCAAAGATCACGCGCCCTTGATCGTCAAGGAGCGCCGCCGAATCGATAATTCCACCGACCATAAGCTTCCAGCGCGCGTGCCCGTTGCGATCAATGGAGTAGAAGTATTGGTCGGCCGAGCCGATGTAGATCGTACCGTCGCCGTCAATCACCGGCGAACTGAAAACTCCGTTGCCAGTCTGAAAAACCCAGGGGCTGCTGCCGGAGTCCGTGGGCAGAACGGGACTGCGTCCGCTCTGTTGGGCATCACGACGGAACTTCGGCCAGGGACTCGCCGCGTCCAATGGGACCACATACGTGGAATTTGGAGTCTGAGCTGTTGCCGTCACTTGGGCGGCCGACATGCTCCAAGGGCCGAGGAGCAATATGACCGCGGCGATACTCGCCGCGAGCCCTTCTTGCATCATGTGTCGGCTGTGTCTTTTCAAAACCTAAACCCGGACGTATTGATGATGCAGCCCTCCAAGGATTGGAATAGCTGCGACGCGGCCGATCTTCTGCTGCCCGCGAAAATCCGGAGCATCTTTATCCAGTGAGAGATGCGGCCGGACATTGTTGTAATAAAAAGCGTAAGCCTTCAGGACAGCGCGCAGGTCCGCTTCGCCGAACACGACGAGGTGGTCGAGTGATTCGCGACGTATCGATCCGATGAGCCGCTCAACGTGGGCGTTCTGCCACGGCGAGCGTGGCGCCGTAGGACGATCTCGGATACCTCATTGCACGAATCCGGCGGGTGTACACTGGACCGAATGCGCCGTCAATGTTTTCAGCCTCGAGTCGCGCCCGAGACATCAGGTGGGACCGCGCGACGAGCAGGAGCCTGATCAGAAACTCGACCATTGGCGTCCCAGTATCACAGCCTGACCCGCCCGTCACCCCGAATTAGGTTTTCGGTATCGACAACCGCATCAGCGCGTCCAGCGCGATCGGCGAGTGCGCCAGTGTGCGCTTCATGGTGGTCACGCGCCCGAGCGTCAGGCGCTGGCGTTGCAACTCCTCGCGCGCGGCCGGTTCGGCCTGGGCTTCTGCAATCGGCGCTACGCGGCTCATGTAGTCCTCCGTAAGGTCGCGGCGCTCTTCACGCAGTCACAATCCTCAATCTCGCATCAGCATCATGGTGTCTCAGCGACCGGTCAACCGAGATTTTTCATTCCTGTTCGAAACATCCCCGGTCTGTTCCGCATGATTGCGCATCTACCGGCCGCCCGTCAGGTCCCACCGGGCGCTGCGTCTTCAGGCACGTGTAGCACGCCGTCGAGTTGTCGGGCTTGAAAATTCGCTCGCCGTCGGGCGTACGGTAGTACGCGGTCTTGGTGCGCAGATGAGCGCAGAATCTGGCGGACGGCGTGGGCATGTCAGGAGGCCTCCAGGCCGGCGGCGCTAATGATCGCCCGGCGCACGATCACCTTCGCCATCACCACCTTGTACGCGTTGTCGGACATCGGCTGCGCGCCTTTCAGCGCGGCTTTGGCCGCGGCGCGAGCGCTTGACTCGTCGAGCGGTCCGCCGTTGAGCACGGCTTCCGCTTCGTGCGATCGCCACGGCACCGGAGCCACCGCGCCCATCACCACGCGCGCATCGTGGACAGTCTTCGCACCGGGCGCGCGATCGAGGGCGATCGCGACGCTGACCAGCGGCCAATCGAAGCTCTGCTTCTCCCGCGCCTCCAGGTAATGGCTGCTCACGCTCGCAGACGGCGCAGGCACGATCACTTCGGTGATTATTTCGCCGGGCTTGAGAGAATTTTCGCGCTTCGGATCGACAGTGGGAAGCGTGAAGAATTTTTCGAGCTCGATAGTGCGCTTGCCAACCGGTCCGACGATCGTCGCGCTCGCGCGCATCGCGATCAACGCGGGCGCAAGATTCGACGGATGCACGATGAACGCCGGATCGCCGCCCAAAATCGCGTGGTAACGATTGAGGCCGCCGAACGCGTAGCACTTGTTGCCGCTCTTCTTCAGGCAATTCACGTCGGGATTGCGAAAATACCAGCATCGCGGGCGTTGCAGGAGATTCCCGCCGACCGTGGCAAGATTGCGAATCTGCGGCGTGGCCGTCTCGCTCGCCGCTTCGGCAATCGCGGTGAATCGGGCGCGGATCGCCCGATTCTCGGCGACTTCGCTCAGCTTCGCCGTCGCACCGAGGCGAAGTTCTCCCGACGGCCGCAGCTCGATTCCACCGAGTTCCTTCAGCCCCTTCAAATTCACCAGTGCGGTTGGAGATACGATGCCTTGCTTCAACAGATCGACGACATCGACGCCGCCCGCGAAGGCTACGTGGCCGTCCTGGGCCAGCAGTCGTGACGCGCTTGCCAGATCGGCGGGCGTGATCACCTCGAATCGGTTCATCGCAATTCCAATTCCTTCATGCGCGTCTTCAGAGCCGCCAGCACCCGATCGGGCGTGATCGGAAGCGAACGCACCGGCACACCGATCGCGTCGTACACCGCGCATGCGACCGCGGCCGCGCTCGCTACGTGCGCCACCTCGCCGAGTCCCATCACGCCGGTGTTGGTGATGCCGTTGGCGACTTCAAAAAACGTCACGTCGATCCGCGGGACGTCGAGCGAGCCGGGAAGCTTGTAGTCGTCCATCGTGGGATTCACCATGATGCCGAGCTGCGGATCCATCCGGCGATCCTCGAACAGCGCGAACCCGATTCCCATCAGGATCCCGCCGTTGACCTGGCTGCGCGCCGTCAGCGGATCGATAATCCGTCCCGCGTCGTGGACCGCGACGACCTGCGTCACGCGGACGATTCCGGTTTCGGTATCGACCTCGACTTCGGCGAACTGACATCCCGCCTGATCGGTCCGAAAGCCTTCGTAGTTGGGCACGCGCTCGCCCTGCGCGGAAATCGAATCGCCGGGGATTCGCTTGCATACGTCGGCGAACGCCAGCGCGCGCGCGGGGTTGGTGCGCACCCGAATCGTTTCGTCTGCCGCCTCGAGGTCGTCGGGCTCAGCGCCGAGTATCGGCGCTGCGATCCGAAACAGCTTGTGCTTGAGATGCGCCGCGGCCTGGCGCACCGCGGGCGTGTTCGAGGGCGCGCTCAGGCTGCCGCCGCTGGGTACTGAAAAAAGAAATCGCGTGTCGCCGATTTCGGACTTCACCCGATCCACGGGCAGGCCGAGTTCCTCGGCCGCGACGATCGCGAGAATCGTGCGCGTGCCGGTGCCGATATCCTGGGTGCCGACGCGGATCTCGACGCTGCCGTCGCGATGCGCGATCGCCTGCGCCTCCGGGCCCGACACTCCGACCGCGTGCCACTCGGCGGATGCGACGCCGACTCCGCGCTTGACGGCGCCGCTGGATTTCGGCGACGAATTTTTTTCGGTCCATCCGAACGCCCGCGCGCCGATCTCGTATTCGGCCGCGCGGACCGGGTTGTCACTGTTGCGGCGGCGGAACTCCAGCCGGTCGATTCCTGCCTTGCGCGCCAGCTCGTCCATCGCGAGTTCCAGCGCGAAGCATCCCTGCGGCCAGCCGGGCGCACGCATCGGAGACGCGGGACCGGCGTTCGTATAGATGTTGCGTTCCTCGGTGCGGATATTGGCGCATCTATAGATCGACTTGAACGGATCCGCGCTGCCCGAACCGCCGCCGATCCCGCCGCTTCCACGTTGCACAAGATCGATGGCGGTCAACTTTCCGTCGCGATCGGCGCCCAGCCTGACCTTCTGCTCCGAGTTCGGACGGTTACCCGTCGAACGATGCTCGTCGCCACGGGGGAGTATCACCTTGACCGGCACACCGGCCGCCTTGGCCAGCCGCGCGGCAACGATCATTTCCGGGGTTGCGCCGAATTTCGAGCCGAAGCCGCCGCCAAGAAATTCGCAGACCACGCGCACATTGTCGGGTGGGAGACTGAAATACACCGCCAGATCGTCGCGCACGGAAAAAACGCCCTGCGTCGAGCACCAGACCGTGAGCTGGTCGCCCGCCGCGTTGAAGCTCGCAACCGCGCCGTGCGTCTCGAGGCAGACATGAGTCTGCACGGCCGTCGTGTAGGTAGCCTCGATCGTGTTCGCCGCGGCCGCGAGCCCTCGTGCGACATTGCCGACGCTCGAAGTCGAGGCCCGGCCAACGTTGGATCCAGTACCGAAAACGCGGGGGGCGGAATCCGCCATTGCGGCGTCCATATCAACCACGAACGGAATCTTTTCGTAATCGACTTTGACCAGCTTGAGCGCGTCGGCGGCCAGCTCGGAACTGATCGCGGCAACGGCTGCGACTTCCTGGCCGGCGAAACGGATTTCGCGATCTTCAAGAGCAAGAACCGCGCGCACGCCATCGAGACGCTCGGCCGCGGACAGATCGATGTTGCCAATCCGCGCGTGCGGCCACGGACTGCGCAGGATCGCGCCGTAAAGCATCCCAGGTAATTCGATATCGCAAGTGTAATGCGCAGCACCCGTCGCTTTGAGCGGTCCGTCAACGCGCGGCGCGGGCTTGCCGACCACGGACAGGCGCTCGCCCCATTGCCACGGCGTCGGCTCGTCGTTGGGAATGACGACGGTGACATCGCGCGTGCTGCCCTGAAAGCCGAGCTTCAACGTGACGCGCCGCGACATCAGGCGTCCTTCGCTGCGCGGACCAAACGCGCGGATTTGGCAGGTCCAGACTTGACGGCTCTCAGAGCGGCCGCGAATACGTGCGGATAAGTGCCGCATCGGCAGATATTTCCGGCGGTTGCACGTTTGATTTCGTCAGTAGTAGCCGCCGGATTGCGCTCGAGCGCAGCCGCGACCGACATCACCATCCCCGGCGTGCAGAACCCGCATTGCAGCGCGTCGGTTTCGACGAATGCGGCCTGCACCGGATGCATATTCGACGGCGTGCCGAGACCTTCGATGGTGGTGATTTGGTGTCCACGCGCGTCGACAGCCAGCACCATGCACGACGCCACGGGTTTGCCGTCGAGGTGCACGGTGCATGCCCCGCACGCGCCGCGATCGCAGGCGAGCTTCGTGCCTGTCAGTCCAAGATGTTCCCGGAGCGCGCCTAGCAGGGTTACGCGCGGCTCGATCTCAAGCGTCGCGGGGTTGCCGTTGATGTTCAGTTCGATCGTCGTAGCTTCAGGCCCGAGCTTTTCCACGACACCGGCGGGTAGCCGCTTTTCATCGGCGGCTGCCGGCTGCACGCGCACCAGGCCTGCCGCGGCAGCGACCGCGCCGGCGCCCTTGATGAACGATCGGCGGCTGATGCCGGGCGGTTTGCGGGGCTTGCGGTCGTCTCGACTCATTTGGAAATTGCGCCAGTTGTGTCGCCAACAGGCTTTGCGGTCATGAAGATGGCAATCGCCGCACCGAACAGAACCATCCCGACCGGAAGCGCAAATGCCGCGATTTTGATCGAGTAAACGCCCGCTGCCAGAAGCTTGTCAATGAACATTCCCACGTCGTAGCTGAAGTGGTCGATCAGCCATGCGTTGGCGGATGCGCCGCGGGTGAATCTGAGGCGGGCAATTTCGGCGCCGACCCGCCCGGCGATCGGCAGCACCAGCGCACAAACGATTACCGCGGCTGTCATCGAGCGGTTCCTGAGCGCGCCGCCACTTACCAGCCGCGCGCCAATGCGAATTCCGATCAACATTCCGACCGCCGCCGCGGCGCACTCGACGATTGCAAACTCGTTGGAATTCCACCAGGCGCCGAACGGCGGATTGAGGTATCGCACTGCTATATGCGCGCCCGTGCCGTAACTGAGCGTCGCGATAACGCCGAGCGCGATCGCAAGCGCGGTAAGCCGCCGCATCCAGGCGGGCGTTCGGCGCGGCGATTTTTTTCTTGGCATCTGCGGACCCTCAGCGAATGGACGTGACGATCGCGCCTGAGCCGCGCGTGAGTCCGATCGAGAGGTAGACAATTAGCAACACGATCGAGCCGACGGTCAGACCTACGCGGCGAAAGCGCGCCTGGAGGTCTGCGACCTGCCCGCTCGGACCCGCGGCCGAGATCCTCCAGATCTGCACGCCGATGTTTCCATATTGATAAAGCGCAAGCGCGATAACGACAACCACAAGGATCAATTTTATCGCAAGCAGAATCGAAACGCCGCCGATGAACAGCACGTTGAAGATTCCCGTCACAACCAGCGCGGCCAGCGAGGTAAGCACGATCGCGCCCAGCCGGCGAACGATTCGGCGGGCGACGCGCAGCCGCGCGGGCGGATCGAGTTCCGCGGCCAAAACGGGAGCCAGTGCGAAAGTGCTGAACAGCGAGCCGCCCAGCGCAACGATCAAGGCGACGATATGGATGAACAGCACGGCGAAGCGGAGACTAAGCATCAAGCACCGCTTTTATCGCTCCGAGTCGCCTTGGAGCAAACGTAATTTTGCGGCGCGTGGGTCGAGAACCTTACAAATCGCGGCGGTTGTGCCTACTGAAAATTCCGAAAGCACAGAAAAGTCTAGAGTTTTTGGAATCGCCGAGACAATATCGCCGGCATGCCTAAGCTCGTGCGGTCGATCGTTTCTCGGCTTGTATGCCGATTCCGTAGTCGGGCGGTGGTGGAGCTAGAGATACCTCGCGCTCCGTCGCCAGCTGCACGTTCTTCGCCGGCAGCGGCCAGGTCGGGCCCTGGCTATTCGCGATTGACCACTTGCTCTGGGTCTGGCTCTACCGGTTGTGGCCACGCTGTCTGGAGGTGATGGTGTTGGTCAAGCCGGCCACCGTCGTCAAATGGCACCGTCAGGAATTCGGTCTGTTTTGGCGTTGGTAGTGACAAGGCAGGGGGCTGATAGCTATTGCAGATCGACGAGCTGTAGTAACTGCTTGCCGACGTTTGCTCCTGTGAACAAGCGGATTATTGTCTTCGGTGCGTTCTCCAAGCCTTGTTGCAGGTCGATTTGGTTTTTTAGTTTGCCTTCTGCATACCACTTCGACAGTTCGGTTATCGCTTCGGGAAAGCGCTTAGCGAATTGGGACACCAGGAAGCCCTCCATACGCGCGCCTCGCGTGATCAGATTGAGGTAATTGCGCGGCCCGGTGGGCGGTTTCGTGCCGAAGTCGTTGTACTGCGAAATCGCTCCGCACAGCACGACCCGCGCGCCGTTGGCAATCCGCGCGAGCGCGCGATCGAGGATCTCGCCGCCGACGTTGTCGAAGTACACGTCGATGCCCTTTGGGCAATACTTAGTCAAAGCCGCACTTACCTTGTCATTCTTATAGTCAATCGCGGCGTCGAAGCCCGCCTCTTTCAATAGCCAGTCGCACTTTTCCGGTCCGCCCGCGATACCAACTACACGGCATCCCTTGATTTTGGCTATCATCCCGGCCAGCGAACCGGTTGCGCCCGCAGCGCCCGAGACAACGAATGTTTCTCCGGCTTTTGCCGCACCGACCGCGAGCGTGCCGAAGTAGGCCGTCAGGCCCGTGGTTCCGAGCAGCGAAAGCGCCAGGATCGGGTCCGTGCCGCGCGGCAGCTTCCGCAATCCCATCAAGCCTTCGCCGCTGGTGACCGTGTAGTCCTCCCATCCGAAGAGTCCCTGCACAAGGTCGCCCTTGGCAAATCCGGGACGTTTGGAATCCAGGACCTGTCCTACGGTGCCTGCTTTCATCGTCTGGCCGAGCGGAAGTGCTGGGATGTAGGTGTCCATCGACATCCAGCCGCGCTGCGTGGGATCGAATGAGAAGGCGAGGTTGCGGACTAGGACCTGACCATCTTTCAGCTCGGGGACGGCGGATTCATTCCAGCGGAAATCGCTTTCCTTGATCATCCCGTGCGGCCGTGCCGCCAGCAGCCATTGACGATTCTTCAGTTCTGCCATCTGAATTCCTTTAGTCCGACAGTATTTTCACGGTTCGCAATCCTCCGGACTTATCCGATAAGCACGGCTCAAACAAGGAACGTGACTGTGGTGAACCCCGCCGTGGGGTTCATGCTTCTCTGTGCAGGGGCGACCCCTGCACCCCATGATTCTTTCCTGGTCGTTCTCTTTTGGAGAGCGAAGCAGGGACAAGACAGGTGAATCAGCCGAGCTGCTGCATATTCATGAATGGCCGGAGCCTGTCGTTACTCAAAATTCCGTGAGCGGCTTGGACGTTGGTTTCGCGCGGACCAGGTATTGAGGACCGGCACCGGCAATTTTTGCGGAGAACAGCTCACGGATGACGCGGAAGAAAACCAGCGATCGCTCGTCGCCTAATGCTCTGTTAGGCTTCCGCTGAAATTCTATCGATAATTGCCGGGATCTTGCTGCGTTTGGCGTGGCCCGCGAGCCCCGCCACCGCGATGCGTTGCATGTACTCGCGCACGACGAGCCTGATGAACTTAGCCGTCGCGATGCGCCCCTTGTCCACATCCGCCTTTTGAAGTCCGCCTCCGCAGATGATGATCATCGGCTCCAGCAGCTCGGGACTCCCGATCAATCCGAGCAGAGCATGCTCGCTGTGGTCGAGATACCCCTCCATCGCGCTTGCTTCAAGCGGGCGATGTTTCAGATGGTAGCGAAGTTGACCCAGTCCATAGGCGGTCTGACGCGCCGCGTCTTGCATGGCGTAGCGCATGATCGCGCGATCGATTTTGGTCGGGGCGAAGGCTGCCACTTGCCGGTACAGCACGAGCAGGAATCCGGCGAGCGACAGGTTGATCGAAACCGAGCCTTGCGGAAACTGATCGGCCCACAGCCATTCCTTGAGTCCCTGCTCCGCCGTTACGCTGGCGCGGCCGAGTCCCGCGCCGCCGTAAAGCGCGCGCTTGCGAAACACTTCGAACAGACGCGACGCGTCGAGCATCTGCGCGCACATCCAGCTCTTCTGTTCCAGGAAGTCCTGGTTGATCAACGCGACCCACTTCGAGGGAAAGTCCATCGAGACAATCTGGCATTCCTGCAGGAAGGTGTAGAGCTGCGCACACGCCATCTCGAGCTCGGGTGCGATTGTCCGCTGGTGCAGTTCGTTCCATGGTATGTCGGTCGCCGGTACCCATCGCCGCACCTTGTCTTCTTCGTAAAGCTCCGCGACGTTATCCGACCATACGTCGGACTTGCGATTCACGACGTAGCCCATATCGGGTAGCTTGCCCACTTTCTCACTGCCGCGCGACACCATCGACTGACTGGTGCGCACGTCCTCGGGAATATTGGAGTAGCCGTAACTGCCGACGTCGAGATCCTGGTAGGTAAGTCCGCGCCGCGAGTCCGACGCGCGGCCTGCTATGCGCTCGGTCTTAGCCTCGTACCAATGCAGACCTAAGTGTCCCTGCATCACTTTTTGCGCGGCTTCCAAAACCGTCTGATCGACCGTGTAATCCTTGTCAGCGTAAAATGCCACTTGTTGCTACCTGCCCTATCCTTGGAGCTTGATTCCCGCGTTTTCAGCTGCGGCCCGGCCCATCTCGTACATCTTATATAGCTTCGAACGTTCCTTGCGCTCCGGCATCCCGCACTTGTCCAGACGCTCGAAATGCTCCTGCATCTGCTTGAGATTGAACTGAGTAGTCACTCGAACACCCTGTTCGATGTTTTCCTTTTTGAGCCCGCCGCCGGCTAGGATGATGAACGACTCGGTCAGTTCGGTGGCTGCGGCGCCGGCGAACGAAATGTTCTCGGCTTCGTCCAGGTGCGCGTGCAAAACTTCGCGTTTCTCGGGAAAGTGCTCGAGCACATATTTGAAATGCTGCATGCCGTAGCCGACGTGACGCGCTTCATCCTGCATCACGAGGCGGAAAATCTTCTTGTCCACGTCGGTGGGCGACAGGTATTCACTGAAACGGAACATCGTCAGGATGTTGCCCTCGGCGACCAGGTGCAGCGCAACTGACATCTCGCTGAACGAATCGGCGTCGCGCAAATGCTTCAGCGCCATCTCATTGATCGAGCTGGCCTGCATCAAGCCCCAACCCGTCGTAAGCGCGCGCTTGCGGAAGACCTCCGCGTGACGCGCCTCGTCCATCGCCTGCGCCGCGATAAACGCACGGACCTCGATAAAGTCCGGGTTCAGCCGCGGCAACCACATCGCAGGCGTGTCGGTCGCGATCATTTCCACTTCGGTGAGGAAGGTCATCAACTGCGAGAGCGCCTTGCCCGTAACCTCGGGCAGCTCTATGCCATCCAGGCGGTCCCATGGAATGTCGGTGGTGGCGTTCCACTGGCGCGACATTGCTTCCTCGTAATAGCTCTCGGTGTTGAACGCCCACACCTCGCTCTTGCGCGATACCCACGGCTGCGCGTCGGGCAAGCCGTCGGGAATCTCGGAGCCGCGCGGCGCGTATGATCGATTCAAGCGAACCTTCTCGGGTATGTCGGTGTAGCCGTAAGTCCCGAGGTTGAGGTCACGGTAGGTCAACCCGCGGCGCGGGTTGGCTTCTTCGGGACTGATTTTCTCAGTCGCCGACTTCATCCACGACAGGTCCATCTCGCCGGTCCTGATCGTGTACAGCCACTTGTCGATGAAGTCCTTGTCCTCGGTGAAGTTCGTGGTCGAAAGGTATGCCATCGTCGCCGCGCCTCCGGGCGCTGGTTGAAACCCTAAAAGCTGACTTCGAGCTTGCTCGACAGATCGAAAAATTCCTGGATCGATTGCATGAAGCGGTAGAGTTTATCGTGACCGTCGGGATCGTCATAAACGATCTTCAATCGGTCGCCGAAATGCGCCAGCGTGTTGATATCGTGTGCGGAGTCGGCCTCTCCGTTGCGCCGGATGTTTTCGATCATCTCGCGCCAGACCCGCGCGTCGCCCTCGATCTGAAAATCGACTTTCTTGAGATCGATTGCCGGCACTTCACTGACGTTTTTGAGGTCGAAAACTTCGAACTCGAGGACGAAGTTGCGCGCCTTGCCGTTGACGCCGACGCTGACGCCGAAGGTCGTGTCGATAAACCCCAGCCGGCGGAATTGTTCCTGGTTCGCGGCCATCTGCGCCTTGAGCGCTTCGAAATATTCGGTCGAAGGAAAGCTAATCGTCATAAATCGATGAACCCTGCCGGTCTCCCAATAGATTGATCGATGCTGAATGAAGGTTCGAGTCTAGAGTCCAACCACTCCGTAAGGCAAGCCGCTCCACCAAATCACGCACTCAGCGCGCATCTCTGCCGCCTGTTGTTCCTCAAAACTTGGGCCGCGCGTCTGGATCGGTGAACTGCCTCACCTTTGATGAGGTTGTGCATCGAAAGACCGAAGGTTGGCCGACCAGTCGCCTGGAAGAATGAAGCGGCCGGTTTCGGTCCTCCCGATGTCAAGGGCACTACGCCGTAATATTCGGCGAGCTGCTGGATGGACCGAGTTTTCGAGGTGGAGATCGTACGTATCGCTCAAGATGGATAAGAATCAACCGTTTGGATATGAGACCAAGCAGATTATTTTTCGGCCGATGCAGAGATCAGAAACGGAGCATCTTCGAGCCGAAAAATCCCAGCCAAACGGCCGAGCCCAGGATCCAAACGGCAGCTGCCCATCCGATGTGAAGGAAGTAGGTGTTGCTGGAGTCGGCCGCGAGCCTCGCGCATAACGCAATCAGGAATGCCGCGCCGAGTATGATCACGGCGGGAGGCCTCCCCAACGCGAGGTGCTCCATGTTGAGATGGCTCAACGCCACGTGAGTTCCTACTCCGAAAGCCATCAGGCTAAAGCCGCCGATGAAGAGAATGTGCAGGGCCGGCACACGATAATCCGGCCAGATTGCCGAAACGACCAAACCAACCGGCATGAGCCAAACCGCCAGCCAGACCAGCTTGCGATGCGCGCCCGGCTTGCCTGGCAGGTGCCACGCCCCGCCTCCGAGCCCCAAGCCAATCGAAACCACTAACGCTCGCAGGATCGGTCCGCTTCGCTCGAAGCCGAGCTGCTCCAACAGAAAGCTGGCGAAGATTGCTGCCCCGGCACAGCCATATGCCAACGCCTTCCACCTTTCGCGAGGCGCGGAGCCGAGGTCGGCAGGGGGAGGTATTCCAGCCATGAGCGGCAACACCAGACTGCCGACGCCGACTGCCAGGCATAGGAATACGCCCTGCTCGACCAGTAGCACACCCAGATGACCGGTCGATGGTGCCACGTTGTTCAGCTCGGCTGCGGCAATCAAAGCGGCACCCCCCAGTCCCTGCAGCGCCGCAATAGGCAACAGCACAAAGGCGGCCGGCGGGCGGCGGCCCGCACTGTTCAGAAAACGACGCAGCGCAAACTGGATGAGCAACGCGAATATCGCGCCGTAGGCGGTTTCGGCGATCACCCAGTGGTCCACAATCGCCGCACCCGTGCTGACAACCACTGCCGCCGCCAGCGCTGCCATTTCCATTCGGTTAACCGGCTTCGTCTGTGTGCGACGCGGCAGCGCCGTGAGCAGGAAGCCAATGGCAAACGCCATCATGAATGCTTGCATCTGTACCAACCCGTGAAACCTGCACGAGTAGGTCGCTGCGACTCCTGTCGTGTAAAGAAGCCAGTGGCCCACGCCGATCCACGCGAGGAAGACACCCAGCGGAAAGAAGATGCGAAACGGTTCGATCCGCCAACGCGAGATGACTGTGGCTGACGCGGGCGGCATACCGTCCATCTAGCAGCTCTCCGAGAATTGCGGGAGAGCCTTCATATCGGGGCGGCCGAAAAAGAAGGGACGGATCAATGGCGATACCAACTGTTCCTCCGGCGCCCAGTCCGCCCTTAGTTGCGCTCACTTCGTCTCTTGTCCCTCCTCAAAACCTAATTCGCGCTAATTCGTTGGTGGTTTCGAACGTCTGGCGATGGCCTGCGTTCATGGGGATGCCGACAAGTGGAGCGCTTCCGGTCGCTCGAGGCGATCCCCGGACCCACACCGCACTGCTGTTGGAATCGATCGCGCTGCGCCATCAAATCGCTGTGCTCCAGCGCAGCCGAACCCCTCGCCCGTGCTTTCGTTTCTGGGATCGGCTGTTTTGGGTCTTGTTCTCGAGCTGGTGGCCTCAATGGCGCGACAGCCTGATCATCCTCCAGCCGCAGACACTCTTGCGCTGGCGCCGTGCGGGCTGGTCAGCGCTTTGCCGATATAGATCTCGTGGTTGCTGGCGCCGCGGGCGCCCCAGGGTTTCCAGAGAAGTCCGCCGTCTGATCGTAAGGATGGCCCGTGAGAGCTTTCTCTGGGGTGCGCCGCGAATCCATGGTGAACTTCTGATGCTCGGTTTCAGCGTCCCCCAAGCCACCGTGTCGCGCTACATGCCTGCTCGAAGCGGACGGCCGGGACAATCGTGGCGGACTTTCCTTTGCAATCAAGCCATGGCGTTCGGTCACACCGAGTATACCGAGGAACAGTCGACGGGAGACGCTGCCCTCCAGATTGAGTCCCGTTGGGCCCAGCTCAAGCGATTGACGGCTGAGCAGATTAGGAGAATCGGTGCAGTGGTCAGGCGTGGCCTTGGGCGATCACAGCCCGCCCTGAACAACCGAAGAATTGGTCTGCGCTCCGCTCAGTGCGATCGAGCGGTGGCGCATCGCGCCGCCTCGGTGTCCGGCGGATCGAGAACAGCGGCATATAATCCTTCCGGGGCCGCTTCTCCCATCCGAAAAGTCACAATCGCGAGCGCAATTAATATAAGGCCAAACTGGCTCTACGGTGCTTCAAGTCCTTCTCTGCGTGAGACAAAATCATGCTCAGCAGCCAAAATGAAAAACTCTGCATTTCCGCCGCTTTCCCCGGTTCTGACCACGTCCAAAAGCCCACATGATATAGTATTTGCCTCTGCGGCGACCCGCTGCGCCGGGTCCTAATCTCGTACGTCCATTACTATCACCGCTCGCGGACCCCTCTGTCGCTCGACAAAGACTGCCCGGATGCTCGCCCCATCCAACCGCCGAACTGCGGCGAGGTGATCGCGATTGCGCAAGTCGGCGGGCTTCACCATCGCTACGAACGCCTCGCCGCCTGATCCGCTTTCGACGGCTGCGCCATCTCCGACGCTGGCCCCTGTGTGGCGGGCCATGGCTTCGCGTTCAAAATCCCTATGGTGAACAGCAACTGCCCAGATTGACCAGAGCGATCGGGGATGATCGGCGTCCGACTCAGCTCGTGCATGTCATCATGACGTGCTCGCTGCCGCCCCGAATCTTACACGAGATGGGGTTTTGCGCAGGCACAGGCCGAGCCCTATGGGACCCGGCCCCCTTCCCGGGTCGTAGCCTAACTACTTCTTGACCTTCACCTTCCGCGCGCGTGCCGCCTGTCTGTGGCGAATTGTTGATTCTGGGGAAAATCAGTAATTCGCCACACACAGGTTGCGGAGAAAGGCCGTTCGTTCTATACGGGAGTTGGAATCGGGCGGTCGCTTTTTCTTAAGTTTCAACAGGTGGTGAGCCGCGACACTGCAATGAAATCGGGGATCACATCGCAGCTGGCGAGAGTAGCGAGCTACCAGACGATGCGGCTGACGCATCGCGGGCGCAAATCAGGAAATCCGTACGAAGTGACAATTTGGTTCGTTGTCGATAGCGATACGATCTATCTGAACGGGAGCATGGATACTCAATGGCCGCGCAACCTGCAGGCGAATCCGCAGATCACGATGCATATCGGTCAAGAGATATTCCATGGCCAAGCCAATTTGCTAACTGAGCCGACTGGCCGTGAGCGCATCTTCGGAATGATCGCGCGCAAGTACTGGTACGCGTTTCCGTTCATCTGGACTTTGCGATGGATGGCGCGCAACGGGTTCACCAGGGATCGAAACGCCGCCTTCCGCGTGCAGGTCGAAGATGCTGACCGGGTAGCATCTTCCAACTAGCTGACAAGCGGTGAATGCGGCGGTTAAGCCCTGCCACAGCGACTGCGAGGGAAGTGTTGCAACTTCGAAGGCGGTGACGGAGGAGGGCCCGATCGGAACTGGGCGGTGAGGTCTCAGGCAGCCAGATCGAACAGTCGGTCGATGAACTGATTTTGTTTGCGAACATCATCGCCGCTGAGCGCATCGATACGATACCGATTCTCGCGGCCACTCGAATTCCCGTTCAGATGGAATTTTCAGTAGACACAGCTTCGACACCGCCGACCTGAAAGACGTCAAGTCGCTGGTCGACGAAATAACCGCATAGCTCCCGCTAAATGCTAGAATCGTTCGCGCCACGAGCAACCAACGCATACGATCACGACGCCATCGAGAGCCATCACGGAGGAAACCGAGTGGAAAAACATCCGATTCGCTTCGGAGTGCAGACCGGACAACAGAACATTGAATGGGAGCAATTGCGCACCTTCTGGGGCAAGGCCGATAGCTGGGGCTATGACTCGCTCTGGGCGTTCGATCACTTCTACCCGATCTTGGTTCCCGACCCGACCGGCCCGTGCATGGAAAGCTGGACTCTACTGAGCGCGCTCAGCCAGAACACCAAGCGTGCGCGCATCGGCGCGCTGGTCAACGGCAACACCTACCGCAACCCGTGCCTCACGGCGAAGATGGCCGCGACGCTCGATCAGGTTAGTGGTGGGAGGCTCAACCTGGGGCTCGGCGCTGGATGGTACGAGCTAGAACATCGGAGCTTCGGCATCGATTTCAAAACCGTTGTCGGCCGGCTCCAGGCGCTCGACGAATCATGCCAGATCATCAAGGGGATGCTCACCCAGGAAAAGACCACGCTCGAGGGCAAGCATTACAATGTGGTCGACGCGGTCTGTAATCCAAAGCCGGTGCAGAAGCATCTGCCCCTGATGATCGGCGGGCACGGAGAAAAGGTGCTGCTCAAGATAGTCGCGAAGCACGCCGACATGTGGAACATGGGCAACGCCGATGCGGAGGAGATGAAACGGCTCATCAGCGTGATTGAGCGCCATGGGGAAACGGTCGGGCGTAATACCGATGAAATCGAAAAGACCCTGATGCTGGCGTTGTGCTACAAGGCCCCCAAGCAGCGCGAGGAGACGCTCGCCGGGATCGTAGCGATGATGGCGCAGACCACTCCGGACAAGGCCCGCGATCGGATCATCATCGGCGGTAAGCAGGAGTGCGTGGATAAAATCGAACGATTCATCGAAGCCGGCGTCACCCACTTCATATTCATGCACAATCCACCGATGACCGCCGAAGAGGATATCCAGGCTTTCGCTGAAGATATCATCCCGCAGTTTCGTTCGCGCTGAGCCGCGCACGCTCCGACGCTCGTTCTGGCCCAAGGTCTTTCCAGCGGTCGCGGAGGGTGTGCCTACTGAAAACTCCGAAAGCGCCGAAAAGCCTAGAGTTTTGGAACGGGCCGCCGTAGTGTCGCCGGCATGCTTAAACTCGAGCGCGTCATCTCGGTTGTTGCCCGCCGATGCCGCAGCCGGGCAGCTGTAGAGCTAGAGAACGTCGCCCTCAGTCATCAGCTGCACGTTCTTCGCCGCCAGCGGCCGGGTCGGCTCCGGCTGTTTACTTTCGACCTGTGGCTAGCAAAAACTCCGAACGCGCCGGAAAGTCTAGAGTTTCAAGATCAGGCGCCGTTGAATCGCCGGAGATGTGACTCTGAAAGAGAAGGGGCCGAGTCCTTTCGAGCCCGGTCCCTACGCCGTGGTTAAACTACTTTTTGACCTTCGCCTTCTGGGCCGGTGCCGCTGATCCATAGCGTTTACTGAAACACTTGCGGCACCGGCGATCGCGTCGCTTGATGAAGCTCGGAGCCAGGTCATCGCTCCCGCAGTAGCGGCAAACCAGTTTGTCTGATTTCGACTTAGTGCCCGTCTTCTTCCGGAGGGGCCGAGCAGGCTCAGCCTTATTCCGAGCAGCTTTCTTCGGAGCCGATGTTGAGGAGTGTGCGATCGACTTACGCCCGTTTCCCTGCGCCAGTTTCGCGTGTTCCATTTGCTCTAAATCTCCTTGAGCCGTAAGGGCTCGTCGGGATGTTTGCTCTGGTCGGCGCGTGAAGCGAGCGGTTTCCCCAATATTCCTGACGTCAATCGCGCAGAAACGCAGAAGTCGGCCATGAGCGCGAATCGACGGTCTGCAACGACCATGGCGATTGGAAGGCGAATGGGAGCGTGAACGCCTTGACTGGCTTCGCAAGCGAACCAGAGCAATGTGTGTAACTGCCCCCGCCGGAGGGCTGGAGTACATGAAAAGCAAAATCTCCATAGTCCCATCGTCCGTTGCCCGTGAAGTAGCGGCACTACTGGATGCCACGTCTGCCAACCTCAAGGAACGCTGGCGGGCGCTCTACGGCACCGAACCGCCACGGCGCATCAGCCGGGATCTGCTGGTCCGCGCGCTCGCCTACCGGATTCAGGAACAGGCGCTGGGCGGATTGAAGGCGTCCACGCGCCGATTGCTAGCGAAGGTTGCCGCCGATGCCTCGGCGCGCCGGTTCATCCAAGCGGCGCCCGAACCGACTCTCAAACCGGGAACGGTGCTGCTGCGCGAGTGGCACGGCACCCAGCATCAGGTGATCGTCCGTGAGGACGGCATCGTGTTCCTGGGCAAGACATACAAGTCTTTGTCCCAGGTCGCCCACCGAATCACCGGCACCAAGTGGTCAGGGCCGCTCTTCTTCGGGCTGAAGGCAAATCGTCAGGAGCAGACCAATGGAGCAATCTAAACCTAAGGCAGCCCGCCGCTGCGCGATCTATACACGCAAGAGCTCGGAGGAGGGCCTCGAGCAGGACTTCAACTCCCTGCACGCCCAGCGCGAGGCATGCGAAGCATTCATCAAGAGCCAAACAAGCGAAGGCTGGAAGCTTATCAAGAGCGCGTACGACGACGGCGGGCTATCGGGCGGTACGATGGAGCGACCGGCGTTGCAGCGGCTGCTCGCGGATATTGGCGATGGTCTTATCGACGTCGTGGTCGTCTACAAGGTCGACCGCCTGACGCGTTCGCTGGCCGACTTCGCCAAGATGGTCGAACTGTTCGACGCGCGCGGAGTGTCGTTCGTCGCGGTCACACAGCAGTTCAACACCACGACCTCGATGGGAAGGCTGACACTCAACGTCCTTCTCTCCTTTGCCCAGTTCGAGCGGGAGGTCACCGGCGAGCGCATTCGGGAGAAAATAGCGGCCTCCAAGCGCAAGGGAATGTGGATGGGAGGTGTGCCGCCGCTAGGCTATGACGTTCGCGAGCGGCGGCTGGTTATCAATCCGGCCGAAGCCGGAACGGTCACGCACATCTATGAGCGCTACTTGGAACTGGGCTGTGTCAGGCAACTCAGTAAGGAACTCGATAAACGAGGAATCGTGTCGAAAGTCCGGGTTTCGCAGAAGGGCATCAAATCCGGCGGGTGCCGGTTCTCGCGTGGGGCGTTATACGAACTGCTCGCCAACCCGATTTACATCGGCGAGATCCGCCACAAGCGGGAGCGCCATCCCGGGCAGCACGAAGCGATTCTTAGGCGCGAGCTTTGGGAGCGAGCCCAGCAGCGGCTCAACGGGAATGCGGCGCGTGGCCGCGGAACCTCAAACAGGTCGATCTCGAGTCCTCTGGAGGGAAAGCTCTTCGACGCCGATGGTCAGCCGCTTTACGTGCAGGGAGCGACCAAGGGCAGACGGCGATACCGCTATTACGTATCTCGATGTCTGGTTAACGGGTCCGCCGGTGACAATGGAAAAGGATGGCGTCTGGCAGCGCCGGAGATCGAACGGGCGGTGACCATCGCTGCACGGCACATACTGAGCGATCGCGCGGGCCTGCTGTAAGCGCTGGAAAAGTCTGGGATCAATTCGCCTGACGTGAGAGCAACCCTCGAATCGACGTCGAACCTCGTGCGGCAACTGCAGAACGAAGCCGACGCAGCGGCGTGCCTTGTCGAGAGCATCGAAAGGACCGAACTGCGCGATGATGGCATATCGGTAACGCTCAGAATTCAGGTTCCCTGCTCGCGGGCAGGCGTTCGGACCAGCAGCATGCTCAACCTATCCCGCTTCGTGCCGCTCAGAATGAAGCGGCGCGGCGTGGAAACCCGAATCATCATTACGCAGGGCGAGGATCTGCCGCGGAAGGTGGACCCGGCACTGCTCAAGGCGCTGGCGCGTTCCAGGGTGTGGTTTGAAGAGCTTGCCTCCGGACGGGTGCGCTCGCTGACCGACGTAGCGCGGCGGGAGAAGATAGCGCCGCGCTACGTCGAGCGTCTCGCGCGGCTCGCGTTTGCAGCGCCGGAAATCGTCGAGGCGATCTGCCAGGGACGTCAGCCCGCTGATCTTAGCGCCGAGACGCTGCTCAACCGGATCGATCTGCCGCTGCAATGGTCGGCGCAGCTAAACGCGATCGGGATCGACTAGATTTGCGGCGCACGCATCTCAGTGAGGCGATGGATGAGCGAAATCCGCTCCAACCGTGAAGCGAACCGCATTTTCTCCGCTTGGAGAAAACACCGTTGAAAATCAGCGAATCTGCAGCGAGACAGCTTTCTCCGGTTCGCATCGAGCGGAAAAGCGCCACGTCACGCGCGGATTTGCCGCTATCTCCAGAATGTAGGTAAATAGTACAGACTGTGTGGCGGAGAGGGGGGGATTCGAACCCCCGGAGCCACAAGGGCTCACGTGATTTCGAGTCACGCCGGTTAAACCAGACTCCCGAACCTCTCCGCGACTGACGAGCATCGATGTTTGCTCCGGCGCAGTCAAGCTGCGCCCGGACGGCTCGGGTTTCCTTCGCGAGCTATGGCTGGCGCGTGGTGTAGAGGCCTGCGAAACCCGGCGGACGCCATCCACCATTCGCGCACGCGACGCACACCACGTACTGCTTATGGCGCCCGTCCTCGACTCCCGTGAGCGCGACTGCGCTCTCCGTGGATACGGGCTTGTTGCAGGCGACGCAGGTCGCCGTCAGCGCCTTGTTCTGCTTGGCCTTGTCACTCGGCATCGTGCGAGCACCACTCTTCTGAAGATGTCATTTGCATTCGAGCACCGTTGAGTTCTTTTACATATTTCCCGCCGCGTCATCCACCGCGGCGCGCGCGAAAAAACTCGCGCATAATCTCCGCGCACTCGGATTCCATCACCCCGCCCACGACTTCCAATCGATGGTTCAATCGGCCGTCTCTGCCGATATCGTACACCGAGCCCAGTGCGCCCGCCTTTTCGTCCCGCGCGCCATATACCACGCGGGCGATTCGCGCGTTGACCATCGCACCGACGCACATCACGCATGGCTCGAGCGTGACGTACACCGTCACCGCCGTCAGCCGGTAGGTCTTGAGCGTCGATGCGGCCGCGCGGATTGCAATGATTTCCGCATGCGCCGTCGGATCGCCGAGCCCAATTGGCTGGTTATGTCCCGCGCCGGCGATTTGCCCATCCGCAACCGCGATCGCGCCGATCGGAACTTCACCCTCCGCCACGGCACGGCGCGCTTCGGCAATCGCCTCGGCCATAAACTGCATTTCTTTCGCGTCCGCCATCCGACTCCTGCTGGTGCGGCTGCGCCGGCCTTCACCTAATAGATTGGCACTGGCGAAGCCCCGCACCAAGATCGCGTGCTCGAAGGATTTACCTGGCGCGGATGGGCTTCCAGCTGGTGCTCGATCTGTCAGGCGGAATCGACGCGGGGTCGAAGACCGCGAACCCGGCAACCTCTCGCTATTGAACTTAGCGCGCGTAAAATGGCGCGTCGTGTTCCCGCTTCCGACGACGAAGGGGGGAATTCGTGCAGTTGTATAAAATTACCGTTGTACGGTCGCTGTGCCTGGCCCTTGCCCTGACGCTGTTCGCAGGATGCGGCGGCTCTTCCGCTGCCAATGCAGCAGCGCCGCCAAATCCCGCTCCGCTGAGCGCCGGCAACCTCAACCTGATCTTCGTGGTAAGCGAGGATTTGCTTTACCAGGCTCCCGGGGACCTCAATCCAGGCACGGCAAACCTCACTGATCGGGGTTTACAGCGGTCGCTACGGATGGCCACGTTCCTGAAACAGCAGGTACTGGGGAAGAAGAATGTAACCGGCATCTACGTGCTCGAACCGATGACCCATTTGCAAACCAGCAGCAATTACCCCGATATGGTGGCGCCTGAGACCATTCAGCAGTTCGCCCTTCTGAACCACATCACTCTGTCCAGCGCGTACCCGCCCGATTATTTTCCATATACCGGCAACAGCTACCCGCTCAACGCATCGTATGCGCCGGGGTCGGTACCCACCGGAGTTGCTACGCCGGTGCCATACTGCCCCAATTGCCAGGGTCTCGATTTCAACGACAAGGAGAACAACAACGAAACCCTGGTAGCCGGTATCGTCGCGGCAGAAGTCCCGGGATTTTATGTCTTCTCGGCGCCATGGGAGACCACTATCGCTCTGATGGCAAGCATCAAGGAGCACGAAGGTTATGGCCTGACTCTTCCGGCAAGCTATGTGGGTCCCAACTATATCTATGCGATCTCGATCGCGCCGACAGGAAAGGCCCGCCTGGTCAACTACAACAGCAATCTGCACCCGCCTTCCACCTACCCTAAGCTGCCCCCGCCAAGACTGGTCAGCACTTCATGCACGGGGCAGGAACCTTTTAGCATCGATACCAGCATCATCGCTGGCGCCGAAATTCCGCCGAATATCAACAAAAACGAAACCATTTACATCATTCGGCACGCAGACGCGCATCCTATCGCCAATTGGAACGACGGCAACTATGTCTGTGCGGGACAATGGCGCGCGCTGGACCTTCCCAAAGCACTGCGCGGCAAAATCAGCCCCCAGCAGGTCTATTCGAGCGACCCCGCCCAGACTACCCTAGGCACCGAAGGCTTCTCGTGGTCGGGTGTTGCGCCTTCATTGACCGCCGAACCATACGCAATCGCCAATAACCTGCCCTTTAATCTGGCCGCGAGCTTCAATCTCACCGATGAGAATGTGGGCCAGGAATCCAGTGATTTTTTCTTCGGCACTCACTTTACAACCGTTACCGGCCCCAACCTCTCCAATCAGACCGTGCTACTGGCGTGGTCGTACCAATTCATTCAAAAGATGGTGAATGATCTGGTCTCGAGCTATTTCCCGTCCGGCGCCACCCCGCCACCGGTGCCCGATTGGCCGGGCAACGACTACGACACCGTCTGGAAGGTTAGGCTTGACGCCGACGGCAACCTGGTCGTGAACAACGCGATGTGCGAAGGCATCGACTCCGCGAAGCTGCCCGCCAAGTGTCCTAAATTCTGAGCATTTCCAGCCCGCGAAGAGGTGACGTCATCGGCCCGCCGAATCATTATGAACAAGATTACTGTTGTACCGCCGCTGTTCCTGCTCCTTGCCCTGTCGTTCCTTGCGGGATGCGGCTCTTCCGGGCAAGCGCCGGCGGCGCTAAATCCCGCTCCGCTGAGCGCCGATAACGTCAACCTGATCTTCGTGGCAAGCGAGGATTTAGCTTACCAGGCTGCGGGGGACGTCAATCCAGACACGGCCAACCTCACCAATCGCGGTTTACAGCGGTCGCTGCGGATGGCCACGTTCCTGAAACAGCACGTGCTGGGGAATAACAATGTAACCGGTATTTACGTGCTGGAACCGATGACCCATTTGCAAACCGCCGGGCAACTATCCCGACATGGCGGCCCCTGAGACCATTCAGCAGTTCGCCCTTCTCAACCAGATTACGCTCTACAATCCCGACAACCTCGCCGAGAGCGCGGTGGGCAACAGCTATCCGCTTAACACCACCTATGCCCCGGGCGCGCAACCAAGCCCAATGCCTACGCCAAGTCCGTCGTGCTCAGAATGCCAGGGGCTCGATTTCCAGGATCAAGCAGGCGATAACGAAGCCTCTGGTAACCGGCATCATCACGGCAAACCTCCCGGGCTTTTATGTCTTCTCGGCGCCCTGGGAGACCGTCAGCGCCCTGCTGGCAAATATCAATAAGCTCAAAGGTTATGGCCTGACTCTTCCGGCGAGCTATGGGGGTCCCAACCATATCTATGCGATCTCGATCGCGCCGTCGGGAAAGGCCCGCCTGGTTACCTATAACAGCAATCTACACCCGCCTTCGACCTATCCAAAGCTGCCCACGCCGACGCCGGTACCGCACTCCATGCGATGCGCAAAAGAGCTTCAGCATTAACTCGATTGGCGGACAAGGCGGCGCCGTAATCCCGGATGGCATCAACACCAACGAGACCGTGTACCTGGTTCGCCATGCGGAAGCGCATCCTGCGGTTTTCTTCGATGACGGCAATTACGTTTGTGCAGGACAATGGCGCGCGCTGGATATCCCGATCGTGTTAGACGGCAAGATCAGTCCCAATGCGGTCTATTCGATCGACCCTGCGCAAACCCTCAGCGGTGGCGCGAACCCACGCGGGCAACTCAACCTGGTCGTACGTCAGGCCGGCGCTGACGGTCGAGCCCTATGCAATCGCCAACAACCTGCCGTATGGCCTGGTCGCTGATTCGCTGTGGAATGCGTGCAGCACCCACCAGCCCGGCCAACCGTGTGATTCCAGCGATTTCTTCTTTATGGATAACGCGTTCGATAATCAGACGCTGCTGGTCGGATGGGAGCACGATCATATTCCACCGGTGGTCAACCACCTGATTGGCCTCTATTACCCAAGCTCCAGTCCGCCTAATCTCGCGCCGCCCTGGCCGCACGACGACTACGACACCATCTGGACGGTAACGCTCGACGCCGAGGGCAACTTGACCGTGAACAACGCGATGTGCGAGGGCATCGACTCAGCGGCGCTACCCCCCACCTGTCCTGAATTCTGACCGTCTCGGCGGCTGAATTCCTTGCGCTACTCACCCGCTGTCCAACGCGCAATAATGCCCGATGGTAATCCCGCTATGAGCTACCTGGCAGCCGCAATCCAGATGACCGCCGGACCGGACAAGGCGGCGAACCTGGAATGCGCCGAACGGCTCGTCCGCGCCGCCGCCGCTCGCGGCGCCGCCCTGGTCGCCTTGCCCGAGGTCTTCAATTGGCGTGGCAAGCGTACCGAGCAGGCGGATGCCGCCGAAACGCTCGACGGTCAATCGCTTGCGCTGATGTCGCGGCCTGGCGCGCGAGCTGCGAATCCATCTGCTCGCCGGATCGATCACCGAACAGGCCCCCGGCCAGGCGCGATGCTACAACACGTCCGTGCTGCTCGGCCCGGACGGTGGCCAAATCGCCGTCTATCGCAAGATTCACCTCTTCGACATCGATCTTCCCGGCCGCGTGACGGTGCGCGAATCGGATTCCAAGGTCGGCGGCGCCGAGCCCGTCACCGCCCCGACTCCGCTTGGCGCGATCGGACTCAGCATCTGTTACGATCTTCGCTTCCCGGAACTCTATCGCCGCCTCACTTTTGCCGGCGCCCAAATTATCGCCGTGCCGAGCGCGTTCACCTTCCCCACCGGCGAGGCGCACTGGGAGCCGCTGATTCGCGCCCGCGCGATCGAGAACCAGGCGTACGTGATCGCGCCCGCCGAGTTCGGTCCCAATATCTACGGCTATAGCGACTACGGCAATTCAATGATCGTCGATCCATGGGGACGCGTGATTGCTCGCGCCGCGGATCAGGAAGGCGTGGTGATCGCGCCGATCGATCTCGACTATCAGGACCGCGTGCGGCGCGAACTGCCGGCCTTGCAACACGTGCGCATCCGGGCCGATCGCGAGTGATGCTATCCGTCGCGGGATCGCATGACCCGGATCGCGTTTTCTGATTCGCGCTTGCTCTCTCATCAACCCCCTGCATTCGCCCACGATATTCGCCTTGACGCCGTGCGCCGGGCGGGTTAAGCAGGCTTGGCGTCGATGGTTTGGAGGACTGGTACGGGTAAACTGCGGAATTGTGGCGACAGATACAATTTCAGTTCGATAGCTGATTAAAACCGCATTGGACTCCGGGCTGCGTGACTCGCCGCGCAATCGCAGTTAGTATCTCTGACGCCCAGGCGCTTGTGCTTGAAGGATTTTTGTCATGGCTGATGGACCGCTGATTGGTTTTCGCATTCTTGATCTGACCGCCGTCATTTCGGGGCCGTTTTGCACCCAACTGCTCGGCGACCTTGGCGCCGACGTGATTAAAATCGAGCCGCCCGAAGGCGACTCGATGCGCCGCGGGGTCGGCCCGCAGCGCGGCGGTCTCACCGCGTCGTTCCTGAACTTCAATCGCAACAAGCGCAGCATCGTGATCAACATCAAGAAGGAGCATGGCCGCGACCTCGTGCGCCGGCTCGCGGTTAAGGCTGACGCGCTGGTCGAGAACAATCGCCCCGGCGTCGCCGATCGTCTCGGAATCGGCTACGCCGACATTCGCCGCGCCAATCCCAAGGTCGTCTATTGCTCGATCTGCGGTTTTCCGCCCAAGGGCCGCCTGGCGAATTTCCCCGCCTACGATCCCGTCATCCAGGGCTACTCCGGCATGGCCCATATCCAGGGCGTCAAAACCGGCCAGCCAACTTCTGTCAAGATGGCGCTCGCGGACAAGGTTAGCGGGATGACGGCCGCGCTTTCCGTAGTCAGCGCGCTGCACGCCGCGCGCGCCCGTGGCGTCGGCCAGTACATCAAAGTCCCGATGCTCGAGGCGATGATGGCCTTCACGGCCAACGATTCAATCTACGGCTACACGCTGCTGCCAGAGGACGAGTTCAAGCACCTTGCGCCCAAGAGCACCTCGCTCGATCCTTTCAAAACGAAAGACGGATGGCTCACGATCGCGCCGTTCACCGATGAGCAGTCAAAGCGTCTGGCCGAGGCGGTTGGCCATCCCGAATTCTGGCCTGAGACCACGGATCGCGCCGAGCGCGGGCGCAATTTCATGCGCGGCCTGGCAAAGATCTTCCCCGAAAGAAACACCGACGAATGGCTGCCGGTGCTCGAGAAGGCCGACATTCCATGCGGCCCGGTCCACAATTACGAAACGCTCCTGCAGGATCCTGAAATCGTCGAAAACGAAAGCTTCTCGATTTACGAGCATCCCACCGCGGGCCAGGTGCGCACCGTGAATCCCGGCGCCCGATTTTCGGAAACGCCGATGAAGATGTGGCGCGTGCCGCCCAAACTCGGCGAGCATACCGACGAGATTCTGCGCGAGGCCGGAATCGAACGCAGTCAGGTCGAGGAGCTTCGCGCCGCCAAAGTGATCGTCTGAAATAGATCGATTGTTCCCCTTCCCTCGAGGGAAAGGGCCAGGGGTTAGGTTTCTCCTGACCAGGGTGCCCGAGCCGGCCCCGGCTAAACGAACATCTCCGGCTCGCGCGATCGCAGCCACACCAGCCCCCGATACATATAGTGTACGAACGACGCCGCGGTGACCGCGACCGTTGCGACCAGCAACGCGTTGAAATCGTCGGGCCGATAGCTTCCGGCTCGCGCCAGCACGGCGATCACGCACCCCAACTGCAGAACCGTGCTCAGCTTGCCGAGATAGCTTGGCCGCACCGGCACCCGCTCACCGGTGAAGAACGAAATCATCAGGTAGCCGACGACGATTACGATGTCGCGGATCAGGACCACGCTCAGCAGGTAGCCGGGCAACTCGCCGCCGATCGTCAGAACCACGAACGCCGACACCAGCATCAACTTGTCCGCGAACGGATCGAGAAACGCCCCCAATTCAGTGCGCGAGTCGAACCACCTCGCGACCGTGCCGTCGAGTCCGTCGGTCACCGCGGCCGCGACAAAGACATACAGCGCCGCGGTGTAGCGTTGGCGGGTCAGAAATGTCAGGAAGATCGGAATCGAAAGGAGCCGGCACAGGGTCAGGAAGTTGGGCAGGTTCAGCAGATGGGTGTACGAGGGCGCGGCCTGCGCGCTACGATGCTCATGGACGCGAGTATGTGAAGGCGCTGCCATCGTGAATCGGCTTCAACGCGCGGTCAGATTGCGGCGTCCGCAGCCTTGCGCAGGCGCCCGGCAAGCGGCGCGCTGACGCGGGCCCGCACCGAAACCAGGCCGTCGCGGTATTCCTCGCATAGCACTTCTCCATCCCGCCGCGCCATTGCCACCAGGTCCCCGCGCCGCGCCGGTAACGTGACGGATACTTCCTCGCGCGAGCCGTCGAGATGGCGCCCGATCGCGTCGAGCAGACCGTCGAGGCCCTCGCTCTTCAGCGCCGAGATCGACACCGTGCCATGCGCGCCGTTTCGGTGCGACGGGTTTTCGGCCAGGTCGGCTTTGTTCATCACGACGATACGCGCCACCGCGCCCGCGCCGATTTCCTGCAGCACTTTGTCGACAATCGTCATCCGTTCCGCCGCCAGCGCCGAGCTCGCATCGACGACGTGCAGCAGCATCGTTGCGGTGCGCACTTCCTCGAGCGTGGCCTTGAACGCGTCGATCAGCATGTGCGGCAGCCGATGGATGAATCCTACCGTATCGACCATCATCACGTTCATCTTGCCCGGCAGCTTCAGGCGCCGAATCGTCGGATCAAGGGTCGAGAAGGGACGATCTGCCACCTCGACGCCGGCGTCCGTCAGCGCGTTCATCAGCGTGGATTTGCCCGAGTTCGTGTAACCCACCAGCGCGACGGTCGGATAGGGAACCTCGAGCCGGCGCTGGCGCTGAATCGTGCGCGTGCGTTCCACTTCGCCCAGCCGCGCTTTGAGGCGGGTGAGCCGCTCGCGCAGGCGGCGCCGGTCAACCTCGAGCTGCGTTTCTCCGGGTCCGCGCGTACCCACGCCACCGCCTCCCGCTCCGCCGCCGCGAACGCGCGAAAGATGCGACCACTGCCGCGTGAGGCGCGGCTGCAGGTAGCTGAGTTGCGCGATCTCGACTTGCAGCTTGCCCTCGAGCGTATGCGCGCGCTGCGCGAATATGTCGAGAATCAGCTGGCTGCGATCGATCACGCGGATCTTGAGTTCGTTTTCGAGATTGCGCGCCTGCGCGGGGCTGAGCGCGTCGTCGAAAATCGCGAGCGACGCGCCCTTCGCATGCGCAAGCTCGCGCACTTCGGCCGCTTTGCCTTTGCCGATGAAAGTGCGCGGGTCGGGAGCTTTCAGGCGCTGGCGAACGACCCCGGCGACTTCCGCGCCGGCGCTTTCGGTCAGGGCTTTGAGTTCGTCGAGCGATTCTTCGCTGCCGATTCCCGCTTCGGTACCGAGTTCGATCCCGACCAGGATGGCGCTTTCATGATGCTCGTTGGCGACGTCGTAGGACTTTGCCAGATTCTTACCTCGATCGCGGATAAAGCTAAGACTCCGATCCTATCAGATATTCGCGATCTCCGGTACGCCCCCCCGGAGAGCATCTCCTCAATAAGCTCTCCATGTCCGACCCCTTGAAGTGTCCATCAAACCGGGGCAGGTTCGCTTTCGCGCTTTTCGCAGTGTCCATCAAGCCGGGGCATGTCCAATTCCCCCTTTCCGCGCCGGAAAGGGGGTCAGGGGGATAGGACCGCGGCGCACTCCGATGATTTTTTCTTCTGCTTCCCCTTCCCCATTTTTCCTGGGGAAGGGGACAGGGGTTAGGGCGCTTCCGTTGGCCGCATCTCAATGCTAATGACCAGCGGATGCCACCGTTGACTCTGCGTGAACAGAGAAATCCGGAGCTGATGCGCCGCGCGACGGAGTTGCGACAACACATGACTCCCGAAGAGCGCGTCATTTGGCAGGAGCTTCGCGGTAATCGGCCAGGAGCGCATTTCAGGAGACAGCAGGTGCTCGCGCCGTACATCGTGGATTTCTATTGTCATGCTGCGCGGCTGGTTGTGGAGATCGATGGAAGCCCGCATCGCGAGCAACAAGGATACGACAGAATGCGCGACGAATATTTCAGGCGGCGCGGGATTCGGGTGCTGAGGCTGTCCAATGCATCGGTGCGGGATGATTTGGCATCAGTGATTGCCGCGATTCGAGCGGCCGCTGCGCTCCTATCTCAACTCGACGGCGCCAGGGGCCAAAATCTGCTCCATCTCGGCGACGAACGTATCCGTCGGCGTCACCCGATAGCTGTCGCCCAGCAGTATCACCGCCTCGCGGCCGCCGTCGAGGCTCAGATGCAGGTAGGTCATCGATTTGCCGCGATACCGCGAGAGCATCGCCTTGAGCGCGTCGAGGCCGCCGTTTTCCAGCCGGCTCATCGGAGCCGTAATCCGCACCTCTCGAATCGAGTCAAGCAGAGCAGAATCGAGAGGCGTCAAGTTTTCTAAAATAATCTGTGCGCGCTCGTCGTCAACGTCGAGCTTGCCGCGCGCGACCACCGGCTCGTCGCCCATGATGATCGCCTCGAACTTCTGATAGGTCTCCGACCATGCGATCGCTTCGACCGCGCCTTCGCGGTCCTCGAGCGAAAAAGTCGCGTAACGCTTGCCCGACTTGTTGTTCTTCAGTTTCACGGCGTGGATCACGCCGGCTATCTGGACCGGGCTTCCGTCGGGCGCGGCGGACAGGTCGGCGGTCGTCACCTTGCTGATTCGCGCGAGTTCGCGCTCGTACTTGTCCAGCGGATGAGCCGTGATGTAGAAGCCGAGCGCTTCTTTTTCGAATTTCAGTTTCTCGCGCCCATCCCATTCCGGAATCGGCTCGCGCGCCGCCGCCTTGGGCACTTTGACCGCCCCGCCGAACAGGCCAATCTGGTTTTTCTCCGCGTCGCTCTGCGCCTTTTGCGCGAGCCTGATCGCATGCTCCGCCTCGGCCATCAGCGCGGCGCGCACCGCGCTGACCGAATCGAACGCGCCGCACTTGATCAGCGCGTCGAGCACGCGGCGGCTGATCAGCTGGGTGCCCACGCGCATGCAAAAATCGGCCATGCTCTCGAACGGACCGTTGGCCTCGCGCTCCGCGATAATCGCCTCGGCCGGCTTGGCTCCGACCCCGCGAATCGCAGCCAGGCCGAAGCGAATCGCATCGCCCGCAACCGTGAATTTCACCCGGCTCTGATTAACGTCGGGCGGCAGGATCGCAATCTTCATCTCGCGCAGCGCCGCGATATTCTTGTAGGTCTTGTCAACGTCGTCCATGTCGAGCGACATCAGCGCCGCCATGAACTCGCGCGGGTAGTGCGCCTTCAAGTACCCGGTCGTGTAGGTGGTCAGCGCGTACGCGGCGGCGTGCGAGCGGTTGAACCCGTACGAGGCGAACGTTTCGATCTTTTCGAAGATCGAATTGGCGAGCGTGGGGTTGACCCCATTTTTCTTCGCGCCCTCGATAAACCGCTCGCGCTCCTTTTCCATCACCGCATGGTTCTTTTTGCCCATCGCGGCGCGCAAAATGTCGGCCTGTTCGAGCGAGTATCCCGCCAGCGCCTGCGCCGCGCGCATCACCTGCTCCTGGTACACGATCACGCCGTAAGTATCGCGCAGCACCGGCTCCAGCAGCGGGTGATCGTACCCAACCGGCTCCTTGCCGTGCTTGCGATCCACGTAATGCTGGACCATCGTCTTGCCGTCCTGCACCGCGTCGAGCGGACCGGGGCGAAACAGCGAGCCAGCCGCGATCACGTCGTCGAAGCAGGTCGGCTTGAGCTCCGTGATAAACCGGCGCATCCCCGAGCTTTCCAGCTGGAACACCCCGACCGTGTCACCGCGCGAGAGCATCTTGTAGGTATCGGCGTCGTCCAGCCCGAGCCGGTTCAGGTCCGGTGGCGGCTTGCCGCCGGCCTTGATCAGCGCGAGCGTGTCGCTGATCAGCGTCAGGTTCTTGAGCGCGAGGAAGTCGAACTTGACCAGCCCGATTTCCTCGACGCCCTTCATCGAGTACTGCGTGATCGCCAGCGCCGCTTCGTCGCGCTCCTTGTCCACGTACAGCGGCACCAGATCGGTGAGCGGCTGATCGGAAATGACGACGCCCGCCGCATGCCGCGAGGCGTGGCGCAGCAGGCCCTCGAGCTTGAACGCGTAGTTGAAAAGATCGGGATGCAGTTTGCGCTCGGCCCTGAGCCGCGGCTCCATCTCGAGCGCGTCGGCGAGCGGAAAGTCGCGGCCCTGCTTGGGCGCGGGATACAGCTTGACGATCTTGTCGGTTTCCGCGAACGACAGTCCGAGCACGCGACCGACGTCGCGAATCGCCTGCTTGCCCTTGATCGTTCCGAAAGTGATTATCTGCGCGACCCGATCATCGCCGTACTTCTTGCGCACGTAATCGAGCACCTCGTCGCGCCGCTCGAAGCAAAAGTCCACGTCGATATCGGGCATCGATTTGCGCCCCGGATTCAGCCAGCGCTCGAACAGCAGGCGATGTTCGACCGGATCGACCTCGGTGATTCCCAGCGCGTACGAAACCAGGCTGCCGACCACCGAGCCGCGGCCCGGACCGACCGGAATTCCAAGCCCGCGCGCGTAGCCGATAAAGTCGGCGACGATCAGCATGTAGCCCGAGAAACCCATCGCGCGGATTACCGGAATTTCGCGATCGATCCGTTGCTGGTACTGCGACTCGTCGAAATCAGCGCGCCGCGCGCGGATCTCCGCCAGCCGGGCGGTCAACCCCTCGCGCGCCAGCCGCTCCATCTCGGCGTCAAGGTCAACGCCCGGACCGGACTTGAAAACCGGGAAATGAAACTTGCCGAATTCGAAATCGAAATCGATTCGCCGCGCAATCTCGACGCTGTTGCGCAACTCCTCGGCGTCGGCGCCGAATGCGCTCGCCATCTCGCCGGGCGTCTTGACGTAAAGCTCGTCGGTGTCGAAACGCCATCGCGTCTCATCGGCCATCGTCTTGCCGGTCTGGATGCAGAGCAGGACTTCGTGCGCCTTGGCGTCTTCGCGATGCAGGTAATGGCAATCATTGGTCGCGACCAGCGGCAGCCCGGCCTTTTTGCCGATTTCGCGCAGCGCCTCGTTGTACGGCGAATGGAGCTTGTTGTCCTGGAGTTCGAGATAGTAGCGGCCCGGAAACATTTTGGCGTACGACTCGGCGGTCTCGAGCGCCTTGTCCATGCGATCCTGCCGCAGCCATCGCGCGAGTTCACCGGACAGGCATCCCGACAGCACGATCAGTCCGCCCGACAGCTCGGCGAGGATTTCCTTGTCGATGCGTGGCTTGTAGTAGAGCCCGTCCTGGTAGGAGGTCGTCGACAGCTTGCAGAGATTTCGATAACCCTCGCGATTTTGCGCGAGCAGGATCAGATGAAAGTTGCCGCCGCCGTCGAAGTCGTCGCTGCGCGCGACTTGCGTGCGATCGGTGCGCTTGCCCGGCGCGAGGTACGCCTCGCATCCAATGATCGGCTTGACTCCGGCTGCCCTGGCCTTCTGATAAAACTCGACCGCACCGAACATGTTGCCATGATCGGTAATCGCGATCGCTTCCATCCCTGACGCTTTGGCGTGATCGATGAGCGGCCCGATCTTGTTGGCGCCGTCGAGGAGGCTGTACTGCGTGTGGACGTGAAGATGGACGAAACTCATAACGGCCCCTCCCCCTGAAGCGGACCGGCAGCTCGGCAACCGCCCGCCCGTTTCCCCTCACATCTATATTGCTCGCGCGCGTCGCCAGCCGGCGATTGCTTCGCGACGCGCGCGAGCAACGAAAAACCAAAACAACGGCTACTTCTTTTTTTCTGCCGCCTCTGACCTCTTCGCCGACTTGTCCTCGGGCTTCTTCGCAGCCTTGTCCTTGTCGCCGCCTTCTTTGGCTGCACCCTCGGCGGGCGCTGCCGCGGCCGCCTTCGGCTGGCGCACCCTCGACCACCGCGCCTTCGACCGCTTCCGCCGCCGCGGCGACTACCACTTCCTCGACGGTCGGCGGCAGCACGGTGACCACCGGATAGTCGGTGTCGAAGATCGGCTTGACCTTGTCGGGGAACTTGACCGCCGAGACGTGAATGACCTCGTGTATGTCAACTCCGGAAACGTCAACCTCGATCGAATCCGGAATCTCCAGCGGCAGGCATTCGACGGTGGCGGTGCGCTCGAGCGGCGCCAGGATTCCGCCGTTGGCGAGGCCTTTGGCCTTGCCCGTGAACTTGAGCGCCACTTCGACGCGAATCGGCCGGTTGAGATCGACCTCGTACAGGTCTGCGTGCAGGATCTCGCCCGACACCGGCGCGCGCTGTACGTCCTTGAAAATCACGTACCTGCCGTCGATCTCGGCGGTGCTCGACTTGAGCTTGACGATGCGCGTGTGCGCGGCCGCCGAAATCCTGGCCTTCAGTTCCAGCCGATCGATCGCCAGCGGCATCGGCGCAGTCGTGGGTCCGTACAATATTGCGGGCACGCGGCCGTTGCGCCGCAGCGCGTTGTTCTGACCCTTGGGTCGGGTGGCGCGTTTCTCGCAGGCTAGTTCACCGGTCTCCATTGTGTCCTCGCTTGATGGTTCGCGCGCTCATGCAAAGAGCGAGCTTACCGACTCCTCATTATGAATTCGCTTGACCGCTTCCGCCAGCAGGCTCGCGACCGACAGCACGCGGAGCTTGGCGAGCTCGGCCTGCGCCTTGGCGCGCAGCGGGATGGTGTTGGTCGTAACAATTTCAGTGATATTCGATTTATTCAGGCGATCGCAGGCCGGATCCGACAGGATCGGATGTGTCGCGACTGCGATTACTTCCGTCGCGCCGGCGTTGGCGACCACCTTGGCCGCCTCGGTGATAGTGCCGGCGGTGTCGATCATGTCGTCAACCAGCAGCGCGATCGAGTCCTTCACTTCGCCCACCAGTTGCATCTCCGCGACCTCGCTCGCGCGCCGGCGGCGCTTGTCGATGATCGCGAGGTTCGCGTTGAGCCGCCGCGCGTATGCGCGGGCGCGCTCCACCCCGCCCGCGTCGGGCGACACCACCGAAACCTTCTTGCCTTCGACGCGCTTGCGCAGGTAGCTGATCAACACCGGCATCGCGTACAGGTTGTCCACCGGAATGTTGAAGAAGCCTTGAATTTGCCCGGCGTGCAGATCCACCGTGAGCACGCGATTCACGCCCGCGGTCGTGATCAGGTCGGCTACCACCTTTGCGCTGATCGGCACGCGCGGCGCAACCTTGCGATCCTGCCGGGCGTAGCCGAAGTACGGGATCACCGCGGTGATGCGCCCGGCCGACGCGCGCCGCAGCGCATCGGTGACCAGGATCAGCTCCATCAGGTTCTCGTTGGGTGGCGTGCAGGTGGACTGGATGACGAAGCAATCGCCGCCGCGCACGTTCTCGCGGATTTCGACCATCACTTCGCCGTCGGGAAAGTGGCCAACCTCGGCTTCGCCCAGCTTCACGCCGAGATGTTCCGTCACCTCGCGCGCGAGCGCGGGATTGGAGTTCCCGGTGAAAACTTCGAGTTGGTCCTTGACCCCGTCCGACATCTTCAATTCCCCCGTGCCGTGATCATCATGTGATTCTTCAAGTACCGCAAACTACCGCACAGGTTGGCTGGGCGGGAAGGATTCGAACCTTCGAATGCCAGGTCCAAAGCCTGGTGCCTTACCAGCTTGGCGACCGCCCAGCGCATTTGGATTCAAAGGCTCAAGCGCCCGCGCTTCTCCCAATCAGACAGTTAAAACTAACCGCCGGCGAAACGCCATGTGGGCGCCCAGCCGGCGAATCTCGAGCAATCCAATCTATTCAGACCGAACCGCCGCGAGACCGCACCGCACAACTGTCGCGGCGAACCTGCACGGACTTCGACTTTAGCAGCCGGCGTGCAGGGATTGCGATGTTATTGATGCGGTTTTTCGCTGTCAATGCGCCGCTCCTGCGGCCATGCACAGCCCAGCTGCGCTTGCCGGGCTTCAGGCTACTCGGCGTCGGATTCGTCATCGGACTCGCCGTCCAGGGTCGTCGCCGCAACCACCTTTGCGAACGGCGCACGCCGGCGGAGCTTGATCGCCGCGCTTTCGGCCGCCTCGGTCGAATCGAAAACGCCAAAGACCGCGCCGCCGCTGCCCGACATTTGCGCCGCGCGCGCGCCCGAATCTTCAAGTAATCCTTTAAGGCGGCGAATCTCGGGAAACCGCGCGATCGCCACCGCGGCCAGGTCGTTCACCGCAAGCTCGGTCGAGATATCGCCGCGCGCGATCGACGCGAGGTGCGCCTCGGGCGCGGCGCCGCTCCATCCCGCGGGCTCGAGCGCGCGAAAGATCGCGGCGGTCGAAACCTCGAACGGAGGCACGGCGATTACTATGGGCAGGCGCGGGGCTCCCGCGATAACCGCGATCCGCTCGCCGATCCCGGTTACCCGCGACGGGCGCGGATCCAGAAAAAATGGCACGTCCGCGCCGAGTGAAAGTGCGATTCGATGCAGCCTGCTCACCGCGGCTTCGTCGCTTAGCTGCGCCGCCGCCGCCATCATGCACAATATCGCGGCGGCGTCGCTCGATCCGCCGCCGAGTCCGGCGCCCACCGGGATGTGTTTTTCCAGATCGATCAGCACTTCGGCGACCAAATCGAATTCGCTCATGAACGCGCGCGCGGCGCGTGCCGCCAGATTGTTCTGGCTCCTGGCGAGTTCCGGCAAGTCGCACTTGACGGTGACCGAGGGTTCGTCCGCGCCGCGGATTTCCAGGCGAATTTCGTCAGCGAGCGAGACCGGGAGAAACGCCGAATCGAGTTCGTGATAGCCGTCGCCGCGGCGCCCGGTCACCCGCAGGAACAAATTGATCTTCGCACACGCGCGCCCGGATAGCTCCGTTACCATTGTAGAAATTCTATTGCGGAGCCCGTGGAGCGCCCGGCAGCTCGCGCGCCAGCCGCGCGTCGTCCTCGGGGCGGCGAAACGCGCGGCGGAAATCCTGCTGAATCACGCTGATGAAGCCCAGCAAAGCGACCAGCAGCCCAAGCAACACCATCGCTCGACCCGCCAGAAATACCGCGTGATAAAAATCCGTCCGCGCCGCCGTGTACGACGCCTGCCGTTGCTCCGCCGTGAGCGGTTCGAGGACCGCAGCGCCACCCGCGCCCCCATCGAGTTCGTCGAAACTCCGATAGTCCGTTGCGCCAGCCGGCTGCGTGCGCGCGATGTTCATCCGGCTGTAAGTCTGGGTCCGTTCCAGCCCGATGGTCCAGTTGGCGGCGCCCAGCAGGATCAGCGCGAGGCCGGTCACTATTTTCCAGTCGGTATAGATGTCAGGAAGCTTCATTCCTTAACCTGAGACTAAAACGCGGACGCAAGGAAAACAATGCCGTGCGGCGCGAGCTGTTGAGCGCCGGAGGTTTTGTTGCGCCGCCCGATCGCAAGCCGCTATCATGACTGGATAAGCTCGTATGCCTGCTGAATCCCGATCCAATTCTTCCGATTCCGCCGCGACCGTCCAGAGCACGGACGCGCGGCTGGACGCGCTGCTCAAGCGTTTCGAGGCGGGCGAGATGCGGGCGCTGGCTCAGCTGATCACGATGGTCGAGAATCGCGCGCCCGAGTCGAGCGCGATCATCGAGCGGATCTACGCAAAAACCGGGCGCGCACAGGTGGTCGGAATAACCGGGCCGCCGGGCGCCGGAAAATCTACGCTGGTCAACCATCTGATCGCGAAGTATCGGGCGCTCGGCAAAACAATTGCCATCCTCGCGATCGATCCGTCGAGCCCGTTTTCGGGCGGCGCCGTGCTTGGCGATCGGGTGCGCATGACCGACCATTACAAGGACGCCGGCGTGTACATCCGCAGCCTCGCCTCGCGCGGAAGCCACGGCGGACTCAGCCGCGCGGCGCGCGAAATCGTCAAACTGCTAGACGCTTACGGCAGCGACGTGATCGTTATCGAGACGGTCGGCGTGGGGCAGACCGAACTTTCGATAATGGATTTGGCCGACACCACGGTTGTCGTTACGGTGCCCGAGGCGGGCGACGCGGTGCAGGTGATGAAGGCCGGGCTGAACGAAATCGCCGACGTGTTCGTGGTCAACAAGGCCGACCGCGAGGGCGCCGACCGGCTCAAGGCCGAGCTGGAGCTTGGCGTGCATCTGCGCTCCGGCGACGGATGGCAGCCGCCGGTGCTGCTGACGCAGGCGGCGATCGATAAAGGCGTCGACGCGGTAGTCGGCGCGATCGCGAAGCACGGCGAATACCTCCGCGCGCATATCGATTCGGCGCGCGAGTCCGAGCGCCGCACCCGCGAGTTCATCGAGGTTTTGTCGGCGGAACTGGAGGAGCGCGCGGCACGCGCCGTCGCCGACGGTGGCGCTCGCGGCGTGCTCGACGAGATTGCGGCGGGCAAACTGAACCCTTACAGCGCCGCGCGCCGGATAATCGAAGACCGAAGGTCGCTCGTCGATTTGCTCGTCATGACACTCAACGGCAGCCCCAAACGCGCCGGCTGACGCCGGCTCCGGGTGGCGATGACTAGAACTCGAAAATCGAACCCCGAAGGACGGTTGTTCGCGATCGGCGATGTCCACGGATGCCCCGATGAACTGAGCGCGATCCTGAAGGCGATCGCGCCGGCCGCGGGCGACACGGTGGTATTCGTCGGCGACTACGTCGATCGCGGCCCGTCGTCGCGCGAGGTTATCGAGCTCGCGCTGGAGCTCGAGCGGGGCGATGCGGAATGCGTGTTCCTGAAGGGCAATCATGAGGACATGATGCTGTCGTTCCTGGGCATGCCGGGAAATTACGGCGAGTCGTTCCTGTTCAACGGCGGCATCGCGACGCTCGACAGCTACGGGGTGCACGAGGAAGACCTGGAGGACGCGCACGCGCGGTTGCCCGGCGCGCACCTGGACTTCATGAACCGCCTGGCCACCAGCTACCTGCGTCCGCCCTACCTCTTCGTCCACGCCGGCATCATGCCGACCCGCCAGCTCGAGGAGCAGCAGGCCGAAGACATGCTCTGGATTCGGCAGGAGTTCATTTACAATCCGCACAAAATCGACGCGACGGTGGTGTTCGGCCATACTCCGATGAAAGGCGTTATGATCGACCTGCCGTACAAACTCGGGATCGACACCGGGCTGGTGTATGGCGGCAAGCTGACCTGCGTCGAGTTCTCCGAGGGCGTGCTCTACCAGGTCCAGCGCGGAAGCCGGGCGGTCAAGAGCCGCAGCATCGCGCTCGGCTGAACGAAGTCGGCGCGGTCTTTCGCGGCTTGCGTACTCACGCTAGATTTGACGATTCCCGGTGGCGACGTAGCTCAGTTGGCTAGAGCATGCGGCTCATATCCGCAGTGTCGTAGGTTCGACTCCTACCGTCGCCACCATAAATTCCGATTGCCCTCATTTCAGATTTGCGCGAAATTGAGAGAGGCGAAGCTTGGTGTGCTTGTTGGGACCGGGGTTCTCGGCAAACACGAGGGCGAAACCCCCACTTTAGTCCGGTATCCGCAACTGAGAATGCGTGAAAGACTGAGGAGACTAAAATGCCAACACGATTCGATGGGTTCTATATCGCGCGATACCAGGGATTGGACGCGGAGGCGGAAGCCGGCTACGGCGTCATGTTCCTCAAGGACGGAAAATTCTACGGTGGGGACAATCTGAGCTGCTTCCTCGGAGAATTCGAAGACCATGGGAGCACGCTCGTCGCGCGGGTTAAAGTTTTCCTCATCGCGGGCCCGGCTCCCGCAATGACCGATCTCGATGCTAAGCCCTGGGACTTGCCTGATGTACACGGCGACGTGCCGCAAGGTGACCTTCCGCTGAATGTTGTCGTGGAATTATTCGGTCAGAGACAGGACACGCATCAAGATATGCGCGTGGAGTTGCAGCGAATCGCAGTCTGGGGCTAAAGCGCCACGGTCCGGGCGTGGCCTGACAGCCGCGTTTTGCGGGCGGCAGAAAACTTACAGTGCGCGGGGGCGGGGTTGGGATTTGCGCGGAAGACCGGCAGCGTCTAGCAACATGGTGTAGGTTTTTGCTACACTGCGATTCTGCCGAGGTACGGACGATCCGGAGGCGAAGTAAATGGACAACGAGGAAACATTAGAGCGTGCCGGATACCGAAAATCCGATGTGTCGGCCTGGATGTTCAACAAGGCGAGGTCGAAGGCGTTTGATATCGAAATCGTTCGCGACGCGCCGGTGAGCGTGATTAATAGATGTCTGAAGCAGTCGGTTGCAGAGGGAAAATTCCATTTTTACTACTGGGCGAATCCTCCTCAGTTGGGAGCGTGCGGGAAGTTGTTGGGGGAACTGAAAATGGACAAGAGAATTCGCCCGGTTACGGAGCGAGTGTACGGAAATCCCGCGTACAAGATTTAGTCCGTGATTCCCTCGTATTTTGGGTTTTCAGCGAATCGCGCGGATTGAAAATCCAGATTGTTCAATAGCGGCGCGGCGCTCGGGAAGACCGACTCCCGCCGCCGTCACAAATCAAACGCTCATTTTGCCATTGCGGCGGCGTCGCCGGCGACGGAATCGGCACGAAGCGGCGTCCGATCAATCGCCTCTGACGAATCCCGCGCGTGCGCATCGGCAGGCTCTGAATCGAAAATCAAATCGCACGCACGAATCCAAAGGTACAGCGTGATCAGCACCATCATCGGCCCCTGCGACGCGACCACGCGCACGTTCATCCATTCCGAGTGAATCGGCAGATACGCGATCACGAATGCAAGATGGCTCATCACGACCTGGACCATGTAGCAAAGCGCGAGCAACAGGCCCCATCGGCGGCGCGCAAAAACTCCGGCCGCGATCGCGGCGAAAATTCCCGCCTCGACGAGAATCACCACGCGCGCGGCGTCGCCGTTGAATCGCACGCCGGCGAAAATAGTCTCGATCGGATCGACGAGGTTGAGATCGCCGACATGAACGAACGCCCTGAGCGCCAGACATATCGCCCATAGCGCGGCCATGGCGGCAAAGACCCGAAGATCAAAGGGCCATGAGACGGCCGGTTGCCGAGGTTGGCGATCAGTTTCCATCGGAGGTTTAGAGCCTATCAGAGCGACACAAGACACAACAAGAGTTAAGTTATCATCCGTGCTGCGTCGGGCAGGGGTGCGCAGTGCAGGCGTCACTCCTGGCCGTTGGCACGGCTGGCCAGTATTAGGAGACCGCGTGCCGTGCGGCCACTGACGTGGGAGCGGCGGGGGGGCGGTCAGGAGGGGCGGGCGAGCACCAGCATAGCTCCGGCCAGGCTCAGCACGTCGTTGGTGCCGTCCTCGATCAGCGCGGCGCGCGCGTCGCGGAAGATTTTTTCGATCGGATACTCCTTGCTGAGGCCATTGCCGCCCATCATCTGAAGCGCGTCGCTGGCGACCTCGAACGCCGCCTGGGTGCAGAAGGTCTTCGAGGCGATGGAGTATTCGATCGCGGGCACCGGGGCGTCGGTATTGTAGGTTATCGCCGCGCGCGAGAGCAGGCGGCTGGCCTCGACCTTGGTGAACATTTCGAACAGGCGCTTTTGCACGAGCTGATGCTGGCAGATCGGCTTGCCGCCCTGGATGCGCTGCTTGGAGTAATCGAGCGCGATCTCGAAGGCCGCACGAGCCACTCCGGTGAAGACCGCCCCGAGCATCGCGTTCGGGCCGCCACCCCTGCCGGCCGCCGCCGCATCGGCGGGCTTGTCGGGCGTGACCAGCATGAAGCTGCTCGGAATCCTGACCTCGTCGAAGAAGATCTCGCCCTGGTTAAGCGCGCGCTGGCCGAGCTTGTCGAGCGGCTTGCCCTTGGATACCCCTGGCAAGTCAAACGGCACGAAAGCAATGCCCCGGCCGAGCACGGCCCCGCGCGAGGGCTCGGCGATCAGAATGACCAGGCCATGCGTCGCAATCGTTCCGTTGGAAACCCACGCGGCCTTTTGCCCGCTGATCACGTACGAATCGCCGTCGCGCCGGGCGATCACGTGACCCGCCAAGTCATCGCGCCCCCCGCCCCAATTCGCCGTGATCCAGTCCGATCCATGCATCGGCTCCGTCACCGGCCAGCATCCGATGTACCGCGCCTCGCGATCCTGAACGAACGGCGCGACATACTTTTCGATCAGCTCAGGATTGCCGCTGAGGGCAAGCGCTCCGAACGGCATCCCCGCAATGCCAAGCGTCAGCGCGAGGTCCGCGCTGCCCCATCCAAGCTCCTCGAGGTAGATGTGCAGCCCAAGGCCGCTCAGTCCGAGTCCGCCGAACTGGGTGGGAAACCCGGCCTTGTTGTACCCGAGCCGATACGCTTGCTTGAGGAAGTCCCATAGCGGCGACTCCGGGGCGATTACTGCGGCTGGATCGGCTAGCCGGTCCAGAGCGGCCGCCGTCGGGCGAATCACCTCGCGCGCGAACCGATGGATGTTGTCCCTGAGGGTCCGGTAATGGTCGGGCAGGTGAGTGTCGAGCTCGACGTATGTATCCATGGCCTACACCTCAATCGACGATGGCCGAATGCAGGGGTGACCCCTGGCAGGGCTGAGCCCTGCACCCAATATTAAGGCCGCGCTCCGATGTCGCGCGCGGCCCCTGCCAACGGGCAGGGGTGACCCCTGCACCCGGTATTAAGGCCGCGCGCCGATGTCGCGCGCGGCCCCTTGCCAACGGCCTTATACTGCACTGGCGTCGCCACGGCCAGCGGTGAGCAGGGGCTGACCCCTGCACCCAAAATTAAGAAGGAAGGTGATCTGGTACAGACCGGCAAGATAGGTAACAGATTAAACAGACACGGGGGGTACTCAGCCTTATTGTAGACATTCGCAAGTGGATGCAGTATCTGTCTACAATTGCCTTTATGTCGCTCAGCGTCGCGAAATCACCGCTTGAACTAACCGGCAACACGCCGGTCGAGCCGGCGGCGGGAATCCGGGTACGGCTGAATCGATGGACATAGCGAAAACGCCGGAGACGAAGCTTGAGCGGATGCGCGCGGTATTTGCGCCGATGCGCAGCGTTATCGTGGCGTTTTCCGGCGGCGTCGATTCCACCCTGGTGCTGAAAGTTGCGCACGACGTGCTCGGCGACCGCGTGCTCGCGCTGACGACGACTTCGCCGACGATGCCCGACGAGGACCGCGAGTCGGCGCTTGCGATGGCGCGGCTGGTCGGCGCGCGCCACCTGGTGGTCGAATCCAACGAGCTCGAGATTGCGGGCTACGCGGCAAATCCGCTCAACCGATGCTACCTGTGCAAGCACAATCTGTTCACGGTCTGCGAGGTAAAGGCCGCGCAACTCGGGATCGACGAGATAGCGGACGGGCTTAACCTGGACGACCTGCACGACTATCGCCCCGGGATGCAGGCGGCAAGCGAGAAACGCGTGCGCCATCCGCTGGTCGAAGCCGAAATGACCAAGGCCGAAGTTCGCGCGCTGTCGCGCTCGATGGGATTGCCGACCTGGGATCGTCCGGCGTCGCCGTGCCTGTCGTCGCGCTTTCCGTACGGAACCGAGATAACAGCCGAGCGGCTTGGCCAAGTCGCGGCGGGCGAGAAGCTGCTTCATTCGATGGGCTTTGCCATCGCGCGCGTTCGCTACCATGGCGAGGTCGCGCGGCTGGAGTTGGAGCAGAGCCAGGTCGCGCGCATCTTCGAGCCGTGTATTCGCGAGACGATCGATCGCGAGTTCAAAAGGATCGGTTTTCGATTCGTCGCGATCGATTTGAAGGGCTTCCGCTCCGGCTCGCTCAATGAAGGGGTGATCGCCAACGGACTAACGCCGGCGAATCCGATGCGCGCGGCGCGCAATCGAGCGTGAGAGTATGACGCAGCGTGCAACTATCGAATCGGCGTGGCTGGGCGAGCCGCGGCCTTTTGCGCCTTCCTTGGCCCAACGGCGCGAATCGGACAGGCTGAGCGATCCGTTTGCCGCGCTGGCGATTGCCGGGGTGGCCGCGATGGCGTCGGCGCTGCTTTACGCACTTGCGGCGGCGGCGCCATGGCTGTGGCCGTGCGCGCTGTTGGCGCCGCTGCCGATTTTGGCGACGGCGCCCGAGATCCGGACCGCAACGGCGGCGCAGATCGCGTTCATCGCGTACTTCGTCGGCAATCTGGTGGCCTGGGGCGGCGAGAGTTTCGCCGCGCCGGTGATCGTGATGTTCGCGTCGCACGTGGCAGGCGCAATCGTGTTTGCGATCTTCGTGGCTTGCGCGACCGAGGCGACGCGGCGATGGTCCGGGGAGCTGGCGGCGCTGGTCTTCCCGACCCTGGCAACCGCCTTTTATTTTGCGCTCGGCGCGCAATCTCCGCACGGCACATGGGGCAGCCCAGCCTATTCGCAAGTCGATTTTGTGCCGTTGATCCAGACCGCGTCGTGGCTGGGGATGTGCGGCGTGATGTTCATAATGTCGCTGTTGCCGTCGGGACTGGCGGTGGCCTGGTATCGGCGCCGATGGCACATGGACTGGAAGCATCCCGCGATGATGGCGGCCGGCGTTTTCGGGCTGGCAGTTGCGCTGGGGTGGATTCGGGTGATGCTGACGCCGGCCACCCCGTCGGTGCGGGTTGCGATGGTGGCCAGCAATTCGATGGCGCCGCAGTCGGAGTCCGGCGACGTGCGCGACGCCACCGCGGTGATCGGGCTGTACGCGAAACTGGTGCGTCAAGCCGCCGGCAGCGGTGCGCAAATCGTCGTGATGCCGGAAAAGACCGTGGGAGTCGCTCCGAGCTACGAAGGGGACGTAGTGCAGGGGTTCCAGGAAATCGCGAGCGTGTCGCACGTGTGGTTGGTGGTGGGGTTCAACGAGATCGAGCGCACACCCAAGAAGAATATCGCAGTCGTGTTGGGTCCCGACGGCGAAATTATCGCGACCTACGCCAAGCGCCATCCGGTTTCGGATCTCGAAGGGGACTACGAGGCCGGCGCGTATCCCGCGATTTTCGACGCCCCGTGGGGACGCACCGCGGTTCTGATTTCCCAGGACCTGGATTTTCCCGGCACCGCGCGCGAGCTTGCGGCGAAAGATGTGCGGGTGGTGATGGCGCCGGCGGCGGATTGGGCCGGCTCGGAACTGATTCATCAGCAGATGGCGGTGGTGCGCGGGGTCGAGTCGGGCTTCTCGATTGCGCGTGCGGCGCGCGGTGGGATGGTCTCGGCGAACGATTCGCGAGGCCGGCAGATCGCGGCGCGCGCGTCGGCAACGGGCGAAGACGCAATCGCGACCGCCGACCTGCCGCTGGGTACGGGCGCAACGCTCTATTCGCGCACCGACGACTGGTTCGGCCATCTGTGCGTGATGTTCATGATATTGCTGATGCTGCGGCTGGGCGTGAGTATCTGGTACGCGGCGCGAATGCGAAGGCGCGCAACGGTGAATCGGGTAATCCCGGCCGGCGTTGTATCGGTTGATGTCGCGGTGCCGGAGGAGGGGGAGGGGCCGGAGCAGGTGCCGGCGGCGCAATGGCAACTGGACGAGAGGCGAGTTTACCGCGTCCGCACTCGCGCTTCCGACTACTCCTTGATCGAGCTTGAAAAACCTTCTAAATCTGCGGCGCGCGCAATTTTTCAAGCCACAAGGAATCGGTGATGTTGAAGTTTGAGGAAATCGACCTCGATCGAATGTCCGAAGAAGTGCTGGCCGGCAAAACGATCGCACGCGAGACCGCCGCGGCAATCCTGAATTGCCCCGACCATCGGCTGGCCGATCTGCTCGCCGCGACGAGCGCCGTGCGCGAGGCCGTGTTCGGCCGCCGAGTGAAGATTTGCATGCTGCGCAACGCGCAAAGCGGCATCTGCGCCGAGGATTGCAGCTACTGCTCGCAATCGCGCGTATCGAAAGCCGATATCCCGGTTTACAAGATGCAGAGCGCCGGCAATTTGATCGAGGGCGCACGAATCGCGGTCGAGAGCGGGGCGCGCCGCTACTGCATGGTGTGCAGCATGCGCGGACCGGCGCGCCATGATGTCGAGCATCTGGGCGAGGCGTGCGATCGAATCCGCGCCGAGCTGCCGGGGCTGGAGCTGTGCCTGTCGATCGGCCTGATGAATCGGGAACAGGCGGTGGAACTCAAGCGCGCGGGGGCGGGATGGATAAATCACAACCTCAACACCAGCCGCCGCTTCTACCCGGAAATCTGCTCGACGCACACCTGGGACGATCGGGTGGAGACGCTCGGAAACGTGCGCGCGGCGGGATTATCGACCTGCTCGGGAGGGATTATCGGGATGGGCGAGACCGACGATGACATAATCGATCTCGCCTACTCGACGCGGCGCCTCGGGGTCGACTCAGTGCCGCTGAATTTTCTGCATCCGATAAAAGGCACCCCGCTTGAATCCAGCCGCGCCCTGACGCCCGAGAAGTGTCTCAAGGCCGCATGCCTGTTCCGCATCCTGAATCCGCGCAGCGAGGTTCGCGCGGCGGGTGGACGCGAACTCAACGTTGGCGCGCGCCAGGCCGAATTGTTCAGCGCGGTGAATTCGATTTTCGTCAACGGCTACCTGACCACCGCGGGATGGGACTGGTCGCGAACCCGCGAGCTGATCGAGCGGGCCGGATACGAGCCCGAGTCAGCGTAGGGCGCGGATTACCGGGCGATTCGGGCGGCTACGATTGCCTCGACGATCGCGAGATCGGACGTCGTCGTGATCTTGAGGTTGGCGGTCGAGCCTTCGACCACTTCGACGCGAACTCCCGTCCGTTCGACCAAATCCGCGTCATCGGTCGCGACGACCCCTTCGCTCACCGCGCGCCGATGCGCCGCGACCAGCAGCTCACGGCGAAATGCCTGCGGAGTTTGCGCCTGCCATAGACCGGCCCGCGCGACGGTCGCGGCGATCGCGTTGCCGCCGCCGGCGACTCGCTTCAAAGTGTCGGCCACCGGTATCGCCGCGATCGCACCGCCGGCGCGCGCTGCGGCACTAAGGCATGCCTCGAAAATTGCCGGCGTCGCCATCGGGCGCGCCGCATCGTGCACGATCACCAGTTCGCTCTCCGAGCTGGTCAATGCGAGCGCGATTCGAACCGAATCCTGACGCTCGGCGCCCCCCGGCGTAATCTTGACCGGCACGCCAAGCCCGGCCGCCGCGGCCTCGGCGCGTGCCGCGCTCTCGAATCCCTCGGGCACCGTTATCACAACTTCGCCAATCGAATTGACTTGTGCGATGGCGCCGAGCGAATACGAGAGCATCGCGCGCCCGCCGACCTTGACGAACGCCTTGGGCACGCCCGACCCAAGCCGCACGCCGCTCCCGGCGGCAACGATGATCGCCGAAGCTGTCAATGCGACCCCGCTTTAGCGCCCGGCGTGCCGCCGGCGTTTGCGATGAAGCTTGCGATCGTTCCGATCACCGCCGCGTCAACATGGCCCGGCGCGTAGTACTCGGCCGGCGTAGGCTGGCCCACGCCCGCGATGAACAGATGGTTGAGTCCGGGGAACGTATCGACGCGCACCTTGGCGTCGCCCTTGAGGCCGTTTTGCCAGTCGCGGATGTCTTCGTCGATTACCTGGTAGTCGCGCGAGCCGTGGATAATCAGGATCGGCACGCCGAGACTGCGCGCGATCGCGACTTCATCGCGGGCGTCGAGGTCGTAATAGTACGACGCGGGCGCGCCGAAAAAAGTCTGCGTCGACGGCATCTTGTGCGCCGAAAGTTCGCCTGCATCCCGCTCGAGCTGGGCCAATTTTTCCGGTGACGTTTGTCCCAAAAATCGCGCCTGCTCAACTATGATCTGCGGCAGCTTGCGGCCCGACGGCGCCATCATCACGATTCCCGCGACCGGCCACGCCTTCTTGGCTATCTCCGGCGCCAGCATCGCCCCGAGGCTATGCCCGAGAACGTAGATTCTGTCGTGCGCCACGTCGCGCCGCGCCTGAATCATCCGCACCGCCGCCACGCCGTCCTGGATGACCTCCTCGTCCACCGTAGTCTTCTGCGCATCCAGATTCCGGTATGCATAGGTGCGCTTGTCGTATCGGAGCACGATGACTCCACGCGAGCTGAGTCCCTCGGCGATGTCGGCAAAAGGATGATTGGCGCCGACCGTCTCGTCGCGATCGTTCGGGCCCGATCCTTGAATCAGGACCACGGCTGGAAATGGACCCTTGCCGTTAGGAATCGTCAGCGTGCCGGGCAGCTTGTACGTGCCTACGGTCACATCCTCGGAGTGAAACCGCGTTTGGTCCGAATATGAGGGCACGGTCGCCGGCAGCTTGAATAATAGCGACTTAATCTCGCCGGTCTGCGAGGTTACTACTACCATCGAATTCGCTCTCGAGCGACGGAACCTGAGTTGCACCGTGATCTCGTCGCCACCCCTGGGAAGACTCTGCCGCGCGAGAATTTTCCAACTGAGCAGCGGACCCTGGCTGGCATAAACCTGGTCCCACGACCCCTTCAGCCCCGCCGGCGACAACGCTTTCATCCTGGCGCTGAAACGGCTGGTCGCGCCACTGAAGTCGCCGTCGCGGATCGCCGAGAAGAGATTATCGACAACCGCGTCTTCGGTGTTGGCCTTGGCCGCGCATCGAGCGGCAGGAAAAATCGCTAGCGCCAAAACCGCAACTCCGAGCACAAACATTCGCTTCGGCATATCGATGCAGATTTGCAGACTCGATGCGTCCGTTCAACAAAATCGCGAGCCCCCTGTCACAAAAGGAAAGGCCGGGGGAAAACCCCGGCCTTATTCACACGATTGGATTGATGGCGGCGGCTAGTTCGCGAAGATCATCTTCAGTTCTTCCATGATTTTCTCTTCGGGATGCGCCTTGGCGATCGACAATTCCTTGACCAGCAAGGATCGCGCCGTGTCGAGCATCTTGCGCTCGCCGAACGACAACTCCTTGTCGGTCTTGAGCACCAGCAGATCGCGCAGCACCTTGGCGATTTCCAGCGGAGAACCGGTCTTGATCTTTTCCGTATATTCCCGATAGCGGCGGTTCCAGGTTTGCGTGTCCACCTCGACCTTGCGCTGGCGCAGGATACGGTAAATTTTTTCCACCATATCCTTTCCGATAACGCGGCGAAGTCCGACCGACTCGACGTTTTCGGTCGGGATCATGATGGTCATCTTTTCGGTGCCGAGAATTCGCAGCATGTAGAAACGCCGCTCCGTCCCGGAGATAACCCGCATCTGGATGTCTTCGATCACGGCAACCCCATGGGCGGGGTAAACCACCTTTTCACCCTTTTTGAACGGCAAACTCATCGCGATAATGGCACTCGATGGCAGGCCCTGGATTTCGGACATGGTTGATGACCAATGGTTCATCACCGATCCGATCAGCCTGGAATGTAGATGTCATTATGGCACAAAATTATCTGATTTGTAACCCCGATCCTAAAATGAAACCGGAGGCGGCCAAATCGGATAGAACAGTGTTCGCAATTATCCGCCAAATCAGGTCAGTCGAACCGCAGTTCCATGATGATCGCGTCTTCACCGGGGCCGTAATAGTGCCGCCTCAAACGCCGTTCTTCGAAGTCAAATTTACGATAAAGCTGCCGCGCAGCCAGATTTGAACGGCGAACTTCCAGCGTAACCACGCCGGCGCCGGTCGATTTTGCCTCGGCGATTGCTTCGGCGAGCAATACGGCGCCGATCCCGAGTCGGCGCGTCTCGGGATGCACGGCGATATTGAGGACGTGGCATTCGTCGGCGATCAGCCATCGGCAGAGAAAGCCGGCGATCTTTGTGCTGTCGTTGTCGTCGCGCGCTTGCTCGCCGCCAGCCGCCGGGAGCGCGACCATGATGCGCGAGAAGGGCAGGGCCAGTTCGCGTTGAAAGGAGGCAATCGTCCAGGGGGCGGGGAAGGCGAGCCGCTCGATCTCGATGATACGGGGCAGGTCGCGCTCTGTGGCGTTCCGAATGTGGATCGCCCTCTCAACCAAGCTCAACTGCAACCCCGGCGCGACAAATCCGCCGGTGCGCCCTCGTCCGCGGGTTTAAACGCGCGAAAATTTTTCAAGCGGCGCGCCGAAACCGGCCCGGCTCCGTCTTGAGCACGACCACCTCGAGCAGCTTGCCGCGCATCCGATGCTTGAACGCGCCCACCGGCTTGCCCAGCTCGATTCGGGTGGTGAAATCGGCCGGGAAAGCCGAAGAGACGTAGGACAATCGGCGGATGGTCTCGCCGCGCGTGCTCGCGCTGATCGAAAGCACGTTGTCGCCGAGCACGATGCTGTAATCGTAATCGGGCATCTCGTCGGGGAGATTCCACAAGCGCTTTAGCGATGACCCCGGCAGCTTGCGCGGCATCTCGAGCCGAACCAGGTATGCGTTGGCGTACTCGGCGACGGTGTAAACGGTCCCGTAGCGGCGATCGCGCTCGGTTTTGTCTTCATGCATGGTGCTCTCGAACCCGTCGAAGGCCGCCTTGCGCTCGGTTCTCCTGCCCGCGCCCCCCGCACGTGCAAGCACGGAGCCCAAAGGGGCCAGCGCGAGCCCGTACCAGCATCCACGATACGTCAGCTCGCTGGCGGGCCTGGCGTGAATCACTCCCTCGCGCAACCGCCACGCGGCCTCAGCCGACGCGATCAATACGCCGAGCATGATCCATCCGCCGGTGACCTGCGAGAACAGCCTGTCGCCCAGCACCACGACCGCAAACGCAGTCAGGAGCGCGGGATAAAGAATCAGATTCAGAATCAAGTTGAGCGCCGTCGCGCGGACTCGCGAAAATGCTGCGCTGCTGCCCGCGGCCTCTTCGAGATGCGCCTTTACCCGCGCCGGCATCGCGCCGAGAATCGGCTCGGCCATCCGCAACGCGATTTGCACCGGCCCCGGCGCGGTACCAACCGGCGAGGCGCTAACCGAAGCCAGGACCGCATCGAAATCAGCTTCGAGCTCGCCCGGGAAATGTTTCTCGCCGATTGGTCCGGGGATCGCACTGACGTCCTTCGGCAGACGCATCATAGCGAGACCCGCCGCCGCTGCTGGCGCCGCTACCGCTGCTGCTGGCGCGGGCGCCGCAGGTTTCGCCGTCGGCGCTGGTGCTGGCTTGGGCGCTGCCGCCGCTGGTGTGGGTGCTGGCACTGGCTTCGGCGCCGCGACCTGGCGCGGGTTCGACCGCTGCCGCCGCTGCGGGCTTGGGTGCCTCCGCCGGAGCTGGTACTGAAGTCGGCTTCGGTGGTGCCGCTGCGGGCGCGGGTGCGATCGATGCGACCGATGCCGGCGCTGGCTTGGGTGCGGCGGTGGCGGCGGCTGGTTTGCGAAAGCGCGACGGTGCGTCGTCGGGGAAGGTGTCGCCGGGATGCAACTTGCGGGCGCGCGCGAGCAGCGCGCCTTCGCTCTCGAGGTTGGCCGGGTCGGGGATGCAGCAATCTACCGGACATACCGCGGCGCACGCTTCATGGTCGTAAAAGCCGACGCATTCGGTGCACTTCGCCGGCGCGATGTAATAAAAGTCTTGCGCGATCGCAGGACCGGTTGCGCCGTCGAGCTCCCATGGCACTCCGCCCGCGTAAATCGCCGAGTTAGGACACTCGGGCTCGCACGCTCCGCAATTGATGCATTCGCTCGTGATCGTCGTCGCCATCTTATGACCGGATCTCAGTTAGATGTTGGAAAACCCGACCGGGAAAGCCCGCAACAACATTGGCTTGCCGAAGCAGACGATAACCGCTGAAAGTTTTGTCTGTCAATCACACACAATTCAATTCTTCTAATAGTTTAGCGCGCGCGCTGTTCCAAAGAGAACCGGGCCGCACTCTATCGCCTTGCGTTCGCAAACGGGTTTTGCAAGTATTACCGCGATTACTCGTCCAGCCTTGGCTATTGGATATGTACTAACTGGCGTACGGGGCTGGCTGTTGACCTGAACCACTGGAGGAAAGCTCGGATGAAAAAGACAATTGCTAGCGTGCTCGGCGTCGCGGCCATGGCTGCCTTCGTGACCGCGTGCGGTCCTGACATGAAGGTGATCAACAACGCCAGCGAACGTGCTGAAGCGGCCGCCACCAAGTCGGAAGCCTCGGCGAACGCGGCGGAAGCATCGGCCAATCAGGCTGCGACTGCCGCTCAGGGGGCCGAGACTGCGGCCAGCGGCGCAGAGGATTCGGTCCGGCGTGCGAACGATGCGGTGTCGCGGCTGGAAGCGGCGTTCGCGACCTCGGTTACGAAGTAATCGATCAGACCCGCCTGCAGAATTAGCCATTTGAAGCGGTGGCGGAGGGAGCAGTCTCCTTTCGCCACCGCTTAGTCTTGTGCGATCGCAGCCGTGGCCGATCACGCCGCGGTCACTGGTCCGACGACTCTTTGTTGTTGGGATTTACCGCGCGCCTGAGCGCCTTGCGGACCCGCTCGCGCAGCGTGTCGTCGCGCTCGATTCGCGCCTCCAGCTGCCTGAACTGCGCAACCGTGAGATTTTGTTTCGATGCGGCCTGCTCGACCGTCAGGTTGTGGTCTTTCTGCATCGCCTCGTAAACGCTGATGTACTTGTCCACCTGGCTGGTCGGAACCTCCGCCTCGTCGTCGCCGGGCTGATCCGGGGGCGCCGGGGCTACCACCGGGGCCGCAGGCTCGGCTGCGAGTCGAACAGCTTGATCCCGAGCCTGGGATTTAATCCGGCGAGAGATGCCGGTTGACGCGACCGGCGCCGGCCACGCGAGCGAGGCCGGAAACATCGCGATTGCTCCCGAGATTACTGCGATCACCGCGAGTGCCGCGCGCGCGCGCATCCCCGCAAACGCCTGGTTCATTTGATCCACTTCAAATAGCCTCCGCCAGCGATCCAGCCAGCCTGCCGGGATTATCCTTGCACGCTGCGCCAACTTCATAAAGATACTTCAGGTTGTGGCAGCATTCCCCTTGCATTGCGTGAAGCGATGCTTAAATTGCGCACGGTCCAGCGGCCGCCGTTGTGGCGGTCTGCCGGGCTGAATCCATGACGATATAGCAAGACGGAGATTTATCTACATGCCAGCCAAAACGGTTGAGCTGCACGAGAGGGCGCGGGTCGGAATCGTCAAGGGCGCGACGCTGGTGATGGAAGCCGCGCGGGTAACGCTCGGCCCCCGGGGCCGCAACGTGATGATCCAGAGGAGCTTCGGCGCGCCGATCGTAACCAAGGACGGCGTGACCGTGGTCAAGGAAATCGAACTCGAGAACCACTTCGAGAACATGGGCGCGAAGCTGATTCGCGAGGTCGCGCAGAAGACCGCCGACGTCGCCGGCGACGGCACCACGACCGCGACGGTGCTGGCCGGAGCGATCGTGCGCGAGGGGATCAAGCTGCTGGCGGCGGGATTCCCGGCGATGGAACTGCGGCGCGGAATCGACGCCGCGGTGGTCAAGGCGGTGGCAACCATCAAGGAGATGTCGCGGCCGGTCAAGGAGCGCCAGCGCCTGGAGCAGGTGGCGACGGTAGCCTCCAATGGCGACAACTCGATCGGCAAGATTGTCGCCGACGCGATGGACAAGGTCGGCAAGGAAGGCGTGATCACCGTCGAAGAGGCGCGCGGCCTGGATACGGTGCTCGATCTGGTCGAAGGGATGCGCTTCGATCGCGGCTACCTGTCGCCGTACTTCGTCACCAATGCGGAAAAGTTGACGGTTGAGCTCGACGAGCCGCTGATTCTGTTCCACGAAAAGAAACTCTCGAACCTGCGCGAACTCCTGCCGCTGCTCGAAAGCGTGGTGCAGACCGGACGCCAGCTCCTGCTGATCGCCGAGGACGTCGAGAGCGAGGCGCTCGCCGCGCTGGTCGTCAACAAACTGCGCGGAACGATCAAAGTCGCGGCGGTGAAGGCGCCGGGCTTCGGCGATCGGCGCAAGGAAATGTTGCAGGACATGGCGATTCTGACCGGCGGCACTCTGGTCGCCGAGGAACTCGGCGCCAAGATCGAAAAGATCGAGATCGCCGCGCTCGGCAAGTGCAAGAAGGTTCTAATCGACAAGGACAATACGACCATAATCGGCGGCGCCGGCAAGAAGTCCGAAATCCAGGGACGAATCGAATTGATCCGCCGCCAGATCGAAGAGACTACTTCGGACTACGACCGCGAAAAGCTGCAGGAGCGCCTGGCCAAGCTCACCGGCGGCGTCGCCGTGATCAAGGTCGGCGCGGCGACCGAAGTCGAAATGAAGGAAAAGAAGGCGCGCGTCGACGATGCCGTGCATGCGCTGCGCGCCGCGGTCGAGGAGGGAATCGTCCCCGGCGGCGGGGTCGCGCTGGTGCGCGCGATCGCGGCGGTGAAGTCGCTCAGGCTCGATGAGGACAAAAAGGCCGGCGCGGGAATCGTTGCGGCTGCGATGGCGGAGCCGCTCAAGCAGATCGCGCGTAACGCCGGCCACGAACCGGAAATCGTTCTCAACGCAGTGCTCGAAGGCAAGGGTGATTTCGGTTTCAACGCCGCCACCGAAGTTTACGAAGATCTTGTCAAAGCGGGCGTGATCGATCCGGCCAAGGTGGTCCGTTCCGCGCTCGAGAACGCGGCCAGCGCCGCTTCGATGATCCTCACCACCGAGGCCGCCGTGGCCGAAGCTCCGAAGAAACCGGCGCCGATGGCGGGGATGCCCGGCGGCGGCGGGATGGGCGGCATGGGCGGTATGGGTGGAATGGGCGGAATGGAGGACTACGGCGACGACTTTTAGTTGCCGGGCGCGGAAATTGGTGATCACTGAACATCGGCGATACGGTGCCGATAGGAACCAAGAAAGCGCTTTGTCAGGAATCCAGACGCCAAATGCGTCAAATTGTCGTTTTTTCGCTCTCATGATAGTTACATTGCGAAGTGTCAAGAGTACGCAAGACACATATGGCCAGTCGATCAATCGAATTTTTCCCGGCATTCGCACGATGAAGGCTTGCATGGGACATAGGGTTTGTGAGACAAAATTAGGGGCTTAAATGCAGGGGCCGCGAATCACTTTGCAGTGCTCTTGCGCATTCCTTAGGAGGAAGAAATGGAAGGGTTAATGAGAAAATCTTCGAAACTGGTTGGTCTTGCCGGGGCTGTGTTGGCCCTTTCGTTGCTCGCGGGATGTGCGTCGAACGAGCCGACTCCGGAACAGCGCGCCGTCAACGCGGCGAATCGCGCTGATCAGGCTGCAGCCCGTGCGGACGGTGCGGCGCAGAAATCAGCCGCGGCGGCGGCACAGGCTCAGGCGGCGGCGAGCCGCGTAGAGCAGGCGGCCAGCGATGCGAAAGCGGCTGCGGACCGGGCAGAGGCGATCGCGTCGAAGACGATTTCCGAACATCATCCGGCGCGCCACGCGCGTCGTCACAAAAAGGCAGCGGCCGCCGAAGCAGCTCCGGCTCCAGCGGCTGGTGGCGAAGCGGCACCGGCTCCCGCTCCCGCAACTCCGTAATTTCGCTCAGGCTTGATAATCACGAGGGCGGTTGCATCGGCAGCCGCCCTCGTTCGACTTTGCCCCTTCCCTTGCCGGACTGATTACTCAGTTACGGCTACAGCTTTGCCGGCTTGCAGCCGCCACGCGCTCGTGGCTCGGCCGTGAGCTGGCTCAACTCGCGAAGGTAACTATTACTTTCAACGATTCGGGTTTTTGCGCGGTCGCAAACGCTTCGGTGATCTGCGCCAGCGCAAACCGATGCGTCACCAGTTCGGCGGAGTTGAGCACCCCGCGCTCGACCAGCGACAATGCCTGGCGCGTTTCGTCGGGGCCGCATGAATAGCTCGGAATGAGCCGGGTCTCGTTGAAGTAGAGATCGTGCGGTTTGACCAGCAGTTCCTCGCCGGGCGGAGTCGAGGTGAATTGAACGACGGTCGCGCCCCTTCCGGCGGCAGCGATGCCCGCGGCGATTGCTTTGGAAGTCCCGGGACCGACGATCACGACGTCTGCCATCGCGCCGTTGGTGATTTCGCGCACCTGCTCGATCAGGTTGTCGCCTTCGACCACGATTCCACAATCCGCTCCGAGTTCGATCGCGCGGCTGGCGCGCGAAGGGAACAGGTCCGCGCCCATGATCATCCCGGCGCCGAGATCGCGCGCAATCTTCACGTGCATCATGCCCATGATTCCGAGCCCGATCACCAAAACCGTCTCGCCGGGCTTGAGCCCCGAGCGTTTCAGCGACTTGACCACGCACGCCGCCGGCTCGATCAGCACGCCGCCGGCGTCGTCAATCGAGTCGGGGAGCGCCAGCGTGTCGCGCTGATTGGCCGGGCTCACAAGAAAAAACTCCGCCATCCCGCCCGGCACGATGCTGGTCGCGCGCCAGGTCGGGCACTGTACGTATTCCCCGCGCCTGCACGCCGCGCATTGAAAGCAGGGCGCATGATGGTGCACGAAAACGCGGTCGCCGGTCTTGAAGCCGCGCACCGCCGCGCCGATCTGCTCGACGACGCCCACCGGTTCGTGGCCGAGCACCAGCGGCGCCTTGCGCTTCAAGTACCAGGGCATGATGTCGCCCGTGCAGATGCCGCACGCGCGCGTGCGGATCAGAATGTCGCCGTCGCCGACCTCGGGCCGGGGGCATTCCTCGATCCGGATGTCGCCGAAATCGTAGAGCCGCGCTACCTGCATAAAGTTACCGCCATGTTAGAATCGCATCATGCCACGGCCGAAATGCCCGCCGATAGCCGCCGACATAATCGCGGAGATCGGCGATAAAATTGTTTTGATCGAGCGGCGGAATTTTCCGCCAGGGTGGGCAATCCCCGGCGGATTCGTCGATTTTGGCGAGACCGTCGAGCACGCTGCGATTCGCGAGGCGCGCGAGGAGATCTCGCTCGAAGTCGCCATTCGAGCGCTGCTCGGCGTCTATTCGCGGCCCGATCGCGATCCGCGCGGGCAGACGATCACGGTGGTATATGTCGCGCGCGCATCGGGGACGCCGCGCGCCGCCGATGACGCGAAGAATGCCCGGCTCTGCGATCCGCGCAATCCGCCCACCCCGCTCGCGTTCGATCACGCGGAGATTCTCGCCGACTATGTGCGCTGGCTTGAGACCGGTGAATTCCCCGCTCCTTGGCGCAAGCGCCGGGGCTAAGCGGCCGCCGGGCTTCACTGCGGCAAATCCGTCCGCATCCGCGCCCGCAAGATCAGCGCGGCGCCGAGGTACGCGGCCAGCAGCATCGGAAACCCCGGATGCGGCGCCGCTTTGATCAGGGCGGTCACGATGCAGATCGCGAGTATCGCGCCGCCGCCTATCAACCCGGTCTGCCGCACTCCTTCGCGCGGCCGCAAACCGTCCCACGCCGCGAGCATCCCGAACAAGTACAGCGGCAGCAGCAGGATGGTCTCGTGGATCCACGCAAGCGGCGACATCAGGATCGCAAGCGCGACCCACAGTCCGAACCGGAGGCCGTCGAGGTCGGCGCGGCGACGGCCGGCTATCGTGGCCGCGGCGGCGACTGCGACCAGCGCGAGATCGATGAGCGCGGTGACCCCGAAAACTGCGAGCATCGGCGCAGCGAGGGTGGTCGTGCCGGCGAAGTGGGCAACGCATTTTCGCACAAAAGCGAGCACCGTGAGTTCGGCTCGCGCCACGTTGCGGTAGGAAACCGGCATTTCCATCGTCGCGAGCTCAATCCAGTGCGAAGGATTCGTCAGCATTACGCCGGCGGCGAAGAATCCGATCGCCCAGCCGAGCGCGCGCCAACGGCGGCCAAACAAAAAATATCCGCCGGCCGCCGCGGGATAAAGTTTCACCAACGCCGCGAGCGCCAGGCACAGCCCGGCCGCCGCCGGCCGCTCGCGGCGCGAGCAGAACCATGACGCTGTCAACAGCGCCAGGATCGTCGGCGTGACTTCGGCCATCACCAGCGTGCCCGCGAACTGGCGCGACAGCAGCAGGATTGAAAGCACGATTACGGTCGCCGCTGCCCCCAACGGCGGATCGCTCCCGCGCGCAATCATCAGCACGGCGGCCACCAGGCAGATCATCTGTGCTGCCTGCCAGATCCAAAATGCGGTTTTCTGGTCGAAGCGGGCCAGCGGAGAAAATATCTGGACGAAAAACGGCGTGTTGTTGCAATAGAGCGGACGCGATAGACCGGGCCGCAACTCGGTCTTCGTGGTCTGCACCATCCACGGGTCGCCGCCGCTGGAATAGTCGGTCCACCAGCCATAGTAGAAAATGAAATCGGCATTATCGTAACGGTGCTGGACTGCGCGGATGCGTTGGGCGAGCGACAGCGCCCCGACGATCGCGAGGATCGCCGCGACGGTTGTGGTAATCGCAACGCGGCGCTGAGAGATGCGCAAATCCGCGCCCTTGGCCATCGCCGCTAGCGTTTGATCTTCGCGACGGTGCTTTCGATGCGATCGAATGCCCGGTTCAGATTCTCCATCGAAGTGGCATGCGAAATACTGACGTGATCCGGAGCGCGCGAAGTAGGCTCGATTTGTGACCAGGAGGCGCGCAGTTCCGGAAAATTACGCCCCAGAAGCCGCTCAAGCCCTGCGACGTTGTCCTCGTACATCGAGCTGAGCCAGTCCCTGGCCTTTGGGTCCATCGGTGGTTTCACCGCGCGACGCAGGAAAAAGCGGTCGTAGAGCCAGGTCTTCACGAGAAAGAGGGATCCGGCCCGCGGCGGTACCAGAATCATCGCGAGTCTGCGGGCCCACCAGCTGGCTGCCACTCGACGCGACCAGTTCCATCGCGCCACTGCGAACTCATTTTCGACCTGGCTCGTGTCGATTCGATCGAGGTAAGCGGGATCCAGCTCGAGGAAGCCGGCCAATTCGGCCATCATCTTGCGCCGCCCCTCTGGCGTTCGCAAATTCGCAAAGAGCAGGACCAGCACCTGCTTTGGCCCAAAGACGTTCAGATACCGTTGCACCTGGTCGCGATAGAGTCCGGGTTCCACGTACATATGCGAGACGCCCCAACCCTTTTTGGGCCGATTCCAGTCCTCCAGCAACGCTTCGTAAAACGGCAACTCCTGCCATCCTTCGCGGACATCCATCAGGTACTGCGAATAGGCGCGACCGACCGGGTCGCGAAGCACAATCACGATCTTCGCATGCGGGATTGTTGAGTGAATCCGTTCCGCCGCCCCTTCGCCACACAGGTACGAACTACTTGCCTCGCCCACCGCCTTATAGCCCACCGCTTTCGAGAACATCCTCAAGTATGCAGCCTCATCGCTTACGCACGGGTGCGGGAAAGGCATTTCGGAGTAGGGCCGAAACCGGGAGAAGAAGTGGGGCTCCTTCAGAGCGGGAAGGAAAACCTGCGGATGTTGCTTGAGGTAGAAGTAGAGCGAAGTGGTGCCGCTCTTATGGGCACCGGCGAGAAAGAAATTAGGCCAAATCTGCTTCAAACGCCCAACGGGGAACGCATAACTTGATCACGTACGCGGAACGGAGAGAACGTAGCAGCGTCGCCTATGCTCTCGCAAGCGCTCGCGTGCTAGGCTCGGCCGCGGATTGAGCCTTGGCGCAAGCGCCGGGGCTAAGCGGCCGCCGGGCTTCACCGCGGCGAATCCGGCCTCATCCGCGCCCGCAAGATCAGCGCGGCGCCAAGGTACGCGGCCAGCAGCATCGGAAACCCCGGATGCGGCACCGCCTTGATCAGGGCGGTACCGATGCAGAGCGCCAGCATCGCGGCGCCGGATATCAACCCGATTTGCCGCACTGCTTGGCGCGGCTGGAAACCATCCCACGCCGCGAGCATCCCGAACAAGCAGAGCGGCAGCAACAGGATGGTCTCGTGGATCCACGCAAGCGGCGACATCAGGATCGCAAGCGCGACCCATAGTCCGAACAGGAGGCCGTCGAGGTCGGCGCGCCCGCGGCCGGTTATCGTGGCCGCGGCGGCGATTGCGAGCAGCGCGAGGTCGATGAGCGCGGTGAACCCCAAAACTGCGAACATCGGCGCCGCCAGCGTCGTCGTGCTGGCGAAGTGCGCTACCCATTTTTGCACAAAAGGGAGCACGCTGAGTTCGGCCCGCTCCGTGATGCGATACGAAACCGGTATCTGCAGCGTCACCAGCTCGATCCACCGGCCGGGATTCGTCAACAGTACGCCGGCGGCAAAGAAGCCGATTGTCCAGCCGAGCGCACGCCATCGGCGGCCAAACAAAAAATATCCGGCGGCCGCTGCGGGATAGAGCTTCAGTAACGCTGCGAGCGCCAGGCACAGCCCGGCCGGCGCCGGACGTTCGCGGCGCTCGCAGAACCATGACGCGGACAACAGCGCCAGCAGCATCGGCGTGACCTGGGCCATCACCAGCGTGCCGGCGAACTGCCTTGACATCAGCGCCAGCGAAAGCACGATTATCGCCGGCGCCGCCCCGAGCGGAGGAGCGTTCGCGCGCGCAATCATCAGCACGGCGGCCATCAGGCACAGAATCTGCGCCGCCTCCCAGGTCCAGAATGCGGTTTTCTGGTCGAGGTGGGCGAGCGGAGAAAATACCTCGACGAAGAACGGCGGGAACTTGCAGTAGCGCGGCCGCTCAAGACCGGGTCGCAATTCGGTTCTTTGGGTTTGCAGTATCCACGGGTCGCCGCCGCTCGAATAGTCGGTCCACCAACCGTAGAAGAAGGTGAAATCGACGTCGTTGTAGCGATGCGAGACCGCGCGGATGCGTTGGGCGACCGAGAGCGCCGCGATAATCGCGAGGATTGCCGCGGCGGTTGTGGCAATCGGAAGGCGGCGCTGAGAGATGCGCAAATCCGCGCGCCCGGCCATCGCCGCTAGCGCTTGATCTTCGCGACGGCGCTTTCGATGCGATCGAATGCCCGGTTCAGATTCTCCATCGAAGTGGCGTACGAAATCCTGACGTGATTCGGAGCGCCGAAGTCGTTGCCGCCAACCAGCGAAACGTGCGCCTGGTCGAGGATAAACGCCGCGAGCCCGTCGCCGTCTTTGATTTCCTTGCCGTCAAACCGGCTGCCGAGCAGCTCCGATACGTTGGGGAAAACGTAAAAAGCGCCCTGCGGCACGTTGGGCAGCTTGAAGCCCGGGATGCGCCGCACGCGCTCGACCACCAGCGCGTTGCGTTGGCGGAACGCCTCGAGCATCGGTTTGAGCTCGTCCTGCGGACCGGTCAGCGCCTCGATCGCGGCCGCCTGGGTGATGGAGTTGGGATTGCCGCTGTTCTGGCTCTGCAGGCGTCCGGCCGCTGCGATCGCCTCCTTCGGCCCGGCCGCAAATCCGATTCGCCACCCGGTCATCGCGTAGGTCTTCGACAGCGAGTTGAATACGATGCCGTGGGACTTGAGCCGCGGCTCGAGATGGAAGATGTGCGGCGCGAGTCCGGTGTACACGATGTGCTCGTAAACGTCGTCGGACATCACCCAGATGTCGGTGTCGGCCAGCACCTTGGCGATGGCGGTGAGCTGTTCGGCCCCGTACACGGCGCCGGTCGGATTCGAGGGCGAGTTGAGAATGATTCCGCGGGTGCGCGGCGTAATCGCGCGGCGCAGAGCCTCGGGCTCGAGCATGAAGCCCGTCCGTTCGGGGCATGGCACGAACTTGGACTCGGCGCCCGACAGCGAGACCATCGCGGCGAAGCTCACCCACGCCGGGGTCGGGATGATTACTTCGTCGCCTTCGTCGAACAAGGCGTTGATGATGTTGGCCTCGGCCTGCTTGCATCCGGCCGACGCGATTATCTCGCCCGGCTCGTAGTCGAGGTTGTTGTCGCGCTTGAGCTTGAGCTTGATCGCATTTTTGAGCGCCGCGGTTCCGGCCACCGGCGTGTACTTGGTCTGGCCCGCGGCGAGCGCCTTGCCGGCGGCGGCTTTGATCCGCTCGGGAGTGTCGAAGTCGGGCTCGCCCGCGCCGAGCGAGATGACGTCGATTCCGGCGGCCCTCATTTCGGTGGCGCGGGCGTCGGCGGCCAGGGTCGCGGACGGTTTGATAGCGGCAATTCTGCGATTGAGCTTCAGCATTGGTTAAACCCAGATGTCGAATGTTGGGCGCATCGCGCCGGCTGGGCGCAAGCGCGGACCGAGTCTATCTTTCCTCGCGGTTCGAAAAAACCGCCTGTGTAAGTGCGCTGCCACGGTTTTCAAATCAACCCGGCTCAAGCGACTTTGAGCTTTGCGCGCAGCCGCTCGAACACCAGTTCCGGGACCAGCTCCGGCAGCCGCTTGCCATGGCCAACGACCTCCTTGATCAGGTGCGAGGAACTGAAGAACAGCCGTGGATTGGAGAACATGAAAACGGTCTCGACGTTCGGGCTCATCTGCTTGTTCATCTGCGCCATCTGCAGCTCGTAATCGAAATCCGTCACCGCGCGCAGCGAACGAATCAGCACTTTGGCGCCGATTCGTTCGGCGTAATCGACCGACAGTCCGCTGAACTTGTCCACCCGGGCGCGCGGCTCGAGGTCGCGGATGACTTCGCGGATGATTTCGACGCGTTCGTCGCCGGTAAACAACGCCGCATCCTTGTGCGGATTGTAGGTCACCGCGACGATCACCTCGTCGAAGATGGCGACGCTGCGGCGGATCACGTCGACGTGTCCGTTGTGGATCGGGTCGAAGCTGCCGGGATAGACGGCGATCAACTGGGAACGCTCTTTGCCTTTGCTGCTCATTTTCCTGAAGCCATCACTCGACACTCGGCGCCGGATTGAGTCGGCGGTAAAAGGCGATCCGGTGATCGCCAATGGTTGCAACAAACGCGCGCTCGTGGGCTTTGGGAGCGGGCGGCGCCGCGGGCGCGCGCTTCGATTGCTCCACCACCACCCATCCGCCGGGCGCGACGAGCCGGAGATCGCCCAGCAGCGCCAAAACCTCCGCGCTCATATCGTCCTTGAACGGCGCGTCAACGAATACCAGGTCGAAAGACTCGTGCGAGCGCTCGAGTTCGCCGAGCGCGCGACGCACGTCGGACACGACCATGCGGGCGCGATCGCCCGCTTCAAGCGCGGCAAGATTGGCGCGAATCGCCGCGGCGGCGTCGCGCGAGGAATCCACGAAGGTCACGTGGGCGGCGCCGCGCGAGAGTGATTCGATGCCCAGCGAGCCGCTGCCGGCGAAGATGTCGAGCACGCGCACCCCGTGAAGATCCATCCGCACCGCCAGCCGCGAGAAGATCGACTCGCGCGCCCGCGCCGAAGTCGGCCGGGTGTGCAAGCCGCGCGGCGCCTTGAGCCGCCTGCCGTGAGCATGTCCCGCAATAATTCGCATCGCATCAGTTTTCTTCGAGGCGCGGTTTAATCCAACCGGCCGCCGCATATTGGCTGAACCCGCCGGCGCCGCTTAATTAAACCGGCTGGCGCCTCTTGCCTCGGAGCCGCGGACGATAGATAACCCGTTCTGCCGGGACGCCGCAAGTTCGCGGTCAGGTTTAGCCGTTTGCTTGCGCCTCTGGCGGATTGACGAAATTTTCGCTACCAATCATCGGGATTCCTAAACTCAAAAGCTTTGACGCTGAAGGCTCAATAATACTCCCGCCATGCCTGGAGACCAGCAACCCAAATTTTCCGACGCCGCGCTTGCCGAGTACCGGCAACTGCTCGGGCGTTACCCGACCCGGCAGGCTGCGCTGCTGCCGACGCTGTGGATCGCGCAGCGCGAGTTCGGATGGCTCAGCGATGAGACGCTGGACTACGTCGCGCGCCTGATGGAATTGCCGCCCGCGCACGTGCGCGCGGTGGTTTCGTTCTACACGATGTTCCATCGCAAGCCGGTCGGCCGCTACCTGCTCGACGTGTGCACGAATCTCTCGTGCCGGCTGCGCGGCGCCGACAAAATCGTGAACGCCATCCGGCGCCGGCTCAAAGTCGAGATCGGCGAGACCACGCCCGACGGCAAGTTCACGCTGGGCTCGGTCGAATGCATGGCGTCATGCGGGACCGCGCCGATGCTCCAGCTCAATCAGGACGCCTACGTCGAAAACCTCACCGAAGAAAGCATCCTCAAACTCATCGACGAGCTTGCCGCCCGTGATAATTGAGTTAACCGCGGGCGCGATCAAAGCGATCCTGATGATCCTGGCCGGACTCAGCCTGTCGCTGTTCCTGCTCTATTTCGAGCGCAAGGGCAGCGCGCTGATCCAGGACCGGATCGGATCGAATCGCGCCACGCTGACCGGACTCGGCAAGCGCATGGGGATGCCCAACCTCGGGATCATCAACACCACCATCGCCGACCCGGTGAAAATGTTCACCAAGGAAGATTTCATTCCGGCCGGCGCGGACAAATTTCTGCATACCCTGTCGCCGTTCCTGTCGCTGTTCCCGGTATTGATCACGTTCGTCGTGATCCCGTTTGGCGACACGATTCTGATTTCCGGCCATCACATCGATCTCGAGGCCGCCAACCTCAACGCCGGCGCGCTATATCTGCTGGCGACGATCGGGCTGGGCGTGTACGGCGCGGCGCTTGCAGGATGGTCTTCGAACAATCGATGGGCGCTGCTCGGCGGGATTCGCGCGACCGCGCAGATGATCTCGTACGAGCTTGCGATGGGCCTGGCGATCGTGTCGGTGATCATGACCTTCGGCACCCTGAACTTGCAGGAAATTGTGCGCGGGCAGGGCGGTGTGTGGTTCGGATTTCTGCCGCGCTGGGCGATTTTCTCGCAGCCGCTCGCCTTCATTCTGCTTCTGGTGGCGGGCGCTGCCGAGTCCAAGCGCATCCCGTTCGACCTGCCCGAGAGCGAGTCGGAGCTGATCCAGGGTTTCTTCATCGAATACTCCGGCGGCAAGCAGGCGGTCTTCATGCTCACCGATTTTGCCGAGCAGGCGCTGGTCGCGATGCTGCTGACCACGTTTTTTCTCGGCGGATGGCAGATTCCGTGGCTCATGCGCGACGGATTCCATCTCCCGGGCGGCGCCTTTCTCGCTCTCCCCGCACTCGCGATCTCGCTGATGGGCGTGGCCGCATTCCTGATCAAGGTGGTCGCGCTGTGCATGTTCCTCGGCATGGTGCGATGGACTCTGCCGCGCTTCCGCTACGATCAGTTGATGCGTCTGGGATGGAAAGGGCTGGTGCCGCTCGGACTGTTCAACCTGCTGGTGACCGCGTTCGTCGTGGTGGCAACCGGGAGGGTCCAGTGATGCCGCCGTTCCTGTATATCTTTCTCGGCGCGCTGGCGATCGTCTCGGCGCTCGGCGTTATCCTCCAGCGCAATCCGATCCATTCGCTGCTCGCCCTGATCGGAACCCTGATGATTGTCGCCATTCTGTTCATTGGCGAGGATGCCGTCGTGGTCGGATTCCTGCAAATCATCGTCTATGCCGGCGCGATCATGGTTCTGTTCCTGTTCGTGATCTGGCTGTTGAATCTTCAGGTCGAGACCGGCCCGACGGGTCATCTCGCGCTCAAGCTGTTCGGCTCGCTAGCCTCGGCGCTGCTGATGACTGAGCTGTTTTTTTTCGTCGCTCCCCCTCATCTCCAGGTGAAGTTCACTTCCCAGCCCGTGGGCTATGGATCGCTTGCAAGCCTCGCCGGCAAGCTGTTTGGCGACTACCTGATCGCTTTCGAGGTCACCTCCGTGCTGCTGCTGGCCGCGGTGGTTGGTTCGGTCGCGCTGGCGCGCCGCATCCCGGCCGCGGATGCCCCGCGCGCCACGAGCAAGGCCGCATCATGATTCCGCTTACCTACATGATGTCGCTGAGCGCGATCATCTTCGCCATCGGCGTCGCCGGCGTGATCATTCGCCGCAACATCCTGGTGATGTTCATGTCGATCGAGCTGATGCTCAACGCGGTCAATCTCGCCTTCATCGCGATCGGCAGCCGGCTCGGTTCGATGGACGGCCAGGTGATCGTTTTCTTCGTAATGACTGTCGCGGCGGCCGAAGCGGCGGTCGGCCTGGGCATTATCATCTCGGTTTTCCGCAATCGCGAAACCGTCCACGCCGACGACCTGACTCTGATGAGATGGTGACCAAGACCAATGACGGTTGAGTTTCCAGCACTCGCGCTTATCCTGCTGTTCCCGGCGCTCGGCGTTCTGTTCAACCTGTTCCTCGGCCCCAGGTATGGACGCGGCGCGGTCAGCGTCGTCGGGCCGGGCGTGATCTTCGCCGCGTTCGGCGTTGCGGCCTGGGCATTCTTGACGCTGCTCGCGATGCCGGCGGGCGGCGCGCTCGGCGTGCATCTGTGGGGATGGATCGAGGCCGGGAAATTCCACACCGAGTTCGGCCTGCGCCTCGACGCGTTGTCGGGCGTGATGGTGATGGTAGTCACCGGAGTCGGCGCGCTGATTCATCTTTACTCAGTCGGGTACATGGCGCACGACGAGGACTTCGCGCGCTTCTTCACCTACATGAACTTGTTCGCGTTCTCGATGCTCATACTGATTCTTGCGGACAACTTGCTGATGATGTTCGTGGGATGGGAGGGCGTCGGGCTATGCTCCTACTTGCTGATCTCGTTCTGGTACACGAATCCTCAGTACGCCTATAACGGCCGCAAGGCGTTCGTCGTCAACCGGATCGGCGACGCCGGCTTCTTGCTCGGGCTCTTTACCATCGTCGCCGCGCTCGGCGCGCACGGCGTCTGGACGCTCGATTTCGCCGAGCTTCGCCAGCATGCCGCTCTGCTCGGCGGCGGCGCCGCAACCGCGGCCGGCGTCCTGCTCTTCATCGGCGCCACCGGCAAGTCGGCGCAGATTCCGCTCTACGTATGGCTGCCCGACGCGATGGTCGGCCCCACTCCCGTCAGCGCGCTGATCCACGCGGCGACGATGGTCACCGCGGGCGTGTACATGATCGCGCGGCTCGGCTTCCTCTACACCATGGCGCCCGCGGCGCTCGATCTGGTTGCGACAATCGGCGCGCTTACCGCGCTGTTCGCCGCCACCATCGCGCTCGTCCAGCCCGACATCAAGAAGGTGCTCGCCTACTCGACCATCAGCCAGCTCGGCTACATGTTTCTCGGCGTCGGCTCGGGCGCGTATGCGTCGGGCGTTTTCCACCTCATGACTCACGCGTTCTTCAAGGGCTTGCTGTTCCTGTGCGCCGGCTCGGTGATTCACGCGCTCGGCGGCGAGCAGGACATGAACAAGATGGGCGGATTGCGGCGCAAGCTGCCGATCACGTTCTGGACGATGTTCATCGCGACGCTCGCGATCGCCGCCGTGCCTCCGCTCTCCGGTTACTTCTCCAAGGACCTGATCCTCGAAGCCGCGTACGATTCGGGCCATTCGTGGCTCTGGTTCCTCGGCGTGATCACCGCCGGGCTTACGTCGTTCTACATGTTCCGGCTGATCTTCATGACGTTCTTCGGCGAATCCCGCGTCGATTCTGAAAGGGAGCATCACCTGCACGAGTCGCCGGCGGTAATGACTATTCCGTTGATCGTACTGGCTATTCTCGCGATCGTTGGCGGATGGGTAAATCTTCCCGAAGGACTATTGTGGGGAAATGCGTTCGTGCGATTCCTCGCGCCGGCCGTCGGCTCTTTCCACCCGCTCGTCGAGGCGAGCCCGACCTCCCTCTCGCTCGTCGCCAGCGTCGCCTCGGCCCTCGGAATAGCGCTCGCATACATCTTCTATCTGCGCATGCCGGGACTCCCGATGATTCTCGCGTGGAAGCTCCAGGATTTCTACAACTTGCTGCTCAACAAGTACTACATCGACCAACTGTATAACTTCATCGTCACCCGTCCGCTGTTCTGGGTGTCGAACAATGTGCTCAACCGCGCGATCGACAGCTTCGCCATCGACGGCGTCGCCGACGGCGCCGGCCTTGCCGTCCAGACTTCGGGCCAGATAGCGCGTCGCGCTGAAACCGGCAACGTCCAGCACTATGCATTTGTTTATCTGCTCGGCGCACTGGGCATCGTGGCTTACTACCTCTTCCTGGTGACGCACTGATGAACGGCGGCTTGCTCACAGCTTTGATTTTCCTGCCGCTGCTCGGCGCGATCTTCATTCTGATGCAGAGCGAAGAGCGCGCGATTTGGAACTCGGCGTTCATTTTCTCGCTGCTTCCGCTGGCGCTGAGCTTCTATGTCCTGGCGCAATTCGATCCGCACGTCGGGGACTACCAGCTCGTGGAACAATACGACTGGATTCCCGCATTCGGCATTACCTACCATGTAGGTATCGACGGAATTAGCCTGTTCCTCGTTCTTCTGACTACTATCCTGATTACTCTGTCGATACTTTACTCCGGCGGCGGCGATATCGAGGAACGCCCGCGCGAATTCTGCTTCTTCATGCTCGTGCTCGAAACCGGCCTGCTCGGCGCGCTGCTCGCGGTCGATCTCTTCCTGTTTTACATCTTTTGGGAAGTGATGCTGATCCCGATGTACTTCCTGATCGGCATTTGGGGGCACGGCCGCAAGATTTACGCCGCCATCAAGTTCGTATTGTTCACGATGGTTGGGTCGCTGCTGATGCTGGTCGCGATCTTGTACCTGGTGTACTCGGCCCACGTGCATTTCAACCGGACCAGCTTCGATTTGCCCCTGCTCTACCAGGTGCCGCTCACTGTTACCGAGGCCCGTTGGCTGTTTGCCGCGTTCGCGCTGGCTTTCGCGATCAAGGTGCCGATGTGGCCGGTGCATACCTGGCTGCCCGACGCCCACACCAACGCTCCCACCGCCGGCTCGGCCATTCTGGCCGGCGTGATGCTCAAGATGGGCACCTACGGCTTCCTGCGCTTCGCCATTCCGCTGTTTCCCGCCGTCGCGGTCGAGGCAATTCCGCTGTTCATGGCGCTCGCCGTAATCGGGATCATCTACGGAGCGTTGGTCGCGATGATGCAGCCCGACCTGAAGCGGTTGATTGCATACTCGTCGGTCAGCCACCTGGGGTTCGTGATGCTGGGAATTTTCGCGCTCAACCCCCAGGGTATCGACGGCGCGATTTATCAGATGCTCAATCACGGCATTTCCACCGGCGGATTATTTCTGCTGGTTGGAATGCTCTACCTCAGGCGCCATACGCGCGAGATTTCCGAGTTCGGCGGCCTCTGGAAGCGCGTGCCCCTCTACGCCGCAATCTTCATGGTCGTGATGCTCTCGTCGATCGGCCTGCCCGGGCTCAACGGCTTCGTCGGCGAGTTTCTGATCATGCTCGGCGCGTTCCTGCGCATCAGGCTGGCCGCGGTTTTCGCGGTTGTCGGTGTGATCCTGGGCGCGCTCTACATGCTCTGGACCTACGAGCGCGTGATGTTTGGACCGATCACCAAGGCGGTGAACGAAACCATCAGCGATCTGACCGGCCGCGAAATTGCCGTGATGGCGCCGGTGATCGCGTTGATGCTGTTCATGGGACTTTTCCCCCGTCCGCTGATCAGCAGGATCGAACCGTCGGTGACCGCAATGCTCGCCAGAGCAAATGTCACGCAGGCTCGCCTCGAGCTTGAACCACACCCGCATCGCCTGGCTGCCCTTGCGCCGGCCCGGAATGCGTCAATCCGTGAACCCGAGATGGCGGCGGCTGCACGATGAGTCCTTTTAACCTGGCTGCAATCAACTTCGTCTGGCTGCCGATCCTGCCGATGGTCGTGGTCACTGTGGCCGCGATGATCGTGCTGCTGGCGGGCGTGCGCGTTGACGACGGCGAAAGCGAAGGGCTCGGGCTGCTGACCCTGGCCTCGCTCGCGGTGGCGTTCGTATTCACGCTCGGAATCCTGGGACAGTACGGTGTCGCTTTTTCGGGCGCGATCTCGATTGACAGTTTTTCCGCGTTTTTCGAGCTGGTGATTTTGATCGCCGCGATGTTCACCGTGATGATGTCGCTCGATTACGCCGCCGAGAACCGTATTCCCGGCGCCGAATACTATTCGCTGCTGCTGTTTTCCGTGCTCGGCATGATGCTGATGGCGGCGGCCGGCGACCTGATAGTCATCTTCCTCGGCCTCGAGACGATGTCGCTTACGGTTTACGTGCTGGCGGGAATGATGCGCCGCAGCGCCAAATCGAATGAAGCGGCATTAAAATATTTCTTGCTGGGCGCGTTCTCGACCGGTTTCCTGCTCTACGGAATCGCGCTGGTTTACGCCGCCACCGGCACCATCAAGCTTGGGCCCATTCATGACGCGCTGGCCTCGGGCGCGATGGGGTCGAATCCGCTGCTGCTGCTCGGCATCGCCATGATGCTGATCGGTTTCGGCTTCAAGGTCGCCGCAGTCCCGTTTCATATGTGGACGCCGGACGTTTATGAGGGCGCGCCGACTCCGGTGACCGCCTTCATGGCGGTGGGCGTGAAGCTCGCCGCGTTCGCCGCCTTTGTTCGCGTCTTCATGGTCGATTTTGCCTCCGTCGGCGCCCACTGGCAGGCGGTGCTGTGGGTCGTCGCGGCGCTGACGATGACCGGCGGAAATCTAATCGCCGTCGTCCAGACCAATATCAAGCGGATGCTGGCGTACTCGGCGATTGCGCATGCGGGCTACCTGTTGCTCGGCATGGCGGCGGGAGTGCGGTCGGGGCCGGCGATTCTTTACTACCTGCTCGGCTATGCATTCACCAACCTGGGCGCGTTCTCGGTGGTAACCGCGCTCGAACGGCGCGGCGAAACCGGTAATCAGATTAGCGACTTTCGCGGCCTTTCGGCGCGCGAGCCGTTGCTCGCCGGCGCGATGGCTATCTTTATGTTGTCGCTGGCCGGGGTTCCTCCGATGGCCGGCTTCGTCGGCAAGCTCTACATCTTCAGCGAGGCGCTGCATCAGGGATACGTGGGACTGGTAATAATCGCGGTGCTCAACAGCGTAGTCTCCGCCTATTACTATTTTTATGTGCTGGTCGCGATGTATATGCAGGAGGGCGGCGTCGAAGTTCGCCGCCTGAGCGCGCGGCCCGCGCTGGTGGCGGCAATCGGACTGGCGGCGTTCGCTACAATCTTGATCGGCGTTTATCCCCAGCCCTATATCACGTCCGCCGCCAACGCATTTCATTCCGCCAGCGGCCCCGAAGGAATCCGCGCCGCCGCGCTCGAACCGTAGCTCAAGTCTTTCGAGCGCTGTTACTTGCGGCGCGAGGGCTTCTTCGAAGCGGGCTTGTTTGCGGATTTCATCGCCGGCCTCGGCGCCGTCGCGGCGACAACGCTGCCGGCCGGTTCACTGCTCGCGGTGCCTGCGTATGCGTCGGCTTCGATCTCGATCATCATGTCGGGATTAGCCAGCCTGCGCACTTCAACGATCGTGGACGCGGGAGGCGAGTCAGCGAAGAATTCCTTGTGCGCGCGCGCCGCTTCCGCAAACCGTCCCATGTCGGTGACGAACATCCGCGTGCGAATGACGCAATCCATCGCGAGCCCCGCGCGCTCGAGCGCGCGCACGAATATTGACCAGCGCCTGGCGCGCCTGCACGTACATCTGTCCCGCGCCGACGATTAGCCCGCGCTCGTCGGTGGCGGTGGTGCCCGAGACCGCGACCATGTCGCCGGCCCTCACCAGCCGCGAATAGCCGACGATCGGTTCCCACGGCGTATTGGTCGAGATTCGCGAGATCGCGCTCATCGTAGCCTAGTCTCCCTGTCTGCGCGCGAAGCAGGATGCAGGCCGGGCCTGCGCTCAGCTATCGCGGCCGGGATAGGCCTCTTCAAGCTCTCGCGCCACCGAGCGCATCGGCGGACCTACCAGCCGTCCCGACGGCATCAGCCAGTTGAGAATTCGCATGAGCGGCCGCACCACTGCGAGCGGACGCTCCGCGCTTCGCACCATGTCGAGTTCATGTTCGACGATTTGAGAATCGTGCCGACTCGCGAGCCCTACGCCCGCGAAAATAACGCGCCGCTCTTCCACCGCTTGCCTCCACCTCATCCGCCCCTAAAACCTAAAGCGCCAAATTAAGATCGCCAAATAATGATCGAATCATACAGATGCCCGCGAAATAGTCAAAAAATTTCTTCGCCGCCCGCCGCCGCATTCGCCGCGAATGGCGGTGCAATGCGGCCGGATGCGACCCGAAATGCGCGCTTGAAGTTACGCCGCGCCTATCGTATCCTTGGCGCGTTTCGAGTTTCTGCGTTCAGGTGAGCACCGAGCAATCAAGGAGAAAGCGATGCGCAAGGTTCTACTTCTGGCACTAGTTTCGATGTTCTTTGCCACGGCTTGCAACAAATCCGAGGAGCCGGCTCCTGCCGCCCCCGAGGCTGCTGCATCTGCGGCTGCGCCTGCGCCCGCCGAGGCCAGCGCCGCTGCCGCGCCCAGTGCTGCCGAGGCCGCAAGTCCTGCTGCCGCCGCCAGCCCGGCCACGCCGTAATCCACTTCGTTTCCTGGCGGGTTCCCGCGCGCCGTCTAGAGCCGTCGGCGCGCGGGGTACTCGCTGACGGGGGCGCTGCTGGCGACGGACTCGCCGAATTACTGACCCGGCCCCTGCTGGGTCAGTGCTCGGGTGCCGACCCGAATCATTTCGGCAAATAAACTCTGAGTCTGCCCGCAGGATCGCGGCCGGCCGCCGCGATCTACTGCTCCTCGTCAGGCTCCTTCTCGTATCTGCTGCCGGGATTTTCCTCTGGCGGGGCTTCTTTGTGCGGCTCTGCGCTGGCAGCCGCTTCGGGCGCCGCGTGAGGCTCTTCGCTGCGAATTATCTCGGCCGCGCGATGCGCTGCTTCTCCCGCTAGCTTCCTCAGTTCTTCCGATTTGCGCCCCAGCTCCGCGGTCGCCCTCGATAACTGTGACCTCAGCTCCGCGGACTTCTTCGTGTACTGCGCCCGGAGCTCCTCAATCTTGGCCACTGCCTGCTTTCGGGCCGCGTCGCGCTTGCTCGCGTCCCCAATCGCCGACCTCAGATCCGCGGCGAGCTTGCGCCCCTGGTCGCGCAGCGCCGTAATCTGCGATGCCAGTGACTTGCGGGCCTTTTGCGCCTCGCTCCTGATCCGGGCTTCGATCTTTCGTGCCTTGGTCTCGCGTTCGAGCCTGACCCGCAGCATCTTGGCGGTCTTGCGCCACTGCTCGAGCTGCTTGAGCGCGGGATTCACAGCCTTCTTCGGTTTCGCGGTCTTTTTCTTTGTCGGCATCCGTCGCCTCCCGTTGTGAAACGTTTTCCTGCAACCAGTGCTAGCTAAGTCCTGTTTGCAGGTAAGATCAACGAGGCCTCATCGCTGAATTTTCCTGCGCTGGCTTTTCCACACGACGCTAGTGCTAGGATGCGTTCGCCATGGCGACTACCGCACCCGAGCCTGTCCCTTCCTCCGGGCAGTTGAAGCCCGGTCTTTCACTGTTCGACTCCGTGACCCTGGTGGCCGGGTCGATGATTGGCTCGGGCATCTTCATCGTTTCCGCCGATATCACCCGCCAGGTCGGTAGCCCTGCCGCGCTGCTGATGGTCTGGCTGGTGGCGGGCCTGATGACTATTGCGGGCGCGCTCGCCTACGGCGAGCTCGCCGCGCTGATGCCGCATGCGGGAGGGCAATACGTCTACCTGCGCGAGGCCTACGGCGGAATGTGGGCGTTCATGTTCGGATGGACGCTGCTGCTCGTCATCCAGACCGGCACCATCGCGGCCGTCGCGGTGGCGTTTGCGCGTTTCGCGGGCGTGATGTGGCCGGTGCTCGGCTCGAACCTCTGGATCGGCGCCGGCGGCGCCGGACTGTCGGGCGAGCGCGTGGGCGCGATCGCCGTGATTGCGCTCCTCACCGCGGCCAATCTGCGCGGCCTCGACATGGGCAAGTGGCTGCAAAACTCCTTCACCACGGCCAAAATCCTCTCGCTTTGCCTGATAGTCGTGGTCGGATGCCTGATCGCGCCGAATCCAGCCGCGATTCGAGTCAATTTTGGACAATCGACCGCATTCCTCGGCCCCGCTCCCATGTCAATTGCTGGTGCGGGCGTGTTCGGGGCCGCGATGGTGGGTGCGCTCTTCTCAGCCGACGCATGGGCGAGCGTCACCTTCGCGGCGGCCGAGGTCCGCAATCCCAAACGCGATCTTCCTCTGGCGCTCGCCTTTGGAACCGGCGTGGTGATTGCGCTCTATATCCTTGTCAACGTCGCCTATCTCTGTGAGCTGCCCGTGTCGGGAAATGCGGACGCGGCGAGTGTAATGGGGCGTGGAATCGCGCACGCATCCAGCGATCGCGTAGCCGCCGCGGCGATGGAAGTAGTTTGGGGTGGCGCGGGCGCGAAGATCACCGCAATCCTCGTGATGATCTCCGGGTTCGGATGCGCCAACGGACTGATCCTCACGGGAGCGCGCGTGATTTTCGCGATGTCCCGGGACCGGGTCTTCTTCGCCGCCGCCGGACGTCTCAATCGCGCCAGCGTGCCCGCGGTCGCGCTGATGATGCAGGGTATTTGGGCGGCGGTTCTGACCTTGTCGGGCACTTATTCCGAACTGCTGGACTACGTGATCTTCGCGCAGTTGATGTTCTACGTGCTGACGGTGTCGGCCGTATTCGTGCTGCGCCGGCGGTTCCCGGGTGCGCTGCGTCCGTACCGCGCGTGGGGTTATCCTCTGGTGCCGGCGCTGTACGTCGTCGCGGCCTCGGCCTTGATGATCGATTTGTTGATTCTGAAGCCCCGCTTCACGTGGCCGGGGTTGCTGATCGCGCTTAGCGGCGTGCCGATTTATTACTGGACGACCGCCCGCACCCGGGCAACTCAATAGGCCTTACCCCGGTGGATGGACCGGGGCCCCTGCTCACCGGTTGACGTCGGGAGGCGAATTATCGGTGCTTTCCTCTGTCGTGGCGATCGGCGCCCCGGCCTGCGCGCAGTCGGATCGCGACAGTTTGCCGCTGCGGAACTCCCCCACAATCGTGGTCAGGATGTACGCGCTGTGCTCGGGCGACTGATTGCCGGGGAGTTTGAACAATTCAGCCGCGTTGTGCGCTGCTTCGGTCGCATCGTGGTCGGTCTTCGGCAACCCGTAAATCTGAAATACCTTGCACAGCGATTCGATTCCGTCCTTGCGCTCGCTTTCGGTAACCGGAGCGCCGGGGCTTTGAGCCGAAGACGCGTTTTCACTCGTTCCGCTCGTGGCGCCGCTGAGTCCGCGCCACATTGCGCGAGCGAGGAAAAAGACCAAAAACAATACGACCGCCGCCGCGATCGATCGTCCCGCCCTCTGAGCGGGCGAAAGTTCGCTCCACGGGATCAACTCGAATCCGCCCTTTGCCTTCTCCTCGCCGCCGTCGCTTGGGGGCGGCGGTGCCGGCGTGTGGATCACCGGCATGCGAATCTCAGGCTTGAACGGTTTGGGCAGCGGCGAGGATCCGCGTATCGGCGGCGGAGAAACGGGATTCTCACTCGGCTTCGGCGGCGATACGGGCTCGCCCGCTGGCCTCGCCAGTGGAGCCGCACAGTATCCGCAGAATACCATGCCCTCCGCGTTATTTTTGCCGCACTGCCTGCATGCAGGCATCAGATCACCTGTGCTTGAGTATCAGATTTCCCCGCGACCAGCGAAACGGTGAAAAAGTCAAAAAGTGAAAAAGCGAAAAGGCAATAAAGGGGGAAAGTCGCCAGCAATACCCCCCACCTGTTAGAGCGCGCGACTCACAAGCCGAAATAGACGACTCTACAGCTATGAAACCTACAACAGGGACGCGCAAAGTCAATATGGCTGGCGATCATTCACCTTGCGCCGGACTGCCCGGCCAACGAGAATATCGTGCCGATTCCAGTTCCTGCCGGCGGTCGCATTATCGTGGACCGGCCCGGCGTGCCGGGCGATCCCGCAATGACAACCCTGCATGCCTGCTGCTACTGCTGCGCCGTCCCCCCGAGCGCTGCCTTTACCATCGGCTCGAGCTCGCCCGTCTCCTGCAGCTCGCGAATAATATCGCAGCCGCCGACGAACTTGCCGTCGATATAAACCTGCGGAATCGTCGGCCAGTTGCTGTAACGCTTGATCGCGTCGCGCAGTTCGGGATCGCTCAGCACGTCGGCGGTGGCGAACGGCACGCCCAAATTCTCGAAAATAGCAACCGTCGCCGCCGAGAACCCGCATTGCGGAAAGTTGCGGTCGCCCTTCATGAAAATCATGATTTTGTTTTTTTTGACCGCCGATTCGATTTTTTCGATTATGTCCGCCATTTGATACCTCTACCTGCGGTTCTGATACTGCGCCGGGGTCAACGTCTTGAGCGTGAGCGCATGCACCTGCACGCGCATCGCGTCGCCCAGCGCCCGATAGACGAGCTGATGCCGCTCGACTAGACCCTTGCCCTCGAAACTCGGGCTTACCACAACCGCCTCGAAATGGTCTCCGCCGCCGGTGTAGTCGCGCACCTCGACCTGCGCGTCCGGAATCCCGCGCGCAATCATCGTCTCAATTTCCTTCGGGTCCATCACAGAACCGGCATCTTAACCCGCATCCCGCTCGTGAATCCACAAGCCGGGGCCGGCCCCCCCGGCGGTTTCGCTGACTTGAGATCAGCTCCGTGCTTTTCTGAAGTTGATCGTGAATCCGAGCCGCATCGGAAACGTCTCGGCGTGTTCGAGATTCGCCGCCTTGGCCAGCGCGGCGACGTCGCTCGCGGTCATCGCGTCGGGATCGCCGGCAAGCTCGGTGATCGACAGCAGGCCGCCGGGGCGGAGTGCGTCGCGCAATTGAGCCACGCAGGCCGCGGGATCGGCGACCTCACCTATCACCGCGACCAGAAAGGCGGCGTCGAAGACTTCGCGCGCAAATGGCAGCGCGCTCGCGCTGGCCTGGGCGAAACTGACGTTGGCGACGCCCGCCCGCCGGATTCGCGCGCGCGCCTTCTCCAGCATCTCGCCTTGCAGGTCCACCAGGCACAGATGGCCGCTGGGAACGCGGCGTGCAATCGAAACACTGAAAAACCCCGGACCGGGGCCCAGCTCCAGCACCCGCGAGGCCGCAGTCAGATGAAGCCGCTCGGCCAGCTCGCCCGGCGAGAAGATCAGGTTGCGCAGCGGATTGAGCAGGACGAAGGCGAGTTGATGCGGATACGTGCCGCGTCCGGTGAACCGGTCCCAGACGTCACGCCATCCGCTGGCCGTCATGTCACCAATTATTCCAATCCCGGAATATTCACAGCCTGACCGCTTGACCTTCCTTAGGCTTGCCCGCCACGCCGTGACCTTTGACGCCGTCGAGCAGCAGCTTCGCGTTCGCGCTGAGCTCGCCCGGATGGCTTGCGCCCACTATGCGCGAAACTATCTTGCCATCGGGACCGACGAACAGCGTCGTCGGTATCGCCTCGACTCCCATGCTGGTGGCCAGCCGCTGGTCGGCCAGCGCGATTGGATATTTGATCCGGAACTCTTCGACAAATGGCGTCACTGCCTGCGTCCCGTCACCCTGGATCAGGTCGCATGAGACCCCGATTATGACCAGGCCGCGCGACTTGTTGTACTTGCTGTAGAGCGCGACCAGTTCGGGAATTTGCTTGCGGCAGGGCGCGCACCAGGTCGCCCAGAAATCGACGATCACGGGATGGCCGCGGTAATGGCTCAGGTCTATCTCTTTGCCGTCGAGGCCGGGCGCGCTGAAATCCACGCCCTCATCCGCCGGCGACGAGCTTGCCTGCGGCGTGTCGAGCCGCAGCAGCGGCTCGGGCTCTTTGTGCAGCGTGAAGTGGAAGTTGGCGAATGCAGTGGCGACCAGCGCCACCGCGGCTGCAATGCCGAGCGCGCGCAGTATCTGTCCGCTGTTCATACCTGCTCGACTACGGTCGCGATACCCTGGCCCATCCCGATGCACATCGTCGCCACTCCGAGCGCCACCCCGCGCCGGCGCATCTCATGGGTCAAGGTCACCACCAGCCGCGCGCCGGAGCATCCCAGCGGATGCCCGAGCGCGACCGCGCCGCCGTTGACGTTGAGCCGCTGTTCGTCGATCTTGAGCACGGTGTTGCAGGCGAGGACCTGTGCCGCGAATGCCTCGTTGATTTCGAACAGGCCGATATCCCCGACCTTGAGTCCGGCGCGCGCCAGCGCCTTTTGCGTCGAAGGCACCGGACCCCATCCCATTATTTCCGGACGGACTCCCGCCACCGCGGTCGCGCGAATCTTCGCCATCGGTTTCAATCCCAGCGATCGCGCACGCTCCGCGCTCATCAGCAGCACGGCGGCCGCGCCGTCGCTCAACTGCGAGGAGTTGCCGGCCGTCACCTGGCCGTCGGGCTTGAACGAAGGCTTGAGCCCGGCCAGCTTTTCCAAAGTCGTTTCCGCGCGCGGTCCCTGGTCGATTTCCACCACCGCGCCGTCGGGCAGCTTGACCGGCACGATTTCTTCTTTGAAGCGTTCGCGCGCCGCCACCGCGCGCATGTTAGAGCGCAGCGAGAATGCGTCCGATTGCTCGCGCGTGATCTTGTACGTCCCGGCCAGCCGCTCGGCCGTCAGCCCCATGAAGTACATGTCTTGCGGGAACATCTCGAGCAGCTTGGGATTGGGCATAATCCCCGATCCCATCGCGACGTGCGTCATGTGCTCGACACCGCCCGCGACCATCACTTCGCCCGCGCCCGTCATTATTTCCATCGCCGCGAAGTTCACCGCCTGCAGGCTCGAGCCGCATTGACGATCGAGCGTGGTGCCCGCGACCTCGACCGGCAGTCCCGACAGCAACCCGATCATTCTGCCGACGTTGAAGCCCTGCTCGGCGCTCTGATTGGCGCATCCCCAGACCACGTCCTCGATCTCTTTGGGATCGAGCTTCGGATTTTTTTCGAGCAGCCGGCGGACGCAGATCACGCCGAGGTCGTCGGCGCGGATGTCCCGGTAGTAGCCCTTCTCCTTGCCCGCTTTGCCAATCGGCACCCGGACTCCATCGACGATAACGACTTCTCGCACGTTGTTCTCCTCCGCCGGCCTTGCGTCGATTCGCACGGCCGCCAATCGTTATGCCTATATGATACTACGCCGGCGCAATTCTGATAGCCGCTGAGAGTCGTAGCCGAGTACGCTCGCCAGCACCTCGTCGGTGTTCTCGCCCAGCCGCGGCGCGCGAGTCAAGGGGATATCGCAGGCGGCGGCGCCAACGCTCTTGAGCGGCGAGCCGGGCACAATCAGGCCGTCAAAATCCGGATGCTCCGCGTGCAGGATCATGTTGCGCGCCGCCAGATGCGGATCGCGGGTGACTTCCTCGACGTTGGCGATCGGAGCGCACGGGACCGACGCGTCGGCGAGCAGGCCGCAGCCAATGCTCGCGCGGCCTGGTCGCGAAGATGCGCGCCAGGATCGTCTCGAGCTCCGCATGGTTCGCGGTGCGATCGTGGTTGGTCAGAAATCGCGGATCGTCCTTGAGTTGCGGCATCCCGATCACGTCGCAAAAGCGCAGCCAGATCGCCTCGTTGCCCGCGCCCATCACGAAGTAGTCGTCGGCGGCGCGAAACTGTTGAAACGGCGTGATCGACGGATGCCGCGTGCCGAGCCGCTCCGGAATCTTCCCCGACACCGAGTAGCGCGCCAGCGCGTCCTCGAGCATCGCCACCTGGCAATCGAGCATCGCGATATCGACGTGATTGCCGACTCCGTCGCGATCGCGCACCCGCAACGCCGACATGATCGCAATCACGCCATACAACGCCGCCGACAGATCGCCCACCGACACGCCGCATCGGACCGGTTCGCCGCCCGGGTTACCGGTGATACTCATGGTGCCGCCGAGCGCCTGCGCCACGATGTCGTAAGCGGGCGCGGAAGTCATCGGCCCGGTCTGTCCGAAACCCGAGATCGAGCACAGAATTATCTTCGGATTGGCGGCTTTGAGGCGCGCGTATCCTAGCTTGAAACGCTCCATCGTGCCCGGCGAGAAATTCTCGACCACTACGTCCGATTTCGCCGCCAGCTCGGCAAAGATCGCGGCGCCCTCTTCGCTCCGCAGGTCGAGCGTGACGCTGCGTTTGCCGCGATTGACGCTGTAGAAGTAGGCCGAGTCGCCCGACGGCATCAGCGGCGCAAAGCTGCGCGAATCGTCGCCCGAGCCCGGCATCTCAATTTTGATTACCTCGGCGCCGAGGTCCGCCAGATTCATCGTGCAGAACGGACCGGCCAATACACGCGTCAGGTCCAGCACCCGGACACCGCCGAGCGGCTTTTGATCGAGCATTGAAAGTTATCCTTGCGCAGGGCATCCCGGGTCCCGCGCGATGTCAAGGCTGTGCCTTAAGTCGAGCGGCGGTTTCCCATCCGGCCGTGCTCGACGCATCGTAGCCGACTCAATCAACCGAGAGAATGATGGGAACTAAAGTTACGAAACCGAAAACAGGCCCGCCCGATCGGAGCACGGCTGGCAGTCTGCCTTTTGATTTAGCCGTTACAGGCCACTAGTCTTTCGTCGACTGAATCTACTAAAGGGCCGCGACCAAGGATGAAGAACATGGCGGATCAAATCGTTTTGTATGAAACTCGATACCCGGCCGCGATAATCACGCTCAACAACCCGGACCATCGCAACGCGCTCAGTTCCGCAATGATCGACGCTCTTATGGCCGCGATTGCGCGCGCCGAAGAGGATCGGCGCGTGCGCGCCCTTGTCTTCACGGGTACCGGTTCCGCATTTTCAGCCGGGATGGACCTCGGCGAGCTGCGCACGATCCTCGACCAGCTACGCATCGACGATTCCGGAAAGGTCTGGGAGGGTGCACTTCGCGGCGAGGCGTTGATCGAGCGCGTATATCGCCTGGGCAAGCCCTCCATAGCCGCCGTCAATGGAATCGCGGTTGGCAATGGCGCCGGCTTCTTGAGTGCCTGCGATTTGGCCGTCGCCGCCGATAACGCACGAATTGGCTACACCGAAATGAAGCATGGGATCCAGGCGGGGATGGTAATCCTCCATCTGATGCGACTGGTGGGTGAACGCGTCGCGAGATATCTGCTGCTCACCGGCGAACTGGTGACCGCCGATGAGGCGAAGGTTCTCGGACTGATCAATAAGGTTGTACCGCTGGACCAGCTAATGGACTCCGCACTTGCATGGGCAGATGCGATTGCCTTGAATGCGCCAAAAGCGGAGGCCACCACCAAGTCATTGTTGTGCAAATTTTCCGGCCAGGCGATCGCCATGAGTATGACCGAGTACACCGCAGCGCCCCACATCAGCGACGAAACCCGCTCGGGGCTTGAGTCCTTTTTTGATAAGAAACCGGTGCCTTGGTCGTTCAAGCCGTCATGATTTCTGATAGAGGCCGCCTGCGGCCAGCAGGATGAACAATATCACCAGCAAAAGCCGAATGGCGCTTCAAAGCAACCGCATGGCCTTAGCGCGCGGTCTCGATATAGGCAGTGGCCACCTTCGTTTCAACCTCGCGGTTCAGATCCACTTCTTGCGAACCAGCCATACCTTCACCAGTTGAGTCAGCGCGACATATAACAACAGGGTCAGCAGCAGCAGCGGCCAGAAGTGAAATGGAAGAGGCACCAGGCCCAGCCACGGTCCTATCGGGGAGGAGGGTAGCCATACTCCGACTAACATTATTGCCGCGGAAGTCATTATTAGCTGCCAACTGGCTCGGCTCTGGATGAACGGTACTTTATTGGTTCGGATTACATGGATAATCAGGGTCTGAGTCAGCAGTGACTCAACCAGCCATCCCGTCTGGAACAAGGCCGCCGCGTAAGTTGAGTCCGGATTGGTGAGAGTCGCGTGGGCAAAACGGGCGGCCAGCTCCGGCGGCGGCACGAGGCCCAAATTGCTGCACTTAAAGATGAACCACATAATCAGATAGGTCGTATAGTCGAAAACCGAACTGCATGGCCCTATGAAGATAATGAACTTGGCAATCTCGGCCATCGACCACGGGCGGGGCTTCTCGACCTGCTCGGGATCGACCTCATCCGTTGGGATGGGCACCTGTGAGAAATCGTAGAGCAGGTTATTGGTCAGGATCTTGATCGGCGACATCGGCAGATAGGGCAACCATAGGCTCGCGCCGAGCACGCTAAACATGTTTCCGAAGTTCGAGCTGGCGCCCATCCGAATATATTTGAGAATGTTGGCGAATACCTTACGCCCTTCGATTACACCTTCCTCCAGCACCAGCAGGCTCTTTTCCAGCAAAATTGCGTCCGCGGCCTCCTTGGCGATGTCTACCGCGGTATCCACCGAAATGCCTACGTCAGCCATCCGCAATGCGGGCGCATCGTTGATGCCATCGCCCACAAACCCAACCACCCGTCCGATGCTTTGCAGGGCTCTTATGATGCGCCGCTTATCGAAGGGCGAGAGGCGAACAAACAAGATGGTGCTTTCCGCCGCGGCCGCCAACTCACCGTCGTTCATCCTCTCAATCGCCGCGCCCGTCAGCACGTGATCAATATGGAGCCCGACTTCACCGCAAATCTTCCGTGAAACCAGTTCATTGTCACCGGTCAGGACTTTGATCGTGACGCCATGCTTTTTCAGGGCCGCGATCGCCGGGGCCGCGGTATCTTTGGGCGGATCGAGAAATGCGATGTACCCTCTCAGGGTCATCTTGTCCTCGTCGTCTTTGCTATAGACGGGCTTGGGCTCGCCATCGCGATAGGCGATAGCCAGTACGCGGAAGCCATCAGCCGATAGCTGGTCGTATTCCTCCCTGAGATCCGCCAGAATGACTGGATCCATCGGGTAGGCTCTCACCGTCGAGCTCGAACTGCGTGCAGCGGCTGAAGACCGACTCCGGCGCTCCTTTGCAGATCAAACGATGGCCTCCAACCGGAGTGGCCACCACCACTGACATCATCTTACGGCTGAAGTCGAACGGGAGCTCATCAACTTTGGAATACTCGGCAGTCCGCAGGTCTTCATGAAGCTCGCCGTGCTGAAGGACCGCGCGGTCGAGAACGTTCTTCAGGCCAGTCTGGAAATGGCTGTTCAGGAACGCCAGCTCCAGTACACCTTCGTCTTCATTCCGTGCAACGTCGCAATGATGCTCGAGTATGACGTGGTCCATTGTCAGCGTGCCGGTCTTGTCGGTGCACAGCACATCCATCGCGCCCAGGTTCTGAATCGAGTTGAGCCTCTTGACGATTACCTTCTTGCGCGACATCAGCATCGCGCCTCTGGACAGGCACACGCTGACGATCATCGGGAGCATTTCGGGGGTGAGGCCGACCGCGACGGCCAGCGCGAACAGGAAAGCTTCGCCCCATCGATGCTTGCTGATGCCGTTGATCAGGAACACCAGCGGTACCATCACCGCCATGAAGCGGATCATCAACCAGGTGAACCCTGAAACGCCGCGGTCGAAGCTGGTCGGCGGCGGCGCCTGCGTGATCGCGCTGGCCATGGTGCCGAGGTAGGTCTTCAGTCCGGTCTCGATGACTACCGCGGTAGCCGTGCCGCTCTCGACGCTGGTGCCCAGGAAACACACGTTCTTGAGTTCGAGCGGCGACCTCTTGTCGGATGGCTCGGGAATATCGAACTTCTCCACCGGAAACGATTCGCCGGTCAAGCTGGCCTGAATGAGGAAGAGGTCCTTGCACGATAGGACGCGGACGTCAGCCGGAATCATGTCACCCGCGGAAAGCTTTACGACATCGCCGGGAACCAGCTCCGCCAGCGGAATCTCGCGCGGGCTGCCCACCCGCACCACGGTTGCGGTGACCCGAATCATCGCCTTGAGCTTCGCGGCGGCCGCGTCCGCGCGCGCTTCCTGGATGAATCGCAGAGAAACCCCCAGCACCACCATGACAACCATCAAGCCGCCGCCAACCAGGTCCGACGCGGTCTCGGCTGTTGCGAAAGAAATCACCGCCAGAACTACCAGCAAGATCACCAGGGGATTCAGGCAAGCCCGTATCAGCAGCGTTAGCCGCGTGAACCTGCGCTCGCGAGCTACAACGTTTGGACCGAATACTTCGATCCGGTGCTGGGCCTCCTCTTCCGACAGCCCGTCGGGGCCACTCTGAAATTCAGCAAGCACCTGGTCCGCTGGAAGCGATGCCGTTCTGAACAGTTTGGGCGAAAACTCGGCCAAACCCTTGTCGCGCTTAGCGGCTGGTCCGATGTCTTTGGGCAGAACCGAGCTCGGGAAAAGAGGCCATAGCTATCTCCACACAAGCCGTTCGAGTCTTACACTATTGTATCCCGTCCTTCACAATTCGACATGAAGCCGTAAGCCCGGCACCAGGATGTAAGTCAGGGCAACACCTACGGACTTTCACACAGTCACATTTACTCATTACAATTCCCAGTGCAGTCTTCCTCCGAAGACTGACACCGGCCCGCGATCACGATTGAATGCCGGGTTGCTGATGAACTGGTAATCCACGGCCATATGGACAGTTTTCCAGATTTGGAAATCATAATAGGTTTCCACGACTTTCTCGCTGCCGTAGGTCAGCGCGCCGTCGCCGGCTTCGATGCCCAAGCCGCCTGCGTTCAGGTATTGCTGGTTCGAGCGCGAGGCGCCGCTCACGATGCCGGCAAGGCCGTAGGTGTCTCCCGGCCGCTGCCACTGTCCACCTTTGACGCTGACGCCGATTGACGCCGTCCAATTAGCATCGGCGTACGCCCACGCTTGTTCGTGGCCGTCGTTCCAGCCCAGCCGCGAAAACAGGCCGACGTTCTCTGCAACTTCCTGTTCCCAGTTCAACCCAAAACCGTATTTGTAGCGGAAGGCCTGCGCCGCTGAGACGTCCGCTCCCGGACCTTTGGCGATCAGAATGGCAGTCGCCGCATGGTTACTGGTCATATCAGCTTCGTTGAGGAAAGGCGTAAACCTAATCGCCCCGGGATGAGCGTTGAGGCTGTAACGGCGCTCAAATTCCACCACCATTCCCCAAGCGCGCAAAAACGGGCCGTCGGTACCAGCTGAGCCGCTGCCTCCGGCGGGGCGGCCCATGAGAATCTGGTCGTCAGCTGTGAAATAATTCTGGACACGCGGCAATTGGAAAAATCCGTAGCGCAAAGCCCATCTCGGCTGATTTAATTCCACGGCAATTCCGGTGGTGTATCCGATGGAATCCGCCGGGTAATCCCATGCGAGATTGCCCGCCATCGCCCAATTCATGAACTGGGTATGTGGGTCTTGCGCGTAGGTGTTGTGGTCGAAAATGTCCAGCAGGGTGAACCGGCCGATGGTGAAGGTCAGCCGCGAAATGTCCTGTTTGCCCGCCAGCGTTAGCTGGCCGTCGGGCACATCCTCCTGTTCGCCGCCCAAGCCGATGGTTTGACGAACAAACAAGCGCGCAAACATTAGATAGGGAGTTTGGGTGCCGACTTTGTAGGCGTCACCGTTGGGAAAATCCTCGATGCCAAGCGTTTTGCTCAGGCCGAAACCCTGCCACACCAGTCCGTCCACGTGCGCCTCGGCGCCGCGCCATAACCGCACGCCGGCAAACAAATCCAGCGTAACTGTTTCCTGAACCTCGCCCCTGCTGTTCAGGCTATTTGCGCCGGAGTACTTGGCCGCAAAAGCCGGGTCGCCCTGCCCAATGTCGGTGTTCTGAAGGTGCCAGTTCCAGAGCTGGTCCGGCCCATTATCCCCGTTCTGTGTGGCGCCTAATATCGGTTGCGTCGCCGGAATTGCCGCCGCACCCGGCCCCGCCGTCGAAGTTGTGTCGGCGCTTGGATCGGGGCCGCCAGCGAGAGCAGCCCGGCCCCAGCCAAAGAAGCAGGCGACCACGATGGTGGCAACACTTATGCGCGGGACTGCGACGAAATGGTGGCGGATAGCTGCGGCTAGCTTCGACATCTTCCGGCCTCCGTGGCCGGGATGTCGTCGCTACAACGATAACTCGGTCGGGCTGAAAATTCTAAAGATACATAAGTTAAATGAAACCTATCCGTTCGGCCGCACGTTGTCAAGAAAGCAAACACCATACCCGGTAGGTGCTACCCCGTAGGAGCAAATCGAGAGTTAGATCGAGAATCAGTCTCATTTGGCCATCGCCGGAAGGCACTCCTTGGCGCTTTCACTGGAGGACCCCGGACGCTGCCTGCACGAATGTTGAAGCTAGGACTGCGAGTTAAGCAAATCCATGAGACGGCCATACGGATTGCTTACATCTACGATGAAGTCGGCGAGGCTCAATGCTTGACACCCGGGCACGCGCGACCCGCGCCAAACGGACTCGCCTCTCGGCCGGGGAGCGCGAGCTTCAGATAATCCGCGCCGCCACCAAGGTCTTCGCCCGCTCCAACTATCGCGTGGCGAGCACCGCGGATATCGCGCTCGAGGCGGGAATCGCAGAACCCACCATCTACAAGTACTTCCCCAGCAAGAAAGAGCTATTCATCAGGATCCTCAAGCGAGTAGGAGAACGAATCCTCGAGCTCTGGCATGCAGGCGGCTGCGGCCGATAGCGGCGACAGCATCTCGGCGTTGAAACGGATGGGCCGTGTGTACATTGAAAACCTGGGGACCCATTCCGACGAGCTCAAGATCCAATTCCAGGCGCTGGCCGAGTCCGACGATCCGGATATCACGCGGCAGTTGCGGGAGAATCACGAGGCCTATGTCCAGTTCTTTGCCGCGATCATCCGCCGCGGGCAGTCGCAGGGTGTGGTGCGGGCCGACGCGGACCCTTACTCATCGGGATGGTTTCTCAACGGCTGCGGCTTCGCGCTCACACTCGTCCAACTGTTGGGCTTCGATAAACGGATAGGCAAGCGCCAAGTCAAGCGGATGATCGATGCCTATCTGGACTGGCTCTCCAGGCAGGGGTGACCCCTGCACCCAATGTTAAGGCCGCCCGCCGTTGGCGGGCGCGGCCACTGCCAACCGCTTAATGCTGCGCTGCCGTCGCCACGGCCAAAAAGGGAAATTCCGGCTAATCGGCCTCGAACTCCCGTCCTTTAACGAAGATTGCCGACTGGTCGCCAAAGTAAACCAGCTTCTCGTCCTGCCAGAAGCGAAACTCGAAGCGCAGCACAACCCGCTTGGGCCCTTCGCGGGTCTTTGTCTCTTTGGAATGGAGCCGCAGCGGCGGTCCAAGGGTTACCAGACTTCGGAAATCAGCACGATGGATGCGGTTGCCGAACCCGACCCATCCCTCCTCCCATCGACAACTGTGCAGGAAGTAGGCGTGAAGGCATCCGAGGTTGCCGGTCAGCAGGACAAGGTCGGGCCCCGATACGTGCCGGGGATGGACGCCCGGGTCGCCCACTTGATACCGCCCGACGGGCAGCGGGCGCGTCGTGTCCATCCGCGCTTCGACCTCTCGCTGCGCGGGGTCGACCGACAGGACTTCGTCGACCAGGAAGGCCTCGCTCGAATATGGAAACGTCGAGACGAAGCGCTCGAGCTCAAGCTTTGAAGGTGTGCTCACGGCATCAGATACCCGGAATTTCCTTTTTGACTTCGCAAACATCCGAGTCGTAGCCGCTTACCCATCCCAGCGTCAAGCCGCGATCCGGCTGACGATCGCGACCGGAAAAAGCGAGAAGGTACGGAGGCGTGGAGCAGCCGGGGCGCGGCTCGGCGGCGACCGGTGCGCGCGCGAGTTCGAGTTCCGTTTCAATAATCGCAAAAACCCCCATCTGTTCAGCGCTACGCTTAAGCGATTGCTCAGCACTGAACCTCTTCCCTTTGAAAAACTTAGCTCGAAGCGTAAGGCTGCCAAATACTGCCTGTCCAACATTCCTGCATTGCTGAGACTGTCTTTGATAAACTCTGTAACGATCTCCGGCGCATGTTGGCGGAGTTCACTATTCATTGCCTGTCGGAACGGGTTATCTTCGAGCATAAAAATCGGGTGATCAAGTCCCTTTCGCCAGATCACCAGAATTGTGCTTTTCCCCACTCCGCGAGCAGATTCAGCAATGAACTTGGCTTTGACTACTCGGTACGCAAGGTCGGGAATTGACTGGATACCTGAGCCCGAAGCACTAGTACTGCCTAAAGAGCCCAGAGCCATTTCTCTACCGCTTCCTATTGCGGCGTGACCGAGAGTATCTTCGCTTGTAACTGATCCGCCTGGACCTTGAACCCAAAGGATGTGCGGAAAATCGTGAGCGTCAACTCCGCAGGCAAGAAAGGATGTGTTCAGACTAAATTCACGGATTGGCTTATTTAAAAGCTCAAAGTCATTTCCGAATTGTCGCTTACCGTTTTTTCTGAATTCTTCCACCGTCATATTGTAGCGGCTTAAAAACCTATCGGCGATTTGCTCTCGCAATTCCTGTTGGAAAGCTGCGCGCATTACATTCCGAATCTCAGTAGGCATGGCTAGTCCGTTTGCAGCGGACTTCTTGAGCACTTCCTTAGCTCGTTCTGCTATCGAAATGGCGTAGTCGGAATATCCCGCGTAGAGGAGTCCCCATCCTCGCATTAGTGGAAGGAACTTAATTGCGACGGTATCAGTTGATGGAATTGTCGTGACACCGCTAGGCGTCGAAAATGAAAGCATAGTATCGCAGGCACCAATTACGCAGTTCTGCGTTAGCGACCTAGCAGCGACACATACCGTCACATCCGCCTCACGTTCGGCTGGAGTTGGCCCGTCATCACATGGCTCTTGTTCCGGCTCGAACCCTTCGTCACGGTACTGTTCACACGCCCGTGCGGCAAGTGATCAATCCCCTTTGCGTAACTAACACCGGACGCCGGAGCATCCGCCGGGATTCTTCGCTTCAGCAACTCCAGCTCTAGAATTACACAAAAAAGCGGAAGGGGCCGGGCGCGCGGTGCGCTAGGAACGGGAAGCTAGGCGGCGGCGGGGGCGCGGGCTAGTTCGAAGGCGCCTAGCTCGATTCCGTCGTTCGAGCGCAGCACTATCTTGGTCGAGAGCCGATGCTCGAGCGTCTCTAGATCCTTGGCGCCGTGATCGTAGAGGTAGCGCGCGACTTCGGGATTGAGCTTCACGATCAGCATTTCGCCCGCGGCCTTGGAGACCGCCTCGCGCTGAATCCCGCGCAGCACTTCGGCGGCGAGCGTCGGCACCGACTTGACCACGCGCCGTCCGTCGCATCGCGGACACGTGTCGGTCAGCAATTTCTCCAGGCTCTCGCGCGTGCGCTTGCGCGTCATCTGCACGAGACCCAGCTCGGAAATCTTGAGCGCCGAGGTCCGCGCCTTGTCGCGCTTGAGCGCGACCGCCAGCGCGTCGCTGACCTTCTTGCGGTCGGGCTCGCGATCCATGTCGATGAAATCGACGATGATGATTCCGCCGATGTTGCGCAGCCGCAGTTGGTTAACTACCTGCTCCACCGCTTCGAGGTTGGTCTTGAAGATGGTGTCGTCCTGGCTGCGCTTGCCGACGAAGCGCCCGGTATTCACGTCGATGGCGGTGAGCGCTTCAGCTTGATCGAAAACCAGGTAGCCGCCCGACTTGAGCCATACCTTGCGGTCGAGCGCGCGCTCGATCTGCGGTTCGATGTTGAACCGATCGAACAGCGGCTGCGGCCCGTCATGCAGCGTCACCCGCGCCCGCAGCCGCGGCATGTAGTTCTGCACGAACTGCACGACCCGGCTGTAGGTGGTCGGATCGTCGCACCATAGCCGGTCCACCTCGCTGGAAAACAGGTCGCGCACGATTCTGAGCGCCACGTCGAGATCGCTGTAAAGCATCGACGCCGGCGGCATGCTCTCGTTCTTGCGCAGAATCGAGCTCCACAGCTTGGTCAGGAAGCCGACGTCGCGCTGGATTTCGCGCCGGCTGACGCCCTCGCACGCGGTGCGCACGATGAAACCGCCCTGCGGCGGCCTGAGTTCTCCCACGTCCGCGCGCAGCCGCGCCCGTTCCTCGGCGCTCGCGATTCGCCGCGACACTCCGATGTGATTGCTGGCGGGGGTGTAGACCAGATGGCGCCCGGGCAGCGAAATCGACGAGGTCAGCCGCGCGCCCTTGGTGCCCATCGGCTCCTTGGCGATCTGAACCATTATGTCCTGGCCGCGGCGCAACTGCTGCTCGATCGGAAGCCGCGAGCGCTGCGCCGCCTGAGGCCGCCGGCCTCGGCCGCCGCGCCGCCGTCCGCGCGAGGGCCGCGCCGCAGGCTCGCTCCCATCGCCGTTGCTATCGTCGGCGCCGGCTTCGTCAGCCGGGGGGTTCATCTCCGCCTCGGCGAACTCGTTGTCGCCGATCGGCTCGGTCTCGACGTCTTCTTCGCCGATCACTTCGGCCACGGTGTTGAGCGCGGAGACTCCGTCGTAAAAATCCGAGACGTGCAGGAAGCCCGCCTTCTCCAGGCCGATATCGACAAACGCCGCTTGCATCCCGGGCAGCACCCGCGTGACCTTGCCCTTGTAGATGTTGCCGGCGAGCCCGACCTGGCGATTGCGCTCGAGGTAGAATTCGGCGAGTTCGTTATCTTCGAGCAGCGCCACCCGCACCTCCAGTGCGGACGCGTTAATTGCGATTTCTCGTTTCACAGATGGACTCTCTATTATTGCGGCAAATCCGAAGTGATTGCGTGTCGAGGAGCGATTGCCGGGAGGTGTCGCGCGGGCCTCGCGAGCGATGAAGAAAACGCTCGCGTCCAGTGGGACATCGTTTTACCCTTTGCGTCAACAACTTGCCCCGGATCATACGAGCCACGCCCGACCACCGCAAGTAAGCCTGATTAAACCATCAATAACGGGCTCTTAATCCACAGGTACCTTGACATGATGGCGGGGGGCCGATACTCGTCATGTGATGTCCGCTGCGGCCGTCATGGTTGCGCCCAGCCTCCCGGGAGCGGGCCTGCTCAACAGCAAGGTCCTGGTTCTCAATCGCTCGTATCTGCCGGTTCACGTTACCTCGGTAAAACGCGCGTTTGCGCTGCTTTACCAGGGCGTTGCGAAGGCGGTGGACGACCAGTATCACACCTTCGATTTCGACAGTTGGCGCGACTTGTCGATCGAAATTCAACATGAGCGGCTGGGGATCGTGGACGGCTTCATCCGCGTGCCGCGGGTCCTGCTGCTGACCGCGTACGAGCGCGTGCCCAAGCGCCACGTGCGTTTCTCGCGCTTCAACATCTTCGCCCGCGACGGCAACACCTGCCAGTATTGCCGCAAGAAACTGCCGCGCACGGAGTTGAACCTGGATCACGTGATTCCGCGCTCGCGCGGCGGCCTCTCCACGTGGGAGAACATCGTCTGCTCGTGCCATCACTGCAATCGGCGCAAGGGCGGCCGCACGCCCGACGAAGCCGGGATGCATCTGTTCCGCAGGCCGCGCCGCCCCGAGTGGACTCCGTTTTCGTCCGAAATGTTCAGCCTGCGGCGGTACCGGGAATGGATGCCGTATCTGTCGCAGGTCGATAGCGCCTACTGGAATACCGAACTGATCCAAGATTAGCGTCCAGCTTTTCGCTTTTTTACTGGCCCCCCTGCCCACGGGTGGCCTCCCGTGCCCACGGGCCACAATTTGCAGGGGTTTATCCCCGCGACACCACGATATGTAGGGGGTGCTCTTGACCCTCCCACCGTAGTTTGGGATAAGCTTTAGGCAGGTGGTGGTGTGGTGGAGGCGATGGCAGCATGCGTCTTAAGAGCCTTGAACTACTAGGCTTCAAGTCATTTCTCGATTCGACGGCGATCGGCTTTGCGCCGGGGATGACGGCGGTGGTCGGTCCCAACGGATGCGGCAAATCGAACGTCGTTGACGCGATCCGATGGGTGCTCGGCGAGCAGGCGCCGACGCGGCTTCGCGGCAAGAGCATCGAGGACCTGATCTACGCCGGCAACGAGTCCAATCCCGCCGCCGGGATGGCCGAGGTTTCTCTCGTGCTGGAGGCCGAAGAAGGCAGCCAGTTGCCCGAGCCGTACGCGGCGCTCAGCGAAATCGCGGTGACGCGGCGCGCGTATCGCTCCGGCGAGTCGGAATATCTGCTCAACAAAATTCCGTGCCGCTTGAAGGACATCACCGAGTTCTTCATGGCCGCGCAGATTCACAGCCGCGGCTATTCGCTGGTCGAGCAGGGCCGAATCGAGGAAATTATTCAGGCCAAGCCGCACGAGCTGCGCACGCTGGTCGAGGAAGCAGCCGGCTTGTCGCTGTTCAAGGGCCGGCGCGAGATGAGCGAGCGCAAGCTCGAGCGGGTGAAAGAAAATCTCGCCCGCGTGGACGACGTGGTCAGCGAAATCGAGCGTCAGCTCAGCTTCGCACGCCGGCAAGCCAGAAAAGCCGAGACCTACAAGGTGGTCAAGGCCGAACTCGGCGAACTGGAACGTTACGCCGCGGCGCGCCGCCTGATCGACGAGCGCGAAGAGCTGGCGATACAGACCGGCCGCGACGCGGAGCTGAAGGGCCGGCTGGAGAGCGCGCGGGCCGGGGCGAATGCGATCCGCGAGCAAGTCGATGCGGCGGCGTCGGCCGCGCAGTCGGCGCGCTCCGAGCTCGGCGGCGCTCAGCGCGAACTCGAGAACCTTCATTCCGGCGCAATCGAACGCGCTCGCACGCGCGGGTTTTTGGATCGGCGGCTCGCCGCGACCGCGGAGCTCGAAATCGAGCTCGGCGCGCGTATCGTCGAGCTGGAATCCAAGGCGGTGCTGGCGCGCGCCAATCGCGCCCAGGCGGGCGCGGCGCTCGCGCGTGAACTGGCGGCCGGCGGCGGCGACGCCGACGCGGCGCTCAAGCAAATCTCGCTCGAGCATGAAGCCGCCAATCGCGAACTCAAGCAGGCCGAGCGCCGCGGCGAGGAATGCAAGGACGACTTGTCCGACGTCGTTCGCGAGGCCGCGGTAATTCGCGGCAGGCTCGGCGATCTTGCCGGCGAGCGCGCGGAGCTCGAAAAGCGCCTCGCCGCGACCACGGTTGAAACGCCGGCGCTGGCATCCGCGCTCGAGACCGCGCGCGAATCGATCCGCGCGGCGGAGGCGGAGCTGCAAGCATCGCGCGCGGCTGCGGCAGAAATGGAAGAAACGGCGCGCGGTACCGCGGCGCGCGAAATCGAGGCGCGCACGGCGCTCGATCATCTGACCGCGCGCGTCAATTCGCTGCGCGGCGTGCTCGGCGCGCACGGCGAGCTTCAATCCGATCAATCCTCGAACGGCGTCGATCTGAGGCTGCGCACGATCCTCGAATCGCTCAACGGCGATCGTCCCGCCTCCGATCCTTCGATCCTCAAACAGGTCCTGCGAGCGCCGCTTGGGCTGGAGCCGGCGCTCAAGGCCGTGCTCGGCGATCAGATGGACGCGGTGATAGTCGAATCGCCGCAATTCGCGATCCGCGCAATCGAGATCCTCAAGGAAAATCGCGCGGGCCGGATGGACTTCGTGCAGGAGCCCGGCGCCGCGGTCGCGGCGCATCCGGCGATCGAAGCACCCGGTATCGCGGGACGGCTGATCGAGATGCTCGAGTTCGAGCCGCGCATCCGGCCGGTTGCCGAAACGATGCTGGGTCATGTGATGCTGGCCGACGACCTGCGATGCGCGCTGGCGGCGTCAAACCTCAACGGTCACGGGACCGTTTTTGTGACGCGCGACGGCGACCTGGTGTGGCCCGGGCGAATGATCAGCGGCGGCAGCGCCGAAGAGAATCACGCGGCGGCGGACCTGGCGGCAATCGAAGCCGAGACCCGTGAACTGGCGCGCGCGGAAGAGGAGCATCGCACCCGCGTCGGCCAATTCGCCGCGGTCCGCGCTGAACGCGAGCGCGCCGACGCCGAGCTGGCACAGGGACGGGGGATCGCGCGCGAGGCGGAACGAGTTGCGATCGAACGCCGGGGCGGGCTCGCCCGCGCCGAGCAAGCGGTCGCGCTGGCGGAAGCCCACGGCGGCAATTCACGCCGGCGCCTGAACGAGATCGCCGAACTCGTGATCACTTCAAACGCGCGCCTGGAAGAACTGGCGATGGCCGAGCAGGAGGCGCGCGCGCGCCTTGGCGCGATCGCCGGCGAGATAGCCGAGCGGCGCGCGGCGGCGGAAGAGATTGGCGCGGTGATGCTCGAAGCGGCCTCCAAGGCGCAGGCGCGCAAGGCGCGCCACGGCGCGCTCGAAAGCGAACTGGCGCACGCGCGGCGCGAGGCACACGATCTGGAAGCGCAGTTCGACGAGCATCGCGCAACCCTGGAACGCTCGCACGCCGAACGGGCGGAGTTCGAGCGCGAACTCGAGACGCTGTCGGCGCAGGAGATGGCGGCGCGCGGCCGCCAGCGCGAACTCGAAGCGGAACTTTCGCGCCTGCGCGCTGATTGCGACGCATCCGAGCACGCGCTGGAGCGGCGCCGAGCCGACTATAAAAACGCGCAGGAGAGCTTGACGGCTCTGGAAGCCGAGGCGACAGAATGCGGCCTCAAGCGAGAACGCGCCCGCGCGCTCAGCGAAGAGCTGGCGCGCGCGTTCGTCGAGAAATTCGCCGCCGAGTTTGACGCGATGGCGGCCGAGATAATTCCCGCGCTCGACGGCAGGATTGCGGCGGACGACGACGCGCGAATCGTCGAGTTGCGCGCGAAGATGGAACGAATCGGCGAGGTCAATCTGGCCGCCGACAGCGAAGTCAAGGAACTCGAAGAACGCGCCGGCGTGCTCGGCGCCGAGCGCACCGACCTGCAAAGTGCGCTCGACGATCTGACCCGCACGATCACGCATCTGAATCGCGAGGCGCGAAAACGTTTCGCCGAAACCTTCGAGGGTGCGGCCAAAAACTTTGCCGAGCTGTTCCCCAAGCTGCTGCGCGGCGGCAAGGGCCGGCTCGAATTGACCGACGACGGCGACGTGCTCGAGGCGGGAGTGAACGTGCTGGTGCAGCCGCCGGGCAAGAAGGTCAAGGAGATCGGGCTGCTGTCAGGCGGGGAGAAAGCGCTGTCCGCGATGGCGCTGATTTTCTCGCTGTTCCTGCTCAATCCGAGCCCGTTCTGCGTGATGGACGAAGTTGACGCGCCGCTGGACGAGTTCAGCCTGGCGGCGTTCACCACGCTGATGGCCGAGCTGAAGCATCGCTCGCAGTTCATCGTGATCACGCACAACCAGCGCACCATGCAGCGCGCGGATCAGATTCACGGCGTGACCATGGACCGCCCGGGCGTATCGAGGATCATCTCGCTCAGAATCCCGCAAGCGGCGTAAGCGAACAGAAACGAAGCGGCGCGGCGATCGTCCGATCGCCGCGCCGCTTCGTTTCTGTCAACAATCGCGCGCGCGGCTAGATCAAACTGTAGCCGCTGCCCTTGAAATCGATTCCGATTCCGACGCCCTTTTCGATCAGGCCGTACTGCTGGAGCAGCGGCTGACTGTAGGTCACCAGGCCCGTCACCTTGTCGAGCGGTTCGGTGGCGAGAATCAGCGCCGACTGCGCCATCCATTCGACCGGCTCGCCGCTGGGGTCGTCGGGTCCCGTGACCAGATGATGGTGAACCGTGCCCGGAGTCGCGACCACCTGCGACGGCGACACGCAAGTCACCGAGATTCCGTCGGCGTAAACTTCTTCGGCGAGACCCTGGGTGAAGCGCTCGAGCGCGGCCTTTTCTGCCCCGTAGCATACGCCGCCGCGAAAAACGGTGGCGCTCTTGTACGGTCCGCGGCCGGGTCCGATCGCCGCTCCCGACGAAATGTTGACGATCGATCCGGACTTGCGCGGGACCATGTCCTGGAGCACCAGATGGCTCAGCATGAACGGGCCGTGAAGGTTGACCGCGAACGACCGCATCCAGCGCTTGGGCGGGAAATCCTTGACCGGCATGAAGTAGGTCAACGCCGCGTTGTTCACCAGCACGTCAACCGGTCCGTAGAGCTTGTGCGTCTGCGCGACCAGGTTCTCGCAGTCGGCTTCCGACGAGACGTCGCAGGTGACCGCGGTTGCTTCGCCGCCCGCCTTCCTGATGCCGGCGACGGTGGTTTCGAGCGAGCCCTCCAGCGGATGCGCGCCCTCCTTGAGCGTGCGCGCGGAGCACACGACCTTGGCGCCCTCTTTGGCGAACAGTTCGGCGATCGCCTTGCCGATACCACGGCTGGCGCCGGTTACGATTGCCACCTTGCCCTTGAGCTTGGCCATCTCCAGATGATCTCCCTTCGTGGTCGAGGGTCCGCGTGATTTTGCGATCTCGTCGCGGCCCACATTTCTTATAGCCGTAACGACGTGCGCCCGGCCAGCGTTCAGACACGGGGAGAACTTAATCTAATGCGGAACCCACCGTGGGTTCCGCACCTCCTTGGGCAGGGGTGACCCCTGCACCCACTGTTAAGACGCGAAATCCGCGAGGACGCTCTTTTCGCTCTGAGCTCGAGAGCGAACGATGCGTCGCGATGGGGTGCACCTCTGGCTGTGGCGACATCAGCGCAGCATTAAGCCGTTGGCAGGGGCCGCGCCCGCCAACGGCGGGCGGCCTTAACACTGAGTGCAGGGCTCAGCCCTGCAGTCACCCCTGCCCCTGCCGGTTTCGGAGCGGGAGCGTGACTGTTATTCTTGGCGCAGGAAAAAATTCTTCGGGATTATTTTTTCCGGACGACGCAACGTGACTTCCTTCGACATCGCGCTCATTCTGCTTATCGCCGCCGCCGGCGGTTCGGGCCTGGCGTTCGTCGGAGTCCTGATTCAATGGAGCCTCCGCAAGGCGCGCCCGTCGCCTCCGGCCCACCTCGAAGCGGAGCTGCCGCAGGCTGCCGCGCCCGCCGCTCAACCCACACCCGAACCTACGCCCGAAATTGCCGAGCCGGCCGCCGTTCATCCGCCGCTGCAACACGCCGTGGCGCCTGCGCCTGTTCGCGAACCGGTCAGAATTGGTTTGGGGCTGCGCAAGACGCGCGAAAACTTTCTGGCGCGGATTAGAGCCGCGCTGACCGGAAGCGCGAAGATCGACGACATTTACGAGGGCCTCGAGGAAGCGCTGATCGCCGCCGACGTCGGAGTCGAGGCGAGCATGAAGCTTGCTTCCGCCGTGCGCGCCAAGTTGGGCAACGACAATCGCCCCGACGCGATCCGCGACGCGCTCAAGGCCGAGATTGCCGCGATCCTGATGGCCGCAGAGCGCCAGCCTGCCGACTCGGGCGATGCGCCGCTGGTTATCATGCTGGTGGGCGTCAACGGCGTTGGCAAAACGACGACGGTTGCGAAACTCGCGGCACGGTTCAAGGCCGAGCGCGGCAGCGTGATCGTGGCCGCGGCAGATACGTTTCGCGCGGCCGCGATCGAGCAGCTCGAGATATGGTGCGATCGCGCCGGCGCCGACCTGATCAAGCAATCGCCCGGCTCGGATCCGGCGGCGGTCGCCTTCGATGCGGTCAAAGCCGCGGTCGCGCGCAAGGCGCGCACGGTCCTGATCGACACGGCGGGGCGCCTTCAGACCAAGGTCAACCTGATGGAGGAGCTCAAGAAAATTTCCCGCGTGGTCGCGCGCGAGCTGCCCGGCGCTCCGCATGAGACGTGGCTGGTGCTCGACGCCAATACGGGCCAGAATGCGCTCAGCCAGGCGGCGATATTTGGCGACGCAGTGAGGCTAACCGGAGTGGTGCTGGCGAAGCTCGACAGCACGGCGAAGGGCGGGGTGGTGATCGCGGTTGCGGATCGGCTCAAGATTCCGGTGCGGTTCGTGGGACTGGGCGAGGCGATCGAGGATTTGCGCGAGTTCGACGCGCGTGAGTTTGTCGACGCGTTGTTTGCAAGTGACGGCGCAAGGGAGCAGAGTGCCAGCGGTTCTTATGCAGCTTGACAGATCAGTTAATCAAAAATTAAACTAAAGGTAGAAGATTTTTTCTCATGGCGACAGACGTATTAAAGCAATTAGACGAGCGAATTCAGGCTTCGGTGGCGCGTATTCAGCAGCTGCGCAAGGAAAATGACCAGCTCGCTCAGAAACTCGCGGAAACCGAAAAACGCTATGCTGATGCCGCGGGCCAGGTGAAGCAGTTGAACGCCGAGCGCCAGCAGCATGAAAACGAGCGCAACGACGTGCGAAGCAGAATCGAAAAGATTCTCACCCGCTTCGACGGGATCGATCTTGGCTGAAGATGAAGGGCGTCAACGTCCAGATCATGGGACAAAGCCTGATAGTCGCCAGCGACGCCGGCGATGAGTGGGTCAAGTCCGTGGCCGAGACGGTGGACGAAAAGATCAAGGTTATCCGCGCCGGGAGCCAGACGGTCAATTCAGTGAACCTGGCGATCCTGGCTGCGTTAAATTTCGCCGAAGAGCTCGAACACCTGCGCCGGGAGCATCAGGAGCTGGTGGATCGGATCGCGGCGATGAATAAACGGCTGTCCGCGGCGATCGACGGCGAATGAGCACGAATCGGCGCGGCGGCGCGAGGCATCCCAGAGGTGAAAGGTTTCGGACGGGGGCGGGAATCGTGGATCTCGAAAGTGGCCTAAGCGCGGTGCTTACAAGCATGAAGCCCGTGCAGTATTTTTCAACCGCAACGAAGGCTTTCGCGATGGAACGCATCGCGGATACAGGCCGGCTGTATGCCGGATCGAGAACGACAGGCGCGCGCGACGGCGCGGCGCAATCGAGCAGTTGAACCCGCTCCCGCCATGGCAACGACCGTGGCGGACGAAAAGAAAAATCTACGCGCGATCATGAACGCGTGCCGCGATGCGCTCCCCGGCGAGCGCGCCGCCGCATGGTCGGAGATTGTCGAGCGGCAATTGATCGCGAGCGAGTTCTACCGCGCCGCATCCGCGATCGTCCTCTACGCCGCGGTCGGCAACGAAGTCTCGACCGACCGCATCCTGTCCGACGCGCTGGCGGCGGGCCGCGCCGTCTTCTATCCGCGGGTTGACGCGGCGGCGGGCGCGATCGTCGCGCGAAGGATTCGCGATCGCTCCGAACTCGTCCCCGGCGCGTATGGGATCCTCGAGCCGCCCGAGTCGGCCGAGGCTCTCGACCGCGCAAGTTTCGCGAAAATTCTCGTATGTGTTCCCGGCGTCGCCTTCGGACTCGAAGGCGGCCGGCTGGGCCGTGGCGGGGGTCATTATGATCGTTTCATCGGCCAGATGGGCCGCGAAGCGATCAGCGTGGGACTCGCCTATTCATTCCAGCTGCTCGATCGAATCCCGGAAACGGGGCTCGACCGGCGGTTAAACATCATCGTGACCGAATCCGCCGTTCATCGAGCCTGCGAAGCGCCACTGCCGGCTCGTGCAACGCGGACCAAGGAGGTAAACCCGGGTGGCTCTAATCACCGCAATCCTGGGATTCATAGTTGGTGGCGCGGTCTTTTTCATTTGGGGAATAACGAGACAGCGTAGAGACGCCGTTAACCTGCAGGCCGCGCGCGCTCAGGCCGAAGAAATAGCCAAGGAGGCTCGAACCAGAAGCGAGCTGGTAGTAAAGGAGGCCGAACTCAAGTCAAAGGATATCGTGGTCGGCGCGAAGGCCGACGCCGAGCGCGAGATGCGCGATCGCAGGCGCGAAATAGCCGCGATCGAACAGAAGCTCGAAGCCCGCGAGGAGACTTTCGAAAAGCGCCAGGAGGCATTCGAACGGCGCGAAGCCGATCTCAACCGGCGCGATCAAAGTTTGCGCTCGCGCGAGAAAACTCTCACCGACAAGGAAGAAGTGCTGCAGGCGCATATCGACGAGGCCCGCACCAAGCTCGAAGCCGTCGCCGGGCTGACCCGCGAGGAAGCCAAGCGCTCGCTGATGGACGAGATGATCGGTCAGGCGCGCACCGACGCCGCCAAGCACATTCGAATCGTCGAAGAAGAGGCGCGCGAGGAGGCCGACCGCCGCGCCAAACGAGTCATCGCAATCGCGATCGAGCGGCTGGCCGGCGAGTTCGTCGCCGAGCGCACCGTCTCGGTGCTGGCGCTGCCCAACGACGAGATGAAGGGCCGCATCATCGGCCGCGAAGGACGCAATATCCGCGCGATCGAGGCGGCCACCGGGGTCGACATAATCATCGACGATACCCCCGAGGCGGTCGTGATTTCGTGCCACAACCCCATCCGGCGCGAAATAGCGCGCGTCGCCCTCCAGCAGCTCATCTCGGACGGCCGCATCCATCCGGGACGGATCGAGGAAGTCGTTCGCAAGGCCGAGCAGCAGGTCGAGGAATCGATTCGCGAGGCCGGCCAGCGCGCGATCATCGAAGTCGGCGTGCACGGAATCCATCCCGAACTGGTCAAGCTGCTCGGGATGCTCAAGTATCGCTACAGCTACGCGCAGAACGTGTTGATGCATTCGATCGAAGCCGCGTTCATCTGCGGCGCGATGGCCGCCGAGCTGGGGCTGAACGAAAAGCAGGCCCGCCGCGCCGCCCTGCTGCACGATATCGGCAAGGCGCTGACTCACGAGGTCGAGGGCTCGCACGCGCTGATCGGCGGCGAGATCGCCCGCAAATACGGCGAGTCGGCGAAGATCGTAAACGCGATCGCGGCGCATCATGAGGAAGTCAAGGCCGAGACTATTCTGGCGCCGCTGGTCGATGCGGCCGATGCGCTGTCGGGCGCGCGTCCGGGAGCCCGGCGCGAGGTGCTCGAGAGCTACGTCAAGCGGCTGGAGGACCTCGAGACTATCGCGAAGTCGTTCAAGGGCGTCGAAAAATGCTTCGCCGTGCAGGCCGGGCGCGAGATGCGCGTGATCGTCGAGCCGACCCAGATCTCGGACGAGGAGACCTCGATGCTGGCGCGCGACGTGGCGCGCAAAATCGAAACCGACATGACCTATCCCGGACAGATTCGGGTCACCGTAATTCGCGAGACGCGCGCGACCGAGCTCGCGAAATAACCGTGCGCAACTCCATCCGCAGGCCCGATCGCTCAAGCGCGGTCGGGCCTGCGCGCTTTACCGCCCGCGAAGATAGAAGGTATCATCGGTCCACGATGCCCACGACGCGTGAAGTCCTCGATGCGACGATCGCATTGGAAAAACAAAGCATGGCGCTGTACGTGCGCTTCGCGAAGATCTTTGCCGGCGACCCGGCGCTGCAGGATTTCTGGTTCGCGATGGCGCGTGACGAAGCCCGCCACGTCGGCGCACTGGACCTGGTCACGACGGTGCTCGAGCAGGAATCGATGCTCGACAAGCCAAGTCCCATCTCGCTCGAAGACGCCACCATCGTGCGGCTGCGGGCGCTGCTGGAAAAGTCCCAGCGCGACGCAACCGCCGGAATCAAGCTCGAACGCGCGCTCGAGATCGCGCTCGATGTCGAAGAAACCGAACTCGAAGACCTCGTCTCGGATCTGCTCAAGGCGTTGCAGGCGCCCAACGAGTACGAGCGATGCCTGCGCTTGCTGGTCCACGACTTGGGCGAGCTCAGCTACATGATCGAACGCCACTCGGCCAACCCCGCGCTGTTGTCGCGATGCGACGCGCTGGTCAATCGTCACGCCGAGACGCTTCGCCACACCGCCATCAGGTAGCATCGCGCGCCCCCGGTGGCGCCGGCGATGGCCGTTGGTTATATTTCAGGGCTGCGCTGAGGAGTGGCCAAATTGGTAAGGCACCTGACTCTGGATCAGGCGATTGCAGGTTCGAGTCCTGCCTCCTCAGCCAACGATTTTTGCGAAGCGCGTGCCGTCGTCGGCGGCGCTTGCGGCGACGGTCCCATCGTCTAGTGGTTAGGACACCGGCCTCTCACGTCGGGAACGCGGGTTCGACTCCCGCTGGGATCACCAATCAAATCAAAGGTTTTTCCGCGAACGACGTCGGCCCCGGAGCGTTTGGATGCCATATTTGAGAGCGACGGGCTTGGACAAGGGGAGATGAGGTGTACGGGGGGCGGAAATAAGAAGCCGCGATTTAGCCAGGACAGATCCTCGCTGCACCGCTATAGTGACCGCAGATGAGACTCGGTGACTTTTCCTTCGGCCGTCTTCGGATCGACGGCGTCCTGTACGATTGCGATGTCGTGATTGATCGCGGCGAGGTGCGCAAGCGCAAGACGAAAGCTTCCAGAAAGTTCCGAGCGGAATTCGGGCACACTCCGCTCTCGCTTGAAGAAAAGATCCCGTGGAAGTGCCGACGGCTGGTTATCGGCACCGGGCGCACAGGCGGCCTGCCGGTCATGGAAGCCGTCACGCGCGAAGCCAAGCGCCGAGGCGTTGAGCTGACGATTCTTCCGACTGCGGAAGCTATCGCCCAGCTCGGCCTGGGCGGAGACGATGTCAACGCGATTCTGCATGTCACCTGCTAAGACGCTGCGATCGACCGCGTTGGGTTAATTCCGATGCATCCCCGCGGTTCGCAGTGGACCACTGCACGGGGACGAACCAAAATGCCAGGAGCACGAGAGCGCCAAAGGTGAGGTAGATGGCTGTAAACACCCAAGTGGGGGCCTCGTAGAAGATCAGCCAATCGAGCCAATAGCCGATGAAATCGCGCGAGTAGCCGGATTCGCCTCCTCGTACGCGCAAAGCATTCTCCCACGCAGTGAGTGGACAAGTTGTGCCAGTGAGTGCCTCGCAGCATACGAACAGAATCATTGCGAGGTGGACAACGCGAAAATAGAGATTCCGGACCGAATGCCATCGGGCTGCCCAGCCAACCAGGATGGCTACGAATCCGACGACCACGAACGCGACGTAACCCGCGTGAATCACCGCTAAGAGGTCGGCTGTCACCAGCGAAAGCATCGCACTCCCGTGTTTACTTCCTCATTCAGGACATTGGAACCCTATCTCGGGAAAAGCAATTCCCTACCGAGTATCCGTGGTTGAACTCATCCATCGGAATCGCTCGCAGGCCGTGATGTTGCAGAAGGGGGCGGTAGGGTCTATAGCAGGGTATTGAAGAATACCGACAGGCGGAATTTGCTACGCTTGGGTTTGTATCGGCGAAGGCTCGGGATTGCGGCCGCGATGATCGCGGCCGCGCTGTGTGCGGCGATCGTGCTCGCGAGCGGCACCACCGCCGACCTCGTCCTTGGACAGCCCAACTTCACGAGCGACGGAGCGGGCTTCGACAGCGGTCAAGTGCTGGACAGCCCTGTAGCGGTGGCGATCGATACCAGCGTCACGCCAAATCGAGTTTACGTCTCGGACTACAACAACAACCGGGTGCTTGGCTGGAACGACGCCGCTACGTTGACCAACGGCCAGGCAGCGGACCTGGTGCTCGGGCAGCCCGATTTTACCTCCTCGGCTCCGAATAACGGCGGAGAAAGCGCCAGCACCCTGTCCTGGCCACAAGGAGTCGTGGTGGACGGCTCGGGCAACCTTTACGTGGCGGATTTCGACAACAAGCGGGTGCTGGAGTACAACACTCCGTTTGCGGCCTGCGGTGGCAGCTTCCCGTGTGTGGGCCCTGCAGCCAGCAAGGTCGCTGGCACGTGCGCCGGTTTCACGTCGTATACATGCCATGGGGTCAGCGCCTACAGCCTGATCGGTCCAGCGGGAGTCGCATTGGACGGGTCGGGCAACCTCTGGGTGGCGGATACCGGGGACAGCCGGGTGCTGGAATTCAACACCCCGCTGACCAGCCCCGGCCTGCCCAAGGCCGTTGCGGTCATCGGCCAGCCGACCCTGCTGGTGAGCGGATGCAACAGCGACACCGGCGGCAATCCCACCGCGATCGACCTGTGCCAGCCATACGCCGTCGCGTTTGACGGGTCGAACCACCTTTACGTGGCGGATGAAGCCAACAACCGGGTGCTGGAGTACAACACTCCACTGACCAGCACCACCGCCAATACGGTCTTTGGCCAGGACGGAAGCTTCACGACGAATGGTTGCAATAACGGCGGGATCGGCGCCGCCAGCCTGTGCAATCCGACGGGAGTCGCGGTGGACCCGTCGGGCAACCTCTGGGTGGCGGATTACACCAACAACCGGGTGCTGGAGTACAACACTCCGCTGCCCAATACCACCGCCAATAGGGTCTTTGGCCAGGGCGGGAGCTTCACCGCAGATGCGTGCAACTCCGACACGGGTAGCAAGTCTGTCTCCAGCGCGATCGACCTGTGCAATCCAGGGGGAGTCGCGTTTGACCCGTCAGGCAACCTCTGGGTCGCGGATGAAGGGGACAATCGGGTGTTGAAGTACGACAGCCCCCTGCAATCGGCCAGCCCGACGCCGACCGCAACTCGCACCGCGACGGCGACGGCAACTGCAACTCAGACCGCCACGGTGACTGCAACTCCGACCGCAACGTCGACGGCGACCACGACCTCGACTGCAACGCCGACCGTAACTCGCACCGCCACAGCGACCGCTTCTCCAACTCCCACAGTTACTGCGACACCGACGGCGACCGTAACTCCCACAATAACGGCTGCTTCAACCGCGACCGCAACTCAGACCGCTACGGCTACTTCAACTCCGACGGCGACTCCAACTGCGACCGCAACGCCGACGGCGACTGCAACTCCGACCGCAACCCGCACCGCGACGGCGACCGTGACCGCAACGCCCACTGCGACTGCAACCTCGACTGCAACTGCCACTCCGACGGCGACTCTGACTCCCACAACAACGGCTACTTCAACCGCGACCGTAACTGCGACACCGACCAAGACTGCAACTCCGACTGCAACTCCGACCGCAACCGCAACGCCCACTGCGACTGCAACCTCGACGGCGACTACCACCTCGACTGCAACGCCGACCGTAACTCGCACCGCGACGGCAACTGCAACTGCATCGGCGACCGCAACTCCAACTGTCACCGCAACGCCGACCTCGACTGCAACGCTCACTGCAACTCGCACCGCGACTGGGACGGCGACTGCAACCGCTACTCGCACTGCCACGCCGACTTCGACGGCGACCGTGACTGCGACGACAACGGCTACTGCGACCGCGACGGCAACTCAAACCGCCACGGCTACTTCAACCGCGACCGTAACTGCGACACCGACGGCGACCGCGACCAAGACTGCAACTGCGACTGCAACTGCCGCGGCGACCGCAACCGCGACGGCAACTCCAACTGCCACCGCAACACCGACGGCGACAGCAACCTCGACTGCCACGCCGACTGCAACTGCAACCTCAACCGCGACGGCAACTCCAACAGCAACTCCAACTGCGACTCAAACCCCGACTGCCACTGCGACTGCAACTCGCACCGCGACTGTGACGGCGACCGCAACACCGACGACGACAGCAACCTCGACTGCGACACCGACGGCGACGGCGACCGTGACTCCGACGACAACGGCTACTGCGACCGCGACCGCAACTCAAACGGCCACGGCTACTTCAACCGCGACCGTAACTGCGACACCGACGGCGACAGCGACCGCGACTGCAACTGCGACCGCAACCGCAACGCCCACTGCGACTGCAACCTCGACGGCGACTAGCACCTCGACTGCAACGCCCACCACCACCGCAACCCGCACCGCCACATCGACCGCTACTCCAACTCCTGCAGTTGCTACGACGGGGACACCGACGGCGACCGCAACTCCAACCGCCACCGCGACACCTTTGACAACTCTCACCCCAACCCCGACCGCATCGCCGACGCCGGTCGACGGCAAGCTTCGGATCTCGCCCAAGGCGCTCAACTTCGGTGCGGTGGACATCGGCGCGAGCAAGATCAAGACGGTGAAAATCACCAACGCGGGGAGGATTACCAGGAAGAACCACGCAGTCCCGATTCTCATCGAGATGGAATCCGGCATGACCGGCCCATTCAGCATCACTGAGGCTTGCGACGACGACGATCTGGCCCCGAAAGCCAAGCATGTGAAGCCGGGAAGTTGCGAGGTCTCGGTGAGGTTCGCGCCGACCGCCGGCACGAAGTACAAGGGCACGCTCGTGATTGAGGACAACCTCGAGCCGGCCCTCGAGAACAGCGTCAAGCTCGAGGGCGCCGGCAAGGCGCCGAAGAAATGACTCGGTGGCGGAGAGGAGGGCGACTCCCGCTGGGATCATTTAAGTAAAAGAGACCGCCAAGCAAAAAAGTCTTGAAAAATCTTGATAATTGGCCCCGATGGCGGCTTCCCGCCGCCGCCGTTAACATTATGCTGGCAACGCGTTTAGACCCCCCCTTTCTTTACCTGCGACAATAGCGTATTGTTTTTGTTCTAACGCCTAAGGATTGTTCCTTTCTCTAAGCCTGGGAATTAGCCCGGGTTTTCTGTACGAGAGCTTCCCGGCAAATACTTACGGAGGGCAAATATGCCCAGCAAATTGTACGTAGGCAATCTGGCCTACTCGGTGTCCAACAGCGACCTGGAAGAACTGTTTTCACAAGCAGGCCAGGTTCAGAGCGTGGCGGTAATCACGGATAAATTTTCCGGCCAATCGAAGGGCTTCGGCTTCGTCGAGATGGCGAATGCGGAAGATGCTTCCAAGGCAATACAGACCCTGAATGATACGGATCTGAAGGGCAGGAACATCAAGGTTAGCGAGGCCAAGCCCCGCGAATCGAGCTTCGGCGGCGGCGGCGGTGGTGGCCGGCGCGGCGGTGGCGAGAATCGCGGCGGCGGAGGCGGCGGCCGCTGGTAAATTAGTCTCTAGACTGGGCGGGCACGCGATGCCCGCCCAGTCGTTTTCAGGGGCCGCGGAAACTCCGAATCCGCGGACCTCTGCCAGTTTTTCAATTTTCAACTGTCTTCGCCCGTCCTGGGAGATGACAGGCATTTGCACGTCCCACGAGGAGGCCCGGTGCCCAGAATATATGTAGGAAATCTCGCCGAGTCGGTCACCCGCGACGCGCTGCGGTCGCTGTTCTCCAAAATCGGCCAAGTCGGCGGCGCGTTGGTGATCACCGACAAGCTCACCGGCAAATCGCGGGGATTTGGTTTCGTGGAAATGATCGAAGTTGACGACGCGGTTAACGCCGCCGTTTACTTCAGCGGCGCCGAACTCGAGGGCCGCAAAATTCACGTCGATCCATTCCGCCCGCAGGAACCCGGTGCGCAAAAATATCGCGGCGAACGCAAGCGCCGCGCTCCCGCCAAGCGTCGCACCAGCAACGGCGCCGCGTAGTTGAACCGGAGCGTCGGGGCGAGCTGAACAGTGGAAACTGAAAAAGTGAAAAACTAAAAAAGTGAAAGATTCAATCAGGAGACGATATGCGCGATGAAGGGTTAGTGCCGTGGAGAACCCACGACTGGAAGGTCCGCACCATCGAATCGATTGCTCCCGGAGGCGGTTCGCGGCTCGCCTTTACCTGCAGGAGTTGTGCGCGCGTGTTCAATCAAACGACGATCAACAGCCGGACCTGGGCGGTTGATGCGAGCGGCGTTGCGCTGTCCGATACTGTTACCACGCGATGGCTCGCGGAAAGCTGCCAGCATCGCCCGGCGGACGGCGACGAGGCCGACCGCAAGCAATTCAAGAACGGCCAATCGCTGCAAAATTAGAATTTTTCCCCTCGACCTATGGCGCGATTGAAATTGACAATCCGGGCACTCGCGCTTGGAGCGCTGATTTCATGCGCGATCGCCGCTTCCGCCGCAGCGGGTGCGATGGCGGATGCGTCGGTTGCGCCCGATGCCACCGGGTCGGTGAAATCCGTCATCGATCAGACAATCGTCGTTTTCAAGGACAGTAGCATTGCGCCGGCGGATCGCGAGCTGAAACTTCGCGCGATTGCCGAGAGCCACTTCGATTTTCAGGAGATGGCGCAATCGGCAATCGGCTATCATTGGCGCGCATTCACGCCCGCGCAAAAGAGCGAGTTCGTGCCGCTGTTCACCGCGTTCATCGAGGACGCGTACTTGTCGCGGATCGAATCGTATTCGGTCGAGAAAGTGAACGAGCAAATAAAGTCCTCGGTGATTCAATTCACCCGGCAGACGATCGACAGCGACAGCCCCGACTACGCCGAAGTCTTCAGCACCGTCGCGTTGAAGGATCAAAATGATCCGATTTCCGTCAATTACCTGATGCGCCGCGAGGCGAACGAGTGGAAGATTTACGACATCACGGTTGACGCGATCAGCGTAATCGCCAACTACCGCAATCAGTTCAACCGCGTGCTGAACAACGACGGCTACGACAAACTCGTCAGCATCATCCGCGAGAAAACCGCGGGCCTCCAGCAAAAATAGTTAACTGACGCAAGCGCATCGCACGCCCAGCGAGTCCGGCATCGCCGGGGGCATCGGACGCCTGGGTGAGGGGCGGGCGCCGTCGCCGGGTCGAAACTCGGCGCCGGCGGCGCTATAAAGGGGCCTGTTCTTTCAATTTGCCGGACTCTTCGAGTTGAACCGCATGAACATCCACGACATTCAGACCCCGGCACTGCTCGCAGATGCCGACGCCCTCGAACATAACCTCAGGACCATGGCGGCCGCCGTGCCGGGCCCCCGACTGCGCCCCCACGTCAAGGCCCACAAATGTACCGCGCTTGCCAAAATGCAGGCACGCGCCGGCCATAAGAGCTTCACCTGCGCCACGATCCGCGAAATCGAGGGGATGGCGGCGGCGGGACTGGGCGACGATCTGCTGCTCGCCAACGAAGTGCTCGATGCGCGCCGCCTGTCGGCCGTCAAAGCGCGGGTCACGGTTGCCGTCGATTCCGCGCCCACTATCCTTGCCGCGACGGAGGCCGGGATAAGGGAAGTTCTCATCGACGTAAACGTCGGCTTGCCGCGATGCGGTTGTGCTCCCGGCGATGCGGGGCGGTTCGCGGACCTGGCGCGCGGCAAAGGTCTCAAAGTCCGCGGCGTGATGGGCTACGAAGGACACGTTGTGGGCCTCGACGATCGAACGACCCGCCTGACCCTGACTGCGAACGCGATGGAATTGCTGCTTCAAGCCCACCGGGCCGCGGGCGGCGACATAATATCGGCGGGAGGCACCGGGACCTACGACATCAATGTCTGGGCCAATGAAATCCAGGCCGGCTCCTACGTGCTGATGGACACGACCTACGCCAAACTGGGCCTGCCTTTTCGCCAGGGGCTCACCGTGCTGGCCACGGTCATCTCCGTCTCGTCCTCATATGCGGTGGGCGATTGCGGGTTGAAGGCGCTTGGAATGGATCATGGCAATCCGTCGATCGACGGCGGCCATCAAGTGTTGTTCGTATCCGACGAGCACGTCACTTTCGTGCCTTCTTCACCGGTCAAGCCGGGGGACAGGATTCGCGTCATGCCGGCCCATATCGATCCGACGATCGCCTATCACGAGCGGATGCATCTGGTCCGCGGCGAACAGATCCTCGAAACATGGCCGATCGATCTGCGGGGATGGTAGAGGGCGTTGTCGCCCGCGCGGTTCAGGGCTTCAACAGCCACCGCCGATGGCGCCAAACGTAAATGATCAGGAACGGCCCGAAGGCGAGCGAGAATAGATTGATCATGACCTCGGCCGCCATCGCAGCGTCGATCGACGCATACTTGCCGTTTTCCAGGTTGTAGAGTGTGTCGAGCAGCCCGAGATATATGAACGAGCTGCCCGCGACCAATCCCCAGAGCAGCGCACGCGGGTCGCGCCGCGCAAGCATCAACGCGGAGATCGCCGCCGCGATCACGAGCCACGCATCGGCCGCCGGAAACGCGCGTTCGAAAGCGATGTAGGCGGCCTCGCTGCTGGTCTGCACCGCGCCCGAGGTGAAGAAAGTCACCCAGTACAGCACCGTGGCGCCGGCGCTGATCCAGAGCATCACCGTCACCGCGCGCAACCCGGCAGGCGCATCCGCCCCTGTCTCGCTCGTGCCGATCTGTCCTGCTTGATCTCGCATGGCTCTCCGAACTATGGCGGCCGGCGCTGATTCATCGGCTGCCAGCGCCGGTATAATCTATGCGACAGCACGGCGTTGCCACAATCGTTATTTTACCCGGCGTCACGGCGAAGCGAGGTTGCACGATGATTTTGAAAGTTGCCCGTCTCGGATTTCCGTCGCTCAGGACCGAAGCCAGTCCGGTGCCTGCCGATCGGATCAAGACCCGCGAGTTTCAGCGCCTGATCGATGACATGATCGAGACGATGTACGAGTACAGCGGCGTCGGCCTGGCCGCCCCGCAGGTGCATCTTCCGATTCAGCTCGCGGTGCTCGAAGTCCACGACCATCCGCGCTATCCCGGCATGCCGGACGTGCCGCTTACGGTGCTCGTCAACCCCGTGGTAACGATTCTCGACCGGACCGTGGTCGAAGAGTGGGAGGGATGCCTCAGCGTGCCGGATCTTCGCGGGCGGGTCCCGCGATTCAAGCAGCTCCGCGTGACGGCGCTCGGGCGCGACGCGCAGGCGCTTGAATTTGTCGCCTCGGATTTCCACGCGCGGGTGATACAGCATGAGACCGACCACCTGAAGGGCGAAGTTTACCTGGACCGGATGCCGGATATGCGGGCGCTCGGGTTTCTCCAGGAATGGCAGCGCTTCATGCTGAAGCCGGAAAAGGAACAGAAGCCGGAGTGAGAGCGCGTGCCTACTTGGGTGGCGGCGGATTCGGCGGCATCTTGCCCGTGGCCTTGAACGACGCGATCGCCTTGCGCATCTCTTCGTTCTGTGCAGCGAGGATATTTTGCTCGCCCTGGACTTTCGCCAGCTCGGCCTTTAACTGCTCGTTTTCATTTTGAAGCTTGAGCACCTCGGCGTTGAGCTGCGAGGTTTGCTGGGTCTGCTGCTCCAGCCGCGTGCGATAACTGCTCGAATAGAGAAAGAACAGAATCGCTGCGACGATCGCGACGATCAATCCGCCTATCAGCATTCGTGACATCTATGCACCCCTTCCTCCGGAGTCACGCGCGAACGTTGCTGGCGCGCGCATCCGACAGATTAGCCGATCGGCGCCCGGAAAAAACTGAATTGACTTCCTTGGCCGGCCGCCCCTAAAATACCACGGATCGCACTTCTGGTCGGGCGCCATTTACACCACATTGAGAATTATGCACGATACCCCGGCGCCGATGAACGCGGGGGTCGCTGATTCTCGCGCGGCGGCGCAGGCAGGCTTTTGTTCATGATCGAGGTCCAGCAGCTAACCAAATATTTCGGCGCCACGCTTGCCGTGGACGACGTTTCGTTCAAGGTCGAGAAGGGCGAGATCATCGGGTTGCTGGGCCCCAACGGCTCGGGCAAGACCACCATCATGCGGGTTCTGACCGGGTTTTTCCCGGCCACCTCGGGACGCGCGCTAATCGGCGGCCTCGACGTCGCCCAGCATTCGCTCGAAACGCGCCGCCGCGTCGGCTACCTGCCGGAGAATATGGTGCTGTATCCCGATCTGAGCGTCGATGCGCTGCTCGAGTTCGGCGCCCGGGTGCGCGAGATCGATCCCGCCACCACGCGCGATCGAATCGAGTATTCGCTCGACACCTGCGGGCTCAAGGACGTGCGCCGCAAGCTCATCGGCAAGCTCTCCAAAGGCTATCGGCAGCGCGTTGGAATCGCGCAGGCAATCCTCAGCGATCCCGAGGTGCTGATTCTCGACGAGCCGACGGTCGGACTCGATCCGCGCCAGGTGGTCGAAATCCGCGACCTCATCCGTTCGCTCGCCGGGCGTTCGACGGTGCTGCTCTCCACCCACATACTGCCCGAGGTCAACATGACCTGCCGCCGCGTCGTGATCATCGACCGCGGACGAATCGTCGCGCAGGACACGCCCGAGCACCTGACCGCGAAACTGCAAGGCACCGACCAGACGATGATCACGGTCGCCGGCCCGTCGCCAGTGGTGCGCGAGGCATTGGCCGCCGTCAAGTTCGTGGAACGGCTGGAGAATCGTCCGGTCGAAGCCGGTGCGGCCGGCGTCTGCGCATTCGTCGCGTACTCCAGCGGCCATGGCGAGGAAGTCCGCTCGGCGCTCGCTGCTTGCGTCGTGCAGCACGGATGGAATCTGCTCGAAGTCAAACCGATGGCGCTCAGTCTCGAGGACCTGTTCATGCGCCTGGTCACCAAAGAGGAGCGGGTTTAGATGCGCCGCGCGCGAAGTTCAATCTGGGTTGAGGCGGTCGTCGCCGATGTCTAACCGCGCAGGCGCGATGGAAGCCGCCGCAGGCGCCACCGAGTCGCGCCGCGCCGCGATCCGCGCCGCGGGCACCGGCTTTTCGGCGGGCAGGATGCTCGCGGTGACGCGCAAGGAATTGCGCTCGTACTTCGCCTTTCCCCTGGTCTATGTGCTGTCGGGCGTGTTCCTGGTTTTGGCGGGATACTATGCGTACACCGACCTGGTCTTCTTCGAAACGATCGCGTTCGCCCGCGATATCATCCAGAACTACTGGTCGTTGCTGTTCTCGGATATCCGGCTATGCCTTCTGCTGACGCTGCCGTTCATCACGATGCGGCTGTTCGCGGAGGAGCGCAAGCTGGGCACGATCGAGTTGCTATACACCTATCCGCTGCGCGACGGTGAAATACTTGGCGGCAAGTACCTCGCATCGGTCGCGATCTTCATCATGATGCTCGCACTGACGATGCTCTACCCGGTTTACATTTACACCATCCACGGGTTTCCGCTGTTCCCGCTGGCCGCGGGCTACCTTGGCCTGCTGCTGCTCGGATGCGCGTTTATCGCGTGCGGCATCTTCATTTCATCGCTGTGCGAGAGCCAAGTGATGGCGGGAATGGGGACGATCACGCTGCTGCTGTTCTTCTGGATTCTCAACTGGAACGAGGCTGCGTTCACCAACTGGTGGCTCGAACTGCTGCGCGCGTTCTCCTTGTTCGATCAGTTCGGCAGCTTCGCCAAGGGCGTGATCGATCTCGATCACGTTACTTACTTCGTCTTTTTCATCGTCTTTTTTCTGTTTCTCACGCAGCGCTCGATGGAGGCACGCAAGTGGACCGGCCGGCGCTAAAGAATTCGCCCGCGGCCGAGCGCCGATCGATCTGGGTGAACTACGCGGTGCTGTTCTACACCGTGGTCGCGTTCGGCGCCGTGCTGTTCGTCGCCAATGCGATAATTGCCACCCCCAACATCCGATGGGACCTGACCCCGGAGAAACGATTCTCGCTCTCGGATTTCGACAAGCGCGTGCTCGGCGGACTAACCCACGAGGTCAAGGTGATGGCGTTCGTGCGCACCGAGGATCCCGCCTACCTCGAACTCGCGGATTTGTTGTTCCAGGCCGCCGCCTTCACCCCGCGCCTGACCTACCAGGTGATCGACGTCAACAAGGCGCCCGGGATGGCGCGCGAGTACGGCGTGTCGAGCTACGGCGAGGTGATCGTGGAATCGCAGGGGCGGCGCCGTGACTTCGACAACGCGCGCTCCGACGAGCTAATCCCGGCCATCCTTCAGGTCTCGACCAACGCCAACAAGCACATCTATTTCACCATCGGCCACGGCGAGCGCGACCTGTTCGATTCCGATCGCAGTCTGGGCTACTCGCAATGGCGCGCGCTGCTCGAGCAGAACAACTATCAGATCGATAACGTCTCGCTGTTTGCCAGCGGCGTGCCCGAGGACGCCAGGGTGGTCGTGTCGCTCGGGCCGCGCAAGGATTTCCTGCCCGAAGAATTGGCGGCGCTGGCGACCTTTTTGGGTCGCGGCGGACATTACATCGCGGTCATCGATCCCTACGGATCGCCGGCGCTCGTCGAGTTCCTGAAAAAGTACTACCTCGATTTTATTCCGCAGGTCGTCGTCGATCCCGCCTATCGCCTGACCGCCGGCGAAATCCTCACCACCCAGATTCCGCTGCGCTCGGAAGAAAATCCGATGAGCCGCTCGATGTCCGCGCCTGCGGTCTTCTCTTTGGGGCGCGGCGTGATGATAACCGGGGCGGTCGGCGCCGGCGCGCCCGACGGCTTGAAGATCGCGCAGGAGGACAAGTTCCTCTCCTCGTCGCATGAAAGCTGGGCGTCGAACGATCCCAATGCGTTGACCACCGGAATCACCGAGTACCAGGCCGGTCGCGATATCAAGGGGCCGATTCCGGTCGCCTCCGAAATTGACTTCGCTCCCGCGTCCACTCCCCACATCCCGGTGCAGAAGATGACCCGGCTGGTCGGGATCGGCAGTTCGGCCTTCGCCTCGAACCAGTTTATCGAGATGCTGGGGAATCGCGACCTCGCAGTGAGCCTGATCAATGAGTTGGCCGGCGATGAGATGCTGATCGCGAGCCGCGAACGGCTCAACAAAAACGAAACCGCCGCCTTCTATATCAGCGACCGGGAGGCGCGTCACATGCTGATGTTCGGATCGATCCTCGAGCCGGCCATCCTGTTCCTGATCGCAATCACGGTCATGGTGCGCAGGAGGTTTTTCGCGTGAGCGCGCGTCCTGCAATCTTCTACACCATCGTTTTTTTCATCCTGTTGCCGGTATATTTCTGGATTCAGCCGGGGACAAAGGCGCCGACCGCCTTGGAGCAGAAGGAAGAGAGCCTCTTGAAGCTCGGCGCCGGCATCGACGCGATCGCCGTTTCGAGCGGATCGGAATCGCTGCGTTTTCAGAAAACCAAAGACGGCAAGCTCTACGAACTCGTCTCGCCGGCGGGAAAATTCATCCCACATGACCTGATGGACGCGATGGCGTCGCTGCTGATGAATGCGAAGTCGGTCGAAGTGATCGCGGACAATGCAAACGACCTCGCCCAGTTTGGACTCGACCATCCCAAGTCCGTGATTACCGTCGAGGGGCCCGGCCTGCCGCAGCCGATCAAGCTCGCCTTCGGCAATGAAAACCCCACCCATACCGCCATCTACGCCCAGATCGAGGGAATCCCCAAAGTGTTTCTGCTCGGCGAGAACATCGAGTACTACCAGTCGCTGATGTTCCAGTGGATCGAGGGCAAGCAGGGCAAAAACGCCTGACCCCCTTGATTGTTCCCCCTCCCGCAATGCGAAGAAGGGTCAGGCGAGGGATGACGCCAAAGAGTATTAGGTTTCGGGGTGCCGATCTGAATATAATCCGGGTAATCCGGAGGAGCGAAGACTATGGGCGCATTTATCCTCGGTTTGATTATCGGCGCCGGCGGCGCTCTCGTGCTCTTCATCTACGACGAGGGTGATATATTCCTGAAGCTCTCACGTCAGATAAAGCAGACGGCGGAGCGCTACAAGCAATCGCCGTAGCCGCAGGGGCTTAAGCCGCCCGCTCGGTCGAAATCCATTGTGCGGCAGTGTTTTCGTGGCGGCGCGCTCGAAGATCGGCGCGAAAAGAAACTTGCCGTGCGGCGCGAGCTTGCGTAAAATGGATTGATTAACCTTCGTTCTTTATCGAGAGTATCCACACAATGCTGATTCAAGCGACGCAACTGCGCCCGGGTATGATTGTCGAGTACAACAAAGACCTCTACCGGATCATGACGATCACGCATATCACGCCGGGCAACTGGCGCGGGATGGTGCAGACCAAGCTGCGCAACGTGAAGACCGGATCGCAAACCGAGAACCGTTTCCGCTCGGAAGACCGGGTCGAGCGGGTCATCCTGAACCAGAGCAAGATGCAGTTCCTCTACCAGGACGGCGACGATTTCCATTTCATGAACACCGAGAACTACGAGCAGATCACGATTCCCAAGGAACTGATCGAGGACGTGGTGGGATTTCTGACGCCGAACCTCGAAGTCGAAGTCGAGTTCTATGAAACGACGCCGCTCAACGTCCGGCTGCCGAAGACGGTCGCGCTCAAGGTGGTGCACGCCGATCCGGGAGTGAAGACGGCGGCCGTGACCAACACGCTCAAGCCGGCGACGCTGGAGACGGGAGTGACGATCCTGGTGCCGCATTTCGTCGTCGAGGGCGACACGATCACGATCAACACCGAAACCGGCGAGTACCTGTCACGCTCGAAGTAGCGGGCGCGCGAGCCGGCATTTGATCAGCGCGCGCCAGACGGATCGACATGCCGGGCGCGAGCGGATCGCTGCGCTGAATCGCAAACCTTTGCCGGAGCGCGCCGCGCCGCATCCGATCCGGCTCACGCCGAATCTTTACATCGCGCATACGCAGCCGGGATTCGAGGGGATCGCGGCCGAGGAAATAACGGGACGAATCCGCGGCGCGCGCGAGATCGCGCGGCGAGTGATCCCGGATCGCGCCGGGATGACGATTTTTTTCGCGCCGGCCGCCGGGAAACTCGGCGCGATCCGGACGGCTGAGGACCTGTTCGGGCTGTGCGGTTACCGCGCCGGGCTCGGGGCGTCGAGCGCCGCGCTGGACAAAATTCGCGCCGCGGCGCGCGAAGCGCCGCTGGTCGAGGCGGCGCTTGCGGCGCGGGTCAAGCTCTCGCCGGGGACGCGCGCGGGGCGCCGGCTCAAGTTCCGCGTGATCGCCAGGATGGCGGGCGAGCACGAATATCGCCGCGTGGATTTTCAACGCGCGGTCGAGCGCGGGATTCTCGAGCGGGGCGATCACACCTGGCGGCTGGAGGAAGAGGACGCGGACGCCGAGTTCTGGGCGAGCATGATCGACGCCGAGTTCTTTCTGACGGTGAGGCTCAGCGACGACAGGATGCGCCATCGCGACTACAAGGCGGCGCATCGCCCGGCCTCGCTGCGCGCGTCGAGTGCGGCGGCGCTGGCATGGCTGTCGCAGCCGCGCGAGGACGACGTGGTGCTCGATCCGTTTTGCGGCGCGGGAACGATCCTGATCGAGCGGGCCCATCTGGGGCGTTACGCGATGCTGCTGGGCAGCGATCGCGATCAGGCGGCGCTTGCGGCGGCGCGGATCAATGTCGGCGCGCGGTACAAGCCGATCCAGCTCGAGAACTGGGACGCGGGCGCAATTCCGCTGGGCGACGCGAGCGTGAGCAAAATCGTCACCAACCTGCCGTGGGGATTGCGCTACGGATCGCACGGCGAGAATCGAAAACTCTATCCGCAGTGGATCCGCGAGTTCATACGCGTGCTCAAGAGCGGCGGGGTGATGGTGATGCTGACGGCGGAGTGGCGGCTGATGCGCGAGCTCGAGCGCACGGGCAAGATCGCGCCCAGCAGGATCATCCGGGTATCGGTGCTCGGCAGGCCGGCGGCGATTTACGTGTGCCGCAAGGAATAGGCGCGCTACCGGGCCGGGGAAAAGAAGGCGAGCACCGCGGTTGAGATGCGGCGCGGCTCGCTGCCGTCGATCGGCACGATATACACCGCCGGCGGCGGCGCAAAACCGAGCGACTGCTGCGGCGATCCCGCCAGGCGCACGCCCGCGTAAATGAACGACGATGAATCGGGCGACCAGATGGTGTGCGATACGGCGAGTTGGTCGAAGTAGCGGTACGCGATCGATTCGTCGGGCGTCGCGAGAAAGTTGCCGAGCGTCTTTTCGGCGCCGGTCTTAAGATCGATCACCGACCAGCTGTAGTAGGGTTTGTCTGCGGGAACGCCGATGTAGGCGAGATGGCGCGAGTCGGGCGCGAAGAAAAATGCGGCGACGTCGTTGTGGGTCAACCATTTCGAATTCGCGCTGGCGACGTCGACCAGCTTGATCCCGTGATAGGTGGGATCCTGCGGCGTGATCGCGGTCGAGTAGGCAATATGCGCCGAGTCGGGCGCCCACACGAAACTGTTCTCGCCCACCGGCAAACTCACGACCGAGCGCGGATGACCGGCGTCGGCGTCGGCCACCACGAGGTTTGATTCGGCGTGGTTGTTGGCGATGTACGCCAGGCGCTTCCCGTCAGGCGACCATGCGGGAGTCTTGAACGGCGTGCGTCCGCGCGAGAGCAGCTTGACCACGTTCTGGCTGCTGGGCGTCAGGCTCATCAGCGAAACCTGTTCGGTGCGATCCGAGTCGAGCGCGAGCATATGCAACGCGAGCTCGCCGGGCCGCGCGCCCCAATCGAAGTACAGCGGCATCCCGGTGGCGACGATTCTGACCGGCGCCGATTCCTTGAGTTCGGCCAACACCAGGCTGAGTCCGCGCGGCTCACCGAGCAGAAATGAGAGATGCTGCGCGTCGGGCAGCCAGTCCAGGTACAAAATGCGCTCGGAGCGGCTCTCAAAGATTTGCACCGGCTGGCTGCGCGCGAGATCGTAAACCCATACCACGAACGAATTTTCGGCCCGGCTCTGAGTCACGGACGAATATGCCAGCCGCTTGCCGTCGGGCGAGAAGGTCGGCAACCCGTACTCGGTAGCGGCGGCGGGACCCGCGTCGGGCGCAGACTCGGTCACCGGCACGATCGTATCGTCGCGCCGGACGTGAATCGCGGCCGCCTTGCAGGTGATGCATTTGGGCTTGGAACATTTCGCGTCGCAGTAGTAGATGTTGGAATCGGTGCCTACGAAAGCGATCGCACCCGGCGCCGTCGCGCCGTAGGCAATCGTGGCCACCGCGAATTGAAGCATGACGGCCGCGGCTGCCGCATTTCGCAGCCATGCACGGAGGGAGCGCATCACCGAGGTCGTCATCGCGCTTAAGAATTGCGCGTGCAAGGGCGCCAAGGCAAGAACGATCCTGCGCCGCGGCCGGCGATCGCGGCGTGTTGACAGGACGCGGCCCAATCGCGCAAAGTTGACTGTATGCGACGAGTTGCAATTATTTTCTGCGCCGCGCTCTGGATCGCGTTGCCCACAATTTCACGCGCGCAGTACAACGACATCGATCGGCAGGATCCCAAGGAATATCACGACGAGGATTCGCAGCCGCTGGCCATCGTCGCCGACCTGCTCTATCCCGTCGGCTTCGCGGCCGAATGGATGCTGGCGCGACCGATGCACTACTTGGTCGCTGAGAGTCCGGCTGCGCCGATCTTCCGCCCGGTGGGCGGCAATGACATGACGCGGCCCGCGCCGATTCCCGTTATTCCGGACAACACAGTGGAGTCGGCGGCCTCGTCGACGACCCCGCAGGATTGGTCTCCAACGAGGATGCCGGTCACGATGAATGCGACCGAGATCAAATCGGCATCGCCGTCATCGGCAGCGCCCTCGAGCGGCCAGCCGGCGCTTTCTTCGTCAGTGGCGCCATCGAGCAGCCAGCCGGCGCTTTCTTCGTCAGCGGCGCCCTCGACCAGCCAGCCGGCGCTTCCCCCACCGGCGGCGCCCCCGAGTAATCAGCCGGCGCTCCACTGAATCGTCCGTCTCGCTGTGGGACATCAGCATTGACGCAATCTTGCCGGCCGTTCGGTGCTGCGTCATTTGGACGCGCGAGCTATTGACTGGCGTCTTTTGAAAGGTGAGATGGCGTCATTTACTGGGACGAAGCAGGACCAACCAGGACGAGGCAGTGAGAGGCCAGCCTGCGCTACGGGTAAAACTTGTCGATGCCTATATTGAACGTTCGGGCGATAGCTTCCACCGTTCTGCGGCGATAGCGTGGCGGGGTGCCGTATGGACGGATCGGAAGGATATGCGGTCCCTTGCGCAGCACCGTTTCTAGCCTTCCGCCATCCATCACCTGTGAAACACCGACGCCTTCCTTCTTAAGAACGTCAATTACTTGGTCTGGCGGAACCTCGCCCGAATTTAGCGGCACGTGGCCCCCTGATCAATGGTTCTACGCTTCAGCCACGAAGACTTGATCATCCTGTAAGGAACTTTGGCGGGGCTGGGTGTATGTAGCGGGAGCTGTTCAATTCTCGCAAAACGCATCTTAGCGTATTCTTGAGGGACAGTCGGCGGCGGCGGATTCAAATATTGCAAGTTTTTGAATTCGGTCATGTGCAGCTTGATCATTAGCTGCAAACCTTCGGTGAAGTTCTTTTCCGCTTCTTTGGGGGTACCGCCTTGCGCGAAGTAATCCACGTCGATGCCTTGCGCGAACCAAGCTGCACCATCTGGCACGACGGCGACTCGAAGACCGAGCAGTCCGCTGCCGCTCAACGGATTAGCGCGTTCAGCCGACGACCTTAGAGTTGATGCGCCCATTTTACCCATTCCCTTTAGACGAAGTTATGTTCAATAATCTTCGACCAAGGCGAGAAACGGCGCCCCCAGCGCGGCGCCCACCATCAAGCGTGGCGCATGCCTGAGTGATTCGTGCATTACCGTCCCTCCCTGGAAACTCGCGCCAGAAAACGGCTTCTGGCCTGCCTCGCACAAATCCGGAGGGCCTGGAATCTGATCCTGGTCCCCCCCGGGACATTTGCACGAACATTTTGCGCATAAAACTATACCCGCAGTCAATGGCCGCAGAGGCTACGCCTCAAACGCTAATCCGCTTGCCGCGTGATTGCTCCGGCACAATCGCGACGGAACTATCACGCGCGCTGTGATAGTTTATCCGGCTTGACAATCACACCCATTCTGCGCTATTCGTATGAACAGCAGGAGGACAATCACAATGGACAACCGAAAGCTTCCAATCAGCAAGGTGGAACCGTTCGCGGATGAGGCCAAACGGCTGGGCTGCTACACCGATACCCAGCGTTACAACTTCAGCACAGCGTGGAAGGTACTTACGGAAAACCTTGGGGCTGTGGGGTTAAATCTCAGTGCGACCATCGAGCAATTGGAGCCAAAGATCAAAGAGGCCCTTAACGAGCGCAGTCGAAACAGCAAGGTCAGCGCCGATAGTTTGCGGGTGTATCAGGCGCGCATTAAGAGGGTGCTCGATGATTTCGTGAAATGGAATGGGGGCGATTTTGCAAAGTGGAAGGAAGAGATTGCCAAGCTTAGCGGAAACGACGATGCTAAATCTCAGAAACGCCGCAAAGCTACGCGGCAGCGCAGCAATTCAGGCGGCGGCGAGGGCGGCATGGAACCTATCACGCATCGTTTGATTGCTGGCGATGGCAAAGAGGGCAAGATTTCCCTTCCTACCGATTTGTCCGACGATCAGGTTGATAAAATTTGGTCGCAATTGGAAGCGATCAAAAGCCTGATCAAGGCGCAGATCGCGCCGCTTGGCGCGAAATCCAAGTGAAGAAGGGACGCAAGATGCAGATGAGACTCACGTTAGCCCCCGCGCCCACGTTCACCGACGCGGCGGGCAACAACGAAAAGGGCCGCCCCTGTCAGCTTGGCTGCGACAGGCGACGGCCCATGGTGAGCACTGTATTGAAAGCCGACCGGCGCGAGTGCGCTAACACCCGCGCCAGTCTCACCTCAACGCATCCGAGTGACCGGACGCAATCGAAGCTGGCGTTTCTATTGTCGCCCCGTTCACTCGGCAGATCAAGCAACGGGGCTGACAATGAACATTCTGCCATTCGAGAAACAGAGTCAAATCATTGGCGCGCTGACAGAAGGACTCTCGATTCGAGCCGTCGCGCGTCTTTTTGATGTAGAGCGAAAAACGTCGGGCGCTTGGCGCTTCGCGTCGGCCAAGGCTGCGAGCGTTTGCACGATCGCATGATGCGCGGCTTGCAAGTGAATCTGATCCAGCTCGATGAACAGTGGGATTACGTTGCGAAAAAGCAGAAGCGCGTACAGTCTGACGATCCTGCCGAGTACGGCGATACTTGGCTGTACATCGCGTTGTCGGCCACGCACAAGGCGGTTCTCTCTTACGTCATGGGGAAACGGTCGGTCGAGAACACGGAAGCGCTGGCGCTAGATTTGCGCGGGCGCATTCTAAATCGTCCCCAAATCACTTCGGACGGATACTCGCCGTATGTCGGCGCGATTCAAGTCGCTTTTCAGACGGGCGTTGATTTTGCTGTTTTGACGAAAAAGTATTCCAGCGATTCAAACCTTCCTGATGCGGCCCATCGTTACTCGCCCGGCCACGTCTCTGGAATTGAGAAGGTGGTAATAAGAGGGAATCCAGACGAGGACGAAATCTCAACGTCGTATGTCGAGCGCTTCAATCTCTCAACGCGCATAGCGTCTCGTCGGTTTACCCGGCTCACGAATGGATTTTCCAAGAAACTCCAAAACCACTGTGCGGCTGTCGCGTTGTGGATCGCATTCTACAATTTCTGCCGTGTCCACGAATCACTGCGCATGACGCCCGGAATGGCGCTTGGCGTTACGGATCATATTTGGTCGATCGGAGAATTGATCAACGCAGCCAGCGAGCCGTCAGACGTGCCGCCGATCCCGCGCAAGCCAGAAACGACGCTGCGACCCGGTACGCGGCGATTCAGACTGATTGTCGGACGGGGGAAAAAGGGGACGAATATGCCACGGTAGTGACTACGATGCAGCGGTGCTGCCGTCCGGGCGATTCGTAGGTTTGAGCAGTTCCTTCATTTCCTGCTTCTCTTGGTCTGTCATCGGTTGCTCAGAACTCAATCGAATTGCGCCCGTTTGAAGCAGCCGACGACGAGCGAATTCCATATCTTGAAATTTCTCCCGCTCCGTCTGGATTTTTGTCATCGCATTGCTCCTGGATGATGAATTGTCTTTCCAAAGTACGGCACGATTGATGGTTCAGGTGAAAGATGCAGAACCATAACATCGATAACCACCTCATACTGCTGTGCCCGGCATAAAACGTCCATCTTGATCTGAACTTCAGCAAGAAAGACCGCCAAATCTACTGCATCCTGCGTCGGCATAGAATAGAAATTGAATCTATGAACGGGCATCAAGATTTTCAGATTCTTGAGAGCCTCTTTGCCCTCATCGGCTGTCTTTCCCCATTGCTTACGTACATCGGCCCAAAAGTCCCAATTAACGCCATACAGTAGGCTATCGACTTCGTGTACGAGCCATCCGTGTCGAGGGATGGATACGGTATAAATGGCTTAAACTCATATTTCGATGATCGAATGACCCCTTCCACAAACGTGCGCTGCGTCTGTCTGGCGAGGCTGTGGCCACGATCAGACGCGGCGTTCTCCACTCCGGGGGATCGACTTTTGTCGTACTCCAATATGCTGTGATTTCAGCCCCAATAGCATCCGCTAGTTTTTGAATTTCATTATCTTGATCTGCGCAGAACTACAGCGACGAACGAGTACTAGCGATAAAATCAATCGCGCCAATCTGCCCAGCATTCGCGTGACCGAGACATGCCATCATTTCCCTCTCTGTCTGCGCGACTTTGTAAGCGTTGTCGTAATTTTCTACCAAATCCGTTCCTCATCTTTTAACCCCACCAGATTCAGACTTTCTTCCCTGCAAACACCCAGCCTTTGCATTGTGATCTATTCACATCCATAGTACTCAAATCCCAACTCAGGCTCATTCACCCTCTCTCTTTTCCAATGACGCCAGCACCAGCCGTTCGGGGGGCTATCTCCGTTCTTTAATGTTGCATATCTTTGAGCAATGGAGTTCGTGCCAATCGGATACTTCCCGGCGGGGATGAGCCAATGACAGGCTTGTCCCGGGCCGGGAGCTAGCGTCACTTGGATGGCAGTTGCACTCAAAGAGAAGCCTCCGACCGATCCCGCTGAGCTCGGGCAGCGGCGCGAGGAGGGGCCGGCGAAAGGACCGGCGAAGCGCGACACGGAACAGTCCGAGCTCGCCACGTTGTGGAGTCGGCGCGATTTTCTCGGTGTGCTCGGATGGGCTGGCTTCGGCGCATTCTCGCTGATCGGCCTGCTCGCGGCGATTCGCTCGGCGTTTCCGCGCGTGCTCTTCCTGCCGCCATCGAAATTCAACGCCGGCCGGCCGGACGATTACGTGGTCGGCGAAGTGAGCGAAAAGTACAAGCAGGATTTCCGTACCTGGATCATTCGCACCAAGGCGGGCTTCTACGCGATCTTCGCCAAATGCACGCATCTGGGATGCACGCCGCGATGGCTGATAACCGAGCAGAAGTTCAAATGCCCGTGTCACGGCTCGGGCTTTTACATCAACGGACTCAACTTCGAAGGGCCGGCGCCGCGCCCGATGGATCGATTCAAGATTTATGTCGGCGACGACGGACAGTTGGTGGTTGACAAGTCGGTGGTGTACACGATGGAACCGGACGCCGACCCCAACGAGCAGTATCCCGAGAGCATCTTGAAGCTCGCCTGATGGAGACCTGGAATTGCGAGCGGCGGACGCAGCTCGAAAAAGGCCCGCGTCCATTTTTTATCTTTCCACTGGGAGTAAATTTTCCGCGATGCCAATAATCAAAGCCGGTAACATCAACCTCCACTACGAAACTTACGGCGACGGCGAGCCGTTGCTGCTGATCATGGGATTCGGGATGTCGGGCGACGGGTGGGTTCCGTCGTTGCCCTTCTTGAGCGGCTTCAAGTGCATCTATTTTGACAATCGCGGAACCGGACTAAGCGACAAGCCCGACGGTATCTACACCGTCGAGGCGATGGCTGATGACGCGAGCAACCTGATGCGGGCGCTCGGAATCGCCAAGGCAAAAGTGTTCGGAGTATCGATGGGCGGGATGATCGCGCAGGAGCTCACGCTCAGGCATCCCGAGCAGGTCGCCAAGGTGGTGCTTGGATGCACGATGGCGGGAGGGCCAACCGCGAAGATGGCGGCGCCGGAGATCCTCGAAAAGCTGATGACCGGGAGCAAGGTCATGGCGACCGATCCCGAGAAAGGCTTCGACATTCTGATGCCGCTGCTCATACCCGCCGAGTTCGCCGCCCAGCATCCCGAGATCAAGGCGATTATGGTCGCGGGCGCGAAGATGATGCCGCCCACGCCGCCCGAGACCGCGGACCGCGCGATGCTGGGAGTCGCTCAGTTCAACGCGTTCGACCGGCTGCCGCAGATCAAATGCCCGGTGCTGATCGTGCACGGCGACAAGGACGTGCTCGTGCTGCCGGAGAACTCAAGCCTCATCAAGAGCAAAATCCCGCAGGCCGAGCTGTACATGATTGCGGGCGCCGGACACGCATTTCAGGCGACAGATCCGGTCGGGATTCACCTGAAAATCGCCAACTGGCTAAGGAACTGAGCCGCGTCAAGCAGGCTGGCGCGCAGTCCGCTGAGCCGGGCGGATTATGAAAATTCCGGTCGATATTCTCGACTCGGTCGCCAGATTTCGTAAACGGATTTCGAACTCAGGACACTAGCGCTATGGGCGATGCTGCCGATGCAGTGCTTGCGCGGTCGCTATCGGCGCCCGAATCGGGAAGGGCGTCGCGCCCGCGCCACAACGTCGCGCTGGGCTACCTGCGCACCTTCGCCGTGATCCTGGTGCTCGCGCACCATACGTTGCTCGCCTACTTTCCCAGGGTGCCGCTAAGGAGAACTTCCCTCCTTGTGCAACCGCGAATCTGGAAGGCCTTTCCGATCCTTGATAGTCACCGCTGGACCGGCTTTGCGATATTCGCCGCATTCAACGATATGTTCTTCATGTCGCTGCTGTTTTTTCTCTCGGGCTTGTTCGTGTGGAACAGCCTCGAGCGCAAAGGCGCGCGGACCTTTATGCGCGATCGGATGCTGAGGCTTGCGCTTCCTTTCATCTTCGCGCTGGCGATCGTCGCACCGCTCGCATACTACCCGGCCTACGCCATCAGGAATGCGGACCCGAGCGTGGCGGGCTTCCTGCGGCAATGGCTGTCACTTGGTGAATGGCCGTCGGGTCCCGCCTGGTTCATTTGGATGCTGCTGGTGTTCGATTGCGTTGCCGCCGCGCTTTTCGTGAAGTGGCCGAAATCCGGCGAGCGGCTTGGAAAGTTGGCGTCGAATGCGAAACGTCATCCGGCGCGATTCTTTCTGCTGCTCCTTGGAATGTCGGCGCTGGTTTACGTTCCGATCGTCATCCCCGTGGGCGCGGACCACTGGACCGTCTTTGGGCCGTTTCATTTCCAGACCAGCCGCATTTTTCACTACGCGGTCTATTTTTTCATGGGTGTCGGCGTAGGCGCATATGGCGTCGAGCGCGGCCTGCTCGCGCCCGATGGAATGCTCGCTCGTCACTGGCTCGGATGGACTATCGCGATGGCGCTGGCATTCATACCGGTCCTGGCTTGGGGCATAGGCGCGGCTTCGCTCTTGCGGATCGTGCCACTGATCGTGTTCGGCTTGATCGGAGGCCCGGTATTGCCGCTGTCGTGCGCGGCGTCATGTTTCGGTTTCCTCGCGATTTTCGTACGCTTCGCCAACCGGCGCTCGCGCGCGCTCGATAGCCTGAGCGACAACGAATACGGGATGTACCTGGTTCACTACGCGTTCGTGTCATGGCTCGGATACGCGATGCTGCCGGCGCCGCTGCCGGCGGTCGCGAAGTTTGCGCTGGTATTTGCGGGCGTGGTGGCGATGAGCTGGAGCACCAGCGCCGCGCTTCGAAGCATCCCCGGCGTCGCCCGCGCGGTCTAGCAAGCCGCGCAAAGACTTTTCCGGCCCACGATGGTCTGCTCGCGCGCAGCCGCGCTCTTTCCTTGTGCCATTCTTCGCTTCGCTCAGAATCTCGGGCCCGTGATTCTTTCCCTTGCACTTCCTTGTGTCATTCTGAGCGAAGCGAAGAATCCCGGATCTTTCTCGGCGCAAGACACTTCGACTTCACTCGGACCGTGCGAAGCCGAGCCGCTCCGCTTCGGTCGGGATGACGGACTGGGAGAGCCATTCGTGATTTCTTCTCCTGAACTAAAAAACGTTTCACGTGAAACGTTTTCGTAAAAACCCCAGCAGTACAGCGCCATTTCCAGCCACTTCTCAAAAATTTGACTGCCATTGCGCAATGCCGGATCCGGGATTCTTCGCTTCGCTCTAGAATGACACGAAAACAGAGCCGGCACTTCCCCCCGACCCTGAGAGCGAAAGGTTGTACTCAGCATTTCGCGTCTTCTCGCTGCGGGTGCAGGGGCCGCAGCCCCTGCCGCTCACCGCGGAGGTGATTCTTCCCTCATGCCGGCGACGCCCGGCCAGCGTTGAAAAATTAATTTTTCAACGCCGTGCTAGACCTGAATCAGCACGCCGTTGTGGATCAGGAAACTCAGCACGTCGGCCCCGAGCCGGCCTGACTCCTGCCTCCGGGCTGTGCTGGCGAAACTCACGAATCTTGTCGGCGTAATGGGCGCGCCATTTTACGCTGATTACCCGCTCACCGTCCGACTTCCGAACCCGAAAGCATCGCCCGATAATCGTATCGGGATCCTCGCCCACGAATTCGCAGAAGCGCGCGAGCGCATTCAACTTCTCGGGCTCTTCGGCAATCGGGTCGCCGCCCCATTGCTCGCTCAGATCGCGCCGCCACGCCTTGACTGATTCGTACCCCTCGATCGTCTGCTCGCTCATCATCACCATTGCGGAAAATTATTCCTGCTATCTCGAGAAAATGTGAACCGACATCGCGGCCGCATCGCGTCCCAGAAAGCCGCCGCCGTTTTCGGTCAATCCCACGCGCGCGCCTTTCACCTGGCGGGCATCGCATCGCCCGCGCAGCTGATCGACGATTTCCACGATCTGCGCGATTCCAGTGGCGCCAATCGGATGGCCCTTCGACAACAGTCCACCGCTGGGATTGCACACGTGGGCTCCGCCGAGATTCATGACGCCTTTCGCCAGCATCTTGGGACCCTCGCCCCGGGCGCATAGTCCGAGTTCCTCGTATGAGATGAGTTCCGCGGGCGCCGCGGCGTCGTGGACCTCGAGCACGTTAATATCTGACGGCCCGATGCCTGCGACCTCGTAAGCGCGCTTGGCCACCCGCTCGAGCGCGGTGGGCTCGTTTTCGGCGCGATCGCGCCCCGAAAAGATTACCGACGCGCGCACCTCGACCGGCGTCGCGATACCCATCTTGCGCGCATACTTCTCCGACATCAGCACCGCCGCGGCGCTGCCGTCTCCGATCGGCGAACACATCATCAGGGTCAACGGCGCCGAGACCTCGCGCGCGGCCAGGACCTGCTCGCGGGTGACGCGATCGTGGAACTGCGCCTTGGGATTCATCGCGCCGAAGGCGTGGCTCTTCACCGCGACATCGGCAAAGGTCTCCGCGGTCGCGCCGCTGATCTTCATGTATTCGCGGGTGGAGGCCGCGTAGATATCCATAAAGAACGATTTCTTTTCGCCGCCGCCCTCGACTCCCGGCTGCTTGTCGCCGGCGCTCATCCGGGCCTTGAGTTCGCGAAATTGGTCCAGATCCACGGCGGTGCCGATCGCCCTGAAGGTGACGCCTTTATCGGGATGGGTCATCTTCTCGGCGCCGACGGCGAGCGTGACGTCGTAGAGTCCCGATTGAATCGCCATCCACGCGAGATGGAACGCGGACGAGGCCGACGCGCAGGCGTTTTCCACGTTGAACAGCGGGACGCCAAGGAGTCCGGTGTTCCGCAGCGCGACTTGTCCGCGGATCATTTCCTGGCCGGTGATCAATCCGGCAATCGCATTGGAAAAGAAAACCGCCTCGACATCCTTCGGCGTGATGCCGGCGTCCTTGAGCGCCTCGCCCACCGATTCTTCGGCCAGCGAGCGAACCCCGCGGTCGGAATACTTGCCGAAGCGCGTCATCCCGACTCCAGCTACTGTCACACGTTCTCTGTTTGCCATTTTACTTCTCCCTGTCCGTCGTGAGCGATGTTGATTTTTCTGCGTCCCGGCGCGGGGCTACTCGGCCGCCGCGCGTCCGGTCGCGCCGTTGCGATTGAGGATGTGGCGCGCACCCGTGAGGCTCAGGACATCGTTGGTGCCGTCCTCGATCAACGAGGCGCGCGCGTCGCGGAACAGTTTCTCGATTCGGTACTCCTTGCTCAGCCCATTGCCGCCGAATACCTGGAGCGCGTCGCTGGCGACCTCGAACGACGCCTGCGTGCAGAACGTCTTGGCCGCGATCGCGTACTCCAGTAACGGGGCCGGCGAGGTTTCATTGTGGATCATCACGGCTCGTGACAGCGCCCGGCATGCCTCAACCTTGGTGAACATCTCGAAAAGACGCTTTTGAACAAGTTGATGCTCGCAGATCGGCTGCCCGCCCTGGACGCGCTGCATGGAGTAGTCGAGCGCTTCCTCATAAGCGGCGCGTGCGACGCCGGTCAACGCCGTGGCTATCGCAGAGTTGGCAAACGTGAGAGTCCGTGTGAGCTGGGCCTCGTAGTCGTCGGCCCGGGTCAGCATCCATTTGCGCGGAATCCTGACGTTGTCGAAATAAATCTCACCCTGATTGAGCGCGCGCTGGCCGAGCTTGTTGAGCGGCTTGCCCTTCGACACCCCCGGCAGGTTGAGCGGGACGAAAGCGATACCGCCGCCGGCCATGCCGGCCTTGGGCTCGGTCGTCAGATAGACCGCCGCATGGGATGCGATCGTTCCGTTCGAGACCCACGCCGCCTTCTGCCCGTTGATTACGTATGAGTCGCCGTCGGCGCGCGCGACGACCTGGCCGGTCACGCGCGGATTGTGGAACTGGGCCGAACCCAGCATCACCTGATCGGAGCCGTGCTGAGGCTCAGTGATCGCCCAGCATCCGATGAGACTGCCCTCGCGATCGGCGATATAGGGCTTAACGAATTTTTCGAAGAGCTCCGGATCGCCGCTTGCGGCGGCGGCAGAAAACGGGAAGCCCGTGGCCAGAAGGCATATGGCCAGATCAACCGCGCCCCAGCCCCACTCCTCGATCAGCACATGCATCGCGAGCCCATGCAGTCCCATGCCGCCGATTTCCGTGGGAAGGCCGGCGACGTGGTATCCCAACTGGTACGCCTGTTTGAGAACTTTCCTTAGCGGTGAATCGAGCGCGATCACGTCGCGCGGATCGTCCATCCGGTCGAGTTTCTCCGCAGCCGGGCGAAGGACGTCTTTGGCGAAGCGATGAACGCTTTCCTTGATCGGCTGGAGATCTTTAGGGAATTCGGCGTTCAGCTCGTGGTAGATGTCCATTCCTTGCTCCGCGACGGTCGTATCCTTGCTGCTCGATGGTCGTACTGAATGGGATAGGAAATGTGTAGCATAGGTCGTGCCCGGAATGAACGATCGTTCAACGAACAGGTTTCATTCTTTGAGGTGTATCCAATCGCCGCAACGATTCTTTTCGCAACAACTCAAGTGGCGCGGCGCGTCTAGGCGAATACGGGTCGTGGGTCTATAAGCAAATAGAAGGAACCCGGCCGATACTTGGCGAAGGGGCGCCTGGAGCCCGCTCAACAGAGGGAGATTCATCAATGGCAAAGATTGACGGTGGAGAGATGCTGGTAAGGACGCTCGAGCAAGAGGGCGTACGCGAGATTTTCACGCTCCACGGCGGCCATCTCGATGCGATTTATGCCGCATGCCGCGCACACGGCTTTGCGCGTGATTGACACTCGTCACGAGCAGGCAGCGGCGCATATGGCTGACGGATGGGCGCGCACGACGGGGCGTCCGGGCGTGGCGATGGTGACTGCGGGGCCAGGAGTCACCGACGCGGTCACTGGAGTCGCCAACGCTTTCATGGACTCAATCCCTATGATTTTGATCGGCGGCCGAAGCCCGCTGATCGAGGACGACAAGCTGCCGCTGCAAGCGGTCGATCAGATGGGCATCCTGCGGCCAATCACCAAGTGGGCGCGCAGCGTCACGCATACCGAGCGGATTCCAGAATACCTGGCGGCCGCATTCCGCCATGCGGTTTCAGGCCGCCCCGGGCCGGTCTTCCTGGAGCTGCCGATTGACGTGCTGTTCGCGCGGGTTGACGAGGAACGAGTCGAGTTTCCCAGAGATTATCGTTCCAAAGAGCCGGCGGGTCCGGGCACAGCCGCGCTGGCGCAGGCGCTCAAATGGCTGCGCGAGGCGAAGCGCCCGGCGATCCTTGCCGGCGGTGGAGTATGGTTCGCGCAGGCCGCGGCGGAGCTGACGCGCTTTGCCGAGCTTACCAACACCCCGGTGATGACCAACGCCAAGGCACGCGGCTCGATCTCCGAGGAGCATCCGTTATGCTTTGGAGGCTTCGGCGCGATTCATCCTCTGATCCATGCGACCGGCGGCGGCAGCGCCGACCTGGTAATCCTGCTTGGAACGCGGATTGGCTTGTTCACTGGCGGGCGCAACTCGGTGATCCCTGCCAACGCTCGCGTAGTTCAGGTCGATATCGAGCCCGAGGAGATCGGGCGCAACCGGAATATTGAACTCGGCATCGTTTCCGATTGCGGCGAATTCCTCCGCCAGGCCTGCGAAGCGGCGAAGAACGAAAAATTCGACCCTCACGCGCAATGGCTGGAGCGGTTGAGCGCGGTCCGCAACGCCATGCGCCATCGCTTCGACGATGCGCTCAAAGACGGGCCAGGCCCGATTCATCCGGCGCGGATGGTGCACGAGATCGCCAAGACGCTGAGCACCGACGCGATCGTGGTCGCCGACGGTGGCGAGACCTCCTCATGGATGTCGAATGCGTGGACGGCGCGCCATCCGGGACGATTCCTGACCCATGGTTACCTCGGATGCCTGGGAACCGGGCTGCCGTTCGCGCTTGCGTGCAAGGCGGCGCATCCCGACAAGCAGGTCTTCTGCATCATCGGCGACGGATCGGCGGGGCTCAATTTCTCGGAATTCCACACCGCGGCGAAAAACAACCTGCCCATCACCGTCGTAGTCAACAACGACCAGCAATGGGGGATGTCCAAGCATGGGCAGGAGCTGATGTGGGGAAAAGGCCACAGCATGGCTACCGAACTCGGCATGGTTCATTACGAACGCGCCGCCGAAGGTCTCGGCGCGCAAGGCGAACTGGTCGAGCGCGCAGAGGATATTGCGCCGGCGCTCAAGCGGGCGCTCGCTTCGGGACGGCCCGCATGCATCAACATCGTCACGGACCGCGACGTGATCGAGCCGGGCACCCTTGCGATGTACAGCGCCGGCCTGGCCGGACCCGCGAAGGAAAAGCCGAAGCCCGAGGATGGCAGCGAAGGCGAAACTACGCTGCCCTATTACGGCAAGCGCAAGCTTGACTGAAGGGATAGCGGCGCGTCTTTAACCCGAGGATAGGCGGGCGAAACGCCAAGGGGTCATCAATGAAGCAAATTCTGATCCTGGCCTACAAGCTCTTGGTCAACGACAAGGGCAAATATACCGCCCTGCTGGTTGGAACCACGTTCTCGGTATTTCTGATCGTACAGATGACCTCATCTTTCGCGGGCATCCTGACCAAGGCGTCCGCAACCGTAATTAACATCGGCGCCAGCGTGTGGGTTATGGATCCTGCCGCATCAAAGACTGTCTTTGGAAGTATTCCGATGCCTGATTACGTCCTGGATGCGGTGCGCAGCATCGATGGGGTCAAGTACGCGGTTCCTCTCTCGGTGAGTGCCGCTCTGCTGAAGTTGCACGATGGCACCTATCAGGCCGTCACCGTGCTCGGACTTGATGACAACAGCCTGGTCGGAAGGCCCGAATTGACGCAGGGTAGCATCGACGATATCTTTGCCGAGAACGGATTTATCGCAGTCAAGGACGAGGAGTTTCCGAAGCTCGGGAATCCGGCGCATCGGCACAGAGTTCGAACTCAACCAGCATCGCGGCGTCATCGTAGGCATCGCCAAGGTCCCGACCGGAACGCTTTACGGCACGCCGACGCTCTACACCACTTACTACCGGGCGCTCCAGTACATCCCATCCTACGCGTTCACCATCTCATATATTCTGGTCGAACCTAAGACTCGCTCTGACATCCCTTATATCAAGCAGCGAAATCGCGCACCTCGGCTATCTCGCGCAAACTAACCAGGAGTTCCAGAACGGAATATCGGACTACCTGAAATACAAGACCTCGATCGGGACTAACACGCTGCTGATGACGGTAATCAGCTTTCTCGTAGGGCTTTCAATCTGCGGGCAGACCTTCTACACCTTCATCATCGAGAACCTTGAACACTTCGGTGCGCTCAAAGCCATGGGGGCCAAGGGGCGCGAGTTGGTTTACGTGATCCTCTTCCAGGCGGGCTTTACCGCGCTAGTCGGTTACGGTCTCGGGATTGGGCTATCGACACTTCTTATAACCGCGGCGAAGCTGAGACTTCCGGAATACTCGTCCCGCGTCACTTACGCCAACCTCGGTCTGGCTTTCGTCATGGTCCTGGTAATTGCAATCATCTCCGGTTACGCGGGAGTACGCCGCGTGCTGAAAATCGAACCGTTCGAGATCTTCCGGGGTTGAAATGCCCAAGGCGGCAATAGTGGCCGAAAAGCTCACCAAATGGTTCGGCACTGGCGAAGCCAGGACCTACGCTGTCAAAGAAGTGAGCTTCGAGGCGGATTGGGGCGAGATGCTTTACATAGTGGGGCCTTCGGGCAGCGGTAAAACCACTCTGCTCAGCATGATCTCCGGAATTCTCCGGCCGAACTCCGGTTCGGTTGCAATCGACGGCCGGGATTTATGGAGCCAGTCGGACGACGACATTGCGGATTTTCGGCTGAACACTATCGGCTTCGTGTTTCAGGACTATCATCTCTTCCCGCGGCTGACGACCGCCGAGAACGTGGCGATTCCCCTTATTCTCCAGAGACGAAACTGGGGCGATGCACTTAGCTCTGCCGCTCGATGTCTGGAGATCGTAGGCTTGCGCGACAAGGCGGAACTTCCACCGACCAAGCTCAGCGGCGGCGAACAGCAGCGGGTTGCAATCGCACGCGCGATCGTTCATCAACCCGAGATCCTTGTGTTCGACGAGCCCACCGCCTCGCTCGACGGGGAGACGGGGCGTAAGATCGTGTCCTTTGTCAAGACGGACATCCTGACTTCCAAACGCTGCATTATCATGGTCACGCACGACAGCAGAATCTTTGAGTACAGCAACAGGATTATGGAGATGGAGGACGGTCGGATAAGCGGCTTCACGCGCGGGCAGACTGTATGAGACCCAGGATAGAGATACTGCTCGCGCTTCTGGGACTGGCGGCCGGATTGGTCGTCGCCTGGTTCTATGCGCTCCGCGCCGTGCCGCAACCTCCGGCGTTTACTCCCGCCGAAAACCCATACGCAAAAGGTATCTATGCGGAGGGCATGGTCGAGGCCTATCAGAACAGCGGCGTGAACATAAACATCTTCCCGAATATTTCCGGCACCATCGTCGATATTCCGGTCCGCGAGGGTCAATGGGTCCGCAAGGGAACGGTGCTGATACGCTTTGACGACTCAGTCCAAAAGGCGGCTGTGGAGAATGCGAAGGCTCAGATCGCGTATGCTCGTGCGCAGCTCAAGAATGTACATGATGAGCTCGCGAAGGACGAGGCCTCCTATCGGCTGGATGCTAAATCGATAAGCACGTACACCCTCGACGATGCAAGAAATGCGGTCACGGTGGCGGCCCGCAACCTCGAGGTTAACGTAACAACCTATAACTCAGCCATGGCGCTGCTTGCCTGGTATACAATCAGGGCGCCGGCCGACGGCAGAGTCCTCGCAATTCAGGCCGCGGTTGGCAGCTACGTGGTTACTTCCCAGGGCACCTACGATACCTATACTCAGGGCTTTGACCCCATCATCGTGATAGGGCCGTCGGACGACTATGTCGGCGTCCGGTGTTACATCGACGAAATACTGATTCACAGGCTCAAGCTGGGACCTCACATGCAGGCGCGCATGCTCATCCGCGGAACCAACATCGGCGTCCCGCTTCAATACGTCAGAGTGCAGCCGTATGTGTCGCCGAAGATTGAACTGTCCGATGCGAGACAGGAAAGAGTCGATGTGCGTGTGCTGCCGGTGATATTCAAGTTCGCGCGACAGAAGGATCTCCCGGTCTATCCGGGTCTGCTCGTCGATGTCTATGTTGCCGAATAGGTGCGCGGCTGCTCACTGTCGCCTGGCGCCCGCTCGCTTGCTGAAGGCGCTCTCCGTCCTTCTTTGCTGTTGCTTTACCGCGTGCGCGGTGGGACCGGACTTTGTACGTCCTGCGGCGCCGGCCGCCGAGCGTTACACCTACGAGAAAGAACCTGCGCAAACAATTGTCGCCCAGGGTGGCGCGCAGCATTTCGCACAGGGCGCGAAAGTCGCGGCGGACTGGTGGCGGCTATTTAGCTGTCCCAAGCTGGACGCGGTAGTCACGCAGGCCACCGCTGACAATCCCACACTGCAAGCCGCTCAGGCGAGCCTCCGGCAGAGCGAGGATAACCTTCGCGCCGGCTACGGGATCTTCTACCCTCAACTCGGCGCCAGCTTCCAACCGACACGCCAGCAGTTCTCGCCGACCCGATTCGGTACGGCTACCGGGCCTAGTATCTTTACCCTTTATACCTTCTCGACGACCGCCAGCTACGTGCTGGACGTATTCGGCGGTGAGCGGCGCACTGTGGAGAGTCTGAGCGCGCAAGCCGACGTTCAATACTATAACGCTCAGGGTACCTATCTCACATTGTCGGGTAACATCGTCAATGCAACCGTGGCCGAGGCAGCGTACCAGGCTGAAATCGAGGCGACCGAAAAGATGGTCGGGGTCCTGGAAGAGCAGACGAGCACCACCTCTGCTCAGGCTCGCGCGGGTGTCGTTCCCTACTCAAATTATCTCAGCATCGAAACTCAACTGGCCACAACCAGGGCGACGCTGCCGCCCCTTCGCCAGCAATTGGCCCATACCAGGCACCTGCTCGCGACGTTGGCAGGTCAGGCACCTGCGGACTGGGCGCCGCCGCGAGTCACGCTTTCCGAACTCAAGCTCCCTGGCGACATCCCGGTGAGCCTGCCTTCCGATTTGGTGCGTCAACGTCCCGATATCCTGGTGGCCGAAGCCGAGCTACATAGCGCGAGCGCCCAGATCGGGGTAGCAACTGCGGCTATGTTCCCGAGTTTCTCACTGAACGCCAGCTACGGTTTGAACAGCACCACGCTTTCCAGCCTATTCGCAAGTAACGCAGCCTTCTGGACGTTGGGGGCGTCGCTTGCTACCCCGGTGATCCAGGGACCCACGCTGTGGTTCCAACGAAAGGCGGCAATCGATGCCTATCAGCAGTCTTTGGCTAACTATCGGCAGACCGTCCTGGGAGCACTCGCCCAGGTTGCGGATGCGCTGGATGCGTTGCAGCATGACGCCCAGACTCTCAGTGCGCAGACTCAGGCTGTCGAGGCATCGGCTGAGGCCTTGCACCTTATACAAATGAACTATCAGGCCGGCACCGTAAACTACCTGCAAGTCCTAATCGCGGACTACCAATACCAGCAGGCGGAAATTGGCTATATCCAGGCGATGGGACAGCGGCTACAGGATACCGCCGCGCTTTTCGTCGCTCTGGGCGGAGGATGGTGGCATGCTCCGGGAAGTGCCGTCGGCGATGCATCAGCCAGGAACACCGGCAGCAGCCTTATTGGGCAGGCGGACTGGCAGAGGGCCGGCGCGAATCCGCCATAGGCCAACGAACTTCGAACGTAACGATCTGAAAGGGGCGCAGATCCAACTCGACGGAACCGTCGCGGCGCCGCGTGAGCTTGACGCCCTTCAAAGGCCGGCCAGCAAGATCGATCAATCGAGCTCTCCGGCCGGGGCCGAAGCTGAATCGCGCGGTCTCCGGCAACTCGGAAGCGCTAAAAGCGCGTACGATGCAGGCGCCGGCGCGCGGCGTCGCGCGCGCGGTGGAAAACACTACTCGCGGATTGTCGCAGGCGCAAAGTCGATTCTCAGTCACATCTATCGCGGAGCTAGCCTGGAAGACGCGCGGTGGGTACGCATACGCCTGGCTTAGCTGAACGACGCCGGAGTCTGCATAGGAACCGCGCCAAGTCGTGATGGCCAGTTGAAAAAGATGCTGGCCGATTTCCTGGGCGTCGGGCGTTTCTAGCTCTGGGCCCGCATCGCCACGGCGCATCTTCAGGTCTCCGCGCGAAAGCCATCCTACGCATCGCAAGAGCGTCAACAGGATTGTCGCGCCGCCGGCGTCTCGCCTGACTTCGGTCTCGTAGATTCCACGACTCATCACGGCCGCCGAAAACTCCGCGGACTGCACCGCGGTGAACGTGCGATGCGGCGCGGTCGGATAGGTATCTTCCGTGGCTCCTGCCGGCTCGGTTGGATCGAGGGGGCGGCGGACGATTCCGAAAGTCGTGTCGGAGAGCGATTCCGTGGCCGCGATCGGCGTGGATAGCGCGACGCGGATGCGATGGTCGCGCGCGCGATTATCTATCACCGCGTCAAAATCCACACGCTCCAGTCCCGGATAGATGGTGGCCGTCAGTTGTATCGGAACTTCGACGGTCTGTGGCGCGCGCGCCGTGCGATCCGCCGCGAGCGCGCACGGGAGACTGTAAACCAATGAGAGGGCGATGCGACTTCTTGCCGCCCCGCGCTCGACTACGCTGGCCGCGATCGATACCGGCCTCGAGATCGGCGCCGAATCGGCCACCGGGTCGAAGTTGTATTCGTCGCCGCGATCGCCGTCATCTTCGAAATAAATTTCAAGGGCTTTGTTGTTTTTCAGATCGTCGATTTTCAGGCCGCGCGGCGACGGGCTGAGCCTGAAGTATCCGTTCTCGATCGATTCGACCCCCGCCGCATTCGCCGGCGTATTTTTAGCGAGTTCGTCCGAGCGAACGAGCCGATAATGGCTGAAGCCGGCCTGCGTGAGTGCGTCGGCGACGAAAGTGATTTGCGCCCGTGCGGCCTCCGTAGCCTGGATTTGAAGGATCGCGTCGTCAGCCAGCTCCAGAATTCGCCGGCGAAAGCTATCCGTATCCAGGTCGCCCGCCGGGCTGGCGCTGACGAACACGCGGAGATCGAATCGGTTCTCCCCGAGGGGTTTGAGTTCGAACCGGTTCACGTACTGGTCCATCACCTGGGCGCCGGTGATCAAGCCTTTGAGGTCGGCCGCCTTCACCTCGATTTCGAACGGCCGCGCCAGCCGTGCGACATCGATTGCTACGGGAATCCGGCGCCCGTCGCTATCCAGCGCGACGTAGCTTGCGTGGGGATCGTCGACTTCGGTTTCACCCGTGATGAGCGCATGGCGTGCGAACGTCGGATTGAACACCGCGATCGCGGCTTCGCCGCCGTTTCGTGCTGAAAGCACGACATCCGACGCGCGGCGCGCCACGAACTCGCCGATCATTGCGGCCTGATCGAAGCGGTAGCGCATGTCCTGATGGACCTGGTCGATCGAGCATCCGCAAATCGAGTCGTGCGGATGGTTCTGAATCTGAATGCGCCAGGCAACCTCGAGCAGCGCAGCCAGGTCATCGGCCCGATTCAAAGGAAAAGCGAGCGCGGCAAGCGGATCGGCAATCCGCTCGAGCAGGTATGCGTTCTGGAAGTCACGCTGCTTTATCCAGGCTCGTGCCGAGCTGACGCCCGGCGTGATATTCGAGCGTGCCGGAGATCGCAATTCTCCGCGCAGGCGAGGCGTGCCGTCCCGGGGAAGCTCGGAAAGCCGCTTCGCGTAATCGTCGAGCGTGCCGACTTCGGCAGTGAATGGCGCGCGTCCGGCTGCCTCCTTCAGGCGCTCGAAGACGATCGGATCCGGTTCCGCGTGATCGTTGCCGTTCATTACCAGGATCGGAGCGCCGGCAGCGAATTCGCTTTCCCGCGCCGCGATCTCGTTCAATCGCGCGATCATTGCGTCAGCCGAGTCGGTCGGCAGGCTGGCGCCGTTGGGATAGCCGAACGGCAGAAAGATCGTGAACAGCGGGCTGCCGTCGAGCGCTTCCCAGATGAATCGATTGCGATTTACTTCGCGTCCCACGCCGCGGAAAACGACCGCCGCCTTGATCCCGAAACCCGACAGAATCTGCGGAAGCTGCGCCGTGTGACCGAATTGATCGGGCAAATAGCCGGTCTGTGCGGACTTCCCGAATCGCCGCGCGATACGGCCGCCGATCTCAAGATTACGAATCAGCGCTTCGCCGCTGGCAAGAAAGCTGTCCGCGAGCAGGTACCATGGACCGATTTGGAGCTTGCCGGCTTTCACCAGCTTCGCAATTCGGCGCGCGCCCTCCGGCCGCACTTCGAGGTAATCCTCGAGCACGATCGTCTGGCCGTCGAAGTGGAAGCATGGGAGCGCTCCGCTTTCGAGCAGCGCAAGCATCTTGTCCGTCATCGTCAGCAGCCGCGCACGCATCCGCTGAAACGGCTGATACCACTCGCGATCCCAGTGAGTGTGAACGACGAAATAAAGATGCTCCATGAATCGCGCCTCGCCGGTTAGAGTCCCATCGCGACGCATAGCGCCGCAACATCACCGATACGCTCGCCCAAGGATGCCGGCACTACCCGGCAAGATCCCGCTGCCGCAGGCAACGCTTCGCGCGCCATCACCTCGCGTGCGGGTCCTAGTATCATCTCGCCCGTACGCATCGCCAGCCCGCCGATCACAATCCGCTCTGGATTGAGGATGTCCACCAGAATCGCCAGAACCTGGCCGAGCCGCTTGCCCGTGGAATGAACGATTCGCATCGCGACCATATCGCCGCGCTTCGCCGCTGCGCAAACGTCGCGAGCCGTGAGCGTCCCGCGATGGGCGGCCAGAGTAGTGCTGCACCCGCGTTTGTGCGCGTCTGCGGCGGCTCGCTTCGCCAGCTGCTCAATTCCGCCGCCGCTTGCCCATCCCTCGGCTGAACCGCGCTTGTTATGTCCGACCGGGCCGCCGCGGGTGAGCCGCACATGCCCAATCTCTCCGGCGAGATCGTCGGTGCCGCGATAAAGTCGCCCATCGACGATGATTCCTGCGCCAAGTCCCGTGCCCATCGTGAGGAAGATCATGTTGTCGAATCCATGCCCCGCGCCGTAGCGATGTTCGGCGACCGCGCCGGCGTTTGCGTCATTCTCGACGTTGCATCGAACGCCGAATTGCCGCTCGAGGATTGCTTTGACTGGGACATCCACCCACGTGGCAAGATTGGGCGGCGAATGGATAATCCCACGCATTCGATCAAGCGGGCCGCCACAGCTTATGCCCATACCGCGGATTGCCGAACTGGGAAGCCCGCGCCTGCTCAGGATGGCGCCGACTCCCTTTTCGATCAGGCCGAGCGCGCGGTCGGGGCCCTTGGAGGGAAGGGTAGCGAACTGGAGGCGCTCGCTAACATCCGGCAGCCGTTCCGAGACGACGATCGCCGTCTTCGTGCCACCGATATCGACACCGATCCAGACTTTTGTGGGCACGCGAACTCGCCCTCGACCATCTTAGCAGCGCGCAAGCTGTAGCGAGGTCTTGGGGTTGTCCCCTGTCCGACCCACTGCGGTGATCGGCGCTATTTTACTACTTCCCGGCGGCCGCTGCTGACTCCGCCGATTCCTCAAAATTCGGCCGGTTCGTGGCGCCTCAGAATCTTGTAATAGGGATCGCGCAGCGCAGCGGTGAAGCCTGCGGCTTCGATGCAGTTCACCACGTCACGGATCATCGCTTCGGTCGGGTCGCCCAAATCCTTGCCGTCGGCCTCGATGCAGGCGTTAATCGCATTGATCGACCCGGTGCCGCAGAGATCGTTTGCTCCCGAGCGCAGCGCCCGGCCCGCGACCTCGAAGCCCATCGTGCGCCAGACCGCGCGGTGATTATCGATGTTGTCGAGCGCGAGTCGTGCGACCGCCACGTCGCGCAGGTACTCATTCACGATCGCATCGTTATCTGCCGGAGCAGTGGCCCCATTGAGGCGGGTATGCTCAAGGCGGGCGGGCCATACCTTGTACGCCGTAAAGCCGCGGCCGTAAAGCTCCAATCCGCGATCCTGTTGATCGCGCAACGCGATCAGATGCTGAACGCGTTGCTCCAGCGTCTCGCCGAATCCGATGACCGTCCCCACCCACGGGTTGTACAGGCCGGCCTTCATGGCCGCGTCGATGATTCGGAGCCAGTCTGCGGTCTTTATCCGAGTCGGCGCGGTGCGTTCGCGCACTTCGTCAACCAGGATCTCGGCCGACGCGCCGGGCATGCCATCCATTCCGGCATCTTTGAGCTGGCAGAGAATATCCAATGCCTCGCGGCCGGTGAGCCGCTCCAGTCCGAGAATCTCCTCGGGGCTGAGCGCGTCGATGTGGATCCCGGGGTATTCGGATTTCAGAAAGCGCAGCAGATCGAGATACCAGGTGTATGGCAACTGGCGATTTACGCCGCCCTGGATCATGACATCGAGACACCCGATCCGCTTGAGCTCGCTCATTTGGCGCGCGATTTCATCGAGCGCAAGGGTGAAGGCGTCGTCCTGGTGCCTGGTACGATAGAACGCGCAAAACTTGCACGCGACGACGCAGATGTTCGTGTAATCGATATTCCCGGCGACGGAATAGGTCGCCAACTCCGGGTTGTTCCGGCGCAGGCGCAATTCGTGAGCCGCCGCCGCCAGATCGCCGGTGGGCAAATCGTAGAGGCGGCGTATCTCGCCGGCGCTCAGCCGATGCCCGGCGATCGCGCGATCGAGCAGCTTGAAGGAAGCGTCGCCGTGAGTTGATTGAGTCATCGTTGGTTCTCCCATTTATCCTTCTGCTCCAGCAGGAATATCTATGCTCGCCGCTTGTCCGCGAACTCGGACCACGCGCTCATAAACTTATCGGCTCCGCCGCGCGCCATTTTTGCGAGCGCGAAGCGTTCATCCGGATCGAGAAGCGACCATCGCTTCTCCGGCAGCTTAAGCTCGGCGATCAGCCGCGCAACCTCCGGCGGCACCTGGCCGACATCGGGCGCAGCGTCGTGCGATGCGGGCTTCATGGTCGCGAGCTCGGTTCCCGCCCGGGTCTTTACCGCGTCGCGCAGAAAGGCCGCCAGCACGGCGCATTCCTCCGGGGATGCGACCGGGAAGTGGCAGATCACCTGGCGTTCCACCCGCGAGAGCGCCTGCCATTCTTTCAAATGGAGCTTCACGCCGGCAAGGTCCAGTTTGCGCCGTACCGAGAGCGGAATAAACTCCAGCGTCTCGTATAATTCCTTTTCGAACTCGAACCGCCTGAACATCGGGCTTCCCTGGCGCAGCTCACGGCGCAGCCGCAGTGAGCGCCTGGACAGTGAAGAAACTCTTGTCCACCGCGCCCATGTTGATGTACCAGGACTCGTGCTCGTTTGTGTCCTGTGAGGGAAGGTAACACATCGTGGCGAATCCGGCGGGCAGATCATCGATGCTCGCGCCGACCTGGAACAGGCGTTTGAACGGGAAAATCGCGACGCGCGCGTCCGGTACGGCGCGATCGCGATATGCCATCCAGGTTACGTAGTTTTTCCAGAGCTCGCCTGCCCGGTTGTAGAAATCCTGGTACATTATGTACTCCGCCTCGGCATCCAGGTACATGACGTGGCGTGCGTACAACTCTTCGGGAACGCGGTCGCGCCGGGGGACACCCTCGACGACGTACATCCGGCGCATTTCCCAGCGCTCGGGACATGCGCTGGCGCCTCCGTCGGTCGGGCAGGTGACTTCGGGCACGTGCGCGGCGGCTATGGAAGCAAGCATGGGTTTCTCGCCGAGCAGGCGCCAGTCGTAATTTTCATTCTTGGCGGCAAACCCCTGAAAACTGTCGTTTGACCACGTAATCGCACCGGGCGTCGATGAAAAGAACGTCTCGCTAAGCCTCCTGATTCGCCGATTCCCGGGGTTCCAGCCCCAAGTGTCGTCACCCCTGAGCGGATCGGCATATCGATAGCGGACCGTGCCACGGCCACGATCCTCTTCCGGCGCCAGAAATGGATAGAAGCCGATCAGCAAAAGCCGCCCGCTGGTAAGGAAATCGGGGTCGGTAGGTGTCGGCTCGACCTCGGTGCGGCCGACAAGGTTGTAACTGGCCAGATGGCCGAACTCGTAGTAGTCGATCGGAGCGTACGGCCGATTCAACCCTTCGTACTCGCTGATGCAGGCGAAATCGCGCGCGTCGTAATCATCGGTGGAAGCCGGCCGGAAGGTGTTGTTCCACATGATTTTGGTTCCGGCATCGGGATCGTTCGGATCGATGAAAGGGAAGGGCAGGCCCGCTACGTATCCCACCATGCTCCGATGTTCATTGGAAAGCCGGACCTGCGAGGAATATTTCTCGGTGGCCTGCCGGTACGGCGGCGGCCATTCGATGCGTTCGGTTGGCACGATCTGCATGCTCATCCCGCGGGTTATCCTGAGATAAACGCCGGGTGACACCAGCTCTTTTGCCTTGTACGCGTTGGCGGTGGTGATCAGGTCTCCGGGCCGAACCTGGGCCGCGGCGGAGTTCGGCGCGCTCGGTTGGGCCAACAGAGCAAGCAGCACGATCGCAATTAGTCGAACGAGCGTGCGCCGCGCGATAATGGGTCTGGTCGTTGTGTTAATAGGGGTAACCTCTACTCACTGGATTCAGCCCCCGAGCACGTGCATCCCCACATTCTTGCGGTCGGTTGACGCGGATTCTTCGACGAAGCCGGGTGATTTGTTCCAGATCGCCGCCTCGATTCGCGATTCGAGCAAATCCGGATCGCCCGCGGGGCGCAGCGCGCTTTTGAGATCGGCGCCCGCGGCCGCGAACAGGCAGGCGAACAGCCTGCCATCGGCGGTAAGCCGGATACGATCGCATCGCGCGCAGAACGGATTGGAGATTGTCGAAATTACCCCGAGGCGGAAGTGCCCGTTCAAGAGATAGTAGCTGGCCGGTTCTTCGGTGCGCGCAAGCTGCTTGACCTCGAAATCGCGGGCCAGAAGTTCGACGATCTCGCGCTCGGTGAAGACCTTGTCGCGGCTCCAAAGATCGCGGCTGTCCAGCGGCATGAACTCGATAAAGCGCAGCGGGATACCGGCGCGATAGGCCCATTGCGCGAGCGCCGGGACTTCGTCCTCATTGGCCCCGCGCATGATCACGGCATTGAGTTTCAGCGGTATTCCGGCCTCGCGCGCGCTCTCGATCCCGCGCAGAACTTCGTGCAGGTTGCCGCCTCCGGTGATTTGGTGAAAGCGGTCGGGAGAGAGCGAGTCGAGGCTGACGTTGGCGCCGTCCAGGCCGGCGTCGGCGAGTTCCCGGGCGTGGCGCGCCAGCAGCGCGCCGTTGGTCGAGAGCGAGACGCGGCGAAGACCGGCGGCGCGCAGACCGTGGAGCATCGACACGAGCCGCGGCGCACCGGTGCGCAGCAGGGGCTCGCCACCGGTCAGGCGAATCTGCTCGACGCCAAAGCGAGTTACGAAGACGGAGGCCAGATGATGGAGTTCTTCGAGGCTGAGGACGAAATCCTTGGGGCCCCAGACCGGATGCTCCGGCATGCAATAAACGCAACGGAAATTGCAGCGATCGGTCAGCGAGATGCGCAGCTTCTTCATGGTGCGCCCGAATCGGTCGCGCAGCGGCGACGGCTCGGTTCGGACGGTTGCACTTTGGTTGTCTGATGCCACGGGTCGTCTATCCAATACGCCGAGCGGTCGCGCGCCAGTCAAGGGAGCTGCGGTGGGAGGGCTGGCTGCCATGATCTCAGAATGGAAAACCTCCGAAGCGCAGGAAGCCGCCAATGAGTATTATGGTGCACGACGCGTAAACGTTGTAACGCGCCAGCGTCTTCATCCAGTCCGCATAGTTCATGGCGTCAGTACGAGAGCCCTCGACCTGCTGGCGGGTGGCATCGTAGGGCAATTTCACCACGACGCGCGGGCGCAAGTAGAAGGTCAGGATGGAAGCGGTAATAACCAAGCTCAGCCAGAGCGTCATCATGCACAGCAGGGCGACGCCGTAACCGCCGAGGAGGAAGGAACGGTCGAGCAACGACGGCAAATTGCCGAGTCGCCACAGCAGCAGGATCCCGCTGGTGGGGGAGCCGATCAGGGCGATCCAGTTCAGCCAGGCGAAGTCGGTGCCGAGCTTGTCGCCGAGGCGCGCCGCCTGTCCCGGCGGAATCAGATCGAGACGCGGGGTCAAAAGGAAATCCAGAAACACATTGGAGCCGACAAACACGGCCGCAAAAAGCATATGGATCGCAGCCAAAAGTTGCAGGTCGAGTGATTGAGTTGCTTGGTTCACTTGCCACTCCGATAACTTCCGACACGAATGGTTTGTACGTCGTCTGCGAGCGCCTGCGCGCATTGGATCGGTTTGCCCGATGACGTGGACCGCGCGCTCGGCCCAATTCCCGCAATAATCACACTTGTTGCAATCGAGCAAACAATGGTCGTCCTGGAAGAAGCGGATGAACCCGTCGAGCGCCGCGCTGTCGATTCTTACCGCCAACGGCTCCGGCTCCTCGCCGAAGAGCTTGTGAGGCGGCTGGACGCCGACCAGCAGGCGGGCGACGTCGTCGCAGCGCCGGGAGTAGTAGGCATTGGCGACCATCGCGATCCAGTCGGTGTGCGAGCTGGGTCCCTCTTCCATCTTTTCGCGGCCGGCAACCTTGAACAGGTCGATCCCCAGGTTTTCGTAAACGGCCAGATCCGCGGGTCTGACCCATGGCGAGCGAAGGTGCTCGGCGGGGTCGTTCAGCTTGAGCAGCGAGCAACGGTAATAGCAGTAGTCCACGTAGTATCGGCTGGTGATGCTTTCCCCCGAGTGGGAAATCATGTTGGAGTGATACTGGCGGATGGGACAGCTCAGCAGGCATCCTTCGTTGACCACCACCGAGATACGGCATCCGACCGCCTTGCGAATGGCTTCGAGATGGCGGAAGTCGCGATTAATCTGCGGGTCGAGATGAATCACGGTGGCGCCCAGGTCGTCGAAGAATTTCGCCTTGCGGGCGTCATTGACGGATGCAAGCACCGAAATGTGGAGCTCGAGCGAGGGAAAATGCTCGCGCACCAGCTCCATCACGAACGGATTGGCGGTGACCACGGCCGCGGCCCCGATATCGACCAGCCACTGGAGACGCTGCAAGAGCTGGCCACGGCCTTCTTCGGAGTATTCCTTGTTTCCCAGGCAGGTGGCATTCATGACGTAAACGAGACGGATGCCGTGCTTCGACGCCTGTGAAACATGGAGCGCGACATCGTCTTCGCTGGCGTCCGACAGCATCTGCGACGAGCGCAGCGTAGCCTCGCTGGGCAGGCTTCCGTAGATGTAATCGGGCTTGAACGGCGCAATTTGCGCGATGAGTTCGGGATCCCAATTGGTCGGGAGCATCAGTTTCATCGGCGCCTCCATCAATTCCGGGAGATTGGTATCTCGCGAGCGTCGAGCACCTGGCGGAAACCCCAGTTGACCCTGAGATCGCCGAGCCAGACGATGTTGGCGGCGGCGACCGCGAGCTGCCGGCGCAGGCGCTCTTGCAGCCCGGCCGGGTCACGGGCTTCGCCTTCGACGGCGACGGTCAGGACGCCGGCGCTGGCGTTCGCCTCGCGGATCAGCAACACGTTGCGGCCCACCAGCGCGGGGTCTTCCTCGATGCACATGCGAACGTCGTAAGCGGTAATCAGGCGGTCGCCGACGAGCACGCTGCTCTCGGGACGCCCGTAAATCTTGAGTCTGCGAAAGCCGCAACCGCACCCGCATTGGCCGGGCGCGAATGCGGCAATGTCACCAGTGTCGTAGCGCACGAAGATGCTCCCTGCAGTGCTGAGCTTGGTGACGATCAGGCGGCCGCGCAAGCCGGGCGCGACTTGAATGCCGGCATCGTCTATGACCTCGAGGTAGCAGACGTCCTCGTGCACGTGGGGAGCGGTATGCAGCCGGCATTCGTCGATCGCAGCGCCTTCCTGCGTGCCACCCCGTTCGAAGATATCGCCGACCCCGAGGCGGTCGCGAAGGAACTCGCGCATGCGCGGCGTGAGCGGCAAGCCGACGACGACTATCGAGCGTACGCCTTTGAAGAGCTGGTGCAGCTGAGCCGTAGCGGCGGTGCTCCCTTTAATCAGGGAGAGCAGGAACGGCGCGGTGGTGGTGATGAATTCCGGGCGCTGCGAGGACAGCGTATGAAGGAAGGAGTCGGTGAACTCGGTTCCCATGCTCCCCCAGAAAAAGGCGCAGCGCCCGCCCAAGCGCGCGATCGCGTGCGCCTCGTTGGCCGCCAGGCGGTGCCACACCGGGCTCATCAACAGGGCGGTCATCCCGGGCCGGAACCCCGCCCATCGAAAACCGCGCATCGTCGGCTGTATGTACGCTTCCTCTTCCTCCGCGCTCAGCCATACGAGCAGCGGAGCACCGGAAGTGCCGCGCGTGCTGAATGCGACGGGGCCCTGATCGGGATTGGTCCAACCGCTGCCCGCTTGTACCAGGTCCTGCTTTGAAATCGTCGGGAAACGCGTGAGATCTTCGATCGAACGAAGCAATCCCGGCTCGAACGCCGGCCTTGTCCCACAGTTCGCGGTAAAATGGAACCTGCCGGTAGGCGTGGTCCGGCGACCTCGCGCAGGCGGCCGGTCTGCCAGGCAATCAATTGCGCGCCCGAAAGGGCCTCGATGGCGTCGCTGGGTGCGCAGCTCGAAGTAACGTCACGCATCGCCGATCAAACACCTTGTCCGCGATCTGACCAGCCGATACACCAGTCGCCGCTGCCCGCGGCACAGTGCGAAGGCGAGAACATTTCGCCGTGCGACAGGCCGTAGGCCGGCGCGGCGAGCCGGAGGTTGCGAATGACGCGTCCGTCGACCTGGTAGAATCCTTCGCGAAGATGGAAACAATCGCACTTGACGCACTGGGGAGCGAGCAGAAGCGCGTTTTCGACGTGCATGAAATGGCGCGACGGCTGGAAGCGGACCGGATTGAAAGCGCGCCGGCTCGTCGCCGAACACCACAATTGTTTTCATCGAGCGCTGTGCGAGCGCCGGGAATCCCCTTTTGTCCAGCTCCGCGGAAAGCAGCTCGAGCATGTCTTCTCTGATCACGAGCGCGTCGACATCCAGTTGCGCCAAGAGAGCGGGGGTGAGCGTCACCCGCTCCGCGGAAGCGTCGAGGCAAATGAAGCGGCCATCGATGCGTTCGGCGACTCCGCGACGCAGCCCCGGCATCAGCAGACTCGAGCCGAGGAACGAAATGGGGCTGCTGCCGAAGTCCTGAACCGCGACAGTTGCGCCGTCTCCGACGCCCATCATGCGGTAACACCAGGCGAGATGCTCTGCCCAGATGTCGAGGTCTCCGTCGCCGAAAGCAAGACGGCCGCCGGGAACGTCGAAAAACAGGTATGCATTCTCAGTTGCCACCGGCGGCTCCCAGGCCGTCGAATGGGCTGCCCTGCAGGACCACCACGCCAACATGATCCATCGCGGCGACCTGGCGGGTCCTCAAAGCGGTGCCGATTTTGGCGCCGACGTTGCGCGCCGGCTCGACGTAGCCGACCATCGCGGATAGCGCCTCGACGCCGACCTCCGCCTGGTCGAGCATCTCCCACGGCACGATCGAAATCTTGCCGCTTTTCGGCTCGATCGGAATCAGAGAGACATTGACCAGCGGAAATCCGTGTCCATGCGGCGGAATCCACGTGGGATGAGCGGCAACCAGAGGGCCGACCTCGGGCAGTCCCCAGAGCGGAAAGATCGGCCGGCCACAGAACGACTCCATCCGGCGGCGCCATCGCGGCGTGAAAGATCCAGTGGATACGAAGACATGAGCAGATCGACTCATCATCGGCGGCATCCGACCGTCCGCCAATATTGCGTCGGCTTGGCTTCGTTGAATAATCATATAGGCGTCATTGGTGAGGTCGGCCAATTCGCCGGTGTCGAACTGTTCGAGGCTGGCAAATACAACCGGCTTACCCTGTGAAATGGCGAGCAGGATACCTGTCAGCATCTCCCAGGATCCGATTGAAGGTTCGGTGCATACAAACGGAACCTCGCGCAGACGTGGAATGAATGCCGCCATCGAGGCGGCCATCGCCGACAGAGAGAAATGTGAGTGCGCGATCAGTCCATGGCCGCTGGGAAGCAGAACCGCGGGCTCCGTCGCGCGCATATTGGTGCCGGCTTCGCTAAAGGTCCCTTGCAGGTCTCTCCTGGCGACCATTTTGACGTCCACGGCTTGCGCGGGGCCGGTGCCATCCGAAGTGATGAGGGCAGAGGCTTTTGCCTCGGCAAGCCGGGCCGCGAGCTGCTCGGCGGAGTCTCGGGGGTCTGCGAGCAATACGCGTCGCCCGGCGAACAAAGCGGCAAGGCACAGGCAGAGGCTCTCGAGCGGATCAGGATCGGAGATCGCGATGGTGCCGGTGAGGCCGGCGGCCTGGATGCCGCCGGCGAGACTCAAGCTTTGCTCAAGCAGTTCACCGTAAGTGATGCGGACATTCTTGTCCGCGGCCGCGATTCGGTCCTTCATCGTCGCGAATCGCTGCCGGAACAAACGGCCGAGCGGCTGCTGTGCTACCGGAACTCGACGCGGGATGCCTGCAGGCCAATACCACGATGGCAACGCACCGCCGACTTTAGACATAATTAACCCTGAAAGCTCGCCTTCTCGTACGCGATGTTGGTCTGCCGGTCGCTCTGCGACGGCGCCCAGCTAAACAGCGTGTACTCAAAATGCCGATAGCCGCCGGCAAAGTGAAGCCCTTTGGGCGGGCCGGGCATCAGGCCGTCCGCGGGCATGCCTTTGGGATGCTGATACGGCTCCCACGCGTGGTAAATGACCAACTGATCAGGCCGCACGCAGGCGGACAGCTTCGCTCTGACCAAAAATTCGCCGTAGTCGTTGTACACGCGAATGAATTCGCCGTCCTCGATGCCCTTTCCGCTCGCGGCAGTGTTGTTGACGAAGGCGAAAGGCTCGCCGCGATGCAGCTTCATCATTTCGAGCGAGGTATGCCAATTGGCGTGGATGCTCCATCGGACGTGGCCGCCGGTGATTCTCATGGGCTGATGACCGCCGATATCGGGCGGCCGCTTGAAGCGGACCAGAGCCTCGTCCGCCTCGACGAAGTACGGGTGGTCGATGTAGAGCTCCATGCGCCGGGTGGTAGTTGCGTACGGGACCTTCAGTTCCACCTGGTCTCTCATCGGCACATGGACATGGCGCGCGACCATGTCCGAACTTTGGCATACGATACCGTGCCAGGGCGGACGGCCGCTGAGCCAGGCCTTGCCGTTCTTGCGCAGGTTGGCGAGGCTAAGGTCCTCGCCATCGAGCGTCGTAAGCCAGCCCATCTCGCCGAGGGAACGTAGGCAGTCGTCGACCATGCGCTCTTCGTCGGCGTTGGTCTCGCCATAGCGGTCGCCGAAGGTAGCCCGCCAGTACAGGTCGTCAACGATGATCTCGCGATCGCCCGACGCGTATTTCTCGATGCCGCGGGCCTTCAGGTGCTTGGCGATGTTGCGCAACACGCCCAGCGCAATCTGGCGGTCCGAGCGCGACTCTCCCTGCATCGGCACCGACTGATCGGTGAAGCATAGGAGGCGCGTGTCGGGGGTCGAGTACTTTACATCCGCGTATTCGTAGTAGGACGCAGACGGCAATACATAGTCGGCGTAGAGGCCGGTCGTGCTCCAGCGGGGATCGAACACGACGATCGTTTCGAGCTTCGGCCACAGGGTCTTTATATAAGTGTTCATGCCGCCGCGATGACGGCGCAGCGGATTCGATCCTGATACGAACATGGCGCGCGGCGTGACTTCCTGATCGAACCCCTTCCACCAGCCCTTGGCGACTGCGTCTTCGGCGTAGTCACTGATCTTCTTGTCCGTATATGGATCGTGCAGATGCTTGTCCCAGACTTCCTTGTATCCGGCGTGGCGATACCAGAGAAAAACCCCGGGCGTGAGAAACCCTTTCAGGCCCTCACGCGTCGCGCCGTTGGCGGCCTCGACCGGCGGCATCGTCGGGTCCATCTTAAGCCGCGTCTTGTAATCCTCCATCATCAGCTGGGTCAAGGTGGCGGCCCCGGCGACCGGGTTCGCCGATTCGATCACCTGCCTCGGCATCCCGGCGACAGCCGTCATCGAGGCCGAGACCTCCGTCCCCGGCGACCAGCCCTGGGTGCCGGTGCCCGGTTTGCCGACGTTGCCGGTCAGCGCAAGGATGTAGCAGTACGAGCGCTCGAGCAGATCGCCGTGATAGAGCTTGCCGGTAATGAAGTTGATATAGCCGAAAATCTTGCGCGGCGGCCGGCAGAGCTCCGCGATCTGATAGAGCGTGTCCGGGTGAACCCCCGACATCTGGTGGACCTTCTCCGGCGTGTAGTCGGCAAGCCGCTCCTTGAGCAGGCTGAAAACCGTTCGAACCTCGATCTTGCTGCCGTCCTTCAGGCGCACGCTGGCGCGCGTGTCGAGCGCGTAGTCGGCGGCCATCTCCAGCGTGCCCTTGGGCATCTGCACAGGCTGTCCGGTCTTGCTGTCGATCGCGTAGAACTGTTCAGCGTCTCCGCCCTCGCTCAGGTCGGATTCTCTCAGGAACCGGCGGTCGTCGGATCGAACCAGGACCGGCGAATCGGTCTGTTCCTTGACGAAGGGCTCGTCGATCCATCCCTTGTCGATCAGAATCTTTGCCACCCCGAGCCACAGCGCGGGGTCCGCCGACCAGTCGATCGGTACCCAGATATCGGCGAACTGGGAGGAAGGATTCTTGTCCGGTGCGACGGCGATTATCTTGGCGCCGCGATAACGGGCTTCCAGGATGTAGTGTATGTCGGGAATGTTCGCGTACACCGGGTTGGACATCAGAATGATAGTGTCCGGCAGAAACCAGTTCTCGATCCCGGGCGCGTGATGCATCTCGCCGAAGGTCAGCCATTGGCCGACCTTGAAGTCGCCGGTCACGAAGTCGAGGTCGAAGCTCACTCCACCGAGTAGCTCAGTCATGCCGGTGGTCGAGCCCTCTGCGGCGCCGCGAAACACTCCTATGCCGTTGGCGGCGTGGTCGTCGATCAGCGCCTTGGGACCGTACTTCTGGATGACATCGGCGATCTTCCCGCCGATTTCGTCGAAGGCCTGGTCCCAGGAGATCTTTTCCCATTTTCCGCTGCCGCGCTCGCCCGCCCGCTTCATCGGGTGCAACACCCGGTCGGGGCCGTACATCGCGCGCGAATGTTGATAGCCTTTCTGGCATCCGCGCGGATTGTAGTCGGGCACGCGGGACTCGGGGTCGTCGAACTCCGGATAGGTGCACGAGATTTCCTCGCGAATCACCTTGCCGTCCTTGGCATAGACCCGGAACGGGCAACTGCCCGGGTAGCAGTTCACCCGATGGGTGCCCCACTTGCAGCTGTCCCATTCGAAATATTCACGCTGCTCCTGCACCGAGTCCCGCCTTGAGGCAGGGGCGGCAGACTTATCCACTTGGTTTGCCATTTGTCCGCAATCCCCTTGCTATCCCTGAAAGCTCGCCTTCTCGAACGCGACGTTGGTCTGCCGGTCGCTCTGCGACGGCGCCCAGCTAAACAGCGTGTACTCAAAATGCCGATAGCCACCGGCAAAGTGGAGCCCCTTGGGCGGGCCGGGCATCAGGCCGTCCGCGGGCATGCCATTGGGATGCTGATACGGCTCCCACGCGTGGTAGACGACCACTTGGTCGGGCCGCACGCAGGCGGAGAGCTTCGCTCTCACCAGAAATGAGCCATAGTCGTTATACACGCGAATGAATTCGCCGTCCTCGACGCCCTTTTCGCGCGCAGCAGTGTTATTGACGAAGGCGAAAGGCTCGCCGCGATGCAGCTTCATCATTTCGAGCGAGGTATGCCAATTGGCGTGGATGCTCCATCGGACGTGGCCGCCGGTGATTCTCATCGGCTGATGACCGCCGATATCGGGAGGCCGCTTACAGCGGACGAGGGACTCGTCCGCTTCGACGAAGTACGGGTGATCGATGTAGAACGCGATGCGCCGGGTGGTAGTCGCGTACGGGACCTTCAGTTCCACCTGGTCTCTCATCGGCACATGGACATGGCGCGGGATCATGTCCGAACTCTGGCATACCATCCCGTGCCAGGGCGGGCGGCCGCTCAGCCAGGCCTTGCCGTTCTTGCGCATGTTGGCGAGGTCAACGTCTTCACCATCAAGGCTGGTGAGCCATCCCATCTCGCCGAGGGAATGCAGGCAGTCGTCAACCATGTGCTCTTCGTCGGCGTTGGTCTCGCCATAGCGGTCGCCGTAGGTCGCCCGCCAGTACAGGTCGTCGACGATGATCTCGCGGTTTTCGCCGGCCATGTACTTTTCAATGCCGCGGGCCTTCAAGTGCTTGGCGATGCTGCGCAACACGCCCAGGGCAATCTGGCGGTCCGAGCGGGACTCTCCCTGCATCGGCACCGACTGATCGGTGAAGCATAGGAGGCGCGTGCCGGGCGTCGAGTACTTTACATCCGCATACTCATAGTGAGAGGCGGCCGGCAATACATAATCGGCGTAGAGGCCGGTGGTACTCCAGCGGGGATCGAATACGACGATCGTTTCGAGCTTCGGCCATAGGGTCTTTATATAGGTGTTCATGCCGCCGCGATGACGGCGCAGCGGATTCGATCCTGATACGAACATGGCGCGCGGCGTGACCTTCTGGTCGAATCCGTCCCACCAGCCCTTGGCGACTGCGTCTTCGGCGTAGTCACTGATCTTCTTGTCGGTATATGGATCGTGCAGATGCTTGTCCCAGACTTCTTTGTACCCAGCATGCCGATACCAGAGAAAAACCCCGGGCGTGAGCGTGCCCGACATCTTCAGGCCCTCATGGGTCGCGCCGTTGGCGACCTCGACCGGCGGCATCGTGGGGTCCATCTTAAAGCGCATCTTGTAATCGTCATGCATCATCTGGGACAAGGTCGCGGCCCCGGCGATCGGGTTGGCCGATTCGATCACCTGCTTGGGCATCCCGGCGACTGCCGCCATCGAGGCCGAGATCTCCGTACCCGGCGACCAGCCCTGGGTGCCGGTGCCCGGTTTGCCGACGTTGCCGGTCAGCGCAAGGATGTAGCAATAGGAGCGCTCGAGCAGATCACCGTGATAGAGCTTGCCTTGAACGAAGTTGATATAGCCGAAAATCTTGCGAGGCGGCCGGCATAGCTCGGCGATCTGCTGGAGCGTTTCCGGGTGAACACCCGACATCTCGTGGACCTTGTCCGGGGTGTAGCCGAGAAGCCGTTCCTTGAGCAGGTTGAAAACGGATCGAACCTCGATCTTGCTGCCGTCCTTCAGGCTCACGCTGGTGCGCGTGTCGAGCGCATAGTCGGCGGCCATCTCCAGCGTGCCCTTGGGCATCTGCACGAGCTTTCCGGTCGCGCTGTCGATTGCATAGAACTGTTCAGCGTCTCCGCCCTCGCGCAGGTGGGACTCTGCCAGGAACCGGCCATCATCTGAACGAACCAGGATTGGCGAGTCGGTCTGTTCCTTGACGAAGGGCTCGTCGATCCATCCCTTGTCGATCAGAATCTTTGCCACCCCGAGCCACAGCGCGGGGTCGGCCGACCAGTCGATCGGTACCCAAATGTCGGCGAACTGGGAGGAAGGGTTCTTGTCCGGTGCGACGGCGATTATCTTGGCGCCGCGATAGCGGGATTCCAGGATGTAGTGAATGTCGGGAATGTTCGCGTACACCGGATTGGACATCAGAATGATAGTGTCGGCCAGGAACCAGTTCTCGATTCCGGGCTCGTGGTGCATCTCGCCAAAGGTCAGCCACTGGCCGACCTTGAAGTCGCCGCTCACGAAGTCGAGATCGAGGCTCACTCCACCGAGTAACGAAGTCATGCCGGTGGTCGAGCCTTCGGCAGCGCCGCGAAACACTCCGATGCCGTTGGCGCAGTGGTCGTCCATCAGCGCCTTGGGGCCGTACTTCTGGATGACGCCGGCGATCTTCTCGCCGATCTCCTCGAAGGCCTGCTCCCAGGGGATCTTTTCCCATTTTCCGCTGCCGCGCTCGCCCGCCCGCTTCATCGGGTGTAACACCCTGTCGGGTCCGTACATCGAGCGCGAATGTTGATAGCCTTTCTGGCATCCGCGCGGATTGTAGTCGGGCACCTTCGAGTCGGGGTCGTCGAACTCCGGATAGCTGCACGAGATTTCCTCGCGAATTACCTTGCCGTCCTTGGCATAGACGCGGAAGGGACAACTGCCCGGGTAGCAGTTCACCCGATGGGTGCCCCACTTGCAGCTGTCCCATTGGAAATATTCGCGCTGCTCCTGCACGGAGTCCCGTTTCGACACGGCGCCCTGAGGCTTATCCAATCCGTTTGCCATTTTCACGGCCTCCGCAGCTACGGTTGGGGACTCGCCTTTTCGAAGTCGATGTTGGTCTGCCGGTCCGACTGCGACGGCGCCCAGTTCCACAGGGTGTATTCGTAATGGCGGTAGCCACCTGCGAAGTGCAGGCCCTTGGGCGGGCCGGGCAGCAGACCATCGTACGGCATCCAATTAGGATACTGATACGGCTCCCATGCGTGGTAGATGACCAACTGATCGGGCCGGGTACAGGAACTGAGCTTCGCCCGGGTTATGAAAGAGCCGTAGTCATTGTAAACGCGGATATAGTCATTATCCGCGATGCCCTTTTTCTTCGCGACGTCGCTATTGATGAACGCGAAAGGCTCGCCGCGATGCAGCTTCAGCATCTCGTAGGACACTACCCAGTTCGAGTGGACACTCCATCTGAGATGTCCGCTGGTAAGCCGCAAGGGCTGATGACCGCCGATGTAGGGAGGCTGCTTGTATCGGACGAGGTGCTCGTCGGCCTCGATGAACCACGGATGGTCGAGGTACAGCTCCATTCGCCGGGTAGTGGTCGCGTACGGCACCTTTTGTTCGAGCTGATCGCGGAACGGCCAGAATATCTCGCCCGGAACGATGTCCGAGTTCTGGACCACGGTCGCATGCCAGGCGGGGCGACCGCTCAGCCACGCTTTGCCGTTCTTGCGCAGGTTGTCGAGCGTGAGTTCTTCCCCGTCGAGGCTTTCGAACCAGCCCATCTTCCCGAGCGCGTTATAGGTGTCGTTTACCAGCCGCTCTTCGTCTTCGTTGGTTTCGCCGTAGCGTCCTCCGAAGGTGGCCCGCCAGTAGAGCTCCTTGACGACGATCTCCCGGTCCAGGGACATGTACTTTTCCACGCCTCGCTTCAGTAGGTGTTCCTGAATGCGTTTGAGCAGGGCAAGCGTGATCTGGCGGTCGGATCTGGACTCGCCGAGCATCGGCACGGTCTGGTCCGTGAATGTGCTGAAGCGGGTCGCCGGCGTCGAGTACTTGGCGTCAGCGTACTCATAGAACGATGCGGCCGGCAGCGTGTAGTCGGCGTAGAGTCCGGTGGTGCTCCAGCGCGGATCCAACACCACGATTAGCTCGAGCTTCGGCCACAAGGTCTTCAGGTAGGTGTTCATGCCGCCGCGATGACGGCGGAGCGGATTCGACCCGGATACCAGCAGCCCCTTTGGAGTGACGTCCTTGGCGGGGTGCACGAACCCGTTCCACCAGCCGGCGGCGAGCGATTCCTCCGCGTACTCGCTGATTTTCTTGGGCGCGTTTGGGTCGTCGAGGAACTTGTCCCAAACCTCCTTGTAACCCGCGTGGTGGTACCAGAGCCAAACCGGCGGCGACAGTGTGCCGCTCATCCTGAGACCTTCACGGAGCGCACCCAAAGAAGCCTCTTGCGGAGGCATCGTCGGGTCCATTTTGAAATATGTCTTATAGTCTTCCTGTATCTTCTGCGACATATTCATCGCGTGAAGCAGAGGATCGCCGGTCTCGAGCACCTCATTGGGCATCCCGCCGACGACGGCGGCGCCACCGATATACTCGGCTCCGGCCGACCATCCCCGCGATCCCGTGCCCGCCTTGCCGACGTTTCCGGTGAGCGCGAGCATGTAGCAGTAGGAACGCTCGAGCAGGTCGCCATGGTAGAGCTTGCCGGCGTTCCAGTTGACGAAGACGAACACCTTGCGCGGCGGCTTGACGAGTTCGGCCAACTGGGCGAGCTGATCGGGGTGGATGCCCGATATCTCTTGCACCTTTTCCGGCGTGTATTCAGCGATTCGCTTCTTCAGCAGCTCGTAGACCGTCGTGACCTCGATCTGCTTCTTGTCCTTGAGGGTAACTTTCCATTTGCCCTCCAGCGCGTAGTCGAACGGCATCGCGAGCGTGCCCTTGGGCAGCGGCTCGGGTTTGCCGGTGGCGCTGTTGATTGCGAAGTGCTGCTCCCCGTCTGCGCCTTCGGTTAAATCGGACGCGCGCAGGAACCGCTGATCGTCCCCGCGGACCAGCACCGGGAGATCGGTCTGTTCCTTCATGAACTCGAGGTCGACCCATCCCTTATCGATCAGGATTTTGCAGACGCCGAGCCACAGCGCCGGGTCGGCCGACCAGTTGACCGGCAGCCACATGTCAGCCAACTGGGAAGTGGCATTCTTGTCGGGTGCGATCGCGACGACTTTCGCCCCGCGGTAGCGCGCCTCCAGAATATAATGGATATCGGGAATGTTCCCATACACCGGATTCGAGAGCGCGATGACCGTATCGGCGAGGAACCAGGTCTCGATTCCCGGAGCGTGCTGGAATTGCCCGAAGGTCAGGTACTGGCCGGGGTTGAAATCACCGATCAGAAAATTGAGATCGGAGCTGACTCCGCCCAGGCGCGACACGAAGCCGGTCGACGCACCCTCGCCGCCGCCGCGCAACACGCCGGCGCCGTTGGTTCCGTGGTCGTCGGAAATCGCCTGCGGCCCATATTTCTGGATTATGTCGACGAGCTTGCTGGCGATTTCGTCGTAGGCCTGGTCCCAGCTAATCCGCTCCCACTTGCCGCTGCCGCGCTCGCCCACCCGCTTCATCGGGTACAACAGCCGGTCGGGGCCATACATCGCTATCGAGTGCTGGTAGCCTTTCTGGCATCCACGCGGATTGTAGTCGGGCACCTTGTGATCGGGATCGGAGAACTCCGGGTAGGTGCAGGAGATCTCCTCGCGAATCACCTTGCCGTCCTTGGCATAGACGCGGAACGGGCAACTGCCCGGATAGCAGTTGACGCGATGGGTTCCCCATCGGCATCGATCCCACTGCCAGTAGTCCTGATTGGCTTCGGTGGCCGTTTGGCGGCTCACCGCATTTTCGCCGTCTTTTTGCTTGGCCATTACGCGCGCACCTTCCCGGTCTGCGGGCCCTGCTCGATCGATTCGACCGGGGCTTCGACCTTGAACGGAGTGAAGGCCTCCGACCATTTGTAGATGATGAGCAAATCCATCAATTCGGAATGTTCGCCGCGAGTGGCGCGGGCGCGATGGTCCTTGAGCGTAGCCATCGCCTGGTCAAGACCGGGTCCGAAGTACTTGCGCAGGAGGTCCACCGGTATATCGGCTTGACCGGTCGGCTTATTGCCGGCTGTGAAGCTCGAGGGCCGGATGAAAGGCGGTACATAGTAAACATTCGGGCCGGTGTTGAAGTCGGGACGCAGTGGCAACGCGACTTTGTATTCGTTGACCAGCTTGGCGACGAAGCTCTCCTTGTCGTCCAGGTAACCGAAGTACATCCCGCGCGCGGGGCAGCTCTTGGCGCATACGGGAGCGTAGTTGTTGTCCACCCGGCCCGCGCAGAAGTCGCACATCTCGTAGGCGCCGGTTGCGATGTTCTCCATCGGAATCTTGTAGGGGCAGGCGGCTGCGCACAGGCCGCATTCGTCGCACGAACTCGGATCGATGCGGACGATTCCGTCCTCCTCGCGCTTGTACAACGATTTCTTGTGCCCGTTCCCCTGGCTGGACGGGGTCCCGCCGCCCTTCGCGAAGTGTTCCTGGCAGACGGCGATGCAAGGCGCATCGGTGCACTGATTGCAGAGCCGAGGCATGTAGAAGAAGTACCCGTTCGGCCATTCGCCGCCGCCCTGGTCTTCCTCCCAAATCGGTCCCCACTTCACCGGCTCTCCGGTTTCTTTGGACACCGGATGCAGGTACTTGGCGCCCACTGGAGACGTGTAGACCTCCTCCCAGTTGAACTTCCACGTTCCGCCGTAGTCCCGCACCGGGTCCGGCATCTTCCGGCCCATCTCCATCCATCCCTTGGGCCATCCCTCGCCCGGCTTGGTCTCGCACCATATATAGCGGAGCATCTCCGTGCCGGGATGGTTAAGACGGTGAGTGCTGCACGCGACCGTGCAGGTCTGACACCCGATACATTTATCGAGGTTGATCACCATAGCGAGTTGTCGTTGGCTCATGGCATTGCCTCTCTCATCCTTTTTTGCGCTGACATAAAATTAACCCCGGTCCCTCGTTCGAAGGCACCCTCAATTCGGACGCATCCCGCCGCACTAAGGCGCGTGACTGCGCCCGAGCATCGCGCCGCCTGAAGGACCTGTCAACTTGTATTTGGCTCGAGCATTTCACCTCGCTGGTGATTAGGAATCCTTGCGAGCGCGATCGGGTTTTACGCATGCACTGCTCGTGCCACGCGGCCCCGGCGCGTGGGGCTGCTGAATTCAATTTCCTCGCTGCCTGTGGCGCTTATGGCTACAGCCGCGATGGTTCGATCCGCGCCATTTTTTTCTGGAATATGATTTCATGCGACGGCGCTCGCGAGCCGGGATCGGAGCACTCATCGTTCCCTAACGCTCGTTAGGTTCAAGCGGGATGGAGATAAATTCAGTGTCGCAGTTGCAACTTGGGTGTCACAGGTGCGACCAATGATAACCGGAGTGCACCAGCGCCGGCCGGAGCCGGGCCGCGAGACTGCGCGGGAACCGACAGCTTCAAAGGCTGACCAATTCCATGAGCATAAGTGACTGCGCCTAATGACGCTCATGGCAATGAACCTAACGAATGTTAGGCTGTGCGGCGAAGGCCGCAATACAGCCGCAGCAAGCATGCGCGGGAGAAAAGGGGGGATCGCTTTACATCATCGGTGGAACGCCGCGCGAGGAGAAACCAATACTCGCGCAGCGCAGCCGCGGTCTCGTTCTCTGGCGCGATTGCGAAAACCGCGGCATGCCTGTGCAGCGGTTTTTCTGCGCGCAGATGACTGCGCCTAGCGTTTAGCTGGGCCGGGAGCGCCGCCCGGGGCGGCGGGCTTGCCCTTGGGCCAAATCGTTTCGACTTCGCGCGCGAACGCGCCGTAGATCGAGTTCACCAACTCGGCATGCCTGATCAGGATTCGCATGTCCCCGGTGATTTTGATCCTGCCCTTTAGTCCGGCGTCGATGAGATCCATCTGCTCCGCCGCGACCGCTTCGAATACCGATGCGGGAAGCTCGAAGATGAACTCGAAATCCTTGCGCGGCGCCGGCACGTCGACTTGCCGATACTCGAGGCATTTGCCGTCCACGAACAAGACCACGAAGTTGCGCACCTCGCCGGCCGGGAGATAGAGCGAGCCTGCATCGCCGACAATCTTCGCCAGCACGTGGAAAGTGCCACGCGGGGAATTTTTATCGACTTCCGGATTTTCGTTGAGCAGTTTCTTGATCGCCTCGTACCATTCGGTTGTGTAAATCGCAGGCATGATAATCCTCTCGTCGCGCCCGATCCGGTTCTCTTAATAGAGCCGATTTTCCCGCTGCCACACCTTGGGCAGGCCATAATCGTGTGCAATGACCTTGAATGCGTTGTAGCCGCCGGCCGTGCTGATTCCTCCGCCGCCCGCCGACGCGCCGCACATGTAGAGTCCCTCCACCTCGCTCCGATAGATGTGCGCCCGCGGCATCCCGGGATTCATCAGGCTGAGCCGGCCGTGGGAGAAATCGCCCTCGGGCATCGACATCCGGCGCTCAATGTCGAGCGCTACGTAAAGCTTGTCGGCGATCACATTGTCGCGCGTCATGTTGGGAGCGTATTTGCCCCACAGCTCCAGGAATTTCCCGTTGTAGTCGCGCCGGATGTTGTCCCATTCCTCCGGGCTGAGGCACGAAGCTTTCGGGAAAAAGAACCATCCGTTCATCGCGTGCATTCCGGGAGGCGCCTGGCCGGGATCCCACAGCGAGTTGACCCAGGTGCCGGCCCCGGGCAAGTCGGGAATCTGGCCGCCGTAGGCCTGCAGGATGTAGTCGGAAACCTCGTGCGCATTTTCGAATCCGACGATGGTGTAGAAGCACTTGTTGATGTCGCGATTATGGCGCGCCGATTTGTATTCGGGCGCCGCGCGCAACGCGAATGACGGCGTGCCGAGCACGTGCTCAGGTCCAAACCGCCAGTTCGACATCCGCTCTTTTCTGAAATCGCTGAGCTTGTCCCATCCGATGAGATCGACGAAGGTGGTTTTCGGATCCGCGTTGGAGGCGACCACTTTGCGCGCCTCGATCGTGCGTCCGTCCTTGAGCCGCACGCCGGTTGCGCGTCCGCCTGAAGTCAGAATCTCGACGACCGGGCTGTTGTACCGAAGATCGGCGCCGGCCGCGAGCGCCGCGGCCGCCATCGAATGCGCCAGCGTATGCGTCCCGCCGATCGACATGTAGTGATTCGCGCACAGCCAGATTACGCACATCACGAATCCAAAGCCGTCGCCGGCGTGCAGGTTCGCGCCCCATTCCACGCACTGGCGATACAGGGTCGCGCGCAGCTCGGTCGACTCGAAAACCTCGTCGATCAGCACTTTGGGGCACTTGTTCATCTCTTGCGGCTTGAACCCCATCTCAATCCAAAGCTGGAGCAGCCGCCCCATGATGGCTTCGCTGCGGCCGGCCTCGGGCGGCGCCTCGGCCATGGGTGGGCTGTAGAGCATCGCCGAGATGTAATCGTTGGCCGCCAGCACCTTGCCGCGGATTGCAGCGAAAGTATCGGCGTCGCGGCGCGAGTAGTAGGCGATACTGGCATGAGTCTTTTCCGCGAGTTCGGGCCGGTAGATGATGAGCGGCGGCCGGCCGTCGGCAAAGGTGATTCCGACCTGTGCATCCGGCTTGACCACCCGGGCCCCGAAGCTGGGCAGGTCGAAGTCGCGATAGATGGGCATCATCTCGATGAACTCCATGTACTGGGCATGGAGGTTGTGCCAGAAGCCGGGAACGGTGGCCTCGTCGGTGTGTGCACCGCCGCCTTCGTCGTGGCGCCGCTCGAACATCCCGACCTTCATCCCCGCCCGCGCAAGGTAGGCGGCGAGGCACAGTCCGTTATGGCCCGCTCCGATAATTACCGCGTCATAAGATGCGTCTGGCATGCGGTCCTCCTAATGATTGCCCTCAGGGGCGAGCTTGATCAGGCGATGAACCCGATATGGGAAAAAAAGATTGCCGATCCGCGAGGTGACTTTCAGGCGGCCGCGAAGATGCTCGATCAGCGGATTGCTGCGGCCCTGCAGCAGCTTGGTGAGCGACTGGTACGGACCGGCGATAGTGGCGTCGAACGGCCCCGTGCTGCCGTCGCTAATCGCGATCTCATCACCGCGAAAATCCACCGTCACCGAAGCATCGTAATCAGTCGCGGTCAGTCCCAGGCGGCCATGCAAACGCGACGCGCGTACCCGCCGCCGCGCCGAATCGGCGAGCTGCTGCTCCAGAAACTGCTGCACGATCGAGGCGAGCCCGCTGGTCGCGCCGTCATCGAGCCGCACCGGGATATCTGCGATAGCGGTCATTTCCACCAGCGATCGACGTGCTGATCCTGCGCGATAATCTCCAGCGCGTTGTAGGCCGGCGCAAAGGTCACGAACCCGTGGGGATGCTGCGTGGCGCCGCACATGTACAGATTTCCGATCGGAGTCCGATACTCTGAAAGAATCGGGCCGGGGCGATGGTCAAGCATGTTGTCGAGATCGATCAGCCCGCCGATCCAGTCGGCCTGAATCATATTCGGCATCCGCCGGACGATGTCGAGCGGGCTGTAGGTCGCCCAATCGATGAAGGAATCGTCGCTCAGGTTGGGCGCGGCGGCCTTCCAGACCTCGATGCAGCGCTGGCCGTACTCGCGCGCCACCTTGTCCCATTCTTCCGGGCCACCCTTGGCGAGGCTGTAGGGCGCCATCTGGCGCAGCAGGCCGGTGTAACATCCGTCGGGCGCATCGGTCGGATCGTAGAGCGAATTGACCGCCGCGTTGGGCCGCGGATCCAAGAGTTTGCCGGCGCGGACGTCGCGCCAATCGTCGTTGAACTGCTGCTGATTTTCGTAACCGACGTTAACCACCCAGGCCTGGTTGACATCGGGATCGAATGACGCCGCGCGATACTGCGGAAGCTTCGTCATCGCCAGATGGACGCTGAAGAACGTCGAATCCATGTGCGGGTAGTGCTCGACTTCGGCAACCAGCGCAGCCGGCAGATTCTCGCGCCCGATCATCCGCAGGAAAGTCTGCTCGAGGCTGATCGAACTCGCCACCAGACGCTTCGCGCGCACTTCGCTGCCATCTTCAAGCCGGACACCGACTGCTTTTCCGTTCTCGACGATAATCTTCTCGACGCCATGATTCAGGAAAACGCGCCCGCCGGCTTGCGCGACCGCTTCCCACAGTGAATGCGCGAGCGCGTGCGAACCGCCAACGCAGATGTGCCAGTTGTCGATCTTGCTCAGCAGCAGCGGGAACGAAACCGCCAGCCCCTTGCGATCGGTCGCGTAGCCCGCGAGCGACGCGTGAAATGAGAGATGGGCCTTCACTCGATCGCTCTCGAAATGGTTGTCGAGGAACTGGTTGATCGTCTGATTGCGCAAATGAACGCTCAGGTACTTGGCCTTTTCCTCGACCCCCCAGGACACCAGCGCCTTGGTGATGTCCAGGAGCGAGGTCGGCGGCGAATACATCAGCGTGCGCAAAATCAGGTCGCGGTAGCCGCGCGCTTCCTCGTACACCGCGCGAAAAGTGTCAGCGTCCTTGCGCGAAAAACGCGCGATCGATTCGCAGGTCTTGTCCAGATCGGTATGCACCACCAGCGCTTTGCCGTCCTTGAACACGCTCGCCATTTGCACCGGCGGCTGGACGTATCGAACTCCATGGCGGCTGATCAGTTCGAGGTCATCGTAAACCGGGCAGATGCCCACCAGGGTGTGGTAATTCGCGTGAACGTTGTGCAGGAAGCCCGGCCGCGTCAATTCCTCGGTGCACAGGGCGCCGCCTTCTTCGGTGCGCTTCTCGAAAACGCCAACGCTCCATCCAGCTTTCGCCAGGTAGCCGGCCAGCGCCATCCCGTTGTGACCCGCACCGATTATGATGGCGTCGAAAGTTGCATCAGGCATAGCGAACCCCTCCCAATCGATTCACGGCAATCTGCCCCGCGGTGACCGCATACGTGAACGCACCTTGCGTGCCATTTGACCTCGCCCGCTTGCTGGCGTTTCCGAAGGGGTGGGGGCAGCACCCATTCGTGCAGCACAGCGGGTCACAAACACTACCCATACTACTGGTCGCCTAGTCGGCGCCGTGCGGAAAAGATCCGCCCGTTGTGCCCGACTGTCCGGTGCTCGGCTGAGGCGCAAGCACGCCGCGAAGAAACAGATCCACAATTCCGGAAACGATCGTTTCTTCCGCGAGCGGATGCGCCTGACTGCCGCCTATTACCTCTTCGGTCAGGATGAAGATCAAAACCATCCCGATTAGGCAACGCGCCGCGACGAACTCGTCGACTCCGCGCAATTCACCGGACTTGACCCTGTCACGCAATTGGCTCGCCAGAAGCTCGTTACCCTCGATCACGACGCGCTCCATTAAAGCGCGGCCATTGGAACTACGCAGAGCCAACTGCCACAGAATGCTCGGCGTCTGTGCGGCCTTTACCCTGAATGCGTCCAACATCCCCGACACCGCCTGAGCGAGAATGTCGCGCAGCGGAGCGCCGGCGAACTGTTCCAGGAGCCTCCTCTCGTCGGGCAGCAGGGTGTACCGCTGCACTAATTCGTCGATGATGGCGTCCTTGTTCTCGAAGTAGAGATAAAATGTACCCTTTCCCAGCCCGGCCTCAGACGTAATATCGTCTACGGTGGCTTCGTCGATACCCTTGCGGGCGAAGACCTCGAGCGCCGCATGGGCCAGTTGCTCGCGCCGACTGTCCAAGTGGCTTTGCCGATTCGAGGCTGAAATGCGCGGCATCAGATTATAATGACTGATGCGTCGGTCATTGTCAAGGGCGGAGCACGTGATCATTGTGCACTTTGCCATCCGGCGCTTCGCTTGGACAAATCATCAAAGCGGGCTGTGCGGGTTTGCTTCGCAAACCACTCGGGTGCGCCGCCGTATGCTCACGCCTAGCCAATTGCGTGCCAGCGCGCCACTCGGCTGCCGATTGCGGATTTAGCGGCGCGGTCAGGAGGTTTCGAGAGGATGTCTAAATGTGGCCGCTGATCGTGCGACCGGCTGGCGCGCTATGATGTATCCGATCGCATCAATCGGGATGGCGACGAACCCGAACGACGCCTGGTGATCGACGGTCAGCCGCTGGCGGCAGCCGCATCCTTGGTCGCGCTTGAGGTCTTGGGCTTTTTCCTTGCGCGCGGCTTCTTGACGGCGGTTGCCAGTGACGCTCGAGCACGCGCGGGCATCGTATCGACCTGCGGGATGTCGCTCAGGCCGATCTCAGGTTCCTCAGGTTTGGCGAAAACTGCGCTCGGGGCAAAATTCGGCCGGTCGTCGCCCTTGAGGCGGGTGTCGCGGAGCTCAAGATAGCGCATTCGGGTGGTGCTGATACCGACGAAGACTGGTCCGTCGGTTCCGTTTTTTCCGACCGAGCGGCATTCGAAGCGGGTATTGATTATCGGAAAGGGCTTTCGGGCGGCGATGGAGAGCACGGAACCGGGCCACCATCTGCCCTTGCCCACGCGGACGATCCAGACCCAGACCGGAGCACCTGGGCTAAGTTCGCATATGCGATGAACTTCCATTTCGCAGTTTTGCCTCCAGCTCAGTTTTTGCGTACAGGATTTTTTTCATGATCACGGCAGTTTTCTCGGGGCTTCGCTTGGCGCCGGGATACCCAAATCGCGCTCGGCGTCGGACAGTGCCGCGAAGATTGCGTCTGCCGTCGCCGCCTCCATCAAGGTTCGCAACGTTTCAGGCCGCGAACACATCTGCGGCAGCTTGGCCAGCCAGGGCAGGTGCAGTTCGTGATACTTGAGGCCGAGTACGAAGAAGAGATGAGTGGGCTTGCCGTCGAGCGCGTCGAAATCGACGCCGGCGCGCGATCGGCCCAGGATCATGAACGGCTTGACCACGTGCTCGGGATGGCGGTTGAGGGTGTGGAGGAAAGCGAGTCCGTTACCGATCGCGCTCGGCATTATATTCTCGCGCTCGATAAGCGCGCCGACGAACCAGGTCTTGTCCTTCACCAAATTCAGGCGGCTGGCCAGATTAGCGAGCTCTTCGATGACTCCGGTCTTGGTGGCGGCCTCGAGGTCGGGAATTATGTGGCTTGGCTGAAAGCAACTCGCGAGGTTGAGCATCCTGCGCGCGGCGGGCGCGTCGCGCGAAACGTCAACGCTCCGTGGCGTGACTCCGAGCATCTGATCGTCGAGCCATGCGTCCAGCATCGCCTTGCGAAAGCGCCATTGATTTCCGATCTTGACGCCGGGCAATCCGCCCTCGGAGACCAATTTGAGCACCGTCCGCTCGTTGAGGTTCAGGTACGCGGCGAGTTGCCGCACCGTCATCAACTTATCAGCCGGATCGCGGGAGCCTTCGGTCGCTCTACGGACAATGTTCGACACTGTCGTAAAAATACGTCAAAGGCTCGGTAAATTACAACCGATTACCCAGAATTCGGAGAGAAGAGTGGTTACTCAATCAGGAAAGCTGTTACTCTATCGAATAGTCCGAAGACGAGATGCGGGCGGAGTTTCCCCTGAGCGAGGTCGAACGGGCCCTGTTGGGAGGGTTAAGGGGGAACAGGCGCGGTCGATGGAGGCCTAGTGCGACCGTCCCTACACGTTCAAGTCGTCGAGCAGGGACTTGGCGCGTTCCACGTCTGCGGTGCCGAAGCCGTGGGCAGACCAGTTGATATACCGGCGCACACCGCGCCGCATGGCTCACAATACTTATAGTCTCTAGAAACATAGTCATCATTCCGGCTCTTATGCGTTCGTGGCGTCGCCCTCTATCGCATTCGGCCGACGCGTTCGCGAGCTTCGCGAACAGCGAGGTTGGACCCAGGAAGATCTCGCCGTCAAATGCGGGCGACACTGGACGTATGTCGGCGGTATCGAACGAGGTGAGAGAAATCCCACTCTCCGCGTCATTAGTGACCTCGCGGAGGCGCTTGGCGTCAATGTCCGCGAGCTTTTCCCCGAGCGCGGTGCGAAATGAAGAAGCATCCGCTCGAAGAGAAGTGGCACACCACAGCATGGGATATTCTGTCCGCTATAGAGCGCGGGTTTCGTGCGCAGGTGGACGTGAAAGGCAAGCTTGCCGAGTGGTTTCTGTTTCAGAAGCTCGAACAGATGCAACGGGAAGCCGCCCTCCAAAGCGTCATCTGGCAGGACAAGGACGGCCAACCAGATTTCGTCGTGAACTATGCAGGTCGGGAGATCAAGATCGAGTGCAAGAACGTCCGGTCGCCCAAGCAAACCGAGCGTGCGAAGAAATCGGCGCGCGTCGAACTCCAAAAGACCCGCAACAACAAAGAAGGCGAGCCTACGCGCGGCTACAAGCCGGAGGAATTCGACGTGCTCGCTGCCTGTCTCTTCAATTTCACTGGGAAGTGGGAATACCTTTTTGTGGCGACCCGCCGTCTGACCAGACGGCCCAAGCCGTTGGAACGATTTCTTACGATCATGCAGCCCGTTCCACTCCAACCGGAAGGCTTTTGGAGCTATGATTTGCGCGATGCCTTCAAGGACGCGATCAAGTAGCGGTCGCCCGGCGACCCGCAGTTGCCGACGAAACCGCTCTACGAAACAAAGCTGGGTCATGCCTACGTAGCGAATTCGTTGCCCTTCATGGCCGCGCTTGAGACGGGGAGCGTGAATCTCGCTTTCACCTCGCCCCCCTATGCGCTTCACTTCAAGAAGGAGTACGGGAACGCCAATCAGCGTGATTATGTGGAGTGGTTCCTGCCGTTCGCGCGCGAAGTGCACCGCCTCTTGCGTGACGACGGCAGTTTTGTGATCGACATTGGTGGTGCCTGGACACCCGGTAAGCCGACCCGCTCCTTGTATCACTTCGAATTGTTGATTGCGCTGGTTCGAGAGGTCGGTTTCTATTTGGCCCAAGAATTCTACTGGTATAATCCCGCGAAGCTTCCCTCACCAGCCGAATGGGTAACAGTCCGAAAGATCCGGATGAAAGACGCGGTCAACTGTCTTTGGTGGTTGTCAAAGACCCCTGACCCCAAGGCGGACAATCAGCGCGTGCTCAACGAATACAGCCCGGACATGCGACGGCTGGTAAAGCGCGGATACAGACCGAAAGTCCGTCCGTCCGGACACATTATCACCAAGAAATTCACCGATCGCGGCGGTTCCATTCCGTCGAATCTTCTGGTGCATGGCAACAACGACGCCAACGGGCGGTATCTTGAACTCTGCAAGCTGAACAATATCAAGCCTCATCCGGCTCGCTTCCCTGTTCAGGTGCCGGCTTTCTTCATTCGATTTCTTACCGACTCTGGCGATTTGGTTCTTGACCCTTTTGCCGGAAGCAACACGACCGGCGAGGCGTGTGAACGCGAAGGCCGCAAATGGATAGCCATCGAGAACCACTCGCCCTACCTTGAGGCGAGCAGGTTTCGATTCGAGGGCGAGTTGACGCGCTTGCCGGATCGCCTGGCAGAACCGGCTCCACTCTCTTTACAGAAATCACTTTTTTGAAAGTCGGCTGCGTTCGGGGCTTCGGCGGGTGGGAGCGGATGACCTGCACGCCAATTTTCCGCCAATCATACGTAGAATCCGCCCGCAATTGACGTGCCCCGCACCGAAGATACCATCGCTCAAGACCCGAGCGCTTGTCGCGCCGCTTGCGCTGCCGCCACTGCATCTTTTCACACCTCGCTTGTAGCCGAATGCGCCACGGGCGATGCGCGATCGGGCCTCATCCCATGGTTTTGGACTGGCGCGCGCTTTGCTGCTACGAATGCGCCTAATCGGTCTACTCGCCTATAGGAGATTCCTCGTGGTCAAAAAGGTGCTCGGCGGCAGGAGCAGCGTAAGGGTCGCGGCGGTCCAAGCCTCGCCGGTCTTCTTCAACAAGGACAAAACCATCGATAAGGCCTGCGGTCTGATCCGGCAGGCGGCGGCCGGCGGCGCCGAACTGATCGCATTTCCCGAGACATTCGTGCCGGGTTACCCTGCCTACTTTACCTGCGGACCGGCCACTCCAGCTGCGAAGTTCGCCGCCTACGCTATCGGGCTTCAGGACAACGCCGTCGTGGTCCCGAGCGAGGACACTGAGCGCCTGTGTGAGGCCGCGCGCGACGCCGGCGCCTATGTCGTCGTCGGGGTCAACGAGCTTGACGATCGGGTCGGGAGCAGGACGATTTACAACACCCTCGTGTTCATCGGTCCCGACGGCAAAGTGCTTGGCCGCCATCGCAAATTGATGCCCACCTTTATCGAGCGCACGTACTGGGGATGGGGCGGCGGTTCGGACCTGCGCGTATTCGAAACCGAGATCGGACGGCTCGGCGGCCTGATTTGCTGGGAGAACCACATGGTCCTGGTGAGGGCAGCGATGATCCATCGCGGAGAAGAGCTCCACGTCGCCAACTGGCCGGGCACGCTCGGAGCTGCCAGCCAGTCCGATGCGACCGCGTCCGGCACAAGAAGCGATCAGAACGATATGCACGTGGCGATCCGCGAGCATGCGTTCGAGGCCGGCGCCTTCGTCGTTAGCGTGCATGGTCTTCTGCATGCCGAGGACCTCGCCGCGCCGTGGGACTGGCTCAGGGATGACCCCGCGATGAACTATCGGTGGGCGGTTGGCGGAAGCACGATCGTCGACCCGATGGGCCGCTATCTCCTCGCCCCCGTGTTCGACGCCGAAACCATCGTCTACGCGGATTGTGAAGCCAACCTGATCAAGGCGGCGAAAGTTCTGTTCGACTCGCTGGGGCATTACACGCGATGGGACGTCGTACAACTGCTCGTGCGCGAGGAAGGATGGAACCCGGAGCAGGCGTTGCGCGAAGAGCGCCGCCGCGCGAGCCTCCAGTTTTCCGCGGCTGAGTTGCGAAGGATCTCGGAGCGATGCGAACTCCCAGTGGAAAAGATCGAGACAGTACTCGCTGAGATCGAGAAGGCGTCGTGACGTCCAAGCCCTCGCCCGCCACGGAGCCTGTTGCGAAGGGCTCTGAATGGCAGGGCTGAGCCCTGCACCCAGTGTTAAGGGCGCGCTCCGTTGTCGCGCGCCGGCGTGGCGACCTCTTTGATCCCGATAACCCGAGCCCGTTCCAGAAAGGATCGCCAGACTCCTCAACACTGCGAAAATTTCCACGATTAAAGCCGGATCCGCGCGCATCGGGACTCCTCAACTTTTTTCCTAGCTTGCCCTTCGCCGCGCATCCCTACATAATCCATCGCTCGCTTGAACTTTGCCGTGAATCGCGAGACTGCGAGGGAAGATTGGAATGAACCGACATACTGGCCTCTATGCATCTGTGCTTCCATTGTTCTTGATGGCAGCCTCGGCCTGGGCGACCGACGCACCATCCGCGCTGACGAACTTCGCGGCGGCTAAGGTCGTAATTGGGCAAAAGAACTTCAAAAGCAACAAGTGCAAGACCAAGGCCTCCAAGAACACTGTGTGCGGTTCGGAGGGCGGTCCTGCGCTTGGCGGAAACGTACTCTACGTCCCCGACAGCGTCGAGACCCGCGTGTTGGGCTTCAAGAAAGTACCCACGAAGAACGGTGCATCCGCGAAATTCGTTCTCGGCCAGACCAATTTTTCGAACGAGAAATTTGGGACCAGCAGTACGCTATTCGGTTTTCCGTGTCGGGTCGCGACCGCGGGCAGCCAGCTGTTTATGGTGGATTTCGATAACAGCCGCGTGCTCATCTGGAACAAGCTTCCGACCAAGACAAACACGCCTGCGGACGTCGTGGTTGGCCAACCCGACTTCACATCGAGTACGGCCGCGGCCACCCGATCGGGAATGGACCGCCCGGAGAACGGGTTGTTTGTGGTAGATGGCAAGCTCCTGGTTTCAGACCGCAACAACAATCGAATCCTCATCTGGAACAGCATCCCGACGACCAATGGCGCGAATGCGGATGTCGTGGTTGGCCAGCCCGATTTCACGAGTTCCGGCGCCGCGACGACTGGGACCGGGCTCCGCGAGCCGGAGGGTATTTGGAGCGACGGCACAATTCTGGTGGTCGCCGACGCCGGTAACAACCGGGTCCTGATTTGGAACAAAATTCCCATAATCAACGGCGCGCCAGCAGATGTGGTCGTAGGGCAAGCGGACTTCACCTCGGCCAGCATCCTCGGAACCGCCAACCGCGCAAAGTTTTAATAGCCCAGGTGACGTAGCTTCGGATGGCACGAGTCTGTACGTGGAAGACTCCAGCAACAACCGTATTCTCGTTTACAGCCCCTTCCCAACCTCAAACAATCCGCCGGCAAGCATCGTGCTTGGTCAAGCGGATTTCACCCATAGCGCCAAGAATGCGGGCCAGCCGTCGCCAAGTGCGCAAACTCTCAACTTTCCGTTCGGCATGTCCATCATCGGAACGCAACTATTCGTCAGCGACTACGGCAACAATCGGTACCTGATATTCAACATGTAGTAACCGCCACATCAACGTCCGGTTATGCAAAGCTCTCATAGAGAGAGAGTCAGCTTGGACAAGATTGCAGTACTGGCGAGCGGAGGGCTGGATAGCTCGGCTTTGATCGCGAAGCTCGCATCCGGCGGCGAAGTTTACCCGATCTACGTGCGATGCGGTCTTGCGTGGGAAGAGGCGGAGCTCGACGGCCTTCAATCCTTCCTCGCCGCGCTAAACCATCCGAACGTCAAGCCGATAACCGTGCTCTCCGCTCCCGCCGCGGCCTTGTACGGAGACCATTGGAGCGTGTCGGGAACGGGTGTTCCCGGCGCCGATGAGCCCGACGAGAACACCTACCTCCCCGGCAGGAATATCATGCTGATTTCGCTGGCGGCGGTTTGGGGCGCGATGCACGGCGTCTCACGTATCGCGATCGGATCGCTCGGCGGTAATCCGTTTCCCGACGCCACCCGCGAGTTCTTCGACAGCTTCGCCCGCGCGCTTAGTATCGGGCTCGGACACAATGTGACGGTCGAGGCGCCGCTTAGAGGTCTGCATAAGGAGGATGTAATCAGGACGTACCAGGAGCTGCCGCTCGAGCTGACCTTGACCTGCATGGCGCCCAGGCGCGGCCGCCATTGCGGGCATTGCAACAAATGCCGCGAGCGTCAGCTCGCCTTTCGCAACGCAGGCGTGGCGGATCGCACGGTATATGACAGGTAATTGTGAAACCCTGCGCGGGTTTCACCCTTCCGCGGCAGGGCTGAGCGCTGCACCCACCGTCCATCGCGAAATCCCTAGGACGGTCTTTCCCTTTCAGGGTCGAGAGGAAAAGATGCGTCGCGCAGATTTTCCGACTCCCATTGGCCCGTCGTGCCAACGACCGGTGAAAAAATCCCGCGCGTAGCGGTCTGCTCCGGCTCGCTCTCCATCCCGCCAAACTGCGATAAGGTGTTACCTATGTTGCCGGTCGGTCATGAGTTCCGCGACGCTCCCGGGAAATGGAGATTTCCGGCGATCGCTCTCATGGCGCTGCAAATGGGTGTGCTTGGCGCGTGCAGCGGCCATCCGGGGCCGAGGGCGAAGCCCAATTCCGAGAGCGCATTTCGAGTTGCGCTGCTGACGCCCGGGCCGGTCAGCGACGCGGGCTGGAATGCGGCAGCGTACGAAGGACTCGAGCTGATCAAGAGCAAGCTCGGCGCCGAAACCGCGCTGGTGCAGACCAAGTCGCCCGCCGACTTCGAGGACGCGATGCGCGACTTCGCCTCGCGCGGATTCGAGCTTATCTTCGCTCACGGTTTCGAGTACACCGATTCCGCGATCGAGGTGGCGCGAAGTTTTCCGGACACCTGCTTTGTGGTCAGCTCGGGCAGCGAGACGTCGGCAAATGTCGCGTCGATAACCTTCAACGTGGATCAGGCGGCCTACGTGGAAGGCGTGCTGGCCGCCGAAGTGTCGAAGACCGGAGTGGCAGGCGCGGTGGGCGGGATAGAACTGCCGTCGATCCGATTGTTCTTCGAGGGCTTCAAGCGCGGCTTTCTTTCAGTGCGTCCCAAGGGCCGCGTCCTGGTGAGCTATACCGGTAATTTCGACGACGTCGGCGCGGCCAAGGAGGCGGCGCTGGCGCAAATCAGCCAGGGCGCGGACGTGATGATTCACAATGCCGACGCGGCCGGGCTTGGAGTCTTTCTGGCGGCCGCGCAAGCGCACGTGTTCGCCTTCGGCGTATTCAACAACCAGAACGGCGTTGCCCCCGACGTGGTGATAGCCAGCGCGGTGACCTCGACTCCGTCGGCGTTCCTGAAAATCGCAACCGAAGTGAAGGCCAAGCGGTTCCATCCGGGAATGCTGGAGTTTGGAATGCAGGACGGGATGGTGAGCGTCGTGTTCAACCCCAGGCTGGAGCCGCGGCTTCCCCCGGCCGCATTGGAACACGCGCGCAAGGTCGAGCACGAGCTGGCGACCGGCCAACTGCTGCTTGCGCCATCGCCCGACCCCGGTCAACTATGAGAGCCGTCAATCGGCGAGGGTTAAATCCATGAAATTTGGATTGTTCGGAATCAACACCGGAGCTTGCGCGTTGCCCAAGTGCGCCGCCGCGGTCGCGCGAGCGGCTGAAGAGGCGGGATTCGAAAGCGTGTGGACGGGCGAGCACGTGATCCTGCCCGACCCGCAGGCGCCGCCCTCGCCGGTGGCGGCGGACTACCCGATGCTCGATCCCGCGGTTGCGCTCGCGTTTCTCGCGGCGCATACGACGACGATTCGCCTCGGCACCGGCATCATCATATTGCCGCAGCGAAATCCCGTGGTGCTCGCCAAAGAGCTCGCCTCGACCGACGTGCTGTCAAGCGGCCGGCTGATCTTCGGAATCGGCGTTGGATATCTGAAGCCCGAGTTCGAGGCGATCGGCGCGCCGTTCGACCGTAAGGGTGCGCGTGCGGAGGAATTCCTTGCGGCGATGATCGCGCTGTGGTCGATGACCAAGCCGGAGTTCAACGGCAAGTGGATCAACTTCAAGGGCGTCAATGCGATGCCGCGGCCGGTGCAGCAGCCGCATCCCGAGATCGTCTTCGGCGGGCACAGCAAGGAGGCCTTCAGTCGCGCGGCGCGCCTGGCCAAAGGATGGTACGGCTTTGGGCTAAGCCCGGAGGCGACGGCGAGGTGCGTCGAGGGTCTCAAGGCAGCGTGCAAGGCGGTCGACCGCCGGTTCGAGGAGCTGGAGCTAAGCATCACTCCGAGTCCGCGAGTGAAGGTCGATCGCGATATCGCCGGGCGCTACGCCGAGCTCGGCGTCGGCCGGCTGATCCTGCTGCAACGCGGCGCGGACGAAGCGGCGCTGCTCGAAGGCGTCCGCGAGGCATCGCGCGACTTGATCGGCAAGGTGTGAGCTGTAAACCCGCAGTCAGCATCGGGATCGGGCCGGTCAAAACAGGACAACGAGTGTCCCAGGAGCGCGACGGCGCGCATTGATTGGTTGCGTTGACGCGGGGGCGTCATTTTTCTGCCGACGCGCCAAAATCCTACCGCTGGCAGTGGTCAATCGTGGCCGCTGGCGGCTTTATTCGGCTGACATTTCCGCGCGCCTCCATCCGGCACGCATGTTGCGTCAATCCTTTTCAGAAGTTGCTTGAGTAATCGCGCGAACCAAATAGAGCGGTTCTGAAAAGGGGAAGTCACAAATGTTGAAAGGCGACAGCAGCCACGTACTGACGGTAAAGGAACTCTCGGACTATCTGAAGGTTCATCCGTCGACAATATATCGGCAGCTCAAGCGCGGACGGCTTCCGGCGTTCAAGGTCGGCAGCGACTGGCGCTTCAATATCGAATCGATCGATCGGTGGCGTCTGGAGCAGGACGGAATCAAAGAGGGGTAGGCCTGTCGGCGCAGGTAGCGGGGGAAGGTGAGGAGTCAGGGGGGAAAGAGGGGAGTCACGCAGAGGGGCGTCCGAGAGGGCGCCCGGCGTGGCTAATTCAGGCGGTCGCGGCGAAGGCCGGCCGAGCAGAGACAAATTCGACAGGAACAAATATGCGGTTGACGATATTAGCCGGATTGATCATGGGCGTGTCGCTGGCGATCCAGTCGGGGATCGGCGCTCAAGCCAGGGCCAAAGTGGCTGCGGCGAGCGCCAGCCGCGCCCACGCAGTCGCGCCCTGGTATATCGCGGAGAATGAAGGGCGCGGCGTCGGGCGGGTCGCGGCGCTGACGCAGGGTGATCGCGGGGGGCGGTCGGAAAGGCTGCGAGGCTGAAGCGGCCGGTGAGAAGAGGGGGCGATCAGATGGTTCTGATCGCGCCGGTCGAGGCCTCGTCGGCGGGGCCGACGAAATCGAACGCGAGCCATCCGCGCAGCGGATCGACGCGGCTCACGCGCACCATTATCTGCATCTGATTGGGCAAGCTGGGCCCGCCGTGCAAGGTTCCGCGCACGGCGAAATCCGCGAGTTCGGCAGATTGGCCCTCGCGTGCGACGTAGGCGAGGATGGGGCCGTCAAGGGCATGACGCTCGAGGTAGCGGAGAATCCAGTAGCGCTTGGCGCGGCGTTCGAGTTCGCGGCCGGAAGCCTCGGCATTCTCGGCGCCGGCGAGCACGGCAAGTAATTCATCGACAGTGTAAATCGGGGTTTGGTTGTCGCGATGGTTCAGTGCGCCCAACAATTGCCGCTGCAGGACCAAATCGGCGTAGCGGCGGATGGGTGAGCTCAATTGCGCGTAAAAATCGAGTCCGATTCCGGCGTGATATTCCGGGTGCAGCGACAGGCGCGGTCGCTGCGACGCCAGATCGCCGCCAAGTTGTGGCTGCACGCGGTAAATAATGGGAATCCGGTTAGCCGCGGCCCATCGAGCGGCGACGAAGTTGCTCAGTACCATGAACTCCGCCACCAGCGTGCGAGCGGGCGAGGCGTTATCGATCACGGAGATTTCCACGTCGTCGCCGCGCACGCGGACCTTGGCCTCGCGCCGTTGCACGAGGACTGCGCCGGCGGTGCGGCGGCGCTGGCGAAGCTGGATGGCGGCGGCGTGCAGGCGCGCGACGGTAGCGGCGGCGTCGTCGCCGGCGCAGGCGCCTGAATTGAGAATGCGATCGACCTGGCCGTAATCGAGCCGGCGCATGATTGGAATTCGCGCGGGATAAATCGAGGCTTCGACGAGCGCGCCGTCGGCGGACAAGCGCACGTCGGTGGTCAGCACGGGGCGATCTTCGCCGGCGATCAGGCTCGCGGCGCGGCATGAAATCGGATCGGGAAGCATCCTGATGGTTGTTTCAGGCAGATAGACGGTGGTTGCGCGCGCGGCCGCCTCCTGGTCCATCGCGCCGCCCTTGACGACGAAATCGGCGACCAGCGATATATGCACGCGCACGCGGATCGCGCCGCCGGCGAGCGGCTCGCAACTGAGAGCGTCGTCAACCTCGACGGTGTCGTCGTCGTCCACGGTGACGGCGTATCCGCCGTCGGAAATCGGGCGTGGGCCGGGCACTGCCTCGGCGGCCTCCTTCACGGCGGCGTCGCTGAATTTGTCCTGGAGGCCGGCGATAAAGGCGAAACGCGGTACGGGCGGGCGCGCGCCGAGCCGCTCCAAAATTTCGAAAGCCGCTTCGGCGGGATCGACGTCGGGCGCGGCTTGCGCGAGCATCTGGGACATATCGCGGCTGCGGGTGAACGGATTCTTGAGATAGCGGGACAGTTCTTCGATGAGCGCGGCGGCCTCAGCGGCGGGTGGCGTCGCGGCGCCGATGAGGGCGTCGCGAAGCTGCTTCTGGATTTTACGATAGTCGTCGCTGCGCGCGCGAATCCGATCGTTCTGGATACGCAGGCGTTCGACCTGATCGGGCGTGCGGGGCACAAAATCCATGTGGCGGCGGACGAAATAGGTGCGATCGTCGAGCAGCGCCTCGAGCATGACGGAGGCGGCGGCGTTCGATCGCCGGCCGAAGAACAACTCGGCAAGTTCCGCGGCGGAAAAGCTGCGGCCCTGCTCCTGGGCAACTTCCCACAGCAACTGGAGGTCGAGTTCGGCGGCCAGCACGGCGCGCTCGCGTTGCAGGTCGGCCAGCGCGTCGGCGGCGTCTGCGGGCTCGCAGCGTCGATCCGGATGGCGCATGAGGACGAGATCGCGCGGAACCAGCCGCTCGTGCCCGGCGGAATCGATCACGGCGAGATGGCGCTCCTGCTCGCGGGTGACGAGGGCGGCTTTGAGCCGGCCTTGATCGAGGTACTCGACAATAGTGCCGGCGTATTTGATCGGCGATGACACGTCAAAATTCATTTTGACGACCGCCGCGACGTAAGACTATATGGAAGGGCGAACAATCGCCGGGGGATGAATCCAGCGGCTTGAGCAAGAGAATTCAGATCGACCTGCCCGACGAGCTGTTTGGGCAGCTGATGCGGGTCGCGGAGGCGATGGGCATTTCGAATCCGGAAGAGGCGGCGGCGATCGGGATGGCCGAGTGGGTGTCGCGCCGCAAGTCCGAGCTCGATGATCGGGATCCAAATGAAAAATACGCTGTCAACGAGGCACTTGATGAACTTCTCGAAAAGAAAAAGTAGTTTTCCGATTTTTTCAGTGTTGGCCGGCGCGTTAAGTGTCGCCGCGCTGACGATCGCCGCGCTGCCGAGCGTGACCAACTCGATCGCGCAGGCGGCGGGCAAGGGTCTGGAGGTGGAAGTACCGTACGAGATCAATGCGCTGAAGGCGCCCGGCGTGGTCGCTCCGTACTTCCTGCAGGATGACCACGGGGTCATGGTGGTGTCCGACCAGGCGGGCGGAGTCTTCTCGGTCACGTTCGGCGGAAAGGTGACGGCGCTCGCGGCCAAGTCGAAGATCAAGAACCCGGCCGGAGTCGCGATCGGTCCGGCGGGATTCGGCTCATACGCGGGCAATGTTTTCGTGCTGGCGACGAGCGGCGATATCAAGGCGCCGTGCGAGGTCGAACGAATCGACAAGTCGGGCGCGGTCAGCACGTTCGCCAAACTGCCGGATGCGGGCGCGGCTGCGACCGAATGCCGCGATCTGGAATTTGGCGCGGCCGGGACACCGTTCGCGGGCAAGCTTTACGCGGAGGCCAGCGGTAACGCGACGATTTATTCGATCGACTCGTCGGGCAAGGCGAGCGCATTCGGCACCTACAACAAGCCGGTCGTATTCGAGCTGACGACGATAAGATTTGCCCGCGCTTCGGATGCCAAGGCGGCGAACACGATGCTGGTCGGGATGCGCGCGAAGGGAGCCGGCGTGGCGAAGGTCGGCCGCATCGGCATGGTCGGCGCCGACGGCAAGCTGAAAGACGACGTTTACCTGGTCGGATTCATCCGTCCGTCGGGCTTCGGCTGGGCGCCGTCAAACTTCGGCTCATACGGCGATGAGTTGATGATCGCGGATACCGGCAAACTTGGTTCCGAGAACAACTATGAGCGCGACGGTCAGGTCTTTCGGGTGGAGAAAGGGATCGCGCGGGGGCTCGCTGCGGGTCTGGTGGATCCGACGGACATGAAGTTCATCGGCAACAAAGCGGTGATTTGCGATCCCGCCGAGAAGGGGAAAGGACAGGGCGCGATCGTGATTATCTCGTCGCTGCTCTGAGGCGACGGATTATCCCGTCAGCGCCAGGGTTCGCGGACGACTTCGGTGTCGCCGGTCTCGCGATCGATCAGTAGCATCTCGATTTGGTTGTATTGTCCCTTGGGAAAGAAAACGTAGCCGCTCACGGTGAAGTTCTTGCGCACTTCCTCGGGCTTGAGTGAGAGCGCCTCGATTTGCTGATGGGCCTGTTGGTCGGCTCTGGACTGGCCTTTTTCGACGCCGCGGATAATGCCCATTCCACCGCCGACCGCGCTGCCGACCAGAGCGCCGGCACCCGGAGAGCCGAAGCCCCAGTTGCCGGCTGAGCCGGCAGCGCCGGCGACGGCTCCCGCGGCGGCGCCCACTGCGGCGCCCCCGACGCCGCTGACGGCGGCGCTTTGTATCGCTCCTTCCAACTCCCGGGCGCTGCCGGCCTGTCGCGCCGCCTCGCCCGGAGGCAGAGGAGCGACTCGTTCGCCGGCGTCGTTGAGCGCGAACACCTGGCTTGGCACGATCGCGCGCGGCGCGTCGGTGCCGTTGGCGATCGAGACGTAAACAGGGGTAACCGCGCCGACGGTGGGCGCGGCCGCGACGCTTACGGCCAACCGGCCTGGTTGCGGAGTCGCGACGACGTTGGGGGTATGCGCGATGGGCGGCGGCGCGACGGCGCATCCGAAGAGTGCGATTGCCGCCGCGACTACGCCGGCTCGGAGTCCGAGGGCGAAGCTTTGGTTCATCCCGGGCGCGGTTCGATTCTTCATAGGCATCGCGAATGATATTTCAGAGTCTCATTTCAATCCGTGGTGCGACGCAAGTCCATCCCGACCAGCCTCGCATCTATAGACGCAGCGCATGGTTGGAGGTTTCAACGAAGCTACGAGCTATTGACGGTTCGCGGCCGGCGCGGCTCGGTTTCAGAAGCGAGCCGAGGTTCGGCAGCGCGTACAATCGACAGGGCGAGGCGCCTTCGCCAACTAGTGTTTGGGGTGTGGGTGTGGATGTGGGTGTGGGTGGTAGCCCCCGCCGCCAATAAAAGGTCCGGGGGCGAATCCGCCAACCCAGATTAGCGGCGGAGGAAAAAACATACCGTTCAAGGCGTTCAATGAGGCAATATCCTGATCCCTCGATTCGGCGGCATACTGCTCAGCGTCACTTTGCTGCTTCGTCGCCATCTGGTAGCGGTCGTATTCGTTTTGGTGCCCCTCGTACACGCATCCGCAAATGTCAGGGTCGTAGTACCAGTAAACTTTGCCGGATTGGGCCGCGTAGCTGCGAATTTCGTGCGGCGGGAGGTCTTCCACCAGCCCGACCTTGTCGGAAGTGTCGATTTTGATCGTGGTGAAACCTGCGTCGGAGAGCATCGCTTCGGTTTTTTGAACGGTCTCGGGCCGCGAGGCTTCATAGCGATGGAATACGGAGCAACCCGACACAACCAGCGCCGATAAAACGAGGACGATGAACCGGTTTTGCAGCAAGAAGTCCGCCCGTTCGCCGATGCAGTCGGCGGCCGTCAGCATCCACGGCGCGCCGCGACATCGAGCATATATCGATCGCGCGCGCGATAGAATGAACAATCGCGAGGAGGTTCGGAATCGCCGGGGAGGGCGTGCGGGGGCAGTCCGATGCGCCATCTTCGCGCGCGGGCGACTTTATGATTTAACGATCTTTACGATCTAGCGATCTGGTTCGGTGAGGGGCCGGGGTGGCGAAATGGCATACGCAGAGGACTTAAAATCCTCTGGAGCGAAAGTTCCGTGCGGGTTCGAGTCCCGCCCCCGGCATTTGAGGAAGTTCGTCGCCGCCCTTTGTCACTTAGCGGCTTTGCCCTTTCCCTTCATTTGAACCGTCTGCATCTCACTCGGTTCCAGGTCGTCAGAGATCGTCAGAGTCCCAGTATAGGAGACCGGCTGGGTCGGCTCGAACTGGACCGCGACCTCGCAGAAGGTCTCGTTCTTTGGCACCCCTTTTCCACGCGGCTGCACTCGACGCCGGAGCACTGCGTCGAGATCGAAAACGGGGACGGCACCGGCGTTCCGGTCTCGCTTTCCATCTCGACCAGTATCGGTAGCGGATGACTCTTCTTTTTAATTTTGCCGGCGTTGGTCACTTTCACCATCTTGATCTTCGGCGTATTCACGGTGACCGTGCCGAAGTTCAGCTTTTTCGGCGAAATCTTGAGCTTGCCGGCGACCGGCGTTGGAGTCGCAGTCGGGGTTGCGGTGACAGTTGGTGTTGCCGTCGCAGTCGGTGTCGCGGTCTCGGTCGCCGTTGCCGTCGCGGTTGGCGTTGGAGTGAGAGTGGCCGTGCTGGTGGCCGTCGGCGTCGCCGATGCTGTCGCAGTCGGTGTCGCGGTCTCGGTCGCCGTTGCCGTCGCGGTTGGCGTTGGCGTGAGAGTGGCCGTGCTGGTGGCCGTCGGCGTCGCCGATGCTGTCGCAGTCGGTGTCGCGGTCTCGGTCGCCGTTGCCGTCGCGGTTGGCGTTGGCGTGAGAGTGGCCGTGCTGGTGGCCGTCGGCGTCGCCGATGCTGTCGCAGTCGGCGTCGCGGTCTCGGTCGCCGTTGCCGTCGCGGTTGGCGTTGGCGTGAGAGTGGCCGTGCTGGTGGCCGTCGGCGTCGCCGATGCTGTCGCAGTCGGTGTCGCGGTCTTGGTCGCCGTTGCCGTCGCGGTTGGCGTTGGCGTGAGAGTGGCCGTGCTGGTGGCCGTCGGCGTCGCCGATGCTGTCGCAGTCGGTGTCGCGGTCTCGGTCGCCGTTGCCGTCGCGGTTGGCGTTGGAGTGAGAGTGGCCGTGCTGGTGGCCGTCGGCGTCGCCGATGCTGTCGCAGTCGGTGTCGCGGTCTCGGTCGCCGTTGCCGTCGCGGTTGGCGTTGGCGTGAGAGTGGCCGTGCTGGTGGCCGTCGGCGTCGCCGATGCTGTCGCAGTCGGTGTCGCGGTCTTGGTCGCCGTTGCCGTCGCGGTTGGCGTTGGCGTGAGAGTGGCCGTGCTGGTGGCCGTCGGCGTCGCCGATGCTGTCGCAGTCGGCGTCGCGGTCTCGGTCGCCGTTGCCGTCGCGGTTGGCGTTGGCGTGAGAGTGGCCGTGCTGGTGGCCGTCGGCGTCGCCGATGCTGTCGCAGTCGGTGTCGCGGTCTTGGTCGCCGTTGCCGTCGCGGTTGGCGTTGGCGTGAGAGTGGCCGTGCTGGTGGCCGTCGGCGTCGTCGATGCTGTGGCGGTCGGTGTCGCGGTTTTGGTCGCCGTTGCGGTAGCGGTCTTGGTCGCAGTCGGTGTCGCGGTCTTGGTCGCCGTTGCGGTCGCCGTTGCCGTCGCAGTTGCCGTCGCGGTTGGCGTCGGCGTGAGAGTGGCCGTGCTGGTGGCCGTTGGCGTCGCCGTGACGGTCGGGGCCGGGGTCGCTAGTGGCAAGTCGTATTCGAGCACTCGGCTGTTGCCGTTGTCGGCGATGTAAAGGTTGCCGCTGGCGTCCACTGCAACCCCGGTGGGTTGGGATAGGCTGTCGCTGCTCAAACCACTGCGGTTGGCGGTGCCCGAGGTGAAGCTGCCACCCTGCCCGAATACGCGATCCACGGTGGTGTCGGTCGTAAGCGGGCTGTTGTATTCGAGCACGCGGTTGTTGCCGTTGTCGGCGATGTAAAGGTTGCCGCTGGCGTCCACTGCTATCGCGCCGGGTGAAGATAGGCTGTCGGCGCTCCGCCCGCCGTTGTTGGCGGTGCCCGAGGTGAAGTTGCCGCCCTGCCCGAACACCGCATCAGCGGTCGTGTCGATGGTGAGCGGGGTGTTGTATTCGAGCACGCGGTTGTTGCCGTTGTCGGCGATGTAAAGGTTGCCGCTGGCGTCCGCTGCTATCGCGCCGGGTGAAGATAGGCTGCCGGCGCTCCGCCCGCCGTTGTTGGCGGTGCCCGAGGCGAAGCTGCCGCCCTGCCCGAATACGGTGTCGGCAGTGGTGCCGCTCGTGAGCGGGGTGTTGTATTCGAGCACGCGGTTGTTGCCGTTGTCGGCTACGTAGAGGTTGCCGCCGGCGTCCACCGCAACCCCTGTTGGGAAATTCAGGCTATCCGCGCTCAGCCCGCCGTTGTTGACAGTATTCGAAGTGAAGCTGCCACCCTGCCCGAACACCCGGTTGGCGCCCGCGCCGACGCATGGGAATGAACCGCAACCGGCAAATGGGGTGTTGTATTCGAGCACTCGGCTGTCGAACTGGTCAGCTACGTAGAGGTTGCCGCCGGCGTCCACCGCAACCCCTACGGGTGAGCATAGGCTGCCCGCGATCACTCCGCCGTTGTCGCAGTTGCCTGAGAGAAAGTCAGGCTGACCAATTACGAGATCGGCCTCGCCGCCGTCGGCGAAAGCGGTTACATCCTTGTAGCCCAACACCCGGTTGTTTTGAGAGTCTCCGATGTAGAGGCGGTTGGGCGTCACGCTCGCGTCAATCGTCACGGACTGGGGAGAGAAAAGGCCGCCGGCGTCGATCAAGTTTCCGCCATTGTGGGAAAGGTCGAGCTGCCCCAGCACCACATCGGCGGTGGTATCGGTTGAAAGCGGGGTGTTGTATTCGAGCAATCGACTGTTGGTTTGGTCGGCCACGTAGAGGTTGCCGCTGGCGTCCACCGCAACCCCCGCCGGGTGGGCCAGGCTATTCGCACTCAGCCCGCCCTTGTTGGCGTTACCCAAAGTGAAGCTGCCGCCCTGCCCGAATACGGTGTCGGCAGTGGTGCCGCTCGTGAGCGGGGTGTCGTATTCGAGCACGCGGTTGTTGAGTTCGTCGGCGACGTAGAGATTGTCGCTGGCGTCCAGTGCTACCGCCAGGGGAGAGCACAGGCTGCTCGCGCTCAGCCCGCCCTTGTTGCAGGTACTCAAAGTGAAGTCGCCGCCCTGCCCGAACACGATATCGGCAGTGGTGTCCTTTGTGAGCGGGGTGTCGTATTCGAGCACGCGGTTGTTGCCTTGGTCGGCGACATAGAGATTGTTGTCGGCGTCCAGTGCAACCGCTGTGGGACCAAATAAGCTGCCCGCGCTCACTCCGCCGTTGTCGCTGGTGCCCACAGTGAAGCTGCCACCCTGCCCGAAAACCAAATCGGCGGTGGTATCCTCTGTAAGCGGGGTGTTGTATTCGAGCACCCGGTTGTTGCCATTGTCAGCCACGTAGAGGTTGCCGACCGTGTCCACCGCAAGCCCCGAAGGTCCGAAGAGGCTGTCGGCGGTCAGCCCGCCGTGGTTACCGGTGGCCGAAGTGAAGCTCCCGGCTTGCCCGAACACCTTTTGGGCGGGGCCGCCGACACAGGGGAATGAAACGCAGCTGGCAAATGGGGTGTTGTATTCGAGCACGCGGTTGTTGCCGTTGTCGCCTACGTAGAGGTTGCCGCTGGCGTCCACCGCAACCCCAATGGGTTGGGAGAGGCTTTCGGCAGTCACGCCGTTGTAGTTGAGGTTGCCTGAGATAAAGTCGGGCTGACCAATTACCAGGTCGGCCGCACCGCCGTTGGCGAGGGTGGTTACATCTTTGTAGCCCAGGATCCGGTTGTTAAAGGTGTCGGCTACGTATAGCCGGTTCGGCGACGCGCTCGCGTCGATCGCCACGGATCCGTCATTGGCTAGGCCGTAGGCGTCGATCAAGTTTGCGACATTGTGGGAAAAGTCGAACTGACCCAGCACCCGGTCGGCCGTGGTATCGCCCACAGTCTCCCACGACCATCGCCGCGTACAGCGCGACCGTCAGCGTCCCGACTGCAAGACCCAGCAGCCTGCGATTCGACCCCTTCGCGCGTACAACTCAGAAATTCATCGATCCTGTCTCCCGAACCGGGAATGGCCGCTAAATCAGCGCAAGCACGGTAAGCGGACACTGATCGCATGAAACCAGTCACAAGGCAAACCGGCGCCGCAGCATGAGCCGCTTGGTTCAGCCAGAAAAAAGAGGGGGCCGGCCTTGTATACGCGTCGTCGGCCAACGCAGGCCGTTGCGCCCGCAAACCGGCCTAATAGGCCTTAGAGACCAATCGGATGCCCTTCAGAAATTACACATAAGCTTGCACATTTCCGCATATACGAATACGAAAACTCGATGATTACAGACAGTTGACGACAAGCTTAGGTAACTTAAAATCCTCTGGAGCGAAAGCTCCGTGCGGGTTCGAGTCCCGCCCCCGGCATTATGCTTCGTCGAGCAAACCGACCGGGAAGGTGTAGAGACTAGACGGGCAGCACCTAAGCCCCGGATCTTCCGGGGGACGGCGAAGGGATAGTCCAGACCGCAAACCTGACGCGTGCGCTTCAAAGCGCCGCGTCCGGGCGGCGAAAGCCGCAGACGGTACGAAAATCCGTTGAGCTCAACGGCTCGTGAGGGTTCAAGTCCCTCCGCCCGCACCATCCGCTCTCCCAATCTCTTGAGCCGTCCTGCGCGGCCCAACCGCCTAACTCAATTCCTGGCTAGACCGCGTCGAGCAGATAGCGTGGAAGCGGAAAACAAGTAATTCCGATCTCTGCAAATTCAGCGATTCTCACCGGCAGAATATCGGGACACGCCACGGCAAGCCGTAAGCGCGCGGCACCGAGGTTGAGGGCTGATCGCGTTTGGTCCTTGCGGCAACGCGCAGGTTCTACCAAGCTCGGCGGAGAGCAAGCTCCTTCATTTGGAACGAGACGTTCTTTGTGCAAAAGGCAGAAGTTAGCCAATCTCTGCGAGGTGTCTGAATGGGCGATTCTGTCAGCCAGTCGGCGGTGAAGATGCCGTCGCGTGGCCTCTCCAGCCAGGAAGCTCGCCGGCGGTTTCTCGAGTCGGGTCCCAACGCCGTAGCGGAGAAAAAGCCCCATCCAATCCTTGCACTGCTCGGCAAGTTCTGGGCTCCGGTGCCGTGGATGCTCGAAATCACAATCGTGCTCGAAGTTGCGCTCGGCAAGCTGCTGGAGGCGGCGGTCATCTCGATACTGCTGGTCTTCAATGCCGCACTGAGTCTGTTCCAGGAAACCCGCGCGCACAGCGCTCTTGAGCTGTTGCAGAAGCGGCTGGCCGTGCGGGCCAGGGTTTTGCGTGACGCCGCATGGGGCGTGATTCCCGCAGAGGAGCTGGTGCCCGGTGATTTCGTGCACTTGCAGATGGGCGACCTCGTGCCAGCAGACATTGGTATCCGCGAGGGAGAGGTCTTGATCGATCAATCTGCGCTCACCGGCGAGTCGGCGCCGATCGAGGCGGGTCAGGGCAAAACTGCATATGCCGGTTCGTTGGTTAAACGCGGCGAGGCCAGCGGCGAGGTCACCGCAACCGGCCAGCGAACTTATTTTGGAAAGACCGCCGAACTGGTGCGTTCGGCCAGGACGGCCAGCCATCTGGAGAGCATCATCTTCACGATCGTGAAGTACCTCGTGGCGATGGACACGGTGCTGGCGGTCGCGGTGCTGCTGTACGCCGCGCTGGCAGGGATGCCTCTCACCGATACGCTTCCGTTCGTACTGATTCTTCTGGTGGCTTCGGTTCCGGTCGCACTACCGGCCACCTTCACTGTGGCAACCGCGCTGGGCGCGGTCGAATTGGCCAAGCGCGGCGTGCTGGTTACGCGCCTGTCAGCGATTGAGGAAGCGGCGGCGATGGATATGTTGTGCAGCGACAAGACCGGGACGATAACTCAAAATCAGTTATCGCTGGCGGCGCTGCATCCCTACCCGCCGTCCAGCGAGCGCGATCTGTTGCGCTTTGCAGCGTACGCGAGCGACGAAGCAGGCCAGGACCCAATCGATCTCGCCGTTCTCGCTCGCGCGAAAGCCGAAGGCGCGCTCTCGGCGCCGACTCAGCGTCTCAGGTTCGTTCCGTTCGAACCGGCAACCAAACTTGCCGAAGCCACAGTTATTCAGGACGGCAGGCAATTGTGCGCTCTGAAGGGGGCGCCTCAGGCAATCGCGACCCGTGTCGGCAATGCTGCAAACATAGACGCCGAAGTCGAGCGCCTTTCAGCGGGAGGTTACCGCGTGCTGGCCGTGGCGGGCGGAGTTCAAGGCGAGACCCGTCTGATCGGACTGCTGGCGCTTCAGGATCCGCCGCGCGAGGACTCCAAGTCTCTGGTGGCAAGCCTGAACAAATTGGGTGTGCGCGTCGCGATGCTTACCGGGGACGGGATCGCGACGGCTCAAGCAGTAGCAGCACAGGTCGGGATCGCTGGACGTGCCTGCTCGGCGCAGGACCTGCGCAAGAACATCGATCAGACCCTCGACTGCGCGATCTTCGCCGGTGTCTTTCCGGAAGACAAGTTCCGTCTCGTTCGTGCTTTGCAGCAAGCCGGCCACATAGTCGGCATGACCGGTGACGGGGTCAACGACGCCCCGGCGTTGAAGCAGGCGGAGGTCGGAATCGCAGTCGCCAGCGCCACCGACGTGGCGAAAGCCTCGGCCAGCCTGGTGCTCACCAATCCCGGCCTCACCGACACGCTGGCCGCGGTCGAGACCAGTCGGCGAATCTATCAGCGCATGCTGACCTATACGCTGAACAAGATCATCAAGACTGTCGAGGTCGGACTATTCCTCAGCATCGGTGTCATTCTTACGCGTACTTTCATCATCACTCCGCTGCTGATCGTGATGCTGTTGTTCACCAACGACTTCGTGACGATGTCGATTGCGACCGACCGCGTATCCGCTTCGCCGATGCCGGACCGCTGGCACATCCGGAGCTTGATGCTGGCCGGAATGAGCCTCGGCAGTCTTATCCTGCTTCTGTCCTTCGGGCTGTTTTTTTATGGGCGTGATTTTCTCGGCCTGCCGCTCCCTCAACTGCAAACGCTGGTCTTTGTGACGCTCGTGTTCACGGGTCAGGGAATGGTCTATCTGGTGCGCGAGCGCCGTCACTTTTGGAATTCTGCTCCGAGCCGGTGGATGATTCTTGCCTCAATTCTGGATGCTGGCCTGGTGTGTCTGATGGCTACGCGGGGGATTCTCATGGCGCCTCTCGCGGCCACCGTCGTTGAGTCAGTGATTCTGGCATGCGTCTTCTGCCTGATCGCGTTGGACTTTCTGAAGGTCCCAATTCTGCGCCGTCTAATGCCTTCCTAAGAGCAGGGCTTCGCGCGCTATCTCCACGAAGGGGTCATTCGGGCTCGAATTCGAGAAAATACTGATAGGGAAGGAAGTCGTGATCGCGGACCAGCCGGTAGCCGGCGTTATGGAACTCGGCGACGACCTCTTCGCGTGAAAGTTTGTCCTCCGGCGGGGGGCCTACGGGAAGGGCCTTCTTTTTGAAGTCGATCACGACCACACGCCCGCCCGGCTTGAGAGCTGACGCAAGCTTCCGGAAATAAGCGACGCGGTCGTCCATGTGGTGCAACGTGTCGCAGAAGAAAACGACATCGGCCGAGCGTGGACCCAGTCCGGGATCGTCCGGCTTCACCAACCGCGCGTGGTAGTTCTTCAGACCCTGCTTCTCAGCGTCGGCCTTCATGTAGTCAATCATGGCTGGCTCGATGTCGAGTCCGAAGGCTTCGCCGGACGGCGCCACCGCCTTGGCGAAGCGTCTGGTGAAATAGCCCGTTCCCGCGCCGATATCGATCACCGTCTGGCCAGGTTTCAGGCCGAGCGCCCGCACTACTTCGTCGGGCTTTTGCCATCTGGCGCGATCCGGCGATTCGAATACGCCTGCCCAATGCGCGACGTCGCCAAAGCCATGGTGTGCCGTGGGCTCGTGCTCCTGGGCCCGTAGGGTGCGCGCGAGCAAAAGGACCGCCATCACCGTTATGACAAGTGAAAGGGATCTCGCCGCTGAAACGGGAGCGATGCCTGAGCCGGGCCGTTCCTGCCTCAACGGACAGCGGTTGATTTGCGTGCCGACCATCATGCTCTGCGCGCAAGGAGCGCGTAATGATATTTGAACATGCGCTTGCCTTCGATCCGCAAACCTGCGCGGTCCATCCGCTCACGCGCTTCGGCAACGGTGTAAACATGGTCCCGCGGAGGCCCCACCGGCCGTTCGACGCCGGCGTTCCAGTCAACTACCAGCACGGTTCCGCTCGGCTTGAGCAGGGCATCCATCGCGCGTAGCGCCTCATCGCCGACCTCATGCAGGACGTTGAGCGCGAGGACGCGATCGGCGGTTCCATTCAGCTTCGCAATTTCATCGGTGTGGTCCGTGGTGAGATTTGAGAGCTTTTGTGCCGCAGGCTTCGCACGCAACAGTTCGAGCATCTCCTGCTGTTCGTCGAGTGCAATCACCTCCAGGTCGGGCCGCGATCGCGCGAGCTCGATCGCGTAAGTTCCGATGCCTGTGCCGAAATCCACGACACGGCCGCCGGCCGGCGCCGCCAGCATATCGAAGACCTCATCCGGCGGTAGGTACCCGAAGCGCGACGGATCGTCGAGCAGCGCCGCCCGGGCCGGGTCGAAGCGCTCGGGCTGACGGGCGCCATGCCGATCGGCATCGCCATGTGCGCCGTGGTGATGTTTGCTGTAATGGTGCGGGTCGTGCTGGTCTTTTTCCATGGGGGATTCTCCGCGCGGGCTGATCGCCACTTGCCGTGCGGCTGCTGATCAAAGATAGAGCCGCGCCGAGCTAGACGGCAAGGGTTCGATTGCGGGGATCTCAATTCTTGGCTGCGCTCTTGTCGGGCTCATGATCCCGCTAGCGAGCGCACGGCGGCGTCCTTTGTAGCCTGCATAGCGATAAACGCCGCGCCGACAGTCGTGATACCGCCCAAAAATGGGTCGAGTGGCTTCATTGGACGCGCGGTCAGAGCGCAGTGAGGGTAATAGACCGCACCACGGAGCCGATCTGCGTGCAGGCCGGCGGCGATCGCGGCCGTGCGCAACTCGTGCGCGGTCGTGAAACGCGCGTGCCTCCAAAAGGCGTTACCCAACCAGGCGCGAATGCGCCGGGAAGCCGCCCACGTGCTCCATCTACCGAGCTCGCCTATGACAAGGCGGCCGCCGGGTTTGAGCACGCGCGCCATTTCCTTCACGGCGCGGGATCTCTGCTCCACGAAACAAAGAACCGTTACCGCAGTCACCACATCAAAGCTTTGATCACGGAACGGAAGATGCTCGGCGCGGCCGAGCAAATAGATCATCGCATCCCGCTCGGCCGTTGCCCGCGCGGCCGCCTTCGCGATCATTCGCGGGTCAGGGTCGCAGCCGACGACGAATGATGCTCCCTTGCGATGGAATTCGGCCGTGAGCGTCCCGTCCCCGCAACCGACATCCAGAACAGCTTTGCCGGACAGAGGCTCTGCTAACTTCAGAACCAGTTCCTGTTCCAGTGACTCGGTGATGGCGCCGAGTGTGGACGCGCGCCACGCGGCATAGATGTCGGGACCAACTTCGCCGGCTCTATTCACGGCATGCGTTTTGGCCAGGGCGTTTGCTGCCATCGAAGGATCAACTTGTGACCGGGCAGGCGTTGGAAATCGTAATGGTGATGACGACTTGGCCAGTAGTTGCAGCCCTGGCGAACGCGTCGGCCAGTGCGGCGAACATGATCCCACTTTCGCCTGTGACGGTAGTGCTCATCAGCCCGACATGCGGAGTCAATCCATGTTGCTCAAGGGCGCTGCGTACGGACTCCACGGCGGGCCCGAGGTGCTCTTGCCGCAGCGGATAGACACTGATTTGTGCGCTAACTGTCATGGGTAGGAGTCTCTTTGTCGGAGTAGGCCTTCAGGCGGAGGGCTGGTAATTTGACGAGGCTCAGGAAGAACAGGCCGCCCGCGATGGCTACGATGACCGGCCCGGAAGGACGGCGCGTCAAAGCAGCTATCCAAGTGCCTAGGAGTGTAGAGACGAGCGCAGCTCCGATCGCAATCGCGAACATGCCGTCGATGCTTCGCGCGAGACGCTTAGCAACCGTCGCAGGGATGATGATGAGGGAGCCCATGAGCAACACCCCGAGATAACGCATTCCTAGCGCAACAGTCACCGCGAAGGCGACCAGAAACGACAATTGCAGGCTGGTGACGCCGATGCCCGAAGCGATCGCAACCTCGGTCGAGACCAGTGATACGAGCAGACGATCTCGTGCCTTGAGAATAAACGCGATAACCGCAAGGGCGGCGACCAGAGCGAATATTGTTTCCGCGATCGTCATGCTGCCCGGCGTCCCGAACAAGGCGTCGATAAGTTCCTCACCCGTGGCAGTAAGGCTGCCGATCGCGAGCGCAACGGAGAACACGACTCCAGTGATCGCTTCGGTCGAGAGTTTTGTCTTGCCCTCAATTGCCCAAATCAACACGCTCCCCGCCAACAGCGCGACCAGCGCGCCGATCAGTGGGTTGAGTCTGAACACGAGAGCCAGACCGATTCCCGGCAAAGCGACGTGAGAGAAGGCGTCAGCGGCCAACGTCATCCTTCGCATCACTGCGAAACACCCGACCAACCCAGCCGCAACCGCCATTGCGGCGCATACGATCAGTGCCCTAGTGTCCATGGTCGTCGTGAAGGTGGAAACTGATTGGCGTACCGTAGATTTCCGATAACCGCTCGGGCGTGAGGACCACCTGCGGCGGCCCTAGACAACTGCGTTCTCGGGCGAGGCACAATACGCTGGAGGCGTAGCGGTAAACGACGCTCAGGTCATGCGAGATGAGAAGGGTCGTAATCGCTTCTTCTTGCTGGAGTCGGCGAAGCGCCGCATTCAGTGCTTCCTGGCCGGGAGCATCAACCCCCGCTGCCGGTTCGTCGAGCAGCAGGACATCGGGCTTCCCGATCAAAGCAAACGCGACCAGCAGGCGCTGAAACTGGCCTCCTGACATGCTTCCGATCGGTTGAACCAACACCTCTTCCCGCAGATCCACGCGCTCCAGAGCGCGAAGTGCATCTTCCTTTGGCGCGCGTGCGATCGCCAACTTGGCGCGCAGGAGGTCTCTTCCGGTTATCGGAAGATCGCGCTCGATATCGAGTTTCTGCGGCACGTAGCCGAACCGTGTTCCAGGCGCCCAGCGAATCGTTCCTTCGAACGGTATCGCGCCGATGAGCGCGCGGAACAGCACGGTCTTGCCGGAACCGTTGGGACCAATCACAGCAAGCGAAGCCCCGCGGGCGACGGAGAAACTGAGGTCCGCGAGGATCACCGTGTGGTCGAAGCTTACAGTGAGGCGGTTCACATCGAGGACAGAACCGCCAAGGGCTGCGTCTTGGCTGGTTATGGGGCGCTCTGGAACCTCGCTCGACATCAAATTTGGTCCGAGGATGGTAGCGGTTTCGCTTCCTTGATCTTCATCGGCTCCCCGTAGCATTCGAGCGTGCCGGTGCCGACTTTATTACAAAGCACCTCTGTTCCGCATCTGTTACACAAGTAACGTTTCCCGAGTATCGGCATTTCGCACCTACCGCCGACCCTCGAATTCGACCTTCGCGAAGAAGAGGCACTCCGCCCCCCTGGTCGATTACCGCCGCAACGGTTCAGCCGAGGTTTTTGCTTGCTTCACTTTTATCGCTTCGAAGGAGGGGATAACGTTCAGGCTGATAAACACTGAATGGGCCGCCGAGCACGACCAGCCCTTCGATTTCCCGAAGGTCCGGAACCGTTTGCTGACCGTCAGTATGCGACACATCCCACCACTCGATTTGCGCCCTTGCCAGGGCGTCCCCTAATGCGCCCAAGGTTTCTCATCCGTAGTGCTGCAAAGCTATGACCCGAGTCATGTCTCATCTCCACAAAGCAGGGCAGGCGGCCGAGCTTTCGCCGGAATTACCGCCGACCATCGGTGCCGAATCCTGCCGAAGCTTTCACCGGCAGACCGGCCGCCTTCCATTCCGGGTACCCGTCCTCGAGGCGCCACGCTTGGTACCCATGCCTTCGTAGGTCGGCAACAGCCTCGTATGAGAAGACGCAGTAAGGGCCGCGGCAGTAGGCAACAACCTGCTGTGACCGCGGCAATTCCTTGAGCCGCCGCCGCAGTTCCTTCAGCGGAATATTGATCGCATCCGGCAAGTGCCCTGAGGCGAACTCCTCCGCCGACCGCACGTCGAGCACCGTAACCTGCTTGCGGTGAATTCGCCGCAAAAGTTCCTTGCGCGACAAAGGCTCAAGGTTGTCACGCTCCCGGAAATAGCTCTGGATGACTTCGCGCGCGTCTGCGAGATTGCGCTGGGCAATCTCCCGCACCGCCGCAACCAGTCCCAGCACGGCATCGTCCGCGAGGCGGTAAAGCACCTTTTGGCCCTGTTTTCGCGAGACTACCAGACCGCCACGGCGCAAGCGTTGCAGGTGTTGGGAAGCATTGGCGATTGTGATGCCGGCGCGTCCGGCCAGAGCCTCCACCGCGGTTTCGCCCTGGCCCAGCAGTTGCAGAACCATGAGGCGATGAGGATGTCCGAGGGCTCGAGCAACGGTCGCGACCTGCTCGAACATCGCGAGGCTCGGGTTGCTGTGGTTTGACACGTCATCTCCCCAGTGATAGATAATTCAATTGAATAATAGAATAATTGAGAACGATTCGTCAAGGACGGGAAGGTCAATGCAAGAACTGCCTCACCATTACAAGGTCATCGCCAGCGGCGCGCGCGAGGGCAAACTGGCGCTCGAATCCGAGGCCCTTCAGCCGATCGAAATCGCCGCCCCCCAGGAATTCGGCGGTCCGGGAAATCTCTGGTCGCCCGAGACCATGCTGGCCGGCGCAGTCGCCGGCTGCTTCATTCTTAGTTTCCGCGCTATCGCCCGCGCTTCGTCGTTTCCCTGGTTGCGCCTGACCTGCGAGGCCGAAGGCCGGCTGGAGCGAGCCGACGGGACGCTTCGATTTACCGAGTTCACCCTCCGGCCAATGCTTAAGATCCCCACCGGTGGTGATCGCCGCCGGGCAATGCGCCTCCTGGAGAAGGCGGAAAGTGGTTGCCTGATCGCTAATTCGCTACGCTCCCCCGGGCGGCTGGAGCCAGCGGTGATCGAAGTCCCCGCCGAGAGCACCGGAGAAGCCCGCTGATCCAGGGAGGTATCGCCCGATGTCGCTTGAACGTTGGATTCGTCTGATCGCAGGCGCGTTTATCATCGCGAGCGTGGCGCTCAGTTACTTCCACAGCCGCTACTGGCTTTGGTTCACGTTGTTTGTCGGAGTGAATCTATTTCAGTCGGCGCTCACGCGCTCGTGCCTGATGGAAGACATTTTACGCAAGTTCGGTATCGGCCGCGAAGCGGCGCATCCCATGCCCACCGACACGGCTCACGCGCAGTCCTGAGGTTTCGAGCGATGCTGCGGCCAGCGATAACGCTGCTCATGGTTGCTTTGTTCTCTGTCACCGCCCGCGCGGGCGATACTCCCGCGCCGCCGAAGCGGATTTCCCTCGACGAGGCGATCACAATTGCGCTGCGGGATAACCGCAGCCTCAAAGCCGCCGGCTTCGGAAGCGAAGCTGCGCGGGACCAAATCGGGGTCGCGCGCGGTGCGATGATTCCGCGACTCGACGCAGGCGAGAATCTCTCCTATACAAATAACCCTGTTCAGGTTTTCTCCGACCTGCTGCTGCAGCAGGACTTCAGCCAGAGAGATTTCGCGCTCGACCAGCTCAATCACCCGGGCTTCCTCTCGAACTTTCAGAGCCAGGTGAGGCTATCGTTACCGCTGTTCGAGGGCGGGAGGTTAATCGCCGCCTATCGCGCTGCGGGCTTTGCCGCCGATGCCGAGCGTTGGCAGGTTGTCCAGACCAGGCAAAGCGTGGAGTTTGCCGTGATCCAGTCATACTACAGCGCCCTGCTTGCAGAGCAACGCGTTGCGGTGGTCGATCGGGCGCTCGGCGCAGCGCGCGCGCATCTTACGCAGGCTCAGGATCTTTTCAGCCACGGGATGGCCGTTAACTCCGACGTGCTCAGAACCAACGTTCTCGTGGGTACGCTTGAGCAGCAACGATTTCAGGCGGAGAGCCAGCTCAATATCGGGTGGGCCGGGCTCGCGCACACGCTCGGCGACGAAGACCAACGACTCGCACCGCTTGAAAAGCCCGCTGAACTCGGAGCTTTGGCCTCGCCACCAAGTCAACTCGACCCGCTGGTTGTACGCGCAGTTGCCGGCCGTCCCGAAATAAAAATTGCCGACTCGCGCGTGAAACAGGCGCAGCAGGCTGTCACCATCGCGCGCGCCGATTATCTGCCGACCGTCGAAATAGCGGGCGTCTATGAGAATGATTCCGAGCGCTTGGCACGCGCCGGGAATAATGGGGCGCTGCTCGTGACCGGCCGAGTCAATCTGTTCAACGGGCTTGCGACCCAATCAAAAGTCGACGCGGCCCAGGCTGATCTGTCACGCGCGCGGGTGCTCGCCGATGATCTTCGCCGCGCGGTGGCGCTGGAGGTTGAGACCGCGTACCGAAGGCTGATCGCCGCACAGCAGGGTCTCGAGGTGGCACGGCGCGACAACGCGTATGCGGAGAGCGCGCTCAAGATTTTGGAGGATCGTTACGGTTCCGGGCTTGCCACCAACGTCACAGTTCTGGACGCACAGACCGCGCGCGAGGAAGCGGATATGGGTATGGCCGCCGCCCAAGTCAGCGTGGCAAATGACCGAGCGGCGCTGAACCTCGCAATCGGCGTCGAACCAGAGCCCGCCCGAGGACGCTGAGAAAGTGGCAACCCCGCGAACAGAATTGCGGCAGGCGCGCCCCAAACGGCTCCTACTGATTGCAGCCGCGGTCGGCATCGCGCTGCTCGCATTCGCCATCCGGGCGATTCAACCCGGCCGCATCGAGCCCGGTCTCCTCGGCGAAAAAATTGACCAAATCCCGAACCGTCCGCTCGCAGTGGTGCTCAGTGAGACGCTCCCGATTCGCCGCGAGCTGATCGGCTCGATTCAGTCGCGTGTTCCTATCGAAGCGGCGAGCCGGATCGCTGCGCGCATCACCGAGATCGAGGTCCGCGCTGGCGATCGCGTCAAGCGCGGACAAGTGCTCGTCAAGCTCGACGCGGCCGAGTTGAGAGCTCAGGTTGCGCAGGCCGAGGGTCAACTGGACGCGGCACAAGGCGAGCTTAGCCGGGCTGCGGCAGACGAGAAACGCTTCTCGGCGCTGTTCATGCGGGGCTCCGTGACCACGAGCGAACACGACGCCGCCGAGGCTGCGTACCGAGGGGCGGGGGGAAGAGTCGCGCAGGCGGATGCAGCAGTCGCGGCGGCGCGCGCGGGCCTGGAGTATGCAACCGTCCTCTCGCCCGTCGATGGAATGGTAGTGGAACGCCTCGCGGAGCCAGGTGATATGGCGATGCCGGGTAACCCGCTGGTGCGGCTCTATGACGAGAGTGCGCTGCGAGTCGAGCTGGAGGTGCCAGAGGATCTCGCCCGCAGCGTCGAACCTGGCACGCCCCTCGATGTCAAAGTCGACGCAAGCGGCGCAAGCTATAACACCCGGATAAGTGAAATTGTGCCAGCATCAGATCCGTCAAGCCGAAGCTTCATAGTTCGTGCCCCACTGCCCAGCGGAGAGCATCTTCAGCCGGGAATGTTCGCGCGGGCGACCCTTACCGGCGGCAGCGAGACGGTCATCACCGTACCGCGCGATGCAATCGAGGAGGTGGGTCAGCTCGACACCGTGCGCGTGGTTTCCAAAGGAAGAATTGAGACCCGGATGGTCTCCCTCGGGCGCCGCTTAGGCGATCGCATCGAGGTATTGGCGGGCCTCCGGCCGGGTGACCAGGTGATCCTCGATAGCGTTGGAACGGCGGGTCGGTGAACGAAGCGGCTCCAGAAAAGCTCGGCCTTACGGCGCGAATTGTCGATCTGTTCCTGGGATCGAACCTTTCGATGTTGCTGCTTCTGGCGTCACTCGCCGCCGGCGCAGTCGCGCTCCTCGTCACTCCCCGTGAGGAAGACCCGCAAATCTCGGTGCCGATCGCCGACGTCATCGTTCAGATGCCGGGCGCAAGCGCCGCCGAAGTCGAGAATCTCGTCACCATCAACCTCGAGAAACGCCTGTGGGAAATGGAGGGCGTGGAGCACATCTACTCCGCATCGCGGCCCGGGATGGCAATGGTCACAGTCCGTTTCCGCGTGGGCTACGATCAAATCAAGAGCCTTGTCCAGATTTACAATAAGCTTGAATCCAATCGCGATGCCGTTCCACCGGGCGTAACCGGATGGATCGTAAAACCGGCCGGGATCGATGACGTGCCAATACTCAACGTCACGCTGTGGAGTAGAAGCGAAAGCGATGCGGCGCTGCGCCGCGTCGCCGATGAGATCCTGCATCGCATGCAGGAGGTTCCCGACACCGGGCGTTCGTTCGTGGTCGGTGGACGGCCGCGCCAGATCCGCGTGCTGCTCGACGCCGACCGCCTCGCTGGCCATGGCCTTGCCCCGCTTGACGTTGCGCGGGCGCTGCGCGGCGCCGATGCCAACCTTCGTGCCGGCAGCTTCGCCCGCGACAATCGCGAGTATGTTGTTGACAGCGGCCCTTTTCTTACCAGCGCGGCCGACGTTGCCAACGTGGTCGTCGCGGTGCGTGACCGGCATCCCGTTTACCTGCGCGACGTGGCGCAGGTTATCGATGGTCCGGCTGAGCCGGATGCCTACACCACAATAGGCTTTGGACCCGCGCGCCAGTACCTGTTCAACGAACCGGGCCAGTTAAAGCTCGATTCCGTCGGAGACCGGGAACAGCTTTATCCGGCCGTGACCATCGCGTTCGCGAAGCGCCACGGCACCAACGCGGTTGCCGTGGCGCAAGGGCTCATTGCCAAAGTGGAAGCCCTCAAGGGCGTAGCGATCCCATCGAGCGTGAATGTACTCGTTACGCGAAACTACGGAGAGACGGCCAACGAGAAGGTAAACGAACTGGTGAGGGAGTTGTTGATCGCGGTCGGAATCATCGTGGTGTTGCTGGCGTTCTCGCTTGGGCTGCGCGAGGCATTGATCGTTGCGATCGCGGTTCCAATCACGCTTGCGATCACGTTGGTTGGGAATCTGATCGCGGGCTACACGATCAACCGGGTCACGCTGTTTGCGTTGATCCTGTCGCTGGGACTGCTGGTCGACGATCCGATCGTGGATGTCGAGAATATCCACCGTCATTTCCGGCTCGGCACCCATCCGCCGCGCGAAGCCACCCTAATCGCGGTGGACGAGGTGCGGCCACCGACGATCCTTGCGACTTTCACGGTCATCGCGTCCTTCATCCCAATGTTGTTCGTAACCGGGATGATGGGACCCTACATGCGGCCGATGCCATTCAACGTGCCACTCGCGATGCTGATGTCTTTAATCGTCGCCTTCACGATTACGCCCTGGGCGGCCTACCATTTGCTGCGCCACGAATACTCCCCGCACCCCAACGGCGAGACCCGGGACGAAGCAGCCACGATCCGCCGCTGGTACACCAGGATCCTTGGCCCGCTGATGGAAGACCGGCGCCGCGCGCGCCTTTTCCTCCTAGGCATGGCCGGCGCCCTGGCGGCTTCCATTCTGCTGGTCGTCTTTGGGCTGGTTCCGGTCAAGATGCTGCCGTTCGACAACAAGAACGAATTGCAGCTCGTAATCGACATGCCCGAAGGCATGCCGCTCGAATCGACCGATGCGGTGATTCGCGATTTCGACGCGCTACTGAGCAGAGTGTCGGAAGTCACCGCATTCGAGTCATATACCGGCGCCACCTCGCCATTCGACTTCAATGGGATGGTCCGCCACTACTACGTGCGGCGGTCGCCCTGGCAGGCGGATATCCGGATCAATCTCGCGCCAAAGAGTGCGCGCGCCCAGTCCTCGCACCAGATTGCGCTTCGAATCCGGCCCTTGGTACGAGGCGCTTGCGCGAAAGCATGGCGCGAAGGTCAAAATCGTTGAAATGCCACCGGGCCGCCGGTGCTGGAGACACTCGTCGCCGAGATCTACGGTCCCCCCGACGCCGAATATGCCCAGCTCATCGCCTATGGAAAGCAACTCAAGCGCGTGTTCGATCGCACCTCCGGCCTTGTCGATACCGATGATTTCTCCGTCGCCGCGCAGCCGCGTCTTGCACTTCGTTCTGGATCGCGAGAAAGCGGCACTTCACGGCATCAGCACCGCTGACGTAGCCCAGACTCTCAGCCTGATGCTCGGCGGCGATGCGCGTCGACACCGTTCATACCGACACCGAGCGCGACCCGCTGGTGATCGAACTCCGCATGCCGCGCGCTGCTCGTTCCGATCTCAACGGACTGATCGCGTTGAAACTCGGCGGGTCCGATGGGAGCATGGTGCCACTAAGCGAACTCGGCCAAGTTCGACGGACGGTCGAAGAGCAGCCGATCTATCGCAAGGACCTGCGGCAGGTCGCCATGGTGATGGCCGACACCGCCGGTATCAGTCCGGTGAACGAAGTCCTCTGGCTGGAAAATCACACGAAGAACCTGCTGGCATCCAGGTACACGATCGACTGGAGTGGCGAGGGTGAATGGAACATCACGGTTACGGTCTTCAGGGATCTCAGGACTCGCTTTCGGCGCAGCGCTGTTCTTCATCTACGTGCTGCTGGTGGCGCAGACCGAGTCGCTTGCGATGCCGCTCATCATCATGGCGGCCATTCCGCTGACCTTGATCGGCATCATGCCGGGCTTCTTCCTTCTGAATCTGCTGACCAATCGGTCGGTAGCGGGTTTTCCTGATCCTACTTTCTTCACGGCCACTGCTATGATCGGAATGATCGCGCTGGCCGGAATCGTCGTGCGCAACTCGATCATTCTGATCGACTTCATTCATCACGGGCTCGCCCGCGGGCTAAGCCTGGAAGATGCGATTCTGGAAGCCGGCGCGATACGCCTGCGGCCTATAGCACTGACTGCGGGAGCGGCGATGCTGGGATCCGCCGTAATCACGCTGGATCCGATTTTCTCAGGCCTGGCATGGGCCTTCATCTTCGGCATCTTCGCCTCCACCGCTTTCACACTAATTGTAGTGCCGCTCATCTATTATCTGGTTTACCGCGATAGCCCTCAGACCGAGTGACATCGCACAGCGGCCGGTAAAGGAGGTCTGGATGGACCGTAAACGGATAGTGATCACCGGTTCCAACTTCGCCGGGGCGGCCAATCCAAACCTGAGTGTTATCACCCTGCCGGGGCTTGCCTCGTGGCAGCTCAGATGACAAAGCGCGTGCCGACGCTGTTCTGGACAAACGCCTCGGGGAACTCGTGCGCGATCGCATGCGTTGCGCGCCAACCCGTGCAATGCGCGGGCACGATGATGTCCGGGGCGAACTCCCACAGCGCCTTTATTGTAGGTTCGATCAGCGGCTCGAACAGCGGTCCTGACAGATGGAAGCCGCCGATTACCGCGTGCACTCGTGCCACGCCCGTGAGTTCGCACGCGTAACGGATAGTGTTGACGAGGCCGGCATGGCCGCACCCGGTCAGAATCACGAGCCCTTTGTCGCGGACATTCACGACCGCAGCCTGGTCGTCCTGGATGAGTGGGTCGGGCTGCCATTTGCCGCTGACCTTGGCCCAATGGATGGGAAAGCCCTGTTCGAACTCGGTGGTGCGCGGAATCTGGCCGGTGATGAGGACAAGACCGCCGAGCAGCCTGGAGGGCCCGCGCTCTTCGATCAGCCCTACTCCGTGGTGTTTGAGCGCGCGCCTGTCCGGCGGGGGCAAGCTGGTTTCCCGCCCGCCGGGCAATACCACCTTGCGCGCGAGCATCGCGTCCGGATGCATCACGAGCGGGATCTTGCGCCTGCCGAGCCGGCTTATCACCGCGAGCAGCCCGTTGGTGTGGTCGATGTGACCGTGGCTGAGCACGATGGCCTGGATCTCGCGCGGTTTGATTCCAAGCACTTCGAAATTATGCATCATCCCATCGCGGCTTAGCCCAGTATCGAACAGGAGTGATTCGCCGCCACCGTTGCACGCGACCTTGACCACGGCGGAAAAGCCGTGCTCAGCGATGAGCCACGTCTTACCCATGGCTGCTCCCGACCTGTAGCGCTTCACCACCTCGCTCGAGGGCAGCAACAGGTCGACAGTGTTGTCCAAAACGGTGGTGATTTCGACGCGGTCGACCTGCTTTAGCGCAATTTTCTCCTGGGCCATTGCTGAATCCTCCGGGCCGTCAAGGCATCCTGACCATGCGGAAGCAAGAACGTCATTTCCGCCTTCCGTGCCCTCGATTAGCGGTCTCATGGAATCGCCGGTCCGCGACCTTGCGATCCACTCCACAAGCATCGAACCAACCGGCCTTTGATGACGAGTGCGCGTCGAACTCGGGAACGTAGGGCTTGATGTCGAGCAGCGGCGTGTTGTCGAGGATGTCCACGTCCACGACATGAAGTACGCGCTCTTGGCGCCGCACCAGGCGAACCACGGACAATCCGATAGGATTGGGGCGGCACGGGGAACGCGTCGCGAACAAGCCGTGCGGCCGGGTGTCGCGGTAGGGCACTATCCGCGGCTGGAAAGCATCTGCTCGATCCATCCAGTAAATCAGCCACACCCGCTCGAAGCCTTCGAGGCCATCCAGGGCGGCGGTAAAAGGTTCATCCACGATGACCTGCCCTTCAGTGCCTGAGGCATAGGCCGGTTGGATGGGCGTGCCTGTCGCCTCAACGAAAGGCGTGCGAATGCGGCCTATCACCCGAAGCCTAGTGCCGATGCGCGAGCTCTCCCGCCCACGTCCCACGAACGGTGCCCTCTTTCCTCAGTGGTGGCCGTGGCCATGCTCCGCGCAGGCCATGTTCGGCTGCATGAGCTTCAAAGTCCCTGCCTTCAACGCAGCAACATCCGCGCGCGGGTGAGCCAGTTGGCTCGGTTTCAAATCATCGCTCATCTTGTGCCGGGCTTTATCACGGCGCACGCGCCGACGGCAACTTAAGACCGGCGCGCGCCTTGGAAGAAAAGCTTTCAATGCTGATTGAGGAAGCTGAGCGCGAGTCTAGAAAATGATCCTTTGCTGCCATCGGCCGGCGGGCGTCTTTAGGCCTTGGTCCCGCACATTCCGCGCGGATGCGATGAAAAGCCTTCAGAACGACAGAGCCGAAGATGCCCGATATTGCTGGGCTTTTTTCAACACTTACACAGAAACTTACACACTTTCAGATTTGATGAAAATTAAACCAATAAAACAAAGGATTTTTCATTATAGTCAAACGACTTAAAATCCTCTGGAGCGAAAGTTCCGTGCGGGTTCGAGCCCCGCCCCCGGCATCACGATCTCCGAGCCATCGAAGGTGGAAGCCTCGTTTCGAGCGGGCAGGGAATGGCACTTCTGTAAGTCCACTGGCTACTGCCTAAAGACCAGCGGAGGACCGCTGACTCGCTTCCCCTTTAGAGCGACGTTCACCTCGACGCGGTTGGCGATTTTGATGAACGGGATGCCGCTGTTCATCCCGTAGTCCTTGCGGTCGAAATACAGTGCCCCGCTGATCGTCCCTGAACCGGTTCCCTTGCCGGACACCGTCAGCGTCAGCTTCTCGGATCTTGTAACGCCGCGAATTGTAAAGGTGCCATCCACCTCGAAGGTGTTTGGACCGGTTTGGACGAGCTTCGTCGATTTGAACGTGATCAGCGGATTGCGGGCGACGTCGAAGAAGTCCGGGCCCTTCAGTTTGCTATTCTTCAATCCGCTTCCGGTATCGACGGTGGCGGCCTGAATCTCGACGTCCAGTACTCCTGTCGTCACGTCCGGGGACGTAAAAGTCAGAGTGGCGTTCCACTTGTCAAAGGTGCCCTTGATGGCCACCGACGCTTCCACGTCGAACTTTATCGAGCTTTCTACCGGCGTAATCGCGAAAACAGGAACCTCCTGCGCCAAGCTTATGGAGGGGATCAACGCAGACACCAAGATGCAGATGACAGCTAATCGCATGGCGGCCAGTGTCCGCATTCCCCGCTCCACTGTCAATTGAGAGCGCCGAGCTGGAGTGGATCAGATGGTCTTGCTATCTCTGGGTATCGCTGGTTACCGTTCACGAGCCGGGCGGGTGGTGGATTGCCCAATTCCTTGTTCCACACATCGCATCTCCCAATCGAAACCATCAGCCGGGGGAAGACGCTGTGATCAAGAGAGATGCTCTACCGCGTACCGTTAATAGAGAAAATTCAATTTTGTGAGGAATGATGAACGAATCCACAGCACCGGCAAGGTCCACCGTTTGGGTTTCGATTCTGATCGTTTCGGCGATCGTCTGTACGGCGGCGGGGGTTCGCGCGCAGGACGCCCCGGTTGATCGTACGGTGCTGCCGCTTGCGGAGCCGACCCATCCGCCGATCACCGAGCTTGATGCGCGCAAGGCCACGCCGCCGCCGCGGTTCGAAGTCAAAGCACCGCGGGGCGCGCCCAACGTGCTCGTGATCCTGCTCGACAATCTTGGATATGGCGCAACGAAGACCTTCGGCGGCGTGATAAACATGCCAACGCTGGAACGGCTCGCCAAGAACGGACTGATCTACAACAATTTTCATACGGCGCCGCTATGTTCGCCCAGCCGCGTGGCGCTTCTCACCGGCCGCAATCCGCACAGTGCCAACATGGGGTCCGTCGCGGAGATCGCTACCGCGTTTCCGGGTCAAACCGCCGAACGTCCTCTAAGCGTGGCGCCGTTGGCTGAGGTCTTGAAGCTCAATGGTTACAGCACGGCGATGTTCGGCAAGTCACACGAATTCACGCCCTGGGAAGTGGGCGCTTCGGGACCGTTCAATTCATGGCCGACGGGTTCCGGATTCGAAAGGTTTTACGGCACGCTGTCGGCCGAGGCTGATCTCTTTGCGCCGGTCCTCACTGATGATACAACGCTGGTCGCTCTGCCGGATGACCCGAACTACTACTACCCAACCGATCTAGCCGACCATGCCATCTCCTGGATCCGCGCGCAGAAAACCATGACTCCCGACAAGCCGTTCTTCGTCTATTACGCTTCGCCGGGCACGCACGCACCGAGTCAGGTGCCCAGGGAGTGGCTCGACCGATACAAGGGCAAGTTCGACGAGGGCTGGGACAAGGCGCGCGAGCAGACCCTCGCAAGGCAAAAGGCGCTGGGAATCGTGCCGCCCAACACGCAGCTCACGCCCAAGCCGCCGCCGGATACGATGCCCGATTGGGACAAGTTGAGCGACGGGGAAAAGAAAGTCTTCATACGGCAACAGGAGATATTCGCGGCCTACGCCGAGGAGGCCGATCATGAAGTCGGCCGGGTAGTACAGGCGATTGACGATCTGGGAGTACTGGACAATACCCTGATCATTTACATCACCGGGGACAACGGCTCGTGCGCCAATGGCGGCAGGGACGGCAGATTCAATTCCTTATATACCTACAACCAGATTCCGGAAACGATCGCAGACCAGCTGAAGCACCTCGATGAATTCGGCGGCCCGCATTCCGACATGACGCCGCCGATGGGCTGGGCAATCGCCGACGATGCCCCGTTTGCCTACGCGCAGGGTGCCGCGGCTTATGGCGGCACCACGAATGGCGTCGTAATCCATTGGCCAAGGGCGCTCAAAGCGCACGGCGATATCCGTCCGCAGTATCATCACCTGATCGATATCGCGCCGACGATCCTGGAGGCTGCCGGCTTGCCGCAACCCAAGGTCGTCAATGGCACACCGCAGAAACCAATCGAAGGTGTGAGCATGGCTTACTCTTTCAAGGATGCTCAGGCAAAGTCGCCTCACACCGTGCAGTACACCGAGTTTATCGGCAATCGAGGCGTCTACAAGGACGGCTGGTACGCCCTCACCACGCACACGCTGCCGTGGGAAAAGGGGCCCCGGGCTCCTTCCTTCGACCAGGACAAATGGGAACTCTACAACACCAAGGACGACTTCAGTTGCGCGATTGATCTTGCCGCGAAATACCCAGACAAGCTGAAGGAGATGCAGGCCGCCTTCATGGAAGAGGCGGTCAAGCACAATGTCCTGCCGCTCGACGACCGTACCTATGAGCGATTCAATCCCGTCCTTGCCGGGCGCCCCGATATAATGGCCGGCCGCACGTCGCTGACGGTTTATCCCGGCATGAACGGGATGAGGGAGAATGCCTTCATCAACGTGAAGAATCATTCTCACTCCATCATCGCCGAGGTCGAGGTACCCAAAACGGGAGCTGCCGGCGTGATTATCGCTCAGGGCGGCACTCACGCTGGCTGGAGCCTCTACGTCAAGGACGACAAGCCCAAGTTCGCTTACAACTACCTGGGTTCCGTCACGACCATAGCCTCGACGGAACGCCTGCCTGCGGGTCGCGTTGACCGTCAGTTACGATTTCGTTTATGACGGTGGCAAGCCTGGCTCCGGGGGTACAGGTACGATTTTCATCAACGGCAAGAAGGTCGCGACCGGCCGGATCGACCACACAATCCCGTTTCTATTCGGCATGGAGACAGCGGACGTGGGCGAGGACCTTTATACGCCCGTGACCTCGGATTACGCGAAGGGCAAGAACAAGTTCACCGGGACAATTGACAAGATAACGATCGAGCTGAAGAAAATGAATCCCTGACGAGAGGCGGCCGCGGAAAAAGCCGCGGAGATAGGCGACGAGGACGAGGCGGATGACGACTGAACCGCTTGGTTGGGAGGTTGCGTTCCAGGGGATGTCGGTTGAGTCGCAGTCATTGGTCCGGCGAGCCGCAGGAAAAGCCGAAGGCAGAAATGTCCAAAGTAAAAGCTAAGATAGAAATTCGCACTAAAGAGCAGCGTCACGAGGCGGGCAAGTCACTGCGGGTAAAATGCCCGCGCACATCGCACGGCAAGGTCATTCTTGGGCAGGGCGACAAACGCGATGTCGTCGAGTTGATTGAAGCTCAGAACAAAGACCGGCTGCAGAACCTCGTCCCGATTCGCCATGGGCGGATGGTTCAGTCGGCGTTTGCATACTTTCGAGGCACGGCGGCGGTGCAGGCTTACGATCTTGCCGGCACGCCAACCAGCGGCATAATCGTTCAGGCCTGCGGTGACTGTCATCTGATGAATTTCGGCGGGTTCGCCACGCCCGAGCGAAATCTCGTCTTCGATATCAACGATTTCGACGAGACCCTGCCTGCACCCTTTGAATGGGACCTGAAGCGCCTCGCGGCCAGCTTTGTGATCGCTGCGCGCTGGCGCGGATTCAATGAGGATCAGGCGAGAGAAATCGCGGTCCAGACCGTCGCCTCATATCGCGAGTCGATGAGAAAGCGCGAGAGTACCGGCGTTCTTGAGGCATGGTACTCGAGGATTACCGTCGCGGACGTACAGGCCTTGGTCGGCGGCAGTGTCGACCTGGGCGGGCGGCTCAAGAAGAAGATCGCTGAAGCTCGCCAGCAAACCCACGAACACGTTTTTCACAAGCTCACTACCCCGTCCAGAGGCCTGCCGCGCATCGTCGACCAGCCGCCCCTCATCTATCACACCAAACTAGCGAGCGAACGCGAAGTCGCGGGGGCCTTCAAGCTGTATCGCGAAACTCTTGCGGACGAGCGCCGCATGCTGTTCGACAGGTTCAAGTTAGTCGACTGGGCGGTCAAGGTCGTCGGTGTAGGGAGCGTCGGAACGCGCTGTGCTGTTGCGCTTTTCCTTGCGGCGCCGGACGATGCTTTGTTCCTCCAGGTCAAGGAAGCGGGGCCCTCGGTGCTCGAGCCATACACTGGAACCAAGAAGGTGGAGCACAACGGTCAACGTGTCGTCGTGGGGCAGCGCCTGATGCAGTCTGCGAGCGACATCTTCCTTGGCTGGTGCAGGGGACCCGCCGGTCGCGACCTTTACGTCCGCCAACTCCGCGACATGAAGGTGGCAGTTGATCTCGAATCTCAGCCGCCGAAGTTGATGCGTGCGTATGCAATGCTCTGCGGCCTGGCGCTGGCCCGGGCCCACGACAAAGCAGGTGATGCGGCAATGATCGCCGGATACCTGGGCAGCGGCGATCAGTTTGACGAGGCGATTGGCGACTATGCCGTCGCATATGCCGATCAGGTCGAACGCGATTACAAGAACTTCGTCAAGGCGGTCCGCAGTGGCCGACTGAAGACCGACCTGAGCCCGAGTCGTCTGGAGACCGCGCTGCGATAAGTGCAAACCCGTTAGCGGGATGGAAAATGTTGATGAAGACTCTTGGAGCGCTCGGTGTGTTACTGATGGTCTTATGGACGATCAGCCCAGGCGCTGGGTTCGCGCAGGCTCAAACGACAATGTCTGCCGAAGAAAAGCTGGAGATGGAATTCAACAACCCGCTGACGACCCTGCCGCAGGTGCTCGTCCGGGATAGCTACACGCCAGCCAACTATGGACCAGGACCTTGCACGTCCCAAGTGTGCTTAAGAAATTACGAGACCAACCAATTAATCATTCGGCCATTGATCCCACGCATACCACCTGAGACCTTGCTCCCGTTTAACCAGTTGGTTCGCCCGACATTTGCCGTGGTGACGGTACCGAGCTCCCGAGGCGGAACGCGGACCGAGTTCGGCGACCTGCCGATGTTCGATATAGCGGTTCTGCCGTGGCCGGACCGGCAGAAAACCGGGCTCCTGATGGGACTGGGACCTACATTTGTATTTCCGACCGCAACGTCCAAAAGCGCCGGTCAGGGTGCGTGGCAGGCCGGCCCTGCCTTCGGCGGTATCTACACGGGCATCCCGGGGCTGCTGATAGGGTTCATTGTCCAGAATCCCATCAGCTTCGCGTACACGTCACCCGACCGTCCACCTCAAAATACCTTTGAGTTCCAACCAGTCTTCGCGCTTCATCTGTGGGATAAGTGGTTTCTCCGCTCAGCGGACGCAAACTGGACGATGGGTTGGCGTCGCCATTCCCCTACGATGTTGCCGCTGAGCATCGGCCTCGGGCGAACGATTGTGCGTCCGGGGCTTCCGCCGATGAGTGTCTTTGTGACGGGACAGTGGATGGGGTATCGGCAATACGCCCCGATCGCGCCGCAGACAACGATCAACTTCGGTCTGACGGTTGCGTTTCCGGAACTCAGAGATTGGTGGACAAGAAACTGACCGGACTCGAGCCTCTTAGTGCCAGCCAGGAAACAGGAACGTTGCGCTCACGCGGAATATCCATTGCGGGGCGCCATCGGGACGCTTTAGAAGGTCGTACGCGCCAACCTGCAAGCTCAAATCCTGGGAGCCCATCTTGAACGCCTTGCCGATATCCGCGCCCATCGGAATCGTCCATCGCGTTGGCCGCGTCGGCCGTCCAGTCGAAGGTGATGGCGGGATCGCACTGGACGTACCAACCGCTCTCGAAGTTGTAGCTGATTAGAGGCTCGATGTAGGTCTGATTCACGCTTCCGCGCTCGCGATTTCCGGCAAACGACATGAGTTGGTATGCATTTATGGCGTTGAACCACGGACCGTCCGATTCGACGATCGCCGCGTTTGGTCCCGCCGACCATCTGCCCGTTCCCAATTCCGAGCTGCTGGCGGTGGGAAAGTCAAAGATTGGACCCAAGCCCCAGATCCAGGTGGAGTTTTTGGCCGGCGTGAGAAAAAAAGAAGTCTCCAAGTCTTCCAGCCCGGATTGTTCATGCGGACTGGGCGAGGTAAGTGACGGTCAGGCTCGGCCGTGCGATCAGGTCCCAATCCGCGTTCAGCGAGAACGGCACCAACGGCTCGATGTTCAAGCTATCGCCGGCCTTATGATGCCGCCCGAGCCTGAAATCCCGTCGTGGACTGAATCGGAACTTTGACGAAATCCTCAAACGGGTTATGGACGCTTTTCGCCAGCTCCTGATCGGTCATGACGCTCGGCGGCGGTTGTGCAGGCGGTCGGCGCTTGTTGCGCGTGTGCCGACGCCGCCAGAACGGCGCTCGAGCAGCAAGCCCAAGACCGTGGCGAGGGACGAATTGCAATCGCAACTGCTTCAAGTTGGCTCTTCCTAAGGGCCGCCGAACCACTTGTCGTAGATCTGCCGATAGGTCCCGTTCTCGCGAAGCTTGATCAACGCGCCGTCGATCTTCTTGCGCAGGGGGCTGTCCAGCTGCACCATGATGGCGATCGGCGCAGTGTTAAATTCGGGACCGACCATCTTCACCAGTCCCTTTCCCTCATGCGCCGCATAGTAAAGGAGTAATGGCGCGGCCGAGACCACGGCATCCACTTTCTTGTCCAGGAGAGCTTTAAACATTTGATCAGGCGTCGGGAACTCCTGCACCTGTGCGTTCTGCTCCCGAAGATAATCAACGGCGGTGCTGCCCGCTATCGTCGCGACCTGCTTACCGGGCAAATCGCTCGGCCCCTCGATGGCGCCGCGAATCTGCTCGACGGTCAAGGTCGTCGTCAGCTGGGCGGTATAGAACGCGACGAAAACCACACCGGCAAATATCCAGAAGATTGAGAACGTGCGCGCCACCCATTGATGCGGCATCCCCTCCGGTGATCCTGTCAGCGTCGAAATCGCCCAAAAAACTGCCTCGAAGATTCCCGGAAAGTAGTTCGGGCTCGAAATGACCCCGTCCTGGCGCCGCCGTTCGAACAGCCATACCAGATGAGCCGGAATCAGGACGAGCAGCAGGGCCATGCCGAGCCACAGTAAGGTCGTTTGCGAAAATATCAGACGGAGCATGTCCCAAACGGGTTTATGGTCTGTGCCTTTTCGCCTGTATCGCGCACCATAATTTGCAGCCCGGCTTGCAGTGTTGGGATCGAAAAATCGAAATCCTCGTCACGCGCCGACGTTATGAAGACGGCGAGGGTGAGGTCGGCGCTTTTGGATCGCATCGCCTCCTCCAGCGCGCCTACGTCGGGCATGATCTGATAGCTCGTCTTTAGCTTCAGCCGAGCGGCAATCGCGTTCCAAAGATCGACGCTGAATCCGGTCAGGGTGCCGTTTTGTTCGATAACGACCGGTGGAGCAATCATCGCAGCCACGCGGACCTCGGGCGCCTCGCCTTGTGCCGAGGCGGCCGAGGAACTGGCGGTTTGAGAATAGGCGGGAACCGCGATGGCAGCGCCGAGCATCGCGACGGCGAGCATGCAAAGACATTTCCTCACAGAGTGCTCCTCTTCGATTCCCGCTGGCGCCCTAGACCCGGTGCACGGGACGCGAATGTGACCGACACATATATGGAGTGGTCGAATGGTGCATAGTTTTCATGCCTGCTCTTCGGACAGCGTCTATTCGCGAAAAATCATCGCGAGTAGTGCAAGGACGCCGAGAATCGAGATCAATGCAGCGACCAGCACGGACAGCGAGCGCTGTTTACCGGCGTATTGCAATCCGAGTGCCTGGATGTTCCGGCGGTTTTCAAGGGTAGCCAGCAGCAGCGAGAAGAGTCCAATACAGACTAGCGCGAGCGCGAACTCGCGCGGTCCGATGAGGTAATTCTGCTGCTTCTCGCTTGGCGCTTCGATCTGAAAGAATTTGTAGATGCTGAAGCCGAAAGTGATTAGCGAAGTCGAGGTTCTGATCCACGACATCATCGTTCCTTCGTATGCAGCGCGTGTGCGCTCGAAGGCGAGTCTGGTCGAATCGTCGAGCGTCGGCATGCTTTCCGGAGGTCGCTCGGCCATTTGCGTGAATTCCTTTGAGCCCTGGTTAATACTCAGGGCTGATTGTGTCCGACAGCGGCTCCCTCGGCATGATGGGAGCTAAACTCCGCCAGCAAAATCTGCGTGCTAACCAGCAGCATCCAGAGCGGGAAGACCAGCTGGATCCACTTCCAGTTCGCGATCACCAATAGCAGTACCAAGGCGCAAGCGTAGCCGGCAAATGCAATCCACCGCGGGAAAATGCCGCTACGCAAGCCGATGGTGCAGGCCGAGATCATGAACACACCCGCCATCTTCATAGCGAACAAATTCATTAGCGCGTCGATTGTGCGGCGACCGAGATATAGGGTTGCGCTATCAGGTGAACGGAGATTGCCGGCGGCTGCAACCTCAATGAGCGCCCCTGACATGGCCGCTGCAGCGAAAAGGCACGCCACAAACAGCAACCCGCTGCCGAGAAATACGGTCGCAAAGAACCGATCTTCCAGCTCTCCCAAGCGGTCGCGGAGCACGCCCATGAACCACAGAAATGCGATCCCGGCAAACGGAACCAGGTACAGCGCGAGCCGTACAGCGGCCCGGCGGTCTGGATCGGTGAGCCAAACATCAGGCTGCGTCAGATCAGCCGGGACCGCGCTTCGGGCGATTCCCATCCCAACGATCATCAGCAGCGAAAAAATCACGCCCGCGATGGCCGCCCCTCGCGGCGCCAGGCTCTGGCGAGGAGGCTTTGATGTGCTGGTCACGGTATTTCGCTCTCGGCAATTTGGCCGCGATGGAAGATTCTCATCATTGGCTGACCTTCCTCTGATTGCCTAGGCGCTGGCGTGAGCCTCACAGCCCGACGAAATTGCGATTCTCGTGCGGCCATGGGCGGCGCACCGGCGATAGCATCGAGCACATCCTCGGGTGGTTCGGCCATCGCCACATAGCACGATGACGCTCGTCCATGAAACTCCGCTCGATGCAGCTTTTCCAGGAACGCCACCACTGCGAGTAGAAGCCAAGAGTGTTGACCAGCACGATCGCCCCGCCGAACAATCCAAGCCGCTTAACCCTTCAGAACGACAGAGCGGAAGATGCCCGATATTGTTGGGCTTCATTCAACACTTACACAGAAACTTTCACACTTTCACATTATTTCAAAATAAATCTAATGATATTAAATACTGAGAGAATTAGTCAGACGACTTAGAATTCTCTGGAGCGAAAGTTCCGTGCGGGTCCGAGTCCCGCCCCCGGCATTGAAAACAAAGGGGTTCTAGCGTCAGCCGGTTCTTAACGATGTTTGGTGTTCGCGTCCTCCGCGGCGGCCTACGCCGCTTTTGCGGCCGCGGCCTTCGCCGCCTTTGCGGCGACCGCATCCATGCGGTTGTTGAGCTGAGTCAGGAACAGGCCGCGCAGGCGGAAAATCCAGGTCAGTTCCAAACCCGGCGTGATGACGAAGCGTCCGGCGTCGACGCCATCGAGAGTGGCCTTGGCAACGCCCTCGGCGCTCCAAACTTTGGCGGCGGCGGCGATCGCCTCGGTTTCGGGAGGCTTGGTCTTCGCTTCTTCCTTCAGCATCGGCGTGTCGGTATCGGGGGGGCAGACGATCGAGACGCCGATGCCGCTGCGCACCAGCTCCGGGCGGATCGACTCGGCAAGCCCCTGAAGGGCAAACTTGGTGGGACAGTACGTGGTATATCCGAACACGCCGATGATCCCGGCTCCCGAGGAGATCAGCACGATGCGGCCGCGGCCGAGCTTGCGCATCCCCGGAACCACCGCCTGGATGGCGTAGAGCGTGCCGAAATAGTTGACCTGCATGGAGGTCGCGAAGGCCTCGCTCGGCAATTCGTCGAAATAGCCGGGCCGGGAAACCCCGGCTGAAGTGACGAGGAAATCGCACGGGCCGTTTTCCGCGACGGCCCTCGCAAAGGCGGCATCCACCGCCGCCTTGTCTGCCACGTCGACCGGAACAGTAAGAATCTTCTGTTTTGGTGAACGCGTGGCCGCCTGGACGGTGTCTCGCGCCGAGGCGAGGAGGTCCGGCCGCCGCGCCATCAGGGTTATGTTGGCGCCGCGCTGCGCCAGCAGAACGGCGATCGCCAAGCCGATGCCGCTGGAGCCGCCGGTGATGACGGCATGTCCGGCGATCCTGGCGAACGGCTGTTGTTGCTTGCTCATGGCATCCTCATCCTGTTTTTCGCTTGGTGATTCCCGCTGTCGGGTGAACCCTTGATTTTCCCAATAAGGCGCAAGAGGCCGTCAAGGATTGTCACAGGGTGTGGCGGGCATCCGGGGATGTAAAGATCCACCGGAACGACGCTGTCAGAGCCATTGAGAACCTCGGGATGATCGCGAAATGGACCGCCTGAGATTGCGCAGGCGCCGGCCGCTATCACGATTTTGGGCTCCGGTATCGCCGAATAAGCCTTTTCGAGGGCCAAGCGCATGTTCTGAGTGACGGCGCCGGTAATCAGAAGTCCATCCGCATGGCGTGGGGACGCCACAAACTGGATGCCGAATCTGCCGAGGTCGAATACTACGGTATTCAGAACATTTACATCGGCCTCGCATCCGTTGCATCCACCGGCGCTGACCTGCCGGAGTTTGAGAGAGCGGCCAAGGATTCGGCGGGTCTGTTCAGCTAGACGCCCCGCCAGCCGCAGCGTTTCTCCTTCGGTCAAGACCAAATCATTCCGATTGCTGGTCGCGAGTTGATATTGCGAAGTGAAACGGATCGCTCCATCGGGACATGCGTTGGCACACTCGGGGCAGAACAGACAGCGGCCGAGATCGATTTGCAAACCTCCATCGCTGGTAATTGCATCGGTCGGGCAAGCATCCGCGCAACTCGTGCAACCGGAAGGACATCGTGCGTGATTCAGAACGGGCAGACCTCGGAATCGATCCGGTAGAACCGGTTCGCTCTTGGGAAATGCCAACGTGCGTTTGCCCTGGCGGAATCGAGTGAGTATCAAGCTCGGCACTGGCTATCCTCAGAGATCGTGGCCGCAATATGAGAGGTTGAAGCTCTTGTTGCACAGAGGGAAATCGGAGATTTGCTCATTGCGCATCGCAATCGCCAATCCCATCCAATTGTGGAACGACGGATCGACTATCTTATAACGTGCGAAGCGCCCGTGCGCGTCGGTGATCGCGACGTGGCAAATTTCTCCGCGCCATCCCTCGACCAAAGACACCACAAGATGTTCGGGGAGCAGCGGTCGTGTCGGCGACACTATGGGTCCCTCGGGCATGGAGGCGAACTGCTCTCTCAGGAACGCGCCGGAACGCCGGATTTCGAGCCATCTCACCCACGCCCGCGCAAAGACGTCGCCGCTATTCCATTTCGACATCGGAATCTGCGCGAATCTGAAGATGCCGCTGGGAAAGTCTTGTCTGATGTCCCGCTCGACCCCGCAAGCGCGTGCTACGGGTCCTACCAGCCCAAGCGTCTCACATGTTTCTCGCGTTAACGTTCCGGTGTGCTCGAAACGCGCCTGGACCGATGACGCATTCCATAGCAGCGCGACCGCGTCCTCGACGTCCTTCAGGGCCGTCTCCAACTGCTCGCGTAGCTTAGCGAGTAGCGGCTTATCCACATCGAATCCGACCCCGCCGGGCCTAATCAATCCCCGGCCGAAGCGGCTTCCGCACAGCGATGCCGTTAAGTTGAGGAAGTCTCCGCGAATGCGGCCGCAGTAGGCGGCGCTCGGGAGATACCCGACATCTCCCGCTAGAGCGCCTAGGTCGCCGGTATGATTTGCAAGACGCTCGAGTTCCAGTGCTATCCCGCGCATCACCTGCGCCCGGGCTGGAACCGCGGTGCCGCCTAGGGCTTCGATCGCTTCACAATACGCAGTTGAATGTCCGATCGAGGTGTCGCCGCACAGCGTTTCCATCAGGTGGATCGTTCGCTTGCCCGGTCCTCCCACCAGCGCCCGTTCAACCCCTCGATGCTGGTAGCCGAGCGATATCTCCAGATGAAAAACTTCCTCGCCGTGACACTGAAACCGAAAATGCCCAGGTTCGATGATTCCGGCATGCACGGGGCCTACCGCGACTTCGTGAACCTCTTCCCCGGCCATCGCGAAAAAATCAGTAACACCCGGAACCGGCGCTGGAGATAAGCTGTTGCCCGAGCGGTAGGGCGCATGAAATCGAATCGGCTTCAGCCAAGGATGCCCTTGCGGATTAACCTGCCACTGCTCGGCGATTTCACGCTCGAACCAATGAGCTTGCGGGCACTCGAGCGTCAGGCATGGGTACGACCGGCCGACTTTGGTGCTGAGAATCGAGAGGCTATTCGTCGCCGAGTCAGCCGCTACGGCGATCAGTCGAACATCGCCATTCTCGGCGGGCATCCCGAACAGCGATGCCAACCTGCAAGTGCTGCTCATCGCGGAGAGAATCGCGGTTCTGAATTCGGCGATCGAGAGGCTGGGAATGCTTTGAAGCGGAATTGCTTCGCCGGCGTGAAATGATGAAAGAGCGGTCGCCATCTCAACGCTGACCTAGCAAGTACGCGGCCTCATGGATTGTCCGGCTCAGGACCGGAGGAACGTAAACGCCCATCAGCAGAATTGCAGCACCGAGTATCGCCGGGACCGCGCTCAGTGCAACACCTCGGCCTGCCGGGACAATGATATCTTCGCGCGGAGTTCCCTGCGCCATCGCAAGCACGGGCGTAGCCATTCCCGCCAGAATGATCGCCAACAGAATCAGATAAGCAATCGCAACGAAAGACCGGCCCTGGTCCAGCGCGGCTTTCAGGATCGTGAATTCACTCAGGAACGGGCCGAATGGCGGCGAGCCTGTGATCGCAAGAAAGCCTAACACCCACAGCAGTCCGGATACCGGCAAGAGCTGTAAAGCTCCGGAGACATTTTTCACAGTCTTCGTATGATAAACAGCCAAAAGGTTCCCAGAGACCATGAACAGCATCACCTTGGTCAGCGAATGATTGATCACATGGAGCATCGAACCGAACAGCCCTGCACCGCCCAATCCCACGCCCACCGCCAGGATGCCCATATGCTCGACGCTCGAGTATGCAAGCATGCGTTTGTAGTCAACCTGGCCGGTGATGAATATTGCTGCTACCGCCATCGAGAGCAGGCCTAGAACGAGCAGCAGCCGTTCGCTGAAATCAGCTAACCCACTCGCGACACAGATTTGGTGGATTCTGAGAATCCCGAGAAACGCACAATTGAGCAGAGCGCCGGAGAGCAACGCCGACGCCACTGAAGGCGCCTCGCTGTGGGCGTCGGGCAGCCAGGTGTGAAACGGCGCAAGCCCCATCTTGGTGCCGTAGCCGACGAGCATGAGCACAAACGCCGCCTTCAGCCATAGAGGATTCAGGTGCGGCGCGTCAGAAAGCAGATCTTTCAGAACCAAGGAGACCGCGGCGGTCCCGGGACTAGTCGCGGCTACCGCAAGGAAGAAAATCCCCAGCAGCGCCAGCGCGATTCCAACCGAGCAAATCAGCAGATATTTCCACGTCGCCTCAAGCGAGCGATGATGCCGATGGAAGTAAATCAACGGAGCACTGGCCAGGGTAGTTGCCTCGACCGCCACCCAAAGAAGTCCCAGATGCTGGCTAATGGTGACCAGAGTCATCGCGGAAAGAAACAGAAGGAGGCAACCCGTGAAGCTTGCTTCGCGTGCGTTTGAAAAAAGAAACCCTTCCTCAGAATCCGAGTGCGACTCAAGGCGCTCTCCGCGCAAGTAGGCAACGGCGTAAAAGCTTGACGCCAGAAAGAGGAGGCTTGTCAGCGTCAGGAACAGCCGCCCAATTGCGTCTTCGGCCAGCCAGCCGCCAAGAGCGGGCGCGGGTGGCAGTATCCAGGTTGCAACGCTCAATGCGAATTGCACGAGCGCAGTGGACACAAGCAGCCCGCGGCGGATCGAATCCCGCCCTATCAAGAATGCCGCCGCTCCCGCCAGCGCCGGAATCACTATAAGTAGCAGGATCATTGGACCCGGTCGGAGAGAGTTACGAGCCGGCCGGTATCAATATGATCGAACTGGCGGCTGATATGAAATATCGCGATGCCCATCACGAACACTCCAACGAAGACGTCAAGCAGAATACCCAGTTCCACGAGAACCGGCATTTCCAACGCAACTGCGGCGCCAAATGCATATACGCCATTCTCCAGAGTCAGATAGCCCAGCACTTGAGTAATTGCCTTGCGCCGGGTGATTAGCAGCACAAAGCCCACCAGGCAGGTGAAGAACGCCGCGGGCACCAATAGGAACGAGGCCGGGCGGTTGGGAAGGGGCAGGTGCTGACCCAGCCACAGCGACACTCCAAGTGCTACCGCTCCGATAATCACCGATAGGTTGTAGCCGATGAGCGGCTCGATCTCGCGGGCAGTGTCAGCGTCGCGCATGGCTCGCATTATCAGCCACGGCAGTATGAAGCCCTTGACCGCGGCGCTGGTAAGCGGAAGCAGCACGCCAAACAAGGATGGGTGTCCTTCCTGCGCAGCGATGGCCAGGAGACCTAGCAGGATTCCCTGAATTGCGACGGCGCGGATACAGGCGACGAGCCGGCTCGATGCCAGAAGCAGAAAGCCGGTTAGCACCAGGAAGACCAGGATTGCGTTTACCAACTGGTTCATTTCTTCATCTTTGGACCAGCGCCAGAGCCAGGCCGGACAGCACGATCGCGGCGATCAACAGTTGCGTTACGCGCAGCAGTCGCAAACGCGCCATCGAAGATTCGATGATTCCGGTTACTATCGCCAGGCCGAACATCCCCGCTATGGCGAAGCCGCCGGCGAGCAAAGGGTTGCCTGAATGCCCGGGTAGGGCGATTGCGATTATGACTGCGCCCAGCAGCCACATTTTGAGCGCCGCTGCGTACTGGATCATCGCCAAATCAGGACCGCCGTGGTCGAGCACCATAACTTCATGAATCATGGTCAACTCGAGATGCGTTGTGGGATCGTCCACCGGGATGCGAGCATTCTCTGCAATAAAAACGATACCCAGACCCGCAATAGTCAGACCCAGCGCCGGCGCGGCGCGCATCCACATGGCGGTAGAAACCGATCCGAGCATGGAAGTAAGCGAAAGAGTCCCAGTCTGCCGGGCTATCGCGGCCAATCCCAGGAAAAGGGCGGGCTCGGCGAGCGCCGAGAATGTGACTTCGCGGCTGGCGCCCATTGCTTCAAAGCTGGAACCGGTATCGAGCGCGGCGAGGACCGTGAAGAACCGGGCCAGCGCCAGGAGATATGCGACCATCACGAGGTCGCCCGCGAACGGCGCCAGCGCCGGAAAAGCTCCGAAAGGAAGTAGTGCTATGGCGCAGATCATGGACGCAAGACCCACTACCGGTCCCGCCCGGAAGACCCAGGTAGTCGTTCGGCTATATACCGCGCCCTTTTGGACCAGCTTTAAGAGGTCGTGGTATGGCTGCAAGAGCGGCTGGCCAACGCGGCCGGCGGCGACGGCCTTGGTGCGATTGATAACTCCCTGAATGAGGGGGGCGAGCGCCATCGCAAGCAGCAACGGTAATGTTGATCGCAGACTCATGAGTTACGCTAGCTGCCAAAGCAGAAGCAGGAGGAGAGTGACGGCAATATACAATATGTAAAGCTGAACCTGCCCTTGCTGCAGCGGCCGCAGGATCAAGAGATCGCGGCCGATAGCGCGGAACAGCGGGCGAAAAATGTATTCCTGATACGGATCGGGAGTCTCCGTAGCAAGACTGGCCTCCTTCGGAAACAGGCCATCCGGTGCGATAAGAACGCGGCGTGTTTGCAACAGCAGGTCAAAGGTCTCTGTCAACGGTTGAGCGAACGACGACGCGGTATATTGCATTCGCGCTGACGGTTCGGCATAGCCACAGTCCCAGGTCAAAGTTGCGGAGACCGCTCGCCTGGAAAGCGCGATCGCGCGGCCTATCGCGAGGAGCGTAGCTATCCCGACCAATGCCCCACTGGTAATGCTGACCAAAGCGACAGAGTGTGCGGCGGTCGAGAGGCTTGCACCCACGCTCGTCGCCGACAGTCCTGTCACTTCCGAAATCAAGGGAGCCATCGAAGCCACTACGATCGCGCCGAACAGACCTATCAATATGCATGCGGCCGCCAGTACGAAACCGGGGATCACCATGGCAAGCCCGGCCTCGTGTGCTTGCTCGGCGTGCCGGCTTCGCGGTTGACCGAGAAAAACGATACCGAAAGCCTTCGTGAAGCACGCCGCGGCCAAACCTCCGATCAATGCGAGCCCCCCGATCGTAGCCAGCATCGGCACGCTATTGACGCCATCGAGGGTCACCGCTCCCTTGAAGCTCGCGAGATAGATCAGAAACTCGCTGATGAAGCCGTTTAGCGGCGGGAGACCTGAAATCGCCGCCGCGCCAATCAGGAAGATCGCGCCGGTGCGTGGCATTCGCCGCAGCAGGCCTCCGAGGTGATCGATCTCGCGGGTATGGGCGCTGTGCAGAACGTTACCGGCCGCCAGAAAGAGCATGCCCTTGAAGAGCGCGTGGTTCAGGACATGCAGCAAGGCGCCGGCGAAACCCATGGCCGCCACCGCCGGGAGGCCCGCGCGGAGTCCGAGTGTTCCCACACCCAATCCCAAGGCGATGATGCCGATGTTCTCGACGCTGTGGTAGGCAAGCAGGCGCTTAAGGTCATGTTGCGCCAGCGCGAGCAAGACGCCAATGACCCCGGAAGAGAGGCCGATCGCGCATAGCACCCATCCCCACCACGCCTGAGGCGCGCCCAGGAGCATCATGACGCGAACCAGGCCATAGATGCCGGTCTTGATCATCACGGCCGACATCACAGCGGACACGTGACTCGGCGCGGCTGGATGAGCTTCGGGAAGCCATACGTGCAGCGGGATAAAGCCCGCCTTGGTTCCAAATCCGGCCAGCGCCAGCACGAACAGAAGTCCGGCGCCTGAAGAAGCCGAGAACCGATCGAAGTCCAAAGATCCGCTTGCTCTGCCGAGCAGGATAAACAGCACGATCAGAAAAGCAGTGCCGATATGACTGGCGACAAGATAGATCCATCCCGCTTGGCGCGTACTTTCCTTTTCGTCTTCGAAGGTCACCAGGAAGAACGAGGACAGCGCCATCATTTCCCACGCCATCAGGAACAGGACGCCGTTGCGAGCGAGAATAACGACGACCATGCTGGCGACCAGCAGATTGAAAAAGAACCACGGCGCGGCGAGCCCATTCCTGCCGCGGTACGCTTCCAGATAATCAGCGCCATAAATCGCAGCCAGTGCGCACAGCACGAAAACAGGAATCAGAAAGAAACCCGACAGCGGGTCGAGTTCGAGGAAGAGGCTGCCGTAGGGCACATCCCACGCCATCCGGATTGACTGTGACGGTTCACCAAGCACCACGCGCACAGCGGGAACAATTCCGCACAGGCAGCCGATCAGGACTCCGCCTACGCCGCATATCGTCGATCCTCGGCCACGATTCGCGAAGACCAGTGCCCCTACTGCACCCACGCCAAAGCACAGTAGCGCTATCAGGATCAACGGCATGATTCAGGCGTCATCCCCGGTTTCGATCTGCGGTTCCTTGATCGCGCGCTCCACGCGCTCAAACTCGGCGAGGATTTCGTCCCGCGCCGCCCGATGCACCAGCGCTGCCTTCAACTGCGGGTCGTGCAATGCGAATGAAAGACGCGACAGCAGATGAAGATGCATGCGGGCGGTTGGGCTGATTAACAGGAAAATCGCGAAGACCGGCTTGCCGTCGAAAGCGCCGAAATCGACCGGCTGCTCGAGAAAGCAAAGCGAGATCGCCGCGCTGGAGGTATTCAACAAGATTGGTCTGCGGACGTGAGGGATGGCGATGCCCTCGCCGATCGCGGTTGAACCAAGTGCCTCGCGCGCCAGTAAGAGCTGCGCGATCGATTCTCGATCGGTGTTTGACGGCATCGCCAGACTGTTCACGATTGCACTTAGAACCGCAGCCTTATCGCCGCCCTGCAGTCCATAGAAGATGCCGCCCGCACGGAGCGCATCGGCCAATCCAGCGGCGGAAACTCCGGTATAAGAGGGAGCTTCGAAGATCTGCGCGGGAATATCTATTTCGCGGGAGGACGTCCGTTCCAGCAGATCGCTGCGATCCAATCGGTACTGATCATTGACGCGATCGGCTCGGATGATTCCCCGCTTTATCCAGTCATAAACTTTCTTCTCGGAGACCTTTAAGAGCTTCGATACTTCCCTAACGTTCAATTGCATAAGGACCGGTCTCCGTCGTGCGACACGCTAGTCGCGCGCGTAGCTTTTTCAGCGCCACGAGTTTCAAAGAAAATTCAGCTCTTGCTCGGGTTCGGCAGACGCGCCCGGCTTGGCCAGCGGACCGCGTTACAGAAACGAGGGATTCATACGCGGCAGACCAAGCATTAAGCTATTGCTGTCGGCAGTTCGCTCCGCTCGGTGTCCTACCCAAGAAGGTAATTCATGGTATTTTCAAGAAGTTTGACGTAATCTAGCGACCATGTCAAACAATATCCGTTGAATAACGGAAACCTCCGCCGAATCAACCGATAGGGCTGATGACTGTTCGCCAACTCGCCGCCGGTTCCTTCTAACGATCATTGAATGATAGAAGTCGGACTAGCCGAAGCGGAGCACGGACGTGCCTGATCCACAAAGCGCCATCATCCCTGAACCTCGCGAAAGTGCATTATTCCTCGTGCTCGGAGTGCGTGACGCTGTTGCTCAGTGCCAGTCCGTGGCAGGCGTTCTCGCGCGTGTTCCCTCCTTGACCGAAGAATTGGCGGCGCTCGATCCTCAAGCCCAGCTGGTTTCCGCTGTCGGCATCGGATCAGATTTATGGAACGTCGTTTCACCACATAGGAGACCATCTGGGCTCCGCGCGTTCAGGTCAGTTTTGGCCAGTGGCCGAACCGCCCCTGCGACCGGTGGCGACATATTGTTCCACATCGTTTCCGGACGGCACGATCTGAATTTTGAACTCGCCGGAAAATTGGTGCGCGAACTCGGCGCCGCGGTCGAGGTGCTCGAAGAAGTCCATGGCTTTCGTTATCTGGACAGCCGCGACTTGACCGGGTTTATCGACGGTACCGAGAACCCCAAGGGGGCCGAAAGGGCGGCGGTTGCTCTAGTCGGCGATGAAGATGCCGCTTTTGCTGGAGGCAGCTTTGTATTCACACAGCGCTATGTGCACGACCTGCGCAAGTGGATGGCGCTGGATACGCGAGATCAGAAGCGCGTCATCGGGCGGCGCAAACACGACAGCGAGGATCTTGGCGAAGCGAAGCCGCCGACCGCGCACATCAACCGGGTGACCATAGAGGAAGACGGCAAGGAACTGAAGATCGTGAGGCACAGTTTCCCCTACGGGACGGTGTCGGAGGCCGGCCTGTTCTTTGTCGCATATTGCCGAAGCCTTGATATTCCGGAACGCATGCTCAGTCGGATGTTCGGAACAGCGTGCGATGGCATGCACGACCGGCTGATGGAATTCACCGCGCCGGTTTCGGGTGCGACATTTTTTGCCCCCTCATTGACGGTGCTTAAATCGCTCGCGAAGCAGGGCGCGCATTGAAAATTGGGCGGTTCGGGGCGTTCTCAGGCTATTACTGGATTCTGAATACGGTCGAACGCCAACCGCGGGAGTGAGAGGCGGCGGCACCGATTGAAGCTGTCACCAGCGAATGATCGCTGTTTAGATCGACCTCGAAGCGCGGTCGGCTTGGGTGTCTTCTCACCGAAGGCGGAGCTTTAGCGGGAAACCGGGCCGCTGAAGTGTAGCGTCATATCTTGGCCATACTGCCCCGAGATTTCGCCCGTACCGGCATATCCGGAGGTGGAAACCGCGATTCCATAGCTACCCGTGAACCGGCCGCTATTTTCACTCGAAAGGCAGAACGATCCGCTGAAGTCGATCTCCTGAAGATCCTGCGCGCCGATGATGAACAACGAGCCATTGTACATGCTGCACCCGCTCGCTAGCGGACGCCCATCGATGTTGAGATCAACCTCCGCATAGCCTTTTCCGAACGGCTTCCCCGAGATGCTTCCCTCTGCATTAAAGCAGGTACAGCCCGACGTACTCGATTGGCTCGGACATGATTCGACGAAGGTCGAGACTTCACAGGGATTCCAAGAGTATCCAAGTTTCCAACTGTGGAACGATCCAGACTCGGCTTCACCCGGCTGCGATGACACCGGGGACAGCAAGACCAGCACCCCTGCAACAACCGCGACCCAGCTCTTAGACATCGGTGTATCTCGCCCTCATTTGACAGTCGGCCCGAAGGTCAGAAACGAGGGCCCCCCAAAGTTCTCTGTGCGTCCGTGAAATTTGAAACCGTCCGATGCCCAAACCAGATGCGGCATGGGACTCCCGCTTGAACCAATTTGCGCGGGCGTGAATTCGTAGATGTTCTCGAAGCTGGAGACCCACAAATCTCCGGCCGAATCGAGCGCCTCTCCGTGAACGTTGCAGATGCTGAATGGCGAGCAGGGCAAAACCGGAGTAATCGTAACCAGCGGCGTGGGCGTGATCATGCCTGAACCGGTCAGGTCGTTTGCCGCGAAGAGCTCAAGGCCGCCGGCACCAATTGGCATCCCGTAGCTGGGAGGATAGGAGACCCAAAGGTCTCCGGAACTGTTGAACACGAGGTCGAATGGATGATAATCGGATTGCACGATCAAATTGGGTGAAAGGGAACCCCCGCTCGAAAGCTGTTGAGCGCTGAACTCGAGGACGTTGGAGTTACTGTCCGCAACCCAAAGATTTCCCGATGCGTCAAACGTAATTCCTCCGAGGTCGGAGAAACTTGAGGAATCGATCACCACGCTCGCAGCGGGATTTTTCTGCGACAGTTGTGCGGCTCGGTACCCGGTTATCGCTGGGGGGCCTCGGTGATACCCGCCGTCACTCGCGATCCAGAGACCTCCGCTCGGATCGAAGGCGAGGCCTTGAGGGCAGGAGAAGCTGCTGTCGGCAAGCGTCGCCTTGACCTTTACGCCAGCTAGTTGGCCTGCCGCGATGCCGCTCAGCGCGCTCGGGGTTAACTCGATCACAAGACCGCCGGGAAATTCCGTGTCGGGGCCGAGCCCGCAGAGCGGAAGCCATGCATCACCCTTGGCGTCGAACGCCACCTTCCCCGTGGTTCCGACCCGAGAGATTCCGGTGTTGAGGGCGCGCGGCGGTATGCCGGAATGCGCTAAGGTGGAGCCTTGGAATTCCGACACGAAGTAGGAGCTGGTGACCCACAATCCTTGAGAGGTAGAAGACGAAGCACTCGGAGTGGCGAGATCGTGCGCAAAGGCAGCGCCAGGGCACGCCGATAAAGCGAACGCGATGATTACCACAGCAGCACAAAAGACCAGCAGGCGGAACCTGAACATGAGATTAGCGGCGGTCCGCAATTGACTTCCTGTGGACAGACTTCTCAGGAATCTTACCTTACCTATCGCGGTCCGTCCACGGCGGCCCGCGCCAAGGCGTCTTTGGGATCGCGGAATCAGCGATCCCGGATCGCCCCACGCGCGCTACCGCATCATCATGAACTTCAGCATGAAATTGGCGAGTTTGCCGAAAGGCGGGCGCAGCATCCACGCGCTGTTGAAGCGGCTCTGAAAAAACACGCCCTTGCGGTGCGAGAAGGTCTGGAAGCCGAACTCGCCGTGATAGGCGCCGATGCCCGACGCGCCGATGCCGCCGAACGGCAAATCATCGATCGCCGTATGCATCAGCGTCTCGTTGACCCCTGCGCCGCCTGAAATCGTCCGCTTAAGAACTTCATCGCGCTGCTTGGGGTCGAGGCCGTAATAGTAGAGCGCCAGTGGACGCGGCCGGCGATTGACGTACTCGATCGCTTCGTCAAGCTCGTCGTAGCTCTTGATCGGCAGGATCGGGCCGAAAATCTCGTCGCGCATCAGGCCGAGCTCGTCTTCCGGGTCGAGCACAAGGGATGGAGGGAACTTGCGCGCGCCCGGCTCCAGCGCCTCGCCAGCCGGATTAATTTCGACGATCACGGCGCCTTTCGCCCTGGCCTCGTCGATATAGCTTGAGAGGCGGCGGTAATGGCGTTCGTTGATGATGCTGGTGTAGTCGGGATTTGAATTGAGGCTTGGATAGAACTTGCGGACCGCGGCCTCGGCCTGCCGGATGAATTCGTCCCGCCGCTCCCTGGACACGAGAACGTAATCCGGTGCGATGCAGGTCTGGCCGGCGTTCATCAGTTTGCCGAAGATGATGCTTTCAGCCGCGGCGGGCATCGGTGCGTCGTCGCCGACGATGCACGGCGATTTGCCGCCAAGCTCCAGCGTGACCGGCGTCAGGTTCTCGGCGGCCGCGCGCATCACATTGCGGCCCACAGTGGTCGAGCCGGTATAGAAAAGATGATCGAATGGCAGCCGGGAAAACGCCTCGCCGACCTCTGGCCCTCCTTGCACTACCGCGACCTTATCCGCGGGAAAGACGCCGGAAAGAAGCTCGGCCAGGAAGGCCGAGGTGCGCGGGGTCAATTCCGACGGCTTCAGCATCACGCAGTTGCCCGCCGCGATCGCCGCCATGAGCGGCAAAATCGAAAGCTCAAACGGGTAATTCCACGGGCTGATGATGCCGACGACGCCGACCGGTTGATAAATGATGCGAGCCTGTGCCGGCTTCAGTTCAAGGCTGACCGAAACCCGCTTCGGCTTCATCCACTTGGCGAGATGACGGCTGGTATGGCGGATTCCCGCCAGCGTAGTCCAGATCTCGGCCATCCGGCTCTCATGCGCCGAGCGATTGCCGAAATCGGACGAGATTACCTCGGCGATCCGTCCCGCATTTTTCTTGACCGCTTGTTTGAGCTTGGCGAGGTCTGCGCGCCGCGCTTCGAGCGAGGGCGCTCCGATCCGAAGAAATGCCTCGCGCTGGCGGGCAAAGATCGCGCCGAGATCGTCTGCGCCATTCGATTGCGGGAACTGTTGTACAGCTGTGGCCGTCATGGCCGTGATTATCGATCTTTCCCGTTTCGCAAGCGAGACCCTGGGGCCTGCCCCGCGAAAGAGATTCGAGGTTGCCGGTCAATGATGGCCTGTTGCTCTCCCGAACAGATGCAATATAACCAAGTCGATCATGCGGAGGTCGTGCAATGCCTGAGCTCGAGCATCGATTCGTCAGAACCAATGGAATCCGTATGCATTACGTGGAGGCCGGCTCCGGCCCTCTGGTAATCCTGTGCCATGGCTTCCCGGAGTCGTGGTACTCGTGGCGCCATCAGATTCCCGCGCTCGCGCAATCCGGCTTTCATGTCGTTGCACCCGACATGCGCGGCTACGGACAGACCGATCGTCCCGAGGCCGTTGAGGCCTACGACATTTTCCAGCTCACCGGCGATATCGTCGGGCTGGTGAACGCTCTGAATGAGAAACCTGCCGTCATCGTGGGGCATGATTGGGGTGCGTGGATTACGCCGTACGCCGCGCTTTTTCGCCCGGATCTGTTCAGGGCGGTTGGGCTGCTGAGCGTTCCATATTTTCCCCGCACGATCGTGAGTCCGAGTGAATGGGAACAGCAGAAATATCCGGGCAAGATTTTCTACCAGGCGATGTTCAGATCTCCCGGCGCGGAGAGCATTTTTGAAGCGGACGTCAGGGCCAGTTTACTTGGCGCTCTGTATGCGGCCTCGGGAGATGCGGCTCCCGGCGAACGATGGAATCCGGTGATCGATCCGAGCGCGCCGCCGATGGAACCGTCCCTGCCGATGAAGCTTCCGCCATGGCTGACGGAACAAGACCTGGATTTCTTCACCGCCGAGTTCAAACGGACCGGCTTCCGGGGTGGTCTCAATTACTATCGCAACGTGGATCGCAACTGGGCGCTCACGCCATTTCTCGACGGCGCCAAGCTTCTCCAACCGACAATTTTCATCGCCGGCGACAGAGACGCCGTGATCGGATTCTGGAGCGAGGAATTCAAAGCGCTGGCAACCAACGTTCCCGACCTGAGGAAGAAGGCGGTGCTGAGCGGCGCCGGCCACTGGACGCAGCAGGAGCGCCCCAGCGAAGTGAATGATCTGCTGATCGAGTTTTTGAAAGGGCTCTAGGCGTTTTGAAAACCGCCGGGGAGGAAGGTGCGATGAGCGGAAGTCCCAGCGATGCGAAGCCGAGCGGCGCGAGGAAAGTATCCAGACGCGCATTCATTGGCGGTGCTGCCGCCGGCGCGGCCGGCGCATGGGCCGTCTCTCACGGCCTTGAACGGCTCGGCGACGATCCGGCGAAGCCGCCGCAACTGTACGAATACTACCTCGACAATTTCTGGTTCGAGGCGGCCGACCTCGAACACCAGCAGATAAACGCTCCACTCAAGGGCAGCCACAAGGCCGACATCGTCATTGTCGGCGGCGGCTTCACGGGGCTTTCCTCCGCTTACCATCTAAGCCGCAGATTTCCCGACAAGCACATCGTGCTGCTCGAAGGCGCCTGCTGCGGATACGGCGCCAGCGGCCGCAACGGGGGCTTCTGCGACGCGGGCTTCTCCGGCCTGATGGGTTGGGTGGACAAGGTGGGCCCGGAACTCGGCCGCAAGGCGTTCGACGCGAGCCTCTACGGCATCGGACATATCAAGCGGCTGGTGGCGGAACACGGCGTGGCGTGTGACTTCGAGGAAAACGGGGCGCTCGAAGCCGCCATCGACGAGGAGCAAGCCACTCAGCTCGAGCGCCAGCTTCAGACATACAAGTCGATGGGGCTGAACGCCGCGCTGCTTCATGGCAAGGAGCTCGAGGCCGAAATCAGGTCGCCGCGTTACGTCGCCGCCCTCAAGTTCCCCTACGGCGGCATTCTCAACCCGGCGAAGCTGGCGCGCGGCATCAAGCCGTTGGTCGAACGCGCCGGCGTCGAGGTTCGCGAGCGGACCCTGGTGATGCGTGTGACTCCGGGGAAGGTGCACCGGGTCGAAACTGAAATGGGCGACATCAGCGCACCGGTGCTGGTGCTCGCCCTTAACGGATACTCCCCGAGGATCGGTTTTTTCCGCGATCGCGTGCTGCCGCTTTGCAGCTATGTGATCGCCACCGAGCCGTTGAGCAAGGCTCAGTGGGAATCGATAGGCTGGAAGGGCCGCCAGGGCCTTGCCGACCTGCGGGTGCTCTTCGACTACCAGCGTCCGACCGCCGACGGGCGCATCGTGATCGGCGGTTCGGACGCGCCGTACTTCGCCGGCGACGCGCCGAGTTCCGGCAACTACAGGCCGGCGCTCGAATCATTGACCCGCAGCCTGTTCACGACGTTCCCGCAACTTGAAGGACTGCGAATCGATCATGCATGGGGCGGCACGATGGGTTTCACGCTGGATTTCACGCCGTCGGTAGGCGTGATGGGAGATTACAAGAACATCTTCTACGGGGTCGCCTACAACGGCGAAGGCGTCGCATTCACGCAGACTGCGGGACGCATCATCTCCGAACTGATCGCGGGCGAGCAAAGCGAATTCACTGAATTGTTCGTGGTGAATCACAAGCTGCCCTATCTCGGTCCCGCCAGCCTTCGCATCGTGTTCGAAAGGCTCTACCGGTGGAACGTGATGCGCAACGCCGCCAGAACCGTGCGCTGAGCTTTCAAGAGTGGCCGTTGCGCCCTCATCTGCGCGGCGGCCGATCGGAAAAACTCTGACTTTCCCCTCGCATTTAAAGTCTTGAGCAGGTACACTCGCATTCCTGACGCTACGGATCTGACGAAAAGCCCTCAGAATTAGCTGGAAAGGCGACGGTTCGCGTTTTCGGGATTCTCGGGAAAGGCAGATATGGCCGCTTCCGGAATCCGCTGGAAACACCTGAACCAAAAACCAGACTGAGAACCATCACACAGGCGGGCCGTCTAGTCTAAACGGCCGCTGTTCGGGATCCAAAATGGAAATCCCGATTAACCGCGCAAATTATTCACCTTGACACACCAAGTCCTGCTCACGTCCGTCTGCCGTCCCTTGGGGGTCCGTTACGGCGATTCCCCGAGTGTAGGGTACGAGTTGCTCCACGAACAGGTAACCCGCGCGCAGGGTATGTTCAGCCCCCGTTCTCACCATACCCAGTTCTCGCTGGAGTACATCGCCGAGAACCTCGAGGCTCCCACCGCGGTGCTCCAGTATCCGTCGCACGCGGAACTCATCCGCGAGCTTAAGCGCGGGTACGACATCGTGGGCGTATGTTTCGTCCTGGCCACCTACCATCGCATGAAGGAAGTTGTGGCGATCGTCCGGAAATATTCGCCGCAGTCGAAGATCGTGCTGGGCGGGTATGGAACAGTGGCGCCTGATGAGATGCTGCTCCCCTACGGCGACCATATCTGCCGCGAGGAGGGAGTAGCCTTCATGCGCCGCCTGCTGGGCGAACCCGAGCTGCAGATGCCGTACCGCCACCCTCTGATCATCAACCGTCTCCAGGTTTTCTCGAAGCAGATTTCGCGCACCGGGATCGTGTTCGGCGGCCTGGGATGCCCGAACGGGTGCGATTTCTGCTGCACCTCTCACTTCTACAAGCGCAAGCACATCCGCCTGCTCCCGACCGGGGCCGACATCTACCAGGTGGTCGAACGCTATCTCGAGGTCGATCCCAAGCTCTCGATCATGATCATGGACGAGGATTTTCTGCTTAACCGCCGCCGAGCGATGGAGTTTCGCGAATGTGTTCTGAAGGGTGGAAAGCCGCTCTCCATTTTCGTTTTCGCCAGCGTCCGGGCCTTGAGCCAGTACACTGTGACCGAGATTCACGAGATGGGTATCGACGGGATGTGGATCGGTTACGAGGGAACGCGCTCAGGCTATCCGAAACAGTCGGGCCGGCCGGTCGAGGAGATCTTCCGCGAGTTCCGCGAGAACGGAATCACCATCCTGGCCTCCATGATCGTGGGCTTCCCCTACCAGACGCCCGAGATCATTGAACAGGAACTCTCGGGCCTGCTTGCGTTGCGGCCGGTGCTCACACAGTTCTTGATTTACGGTCCTTGTCCCGGCACTCCCTTCTACGACGAAGTTATCCGGGAGGGGAAACTTCTTCCCGAGGTGGCCGAGGATCGCGAGCTGTTCTATCGCCGGGGCACCGGATTCTACGCGATGGTCAGCCATCCCTCGATGACGCCCGAACAGATCGAGGCTGCCCAAAAGCATTGCTACGAGGAAGATTTCCGCACCCTGGGACCGGTCCTGTACCGTTCGGTGGATCGATGGCTCGAGGGATACCTAAAGCTGCGCGAGTCCCCGAGCGCATTTCTGCGCGCCAAGGCGGATCGCATAGCAGCCGACCTCAGAAAAGCTTACCCGGTGTTCCTGGCGGGCCGGCTGTTCGGGCCGACGGCGCAGGTACGTCGATGGATTCGTAGTATCCAAAAGCAGCTTCACGCAGAGCTGGGGCGCCCCACCTGGCAGGAGCGTATCCTGTCGGTTGCGGCGGTGGGCCTGGCTGCCTGGACGGCACTTACGCTCAGATTGGGCATCTTCCAGCATCCTCCCCTCGTCAGGCATACGTTCAGGATGCCTGACGCCAATTGCGGGCGGGCTTGGGAGCGCCTGCGCGGTGACGATCCCGCGGGGCTCTCGATCCAGGTGGAGCAGCGGCCCGCCTCGACGGTGTGGGTGCTCCTGGAGGGACGGCTCACCGCATCCGCCGCCGGACGGTTCGTCGCGGATCTGCGAGCAGCCTTGGCACGCCGCACGGATCGAGTGGTGCTGGACCTGGCCGGCGTGGCGGGCCACGAGGACGGCGCCGTGGGCGAGCTGGCCGCGGGCTTACGCGGCCATCGTGACCGCATCCGCGTCATTCTCCCCCGCGTCGGAGAGTTCGCTATGCTGGCGGCAATCTTTCGCCTCTACCAGTAATCTCGGCGCAGCCAACCGTGTTCGGCGCTTCGGCTGCACTATTTGGTATCGGCGAAATACTTACGATTGAGGCTGTTCGTGTACCCGTCTTCGCTTAGCTTGAGCAGTTCTTGATCGATCTCCCGGCGAATCGGGCTGTTCGACGGCAGCGCGAATCCGTATTGCTCGGGCTCGAACACGGAGCCAACCTCGTTCAGATGCAGCTCAGGATGCTGCTTGTCGTAGTATCGCAAAATCGGCGAATCGTACACGATCGCATCGACCCGGCGCTGCTTGAGCGCCGCAACCGCGCCCTCGAAACCGTCAAAAGCGTGCGTGTCAAACCCTGCGGATCTGCAGTAGGCCTCGCCGGTGCTGCCCGCGATGCTCCCCACCCTTTTCCCCGCCAAATCCTGAAAGCTGCCGATCTGACCGCGGATTTTGTCGATCGTCATCACGCTGGTCATGCTCGATGTCAGGTAAGCGATCGCGATTACGCCGCACGCCAGAAAAATCCCTGCCAGTAAGTGGCCGATAGGTCCGGGTATCAAACGCTTGTGAGATGAACTGCCGGCCGTGGACGTCGATATGACGTGATAGAATGATTCCGCCAATCCGCTCAACCAGTCTCGGGGAAATTCGGGGTCCAGTCTGCGGTCGAGCATCGTCAGTACAAGCGTCGCTACAATCATGATGCCGAACACAATCGCGAAGATTCGCAGGTGGCCCCATTCATATAGGCCGCTGAAAAGTTCACCAAAGCCCGTTCCCCGGTTGGAGTTGACCATTACCTGAAGGCCGGATTGAAAGTAGGGCTGGGAAAAATCTACCTTCTTGAGACGCTTGCTGGTGATAAAAAGGTCGGTCACTCCCACGTCCGCCTGACCTTTGCTCACCATGTCGATCAGTTCCGGCAGCGTCCCGGCTTCCACGTATTCGATCTTCCAGCCTTTAGCCGCCGCAATCGCTTCCCATAGCTCGATTGCAAAGCCGCCAAAGCCGGTCGAGCCTTTGGCGACGAAGGGCGGGTCGACGTAAACGGCCACTTTCAGCGCCGCCGCGTTCCCCGGCGAAGAGTCCGCCGCCCATGCCCCGCCGCTCAGGACCACAATCAAAACCGCAATAACTGCTTTCTTCATCGCGCTATGATTTCTATTCCCGGACCGGCATAGATTCCAGTTCCGCGCACCGGGTCCGCTCGTCAACTCCCGGTCGTGCTGGTTTCGCGCGCTCGAGCCGGTCACCAGGTGCGATTTCTTGAGCAGGCGCAAAAAAACGGAGGCGGCCGTGATGGCCGCCCCCGCGTACATATCTCTGGCGTGAACGAAAATTCCGGCTACGGGGTGCTCTTCGCCGGTTTCGCTTCGTTGAACTTCAAGCTCATCTGGGCGACGCCTGCCGCGACGTTGAGCCCGTTCTGCCCTTCGATCGAGACCGGCTGCAACGCGATCGAGTCTTTCAGCCCTCCGATCAGTACGTTGGCGCCCGCTCCGACTCCGACCGCTGCGCTCGCGGTCGCTCCGCCGTAGTGACCCGCAAGTGCACCCTGGCCCAGGTTGGTGGTCGGGGCGAGAACTGCCCACATGATTACGCCCGACGACAGGTATCCGATATCAGCGCCGAACTTCGTGATCGAACCGGTGTAATATTCGGTGTACCCCGGCTGCAGGAAGTACGCGCAATCCAGCTTGCGCGACGAGCCGAAAATAAATCCCCATCCGGACCCGACGTGACAATTCAGGTATCCTGCCCGAACCGTCGCGCTCGCGGATGCGGGCGCCGCTGCGGGCGCTCCTTCTTGGGCCCGTGCCGATGGTGCACCCGCGGCAAGTACCACCGCCAACCCCAGTGCGATTACCATTCCTCGTGCTTTAGAATTCATTTTCTCCTCCGTCTATGCTGAGGCCTTCCGTTCCGGTTGGCCGGACCCGTGGAAAATTCCTCACGTTGGGTTACCCAGTCGCGCCTGCAAACTCGCATATTTGCTGGTACAAATGCAATACGCGCCGCATGGGTTCCAGCCCTTGTAGTTATCCGCGTGACTATGATTTATCTGCCACCATCTGGCGGTCTTTGCCGAAACCAAAATCCCAGGAGAACCCATTGATGAGCCTCAAAACCATTCTCGCAAGTTTCACCGTAGCTTCGCTGATGCTCTGTACGCTCGCCTTTAGCGGTCCGGCCTTGGCGCAGAATTCGCCGACCTCGCAAAAGCAGCTCGACCTCGCCGCCGCCCGTGCGCAGCGCAAGGCGACGGTCGGCGCCAACATGAACCTGACCGCCGATGAAGCCGCCAGGTTCTGGCCGGTTTACGACGCCTACGAAGCGAAGATGGATAAGATCGAAGACCGCCACGTCAAAGAGCTCAAGGAATTCGCCGCCAGGTACAATAATTTCACCGACGCCGATGCGAAGAAGAAGCTCGACGAGGTTATCGCCATCCAGCAGGCGCGGCTCGACGTGCAGAAGGAATTCATCGCGCAGTTCCGCGCCGTTGTCTCGCAAGTGAAGGTGACGCGCTTCTATCAAATCGACAATAAGATCCAGGCGTTGATCCAGTGCGACATCGCGCAGTTGGTGCCGCTGGCCCAATCGCCGGGCGAAGTTGCTCAATAGTCAATCAGTGAGCAACCGCTGAGCCAGCTCCGCCCGCGCGACGCGCCGGGCGCCGAAACAAAGCGAGTGATAGCCACGTGGAAATCGGCTCTTGCAGCTGCGATCGTGGGCGGCGCGATCGCGCTCGCGGCCGGATGCACGACCGAGGAGATCGACCAGACGGCCCCGCCGTACGCGTCCATTTCGGACCAGGCGCGTTATTCGGCCAGCGCGCCAACCCCGGCGCCGTCCGCCGGCTCATCCGATTCCGGCGGCGTCATGAGCGCGATTGGAACTGCAATTATGTTTCCGGTTCACCTTATTGCTCAGGCGTTCGGATCGACCTCGAACTAGCAACGCTCGCACGCTTAGCCGCTCAGAACCTTCTCGTAGATGGAAGGCAGACAGCCGGTAAGGAACATTCAAAACCCAAACGCCCGGTACCGTTACAGCCTCTCCAGACAGTATTTGGATACGATCGAGCAGCGCGGCGCCGCGATTAATCTAGGACCCGGCCACGGATCGACAGGCCCCGCAGCCTATTTGGGCATTGCACAACCTAGCTGGCGGAAATTGCAATTTCTGCTAACTCCAGCAATTATAATTACGACATATGCTTAGAGTCGCGAGCTGAACAAACCATCGGGGACCTAGGGAACCCAAAGGAGCACTTACTTGGAGATCGATCGAATCGTTGCAGACTTGATTAAGGAAAGGGACCGCCTTATCCATGCGATCACGGCTTTGGTGGGAGGCGGACCGGCTCCCGGCAGGAGAGGCCGCGTCGCCGGCGCCAAGCCGGGCGCCACCAAGAGAAAGAGACGGGGCGGTATCACCAAAGAGGGCAGAAAGCGGCTGTCGGAGCTTATGAAGAAGCGGTGGGCCGAGCGCAAAAAGAAAGGACTGACCAAACTTAGCAAATAGCGGTGCGGATGGATCGCCACCCGTCTTGAGCGCGCGGTTGATTTGCGGCCGTCGCGTCCGCACAATCTTCAGATGGCGAATCCAGTACAGCACGCCTTCGATCTTGCGGCCGAGGACTACGACCGCACGCGGCGCCGGCTGGTGCCGGGATTCGACGACTTCTATCGAGCGGCGATCGATCTGATCCAGTTTCCGCACGATAGCCAGATCAAGGTTCTCGATCTCGGCGCCGGCACCGGCTTGCTAGCGGCGTTCATCGCGTACAGTTTTCCGTTGGCGCGAATTACGATGGTTGACATCTCGAGCGAGATGCTCGAGCGGGCGCGGGCGCGCTTCGAGTTGGGCGGCGAGCGTTTTCGCTTCGAGGTCTCCGACTACGGCGTTGATCCGATTCGGGAGAAATACGACGCGGTGGTTTCGGCGCTTTCGATTCATCACCTGAGCGACGGCCAAAAGCGCTCGTTGTTCGCTCGAATCCACGGCGCGCTCAACGACGGCGGTGTGTTCGTCAACGCCGAGCAGTTTCGCGGCTCAACTCCGGAGCGCCACCGGTTTCATTACCAGCGATGGGTGACGCGGGTGCGCGAATTGGGCATGGACGAGCGCGACCTGGCGGTGGCGCTCGGCCGGATGAAGTTCGATCGCGCGGCGACGCTCGAGGATCAGCTCGAATGGCTGCGCGAGGCCGGGTTCCACGACATCGATTGCGCGTACAAGAATCTGATCTTCGCCGTTTACTGCGGCATCAAATAGCGAAAAGCGGCGCCGATCAGCGTTCGGCGCCGCTTAACATTCGAATCGCGTGGTCGGCGGCCGCGAGAAATGCCGGGTCCGGATTGAACCCATGCTCTCGCAGGCAAGCCTCGGTGAATTTGATCGCGTGCTCGTCGCCGGATGCGATCGCGCGCTCGACAAGTCCATCTTTGTCCGAGACCTTGACTTGATCAGTCTCAATCCGCCCCAAGTCTGCCCGCGTGCCGAAAGTTGCGTACATCCCGGCGGCCGTCTGCCACGCGTATGCGAGCGCGGCGTGCGCAGTCGTATCGCGCAGGTACGGGAGGAGAGGGCGGATGGCGGACGGGCCTGTCACGGCGTGGACGAACGCGATCGTGGTATAAGTGTCGCGGGCGTTGGCAATAAAGACGCGCGCAAAAGTAGTCGTCAGGTCGGAAAGGAATGCGTATGCGTCGCCGCTGGCATCGACTGCGTCGAGCGTATCCTTGAACGGCTCGAAGGAATCGAGCCGTGCGAGTGCGCCGGTAAGTGAGCCGGAATTGCCGCGGCGATTCTCGGGCGCAATCATCTGCACGCGAGCGATCGCCTTTGACGGCATCGCGTGAGTGGTACTGTCCCGACGCCGGCCCGCGGGAAGCTGCATGTAATCGGCGGCCCAATAGGCGAGTCCGTCGGCCAGTTCGCGTCGGCGCGCGGGAGTAGCTTCGAGCACGAGCGCCCGAGTCGCGTGGCCGGTGCGAATCACGCCATGGGTCGCGGCCGCCATCAGACCCGGTGCCAACCGCTCGACCCACTTGTCGAGCACCGCTGGCCACTGGTGCTCCTTAAGTTCATTACGGAAGAACTCGAACCAATCCCCGGTGCGGCGGAAGTCGCCGAGCGCGGCGCGCCAATTGTCGTCCGTCAGCCGTGCGATTCGCGCAGGACGCGGTGCGAGCCGGCGCCGGTAGCGTGCGAACCACGCCATCACCGCGTCGCCGCGGCCCATCGCACACATCGCTTCGATCGCCATTGGGGCGTGATTTGAGAGGCCATTGCTGAGGTCGGGACCCATTGGCGCCATGATTTCGAGCGTTTCATTCAGGGCAGAATAATCAGCCGGATTCATTCTTCACCTTCCTCGATGCGGCCTTCCGCTGGGCGCGTGGCGCTGCGCATATTGGATCACGACGCCGGACTGACGATCGGAGGCGTCCGAAACGGCGACCGCAGCTTCGAATCTCATTCGATTCCCTCAATCAACAGTTTGAAGCAAAGTCTTAGTCTCGGCTAGGTTGGGCGCTGGGAAACGAAGCCGCTTAAGCTGCCGGGACAGATCCATTGCAGGAACCGGTGCGCCATCGCCACGCCGCAGCGGACGCCGGGCGCGATTCGCTCACGGCCGGAGTTAAGCGCGGCGCGCTTCGACAGCATTCATGATCTCGTGTAGCTGTAGCCGGCAGGAGATTTAATGGCGCGTAAGTTGTCAATCGGAGTCAACTGGCAGGGCAAGCTCGATTTCAAGGCTGCGATCGAACTCGCAAAAATCGCCGACGCTGCCGGTATTCATTCGATCTGGGTCGCCGAAGCGTGGGGCCGCGACGCCTTCACCCTGCTCGCCCTGCTCGCGGAGCACACCGCCAGGGTCCAGCTTGCGACCTCGATCGTGAATATCTACTCGCGCACGCCGGCCGCGCTAGCGCAGCATTTCGGCACGCTCGACGAGTTGAGCAACGGCCGCATGATCATCGGGCTCGGCACCAGCGGCCCGAATGTGATCGAACATTTCCACGGGGTTCCGTTCAATCCGCCGCTGACCCGGATGAAGGAGTACGTGGAGATCATCAACCTGATAATGGCGCGCACCCCGCTGAACTACGACGGCCGGCTGTTCAAGCTCAATCGCGGCTTCACCATGCGCTTCGAGCCTCCGCGCAAGCACATTCCAATCTGGATCGCCTCGCTCAACCAAAGGAGCGTCGAGTTCACCGCGAAGAAAGCCGACGGATGGCTGCCGGTGATGATCCCGATTAGCTCGCTCAAAAAAACGATCGCCGATTTCCGCGCGATTGCGGTGGCCGCCGGCCGCGAGCCGCGCGCGGTCGCCGTCAAGGCACCCGGACGCGTGACGGTCACCGCCAACGCCGATCGCGCGGTCGCCGGACACGCATCCACCGTCGCGTTCTACGCCGCGCGCATGGGCACCTTCTATTCCGAGCAGCTCACCCGCTTTGGCTTCGGCGACGAGGTGCGCAAGGTCAAACAGGCGTGGGAGGCGGGCGGCTCGAAGGCGGGCGCCGCCGCGCTATCGCCAAGGCTGCTGGGCGAGTTGGCTTATGTCGGCGGAGTCGAAGGCGCGATCGAGCGGCTCCATGCGCAGGAGGAGGCCGGCGTGGATCTGCATCCGGTGGAGATTGACCCGGGCGGCAAGCCGGGCGAGTTTGAGAAGATCGTCGCGCGGTTGCTCGGATGATCATGCGGGCGGAATTTGCCCAGTTGCCGGCAAAGGCGCTATATCGAGGCTGGATGTCGCGCCGCAATCGAGCGGCGCTCCGATCGCACACTCGATGCGGCGTTTCGTAATTCGAGGGAATTCAACGCCTGAGAGGGTCCCCGTGGACTCTCTTCGTTTTTGGAGCTGCAATTCAATGAGAATCAGAATCCGCGCGGCCGCATTCGCGCTGCTGCTCGTAGCCGCCGCATTGCCCGCCCCGGCGCGCGCCGGTGACGCAGCAAATCCCGACGGTATCAAAGTCGAAGTGACCGGCTTTCGCAATGACAAGGGCCAACTGGGATGCTCGCTGTGGCCCGGTCCCAAGGGATTTCCCGAAGACGACTCTCATATAACAGGTCACATGTGGGCAAAGATTCAGAACAATCGCGGCGAGTGCCTCTTCCGCGGAGTCCCGGCCGGCGACTATGCCGTCACCCTTTTTCACGACGAGAACGGCAACGGCAAATTCGATTCGAATTTCATCGGCTACCCGCTCGAGGGCTACGGATTCTCAAACAACGCCAAGGCCCGGTTCAAAGCGCCCTCATTCGACGAGACGAAATTTCACTTTGACGGCGTCGGCACCAAGCGGATTTCGGTCCAAATGATTTATCGATAATGAAGGCGTTAGTCGTTGAAAAATTCGGCGATGAAAATGCGCTCAAAATCGGCGATGTCGCCGAGCCCGCGCTCGGGCCCGCCGAAATACTGATTCGCGTCCGGGCCGCCGGCGTCAATCGCGCGGACATCCTTCAGCGCCAGGGATTCTACCCGCCCCCGCCGGGCGCCTCGGAAATCATCGGCCTGGAATGTGCCGGCGAGGTTGCCGCGGTCGGCGCCGCCGCGCCCGGATGGAAAATAGGCGATCGCGCGATGGCCTTGCTGCCGGGCGGCGGCTACGCCGAGAAGGCTGCGGTGCATTACGGATCCGCGATGAAGATTCCCGCGGCGCTGAGCTTCGAGGAAGCTGCCGGGATTCCCGAGGTCTTCCTGACCGCGTTCCTGAACTTTTTTATGCTCGCCGCGATTGAGCGCGGCGAGACCGCGTTGATTCACGGCGGCGGCAGCGGCATCGGCACCGCATCGATTCTATTGCTCAAGGAAGCGGGCGCGCGCGCGATTGTAACCGCGGGCACGGATGAAAAATGCGGGCAATGCCTCAAGCTGGGCGCCGCCGTCGCGATCAACTACAAGCGCGGGCCGTTCGCCCCGGCCGTGAAGGAAGCGACCGGCGGGCGCGGCGTGGATGTGATTTTGGACAGCATCGGCGGCGCCTACCTGCCCGGAAATATCGAGTCGCTTGCGGGCGGCGGGCGGCTGGTCCTGATTGGCTTGATGAACGGGACGCGCGCCGAGCTCGATCTGGCCGCCGTTTTGCGCCGTCATCTGAAAATCTTCGGCTCGACTCTGCGCACCCGCCCAGCCGCCGAGAAAGCGCGGATCGTCGCGGCCTTCCTCGAGCGATTCGGCGCGGCTCTCGAAGCCGGCCGGTTGCGTCCTCCAATTTACAAGGTGATCCCGGCGGCCAACGCGCCTGATGCGCATCGCATGATGCAAGCGAGCGAGCACTTCGGGAAAATCATCCTCAAGTTCGACTGATCCAGTTTCTTGATCTGCTCGCGCGCCGCGGCAGGGGACACATTTTGCCTGGCTGAGGGGCTTTCGCGTGCGCCATCTGGTAGGATTCGAGGCCAAGTAGCGTGAACCGCAAACCGATCAAACCCCACGCGCTCAAATCGGGCGACACAGTTGCGGTCGTCGCGCCCGCCGCGGCGATCGAACGCGAGCATCTCGAGCGCGGCGTCAACCTGCTCGCCTCGATGGGCTTTCGGGTCAAAGTTTCCGAGCGCGTGCTGGCGCGTTCGGGGATATTGGCCGGCGACGATACGCGAGCGGGCGAGCGAGCTCCGGGAATACTTCGCCGACCCCGAGGTCAAGGCGATCTTTTCCGCGCGCGGCGGTTACGGATGCGGGCGGCTGCTGCCGCTGCTCGACTTCAAAGCGATCGCCCGCACGCCCAAGATCTTCGTCGGCTTCTCCGACGCAACCTTTATCCTCAACGCGCTGGTCGATTTCGCCGGGATGGTGTCGTTTCACGGCCCGATGGTCGCGATGGATTTCGCCCGAGGCCTCACCCCGCGCGCGTCGGAGCACATGCAAGACCTGCTCGGCGGCAAACTCGACGGCTTCGAGCTCGAGGCGCGCGAGACGATGCATCCTGGCAGCGCACAGGGCGAGGTTATCGGCGGCTGCCTGTCGGTGCTGGTCGCCACCATGGGCACGCCGTATGAACCGCGCTTCGACGGCCGCATCCTGTTCCTCGAAGACACGGGTGAGAAGGCATATCGAATCGACCGGATGCTCGTGCATTTGCGCCAAACCGGCGCGCTCGGCCGAGTGGCGGGAATCGTTTTCGGCGCGATTCGCGCGATCGACGGAAACGAGCAGGAGACCCGGCTGATCGCGCGCTTTGCCGCCGAGCAGACCGCGGGGCTGGGATGCCCGGTGCTGTACGGCGTCGAGGTCGGGCATGGCACCGAGAATTTTACGATTCCGTTCGGCGCGGTGGCGCGAATCGATTCCGCCGCGCGCCGATTCACCTTCACCGAGCCGGCCGTGACGCGGTAACGGGTCAGGTTCTCCGGAGGATTAAGCGTTGGGATGGAGTGAGGTCGAGCAGGCATTCAACCAGGCGGTCGAGGAGCGGGTGATCCCCGGCGCGACGGTCGTCGTGCGGCGCGGCGCGCAAATCGCATTCGAGGGCGCATTCGGATTCAGATCGATCGAGCCGGGCCGCTCGCCCGCCAAAATCGAGACCGTCTATGACCTGTCGTCACTCACCAAGGCGCTGGCGACGACGGTCGCGCTGATGATCCTGGCGCGCGACGGCAAGTTTCGCCTCGACGATCGCGTGACGCGCTTCTTTCCGAACTTTGGCGTGCACGGCAAGACTGCGGTCACTTTTCGCCATCTGCTGGCGCATTGCTCGGGCCTCGCGGCGTGGCGGCCGTTCTACCAGCGGATCGCGGAGATCGAAAAAGGCGGGCGGGTCAACTTCATGGCGAGCTACGGCGCCAAGGAGTTCGCTTACGAGGAGATTCATCGCGAGAAACCCGAAGCCCCGCCCGCTACCAGGACCATCTACTCGGACCTCGGATTCATCCTGCTGGGTGAAACGATTGAAAAGGTCGCCAGCGTCGCGCTCAACCGATTCTGCCGCGAGAAAATCTTCCACCCGCTCGGCCTGCGCGCGACCGACTATATCGACATCTCGCTGGTCCGCTCGCGACGGCTGGAGCCGGTCGCCGACATGTTCGCGCCGACCGAAATCTGCCCTTCGCGCAAGCGTCTCCTGGTCGGCGAAGTTGACGACGAGAACGCGTTCGCGATGGGTGGAGTCGCCGGTCACGCCGGATTGTTCGCGCCGGTGCGCGAGGTCGATCGCCTCGCGCGCGAGCTTATCGCGTGTTACGCCGGACGTTCGGATTTCGTGCCGCAAAAAATAATCCGCGAGTTCTGGACCCGCGACGCGACCGTGCCCGGCTCGACCTGGGCGCTCGGATGGGACATGCCGTCGGCGGAGCATTCCAGCTCGGGGCATCGATTCTCGCCCGCCGCAGTCGGCCATCTTGGCTTCACCGGCACTTCGATATGGATCGAGCCCGAAAGCGAAGTTGCGATCTCGATGCTGACCAACCGCGTTCATCCGCGCCGCGACAATCAAAAAATTCGCGAGTTCCGCCCCAAAATTCACGACTTGATCATGGATGCGCTTGACGGTGGCTGATTCCGGCAGCGCGGCGCGCCTCGCGCGCATTCCGCCGTTCCCCCGCCGCGTGCATCTGATCGGAGTCGGCGGCACCGCGATGGCCGCGCTGGCCGGGATGCTGGTGGAGCGCGGCTTGTCCGTCACCGGCTCCGACAAACAGCTCTACGAGCCGACCGCGTCGCTGCTCAGAAACTCGCGGGTCGGACTGATGACGGGATTTTCGCCCGCGAACCTCTCGCCCGCGCCCGACCTGGTGGTGGTGGGCAACGCGATCGTGGCGGGCAATCCCGAAGCCGTGGCGCTGCTCGATTCCGCGATTCCGTATCTCTCGATGCCTGAAGCGCTGTGGCATTTTTTTCTCAAGGACCGGCGCGTGCTGATGGTCGCCGGGACGCATGGCAAGACCACTTCGACCGCGATGATGGCGCACGTGCTCAGTGCTGCGGGGCGCGATCCCTCGATGCTGGTTGGAGGAGTGGCGATCGATTTCGGATCTAACTACCGGCTCGGCCGGGGCGCCGATTTCGTGATCGAGGGCGACGAGTACGACACCGCGTTTTTCGACAAAGGACCGAAGTTTCTGCATTACCGGGCCGGCGCCGCGATTATTACCGCAGTCGAATTCGATCACGCCGATATTTATCGCGATCTCGATCATGTGAAATCGAGTTTCCGCGCGCTCGTCGAGCAGATGGATTCGTCGCGCCTGCTCGCGGTGTGCGCCGACTTTCCACACGCGCTCGAGGTCAGCGCGCCCGCGCGCTCGCGGCGGCTCACGTACGGGCTGCGCGCGGGCGAATACCGCGCGACGGACATTGCGGTGGGCGCCGACGGCGCGAGATTTTCGGTGACGCGAGACGGCAGCCGCGTCCAGGCTTCAATCCATCTTCCGATCGGCGGCCGAATGAATGTCGCCAACGCGCTCGGCGTTTACGTGCTGCTGAGCGAGCTTGGAGTCTCCGGCGACGAGATTGCCGGCGGATTGCGCACCTTCAAGGGCGTGGTGCGCCGCCAGCAGGTTATCGGAGAGGCGGCGGGAGTGACGGTGGTCGATGACTTTGCGCATCACCCGACCGCGATCGGCGTCACGCTCGAGGCGATCGCCGAACGCTTCCCGGGCCGGCGAATACTTGCGGCGTTCGAGCCGCGCTCGAATACTGCCCGGCGCAATGTTTTTCAAGATGCGTTTGCGGCCGCATTCGATCGAGCTTCACGCGTCTATCTGGGTCCGGTCTATTTCAAGGAGAACGATCCGATCGCGCCGGGCGAGCGGCTGGAAACCGGCGCGCTGGCAAGTGCGATCAGTGCGCGTGGAGCGCGCGCGATTGCATGCGCGTCGAACGAACAAATGCTCGAGCGGATGCTCTCCGACGCGCGCGCGGGCGACGTTGCACTGTTCATGTCGAACGGGCCGTTCGACGGATTGAAGGAACGGTTCCTGGCTGCCTTGCAGGCCAGGTAGCAGGAGGGCTGTCCCGCGCGCAAACACCCGCGTGGGAAGCGGGGCAATCGCTAATAGCCCAGCTTGCGATCGACAATGTTCAGCAGCGGGCGATTCGCGGCGAACCTTCTCAGATTCTCCGCGAACAGTTGGCACGCCTTGTCCATGTAGCCGCGATTGGCGCCGGAAATGTGCGGCGTCATGATGACATTTTCCAGATTCCAAAGCGGGCTCTCGGCTTCCAGCGGTTCATGCTCGAACACGTCGAGGCCCGCGCCGCCAATCTTTCCCGCGGTCAGCGCCGCGGCCATCGCGCGCTCGTCGATCACTTCGCCGCGCCCGATATTTACAATGTACGCGCCGGGCTTCATCGCGGCGAATTCCCGCGCGCCGATGAACTTGCGCGTATCGTCGGTGAGCGGGAGCGTGACGGACACGTAGTCGCTCTCGCGAAGGATTGCTTCGCGATCGTCCGGACCGAAGAAGCGTGCGGGAAGCTTGCCTTCGGGATCGCCGAGCCCCGCCTGGCGCCATCCCGGATCGGCGCGCTCGGCCGGGTTGCGCTTGAGCGCCAGCACGGTCATCCCAAATGCGCCCGCCAGCCGCGCCGTTTCCCTGCCGATCGATCCGTAGCCGATGATACCAAGGGTCCGCCCCCGGATTTCGTCCACGCTCGCGATGAAAGCGCCCGAGCGCATCCACTCGCGCCGACTCTGCGCCCGAATCGCGAGATGAATCCGATGCGCATACGCGAGCATCGAGGCCATCTGTGTATTCCGCGATCGGCGTCGCATGAATTCCGCTCGCGGTCGTGACCGGGATCGCGAGGTCCTTGAGCGGTCCAGCCGAGCGCGTGGTCTGCGCCCGCGCTGAGCAGTTGAATCCACTTAAGCCCGCGCGCCCGATTCGCGATGTCCGGCGGCACCCGAAAGGTGAGCAGCACGTCGCATTCGCCGCTTACGAACTCGCTTGCTTCCTCGGCCGTTCGGCATTGCCGATCCGCCAGCTCCGCCCCGGGCGCCGCGCTGGTGATTGCGGCGCGATGCGCGGGTTGCAGCGCAACCGTGGATATTATTTTCATGAACGCCAGCAAAACTTTCGCACGGGTTAGCGCTCCCTTCAAGGAGAAATCGTCCGGGTTGAGCAGGTCGCGCGGCGCGGCTTATATTTGCACAGTGCCTGCATCGCTCGATCGATCGCCGAGCGCGATGAAATGAAGCTGCAAAGGATGCTTACGCTGGGCGTGGCCGCCGCCGCGCTGTTCGCGCTGTCTCAGCTTGCCGTCGCGGATGCGCAGGACTCGCAAACGGGCTCCCAGGGCGGCAGCGACGCGACGCTGGAGATAGCTCCGCAGCCCGGCCTGATGGCGCCGAAACCCGCCGATCAGGAAATCCCCGGCGCCCGGAGTTCTAATCCGGGCGAGAACAACGCGTCGATCGAACCCAACTCCCGCGCGAAAATTCAAAACGGCGCCGGCGATATCGAAGGCAACGGCAACGGCGATGGCAACCGGCCGCGTCCGCGGCCCTACCTCGGCGTCACCGTGCAATTCACCACCCAGTCAATCCTCGGAAAGGATGAGCATGGGCTCGAAGTGCTGACCGTCGATCCCAACAGTCCCGCCGCCCAAGCTGGCCTGCAGGCGCGCTCCGGAATGACCACAGTCGGCGCGTCGGTTTCCACGCTGACGGAAATGCTGCCCGGCGGCACATTCCTGGCCAATAAGGCGCTGGGGAGTTCGGGAGCGATGGGAAAGGCGGGAGACCTGATTGTCGCGGTTGACGATCGGCGCGTGCGCGACCAGAGCGATCTGGAAAGCGCGATCTCGCGGCTCAAGCCGGGGGACACGATGTACCTGACGGTGATCAGGGCCGACGGTAACTCGCACAAGACGATCAAGATCGCGGTGCGAGTCGGCGCGGCGGGCGAGCCGATCGCCAATGCGTCGCCGACCGGCGGCGACAAGCACTAGCCCCGCGATTTTCTGCTATCATTTTTGTGACGCCGGCGGCATGTGCGCTCCTCGCGCGCATGGCCGCAAGGCGAATTCTTGCTTATTTGGGCCGGAAAAACTTGCAACGCAGCCTCAAAGAAGCGGCCGGCGAACTCGAAGCACGGCTCGCCGCAAATACCGAACGCCGATTCCCGGTGATGGGGCTGCGCGGCGCGGCCGGCGCGCTGATGATCCGCGAGATGGGGCTGCGGCTGCGGCGTGCGATCGTCGCGGTCACGTCAACTGCGCCTCAAGCCGAGGCGCTGGCGGGGGAGGTCGGGTTTTTTCTTGGCGAGGCGCCGGACGCCGACGCCGCCACGCGCCGGGTGCATCTGGTCCGCTCGTGGGAAGTGAAACCGATGGCGCAATTGTCGCCGCCGACCGACGTGCAGGCGTCGCAACTGGCGGCGCTGTTCGCGATGCTTCGGCATGAGTCGCCGCTGGTGTTTACCTCGGCCGAAGCGCTGATGACGCGCACGATTCCGCGCGCCGTCTTCAACGAATCGATCGTCAAAGTTGCGGTTGGCGATCGGCTGGATCTCGAGGCGCTGGTCGAAGCGCTCGCCGGGTGCGGCTATCAGCGCGTGCCGCAGAGCGAAGAGGCGGGCGACTTCAGCGTGCGCGGCGGAATCGTCGATGCGTTCTCGCCGTTGTACCGCGACCCGATTCGGATCGAGCTCGAAGACGACCTGATCACTTCGATTCGCCATTTCGACGCGCATAGCCAGCGCTCGGGCGGCGAACTGCCGGAGGCGACGATAACCCGCACTCGCTACCTGCCGCCCGCTGCGCTGAAGGATCCCAAGCTGCGCGAGCAGGCCGCGTTGCGGGCCGCCGAGATCGGCATGGTGCGCAAGGAGGCGGCGGAACTGGCCGAGGCGCTCGAGAACGGGCTGCTGTTTCCGGGCGCGGAACTGCTGATGCCGTATGCGTACGGGCGCGCGCTCGACAGCGTGTTCGATTACATCCCGGCGGGCGCGCTGCTGTGGCTGGTCGATCCGGGGCGGATTGTGGCCGAGGCAAATCGCTTCGCCGATACTGTGGCCGCCGAGACCGCAGCCGCGGCGCGCAAGCCCGCGTTTCATCCTGCGCCGGATTCGCTGTTCCTCAGGGCGGAGGCGTTCGAACGCGCGCTCGCAAACTTCACCGCGGTCGAGGCCGGCTCGCTGGTGACGATGGTAGCGCCGCGCGAGGGCTGGGCGGCGCCGGTCGAGGTCAAGTCGCAGGCGAGCCTGCGGCTTGGGGCGAACCAACTGAGCGCCGAGCGGACGCCGCCGAGCTTCGAGCCGCTGGCGAAGGAGCTGCGCGAAGTCCAGCGCGGGCAGGGACGTTCGCTGATGATCGTTGACGGGCCTCATCAGGCGGCGCGTCTGCGCCGTCATCTGGAGGCGTGGGAGCTTGAAGTCAACCTCGAATGCAAGAGTTTGGCGGCGCTGCTTGAATGGCCGGACTATCGCCCCGCGATCATGGAAGGGGAGATTTCGGCCGGCGTCGTTTTGCAGGCGGACGGTCTCTACATCTACAGCGAAGAGGACATTTTCGGCGAGCCGCGAGCGCATCGGCGCCGGCGCCCGACCGCCAAGGGCGCGCTGCTCAATCTTGAAGAGCTGAAGCCCGACGATTTCGTCGTGCATCTCGATCACGGTATCGCGAAGTACCGCGGCCTGCGGCACATGAAGGTCGCCGACGTCGAGGGCGACTTTCTAAATCTCGAATACTCGGGCAACGACACGATGTACGTGCCGGTCGAGCGGATAAATCTGGTTCAACGATACATCGGCGGCGACGACGCCGAACCCAGGCTCGACAAGCTCGGCAGCGGCTCGTGGGAGAAGGTAAAGCGGCGCACCAGGCAGGCGGTGCTGGCGATGGCGGCCGAGCTGCTCGACGTGTATGCCGCGCGGGAGGTGATGGAGGGGCGCGCGTATCCGCGCGCCGGGCGCGGACTACGAGGAGTTTGCGGCGCGCTTCGAGTTCGAGGAGACGCCGGACCAGCAGTCGGCGATCGACGACGTGATCGGCGACCTGACGCGCGCCAAGCCGATGGATCGGCTGATTTGCGGCGACGCCGGCTTCGGCAAGACCGAAGTCGCGCTGCGGGCCGCGTTCATCGCGGTAATGGACGGCCGGCAGGTCGCGGTGCTGGTGCCAACGACGATCCTCGCCGAGCAGCACTGGAACACGTTTCGCGAGCGCTTCAAGGATTATCCGGTTCGGGTCGAGATGGTCTCGCGGTTTCGCAGCCTCAAGGAAAATCGGGCCGTGATCGAGGAGGCCGGCCGCGGCAAGGTGGACATCATCATCGGAACCCATCGGCTGCTCTCGAGCGACGTTCAGTTCCCGCGCCTGGGCTTGCTGGTGATCGACGAGGAGCACCGCTTCGGCGTGGCCGACAAGGAGCGAATCAAGAAGCTCAAGAAATTGGTGCCGGTGCTGACGATGACCGCGACCCCGATTCCGCGCACGCTGCACATGGCGATGCTCGGCATCCGCGATCTCTCGGTGATTCAGACGCCGCCGCCGGACCGCCAGGCGATTCGCACCTTCGTCGCGCATTTCGACGACGCCACCATCCGCGATTCGATCCTGCGCGAGCTGAACCGCGGCGGCCAGGTTTTCTTCGTTCACAATCGCGTCGAGAATATCGCCTACATGGCCAGCCATCTGCGCGCGCTGGTGCCCGAGGCGAAAATCGCAGTCGCGCACGGCCAGATGAAGGAGCGCCAGCTCGAGGACGTGATGCGCGACTTTATCGAAAAGCGGATCAACGTGCTGGTCTGCAGCGCGATCATCGAATCGGGGCTGGATATTCCCAACGCGAACACGATGATCATCAATCGCGCCGATCAGTTTGGCCTGGCGCAGTTATACCAGTTGCGCGGCCGGGTCGGCCGCTCGCGCCAAAAGGCCTACGCATACCTGCTGATTCCCGGCGAACACATCATCACCCGCGACGCCAAACGGCGAATCGACGCGCTGCGCGAGCTGGTCGAGTCCGAGAGTGGCGGCGGCTTCAAGCTGGCGATGGCCGACCTCGAGCATCGCGGCGCCGGCAACCTGCTGGGGCATGAGCAACACGGACAGATCGCGGCGGTCGGGTTTGAGCTCTACACCGAGATGATGGAAGAGGCGATCGCCGAACTGCGCGGCCAGCCGCAGCGCCCCGACTTCGAGCCCGAGCTTCGAATCGCGGTGCCCGCGTACATCCCCGAGGCTTACGTCAGCGACGAGAACGAGCGGTTGGTGCTTTACCGCCGGCTTGCGCGTGCCCAGCGCGAGGAGGAGCTGGGGGAGATTCGCGACGAGATGCGCGATCGGTTCGGGCCGGTGCCGACGCTGGTCGAAAATTTGATCGCGGCGATGAATGTCCGCCGCCAGATGAAACAGCTGATGATCCTGAGCGCGATTCTCAAGGGCACACAGCTCGAAGTCAGATTTCATCCCGATGCGCCGGTGGAAACCGCGCGGCTGTTGAAGCTGGCGGACCGCAATCGCGCTACGATGCGGTTGACGCCGTCGTACCAGGTGATTGTGCGAATCGAGCCGGGAGAATACGAGCATCTGTTTGCGCAACTCGATGGCGTCTTGCAGGCCCTGGCGGGCTGTGAAAAGTTGGAAAGTCGGCCGGCCGTGAAAGTCGGGCCCGCCCTCAACTAGACTAATGCAGAACGGAAGATTCTCCCCGCGTGCCGGCGCGCGATGCGCCATGGCGGCGCTAGCGGCGTCGCTGGGAATTGCACTGGCGGCCGCGGTTCCGGGTTGCTCGCTGGATTTACTCAAGCCCGGCGCTTTCGATATTTTGAAACAGCCGGCCGGTTCTCCCACCGTGACGGCGCCGCCGGAGCCGATGCAACCGCAGTTCGGCAAGCCGTGGTCGGCGGCGAAGCCGACCCCGAGCCCGGTAGCTGCGGCGAAAACGGAAGAATCGGAGCCGCCACCCCCGCCGGCGCCGGTTGTCTCCGATGAGCCGGCGGAACCGAGCACGCCGGCGGTGGATCGTATCGTGGCCAGCGTCGATGGCGATCCGATTACGATGCGTGAGGTCAAAGATTTCGCGGCGCAGCGCGGCGAGCCGCTCCAGACCGACGATTTCGCTTCTTCGGACGCCGCCAAGGCCGCGCTGAAGGCGTTGATCGGGGAGAAACTGCTCGAACAGGAAGTGAAGAAGTTCGACGACAAGGTCGATGACGCCCAAGTCGACAAGTACATCCAGCAGTTGCGCCAGGACAAGCACATGAGCGATGCGGAATTCCGCTCGAAACTACAGGCGAGCGGGATGACCTACGATGAATTGCGCAAGCGCGTGCGGCAGGACATCGGAAAAGCAATGATGATCGAGCAGGAAGTCCGCGCGAAAATCGACGTGCCCGAAGCCGACATCAAGGCCTACTACGATGCGCACAAGGAAGACTTCACGATTACCAAGGAGCGGCTCAAGCTCGCGCAAATTCTGATCGCGCTGCCGCCCAAGCCGACCGCCGCGCAAGTATCGGCCGCGCAAGCGAAGGCCGAGATGATTCGCGCGCGTGCCGCCAAGGGCGACGACTTCAGCGATCTCGCGCGCGTGTATTCGGACGACGAATCAAAGTCCAACGGCGGCGAGCTGGGATGGTTCGCGCCGTCCGACATGATGGACCAGATTCTCGCCGCGGTAAGGCCGCTCAAGCCTGGCGAAATTTCGGCGCCGGTCCGCACCAGCCACGGCATTCATATCGTCAAGCTCGAAGAACACGAAGTGCCGGGCGTGCAGCCGCTCAACGACGTCAAGGCGCCCATTCGCGCGCAACTGGTCGATCAGCAGTCCGGCGCGCAACTGCAGAAGTGGGTTGAATCCGATCTGGTCAAGCAGCATTACGTCGAGACCATGTACTAGACGATGACGTCGCCGAAGCGAAAGACGCCAGGGCTGCTGGCGATCAGCATGGGCGATCCGGCGGGCGTCGGGCCCGAGGTGATCCTCAAGGCGGCGGCGGCGCTGGCGGGCCGCCGTGGCGCGCCGTCGATTGCGGTGGTCGGCGATTTGTCCGCGATGCGCGCGGCCGCCGCCCGCCTGCGCGGCGTGCCGGCTCCATGCCACTGGCATCCCGGCCAGCCGCCGATTCGTCTGACAAAAGGACTCGGGGTATTTTCCGTTTCGAGCTTGCCGGCGCGCGCAATTCGCCCGGGGCGCCCCACGGTCGAGGGCGGCGGCGCCGCCTATGACTACATTGTGGCCGGCGCGCGGATGGCGATGAGCGGCGACGCCGGCGCGCTGGTGACCGCGCCGATCAGCAAGGATTGGATGAACCGCGCGGGGCATCATTTTCCCGGCCATTCGGAACTGCTGGCGCATCTGGCGCGAACCCGGCTGTGGCGCATGATGTTCGTGGGTGGCGAGCTGACGGTGGTGCTGGTGACCGCGCACATAGGATTTGCAAAAGTCCCGTCCGCGCTGACCCAGCGCAGCGTCCTGGACACGATTGGCCTGCTCCGCGCGCACCTGCGCGGCGCGCTGGGGGTTGCCCGGCCGCGAATCGCGGTGCTCGGATTGAATCCTCATGCAGGCGAAGGCGGGATGTTCGGCGACGAGGAAATCCGCGTGATCGCGCCGGCGATTCGACGCGCGCAGCGCGACGGCATCGACGCTTACGGTCCGCTCGCGCCGGACACCGCGTTCATCCGCACCGCGGGCAGGTTCAACTTCGACGGCGCGGTTGCGATGTATCACGACCAGGGCTTGATCGCGGTCAAGACGCTGGAGTTTGATCGTGCGGTGAACGTATTGCTGGGATTGCCGTACGTGCGCACCTCGCCCGACCACGGAACGGCGTTCGACATAGCAGGGAAGGGAATTGCAAACCCGTCGAGCATGATCGCGGCGATCGAATACGCGTGGCGGGCGGTGGCGGGACGCAAAAAGGCCCGGGGGCGGCCGGCGGCGTAAGCAACGATGGCCGATCGAATCGTCATCAAGGGCGCGCGCGAGCACAATCTCAAGAACATCGACCTCGAGATTCCGCGCGATCGGCTGGTGGTGATCACCGGGCTCTCGGGCTCGGGAAAATCGTCGCTGGCGTTCGACACGATTTACGCCGAGGGTCAGCGGCGCTACGTCGAATCGCTCTCGGCCTACGCGCGCCAGTTCCTCGAACAGATGGAGAAGCCCGACGTCGATTCGATCGAAGGATTGTCGCCGGCGATCTCGATCGAGCAGAAGACCGGCTCGCGCAATCCGCGCTCGACGGTGGCGACCATCACTGAAATCTACGACTACCTGCGCCTGCTGTTCGCGCGGGTGGGGCACGCATTCTGCTACAACTGCGGCCGCGAAATCAGCCAGCAGAGCGTGCAGCAGATCGTCGACCGAATCATGGGATGGCCCGACGGGGCGAGGATTCACGTGCTGGCGCCGATCGTCCGCGATCGCAAGGGCGAGTATCGCAAGGAATTGTCCGAGCTCAAGCGCGCGGGGTTCGTGCGGGTGAAGATCGACGGCAAGCTGCATGAACTCGGCGAGGAGCCGGCGCTGAACAAGAACCAGCGCCACACCATCGAAGTGATGGTCGATCGGCTGGCGATCCGCAAGGGAATCGAGAAGCGCCTGTCGGACTCGCTTGAAGTCGCCTTCAAGTACGGGCAGGACCTGCTCAAGGTCGAGCGCCTGGACGGGCCCGCCAGCGAGAGCGAGATTTATTTCAGCCAGCGCTTCGCGTGCGTCGAATGCGGAATCTCGTATCCGGAAATCGCGCCGCGGATGTTCTCCTTCAACAGTCCGCACGGCGCCTGCGTGGAATGCTCGGGGATCGGATCGATCATGTATTTCGATCCCGAACTGGTGGTGCAAAACGACGACCTGAGCATCTCCGACGGCGCGATCGCGCCGTGGGCGACGATGACCTACATGCAGCCGGTGCTCGAAGCGCTGGCCAGGCACTACAAGTTCAGCCTCGATCAGCCGTGGAAGGAAATACCGCTCAAGGTGCGCAAGGCGATCATGTCCGGCTCGGGGAGCGACGAGATCGAGTTCGCCTACCAGCGCGGGCACCATCACGCCGAGTACTCGAAAACGTTCGAGGGCGTGCTCCAGTGGCTGGATCGCCGCTACAAGGAAACCGAGTCCGAAGCCGTGCGTGAGCTGCTCGAAGCGTACATGAACATGCGGCCGTGTCCGAGCTGCAAGGGCGCGCGGCTCAAGAATGAAAGCCTGCACGTGCGCTTCAACGGCAAGTCGATTTCGGAAGTGACGGCGATGTCGATCAAGCAGGCGCTCGCGTTTTTCGCCGCGCCGAAGCTGAGCGCGCAGGAAGCGGAAATCGCCAGGCTCATCTTGAAGGAAATCCGCGAGCGGCTGAATTTTCTTGGCGGCGTCGGACTCGAATACCTGACGCTCGATCGCCCGTCGGGAAGTCTTTCGGGCGGCGAGGGCCAGCGGATTCGCCTGGCCACTCAAATCGGATCGAGCCTGGTCGGCGTGCTCTACATCCTCGACGAGCCGTCGATCGGACTTCATCAGCGCGACAATCAGCGCCTGCTGGCGACGCTCAAGCGGCTGCGGGACCTGGGCAACACCGTGCTGGTGGTGGAGCACGATCGCGAGACGATGCTCGAGGCCGATCATCTGATCGACATGGGACCGGGCGCCGGAATTCACGGCGGCTACGTGGTCGCGCAGGGCACTCCCGCGGATGTGATGCGCGACGAGAACTCGCTCACCGGCAAGTATCTTTCGGGACAAGTCGAGATTCCCGTGCCGCCGCGGCGGCGCAAGCTGTCGAGCCGATGGCTGACGGTCAAGGGCGCGCAGGAGAACAATCTGCGCGATCTCACGGTCGCGATTCCGCTCGGCGTCTTCACCTGCGTCACCGGGGTTTCGGGTTCGGGGAAATCGACGCTGGTGCTCGACACTATCTATCGCGCGCTCTCGCAGAAACTCAATCACAGCCGCGAACGCGCCGGCGCGTACAAGACGCTGGAAGGCGTCGAGCATCTCGACAAGGTTATTCACGTCGATCAAAGCCCGATCGGACGTACTCCACGCTCGAATCCTGCCACCTACACCGGCCTGTTCACCCATATCCGCGAGCTGTTTGCCCAATTGCCGGAGGCGCGGATGCGCGGTTACGGGCCGGGGAGATTTTCCTTCAACATCAAGGGCGGGCGATGCGAAGCGTGCGAAGGCGACGGCATCATTCGAATCGAGATGCACTTCCTGCCCGACGTTTACGTTACCTGCGAGGTCTGCGCGGGCAAGCGCTACAATCGCGACACCCTGGAAATTCAGTACAAGGGCAAGAATATCGCCGAGGTTCTCAACATGACCGTGCTCGACGCGGTGGAATTCCTGGGCTCGGTGCCGCCGATTCGCCAGAAGCTCGAAACCCTGCGCGACGTCGGGCTCGACTACATCCACCTCGGCCAGTCGGCGACCACGCTCTCGGGGGGCGAGGCGCAGCGCATCAAGCTCGCCAAGGAACTCGCGCGGCGCGCGACCGGGCGCACATTTTATATCCTCGACGAGCCCACGACCGGGCTGCACTTCGACGACATCAAGAAGTTGCTCGGCGTGCTCGGCCGGCTCGCCGACGCGGGCAACACGATCGTCGTGATCGAGCACAACCTCGACGTAATCAAGACCGCCGACTACCTGATCGATCTCGGCCCCGAAGGCGGCGATCGCGGCGGCAATATCGTGGCAAAAGGCAGCCCCGAGGAAGTCGCCGCGGTGAAGGCTTCATACACCGCCGGCTTTCTGCGCCAGGCGCTCAACCATCGCGCCGCCGCATAGCCCGCGCTTTCACAAACCCGTTCCGGCCGCACCGTCGTAGATGATCCGTCCATTCGCAACGCGCGCGAACGGCGCGAGCGCGTGGGGCGACAATTTTCCGGTCGGCAGGATGTGCTCGACCGTCCATCGGCGAATCACAAGATTGTCCGAGATTATTCGCCGATGGCATCGCCACCATAGTCCTTCGGAACACATGTACGCAGTTCGCGCGCCCGCGGCGGCTTGCGTCAGTTCGCGCATGCCATCTTCAAAATCCGCGCTCTCCGTATAGTCCGCGTACGATCGGAACGCTGGATGCTCCCATGCGGTATGCGGGGAGTCCTCGCGCTTGGAATGACGCCGGCCGCCGAGCCGCTTGATCCATCGATACTCGATTCCCGCGCGCTCGAGCGACGCCGAAAGTTCCGCCTGATTAAATTGCGGCCATCGTTTTGAGCTGGGGAACGATCGCACGTCGGCGACGATTGCGATGCGATGCTCGCCGAGCAATTCGAGGAAACGCTCGATCGGATGCGTCGAGTGTCCGATCGTAAAGATCAGCGCCGCAGGATCCTGCGCGTTGGCGGTCCTATTGCGCGCTGGCGGCGTCGGCGGCCTTCTCCGTCTGCGAGGTTTTGATCTTCGCTTCGCTCTGATTCGCGGCCGCGACGACGATCATCGAATCGGGGTGCAGATATTTTTTTGCAACCGCCAGCACGTCATCCTTGGTGACCGATCCGATTAGCTTCGGATACTGCGCGGCGTAGTCGAGCCCCAGGCCGTAGAACTCCACCTGCACCATGAAGGACGCGATCGCGCTCTGGCGCTCGAGCCCCAGCGGGAAGCTGCCGATAAGAAATTTTTTCGCGCCGTCCAGCTCGGAGTCGCTGACCGGTTTTTCCTGGATCTCGCGAAGCTGCCGCAGGATCAAATCGATCGCCTGGTTCGAACTCTGGTTCTTGGTTTGAAGGCTGACGGTGAACGCGCCTTGGTACTTGCCCGGTTCGAAGGTGCTGGCGATCCCGTAGGCCAGTCCGTGCTCGCTGCGCACCACCTTCACCAGCCGCGAGGAAAATCCGCCGCCGCCCAGGATGTAGTTCATCACCTTGAGCCGGTAAAAATCGGGATTCGACCGCGCCACTCCGCCGCTGCCCATTATGATATTGGCTTGCACGACGTTTCGATCGATTACTTTCACATGGAGGCCGGGCGCGACCGTGATCGGCGCCGGCTCGGCTTGCGCCGCGACGGCGCCGGAAAGCCCGGCCAGCTCTTGTTCAAGTGATACTTTAATTTCGTCGGCGGTCACATCGCCCGCCACCGCGATAATCGCGCTGCCCAGCTTGTAATTGTCACGGTAGAAGCCGCGCACGTCGTCGGCGGTAAGTTTGCCCACCGACTCGGACGAGCCTTCGCCCGGATGCCCGTAGGGCGAGTCGCCGAACAGGTCTTTCGTGAATTCCACCCCGGCGGCGTATCCCGGTTGTTCTTCCGCCGCTTTGATTCCCGCGACCTGCTCGGCGCGTTTGCGCGCGATATCGGCTTCGCGAAGTCCGGGTTCCGTCAGGATTCCCGCCAGCAGCTTGAACGTGTCGCCCTGGTACTTCTTCAGCGTCGTCATCCCGGCGGTCGAATAGTCGCGGCCGGCCGACACCCCGACCGAACTGCCCATGAAATCGACTTTCCGATCGAACTCCGGCGCGGTGAGTTCCCTGGTGCCCTGCGAAAGGCATTGCGCCGTCAGCTCGGCCAACCCTTCCTTGCCCTTGGGGTCGCGCCGCGTTCCCGCATCGAATGCGATCGACATTGTCACCATCGGCAGGTGATGCTCTTCCGAGACGAGCAGGACCGCGCCGTTGCTGAGCGTCATCCGCTTGATCTCGAGCGCATGCGACGCCGTGGCCGCCAACGCGATCGCCGCGATTGCCGTCACGCTGGCCAGAGCAAACGTTTTCATCCGATCCGCCGTGGCGCTCATCGGATCACCTCGGCGATCTCGCCCGCGTCGGGAGCATGGCGCAGCTCGCCGCCGCTCAGTCCGCCGCCTCCATGCGGCAGAACGCCGGTCGGCACCAGCACGCCTTCGGTCATATTGGCCGCGACCAGATAGGTTTTCGCGACCCGTTGCACGTCAGCCGCGGTCACCTTGTCGATTCCGTCCAGGTACTTGTCCACCAGATGGTAGTCGCCGAGCAATTCGTACACTCCCAGCATCTCGGCCTCGCGCATGATCGAGTCCTGCCCGAACACGTATTGCGCCTGCTCGAGATTCTTGGCCTTCTGCAATTCCTCCGCGCCGACCGGAGTATCGCGTAGCGCCGCGAGCTCCTTTTCGACCTCGGCCTGGGTGTCTGCCGCCTTCACCCCGGGACGCATCTGCGCCGACACGATGAACAATCCCGGATCGAACGAGGTCATGTCGTAGCCGGCGCCGATATCGACCACCATCTGCTTTTCGACCACCAGCTTCTTGTACAGCCGCGAGCTCTGGCCGTCGCTCAGAATTTCAGATGCCACTTCGAGCGCGAAACTGTCGGGGCTGGAAATATTCGGCACGTGATACGCCTGTTCGAAAGCCGGAAGATTCGCCGCGTGCTGGAGCTCGACCCGCCGGGTTCCTTGTTGCGGCGGCTCGACTTCCGTCACCCGCGGCGGCTTGGGGCCGTTCTTGATTCCCCCGAACGCGTCGCTGATTTGCTTGAGCACCTGGCCGGCGTCGAAGTCGCCCACGGCCACGATCAGCGCGTTTTGCGGCGAGTAATAAGTCTTGTGATACGCCATCGCGTCCGCAAGCGTCAGCCCGTCAACGTCGTGGAACCATCCGATCACCGGCCAGTGGTACGGATGCGCCAGGTAGGCTTGCGCGCGCACCTGCTCGTCGAGCGCGTCCTCCGGATTGTCATCGGTGCGCAGCCGCCGCTCTTCGAGCACGACGTGCTTCTCTTTGTCGAAATCCTTGGGCTCGAAGTTGGCCATCCGATCGGCTTCGAGCGTGATCGGCACGTCCAGGTGATCCTTGGTGATCTTCTCGAAATAGTCGGTGAAGTCCGTTTCCGTGAACGCGTTATCCATCCCGCCGTTTTGCTGGATGATCTGCGAGAACTCTTCCGGCCCGATCTTCTTGGTGCCCTTGAACATCAGATGCTCGCACAGATGCGAGAGCCCCGTCTTGCCCATCTCCTCGTTGCGCGAGCCCACCCGGTAGAAGACGTTGAAGATCGCCAGCGGCGCCTTGTGATTTTCCAGCACCAGCACCCGCAGCCCGTTGGGAAGCGTCTGGGCCTTGACCGCGTCGGCGAATCCCGCGCGCGCCGGAGCCGCGGCGGCGATGCATAAAAGGATACCGAGCGCCGCCATCGGAACGAGGCGGCGATGATTGCCAAAGATCGTGATGCACATAGCTTACGATCATCTAAATCCGCCCCCCGCCGCCAAGTCAAGGAATTGATCTCGAAGCCACGGCCTCGCGCCGCCCCGCCACGCATACTTCTAACAGGGCCCTTCGGCTTGGCTCAGGATAAATTCCGCCCGCATCCGTTCTTAACAGTGGGTGCAGGGGTCACCCCTGCCTAAATTGCATCGCTGTATCGCTCTTTGTAACAATGATTAGATTAACAGTACGACGATGCCGGAAATTGCCGAAAAAGCGCAGGACCTGTTCGAAATCAAGGGCGTGCTGACGAAGTTCATGCGGATGCTGTTTCCGCTTGAGTTCCGTATCGACTCGCTCGCGAACAGCGGCCCGATGCTGCCCTTCCACTATCCGCTCATCCCGGGCGAAATGATCTATCTGCCCGAGCGGCTCGAACCGTTCGGCACTCGCGGCGACGCCTACACCTATTATCTGGTCACCACCGCCCATCTGGCGGCGCGCCATGACTTCGGCACCTTCAAGCTGAAACTCGCGGACATCGCGGGCTTTGAAGAGCGCGGCGAGACCGGCGTCGAGGCGATCGACAGCTTCGTCGCGTCATTCGACGACCCGGGCCTGGCCGGCGCGCTGATGCGGCTGGCGGAGTCGGCGCGAATCGACGCCGAGCTGGCGCGCCGATATCGCGGTCTTGCCCCGCGCATCGCGGGCCTCAATCGCTCGCTGTTGCATCGGCTTCATCCCGAGTCGTTGAGCACGATGCTGGTGCGGGCGGCGCTCGATCTCGAGGCGGCCGGCGAGGCGCCCGATTCCCCGCTGGTGCGGATGGCTTCGCGGCAGTTCGCCCCCGTGCGCGCGCGCGGCGCCGACGTGATGACCAGCGTCCGCCAGGTCAGCTCCCTCTACAATTGGCTCCAGGAGCTGATTCGGGAGGCGCGCGAACGCGGCGCGGGCGATCCGCTAAGCGAAGAAGAAGCCGAGATGATGCGCAACGACCTGATCAAGGGAATCAAGGGGTCGGAAACGCAGAGCGCCGGCGACGGCGACGACGGCCAGGAAGGCGACGGCGGCGGCGAGCCCGATCAGGACGTTCAGATGGACGTCTCGGGCAAGCAATCCAGGGGCGGCAAGGGCAGGGCGCTCTCGCCCGAGGAATTGCGCAAGCTCATCGAGCAGGGCGCCGAGATCAAACCCTCGCAAGGCGACGGCAGCGCCGACGGCGACGGTATGTACCTGACCCAACTGACGGGCAAGCAGCTCGAGCGAGCTCGAGCAGATGCGCGAGCAGCTCGGCGAGGTCGGCTCCGTCACCGGTCAGGGACGTTTGATGATCGGCCGCGGCCGCCAGGATTCCTACTACGCCTACGACGAATGGGACTACGTGCTGAACGATTACCGCCGCAACTGGTGCCGGCTGCGCGAAATTCCGCTGGCAGGAGACGAGGGCGATTTTTTCGAGAACACGCTCGTTCGCTACGCCGAGATGCTGCCCGGCGTGCGCCGCAACTTCCAGCGCATCCGCCCCGCATCGTACCGGATGGTCCGTGGACTCGAGGACGGCGAGGAAATCGACATCGACCGCACCATCGAGGCCCGCGTGGCGCGCCTGATGGGCGAGACGCCCGACGGCCGCTTTTACAAGGCGCGCAAGAAAGAGGCGCGCGACGTCGCCACCCTGTTCCTGCTCGACATGTCGGCTTCGACCGACGAGCCGGTCCATCGCGAGCCGCGCAAGCATACTGACGATGACACCGACGACGACTGGATGAAGGCGTGGCAGCGCCACCCGCAAAACACCAATCGCCCCCGCCGCATCATCGACGTCAACAAGGAAGCGCTGGTCATCATGGCGCAGGCGCTCGAGGAAATCGGCGACGCGTACGCGATCATGGGCTTTTCCGGACACGGCCGCGACAACGTCGAGTTCTACGTGATCAAGGAGTTCGATCAGGAACTCAGCGACGAGGTCAAGGCCCGCGTCGGCGCCGTCGAGCCCAAGCGCTCAACCCGGATGGGCGCCGCGATTCGCCACGTGCGCGAGAAATTCAAGGACGTCTCCTCCCGCGCCAAACATATGATCCTGCTCAGCGACGGCTTCCCCCAGGATTTCGACTACGGCCACGACCGCCGCTCCAACGCCTACGGCATTCAGGACACGATGGTCGCGTTGAAGGAACTCGAGCTGGCGGGCGTGCTGCCGTTCTGCATCACGGTGGACAAAACCGGCCACGACTACTTGCGCCAGATGTGCCAGTCGTCGCGCTACCTGGTGATCGAGGATATAGCCTCGCTACCGCGCCAGTTGCCCAAGATTTACGAGCAAGTAATCCGCTGGTAAGTCCACGGAAGGTTTCGCCTCCTTGGCCGCGCTCTGTTCTGTATCATCCCGCCCGGAGCCTGTTTTCTCCGTCGTCCCAAGCGAAGCCGAGGAACCCCGGATCTTGCCTCTCTCTGTCAGGGAGTGTGCATAGCTAGCTTCGGACGCCGGAGCGTCCGCGAGATTCTTCGCTTCAGCAGCTTTCGCTCAGAATGACACGAGTATTACCTCGCCCGTTATTTCAGGCGATTATCCCGAAGTTGACGGGAAGGTATGAAGAGCATAGAATCTCACTGTGACAGGCCGGTATCAGATCAGGGAGCCCCGAAACGCGGTGATGACATCGTTGACCGCATCGACGAACTTCTCAAGCGCTGGGATGAGGGGTTCTCCTTCCAGAACCTCCCCAAAAGCTACTTGAAAGGTAAACTTCAGTATCCACATTCATTGTCGATTTTTGCCGTTCGGCTTTGGGAACGCGCAAGAGTTTTGTGTTGTGTACCAAGGGGACGCCGCGCGGCGGAAGTCCCTTGAGCGGGCGGGGAGCATCAGGGAAAAGCCAATCCGGGTTCCAGTGCCGATATCGTGCGTCGATAAACGACACGGTGCCAGCGGCTGCCGGAATAAGGACTCTGTGCTTGTCTATGATATCGAGTCTATGCAGCCGCCAGAGTATATCGCCTTTCCCTCCCTTGTACGGTTGCAGCCTCTTAATTCCGCGAATCACTTTGACGCTGGCACCAGGTATTTTTCGCATTATCTGGGCTTTAATGTCGGAGATGGCGGGGACGTTCTCCCAAATCGGGAAGGCCGTGCTGTTGTCGATGCTTCCTCCGCCCATAACACAAAGTTCGGCAGCGACATGATCCAAGGCGGATCGCAAATTGTGAACAGCGTCGCCGACAATCGCGACAACACGGAGGGGCAATTCCTTAACGACCTGAAACTCGCCGATGCGGTCGCCCGTATTGGAATCATCGTAGAAATGAGCACGATAGCTATCAGATTCGCGAAAAGCCGTAAGTTCAAGCTTGAGGTCATCGATGTGCTTTCTGGCCCTGTAAATTTTGGCTCTAGCTGAGAAGATGCGGTCCATTGCCATGATTGCCGGATATCTCCGCCAACGCTCAACTACCAGCTATCGCAGTCCCGAAAATATCGGGATTGTTGCGATTGTTGAATCGGAAGCTGAACTCCGCGAGGTACAGTGGCAGATATTTCTTGCTGACGTTGTGGTAGGTGCCGATGATTCCACGCTTCAACAGCGACCAGAACGATTCCATGTTGTTTGTATGAATGATTCCGCGCACGTATTCGCCGTGCCTGTGGCCGACAGTTTCATGCGGCAATCCCTGCCAGCGTTCAAGATACTGGTAGCCGGAATGTTCATCGGTCGCGACCAGCGAGACTTTTTCCCTGTCCACCACTTGGTAGACGAATCGATGCATCGTCGGCATATCGGCCCGCTCGATCATCTTGCAAACCACGTTGCCTTTGCGAGCAATCGCGCCGATGACCGGAATCTTACCCCATCCGCCAGTCTTGTGATGCTTCTTGCTGGCATGGCGGTTTCGGTCAAGACCTCCGATGTAGGTTTCGTCCACTTCCACGATTCCCATCAACTGCCGGAACTCTGGATCGTTCATCGCGGCGCGCAACCGATGGCACATATAGAAAGCTGTCTTGTAGGAACCGGATTCGATTGTCCGATGGATTTGAAGCGCGCTGATTCCCTTCTTGCTAGTGAGCATCAGGAACAACACCCAAAACCAAGTGCGGAGCGGGTATTTGGTGTTCTCGAAAATCGTTCCCGCGATCAGCGAGAAGCGATACGCATGGCCCTTGGCGCATTCCGCGCTCCAGCACTCCCACTTCCAAGGCTGAGCGATTTTGTAAACGTGCTCGCTCTTGTGGCAGCGCGGGCACTTCACGCCATCCGGCCAGCGATGCGAGAACAGATAGTTCTTGCAAGCTTCGTCGTCGGGGAACATCCGCTCGAACTGCGGCCACGTCATTTGCACCGTGAACTTTGGCTGATGATTTGTCCCGTTGTTCTTCATGGTGAAATTAAAATAGCAGAAAGGTGCGTTCCCGTCAAGTGCGGGATAATCGCCTTATTTCACGGGAGAGGCGGCCGGCCGCCTTGCGGCCGGTAGGTGAGGGTGCAGGTTCTCGTGCTAGTCGCCGCACTTGCGGAAGAAGAAATGGAGAATCTTTTGAGCGTAGGGACTGCCCATACAGACAGTTTACCCCATTGTGGGGTAGTCAAAAAGCGCACTACGATGGATTCCCTTATTGGGGGATTGGCGCATGGCTGAATCGGAGGGTGCACAGAAAGAACTGTGGACCGCCAGATTTCTCGACTATTTGGGCTTGGGCTGCATTCTCACGGGAGTCGATATTCTCGTGAGAGACAGCGTTTATATTGGCGGTGTCGCGCTGATCATCATCGGCGGGGCAATCCTTTATGCGGGGCTGAATTGGGAGAAAATCAAGCCGCGCATGAGTCCGCGACTGTACGCGAGCATCGAAGCCGTGTCGCTCGATGCGCGCTGGTGGATAGGCATTCTGTGCATTTTTGTGATTGCAGTTGCCGGACCCGCTATAGCGCACCAGGTACGCCAGGTTCCACCTAGCTCAAGAGCCGTTTGGCTTGACCGAACAATAACGATTCTCATCACGCTGTGCGCATTGGAACTCTGGCGACTCGCCCCGTATCTCTGGCGCCTCGGCATTAGCAGGAGTCGATACCTCACCGGCAATTTGGGTTATCTCGACCACGCCGTGAACAGTCAGCGTGCGTTGAAAGAATATACATCCGCAATGACGGCGATCGGTGAAATCACCCGCCGAACGGGGGCCGGATATACCAAACGTACTGCTCAGCTAAAAAAGCTTCTGAATCGCACACCGGAAGTCATGACAACGCAGGGCCACAGGGCCGCCAAAAGACAAGCAAAAGACATGATTGCGGCTGCGACGAAGATCGAACCGCATCTGAGGATATTGAGCGAAAGTTCCAGAGTCTTTTTTGACAGCCAACTGGCTAACGCGAATCTGCTTGATCCCGCCATGCCAGAACAGAGAGTGAGACTGTTGGGAAACATCGCGGCAGCCGAGACAATGAAAAAGACAATGGAATTTAGTCGGGATATGGTGGCCCAATACAATCGACAGATTCAGGTATTCAAGAGCGCATCTCAAGACCTAAGTGCTGCCGTCGATGTTCTGAGCGAAAAGCTACTTAGAGTATTCGCGGTAATGAATGACGCGGTACAGTTCTGTGACAAGGTTCGCGACATTCAAGCTGCGAAGATCGCAACTGTGCCGGTGCCGTTGTCCAATCCATCATGATGAGTCGGAAAAATCGAATTGCAACTGAACAGGCTCGCTGGCGGCGTTCTCATATAGCTGAGACATTCGCCAGTGTCCGTGTCTCAGCACCCTCCTATGATCGCATCGAAGCGCAGCGACCCCGGACTCTTCGCGTTTCGTTCTCCTGAACTAAAAAACGTTTCACGTGAAACGTTGGCCCCTGGATACTAGGAAATAACCCCTGTTTCGCAAAATGCGCCGTAATTTCCTCCGGCCATGGCGACGACAGCGCAGTATTAAGCCGTTGGCAGGGGACGCGCCCGCCAACGGCGGGCGGCCTTAACGCTGAGTGCAGGGCTCAGCCCTGCCCGCGCGCGACAACGGAGCGCGGCCTTAACACTGGGTGCAGGGGTCACCCCTGCCGTAAATCGCGCCCTGTCATCTCGGCCGGCGCTTTCACTTCGAGCATCGCGAGCAACGTCGGCGCCACGTCGGCGAGCGTGCCGCCGTCGATGAGCCGCCCTTTGAATTTCGGATCGTAAAGAATCAGCGGCACCGGATTCGTGGTATGCGCGGTATGCGCCTGTCCGGTCGCGGGATCGGCCATGAATTCCGCGTTGCCGTGATCCGCGGTGATCAGCGCGACGCCGCCGCGCTTTGCCGAGCGCGTCGATCACGACGCCCAACGCCGCGTCCGCCGCCTCGACCGCCGCCACCGTCGCCTCGAAGTTGCCGGTATGCCCGACCATGTCGGGATTGGCGAAGTTCATCACGATCACGTCGAACTTGCCGCCCGCGATTTCCTCGGCGGCGCGCGATGCGATCGCCGCCGCCCTCATCGCCGGCTCCAGGTCGTAGGTTGCGACCTTCGATGACGCAATGAGCGCGCGCTGTTCGAGCGGGAACGGCTGCTCGACGCCGCCGTTGAGGAAATAGGTGACGTGCGCATATTTCTCGGTCTCCGCGACGCGCAAATTTCTGAGCCCCGCATGCGCCAGCACCTCGGCGAGCGTGTTGCGCACGTCTTCGGGCCCGAACGCCAGCGGGAGTGCGAACGAACGATCGTATTCGGTCATGCACACGTAGCCGACTTTCGGGATGCGCGAACGCGGGAAGCCGGAAAAAGCGGCCAGCGCGATCGCGGCCGTCAGTTCGCGCGCCCGGTCCGCGCGGAAGTTGAAGCAGATCACCTGGTCGCCGTCCACCATCGGCGAGCGCTCGCCGATCACGTGCGGCTCGACGAACTCATCGCTCTTGCCTGCGGCGTACGAATTCTCCACCGCCGCGCGCGCGCTCGGCGCGGCCAATCCCTCCGCTTCGACGATCGCGCGCCACGCCCGCTCGACTCGCTCCCATCGCTTGTCGCGATCCATCGCGTAGTAGCGTCCGGTGACCGTCGCGATTCGCCCGCGCCCAAGGCTGCTTGAGCTTCGCTTCGAGCTGGTCGATGAACGCAAGCGCCGAGCGCGGCGGTTTGTCGCGCCCGTCGAGCACGGCGTGAACCGCAATTGCGCCCGCGCCACCGGATGCGGCGGCGTCGAGCAACGCCATCAAATGATCGATATGGCTGTGCACGCTTCCGTCGGAAAGCAGTCCCCAGATGTGCAGCGTGGCGCCGTTGGCGGCGGTCTTTTTTATCGCGTCGGCAATCGTTGGATTGCGCGCGAAAGCCCCGCTCTCGATCGCTTTGGTGATGCGCATCAAATCCTGGTAGATCACGCGGCCCGCGCCGATGGTGAGATGCCCGACTTCGGAATTGCCCATCACGCCCGGCGGCAGGCCGACCGCCTCGCCCGACGCGTCGAGTTCGGTATGCGCCTGGGTCGCGTAGAGCCGGTTCATCACCGGAGTCCTGGCCGCGGCGATCGCATTCGACGCGCGGCTCTTGCTGACTCCCCATCCGTCGAAAATCACCAGCGCAGCAACCGGCGGCCGCGTAGCCATCACGATTTCCTGCGCGCCGCACTGCGCTTGAAAACCGCGGCGCCTGGATACTGCGCCTTTGCGCCAAGCTCCTCCGCGATTCTCAAGAGCCGGTTGTATTTCGCGGTGCGCTCGCCCCGGCTTATCGATCCGGTTTTGATTTGTCCCGCGCCGGTGGCGACCACCAGGTCCGCGATCGTGGTGTCCTCGGTCTCGCCCGAGCGATGCGAAATCACGCTGGTGTATCCCGCCGCGCGCGCCATCTCGATCGTGGCGAGCGTCTCGGTCAGCGTGCCTATCTGGTTGAGCTTGATCAGAATCGAATTCGCGACGTGCTCGTCGATGCCGCGTTTGAGGAATTTTGGATTGGTGACGAAGATGTCGTCGCCGACCAGTTGCGTCTTCGCCCCGAGTTCACGGGTCAGAACTTTCCATCCCGCCCAATCGTCCTCGGCCAGCCCGTCCTCGATCGAGACGATCGGATACTTCTTCAGCCATCCCGCGTAGAACTCGACCATCTGCTCGGCGCTGCGCGCGCTCTTGTCCGAGCGCGCGAACACGTACTTGCCATCTTCGTAAAATTCGCTTGACGCCGGATCGAGCGCGAGCGATACGTCGATGCCGGGACGGTAGCCGGCCTTGGCGATCGCTTCGAGGATCACCTCGATCGGCTCTTCGTTGCTCTTGAGATTCGGCGCGAATCCGCCCTCGTCGCCGACGTTGGTCGAGTAACCGCGTTTCTTGAGCACGGCGGCGATCGCATGAAAGACCTCCGCGCCCATCCGGATTGCGTCGGCGAAATTTCGCCGCTCCCGCCGGCACGATCATGAACTCCTGCATGTCGACGTTCGAGTCCGCATGACGCCCGCCGTTGACCACGTTCATCTGCGGCACCGGCATCACGCGCGCGCGAGGATTGAGATAGCGATAGAGCGGCACTCCGTTGGCCGCGGCCGATGCGTGCGCGGCCGCGAGCGATACGCCGAGCATCGCGTTGGCGCCCAGCTTCGATTTGTTCGCGGTGCCGTCGAGCTCGATCAGCGCCTGGTCAAGGGCGCTCTGATTCGCCGCGTCGGCGCCCTTGAGCTTGCGCGCGATCGTCCGGTTGACGTTGGCGACCGCTTTCAGCACGCCCTTGCCGCCGTAGCGTTTGGCGTCGCCGTCGCGAAGCTCGAGCGCTTCGTGAACCCCGGTCGATGCGCCCGACGGCACCGCGGCGCGGCCGAGCGCGCCGCCGCGAAGCCGCACGTCAACTTCGATTGTGGGGTTTCCGCGCGAGTCGAGAATCTCGCGCGCCTTGATCTCTGCGATTTCCGTGGATGTCGCCATCGACTCAAACCTCACCGCATTAGCGCAAGCTCCGCATTCTAGAGGAGGCCGGTTGGTACATTCTACCTGGCTTTAGAGGGATAATGATCGCTAAACGGCGCCGGTGTCGCGCAGCGCGCCGATCTCGTTCCAGGTGTAGCCGAGTTCGAGCAGCACTTCCTCGGTATGCTGCCCGAGCTCGGGCGCAGGCTCGGCCGCGGTCGCGACTTCGCCGTTAATCGTTACCGGCGCGCCCGACACGAGCACCTTGCCTGCAATCGGATGGTCGAGTTCGAGCAGGTATCCGTTGACGCGCGCCTGCTCGCTTTTCAGCATCGCGCGGTAGTCGACGACCTCGGTCGCCAGGATATCGGCGGCATTAAGCTCGCTCAGCCACTCCCCGGTCGTTTTCGTCGGGAAGATCTCGTCGAGCACTTTCTGAATCTTGTCGCCATGAAAGTTACGAATCACGTTGCCCGAGTATTCGGGATCTTTCTCTAAATGCTGAATTCCAAGGATTCTGCAGAACGAGGGCCAGCGCTGCTCGTCCACGCCCGCAAGGCAGATGTGCCCGTCGCTGGTGGGGAACGCGCCCCAAATCCCGCGAAGAAACTGATGCCCGCGGCCGGCGCGCTCGGGCTCGACGCCGGTGATCGACGTGTAATCGATCTCCATCCCCTGCATCGCGATCATCGTGCCGTAGATCGACGCATCGACGTTTTGCCCCTTGCCGGTGCGCTCGCGCGCGAACAGCGCCGCCAGAATTCCGCTCGCCAGGCTCAGTGCCCCCGAATGATCCGCGATGAACATCCCCGCCGGCAGGGGAGGATCGCCCGGCATTCCCGTCTTCGCCATCAGGCCGCTGGCCGCCTGTGCCAGAGTGTCGCGGCTTGGCCGTGCGACCCACGGCCCCTTCGGTCCCCACGAACTGCCTTGCGCGTACACGATCCGCGGATTTATCTTGCGCACTTCGTTGTAGCCGAGTCCGAGCCTGTCCAGCACGCCGGGCCGATAGTTGGTGACGAGCACGTCGTACGATTTCACCATCCGGCGGATCATCTCGATCGCGCCGGGCTTCTTCAGGTCGGCGGTGATGCTCCGTTTGCCGCGATTCATCGCGACGAAGTAATGCGACACCATCGCGTTCCTGACTTCCAGGCCGCCGATCAATGCGGCCAGCATCCAACGGCTCAGATCTCCGGTGTCCTTGTTCTCGACCTTGACTACGTCGGCGCCCATGTCGGCCAAAATCAGCGACGCAAATGGCCCCTGGATTTCCTGCGCGATCTCGACGACCTTGATTCCCTCAAGCGGCTTGCTCATCGTGGCTTTCCCGTAGGCGGTCGTTCCGGAACTCGGACGCGCGGGCATTATCCCGCTGTTCGCCGCAAAATCTCAAGTCTCGATTGATTCGCGCGGCGCCATTGGCCTGCGGGCGCGGCGCTTGTACGCTCATCGCCGATGGAACCGAGCATCTACGAGTATCCCGACGTTTTCCGCCGCGCGCATATGGAAAGTCCCGGCGAAATTCCGGCCGAAGTGGTTTTCTTGCAACAGGTATGGAAACGCCATTGCAAGCGCCCGGTGCGCCGCGTCCTGGACATCGCGTGCGGCGACTCACCGCACGGACGGCTGCTGGCGGGCGATGGATTCGAGGTCGTGGGAATCGATCGTTCAGCGACAATGATTGCGGCGGGGCGCCGCAAAGCGAAGGCGATTGCGAATCTTCGCTTCTACCGCCGGGCGATCGAAAAGTTCAGGCTTCCCGAGCGCCGCTTCGACGCCGCAATCCTGATGTCCGAAACATTTCCGGCGATCGCCGAGAACTCCCAACTGCTCTCGCATCTCAAATCGGTCGGCGGTGCGCTCAAGCGCGGCGGCTTGTATTGCATCGACATCGATCGGCAGGATCCGACTCCGCGCGTGTCGCGGCGGACGATGTGGCGCGAACGCAGCGCGCGCGCCGCGGGCGTCGCACTGGACATCCGCGAGTTCAATCGCCCGGTGGCGTGGCATTCGCCGCTGCATTCGATCTACGAACTCGAGTGCACAATCAACTTTCCCGCCGGCGCGGTGACCACTCGCGACTTGATTCCGGTGCGCTACACGCTCCCATCGACGCTGGAACTGGCGGCGCTTGCGTCGGGGATGTTCAAAATGGCGGCGGCCTATTGCGACCTGTCATTCACCAAGCCGCTGGACAAATGCCGCTACCGCTGGACGGGCGTGCTGCGCCGCGTGTGAGCTTCAGGAGCCGCCCAGATGATCGATCAGGTCGAGCATCTCGGCATGCCAACCGCCGTCGAAGCGCAGAACCTGAATCGATCCCAGCTCGACGATCGGCTCGCTGCCGGTCAGCTTTCGCACGATCGCGCGAATGACTCCACGATGCGCAATCAACAGCGCGTCGTCAGCTTCCGAATCGCCGCGCGGCGTCCATAGGGTCAGCATGCGTTCCAGGCCGCGCTCGACGCGATTGGCAAAGCCAGCGCGGCTCTCGCCTTCGGGATAGGCGTAGCCGGGCGCAAGCCGATCGGCGTTCCATCGCGCGAACTCGCCGGGATAACGCTCGCGAATCTCATCGGCGGTGAGTCCTTCGAACAATCCGAAGTGAACTTCGGCGAATTCATCGATCGTGACGAGCGGCGCCGAGTCGCCGGCTACGATTCGCGCGCCTTCGGAGGCACGAACGAGCGGGCTGGAAAAGATGCGCGCGAAATTTCCGCCGCCGGGATGCGCCCCGATCGCCCGCCCCGCAAGGCGCATCTGCGCGCGCCCGAGTTCCGACAGCGCCACGTCGGTGCGGCCATGATACCTGATGCTCGACTCGCCTTCGGTTTCGCCGTGGCGAACCAGGAGCAACCGCGCCCCGCGAGTTTGGCGCTTGATCATTTAGCCGCGATGGCGCCTGGCAGAAATCATTCGCCGCCGCTCAGCGAATTCATCACCAGGCCGGTCAGCAGCTTGGGGTGGAAGTAAGTCGATTTCTCGGGCATCGTCGCGCCCGCGTCGCTCACCCGCTCGACATCCTGAATCGACGGCGGATTCATCAGGAACGCGCCGTCGGCGTGTCCCTGAGCGACTGCGGCGAGCGCGCCGCCGATTTCGATCGTGTATTCGATATTTCCGCCTTTTCGAATCTCATCGGCGCCGAGGCCGAAGATTCGATCGAACACCAGCGCGTGCAGAACCGACACGTCCAGGCGGCGAACCTCGTCCGGCGCGCCGGGCATCGCGGCCTCCATCGCGCTCGGGCTCGGCAGCCGCAGAATCAGGTAGTTGGAAACGCCCTTCAACGTCACGCCGATTGCGCCGGCGCCCAATTCGTCCAGGCGCGCGCGAAATGCGTCGCGATGCGCGATTTCCTCGACGTTGAACAGCTCGCGCGCGCGCCGCGCGAACGACGCGATCGCGGCGGCGGGCAGCGACTTCACCACCCGATGGGTCGGCAGAATCACCAGCCCGGGATCTTCGCACGCCACCAGCGTCATCATGGTGTAGTCGTACGGCTGCGGCTCGCTCGGGGCGTTCTGGTGGCGGCGCGCGCGGCGATAGTTCAGCGCGGTTTCGTAGCGATGGTGTCCGTCGGCGATCAAGAAGCGCGGCGATTCGAGTTCGCGCTGAATGACCGCGAGTTCGCCGGCCGCCTCGATCGGCCGCAGCTCGTTGCGGATTCCGAGGTCATCGACGAGATCGATCAGCGGCTCGCGCGCAGCGACATCCTCGCGCAATCGGTCGAGCTCGGGATGCGCGCCCGAGTAGAGCCCGAAGATCGAGCTGGTGTTGACCTGGAGCGCGGTCAGGAGACGCAGGCGGTCCTCCTTGGCGGCGGGGAATGTTCGCTCGTGCGGCAGGATGCGCCCGGAAACGAATTCCTCGAGCCGAACTCGCGCGATAAACCCGGTGCGATGAAGCACGCGGCCCTCGAGGTCGAAAGTCTGCCTGTAATGATAGATGGCAGGACGCGCCGCGCGCTCGAGGACGCCCGCCGCAATCCACTGGGCGAGGGTTTTTTCCGCCGCGCCATAGCGATCCGCTTCGCGGCCGAGTTCGAGCCGGACGACGTTGTAGGGACTGCGTTCGTAGAGCTGTTGCTGACGCGCCGGGCCGATCAAATCGTACGGTGGCGCCACGACGCGCGCCGGTTCGCCGGCAATCCGGCGATTATACATCAGCGCGCGAAACGGCTCGACGCGCTTGCCGAGCGCGCTCATTTCAATCCGTCTCCCGCGATTGCGGCGGCGATCTGATCTTTTGAAATTGCTCCCATTCTCACCATTCTCCATCCGTTTTGGTTGACCGCGACCACCGTGGTCGGGGCCGGCGCCGCTCAGGGTTCCGCCTTCAAGGTAAACTTTAACTTTCTCGCGCAGCCCCGCGCGCGCCTGTTCGAGCGTGGTGGCTGGCGGCTGGCCGCTTAAGTTCGCGCTGGTCGCCGTGATCGGCCGCCCGATTGCCGCGCTAAGCGCGCGGGCGACAGGATTTGGCGATACGCGCACGCCGACGCCGTCGGGTCCGGTCAGCTCCGGCGCCAGGTCGGCGCGAGCGGGCAGGACGATCGTCAGCGGTCCCGGCCAGAACGCGCCGGCGAGGCGGCGTGCGTCGAACGGTATTTCGCGCGCCAGCGAAAATGCCATCGCGGTATCGGCCGCGATCAACCCGACCGGACGTCCGGGCTCGCGCCGCTTCACTTGAAACAGGCGGCGCAGCGCCGTGGATGAAAACGCGTCGGCGCCGAGCGCATAGAACGTCTCGGTCGGATAGACGACGAGCTGGCCGGCTTTCAAGGCCGCTACTCCGTCGGCGAGCCCGAACACCGCAGCGCGGGCGGGCCGCTTTTTTGGCTTGATTGGCGATGAGCGCGGCAACTGAGAATCAGGCTCCTGCGCAGCGATTATACGGAACCGGCGGCGGCGCCCGAAGCGCGCACGAGTGCGCGGCGCGCAATGTCGCGGCGGAAATGACGTCCCTCGAACTCGATCATTTCGGCCGCCTGGTACGCGGCATCGACCGCCGCTGCCAACTCCGGCGCGATCGCAGTCACGGTCAGGACGCGGCCGCCGTCGGTGACCAACTGTCCGTCGCGGATCGCGGTGCCGGCATGGAAAACCTTCACCCGAATCCGGCCCATCGCCCATTTGATCTTGATGTCCGACGGGAGGTTGCCTTCGAGCCGATCGAGCCCGCTGATCGCAATTCCCTTTTTGTAGTCGCCGGGGTATCCGCCCGACGCGAGCACGATCGCGACCGAGCTGCGGGGCGAGAGGCTGACCGTCGCATTGGCGACCTTTCCGCCGGCGGCAGCGAGCAGGTTCTGGGCAAGGTCGCTGTCCAGGCGCATCATCAGCGCTTCGCATTCCGGATCGCCGAAGCGGACGTTGAATTCAAGCACGTTGATTCGTTCGCCCTCGACCATCAAGCCCACGAACAGCAGCCCGCGAAAGGGAATCCCGCGCGCGTTCATCGCGGCCATCGTCGGCGCGACCACCTCGCGCATCACGCGCGCTTCGAGCGCGGGGCCGAATTGCGGGACCGGCGAATACGCGCCCATCCCGCCGGTGTTGGGGCCTCGATCGCCGTCGAAGACCGCCTTGTGATCCTGAAAGGTGCCGAGCGGGATCGCGTTTTCGCCGTCGCACAGCGCGAAAAAAGAAACTTCCTCGCCGGTCAGGAACTCCTCGACGATAACGCGACTGCCCGCCGCTCCGAAGCGCCGGCGCTCCATCGCGTCCGCGATCGCATCGAGCGCCGCGTTCGCGTCGTGGCAGATGACCACGCCTTTTCCAAGCGCGAGTCCGTCGGCCTTGACGACCATCGATCCAGTCCGCGCCTTGACGTAGCGGCGCGCGGATTCGGCGTCGTCGAAGGCGGCGAAGCCGGCGGTGGGCACGCCCGCCTCGCGCATGATTGTTTTTGCAAACGACTTGCTGGTTTCGAGCTGCGCCGCGGCGGCGGTCGGCCCGAAAATTTCAAGTCCCGCTTGGGTAAAGCGATCGACGATTCCGGCGGCGAGCGGATCTTCCGGACCGACCACGGTGAGATCGACCTTGTTTGACCTGGCGAATTCCACCAGCGCGGCGATATCGGCGGGCGCGATCGGCACCGCTTGCGCGATGCGATCAATCCCCGGATTTCCGGGCGCGCAAAAGATCTTCCGCACCGTCTGGCTCTGATGGAGCCGCCAGACCAGCGAGTGCTCGCGGCCGCCTTTGCCTATGACCAGTACTTTCATCGACCGGCGCGCCGCTAGCAGGCTGTTGAAAAAGTAATTTTCAACACCTGCTCCCTCTCTCTTGTCTCCCCCAGAGGGGGAGACGTTGTAGGTAAGAAGCCATCTTTTACGCAGGGTGTTGAACGCTTTGAGACCGGAGCTACCCTTCGATATGAGTTTCTCAACACCCTGCTAGTGCCTGAAGTGGCGCACCCCAGTGAAGACCATCGCGAGGCCGAACTTGTCGGCCGCCGCGATGACTTCATCGTCGCGCACGGCGCCTCCCGGTTGCGCGATCGCCGTGGCGCCCGCCTCGGCGGCGAGGGCGGGGCCGTCGGGAAATGGAAAGAGCGCTTCGGAGACGAGCACGGAACCCTCGAGCGCGACTTTGAGCCGCGCGGCTTTTTCGCGGGCGGCGTACACCGGATCGATCCGGGAGGTCGCGCCGCCGCCAACGGCGAGCGTGCGGTCTTCGGCGACGAACGCGATCGCGTTGGACTTGATATGCTTGCAGACCTTGATGCCGAAAGTGAGCGCGCGCATCTCGGCGTCGGTGGGCCGCCGCCGGGTGACGACTTTGCCCTGGCGTGGATCTTCGATCGCCAGGTCGGGCGTCTGCACCAGCAATCCGCCGAGCACCTTCTTGAGGTCGAGCTCATTGCGGTCCACCGCGCCCGGATTGAAGGTCATCACGCGCCGATTCTTTTTCTTGCGCAGGAACGCGATTACGTCGTCCGGATACGCGGGGCCGATCAGCACCTCGGTAAATAATTCATCGACGGCGCGCGCGAACTCCATGTCCCATGGGCGATTGGCGATTATTATACCGCCGAAGGGAGAGTCCGGATCGGTGGCGAACGCCTTGTCCCATGCCGCCTTGAGCGAATCGGCAACCCCGACGCCGCAGGGCGTGTTGTGCTTCAAGATCGCGACCACCGCGCGCTGCTCGCCCTGGAACTCCAGCATCAGGTTCATCGCCGAGCTGATATCGACCACGTTGTTGAAGGACAATTCCTTGCCGTGAAGCTGATGGGCGATCTCGAGGAAGCGGCCGTAGAGCGCGCCGGTCTGATGGGGATTTTCGCCGTAGCGCAGCGCCTGTTCGCGCTCGAGCGCAAGGCTGAAGGTCTCACCCAGGGGCGAGTCGGCGCCGTCTCCGGCATGCGTGCCGAGGAAGTTTGAGATTGCGGCGTCGTAAGCCGTGACGCGCGCGAATGCCTTGCGCGCCAGGCGCCATCGCGTGCCGGCGGTTATGGCGCCGTGGTGCGAGTCGAGTTCGGCGGCGATCGCGCCGTAGTCGGCGGCATCGACCACGACTGCTACGTCGCCGTGATTTTTCGCCGCGGCGCGCACCAGCGCGGGTCCGCCGATGTCGATATTTTCAATCGCATCGTCAAGGCTGACGCCGGGTTTCGCGACCGTTTTTTCGAATGGATAGAAATTTACCACCACCAGGTCGATCGGCTCGATCCGATGCTCGACCATCTGGCGCTGATGGCTCGGGTCGGCGCGCCGGGCGAGAATCCCGCCGTGAATCTTTGGGTGCAGCGTCTTTACGCGCCCGTCGAGCATCTCGGGCGAGCCGGTGAAACTCTCGACCGATCTGACTTTAACGCCGGCCGCTTGCAGAGCCGCCATCGTGCCTCCGGTCGACAGGATCTCGACGCCGTGCCGTTCCAGCGCTCGGGCAAAATCCGCCACTCCCGCCTTGTCCGCGACGCCGATAAGCGCGCGTTTGATCACGACCATGTCGCTGTTCATTGCCATCCCGCTCCGTATCCAGCTACGCAACTAACCACGGACGACGCGCGGCACCCGCTTGCCGACCGTGCAAAGCATCTCGTACGAAATTGTCTGCGCCAGCCGGGCGACGTCGTTCACGCTGATAGTCTGCCCGCCCGATTCGCCCCACAAGATTACCTCATCGCCAACCGATGCGCCCGCGATGTCGGTGACATCGACCGTCGTCAAGTCCATCGAGACCGCGCCGACCACCGGCGCGCGCGCGCCGCGCACGATCACTTCGGCGCCGTGTTGCAGCCCTCTGCGGTAGCCGTCGGCGTAGCCCACCGGCAGCACGCCGATCAAGGTTTCGCGCGGCGCGACGAAGGTATGTCCGTAGCCCACGCCGCTTCCAGCGGGGGCGCGCTTGAGTTGCATCAGGCGGGTCTTGAAGGTCATGACGGGGCGCAGTTCGACGCGCTCGCGCACGGCGGCCACCGGAGGCAGGCCGTAAATGGCCAGTCCGGGGCGAGCCAGGCTGAAATGCGAATCGTGGCGGAGCACGAGCGCCGCGGAATTTGCGACGTGAATGACCGGCGGCTTCAATCCGGCGGCGTTCAGCGTCTCGATCGCCCGATTAAAGACCCGGAGTTGCGCGTCGGTGATCGGACTCTTCGGGTCGCCGGCGTTTGCGAGCAGGGTGCACACGCCCTCGAGGCGCACGGCAGATGCGGCGCGGACCGCCTCGATGACATCGGGAATATACGCCGGCATCACTCCCAGCCGGGTCGCGCCGCTGTCGATCTTGACGTGAATCGGGAAATCCATCCGGCCAGTCGATGCGGCCGCGCGATCGAGCGGCGCGATCATGGAGGCGTCGAAGACGAATGGCGTCAAGTCGAGCGCGACAATCTCGGCGGCCTGCTCGGCGAAGAAGCCAGCCTGGAGGTACACGCGGGTGCGAATTCCCGCGTCTCGCAGCTCGCGCGCCTCGTCGAGCGTGGCAACACCGAAATGACGGCATCCTTCGCCGATCAACGTGCGCGCCACCGTCACCGCGCCATGCCCATAGGCGTCGGCCTTGACCACGACCATCAATTCGCCGTGCGCGGCCACGGCCCGGAGCGCGCGGAAGTTGGAGCGGAGCGCGCCGAGATCAATCTCGGCGATAGTGGGGCGCTGCGTTTCAATTGCCATCGAAGGCTGAATCTCTCTCTCCGCGCGCACGGACGCAAGTCTGTCGCACTCGACCATCCCCCGCCAGCGTCTTTTGCTGCTTACTCAGGCGCGGGGGCGGGCCCTTGGCGTCGTACGAACCGACCAAGGCGATCTCCGTCAGAAACGTAAGTGGAAGTTTGCGCGACGTTGTTGCGGCAGTTAATATTAGATATCTAGTAGGTCAAGCGCCGGAGTTATTAGCTTCACTCAGGTGGCAGGTGGCGGTTCCCCTGATAAACATGGGGAAAAGCAAATGAGCAAACACACGGGAAAAGCACGGATCAGCGTGATCGCGCTGCTGACGGCGGCCGCGTTCGCGATGGTCGGGCTTGATAGTTCTTCAGGCCGCGCGGACCCCACTCCTACCCCGACGCCGACTGCCCCGATGATCCAGGTTACGGACGGCGAGACAAACGCGGTGACGGCGTATCCCGTCGGGAGCACGGGCGATGTCGCGCCGAGCGCCAGCATCACCGGCCTGCGGATGCCACAAGGCGTCGCGCAGGATTCCAGCGACAACATCTATGTAGCGAATGACAAGCCCGCCAGCATTGTCGTCTATGCGGCCGGAAGCACCGGCGACGCAGCCCCGATCGCCACAATCAGCGGGAGCAATACCAGGCTGTCGATACCGCTGGGCGTCGCGGTGGATTCCAGCGGCAACATCTACGTGACGAACGTCGGCAACAATTCATGCGATGGCCACGCCAGCGTGCTTGTCTATGCGGCCGGGAGCACCGGCGATGTCGCTCCCAGCGCCAGCATCAGCGGTCCGGCGTCGGTAACGAAGTTGTGTTATCCAACGGACATCGCGCTGGATTCCAGCGCCAACATGTATGTGGCGGATGATAACGGCGTGCTTGTCTATCCGGCCGGGAGCACCGGCGAGGCCACCCCAACCGCTATCATCCCCAGCTATGGGGACAACGATAAGCTGACGTCCCCGACGGGCATCGCGCTGGATTCCGGCGGCAATATCTATGTAACGGCCGTAAGTACGCATGACGTAGGCGGCGTTGTTGTCTATCCGGCGGGGAGCAACGGCGACGTGGCCCCCAGCGCCCGAATCCCCAACTATGGGGCCAAGGACGATCTGCTGTGGCCGTACGGCATTGCGCTGGATTCCAGCGGAAATATCTATGTGGCTGATTTCTACACGGCCAGCGTGCTTGTCTATGCGGCCGGGAGCAGCGGCGACGTCGCGCCGGTCAGCACCATCGGCGGTCCGCAGACAGAACTGTATTCGCCTATGTACATCGCGCTCCTGCCGGGGGACGCCACGCCGGGTCCGACTCCGACGCCGGCCACCTCAATCTCGGTGGCTGGTTCGCTCGCATTCGGCCGAGCGCCCGTCGGCAACACGGTCGCAAAGAACTTGACGGTCAAGAACACCGGCCGCGTGCCGCTGTTCGTGACCAGTGTGACCTCCAGCAATCCCGCCGAGCTCGCTCCGGGCGCTTCGACCTGTCCGGCCACCGGGCTGCCGCCAACCCTGACTTGCGCGATCGCGATCGGCTTCACGCCGAGCGGGCTGGGCGCGCGCCGCGCAACGCTCACGCTCCACGCCAACACGAGCGCGGGCGCGCGGAACGTGGCGGTGTCGGGGAAGGGATTGGCCGACGTGGTGGTATCGCCCGCCAGCATCGGCTACGGCAAGGTGAGGTTGAGCGCAAAGAAGCGCGAGACGGTGAGGGTGAAGAACGCGCAGCCGGTTGAGGCTGGCGTTGAGCGAGAGCATCACCGGGCCGAACGCGGGCGACTTTGCGGTGACGGGCGGGACGTGCGCGGCGGCGCTGGCGGCCAAGGCGAGTTGCACCTACATCGTCACATTTACGCCAGGTGCGGCCGGCGCGCGCGCGGCGGCGCTCAGCGTGACGGCGAGTCCCGACCTGCTAAGCCCGCACGACGTGAGGCTGACCGGTTCGGGCTTATAGGCTGAGCGATCAGGCGGATCGGTCCCACCGTGATATGATAGTATCCTGTCAGGCCTTCGTGGCCGGGCAGGGCGTCGGGGCGCTTACGATTCGTTCAGCAACCAGTGGGGTTGCACCCCGGCACGGTCGCGCAGCCAGACCCATGCGACAAGAATAATGGCTCAATCGACATTCAACATGGCTGTCGTGCAATTCCTGGCAGACCACAGGAATTTTCTTCTTACCAAATTTTTTCTACTTGCCAGTTTCATTGGGCAAGTCGAGGGATACATCCTGGTCGTGACGCTGATCTACGTGATGTTCGACAAGACGCTGGCTGTCCGGCTTTCGGTATTGCTATTGCTGACGATGTGTCTCAATCACGTCCTGAAGATAACCATCAAGAATCCTCGGCCCTTCATCCATGAAGGCACCTATCTCCAGAAGTGGGCGGTATCAGCCGAGAACGCAAAAGCACTTGCGACCGAGTATTCTACGCCCTCTGGCCACGCCATGGCCGGTTCGGCCTTCTACTCTTACCTCTACGCGTCCATCGAAAATCGATTCGTAGCAGTTATCGCCGTCATAGCGATTCTTTCCACTGGATTTTCGCGCCCCTACCTCGGTGTCCACTATCCCGGGGATATTCTCATGGGTTGGGCGATTGGATTGCCCGTCGCCCTGGTAGCGATAAGACGCACGGATAAAATCAGCGACGGATGGAATAAGCTGTCATATAGCTATCAACTGGGGATTGTTGTCGCCTCAAGCCTGATCCTCTGGCTCGCGACCATCGCAATCAACGATTGGCGCGTCGATGGTCAGCCCCGTGCAGTTTTGGGCTATATGGGATTCTTGACGGGCATCGTCCTTGGCCGCCCCATTGAGTTGAGCACTGTGAACTTCGATCCGAAAAGCTCCGGCCCGCTGGCGAAAATGCTCCGATTCGCCATATCTGTTGCCATGGTGCTGGCGGCGCTGCTCCTTCTCGACAAGGTCTTCGGAGCAATAGCCGACGACTTTTCGGCCCTGGGATACATGTTGCAGTACATCCGCTACGCCATTGCCGGTCTGGTGAGCATTTTCGTCGCGCCTCTGCTTTTCACAAAACTTGGATTGGCTGAACCTAACAATATGGGACCAGCCGAGACCGCTTCGCGTTTGCAGTTGGTCCCTTAAGCCCCTCGTCCAGGCAGCCCCGCGTTCGCAGGGAGACGGATCGGGCGCACACGGCTTCGGCAAGCCTGCTTGGGATACCTTAATCGTTGGCTGGCGTATCTGTATAATGGCGATGGCGATGGCGATGGCGATTGACCTCGAAAACGCGCGCGAGCGGATGGTGCTCGAGCAGCTCGAACGCCGCGGGATAAAAGATCCGCGTGTGCTCGCCGCGATGCGCGCGGTCGCCCGTCATCGGTTCCTTCCCGCGGAACTTCACGAGCACGCTTACGATGACGGCCCTCTGCCAATCGGCGACTCGCAGACTATTTCGCAACCGTACATGGTCGCGCTGATGAGCGAGGTCGCCGAGCTCCAGGGCTCGGAGAAAGTTCTCGAAATCGGCACCGGATCGGGCTATCAGACGGCGGTGCTCGCGCGGCTGGCGCGCGCAGTCTATTCCGTGGAGTTCAACGCGCATCTTCACGATCGCGCCCGCGTGATTCTCAACTCGATGGGCTTCAGCAATGTCCATCTCCGATGCGCCGACGGTTCGGATGGATGGCCCGAGGAGGCGCCCTTCGACGTCGTGATGGTGACGGCGGCGATGCCCGGAATCGCTCTTCCGCTGCTGAATCAATTGACGCCGGATGGGCAATTTATCGCGCCGATTGGCGAGGACGAACTCCAGACCCTGGTGCGTATCAGCCACAAGACCGGACACTGGAGCGAGGAATATTTCGGCGAGTGCCGATTCGTAAAGATGACGGGCAAGCACGGCTTTCAGGATTAGCGCGGCGGTTTCGCGCGGCTCGCAGGATGCGGTGCGGCGGGTAGCGGTGGTGACGGACGGCGGATGACGTGAGCGGAAAGCGGACGACAGGGACACGGTGGATTTCGCGCGCGCGTGTGGCGATCGCGTTCGCCGCGTCGCTCGCGCTGGCGGGATGCGGTGGCGGCTCGGCGCCTTCGACCTACACTCGCGCCGGTTTGCAGCGCCCGGTCACTCACGTCGTCGTCGCGGGCGAGACCGTTTACCATATCGCGAATGAATACGGCGTCAGCGTCGGCCGCTTGATGACGGCGAACGGACTCAGCGATCCGCGTGAGTTGCGCGTCGGCCAGGTGCTGACGATTCCAGGCGCGTATCGGGCCGCCTCGATCGGGACTGCGTCGAGCGGAGTGCATCCGTACACCGGCGAGCGGGCGTCGCGCCAATTCCAGTGGCCGGTGTCACAGGGAGTGGTGTCGTCGGGATTCGGAATCCGCAACGGCGCGATGCACGACGGCGTCGATATCGCGGCGCCGGCGGGCACTCCCGTTTTTGCCGCCGACAGTGGCGTCGTGATTTTTTCGGGCACGCTTCACGGCTACGGCAACACTGTGATCATTCGCCACGATGACGATTACGCTACGGTTTATGGCCACAACCAGCGCAATTTGGTCGGCGAGGGCGTTCGGGTCGCGCGCGGACAGGAGATCGGAGAGATCGGGCGCTCCGGGCGCACCACCGGAGCGAATCTGCACTTCGAGGTGCGCCGCGACAACGTCGCCAGAGACCCGCTCGCCTACCTGCCGGAGCCTGAATCCGCCGGTGGGATTAGCTTTGCCGCGGCCGGCGGCAGCTAGTATCTTTGACCGTCGCCCGCGGGGGTACCCCCGAAACCAGTGCGATGGAATCAACGATGACTGCCGAAGAAATCAAAAAACTGATTCGTGATGTGCCGGACTTTCCCAAGCCCGGAATAATGTTCAGGGACTTCACCCCGCTGATCGCCGACGCGCGCGGTTTCGCCGCGGTGGTCGATCAGTTGGCGCAGCCTTACCTCGGTAAAGCTGACGTCGTGCTCGGAATCGAGTCGCGGGGCTTTATCGTCGGCGCGCCGGTGGCGTATCGATTGGGCGTCGGCCTCGTGATTGCCCGCAAGCCCGGCAAGCTCCCGTCACAGACTGTGAATCAGGCCTACGACCTCGAGTACGGCAGCGCCTCGTTGCAGATGCATCAGGACGCGCTCCAGGGCCTGGGCCGGGTACTGCTGGTTGACGACCTGCTGGCGACCGGGCGGCACGGCTGCCGCGGCGCTGCAACTGATCCACAAGGTCGGTGGGAAGGCGGTCGGATGCGCGTTCGTCGTCGAACTCGACGCGCTCAAGGGACGCGAGCGCCTGGCGCCGGTCAACTGCTTCTCGCTAGTCCACTATGATTAAGCGATGCCAAGCCCGACAGACAATCGCGAACCGCGTGCGACTGCGGCTTCGGATCGGCGCCGCCTGCTGATCGTTCTGGCCGTCACGTCGGCCTATCTTGTCACCGAACTTGCCGGCGGCTATGTGACGGGCAGCCTGGCGCTGCTTTCCGACGCGGTCCACATGCTCACCGACATCGCGGCTTTGTGCCTGGGCCTGCTGACGCTGTGGATATCGATGCGGCCCGCATCGTCGGCGAAAACCTACGGCTATCTTCGCGCGGAAATCCTCGGCGCGCTGCTCAACGGGCTTTTTCTCTGGCTGCTGGTGGCCTTCATCTGGATCGAAGCGGTCGGCCGGATGCGAAACCCGCGCCCGGTTTCAGGGCTGGGCGTGATGGCGGTCGCGATCGTCGGAATCGGCGTGAATGCCTTCTCCGCGTGGATGACCTCGACCGACGCGTCCGGCGGCCCGGGGCGCGGGATGGCGGTGCGCGCGGTGTTTGTGCACGTCATCTCCGATCTCGTTGGCTCGGTGGGCGTGCTCGCTTCCGGCGCGCTCAACTATTTCACCGGATGGATGCGGGCCGATCCCGCGGTGAGCATATTGATCGGATGCCTGGTGTTGTACGGTTCGTGGGGTCTGGTGCGCGAGGGCGTGGACATCCTGATGGAATCGGTGCCGGCGCATATTGACCTGGACCAAATGCGCGCCGACCTGCTGGCCGTTAGCGGCACCGAGGAGCTGCACGACCTTCACGTCTGGTGTCTGACAACCCGGCAAATCGCGCTTTCGGCGCACGCGGTGGTCGCCGCGGATGCGGATCGGGATCGAGTGCTCGCCGAGATGTGCCATCTGCTCCAGACCAAGTTCGGCATCCACCATCTGACCTTGCAGCTTGAATGCGACAATCGCCGCGAACACGAGCCGGAACATTTCTAACTCAATCTGATGATGCTGCAACCGCTCAACTGATGGCCACCTCGCAGCCGCGCGATCCGGGCGTGGGCGACTCGGGCGCGCCGGAGTTTTACGACGAGCCCTGGGTAATTCCGCCATTTCAGCCGATCCGGGCGATTGGCGCGGTCGTTCTGATCGCGTGCGGCTTCGGGCTCTATGAATATCTGCTGGTGTCGTTCTGGTCCGTGACGTGGATGGGCATTCACCAACGGATTCCATGGCCCGCGTTCGCGATCGCGGCGGCTGCGATTGCGCTCTCGATCGCAGGATTGCGCCTCGCACTGGGGCTCGATTCGCCGCACGCCAGGCTCGGATTCGGTCTGCTCGCATTCCTGGGATGCATCGTCGTTGGAACGGGCGGCGGCCGGTTCGTCAGCTATGCGATGCGCGGGACGCTTAATCCGCCCTTCACGCTGAATCTCCCAGTCGGACAGCGATTCCCAAGCTTCGCGCTCGTCGATCAGAACGGCTCGATCCGCCGCGGGCCGGCGCCTGATCCGAGCGCAACCTTAATTTACGTCTATCGTGGAGATTATTGCCCCTTTGCGCGGTTTGAGCTCGCTGAACTGACTGCACGTGCCGGCGATTTTCGCCGCGCCGGCGTCGAGACGGTCGCCATCAGCGCCGATCCCATGGAAAGATCGAAAATGCTGGCGGGATTTCTCCGCACGAAAATCCCGCTGCTGAGCGATACCGGCGAATCGATCCTCGCGCCGCTCGGTCTCGTGCAGCATCATCGCAATGCCGAGCCGGACAACGCGATCCCCGCGTTTTTTATCGTCGATCGAAACGGGGTCGTGCGATGGATTTTCACGTCGCCCTATTATCGTGAACTGCCGCGGCCAGATGCGCTGCTCGACGCCGCAAAGTCTGTCATTGCCGGCGAGTCCACGACGGGTCGAGCGCCGACAGCATCGCCGCAGTAGCAACGGCCGGCGAGTCGGCGGCAAATATCGCTCCGATCGACGCGACTCCCGCCGGCCGCGCGGCCGGGCCGGGATATGCGAACAATTCGCGCGTGCGATCGGGCGTGATACCGCCCAGCGCGAAGACCGGGATCGCGCCCGCGCCGCACGCTGCCTCAAGGCCTTCCGGACCCCACGCGGACCCGGTGGCCGGCTTGGATAGCGGATCGAAGACGGGACCGAAAACCGCGAAGTCGGCGCCCTGGCGTGCGGCCGTAGCTACGTCGGCGGGCGAGTGACTCGACACTCCGATCAGTCGATTGGGCCCGAGCAGCTTGCGCGCCATGACGGCGCCGATCGAATCGGAGGGAAGATGAACCCCTTCGGCATCCGCGGCGATCGCCACATCGACCCGGTCGTTCACTATCAGCGGCGCGCCGGCGCGCGTGCAAATCTCGCGAAGGCGGAGCGCCAGTTGGTAAAGAGCGCGCGCGGATAAATCTTTTTCGCGCAGTTGCAACGCGACGCTTCCGGGCGGCGCGGATTCCCGCGCCACGGTCAGCGCGGCCTCGCACGCAGAGATGAGATCGCCGCTCCTTACGACGCGGCGATCGGTGATCAGATAAAGTCGAAAGCTGACGCGCGGGAGCGGCGGCAAGGCGGCCTACCCGATCAGGCCGGAAAGCGGGCTGGAGGCGGTCGCGTAGAGCTTGCGCTCGATTCGGCCCGCGCGATACGCCAGGCGCCCCGCCTCCACCGCAAGCTTCATCGCACGCGCCATCGAAAGAGGATCTTTCGCGCCTGCGATCGCGGTGTTCATCAGCACGCCGTCGCATCCGAATTCCATCGCCTCGGCGGCGTCGGACGCGGTCCCCACGCCCGCATCGACGATTACCGGGACCTTCGCCTGTTCGATGATGATCGCGAGGTTGAATGGATTGCGGATTCCCAGGCCGGAGCCGATCGGCGCCGCCAGCGGCATCACCGCCACGCATCCGATCTCCTGGAGCCTCAGGCAAGTCACCGGATCGTCGGTGACATACGGCATCACCTTGAATCCTTCCTTGACCAGCACCCGCGCCGCTTCGATCGTCGCGGCGACGTCGGGAAACAGCGTGCGGGAGTCGCCGATCACCTCGAGCTTGACCAGCTCGCCCACGCCGACCTCGCGCGCCAGGCGGCAGGTGCGAACTGCCTCGTCGGCGGTGGAGCATCCGGCGGTGTTGGGAAGAATCTGGTAGCGCTTGGGATCGAGATAGTCGAGCAGATTTTCCTTACCGCGGTCGGTGATGTTCACGCGCCGCACCGCGACCGTCACTATTTCGGCGCCGCTGGCTTCGACCGCGGCCTTGGTCTCGGCGAAGTCGCGATACTTTCCGGTGCCGACGATCAGGCGCGAGTGGAATTTCATACCGCCCAGTTCAAATGGAGTGTCCTGCATTTTTTGTCCTGCGGTTTCGGCGACTATCCGCCGCCGACGAAGTTGATTATTTCGACGTGGTCACCCGCCCTCACCATCGTCTCATCGTATCTCGCTTTGGGCACGATCTCGCGGTTGATCTCCACCGCCACGCGGCCGCGGCGCATGTTGAGGCGTTCCAGCAGCGCGGTCAGCGCGGTATCGCCGTCGACCGGGAACGGGTCGCCGTTGAGCGTGATTGAGGTTGCGATGGAGGCCATTATTTTTGAGCCGCTTCCCTGGTGTTGGGGAAGCGGCCCGGGCGCAACCGCGAAGGTTGCGTCGTCGGCTTCCCTACGCCGGCATTACCCGGATCAGGTTCGAGGGGTTTTTACTCCCGCAGGAGACTCTCAGTGCGTTACGCACACCCCCAGCCCAATCCGACTATACGATCGCGGCCGGGAGATTGTCAAAAATCCGCGCGGGCGGCGCGGCACGAACTCACTTATCGCGAAGGGGATTTAGCCGGCCGGGGTGGCCGGATTTGAACCGGCGACGTCACGCTTGCCGAATATCTCAATATGAGATAGGTTCAAGGCCGGTGCATGTCATTTCGCAGAAGGCATTGCGGGAGTTCGCAAACAAGCACGCTGACGCTGCGACGGCGCTTAGAGCGTGGTTCAAGCTGGCACGGCGCGGAAACTTTCGGAATCTCGCGGAGTTGAAGCGGACTTTCGCGAGCGTGGACATGATTGCGCTCGATCGGCGCGATTTCTACGTTTTCAACATCGGCGGCAATAAATTTCGGCTGGTCGCCGCGATACACTTCAACACCCAGCGCCTGTTCGTGCGCTACATATTGACGCACGCGGACTACAACACCGAGAGGTGGAAACGATGAAGACTCGGACTGCCATTCGGGCTCTGCAGGGACCCGAATCGCTGGAACCCTTTCTTGCCATCCGTACTGAGCGGGAGTACGACGCGGCCGTCGAGCGGCTCAATGCGCTCGTGGACGAGGTCGGCGACAACAGCAAAGACCCGCGTTATCGCCTGATCGAAACCCTGAGCGTGCTTATCGAGGCCTTCGACCGGGAGCATCACAGCCTGCCGGAAGCTTCCGGTATCGAGGTGCTCCGCTTCCTGATGGATCAGCACGGCCTCACTCAAAAGGATCTGCCTGAGGTAGGCAGCCAGGGCGTTGTCTCCGAAGTGATCCGGGGCCGCCGCCGTCTCAACGTGCGGCAAATCCAGGCGCTTGCCGCGCGCTTCGGCGTTGACCCGGGGGTCTTTATCGATACGGGCAGGAGAGTTTCTCGCCAGCGCGCGGAGCGAATGATTCAGTGATTCAAGCCGGTTCGATTGGTCGGGGTGGCCGGATTTGAACCGGCGACCACTCGCACCCCAAGCGAGTGCGCTACCAGTCTGCGCCACACCCCGACGCGTCGAACATTATATATTCGCTTCCGACAAGACCACACCCGCGCACGGACGAGCGGGAGCAGCGGATCAGGCTTTTTTCTTCGGCGCGACCCGCGGGCGCCATTGCACGAACGATCGCATATCGACCTGAAACGTCCACGCGCTTTTCGACTGATCGATCAGGTGCACGATCTCGTCGCATATCGCCGCGGGCGGAACGAAGTGCGACGGATCCACGTCGGGCATCGACTCCCGCACTCGCGCGCTGTCCACGGCGCCGTCCACGTCGAGCGCGGCGGCATGCACGCCGAGATGCATGAACTCGTAGGCGACCGACTCCGCGATCGCGCGCTGCGCCAGCTTCGACGCGTTGTAGGCGGAGTATTGCGCCGGTCCGCTGCGCGATTCCGATCCCAGCACGAAAATCACGGTGCCGGCCTTGCGCTCGGCCATCTTGCCGATGACGGCCTGGGTGCAGAAGAACGGTCCGTATGCGTTTACCTTGAGCTGGAAGTCAAAATCCTCTTCGGTGATTTCGGTGAAGCGCTTGCGCAGATACGCGCCCGCGTTGTTGATCAACACGGAGATCGGTCCGAGCTCGCGTTCGACGGTCTCGACCGCGGCGACGACCTGATCGCGGCGCGCGACGTCGGTGGGCGTCACCACTGCCTTGCCGCCCTGGGCGCGAATTAATTCGGCGGTCTCGTCGAGCTGCGACTTGGTGCGGGCGATCAGCCCGACCGCGTAGCCTTCTTTTGCCATTCGAAGCGCGATGTCGCGGCCGATGCCGCGGCCTGCGCCGGTTACCAATGCGACTTTTGCTTCCGACATAGCGCCGAATCTTAGCCGCTTGAGGCCAGCGTGCAAACCTCCGCGCAAGCGCATCGTGGGTTCGCCTTGGCGCTCGACGGATCGAGTGGTAGTGTCAAATTATGATGAACACAGCGGCCAGACCGATTGATCGTTGCAATATCCGCAGCGCTCGCGATGACCGTCCTGGTGGGCGCACACTCCGCATTTTCGCAGGATGCCGGGGGTTCGGCCGCGGGGGCCGGACCTGCCCTCGATGGGGATGCCGCCGCCGACGGCCAGTCCATCATCGTGCCGTCGCCGGGTGCACCGGCCTACCTGCCCATGAGCAGCCCGCTGACTCAGGCGGCGCGCCCGCCGCTGAATCCCAGCCCGTCGACGATTTCTCCGGCTGACGCGCCGATGAGCAGCCCGCTGACTCAGGCCGCGAGCCCGCCGCTGAATCCCGGCCCGTCGATAGTTTCTTCGGCTGACGCGCCGATGAGCAGTCCGCTGACCCAGGCCGCGCGCCCGCCGCTGAATCCCGGCCAGTGGATGCTTTCTCCTTCGAGGCCTGCGTTCAGCCAACCCGCGGGCAGTCCGGTGATGGGGATGGCGATACGGCATCCGTCGTCCGGATCACATCATTAACGGCGCTTCAAGAGCCGCTTCGTTTACCCCGAGTTCACGCGCTATTATCTTGACCCCATTGCCTCGCTATCGACGGCGGTGGGAGGACGGAGATTTGTCATGCTGATAACGGTTGACGTTGGCAACACCGATACCGTGATTGGAATTTACGAGGGCGAGCGCTTGCGCAATCACTGGCGGATCTCGACCAATGCCGATCGCACCACCGACGAGCATGGCGCGCTGCTCAACACTCTTTTGACGGCCGGGGGCCTGGAGGGCAGCCTGACGCCTGAGGGGGTTGCGATCGCGTGCGTGGTCCCCCCCCTCAACCAGGTGATGGAGCAACTCGCCGAGCGCTATTTCCATTGCGCTCCGCTGATAGTGGGGCCTGGAATCAAAACCGGCATGCCGATCCTCTACGAGAACCCCAAGGAAGTGGGCGCCGACCGGGTCGTCAACGCGGTCGCCGCCTACGAGCGCTACGGATGCGCATCTATCGTCGTCGATTTTGGCACCGCGACCACGTTCGACTACGTGACCGGCAAGGGCGAGTACGCCGGTGGTGCGATCGCTCCCGGCCTGGGCGTCTCGATGAACGCGCTGATCGAGCACGCGGCCAAGCTCTATCGCGTCGAGCTGGTTCGCCCGCGCGAGGTTGTCGGCCGGACCACGGTCGGCTCGATTCAGTCCGGGCTGATCTTCGGCTACACCGCGCTGGTGGACGGACTGGTCGGGCGCATCCTGAGGGAGCGCGGCGAAAAGGCGCGCGTCATCGCGACCGGCGGTCTCGCCGAGCTGATCGCGCCCGAGAGCGAAACGATTGAAGAAGTGGACGAGTTCCTGACATTGAAGGGGCTCAGGCTGATCTTTGAGCGCAACCGGCGATAGCTTTTGAAGGACCTTTGATGAGCAAGCCCGGGCGAGTCGTGACCGATTCGATGATCGGTCTCAAGATGCCGGATCGTGCGCGGATCACACCGCGCGTTGCGACCGTGCTCGGCCACAATCCGAATCCATTTACGGGACCCGGCACGAACACCTATATCGTGGGCGCCTCGAAGCGGCCGATGCTGCTCGACACGGGCCAGGGCGTCGCGATATTCGCCGACCTGCTCGAAGCGGCGCTAAAGGAGCTATCCGGCGGTATCGAACTCGAACGAATCGTGCTGACTCATGCGCATCTCGATCATGTGGGAGGGGTGCGCCAGGTGATCGAAAGATTCGGCGAGATGGAAGTATTGAAGATGCCGTGGGAGGGACACGATGCTGCCGCGGGCGCGATTTCCGCGATCGGGCATGACGCCGTAATTCACACCGAAGGCGCCACCCTGCGCGCGGTATTTACTCCCGGCCACTCGCCTGATCACTTGTGCTACTATCTTGAAGAAGAACGCGCATTGTTCACGGGGGACGTCGTGCTGGGCGCAGGTACCACGGTCATTCCCGACGATTCCGGCGACCTCGGCGAGTACATGGACTCGCTCAGGCGCTTGCTCGCGCTCGATCTCGAAACGATTTATCCGGCGCACGGCCCGGTGATCCGCAATCCGAAAGAGAAGATCCGCGACTACATTGCTCATCGCGAATTGCGCGAACGCCAGGTGCTCGAGGCGCTCGCGCAGGGTGCGGGACCGCTCGAGGCGATGGCGATCGTGAAGAAGATCTACGTTGACGTTCCTGAGTATCTGCATCCTGCCGCTGCAAGCTCGGTCCGCTCTCATCTGCGAAAGCTCGAGCGAGAGGGGCGCGTGGTGGAACATGAAAAGCGCTGGAGTGTTAACTAGCAAAGCGCGGGAGCATCACGCTTTTGGCGCATCGATTGCCGCGATGCTGCTGGTTCTGTTCGCTAGCGCGCTCGCGGCTGCCCAGTCGGGCGCCGAAACTGCCGCCTCCGAGACGTGGAAGACCGCCGCCGCACCGGCCACCGCGTCTGTGCCAATTGCGGGATCCGGCGCCGGCGCTCCAGCCGCAGAAGCCGCTGCGCCCGTGCCCCCACGCACGGTTATCGCGCCATCTACGTCCGCTGGTCCATCGAACATCGTGCCGACGCCGCCCGATCTCGACGGCGCCGAGCCGGGCATCGCGGAGATTCCGCCCGCCGATTCTTCCAATTCTGCCGACGCATTGCAGCAGCAGCCATCCAGCCCCGCCGACTCGCAGCCATCCAATGAGAGCAGTGAAGTCGCGCGTTATCAGGAGGAGCAGAGCGGGATGCCGCCCGAGCAGCTCAGGAGCTTGCAGCAGTTCGACAGCGAGGGCGAGCTTTCCACTCCATTCGGAATGCAATTGCGCGAAGCGCGGCGCACGCTCAAATCCGGCGAGGAGGCTGACGGCTTGCTGGTTACCGCCGTCGCCAAGGGTGGCCCGGCCGCGGCAGTCGGCTTGCGCGCCTACAGTCACGGCGTCCATGATGCGCTTACCGGTGTGGCTATAGTGAGCTCGATGGCTCCGTTCGGGGCGTTCGCCATTCTCCTGCTGCCCGCGCTTGACTACATGCAAGTCGGCGAAAGCTACGACCTGATCATCGGCGTCGACGGCTCGCGCGTGACCAACTTTCTCGATTTTCAGGACCGGATGCGCGACCTTCAGCCGGGCGAGGTGATCTACCTAAGCGTCGTGCGCGACGGCAAACGCCTGCAGGTGACGATGCCGGTGCCGGCCAACATTTCGCAAGCCACCAACTGACCCGAGCCTCCCGCGCTTTACGGGCCGGCCGACTTTATCTATATTGTCAAATGCGTCCGTCGAGGGAGACTGTTCCCGGCGAGACGGTGTTGAGTGCCTCCGGTGGGGAGGCGATGACGTTTGGCGTCTGCTCGCGCCTGGATCCGATGCTTGGACCGGGACTCCGAGTGATTCGAGCGCTCGTTGATTTGAGCTTGCTCTGATGCGGGGTTGCCGGGAACGCGGCAGCCCCGATTTGTTTTTGGGAGCAAGTGAAGAGCGCAATCGCTGGAGAGAGAACATGACGCAAGACAAAGTTCGCGTGCCCGATCTCGCGCGCATGAAGGCCGCGCGCCAGCCAATCACGATGCTGACTGCGTACGACTTTCCGTTCGCGAGAATCTTCGACAGCTGCGGCGTCGATCTGCTTCTGGTGGGCGATAGCCTGGCGATGGTGGTGCGCGGCGAGGCCAACACCCTGGCCGTCACTATCGACGAGGTCATCTACCACACTCGCGTGGTGGCGCGCGCGCGGCGCCGCGCGCTGGTCATCGCCGACATGCCGTTCCTCTCGTATCAGGTGAGTCCCGAAGACGCGTTGCGCAACGCCGGCCGCCTGATCAAGGAAGGCGGCGCCGAGGCGGTGAAGCTCGAAGGCGGGGTGGCGATGGCCGAAGCGGTGGCCAGAATCACCGCGGTCGATATCCCGGTGATGGGCCACATCGGTCTGACGCCGCAGTCGGTTCATCGGATGGGCGGGCATCGCGTGCAGGGGCGCAAATCCGGCCGCGCCCCCGGATGCCGCGAACGGCTGCTCGAGGACGCCGCCGCACTCGAAGCCGCGGGTGCATTCGCGATCGTGGTCGAGGGCGTGCCGCCGTCGCTCGCGCGCGAGATAACCGCCCGCGTCGCTATCCCGACTATCGGCATCGGCGCCGGGCTGGATTGCGACGGCCAGGTGCTGGTGATGCACGACATGCTGGGCTTGGGCGAGAAGTGCGCGCCTCGCTTCGCCAAGCCGTTCGCGCATCTGTGGAACGAGGCCGCGGCCGCGGCTACATCCTACGTGCGCGAAGTGAAGGAACGCGCGTTTCCGGCGCCGGAGCATTGTTACGCCGAAGTCAGCGGAGCCTCGCGATGATGACAATTACCTCGCCCGACGAGATGACCCGCATTGCCGAGAGCGCGCGCGCAAGCCGCGAACGAATCGCACTGGTGCCCACGATGGGTTATCTGCACGACGGGCATATCGCCCTGATGCGCGAGGGCCGGCGGCGGTCCTCGGTTCTGGTCGCGTCGATCTTCGTCAATCCGATCCAGTTCTGCCCCGGCGAGGACTTCGGGCGCTATCCGCGCAACTTCGAGCGCGACTGCGCGATGCTCGAGACCGTGCCGGTGGACATTGTGTTCGCGCCGGAGCCCGCCGCGATGTACTCGCCCGACGCGCAGACGTTCGTTGACGCGGGCGAGATCACCAGCGGTCTCTGCGGCGCGCATCGCCCCGGCCATTTCCGCGGCGTGACGACGGTGGTCGCCAAGCTGTTCAATATCGTCAAACCGCATCTGGCGGTTTTCGGCGAGAAGGATTTCCAGCAACTGCGCGCGATCCAGCGGATGGTCCGGGACCTGAACTTCGACGTTGAAATTATCCCGGCGCCGATCGTGCGCGAAAAGGACGGGCTCGCGATGAGCTCGCGCAACGCCTACCTGTCGCCCGCCGAGCGCGAAGACGCGCTCGCGCTGAGCCTGGCGCTCCGCGCAGCCCGCGAGAAGCATCGCGCGGGTCCGTGCTGCGCCGAGGAAATCGTGTTCGCGGCGACGCGAGTGCTCAAGCGGATGACAGGAGTCGCGATCGAATACGTGGAAGCAGTGGATGCCGAGACACTTGAGCGCCATCCCTTGCTCGATCGCCCGATTCTAATCGCGATCGCGGCGCGGGTGGGCAAAACGCGGCTCATAGACAACGTCGTGCTCGAGCCGTAGCGCGAGCGCGCAGTCAGGACATCAGCAGAATCAGGAGGCCGCCGGTTACGATGAATCCGCCGCCGAGGATGATTCTGTCGTCAGGAACCTGCTTGAAGACGATCAGCGAAACCACCTGCGACACCACGAAAAAGATCGTGATGTAGATTCCCATCAGCCGATTGAAATCGAGACCGCTCAGATTGACCAGTACTCCGTAAGCGAAAAGAACGAGTCCGCCCACTGCGAGCAAGTACGCCGGACCGCGAAGTCCAATCCGGATGAGCGCATCGCCGCCCACTTCGAGCGCCGCGGCGAGCACCAGGATCGCGAGAGTCTTTAAGATCAAATCCGGGCTGGCCTAATAATAATCGACCGGATCGATCTGGCGCTTGGCGCCCCAATAGAAAAGCATATTTTCAGTCAGACCCTGCCAGGTGAACTTTCCCGGCGGCATCAGCAGCCGTTTGAACATCGACTTGAGCGAGTAGAACTCCTTGGTGCATCGCCACACGCCTTCTTCGACTTCCTGCGGCGACATGTTCTTGGGCACGAACATGCAGCGGAAGTTGTTGGTGTAGAGGTCGGCGTCGGGGATGATCACGCGGCCCTCGTCCTCGAGCTGCGTGCGCATCGGAGTGCCCCTGCGCGGGGTGACGGTGTTGAAGAACGCCTCGGGCGCCTTGACCTCGTGCAGGAACTTGAGCGTGTCGTCAAAAATTTCCGGACGGTCCTCTTCCAGTCCGAACAGGAAGTTGAGCGAATAGTAAATCCCGTAGTTTTCGAGCTTCTTGAGCAGCTTCTTGTAATGGCCCGCGTGATTCTGAATCTTGTTCATCGACAGCAGGCTGTCCTGGCTGATCGATTCGACCCCGATGTTGACGTGGAAGACGCCGGCCTTGGCCGCCAGGTCCAGCAACTCATCGTCGTGATTCGAGTTGATCGTCCATAGGCACGAGAAGCGGATGCCTAGCGGCTCGATCGCCTTGAACAGCTCGCGCGCGAACTTGTGCTTGCCGGTGATCTGATCGTCGATGAACTGAAAGCGCTTGAAGCCGGTCATCTTGACGACCTGCTTGATCTCCTCGACGATGTCCTCGATCGGCCGGGTCCGGTACGCGCCGTCGTAGAACACCGGAATCTCGCAGAATGAGCAGTGATATGGGCATCCGCGGCTTGCCTGCACCGGCACCGCCTTGAACAGGTAGCGATTGAGCTTGAGCAGCTCGTGGCGCGGGCGCGGCAGGTTCTTGAGATCGTGCAGCTTGTCGGCCTTGTAAATCGGTTTGAGCTTGCCGTCGCGCCAATCCTGCAGCAGTTCGGGCCACACCAGGTCGGCCTCGCCCTTGACCACCGCGTCGCAATGCTGGAGCGCCTCTTCGGCCTGCAGTGTCGCATGGAATCCGCCGAACACGACCGGGATGCCGCGCTTGCGGAACTCATCGCCGAGCTGGTAGGCGCGCAGCGACGCGCCGATCGTCGTGGTCATGCCGACCAGGTCCCATCCACCGTCGAAGTCGATGTCCTCGAGACGTTCGTCGCATAGGGTTACGTCGTAATCGTCGGGCGTCAGTCCCGCCATCAGCGGAATCATCAGGCCCATGATTAGCCGCCAACGGGTCTTATGCGGGGTGCCGTCGAGATGGACGGTGGTGGGCTGCACCAACAGAATTCGGGGTTTCTTTCCGTTCATACTTCCTCTGCCTGCAAGGGCTCGCTTCGCCTTGCTACAGGCGTTGAGTTTTCATGGACGATGCGGTCCGGGCGGTAATCCATATCAGCGCCAGGGCAAACACGTAACAGCCGAAGGCCGTGCCCCAGGCGAAGTACTCTAGCCGATTGGCTATTGCTAAGACCACGAGCAGGTAGGCGAAATCGCGCCCGCTCCATTTATCGACTTTGTCCAGCCACGCCGCCGCCTGATTGCCCTTGAGCTGGAAGGCGCGCCAAGTGGCGTAGGCGCACATCGCGAATCCGCCGAGCAGGATCGGGATCAGGTACAGGTAAGCGGGGTTGTGGGCCACCCGGTAGCATCCCGTGAGCAGGCCGACGAAAATCGCGACGTGCACAATATTGTCGGTGGCTACGTCGAGCGTGCCGCCGAACTTGCTCTCGGTCATTTTAAGCCGCGCCAGTTCGCCATCGACGCCGTCGATCGTGATCGAGATCAGGAAGAAAATCGCCGCGAACAGCCGCATCCAGTAATTCGGAACCGAGAACATCCAGGCGCACGTCAGGCCGAACGCGGTGTTGGCGAACGTGACCATATTGGGGGTGACGCGGGTCTGCGCGAGCAAGTAGCTGATTCGCCACGAAATCCGGCGGTCAACCCATCGCGCCATCGGCGCGTCCTTGTGGGCGGATTCCTCGCGAATCGATTTCGCCAGCCGCAGTTGCGCTTCCTCGCGATCCTCGAGTCGCCCGTTAAGCGCGAACGGCAGCAGACTCGACGCCGGCGGCGCGAGCCGGGTCGAAATTCCCCCGCGCTTGAGCATCTCGCCGATCGGACCGGTTGCGATTTCGCCGCCCTGGTCGCGATCCACGCTGGCTGTCCGATTTACCGATTGCGGGTTGGAGGCGTGCGCGGCGAGGATTCGGGCCAACTGCGACTTCGCAATTACCAGGTTTCCCGAAAAGTATACGCACGGCGATGACGGGTCGATGCCCAATCCATCCGCATCGGGGGGATTTAGAATCTCACTGAACGATTCGACCATCGAGACCGTGTCGAGGTCTTTGAACCGGCCCATCGCGCGAGCGACGTCCGGATACAGCTCGCGTGGGGCGGCCACGACGAACCGTTTGATCCCGGCGCGCTCACAATTGATCATCAGCCGCTCTAACAGCGGGCGGCCGAAGACCGCGTTATTGGCGCGATCGGGTGCAGCGATTAGAGCAGTGTCAATCACCAACGTCTTATTCGAGCCCGGTTTCCCCCGCCTTCTGCGATGGCCGCCACGGTAACACAGCGGTAACGCGGGCGGAAGTAGGCATTCTACTAGGTTCAATCCCGAATTATGAGTTCGGCTCCTGCCTGACCTCGACAATCTACCATTTTTCGTCGGTTCTCCCGAGCAAATTGTTGATCGGGACGGCGCTGCGATTCGCCGCACTTTTGTTGAGGCCGAACTGGAGGCCGCCTGCCGCGGCTGATAAACTAGCCGATTCATGGCCACGATTACCGCTCTGCTATTCGATTTTGGCGGCACGCTCGACGGGCCCGCGCATTGGCTCGATCGATTTTTGTCGAGCTACCGTGGCGCTGGAATCGAGATTTCGCGCGCCGAACTGGACCCGGCCTTCGAGCACGCAACGCGAATCGGGTACGGCGCGACCAGAATCGTGGCGCGTTTCGGGATGACGGAGCTGGTGCGATTCCTGGTTGGCCATCAATTCGAGTACCTGGGGAAAAGCGGGCCGGAGCCGATCCGCGCGATATTGGGCAACTCCGGCGCCGCGGGCCGCCATCGCTTCGTCGAGGAGATCACGAATTCTTTCGTCCGCGAGACTTCCGCCGGACTGGCGCATAGCCGCGGCGTCATCGGAGCGCTCAAGGGGCGCTTCAAAATGGGCGTGGTATCGAACTTCTATGGGAATCTCGACGGCATCCTGGCGGAGGCGAAGCTGGATCGATTCTTCGACGCGGTTGCCGATTCGTCGCGCGTCGGGATTTTCAAGCCCGAGGCGGGAATCTTCGAAGCCGCGCTGGAAAAAATGCATTGCGCGCCCGAATCGACCGCGATGATCGGCGATTCGCTTGCCAAGGATTGCGCGCCCGCACACCGACTCGGAATGCGGACCGTCTGGCTGCGTACGGAACCGCAATGCGGCAATGGCGCATCCGGGCGGGAGGCCGCCGCCGACATCACGATCCGGTCAATCGACGAAGTTGCGCAAATTCAATGGTGAAGGGATTGCAAGGAGCGATCATTGCCGCCGGCCGTGGCGAGCGGCTGCGCAACTCGACGCGCGAGGATATTCCCAAGCCGCTGGTCAAGCTGGGCGGCGAGGCGATGCTGTCGCGGCAGGCGCGAGCGCTGATCGCGGCCGGCGCATCCTCGGTGGTTGCGGTGATCAACTCCGAGACGGCGCGGCTTGCCAGGGAGATGGCGCTGGAGATTCCCCCGTCGGTCAGTATCGTCGTTCGCGACACCGCCAACTCGATGGAAACGATGCTGGCGCTGGGCGAGGTGCTGGAACCAGGATGGTTTATCGCGGCGACCGTGGACGCGGTAATTCCGCAGGCGGAATTGGCGCGGTTTGTTAATGAGTCGCGCCGGAAAATCGAGAATTGCGGCGAAAAAAAATTGGCCGGGGTGCTGGCCGTCACGCAATGGCGCGGCGAGGCCAGGCCGCTTTTCGCCGATGTAAACGGAAATGGGTTGATCCTGCGGCTCGGCAACCGTCAGACTCGTATGGTAACGGTGGGAATCTATTTCCTGTCGACCCGAGTTTTTGACTACGCTGCCGACGCGCGCCGCGCGGGACTCGACGCGCTGCGCCGCTTCCTCGCGCTCGTCATCGAGCGCGGGATGCAACTGGATGCGATTGAGATCGAAGGGTCGATCGACGTCGATGAAGCGTCGGACCTCGACGCCGCGCGCGTCGCGATACGGAAGATGTCATGAGTTATCGAGCTTTGGGGATTTATCGGGAGCCCGAATTTTCACCGGGCAAGGTTGACGCGGACGCCGCGATTCTTGACGCCACCTTGTCGGAACTGATGCGCGAAGGCGTCGGGATTCAGGCGATCGATGCGGTCAGCTTCGCGATGGCGGCGCCGATTCGCGCCGATGTCGTGCTGCCGATGTGTCAGGGGCCGCGCGCGCTCAAGCGCCTGGCCGAAGTCGAGCAGGCGGGGGCGGTCGCGATCAACTCCGCGCTGTCGATTCGCAACTGCTACCGCGATCTGCTCGCGTCCGGGCTGGAGCGGGCCGGAGTGCCGACTCCGGTGGGCGCGCTGGTGCAGGCAGACGAGCCGCTCGATGCGCGCAAGCTGGCCGGGCTGGATTTGTCAGCGGGCGTGTTCGTCAAGCGCGGCGACTTGCACGCGCTCGCGCCTGAAGATGTGCAGCGGGCGGCCGATCGCGCCGAGGTCGAATCGATTCTCGCCGATTTCGCGCGGCGCGGAATCCGCTTCGCCTACCTGCAGCAGGAAGTTGCCGGGCGGGTCGTCAAATTTTACGGCGTCAGCGGAGTTTCCTATTTCACTGTTGCTCCCGAAGACGAAAAAGTCACCGAAGCCGCAGTGCGCGCGCTGTCGGAAGCGGCTTCGGCGGCAGCCGAGGCGCTTGGACTCGGGGCATGGGGAGGAGACGCGGTCTTGAGTGGCGATCGATTTGCGATTATCGACTTTAACGACTGGCCGAGTTATAGCCGGGTGCGCCGACCTGCCGCTCGCGCGATCGCGAGGCGCGCGATGAGTCTGCTTGGCCGCCCGCGCTAGACGCGGCAATAAATTCAAACAAGGAATCCAACCGCAAGCATTCTGATGACAACCAGCAACGGGAAACTTCCGGCGATCGTCACTTCGGTTCCAGGCCCCAAATCGAAAGAGATCTTCGACACCGAACAAAGATATATTGCGCCGGGCCGCCAGCGAATTTCGCTGCTCGCCGGCATCGCGTTCGATCACGGTGAAGGCGCGACGCTTACCGACGCCGACGGCAACACCTACGTGGATTTCTTCGCCGGGGTCGCGGTCGCCAGCCTCGGCCATGCGCATCCCGCGCTGGCGCAAGCGCTCGCCCGCCAGGCGTCGCGGCTGATCGTGGGCACGTTCGCCACCAAGGAGCGCGCCGCGGCGTTCAAGCTGCTGGCTGAAGTAGCGCCCGCGGGACTCAACCGCGCGCATCTTTACAGCGGCGGCGCAGAGGCGGTCGAAGCCGCGCTGCGGCTGGCGCGTTCCGCCACCGGCAAGTATGAAGCGGTGAGCTTCTGGGGCGGCTTCCATGGCAAGAGCGGCGGCGTGCTCGGGCTTATCGGCGACGAGTCGAAGCAAGGCTACGGACCGCTCCAAGGCGGGCAATACACGGTGCCGTACGCGGACTGCTACCGATGCGCGTTCAAGCTCAAGCATCCCGAGTGCGGGCTCTATTGCGTCGATTTCGCGCGCCAGCAAATCAAAATGAGTACCAGCGGCGCGCTGGCTGCGATCGTAGTGGAGCCGATGCAGGGCACCGCGGGCAACGTGATTCCGCCCGACGACTGGATGCCGGCGGTCAAGTCGGTGGCCGGGGATTTCGGCGCGCTGCTGATCGCCGACGAAATGATCACCGGCTTTGGACGAACGGGAAAATGGTGGGGCGTCGAGCACAGCGGCGTTCGCCCGGATATCGTCACCGTCGGCAAGGGGATGGGCTCCGGATATCCGGTTTCGGGCGTGCTGCTAAGCGACGAACTGGGCAAGGCGGAGCCGTTCTCGAAGCCGAGCGCGTCGTCGTCGAGCTACGGCGGAAATCCGCTGGCGGCGGTGGCGGTGGCGGAGACCATCGGCGCGATTCAGAAACAGCATCTGGTCGAGAACTCCCGCAAGGTCGGCGCGATGATGCTGCTCAGGCTGGCGCAGCTCAAAGAAAAGTACCAGTTCGTCGGCGACGTTCGCGGCAGAGGACTGATGATCGGCGTCGAGCTGGTGCGCGATCGCCAGAGCAAGGAACTGCTCGGAAAAAAAGTCACCGAGCTGATATTCGCCGAATGCCTCAAGCGCGGGCTGGTGATCATGGGCTACTTCCCCAAGATTCGAATCAATCCCGCGCTGGTTATTACCGAGGCGCAAGCCGAGGCCGGCATCGCGATCCTCGACGAAGTGTTCGCACACGTTCGCGACCACGTCGATTGGCGCCACGCGTAAGCGCGATTTGCTTCGATGGCCAATCCCAACGGCAACGCGGCGCTGTTCTTCGATCTAGGCGGCACCCTGGTCAAGCTCAACGACTCGCGCGAGATTCCGCTCGACGCAAACGGCGAGATAGTGGTCGAACTGCTGCCCGGCGTCGCTGAAAGGCTTCGCCCGATTCACGACCGTCTGATGTTTGTCGTGACCAACCAGGCGGGAATCAGGCGCGGCCGGCTCACCGCGGAAAAAATGGAGGCTGCGCTCGCCAGGCTCGACCATCAGCTGGGCGACATCCTGACCGCGTGGCAAATCTGTCCGCATACCGACGACGACAAGTGCGCATGCCGCAAGCCCAAGGGCGCAATGATCACGGAGCTGGCCGACCAGTACGGCGTGGATTTGGCGTCGTCGACGATGGTCGGCGATCAGGAGATCGATAGGCTGGCGGGCGAGGCGGCGGGCGTCGCCAAGTTCGTCGCGGCCAAGGATTTCTTCGGGCAGGGCAGGGCAGGCGCTGACCCCTGCACCCAGTGTTAAGGCCGCCCGCCGTTGGCGGGCGCTACCCCTGCCGGGGCGCCGACGGGGCGAGTTGAGGGCTAAACCAGAGGGCTGACGCCGGCGATTCGGGCCCGCGGGCACATCGGCTATCCGCCGGTCGTCCACAGGCTTATCCACAGGGCTTGCATTTCCTGCGTATCCGGCTAAACTGCGGTTGGCACTCAGGCATCGCGAGTGCCAGTTGACAAAACCCGGACAGTAATTAACTTTGCGGCGGCTGGAATCGTCCAGCCGAGCAACACTTTTCGCAAGCTAAGGAGGCTGCTGGTTCCCAATGAAAATCAAGCCACTGGGCGATCGAATTCTCGTCAAGCGGATCAAGGAAGAGGAGCGGACCAAGGGTGGAATAATCATCCCGGACACCGCCAAGGAAAAGCCCCAGGAGGGCAAGGTTGTCGCCGTCGGCAAGGGCAAATACGGCGACGACGGCAAGCTTATCCCGATCGAGGTCAAGGCGGGGGACAAGATTCTGTTCGGCAAATACTCGGGCAGCGAGTTCAAACACGACGGCGAAGACCTGCTGATCCTGCGCGAGGACGACATCCTGGGAATCATCGAGTAGGCATTTCGGCCTGCTTGCAAGCGAATCCCAATCTGACCCGATGAAACCTTCAAAAGAGGAGAGGCAAAAGAACCATGCCTGCAAAAATAGTTCGTTTCGGACAAGAATCGCGCGAGAAGATCCTCAGAGGGGTCAATGTTCTCGCCGATGCCGTCACGGTGACGCTCGGTCCCAAAGGCCGCAACGTCGTGCTGGAGAAGAGCTTCGGCGCTCCGACCGTGACCAAGGACGGAGTAACAGTCGCCAAGGAAATCGAGCTCGAAGACAAGTTCGAGAACATGGGCGCGCAGATGGTCAAAGAGGTCGCGTCGAAGACCTCCGACGTGGCCGGTGACGGCACCACCACGGCCACCGTGCTGGCCCGCCAGCTCTTCGTCGAGGGCATCAAGATGGTCGCCGCGGGGCACGATCCGATGTCGCTCAAGCGCGGCATCAACCGCGCGGTCGAGGCGATCACCGCCGAGCTCAAGAACCTGTCCAAGCCGACCAAGGATCGCAAGGAAATCGCGCAAGTCGGGACGATTTCGGCCAACAACGACTCGACCATCGGCGACATCATTGCCGAGGCGATGGAGAAGGTCGGCAAGGAAGGCGTGATCACGGTTGAAGAGGCGCGCGGACTGGAGACCCAGCTCGAAGTGGTCGAGGGGATGCAGTTCGATCGCGGCTACCTGTCGCCGTATTTCGTGACCGATCCGGAGCGGATGGAAACGAAGCTCGACGACGTGTTCATCCTGATCCACGAGAAGAAGATTTCTTCGATGAAGGACCTTCTTCCGATCCTCGAGACGATCGCCAAGAGCGGCAAGCCGTTCCTGATTATCGCCGAGGATATCGAAGGCGAGGCGCTGGCGACGCTGGTCGTGAACAAGATTCGCGGCACGCTGTCGTGCGTCGCGGTCAAAGCGCCGGGCTTCGGCGATCGGCGCAAGGCGATGCTCGAAGACATCGCGATCCTGACCGGCGGGCGCGCTATTTCCGAGGAGCTCGGACTCAAGCTCGAGAACATCACGCTGAGCGATCTCGGCCGCGCCAAGCGCCTGGTCGTGGACAAGGACAATTGCACGATCATCGACGGCGCGGGCAAGAAGGCCGACATCGAGGGCCGGATCAAGCAGATTCGCGCGCAGATCGAGGAGACAACCTCGGACTACGATCGCGAGAAGCTGCAGGAACGGCTGGCCAAGCTGGTCGGCGGAGTGGCCGTGATTCGGGTCGGCGCCGCGACCGAAGTCGAGATGAAGGAAAAGAAGGCGCGGGTCGAGGACGCGCTGCACGCAACCCGCGCCGCAGTCGAAGAGGGCGTGGTCCCGGGCGGTGGCGTAGCGCTGATTCGCGCCTCGGTCGTGCTCGATAACATGCGCGCCAGCGAGGCGGAAAAAGTCGGCATCGCGATCGTCAAGAAGGCGATCGAAGGCCCGGCGTGGTGGATCGCATCGAACGCGGGATGGGAAGGATCGGTGGTGGTCGACAAGATCAAGAACAACAAGGGGCCGTTTGGATTCAACGCGGCCACCGAGGAGTTCGAAGATCTGATGAAGGCCGGAATCATCGACCCGACCAAGGTCGTTCGCAGCGCGCTGCAGAACGCGTCGTCGGTGGCGAGCCTGCTGCTGACGACCGAGTGCATGGTGGCGGAGAAGCCCGAGGAAAAGGGCGCTGGCGGGGGCGGTGGAATGCCAGGCGGAATGCCTCCGGGCGGCATGATGTAAGCGAGAGTTCAATTGCGCGCGCCAAGTCACTGCTTGGCGACATGATCAACATCAGCGGCGGGGCCATCGAGGCTCCGCCGCTGTTTTTTCCTCTCCAAAACGCGCTGCGAGCCGGACGCGTGAATGTTTCCAAATGACTCTTGAGTGCTGTCACTGCGATGCAACAAATCACTCGCCTGCAACGTTGATCGAAGACTCCAATCGCACTATGGGCGGACCGGATTGCATCGAAATACTCAATGAACTCGCCCGTAATCGGCGGCGGCCAGCGGGTTGGCAAATCGGGCATCAGCGTTTGTTCAAAGCTCACATTTTTTGGCCTCGCCCTTGCTAACTTGACTAGATGATTAAGGGGTCGCCGCTGTGAAGGCTTTGGGGATGGGGCTGGAGCAGCGTTCGTCCAAGAGGGATCGCTGATGACAGTGCGAGCGCTCATTGCGCACAGCTCGGGAATCACACGTGACGTCATGCGCAGTCATCTCGAGTGCGGCGGATGTCAGGTGGTGGCGGAAACCGAGACGATCGCGCAGACAATCGACATTTTTCGAACGACGCGTCCAGACGTAATCGCGCTCGACATCGGGCTGCGCAGTGCGAAGGGGGTGGACGCGTTATCGCTGTTCAGAACGATTCGCCGCGAGTCGCCTGCGGCGTCGATCGTGATCGTCACCGCGTCGCACTCAGCCGACGACCATCGAATCTATCGGCGCGAGGGCGCGCTCGAATGCATCGCGGAGCCGTTCGGCAGTTACGGCCTGGCGCGGGTGTGGCGCCGGCTGTCGGATGTTTATCCCGAGCTCAAGCGCATCGACGAGGCCGCCCCCGGGCGCCGAATCTAGCCGAGATTTTGCCACTCCGGGTGGCCGCGGCCCGCGCTTATGCGCAGGCGGCGCGGAAGCTGCCGCGAATCGCGGGCTCGCCCTTCTGATTGAGCACGATCAAGTCGCCCTCGATCTGCTTCTCGCCGTCCTTCTCGAGCTTGTTGGTGACTTTGCCCGTGCAAGTGACGACGTCACCGGGCCACACGCGGTTGGCGAAACGCACCTGGAAGCGGCGCATGTTGCCGATCCCGACGTAATCGGTGACGGCCTTGGAGAGCAGGCCCGCGGTGAACATCCCCTGCGCGAAGACGGTGGGGATTCCGGCCATCTCGACGAAGGTCTGATCGTAATGGAGCGGGACGAAATCGCCCGACGCGCCCGCATAGCGGACAAAATCGGGACGGGACACGCCGGCGACTTCGAACTTGGGAATTTCGTCGCCGACTTTGATCGAATCGAACTTCAATTTTGCCATTGTTTTGGTTCTCCGATTGAATCGTTTCGCGTGGTCGGCCCGATTACGCTTTGACCGCTTGTCCGGTTTCGATCAGGGTTGAGCGCGCAATCGCAACTTTCTCGCCCTTTTGATTGGTGTACTCGGTTTCCGTGATCAGCAGGGTCATCTTGCCACCGCGCCCGCCTTCCTTTTCGAGCACGTCGGCGACCTTGGTCACACCGGTCAGCGTGTCGCCGACGAAGATCGGCTTGAAGAACTGGAACTCCTGCTCGCCGTGCAGGATACGGCGCAAGTCGAAGCCGCCGAAGCCGGGGCTGGAGGTCTCGTCGGTCCAAAAGGCGCTGGTCTGCAGGAAGGTGACCGGAACGGGGATTCCGCCCAGTTCTTTCTTCGCCAGTTCCGGGTCGAAGTAGAGCGGGTTGGGGTCTTTGATCGCGCGGGCGAACTCGCGAACCTTGCTCCAGTCGACGTGCATTTTGAATGGTTTGCCGGTTTTCCCGACGGCGCTCTTATCAGCCATATGATTGATCCTCTCTCGCTCAGGGTCGAAGGAACTATTTAGAGATGCTCGACCGGTTTGTCCACTTACTCAGACATGCGGGGGCCTTCGCCGCCGTCGATAATCAGCGTCGCGCCGGTAACGTAGCTCGACGCGTCCGACGCAAAGAAAATGCACGGGTAGGAGATTTCCTCGACGCGGCCGAAGCGCTGCAGCGCGCGCGATCGCGCCACCATCTCCTTGACCTTCGGATTCGGCCATACCCGCGGCGCCGCGCCTTCGGTGTCGATCGGGCCGGGCGCGATGCAGTTGACGCGAATGCCCAAGGCGCCCCATTCGCCTGCCTGAGAAACGGTCAGGTTGATGACGCCCGCTTTGGCCGCGCCGTACGGAAGCATAAAGGGCGATCCGTGCACGCCCGCGGTGGAGGAGATATTGACGATCGAGCCGGGGCTTTTCTGCTCGATGAATTGGCGGGCCGCCGCCTTGGAGCAGAAGAACACGCCGTCGAGATTGATTCCGACCACCGCGCGCCATCCGTTGGGCGAGAGATTCAACGACGGCGTTGCGATACTGGCGCCGTGATTGTTGATGAGCACGTCGAGGCGGCCGAGCTGCTTGACCGTCTCCGCCACCATCTTGTCGCATTGCTCGGCGTCGCGGACGTCGACCTGAGTCATCGCGCATTTGCCGCCTGCTTTGCGAATTTCGTCGCGCACGCGCTCGAGGTTTTCGAGCTTGCGGCTGGCGATCATCACCGGCGCACCGCGCAGCGCGAACTCCTTGGCGATCGACTCGCCGATTCCGGTTCCGCCACCGGTCACGATCGTAACCTTGCCTTCGACACTGAATGGATTGTTCAAAATGGAAACTTCCTCCCGGGGGATTCGGCTCAGATTTATTGCATTGTTGAGACGCGATGGCGAGAGGCAGGGGGCAGGGCTGAGCCCTGCACCCAGTATTAAGGCCGCCCGCCGTTGGCGGGCGCGGCCCCTGCCAACGGCTTAATACTGCGCTGCCGTCGCCACGGCCAGGGGTGACCCCTGCACGCAGTGTTAAGGCTGCCCGCCGTTGGCGGGCGCGGCCAGGGCCGGAGGCGGTTGCGGTTGTGGGGTGAGCCGGGGGATCAGGTGGAGAGCTGATGGACAAGCTCGATCAGCGATGGGTCCAGCGGGCGGCGCTGATTAACAACGTCGCTCAGCGGGACGCGAACTATTGCACCACGCTCTTCGCCAATTAGTGAAGGCGCGGCACCGTCAAGGATGGCCCTGATGGCGCCGGCTCCCATCTGGCTCGCCAGCATCCGGTCCCTGGCCGTGGGCGCTCCGCCACGCTGGACGTGGCCGATCACAACCACGCGCGCCTGCACCTTCAGTCTGGCGGTAAGGGCCTCGGCGACCGGGATGACGCCTCCGGTGCGCGGGCCCTCCGAGACCACGACGATGGTCGCGCGTTTGCCGCGGCGATGGCTGTCCTCGACGCGATTGCAGATCTCGTCGAGGGTGAACGGAATCTCGGGGACGATTACCGCCTCGGCGCCGCCACCGAGAGCAACCGCCATCGCGATAAAGCCCGAGTCCCGGCCCATCACCTCGACGCAGAAGACGCGTTCGTAGGAGAATACGGTGTCGCGAATGCGGTCGATCGCATCGAGCGCCGTGTTAACCGCGGTATCGAAGCCGATTGAGTAATCGGTGCCGGGGATGTCGTTGTCGATCGACGCCGGGATGACGAAGACCGGGATGCCGGTCTCGTTGCCGAAGATGGTCGCGCCGATCATCGAGCCCTCGCCACCGACGACGATGAGCGCATCGATTTGGTGACGCTTCAAGTTGCGGGCTGCCAGCCCTCGGGCAGCGGAGGTGCGGAACTCGGCCGAGCGCGAGGTCTCCAGGAAGGTCCCGCCGCGCTGGATCAGGTTGGCGACGGAACGACTGCTGAGCGGCTCGGCCAAATCGCGGATGAGGCCCTCGTAGCCGCGTCTGAAACCAATCACCTCTATTGCGGCGACCGCCGCGCTGCGGACCACGGCGCGAATGGCAGCGTTCATCCCCGGAGCGTCGCCGCCGGCGGTGAGAATTGCGACTCGGCGGGGGCGCGACCCGGTCAGGTCCGAAGATTCGTTGTTGCCTTCCATGAAAATGGGGAGCGACACACGCGTCGGTCCACCATCGAATCTACCGAGCCCGACAGGCAGAGCCAACCTGAGCCAGCGACTCGACCTCACGCGAAACGACGCCTGCGCCCCAAGCGAATCTCTGGTCAGGGCAGGCGGGAGGCTTGCATCCGCTCGAGCGCAGCCCTGGCCTCTTCCGAGGCGTCGGAGACGACGGCGCCAGGGCTGTCGGCCGCCTTTCGGTAGTGGTTGATGGCGGCGACCTTGTTGCCGAGCGCCTCGTAGGTGCGCGCCACGTTGACCTCGGCTCGGGCGTCAGTAGGGCAGGCCGAAAGAGCATCCTGGTAGTATTCCAGCGCCTTGGAGAAGTCGGCGGCGGCAAATCGGTCGCCACCGCGCTGGCTGGCAACCGTTTCCACGCCTTTGTCGCAGCCGTTCGAAGAGGACGCCGCGCCGCCGCGTGCGTAGCCAGGATTCTGATTCGCCTTCAGGGCCTCGATCTCCTGTTGCTGGTGCTCGAGCTGCTCCTGTTGCTGTTGAACCAACCGCTGAGTGGCGTCGATCTGCTCGCTCATGCATCCCGCGCCGATGAGGGCGAAGACGCCGAGCGCGAGCGCAAACAGGATTCGCCTTGCCGGATTTGTCACGGATATGAAGGTCATGTTGGTGCTGGATTTATGTCGCATCGCCACCAATACTGGCGAATCGTAGGGCAGTGTCAATGCCGAGACGTGAGGTGTTTGAGGCCATAAAACAGGCGGAGGTAAGCGACGGTGATTCGACATAAGAGAATTCCGGTGAGAATTTCGATGCTGCTGGCGATAGCCGCACTGTCGATCGCTACGACACGCGCGGTGACAGGCGCGGTCCACGAGCCTGCGATCGGCGCTGAGCAGGCGCTCCAGCTACTGCTCGAGGGCAATCAGCGTTTCGTTGCCGGCAAGCTGGAGCGTCCCAATCAGATGCCGGTGCGGCGCGCCGAAGTGGCCAAGGGGCAGCATCCGTTTGCCGCGGTGCTGGCATGCTCGGATTCGCGGACGCCGCCCGAGATAATCTTCGACCGCGGACTTGGCGATATATTCACCGTGCGCGTGGCGGGCAACGTCGCCGACCAGGTGGTAATCGAAAGCCTCGACTACTCGGTCAAGCATCTCGGCGTGCGGGTGGTGATGGTACTGGGGCATCGCCGATGCGGCGCGGTGATCGCCGCAGTCGAGGGTCATGAGGAAGCAAACGAAGACGTTGGCCCGATGCTCAGAGAGTTGAAGCCCGCGGTGCAGGCAAGCCGTGGCATGCCGGGCGATCCGGTCGAAAATGCGGTGCGCGAGAATGTGAAGCTGGTGGTGAAAAATCTTGCCGCTTCGCGGGAACTGTCGGCGATGGTCAAATCGGGCGAACTGAAGATTGTCGGCGGCATTTACGATCTCGACACGGGCACGATCGAGATGCTGAAGGACTAGCGTTTTTCACTCTTCACCCTTCGCTGCGGCGCGCGATGCGGCTAGCGCGGGGGCTGCGTCACGACTACGCCTGCGAACGATGACGCGGAATGGCCGTCGGCAGTGGTCGCGGTCACGGTGACCACGTAGCTGCCGGGCGTGGTGTAGGTGTGGAACAGCGCGGTCGGCGGCAGCATCGAGACCTGTCCGTCGCCGAAATTCCATCTGAAGGTTTGCAGCGGCGCGCCCTCCGGGTCGGCGCTCGACAGCATGAAGCCGACCGTCAGCGGCGCCGGCCCATATCCGGGCACCGGTAAGAGCTGAATCTGCGGAATCACAGGCAGTATCATGGACGAGGGCGTTGCCGTCGGGCCCGCGTTCTGCGCCAGCGCGCAAGTACTGAATCCGGCGAGCACCAGCAAGGAAACGCCGACCGCCGCGATGGAAATAATTACGAGTCAATGCCGTTGGCCGATCGATGCCCGCGCCGATTTCACTCTTTCACCTTTCACTGCATGACGATTCCGCCGTCGGGATGCAGAATCGATCCGGTGTAGTAACGGCCCTCTTCGCTGGCGAGGAACAGGGCGGTGTTGGCGACATCGACCGGCTCGCCCATCCGATTCATCGGCACGCGCTGCATCAGGGGCGATAAGTCGGGCAGCTCCTGAAGCTCGGCGGTCATCGGAGTCTTGATGAAGCCGGGGCCGATCGCGTTGGCGGTGATATTGAACGGCGCCAACTCGGTGGCGAGCACCCGCGTCAGCATCCAGACGCCGGCCTTGCTGACGGAATACTCGCCGGCGCCGGGCAGTGGGATTCGCGCTGCGGCAGAGGCGATATTTATGATGCGTCCGCCGTTGCCCGCCTTGATCATCGCTTCGGCGCAGGCGCGATCGGTCAGGAACACGCCGTCAAGGTTGACGCTGAGAACTTTGCGCCAGTTGGCAAAGGACTTGTTGCTCAGAAAGGCGATGTCCTGCTGGCCCTCTTCACCGTAGTGCGCGTGGGAGATTCCCGCCGCGGCGACCACGATGTTCACGCTGCCGAGGTCCTTGACCATCTGCGCGACCATCGCATTGACTTGCGCCTCGTCGCTGGTATCCACCTGATACGCGCTCGACCTGCGGCCGAGCTTTTTGACCGCGGCGGCGGTTTCCTCGGCGGCGGCGAAATGGCGATCGGCAACGAAGACGTTGGCGCCCTCTTCGGCGAATCGAATCGCGGTCGCGCGTCCGATTCCACTGGCGCCGCCGGTGATCAGTGCGTTCTTGTTTTCGAGTCTTAGAGGCATCGAAGATACTCCCTGGCAACGGTTCTTGTGCGGTTGTTAGCACGACCGGACGGCGCGCTTCCAGCAAACGCGCAATGAACGCGGCGCATCCGCGCGCGCATGAAAATCTATGCTCGCGATTTCGGGTCGATTAGGATTGAGGCTTATGGCACAAGAGCAAGCGGCTACCGTGCTAACGGAGCCGACCCACCGGTACCTCGAGGTTGAAGGACTCAAGCTTCATTATCTGGATTGGGGCGGCGACGCCGGCAAGCGCACTTTCGTTTTGCTGCACGGCGGCGCGGCGCACGCGCATTGGTGGGACGCCGTCGCGCCGATGCTGACGCCGTACGGGCGCGTGCTCGCGCTTGATTTTCGCGGTCACGGGCGCAGCCAGTGGGCGGATTCGGGGCACTACGGCCCGCCGGCGTATCTGAAGGACGTCCGCGGCCTAATCGAGAATCTGGGCACGCGCGTGGTGCTGGTTGGGCATTCGATGGGCGGGGCGGTGGCGCAATGGGTGGCGGTCACGCATCCGGAGTTGCTCGACGCACTGGTCATCGTCGATGCGCCGCACGGAGGGCCGCCGCTGTTTCGCCGCCTGATGTGGCGATGGCGCCGGCGATCGCACGGCGGCGTTCGCCCCGAGCTCCGCTCGGCCGGCGACATCGTCCGGAAGTTTCGCCTGCAGCCGCCCGAGACGAATCTGACGCGGCTGGAAATCGAGCGGCTTGCGCTGCTCGGCGCCGAGCAGTTGCCCAGCGGCGCATGGGCGTTTCGCTTCGATCCCCAAACGCGGGCCTGGCGCAAGCACGGCCACAGGATGAACAGGCCGAAGCTCAAAAAGATCACGATGCCGACGCTGCTGCTGCGCGGCGATCAGAGCGGTCTGGTGAGCCGGTCGCACGTTACCCGGATGCATCGGAAGATTCGCGGGTCGGTGTTCAAGGAAATTCCACGCGCGTTTCATCACGTGCCGCTGGACAATCCCGGCGATACCGCGGCGGCGGTTATCGAATTCGTGGAAAAGCTGTAGTCCGCGGCGTCACGCGCGGAGCAGGAAGTCGCTCAGGTCCATCGCGTATTCGCCGTCGCTGAGCGTCATCGACTTGGGCGAGCGCTTGAGCGTCAGCCGCGCGATGTCCCGATCCCTGGGAAGCAGGTACACGATGTCCCCGGAACTCATCGAGAACACGCGCACGCGCTCTTCGCCGCGGCGTTCCTGCCCGGCAACCTCATAGGCGCTGATGTGAAATGCGAAGCCGCGGATGCGAACCAGGTCGCCCTCGGTTTGCTCGACGACGCCCACGAAAATCCGCATGTTGTCGTCCTTGAAGAGCCTGCGATCGACGAGTACGATCCGGTCCCCCTCGCCCAATGCCGCCATCGTGCGTTCCTCCTGTGCCCCGCTGATTAGCCCGGGCCGGATTCTATTCGATCGCCAAGGCTAACACGACGCGCCAAGATCTATAACTCGGCAGTGGGTCACCGACCCACTGCCGAGTTGTCTTCGTATGAGCCCAGGCGCCCGCGCTGAACAACAATCAGGCGCTGACCTGCGACTCGCTTTGCGCCGACCATCCCCGCACGACGTCGCTCAGCTCGCGAGCCCGAATCAGGTCGAGCCCGAAGCGAATCGGCAAGGAACGTGGCAGCGCCTCAACCGCATTGCGGCCGCCGGCGCGCGCCGCAAGCCGGTCGAGCAGCCGCGAGGTCACGGTCCGCCGCTGTCCCCGCAGATATTGGTCGTTGTAAATCTTCACGATCAACTCGGCCGCCAGCCGCACCGCGTCCGACAGGTTCATCGAATCGTCGGCAAATTGATCGAGCGCCTGCTTGAGCGGGAACTGATCGGGATTCCATACCGCGACCGAACCCGCGCGCATCAGCGTCTCGATGCCGGGGGCGGTGAACGAGTAGCCCCATCCCGCGAGCTTGGTGCTGGCCGTAGCCAGCTCGGCCGGATCGAGATTGCCCGCCTGCGCGCGGGCCTGCAACGCCGCCTCGGTCCACACGCGGCGCACCCCGAACTCGGTCTTGGCCAGATCGGCAAGGATCATATCGTCGGTCCACAGCACGTGCCCGGGCATCGAGGCGATCACGATGCTCTCGGCGCCGTGACGGCCGAAGAAATTGATCAGCCGCTCACGCCGGTCATGATCGATCGCAGCAAGCACCGCGCCGTCGCGCACGCGGCACACCGACTGCAACGCGTCCGCGAGCCCCTTCAATTGCACGTCTGCGCGCTTGCCGTCGTTGCCGTTGCCGTTAAGTGACGCGGAAAATCCCGGCGGCAGGCGGAGCAGGGTATCCTCGAATGCCAGGCGCCGGAGTTCGGCCAGGGTGGACTGCGAAATCACGAACTGCCGCGGCCAGCTCGGCAGCAGGCTGAGCCGTCCCAGCATGCACAACGTCGCGATCGCGGTCAAATCGAGCACCACCGAATTGGCGCGTTCGAAGGCTCCCAGAGCGGCCTCGAGCTCCTCGGGCGAGCCCGTGCAGCACTTCAGCGGCGCCTCGGGGCGCTGCGCCAGGAGGAACACCGTCTGCAGATCGTTCAGGTTGATCCGTTCCGCGACCGCGTGGATCGGTACCGGCTTGGTGGCGTAGGTGAGTTCGGCTCGTTTGATGGCGTCCTCGCGCTTGCCGCTGGCCGCGCCATTTCCCTTCGCAATCCCGTTGCCGTTGGCGATCCCGTTGGCGATGCCGGTGCCATTGCTCGCTTCGAACATCGACTCGAAGCTGTCATTCATTTCGCTCCACGGAATCGCGTCCGCGTGCACGTAGCTCACTTCGATTTCGGCCTGGCCGGGAAAGCGTGCCTGCCAGTTGACCAGGCAATCCATGTATCGGTAGGCGTACTTGCTGACCATCTGCTTGACGGTCGCCTGGCGGCGGCTGAAGCGGCCTTCGGGCAACTGAAACTTCTCGCCGGCCCGCTTGCCCTTGACCGCCCGCATCATCGGACTCTGCGGGGTGTACTCATCGAGCGATTCGTCGGCGTCGTTACCGTCCTCGAGCACGATCCAGCGCTCGGAGCTGGAATTCTCCTCGACGAAACTGAGCGCGGCGCCGGGCCCGGCGGTATCGAAGTCGGGTATCTGCGGCATCGGGCCCACCGGTCCGAGTGCGGCCAGGTAGGCGCGATGCGAATCGACGCTGCCACCCTGGCGGCGCAGCAATTCGTAAGCGTAGGCAAGCGCCTCGTTGGCGCGGCCACCATCGCGCATGAATTGCACGGCTGCGCGGCCAAGCGCAGGCGGAATTTCCCGCGCCGAAGGCATCGCATTGGGATCGGCCACGACCAGATCGGCCTTGCCCAGGCGAGCGGCTACAATCGAGCGCCGCAGCCGAAGTACCCGGTCGTCGGGATGCTGGCGCAGCAGTTCCTCGAGTCCGGCCAGCGCGGCTTCGGGATCGTCGCGTTCAAGTTTGTCGAGTTGCTTGGCGGTCGTGCCGGTGTCGACAGGTTGTTCGGGATGCAACTGGCGCGAGAGCTCGCTCACGATGTCTTCGCGGCCGAGCCGGCTGGCGCAATCCAGCAACCGGCGCGCGTCGATCCCGGTGCTGCCCGCGGGCGCCAGCGCCTGCCACAGTGCAAGCGCGTCGCGATAGCGCCCCAAATCATGGAGCAACGCGGCAAGCTTGCGCCGGCTGTCGGCGGCGGTGTCGGGTGTGAGCTCGGACAGAGCCTCGTCGGCAAGCTTGGAGGCCTGATCGAACTTGCCCTGCGCCAATCGGAGATTGGCGCGCAACGTCTGCATCGTAACCTTGGGCAGCCGCTCCTCGGAAATCGACGCCAACAGCGCGTCGGCTTCGTGGTAACGCTCGAGCATCGCAAGCGCATCGACCGCCGATGCGACCGCGAACGGAAGATCGCCGGCGGGAATCCCCTCCGGCCGCGCGATCGAGCGGATCAGCAGTTCGGTGGCCTCCTGCAAATCGCCCGGTTCGTCGCGCTCGCGCAGCGTGACTGCAAGGTGGTAGTCGATGTCCTCGCGGCCGCCGACGGAGGCGGCGCGGCGCAGCACCTCGATCGCCTCGTTCAGGCTGCCCCGCGTTCGCAGAACAATCCCATACTCGCACAGGCCGTTGGCGTCCTCGCGCTGCAATCCGTGCGCCTGTTCGATATCCTTGCCGGCGCCGTCGGTGTCGCGCAGCGCGATTCGCGCCTGCGCGCGTCCCATCAGCGCCTGCACTTCGCTCGACGCCAGGTGTCCGGTCTGCGCCAGCGCCAGTGCCTGAGTGAAGCAGCTCTCGGCTTCGCGGATGCGGCTGCCGTCGTTTTGCGCCGGCGCCTCGGTTGCACCGGCCCCACCGGCTTCCAGTTCATTGAGTAGAATCGCCTGTCCCAGCACCAGCCACGGGGTCGAATTATCCGGCAACGCGGTGCTTGCGAGGCGCGCAAAACGCTCGGCGCGATCGAAGTGCGCGTCGTTAAGCGCGCGGCGCGCCATCACCACCGCGACTTCCGGATCGGATGCGAGTTCGGGCGCGACGTTTTCTTCAAGCGCCCTGGCATCGAGCGACTTGGGCGCGTTGTTCAGCCACAGCGCAACCGCGCGGCCGCTGGAGGGAAACTGCATGCGCAGCTTGTCGGCCAGAGCGAACGCGCGTTCGCGCTCGCCGAGCAGTTCGTGGGCGAGCGCCTCGTTGGTGCAGGCATTCTCCTCGTCGGGCTGCAACGATTTCGCCGCGATGAAGAGCATCGCCGATTTTCGCGGCTCGCCTTCCTTCAGCCACGCGGCGCCAAGATACGAGAGCACGCGGAACTTGTGCGTGGCCGACAACTGGCTCCACTTCTGCTCGCGCAGTCTGAGCAGGGCGAGCCGGGCCAGCTGATATTGGCGGCTCTCGAGTAATGCCGCGGCGGCGGAGATCTCCTCTCCCAGCGCATCGGAAGGTCCCGCCACCGTGGGCTCACATCGGGCTTCGAGATGAACCGTCCCATCGGCCCGGGTCAGCGCCTGGCGCTTGGCGGCGGTCCCGAATTCGGTGAGGATCTGCGGATATTCGTCGAGCAGTTCCTCGATGTCGTCCCAGGTCAGGACCTCAATCGCCAGGATGCCGTCTTTGCGGTTCGCGCGGTTGAGATCGAACAACGCACGCTGCAAGCCCTCGGGCTTGGCGGCCGTGGTAGCGATCACGAAGCGCCCGATGGGGAGCTTCAGGCTCGCGGCCCGGTCCGCGGCGTTCTTGATCTCGGCGATCGTCAGGTCGTTTCGCGCGGCGCTCAAGTCGCACTTGACGGCGGCGAGCCGCGGGCGCCCGCTGATCTCGATTAGGTTGATCCCCTTCTCGGCCCGTTTCGGGTCGCGGAAGCGCTCGAGCTGGGGAAGCTGCCAATGACGCCGCAGGAGCTTGAGACAAAGTCTTTCGAACTCGTCCGCGCCCCTGGGCAACGGATATTCCGGAGCGAATTTTGCCATAGTGTAACATTGCCTAACATATTGTCGGCTTAGTAGGAAGCCCCGCAAACGCGGCGGGCGAGGGTCGCTTTCGGCGCATGGACGGCGCTGATAAGATGACTTTCTTCACCATGCTTAGTCTCGACAATCTTTCCAAGTCCTACGGCGGCCGCAAAATCCTCGACGGGGTGAGCTGGTCGATGGCCGACGACGGCCGGGTCGGGCTGGTCGGGCTTAACGGCGCCGGCAAATCGACGCTGCTCAAGATGATCGCCGAGGTGTTGCCGCTGGATTCGGGCCGAATCACCCGCCCCCAACGCACCCGCGTCGGATACCTGGCGCAGGACGCGCCCGAGATGGGCGGCAGGTCCGTGCTGCGCGAGACGCTGGCGGCGCTGGACCGGATGCAGGCGCTCGACCTGCGGCGCCGGGAGGTCGAGCAGATTCTGGCCCACGAGCATCGCGGGCCGGCGCACGACGCCGCGCTCGAGGAATTGGGCGAGGTGCTGACCGAGCTCGAACGGCACGACTTTTACAGCGCCGAAAGCCGCGCCACCTCGGTGCTGTTCGGACTGGGCTTTACCGACGAAGACCTCGGCCGCGACGTGGCCGAATTTTCGGGCGGAATCCGGATGCGAATCGCGCTGGCGAAGCTCCTGCTCGACGCGCCCGAGTTCATGATGCTCGACGAGCCGACCAATCACCTGGACATCGAGGCGCGCAACTGGCTCGAGGATTATCTGTGCGCATACCAGGGCGGGATCATTCTGGTCTCGCATGATCGCTACTTTCTGGACCGCGTCACCACGCGCACCGTCGAAGTCTCGCGCGGGCGGCTCACCGAATACGCCGGCGGCTACTCGCGCTATCTGGTTGCGCGCGAGGAACGCTTCGCGCTCGAGATGGCGGCGTTCGAGAAACAGCGCCTGGAAATCGAACACATGGAGAGTTTCATCAGCCGCTTCCGCTACCAGGCGAGCAAGGCGCGCCTGGTACAAAGCCGCATCAAGCTGCTCGACAAGCTCGAACGCCTCGAGCCGCCGGAAGGATCGCAGAAGCCGCCCGCGATTTCGTTTCCAAAATGCGAGCGGAGCACCCGGCGGGTTTTTGAACTCAAGGGCGCGGTCAAACGCTACGGCGCGCTCACGGTTTACGACGGCGTCGATCTGACAATCGAGCGCGGCGCGCGAATCGCGCTGGTTGGTCCGAACGGATCGGGAAAATCCACGATGATGAAGCTGCTGGCCGGGGTCGAAGCGATGACCGGCGGCGAGCGAATCGTCGGCGCCAGCGTGCAGGCCGGTTACTTCGCGCAGAATCTCGCCGAGTCTCTTTCATATGAAAAGACCGTGCTCGACGAACTCAGCGACAGCGCGCAGGGGCGGACGACGGGGGAGATTCGTTCGCTTCTCGGCGCGATGCTGTTCTCGGGCGACGACGTGTACAAGCGCGTCGAAGTGCTGTCCGGCGGCGAACGTGCGCGCCTGGCGCTGGCGAAGGTTTTGGCGCGGCCGAGCAATTGCCTGTTGCTCGACGAGCCGACCAACAACCTCGACATCATCGCCAAGGACACGCTGCTCGACGCGCTCAGGCGATTTCCGGGCACCGTTATAATCGTCAGCCACGATCGGTTCATTCTCAATGAGCTGGTGACCGAGGTGCTCGAAGTCGGCCAGGGACACGCGGTTCGCTACCTCGGTAACTACGATGAATACCTGGAGAAAAAGGCGCAGACGCAACCCGCACCCTCGCCGTCGTCGCAGCCGACGCGATCCGGTGCGGTGCAATTGCGCGATACGCGCGGCAACAACGGGAATGGGTCGCGTCCAAAACCGGCGCAAGCACCCAAGAGCGCACAGCCGGCGAAGGACGGCCATCGGGCGCCGGACGATCGTGACGCGCTTCGCAAGCGCGAGCGTATCGCGCGCCAGCGGATTCAGATCGAAGCCGAGATCGAGCAGCGGGAAACCGAGCGCGCGGCGCTCTCCACCGAGATGAACGATCCCAACTTCTATCTCGCGCGAAAAGACGCCGACGATCTGATCGCGCGTTACGAACGATTGGGCCGCGAGATTGAAAAGCTGTACGCGGACCTGGTCAGGTTCGACCAGGCCGCGTCCGCGTAAGCGCGCCCCGCCCAGCCGTCGCGCGCCCAGCCGTCGCGCTCAAACCCGTCGATCGCGCGGATTACTTCTTCGCGAGCGCCTGCTTGGCGAGCTCGCTGGCGGTTTTGCCATCGAGGGCGGCGCCGAACTTGTCGCGCAGCGCCTTCATGATCGGGCCCATCTGCGATGCGCCCGCCGCAATCGCCGCCGCAATCTCAGCGCGCACTTCATCGGGCGAGGCCGCGGCGGGCAAATACTCTTCGAGGACTTTGGCCTCGGTCTCGTTCTGTTCGATCAGATCCTGGCGGGCCGCTTTGCGCGCAAATTCCAGCGACTCTTCGCGCTTGGCCCGCTCGCGCTTGATTATCTGGATAATCTCGGCGTCGTTGGGGTCGCGGCGAACGTCTTTCTCGAGACGCGAGATCTCGGACAACACGCCGCGCAACGCCATCATGCGCAGCTTGTCGCCGCGCTTCATCGCGGCCTTGAGATCGTTCTGGATCTTGCTTCTCATCTTAATCCAAGATGCTATCGCCATTTGCGCGAGTTGGAATCGCGCCCACGCTGGCCGCGTTGGGTTTTCTCCGCCGTTACGCGAAGTAAATCCGCGTCACTGAAAAACTACTTATGCGCGGCCGCCGCGCCCTTGGCCTCGACATCCTCCCATTTTGGAGGTTCGACTTCGGTCCATTTGCTGCCGTCGAGACGGTAATTGAAGATCAATACCTTTTGCTTGCCGGTCGCCCTGCCTTTGCCTTCGCCGGTCGCGGAGGGCTTGTACTCGGGCGCCTGGAGCTTCGCGAGCACGGTCAATTTTCCGTCTTTATTCGCCGGCAGATACAGGAACTTTGCGTGCTCGAGGTCGACGTAGAGCTTGCCCGACGCCTTCTTCTCGCTCTCCTCGCCGAGATAGGTATCGGACTCGTTCGAGACGGTGTCGCTCAGCGCCTGGCGTTGCGCCGCGGAAATGGGATTGGCGCCACCAGCACTCGGTCCCGCCGCGCTCGGACCGCCCGCACCCGGACCGGCAGGGCCACCGTTCTTGTAAAGGTCTTTCTTGACTTCGATCGCGCGTGCGCTGTTGGGCGCAAGAATCGCCGCGACAATCAGCCCCGCCACCACCAGAGTAGTCCACGGTTTCGCAGCCATCTTTTCTACCCTCCTCGGATTGGGCTTATATCACGGCTTCTCCGGATAAGCACAAGTCCGGCGACGGGCGCATCGCGGCGCCAGGAGCGCCAAGCCCGGCGCGGGTATCTCAGTGCGCCGCGTTGGCCTCGATCAAAGCAAAGCGTATCGGCACCAGGACCCAGCTTTCGACCGGATGCCCGCCGCGGCGGGCCGGCACAAAGCGCCATCGCGAGCGCACCGTTTCCAGCGCAGCGTCGTCGAGCGCGTCGAAACCCGACGAATCCGCAACTTCGGCGCGCTCTACGGAACCGTCCGCGCCGACCAGCACGCTGACCGTTACGGTGCCCTGCTGCGCGCGCCGCCGCGCGCTAGCAGGATAAGCGGGGAGAGGATTTCTCGCGTAATCGGCGTGGGCGGTCGAATTCGGATTGCCACCGTCGCCGTCGCCGCGGCCGCCGATCCCGCCTGCCGCTGCGTCACCCTCTCCGGCGCCGTTACCGGAAACGGTGGCCGTGCGGGAACCGGACGCGCCGCCCGATGAATCGTCGCGACCGCGCCAATGGTCGTCATGCACTGAATCTGCAGGCCGCCCGGGCGCGACCGAGCGGGCCCGCGCCAGAATGGCGACTTCGGAATCCGATCCTTCAGTCGGGCGATGCGGCCTGAGAGCGGGGCGCGGATGCGACGACGGCGGCGGCGCCGGCGCATGAATCGACGCGGGATGGGACGCGCTATCGTGCGCGCCGCCTCGCGCCGCCTCGCCGCCTGTCCCCTGGACGAGATAGGCGAGAACGAACTCGCCGGGCGCCTTCGCCACCGGCGAGACGAAACACACGATCAAGCCGGCGATCGCCGCGTGAGCCGCTATCGAAGCTGCAAACGACGCCAGATGACGACTCGGGCGCGGCCCGGCCGCATCGTATGGGGACTGCTCTTTGCGCTGTTCTTCCAAGGTCACGCCCGGCCGGGCCGAAACTTCGCGCAAGGAAGATGGAAGCGGCCAGGAGTGACGAACGACTACGCGGCAGTATGGCGCCGGCAGTAGTCACTGAAAAGACTCCTGAAGCCTCCCTCTCCCGCGAAGGTTCTTACGGCTCCGTTGATTCACCCGGTCGCCTGACTCGACGAGCGCCGCGATTTTTTTCAGCGACGCGAATTAACTTGGTGACATGACCAAGAAAACCCAGCGCGGCTCGCGCCGTGGGCGCGATTCTGTTTTCAGCGACGCTCGGCCTTACAGTTGCGGGGCAGCGCCGGTATTTCACCGGCTTCCCCGGGCGAATCACAATGAACACTACCCGGCTTGAGCGCCAAGTCAACTGTTCGTTAGGATTTGCGTATGAAGCGCGCGAAGAAAAAATACGCGAAGCTCAACCATTTGCTGATCAACGTGCGCGACGCAGCCCGCTCGCGCGACTGGTACGTCAGGAACCTGGGTCTCAAGCTCGAATTCGAGGTGGCCGAAAACGGCTTCGTCGCACTGGAGGACGATTGGGGGATGGCGCTCCTGATGAGCCAGGGCAAGCCCTCCAAAGGCGCGGCCTCGGGATTCGTCATGCATTTCGAAGTCGAGGACGTGGACGCGCGCTACCGGACCCTCAAGCGCAAGCGCGTGAAATTCGTACACGCGCCGAAACGGACGGTGTGGGGCTACGGCCCGGAACTTCGCGATCCCGACGGCTACACGATTCGGCTCTTCGACCATCGCAGCATCTCGGAGTGATGCCGCCGACTCCGGCGTTTGACACTATTCGCGCAATCGCGGAACACTCGAACGCGGAGGAGATCGCCATTCTCCTCCGCGCAATCGCAACATAAATTCTCCGGCCGACGGTCGAGAAGGAAAAAGGCCTATGAAATTTACCTGGTTCCATCTGATGCCGTATCGGTATCTGCCCGAAGACTTCAAGGAAAAGTATCACAGCGTGTGGGTCGATATCCCGCGCGACTTGTACGATCCGAAAGTCGGGCATCGGCTCTACAATGACTACCTCGATCAGCTCGAATACGCCGACGCGATGGGCTTCGACGGGCTGGGCGTCAACGAGCATCATCAGAACGCCTACGGGCTGATGCCGTCGCCGAATATCATCGCGGCCGCGCTCAGCCGGCGCACGCGCAACGCGAGCCTGGTGGTGCTGGGCAACTCGATCGCGCTCTACAATCCGCCGATTCGGGTCGCCGAGGAATTCGCGATGCTCGACGTTATCTCGGGCGGGCGGCTGGTCGCTGGATTCCCGGTCGGCACCTCGATGGATACCAACTTCTGTTACGGCGAGGTTCCGGCCACGCTGCGCGAGAAGTACTACGAGGCCCACGAGCTGATAATCAAGGCGTGGACCGCCAAGGACGTGTTCGCGTTCAACGGCAAGTACACCAAGCTGCGCTACGTCAACCTGTGGCCAAGGCCGCTCCAGCAGCCGCATCCGCCGGTCTGGATTCCGGGCGGAGGCTCGGTCGAGACCTACGACTTCTGCGCCGACCACGACTATCAGTACAGCTTCCTTTCGTACTTCGGGTATATCGCGGGCAAGAAGGTTGCCGACGGCTATTGGGAAGTGATGGCGAAGAAGCGCAAGGAGCTGAATCCTTACAGCCTGGGCTTCGCGCAGGTGGTCGCGGTTTCGGAGACCGACGAGCAGGCGGAGAAGGACTACGCCGCGCACATGGATTACTTCTACAACCGCTGCCTGCACGTCTATAACGGCTTCGCCGACGCTCCGGGATACCGCACGGTGAAGACGATCAAGGCCGGAATACTCGGCCAGGTCGGCGAGCAGGCGGCGCTCAGGCGCGAAGGGCTCAAGTGGAAGGACTTCATCGATCAGGGCTACGTGATTGCGGGCTCGCCCAGTACCGTGCGCGAGCGTCTGCGCGAGGCGATGAAGTCGCTCAACTGCGGCCATCTGATGCTGCTGATGCAAATCGGCTCGATGCCGCCGGAACTGGTGCGCAAGAGCACGACGCTGTTCGCCACCGAGGTCATGCCGCACATGCGCGACCTGTGGAGCGGCTTCGAGGACAAGTGGTCGCCCAGGCGGATGGCGCAAAATGAGATCGCGATGCCGGCCGCGGTCCATTTCCAGAACGCGCAAGCAAACGGGGTCGCGCGGGCGGGCGCGCCGGGCGCGACGGAGGTCCGGGGCGCGAAATGAACACGACGCAGAAACTTCTAAACGGAAAGTTCTCGCTCGAAATGCAGGTTTACGGGAGCGGCGAGCCGCTCCTCTACCTGCACGGCGCGGGCGGACTGATGCCGGTCGAGCCGTTTCTGGAGGATCTGGGCAGGCACTTCAAGGTCTATGCGCCGCACTTCCCCGGCTACGGCGAATCCACGGGGATCGAGCATATCGACGACATCGCAGACGCGGTGCTGTTCTATCACGAGTTGATGGACGAGCTTGGAATCCCGACCGCCTATATCGTGGGCCATTCGATGGGCGGGATGATGGCGGCCGAGATCGCCGCGTTCGACGTGCATCGCGCCAGCAAGCTGGTGCTGATAGCGCCGGCCGGTTTCTGGATCGACGAGACGCCGATACCCGACCTGTTCGCCGCACAGCTTACCGAGATGGCGGGGCTGCTGTTCCACGATCCCAATTCGCCGGCGGCGCGAATGATGACGGCGATACCGTCGGACTTCAAAGTGCTCGAAGCGATGTACGTCGAGCGGGTGAAGCGGTTTGCGGCGGCAAGCAAGTTTCTGTGGCCGATCCCCGACCGAGGGCTGAAGAAGCGCGCCTATCGCATCGCCGCGCCAACCCTGCTCTTGTGGGGCGACGACGACAAGCTGATCCCGCCGGCCTACGCGAAGGAATTCGAGAGCCGCATCAAGAACATCAGGCTTGAGATAATCAGGAATGCGGGCCACATGGTGATGTACGAGCAGCGGGAATCGCTTGTGGGCGCGATCCGAAAATTCCTGGAGGGATGACCGCACATGGCAAATGAAGCGCCACAGGCGGCTCGCGCGCCGCGTGGATGGTTCCTCACCGTGATGGCGATCCTGTTCGTCGTGCTGGCAATCTCCGACTGCACCAAGGCGCTGCAATTTGCCCGCCACCCGGCGCTCCTCGGCCTCGTGGTCTTCGGTCACAGGTTCCAGGGCGTCGCGCTCAACCTCATGCTGGGGCCGCTGCTCGGCGCGGTACTTCTCGCCTACGCCCACGGCATCTGGCACTTGCGACGGTGGGTGCTCCCGCTTTCGATCGTCTATGCGTTCTACGTCCCGTACAACCTGGTGCTGTTCTGGTACGAGCAGCCACCGGGTCCGCGCCCGATTGTGTTCCTCGTGCTCTACCTCGCGATCGCATTGACCGGTTCGATCGGCACGGCGATCTGTCTGGCCTATCATCGCGAGCGGCTTAGCTGACCGTCGCCCAAGTCGCGCGGCTGAATGGATGGATTTTTGGGAGTTGACTGAAACGCGGCACAGTTTTAAATTGCAACCCACTATGAAAATCTACGATTTTACCCAGGCTCCGAATCCACGCCGCGTGCGAGTCTTCCTCGCGGAAAAAGGCATCAACGTCCCCTACCAGCAGGTCAATATCGCCGCCGGCGAAAATCGCAAGCCCGAGTTCCTGAAAATCAACCCGATGGGCGGGCTGCCGGTGCTCGAACTCGACGACGGCACTCATATCGCGGAGTCGGTCGCGATATGCCGCTACTTCGAAGAGACCAAGCCCGAGCCGCGCCTGATGGGCCTCGACGCGAAAGACAAGGCAATCGTCGAGATGTGGAACCGGCGGATGGAGCTCGAAATATTGATGATGACGGCGGGCGCGTTCCGCAACACCAGCGATTTCTTCAAGGGACGCATCCCGCAAGTCAAGGAATACGGCGAGATCTGCCGCGGCGCGGCGATCAAACGGCTGGAATGGCTCGAGACGGTGCTCGCCGGCCGCGAATTTATCGCGGGACCGCGCTACACGATTGCGGATATCACGGCGCTGATCGGAATCGATTTCGGGCGGCTGACCGGAATCAGGGTCGAGGATAATCAGAAGAACCTCGCGCGATGGTATCAGGCGGTGTCGAGCCGTCCGAGCGCCAAGGCGTAAGGGCAGATTCGTCCAATCGAAGCGTGAGAGAAGAGTGGGGCGGTTCGCGGCGAGCGGACCGCCCCTTTTTTTTCAGCGCGAGGCGGACTCGGCGACAGCCACGGGCACCCGCGGATATATCGGCGTGTAGATCCGGTACAGCATCAGGTAAACAATCACTCCGGTCACCGAGACGTACATCCACACCGGCCAGGTCCATCGCGCGATTCGCCGATGGCGCTTGAAACTGCCGCGGAGCGCGAACCAGATCGTGGCGCCCACAAACGGCAGCATCGCACCGGCCAGGATCACGTGCGGAATCAGAATCGCGAAGTACAGCGAGCGGACCCATCCTTCGCCGCTGAAGCGCACGTTTCCAACGTTGTAGTGATAGATGAGATACGAGGTCAGGAAAGCGGCGGAAAACCCCATCGCGGCGAACATGCATACGCGATGCGCCCGCACCCAGCCGCGCTTGATGAAGATGAATCCCGCCAGCAGCAGGACCGCGGCGCATCCATTGAGGATCGCGTTGAGCGGCGCCAGCGAATAGTAGGAAATCAATTAGGTCCCCGCGTTTTTCAAGCCGTCTAATGCTGCGGCGGTTGCACGGGCGGCGGCGGAACCGGATTCTCTTCCGCTCCGGCCGGATTCGGCGCGCCGATCTGGTGTTCGGACTTCGTCCACGTCCGCGCCGTCACATCGGGCAGCAGCATCAGGCACAGAAAGGTGACCAGCACTACCGGAATCATTGCGAAGATAGCCAGCGCCTTTTTTTCCATCGCCAGATGCATGAAGTACATCGCGATCAGCACGGCCTGTGCCCATGCAAGCGCAATCAGCAGGCCGGTTTTGGCGACTTGCGGGATGCCGGTCGCATACACGCCCAGCTCGATCGCGGTCAAAATCGCCAGGTAGATAAAAACCGCAACGTAGTTCGGCCGGCTACGATCGGCCTCGTGCCCTGAAATCGCCGCTTGCGTCGTCATGGCTTAAATTTCATCTCCGGCCGTAGTGGTTGGGAAAACCGGCGTCCTAAACCAGGTACACGAAGGTGAAGATCATGATCCAGAGGATGGCAACGAAGTGCCAGTAGAGGCCCGCGATCTCGACCAGGCCGGCCTTCGTATCCGGTATCCTGCCCATCGATCCGCGAACCAGCAGCACGCTGTTGAACACCACGCCGGCGAAAACCTGGCACCCTTGAAAGCCGGTCAGGATGAAGAAGGTCGCGTCAAACAGGTCGCGCTGGAGCGACATCCCTTTTTCGGCGGCCAGGCGATTCCACTCAAACGCCTGCATCCCAAGGAACACGAGCCCGCCGAGCACGGTCAGCGCCATGAACATACGGAACTTCGGCTGAGTGCCGCGTCGGACGCCGTCGAGCGCCTCGGCCATCGTGAAGCTCGAGCAGATCAGGATGAACGTCATCACCGCCGGGACGGCGATGCCGAGGTACTCGGCAGGCGCGGGCCAGTTGGGATTGTTGATGCGAAGCGCGCCGTAGGCTGAGAATGCGGCGCCGAAAATCATCGCGTCGCCGGCGATGAACGCCCACATCCCGAGCACCCCGGGATTTCCCGGCGTAAGTTGCGGTTCCAACCGATCGGCAAGTAGCGCGCTGCGATCGGGGGCCGATGCTTTCACGCCGGGCGGCATATCAATGCTTCACGAGAATCGTCACGACGGAGACCGCTACCAGCAGGGCTATCACGCCGAGCAGTATCTTCAGCGTCCGCCGGATGTCGTCTTTGCGCTCGTCGCGTTTCACCAAGCCATTCACGGCGGCGCTCAAATGCGATCCAGCACGAGCACCAGCCACACGATGGGCAGATAAACCAGCGACGCGAGCAACAACCGGCGCGCCGCCCGCGAATTATCGGGTGAATGGACCATCGCAAATCCAAACATCAGCATGCCAAGCCCAAGCGCGGATGCGATTAGCATGTAAGGTATTCCAGCGAAGCCAAGCATGGTCGGGACGATCCCCACCGCGACCAGTCCAAGGCTGGCGGCAATTACGACCGGATTGGAAGGATTTCCGCCGCGCGCGGTATCTTGCGGAAGCAGCCGGATGCCGGCGCGTGCGTAGTCGGCGCGGAAGAGCCGCGCGACCGCGAAGGTATGCGGCAGTTGCCACAGGAACATGATCGCGAAGAGCACGATCGGCTCCAAGCCGAGGCCGCCGCGCGCGGCCACCCATCCCGCCACCGGAGGCAGAGCACCGGGAACCGCGCCGACGAGGTTGCACATCCAGGTAAATCGCTTCAGCGGAGTGTACGCGCCGAGATAAACGATCGTGATCGCGGCAACCACCGCGGCACAGGCCAGGTTGGTCGCGAGCGTCAGGTAAACGAAGCCGGCGGCGGTCGCGCCGACGCCGAACGCCAGCGCTTCGGCCGGGCGCATCCTCATGTCGGGCAGCGGACGATGGCGCGTGCGATTCATCATCGCGTCGGTGTCGCGCTCGACGTACTGATTGAGCGCCAGCGTCCCGCCGGCGGCCAAGGCAGTGCCCGCGAGCAGATTCAGCGCGAGCGTGACATCGAATCCTGAGCGCCCGCCCAGGTAGAAGCCGGCCAGCGTCGTCACCAGCACCATCAGCACCACGCGCGGCTTGGTCAGCTCGAAATAATCGCTCAGGCGGCCGCGCGGCAGCGCAAGCGCAGATTCAACGGTTGCCACTTTGGCATTCACGCGGTCACCTGCCGTTCGATTACGCGCGAACTCGCGTGCGGTTCGATCGCACGGGCGCGAACCGGCGCGCCGAGGATGCGATAGGCACGAAGCGTCAGCGTCAGGCCGGTCGCCAGCACCGCGGCGCCGAGCGCGACGTGGCTGGTCGTCGGGAGCACTGCGCGGTCGCTCCAGATTGTAATCGCACCGAGACAGATTTGGACAACCAGCAGCAGGAACAACGCGAGCGCGGGACGGCGAAGCGCGCCGATCTCGCGATGCGTCCGCAGCACGCGCGCGACCGTCCACAAAACCATCGCGGTGACAACCACCGCGCCGCATCGATGCGCAAAATTAACCGCGATGTGCTCGTCCCAATACGGCGGGATCAAATAGCCGAAGGAGAGCGGAAAATCGGGGATCACCAGCCCCGCGCCCATGTGCCGCATCACCGCGCCGATCAGAATTTGCAGGTAGATTACGGCAGTCATCGCGGCGGCAAGCGCAGGCAGCGGGATTCGTGACGGGGGATCATCGACGTGCACGGCCGCGCTCCAGCGCGGACTGGTGAAGATAGCGATCGACACCATCAGGCACAACAGCGCCTGAGCCGTAGCGGCGTGCGCAACCGCGATCGCCAGCGGCAACTCGAACAGCACCGTGATTCCGCCGAGCACGGCCTGCACGACGATCAGTCCGAACGCCAGCACGACGAGTTTGCGGACCCATCGCCGCGGCTCCGCGCGCCATGCCCACGCCATCAGCACCAGGGTAAGAATCACGACCGTTCCAGCAGCCACGCGATGGCCAAATTCGAAACGGATGCCGCCCTCCCAGGCCGGTATGAGTTTGCCAAACGCCAGCGGCCAGTCCGGAACGGCCAGCGCGGAACCGGTCGAGGTAACAAGTCCGCCGACGAAGATGAGGCAAAAAGTGGCGGCCGCGGTCAGCACCGCAAAGCGATGCAGCCCACGCGCTTTCTCATCCCCGGCTGACAAGTGCAACTGATTCATTTGTTATTGGCGCGAGCGCCTAACCCGCCGCAGCCGCCGAGGGCTTGATCAACTGCGATTGCGGCAGAAAATCCTCGGCAACCCCGGGCGAGCTGTACTCGTACGGTCCACGGTAAACTATAGGCGCCGTCCCGGGCCAGTTGCCGTGCGGCGGCGGCGAAGGCGTTGTCCATTCCAGAGTATTCGCGTGCCATGGATTCTCGGTGGCCCTGGCGCCCTTGAAGCAGCTCCACACGATGTTCGCCAGGAACAGGAGCTGCGCGGCGCCGAGCACGAAAGAGCTTATCGAAATAAACTCGTTTATTGGAATGATCGGCTTCAAAAAATCGTACTGCTGCGGATTGTAAATCCGGCGCATGTGCCCCGCCATCCCCAGGATGTGCATCGGGAAGAAGGTGCAATTGAACGACACGAACGTGATCCAGAAGTGAATCTTGCCCAGCGTCTCGTTCATCATGCGGCCGAACATCTTAGGATACCAATAGGTGAGGCCCGCGAAAATCCCGAACAGGCTGCCGCCGAACAGTACGTAGTGAATGTGCGCGACGACGAAGTAAGTATCGTGGAGGTACATGTTCACCGGCGCGGACGCCATCCAGATTCCCGACATCCCGCCGATCACGAACATCGCGACGAACGCCAGCGCGTTCAACATCGCGGCCGTGTAATGGATGCTGCCCTTGTAGAGCGTGGCGATCCAGTTGAAAGTCATAAGCGCCGCCGGCACCGCGACGATCATCGTGGTGATCATGAAACCGCCGGCGAGCGCCGGATTCATCCCCGACTGGAACATATGCTGGCCCCATTCGGTCCACGACAGGGCCGCGATCGCGATCATCGTGTACGCCATCGTGCGGTATCCGAATATGGGCTTGCGCGAGAACGTCGCGATGATGTCGGAGACGATCCCCATCGCGGGCAGGATCATGACGTAAACCTCGGGATGGCCGAAAAACCAGAACAGATGCTGCCACAGCAGCGGCTCTCCGCCACCCGCGGGCAGAAAGAAATGGGTGCCGCCCATGCGGTCGAACAGCAGGAGTGCGAACACCGTCGTCAGCATCGGAATGGCGAGCAGCGTCAGAATCGCGGTGATGAACAGCGACCAGATCACCAGCGGGAGGCGGAAGAAGTGCATCCCCTCGGTGCGCATGTTGACGATCGTGGTGATGTAGTTGATCGCGCCCATCAGCGACGACACGCCGAGCACGATGAGGCTGATGCACCATAAGTTCTGGCCCCAATCGACGCCGGTGTAGATTGCCACCGCACTCAACGGCGCGTACGAGGTCCATCCCGCGGCCGCGGAACCGCCGGTTGCGAAGAACGAAGAAAGCAGGATCAGGCCCGCGACCGCGCCGACCCAGAACGACAGCATGTTCAGCTTCGGGAACGCCATCTCACGCGCCCCGATCATCAGTGGGATGAGGAAGTTGCCGAAACATCCCACCAGGATCGGGATCACCACGAAGAAAATCATGATCGTGGCGTGCATCGTGAACATCGCGTTGTAGGTATTGGGCGGAATCGCGCCGTCGTACATGAACGGCTCGGGCACCCAGTGAAATCCCGGGACCTGGGTTTCGGGAAACGCCAGTTCCCACCGCATCAGCATCGCCATCAGTCCGCCGATCGCCATCATGACCAGCGCCATGAACAGGAACTGCTTCCCGATCATCTTGTGATCCTGGGAAAAAATATACGTGCGCAAAAAGCCGGACGAGGAATGCTCCGCGCGCGCGCCGTGCGCCGCAACCGCTGCCGTGCTGCTCATTGTGGGCTAGCTCCTTGGGGCGGCGTGGCCGCCGAGGGCGGTGCGGGCGGGTGTGCATACACGTCTTTGAGCCACTTGTCGTAATCCTCTTGCGACTGGACCGTCAGGTTGGCCTTCATCCCCGAATGCCCGAAGCCGCACAGCTCCGAGCACGCAATTTCGTATTGTCCGGTCTCGGTCGCCTCGAACCAGACGTGGGTGACGTGGCCGGGCACCACGTCCTGCTTGAGGCGCATGTTCGGGATGAAAAAACTGTGGATGACGTCTCTTGAAGTCAGATCGATCCGCACCACCTTGTTGAGCGGCACGTGCAGCTCGTTCTCGATCGTGAGCTCGCCCTTGGCGCCGAATTTGCCGTCGGGCCCCGGATAAGTGAATTCCCAGTTGAACTGCTTTGCGTTCACCAGGTAGAACGCTTCCCCCGGAGGGCCATGCTCCTTGATATCAGCCCAGGTGGAGCGGCTCATAAGCGCCAGAATCACCAGGATAACGGCGGTCGCCGTGGTCCAGATGATTTCGAGACGCGGATTGCCTTCAATGTATTCCGCCTTGCGGCCGGGCCGGGCGCGATAGCGAACCATGAAGAGCACCATCGCGATCATCACCGCGATCCAAACGGCCGCCACGGGCCAGAAGATCAACTCAAACAGCCAATCGACCTGCGGACCGAAGGTTGAGATGTCGTGCGGAAAATACAGGTGCTCGAGCATCGAAGCGTTACCTCTGCGCTGCCAATCCGAAAATTCCCCGCCAGCATTCGCCGCGCCGATCAAGGGGGCCGATGCAACGGTTCAACGCCTTTCGATTCATGAATTGGGTGTGATTATGCCCGTCAGCGCGACGACCAGTGAAATGAAAAATATTTATCCGCCACCGCAACGCCTGCCCAATAGCCGCCATGACGCCCACATTTCGGTAATAATTTCAAGCGCTTCGCGGTCCGATGATCGCATGGGCTGCGGGTCCGGTAATAAGGTGTACGCGCGAGATTGGCGGCGACAAAGGTTTGGGCTACAAGGGCTAGTCGAGCAACGGGAGGTATTTATCGCATATGGCTGATCGCGTCGCGACCCTTTCCCAAGTTTTCCAGGCGCAGGTACGCAAGCACGGCGCGCGGGTGTTCCTGAAGGACAAGCCCGGCAAAGTCTGGACCGACCACTCGTGGACCGAAATCTCAGACGCCGCCGGAAAGCTTCGCGCCGGTCTGCCGAGCCTGGGCGTGCGCCCGGGCGATCGCGTCGCGATCCTTTCCGAGAATTGCCCCGAATGGATCGTGGTCGATCAGGCCGTGCTGGGGCTCGGCGCGATCGTCGTGCCGCTCTACACGACCAGCGGACGCGAGGAGACCGCACACGTTATCAGCGACTCGGGAGCGAAAGTCGTCGTGGCCAACGGGCCCGAGATGATCAAGAAAATTATCGAGCTGGGCAGTTCGATTCCCGAAGTCACGGCGATCGTCGCCATGCATCGCGGCGCGGAACCCGCCGCCGCCGCGAACGCAGCGCCCGCGATCACGACGATGGCATCGGTGAGCGGCGACACGCCGGCGCCGATTGTCGAGGGCAGCAGCGAAGACCTCGCGACGATCATCTATACCTCGGGCACCACCGGCGCGCCCAAGGGCGTGATGCTCTCGCACGGCAACATCATTGCCAACTGCGAGGACGCGCTCGCCGCGCTTACGCTGGACGCCAGCGACATGACGCTGTCGCATCTGCCGATCGCGCACTCGTTCGAACGGACGGCGGGTTATTACACCGTGATGATGGCGGGAGCGACGATCGCGTTTGCCCAAAGCCTCGGGCAGATTGCGGCGAACTTGACCGAGGTCAATCCGACGGTGGTGCTCACGGTGCCGCGCCTGCTCGAAGTGATACATAGCCGCGTGATGCGCACGGTGGAGAGCTCGCCTGCGATTCGCCAGCGGCTGTTCAAAATGGCGCTGGCGGCGGGCGAACAAGCGGCTGAATACCGGCATCGCGGCCAACCGCTTCCGCCCATGCTTGCGCTGTCGATGGCGCTGTTCAGGCGCCTGGTCTTCGCGCGAGTGCGCTCGATCTTCGGAAATCGAATACGCTACCTGATTTCCGGCGGCGCGCCGCTGCCGACCGAGATCAACCGGTTCCTGTCCGCCGCCGAAGTTCCAATCGTCGAGGGCTATGGCCTGACCGAGGCGGCTCCCGTGGTCGCGTGCAATCTGCACAACGGCAAGACCCGAATCGGCACGGTGGGCCGGGCTTTGGCGCATATCCAGGTCGAAACCGCCGCCGACGGCGAGTTGCTTCTGCGCGGGCCGAACATCATGAAGGGCTACTACAAGCTCGAGGCCGAAACCAGGGAAGCGATCGACGAACAAGGATGGCTGCATACCGGCGACATCGCCAAAATCGACGTCGAGGGATACATCGCGATCACCGACCGCAAGAAAGAGATCATCGTGCTTTCGGGCGGCAAGAACGTGTCGCCCGCCTACGTCGAGAGCAAGCTCGCCGGCGACAAATTCATCTCGCAAGCCTGCGTGTTCGGCGACCGCCGCAAGCATCTGGCGGCGCTGATAGTGCCGGACTACGAAAATCTGGTGGAGTTTCTCGCCAGCAACAACCTGGATCCGAAGAACGCAGAGGCGCTGGCGAAATCACAGGCGTTGAGAACCTTCATGCATGGGCGGATTCGCGAAATCAACAAGCAGCTCTCGGACGTGGAAATGATCGTCGCGTTCACCATCGTCCCGCAGCCGTTCACGCAGGAAAATGGCGAGCTGACGCCGTCGCTCAAGGTGCGCCGCAAGATCGTTGGGGAGCACTTCAAGGAACAGATCGACGCGATGTTCGGCGATTGATCGCGCGTTGCATTTTGTATAACAGTGTTCGTATTCCGACGGTTTGGCGGGTATGGCAGACCTTGACAATCAAAGGCAGGGCAGTAGACTAACGGGTGATTCCGGTGGCCTTTATATAGACGCTACGCGGAAGGGTGCCGACAGGGGGCGGGGTTGGAGTTCCGGTACCTGCGCAGGAATTGCTGATCTCGGATCCGCTTGCGAGCGACCCTTTAGGAACAAGCAGGCAAACTGTAAACACTTCGATTTACGATCTCTATTTGATCTGAAAGGGCCGTATTTGAAAATGCGGCCCTTTTTATTTTCAGGAGGAACCACGTGACCGAATCAGAGGCTAAGGAACTCCTGAAGACAGTTATCGGCGAACGATGGGCGCGGGAGCAGCGCCCAATTCTGGGCAGCCAACTGAAGTCCGCCCTGCTCGAACGAGCGCGAGTCGCCGGCACGGAATTTAATGAAGCCGCTCTGGGAATAAATTCCTTCGGCGATTTCGTCGCACACAGCGAAGTCGCGGCGGTAAAGTTCAGAGAAGGGACGGACTTCCTAGCCGTCCCTGTGGGGCAAGAGGAATCGCTGAAGGAATACGAAGCTCCGATTAGAATTCGCAAGGACTTTTGGGACGCTTTCGTCTCGTTTCCACAGGAGGGAAAGATTCGTGCATACGATCCCAGTAGTGACCGCATACTATTCGATTCTGATCCTGAGGTCCTCAAAAGCTCCATTCGCATTGAACCAATACCGCGTGATGTCCAGCTGGAGTGGCGACAAAAATTCTTGGAAGGTCTAGGAGCGGACTCGCCGCTACGAGAAGTGCGGACCGCACTGTCAGGCTACGGAGGGTTCAGCGCCTTTTCGCGGGCACTCGCCGAGTTCCCCACGATTCGAACTCGGTGGAATAGAACCTGGTTGGCGGCGATCGTTGCGTATATCGAATCGTGGGCAGAGAAGGAGAAAGTAGAAGGCCATCCCTGGATTGAACAACAGGACCGCCCACTTCACCCGTCCTCTGGCGACGAGGTTCCCCGTAGTGAGCGCGGTTCTCTGTCTGATAAGCCTCAGCCCGAGCGAAGGAAACTGTACTCGATACTAGACCAGATCCCTCTAGAAAAACTCGCGGAAATCAAGATTCCGCTCGGATGGTTCCTCGGAAGAGATCCTGGTGACGGAAAGAACCAACCGTGAGCCTTCAAGTTCAAATCGTGGGCATGCCGCTCCACGCCCATCGTCGTCTAAGAACCGAGTTTGATAGCTGGGCCAAGGGAATTTCTGATGTGGAGTTCCGTCACGTGCCATCGACCCATGAGGAGATATCGCGCATCGCCTCAGGGGATCTGAGTCAAGTGAGGAGTAATGTTCAGTCGGGCTTTGTTCATATTGCGGCGCTGCCGTCCCGCGATTCCAGGCGCTTGATCGACGCATTTCGTTTCGATTGTCGTGTCATCTCGTTGGCCACAACTGGTGACCTAGAAAGGCTGAGCTGGAATGAGTTCCGAGCCGCACTTGAGGTGGCACTCAGCTTCGAGCGTCGGTGGCTGAGCGTAGTTCAGCCTCGGGACTTGAACCATCCGCTTCTCCTACCACCGCGCAGCTTTATACCCGCGAGACGACTCGGCGATTATTGGAGAAGGTGTGACTGCTATCGCGATACGGCTCGACTAGACGAAGCGAACACAGTTCTGCAGGGTGTTCACAAGGAGCACCAACGATCGAGCCACGATGGCCGCGTCTGGATGGACGCGGACAGCAGGATGTTCAGAATCGACAAGAGCCTTCATGCGCGAACACCTGAAGAAAGGAGGGGCGAGCGTAAATATCGCTTCTGTTACGCGGTGACGGCTGGCTTTCACTACGACGTTACGCACGCACATGCCCGCGAATTCTATCTAACGGCATTCGACGGAGAGCGTTATAGAGTAACCCGTGCGAATGTAACTCCTTGGGACCACGTGCGACCTGCAATCTTGTAGCGTCGGCTATTTGTTGCTGGCCCGGCTCCGAGCCACGGGCCACCGGTTACTTGGTCCCGTTTTCCGCCACGAGCAGCAGCGCATGGATCGTCGTAAGCTGCTTCACCATGTACGCGCGCTTGCCCTTGGGCGTGACGACTTCGATATCGTCCTCAGCCGCCTTGCCGATTAGCGCGCGGCCGAGCGGGGAGGATAGCGAGATGCGGTTCTGCGCGCCGTCAACTTCCTCCGGCACCACGATCTCGAACTCGGCGATGCCGCCCTCGTCGAGATCCTCGAGCCGGACCCGGCTGCCCAGGCCGACGGTGTCGCGCGGAATGGTCTCGAGGTCGATCATCGTGAGCTCGACGATTCGCGCCTCGAGGTTGCCCACCCGGGCGCGGATGAACTCCTGGCGCTGCTTGGCCATGGCCCATTCGGCGTTTTCGGACAAGTCGCCGTGAGCGCGCGCGCGTTCGAGTTCCTTGGGCAGGTCCACGGTGAGCTCGCGCTTGAGCGTCTCGAGGTCTTTTCTGAGCCGCTTGATTACCGGTAATTCAGCCATCGATACACTACTTCCTGAATGCGGTTTTTTTTTCCTGGTCCACACGATCGCGCCCGGCCGCGCTGCCGCGATCCTGTTTTGCCTGCTTCAATCCGCGACGATTGAAGTAAGGCTCCGATTGACTCCGGTCACGCTCTGAATCTTCTGCACCACCAGCTCGCCGAGCGAGGTCACGTCCGCGGCCTCGGCGATCGCGATGATGTCGTGCGGCCCGGTGACCGCATGCGCCACCGAAACGCCGCCCACGCCTCGAATCTTGGCCGCGACCTCGCGCGCCTTTCCCGGCGACGTGTCGATCAGGATGAATGCCTTTACGGACATGCTGGTCTCCTCCCGGCGCACGCCGGAGACCCCGGCGCGCAGCCATGCTCAGCGCGATGGCGGAATCAAAGTACCCTTCTCATCATATACATAAAAACCGCGGCCTGATTTGCGGCCCAGGTACCCGGCATCGACGTACTTCTTCAGCAGCGGGCATGCACGGTACTTGTCGTCGCCCAGCACCCGATGCATCACCTCCATGATCGCAAGGCAGGTGTCCAGCCCGATTAGGTCCGCCAGCTCGAGCGGGCCCATCGGTTGATTGGTGCCGAGCTTCATCGCGATGTCGATATCGGTTACGCCGCCGACGCCTTCGTACATCGTGTAAATCGCTTCGTTGATCATCGGCAGCAGCACGCGATTGACGATGAACCCGGGAAAATCCTGCGCCGTCATCGTGGTCTTGCCGAGCTGCTCGGCCAGCGCGCGGGTCTGCTGAAAAGTCGCCTCCGAGGTGGCCAGTCCGCGAATGATTTCGACCAGCTTCATCGCCGGGACCGGGTTCATAAAGTGCATCCCGATCACGCGGTCGGCGCGCGAAGTCCGTGCCCCCATCCTGGTGATCGAAATCGACGAGGTGTTCGAGGCGAAAATCGTCTCGGGAGGACAGATCCGGTCGAGCTTCTGCAGCAGCGCGATCTTCGCGTCTTCGTTTTCGATCACCGCCTCGATCACGAAGCCAACCCCGGCCAGGTCCTCGAGCTCGGTGGTCGTCCTGACGCGGCGCATCACGCGGTCGCGCTCCTCGGGCTTGAAACGCCCGCGCTCGACCATCCGCCCCAGGTTGCGCGCGATCGAATCGACCCCGCGCTTGCAAAGCTCCGGCGCGATATCGTGCATCACGACCGCGATTTCCGCCTGCGCGGCGACCTGCGCGATCCCCGCTCCCATCTGCCCCGCCCCGATGACGCCGATCTGCTGCAAATTCATTCGCCTCTCCCGAAACTAATCAGGGTCGATTCAGTGACCGGCGCATCTCAATGATGCTCCGGGGGCCCCTCTCCACCGACCCACGTGCCGGCGCCGCCGCCGTTTCGCATCGCGGTGCGCACCTTCCTTACGTCTTCGGGCGACTGGCGCCCCGGCATCCCGAGGTTGCGCATCAGGACGTTCGTCATGCTCGACGTGAGCCGGTCGCGGATTGTCGGCTCCGCGCCGACTTCCATGTCGAGCACCGCATCGACCTGCTCCCGCGTGAGACCCTCTGCCACGAAAATATCGACCAGTCCGGTCAGTCCGACTTCGCCGCCGGCGCGGTCCACGATCGCGACTACTTTCGCACACACCGCGCACACGCGGCGAATCAAACCGGCGCGCTTGCTGCAATAGACGCATCGCATCAGGAGATTGACCGCCTCAAACTGGGCATCGCATCGACGTCCGAATGCATCGCAGGGCCCGCATCCCCGAATCAGCCCTGAAAAAAACTTGAAGCGGCCGTACGCGCGAAAAATCGGCGGGCCCGCTTCATTACCGACGTTACTACCGGCGTCGGACGGTCGCAAGTATGAGCCGCTGAGCGCGCTTGGGAGGGATAAATCGCGATCGTTGACAGGGTGCGGGGTTGGGGCTACAGTCGGAATTGAGAATCATTCTCAGAATTAAATCGAGCGTCAATAAATGATCACTCAAACCGCCGTCGCTTACTTCTTCTACTCGCTGGGCATCCTGTTCCGCGAAGGCATGGAAGCCATGCTGGTCGTCGTGGCGCTCGCGGCCGCCACCCGCGCCGAGGGACGAGTCGGCCGCTCCCGTGACGTTTACGCGGGCGCGCTGGCGGCGATCATCGCCAGCGTCGTGCTGGCGTGGGTGGTCAACCATATAATCACCGACGACGCCAACGATACGCTCGAAGGCGTCTTCCAGCTCTTTGCCGCCGCAACCCTGTTTTACGTCAGCTCGTGGATGACCTCGAAGGGCCAGGCCGACCGCTGGATGAAGTTTATCTCGCACAAACTCGAGAGCGCCGAGCGCAGCGCGATCCCCGGTATCGCGCTCGGGCTCACCGCGTTTCTCGCCGTGATGCGCGAGGGTGCGGAGACGATTGTGTTCTTTCAGGCGCTCACCAACGGCGCGACCGAGGCGGTCGAGCGTCACGCGGTGGGGGCGGGCATCGCAGTTGCCGCGGTCGCGCTGGCCGCGTCCTTCGTGGTGATCAGGCGCGCCGCCGATCGAATCCCGATCGGGGTCTTCTTCCGCGCGACTTCGATCATGCTCTACGCGATGGCGGTGGTCTTTGTCGGCCAGGGCATCGCGAGCTTGCAGGAAGCGTCGATCGTATCGGCCACCTTCGTGGATTACGCGCCGACGATTCCGATGCTCGGTCTGTTCCCGACTGTTCAATCACTCGGCGCGCAGGCGGTTCTGCTGATGCTTGCGGTGGCGGCGGTGTTCGTTCCACGCAACGCTGCCGCCCGGCAGGTCAGGGTTGCCGAGCGGGCGGCGATGCAAGGGGAGCAGAACTCAGCCCAGGCGCTTGCGCGACCGCATCATCGCCGCCGAACAGAACGGTTTCCACGTCGGAAGTCAGCTTCTCGGATATGACCAGCGCGCGAAACCCCATCCGCGTGCATTGATCGACCGTCGGGTCGCGCGCGACCGCACTTTGACGCACGTGCCTGAGCGCGACGCGCAGATCCTGCGTGCGATCGAGCAGGACCGAGAGCCGCGCCTCGACCATCGCGGCCGAATTGCCCCCGCTCGACGCAAGATCGAGCGCAATCGCTTCGTCGTGCTCCGCGCCGGCTATCGCATGAAGCGCAATCTTGATTTCGGCGCATGCCGTTTCGGTGGTGTAGTCGGACGCCGCGGATAAATTCGCGGCCGGGGTCGTTTGAATCGTGGCAGATAGAACGGCGGCAATCGCGAGGATCATCCGCCCCGCGCCTACTTCCTCATCTCATCGGCGATGCGCTCGCGATGGCCGTGCTCGATCAGCTGATCGTTGCGGCGGCCCTGCTTGAGCGCGACATAGGTGAAATACATCACCAGGATCATCATCCCGATGATCGGGACGTTGTCCGGCACGGTCAGGATTTCGAGAAACTGCTGAAACCCGGTGATATGGCCCATTAAATCCTCGACGATCGGCTTTGTCTCGCTATGATCCAAGTACCAGCGCCATCAGGGCGGAGTCAACTTTCCGCGTTTTGCGGGATACGTCCGGCTAATCGAGTCCAAAGCGGCTCGCTGCTTTCCCCTCGCCCCGCAAGGAAATTTGGGCGTAACCAGCACCGGACGCTGGAACGTCGTGTTCTGTGTCATTCTGAGCGCAGCGAAGAAACCCGGATCTTTCTCGGCGCAAAACACTTCGACTTTACTTGGGGCACGCCACGCCGAGTTGCTCCGAATTCAATATCCAGTTACGCACAGCTCTCCTGCAAGGAGAACTTTGCGTAACCCGATCGCCGCATTATTTCCTCTCCCTGCAAGGGAGAGGATGAAGGTGAGGGTCCTTATACAGCGCGCTATTCTGCGCGCGATTCAGGATTCTGCCTCTGCCAGCAGTTTCGCACAGCTCTCCTGCAAGGGAGAGTACGAAGGTAGGGTCCTCATTCAATCCCTATCAATTATCAACGGACACGCTTGCGCCTCACCGCTCGCCGCGGGCAGAGTAATTTTCTATGGCCAATCACGCCGAGGCTTCGCCGTACGCCGCCGCTGCGCGCCGCGGCATCTTCAACCTCGCATGGGGCATCATCGCGACGGTGCTCTCGGTGCTATGGACCGTGCCCTGGGCGATCGCTGCGGCGATCACCGGCGCGATGGGCAAGCAGCACGCGGTCACACTGATCACTCGCGTATGGGCTCGCGGGATAATCGCCCTCTGCGGCATCAAGGTGCAAATCGAAGGCCTCGAAAATCTCGCCGGGCTGAAATCGTTCATCCTGGTTGCAAACCACAAGAGCTTCTTCGACATCTTCGCCGTCGCCGCGTTCATGCCGGGCGAGCCTCGTTTTGTGGCCAAGAAGGAGCTGCTCAAAATCCCGGTGATCGGCTACGCGATGCAACGCGGCGGTCACGTGATCATCGACCGTCAGGCCGGTGGCAAGGAAATCCGCAAGGCGATTGCGATCATCCGAAGCGGGCTTGACGTGTGCGTCTTCGCCGAGGGCCATCGCTTCAACGACAACCGGGTGCACGAGTTCGAAGACGGCGCCGCTTGGCTCGCGATCCTGTCGAAGTTGCCGGCGGTGCCGATGTCGATCAGCGGGTCCGGCCTTATTTTCCCGCGCCGCGCGATAATCGTGACCCCGGGCTGCGCGATGCGCATGACGATTGGAAAGCCGATCGTGACCGAAGAAATGCGCAGCGCCGACCGCACCGAGCTGACCCGCAGGCTCGAAGAAGCGGTCTGCGCCACTTTCACCACCGAGGTCTGACCGCCCGAGCGGTTGGGGATCGCTGCTAGCTCCCGGATCGCCGCCAGAGATCAGACTGGTTCCTTCCGGACGCACTCGGAACACTCCGTAGTGAAGTTCGAATTATAAGCTATCGTCAAAACAAAGAGTTTGATATATAAGGATATCTGAATTATAGGTAAACGGCTCGCCAGCGAACAATCCGCCAACAGAGGGAGCAAAATATGAACCATCATCGACTCGAACCGGGACAATGGCTCCAGGTCGCTGCCACGCTGGCTATCGCCTTACTGCTCGTTCACGGCAGCGCACGGGCCGAAGAGGAAACCTTGGCCGCGACGACCGCGTGCGCCACATCTATTGCGGCGTGCGGCTGCACCATCACGAAGGCCGGTACCTACACGGTGACATCGGACCTTTCGAGTTCGCAGGCTCTCACGGCGGCCGGCGACTGCATCGCGATCAAAGCGAGCAACGTCATCCTGAATCTGCACGATTTTGCGGTCCAGGGTCCGGGCTCGGGGACTTCGACCGGAGCCGGAATTGATGTTCTCAAGAGTTCCAGCGGCGCATTCATCGAGGGTGGCAACTCGCAACCGTCGGGCTGGAAGTACGGGCTCGAGGTTCAAGGTAAGAACACCACCTCGGACTGGGTTTCACCCACGGGTAACGTGGTGGGCGTTTTCCTCAACGGCGCCACCGGCGCCAACATCAATGATTTTGACGCCGACGATAACTCCGTGTACGGCGTCTGGATACGGAGCGGCAAGGGCAACCAGGTAAACTGCTTCGGTAGCCGCAACAACACCAAGACGGGAGTCTACATCGGCTGCCATGCCGACGACACCCGCGGGACCACGTGCGCGGGAGTGAAGCCAAGTTCGGGGAACCGAATCTACGACTTCAGTCCTCAGGACAACGGCGACGCCGGGATCGTTATCGACGTTGGCAACGGTGGAAATGTGGTTACAGATATATCCAGCACCGGCAATCTGGGAGGCGTTGACAGCATCGACGAGAACCCGAGCTGCGGCACCGATCGGTGGTTCAACTCTGAGAGCGACAACTTCGGCGTGACCAGCCAAAGTTGCATTCCGTGATCGAGCAGCCGCGGCACACGGCAGAGGCGAACGGCGTCATCACGCCGCAAAGTCGATAACGGCGAGGTCTGACCGCGAGCGCGAGGTGATTGTGGTCAGGCCTTGCGATCGAAGATGAAGAGCGGGACCTGGTTGGCCAGATTCGGATCGATCGTCAGGATGCGGCGTCCCGGCTCGATCCGAATCGCGCCGGGGTCGAGACCGGCGGCGCGAAAGTCCGCGATCACCTGATCCACGTCCTCCGCCTCGAGCCAGAGACCGATCATCCCTTCGCTCGACGAATCGATTGCGGCCGCCGCGACGAGGCGGATTTCCGCGCCGCCGACCTTCACCGACGCCGACTTGCCGTCGGCCGGCCTGGCAACGGCAAAGCTGAAGTTCTTTTCGTAGATCGACGCTGCGTCCGCGAGATCGGTGGTCGCGACTTCGAGCGTGTCGAGGCGTTTAATCATCGCTGCGATTTGGCGCTCAACTCTTCGGCTTGAACGAGAAATTGTTGGTTGCCGTCGCGCCGTCCTTCACTTCGACTTTCTGATCCTGCGTGCCGAGCTTTTCCTGCCACACTTCGACTTCGTAGTTGCCCGGCGGCACGCCCGCGATCGAGTAGTTGCCCTTGTCGTCGGTCACCGCGAAATAGGGAGTGTCGGTCGCGACCCACCACGCGTGCATCCAGCCGTGCGCATCGCAGGTGATCTTGATCACTTCCGGCTGTTCGACCTTTCGCTGGATTACCTTCTTGAACTTGGGCTGAGCCATGTTGAACGCGGGATTCTTGGTCGAATAGGAATGGATGTTGTGCAGAATCCCGTCCGAGTTCAGGATATCCACGGTGCTGCCGGCCTGGAACGCGAGCACGTGCGGCGTGTAGTCGCATCCCCGCTGATCGAACTTGACTTCGCCGGGCTTCATGTCGCCCTTGGCGCCTTTTACGGTCACCACCGCGTTCGCGATTCCGCCGCCGCTGCCGACGATCAGGTCGTCTTCGAAGTGCGGATGCAGCGCGCAGACTTCCTTGTCCTTGTTTACGTCGAGTTTCCTGGGCGGGGGCGGCGTACCGTCATACTTGATGGTTCCGCTGATCGTGCCCCCGGCTGCGCTCGCCAGGCCGGCGCCAACGCCCATGCCAACCGCGACAGCCGCACACGCCGCCATTACAACTGCAAACTTTTTCATTACCATTTCTCCGCCGAAATCGCTGATATGTTTTACTCAGTTAAATCGAATTTCCCGAGCTTAGCGAATAATCAGTCGCCCGCTCAATCGACTGGACGATCACAACCAACCTGTTACTCACTTCACTTTTCGCTTCTCAGTTTTCACCGGTGCCGTCGCAGTCTGGGCCGGCGGTGTCGCTGCCGGATGAGTTCCAAGCCAGAAAATATAGTTCCTCAGCACGCGGATCTGCTGGTCCTGATTGCCGCCCAGAATGTCCTCCGGGCCGCCCGGATAGTACGACGGCATCTTGGTCCCCGGCTGTAACGCCGACGGATTTGCGATCCACTTCAGCACCCAGTCGGGATTGAGCCGGATATGCGTCAGCGCCATGTCCGGCGCCCATCCCGACGGCGGTCCCTCGGGCTTTTTGTCGCCCGCCTGATGGCAACTGAAGCAGTTGAAGTAGTCCTTGGTCATCATCTTCGCGCCCGCCGCCAGTTCAGCCGGCGTCATCAGGTTGGTGTCGATGAACGTGTAGAGCACGTTCACGTCCGATAGCGCGGTGAAGTAATTGACGATCGTGTTGTCATCACCGTTGGTGAGATGAAAAGAGGGCATCCTGATTTTCAGCCACGGACGAATCGGGGTCGGTTCCTGGAGGAACGCGAATAGCCACTCGGGTTGAACCTTGAAGCCCTCGCCATCGAGGATCGGCGGGGCAAAGTTGATTTCATCTCCCGGGTAGAGGCGGCGGATGTAACCGCCGCGATTCTCGATGACATGGCAGCCGACGCAGTTGTAGTAATTTACGATTCGCCGGCCCGCAACGATTTGCGCCTGATGCTCCGATCCGGGCATCCGGTACTGCTCCGGCACCTTGCCCTGCGTCAGGCCGGCCAGAACACGACCAGGTTCTGGATGTCGGCGCTGTTGTAACGGTACTTCGGCATCAACTGCTCGACGTCCCTGGTGGCGTAGGCGCGCGGGGATTGTATTTTATGGAAGGTCCACTGATCCCAGGTCTGGGGAATCTGCGTCCGGTTGCCGAAAGATAGTTCGTCAACGTGCTTGGAGCCGAAGGTCGTCAGCTCGACGCCGTTTCGCGACTCCTTGTCCATCCCTTCGATCTCGTGGCATCCGAAGCATCCGTACTTGCGCACCAGCGCTTCGCCCTTCCTGATCTGCGCGGGATTCTCGAGCGCGGTTGCGAGGTCGTCGAATTCCCTCTTCTTGCCATGCGTCATCAGGAACGCGGTCAGCGCCTGCGCTTCGTGATCGGTCAGGCGCAACGACGGCATCGCCGTGTGCGGCGAGAAGTCATGCGGGTTCTTCAGCCACGCGTATATCCACGCCGCCGAAGTCTTCTCCGCGATCCTGCCCAGGTTGGGTGCGAAGTCCTTGGCCGAGAACGCCTGGCCCGTCCCGAAGCCCGACCCGACGCCCACCGGAGATGCATGCTGATTCGGCTCGATCGCGTGGCATCCCCTGCAGCCGACCGATTCGAACAGGCCCTTGCCTTCCTCGACCAACGCCGGATCGTTGACGCCGGCCTCCAGCGTCGCAGGCTCGGGATGAGCCGCGAGCCAGTCCTTGGAATTCTTCGCCGAACTGTCCAGGATGAACGCGGCCAGCGCAACCGCGTCGGCGCGCCGGAACGTGAAGTCCGGCATGCGCGTGGACCGGCGGAACTCCTCCGGACTGGCGATCCATCGCACGGTCCACGATGGGTCGAGCTTTGCCGCCGCGAGCTTCAGGTACGGGCCGATTTTGGACATCTCCTCGTAGCCCGCCACCAGATGGCATCCCGCGCATCCCGCCTGCTCGAACAGCCGTTCGCCTTCGACCCAGTTCGCCGCGATCGGTTTGCCGCCGGAATCGAGCAGCGAGCCCACGTCGATATGGCACTTGATGCACCGCGACTGCGTCTTGTCGCCCCGCAGCATCGGCGAATCCCAATTCGGATCGTCGCCATGCGCCGCCAGCACCGAGCTGACCGCCGGCCCCTGTCCGTCGTGACATGGCGTGCATCCGAGTTTGTCGGGCGGATGCTTCAATATGATCTGATCGAAGTTGCTATGGGTGCGAAACGGCTCGGGCGCATTCTCGAAGCCCTTCTTGTCGGCACCCATATGGCAGCTCTGGCATCGATCGACCCGCGCGATCGCCTCGTCGAAGGCGTTGCGGTCGAAGTCGTCAATCGCGGTCTGCTCAATCTTCGGAAGCTTGGGATAGCGGAACAGGACGATGCTGCGGAACTTGACCGGGATCATCCACGTGTCAGCCTTGTCGAGGAAATCGTCGCGCTTGGCGGTGACCTTTTTCAGCCGATCGGTCAGGCGCTCGACCTTCGAGTTGAGCGCCTCGATCTGATCCTTGACCGCCTGCAGGTTGTCCCTGGCTTGATCGGAGACGATAACTTCCCGCGCGAGCTCGGCATTCAGCTTATCGATTTCCCTTTTGTACGGTACCGGGTTTTCCCTTTCCTGGATTGCGTGGTTGTAGTCGTACGATCGCTCGGTCAAATACGACCTGGTGAAGCGGACCAGTTGATCCTTGTCGTTGGCGGTGTTTTTCAGATCGGTCAACTGCGCGCGCAGCGCGGCCAGCCTGGCGGCGGTGGCGCCGGAGTGGAGTTCGTCGCGCGCCGCGGCCAGCTCCTTCGAGACTTTCTGGTATTCGGGATCGGCGTCGAGGCGCTTCTGCTCGTCCGCCGCGTCCTTCATGTACTTGTCGTACGCCAGCCGATCCCACTGGAGCTGGTATTGCTTCCACGGGCGGCGCGAGATTGTGTCGTCCCAAATCGACCAGACCGTGGTCGCGAGCAACACCGCTATCATCAGCACGAACAGAGCGCTGTATGATTTTCCTTCTTCAACGGGATCGAGCCCCGGTCTGCCAGCCATCTGCTGTTATCCTGTTCCTCGACTACGAATCCCGCCGCGGGGCCGCCGTCCAGATACCCACAAATACTCAATAGTCATTTACCCGCGCGAGTCCACAGCACCTCGACGGCGTATCCGACGAGAAAAACCACAATGCCGATCCCGGTGAACTTGTATTCGGTTCCCATCCCGTTCGGCTGGGTCATCCCCGCGTACAGCGCGAAGCCGACATCGGCGATTCCGAGCGCCTGAATTACTTTGGCGAGGATGAACACGGGGTCGCGCGCACGTCAGATGTTAATCCAGGGCGTAACCAGGATGTACTTGATGTTGAACGCGTGCCGCAGCGTCATTTTGATGAACACGCCGGCCATCGCCAGCAATAGGAATCCGGTGATACCGAAGCGCACCGGCCCCCATTTCTTCAATATCTCCCGGCCGCCGCCGGGAAACGCCGACCATGGATCGCCCGCCGGCCGCGATCGTATCCAGAAATATAACCCCGCGTACCCTACCGCGAAGTAGCCGCCGATCACCGCCAATCCGAAAATCGCCGACGCCACGTAGTCGCGCAAGCCGAACATGTACGGCAAATCGACGTTGGTCAGCGCCTCCACCAGATGCGGGTCCCAGACCTGGCCCGGCCAAAACCAATTCCATCCGGGACCGCGGAAAAATGTGCCGATGATGATGAATGAGACCCATAAAATGTGGAAGCCGACGAAAAAAGTCAGAATCTCGAACGTTCGCTCGCGAAACGTGTAGTAGCCGTTGCCCTTCGGATTGATGTCGAGATACGGGATCATCATCAGGCCCACGATGATCAAGCAGGGCAGCACCACGCCCGCGTACCACGGGTCGAAAAACACCAGCATTTCCTGCAAGCCCAGAAAGTACCACGGCGCCTTCGACGGATTCGGCGTCCGAGTCGGATTTGACGGCTGCTCCAGCGGCGCGTTGAGCAGCAGCGACCACACCGTCAAAACGATGATCACCAGAATCGCTATCAGGAATTCGCTGCGCACCAGAAACGGCCAGGTGTGCAGCTTCTCTTCGCCGCCGCCGCCCGCCTTCTTGATCGGCGCTTCGATGCGCTTGGACCCGCCCCCCGGCTGCGTGCTTGCCGCAGCCCCGCCCGCGCCTGCTCCCGCCGCGCGCATCGCGAGCCCGCCTTCGTCAGCTTCCCGGCTTGCCATGATAATCCCTTAGCGAGGCGCTCCGTCCTCGTCGTCGCTCCACGGGGGCGGCGCCGCCAGCACGTACACGACATACAGCATGACCGCGATGGCGGCCGGCACCGACAGCACGCGCACGATTCCCGCGTGCGACAGCCATGAAAATACCTCTCCCATCGGCCGTCCTCGTCCCGTACTAGAGCGGCCCCGACATGCCGTCGCGGCGGATTCGCCAGAAGTGCACCGCCATGAAGATGCCCGCGATCAGCGGAAAAAAGATGCAGTGCAAAATGTAGAAACGCAGCAGCGTGTGCGGTCCGATTTCCGCGCCGCCGAAAATAAATGCGCGCGCGTCGTAAACCGGATTCACTCCGAGCACTTCATGGAACGGACCGCCGTGTCCGAGCAGCGGCGTGGCGCGCGCCATGTTCGAGCCGACCGTCACCGCCCAAATGGAAAGTTGATCCCACGGCAACAGGTATCCGGTGAACGACAGCAGCAGCGTCAGCACCAGCAGGATCACGCCGACCACCCAGTTGAACTCGCGCGGCGGCTTGTACGAGCCGGTCATGAACACCCGGAACATGTGCAGCCATACCGCGATCACCATCCCGTGCGCGGCCCATCGATGCATATTGCGCATCAGCATCCCGAACGGCATGTCGAATTCCAGGTACTTCATGTCGGCGTAAGCGTATTCCGCGGTCGGCCGATAGTAGAACATCAGGTACACGCCGGTGACCACCGTCACCAGGAAAAGCAGGAACGTGATGCCGCCCATGCACCAGGTGAAGCGCAGGCGCACCACGTGCTTTTGCACCTTGGGCGGATGCAGATGCAGCCACACGTTGCCGGACACCATCTGGATCCGGTTGCGCGGCGTGTCTTCGTAGCCGTGCCTGAATATCGACTGCCAGACCTGCGACTCGGTTATCTGGCGTTTGGTTTCGTTCCAGTCGAACTTAGCCATCCGCTACCACCAAAACTCCCGGCAGATGCCCGCCAACGGCACCCTCGGCAATCTGAGCAAATATTGTAAAAGATTCCAATTCTTACGACTTTATGCCCGCGAGGCATGCTCGGAATGCGGCGTAAGGCTACCTAATTTTGCGCAGTCCGCGCAACGAAAGTCTCGTTGAACGAAGTCTCGCTGAAAAGACGGGTTTTGCGCAACGAGCGCGGGGCTGCAATTACGGATGCGGTTTGGCGGCGCCGCGCAAGCGGCCGAAGAGCGCGACGATCAGCCCCCACAGCACCATCAGCAACGCGATCCCGATTACGCCGAGCCCGACGCCGGCCAGGATTCCCGTCGCGCACAGAACGGCGCCTATCACCAGCAGCGGAATTGCAAACGCGATCGGGTTGAACGGATCGTTCCTCGCTGCGCGCTCGGCCGTCGCCGCCGCCTGCTCGGATTGGCCCGCATCCTCGCTGCTTTCCTTGAGGATGCTGACCGCGTAGTCGGTGAGTTCATTGCGATTGGGCATTGCGCGCAGCCGGTCGGCCAGCTCTTTGGCCAACTCCTCGACGCGTTCGTCGTTGCTCCGGGAATCGGGAGCGGGATTCTTCGATTCAGCCACGCGATCCCCTCCACTACTACGCTGCGGCGTGGATCGGTGGCCGCCGCTCGCTCCATCGAAGCTCGCCTTCGAGCTGCGCCGCAAGACGGAACAGAAGGTCTTCGCGGTTCATCGCGGCGATGAACTGGACTCCGATCGGAAGGCCTTCGCCGTTCCAATGCATCGGCAAGGAGACCGCGGGTTGGCCTGTTATGTTGAACGGGATGCAAAAGGCGAGGATCGCGCCGCTGCGGGTAAAGGCGTCGAGCGGTTTGCCTGGGTCAGGTACGAACTCGCCGATCCTCGGTGAGGGACGCGTGATGGTCGGGGTAATGAGGATATCAAAGCCGCCCGCCCACCATGAGGCCATCGCCCGGCTGAACTGGTTGTAGGATTCGAGCGCCGCCAGATACTGCGTTGCCGTGACGTCTTTTCCTGATTCGGAGACGAGCCAGTTGTCCGAGTCCAGGTCGTCGGGACGTATCGCGCGGCCGACGCTCTGTCCGAGCCGTTCTACGTCGCGCGCCTGCGACGCCGAGATCACGTTAAGCACAGGCCGCATCATATCCATCTTCACCAGCGCGGCCGGATGCGATACCTCGACGTTGTGGCCCAGCCGTTCCAGGATGCGGCCGGCCGTTCGCACGGCTTCGATGCAATCGGGGTGAACCTCCCGGCCGGGATAACTGTCCATCAGGCCGATGCGCAGCCTGCCCGGCGCCGTCCCAGCCTCCTCGCGGTAGGGCCGCCGGGGCGCAGGCGCGGCGTACGGGTCACCCGGCATCGCGCCTTGCACGCAATCGAGCAGGGCCGCGGTATCGCGCACCGTGCGGGCCACCGCGAACTCGAAGACCATCCCTGCCCAGACCTCGCCCACGTCGGGTCCGAGCGAGATTCGCCCGCGGCTCGGCTTCAACCCGATAAGACCGCATTGGCTGGAGGGGTTGCGGATCGAACCGCCCCCGTCGCTGCCGTGCGCGAACGGCACGATCCCGGCGGCAGTGGCCGCCGCGGCGCCGCCGCTGGATCCGCCGGAAGAGCGCTCGAGGTTCCAGGGGTTGCGGGTGGGACCATATGCGGCGGGCTCGGTCGTTGACCATGCGCCCAGTTCGGGGACGTTGGTGCGCCCGACTATCACCAGGCCGGCGGCGTGGAACTTGTTCACCAGATGCGAGGTCGTCGAAGCCCGGTAATTGGCCTCTTTGAGAACGCGAGTGCCCCAGTGGATTGGATCGCCCGCAATGTTTCCGCATCCAAGGTCCTTCAACAAAAACGGCACGCCGCGAAACGGCCCGTCGGGCGGCCCGCTGCGCGCTTGCGCCATCGCGCGCTCGAAGCTGCGATGGATCACGGCGTTGAGCTTGGGGTTGATCCGTTCGATCCGCGCAATTGCGGCCTGAACCAGTTCAAGCGGCGATACTTCGCCGCGGCGGACCAGCTCGGCCTGCGCGGTGGCGTCTAATTTCGCGAGCTCATCACTCATGGCGTTCCTCCCAGGCGATAGAAACCATCGCGCGGCATATGCCTCGATCGTCGAACCCGGAAATGACGGTACAAATTTACTTGGTTCCAGCCAAGCCGCTCGGGCAGGTCAACGCCGCGCCAGCTGCATGCACCCGCTCGCGCCCGCCAACGGCGGGCGGCCTTAATACTGGGTGCAGGGCTCAGCCCTGCCTATTTCTTCGGCGCCTTGCCGGTACCCGACAGCGGGACCTCCTGCGGTGCTCCCGCCACGTTGTCGTTGATGGTCAAATTTGCGCTTTGCGGCGTGGTATTCGTCGGACTGAACGTCACCGAAACTTTACAACTCTTGCCCGGCGCCAACGTTGTGGCGCATCCGCTCGTGACCGTGAATGGCGGGGGAGCCGTCTCGCCGGTGATCGATACCGAAATTGCGGATTTCTTGGAGCTCACGTTCTTGATCGTCACCTTCTTGGGCTTGCTGACCGAACCGACCTTGGTCGTTTTGCCGAAGTTCAGCGATTTGGGCGAAATCTTCAGCTTCGCAGCGACGGGTGTCGGCGTTGCAGTTGGTGTGGCAGTGGCCGTTGCCGTCGCAGTAGCCGTCGCGGTTGCTGTCGGCGTCGCTGTAGCCGTCAGCGTTGCGGTTCGCGTCGCGGTCGCCGTTGCCGTCGTAGTAGCCGTCGCGGTAGCAGTCGGCGTTGCGGTTCGCGTCGGGACGATCGTCCCGGTCGGTGTCCCCGTGGGGGTTCCGGTCGCCGTTTCCGTCGCAGTCTCTGTCGCGGTCTCTGTCGCGGTTTCCGTTGCGGTGGCGGTAGCAGTCTCGGTAGGCGTAGCCGTTTCGGTGGCCGTCGCAGTTGCGGTCTCCGTGGCGGTCTCGGTAGGCGTGGCAGTCGCAGTTGGCGTAGGAGTTGCGGTCGCCGTCGGGGTCGGCGTTGCCGCTACTCCGGGCACGATCTCCCAGGCGCCGCGCCCCAGCGTGCCTGCGACTAGCAATCCGCTGCCCGAATCGAACCGCAGCCGAAAGACCCGTGCATTGGGCAGGCCGGTACCGAGCTGCCCCCAACTTCCAAGGCTCCCCAAAACCGACTGGTACACTCCGTGATTGGTTCCCACCACAATCGACTTCTGGCCCCCGGCGACGACAAATTCCATCGAGTCGAAAACTCCCGGGTTGGCCGCGGTCAGATTGCCGGTGATGTCGCTCCAGGCGCCTCCGCTGTTCGTGCTTTGATAAACGTGGGTGTCGTCGATCGCAAAGACGTGCGTATAGTCAGTCGAATCGACGGCGATATCATTGATACTGACTGCGCCCGGCAAGGCGCCGGTCGCCGTCAACGCGCCGGCCGCTGTCGTTCGCCGGTAAACGGTATTGCCCGACCCTGCATAGATGAGGTCCGCATTGAAGACCCCGCCTGTCATGCCGCCGTAGACCAACGCCGAGTGTCCGGACCCGTCGTTGACCCCAACTCCGGGAGCTGGAGGGACATGAGCGAGATCCACCGCGGTTATGTGGTTGCCTTTGTCCGGAGTTTCGTAGACGTCATTGCCAAAGCCAAACACAAGGCGCGCCGGGGTGACCGTATTGACCCTTAGCGGTGTGCAGAACTGCAGCGTGGCCCCCGGAGTACCAGCGGTGTACAGGAGGCTGGGGTACACGGGGGAGCCTACCTGCGCGTTGGCTGGGGTGAAGGTCAGCATCTGAAAGCCGCCGAAGTTGAAATAGCTCATGTAGCGGAGCGAGTTCGGCGAGCTGCTGATCGTGTCGACCCCAACTTCTCCGCCGTCGCCCAACAGCAGGTCGGTCCAGGGCAGGCCGCCCGTCGCATTCTGTGACGGAGTCCCGGTGTCCTGATCGGCGCCTATAAGGATCTGAGAGGTCGAGTCGTAAGCGATGTCGTGCATCTCAGCGAGCTGGAGGTTGCCCGCCAGAGAAGTCCAATCGCCCGTCCCACTCGGAGCCGACCGCTTGAAAATCCCGCCGTCGTCGCCTTCGAGTATGTTACCGGCGGCGTCAAACACCATCGCCCGTGAATCGGCGTGGGGGCCCGTACCAGAGGTGGTGCCATTATCGGTCAATGGAGTGGCCCCAGTGTCAGTCACGCGAAACAGTCTTCCGGTGTAGCCACTTGCGCCGATGGAGTTAGGAAACTGTGTTGCACCACACGTCGCATTGGAAGCCGGTATTTCATTGAAGGCAGGCTGCCGATCACCTCCCACGTACACGGTCTTCGGCAACTTCGGATCGGCAACAATGGAGAAGTGAAGCTCGCCTTGTCCGCCCGGATTGGTGAAGAACGTGTTGCAGTTCTCGGTCGTGCTTGGCACGGCGTACGAGGTCCAGGTTAAGCCGCCATCCTGCGAACTGAAGAGTCCCGCCAGGTCGGTGCCGGTCGGCTGGCCCGAATTTTCGATGCCGACGAAGACGCTGCCGGTTGCTCCCACCGCTATCTTGACGTTTTTGGTGTTGGCGTCGCTGAACTTGGCATTAACCGTCGCATCACTGACCAGCGTCCAGGTCGCGCCCCAATCTTTCGACTTGTAAACGCCGTCACCGGCGCCTGCGCCGATCACGGCAGTATAGAGTGGGGCGGCTTTGACGCTGATACCGGAAGCAACCCCGCTGAAGTCAGTGAAGTGAACCAAAATGTTGCCGGTAGCGATGTCCACTTTGTAGACGTCGCCGGTACCCTCATTGCCTGTCCAGAACGAGGCGCCATCCAGATCGAAGTTCACCGCGAACAGCGGAAAGGTAGCGTCGCCGTAGCCCGCGAGATACGTCTGGATGATATTGCCGCCGGAATCAAGCCGCAGGACCGCCTCGGTGTCGGCGACGAACGTGTCTCCATTTGGAGCAACCTGCAGCTCGTAGGCGTTGCTGCCGGGTAGTCCGGAAGCGAAGTCGCCAAGCTGGGTACCCGTGCAGACATTGAACTGCTTAACCAGAAGCCCTTCCGAGGTGTAGCGCAAGATACATTGCGGGGTCGGGGGATTTGTCGGGGGAACGGGAACCAGAGCGCCCCAGTCCGTGCCCCGCCCGCTAGCCGTAGGGTTGTCTGGCGGTGCGGCTTCGGTGTCGGGGTACCACCAATTAAGCAGCGTCGAAAGAGTCGAGTCGAACTCGAGCACCGGGCAGGACGGATACTCGCTCGGATTGTTGTTGTCTGCGGGTTGCATGCACTGACTGGTAAAAGGGATTGTCGGGGTAGTCGGGTCGTAGTAGCCGAAGCCGGCGTTGCCGACGAAGAAGTGCCCTTGGTTGTCCTGCTCAATCGATTCGGGCAGGTTGTACAATCCGCCCGCGGGCCCGACATAAGCCGTCAGCGCTCCGGTCGGATCAAAACCCGCGATGCTCTCGCCGCTGAAGAGAGTGGCGAAGAAGTTACCCGCCGGATCGAAGATGGAGCCTGCATCCTGGAACGAACCGGTGTATATAGTCGTGATATACTGTCCGTTGTTTCCCCATTCCTCTACACCCCCGTAGCCGTCAGAGACCATCACCACGCCGTCAGGAATAACCTTGGCGGACGGCGCTTCGGCAAGGTCAAAGTAGTTGCCGGCGGGCAATCCGCTGGCCCCTCCGTTCGAGATCAGTATGAATGATGCGCCCCCGTCCGAACTGCGGTACATGCCGCGATCCGATGACGCGAGCAGGATTTCTCCGCGCGCGGCTACACCGGTGATATTCGCACCGTCGAGAACGCTGCCGGGCCCGCCACCTGCCGGGGGAGCCCAGTTGGTGCCGTCCGTCGTGAGCAACACCCCGCTGCGCGGCCCGCCGTCGGACTGGGCGAGCCCGTATGGCGGGACACTGAGCGAACTGAAGCGCCCGATGCCCGCGATCAGCGTGTTATGCGCTCCATCGGTCGGATCGAACTTCAACGCGCCAATCGAAAGCGAGTTGGCGCCATCGGCCTGCGGTGTCCAGGTCGTTCCGCCGTCGGTCGACTTCCAGATACCGCCGTTTACCGCGCCGAGATAAATCGTGTTCGGATCGCTCGGATGAGCGGCGATCGTCTTGACTGCGCCGACGACTGAATTGTTGGGCGCGGCTGCTGCCTGTCCACTCTGTATCGGCGCAGGTCCCTCAGCCGTCCATGCACCGGCAACCAGCGGGAGCAGCCCCGGCCGGAAACTGCCTTCGGCCCGTTCGGAGCCGGTCGCTGGCGCAACCCGCGCCGCGCCCGCCGGCCGGCCGGCGCGCACCGGCCTCGCGGCCGGAATACTGCCCGAGATCGAGGGAGCAGATTGCGTTGACGAGGCGCCGGCCATAACCAGCGCGCTCAGGGATAGCACCGCCACGATCCCGGTGGCCGCGAGTGAATAAAATTTGGCTTTTCGCGACCACTGCATGCGCAGTGATACCTGCTGACGGTGTGAGTTCATGTGCTTCCTCTCTCCCCCGGCGTTTCTAAGGATCACGGTTGCGGCGGATACGATCCGTGATAGGACGTATTGCGTAGCGGCCGCTTCCAGATTTCCGTTCCAGTCTTGAGATTTAGCCCGCGTAGCGCAAGCGGTTCTTCAACCAGGGTTCCGCCGACGTTGCGGCTGGCGGGCGCCGCTTCATAAATCAAAATCGAATGCCAGACAAAAAAGGGCTGCGCCGAGTCAGGCAGCCGAGCTTCGGCTACGCGCGCTCCGCTGGCGATCACATAAAGCGACCAAAGGTATTCCGGTCCCTTCGTCGATGTGCGGCTGACCGCCAGGAAGAGCGACTGATCGGCGGAGACCGAGGAGACGACGTAGCCGGGGCCAAGGTCTATATCAGGCATCGGTTGGCCGCTGTCAGCGCTCCAGCGCTTCAGCACCGCGGCCTGGTCCGCGCTGGCAGGGCCAGGCTTCACCGAAACAAAAAACCGGGCAGCTTGTTGAGGCGCAAAGTACAGCCCTTCGGTCCCGTTCAGTCGCGGCTTGGCCGAAGAGGTCTCACTGCGGAGCCTGGCGGTGGCCTCGTCAGGCGCCAGCGTGGTGGCCTGATAGGTTTGCAAATTGATCAGCGCGGCGCCCGAATCGGTTCGGACAGACACCGGGCGTGGAATTGGACTCATTGTGCGACTCGTGATCTTCCACCACACCAGCAAGCCATCGTGCTCGACGCGTGCATCCACCGACGACGATATGCCAAGCCCGTCGTTGATTGAGGGTGGCATCACACTACTTGGCATCGGGACCGAGACAGTCGAATCGATGCGGCCGCCATCCTTGGTGCTGAGTAATGCAATCGGTAAGGAACGAGAACCGCCAGAGGGCTCCGCTTGTGCTGCCAGCCGGTCGCTAAAGGCAGCGAGCGGCTTGCCCGCGCCCGCCGCTGTCCAGAGCAATTTGCCCGAGGCGAGTTCCAATGCGTCGATCCCGCCTTGCGGGTTCATCAGGTAGAGACGCTCCGCTGAGGGATCGACTATCACCCCCGGGAGCATCTCGAAGGGACTGTTCGCCTTTCCCGCGGGCGCCGCTCCCGGCATTTCCGCGACCTGATTTTCGGCAGCCAAAGCCACCGCTGTGAAAAATCGGCGGCTCGCGGGGGTACGATCGGTGGCGCGCAAGCTGAGACCCGCCACGAAAATCGTCATAGCGACGCTCAGAACCAACTGCTTGCGCTTGATAATAGCCAATAATCTTGTCTGCTCGCCCGCGACGGCAAAGACCTATCGAACGCGAGATCGAGTGTCAACGTGGCACTCCCAGCAGCTTTCCGGCACATAAAAACTCGATTCCCTCTTACAGACTCACTCTCCTCAGCTTGAGCGCGGTCGAGTGCCTCAGCGGTGCTGGGAGCGGCGGCAGGCCGGCGGGCGCCAGATCGCGCTTCTGCCCGCGTCAGATTCCCAGCCGCTCTTGACAGCCTCAGGAGGCTTGCTAAACAAGGTGGCTTCGGAGAGGAAATGGTATCTCGTGTCCATCAGCTCGGCACTGTTGATGCGAGCGAACAGCTCATTCGAGACCTATATATTGACCTGCGAGAAAAACTCGCGCGATGGTCCGCAATCACGCAGCAGACCGCTCAAGCGAGAATGGGTTACGTCGGTCAGCATTTGACGAGTATCGTGACTGGTCTGCCGGGAGGCAGATCTGGCGCCAGAGGCTACGATTTGGTCCTTCCTGATGGCTCGAATTTCAGCGAAATCAAGACGTGCTACCGAATCGATCAATTGGGTAAGTGCAATGATTGCCATGCGGGCGTAGCTCCTGCTGAAACCGCCTGTCCAAATTGTGCCTCGCACAATCTTCGCCGCTTAGAAGACTCGAAATGGTTGATTTCAATTCGGAATGACGCGGAATTCAGCCATATTCTGGACCCGCAATCGTACTATTTGGTCCTGTTTGATTTCGTGGATTTCGATACCGCCGACACAATCAGAGCGTCTATTTGGCGAGTTGACCCTCGCGTACCAGGATTTGCACTCTGCATGGTCGACTACTATCTCAATATTCGCGCGAAATCCGACTCGAAGGCGCCATTCAACCTTTGGCCCTATTTATTTAAGTTTGACCTGATGCGTCCGAAACTAATTTACGAAAGTTTCATCAAAGCGGACAACTCGATCAAGACGACGCACTTCTTGAGCCGTGATGGCGAAAAGGAACGCTCGTTGCACCCACTCGAAGAATATTCGCGTTCGAGGAACCTCGATCGAGATACCGTGCTTCGGTTCGCTGCGCGCCTCGGGTTGCGTGTGGGGAGATCAGACAACAAAAGAACCCTACTCTCCGCGATTCAATCCGATGTGAGCAGACGCAGGATCGAGAGTGCCAAAGTCGCTGATGCATTGGCAAGAGAAATGTATTTGCCGGCTGTGGGACGTCACGCGAGTAAGCTACCAGGGGCCTTAGGTACGCAAGTCGAGAAATACGTTGCGGATTGGCATACGCTGAAGCTCAACTAGAACGTTTCGCGGAGCAGGACCCTCTGCTCTTTGGCCAGTTCACTCAATTGCAACGCCAGTTTTGCTTCCTCCGTGAGCAGTCGCTGCAGACGGTCTATTCGCGGATCTTCCCCAACGACGCTCAACGGAACAACCAGTTCTTTGAGATCATTTGGCATGAGATGGGCGGTCTGACCCCGAATCATTCTCTGGATACGTTCGACAGCAATGCCTGACCGCAGGTACGCGAGGAGTCGGTACGGATCCGCTGCTCCGTCGCGGATGCTTATTCGGATTAGTTCCCCAACAAACGTAGCCTGACCCTCTACGATCGACGGGATCTGCTCGATGATGTCGACCTTCTTCGCTATATATCTGGGAGCATGCGCGGAAGAGGTCAGAACAATGTCGCCCTTACGGAGGACGGTTCCGGCCGCTGACCGGCGACGCCCTTCTTTCGGATTTACGAAATTGCGGTCTCGCGGCTCCCAATCAATGCCATGGCCAGTAAGATTGCCGACCTTCAGTATGAACATTCCATCATCGGTATAGGCAGCACGAGCTGGCGTCCGTCCGGTTTCAATGCGCTCAGCCAGATCCCAAGCCTCAACCATTTCCCCTTGGCATGCCCATTTGAAGAGATCAAATTGCCGAGAGCTGATAAGCTATCGCGTGCTACAACAGGTTGAAGAAATGACACAATGCCGCGCGAAGAGCGCCCCGTTTCGATGCGCAATCGCATATCTTCGCCAAGCTCAGGTAGTTGATTCCCTTCTCTGATTCGACCCGTTGAGTCGTATCCCACATTTTCGACTTGAGCGAACGCGATGCGAATCTGGCGTTTCGCTTCGTCGCCATCGTTGTATTTGCGGAAAAAGATACAGCACGTCGTGGCCTGGGTTCCTTCCGTCGCAAACGCCTCGGGCGGTAACGAAACGACCGCGTAAACGTAGGCAAGTTGTCCGATAGCCTCCCTCGCTCCAGAAAGAGAACCATTTGTAATCACGCTTCGCGGCAGCACGATTGCAAGGCGCCCGCCGGGCTTCAACATTCGCAAGCATTGCTCGACAAAAAGGATCTCGCTCGGGACAACGCCATTAGATTCACGCATTGACCGACCTGCTATGAAGCTGGGAACATCGACCGCGCTTCTATGTGAGCGGAGGCCGAACGGTGGATTGGTCAGAATCAAATCGAATGAGTTAGGTTCTGGCCATTGGCCCTGTACCGCATCCGAAGGGGCGCAAAGAAAGTCCAATGAGCAATGACGAAAATCGGTCTTCCTCTGATGCGCCAAGTTCAATTTGGCAATAAGTAACATGCGTGGATTTTTGTCCGAGCCAAAAAGCACGAAGCTCTTTGCTGCACGAGCATTCGAATTCCAGAATTTGAGCGTTTCGATCAGGAATGTCCCGGAGCCGCACGCCGGGTCGTATACTGAGCTGTGTACATCGGGTGACACTATAGCCACCATCATCCGAGAAACCGCGTCGGGCGTGAGGTAAATGCCCAGACCGCGCCGTATCTCCGGACTTAGAAATTCACGAAGTGCGGCACTACGAATGTCGAACGGGAGTTCACGAAAATCGATGTTGACGAATAACGAGTGGACTTTCGCGAGAGCGGCGTCGGAAAGATGTAGCTTCTTGCTCTTCCAGACCTCAGCGGTCCAAGAGTCTGCTTCTTTCAAGTATCTGAGGAAATGGTGCCGCAGGGTGCTAGCGACGTCGCGTTCGATTATTCCAAACGATCCATCCGTCCGTAGTTGCCCGACAAGTGGTACCGGCGGACCGATCTCTTCATTCATCTGCTTGAAGAAGAGGTATTTCAGGAGCTCATCGAACGCTTCTTGCGGGTGGAGACCGTCTATACTCCACATAGCGTCGTGTGCTCTACGATAGAAATCAGAGAGGCTCGTGGCTAGTCATACGCGTCCCCGTGGAAGTCTTTCTAATAGACCGATGGAAATCTTTCTAATCCACACTACGACCGGCTGCAAACGCTTCGCGTGGTCCTCTTCGCCGTCGCTTAATATGTTGTAGTTTACAGCCGCAGATGTACGGCTGTCAAGAGCCATACTTGTACGCATGCGAACGCGGATGTAGTTTGCCTTTCGTGGTCGATTTAAGAACGCACCTACGGCGGGCGATCCGAAAGCGTTGGGCGAAAGCGAGCAAAACGGAGAAGCAAGCGGCCGCGTCCGGTGCCTCTCGAGCTTACTGGGATGCGCTCTCCCCCGAGGAGCGATCCGCGGAAATGCGCCGACGCGCAAAGGTCCGTGCGAAGAATCGTGCGAAGAAGAAATGACTCTCCGCCACCAGTCACTACACGCTTCCCCCCCAGATGAAACCCAAAAAAACTGAAACTGGGTCTGCAGGGGGCCCGGCCCTAAACCCTTCGCAGGAAAGATAACGCGAGACCTAATTCCCCTAACTCGTTCTGACAGGGCGAAGCCCGCCGGGAATCAGGATCGGGTTTGTTCGAATTCGCCACGCTGCGCCTGACTTCTCGCTCGGCGGCTAACACCTGATCGAACATGAGAACGAGCTGTCAACGAAGCTGTTCGTTGCTTACGGGTGCATGAGATCGGCAGCGAACTTGCGAGCCGCGTGCGCGTCAATCCGCGCGATTACGGCGGCTACCCGTAGCGCCTCAGGCGTTCTTGCGCGCGATTATCACCGAGTGCACCGACCACCGGCTGATCTTTTCGTTGCGCTCCAGCGTAATCGGATGGCCCTTGAGCACGTCCTGCTTGCGCAACTTGGTGGTCCATCCCAGTTGCCGCGTGATCGGATTGACGATGGTGTTGAGCGCGGCGACGATCGGGTTCGAGCTCTGGAAATGCGTCGTGAGCGCGATCCGCCCGCCCGGCTTGCACACCCGCACCATCTCCGAGAGCATCCGGTACGGATCCGGAACCACGGTCAGGACGTGAAACGAGGTAACGTAGTCGAAGCTGTTGTCGGGATAGTCGAGGTTGAGCGCGTCGCCCTGGCGCAGCTCGATATGTTTCCAGCCGTTTTCCGCCGCGCGCTTTCTTGCCCGCGCCAGCATGTCGGCCGACGGATCGATCGCGACGACGTGCGCGTAGGGCGGATATGCGTCCAGCGCGATTCCAGTGCCGACGCCAACCTCGAGCACGCGGTTGCCGGGCCTGAGATTCAGGCTTTCGATAATTTCATGCTCGCGATCGACAAAAACCCGCCCGAAGAAAAAATCATAGAAACGCGCCAGGTCGGAATAGACACGGCTCTCATGCGGTTGCGACATCGAAAACCTCCCTTGGTTCGGCGCGGGCCAGAAAATCAGTGCGGGGCGGGATTTTTAAGGCGCGCGGCGAGTTTGGCCAAATGTGACCCGAAGTGCGCGTGACTCGTGCGCCTGCCTTGCGCGTGGCGTCAGGCCGCCGCGTTGATTCCCCGCAACTGACGTTTGACCGAAGTTATATCGCGCTTGCGAAATCGCCATTGGCGGCCTTTCTTGAAGGCCGGAATAATATTGCGGCGGGCAAACTCGTTGACCGTGTCCGGACTCAGGTCGAGCAGGAACGCGACTTCGCGGGAATTTAGCAGTATGTCGTCCTTATCGGCCATGCGAGTCCAACAAGACGCCTTTCCTCAAGGATTTTGCCGAGACGCGACTTTGTAATACGCGCCCATCGCACAAGTCAAGGTAAAAGGCGCCCGGTGGCTGAAAATTTGCCTACAATCTCCAGGCAAGCGCGGCGGTTAAAATTCACCCAGCATCCTTTAGCGTCATTAGCGATCATTAGACACTGATTTCCGCGAGTTTCCTCATCGAAATCCGGTAGTCGTACCACGCGCGCGTAACCACAATACAGGAAAACAATCCGGTCAGCACTCCCACGCACAGGGTGACGGCGAAGCCCTTGACCGGTCCGGTGCCGAATTGGAAGAGAATCAAGCCAGCGGCGAAGGTCGAGATATTGGAGTCGCGAATCGCCGACCATGCGCGATCGTAGCCGAGCTTGACCGCTTCGCGCGGGGATTTGCCGGCGCGCAACTCTTCGCGCATCCGTTCATTTACCAGCACGTTGGCGTCAACCGACATGCCCAGCGTCAGCACGATTCCGGCGATGCCGGGCAAGGTCAAGGTGGCGCCGAGGGCGGCCATCACGCAGATCAGCAGCAGGATATTCAGCGAGAGGCCGAAATCGGCGAGCAGTCCCGCGCCGCTGTAGTACACCGCCATGAAGATCAGGACGGCGCCCGCGCCGATGATGAACGACAGCTCGCCCTGGCGAATCGAATCGCGCCCGAGCGAGGGGCCGACGGTGCGCTCCTCCTCGATTTCGACCGGGGCGGGGAGCGCGCCGGAGCGCAATACGATGGCGAGGTCGTGGGCCTCGTCGATCGAGAAGCGTCCGGTGATCTGGACGTGGCCGCCGGGAATTCGTTCCTTGATCACCGGCGCCGAGTAAACGGTGTTATCGAGCACGATCGCCAGGCGCCGCCCGACGTTTTCAGAGGTCATCGCATCGAAGATGCCGGCGCCGCGCGGGTCGAGCTCGACCGCGACGTACGGGCCCTCCAGCCGCGCGCCGGGGCGCACGCGCGCGTCGGTAACGACGTCACCGGTCATCAGCACCGGGGACTCGACGAGGTAGGGCTCCCTGCCGCCGCGCTCCGAGGTGCCATAGAGGATTTCGTCGCCGGGCGGGGGTCCTTCCTTGACCGCGTCCTGCACGTTTTTCGAGTCGTCAACCAGTTTGAATTCGAGCACGGCGGTTTTGCCGATCAGTTCCTTGGCGCGCTCGGGGTCCTGGATTCCGGGCAGTTGCACCAGGATTTCGTTGTCGCCCTCTTTGGCGACGGTGGTTTCGCGCACGCCGAGCTGATCGATTCGATTGCGAATCGTGTCCAGCGCCGAGGCCATCGCATCGGACCGGATCACTTGCAACTCGCGCGGCTTGTAGGCGAGCGAATAGGAGGGGCCGGGGCCGGACGAATCGCTGTTGCTCGATACGGTCAGATCCGAGAACGACTTCTGCACGAGGTCGAGGAAGGGCGTGCGATCGGCGCTCGATTTGAGCCGGGCGGTCAGGTTGCCGGCCGCGTCAACCGAGACGTCGGCGAAATCTATCTTGTTGGCCTTGAGCTCGTGCTTCAGGTCATCAGCGCGGCGGTGCAACTGGGTTTTCACCGCCTCGTCGAGCTTGACGGCCATCAGCAGATGGGTCCCGCCCTGGAGGTCTAGGCCGAGCTGGATTTTAGTCGAGCCGAAGCCGGCCTTGAACCAATCGGGCAGGTCAACGTTGAGGCTCGGCAGCAGGATGAGTATGGCAGCCAGCACGATACCGCCGGCAATGTAAATGCGGGTGAGTCCGCTGCCGTTGGTGAAATGCATGTAAAGGAAGGACACGATCAGCACGAGCAGAATCAGAATCGGTCCGAAGCTTTGAGTTTGTTCCACTATGATGAAGCCCCCGCGATGAGAGTGCCGGCGCGCCGGTTGTGTGCCATTGAATCGTTCGCTTCCTACTTGTCTTCTTTCTTCGCCGCCGGTTTGTGGCTCGATATCGACGCGATTTGCGATCGCTCGACCCGCAGCCTGACGTTGGGCGCGACTTCGAGGATGATCACCTTGTCGCCGACCTCATGAATGCGGCCGATAAGTCCGCCGGTGGTCACGACCTCGTCGTTGCGCTTTAGCGCGGCGAGCATTTTGGCCTGCTCCTGCGCCTTCTTGCTCTGCGGGCGGAAGACCATGAAGTACATGACGGCGACGACCAGCGCCATGATTGGGCCGGGGCCGGTCAGCAACTGCTGGATTATCGGCGGACTTTCGGCCTGGCCAGCGGCGGCCTGGGCCCATGCGGTGCCTTCGAACAACATCAGTACACGTCCTTATGATCGATCAAGCTAAAATCTCCGGCGAATAAAAATCCGCGTATATCTTTACGCGATTTGACAGGTTGGCGCATCAGTCCCAAAGCGAGCGGTAGTGTCCTAATTTCAAAGTGAAGCGAGGAAGGTCTTTACGTCAGCCGTAATTTGCGCGGCGGTCTTGGCGTTTGGACTTACGACCTTTCCGGCCCACGGCCGGCCTGGATGCAATGTGTCCCAAGCGGACTTTTTTTGGGTAGTTCGCGATTTGCCTTGATCGTGATGACCGAATCCATCAACACAAATGTTCCAAACTGGTTTGAATTTCTCGATCAGTAGCGATTCGCCGAGCGGAATCCACACATCATCGACCAAGAGATAGCGGCACAGAAAATCGGCTATATCGAGATTGTTAGCCGCCCTAATTGATTCGACGTGATCTTGAAGCCGCTTGTAGAGAACATTGCCCGGATCGGCTCCCAGCTTGTAACCGCCCTTTCTGGCACCAGCGGGCACTGCCTTCCCGACGTAGATCGGGATTGCCATCGCGCCACTAGAGAATGTAGCCGCAATCTTTTGGTATGCGGGAAACTTTCCCCGATAATAAAGCGCGTACACGCCCGCACCAGAGAACGGCGCCGGCGGCAACGGGACGATTGGGCGCTTGAGTAAATGGTCACTGACGCTCTCGGCCAAGTGGGTCTTGTCGAGGGGGTTAAAGACTTCGCCGCCGAGAGGAGTCACCGGCGGCATTTAACCTTCGCAGTCGTCGCCGTTGCGGCATACGATCCAATAGCAGTGCCGTTTGCGGGCGTGGTGAGCTTCCTTCCACTTTGTCGAAACCATCGGACCATTTCTAATCTTCACAATCAGATCGCAGACAGTGAATCCAGCCTCTTCGGCCATCCGCATGAAGTCGCAATGCGGCCATTTGGATTTGTGATTATTCACCATGTCCGTGATTTTCGCGAGCAGCAAGCCATTGGGTTTCAGGACCCGCTTAGCCTGCCTCAAGAACGGCGGATAGAGATAGCTGAGGTTCCAGTCTTGCTCTTTGCCGCACTCGACCGTCGCGCCGAAATCCACGTCAAAACGCTTCTTGCTCTTGTCGCGGCCTTGCGGTCCGACATGCGGCGGATCGTAGATGACGGCGCCGTATTTCTTAGACGGCACGCCCGTCATTTTGCGATTGTCTGCGACAATCATCGGCTCGTGCTGCGGATCAATATCCATCGACACAACGTGCCGTTTCGAGCCTTTCCAGAATCGCCCGGCGTTATAGGTCGAATCCAAAATCGGTTCGGGCGGGATAGTCGCGTAGAAATTGAACATGGCTTCGAGCAAGTCGCCGTCGCTTCCTTCCCAAACGCTGCTGAGCGGCTCGTATGTCGAGCCGATCCCATTTGGAGGGCAGGCTTGAGGGAGAGACACGCCGGCCCTTTTCGTCTGCGGCTTCGGAAGCGTGAACGCCAATGTCGCCTGTTTGTTCACGGCTTTATTCAGATTACTCAAACGAAGGTATATTGTCACACACCGGCATCTATATTATCGGCGTTGTTCCAGGCGGCCGATGCCAGCGTTGCGTACGCTTTGAAATTCCCCGAAGCGATAGCAGCCTGGCAATTGCGCATCAAGCTCGCATAGAAGTGGAGATTATGCTCCGTCAGGGCGCGCGCCGCGAGTATCTCGCCCGACAAATATAGATGACGCAGGTAGGCGCGTGAATGGGTCCGGCAGGGGCGGCAGTCGCAGGCCGGGTCCAGCGGCATCGAGTCGCGCGCGTGCGCGGCATTCTTGATCGAGACGCGGCCATTGCTGGTGAAGGCGGCGCCGTTGCGCGCGTTTCGGGTGGGCAGCACGCAATCGAACATGTCGAAGCCCATCGCGATCGCGGCGAGCAAATCCGGCGGCGTACCGACACCCATCAGGTAGCGCGGCTTGTCCGCCGGCATCATCGACGCCGACAGCGCCGCCATTTCCAGCATCGCGGCCTTGGGTTCGCCGACCGAAAGACCGCCGGCGGCGTATCCGTCGAACGCAATCGAGGTAATCTGCGCCGCGCTGGTCCGGCGCAGATCCTCGAAGATGCTGCCCTGGATAATTCCGAACAGCGCCTGGGTCGCGCTGGTCCTGGCCGCGAAGCTGCGCTCGGCCCATCGCGCGGTGAGTTCGAGCGACATGAGCGCGCGGCGATGCTCGGCGGGGAAGGGCGTGCATTCGTCGAGCGCCATCATGATATCGGCGCCGAGCAGTTGCTGAATCCCGATCGCGCTTTCGGGCGTGAGCATCAAGGGCGCGCCGTCGAGATGAGATCGGAAACGGATTCCCCGCTCATCGATCGAGTTGATTTTCGCCAGGCTCATCGCCTGGAAGCCGCCCGAATCGGTGAGCACCGCGCCGGGGAATCCCATGAAGCGCGCCACCCCGCCCATCTCGGCGACCAACTCGGCGCCCGGGCGAATCGCGAGATGGTAGGCGTTGGCGAGGACCATCGTGTAGCCCATCGCGCACAACTCGTCGGGCGCCATCGCCTTGACCGCGGCCCGCGTGCCGACCGGCATGAAGGCGGGAGTCGCGACCGCGCCGTGAGGGGTAACGATTCGTCCGACGCGGGCGGCGCTGGCGCTGTCCACGGCGGCAACGCTGAATTCGATTGGCCCGCGCATCAGAGGATCAGCATCGCGTCGCCGTAGCTGAGAAAGCGGTAGCGATGGCGAATCGCTTCGCGGTACGCGGCAAGAATCTGATCGCGCCCCGCAAACGCCATCGCCAGCGCGAGCACCGTGGTCCGGGGCATATGGAAGTTCGTCAGCATCGCGTCCGTCAGCTTGAAGCGAAAGCCCGGATGAATAAAGAGCCCGGTGAAACCCTCGAGGTCGCCGGTGATCGCCCACGACTCGAGCGCGCGGGTCGAACTGGTGCCGACCGCGATTATGCGCCCGCCGATTCGCCGCGTGTGTTCGACCGCCTCCCGGGTCGCGGGCGCAATCGTGTACCACTCGGACTCCATCGTGTGACTCTCGACCTCGAGCGCGCGCACCGGAGCGAAAGTGCCGGGGCCGATATGCAGCGTCACCGTAGCGGTGCGGATGCCCGCGTCGGCCAGCGCCTTGAAGACCTCGGCGGTGAAGTGCAGCCCGGCGGTGGGCGCCGCGATCGCGCCGGGCCGCGCGGCGTACACGGTCTGGTAGTCGCCGATATCGGCGGGACCGGCGATGCGATGAATATAATGAGGCAGCGCGAGCGTACCTGCGCGCTCGAGTATCTGTTCGATCGAAATATCGCCTGGGCGGTCGGGCACGACGATTGGACGGCCGGGCCGCGCGTAGCCGGCGATCCTGAGCGCGTGACCGTCGCTCAGAATTAGGCGGGCGTTGTCTTTGAGCACGCGATGGGTGCGAATCAGCGCGAGCCATGCGCCGGCGGGGCCCTCAAGCGGTCCGGCCGGCCGCACCATCAGCAATTCGACGCGGCCGCCCGATTCCTTTTGCGCGAACAGGCGGGCGGGCAGCACGCGGGTATCGTTGAGCACGAGCAGGTCGCCAGCGCGCAGATGGCGGGCGAGCTTGTAGAAGCGGGAATGCTCGAGCGATTTGGCCTTGCGGTCGAGCACGAGCAGGCGCGCCTCGTCGCGGCGGGCAAGCGGCTCCTGCGCGATGAGTTCTTCGGGCAAGTCGTAGTCTAGTTCTGAGAGGCGCATTTGAGGCGAAGCCGAAGCGCGGTTCGCGCGCGAAGCGAATCGCGCATTGTTCAACAGCCGCCGATTGGCGGAGAAAGCGTTCGGCGCGCGGCTAGAAAGGATAGTTGATGCCGGAAAAGATCGCGGCGCCTTCGCCGCCCCATCCGAGGTCAACGTACCCGACCACGAACGGCTCCGCGATACCGCGGAATCCGATTCCGCCGACCGGGTGCATATCCGTGAATGGGTTGTCGTTCAATTCATGGCTGACGCGTCCGGCTTCGGCGAACGGCGCCAGTTCGAGTATCCCGTGGGTGCCGAAGATGTTTTTATCCCAGACGCGCGTGCGCATCTCGAAGTTCATGACGAACAGATTGTTGTCCACGTAGCGGCCGGCGCCGTAACCGCGCAGGGTTTGCTGATCGGCGAGCAAGCTTTCGTCGCCGCCCAGGCGCGCCTGCGACCAGAAAGGCATCTCGTTACCCGCCGGCTCGTACTCGTTGAAAACATGGCCGACAAAGGTGATGCGCTCGCCGACGGAGTAGTACTGACGCAATTCTCCGCCGAAGCGGTTGTAGGAAACCGAGCTGCCGAATCGGCGATCCGCATTACCGTAATAGAGGCGGCCGAGCGTGCCCGAGCGCGGAATATCCACCGAGTCTCGCGAGTCCCATTGGATCATCGCCTGCGAGAGAACTTCGCTGCCGCCGTTGATGCCCTTCTGATGCGGGAACAACTGGCTGATGTCCGGCACCGAGTTGAAGCCGCCGATTCCGATTCGCACGTAGCGCGGGCGCTCCATCAAGGAGACCTGGATGTTCTTGGTGAGGTTCAAGCCGAGAATCGCCTCGCCGTAAAGCTGCTTGGTGGTGTAGTTGGTCTGGTTGCCGTGGTGGGAGTTGTTGCCCTGTCCGTAGAAGCGCTCGGTCGGATCGTGCTCGAAATAGAAGCGCCCTTCAAACGACCAGAACTTCTTATGCTCGCGCCCGGTCTGGTAATCGAGATCGACCTTGCGCGCGATGATCTGTTGCCCGCCGGCGACCGTGTACCATTGGGTGTCCGCCGAGGGATAGCCGAGGAAGCGAAAGGTCCCACCCGGTCCGAGCGTGCTGTTGGCGTTGATATCGGGCGCGAAGATGCTGCTGATCTCGTTCTTGCTGTCGGTGAACAGCCATACCGGCAGCACGCCGTAAGTGACTCCGCCGTTGGGATCGGTGGCAACTTCAGGCACCGGGATGAACGGCCACGAGTTGGGGTCCTGGAGTTTGATCCGGCTCCAGTCGTACTGCGGCAAGTTCCAGCCGCCGGGGTCCATCAGCGAGAAGGCATGCGCCGTGGCCGCCGCAGCGACAAGCGTGGTGATTAAGATGAGAGAGGCGAGAACGCGCCGCATCGTGGGATCCTGAATTTAACCTTCGCCTATTGGCATTCGGCCGCCCTTCCGCCACTTCACCATGCGACTCGCGGCCCAAGCGATCGGACCCGCGCAAGCCGGCTCTACCGAACGATGCTCAAAAGCTGACAGGCTTGGCGGCCTCGATCAAGCCTCGCGACGGGCGGCTCGCCGGCGCGATCGTGCGATGGAAGGGTGATCGACGCGGGCGCGCTTTTCGGCGACGGCGAAAATGTGCAAGGATTCGGGGCAAGCGGGAGAATATAGACAAAAGGAGTTCGGTAATGGCGAAAGCTGACGGCGGCGAATTAGTCGCGCGGGTTATGCGCGAGAACGGTGTGAAGTATTGTTTTGCGATCAACGGCGGTCATTTGTTCCCGATCCTGGCGCAGTTGCGCAACCACGACATCAAGCTAATCCACATGCGCCACGAGCAGGCGGCGGCCTACGCGGCCGACGCCTACGCGCGCACCTCAGGACAGGTGGGAGTATGCATGGTCACCGCGGGATGCGGGCTGACCAACGCGGTGACGGGACTGTGCGTGGCGGGCTTGACCAACAGCGCCGTGGTCTGCATCTCGGGACAGCATCCCAACACCGAAGACCATCTGGGCTCGTTCCAGGAGGCCTACGGTTCCGAAGTGGTGGACAGTTTCTCGAAATTCACCAAGCGGGTGACCGATTGGACCACGATACAGTTCGACCTGCGCTCGGCGTTCCGCGAAGCGATTTCGCCGCCGCAGGGCGTGGCATTGTTCGAGATTCCGCAGAACATCCTGTATCACCACGAAGAAGACTCGCGGCAGTGCAAGGGCGCGCGCGGGTTTACGATCGACGACGTGCGCTCGGCGGGCGATCCGGCCAAGATCGATCGCGCGCTGGAGATGCTGGTGGCGGCCGAGCGTCCGCTGATCGCCGGCGGCGACGGGCTGTTCTGGTCGCAGGCGGGCGCCCGAGATGCGCGAGTTCGTCGAGCTGACGAGCATCCCGATCTACGCGCGCCGGGCAGGCCAGGGCGCGGTCTCGGAAGAGCATCGGCTCGCGATTCGGGGACCGTTCAAGAAGCCGTTCACCGGCAACGCCGACGTGGTGCTGGCAATCGGCTTCCGCTTCTGGAGCGGCGAGCATTTCGGGCAGCCGCCGACCTGGACCGACAAGGCCAAGTACATCCAGATCGATCCGACGGCGACGCGAATCGGATGGCAGGTTAACGCGGACCTGCCGATGGTCGGCGATCCCAAGCTGGTGCTCCGCCAGATGATCAACCGGATCAAGGAACTCAAGCTCGACTTCTCGAAGAACAAGTCTTCGGCCTGGGTCAAGCAGGTCTGGGAAACGCGCCAGCGTTTCGACAATCAGATCAAGGAACAGAACGCCAAGGTCTCCAAGAATCAGCCGATTCATCCGGCGCGGCTGTGCGATGACCTGATCAAGGTGCTCGACAAGAACGCGACCACCGTGATCGACAGCTTCACGCTCTCGGGATGGATGAGCCGCGCGTTCACGTGCCGCTTCATGGGCCAGGTGGTGGACGCGGGCCCGCTGGCGCCGGTCGGTCACGGCGTCGGGATGGGAATCGGCGCGCAGCTCGGGCGGCCGGGACAGCAGATAGTCGTGATCAGCGGAGACGGCGGACTGGGAATCGGCGGCTGGGATATGGAGACGGCGGCGCGCTACAAGCTGCCGGTGGTCACGGTGCTGTGGAACAACAGCTCATGGGGACCGAATTTCGATCAGATGCCGGGGCTCAAGGGCAACACCGATCCGTTCAACATGCTGCCCAACATCCGCTACGACAAGATCTTCGCCGAGATGGGATGCCATGGCGAGCACGTCGAGACGGCCGAGCAGATCATTCCGGCGCTCGAGCGCGCGTTCAAGTCGGGCAAGCCGGCGCTGGTCAACGTGGTCGGCGACGTGACGGTAGGTAACGCAACCCTGGGCGGCAACCTGCTGGGCTCGACCGGATCGAACTAGGCGGCGGCTCATCCAGTGCCCCTGTCCTTCCAAGGACAGGGGCCTTTTCCCCATTTTTGTGTCATCCCGAGCGTAGCCGAGGGACCCCGAATCTTTCTCGACGCAAAACACTTCAACTTCACTGAGGGCACGCGGAGCCGAGTTGCTCCCAGTTCGCTTTTTTGCGCGCGCGATTCAGAATGCGTCAGACACGCCGGCATGTAATCGGAGATTCATTCTTTTCTATTCGAGGCCGACCACCGCGATGTGCGATTTAGGACTCTCTACCAGCGTCATCGTAGCGGTTGGGATCGAGTGTCCCGCAGTGGCGACAGTAGCGGTTACGGCAATAGCGACGATGCCGGAAATCCAGTGCTATCCAAGTAGCCAGCGCGCCGAATAATGCTCCGCCCATTACAGCGCGGATGGTATCCCACGTCCGTTCGGGCAGGCCGCCGAGATACGCGAGAGCGGTGAACACGACAATGCCGATGCCCGCATGAAAGGCTGCACGCCGGGTGTTTCGAGTATTCAGATAGCTGACCGCGAACACGATGCTCGCGACAACCGTGTACACAAATAGCGCCCACATCGGGTCAATCTGTCCCACAGTCGGCAGAAGCGAGCGCGCCGGCGTCGCGCAGATTCATCGATATTGAGTTAGCAGACCGTTGCCCGACGGCCAATTCGCGGCCGCGAGGCAGATTTCTAGTCAAGGGACTTAATTCGCTCTTCGAGCCATTGCAACGCTATCCGGCGGCCGGTGCCAGTTTTACCGGGCGGCGTGAGGAGCGTGAGTAAGCCGTGGTCTTCGAGTTCCTCGAAGCTGATGATGATTGGTCCACGCGCTACGTATTGATCGGTCGATTCCGAGTCGGGCCGCCGCACACGCCTGAATCCATAGTGCCAATCGTCCCAGCGGTAGCCATGCTTCCTGAGCAATTGGTCAGCTCTCGGATCGATTTTCAAATCGGACTCTGCTCGCAACCTCATTGCTGACTCCCCTGAGCGTCTGAGTAAAGCAAACCATCACGCGACCGACAAACGGTGAACAGTGGCTGCTCCGCCTCCAACTTCCCTTCCTTGGAATCGGAGAAGTAGACCGCGCTCCGCGCCGCAGCGAGAAACGCCCCGTACCCGCCGCAGCGGGGACTGCGCGGCCGTCGCGACGGCTGAACTTTTCAGCCTCATCATTTCTCCCTCGACGTGCTAAATGATCACCTATGCACCTCGCTCATCGCACACATTCCGCGCGCACTCGCTCGTCTGCAATCGTCAGGCGAACCTCCATCGCACGAAGTGGTAATTTTTACGGAACAAAGCTAGCGATGGTGATATGCCGATCGCTGAACCTCAACATATGGTGTAAATCGGCCTTTTTTCACTTATCCTGATCCTCAAAATGAACGCCAAAATCGCAGTCCTGACCCTCGCGGCTGCGCTTGCCGCGTGCAAAATCGCGCCGCCGTGTCCGCCTGGAACCAAGCAGATGGGCGAGGCGCCGCCCAACGGCTCCGAGACCTGGTGCGCGAAGATTGTCAACGGCCGGGAGGTCAAAGAGGGAGCGTTCGCAATCTACCGGGACGATGGTTCGAAGATGATCCAGGGCGAATACCACGACGGGATGCAGAGCGGCGAATGGACCCAGTGGTACGACAACGGGCAGAAGGCATCGATCGATCACTACAGGGACGGCGTGCAGGAGGGCGAGCACGTCGGCTGGTACACCAACGGCAAAATCGCCGCGACCGGAATATACAAGAACGGCAAGCGCGAGGGTGTGTGGAAGCGATGGGACCCCCAAGGTTTCAAGAATTGGGAGGAAACCTACAAGGACGACAAGAAAATCCAATGACGGCTGATCTGGCTGCAAAGGTTACGATCATCGACGCGGACCTGTCGCGCGCGGAGCATCAGCAGGCGCTGGTCACGATGCTCGACGCATACATGCGCGATCCGATGGAGGGCGGCGAGCCGCCGTCGGAGCAGGTCAAGCGCGAGCTGGCGCCGGGTCTGCGCGCGCATCCGGCGTGCTACGTATTCATCGCGTGGCGCGGCGGCTCGCCGGTGGGATTTTCGATCTGTTTCCTTGGATTTTCGACCTTCAACGCGCGGCCCTTGATCAACATCCACGATATCTTCGTCGATTCAGCCGTGCGCGGCCTGGGGATCGGGCGGATGATGCTTGATCGAATCGAAGCGAAAGCGCGCGAGCTGAAATGCTGCCGGCTCACGCTCGAAGTGCGCGAGGACAATCGCGTCGCACGCGGACTCTATCGCAAAGTCGGTTTCGAGGAAGTGGTCGCCGGCCCGGATCGCGTCCCGATGGAGTTCTGGCACAAACCCATCTGAACTTAGAGCGTTCTTCCCACCGCCTCGGCGATCGGCTTGAGCGCCTTCATCAAGGCGGCAAACCGCGCCGGCTTCAACTGCTGCGGGCCGTCGGACAGCGCGGTCTCGGGCTTCGGATGCACCTCGATCAGCAATCCGTCGGCGCCGGCCGCGATCGCCGCCAGAGCCATCGGCGCCACCAGCGAGTAGATTCCCGTTCCGTGGCTCGGATCGACAATCACCGGCAGATGGGTCCATTCCTTGAGCAGCGGCACGGCGTTCAGATCGAGCGTGTTGCGGGTGGCGGTCTCGAAGGTGCGAATCCCGCGCTCGCACAGCACGACGTTGGGATTGCCCTCCGACAGGATATATTCCGCCGCCATCATGAACTCTTCGAGCTTCATCGACATGCCGCGCTTGAGCATCACCGGCTTCTTGATTCTTCCGAGCCGGCGCAGCAGCGAAAAGTTCTGCGCGTTGCGCGCGCCGACTTGCAGCATGTCGGAATGCTCGGCGACCAGATCGATATCGTGCGGATCCATGATTTCGGTCACCACCGGCAAGCCCACGCGCCGGCCGGCGCGCTCGAGCAATATCAACCCCTCGTTTTCCATCCCCTGAAACGAGTACGGCGAGGTGCGCGGCTTGAACGCTCCCCCGCGCAAGGCATGCGCGCCCGCCGCTTTGACCGCGTCGGCCGCGGCCTCGATTTGCGCCTCGCTCTCGATCGCGCACGGTCCGGCGATCACCGCGATTCGCGGGCCTCCGATTTCGGCGTTGCCGACCTTGATTCGCGAGCCTTCGGGCCGCACCTCGCGCGACGCCAGCTTGAACGACCGCACCACCGGCATCACGCGCTCCACCCCGGCTACCGATTCCAGGCGCGCCAACTGATGCTTCTCGCCACGCTCATCGCCCACGCATGCGACGACCGTGCGTTCGATGCCGCGGATAATGTGGGCGTTGTAGTCGAGTTCCTCCACCATCCTGACAATTGCCTGAATTTCGGCTTCGGTGGCGTGCGCTTTCATTACGACGATCAAATGAGAAAACTCCTTGCGATATGCTGGTGGGCCTAGCGGCCTATCCGCTCGAGCGATGGAATCGGCGCTCGATCCCTGGTTATTCTGACTGTATAGCATGTTATCATCGACCGAAACCGAGCGCCCGCGATCCGACCGGCGCATCGAAGGAAGCATTTTTGCCAGGTAAGCCGCATCCTCATCATCCACTCAGGATCGTTCACACTTCCGACGTTCATCTGGAAAGCGATACGTTTGGGTCAGGCGAGCGGGGCGCGCATCTGCGCGGCATCGTGCGCAACGCATTTTCCCGCGTGATCGACATCGCCAACGACCGCAACGCCGACATGCTGCTGATAGTCGGCGATCTGTTCGATTCGGCGCGGGTCAGCGAAGAAGGCCTCGCCTTCGCGCTGGGAACGATCGGGCGGGCGCGGATGCCGGTGGTGATGATTCCCGGCAATCATGACGCGCACGACGAGCGGTCGATCTATGCGGGCCTCGCGCCGGGCGCGAGGCCGGAGAATCTGCACCTGATTCTCGAACCCGAGGGCAGGGCAATCGATTTTCCCGAGCTTGCGGCTCGGGTATGGGGCCGCGCGCTGGTCGAGCATTCGCCGGACTACCGGCCGCTGGGCGGCGTGCCCGAGCGGGAGGAAGGACTGTGGAACATCGCGCTGGCGCACGGATTTTTCATGGAGGAAGGCGAGAATGAACGATCGTCGCCGATCACGCCGGCGGAAATCGAACAGTCGCGCTACGACTACGTGGCGCTCGGCCACGTGCACGTCCTGGGCGACGTATCGCAGGGCTCGACGCGCGCCTTTTATTGCGGAACGCCGGCGCCCCTTTATTCGAGCGAGAATTCCGGATGGGTGCTGTGGGTCAATTGCGTGCCCGGCCAGCCGGTCTCGATTGAACGCTTGATGGTGCGCTAGAAAATCAGGCTGAAATCCTCATGTTTCATATTATTTCATTTGTGGATAGCCGGCGCTTAAGTTCGCGCTTGCCCTTGATAAGTTGCGCAGAATCCGGCAAAGAAGGCGGATAAGTTTTACTCTGGCTGGGCGGGCGGACTTTCGCAGCGCGGCTTGGAGGCGCAACATAGTCTTTGATGGGTGATCCCAGGTACGTCATTATCCACGGCCACTTCTACCAGCCGCCACGCGAGAGCCCGTGGACGGGTTTGATCGGCCCCGAGCAGGGGGCGGCGCCGTTTGCGAACTGGAACGAGCGAATTCTCAGTGAATGCTACACGGCCAACGCTCATGCTCACACGATGCAGGGGCCGGTCGTTCACGTTCGCAACAATTACGAATCGCTGAACTTCGACGTCGGGCCGACGCTGGCAGGATGGCTGCAGACGCACGGCAAGGCCGCGTATCGCGCGATGATCCGCGGCGACGCGCTGCATGCCGGCGCGCATGGCGGCCATGGCAACGCGATCGCGCAGCCGTACAGTCATTCGATACTGCCGCTCCTGCCGCCGCGCGATCGCGAGCTGCAAATCGCGTGGGGGATCGAGGATTTTGTCTTCCGATTCGGCCGCAAGCCCGCCGGGATGTGGATCCCCGAGTGCGCCGCCGACGACGACACGCTCGCGTCGATCGCGGAGGCGGGAATCGGGTTCGTGATTCTCGGGTCGGATCAAGGCAAATTCAGCGGGGCGCGCGCCGAGTCGCGCGACAGCGGGCCGTTCCAATGGCGCAGGGGCGGGCTCAGCCTGGCGGTGTTCCGCTTCGACCGCGAATTGTCCCAAATCGTCTCCTTCGGCGACGGCATGGCGGACGGCGCGCGGCTGGCGGACCGGATTGCCGACACCGCGCTCAAGCTCGCGCCCGGCGCGGCGCTGATGATAGCGACCGACGGCGAAACGTTCGGGCATCATAATAAGCACGGCGCCGCCGAGTTGGCGCGCGCGCTGATGGCGCTGGAGCGGCGCGGCGACGTGATTATTACCAATTGCGCGGACTACCTTGCGGCGCATCCGGCGGCGGGATCGTTCGAGATTGCGTCCGCCAGTTCATGGAGTTGTCCGCACGGGATCGAACGATGGCGCTCGAACTGCGGATGCCGGCGCGAATCGAACAGCTCGCAGGAATGGCGGGGGCCGTTTCGCGCGGCGATGGATTTCGTGAAAAACCATGCCGATGCGACTTATGACCGCTTCGCCCCGGCGATGGTGAAACAGCCCGGCTTGATTCTGCGCAGCGCGATCCGTTTGCTGATCGATCCGAATCCCGCGATCCACGACGAGTTCTTCAAGCGCTTCGGAGTCGGCGGCGAAGGCAATCGCGAGACGATCCTGCGGATGTTCGAGATGGTCCGCGCGGGGCAGGCGGCGCTCACCAGTTGCGCGTGGTTTTTCGATGATTTCGCGGCCATCGAGGGGCGGATCGTGCTGAGGTGGGCGGCGCGCGCGGTCGAACTCGCGGCCGAGCACTCGGCGAGCGTCGAAAACGAACTGCTCGAGCGGCTGCGCGGGATCAATTCGAACCGGCGAGAGAACGGCGACGCGGCGACCCTGTACTTAAGCTTGAAAACACGCGAAGCTCGCGGTCGCGTGTGACGTCCAAGCTCAATCTACAGGTGCTCGTCCGATGCCTTCGACCGAAGCGACTCATATCGATTCGACCCTGATCGAATCGCGCAAGTTCCCGCCGCCCGCCGAGTTCAGCGCGCGCGCGTGGGTCAAGAATCTCGACGAGCATCGGGCGCTGTGCCAGCGCGCGGACGCCGATCCGGAGGGATTCTGGGCCGAATGCGCGCGCAACCTCGATTGGTTCAAGCCGTTTGGCAAGACGCTGGAGTGGAATTTCCCGCATGCGAAGTGGTTCGCCGGCGGCACGATCAACGCCGCCTACAATTGCCTCGATCGCCATCTCGACGGCCCGCGGCGCAACAAAGCGGCGTTGATTTGGGAGGGCGAGCCGGGCGACTCGCGGGTACTGACCTACCAGATGCTGGCCGACGAGGTGGGCAGGTGCGCCAACGCGTTGAAGAGCGTCGGGGTCAAGGACGGCGACCGGGTCGCGATTTACCTGCCGCTGGTGCCGGAGGCGGCGATCGCGATGCTGGCGTGCGCGCGAATCGGCGCGATTCACTCGGTGGTCTTTGCCGGCTTCTCTTCCGAGGCGCTGGCCGATCGGATCAACGACGCGGAGGCGCGGGTCTGTATCACCGCGGACGGCGGATGGCGGCGCGGGCAAATCGTCGAGCTCAAGAACAATGTCGATGAGGCGCTGAAGAAGTGCCCGTCGATCCAGAAAGTCGTCGTGCTCAAGCGGGCCGGGAACAAGGTCGAGATGCGCAAAGGGCGCGACCTATGGTGGGACGAGCTGGTTGGCGCACAAAGCCCCCGATGCGAGGCCGCCGCGCTCGACTCCGAGCATCCGCTCTACACGCTTTACACCAGCGGCACGACCGGCAAGCCCAAGGGCGTCGTGCATACGACCGGCGGCTACCTGACCCAGGTACTGATGACGATGAAGTGGGTGTTCGACCTGAAGGAGGACGACATCTACTGGTGCACCGCGGATATCGGATGGGTTACCGGCCACAGTTACACCGTGTACGGGCCGCTGGCGGCGGGCGCGACGGTGGTGATGTACGAAGGCGCGCCGAACTTTCCCGAGAACGATCGCTTCTGGCAGATAATCGCGAAGTACCACGTCAGCATCTTCTACACCGCGCCCACCGCGATCCGGACTTTCATCAAATGGGGCGAGGCGTGGGTGAAAAAGCATGACCTGTCGAGCCTGAGATTGCTCGGTACGGTCGGCGAGCCGATCAATCCCGAAGCCTGGATGTGGTACCGCAAAGTTATCGGCGGCGAGCGATGCCCGATCGTCGATACATGGTGGCAGACCGAGACCGGCGGGATCATGATAAGCCCGATGCCCGGCGCGATCGCCGCCAAGCCCGGCTCGGCGACGCTTCCATTACCCGGCATCGCGGCCGACGTGGTCACGCGCGAGGGCAAGAGCGTCGGCGCCAACCAGGGCGGCCTGCTGATCGTGCGCAAGCCGTGGCCCGGGATGCTGCGAACGATCTACCGCGACCCCGAGCGCTACAAGAACAATTACTTTGTCCAGATTGACGGCGCCTACTTCACCGGCGACGGCGCCCGGCGCGATCAGGACGGCTACCTGTGGATCATGGGGCGGGTGGACGACGTGATCAACGTGTCGGGCCATCGCCTGGGCACGATGGAGATCGAAAGCGCGCTGGTCTCGCATCCGGCGGTGGCGGAGGCGGCGTGCGTGGGGCGGCCCGACGAGATGAAGGGCCAAGCCGTGGTCGCATTCGTTACGCTGGAGGGCGGGCGCAAGGGCGACGCCAAGCTGCGCGACGAATTGCGCGCGCACGTGGTCAAGGAAATCGGCGCGCTGGCGCGTCCCGACGACATCCGCTTCACCGAGGCGCTGCCGAAAACGCGCAGCGGCAAGATCATGCGGCGCCTGCTGCGGCAAATCGCGTCGGGCGACCAGACGCTCGGCGATACGACGACGCTCGAGGATTTGTCGGTGCTCGCCCGCCTGCGCGAGGATGACGAATAGTTAAATGCGGAACCCGCCGTGGGTTCCGCACTTCCTTGGGCAGGGGTGACCCCTGCACCCAGTGTTAGAACAAAGATGCGGGCGGAGGTTGCCCCTCTACCAGCCTTCGAGAATATTTCCTTCAATCAGCTTAGGGATAACAGGCGTGACCGAGAACTGGAGGTTCCATTTCTGGCCGAAGGCGTCAGGACGAACCGGCATGTACTGAGGCTGGACCGCAAGTTTCACGGGGAGCGGACCGATTTTGATTACCTTGCTGACAGACAGACCAATCGGGAAGGTTACCTTGTTGCCGTCGCTCGTGTACCAATTGACCAGCATGTTCGGCGATGTGCCTATGGCCCATCCATTGCCGGGCAGATAGGCGAAGAAGTATTGAAGGTTCATTTGGCTAATGGTCTGCGAGCCATTGCCGCCGACCGAGAACCACTGCTGGGGAAATACTCCCGCCAGCCACTTATCGCCCAGGTATCCGAATACGCCTGCGGGTCCCAACTGCCATTTGTTCTGCCCAAGCCTCGAGTTGCTCGCGGTAGGGAAAATAAAAGTGGGGCCCGCGCCCAGCAGCCAGGGTCCGGCAAGCTTGGGGCTGGGCGATAGCACCGAGCCGACTATCGTGTCGCCGAAACCGGTGACGCGATGGAGATGGAGGGTCTCGTTCACATAGGGGGTGGAGTTGAAGACCTGGAATACGGGCCGGGTGATCAGATTCCAGTTATCGGTGAGCGCCAGAGGCATCACGGGCTGGAACTGGAGGTTGACAACGTTCCGATCGGGCTTATTCAGCCAGTAAGTGTTTTGCTGGAATTGCAGCGCCCAGATGCTCGAAATCGGGTTGGACAGTTGTTTGTTAATCTCGGTGAGCGATTCGCTCTCCGCCGTCTCCGTTGCCGCGGGGGTGTCCGCCGCCGCGGGGGATACAACCGTCAACGCAAGCGCGACACAAAAGAGCAACTGCACATATCCAAGCTTCATTCTGGCAGTGGTATTCATCGCCCTAACCAAAAGCAAGGGCCAGGCTGAACATCAATTGCCGGCCCGACGGGGTGGCCTTCGCGTCGAACTCTTCATAGTAACTCAGCGAGAAGAGCCCGTACTTCGTCAGCAGGTTGATTGCGGGGCCGGCAGAATAGACATGCGAGTGCGTATCCGTCAGCGTATTGATGGCTGAGGCGGTGCCGCTGGATGTGGGAGTTGCGCTTATCTGGTTGTTCGTTACCTGCCACTGGGCATAGCCGACCGCGCCCAAGGTAAGCTGCTTGAAAATGTCATTGTTAAGGTTGAGGGTCTTTCCAGCACCCCACTCGAACGGGACCACATCGCCGAGCGTATAGTTTCTACCCATTTGCGAAGCGTACAGCAGGTAGTGAGCATAGATGGAGAGCGACCAGGTTTTAGCGGCGTCGGCGTAGGCGATACCTCCAAGGCCAAATACTCCAGTCCAGTGGCCGAAGCCGATGTTAACTCTCGCTTTCGAGTTGTACGGACCTGAAGGCGCGAAGAACCCCGAGGAGACGATGGCGTCGAGCTGGCGAAAGTGCCATCCGAAATCTACCGGCTCCACGTAAATGTCGCCGATACTGCCCTTGGTTACCCCGCGAGAAATTGATTGCGATGACGACGCTACCATGAACGGGCCAGACGGGCTGGCGGATGGCAGACTCGGGATGGGTTGCAGGCTCGCGGCGCCATTGGCGTCAGCGATGGCGAACGGCACATCGATAAACAATCCATAGTTCGCGCCCAAGACCTTATAGGGCGAGGTCCAGCCAATAATGTTCTGATCAACGAACTCGTCGAGACTGCCCTTGAGATCAAGGCCGGTACCAGAGCTGCCCACGCTCTTAGCGCTCGGCGGTGGGAACGGTGATACGAAAGTGCTGCCGGAGGCGTGATAATACGACCAGACGTTGAAGTAGAAAATCCCTTCCGGCGCCTGCTGAGCGCTCAGCAGGCCGTCCGTTCCCAGCAGCCAATCGCTATGCTGGGCGTGGGCAGGCTGCGCGAAAAGAAGCAAAAGGGCGATACAGCCCAAGCTTACGAGCATCGCTCTGAATCGCATCAATTTACTTTTTTCTGCCGTAGGAATGTTCACGATCCCCTCAGATTCGTTTTGACGTGCGGAAGATACTCTTCTCATGGCCGTCCGACAAACGACAGTAAGGCTATTTCTCAAGGGTGGTCCCCGGATAACCGAGATGTCAAAAGAAGGCAGTCGGAGAGTTGTCAAGGCGGGCGTACTGGCGCATTGTTTAGCGATTCGCGCTCGGCCCGGATCGAGAGAGGGCATCTTTCTTGCTTGAATCCGAATCGTATCGCAAGGGTATCTTCAAAATCAGCGCAGGCTGACTGAACCAACCATCCGCAGAAGGGAGGAACCAATGAAAATCAACGGCATCGGAGTCAAAGCATCCGCGCCCCGCGAGTTCCGGAGCGCTTTCAGGGCGATATATCTCGCCGTCCTTGCGTGCTCGCTCTTTTTCGCGAAGCCGGCGCCAGCATGCACCGGGATCAGGCTCAAGGCCGCCGACGGGACGATCGTGTACGCGCGCACGATGGAGTTCGCGGTCGTGCTTGAATCCAGCGTGATCATGATCCCGCGCGGCTATGCGCGAACCGGTACCACGCCGGAGGGCGAGAATGGGCTGAAGTGGACCTCCAAGTACGCGTCGCTCGGCATCAACAACGGCGGCGATATGCCGTTTTTGGTCGATGGCGTCAATGAGAAGGGATTGGCCGTCGGCCTGCTCTATTTTCCCGAGTCCGTCGGTTACATGAAGTACCGCGCTGCCGAGGCCTCCAAGACGCTCGCACCATGGGAGGCCGGTTCCTGGATTTTGGAAAATTTCGCGACGGTCGAAGAAGTCAAACAGAACATCGGAAGCATCGTAGTCCCGGCGGTGGTGGTTCAGCAGTTAGGCTTTGTGCCGCCGCTTCACTACGTGGTGCATGACGCCTCGGGCAAGAGCATCGTGATCGAATACGTGGAAGGAAAACTCCGTGTCCACGACGACGTGCTGGGGGTGATGACCAACTCACCCTCGTTCGATTGGCACATGACCAACCTGCGCAATTACGTAAACTTCTCAATCGTGAATGTTCCGCCGGTGAAGGTCGACGGCATCACGCTGACCGGTATTGGCCAAGGCACCGGAATGCTGGGGATGCCGGGCGACTTCACCCCGCCGTCGCGGTTTGTCCGAGCGGTGGCTTTCAGCGCGTCGGCGCTGCCGGCCCAGACGGGAGAAGAGGCGGTGCTCGAGGCGTTTCATATTATGAACAACTTCGACATTCCCATCGGCGTGTCCCGCCAGGGAAAGAAGGACCAGAACGGCAAAATCGTCGCCGACTACACCGTTTGGACCAGCGCCTACGATTTGAAGGCGAGGCGGCTGTACTTCAGGACGTATGAGAACAGCCAGATTCGTTCGGTGGAGCTGATGAAAATGCCGCTCGACGCCAAGAGCATCACGACCTTTTCCATGAAAGGGCCCGGAGGTGATCAAGTCACTCAACCCCTAGGTGGGCCGCGGGACAAAACCGGCGTGGAACCTTGCGCAAGGAGGCCGCCGGGTGTATCGGGGAGCTGGAATCGGAGACTCAAAATGGGAATTCGAGAGTGATAGCTATGCCTCGGTCACCGGGAGCCTATGCCTGCCTTGTCGCGATGGCTCTAGCGATATTGATGTCGTCCCCTTCATTGGCGCCTGCTCAGCTAGTAGGAGGTGGAGGTCTCGGCTCGCGGTTAAGCCGTATGCGGGAGGGGACGAGCAGCAATAAGACGTCGATCCATTACGATCCCGCCGTACTGACTCCGGGGGTATCGCGCCAGCGGGTGCTGGCGGTCTTCGGCGAGCCGAACGCGACGCAAGGTGAGGGCGCGACGCGCGAGGACGTTTACGCTTTCAAGCCCGACGGCTCAAAGTTCGTCGATCCGCATGTGACCGGGGCCACGATCGCGGCCGCGGTCTTTACCGCCGGAATGTCGCTGGCGGTCAGGAAGGCGCGGATCACGATCCAGGAAAGCAAGCTCACGCTTTACCATGTGCATTACGACACGCAGGACAGGCTCACCTCGGTGCAGGTCGCTCCTCCCAAGTCGGACTCGGGCGCTGCGCACTAGCCTCGCTTGGCGGCGTCCACGCCAGGTGGGCTGACAGATGGGCCTCAAGGCGATTATTCCAGCGGTCGTGAGTGTCATCCTGGGCGTGTTGACTGCGTCGCCGGGGCAGGCCCAGCAATCCTTGCAGCCGCAGGCAACGACGGCAGGCGCTGAATCGCTACAGGATCTCGCCAAGGGCACTCTGAATCCGTTTGCTCAATACCTCAAAGTGCCATTTCAATTCACGACCGGATTCGGCGTCGGCTCGCAGGACAGGGTGGGAGAGAGCCTGAATATCGAGCCGCTCGTGGGGTTCGGGCTCAATGCCGACTGGGATATCTTCGCGCGGCCGAGTTTGAACGTGACCTACGCGCCCGGCCCGAATGAGCAATTTGGATTTCAAGATCTGCAGGCCTCTTTCTTTCTGGCTCCGGCAAGGGCCAAGACATGGCTCTGGGGTGTCGGGCCGATCTTCCAGTTCCCGACCGCCAGCAGCCAACGATTGGGCACCGGCCGCTGGTCGGCCGGACCAACTGCGGCGCTGGTTTACGAGCAAGGTCCGTGGGTCGCCGCAATCCTGAGCTACCAACTAATGTCGTTCGCCGGCGATCGTGACCGGGGCAGCGTCAACCAGACCTATATCGAGCCGGAGGTCAGCTACAGCCTGGATAGCGGCTGGTACGGACAGTGGGATCCCGCGATGACCTACGACTGGACGGCCGACACGGCTAACGCCTGGACGATTCCAGTTGGCGCCGATATCGGCAAGGCATTCCGGATCGGAGAGCAGGCGATGAGCATACAAGCCGGCGGATACGACTATCCAATGCGTCCAGCCGGCGCGCCGCAATGGATAATTCGCGCGCAGATGACGTTTCTATTCCCTAACAGGCTGTTGGAAAACTAGTTTTCAATGCCCGCTCCTTTTGACAAGCGCCTATAGTCAGTTGGGCTGCAGATGACTCACCAGTTCGGGGACGCGGGCGGGGTCAAGAATGATTATTGCGATCGCTCCGACGGCGAACATGATCGCGAACCCCGCCATCAGGCGCAGATAGAAGGCCGGCTGATGGCTGGTCCGGGCCACGGCGGACTTGAAGATCGCGTTGACCCCAGCCGCCAGCGTGAGCCCGATTACCGCGTCGCGCGCGGCGCTGGTGCCTGCCTCGACGAAAGCCGCCAGCGTCAGCGAGATCGCATCGACGTCCACCGTCCCGCTGATAGCCGAAACCACCATCTGGCCCCGGTACCCCGCGTAATGCCTGGCGACGCGGGTAACCAGCAGCACGACGGTGAAGCCTACGCCGAACTTGAGCGCGGGGCGGAGCGAGAAAGGGTTGCGGAAGGTGGAATCAGCCAACCGGTCGCCTTTCGTTTCCGCCGGTGGGGGCGCCAGTATCAGGGCGGCGGCGAACCCCGCGAGCATCATCGCGGCGAAAGCGGGGATTGCCGCGATCGCGAGCGTCGGGCTGACCACCGCGACCAGCAGCAGCATCCGCGGGAACAGTATCGAATTGGCTATCAGCGAGTAGCGTGCTGCGGGCACGGCGGACGCCGGCGCGTCGGCGACCGCGCGCGAGATTCCGGTGGTATAGGCGGTCGTCGAGGCGATAGCGCCGACTATTGCGGTGAGCAATTCGCCGCGCTCGCGCCCGGTAAACTTGGTCAGGAAATAGCCGACGTATGATACGCCGGATACCAGGATTACGAACAGCCAGATTTTGCGCGGCTCGAAAAATCCGAACGGTCCGTAACTGCCGGCCGGCAGCAGCGGGTAGATGATGAAAATCAGGCCGAGAAAACTCAGCGTGTCGATGTATTCGCGGTCGGAGATCGCGTCGCGCACGAAGTGGCGAAGCTGATCGCGCTCGGCCAGAATCGCCGCGAGCACGATTGCGAGCCCGGCGCCGAACTGACGGTCCGCGGTAAGGCACAGGCCGGCCAGGGCGAAGGTCGCCGCCGCGGCCAGCTCGGTGGTGATTCCGCTGCGCTCCGGATGCTGCGTGCGCATCACGAGCAGGGCGCCGATCGTGCCGGCGAACAATGCAATCGCGATCGCCGGGTTGCCGAGGTGGCCCGCGACCGCGCCGAGCAGCGCGATTATCAGGAAATCGCGCATCCCGGCACGCGGCGGGCCGCCGGGCCCGGGTTCTCGCGTACGGCCGACCAGGAAACCGATCGCCAGTGCGAGCAGGAATCCCAGGGCGGGCGAGTTCGGGCCGGTCAGCTCGGGCATCGAGGGCGAGGATAGAGGAACCCGATCTCATTTGAAAGCAGGGGGCAGGGGCTGACCCCTGGTAGGGCTGAGCCCTGCACCCACCGTTAAGGCCGCGCTCCGTTGTCGCGCGCGGCAGGTGATGGCCCTACACCCAGCGTTAAAACCAAGATGAGGGTGCTGCCTTTGGGGAAGAAGGAATTCAGGAGAAGGAAACATCGCACTGGTTGGTGCAAAATGGCCGCCTTGCTGACCGGCCCGCCGCAGTGGTATCGTGTCCACGTGAAGTGGGCGTGCGCCCACTTTTTTGTTGGTGGCGCAAGAAAAGGCGTTTCGGTTTCGTGACATAAAGCCGGCTCCGACGGCCGTAGCGAGCCAGAGGTGAGAGCAGATGACCGGCCTGACGCTTCATCCGACCGCGGAAAAGGTGGTCGGGCTGCTCGAGCCGCACATCGAACGCCAGGGATATGAACTGGTTTCGGTGGATTTTCGCAAGGGCACGCGAAATTCGCTGCTGCGGCTGCTGGTCGATAAGCCGGGCGGCGGAATTGCGCTGAGCGATCTGGAGAAGTTGAGCCCGATGCTGGGCGATTTGCTCGACGTGTACGACCCGGTCGAGGGCCGCTACACGCTGGAGGTCGCGTCGCCGGGAATCAACCGGCCGCTGCGCAAACTGGAGCATTTCGAGGCGGTCAAGGGTGAAAGGGTGAAGGTGCGAACGCATCGCGCGCGCGACGGGCAGAAGACGTTCGTGGGCAGGCTGGTGTCGGTCGGTCAAAGTGGAATCGAGCTTGACGACGAGACGAGCCGCAAGCGGCACGCGATTGGATTCGACGAGATGTCGGAAGCGAATTACGAATACGATTTTGACAAGTAGATGCAATTGACAAACATACGCACGGGCTCCGGCTCAGGCGGAGCGACAAAAATAGCTGGCGCGCCACTCTGTCCGCGCCCCGGGGAGGCGGTATGCAGGTCGATCTGAACCGGGTAATCGAGCAGGTCTCCAAGGAAAAAGGCATCGACAAAACGATCGTGATCAACGCGGTCGAGGAGATGATGCATTCGGCGGCGCGGCGCACGTTCGGCCCGGACCGCAATATCGAGTCGCGGTTCAACCCCGAGCTTGGCGAAATCGAGCTGTTCGAGATCAAGACGGTCGTGGAAAAAGTGGCCAACGCCGCGGCCGAAGCCGACGTGGCCGAGGCGCGGGCGAAATACGATCCCGAGGCGGAAGTCGGCGACGAGATTTTGATCAAGCTCGACACCGCGACGATGGGCCGAATCGCGGCGCAGGCGGCCAAGCAGAATCTCATCCAGCATATTCGCGACGCCGAGCGCAAGCAGATTTTCAACGAGTTCAAGGATCGCAAGCAGGAAGTGGTTTCGGGAATCGTGCAGCGCTTCGAGCGCAAGAACATGATCGTCAATCTCGGACGCACCGAGGCGATCCTGCCCGAGAAGGAGCAAATCCCGCACGAGCGCTATCGCCAGGGCGATCGCATCCGCGCGCTGATTCTGGACGTCGACCTCTCGGAGAAGGGACTTTCGATCATGCTCTCGCGCACCTCGAACGACTTCCTGATGAAGCTGTTCGAGCAGGAGGTGCCGGAAATTTACGAGGGCATCGTCGAGATTCGCCAGTGCGCGCGCGAGCCCGGCGGACGCGCCAAGGTGGCGGTCTATTCCAAGGATTCGGACGTCGATCCGGTCGGCGCGTGCGTCGGGATGAAGGGCACCCGCGTGCAATCGGTGGTGCAGGAGCTGCGCGGCGAGAAGATCGACATCGTGCCATGGACCGACGATCAGGCGGAACTGGTGTGCCGGGCGCTGGCGCCGGCCAAGGTCTCCAAGGTGATCATCGACGAGGACGAGCACGCGATGGAGGTGATCGTCCCCGACGATCAACTGTCGCTGGCGATCGGCAAGCGCGGGCAGAATGTGCGCCTGGCGCATCGGCTGACCGGATGGAAGCTCGACGTGCGCAGCGAGGCGGAGGCCGAAGAAGAGGCTCGCTCGGCGCGGGCGTCGCTCAACGCGATTCCGGGCATCGGCGATATCAACGCGGAACTGCTCTACCAGTGGGGATTCCGCTCGGCCGAGCAACTGGCGGAAGCGGACGAGACGGCGTTCGACGTCGAGGGAATCAGCGCCGAGCGCGCCACCCAGATAATCAACGCGGCGCGCGAGCACGTCGCCAACAAGAAGATCGCGGCCGAAGCAAAGGCCGCGGCCGCGGCGGAGGCGGCAGAGACAGGCTGCGGCGCAAGCCGCGCTGGCAGCCACCGAAGCGGAAGGCGCGGAGGCGGCGGCCGAAACGATCGCGGAGCAATCCGCGCCGGCTGCGGCTGAAGATGCGGGAGAAAAATAACTGGCTAAATCGCCCGAGCGTACCTGCATCGGATGTATGAAACGCGATGCGAAGGCGGCGATGGTGCGGATTGCGGTCGTCAATGGTTATATTGAATTAGATCTCGAAGCGCGACGGGCAGGGCGCGGCGGCTATTTGCATCCGACGCCTGAATGCACCGAGCGGTTCGTCAAATCGAAAGCGAAGGAATTCCGGGCGCTCCGGCGGAAAATCGATCGTCCCGAGCGCCTTCAGATAGCGGCGGCAATTAAAATCCGACTGGATAGAAACTCAAAGGTCGAATAGTATAACTGGGATGGCGCGAAAGCGGATCAAGACTCTTGCAACTGAATGGGGATTTCCGGTCGAGGAATTGCTCGCCGGATGCACCCGCCTGAAGCTCGGGCATACGCAGTCCGAGTCCAGTCTCCTCTCGCCCGAAGAGGCGGACCGGCTCAAGGCCGATCTCGACGCCCAGGCGCATCGAGCGACGATCCTGCGCCGCGAAACCGTGCTCGAAACGAGCAGCGGGAAAATACTGGAAAAGCGTCTCAATGCCACCGTGATGCGCCGGCGTCATGCCGAGCCCGGCCAGCCGACCGGTGGGGTTGAGGCGCCTTTCCATTTCGAAGTCGAAGAGAGCCGCGGCGACACGTTCGAATCGCCGTTTCTCCCCGAATCGCCCGCCGCCGAGGCCGAGGCGCCGGTTGCGTTTGACGCGGGGCCTCATGCGGAGCCCGCAGCCGCCGAGCCGCATCGCGCGCCCGAGCCGGCCGCGGTCAGGCCGGAGCCCGAAATCGAGGAGATTGGCGCGGCCGACTACGAAGCTCATCCGCCCGAGGCTGCCGTTCATATTGCCGAGGAAGAAGTTCAGCCCGAACCCCAGATTGCGCCCGAACCCGAGCCTCCACCCGTCGTAGCCGAAGCCGCGCCCGAAGCGCGGCCGCAGGCACCCTCGTCGCGCTTCGGTTATCGCACCGATCGCGTGCGCCCGGCGGAAACGGCGGAGCGTGGCTCGATCAATCTGACTCGCGGCTCTCAGACCGGCCCGACGCTCGACGACGGACAGAAGGGACCCAGGGTCCTTGGCAAGATCGATCTGAGGCCCAAGGCGCCTCCGGCACGACCCGCGTCGCCCGGTTCGCGTACGGCAGCGGGCGCGCCGAGTGCGCGGCCGGGACTGACCGGACGCTTCGCGGCGCAAGCGCAGCAGCCGCAAGCGCCGGACGCGATGGCGCAACTGCCGCCCGATCAAGTGGCCAAGCCCGGTGGCGGACGCGGGATAAAGAAAAAGAAAGTCGTCAAGAAGGGCAGTACCGATCTCGCTGCCGAGCGCGAGATGCGCGGGCTGCGGGTGCCGAAGAAGCGCCGCGCCCTGCCCGGCAAGGAGCAGCGAAAAACCGAGATCACCACGCCCAAGGCCTCCAAGCGCGTGGTGCGAATCACCGAGGGTGTAACCGTCGGCGATCTCGGCCGCTCGATGGGCGTCAAGGCCGGCGACCTGATCAAGAAGTTGATGGAACTCGGCCAGATGGCGACGCTGAACCAGGTGCTCGACGTTGACACCGCCACGTTGCTGGCCGGCGAGTTCGGCTACAGCGTCGAGAACGTTTCCTTCGACGCGGAGTCCGCGATCGAAGAGGCGCCCGAGGAAGCCGTGGCGGGCGAAAGCGTCACCCGACCGCCGGTCGTCACCGTGATGGGCCACGTCGATCACGGCAAGACCTCGCTGCTCGACGCGATTCGCCACACCAACGTGACGGCGCGCGAGTTCGGCGGAATCACCCAGCACATCGGCGCCTACACCGTCGAGGCCAATGGACGGGCGATCGCGTTTGTCGATACTCCCGGCCATGAGGCGTTCACCGCGATGCGCGCGCGCGGCGCCAAGGTCACCGACATCGTGGTGCTGGTGGTCGCCGCCAACGAAGGGGTGATGCCGCAGACGCAGGAGGCGATCAATCACGCTCGCGCCGCTAAAGTTCCCATCATCGTCGCGATCAACAAGATCGATCTGCCCGACGCCAATATCGACAACGTCAAGCAGCGCCTGACCCAGGTCGGGCTGGTGCCCGAAGACTACGGCGGCGACACGATCACGGTGCCGGTCTCGGCCCGCACCGGCGAAGGAATCGAAAAGCTGCTCGAAATGATCCTGCTGCAGGCCGACGTGATGGAGCTGAAGGCCAATCCGGCTCGCGCGGCGCGCGGCACGATCATCGAGTCGCAGCTCGACCGCGGGCGCGGCCCGGTCGCCACGGTGCTGATCCAGGAAGGCACGCTGCACCAGGGCGATCCTTTCGTCAGCGGCGTCTCGTACGGCCGCGTGCGCGCGATGCAGGATCATCTCGGGCAGCGCCTTACCGAGGCGGGTCCGTCCACTCCGGTCGAGATTTTCGGCCTCTCCAGCGTGCCCGAGCCGGGCACCGTGTTCACCGCAGTGGTCGAGGAATCGAAGGCGCGCCAGGTGGCCGAGTATCGCCGCTCCAAGCAGCGCGAAGGCGAACTGACCAAGACCAGCCGCATCTCGCTCGAAGACTTGAGCCAGCGTCTGGCGGCGGGCGAGGTCAAGGAACTCAAAGTCATCCTCAAGGGCGACGTGCAGGGCTCGGTCGAGGCGCTGGCCGACGCGCTCTCGCGGCTTTCCACCGAGGAAGTCAAGCTCGAGGTAATCCACGGCTCGGCGGGCGCGATTTCGGAGACCGACGTTACGCTCGCGTCGGCTTCCAAAGCGATCATCATCGGCTTCAATATCCGTCCCGAAGCGAAGGCCGCCAGCCTGGCGGAGAAAGAAGGCGTCGAGATTCGCCTCTACACGGTCATCTACGAAGCGATCAACGACATGCGCGAGGCGATGGAAGGGCTGCTCGCGCCGACCTACCGCGAAAAAGCGCTGGGCCGCGCCGAAATCCGCAAGATTTTCAACGTGCCCGGCGCCACGGTCGCGGGATGCATGGTGGTCGATGGCAAGATTATCCGCAGCGCGCGCGCGCGGCTGGTCCGCGACGGGCGCCCGGTTTGGGAAGGCAAGCTCGCCACGCTCAAGCGCTTCAAGGACGACGTGCGCGAAGTCGCGCAGGGCTACGAATGCGGTATCGCGCTCGAGAATTTCAACGACGTGAAACCCGACGACATCATCGAAGCTTTCGAGATGGAAGCGATTCTGCGCAAGCTCGCCGCGCCCAAGCCCGAGACCGTGCGCGGCCAGGCGGCGGTCGAAAAGCAGCTTCAGCCTTAAGACTGCGTGTCGGTTGGCCGCGCGGCGGGCGCGCGGATCTCGCGCGCGTCAGGGGAGGGGGCGTATCATCATGGTCATCGGCGTCATGCGGCTGACCCTGTTCTTGCCGGAGAATCATTCGCTCAAGGGCAAACGGCAGGTGCTGCGCGCGATCAAGGATCGCGTGCGCAACAAGTTCAACGTCTCGATCGCCGAGTCCGACAACCACGACATGTGGCAGCGCGCCGAATTGGGCATCGCGCAGGTTGGCAGCGATCGCGCGTTCGTGGACAAGGCGCTGCGCGAGGTCGTGAACTTTATCGATTCGATGGGGCTGGCCCCGCTCGGCGACGAGTGGCTCGAAATTATCAACTGCTGAGAGCGAGAAAAACTACCGGGAACGGCGCCGCGTCAGTCGCGCGGCGCTCGTGACCGCGGGGAAGAACATTGGCTGAAGGCCGAAGACCGGAGCGCGTGGCCGAGGCGATCTTGAGGGAACTGTCCGGGCTGCTGGTCCGCGATCTGCGCGACCCGCGCCTGCGCGGCATCACGCTGACCGCGGTCAAGATGGACGACGACCTGCGCCACGGTCGCGTCTATTTCTCGCATCTGGAGGGTTCCGTGCGCGCGCCCGCGGCGGTGGCGGGCTTCAGGAGCGCCAGCGGCTTCATCCGGCGCGAAATCGGCAAGTCGCTGGGGCTTAGATACACGCCCGAGCTGGATTTCGAATTCGACCCCGCACTGGAACGCGCCGCCCGCATCGACGCCCTGCTCAAGCAATCCGTGCCCAAGGACTCTTAATCGAACGTGAAACCCACCGTGGGTTTGCAGGGGTGACCCCTGCACCCAATGCTAAGATCAGAAGCAAAGGATCCCGGATCCTTCCTAGAGCGGATAAGGTCAGGGACCTTCCGATGAATGGAATCGTGTTAGTGGATAAGCCCGCCGGAATCTCGTCGGCGGAGGTGGTGCGGCGGGTCAAATCGCGCGTGAAGCCGGCTCGCGTGGGACATCTGGGCACGCTCGATCCTTTCGCGACCGGATTGCTGCCGATCATGATCGGCGAGGCGACCAAGCTCGCGCCGTTCATCGACGGCGGCGACAAGGAATACGCGGGCCTGATCCGGCTCGGCGTCGAGACCGACACGCTTGATCGCGAGGGCGCCGTCGTTCGCCGCGCCGGTGTGCCCGCCATCCCCGTTGAAGAACTCGCGCGGGTCACCGCGCAGTTCACCGGCGCGATCGAGCAGGTTCCTCCGGTGTTCTCCGCGATCAAACGCGCCGGGGTGCCGCTCTACCGGCTTGCGCGCCGCGGCGACGACGTTGCGCCGCCCGAGAAACGGATCGTCGAGATCAAGCGTCTGGATCTCAAGTGCGAAGCGCCCGACGCGATTCGATTCGTCGCGACTTGCTCGCCGGGCACTTATGCGCGCTCGCTGGCGCGCGATATCGGCGTCGCATTGGGAACGGTTGCGCATCTCGAGGAGCTCCGCCGCACGCGCAACGGCGCGTTCTCGATTGCCGACGCGACGGGGCTTGCCGGTGTCCTCGCGGCGCTCGATTCCGGTGCGCCGCCGCCGCGCCTGATTTCGCTTCGCGACGCGCTGGTCGGAATGCCGGAGGTTATTGTCGATGCGGCCGCCGAAAAGCGGTTGCGCAACGGCGATTCGCGCGCGCTCGACTCCCTGGTTCCGTCGGGCGGACCGCTGTTCAAGGTGTTGTCGGAGAGCGGAGAACTGATCGCGGTTGCGCGGGCGTCCTCGCGGGTAATGGCGACCGTCGAGCGGATTTTCAATCTCGAAGCCTGATTCCGCAGTGCCGCGTGGCCATCAGGCGCACCGCATACCCTCGGGCCGGGATCGAGCTGCCCAATCGTGACCGAATCTCGCAAAGCGGCCGCAGCGGCTCTGGTCAGTCGGTATGTTACTTCGTCCCTATCAGTCCAAACGAGAACGCATCGCAGCCAGTGCCGTGGCAAGCCCCGCCCCCACCCCAGGTGGGCAAGTAGTAAGTGGAATAAGCGCCCGAGTTCCAAAACGAACCATCAAGCACGTTTGCGGGCCCGACATGATTGGCGGGCGAGCTGTCCTCGACGTCGGACTCGTAAAATACCGACGACGAGCAGGTGCTGTCGCTGGGATTTGCGCACTGGGGCAATACATTGAGCCAGTAGGTACCGGGGTTGAGCACGATCGCGGTCTTCAATTTCACAGAGACCGTGTATTCGATATAACCGCCAAAGCTGCGACCCGTAGCAGCGATGGCGCCATTGGCCGCTCCCGAAAAGAGCAACTCTCCTGGGTCGCCGCTGCCGACACCCTTCCAGATGCTCCATTGAGTCGCGAGCGGATCCAGCACGCTGACAGTCGAAAGGGTGTTAATGAACACGCCCTTCACATGCCACGCCGGTCCTGAGGGAACCGTGAAAGCCGAGTAAACCTGGGCTAAAATTGTGCCTGTGGCGTTCTCGTTGATAAGCCCGTTGGGGGCCGGCCCGCTCGGATCAAAATCGCCACTGTAATACAAACACGGCTTGCAAATCGGCTTCGGCTTCTTGGCTGCGGGCTCCACCCCTGAGAGGTCCGCCGACGTCCCTGGCGACGTGCCGGAAATTTCAGAGTTGCGCAGCGCGGAGACCAAATCCGGAGCGATCGACTGGGCTGCGCCCGGCCGCCCAGTGGCGAGAGTCAGCGCTGCCGCAATCACCACCGAACAAAATAACCTGTTTGCCATCCCCTTCTCCTTGCGTTCCTTCCCTTGATAATAGACGCGCAGCCGAGCGAAATTTTCTTTTTAACTGGGATTTCCCTTTTTTTATACTCTCCGATAACGATACCAATAGTCCAGCGTCGCACTGTGCCGCAAATAAACCGTCCGCGGCATTTCGCGCTTAACCGATGGCTTTACTCCGCTGGCCCGCTCTGTTATTTTGAACGGCTAAAGATAAAGGAAAAGGGAAAGTAAGAACTCCGAATGCCTCTTCCATCAGCCCGTAAGCGGGAAGTCATCCAAGCCAACGCTCGAACCACCAATGACAGCGGCTCGCCTGAAGTTCAGGTCGCGCTGCTCTCGGCCCGGATCGACCAGTTGACCCAGCATCTGGCGGCGCACAAGAAGGATCATCACACGCGCCGTGGACTGCTGCGACTGGTCGGCAAGCGCCGCCGGCTGCTTGATTACCTGCATTCGCGCGACTTTGCGCGTTACAAAGGGTTGATCGAAAAGCTGGCCATCCGGAGATAGGCCGCACATATTATGCCGCGCCGCCCGCAACTTTCGGGCGCGCGGGCCTTGGCCTGCCACCCGGCAGCTTCCCAAGGCGCGTCCCCTGTGGCGCCCGGCGGGCAACCGCAATCGTCGCACGGCCTCAGTCCTCCCTCAGGTGTCATTCATGTACCAAAAACTCGAAATCGATTTTGCGGGGCGCAAGCTCTCGCTCGAAACCGGCCGCCTGGCGCGGCAGGCGCACGGCAGCGTGCTCGCGACCTACGGCGAAACGGTGGTGCTCGCGACCGCGGTCTCGCAGTACGAAGCGCGGCCCAACATGGACTTTCTGCCGCTGACGGTGGACTACGTCGAGAAGACGTTCGCGGCCGGCAAGATTCCCGGCGGCTTCTTCAAGCGCGAAGGGCGCGCCTCCGAAAAAGAGACTCTGACCTCGCGCTTGATCGACCGATCGATGCGCCCGCTGTTTCCCAAGGGCTACGATTGCGAAACCCAAATCATCGTGACCGTGCTCTCCGCCGATCGTGACAACGATCCCGACATGCTCTCGCTGATCGCGGCCTCGGCCGCGCTGCTGGTCTCCGACATACCCCACAAGGGCCCGGTTGCGTCGGTCCGGATGGGGCGGGTGGATGGCAAAATCGTGGTCAGTCCCACCCACACGGAGCTCGAGGGCAGCGACCTCTCGCTGGTGGTCGCGGCCAACCCCGAGTCGATCATGATGCTCGAGGGCGGCGCGCAGGTCGTTGACGAAGAGGCTATTCTGGAAGCGCTGTTCGCGGCGCACGAGGCGATGCAGCCGATTTTCGCGATGCAGGAAGAGCTGTGCCGGCGCGCGGGCAAGCCCAAGCGCAAATTCGCGGTCAAGGAACGCGACACCGCGCTGCTGGCGGCGGTGGAAAAGAGCATCGGCGATGGAATCGAGAAGGCGCTCGCCACCAAGGGCAAGAAGGAGCGCGCCGCGGCGCTGTACGCGGTCAGCGACAAGGTCGTGGCCGCGCTCGGCGAGAAGTTTCCCGACCGCGCCAAGGAAATTATCGACGCCTGCGACCATCTGGTGCGCACCCGGGTCCGGATGGCGATCCTCGACGACGACAAGCGAATCGACGATCGCAAATCCACCGACATCCGCGACGTAAGCGCTGACGTGCAGGTCCTCCCGCGCACCCATGGCTCGGCGGTGTTCACCCGCGGCGAGACCCAGGCGCTGGCGACGGTCACGCTCGGCACGTCCTCCGACGAGCAGAAAATCGACGCGCTGCTCGGCGAGCGTTTCAAGAAGTTCATGCTGCATTACAACTTCCCGCCATTCTCGACCGGCGAGGTGAAGTTCCTGCGCGCTCCGTCACGGCGCGAAATCGGCCACGGCGCGCTGGCCGAGCGCGCGCTCGCGCCCATCCTTCCCGGTGAAGAGGACTTCCCCTACACGATTCGCGTGGTCTCGGACGTGCTCGAGTCCAACGGCAGCTCCTCGATGGCGACGGTGTGCGGCGGCAGCCTGGCGTTGATGGACGCGGGCGTGCCGATCAAGTCGGCGGTGGCGGGGATCGCGATGGGCCTGGTCAAGGAAGGCGACAAGGTCCGCGTGCTCACCGACATCCTGGGCGACGAGGACCATCTCGGCGACATGGACTTCAAGGTCGCCGGCACCAGCGCCGGCGTCACCGCGATCCAGATGGACAACAAGGCCGGCGGCGTCTCCAAGGAGATCATGCGCCAGGCGCTCCATCAGGCGCGCGACGCCCGCTTGTTCATCCTCGGCGTGATGGAGAAGGCGCTTCCCACTGCGCGCAAGGACGTCTCCGGCTACGCGCCGCGAATCGTCACGCTGCACATCAAGCCCGACAAGATCCGCGAAGTGATCGGCCCCGGCGGCAAGGTGATCCGCGGACTGGTCGAGCAGACCGGCTGCAAGATCGATATCGAGGACGACGGCACGGTGTTGATCGCGTCGGCCGACGGGGTGGCGATGGAAAAAGCGATCAGCATGATCCAGGCGATCGTCGCCGAGCCCGAAGTCGGCAAAATCTATCACGGCACGGTGCGCAAGATCGTCGAGTTCGGCGCCTTCGTCGAGATAATGCCGGGGACCGACGGCCTGCTCCACATCTCGCAGATTTCCAACGAGCGCATCCGCCGCGTCGAGGACGTGCTGCACGAGGGCGACGAGATCAACGTGAAGGTGCTCGACGTCGATCGCAGCGGCAAAATCCGGCTCTCGATGCGCGAGGCCGCGCAGGAACCAGACAAGGGCAAGTAACCAGCGAATGATTCAAAAGAGCGTCATCGGAAACGGCGTCCGGGTTCTGACCGAGGCGATGCCGCAGGTGGTGTCGTCGTCGATTGGAATTTGGGTTGAGAACGGCTCGCGCTACGAGGAGCCGGCTGAAAACGGCACCTCGCATTTCATCGAGCATCTGCTCTTCAAGGGCACCAAAAAGCGCACCGCCGCGCAAATCGCCGAGGCCTTCGACGCCGTCGGCGGCGTGCTCAACGCCTTCACCGGCAAGGAGTACACCTGCTACTACGCCAAGGTCCTGGGCAAGGACCTCGAGATGGCGACCGAGGTGCTCGCGGACATTTTTCTCGAGTCGATTTTCGATCCCGCCGAAATAGATCGCGAGCGCCAGGTTGTCTTGCAGGAAATCTCGCAGGCCGAGGACACTCCCGACGATTTCATCCATGACCTGTTCACCGAAAATTTCTGGAAGGGTCATCCGCTGGCGTTGCCGATTTTCGGCTCGGCCGAGACGGTAAATAAAATTGACCGCGAACAGCTCACCTCGTTCATGGCGGCGCGCTACCGCTCCAGCCGCGTCTTTATCGCCGCCGCCGGCCAGGTCGAGCACGAGCGTCTGACCGCGAAATGCGCAGGGCTGTTCGGCGGCGTCGCCGGCGACGGCAAGGTCGAGAAATTCTCGCCGCCGATCGACCGGCCGCTGGTGCTGAACCGCGAAAAGAAGCTCGAGCAGGCGCACATCTGCATCGGCGGCCCCGGCATCAGCCAGTCGCATCGGCTGCGCTACGCAGCCTACGTGCTCAACACCGCACTCGGCGGAGGGATGTCGTCGCGGCTGTTCCAGGAAGTGCGCGAGAAGCGCGGCCGCGTTTACAGCATCTACTCGTTCATCTCGTCCTTCATCGATTCGGGCTACTTTGGCGTCTATGCCGGCACCAATCCGGAGTGGGTCGATGAAGTGCTCGAAGTCACCGTCGCCGAGTTGCGCAAGGTCGAGCGCGACGGCTTGGCGCCGGCCGAGCTGGCGCGGGCCAAGAGCCAGCTTCAGGGCAACATGCTGCTCGGGATGGAATCGACCGACAGCAGGATGAACCGGCTCGCGCGCAACGAGATTTACTTCCGCCGCGACGTGTCGCTCGATGAGTTGTCGGTGGGAATCGAGGCCGTCACCAACGACAACATCGTCGAGCTGGCGTCGTCATGGTTCCAGCCCGACAAGCTCGCGATGGTTCTGCTTGGCGATCTGAAGGGCCGCAAAATCGGCCGCGACGTCTTCGCCCCTCTGGGGTGAAAGTGGACGATCGCAATCGCTACTCGACGTTGTGATTCGGCCTGCCCGAGGCGACCTTTGCTTTTCCCCGAAACCACTGGCCCTTGCGGGGTAGCCGCATGCTCCGTATTGTGCCAGACGAGAACTCTCGCCAAGTTCGATTTATCGTGCCGCTCACGACAAATGCCTTTTGCGGCAAGAGACACTGCCGACTCGGTCTTGTGCTCTTCCTTGGGTTGGTCTTCGTCAATTCGTGTATCGTGCCGAACTCCTACGCTGAACAGGGTGCTTTCGAGCTTCGTTCTCGCAAAAACGACTTAGCTCCATCTCCGGCTCCGGCTACACCAGGGCAGACAGATAGTCAGAATAACGTTTTGGAACTTCCCCCAGTCTTTCTCGGTTGCTGGCAGGGTACGTTTGATCAGCCCGACTCTTGGCAACAATACTCAGGGCCGCGAATATCCGCTTGGGTACCTGCCACGAAGGTCCTCTGCTTCAGACACATCAACGGCGGCGTTGAGGTCACATACCAGAAGATGACGCTTGACGAGGAAGTAAACCATGGCGAGATTTTCAACGTGAGGTCGGAGGCCTTTGTAAAAGGCAGCTCCGGAAACGTCATCTCTATTGTCTCTTACTTCTCTGCTCAGCAGTATCCTAAGTACCTCGGCTTCTTCAAAGGTTCACCGATAACCATGACGGCGACTACGAGCGCTACTTTGACGATGCAACCTGACGAGACAAACATGCTGGTCGAAGCCTCTGAGAGTCAATCATGTACTGGAGGCTCCGGTTGTAACGGCGGGCCCATGACAGATATGCGCTGGCACGCCGTTTTCCATCGAACTGACCATCCAGAAGCCACCAGCGGAAATACGTCGTCCGATCAGGTGCGACCTTAAAGAAAGCGATTCGCCTTTCGCGTACCACGATGCCACCGACTGTGAAAATTGCGCGGCTGCGCAAAAGCGCCCTGCCGATTCCCGCCTGCCATAGCGAGCATGCCGCCGGAATCGATCTGAGGGCCGAAATCGGCGCGCCGATCGCCCGGTGATGATCCCGCCACCACCAAGCGCTATGCGTTAGCCTCGCCTGGAGGCCGACTGGCGTGCAATCCTACCGGCACATGATGGTCGAGAAACGCCCGCGCGATTGGTCCCCGCTGACGCGAAATATGCTGGCCTACAGATCGCTGCGCGGCAGCGCTTCATCCGACCATCTCGATTTGGTGCGAGGGGCTGCCGCACTCGCGGTGATGCTCGGTCATTTGCGCAATCTGTTTTTCGTGGATTTTCACGAAATCACAGGCAACTCCAACGTGCTGATCAAGATTGTGTATTTCGCGACGGGCTTCGGCCACGAAGCGGTAATGATCTTCTTCGTGCTGAGCGGATTCCTGGTTGGTGGGGCCGTGCTGCGCGGGCGGATGGACGGGCAATGGAGGTGGGGCCTGTATGCCACGAATCGGCTCACTCGTCTTTGGATTGTGCTGATTCCAGCGTTGTTGCTTGGCGCGACCTGGGACCACATCGGGATACACGCCTTCGGAACTTCGGGGATTTACGGCGGACTTGCGCACAGCAACGTAGTCGGGTTCGCGGTGCGGCCGCGGCTGTCCGCAAGCGTCATGCTCGGCAATGCGTTCTTTCTACAACAGATCATTACCCCGACGTTTGGCACAAATGCACCGCTGTGGAGCTTGAGTTTTGAATTTTGGTACTATGTCCTCTTCCCCCTCATGGTACTGGCCTTTCCGGCGGATAAGCTCGATTGGTCCACAATTCTGTACGCGACCGGCGCAATCGTGGTTGCGGGTTTCATCGGCCAGTCTATCAGCCTTTATTTCCTGATTTGGCTCCTCGGCGCTGCGATAAATCTTGCGCCGGAACCGTCAGGCCGGCGCGCGAAGCTCTGGATCGTGACGGCGATCGGATCGCTGCTGGCGGTGCTGGCGGTGGTCAAATTCAAACCCGGCATCGCGCAATATTCCGATTTCGTTGTTGGAGCCGCCTCGGCCGCCTTGATCTTCGCGCTGTTGCGCAGCCGCGCTCGAAGCAGGTTGGGGCTCTATTCCCGAACTGCGCGCAGGCTGGCCGGCTTTTCCTATACCCTGTATGTCGTGCATCTCCCGGCGCTGGCATTTATCAGCGCGTGGCTCGTACAGCGGCGATGGCAACCCGACGCGGGCCATCTTGCCGGGGGAGCAGCCCTGGGCATCGGCACCCTCGCATACGCATTCGCGGTTGCTCAACTTACCGAGTACCGGACGGGCGCACTCAGATCCCGTGTGACTGCTGCTATAGGCCTGCACAGTTGATCTCGACGGGGCCACGCGCGCGCACTTGCTATCGCGCGGCCGACTCGTCATACGAGATTGCAGTGATGCGACCGATTGTGAAAATTGCGCGCCTTCGCAAAAACGCGCTGCCGATACCCGCCTGCCATAGCGAGCATGCCGCCGGGATCGATCTGATGGCCGAAATCGCCGCGCCGATCGAGATGGCGTGACCATATTGCGGACCAGACGAAGATCGCGAAACAACCATGGGCAATATGCAATCAGACACCATCCTTTCGATCAGCTTGTTCGTAGTTGTCGTCCTGCTGACATGGGGGTTGCTGTTTGTCAGAGACAGAGTGGTTCCAGCGATACCTTCGGCGTGGTCGTCGACACGCTATCTGGACATTCAACTGAAATACCAATTTCTCACATTGGTTCTGATCGCCATATTCCTGTTGCTATGTCGCTGGCTAAAACCGGATGAGTTTGTCACCTATTTCCGCATCGGGAACATTGACGCGCCAGCTAACGCCAACCCAGTGCTCGGCATCAAAGCCCGAGAGTCGTGGCGCGTAATCGGTGGACGCTTCGCGGTCATTATCACGTCAGTTACCGCGGCAATAATCTACTTTCAGAAATTCAAAGGTAACGCGGTCTCTATCAGCCCGATTTTGTTCTGGACGCCGATCCTTGCTGCAAGCAATGCTTTCGTAGAAGAAGCGCTGGTTCGTTTTGGCGTGGTCGTCTCGCTCAGCGGTCTAATGAGACCCAACCACATTGCTGTCGCGTCTGGCCTGGTTTTCGGGACGGTGCACTACTTCGGCACGCCAGGTGGATCCGTCGGTATGACTGTAGCGGGACTGTTTGGCTGGTTGCTCGCGCGCTCGGTTTTGGAAACCAAAGGTCTATTTTGGGCTTGGCTCATTCACTTCTTGCAAGATCTGGTAATCATGGGCGTATTGTTGATGACTTGATTTGTGCGATCGATTTGCCTTTGCCTTAAGTGAACCCAGCCTGAGCGACGGTAGTTTGCCGGATGACAGCGAAGCGAGCGCGGCCGGCAAGGCATCGGGCCGATCGCGAGCTGAGAGTGCATCCGCCTCAGAGCGCTTGCTAATGTGTGGCTGATTCGCCATACGAGATTGCAACGATGCGACCGACTGTGAAAATTGCGCGGCTGCGCAAAAACGCGCTGCCGATTCCCGCCTACCATAGCGAGCATGCCGCCGGGATCGATCTGATGGCCGACATCGGCGCGCCGATCGAGATGGCGCCGCGCGAGCGTCGCGCCGTTCCCACCGGCATCGCCGTCGAGATTCCGGCCGGTTACGAAGGGCAGGTGCGTCCGCGCAGCGGCCGCGCGCTGAAGGAGGGGCTCGCGCTCATCAACTCGCCGGGAACTATCGACGCCGACTATCGCGGAGAAGTTAAAGTATTACTTGTGAATTTGGGCGAGCAGCCGATCCTGATTAAACCCGGCGATCGAATCGCTCAACTTGTCATCGCGCCCGTCATCCGCGCCGACATCGTTGAGGTCGATGAACTGGCGCCGAGCGCGCGCGGTCCCGGCGGCTTCGGCCACACCGGCCGCTGAAAGCAGCCGGCGCACCCCTCGATTGCGCGGGCGATCCCACGTAATTTAGTTTCATCAGCACGCAGTAGAAGAGTGAAAGACAAACCTGCCGAGACCGACGCGGCATTGACCGCGGTGACGCCGATCGACGGCCGCTACCGCGCGCGCACGCGTCCCCTGGATGCATACTTCAGCGAGTTCGCGCTGATTCGCTACCGCGTTCGGGTCGAGATCGAATGGTATCTGTCGCTGGCCGGCCATCGGGCGGTGAGCGCGCTCAAACAGATCCCCGCCGCGACTGCGAAAAAGCTCCGCGCCGTTTACCAGGACTTCGCGCTCGACGACGCGCGCCGGGTCAAGCAACTCGAGGCGACCACCAATCACGACGTCAAGGCGGTCGAGTACTTTGTCAAAGAGCGAGTCGCTGCGATCGATCCTGCGCTGCCGATCGAGATGGTGCATTTCGCGTGCACCTCCGAGGACATCAACAACCTCGCCTACGCGCTCATCCTGAAGGAGTTCGTCGAGCGCGACCTGACGCCGCGGCTGGAGGCGGCGAACGCGCCGATCATCAAGCTGGCGCATCGCTACAAGTCGCTCCCGATGCTGGCGCGCACGCACGGCCAGGAAGCGTCGCCGACGACGGTGGGCAAGGAGATGGCGATATTTGCAACGCGCGTGGCGCGCCAGCTCTCGCAGCTTCGCCGCCAGGAATTTCTGGGCAAGTTCAACGGCGCGGTCGGCAACTTCAACGCGCATCACTTCGCCCATCCCGAGGTTGACTGGATCGCGCACTCGCAGAGTTTCGTCGAGCGGCTCGGCCTGACCTGGAATCCGATGACCACGCAGATCGAGAGCCACGATTTTATCGCCGAGCTGTTCGGCATCATGATGCGAATCGACACGATCCTGCTCGGCTTCTGCCGCGACATGTGGAGCTACATCTCGATCGGTTACTTCGCGCAAGAAGCCGTCGCGGGAGAGACCGGCTCGTCGGTGATGCCGCACAAGGTCAATCCGATCGACTTCGAGAACTGCGAGGGCAACCTTGGAATCGCCAGCGCACTGTTCGATCACCTGGCGGCCAAGCTGCCGGTCTCGCGATGGCAGCGCGATCTCACCGACAGCACGGCGATACGATCGATGGGCACGGCGTTCGGCCATCTGGTCGTCGCGCTGGAGTCGCTGGAGCGCGGTCTGGCGCGGGTCGAGGTCAACGAGCGGAGAATCGCCGAGGACCTCGAGGCCGAGCAGGCGTGGGAGGTCGTCGCCGAGGCGATTCAGACTCTCATGCGCCGTCACGGGCTGCCGAAACCGTACGAGACGCTCAAGGAACTGACGCGCGGCCGGCGGATCGATCGGCGCGTGATCGAGGAATTCATCGCGAAGCTGCCGCTGAACGACCGCGCGCGGCGCGCGCTCAGCGAGTTGAATCCGGCGAGCTACGTCGGCCTGGCGGCGAAACTGGTCGAGCGATTCGCGCCGCCGGCAAAAGCCGCCGACGCCGCTCTCGCGAAAAGAGCGCGCGTGCGCAAGCCGTGAGCTCCGCTATCCACACGCGCGCGCTTTACGATGTGCATAAGCGCGGAGCTTTGTGGACAATCGGCGCCCGGTTTCGTTGTCCCAAGGCGACCGGTCGGTAAGATGATTAGGTAAAGATAATCTTAAGCGGCCGGGATGGAGAACGCATCGTGGAAACGACTGCGCAAAAACTCGAAATGTTTTACGAGGGCAAGGCGAAGAAACTCTACTCCACGCCCGACCCCGACCTCGTCATCACCTACTTCAAGGACGACGCGACCGCGTTCGACGGCGCCAAGCGCGCCACCATCGCGGACAAGGGCGTGGTGAACAACCGGATGTCGGAGGTCTTCTTTCGGCTGCTCGAAAGCAATGGCGTGAAGACCCACTTCGTCCGCCGTTTGAACGATCGCGAGATGCTGTGCAAGCGCCTGCAAATCATCCCGGTCGAAACCGTCGTGCGTAATCTCGCCGCGGGCTCGATGGCAAAGCGGCTCGGCCGCGAAGAAGGCGAACCGCTCCCGCATCCGATCGTCGAGTACTACTACAAATCAGACGCGCTCCACGATCCGATGATCCTCGCCGAGCACGCGATCGCGTTTGGATGGGCCACCGCGGCAGAGCTCAAGCAAATCGACGCGATGGCGCTGAAGGTCAACGGCATACTGAGCAAATTTCTGGACGAGCGCGGCGTGATCCTGGTCGATTTCAAGCTCGAGTTCGGACGCTATCACGGTGAAATTATCCTGGGCGACGAAATCTGCCCCGACACCTGCCGCTTCTGGGACAAAGCCACGCGCGATAAACTCGACAAGGATCGCTTCCGCCGCGACCTGGGCGGCGTGGAGGAGGCCTATCACGAGATGCTGCGGCGGGTGGAGAACTGAGCCGCGGCGGCGGCGCGCAATATTTGTCGATTGGCGAAGTTTTCGGCAGAAAGCATGCTTCTTTGTTGAGGTTTTAACGAAAACGTTTCACGTGAAACGTTTTTGGTTCAGGAGAACGAAATGCGAATCGCGCGCGAGGATTTGAGTTGCAAGTAAGAGTGTTCGTGACGCCCCGCAAGGGCATCCTCGACCCGCAGGGCCGCGCGGTTGAAAGTTCGCTGCAAAGTCTCGGCTTCAAAAACGTCTCGGGCGTCAAGGTCGGCAAATATATCCTGCTCGAAGTCCAGGCGCGCACCGCGTCGGAGGCGCGCGACGAAGCAAAGAAGATGTGCGAGGCGCTGCTCGCCAACCCCGTGATCGAGGACTACCGCTTCGAGGTGGACGGCGAATGAAGTGGGGCGTCGTGCGCTTCCCCGGCTCGCTGGACGACGGCGACTCGCTGTATGCGATCGCGGAGGTGATGGGCCAGGACGCGCGAATGCTCTGGCACAAGGACGAGGCGCTGGGCGGGGTCGAATGCGTGGTGCTGCCGGGCGGGTTCAGCTACGGCGACTATCTGCGCACCGGCGCGATCGCGCGCTTCTCGCCGATTATGAAGAGCGTGGCGAAGTTCGCCGCCGACGGCGGGCTGGTGCTCGGCATCTGCAACGGCTTTCAGATTCTGTGCGAGGCGCATCTGCTGCCCGGCGCGCTTACGCGCAACCGCTCGCTCTCCTTCATCTGCGAGCGGGTGTGGCTGCGCGTCGAGAACGCCGAGCACGCCGTTTACGCGCGCGGCGAAGCAGGGCGAACTGCTCCGGCTTCCGATCAAGCATGGCGAAGGACTCTACGTCGCGCCCGAAGATGAACTCCGCCAGATGGAGGAGCGCGGGCAGGTGATTCTGCGCTACGTCGATGCCGGCGGGCGTGAGAGCGACGACGCCAATCCCAACGGCTCGATGCGCGCGATCGCGGGGGTCGCCAACGAGCGCTTCAACGTCTTCGGCCTGATGCCGCATCCGGAGCACGCGGTGGAACCGATGCTGGGCGGCGTGGACGGGCTGAAGATATTTCAGTCGATCGCAGGGAGCGCGCGATGAGCGAGCGCCCCGTTTCGATCCCCGGCGAGCCCAAGGTCGATCTCGAGCAGGCCCGCGCGCACGGACTCGCGCCCGACGAGTATCGCAAGATCGAACAGATCCTCGGCCGCACCCCGACTTACACCGAGCTCGGCGTGTTCTCCGTGATGTGGTCGGAGCACTGCTCGTACAAATCGTCGCGCCGTCATCTGAAGAAGCTGCCGTCGAAGAGCGAGCTGGTGGTGCAGGGGCCGGGCGAGAACGCCGGCGCGATCGACGTCGGCGACGGATGGGCCGCGGTATTCAAAATCGAAAGCCACAACCATCCTTCGTTCGTCGAGCCGTACCAGGGCGCGGCGACCGGAGTCGGCGGAATCCTGCGCGATATTTTCACGATGGGTGCGCGGCCGGTGGCGAGCATGAACTCGCTCAAGTTCGGCTCCTTCGAGCATCCCCGCACCCGCTACCTGCTCGGCGGCGTGGTCGGCGGAATCGGAGGATACGGCAACTGCGTGGGCGTGCCGACGGTCGCGGGCGAAGTGATGTTCGACGCGGCGTACAACGCCAACATCCTGGTCAACGCGTTCTGCCTCGGGCTTGGTCCGCAAGGGCGAGATGATGAGCGCGAAGGCGCGCGGGCCCGGGCAATCCGGTGCTTTACGTCGGCTCTGCAACCGGACGCGACGGAATTCACGGAGCGTCGATGGCGTCGGCGGAGTTCGACAAGCAAAGCGAGGCCAAGCGCCCGGCGGTCCAGGTCGGAGATCCGTTCACCGAGAAATTATTGATCGAGGCGTGCCTGGAAGCGGGCAGGACCGGTGCGATCGTCGCGATCCAGGACATGGGCGCGGCGGGACTCACCTCGTCGTCGAGTGAGATGCCGTCGCATGGCGGACTCGGGATCGAACTCGACCTCGACAAGGTTCCGCTGCGCGAGGCGGGATTGACCCCTTACGAAATTCTGCTCTCCGAATCGCAGGAGCGGATGCTGATCGTCGCCGAGCGCGGGCGCGAGGCGGAATTGCAGGCGGTCTTCGAGAAGTGGGACCTGCACGCGGTCGTGATCGGCCGCCTGACCGGCGACAATCGATGGCGCACGCGATGGCGCGGAGAGGTGGTGGCGGATATTCCAATCGGCGCGCTGGCCGACGACGCGCCGCTGTACGATCGTCCCGCGGCCGCGCCCAAGATTCACCCGCCGGCCAAATCTTCCGTCACCGGAAAACATCCCGAGCCGGCCAAAGCGCTGCGCGCGTTGCTCGACAGTCCCAACATCGCGTCGAAGAAGTGGGTCTATCGCCAATACGACTCGATTGTGCAGAGCAACACGGTGATTGGGCCGGGCAGCGACGCCGCCGTGTTGCGAATCAAGAATTCGCGGCGCGCGATCGCGCTCAAAGTCGATTCAAATCCTCGCGCGTGCGCTCTCGATCCGTATCTCGGCGCAGTCGCGACCGTCTGCGAAGCGGCGCGCAATGTCGCATGCGCGGGCGCGCGCCCGGTCGGAATCACCAATTGCCTGAACTACGGCAATCCGGAGCGGCCCGAGGTGATGTGGCAGTTTATTCGGGGCGTCGAGGGGCTGCGCGACGCGTCGATCGCGTTCGGCGCGCCGGTGGTCAGCGGCAACGTGAGCTTTTACAACGAGACCGAAGGCCACCCGATTCCGCCGACTCCGACGATTGCGGTGCTGGGCGTGATGGCCGACGTTTCCAGGCACGTCACCCAGTTCTTCAAGACTCCCGGCGACGCGATCGCGATTGTACGCACCGCAGCGCCGTCGCTAGCGGCGAGCGAGTACGCGGCGATCTTCGCAATCGACGGCGGGCGGCTCGGCGCGATCGACCTGGCGCGCGAAGCTGCGCTGCTCCAGGCGCTGGTTGAAGGCGCCGAACAGGGGCTGATAAGATCGGCTCACGACGGCGCCGAAGGCGGCCTGGCGGTGGCTTTGGCCGAAGCCTGTTTCAATCCGCGCGCGATTCTGGGAGCCGAAGTCGATCTTGGGCGCGCCGGGAACGCCGACGCGGTTGATTTTTTTGGCGAGGGCGCATCGACCGTGGTGCTGTCGATCGCCGAGCGCGACCGAGGCCGCGTCGAGAGTTTGTTTGCGGGGCGAGGATTGGAATTTGCGCTCATCGGGCGCGTAACCGCCGATCCCCGGCTCAAGATTATTGCGCCGGCCGGTCTCGATGAGGACGTCGGCGAACTGTGGCGAATTTACGAAGACGCGATTCCACGGAGGCTCAGAGGCGGTGACTGAAACGCACTCGGTCGTGGCAGTTGAAGAATCGAACCTCGACGTCTTCCACGAGGAATGCGGAGTATTCGGCGTCTATCGCCATCCCGAGGCCGCCAACCTCGCGTACCTCGGTCTCTACGCGCAGCAGCATCGCGGTCAGGAGTCGGCGGGAATCGTCTCGTCCAACGGCAAGTCGCTGATCGCGCATCGCGGGATGGGACTGGTCGCCGACGTCTTCAACACCGCGATCATCGCGAGACTCGAAGGCACCAGCGCGATCGGGCACAACCGCTACTCCACCACCGGCTCGACCACCATCGGTAATTGTCAGCCGCTGGTGGTGCAGTATGCGCGCGGTGGTCTGGCGGTCGCGCACAACGGCAACCTGGTCAACTTCCATGAACTGCGCGCGCGCCTGGAGTCGACCGGATCGATCTTCCAGTCGTCGTCCGACAGCGAGGTGATGATTCATCTGATCGCCGCTTCGCACGCGCCCACGCTGCCCGACCGGGTCGCGGAGGCCCTGGCGCAAGTGCGCGGCGCGTACTCGCTGGTCGTGCTGACGGAGGACTCGATGCTCGCGGTGCGCGATCCGCAGGGCTTCCGTCCGCTGGTACTGGGCAGTCTCAACGGTGCGACGATCGTGGCCTCGGAAACCTGCGCGCTCGACCTGGTGCGCGCCGAATATGTCCGCGAGATCGCTCCCGGCGAGATGCTGGTCGTCGACGACAGCGGCTTGCGCTCGCTCAGTCCGTTCGCGCATACGCCGACCAAGCGATGCATTTTCGAGTACGTCTATTTCTCGCGGCCCGACAGCCAGGTTTACGGCCGCAACGTGTACCAGGTCCGCAAGCAGCAGGGCCGCGCGCTCGCGCGCGAAGCTCCGGTGGTGGCGGACATCGTGGTGCCGGTGCCCGATTCGGGCACCCCGGCCGCGCTCGGTTTCGCCGAAGAATCGGGTATACCGTTCGAGATGGGCCTGGTGCGCAGCCACTACGTCGGACGCACCTTCATCGAGCCGCGCGCGTCGATTCGCCATTTCGGCGTGAAGATCAAATTCAACCCGGTGGCCGAATTGCTGCGCGGCAAGCGAATCGTGCTGATCGAAGACTCGCTGGTGCGCGGCACCACGCTCAGGAAAGTGATCCCGATGCTGCGCCAGGCGGGTGCGCGCGAGGTTCACATGCGCATCGCGGCGCCGCCCACCACCCACTCGTGTTTTTACGGCATCGACACGCCCACCCGCGAAGAGCTGCTGGCGTCTGCGCATTCGATCGAGGAGATCCGCCGCTACATCACCGCCGACTCGCTCGCCTATCTAAGCCGCGACGGGCTCTACTCGTTCAACGACGGCGTCCGCGACGGATTCTGCGACGCGTGCTTTACCGGGAATTATCCGGTCGAGATTCCGCGCGACACCGAACCCGCGCAGTTGCATCTGTTCCTCGCAAATGAAGACGGGCTGAAGGTCGAACGCCGCTAGCAGGCAGGCTGCCGCGAAAACCAGGCCGCCGAGAAAACTCTTGAGCGCGCGATCGGGTTTGAATGATGGCGGCGAATCCAAAGGCACCCGGCAACACCATCAGCGTGGAACGGCCGGCCAGCCGCGAACAGTTCGATGAGTTCGCGCGCCTTCCATTTCAGGTTTACGGCGCGCGCGACGCCTGGTGGCCGCCCGACGTGCGCCACGAGATCGATCTGCTGTCACGCCCCAGCCTGCCCTCGGGGTTCGTCGAGGTTACGCCCTTTTGCGCGCGGCGCGCGGGCCGCGTCGTCGCGCGCGTCAGTGCGGCTGTCAATCGCCGCTATATCGAGCACTGGAACGAGCAACTCGGCAATCTGATTTACTTCGAGGCGCTCGACGGCGAGGACGCCGCCGTCGCCGCGATGCTCGGCGAGGCGATGCAATCGCTCCGCCAACGCGGCATGCGCGCCGTTCGCAGCGGCTTCGCCGCGTTTCTCGATTATCCCTACGTGATCGACAACTACGACTCGTTGCCGTCGTTTCTGCTGCGCGGAAATCCTCCCGGATACCATCGTTACTTCAAGGATGCCGGCTTCGTCACCGAGAAAGGGCAGGTCGATTACACCGCGCCGCTTACGCCCGAAATCCTGGAGCGCTATCGCCGGATCGCCGGCGCGGCCGCGATGGCCGGCGTTACGATCCAGAGTTGGCGCGAGTTCGGATTTCTGGCCGCGATCGACGCCTGGACCGACGTGACCAACTCGGCGTTCGAGCGGCATTGGGGATGGAATCCCGTGACCCGGGCGGAAGTGCGTCCGATACTCACCTCGATGTGGGAAACTCCGGTCGCCGATCTCTCGATGCTCGCAACAGTCGGCGGCGAGTGCGTCGGCGCCGTTTTCTCGGTGCCTGATTTCAGTACCACGCTTGCCCGGGTGCGCCGGGGCGTCCGGCTCCAGCCCGAGCGCGGCGGCGGCACCCGGGGCGCGCTGATAAATATAGGAGTCGTCGCGCGCGCCCGCGGACGCGGTGTGGCGATCGCGATGGCGGCGCGATCGTTCATCGCGATGGCGGATCGCGGGATGCGCTTTGCCGGCTACACCTTGGTCCTCGACGACAACTGGGCTTCGCGCCGCACGGCGGCGAGCCTGGGCGCTCACGTAACCGGCAACTTCGTCACCTACCGCCGCGATTTGTAGGGTTCCCGGCTCGCGGGGTTTTGGATGCGGCGCGAGCCAAGCTTCCTTGACAATCTTCCGCCGGCGGGCGTTTACTCGTTCGTCAACCCCGGAACGGAACGCAGCCGCCAGCTCGCGGTCGAATTGAAGTGATGCCCTGGCAGGATGTTGAAAAATTCCAGTCAATTGTCGTCTTCGACTTCCAGTGCTTCAGCATCCTGCGTAAAAGCTGTCTTCTTACCTACAACATCTCCCCCTTTGGGGGAGACCGGTGAAAAGCCCCTTTGGGGGAGACAAGAGAGAGGAAGCAGGCGTTGAAAATTACTTTTTCAACAGCCTGCTAGAATATGAAAAAGCCGAACGAACTCCGCGTCCCGTCCCGGATGGCAGTTGTCGCAGCCTTTTTCGCGATGACCCTCTCGATTGCGCCGGCTCGTGCCCAAGTCAAACCCGGCGACGTCATCACGCCAAAGAATGCGGCGCAGGTCCGCACGCTGGTGAGCCCGGGCACCTACGTCGCAGTCTCCAAGGGCATGCAGATGAACATCGTGGCGCCGAGCCGCATCGATTGGCCGCCGCCTTACCAGGACGCGACTGAAAAGTACTCGAGCCAGGTGCGCCTGGCCCCGGACCATCGCGACCTGCTCGGCTACGTCGCCGGGCAGCCGTTCCCCATCCTCGATCCCAACGATCCCTACGTCGCGGCCAAGATCATGTGGAATCAGTACTTCAAGCCGATCGCGACCGACGACTTCGATTTGCGCTATTTCGAATGCCAGATAGCGAGGCAAAATCCCGGCGCGCAACAGCAGTTGATGCTGATGACCGAGACCGGGCATCTGGCGGGCTACTCCGATATCGGACGCACCGAGGTCGAGCCGATGCCGGCCGACCCGGATTTCAAGGCTACCGGCATCTGGGAGCGCGTCGGAGCGTATCCCACCCTCGCGCCCGCCGAAGATCGCGGCAGCGGCGCCATCCGCTATCGCTACTGGGATGCGAATCACGGCGACGACGCGTGGGCGTTCCTGGCAGGATCGCGGCGCGTGCGCCGGGTGAACGAAGTGATCATGAGTTCGTCGCCGGGACTTTCGACCTGGGACGCCGATCACGCCGGCGGATTTGGAGCCAAGCCGCAGGAGTACAACTTCAAGTACCTGGGCGATCGCACGATGCTGGCGTGCGCGCACGCAAGGAACTCGCCCGCGCATCCATGCCCCACCGACGGCGGCGCCACCTCATGCCCCGACGATTGGGAGATGCGCCGTCTCTATTTGGTCGAAGTCACGCCGCGTCCGGAAAGAATCCAGGGCATCCTGCAGTCGAAGACGATCGTGTATGTGGACGGAGAGGGATGGTTCAATCCGTACGTGGACAGCTACGATCGCAAGGGCGAGTTGTGGAAGGCGCAGATTTATCTTTTCACCTACCGCGATCGCCCGGTGCCCGACGCCAGGATTGCGGTCTATCCGTTCAAGCGTCAATTCAATATCGCGGCCTCCAGCGTCGACCTGCAATCCGGCGTCTCGACGACTTGCTACCTGCCCGGATCGGACACGCCTGAGCGCGAATGCTGGTACATCAACATGGGCGCGGTGGACAAGGACTTCTTCACCACCCAGGCGCTAACCAAAGCCGGCCACTAAATAGCGCACCGCCGCGGTACGTGGCAGTGGGTGATGAATCCAGGTACTCCAACTGGCAACGCCTACGTTGCCTCAATCCACCAACAAACGCCACCCGCGCCACGCTGTAGTAGCTAGTCGGGAGACTGGGATATGTGCAAAAACCTTTCGGTGTTTTTGAGCGTTTCTCTCGCCTGCTTGTTCGCATCATCGCTGCGGGCGGCGCAAGCGGACTTGGCGGCGGCAGATTGGTCGGTTAAATCTCCGCACAGTCTGGCGACCAACCCGCCGTCCGATGAAGCGGAGGTAGCCTTTTTGAATAAGCTGGGATACATGCTCTATACGGGCGTATGCCTATCCCGCTTCGTTGATCTTCGCCATTCGGGCAACCTGTCATTGGTTGTCTCCGCTTCAAATGGAGGGTCTTGCTATCTTCAGATAATTGACAAAACACCATCGGGGTTCGAGCTCTATGGAGTCGATCTCGGGCAGTACTCAAGGGATTTCGAAATCGAAGACCTGGCCGGGAACGGCGACTTTGAGTTGATCGTGGACACCGATTTCACTGCGTACTTGGGACACACGGGGCCCTGCGTAGCCACGTGGCCGGTAATATACGCCTGGACCGGCAGTGGTTATACCGACGTGAGCAGCCAGTACCAAGGATATTATGAGCAAAAGCTTAAGTCTCTGAAAAAGCAAATTGCAGCAACCTCTTCCGCTACTGAACAAGCGCAAGCGCCGGCCGCTGGTCAGACGGGGGGGGCCGCGCTGGCGATAGCTTCGGTTCCCGCGGTTGTGACGGTAACCTCCTCGAGTTCTTCGGGCGGTATCCCGGCGGGGCCATACGTCCTGCCCGCCCCGGTCGCAGTTCCATCGCCAGCCACGACCCCGGCCGCCACGCTGGATCTGAGGAGCGCATACTGCACGGAAGCGGAGGTGGCGAAGATCGAGCGCTTTCTGGGCATCTCGCCGGACGCGGGGATGGTTGATGCGATCAAATGGGCGAACAGCGATGACCCCAATAGGCGTGAGTTCGCCTGCTATGTTTTGCAGGATATCGGAACCGCCGATGCGATCGAATACTTGCGAACCCTGAGCAACGACTCGGATCGAACGGTCGCAAGAATTGCAAAAAGAAGTCTTCGGGCCGTGGGGAAAGGACGGCCTCTGAATACGATCGATCGGGCGGAGATTGAGCAGCCGGTTGCGGGATCGCCGCCGAAGTAGGTCAGCCCTGCCCGTTGGCACGGCTGGCCAGTATTAAGACCCGTTAACACGGGAGGCCAGCATTAGGAAAGGAAAACACGGCGCGCCCCGGGGCAGTGGCCGCGCCCGCCAGCGGCGGGCGGCCTTAACATTGCGCTGCCGTCGCAACGCCTATTTGATTGCGAGCGCGTTGGGTGGCGAGCCTACTCCGCCTGGCACATTGAGTGGCGCCGACGTGAGGAAAAAATCGTAGCGCCCGTCTGCCGCGCAATCTTTCGCCAGCTCCTCCAGATTCCACATCTCGCCTATCGGCATCCCGAAGAACGACAGCATGTGGAAATGGAGGACCTCCAGTTCCTCGCCCGCGGGCTTCGGCAACGCCTCGAGCGCCGGCGAATCCGACGCGACCGCCGCCAGATGGTTGTCCCACAGCCATCGCGCCGTGCGTTCGCTGCCCTCGATTCCCGGCACTACCGTCTCCCTCGCCAGCTCCGCCTTAATCTCTTCGCTCGCCGACAGGTAGAACTTCGTCCATCCGATCCGAATCAGCAGGATGTCGCCGGCACGGAGCGCAACGCCTTCTTCTTCGAGCGTGGCCTGCACGTCGGCGAGCGGGATCGACTTGGCCTTGGTGAAATCGATCGACTTGCCGACGCGATCGTAATACCGCGCCACGTCGGCCAGCACTCCGCGCCCGGCGATTCCGCGCCGCGCCAGGTTGTCGATCCCGAGCCGCATCCCGCCGCGCCCGGTCATTTGATTGTCGGGAATTCCGTTGTATGCCCCGTACACCGGATGCTTCACGTGGGCGAGCGCGTCCCATTGCGACGACGATTGCGGATAGAAGTTGTCCAGGTAGTCGTCGAGCGCAAATTCCGCTCCCGGGAAAGTCTTGACGGTGTGCTTATGTTTGCCGCGCGTGAACAGCGGCGGGTCGGGGATGTTGATCGGGAGATTCAACGCGAAGACTTTGCCCGAGCGAATCGACGATGCGGCCGCAATTACGCGCTCGGGCGTCAGCAGGTTGATCGTTCCGACTTCGTCGTCGTCGCCGAACACTCCCCATGCCGCGCCCTTCGGCGCCCCGGCCCGTATCGGCAGGTCGTCGTAGGCGGGGAGCTTCGGCGCGGGCGCCACGGCTGTCACCGTCGGATGCGCGCGCTTGGCGCCTTTGGGTACTGCCTTCTTTGCCTGGACCGCTTTGGGCGCGACTTTGCGGGTTGGCCGCGGCGTTTTCTTTATTTCCTTTTTCTTCTTGGCCACTGGACGGATCCTCCTGAATTGCTCGATCGCGACCGCATCTTCTCTTAACAGACCGCCCGCCAATGGCAAGCGTTGACTTTCTGCCCAACCCGGGCCCGGGTCCACGAGGCTCAAATAAATCCGCCGCGGCCTTGAGAGCGAATCCGCGCGATGGTACTGTACGGGATTGCTCCTTGCTCCAACTTGGGGCTGAAATCCGTAAGGAGGATGTGCAGCGCGTGAGGCGCTACGAAACCATTTTTATTCTCCGCCCTGATTCGGGCGACCCCCAAATCAAGGAAACCATCAAACGCTACGAGGGTATCATCGCCGCCGGTGCCGGCGAGATGATCGAAACCGAAGAGTGGGGAGCGCGCGAGCTCGCCTACAAGATCAAGGGCGAGCGCCGCGGCTTCTACGTCCGTCTCGACTATGTTTCGCCCGGCCCCGTGATGAACGAGGTCGAGCGCAATTTGCGGATCTCCGATATCGTGCTGCGCTACCTGTCGGTGCTGGTTGACGACGACGCCGATGTAGCCAAGGCGCGCGAGGAACTCGAAGCGCGCAACCGCCGTATCGCGGAGGCCAAGGCTGCCCAGGAAGCGCGCGCTGCCGCCCTGACGGCCATGCGCGAGGAGCGGGCTGAGGAAGCTCCCGACGCTCCCGAAGAAATAATGGAAGCGGCGGCCGAGGAAATCGCCGGGCCCGAAGGTGACAGGGAACCGGATTGAGCTCGAAGGCCGGCTGCTTAAGCCGCCCGAAGTCCGCGTCACCCCGGCCGGCACGCCCGTGCTCCGCTTCACCGTCGATTGCGGCGCGCCCGGCGAGGAACTGAGACTCGGGATCGTGATGACCGGGGAATCCGCGCTGGCGGCAAAACCGCTGCTGGAGCCGGGTCGCGAGGTTAAGGTGATTGGCAGGTTGATCGGACCGAGAAGGGCGTTGAAGGGCGGCTCAAAGACGCCCCCGTCCGGCGATGCAATTCGAAGTCGTCGCCGCGTCGGTCGAGCGCCATGGCTCGTGAGACGCAAGCTTCGCGTTTATGAAGACAAGTAAACTTTCGTCAAGGGAATGTTACCAGGGAATCTAAATGGCTGACGAGGAAAGATCTGAAAGAGGCGGCGAAGGACGCGGACGCTACGGCGCGCCGCGCCCCGAGGGTGAACGCGGTGAGGGTCGCGGCGGCGAGGGCCGCGGGGGCGGGATGCGCCGGCGGCCGGGTGGACGGCGCAAGGTATGCCGCTTTTGCGCCGACAAGACGCTCAAGGTCGATTACAAGGACGTGCGCACGCTCGGCAGTTTCATTACCGAGGGCGGCAAGATAGTCCCCAGCCGGACCTCGGGCAATTGCGCAAAGCATCAGCGCCAACTTGCGGTGGCGATCAAGCGTGCTCGCGTGCTCGCGCTGCTGCCATTCTCGACCCTGGGAGTCTAGGTCGGCTTAATCCAGTGACGCGCAAGGCTGTTATAGGGATGGTTCGCGCATCCGCGCTGGCGGGGGGATTCTTCCTCGCCGGCGGCGCGATACCGTTGATCGGCGGGATTCTGATGATGCTCGCGCCCGCGCCAATCATGGTCTATGCGGTCGGGCATCCCAGCCCCAACTTTCGCGCGACTATCGCGATCCTGCTCGCGGCCGCATTCGTAGCGATCCTGGCGGGACCGTTCGCCAGTCTCGCCTACCTGGTGTCGTTCGGGCTTGGCACGGGGATCGTATGCTACATGCTCGAGCGGCGCTCGTCCTTCGAGATGATCACCGCAGTCGGCGCGGGCGCGATGGTTGCGGCTTCGGTGGTGGCGGCGCTGGTGGTAATGGGCGGCGCCGACGCGCTGATCAAGACCGTCCACGACGAACTCGCACAAGGGATGGCGCGCGGGCAGGAGTTCTACAAGCTGCTCGGGACTCAGTCCACGGTTCCGGCCGATACGCAAGCCAGCATTATTTCTTTTACCATGCGCCTGTCGCCGGCGTTTGCGCTGATTGTCGCTGCAAGTTCGATCCTGCTCAACCTGCGCGTATTTTGGCGATGGACGGGGCCGCAACGGCTGACGTACAGCTTGTTCGGCGATCTTTCGCGATGGTCGGCGAAGGAATGGCTGGTGTGGCTGTTGCTAGCAAGCGGGTTCGGGCTGTTTATTCCGGTCGCGGCGATAAGCGATATCGCGCTCAACGGCTTCATCTGTATTGCGGCGGTGTATTTTTGTCAGGGACTGGCGATTGTCGGGTTTTATTTTCAGACGCTCTCGGTTCCATCGATCGTGCGCGGCATAATTTATTTTGTGGTGTTCGCGCAGCCGGTGGTGGCTGCGCTCGTGTGTATCGCGGGCGTCTTCGATATGTGGATCGACTTCCGGCGGCTCAAGCCCCCCAGCCCGGAAGCGAACAACCTGGGCGATTTCTTCTAGGAGCGGGGACGGAAACGAGGCGGTTAAGACGATGAACGTGCAAATCATACTCAACGAGGATCTTCCCAACCTGGGAAGAACCGGCGACGTGGTCAAGGTCCGCGCCGGCTACGCGCGCAACTATCTGTTGCCGCGCAAGCTCGCGGTCGAGGCGGATCAGAAAAATCTCCGCGCCTTCGAGCATCAGAAGCGGACCGCCGCGCGCCGGCGCGAGATCAAACGCAACGACGCGCTCTCGATCAAGGCCAGGATCGAAGCGCTCGCGCTCACGCTCACCGCGCGCGCCGGCGAGGAAGGCAAGCTCTTCGGCTCGGTTACCAACATCGATCTCGAGCGCGCGCTGCGCGAGAACGGTCTCGATATCGAGCGGCGCAAAATTCACCTGCCCGAGCCGATCAAGCAGCTCGGAGAATTCACGGTGCCGGTCAAGCTCGATTCCGAGGTTGAAGCCAGCTTGAAGATTACCGTCGCGGCGCAAGCCGAATGAGGACTTGCCCGATATGATCAAACTCTACGACTTCCTTTCCTGCCCCTACGGTCAAAAAGTCCGCATCGTCCTGGCCGAGAAGGCTCTGACCTACGAGCTGGTCGCGGTGGATTTGAGCCAGCATGAAAATCGCAAGCCCGACTTTCTGCGGCTTAACCCGTTCGGACGCGTGCCGGTGCTCGTCGATGACGATACGACGGTTTACGATTCGACGATCATCAACGAGTATCTGGAGGACGAGTATCCCGAGCCCCCGGTGCTGCCGCCGATCGGTTCCAGCGCGATGCGCTCGCGGGCGCGGCTGTTCGAGGATTTCGCCGACACCTCGTTCACACCGCCGGTCGGCCAGCTAATTGCCGAAGTCTCCAAGCCCGAAGGCGAACGCGATCAGAATCGCGTTCAGCGGCTCCATCAGTCGGTCGAGCGCGTGCTCGACTACCTCAACCATGAACTGCAAGGCAACAATTTTCTCGCCGGCGAGTTCTCGGTCGCCGACATCGGATTTGCGCCGCGGATGCTGGTGCTGAACGAAATCGGAATCGACGTGCTCGGCAGCAACCGCGGCAACATCGATGCGTGGATCAAGCGCATGATGGAGCGGCCGAGTATCCGCAATCTGCAGGGCGTCGCCGCGGTGCCGGTGGCGGGCGGCTGATCGCGCCTGTGGCCAACAATTTAACTGAAAACGCGCGCGCCGTCCGGGTCCCCGGACGGCGCGCGGCGTATTGATAGGGCAACGGATCTAGTGACAGCCCATCTAGATTAGATGATCCGCGTTCAGGTTAATAGCGGGAGTCCGCTCCCATTTCGTCCTCGTCGTTACGCGCCGGCCCAACCCCCATGGGGCGGAACAGCAGCTTGGCCGCGAAGAGCTTTTCGCTGATGCGCCCTTGGGATTTCAGCTGGCCGCCGTGCCGCTTGCAGTGCGGACATGCCATCGAACCGCTGAGAAGGCTGGCGTTTTGAGGCGTTATCCTGAGGTCGAATTTGAAACCGCAGCCGGGATTCTGGCAAATCGTGCGGTAAACTACTCCCTGGCCACCGGTCGCTCTCGATTCATTTCTGCTAACCGCTGTTTGCATTTTCTGTATCCTCCTCTCATCGCGCTTCATCGCGAGAGGCTCAAGCATCCGACTACCATAATCGATCTAGCAAATTAGACGTAAGAACCTCGCGGAAGTTTCAAGCAAATGGCGTGCCTCGCAGAACAATTGGCGGCAGGATGGAAAATCGAGTAAAATCAAGCCAAATTCGCCGCGCCGAAGCTTCTTTTGTGTGGCTGGTCCGTGCCACTGTCCAAAAATTCCTGCGGAATTTGCTACAAATGGGAAATTTCACCTATGCAAATAGCGACAGCTCAGCGCCCGACCGATGGGGGGTTCCGATGATACTCCGAGCCACCTATACTGGGCGGGCTGATTTTGCCGACGCGAGCCGCGCAATGACGATTCGGGTTTTTTTGCTCAAATGAGAACGCTGGCGCTAATTATGGCCGGAGGGCACGGCACCCGGCTCCATCCGCTGACCCGGGACCGCGCCAAGCCTGCGGTCCCGTTCGGCGGCAAATACCGGATTATCGACTTCGTTCTCTCCAATTTCATCAATTCAGGCATCTACGCCATCTATGTGCTGGTGCAATGGCGCTCCCAATCGCTGATCGAACATCTCAAGGACGGATGGCAGTTCGGCGGGATGCTGCCCGATCACTTTGTCATCCCGGTTCCGGCCCAGATGCGGATGGGCGAGACGTGGTACCAGGGGACGGCCGATGCGATCTTTCAAAATCTCAATCTTATCGACGACACCAAGCCGGACCTGGTCGCGGTCTTTGGCGCGGACCACATCTACCGGATGGACATCCAGCAGATGATCGAGTTTCACATGGATCGCAAAGCGGCGGTCACGGTCGCGACCCTGCCAGTGGCCGTGGACGAGGCGAATCAGTTCGGGATCGTCCAGGTCGATTCCGGCCTGCGCGTTTCAGGCTTCGAGGAAAAGCCCGACAATCCGCCCCAGATGCCCGGTGCGCCGGGACGCTCGCTGGCCTCGATGGGCAACTACCTGTTCAATCCCGAGGTGCTGCGCGAGGCGCTGATCGAAGACTCGATCAAGGACAACAGCAATCACGATTTCGGCCGCGACCTTATCCCGGCGTTGATCAATCGAGTACCGGTTTACGCCTACAATTTCATGACCAATCGCATTCGCGGCGACCGCGAGCTTAATCTCAGCTACTGGCGGGACGTGGGAACCCTCGACGCGTACTTCGAGGCCAACATGGACTTGCGCGATGCGCGCCCGCATCTGAACCTGTACAATCCGCTCTGGCCGCTGCGCACCGCGTACTTCGATCAGCCGCCGGCGAAGTTCGTCTTCGACGAGAACGGGCGGCGCGGGCTGGCGATTCATTCGGTGATTTCGGAGGGATGTATCGTGTCGGGCGGCGCCATCCGCAATTCCGTGCTCGGGCGCTCGGTGTTCGTCCATTCGTACAGCCTGGTCGAGGATTCGGTCATCATGGATTACGTGGAAATCGGGCGGCACGCGAAAATTCGCCGCGCGATCATCGACAAGAATGTCTATGTTCCCGAGGGCGAAGAGATAGGATACGATCTCGAGCGCGATCGGGAGCGATTCTTCGTCACTGATTCGGGCCTGGTCGTGATTCCCAAAGGCCCCAAGCGCGCGCGATCGGTATTGTAGAGAGCGCCGCACCCGATGGTATCCTCGCCTTCACCTGCAAGTCCCAGGCTCGATCGCCGCGATTCGCTCGATTCGGCGGGCGACGTGCTCAAGCGCGGCGCCGCTCCGGCCGGCTCAGCTAACGCCGCGCTGACACCGGACCTTTCCGGTCTCTCGCGCAAAGCCGAAGAGCATGCGGATGCGGCTGGGCCTCAAGGATCGGCTGATCTTCTGGCTGCTGGTCAGCGTGATACATGCGATAAGCCTGCTTCCCGACTTTATCCTCTACCAGTTGGGAGTCGCCGGCGGACTGATCTTCTATCACCTGGACCGCCGTCACACGCGAATCGGAATCCGCAATCTGGAGATCGCGTTTCCCGAACTCAGCGACGCCGAGCGGCGCCGCATCCTGCGCGCGTCGTACATCAACCTGGGCCGGACCGGCGCGGAGTACATGCGGCTCGGCGGATTCTTCTACCGCCGCCTGGTGCGCCGCATCACGTACAATCGGCCCGACATCTGGAACAATCTTGCGCGGAAGTACCCCGGCAAGGGCGCGCTCATCCTGACTGCGCACTTTGGAGATTTCGAGCTGCTGCCCGCGGGACATGCGCTGCACGGGTTCCAGATCGCCCTGGTTCATCACACGCAACGCTTCCTGGCCGGCGACGCGCTGCTCACCTTCGTCCGCGAGCGGGTGGGTACGCAGATCATTCGCAAGCATACCGCGGCGCGCGAGATACTGCGCGCGCTCAAGCGCGGCGACATGGTCGGCATCCCGCTCGATCAGAACGCCAAGCGCTCCGAGGCAATCTGGGTGCCGTTTTTCAACGAGCTGGCCGCCACCCCGAGCGGCTTCGATCGCCTCGCAATGATGACCGGCGTGCCCGTGATCCCCGTGTTTATCGTGCGCCAGCCCGATGGCCGCAGTCACGTGATTGAAATTTTCGAGGAGATCCCGCAGCAGCGGACCGGCAACCGCGATGCCGATACGCTGGCGAATACGGCGCGCTATCAAAAGGCGGTCGAAGAGATGGTCAGAAAATATCCGGAGCAGTGGTTATGGACGCATCGCCGCTACCGCACCCGCCCGGTGAGCGGCACCCCCTCGCTGTACGACTAGCAGTCAGGCGCCGCTCGGCGCGCGCCCGTGATTGGGCGGAGCATCACCAGAATAATAATTGCGATTGCCCATGCGGCGGCGCCGCCGATTAGCGGAATCGTTCCGCCGCCTGCGATCCACCACGGAAGAGCGCCACGGCCGCGGATTATTTTCGGCCATAGCTTCGCGCCCAGCACGAAGCCGCTGTGCAGGCCGATCGAGAAATACACACTGCCCGTGAGGATATACGCTTCGCCGAGAACTATCCCGAGTATGAACAGGCCGATGAGGGTGGGAATCGCGATCGCGGGATTGGTGAATTGGTCGATGCTGTGCGCAAGCGTGATCAATCCCGCCGCGGGCACGTAGCCGGTGACGTAGAAGCGCGCCGGGGAGCGCACGAGATGCGCGGCGGCGTAGATGGCGGCGCTTGCGATCAGCGCGCCGCGGCTGCCGAAGCTGCTCTTCATGCCGCCGAGGAGAAACGCGCGGAAGAATCCTTCCTCGATGATCGCGATCGCGATCGCCGAAAGAAAATATTTCGGAATCAGCGCCACGGCCGTTGCGCGATCGCCGACTCCGTTGCCGCCGACCGCGATCGCGAGCGCGAATAGAATCGCAATCGCGCCAATCGCCACGGCGAGACCGCGAATCGCGCGAGCGATGCTGGGCGACGCGGGATGCCCGAAGCCGCGGCCGAGCAGCGAGGCGAAATTCAAATCGCGCGCAGCCCAAACCATCGCGATCAGCATCGTCGCCATCACGGTCCGATCGAAAATCCGGGGAAACGGGAAGCGCCATCCCGCAGCCGCTAGTCCTGCGGCCGCCAGCGGTGCGAACACGACCGCGCCGGCGATCCCCGCGGCCAGCACGAGCGCGAATCGCGCCGTGAATGACATCGCCGCGCGCGTGTGAACCTCGGAACTCACGCCTGCCGCTCCGGATCGCGCTGCGGTTCGAGCGTCACTTCGACCGGGCATGCGCCCGCGGGAGAGCTCACGATCTGCATCACGGCCTGGGCGACATCAGCGGTCGAAAGCATCGCCGCGCGGTCGAGCCGCTTGTTATTCGGAATCAGCGCGGTATCGACAAGCCCCGGAACGATCACCGCGAGCTTGAGCCCGCTTTGGCGCAACTCGCCGAACGCCGCGCGCGTGAACGCGATCAACCCGGCCTTGGTCGCGGAATAGACGGCCTCGCCGGCGGGAGCCTTGATCGCGGCCGAGGATGCGACGTTGACGATCGTACCGGCGCCTCGCGCGGCCATCGCCGCCGCGGCCATTTGCGTAAGCGCGATTGGCGCGCGCAGATTAACCGCGATCATGCGATCGAGATCGGCGGGACCCAGCTTCAGCAGCGGCGTTCGCGCCGGCGCCCATCCGGCGTTGTTGACCAGCACGTCGATATGCCCGTAGCAATCGAGCGCGGCGCTAATCAAATTGCCGGGCGCTTCGTCGCCGGCCAGATCGACCAGAACAATCAACGCGCGCCCCGGCGGCAGCCCGGTCTGCGAGCGGGTCTCTTCGAGTTCATCGCGCGAGCGAGCGGTGAGGCATAGCGCGTAGCCGGCGCGCGCGAGTTCGAGCGCAACCGCGCGTCCGATCCCGCGGCCGGCGCCGGTAACAATCGCGACTCGGGCCCGGCCGCCCGCCGGCGATTTCCCGGCGGCGGTCATCGGCAACCATCTTGCACTGGCGTAATCGCTCGCACAGACTGACGATAGTGAATTCGCAAGTCTTCCGCGAGTACGACATCCGCGGCGTCGTCGCAAACGATTTCGACGACGACTTCGTGGTCGATCTCGGGCGCGGCTACGCCACCTTGCTGCATCGCGCGGGGAAGAAAACGATCACGCTCGGCCGCGATTGCCGGCTGTCGTCGACCCGCTTGCGCGATCGGCTGGTCGAGGGTCTCCTTTCCGGCTGCATCAACGTGGTTGACGTCGGCGTGGTGCCGACGCCGTTGCTTTATTTTTCGGTGCTGAGCTGGAAAATGGACGGCGGCGCGATGATTACCGGCAGCCACAACGCGGCCGAGTACAACGGCTTCAAGCTGGGCGTGGGTTCGTCGACGATCTACGGCGCGGAGATTCAGCGGCTGCGCGAAATAATCGAGCGGCACGATTTCGTGACGACCGGCGCCAAAGGCTCGTTTTCCGAACGCCCGGTGATTCCCGACTACAACGATTTCATCCTGTCGCAGTTCAAACTCACGCCGGGACTCAAGGTCGCCGTGGACGGGGGCAACGGATGCGGCGGCGTGGTCGCGGTTCCGCTGATGAAGCGGCTCGGAATCGAAACGATCGAGCTCTACACCGAGATGGACGGGCGCTTTCCCAACCATCATCCCGACCCTACGGTCGTGGACAACATGCGCGATCTGATCGCGGCGGTGAAGAGAAATAAGGCTGCGGTCGGCATCGCGTATGACGGCGACGCCGACCGCGTCGGTGCCGTGGACGAGAACGGAAAAATCGTATGGGGCGACGAGCTGATGGTTGCGTTCTCGCGGGCGCTTCTGCGCGAGCGTCCGGGCGCGACGATTATCGGCGAAGTCAAATGCTCCAAGCGGATGTACGACGATATCGCGCGCCACGGCGGCAAGCCGATCATGTGGAAGACGGGCCATTCGCTCATCAAGAGCAAGCTCAAAGAGGAGCACGCGGCGCTGGCGGGCGAGATGAGCGGGCACATGTTTTTCGCCGACCGCTACTTCGGCTTCGATGACGCGATCTACGCCTCGATGCGCATTCTTGAAATCATCAGCCGCGAGGGGCGCGGGCTCGGCGCGATTCTCGCCGATCTTCCCGAGAGCCACTTCACCCCGGAGATTCGCGTTGACTGCCCCGACGATCGCAAGTTCGAGGTGGTGCGGCGGGCGGCCGATTTCTTCCGCAAGCACTACGAAGTCATCGACATCGACGGCGTGCGCGTGAATTTTGCCGACGGATGGGGTCTGGTGCGCGCGTCGAATACCCAGCCCGCGCTGGTGACGCGCTTCGAAGCCGCCAGCGAAAAGCGATTGGCCGAAATTCGCGCGCTGTTCGACGGCAAACTGCGCGAGCTCGGCGCCGTCTGACCCGATGGCTCGAACTTCCACACCCGAGCGCGCCTCAGTGCTGATCATCGCGGGCGGCCGCGGCACGCGCTTTTGGCCTGCCAGCCGCGAGGCAAGGCCCAAGCCGCTTTTTTCGATCGACGGCAAGACCAGCCTGCTCGCGGATACGATCGCGCGTCACGTGCCGCTCATCCCGCGCGAGCGGATTTTCGTGCTGGTCGCCGCGGCGCATCGGGCGCCGTTTCGGCGTGCGATCCGCGGGCTGATTCCCCCGGATAACTTGATCGTTGAACCCCACTCGCGCGGCACCGCAGTCGCGATCGCCTACGGCGCCGCGATTATCAAGCGCCGGCTGGGCGACGGAATTATCGCCGCGGTCGCGGCGGATCATTACATCGCGACCGCCGCCCAATATCGCCGCACGCTCGCCGATGCGATCGGTCTGGCCGCGGCGAACGAATCGATCGTCACTGTGGGGATTACTCCGACCCGGCCCGAAACCGGCTACGGCTATCAGAAGATCGGTCCGGCGGCCGGCGCCGGATTCAAGATCGAAAAGTTCGTCGAGAAACCCGCGCTCGCAATTGCGCGCCGGATGGTAAAAAGCGGGCGTTACTTGTGGAATGCCTCGATCTTCGTGGCGTCGACCCGGACGCTGGCGCGGGAATTCGCCGAGCATTGCCCGGCGCTCGGGATGGCGGCCCAGCGGCTGGCGCTGGCGCCGCGAACGAAACTCGCGCGCGCCTACGGGAGGCTGCGCTTCGATTCGTTCGATCGCGTGATAATGGAGAAAAGCACCAACGTGCTCGGCGTGCGCGCGCGATTTTCATGGCATGACGTGGGTTCGTGGGACGGGCTGTGGGATGCGGTCGGCGACACCGGCGGCAACGTGCTTCGCGGCAGCGCGATCGCACTCGATTCCGAGCGCGTGCTGGCCCACCCGGATTCGCGCCTGATGGTGTTGTTCGGCGTGCGCGATCTGATCGTCGTCGATACCGGAGATGCGATTCTGGTTGCGCACCGCAAGATGTCGCCGTATCTCCGCCGTGTCACCGAAGAACTCGAGCGCCGCGGCCTGCACCGTTACTTGTAGTCAGTCCAGCGCCAGCGCGTCGCACTTGAGCGCGAGCTTGCGCAGCTCGCTTTCACGATCGTCATCCTCAATCGCCAGTTGCAGCAGCTTTTCCGCGACTGCTGCGTCCACCGACTCCCACTTCATCGCGTTGATTCGCAGCGCGGCCGCAAGCGCGCCGATTACCCCGAGGTCGCCGCCGAGCCGCGCCCAGTTGTTCGAGCCGTCATGCAGCGCAGCCTCCGGGATTTTCGCCCATACGTTGTGATCGGCGAGTATCGAGTGAATCACCTTGACGTGCGCGACTTCCTTTTCGGCGATCGCCTCGATTCCGGCCTTGATATTCGATGGGGCAAGCGCGGCGTGCCGTTTCAGGCGATCGATCAGCCCCTGATTGCGGCCGGCGAGCACCGCCAGCTCTTCGAGCAACTCCGCCCGCGCGGAAGCCGGCGAAAACAATCTGCGCAAAAATCCCATGCCAGTGCCCGTTACCTGCATTTCTTCCATCCGATGCGCGTTGTGGCCGATGCGCGTTGTCGCGATGCGGATGCGCTGCTCGCGCCGACGCATTCCGACAATACCTTTTGGCATCGAAGCGGCCGCTGTCAAGGGAAGCCGCGGCGCGCGCGCTCAAGAATTGAACAAAGCGCGCACCAGCGACGATTCGCGCTTGAAGAATCCCTGCGTGTGGTATGAATCCTCGAGCCGCAGCAGTGTGTAGTCCAGATAGTGCCCGACTTCATGCATCAACGTTCGCACGAAGGTCTTCGGCTTGACCACGTCGTGGCGAGCCGCCGTGCGCATCCAGAGCACGATGTACGGCGGCCTTCGCATCCGCGGATCGTATGGATAGAACAGTCCGTGCAGTTCGCCGCGCTGATTGCGAGGGCGCACGCTGCGGACCTCGACGCTGACCGGCGGAGTCGCCAGGCCCCGGCAAATTTCCGCCGCCAATGCGCGCGCGCATGTGGTGCATCCTGCCAGGTTGCCGGTTTCGAGCACGCGCATCAGCGCGTCGAGCGAGTTGCGGGCGGCCTCGTTGGGCGCATAATCGTAGCGCTCGATCGTGTCGCTCTTGAGCCAGGTTCGCTGCGCGTGCGAGGGGAGCCGATAGAAAAACGACGGCAACCGCGTCTCGGAATCCGCGCGAAGGGTCAGGCCGGTAGCCACCACGCCTCCATTGCCGGATACTAACTTCCGGCGCCACATCCACGGGGCTATCATCCCCGCAATAGTCACAAGGGGCAAGCACTATGCAACTGAGTATTGTCGAAATCTCGAAACCCGCCGAGGCCAACGTGATCGTCGGGCAGGCGCACTTCATCAAGACCGTCGAGGACGTTTACGAGGCTCTGGTGCAGGCGGTCCCGGGAATCAAGTTCGGGCTGGCGTTCTGCGAGGCATCGGGCCCATGCCTGGTTCGGCGCACCGGCACCGACCCGGCGCTGGAGCAGTCGGCGGTCGAAGCGGCTTCGGCAATCGGGGCAGGGCACGTGTTCGTGGTGATTCTCGGCAACGCATTCCCGGTGAACGTGCTCAATCAGATCAAGTCCGTGAGCGAAGTGTGCACGGTCTTTTGCGCGACGGCGAACGCGGTGCGCGTGATCGTGGCGGAGGACGGAGGCGGACGCGGCGTCGTTGGCGTGATCGATGGCAGTTCGCCCAAGGGCGTCGAGGGCGCCGACGATCAGGCGGAGCGGCGCGCGATGCTCCGGCGATTCGGCTACAAGCAATGAACGCCGATCGCACCCCGCGAGGCGGCGCGATGGATCAGGCGGTGGGACGCGGTTAACCTTGTTGCTGAGGCATCATCGATGGGTGGCGGACGGCGGGCGCAATCGAAAGCGAATCCGGGCAAGAGGAAACGCCGCGAGTGGCGAATCCGCGGATGGCGCGTGCGCAATCTCGCCGCCGGCGCGTTCCTGTTCGTCTTCTTCGCGGTGGGATTTTATCTCGCGCAACTATATGGCGAGATTTCCGCGCTGATCGAGGATCGTCGCGTCGCGCTTTCCTCCGCGATCTTCTCCGCGCCCTTTCCCCTTCGCTCCGGTGACGAGCTGGAAGGGATCGGGCTGCTAGATCGGCTGGCACAGTTGAGCTATTCGCAGGTGGCGGCGGCGAGCGCTCCGGGCGAGTACACCCGCGCGCCGAATGCGATCGCGATTTACCTGCGATCGTTTAACGTCGGCGGCAAGGAGTATCCCGCCGAGATGGTGCGCGTCAGCATCGACGGAAAGCGCATCACGGGCGTTGCCGACTCGTTCGGCGTGGCCAAATCCGACGCGATGCTCGAGCCCGAGGTGATCGGCCGCCTGCTGCCCGGCGCGCCCGCCGAACGCGTCGAGGTGCAACTCGACCAGCTCAAGCCATATTTGGTCAAAGGACTGCTCGCCAACGAAGATCGCTTCTTCTACTACCATCCCGGAATCGACCCGATCCGCATCGTCGAGGCCGCCGTCGCCGACTTGCGCGCGCATCGCCTGGTCCAGGGCGCCAGCACGCTAACCCAGCAACTGGCGCGCACCTTCATCGAACGCCACGAGCGCAGCTTCGGCCGCAAGATCCGCGAGCTTGCGGTCGCCGCGGTGCTCGAAATTCGCCTGCGGAAAAATGAAATCCTCGAGCGCTACATCAACGACGTGCCGATGGGCGAGTACGAGGGCACGCCGATCGACGGGATGCCGCAGGCGGCGCGATATCTCTTCGCCAAGGATCTGGCCGAGGTGACGCCGGCCGAGGCCGCGACGCTGATTGGAATGATCCAGGCGCCGACGCTCTACGATCCGCGCCGCCATCCCGACGCATCCCGCAAGCGGCGCGACGTCGTGCTTGGAGTGATGAAGCGCGCGGGCGCGATCGATGACGCGGCCTATGCCGCCGCCGTCGCCGCGCCGATTCAACTCACCAAGCCGCCGGGACTGCGCCGCGCGCCGTACTTTACCGACTATGTGACCGCGTTCGTGAGCAAAATTCCCGGCTTCGACGGCCATCTCGAGGGGCTCAAGGTTTACACGACGCTCGACACCGAGCTTCAAGCCGACGCCGCCGACGCGGTCGCGGAAAATATCGCTCAGCTCGAAAAAAACCATCGCCGCCTGCGCCGCACGAAGATTGACGGCAAGTTGCAGACGTCGATGGTCGCGCTGGACGCCGGCAGTGGCGCGATTCGAGCGATGATTGGCGGGCGCGACTACTCTGAGAGCCAGTTTAATCGCGCCGCCAACGCCGAGCGCCAGCCCGGGTCCGCGTTCAAGCCGATCGTTTACCTGGCCGCGCTCGATCCCGACCGCGCTCCCTTTTCGCCGCCGCTCACGCTGGCCTCCACGCTCCCCGACGAGCCGATGACGTTCAACGGGTGGACGCCCGCGAACTACGAGCGCAGTTATCAACCGCAAGTGACGGTCGCGCAGGCGTTGTTCGAATCGCTCAACGTGCCGACCGCGTACGTCGGCAGCCGACTCGGCGCGGCGACGATTGTCCGCACGGCGCACGAAATGGGCATCCACGAGGATCTTCCCGCGGTGCTGCCGATTTCGATCGGCGCCGACGAAACCACCCTGCTCGAACTCACTTCCGCCTACCAGGTGTTCGCGACCGAGGGCATTCAAGCGCCGCCCTACGCCGTCGAGGCGGTCGTCGATGCGAAGGGCCATCTGATCTACCATCACGAGGCCCAGGAGAATCGCGTGATTCGTCCCGCCGTCGCCTATCTGATAACCGGCGCGCTCAAGGCCGTGCTTCGCTACGGAACCGGCGCGAGCGCGGGCCGGATGGGACTGGATTTCCCGGCGGCAGGCAAGACCGGCACGACCCAGGACTACAAGGACGCGTACTTCATCGGTTACACGCCGGCGATCGTGTGCGGCGTTTGGGTCGGCTTCGATCAACCCGAGAGCCTTGGCTTGACCGGAGCGCAGGCGGCGCTTCCGGCGTGGGTTCAGTTCATGCGCGATGCGGCGCCGGCGGAGCCGGAAGATTTCCCCGAGCCGTCGGGGATCACGATGGCGACGATCGATCCGGAGTCCGGGGGTCTCGCCACTTCGGCCTGCCCGCGCCAGGTCTCGCTGCCATTTCTAATCGGCACTGAGCCGACGCAGATGTGTCCGCTGCACGGCGGAATGTTTGCGAGCGGCCCGGCGAGTGCGCCAGCGTCGTCCACGATGCCGTCGGCACCGGCGTTCGCGCCGCCCGCTCCCGCCGCGTCGGCGAGTCCTGCGTCATCGGACGTCTTCAGCGCAGTCGGGAAGTTCTTCAGCGGGATTTTTTCTCATCATTAGCTCGCGTGCGCGCGGCAGGGGGAAGGGGAGATCACTTGATTGAATGTGAAACCCACAGTGGGTTTCACGCTTCCTTGGGCAGGGGCTGCGACCCCTGCACCCGCAGTGAGAAGACGCGAAAATCTGCTGAGCGCATCTTTTCGCGACTACGCGATGGAAGAGCCCGCGGCAGGGGCCGCGCGCGACAGCGGAGCGCGGCCTTAACGGTGGGTGCAGGGGTCACCCCTGCGCGGCAGTCGCCGGCTGGAGTATTCCAATGCGGCGACGGATTCACTTCCGCCGCCGCATTGGCCAAACATTTGCTATTGTATCGTTCCCTGGATGGATACCGTTACGTAGGGGGTGGAGGAATCGCACCACAAGTAAGGACTGTTGATTGCGCCTACGAAGCGGATTGGCGTTTCGAATTTCTGCGTGATGGTGGAACCGGGGGCCACAGCATATTGGACTCCGCCGTAGGTGTTGTTGAATATTCCAACTTCATGTAGCGACTGATCAGCGTTGGCGACCGTGACATCGGTTAGATTGAACGTCCGGACGCCGAGGTTAAGTAAGGTACCATCGAGGGGGCCGCACGAGATCGTTTCCGAAAATGGCCCAGGCGCATTTGCAGTTGGAACAGATATTGGAATAGCCTTTGCGCCGGCTGGTATCGAGACGAGAGCAACTAATGTGGCGAGTACGGCAAGTTTCCTGATCTTTAACATCACGTTCCTCCGTTTTGCAGATGTTCTTCCCCAGGTTCGATCTGACTCTTTCAACCGCTATTGTACTGTTCCCTGGATAGATACTTGCACGCCGGAGGTGGTGGAATCGCAGTACAAGTAAGGGCTGTTGATTGCGCCTATGAAACGGATTGGCGTTTCGAATTTCTGCGTGATGGTGGAACCGGGGCCCACAGCAAATTGGACTCCGCCAAAGGAGTTGTTTTCTATTGCAACTGTATGTTGCGACTCATCAGCGTTGGCGATCGTGACATCGGTTAGATTGAACGTCTTGGTACCGAGGCTAACCATGGTAACGCCCTGGTAGCACTGCATCGTGACCGAAAATGGCCCAGGCGCATTTGCAGTTGGAGCAAAGAAGAAAGCCTTTGCCTCGACCGATGCCGAGGCGAGAGCAACTATCGTGGCGAGTACGGCAAGTTTCCTGATCTTTAACATCATGTTCCTCCGTTTTTCAGATGTTCTTCCCCAGCTTCGATCTAACTCTTTCAACTAAACCGCTTATCGGTTTACTTTGAATTTAGGCATAAGTCAAAGTCGAGAATTGTTGGACGGATTTAGCGTCCCTAAAGGCGGCGCGTCGGCGGCCAGCTTGCGCGACACGATGATAAACGCGGAATGCGCGATCATCCTGAAGTGCGGCCGCACGCTCATCCCCTTTACCTGCCAGTGACGGAGCAGCGTCTCGAAGCTTTCGATCTCGCCGAAATCGCTTCGCGCCTGAATCGCCTCGACCGTGTCCTTGAGCTGCACCGCGGTCGGCACGTAGCAGACCAGCACGGCGCCGGATCTCAGCGCCGCCGCCGCGACCGCAAGCGCGCGCCCCGGCTCCGCCAGATCGAGGAACATCCGATCGACCCCGGTCTCGTCGAAGCCCGCGTAAAGGTCGCGCACCTTGATCGTCCAGTTGGGCGCGTCGCCGAAAAATGCGGCGACGTTTTTGCGCGCGGCGTCGGCAAAATCCTCGCGCAGCTCGTACGAGATCACCCGCCCCGCCGGCCCCACCGCTCGGAGCAGCGCAATCGTCAGCGCGCCCGCGCCCGTGCCGCCTTCTATCACCGTCGCGCCCGGAAATACGTCGCCCCAAACCAGCAGCGGGCCGGTATCCTTGGGATAAATCACCTGCGACGCGCGCGGCAGATGCGGGATCAGGTCGGCGTAGGTCGGGCGCAGCACCAGGAACGCCTCGCCGGTGGAGAACTTGACCCGCGATCCTTCCTCGACGCCGAACAAATCGTCGGCGCGAATTTCGCCGCGGATGAGCAGCTTCTTGCCCGCCCGCAGCATCTTCAGGTACCGGCGCCCCTTGCGATCGATAAAAATTACGGCGTCGTTTTCTTTCAGGTGCGGGTCCAAGATGATTCAACGCTTGCACGCATCGCGCGCGCCCGCAACCCGCAGGGCTGAGCCCTGCACTCAGTATTAAGGCCGCCCGCCGTTGGCGGGTGCGGCCCCTGCCAACGGCTTAATACTGCGCTGCCGTCGCCACGGCCAGGGCTGAGTCCTGCACCCGGTACTACGACAAAGATGCGGGCCGACGGTCTGTTAGAACTTTTTTTGTGTGATCCTGAGCGTAGCGAACGGGAACCCGGATCCGGAATTCTTCCTCTTTAATTCGTCAACCGCAATGTTTACCGCTCGTTTGCGTAGGCTAACTAATAGATATAATCGAGAAAGCGTTCGGTTGAGACGTGGATATTGCCACGCTCACGAAACGCTCCGCATTTGACCCGCAATCGGGGCTGGCGCCACTGACCGGTTGTGGCCGCTTGAGGACATGATGCAGGTCGTGGACGGACGGGGGTTACGGCAAAAATCAATGTCGTGGGAGGAGATGTAAAAATGGTCGCACATCGCTCAATTATTCAAATCATACCAGCAGGCACTTGGAAGGCCCGGTTCAAACCTACTCAACAGCATGCGCAACCGGGCGCGGCCGGGCCCCCCAAGTTACCCTTGGCGTGTTGGGCCTTAACGGATACGGGCACACTCGGCGCACCGGTCAGAGAAATCGTTGGCATGATCGTATCGATTGAGACCCCGGGCAGGCTGATCTATGCGGACGAAGAGCCGGGATTTGTGACCTACGAATCAACCTGAGCCGCTGCCGGGCGCGCCGGGCTATTGACTACACCGCCGCGCGACCTTACCGTTGAGGATGCACCCGGCCAGATGGTATCGTCCAATGGCCGGGTCGTTTTGCGTAAACTTTGATCTGATTTCCAAGTCCAAATCGGGGCCGTTGGTCCAACTCGAGAGCATTTCACGTTATGGCTGAGAAAAAGGCAAAAACCGCCGAGAAGAACATCGGCCTCCAGCAAAAACACATCTGTCCCGGATGCGGAGCCGAGAGCAAGGTGACCAAGTTCGCCGGCTTCGGCCGCAAGGGCTTCTACCTGGTCTGCGAGAAGAACTGCGGCTTCGTCGGACGCACGCGCTAAGCGGCGGAGGGGAGTACGCGATGGGCAGAGCGCGCAAGAGCAAGACTTCCAAGCGCGACAAGTACGCCTCGTTCGGCGATATGGCGGACGAGGCGGACGAAGATGCCGACCTCCCCAAGGACGAAGCCGGCCGGCGAAAAATCAAGCGCCAGTACGCCGAACTGCTCGGCATCCGGATCGAGAAGCTGCGCGGAAGAATTCTCAATCGTGAACGAATCAACAAGACGATCGAGGGCATCTACTTCATCTGCGCCGCATGCCTGAAAGTCTGCCACTCGCTCGACGACGGGCTGAGCGAAGATACCGCCAATCAGAACAATCTGTGCGGCGCATGCGCCAAGGCCCGCGCTGCCGCCGACAGCGCAGCCGCCACCGCCGCAGCCAAGGAAGGCGGCGCACCGTCGCGCCGGCCGGCCCGATCGCCGCGCAAGCGCGCGGCCGCGAGTTGACCGTACTTGTGCGCGTGACCGCGAAAAGCTAAACAGGGCCGATGTCATTACAGCTAATCCGTCCCGACATCAATCTCGATTTCGTCGGGAAGCGTTTCTTCTTCATCGCGCTCTCGACCGCGATTAATCTCGCGGCGATCGTGCTGCTCTTCACCCGCGGGCTGAATTACGGCGTCGATTTCGTCGGCGGCAGCGTCGCCCAAATCGAGTTCACCGCCCGCACCAATGGCGACGCGATTCGCGCCGCGCTCGCGCCGCTCGACCTCGGCGAAGTCACCGTCCAGGACTTCGGCAAGGCCGGCCAGTCCTTCCTCACGCGCTTCGAGGCGGTCAAGAATATCGGCAGCATCGGGCCCCGGATCGAGACCGCGCTCGACAAAGCCTACGGCCCCGGCGCCGCCAAAGTGGTGCGGGTGGAGAGCGTCGGCGCCAAGGTCGGCAGCGATTTGCGCCGCAAAGGCTTCTTCGCCGTTATCATCGCGACCATCTTCATGGGCGTGTATATCGCGATCCAGTTCCGCCACGTGAGCTTGAGTTTCGGCGCCGGCGCCGTGATCGCGCTCGTCCACGACGTGCTGGTCGTGATGTGCGCGCTGGTGATTAGCCAGTACCAGTTCGACCTGACCACGCTCGCCGCGGTGCTGACCGTCATCGGTTACTCGGTCCACGACACCATCATCGTCTCCGACCGCATCCGCGAGGATTCGGCCAAGCGCCGGCGCGAGCCGATCGCGTCGATCATGAACCGCGCGATTAACGAGACGCTCTCCCGCACTATCCTGACTTCGGGCACCGCCATCACCGTGCTGATCTCGCTGCTCGCGTTCGGCGGGCCGATCCTGCGCCCGTCGGCGTTCACCCTGCTGATCGGGTTCATCACCGGCACTTATTCCTCGATCTATATCGCCGGCCCCGTGGTGCTGTTCTGGGAGGGCGGTTCCGGCCGCACCCGGACGGCCTCCTCGCGCGCCGCCTGAAAGCGCCTGGCCATCCCCACGATTCGCCGATACGGTGCCCGGCGATCACCTTGCCAACAACCTTGAAAACCGCTGCCGGCGTCTTCACCGTTGCGAGCGCCGCGCCGCCTGAGCGCGCCCCCGGATCGGTCGCGTTGACGCTCATCCTCGAGCGTGCCGACGGAATCGAGAAGTTCGCGCTAAGATGCCGCATCGCGGCCGGGTTTATCGGCGACGCGGATTCGGACTCTGCTGAAAAATTGATCGAGCGGATCGCGCCCTGGCTCGAGCGCGAATTCGAGCAAACCCGCGAGGCCGCGCTCAAATCGATCCGCGCCGAGCGCCGCGTGCTCGAGATTTCGTTCGACGCGGCGCATCCCGGCCCCTTCTGAGCGCGCGCCCTTCGCCGCTTATGAACTCCCACGGGAGGAACCCTGCGATGGATTTTCAGATTCGCCGCGCCACCCAAGCCGACATCCCGGAGCTTTCGCGGCTGGTCGCCGCACTGGCCGCATGGGAGGAATCGCTCGATCCGCGCGCGCGTTTCGATTGGGACGGAATTCGCGACGCGCCCAACTGGCTGAAACTCGTGCTCAATCGCGAGCATCACGCCGTTTGGGTCGCCACCTCCGGCGGGCGCATCGTCGGCCATCTGTGGATTCGCCTCAAGCGCAACACCGATGGCGCCATTCCTCAATCGATCGGCTATATCAGCCAGGCTTTTCTTGAGGAAAACTTCCGGGGAAGGGGCCTAATGAAGCCGATGCTGGAACAAGCCTACGAATGGTTTCGCAACTCCGGGGTCACCGTCGTTACGTTGAGCGTGTTGCATCGCAACTGGCTCGGCGCCACGGCATGGCGCCGCCTGGGCTTCAGCGATTGGCGCGAAGATCTGCGGATGGAGCTGAAACCGCGCCCGAAATAGCTCGATCACCGCGCTTTTGACCGCTCGGTAAGCCTAACATTGTCCTTGACAAACGGGCGCATTAGCCATACTAGGCTAATCGGGTCCAGTATTCCGTCATCAGGTGACCCACGCGGGATGAATTCCGTTTGACTGCTTCGGCGGAATGGCTATATTATACCTAATAGGTCCACTATTAAGAACCGGAGCGTTTCCGGGGGAACGAACCGAAAGAGACCCAGAGAGAAGATGCTGAAGAAGCCGATTTACATGGACAATCACGCGACCACACGCGTCGATTCGCGCGTGCTCGATGCGATGCTGCCGTATTTCACCGAGAAGTTCGGCAATGCCGCCAGCCGCAACCATAGCTTCGGCTGGGAGGCGGAAGAGGCCGTCGATCGCTCGCGCAACCAGATCGCGGCGCTGGTCGGCGTCAAGAGCAAGGAAATCATCTTTACCAGCGGCGCTACCGAATCCGACAACCTGGCGATCAAGGGCGTCGTCGAGTTTTACAAGGACAAGGGCAACCACGTCATCAGTTGCGTCACCGAGCACAAGGCCGTGCTCGACAGTTGCCGCGCGCTGGAGCGGGCGGGCAGGGCCACGGTCACCTACATTCCGGTTGACAAGTACGGGATGGTCGATCCCGACGCGGTGCGCCGCGCGATCACCGATCATACCGTGCTGATCAGCATCATGTGGGCCAACAACGAGATCGGCACGATTCATCCGATCGCTGAGATCGGCAAGATCGCCAAGGAAAAGGGCGTCATATTCCATTGCGACGCGGTCCAGGCAGTGGGCAAGGTGCCGGTGGATTTCGAAAAGGCTGGCATCGACCTCGCGTCGATCAGCGCGCACAAGATTTACGGACCCAAGGGAGTCGGCGCGATTTACGTTCGCTCCAAGGGGCCGCGCGTGCGGCTGACCCCGCAGATGGACGGCGGCGGCCATGAGCGCGGGATGCGCTCGGGGACGCTCAACGTGACGGGAATCGTCGGCCTGGGCGCGGCCTGTGAAATCGCGGGGAAGGAAATGCCCGAGGAAGCGCGCCGCCTGACTCTGTTGCGCAGCCAGTTGCAGGCGGGATTGTTCGAGCGCCTCGACGAAATTTACGTCAACGGGCACCCCACCGAGCGTCTCCCCGGCAATCTGAACGTGAGCTTCGCGTACGTCGAAGGCGAGTCTCTGCTGATGGGTATCAACGATATCGCGGTCAGCTCGGGCTCCGCATGCACTTCGGCGACGCTCGAGCCGTCGTACGTGATCCGCGCGCTCGGCATCGGCGATGAACTGGCCCACAGCTCAATTCGTTTCGGGCTGGGCCGCTTCAACACGCTGGAAGAAGTCGATTACGTGACCGACAGGGTCAGCAAGGAAGTGAAGCGGCTGCGCGAAATGTCGCCGCTGTACGAGATGGCGAAGGAAGGGGTCGATCTCAAGTCAGTCAGTTGGAAGTCGTAACGCAACGTCATATTAACGGGCCACTTCAGGAAAAAATCATGGCTTATTCAGATAAGGTTATCGAGCACTACAACAATCCGCGCAACGTCGGCAGCTTCGCCAAAGACGAGCCCAACGTCGGCACCGGCGTCGTTGGCGCGCCGGAATGCGGCGACGTGATGAAGCTGCAGTTGAAGATCGGCGACGACGGCGTGATCGAGGACGCGCGCTTCAAGACCTTCGGATGCGGCAGCGCGATCGCAAGTTCGAGCTACGTCACCGAACTGGTCAAGGGCAAGCATATCGACGAGGCGATTACGATCAAGAACACCGTCATCGTCAAGGAACTCAACCTGCCGCCGGTCAAGATTCACTGCTCCGTGCTCGCCGAGGACGCGATCAAGGCCGCGATCGCCGATTGGCGCAAGCGCAGGGGCGATCACGCCGCCTCGGAGGAGCAGCCGGCCCAGTCGAAGGAGGCGTAACCTTTCGTGGTGATTTCACTTTCTGAGGGCGCTGCCCGGAAGATCAAGCAACTGGTCGCCGACAAGGGCGAAGACGCCGGCCTGCGGGTAAAGGTCGTCGGCGGCGGATGCTCGGGCTTGCAATACCGGATGGAAATCGACGCCGCCAAGGAGCGCGACAAGGTTTTCGAGCGCGACGGCGCGCGCCTGATCGTGGACAAGAAAAGTTTTCTCTACCTCAATGGCTCCGAGCTCGACTACGCCGAAGAACTGATGTCGTCGGGCTTCAAGGTCGTCAATCCAAACGCCAAGCGCAGCTGCGGATGTGGAGAATCGTTCGTCGTATGAACGAGCGGACGCGGGGACTGATGCCTCAAGATGATCGAATGCCCTTCATGTGGACGCCGCCAACAGCCGCTGCTGACTTGCGCTGATTGTGGGTCGCCGATGGCGGCCCAGCTCGATTGTTTCGCCGCGCTGGGGATGCCCCGCAAACTGACGATCGATCTCGGCGCGCTCGAGCGCCGCTATCACGAGTTGAGCCGCAAGATTCATCCCGACCGGTTCGCATCCAGCACCGTCCGGGTGCGCGACGCGAGTATCCGCGCGACCGCGACTCTCACCCGCAGCTACCGCACGCTCCGCGATCCCGTCGCCCGCGGTCTTTACTGGCTCGAACTACTCGGTGAAAAGCTCGCCGAGAACAACAAACGCGTTCCGCCCGAGCTCGCCGATTTGGTCTTTGAGGTGCAGGAGCAACTTGCCGAGCTTTGCGACGCTCCTGCCGGTTCGGACCCGGCGCGCGAACTCGCGGAGCGGGTCGCCCAGCGGCGCGCCGGGCTTCAAACCATGATCGATGCGCGCCTGGCCGAACTCGACCGAAATTTCGCGAAATGGGATCAGCGCTCGGATGAAAAAATGCTTACATTAGAACTGAAGGCGATTCTTTCGAGCATCGCCTACATTCGGACTTTGATTCGCGACGTCGATCGCGCGCTCGAGAACTCAAAGGCCGCCTGACCAGGCAATTTGACAAACTTAAGATGTCCCGGATTTTTGGCATAGACCTCGGCACCACCAACAGCCTGATCGCCACCATGGAAGATGGCGCGCCGCGCGTAATCGCGGTCGGAGCCAGCCACCGGGCTCTGCTGCCGAGCGTCGTCGCGATTGCGCCCGACGGCGCCATCACCGTCGGCGAACGCGCCATCGAGATGGAACCGCATCTGACCGTCGAACGCGACGGCCGCGTGAGCGCGGTCGGTTTTGCCGGCGGCGAGTACGGCGCCGTCATTCGATCGGTCAAGCGTTACATGGGCTTGGGCGGCGGCGAGATCGCGCCCGAAGATCGCGCGCGCTACACCTTCGCCGATCTGAACGGCCCGGTGGTCCGCTTTCAAATTGGCAAGCGCGTCTTCACTCCCCCGCAAATCTCGGCCGAGATTCTGCGCGCCCTCAAGGACGGCGCCGAACGCGCGCTGCGCGCGGCTGGCAAAGACGAAAAAATTGAGCGCGTCGTCATCACCGTCCCCGCCTATTTCAACGACGGCCAGCGCCAGGCCACCAAGGATGCCGGCCGTCTGGCCGGTCTCGAAGTCGTGCGCCTGGTGAACGAGCCGACCGCCGCGTCACTCGCCTACGGCCTGGACAAGCGCGCGGCCGGCAACGTCGCCGTCTTCGATTTCGGCGGCGGCACCTTCGACATCTCGATTCTCAGCATCAAGGAGGGAATCTTCGAGGTCCTCGCGACCAACGGCGATACCCATCTCGGCGGCGACGACATCGACCGCGCGATCGTCGATTGGCTGCTCGCTGAAATCCCCGACACGCTCAAGCTTGATCGCCACGTCTGGAACAGCGCTCGTATGGCCGCCGAGAACGCCAAGAAACGCCTTACCGACGTTGCCGAGGCCCCGGTCGTCGTCGAACTCTCCGGCCACTCGATTCGCAAGCACTTGACCCGCGGCGCGCTTGAGCAGATGGCCGAGCCTTTCCTTGCGCGCACGCTCAAACGCTGCGAAATGGCCCTTGCCGACGCCAAGCTCACGCCCGCCGAGATCGATGCGGTCGTTCTGGTCGGCGGCTCGACGCGGATGCCGCTGGTCCGCCAGCGCGTTGCCGCGATGTTCCACAGGGAACCCCTATGCTCGATCGATCCCGAGCAGATCGTCGCTCTGGGCGCCGCCGTTCAGGCTTCTGTGCTAATGGGCATGCAGGGCGACATGCTCCTGCTCGACGTGGTTCCGCTCTCGCTGGGCATTGAAACGATGGGTGGCGTGATGGAACGTCTCATACATCGCAATACCACTATTCCGACCAGCGTAGCTGAAGGTTTCACCACGGCTGTGGATAATCAAACACATGTTGATATCCATGTTTTGCAAGGAGAGCGTGAGCTTGCTAAGGATTGCCGTAGTTTAGCGCGCTTCAAGCTGGGGCCGATTCAGCCCCAGTCGGCGGGTGTCCCGCGCATCGAGGTCACTTTCCTCATCGATGCAAACGGGATACTAAATGTCAATGCGCGCGATGAGCGCACGGGCCGCGAGCATTCGGTCGACGTCAAGCCAAGCTATGGACTGACGGACGATGAAATCGAGCGAATGCTCGAAGAGGCCATCGATCTCGGGGAGCAGGATCTCGAAGAGCGCCTGCTGATTTCGTACCGCAACGACGCCGAGCAAATCCTGGGCGCACTTCATAAGCAGCTCGGCGAATTCGGCTCCCTGGTCGAAGCAGGCGAGCGCGCGCGCATGGATGAGGTGGTGGAGCGGCTGGAGGCGGCCCGAGCGGGAACCGATCGCGAGCTAATTGCAAAACTCGTCGAGGAGTTGAACGAGGTTACCACTCCGTTCGCGAAGCGGATTATGGACGCCGCCATCAAGCTGGCGCTCGAGAAGAAATCAGTGGAGGAGCTTTCCTGAGCCAGGGCGACCTGCAACCCAAGCCGGGCGAGGAACGTATTTACGATGGGACTAAAGTGGGATCAGGCCGGGGAAATTGCCGAAGTGCTCGCCGAGAATCATCCGGGGCTGAACCCGCTCGACGCGCGCTTCACTGACCTGCGTCAATGGGTGATCGATCTCGACGAATTCGACGACAGCCGCGAGGGCTCTAGCGAGGCGAAATTGGAAGCCATCCAGATGGCATGGCACGAAATATACAAGGAACAGATCGAAGACGACTCTGAATAGGCGTTGGCGTGACAGCGTCATAACTACGAGGAGGGTGGGGCGGTGGATGTACGTACGACATTGAAGGCAGGTAACGGAGAGAAGATGCAGGAAAAGGAAACACTGGACGAAAGATTGCCGGGGCTGTTCGAGCCCGACACCCTTTTGCCCATTCAATACTTCGAGGCGATGCGCAAGAAGCATCTGCTCGAGGGCGAAAAGCGGCTCATCCTGAGCGTGCTCGAAGACGCGATCGAATGCTTCATGAAATGCATCGACGCGTCCACCAGCAAGGGCCAGCGGTTGTTCCGCGACGCCGACGAATGGATCGCGCACGAAGACAAGCGCTGGGTCTTTTCGTTTGACAACGTCTGCGACATGCTCGACATCAATCCCGAGTACATGCGGATGGGGCTGCGCAAGTGGAAGGAAAAACGCCTTGACGCGATCGCGCGCCGGCGCGCCACGCTCGCGCTCGAGGCCGAGCGCGCCGCCGCCGAGGCTGCGATGCAGCCTGCTGCGCCTGCGCCGCGCCGCCGCTGTGCCAGCCGCGCCCGCAGTCGTGGCCGCAATTCAAAAGCCCGCCAAGGTCGCGGCCAAACCCACCCGCGTCAAGCGGCGCCCCGAGCGCGTGCGGATCGCGAAGCGCTCGGCACGCAAACTGAGCAAAGCGCGCGCCTAAGACAGGATAGAAGCGACGGCGGCCGCAACCGCTGTGGCTCGGCAAGCATAACGCGGCGCGCGTGTGATCGACACGCGCGCCGCTCTTCTTGAAGCATCCTGCTACGCCCGCGTTTTCACCCGCGATGCCGCTGCGAACGAAAATCGAATGCCCCGGCTGCGAGGCCGCCGTGGTCGTCAAGCGCGGCGGCGTATGCCCCAACTGCGGCGCGAGCATCACCGGCCATGTCGCCCGGGTCCGCGCCCGCGAGAAGCGCATCGAGCAGGTCGTAGCCGTCGTTGCCACTGTCCTCGTCGTCGGCCTGGTCGTCGTCACCAGCGGCGCGACGCTGCTCGAGGGCATAGCCGCCTATGCGATCGCCGGCGCCGTCATGTACTACCTCGCGCGGCGCACCTTCGTCTGATTTTTCACTCCTCGCCGGCTCGCGTCTGAACGTTTGTTTATTCCACGCCGCCCAAACCTGAACATACGTTAACCTGTTCTCTCCGTTGACGTTTTTCGTTTTTCCATTTTCGATTCGGTGCAACCGAATTCTCCTGATTGCGTATCTCCCTGTGTGAAGATCAAGTGCACTGCAGGAACTTTTCCGAAACCGCTCGATGGCATCCTTAATGCTCTCTCAGTCAGGTAGAGGTAACCGACAATGAAATCCAAACGAAGTCTGATGACGGTGCTGGTTGGTCTGGCGATGCTCGCGACGCCGATCACCGCGGCTGCCTACGACCACAACAATTCGCGTGCGGCGCACGTGTCACGTTCTTCCAATGCGCCGGTGCGTGGCTTCGTTGCGCCGCGCAATGTCGTCGGCCCGGCACTCGTGGCGCGCCATGCGTTCCACAACAACGCGCTGCCTGCGGTTCGTGACCGGGGCGCAGATCGTGACTGGCGCGCAGATCGCGCCTGGCGCGACGCCGACGAATACCGGAATTACGGCAACCCCGGCTATTACCCGGTTCCTGCTTATCCCGCAGTGGCCCCCTATTATGGCGCGCCGGGTTACGCGGGCGCACAGTCGTGCAAAAAAGCGCAGAGCATCAAGTACAACTATTATCGCGACCGGAACACCGGCCATCCCGCGGCCGCCGCTGATTTGCTCGCACGCAATCAATGGGCGTTCCGCAACGGTTGTGGAGGCGCGGCGGCTGGGGTAGCGCCTTTCGCCGGCGGACTGTTCTCTAACGGCGGATACGGCCAGCCCTACGGCGGAGGCTCGATGCTCGCGCCGCTGATTCAGCAATTCGTCCGGTAACAGGCCATCTGGCGCGTTCCTGACGACACGCCGCGCCCCGCCTCTCCCCCGGCGGGGCGCGGCCTTTCTTTCAATCCCCGCGCCGTTATCCGCCGTCGGCCAAGTTCAGCACCTGCGCCAGGTGCATCGGGCGCCGCGACGGGCAGAAATGGCGAATCTGCGAGCGGCACGAAAACCCGTCGGCGACGATGATCGCGTCTGGCGGCGCCTTCTCGATCGCCGGAATCAAAACTCTCGCGCCGATCGCTTTCGATACCTCGAAATGCTCGCGGCCGTATCCGAACGGTCCCGCCATCCCGCAGCATCCCGCGTCGAGCACCTCGAGCTGCGCGCCCGCCGCGCGTGACAGCAGCATGACCTCGTCGCCGATTCCCGCTATCGCCTTCTGCTGGCAATGCCCCTGCACGATTGTTTGCTTGCGCAACTCGGGGGGCATGAAATTCTTCGACTCGCGAACGAGCAACTCGTCGAGCAGAAATGAATTCGACGCGAGCGCGCTGGCGCGCGCGTCGGCGGGGAACAACGACGGGCAGCTCGTCGCGAAAAGTCAGGATACAACTCGGCTCCAGTCCGACGATCGGGATGCCCGCGGCGACGAATGGGCCGAGCGCTTCCATCACTTCTTTCAGGCGCGCCTTCGCCTGCTCGAGCATCCCCTGATCGTAGAGCGGGCGGCCGCAGCATAGCTCAGCGCGCGGAACGATCACGCGAAATCCGGCCCGCTCCAGGACTTCGACCGCGGCGATCGCGACGTGCGGCTCGAAAAAGTTGTTGAAGGTGTCGGGAAACAGCACGACTTCGCGCCCGCCCGCTCTGGGAGCCGTCCTGCGCTCGAACCATGAGCGGAAGGTCCGCCGCGCAAAACGCGGGATTTCACGCTGCGGATGAATCCCGAGCGCCTTTTTCGCGATGCCCGCCACGATCGGCGCGCGCGCAAGCGCGTTGGCGATCGACGGCGCGTACGACGCGAGCCGCGCGACCTCGTTCATCCTGCCGAAGAACGCCGACGAAAGCGGACGGCGATGGTTCCGATAGTAGTTGAAGAAAAATTCCGCGCGGTACGCCGCCATATCCACCGACGACGGACACTCGCTCTTGCATCCCTTGCACGACAGGCACAAATCGAGCGCCTCTTTCAGCGCCGGATCGGCGAAACCCCCGGGCAGCAGGTCGGTGGTCAAAGCTTCGAACAGGATCCGCGCGCGTCCGCGGGTCGAATGGATTTCCTCGCGCGTCGCCATGTACGACGGGCACATCGTGCCCGCCCCGGTCTTTCGGCATTTCCCGATGCCGACGCATTTGAGCGCCGCACCCGCCAGTCCGCCTTCGGCGCTGAAGTCGAAGTGCGTGGCGACTTCGCGCGGCCGATAGTTCGCGCCCAGCTTCAGGTGCGAGTCGAGCGGATGCGGATCGACGATCACGCCCGGATTCATCATCGAATCGGGATCGAAGATTCGCTTGAAATCGCGGAACGCGGCGATCAGCTCGGGGCGGAACATCATCGGCAGCAGCTCGGAGCGCGCCAGCCCGTCGCCGTGCTCGCCCGAGAGCGAACCGCCCAGATTCGTAACGAGTTCGCCGAGATCGATCATCGCCGCACGGAACGTCGCGATTCCGGGCGCGCTGGCCAAATCGAAATTGACGCGCGCGTGAACGCATCCTTCGCCGAAATGCCCGTAGTAGGTCGCCACGGCGAGGCTGTGGCGGGTGAGGATCCGATCGAAGCCGCGCAGAAACGCGCCGAGATTGGCTGGAGGCACGGCCGAGTCTTCGGCGCCCGGCCAAGTGCGCGGGCGGCCCGGGATGAACGCGCTCGAGCCGAGCCCCGACTCGCGAATCTGCCAGACCGCGGCCTGCTCGCGCGCGTCGGCAAGGTAAGCGGCGCCGGTGCATTCGGGCCCCCGGCGCGCATTCTCGATCACGCGCTCAGCGCGCTCGCGCGCTTCGTCTTGCGATGCGCCCCCCAGCTCGACCAGCAGAAAAGCGCGCCCGGCGGGGAGAAACCGCACGCCCGGCATCGCCTTGATCCGCGCGAACTCGGGAAGATTCTGATCGAAGCCTTCCAGCGCTTCGGGGCGATGCTCGAGTATCCACGGCGTTTGATCCGCCGCGATGAATACGTCGTCGAATCCGAGCACCGCCAGCCCAAGTTCGCGCGGGCGCGGCACGGCTCGTATCGTCGCGCGGACGACCGCGGCGAGCGTACCCTCCGAGCCGACGATTGCGCGGGCAAGGTTGAAGCCGCGCTCCGGCATCAGCTCGTCGATGTTGTAGCCCGAGACGCGGCGCGGCAGCTTGGGGAAATGGGCGCGCACGGAATCGGCGGATCGGTCGCGAAGCTCGCGGACGGCCGAGTAAAGCTCGCCTTCGCGGCCGCCGCGCGCGATTGCCGCGCCGATTTCCGCGTCTGCCATCGGGCCGGTCAACGAAAGCCGCGTTCCGTCGTACAGGACGACTTCCAACGCCTCGACATTATCGACGGTCTTGCCGTAGGCCGCCGAATGCGCGCCGCATGAGTTGTTGCCGATCATCCCGCCGACGGTGCATCGATCTTTCGTCGATGGATCGGGCGCGAAGAAAAGCCCGTGCGGCGCGAGCGCGGCGTTGAGATGGCTCTGGACGACGCCGGGTTCGACCAGGGCTGTGCGCGCGCCGGGATCGATCGCGATGACTCGATTCATGTACTTGGAGAAATCGAGCACGAGCGCGGCGTTGCACGCCTGGCCGGCGAGGCTGGTGCCGGCGCCGCGCGCGAGAATCGGCATCGAGTTTTCCCGCGCGATCGCAAACGCCGCAATCACGTCGCCCTCGTGCCGGGGAATCACCACGCCCACTGGCGCCTGGCGATAGTTCGAGGCGTCGGTGGCGTATGCCGCGCGAGTGCCGGGGTCGAAGCGGACTTCGCCTTCGATCCGGCGGGCAAGTTCGAGCTTTAGCGAATCGAGCGATACCATCGTGGTGGCCCGATTGTAGTCGAGGATCGGACGCGACGCACAGCGCTCCGGCGAATCCGCGTTACAGCCGGAGGTCCTTCAGGCCGGGCTGCGGCGTGCCGACCATCGCCACCATCTTGCCCTCGGGCGCGCGATTTTCATGCATCGCCTGATGGCATTCGGGAATCTCGTCGAACCGGTACGTCTTGGCGAGGCACGGATCGATCTTGCCCTCGAGCACCAGCTGATTGAAGGCGTAGGCCTGCTGGTCGTTGGCGAAGTGCGAGCCCTGCAGGCGCTTCTGCCGCATCCACAGGTAGCGCAGGTCAACCACCGCGTTGTAACCGGTGGTGCCGGCGCAGATCACGACCATTCCCCCGGTGTCGCACACGAAGATGGAAGTTGAAATGGTGTCTTCGCCGGGATGCTCGAATACGATGCGCGGATTTTTCCGTTCGCCGACGACGTCCCAAACCGCTTTGCCGAACGCCCGGCATTCCGCGGCCCACTTGTTATACGCCGCGGTATCCTTCCAATGCGGCATCATGCCCCAATGGAAATGTTTTTTCCGGTTGATGCAGCCCTTGGCGCCGAGCCTGACGCAGTAATCGATTTTGCGATCGTCGCCGACGATGCCGACCGGGATTCCGTCTTCGGCCTTGACGATCTGAATCGCCATGCATCCGAGCCCGCCCGACGCGCCCCAAATCAGGACCACGTCGCCGCGGTGCACCACGTGCGGCGGCCATCCCATCAGCATCCGGTACGCGGTGGCGCCCACCAGCGTCGGCCCTGCCGCTTCTTCCCAAGTGAGATGCCCGGCCTTGGGCATGCACTGATGCGCCTGCACGCGCGCGAACTGGGCGAAGCTGCCCCAGTTGGTTTCGTAACCCCAAATCTTGAACGACGGGTCGAACATCGGATCGTCGCCGTTGCGCATCGCGGGCGAGTTGCGGTCCCATACGCCGCAATGAATCACGACGCGGTCGCCGACCTTGACCCTGCTCACCTCATCGCCGACCGCGTAAACGATTCCCGACGCGTCGCTGCCGCCGATATGAAAATCCGAATTATCGTACTTGGCTTTCTGGCGCGCGCCGATCACGTCCACCGGCGAGCCGAGCGCCGCCCACACGTTGTTGAAATTCACCCCCGCCGCCATCACGTAAACCAGCACTTCATCGGCGCGGATTTCGGGCACCGCGATCTTCTCGATCTTGAACGCGTGCCTGGGGTCGCCGAATCTCTCCGCGCGGATCACCTGCGCGTACATCTGTTTGGGCACGTGCCCGATTGGGGGCACCTCGCCGATCTCGAAAATTTCCTTACGGCTCATTTCAATCTGTTAGTCGGTCACCAGCGGGGCGATACTCCGCGACGAGCGGCGGTCCCGGTTGGCTGCAATCCTGATTCGAGGCTTCGGTCAAAATGCGTGCCGGAATTAGCTACCCGTTTGCCTCAGATATGACAATACTAATCTTTCACGGCTCGGGGAACGGGGTGACCTCCGCGCGGCGGGGTAATGCTCTGGAAGTATGTCGCAGAGCGGCTTTCGCTTTCTCGCATGCTTTGGTTACATGGCGATTATGGAGTGCCGCCACGCCGCCGCGCTCGCGCTTGTGGGCTGGTATCTGATTACCCCGCCGATCGAGGTTCAACTCTACAGGGGGATGGTCCACATAAAAGTGCGCGGAGAGGCTCCATTAGCAAAATGGGAAAAAATGAAATCATTTGACTCTGAGTCGGACTGCGAGGCCTTTCGGGAAAAGATCAATTTGGAAGTCAGAGCCAATGACGTCACAATGTCTGAGGTTTATATTCTCTCTCGGTGCATCGAGGTCGTCGACGGTCCGCGCCTCAAGGGAAATTAGGACATGCGCGGTTTGAAATTCAGCCACGCAGCGGCGCTCGCGCTTGTGGGCTGGTATCTGATGGTGCCACCGGTGGTTCAGCCTTCCGGCAGTGAAGAAACGGCTGACCCTAGTGCCCCGCTATCAAAATGGATGAATCGCGGCACTTTCGATTCTGCTCGCAAATGTCATGAAGCTCTGCAAAGGTTCCAATTTGCCATCCAATCGAATTACCAGTCAGAAGTACCGGAACCTTTGACTGAGTCCGAATTTCAGCGCATACGGCACGCCAGTTCTGCGAAATGCGTCGCTAAGGGCGATCCGCGCCTCAAATCAATTCCAGGCGCTCCCGTACCGAAAACCAGCCACTAAACCTCAAACCAGGCCAGCATCGCGCGGCGGGGGTTGGTTGACCCACAAGCGTTAATTCCATAAAAAATTGGTTCGGCCTCCGTACTTTTCGCGATTCTACGACCACATGAAGCAGGCAGCCTGACCCATATGGCAGTGCGCAAAATCGAGCGTGGCCACTACTTCGAGGACTTCGAGCCCGGCCATCTGTTCAAGCATCATTGGGGCCGCACCATCACCGAGGGCGACAACAGCTTCTTCTCCAGCGTCACGATGAATTTCAACCCGAGCTACTTCAATCGCGAGTACGCGCAGAGCCTCGGCTACAAGAACGTGGTCGTCAATCACATGCTGGTGATGAACGTGGTGTTCGGGCTTTCGGTCGAGGACCTGAGCGAACGCGCGATCGCCCACCTCGGCTACGAGAAAATGAAGTGGCACGAGACGGTCTATCCCGGCGACACGATCACGTCGGAGTCGCTCGTGCTCTCCAAGCGCGACACTTCGCGGCCCGATCGCGGGGTGGTCAAGTTCCGCACCACCGGCTACAACCAGCGCGGCGAAAAAGTGCTCGAATACGAGCGGCCGGTCCTGATTCGCAAACGCTCTTTTGAGCGGCCGTGACGCTTGAGATGCATGAGCCAGAATACTCGGTGACGTGATGCTTTTGCTATTTGCGCGACACCTTTTTCAGGGGCCGTGACGCTTGAGATGTATGAGCCAGAATACTCGGTGACGTGACGCTTTTGCCATTTGCGGGACACGACACCAGGAGCAATACACAAGATGCCAGTGATCACGCCTGAGCATGAAATTATCCGGCGCTCGGTCCGCGAGTTCGTCGAGGCCGAGGTCAAGCCGATCGCCAACGACCTCGATCGCAACAACAAGGAAATCCCCGAGCGCATCCTCAAGCAGATGGCGGAGCTCGGCTACTTCGGCGTGATCTTTCCCGCCGAAGAGGGCGGTATGGGGCTCGACTACATCTCGATGGCGATCGTCACCGAGGAGTTGTCGCGCGGATGGCTCAGCGTGGGCTCGGTGATGACCCGCAACATTATCACCGGCACGCTTGATCAGCGCCCACGGCACGCCCGAGCAGAAAAAGAAATTCCTGCCGCCGATCGCGCGCGGCGAGCTGATGACCGCGGCCGCATTCACCGAGCCCGACTCGGGCAGCGACACGGCGTCGTTCAAAACCCGCGCGGTCAAACACGGCGACGGCTACCTGATCAAGGGCGCGAAGATGTGGTGCACGTTCGCCAATCGCGCGCAGATGCTGACCGTGATGACCCGCACCGACCCCGACATCTCGAAGCGGCACAAGGGACTGTCGCTGATCCTGTTCGAGAAGCCGCCGGGCGACGACTTCATGCCGCCGACTTTGACCGGCTCGCCGATTCCCACGATCGGATACCATGGGATGCGCAGTTACGGGCTGCAATTCGACGACGCCTACGCCCCGGCGGCGAACCTGATCGGCGGAAAGGAAGGGCAGGGGTTCTACCAACTGATGGCGAGTTACGAGGCGGCGCGAATCCAGACCGCGGCGCGCGGCGTCGGCGTAGCGCAGGCGGCGTTCGAATGCGCGGTCAAGTACGCGAAAGACCGCAAGCAGTTCGGCCAGGCTATCGGCGACTTCCAGGTGATCCGCCACAAGCTGGCGCACATGGCGGTCGAGATCGAGGCCGCGCGCCAGCTTTGCTACTTCGCCGCCGCCGAAAAAGACACGGGCAAGCGATGCGACTACGAGGCTGGACTGGCCAAGGCGTTCGCCGCCGAGATGGCCGAGCGGGTCACGCGCGAGGCGATGCAGGTGCACGGCGGCTACGGATACTCGATGGAGTTCGAGGCGCAGCGCTTCTGGCGCGACGCGCGGGTGCTGTCGATCTTCGAGGGCACCAGCGAAATCCAGTACGAGGTCATCGGCCGGCGGATCATGGAGCAGAACTGAGCGGGAGGCACCGCGCGCAATGAGCATCACCAGCGACGGCAGCTACTTCGAGGATTTCGCGGTCGGCGACACGCTCGTCCATCAGCGCGGCCGCACGATCACGGAGGCCGACAACCACATCTTCACTTCGCTGGTGATGAACACCGCCGAGCTGCACTTCAACCAGGACTTGATCGACAGGAATCCGGGCGCCTACGTCGGCGGCAAGCTGCTGGTGTACGGCGGCGTGGTGCTGGCGTTCACGGTCGGGCTGGCGTCGGAGGACACCAGCGAGAACGCGATTGCCGAAGTCGAGATGGACAACGGCAGGCACACCAACCCGGTCTTTCACGGCGACACGATTTACGCCGAATCGACCGTGCTCGAAAAGCGCGACGCCCAGCGCCCCGACGCGGGGCTGGTGAAGTTCAAACTGGTCGGCAAGAAAGCCGACGGCACCGTGGTCGTCGAAATCGAGCGGACGGTTTTGGTCAAACGCAAGCTGTACTACTTTCGCCCCTGAGCCGCCGAACTGAAATTCTTCTGGAGAGAATCAATCGATGTACGTATTGGACAATGGCGCACGTTTCGTAATTCCGCGCACCGAACTGACCTATCCGGGTCACAACATGAAGCTGCACGTCACCGCCGCCGACGCGGTGAAAGCGCCGGTCGATCACGTGATGGCGGACTTCGAAGACGCGTGCCCGTATGAGTTCAAGGGCGAGAAGAGCCGCAAGGTGATGGTCGAGGCGCTCAACACGCTCGACTTCGGCAAGAAGATCGTCACGGTGCGGCCCAACAATATCCATTCGAAGTTCTTCAAGGGCGACATGGAGGCGATCGTGCTCGGCGCGCCCAATCGCTTCCACGGCATCATCATGCCCAAGACGCGCGGGCCCGAGGATATTCGCGAACTGTCGAAGCTGCTCGACGATCTCGAAAAGCGCGGCGGATGGAAGTACCGGATTCAGATCGAGTCGCTGATCGAGACCCCGCACGCGCTGATCGAGGCGTACGAAATCGCGACCGCGTCGGATCGGATGTGCGGGCTGGTGTTCGGGATCGCCGACTACGCCGCCAATCTCGGCATCCGCGAGATCGTCGAGAACCAGAACCAGAATTTCCACTACTCCAAGCAGGCGGTGGTGGTCGCGGCGAAGGCCGCCGGGCTGCACGCGATCGACAACGTCTATCTGCGGCTGTGGCGCAACACGGATTCGCCCGAGCGGGTCAAGCAACTCCAGGCGGCGCTGCGCGAGAAGAACGTCGGCGCGGCGAACCTCGGGATGGACGGCACCTGGGTGATACATCCGCAGCAGGCGGAGATCGCCAACGCATGCTACACGCCGAGCGCCGAGCAGGTCGAAGAGGCGCGCCGGGTGATCAAGCTCTACCACGAGAAGGGGGGCGGCTCGATGGCCGATCCCAAGTCGGGCGAGATGATCGACGAGGCGACGATCAAAATCGGGCTGATGGACCTGGCCAAGGGGGCGCAGGCCGGGATGGTGTCGGACGAGCGAGCTTCGCGACTGGTCGGCGAAGAGCCGCGAGATCACCGGCTACGACATCCTCGAGCTGATGCGCCGGGTGGCGTAGGCGTAGCGGAGAGAGGCGGCATTTTCGTCTTTTATGTGCCCTATTCCTGCGCAAATTCAGTGTGAGCGATTGGGCGGTAAAGCGGCAATTTATACCACTGGTTGTGGTCAGGCGACAGGCATACCACGAGGCGTAGCTTTGTTCCGTCAAAGTTGGTTTTGCGGAACGGCACGGTTTCGCCCGCGGCGCATTTGGCTGCGGCGGTCATCATGACTGTTGCCCATAAGAGGATCGCTTAGCACGTCGCGGGCGGCGCTGGCAGGCTGAATTAGTTCAGCCGTTGCGACGGCAGCGCAGGCTCTTTGCACGCTTGTGCTCATTTGAAGGTTAGTCTGTACGTTCGCCCGGCTGAGGAGCACAGCCAGAAGCGGGCTAATCTCGAAGCGTTCGTGGCGCCCGAATTCGGGTGCTAAAATTTCGTGCGTGTGCATCGGACGCTGCGCTGTACGCCCGCGATGGCTGCGGGCGTGACGGATCGGCTATGGTCGGTCGAGGAATTGATCGATGCCGCAACTCTCTAACTTTACCAAGCTCACGCTCGCCCTGCTCAGCATCGTGCTCTTCCTGCCCGTTTATGGCGAAGTGTTCCTATATTTAGGCTGGACCAAACTGTCGATCGCTTTGACGTGTGTCGTGCAGGTTGCGTTTTTCTGGATGATCGCATTGGCATTTCGCCGACGGTGAAATTAGAACAGCGCGCGCGGGGTGTTGTTGCTCCGCGGGCTGGAAAATGTAACAAAGGATGGTTCGGGCGGGGTCGTAGTTCAGCCCGGTTAGAACGCCGGCCTGTCACGTCGGAAGTCGTGGGTTCAAATCCCATCGGCCCCGCCAAAATAAACGTTTTAGGTGCACGAATTTGAAACTGACCGAACAAACCCGCAGTATCTCGCGCGAGAACGGGCTGCGCGACCGTAACTGGGTGGTGATCGATGCGAGCGAGCGAGCGCTCGGACGAGTCGCGTCGCGCGCGGCGAGCCTGCTCACCGGCAAGACCCGGCCCGATTACACTCCCAACCAGGATACCGGCGATTTCGTCGTTATCATCAACGCCGCCAAGGTTCGCCTGACCGGATCGAAAGCGCAGGGCAAGCTGTATCATCGCCATACCGAATGGCCCGGCGGAATCCGCACGACCTCGGCAGGCAAGATGCTCGAGGCCAAGCCCGAGAAGCTGCTGGAGATTGCGGTCAAGGGGATGCTGCCGAAGAATCGGCTCGGTCATCAGATTTTCAACAAGCTCAAGGTTTATCGCGGCCCCGAGCATCCGCACGCAGCGCAGAAGCCGCGCACCGTCAAGGTATAACAAGGCAGAGTCGTCACATGGCAGAAAAGAAAAACATCATCTCGACAACGGGGCGGCGCAAGACCGCGGTGGCGCGCGTCAGAATGCTGCCCGGCAGCGGCACGATCACGGTTAACGAGCGCACGCTCGAGGACTACTTCCCGCGCCCGACCTCGCGCATGCGGATTCTGGAGCCGTTTGAGGCGACCGAGACCGTGGGGCAGTACGATGTGCTGGTGAGCGTCGAGGGCGGCGGCATCGCGGCGCAGGCCGACGCGGTCCGTCACGGGATTTCGCGCGCGCTGGTCAGCGCGACCGAGACGCTGCGGCCGGCGCTGCGCAAGGGCGGGATGCTGACGCGCGATCCGCGCGAGGTCGAGCGCAAGAAATACGGGCGTCACAAAGCGCGCAAGCGGCCGCAATACTCCAAGCGTTAGCGCCGATTCGAATCCGCGCGCGGGCGCCGGGTATTCGTGTTTAAGATGACCGGGGTGCGAGCGATGCTTGCGCCCCTTTTCATTTTTTTTGCGGTCAGGAGAACGTGCACGGGGTGGTTGACAAATCCCCGCAAGGACAAATACAAAGGAGGGCGCTAGCGGTAAAGGAGCGCCACTTAGATGCGTCGAAACCGAAGTCATTATAGCGCCTTGTTTGGTGTCGAGCTTGTGCTCATGAGCGCGCTGGTGCTTGTGGTATCTGGGCCGGCGCTGGCGCAAACGGCAGCGGGAGCTTTCTCTTCAGTGACCGGTCAGGTCCAGGTTCAGCGGGCCGGCTCGACCATCGGAGGAGCGGCAGGGGTCGGGGTGGATGTCGGCGATCGAATCGTGACCGGCGCCGACGGGCACGCGGTTATCGTGCTCAATGATCAGAGCCGGCTCGAGCTCGGACCCTCCGCCAACATCACGCTCGATCAGTTCACGGTTACCGGCGGCGCCACTTCGGCGCGCGTCGGTCTGTTTTCGGGAGCCCTGCGATCGTTGGTGAACGCCTCGTCGGGCGGCGCACCGGCAAATTACCAGGTGCATACCCCCAACGCGGTCGCGGCGGTTCGGGGCACCAGGTTCGACACCGTGTACACCGAGAATACAATCAGGCCCGGCTACAAGGGATGCGACAAATATACCGACGTGGCCGTCTTTCAAGGGACCGTCAACCTGGCGCCCGGTGCGTCTCCCAACGCGGGCCAGGATGTCGGCGCGGGCTACGAGGCGACGGTGCCATGCGATCAAACTCCGACATCTCCCGGACCGCTTGGGATGACCGGGGCATTTGGGTTTGCGGGACCGCCGCCGGGCGTGGCTGGTGCACCGCCGCCGGCATGTCCGGTCTGTCCGGATTGCGCCGTCGCACCAGCGCCAGTTCGATAGAGGAGGAGGTTAGACGTGGCGAAAAATCGAGTTTCCCGCGTTAGCATAACGGTTGCGTTCGCAGTGGTGTTGACCGCGCTCGCGATCGCGCCGCCGGCGCATGCCCAATGGTTTGAAAACACCTATCCGGGATTCTACTCCCTCCAGACGCCCGGACTCGTCCAGATGACCGTCTTCGGCGGCGGCTACGTCAGCGACAAATATGGCGTCCTTCAAGAGGGCACCCAGGTCGAACAAAGCATCACGCCGTACATCGGGGTCTTTGGCCGTGCGACCGGCTACCAACTGTGGATCGGCGCGGGCTTCGACAGTCCCTTGGCGCCCGGCAGTGGCAATTATCCGCGCCTTAACTTCGGCCGCTTTCAGGGCGGTCTCGATTTCACCCTGTTTCCGGGCACGCATCTTTACGTCTCGGCGGGCCACGATGTGGCGGATAGCGATGCCACCATTGTCGAGGGCGATTTCTCAAGCTGGCTATGCCTGCACAGTCTGCATCCGCTCAACGCATCTTTCAGCTCGATGCATGATTTCCAAAATGGCGTGACCAGCACCGAATTCGATCTGCGGGCGATCGTGTACTCGACCGAAAAGTACATGTTCCTGGCCGGTGTCGGCGGCGCGATGTACAACGGCGGCTTTCTGGCCGCCTCGCAGGGCCAGGGTGGACCGGATCTCGGCGTTTACTACCGGCCATGGCAGCTTGGCGTCAGCGCGCAGGCCGGCTATGGCAACGCTCATGAGTACGGTCAGTTAAGCATGTACAAGCAGCTCAGCTGGCTCGAGTAAACGCCTCCTTCTCACGCGCGTTCGCAATCTGTGCATGGTGGATGCTCGCGGCGCCGGCAAGCGCGGTTAGCGGCGCCCGCCCCGGTGCGTTAAGCTCGAATCGGTAACGATGGCGAGCGCAAAACGGTCACACCCGGCATTGAGATTCTCCTGGCGCACCTTCCTGTTCGGGATCGTGCTGCTGGGCCTGATTTTCGCCGCTCACCACCGCTTCCACGGCGCATTCGAGCGGATGGACCTGATCGCCTACGACCTTCGCATCAATACCATCGCTCCGCATCCTTCCTCCGGCTTGGTCGCAATCGCCGCGATCGATGACAAGAGTATTGCGCAGATCGGGCAATGGCCGTGGCCGCGGCTCGTGCTCGCCCGGCTGGTCGATGCGCTCAAGGACTACAAGGTCAAGGTCATAGGATTCGATGCGATCTTCAGTGAGGCCGACAAGGGCGACGTAGCGCGCGCGCAAATGAGTCAAAAGCTGGCGGGACTCGGCCTCAAGCACGACGCGATCGGCGAGGTCCTCGGTCCCGGCAACGACGACGCATTTGCCGCCGCGATGAAATCGCAGGGCCTGACCGTGCTTGGTTACGCGTTCGGGAGCCACCATAACCAGGGTCAATCGGCAAGCGTCAAAACGGCCGGGTTCCTCGGCCAGATTCGGCCGCCCGGGCCGCTCGGCTACGGAATCGTGCGCCAGGCTCCGGGCAAATCTCCGCAGTTGATCGAGGCCGATACGTATGCGCCGCCAATTCCGCTGCTTAACGGTGCCGCGCAATCGACCGGGTACCTCGACGTTGACGCGGACGCCGACGGCGAAGTCCGCGCCGACATGACGGTAGTCCGCTTCGACGGCCGCTACTGCGCACCCCTGTTTATGGCTGTTGCCGACGCGTATGCGGGTGGCGCGCCGATGGTATTGGGACTCGGTCCCAACGGCGTGTCGGGAGTGTCGCTCGCCGGTGAGCCGATACCGGTCGATGACACCGGCCGGATGCTGGTGAATTTCCGGCGTGGCGCCAATCCGTTCCCGCACTACTCCATCTCGGACATCATCAATCGCCGGATTGCGCCGGACAAACTGGCGGGAAGGATTGTCCTGGTCGGCGCGACCGCCCACGGACTAGGCGATCGCGGCGTGACGCCCGTGGACGGCGACATGGCGCGCGTCGAGATCCACGCCAACGCGATCGACAACCTGATTCAAGGCGACTTCATCCGCCGTCCGATCGAGGCTCAGGAAATACCGCTCGTCGCCGCGATCCTGATCGGTATTCTGATGTCGCTTGGCGTCGCGTGGCTGTCCGCGCTGTCGTCGGCTGCGTTGGGCGTGATCCTGCTGGCCGGCTACTTCACTTACGCTCAGACCCGCCTGCTCAACGACGGTCTCGTGGTCGGGATCGTCTTCCCCATGCTCACTGGGGTTCTCATGTACATGTTCCTGGCCGGATATCGGTACATCACCGAAGGGCGCGAAAAGCACCACCTGCGCGTCGCCTTCGAGCATTACCTGAACCCCGACGTGATCACCTCGGTGCTGGATTCGCCGCCAGGGTTTGAAACTCGGCGGCGAGCGGCGTCATCTCGCGATTCTGTTCGCCGATATCGTCAGCTTCACCAAGCGCGCCGAGCGCACCGAGCCCGAGGACCTGGTCGCGCTGCTGAACACCTACATGACCTCGATGATCGACGTAATCTTCAAGACCGGCGGAGTCGTGGACAAGCTGATGGGCGACGGGATCATGGCGTTCTGGGGCGCGCCCAACGAGCTTGAGAATCCCTCGCGCTCGGCGATCGATTGCGCGCTCAAGATGCTCGCCAATCTCCGCGAGCTCCAGAAAAACGACCCGCGCTTCGTTGACCTCGACATCGGAATCGGCATTTCGACCGGCGACGTCGTGGTCGGCAACTTCGGCGGCGAAAACCGCTTCGACTACTCCGTCATCGGCGACACGGTCAACTTTGCCTCGCGGCTGGAGGGTCTGACCCGTCATTTCAAGGTGCATCTGCTGGTCAGCCGCGTGACCTACACCGAGGCCGGCGCCGGGTTCATCGGGCGCGAGCTCGGACTGGTGAAGGTCAAGGGAAAACAACTGCTGGTGCCGATCGTTGACGTAGCCGGGCACGATAACGACGGCGCCGATCCTTCGTTCTATCGCCGCTTCGGCGACGCGCTGGCCATGATTCGCGCCGGCGACGCATCCTCCGCGCGCCAGGAGCTTGCGCGCCTGGGCGAGGTGCGCCCCGATGACACTCCGGTGCGGATTTACCTGGACAAGCTCGCCGCCGATCCCGAGCATCCGCCCGCCGACATGGTCTTCGAGTTCGAGAGCAAGTAACTGGCTCGCCGTGCGCAATCGTGCTAGGTGGTTGCTTCGGCGGCATTTCGCAAAGGAGCATTGACGATTCCTCAAGTGGTTACGCATGACAAGGTCAAGGTGGCCGTGGTCGGCGCTTCGGGATACTCGGGTATCGAGGCGGTCCGCATCCTCGCCAGCCATCCGTTCGTCGAACTGAGCGTGCTGACCTCCGAGCATTACGCCGGGCGCGAGGTCGCCGACGTTTACCGCCACATGGCCGGCATCGACTTGCCGCCGTTCGAGGAATTGCGCCCCGGCCTGATTCAGGGCCGCGCCGAGGTCGTGCTCTCGTGCCTGCCTGAAACGCTTGGCACCGCGCATACCGTTGAACTAATCAAGGCCGGCCTCAAGGTGGTGGACCTGTCGGCGGATTTCCGGTTGAAGGACGCGGCCCAGTTCCGCGCCACTTACGGCATCGATCATCCCGCGCCGCAACTGCTCAAGGAGGCGGTTTACGGGCTGAGCGAATTCCATCGCCATGAGCTTCGCGAGGCGCGCCTGGTCGCCACCCCCGGATGCTTTCCGACCGGCGCGCTGCTCGCGCTGCTGCCGCTTATCAGGCGCGACCTGATCGAGCCGTCGTCGATTATCATCGACGCCAAGTCGGGCACGACCGGCGCGCGCCGGGCTGCCTCGATCGAGCAGTTGTTCGCCGAGGTCAATGAGAATTTCCGCCCCTACAAGGTCGGCAACCATCGCCACGTCCCCGAGATGGAGCAGGAAATCTCGGCCGCGCTCGGCCGCGACATCGCGCTGCTGTTCGTGCCGCATCTGCTGCCGATCACCCGCGGCCTTATGAGTTCGATCTTCATGCGCCCGCGCGCCGGCACCACCGAGAGCGACGTTCGCGCCGCCTTCGAGGCCAGCTTTGCCAAGTCGCGCTTCGTGCGAGTGCTCAAACCGGGCGAGCTGCCCGAGCTGCGCAACGTCCGCGCCACGAACTACTGCGAGTTGGCGTTCATCCTCGATCGCCGCAGCGAAACCCTGCTCGTGATAACTGCGATCGACAACCTCGGCAAAGGCGCCTCGGGCCAGGCCGTCCAGAACATGAACCTGATGCTCGGCTACGACGAAGCCGCCGGCCTGCTCAACGCCGCCCCCGTGCCATAGAGCTCGCGTCCAATATTTTGAAAATCGCATTCGCCGGTTATGTGTTATCATCGCCCTTTGCCACGACCGCGACCTTGAGTAGTTGACCGCAGTCCTCGGCGCAATTTATGTGGATCGTCCGCCTCGCGCTTCGCCGGCCGCTCTCCGTCGCCGTGATGTCGCTGCTGATGCTCGTCCTTGGCGTGCTCAGCTTCGGCCTCATGAACGTGGATATCTTCCCGTCGATCGATCTGCCGGTCGTGATGGTCGTCTGGAACTACCCGGGCCTGTCCGCCTTCGACGTCGAGCGGCGCATGGTCTTCATCTCCGAGCGCGCTTACTCGACCACCGTCAACGGCATCGAGCATATCGAGTCGGAATCGATCAACGGCCTCGGGATACTCAAGGTTTATTTCTATCCCGGCGCTGACATCGGCGGCGCGATTGCGCAGATCAACGCGGTGTCGGAGACCATCCTGAGCAACCTGCCGCGCGGCATCCAGCCCCCGAATATCATTTCCTACAACGCCAGCAACGTCCCGGTCGCGCAGCTCAACATTTACAGCGACGTTCTTTCGACCAACAAGCTCTTCGATTACGGACTCAACTTCATCCGCATCCAGCTCTTCACCATTCCCGGCTTTTCCTCGCCCGCTCCGCTTGGCGGCGTCAGCCGCTCGGTGATGGTCAACCTCGATCCCTCCGCGCTCTACGCCAACGGGCTCTCCGCCTATGACGTCGGCAACGCGCTCGCCACCACCAACGTCGTCATCCCGTCGGGCACCGCCAAGATGGGGAATTACGAATACAACGTCGACTTGAACATGTCGGTGCCCAAGGTCTCCGATTTCAACAAGCTGCCGATCAAGTACCTCAATGGCGCGCCGGTTTTCCTCGGCGACGTTGCTCCCGTCACCGACTCGCATCCGCCCGAAACCAACGTCGTGCGCTTCAACGGACAGCAGGCCACCTACCTGCTGGTGGTCAAACACGCCGACGCTTCGACCCTGACGGTGGTCGATGCGGTCAAGAAAAAGCTGCCCGACATCCGCGCCACCGCGCCCAAGGGCTTGAACGTGATGCTCACGTTCGACCAGTCGCAATTCGTCCGCGCCGCGCTGAGCGACGTGGTGCAGGAGGCCGTCACCGCCGCGATCCTGGTCGCGATCATGGTGCTGATGTTCCTCGGCTCGCCGCGCAGCATGCTCATCGTCATCACCTCGATTCCGCTCTCGATTCTCACCGCGATCGTCGGGCTCAAGCTCACCGGGCAGACGATCAACACGATGACGCTTGGCGGGATCGCGCTGGCGGTCGGGATGCTGGTGGATGACGCCACGGTCGAAGTCGAAAACATCCACCGCAACCACGCGATGCACAAGCCGCTGCTGGTCGCGATTCTCGACGGCGCCTCGCAGATCGCCGGCCCGACCTTTGTCGGCACGCTCGCCATCTGCATCGTCTTTTTTCCGGTCGTGCTGCTGACCGGAGTCGCGAAGTTCCTCTTCACCCCGCTCGCGCTGGCGGTGGTTTTCTCGATGCTCACGTCGTACCTGCTCTCGCGCACCCTGGTCCCCACGATGGCGCGCCTGCTGCTCCCCGAAGAGCACGAGGACAACCTCGGCGCCGGCCTCTGGGCCCGCCTCGTCCGCGCCTTCGACGCCCGCTTCGAGCAGCTCAAGCATGGGTATCGCTTCGCGCTCGCCAAGTTCATCGCGCGCCGGAATTTCTCGCTGGCCTGCGTCGCCATCCTGATTCTGACTTCGCTCGCGATGCTGCTGGTGGTCGGCGAGGATTTCTTCCCCCGCATCGACGCCGGCATGATGAGCTTGCACTTGCGGATGCCGACCGGGACCCGCGTCGAGCACACCGAGTTCGTGGTGGACACCATCGAGCGCGCGATTCGCACCGTGGTGCCCGCCGCCGAGCTCGAAGGCATCAGCGACAACATCGGGCTGCCGATATCCTACAATTTGGCGTTTTATCATACCGACTCGATCGGGCCGCAGGACGCCGACGTGCTGATCCAGTTGAAGCCCGAGCATCAGCCCACCGCCGGCTACCAGAACCAGATTCGCGCCCTGCTCAAGCGCCAATTCCCGAACGTCACCGCCTACTTTCAGGCCGCCGACATCGTCAGCCAGGTGCTCAACTTCGGCCTGCCCGCCGCCATCGACGCGCAGATCAACGGCAACAACCTCCAGGCCGACTACGACATCGCGCTGCGCCTCCAGGATCGGATGAAGCTGATTCCCGGCGTCAGCGACCTCCGAATCGCCGAGCCGCAGGACTATCCCAGCTTCGGCGTCAACGTCGATCGCGACAAGGCGCTCCAACTCGGCATCACCCAGCAGCAGGTCGCCTCGAGTGTGCTCGCCACGCTCTCGGGCGCGATGCTGTTGCAGCCCAACTTCTGGCTCGATCCGAAATCGGGCGTCAACTACAGCGTCGTGTCGCAGGCGCCGCAGCATCTGATCGACTCCGTAGCCACGCTCTCGAACATACCGCTGAGCACCCCGGCGTCGCCCGCCGGGACGCAGGGCCAGCCCCAGTTGCTCGGCAACCTCGGCACCATCACCCACGGATGGGATCCCGCGGTCGTCGCGCATTACACCGTGCAGCGCGTGATCGACGTTGACGCCGCGGTCGAGGGCCGCGACCTCGGCAGCGTCACCTCCGCCGTGCAGCGCGAGATCGACAACCTCGGGCCGCTGCCCGCCGGCACCCACGTCGTCATCCGCGGCCAGAGCCAGGCGATGCACGACTCGTTCCTCACGCTTGGCGAGGGCCTGATCCTCGCGATCATCCTCGTATACCTGCTGATGGTCGCGAACTTTCAATCGTGGCTCGAGCCTTTCATCATCATGATGGCGGTGCCGGGCGCGCTGGCCGGCGTGCTCTGGATGCTCGCGATTACGGGCACGACCATCAACGTCGAATCGCTGATGGGCGCGATCATGGCGGTCGGGGTCGGCGTCGCCAACGGCAACCTGCTGATCACTTTCGCCAACGAGCTGCGCGAGGACGGCTACAGTCCGCTCGCCGCGGCGATCGAGGCCGGCCGCATCCGCTTCCGCCCGATCATAATGACCGCGCTCGCGATGATTCTCGGGATGCTGCCGATGGCGCTTTCGCTCGGCTCGGGTTCCGAGATGAATGCGCCGCTCGGGCGCGCCGTGATCGGCGGGCTGTTGGCGGCCACGATGATGACCTTGTTCGTGGTGCCGGCCGTCTATTCGATCTTCAGCCGCAGCCTGGTCGGCAAACATCAGCGCGACGCCGAGATCGAGGCAATCAACCTGCCCGGCGCATAGGATATGTCCGAGATGGAAGACGATCCGAAAAATTTCAGCGTGCCCACCCCCGGCAAGGTTTTCTTTGCCGGATGGGTCGTCGCCATTGTCGCAGCGCTGGTCGCGACCGCCGGCCTCGTGCTCGCCCGCGAGCTATGGATTGGCCGCCAGACGTCGGCGCTCGAGCGCGAAAACGAGGCCGGCCCGCACGTGCTGGTGGCCGGCGTTTCGCTCGCTCCACCCACGCGCGATCTGAAGCTGCCCGCCACCATTCGCGGCTTCGACGAGACCGAAATATACGCAAAAGTTCCCGGCTACCTGAAGGATATCAAGGTCGATAAGGGCGACCGCGTGCGCAAGGGCCAGCTCATCGCCGTGCTTACCTCGCCGGAGCTCGATCAGCAGACCGCCAACGCGCGCGCCGCCTACAACCTCGCCGTCATCACCGACAATCGCAACCAAACCCTGCTGCGCGCAGGCGTAATCGCGCCGCAGACCGCCGATGAGTCCCACGCCGCGATGCTCCAGGCCAAGGCCCTGCTCGAACAAGACATCGCCAACCAGGCCTACGAAACGATCACGGCGCCCTTCGACGGCGTCGTCACCGCGCGCTACGTCGATCCCGGCCATCTGGTGCCCGGCAACACCACCCCCGCCACCCCTGGCCAGGGAGCGATCGTCACCGTCTCCCGCTACTCACCGCTGCGCGTGTTCACCTACGTGCCCCAGAACATCGCGCCGTTCATCAGGAACGGCGATCCCGCGACGATTACCGCCGCCGGCTACCCCGGTCAAAAATTCACCGGCTCCATCACCCGCCATCCCGAGGCGCTCTCCCCCGACACGCGCACGATGCTGGTCGAGGTCGATCTCGCCAATAAGGATCAGGCGCTCTATCCCGGGATGTACGCGACCGCCGAGTTCACGGTCAAAATGGGCGCCAGCGCCCCGATGGTCCCCGACGACGCGCTCGTGTTCCGCGACGGCAAGGTGTATGTGCCCGTGGTCCGCGATAACCAGTTGCACTTGGCCGAGGTGACGCTCGGTTACGACAACGGCCAGATGGTCGAGGTCATCAGCGGTATCAGCCAGACCGACAAGGTGGCAGTCAACGTGGGCCAGTCAGCCCGCGACGGCGAAAACGTCCAACCCGTGGACAACACCAAGTAGCCCCGGCCGCCCTTCGGTTAGCGATTACTGGTACAAAAGCTGCGCGCGAAGATCCTTCCTGACGCCCACCGCGAATTTCTTGTAATCGGCCGCAACGGACGGCGCGCAGACTGGCCCCGGTGTGCGATCTTCGATTTCCCTCACCGCCGTCACCGTGCGGCCCTTAAGCTGATAGGTCGCTTTGTAGGTCTGATACTTACCCTTGACCTCGACGTTCTTCGGCACCGCTATCACCTTCACGTCCTTGGGCAGACTGATAGTGACCTTGCTTTTTGCGTAGCCGTTGGTGCACACGAAATCCACAGTTGGATCCGGTTCGCCCGCATCCGGCAGGAAATGTGCGATGCCGCCGGCTGCGTCAAAGGGCGACCGGAGATACATCGCGCCCGGCCCCGGCAGATTTATCGCGTCGCTGATCTTGTACTTGCTGCCGTATTTGTACGTATCGGCGAGGACCTTGACGTCGTCCTTGACCAGCGTCCCCGTCCCGGTGAAACCGTTGTGCGCCAGCGCCCGGCGCACCATCGTGTCCTCCATGTTGGGCTGCAGATAAGTCATCTCGTACCTGTACAGATCCGCGATTTGGCCCTTCAAATCGATTTCCGTTTCGCCCTCGGCCGAGCCGTCCGCATTGATCTTCATCACGGTCGCGGAATTCGAGCCGCTGTCTTTCCAGCCGGGTACCGGGGTGTGCTGGATACCCCTGAAATCGGCGGTCTGAACCACGGGTTTGCCCGTATCCCCCATTGGCAGCGACCCGAACGGCGTATATGGCGAGGTCGAATCGGCGTACATGCCGAGCGACGGGATATAGCTGATCACGTGATTGAACGTGCCGATACACGGCGCCGGGGGCAGGGTGTAGGCGTCCCCGGAGTTGATCAGCGCAGTCGTGCTCGCGATTCCCTTGGTCGCAAGCAGCGCCTGCAGCAGCGTTGTATGGTCCTTGCAGTCGCCCATCTTGTTCGCCAGCACCACGTCCGCGTCGTGCGGCACCACCGAGCCCACCCCGACGCTATTTCCGGCGTACTTGACATTCTGCGACACCCAATCGTAGAGCGCCTTGGCCTGTTCGCGCGGCGTGTGAGCGTTCTGCGTCAGCTCGTTCGCCAGTTTCCTGACCCGGTCGGTCGGCGATGCTTTCGCTTTCGCGCGCGCGTCGTAGGCCGCCGCCAACGCGGCGTAATCCTTGAAGGTGGTGGCGACAATCAGCGGCCCGTAGTCGAGCGGGGAGACCGAACCGCTCTCGGGCGTCGCCACCTGCAGGTTCTTGTACGACCAGGCCCAGTTGCGGCGGCCGTCGCTCGACGGCGCCTCGCCTCCCTCCACGCCCCGCTGGAACACGTGCACTCCGAGTGCGGCGGGCGCGCTCAGGCTTACCTGTGCTTCGTCGTACACCTGGAACTTGGAGAACGACTGCAGCATCGAAAAATTTCCGGGGAAGGTCGCTTCCTTCTGGGTCATCTTGTACGACAACACCACCGTGTCGCCGACCGCTACATCCGGATACGCCACCGTTTTGGTCCGGAGATCCGAGAACATCGGCGCAGCCGTACCCTTCCCGGTATTGGTTTCATCCTGAAAATTGGTCGGCGGAACGTTTATTTTGCGTCCGTCCTGCTTGAGGGTGTAGGCGGAGAGAACCTCCATCGTCTGCAGCCGGTCGCTGAAGGTTACTGACGCCTTCTGCGCCTCAGCCACTCCCTGCTCGCTCAGCACCTTGAGCGCCGACGCCTTCGTCTCCACATGGGTGCCGTCGGAGTTGACCTCGTAATGCGCGCGGTACGAGACGTACTTGGTATAGCCGGCGAATGGCTTCTTCGCTTCGTCGGCTCGCGCAGGAAACCAGTTGATCAACAGAGCGCCGGCGGCAATTGATAACCCCGCAATGATCGAACCAGCAGCCCGATAACGCATGAACCCTCGGCGCGGATGGCGGCGAACAGCTATCCGGCAATACGTCTCATTATAAGCAGCAACAGTCGAGCGCCAGTAACTACCCTATTTCTGTACCCGGCGATATGGCGACCGCAGTCAGTCCGGGCCAATGCACCGGGATTACTCCCGCTCCCCTCGGGAGAGGGCCGGAATCGATCGCGTGGTCACCCCCTGCCTCACAGCGCGGCGAAATTGCGGTTTTCGTGCGGCCAGGGCGGCGCACTGGCGATCGCGTCGAGCACGTCCTCGGGCTGTTCGACCATCGACCACATCGTACGATGACGCTCGTCCATGAAGCGCCGCTCGATACAGCCCTCCAGCAGCGCCACGCACTGCGAGTAGAAGCCCAGCGTGTTGACCAGCACGATCGGGCCGCCGAACAATCCCAGCCGCTTCCAGGTGATCGCTTCGAACAACTCCTCGAGCGTGCCGCATCCGCCGGGCAGCGCGATCACCGCGTCGACTTCGTCGATCATCAGGCGCTTGCGCTCGTGCAAATCATTTACGATCAGCAGCTCGCTCAAACCGCGATGGCCCCATTCGAGGTCGTACATGAAACGCGGCAGGACGCCGATCACGCGCCCGCCTTCGCCAAGCGCCGCGTCCGCAAGATGACCCATCGAGCCGACGCTGCCGCCGCCGTAAACCAGCGTCACCTGGTGGCGCGCCAGCGTGCGGCCCAGGCGCTCGGCGGCGTCGTGATAAGCGGGATCGCACTGGCGGCTCGACGCGCAATAAACGCAGACTCGCTTGATAGCCATCGCGCGATCGTATCCGACCGATTCGCGCCCATCCAGATACCGCGCGACTGCCGCTCCCCGCTATCGGCATCGCTTCAGGATCAAGCAGGCCGAGTTGCGGGAGCATCGACCCCTGATCATAGACGTACTGCACGTACGCCAGTAAAATACCTGCGCACGCGAACAGCCGGCGGGGAAAGTGACAGAGCGATCGTTGCTGGGTCTGATTGTGGGGGCGGCGCTCGTCGCAGCTATCTCCGGGGCCAGCGCGATCGGCCGCGCGGCGGGCACGCCGGCCGCGGCCGTCACATCCACGCCTGCGGTGACGCCGGCGCCGGCCGCCTCTCCGAGTCCCGTCTTGGCGAGGCTGGACGCCAGCCCCAGGTCAATTTCGTTCCCGAGCGAGGTCGTGGGCCACCAGGGCAGGCCGGCGAAGATAACGGTTGCCAACCACGCCGCGGCCGTGCCGGTGAGCTTGTCGCAGCCGGCGGTGAGTAGCGGATTTGTCGTGACCTCGAGCGATTGCCCCGGAGAACTGCAACCCGGCGCCTCCTGTACGATCGAAGTCGCCTTCGTCCCAACAGCGAAAGGCAAACAACATGGGCTGCTGCGGGTGAACAGCAACGCCTCGTTCGGATCACACACAGTCAAACTGAGGGGCCGCGGCGTCGCGCCGAAGATGAAGGCGCATCCACAATCGCTAAGCTTCGGCCAAGTACCGGTTGACACCGTCAGTTCCCCTCAGAGCGTTACCCTGGTCAATCTCAGTCCGGCGCCGATCTCGTTCACGACGGCTCCTGCAGCCACTCCGCCATTCAACGTGACCGCCAGCACGTGCGGCACAATAGCGGCGAACGGCGCAAGCTGCACAATCTCCGTCGAGTTCGCTCCGCACGAGCGGGGCAGGTTCGAGGGCGTACTCGAACTACATGACAATGCGGCCAATAGCCCGCAACACATCAAACTCTTCGCCAGTTCGAAATAGACAGCGCCGCTTCACGAGTGATTGCGGGGCAGGGCGGCTTGCCGGGAGATTCGTGATCTGAGACCTTTAGAAAATTGGCGTGCGCCTTGCGTGCGCGAGCATCCGCGATGCAGGCCGCTCCTCCAAACCGAACGTCAGAACAACCGGAATTAGCCCCGTGGGTCGCGCGGCCGCCTCGCTACCTGGCGGCGCTGTTCGCGATGCTGATGTCGGCCACGATTTTCGAAGGCTACGACATCACGATCTTCCACCTGGCGATGCCTGAAATCGCGCGGACGTTTCACATGGCCGACCCTTCGATCGGCCTGATGGCGACGATCGTGCGGTTTGGCGGGATGCTGTCGTTCTTCGTGGTAATCCTCGCCGATCGCTACGGCCGAAAGCCGATCATCTCCACCACCGTGCTTTGTTACACGCTTTTCACCTTGTTCACGGCGCTTTCGACCGGGGTGAAGTATTTCACGACTTTTCAGAGCACCTCGCAGATATTTCTCGCGGCCGAGTTCGGGGTTGCGGTCACGATGATCAGCGAGGAATTTCCCGACGCGGCGCGCGGGCGCGCGATCGCGGCGCTGCACATGGTTGCGTTCCTGGGAGTGACCGCCGCCGCGCTTACCTACGCGGTCATGGCGGAGTCGCGATGGGGATGGCGCGGGATGTATCTGCTCGGGATCGCGCCGCTGGTGATGGTCGCGTTTCTAAGGCGCGGACTGCGCGAGACCGCGCGCTTCATCGCGCACGAGGATGCGCGGGCCGCGGGCGGCCTGCCGCGCCCCGAATTCTGGACGCAGATTCGCGCCAGCGTGACGCCCTTGCTCGCAGGTCCGTATCGCGCGCGCCTGCTAATCATGGCCGGGTTGTGGAACTCGATCGGATTGATCGGCGGCCCGACGGTCAGCTTCTTCGCGCTGTTCGCCAAGCGCGATCATCATTGGAAATCCGACCAGATTTCGACCGCGATAATACTCGCCTACGCGATGGGCACGGTCGGCAGCCTGCTCAGCGGATTTCTGATGGACCGGATGGGACGAAAGTTTACCACCAGCTTCTTCTACCTGATGGCGGCGGGGGCGATGTACGTGCTGTTCACCAGCAACAGCCACAGCGCGATCCTGGCGGGCGAAGTGGTCACGATGTTTGCGTATCAGGCGTCGCGCACCGCGACCTCGGCGCTGTCGACCGAGTTGTTCCCGACCTCAATTCGAGCAACCGGGTATAGCCTGTGCGTGCAGGTGGTCGGACAGATCTGCTGGATGCTGTCGCCGGTGGTTATCGGGATGCTCTCGGGGCGGCTCGGCGGCCTGGGCAACGCGGCCTCGCTCTTTGCAGCCGGCCCGATCCTTGGCGTCGTGATCGTGCTGTGCTTCGTCCCCGAGACTCGCGGCAGGACATTGGAGGAACTCTCGCCGGCCCACGGGACACTTTTGGCCAAATCGCCGCCAATCCCGCCCGACTAACCGCATCCGCGCATGCGTTTTGAGCGCCGATTGCGCTTCCGTTCGAAACCGCACTCTGGTACGCCTCGCTCATAACGTAATTGCCAGAGGAGAAACGCCGTGGATTTTAATATTCCCGCTGATATCACAGCCTACCTGGCCGAGCTGGATGCGTTCATCGAGAAGGAGATCAAGCCGCTCGAACGCGAGAACGACAACATCCGTTTTTTCGACCATCGCCGCGAATGGGCGCGCACCGACTTCGACCGCGACGGATTGCCGCGCCATGATTGGGAGGCGCTGCTGGTCGAGATGCACCGGCGCGCCGACAAGGCGGGGCACTATCGCTACGCGCTGCCCAAGGAATACGGCGGCCGGGACGGCACCAACCTCGGGATGGCGGTGATCCGCGAGCACCTGGCGGCCAAGGGACTCGGGCTGCACAACGATTTGCAGAACGAAAGCTCGATCGTCGGCAATCTGCCGACCGTGCTGATGTTTCGCGACTTCGGCAACGAGCAACAGAAGAAGGAATTCATTCCCAAGCTGCTGGACGGTTCGATGCGCATCGCGTTCGGACTCACCGAACCCAATCACGGTTCCGACGCGACCTGGATGGAGACGCGCGGAGTCCGCGACGGCGATCAATGGCGAATCACCGGCGCCAAGATGTGGAATACGGGGCTGCATGTCGCCACGCACGATTTCGTGTTCGCGCGGACCAGCGGCAAAGACGGCAGCCCGCGCGGCATCACCTGCTTCATCGTTCCGACCAAGAGCGCAGGCTTCAAGGTTGAAAGGTATTTGTGGACGTTCAATATGCCCACCGATCACCCGCTCGTCTCGCTGACCGAGGTCGCGGTGCCAGCCGACGCGATTCTTGGCGATCCGGAGAACGGGCTGGCGGTGGCGCAGCATTTCGTCCACGAGAATCGGATTCGCCAGGCGGCGAGTTCTCTGGGTGCGGCGCAATATTGCATCAACGAGAGCGTGAAATACGCCAAGGCGCGCAAGCCGTTTGGAAAACCGCTGGCGAGCAACCAGGCGATTCAATGGCCGCTGGTCGAGCTGCACACCGAAGCCGAGATGATCCGCAACCTGATCTACAAGACCGCGTGGCAGATGGATCAGATGTCGAAGCCGGAGGTCGCGCTCAAACTTTCCGACAAGGTCGCGATGTGCAACTACCGGGCGAACCGGCTGGTGTGCGAAGCGGCGGACCGCGCGATGCAGGTGCACGGCGCGATCGGGTACTCGCGGCACAAGCCGTTCGAGCACATTTTCCGGCATCACCGGCGCTATCGCATCACGGAGGGATCGGAGGAAATCCAGATGCGGCGCGTGGCGCAATACCTGTTCGGATTTTTCAAAGACAGAAAGCAGGCCGAAGAATGAAGCGTTCGATTCAGTCGCGGTCTCCGGCCGGCAATCGGCCCGGCCGGGCGCCGGCGGCGCGCCGGATCCAGATCGCGGGGATGCGCGCGGCAAAGGCGATATAGAACAAGGACAGGTGCCAGCCGGCGCTGAGCGCAAGGCCGAATCTTCGCCTGTGCAGCAAGTAGCGAATCATCGCCGGATGAAGCGTGAGCTCGATGAAATCGAGCCAGTCGGTCTCATCCATCGTGATCGTGTAAGCCCATCCGAGCGGCGGCCTCACCTTTCCCGAGAGCACCATCGCAGGACCTTCGATCGCAACTGCCTCCTTCCCGCAGTCCATCTCGAGGCATCGCTTGCCGAGGCCCTTTGACCAAAATCTCATAGGACCTCAGCTCCCGCGTCCGTATCTTCCGCGCCCGCATCTTCGGCGCCTGGCGCGGGTACGGGGCTTGAGGAATCGGGCCGGCTGGCTACTCCGCGGCGCATAGGATGAAGGATCAGTTTCAGCGCGGAGCGCGCCACTTTTCCGAAGAGTCCCAATCCCAGGCGCTCGGCGAGATAGGCGACGACGGCGGGATCGCGTGCGAGAATTACGAAGTTGACGAGGTCAGCGTCCTCGATCTCCGCGCGGTAGGTCCAGTTGACTTTTTTTTCCTTGATCCTCCCTTCGAAGACAACGCAGTCAGGCGCCTCGGTGATCCGGGCTTCGCTGAAGCGGAACGGCAGAGTAACTTTTCCGAGGCCCTTGGAGGCGAGTCTCATCGTAGATTGTCTCCGCCGCTACGCAGCGGGCAGGTAGCCTGCTTTGCGCGCGAGGCACGAGGAGGACACGCTATCGCCAAGATCAACAGCACGGGAGAGCAGGCGGTTGAGAGGGTTTTTCAACCGCCTGCTAAAGCCCTCCCCTATATCAATTCTTCTTACTACCCACGGCCACATGGCTCGGGGGGCTAGGAGGGTTCGGATGGCTGTTGGGCGGGCTCGCATGGTAAGCCGCTTGGCTGTGGCCCGGCAGGGGCGCTAGCTTTGGCGCCCTTTGCCCAGGCTGGCTGGCAATTTTCTCAGGATGGTAGCCGTTGTGCGTCTCATTGCCCGGACTCTCTGGATGCTTCTTCTGATAGTCCGAGTTTCTATCCATCGCCCGACGGAATCCCTCGTCGGGGTGGTTCCAGTCGTGAGAATGCTCCCGCCAGTACGCCGACCGGAACCATTCAGGATGCTCGCCGCGATCCTCTCGCATCCAGTCCGGGCGCCCCTCGGCCCATTCCGGATGATGGGCATAGAACCACCCCCGATCGTGCTCGTGCCACCATCCCCAGGAACGCCAGGTGTGATACCGGTCATACTCGCCCCACCCCCACACGGGATATTCTTGCCAAAATGGATACGCAAACCATTCCGGATGATATTCGTGGTCAGCTCGCCACCACTCTTCGCGCTCGATAGCCCATTCGGGGTGGTACCGATATACCCAATCTGGATGACGGGCGTGCCAGTATTCCGCGTCATGCCAAACATGATGCGAGTCTTCGCGCCCGAAGTTATGTGAATCGCCGTGCTCGTGCGGCGCTGCCCACGCGTCCGTTTTCATGAACATTGCCGCTGTGCAGAAGATCAGGGCGAGCAGCAGGTTTAACCTTTTCATAGATGTCCTCCTAACGTTGGCTCGTTGACTCACGCGCGGCGCAGTTGCAACATTGTTTCCGATTTTATTCCGGCGGATTATCAGGGCCTGCGGGCGGCCGATCTGGACTCTCGGTCTGCGGTTCTTGACCCCCCGACGGGCCGCATCCAGACACGCATTCGGTCTTTTTCTGTTCGCAATCTTCATTGCACTGCTTTAACTGGACGCCCGGCTGGATTAGCTGTTGAAAAAACCCGCTTATTGAACCTTGAAGCGAACTTGGCGCACTTGCAGCAGCGGTATTTGTGCAGGTGCTCTTGCAGTAATTCTCGGTTTTCAGGCACAAGCAAGGATCAGCCGGAGCCGAAGCACCCGGCGCTGGCGCCGAACCTGATCCGGTCGGGGGCCCCTGAGCGGGAGCCGACCCGCAATTCACCGATGAATTTGTGCCGATCGCGTTATTGATCTTACGATTCTCGGCGCCACCGTGTTCCTTTGCCCAGTCTTCGGCCTCGTCTTCCGCGTGTCGTATGCCTGTAGTCGTAAGAACCTTCCCGCTTAGTTCAATCCTGGTCACCGCCCCGGACGATCTGCTGTACACGTCCGCGCTCACTTCGCAGTATCGTTTTTGAAAGCGTGCCTGTTTCTCATGTAGGTAAGCGGTCAAATCGTCGCTTAATGATTGATTCAAAGTTTCCCGCGCCGCGGAATGTTTATGTGGACTTGGCGAAATCGCCGCTTGATGAGGAGGGTTTTCGGCGGCAGCATTTCCACCGGAACCTGAATTTCCAGGACCAGGAGAGACACACTCTCCCTTTTCGCAGATTCGGTCGCCTTTGCAGTCAGTGTCTTTTTCGCAACCTGCGTGGGCGGGCGATGCGACTCCCTGCGGACCCGGCAAAATTGGTTCCCCGGCCGTTGCCGCAGCCGGTGTTGCGACCGTCATGGGACCCGGCAATGTGGGGTTTGTTCCGGTGCCAGACGGAGGCATCGGCGCAGTGACCCGAACGGGCAGCACGGGTGCGGCAGCAGCGGCGGGCGCTGCGGAAGAGCCCGCACCCGACGCAGGAACTGTGAGGGGGGCCGTCAGCTCTGGTTCGGTAGGGGTGGGCGCGCCAGCCGGACTCGCGAGGGCATCGGCGGCGAACGCCACGGGTATCGTGATACTTCCACCGGACAAATATAAGACGCCACCAGCCAGCAGCACGATCGTCACTGGCCGTATCCGATGCCGGATTGACTGGTTCACGATACCCCCTGATGGCTATGGCAGCGCGACGACCTCCTCACAGGAAACAACTCTCGAACCGTCGTGCGCGCTGCTTTCGCACGACTTTTCATTACCCCCACAGTCGCAGATCTTAGTGCACTTGAGATGTAGGTGCTCGGCGTGATCTGTATAAACTGGAAGTCCGATTTTCAATTCTGAATCCGATTAGCACCGGAACGGGGCGTTCTGCAAACGGGAAGTTCGAGCCCAACTTTGAGTCCAAAGGGCTTTCCACCCAGCCGCTACGCAGCGGGCAGGTAGCCCGCTTTGCGCGCGATGGTCACGCTGTCAGGCTCGCGCCACCAGATCGGGAGGCCGAGATCTTCGGCGACGACGCGGGCGGAGTTGTAGCCCGGCCCCATCGTAACCATCCCGCCCGGATGCACACTCGATCCTCCAAGGTAAAGGCCGGGGCTTGCGCGCGAGGATCACGCTGTCAGGCTCGCGCCACCAGATTGCGAGGCCGAGGTCTTCCGCGACGACGCGGGCGGAGTTGTAGCCCGGCCCCATCGTCACCATCCCGCCCGGATGCACGCTCGAGCCTCCCAGGTAGAGGCCGTAATCGGTGTGCGATAGCTGGAGCATTCGGGGAAAGGCCGGTTGTAGCCCATCTGCAGCGAGGTATAGGCGCCGTGCTTGATCGAGCCGCGCTTCATGGTCGGGAGCTGGGCTTCGATATCTTTGGGCGACCATGCGACCGACATGCGAATGTTGGCCTGCCCGAGGTTCGGCGCGTAGATCCGCCACAACTCGAGCGCCCGCTTTGCGTACCCCTCCCTTTCTTTGTCCCACGGGGCTCGTACGGGGCCCAGGATTCCCAGCGCAGAGTGTGCGGGTCGCCGAAAGTCACGTGATGCGGCGCCATCAGCGGATCGTGCATCGAAGCGACCGTGCCGTGCCCCGCCATCCGGGAGAAGTCGCCTTGCCCGACTTCGCGGATATGCGCAAGCACGTCGTCAACGCTCTCGTAGCCCATGACCGTGATGAGCGAGCGATCGACCACTTCCGGGTAGCCCTCGTAGCGCGGGGGCGCGCCGAGCACGCCCCAGTTGGCGACGAACAGGCTCCATTTCTCCCATTCGTAGTTCTCCGCTCCTTCGCGAAGCTCGGGCGCGATCTTGTCGCCGCTGAGGAGCTGCAAAAAAGTCTGCTCCGGGTTGAGCGTGCTCACCACGGCGAATGCTTTGAGCGTCGTTCCGTCCTCGAGTTCGACCCCTGTCACCCGGTTGCCGCTCAAGACCAGCCGGCGCGCGCCCTTGCCCACGATCACGATGCCGCCTGCCTCCTCGATTCGCCGCCGCAGGATCGAGGAGAGCTGATGCGATCCGCCGCGCACGAGTGCGCTGTGAGTCAGCCGCGACAGATAAATCGGCGCCATGAAACCCATGCCGCCCTCGTCCGGCTCGAGCCCGAACATCGAGTCAAGTAAAGCAGCCCCGCGTTCACGCGCGGATCGCGCAAGCCGAAGGATTGGAGATATTCGAGCGGGGTCATCTCCGAAATTTCGGCCATCCGCTCTCCGAGCGCACCCGCCTCCCGAAACAGCATCATCTGCTCGACCGGCTCGACCGGCGGGACGAAGGTCGCCGGGATGAGGATCGCCTCGCACAACTGGTCAACCTCCTTGCGCAGCGCGGCGTAAGGTTCGGCGTCAACTGCGCTCAGCGCGGCGACGCTTTGCACTGATCGCGCGGGGTCCGTGAAAAGCGTAAACGACTTGTGCCCCGAAAACAGAAACGACACCTGCGCTTCGGGATACGCGAAACGCACGCCATCCGCGCCGAGCTCCAGGTCGGCAAAGGGCGGCATCAGTTCGCCGAGCATCATGTAGGTGGCATGGTAGTTCATTTGAAGCCGCCGAGTTCCTGGGTCACGAGCCCGCCGCCGGTCTCGAGGTTGCGCTCGATCACGGCGACTCTTGCGCCCGCGCGCGCGAGGTAGGCTCGCAGGTCAGCCCGTTCGGACCCGCGCCCAGCACTACTGCGTCGAATCCTGAGCCATGGGTAGCTCCTTCTCAACCGCCGAGATGCGAGGCGATTCGATCGAACGGATGGTGGCACCACCATTCCTGCTTGCGGACGCCCAGATCCTCGGCCACGCAGCACGCGGTGATGTAGCCGGTGGCGAGGTGGGTCAGAGAGCCCGGCCAGACCCCGTTGCTGAAGTAGAGGCCCGCAATGCGGCTGCAGTTCGGCATCCGCCCATATACCATTGCGCCCCGCTCGCGTCGCCGCCGAGTTCATGCCCGTAGATCGCCGAAGGGTTTCGCCGCCAGTTGTCGAGCGGAGTCGAGCAGGAGCTTGCCAGGACAAGCTCTCTGAATCCCGGCGCCAGCGCCTCGATTTGGCCGAGGTGGTTTTCGTCCAGTTGGTCCGTGATCTCGCGATTCTCCCAGGCCTGGATGCCGCCGTAGCGGCGCAAATTGACCGGGTTCTCGATCTCGAACGCCATCGCCGACTTGCCGTCGGGCGAGCAGCGGCTGGGGTCAACCGCGGCGAGGTTGTCGTCCGGCGGCGTCGGCCGCGACCACAAACAGCTCTTCATTCCTGGTGTACTGGAGGAGCGCGGGGCGTAATCCCAGGGTCCCAGGCCCGCACCGGGTAAGCGCATTTCGTGATGTACGGTTTCCACGAGGCGGAGCCCCAATGGGCAGGCTTCCTTGAGCAGGAAGTAGGAAGTGAAGGCGCAATGGCCGGTCATTCCCAGTAGTTCTCTTGCGCTGCAATTCGCCGTCGCCGCGCGCGATTTCGTCGCTGCCGAGCATTTTGAGCGCGATCGGAGGACTGGTATGCATCACCACGGCTTTGCGCGCCTTTTCTCGCGCGGCCCGAAGGCAGATTCCTCCTCCAGCACGACGCCGTCGGGACGGCCCGCCGCCCAGGTCACCCTCGCCACCGGCGCATTGAGCATCAGCGTGCCGCCATGATGGCGGAAGCATCGGACCAGCGCGTGAACCAGGTTATGCATCCCGCCCTTGGGCCCCCGATGCCGAGTCCCCATCCGAGCAGGGTCATCACAGCGCCTTCGCCCTTTTCCGCCGGGTCTCCGAATACGCCGATGTTTGCCATGCCCAAAAGGCTGGTGCGCACGTACTCGTTCTCGTAGAGCAGGTCAAGCAGCTCCATCCGTTTCATCGTTCTTAAGTCGCGCGGGCTGAAGCCGACCATGCTTCCGAGCGAGAACAGGTAATCCTCGCCCTCCGGCGGGGGACGGTGAAAACGCCGCGCTCGACGATCTCCTGCACTCGCGGCGCGATTTGCTCCGCGATCCGGAGGTAGTCTTGGCGTCCTTCTGCAGTATTTGCCAATCGACTCGGCGTTTTTTTCACGGTTGAACGTGTAGTAGATGAGATTTTTGTCGGGCCAGACGGTGGCGCCGCTCACCTCGGGGAAATAGTCTGAATCCGAACGAGCTGAAGTCCAGGTCGCCCCACGCCGGGCTCATCGGCAGGAAGCACACGCCGGCGTGGGTATCCACCGGCACTCCGGCGCCGAAGATGTCCTCGGTGAGCGCGAACAGGCCGCATTCGTTGCGCTTCTCGATAACGGCTACTTCAGAGCGCGGCTTTCGCCCAGGTACGCTTCACAAGCGAGACCGTTGACTCCGGCCCCGACGATCACCACGTCGTAGCTGTATTTCATGCTCTTCGCCTCCGTCATCGCCGGCACGCGCTCGAGGCGGACGGCGAGCGCGCGCTTGCCCGGGAAAGCTCGCCGAGCCGCTCCCGGACCATCCGGGTAGTGCAGCGCGGTCAGAAGTTTGGAGGAAGCGTCGATCGATGCGGATCACCAGGCGGACCTGCTCGTCGGGCGCCACCCGGCCCAGCACCTTCTCGTTGAACGTGGCGAACTCGAGGTCGATGACTGCCCGAGAATCCTCGGTTAGAGCCCAGTTGGTCAACCGAAAAGCCCATCCGCCCGTCCAGACCCTCCTGCCGCATTGCATGGACCGCGCCGACAATCGCCCTTCGTCAACGGTAAACGGCTTGCCGCCTGCCGAAAGCGGCCCTGTCTGACGAGCGCCTTCACCACTTCGTCTGAGAGCGGATAGCGGCGGAGCACCTCTTCCGCGGCTCGCGTTTATCGGCAACGTCCATCCCATGCAGGAGTCTCAAGTCGGTTTCGCGAAGGCGCTCCGAGCCGCCGTCGTCGAGCAGTCTTGGATCACGCCCAAGGGCAGGAATCGCTCGGTCTGAAGCGTCTTGATCTGCGCGATCCGCTCGACGCAGGCCGGGTCGTAGTAGGCCATCCACCGGTGCGGTCTTTCGGGCTCGGGCAGGAGGCCGATGGCGACGTAGTGATGGACCGTGAGCGCAGTCACCCCGGAGCGTGCGACGAGCTGGCGGATGGTAAGGCCGCGGCGCGGCGGCTGTTCCTCGAACGATTTAGCCGGGCATTCATTTGTATCAGGTACCACCTAATACACGACACAAGCACTGTCAAACGCGAAGCAGTACGAAACAAAAATACACATTTCAAAAGGAGGAACGTCAAAAAAAAGCGAGAATCGAGCAGGATGATAATGGAATATTCTCGGGGGTTGGATGGTGCCCGCGCCGCCTGGGAATTCCAGCGTGCCCTCACGCACTTCCTGTACACCTGATGTAAAGGATCGGCACGAATCCCTTCTGTCTTGCAGGCATTAAAATACTCATTACTAATAGCGTCTTAAAAAAAAAAAAAAAAAAAAAAAAAAAAAAAAAAAAAAAAAAAAAAAAAAAAAAAAAAAAAAAAAAAAAAAAAAAAAAAAAAAAAAAAAAAAAAAAAAAAAAAAAAAAAAAAAAAAAAAAAAAAAAAAAAAAAAAAAAAAAAAAAAAAAAAAAAAAAAAAAAAAAAAAAAAAAAAAAAAAAAAAAAAAAAAAAAAAAAAAAAAAAAAAAAAAAAAAAAAAAAAAAAAAAAAAAAAAAAAAAAAAAAAAAAAAAAAAAAAAAAAAAAAAAAAAAAAAAAAAAAAAAAAAAAAAAAAAAAAAAAAAAAAAAAAAAAAAAAAAAAAAAAAAAAAAAAAAAAAAAAAAAAAAAAAAAAAAAAAAAAAAAAAAAAAAAAAAAAAAAAAAAAAAAAAAAAAAAAAAAAAAAAAAAAAAAAAAAAAAAAAAAAAAAAAAAAAAAAAAAAAAAAAAAAAAAAAAAAAAAAAAAAAAAAAAAAAAAAAAAAAAAAAAAAAAAAAAAAAAAAAAAAAAAAAAAAAAAAAAAAAAAAAAAAAAAAAAAAAAAAAAAAAAAAAAAAAAAAAAAAAAAAAAAAAAAAAAAAAAAAAAAAAAAAAAAAAAAAAAAAAAAAAAAAAAAAAAAAAAAAAAAAAAAAAAAAAAAAAAAAAAAAAAAAAAAAAAAAAAAAAAAAAAAAAAAAAAAAAAAAAAAAAAAAAAAAAAAAAAAAAAAAAAAAAAAAAAAAAAAAAAAAAAAAAAAAAAAAAAAAAAAAAAAAAAAAAAAAAAAAAAAAAAAAAAAAAAATTTCCCGTCGGTTTCCCGGCGGAAAAAAAAAAAAAAAAAAAAAAAAAAAAAAAAAAAAAAAAAAAAAAAAAAAAAAAAAAAAAAAAAAAAAAAAAAAAAAAAAAAAAAAAAAAAAAAAAAAAAAAAAAAAAAAAAAAAAAAAAAAAAAAAAAAAAAAAAAAAAAAAAAAAAAAAAAAAAAAAAAAAAAAAAAAAAAAAAAAAAAAAAAAAAAAAAAAAAAAAAAAAAAAAAAAAAAAAAAAAAAAAAAAAAAAAAAAAAAAAAAAAAAAAAAAAAAAAAAAAAAAAAAAAAAAAAAAAAAAAAAAAAAAAAAAAAAAAAAAAAAAAAAAAAAAAAAAAAAAAAAAAAAAAAAAAAAAAAAAAAAAAAAAAAAAAAAAAAAAAAAAAAAAAAAAAAAAAAAAAAAAAAAAAAAAAAAAAAAAAAAAAAAAAAAAAAAAAAAAAAAAAAAAAAAAAAAAAAAAAAAAAAAAAAAAAAAAAAAAAAAAAAAAAAAAAAAAAAAAAAAAAAAAAAAAAAAAAAAAAAAAAAAAAAAAAAAAAAAAAAAAAAAAAAAAAAAAAAAAAAAAAAAAAAAAAAAAAAAAAAAAAAAAAAAAAAAAAAAAAAAAAAAAAAAAAAAAAAAAAAAAAAAAAAAAAAAAAAAAAAAAAAAAAAAAAAAAAAAAAAAAAAAAAAAAAAAAAAAAAAAAAAAAAAAAAAAAAAAAAAAAAAAAAAAAAAAAAAAAAAAAAAAAAAAAAAAAAAAAAAAAAAAAAAAAAAAAAAAAAAAAAAAAAAAAAAAAAAAAAAAAAAAAAAAAAAAAAAAAAAAAAAAAAAAAAAAAAAAAAAAAAAAAAAAAAAAAAAAAAAAAAAAAAAAAAAAAAAAAAAAAAAAAAAAAAAAAAAAAAAAAAAAAAAAAAAAAAAAAAAAAAAAAAAAAAAAAAAAAAAAAAAAAAAAAAAAAAAAAAAAAAAAAAAAAAAAAAAAAAAAAAAAAAAAAAAAAAAAAAAAAAAAAAAAAAAAAAAAAAAAAAAAAAAAAAAAAAAAAAAAAAAAAAAAAAAAAAAAAAAAAAAAAAAAAAAAAAAAAAAAAAAAAAAAAAAAAAAAAAAAAAAAAAAAAAAAAAAAAAAAAAAAAAAAAATTTGCGCATTTGCCATTTAACCCGCCACTTTTCTGATGAAAATTAGCTAAATTTCTCCGTTTCACTCCATTGCTCCCGATCTTTCTCTCTTTTCGCTTTCTTGTCATTGCTTTCATCGTATTTTTTTTTTTTTTTTTTTTTAAAAAAAAAAAAAAAAAAAAAAAAAAAAAAAAAAAAAAAAAAAAAAAAAAAAAAAAAAAAAAAAAAAAAAAAAAAAAAAAAAAAAAAAAAAAAAAAAAAAAAAAAAAAAAAAAAAAAAAAAAAAAAAAAAAAAAAAAAATTTTCGATTTTAGCCCCACTTTATTGCGCGCTGCCAAATAAAAAAAAAAATTCATCCCCAATGCGACAAGAATTACCGTTCGAACCAAAGCGCTTCTTTTTACGTTGCCACGTTCGTACCCGCTCGCCCTAAATTGAAACTATATTTTTTTTTTTTTTTTTTTTTTTTTTTTTTTTTTTTTTTTTTTTTTTTTTTTTTTTTTTTTTTTTTTTTTTTTTTTTTTTTTTTTTTTTTTTTTTTTTTTTTAAAAAAAAAAAAATTTCACAAAGCAAGTAACTTTCCGCACTTTATGGCCCGTGATAAGAGAGCGCGTGCACCATCTAATTGCGCGCCGTTTCGGCGCCGGCAGACTTTCGCTTAAACCTCGATATTTTTTGATCGTTAAAATTTCGCTCGCGCCGTATTTTTTGCTGCGGCAACTATTTGACGCACATCGGCACTCATCGCGAGGCATCAGACGTGAATCGTATGGTGCAGGCTCGTGCGGGTCCGCGGGGTCGGCACCGCGCTTGCGGCCGGCAACGTTTTCAGCGGCCCGTCGCGCAATGCTTCCATGTCTTGCGCAGCTGGTAATATCCGCGCGCCGGCCGCCTAATTCTTCGAGCAATCGGCGATAGCCGTACTCTCCACGCTGGACCTCCTTGCCCTCACGTTCCTTGGCCTTGCGGTAGTCCATAAGCAGATTGTCGAACAGCGCCGCGCGCCGCCGCACGGGCGGGAAGTAGCGGCCCTCGCGTATCTTCGTGTGGCGCTTCTCACGCACCGCGATTGCGAGCGCGCGCCCCCTGATCCTCTCCCGTCGGCGCCGGCCATGGTCGTAGTAGTGAATCCCGTACACGCTCCGAAGCCTTGCAGAACTCGTACATGCTCCGCGAGCCTTCTTCACTTCCTTGCGTGCCATCGTGATTACCTCGTTTGAGTACGGCCCCGCCTGCCGATCCTCCCAATGCGACAACGAACGCCCTTACCAGCCCGCGTAGCAGCCCGGTTTCCAGATACTCTCCGCAGCGCCTGCAAAATCGTTCCGTGACGCTGTAAGTAGCCGCTCCGCAGCCCGCGGCATTTACTCAGGCTCGCCGATCAGAGCCTTCCGCGCGGTTTAATTTGATCACCGTCTTGGGCGAGACGCCCAGATGCGCTTGAACGCTTCGGACAGGTTTTCCAAGACGCGCCAAGCCCTATCCACGCACGACATCATCGCTGCCCAGAGACCGGCCGTTAACGCGATTTCTGCGAGCCTGACGGTCCACCAGCCCGAATCCCACACCCATCTCGCAATCGAGCCTTCACTTCTATAACCACAAACCACTACGACGACCAGCGATCCGTTCACCGCCACACTTAAGCATGGCCTCGAAGACCGCTCGCACTCTGAAGCTGCAAGCCGCATCGCGAGCAGAAGCGCGAGCACAGCGATCGCCTTGCAGCCCCACAGCGCCCGCAGCTCGGTAACGCCGCGAACGTTTTGGAAGCCACGCCATCGCCCGCCGTCCGTCAATCACCTTCCTGACCGCGCGATCCAGGCTCATACGGCGACTGTCATCGTACTTGGCCGCCGCCAGGACCGCAGCCATACGGATACGTGGAAAACTCCGGTGGTGGTGGGATCACTCCGTAGCCCAGGAAGCTGAGCGCTGGCGAGACCAAAAAGCAACGCCGCCGGACCATTCACGACCCGGAACCACGGCTTCGGCAGCCTCTGCCCGCACTTAGAACAGTAGCCCATCGTGGTCTCACCGCACGATCTCGGCAGATGCGCCGATCGCCACCTTCCAGACAGTGCGATCCAGGCGTACACGGCGGCTGTCAAGACAGCGCCCACCGCCAGTGCCCCACCCCGAGGCTGCGGGGGAGGACCTGGCGGCCGATAAATCACCGCGCCGCCTAACAAGTCGAGCGCCGGCCAGATAAGCAGGAACACCGCCTGACCATCTTCATGATCCGAAACCACGGCTTGGGTAGCCGCTGCTCGCATTTCGCACAGTAGTTCATTGTCACCTCAGCGCGTCGGTGACCTTCTGTTACATATACCTCTCTGTTGTACATATGTCTAGCTAATTAAGGCGGCCGTAACGGCGACGCGCGCCGCGCTTGCCGCGCTTCTGATGCGATGCCGAGACCTCAAACTGGGCGAGACTCGCCGGGTCTATCCGCCATACCTTGCGCGCGATGGTTTTCTGCTTGGCCTTCAGCCGGCCGGAGCCTATGGCTTCGTAAATTGCCTCGCGCGTGACTCCCAGCAGCCGCGCGGCCTCAACCACGCTCAGCCAATCCTGGCCCTTGCGCTTTGTCATCGTCCGCACCTTATCATGCGTCTAGCCACAGTACAGAATCACGCGAGCGCCGCGACCTAGCGCGCCTCGATCAGCGCCAGCATTTCGGCCAGCCGGTAGCGCACCGCGCGCTTGCCCAGATGCACGCACGGAAGCTCGCGCCGGCTGGTCATGTTGCGGATGGTCCCGAGCTTGAGCCCGAGCAGGCCCGCGACCTCTTCGGCCGTGAGCAGCTTGGCGAGCAGCTTCTCGGGCTCACCCACGCTGCCGCGCTTGAGCATCCGCTCGATCGCCGCGAGTCGATCGGCGAACGCCAACTTTTCGCGCTCGCGCTTCATGGATACCAATGCGCTCATTTGACCCTCCGCAACTCTGAGTAAAGTTTCCTGACGCGCGTGCGACTGCCGCCCCACGTGTCGATTTCGACCCTCACGTATTCGCGCCCGCGACCGACGATGACGCCCGTGCGCCATCGCCCGCGATGCTCGATCCAGACCGGCGCGCCCGCGAGCGTGTTCCACCACGTGAACCTGAAGCTGTCGCCGGCCTCCGGCCCGAATCCCGGCAGAGCTTGCACCGGACAACCACCCATCATCACGGCCTCGCATCCGCGCGCGGAGCCGCGCGCGCGAAGTGTGTGTGAAAGGATGACCCGGCTGACCATGCTGCTCCCGTAAATCCGTTGGGAGAGAAGGGGTTGAGCAGCATGGTCAGTCCAGTCAGCTCAACCCTCTGTGCGGGAATGAGCAGACTGCTTTTTGCCGCGATCACAGCTTTTCCTTGCCCGCAATCCATATCCACTGTCCCTTGAGCTTCTTGCTCTTCTCATCCCAGTAGGGCTCCGCTTTGACGCCCAGTTTTTTGCGGGCGCGCCTAAGGGTCATGTCCGATATGCCGTGGTCGCGCGCGCCGCGTAAGACGATCGATGCGTTGGCCTTCCCGTGGCTGAGCGCCTTTTCCAGGTACTCGCACGCCTCTTGGAGCTTGCCCGTAGTGATCTCCCGCCTCGGCCATCGCCTCGGCCGCCTCTTTCTCCACGCGCTCAACCCACTCGACTCGGACCACGCCGTTACGCCCGGCCGTCAGGGCGAAGCGCCACTGCGCCGGTTTCTTCGCGTAGCTGCTCTTGAGACAGAGCAGAAGCCGGCCGTCGTCGTGCTCCGGGTCCTGCTCGACCGCGAAGATGGCACGCGGCGCTTGGGCGAAGGCGCTGGAACCGAGGATGCGGTAGAGCGCCTTGGCTTCGCTTCTCTTGTTGAGATGGCGCACGCAGAGGATCGCCAGCTCTTTCTTTTCCGCCAGTCTCATCAGCGGGGCGAGCGCGTGGCGCACCGTGGCCTTGTCGTTCAGATCGGTGTTGCCGGCGACAAAATCGGCAAGGGGATCGAAGATTACGAGCCGCGCCCCCGTGTCGCGGACGAATTCCGCGACGTGCGCGATTCCTTCGGGCAGGCCCTTGAACAGTGGGCCGTGCGCATCGGTGCGCGAGAAGTCGGGTTCCACGATAGACACGCGGTCCAGGTCGCGCTCGCGGCCTTGAGACGCGGGACCAGCGCTGCCCGGATGCTGTCCTCGATGCCGTAGTAAACGACATGGGAGCGCGGGGCCTTGGCGGCGTCGGGAAACTTCCGGCCACGGGTGACAATGGCTATCAGAGCGGAAAGCAGGACGCTCTTGCCAATGCCGGAGTCGCCGCAGAGAAAAGTCAGGCCGCCGAGAGGTATCCAGTTTGGCCACAGCCAGGCAACCCGTTGCGTTTTGGTCTTGCGTGCCTGCCTCGAGTGGGCGCCATGCTTGGCGAGGTATGTGTCCGAGTCGCGCAGCTCGACTACCTTGTCCTTGCCGAAGCCCCGCTCGAATTCCTTGATTGCATCACGCGCTACCACTTCACCTCATCATATCATTCCAGTCCGCTTTCTCAGTGCGCGGACTGACTATTCGCACTTGATACCCATTCGCACGGTACAACTCAGCCCCATCGCGCGCCGCCTTGATTCCCGCGTCGTCGTGGTCGGCCGCGATAATGACCTCACGCACGAATCCAGGAAGCTCGACTTGCCCGAGATTCGAGGTTCCGAGCGCGGTCCACACGTGCATCCCGGTAGCTTGCAGGATCGCAAGCCCCGTCTCGATTCCTTCACAGATAACTAGACCGGGAGCGCCGGCGCTCAGATGAACCGCGCATCCGGCCACGCGCCCAAGCGCCATCTTGTTCGGCTCGACTTCCGCCTTGCCCGTTCCATCAGGCTTTAGGAACGTCCGATGAATTCCGACGATCTCGCCATCGCGCGTTTCGATCGCCGCAGCCATCGCGGGCAGATAGATCCGCTCGGATGCCTGAGCCGCGGATGGAAGCGCAGCGACGCCGGAATCGCCAGCCCAACGTGATAGCAAGTTGCTACCTCACTCTGATTACTCACTTGCCGCTCCCACGGCATTTCGCCCGTGAAGCCGCGTCCGAATAGGTAGTCCTGTACGATGGTGCCGCGCGCGTCGCGCGTCTCGTGCCAGATGCGCCCCGCTTTTTCGATGCGCTCCTGGTCGCCGGCGGGCTGCATCTTCACTGGCCGCACCGCCGATTTGACGGGCGCCAGCGCCGCCCCGAGCGCGGCCACGATCTCTTTCGTGCTGCATCCGTGGCTCCAGCACTTGAAGCAGGCGATCCCGTTTTCGTCCGCCCACACGCTGAGATTGAGATGCGCGCCGCCGTGCGCCGGGCAGCGCGCGCGGTATCGTTCGCCGTCGAAACGTCCGCCGGGCAGCCGCGCGATCGCGTCATCGAACGTCAGCACGTTCTTGCCTCTCGCGCCGCGCCGCGATCGCGGATGACTGCGGCCAGTGCTTGCGCAGCATCAGGCGATGGTGCGCAGCGAGCCTCAACCCGGAGCGCTTCAGGATGGCGCGGACCATGAGCAAGTTCGCTTTAGGTTGCTCAGGCTCGGACCGTTGGGATAAATTGTTGGTGACCATGTGTCGCCGCGCGCCGCGTCCCGTGCCTGGGCTCCGCGGCGCCTCTCCTTCATCACTGCTCGACTTCGCCGGACTGGCGATCGCTCCGGTTGCGCATCAGGAAGCGATGCAGCTCCAGGCGCGAGACGCGCCACATGCCGCCGACGCGGAAGGCGATCAGGTCGCCACGCTTGATGTGGTCGATTAACCAGGAGCGGCCGACGCCCAGATAAGCGGCAACCTGCTTGAGGTTGAGGAGTCGATCGTCATCGAGCCTGTTCGTCATGGCTCGATGATGGGCAGATCAGTTAGTGCGCTTCACTAGTGACGTTTCAGGGCGAGATTCCCGGCCGCGAAACGCCGCTGGAGCCGGGGCAGAAACTGCATCATCGCATCGCGATCGTGGTCGTAGTCGCGCGCGGCGCCGGGTAGTAGCTTCTTAGCGACTTCGTAACTCGCGAGATAGGTGGGCGCGGAATTGTGGTTTCGGCTCGGCATGGTGCGGCAGTACAGCCACACCCATAGCCACATGAAGCGGCGCCGGCGCGCGCGGCCGGTAGTCTGATTCCAGGCACTCAGGTCAAATCCCGGCGGTGAGATTCCGTGCTGGCTGAGCAGCGTGGTAAAGAACAGCGCGGCGACGATTCGAGCGATCGCCTCGACCGGAACCTTTCGCCCGTTGTCCAGGTGGAACGCCAAGCCGCAGAATAGCTTCCATAACTCGCGGTTGTGGTGATCCTTGCCGCTGAGCAACCGCAAGTCGAAGTCGGGCGCGATCACCGGCAGCCGCCGATGGATCGCATCCCCGAATCGCTGAAACTCAGTCGAGAGAGCTTCCGCCAGATACCGACGGCGACGATCCTGCTTTGATTGCAGCGGCGCCGGCGGGACGGCCGCAACCTTAGCCGCTGAAGCTGGCTGGCCCGCCGCGATCGCCATCTGGGATCGCCGCGATCGCGCCGCCGGCGATCCGACTGACCCGCGATGAGGCTAACTGGATCGCGACGTGGGGTTGCAGGTATGGCGAGGTTGCTCTTCACACACCCGCGATTCTAAACCAGTCGCGGGCGAGCACAAGGCCCGGACCTCGCGTCCGGGCTTTTTTATTCACGCTTCACCGCCTCGAGCGTGATTCCTGCTGGCGATCGCAACCGCCCCTCAGCTCTTCGCCCGCGCGCCTTAGTCGGTAGCGCGGCTCGCGCCGTCCTCGACAGCCTAGGGCAATACCTAGCCCAAGGCTGAATTGTCGTTCCTAGGCGCGCGCCCGCCCCGGCGATCGTCATCGCCATTGGCCAGCTCGGCCAGCTCCGCCGGCGATCGCTAGATGCCAGGCGTCGGCCGCCGCCGGATCGTGGCTTCGCGCGGCGTGCGCCGCGCTCGCCAGGTGCCCGCTTCCCGTCGCGCCGAGTATAGATTCCCACTAAAGGGCTGTGTAATTCCTATCAAACCGTTCTTATAAGAAAATTGTCGGACCGGCTCCAACCCAACAATTTATTCCGCGATTGTTTCGATTTTTGGCGCGAGCCCCCAGTCGGCGAGCGAGGCCCACCCGGTTGCGCCTTCCAGCCCGGTATTAAGAATAGTTCTCATTACCGACCATGCTGCGCCAGTGACAGCGCGCCCCTTCTTTCCTCACCCTACGTCCCCTTGTTGTGGAATCCATGCCGTAGAAAATCGCCCGGAAAGTGCCTGTGAAGGCGGGTTCAATCTCTGCGCGGCTGGGAGTAAATTCCCCGTCATGGAATCCGCAACGCCGGCGAAGTTGAGCGGCAACCCCGCGATGGCTGTCCGCTTCAGGATATGGCGCGAGCGCACCTTGCCGCGCGCCGCGTACCGGATCGAGCCGCGCTTTTGGACTCAAGCCGGCCTTCAATTCGCCGAAGGGAAGCCAGACTGGCAACGCCGCGCACTCAAGAGTTTCGAGCCGCGCGTGACCGGCATAGCGTGGACCTCTAGCCGCCTGTACCTGGTCATCGCCACCAACACCGCGGCCTATGAGCACGCCGCGCAGTTAATGCACGCTCGCGCCCTGCTTTGCGCCGATCCCGACTACGCGGAGCACCGCGGTAAGTGCGTCTCGATGATTCTGCTCGCCAACAAGGTTGAACCCGCGATCGCCGATTTCGCGCGCCGCCAGCGCGTGCGGGTCATCGCCAGCGACGCTCCGCCCGCGCGTGAACCCGCGATCGCGCCCGCGCCGAACTCCGCGGGAGACGCTCCGCCCGCGGCTCCACTCGCGCATCTCCGCGCCTGATTCCGAGCGCCGCACTTCAACGCATCGGCCGCGCGGCCCCGCCGACAGCCGGGCAAACGGCCACTAAAGCGGCCACTTGGCCTCTGTCACGCCCGCGCCGTGATGTCTCGCATCGCACTAAAGTCCTTCTCTCCGTAAGGGGATATGTGGTGGGCGGTGCAGGTTTCGAACCTGCGACCCCCGGCTTGTAAGGCCGATGCTCTACCACTGAGCTAACCGCCCGCGGCCGAACTCCTGGCAAGAAAGCGCCCTGCGTGCGTCATCGACACACGGGCCGCCCGCTTGAACTTATTTGATCGAGGCCGCGCGAGCCGGTCACGAAGCCGCCGGCGGCGGCGACGCCGGCGCGGCGCTGACGCCTTCGTTGAGCGAGTCCTTCAACTGCTTGCCCGGCTTGAACTTGGCCGACCGGCTCGCCGCAATCTCGATCGATTCGCCGGTCTTTGGATTGCGGCCGGTGCGCGCCTGGCGTTCCGATACCGAAAACGTTCCGAAGCCTGAGATGTTTACGCGCTCGCCCTGGCGCAGCGCGGCGATGACGTCGTCGAGCACGATGTTAATTGCGCGTTCGGCATCGGCCTTGTTGAGGGGAAGCTTGTTCGAGAGCGCCTCTATGAGTTCAGCCTTGGTCATATGTAACCTTCGGCGGTCTTCCCGAAAATCCCGACCGCACATTTGAGCCGCGCGCTTCCGGTTCTCGCCGGAATTCGCGCGGCGTCCCCCGCTCAGAACCTACGACAAGTTCGTGGATACAGTGGTATCCTCTTCGTCTCCCGGCGTCATTCGGCCCTTCGGTTCCGGCTCGCGCAGGAACGCCAGGTCGCTATCGCCCTTGCCCGGCTTGAAGAACGTATCCGGGTCGGTCAGCACCAGCGCGTGCTTGAGCACTTCGTCCATGTGCTCGACCTGAATCAAGGTGATGCCCTTCATGATTTGCGGAGGGATCTCCTCGATGTCCTTGGCGTTATCCCTGGGTATCAGGATGGTCTTGATGCCGCCGCGATGCGCCGCGAGCACCTTCTCCTTGAGTCCCCCAATAGGCAGCACTCTTCCGCGCAGCGTAATTTCGCCCGTCATCGCAAGGTCGTTGCGAATCGGCGAGCGCGTGAGCGCCGACACCAGCGCTGTCGCGAGCGTGATTCCCGCCGACGGCCCGTCCTTGGGAATGGCGCCTTCGGGAACGTGAATGTGAATGTCGATCCGGTGATAGAAGCCGCGATCGAGGCCGAGCACTTCCGCCCGCGAACGCACGTATGAAAGCGCAGCCTGCGCCGATTCCTGCATTACGTCGCCGAGCTGGCCGGTGATGGTCAGCTTGCCGCGTCCCGGAACGATCGTTACTTCGACGCTGAGCAGCTCGCCGCCGAGCTCGGTCCACGCCAGCCCGGTCGCCACTCCCACCTGCGGCACGGTTTCTGCAGTGCCGTAGCGGAACTTTGGAACGCCGAGGTACTTGCCCAGACTCGAGCTCGAAACCTTGACGTGCGCGTTGCGGTCGGTCTTGACGACCTCGACCGCAACCTTGCGGCAGATCGAGGCGAGTTCGCGCTCGAGATTTCTCACCCCCGCTTCGCGGGTGTAATGGCGGATGATGCCCTGGATCGCGCCGTCGGAGATCTCGATGTTCTCCGGGCGCAGCCCGTTGGCCTCCTGCTGCTTCTTCAACAGGTACTTCTTGGCGATATTGAGCTTCTCCGATTCCGTGTAGCCGGGAATCCGGATGACTTCCATCCGGTCCTGGAGCGGGCGCGGGATGCGGTCGAGCGTATTCGCCGTGGTGATGAACAGCACTTTGGACAAATCGTAATCGCAGTCGAGATAATGGTCGTTAAAGGTGCAGTTCTGCTCGGGATCGAGAACTTCGAGCAGCGCCGACGACGGATCGCCGCGAAAATCGGTGGACATCTTGTCCACTTCGTCGAACAGCAGCACGGGGTTGGACGATCCGGCCTTGCGAATCGACTGGATCACCTTGCCCGGCAGCGCGCCGATGTAGGTCCGGCGATGGCCGCGTATTTCGGCTTCGTCGCGCACCCCGCCAAGCGACACGCGCACGAATTTGCGTCCGGTCGCGCGCGCCACCGACTTGCCCAGCGAGGTCTTGCCCACGCCCGGAGGGCCGACCAGGCACAGGATCGGTCCCTTCATCTGGCCGACCAGGGTCTCGACCGCGAGGTATTCCAGGATGCGCTGTTTGACTTTGTCCAGGCCGTAATGATCTTCCTCGAGCACGCGCTCGGCTTCCTTGATGTCGAGTTTGTCTTCGGTGTACTCGAACCACGGCAGCGCCAGAAACCAATCGAGGTAGTTGCGCACGACGGTCGCCTCGGCCGACATCGGCGACATCATCTTGAGCTTCTTGATCTCGCGCTCGCACTTCTCGCGCGCCTCGGCGGGCATCTTCTTCTGCCGAAGTTTCTCTTCCAATTCCTGAATCTCGTTCTTGAATTCGTCCTTCTCGCCGAGCTCCTTCTGAATCGCGCGCATCTGCTCGTTGAGGTAGTACTCCTTGGACGTCTTCTCCATCTGCTTCTTGACGCGCGAGCGGATGCGTTTTTCGACCTCGAGGATTTCCAGCTCCGAGCGCATGTAGCCGAGGATCTTCTCCAGCCGCTCGGCCGGGATGGTCGATTCGAGCAATGCCTGCTTGTCTTCGAGCTTGATCCCGAGATGTCCGACCAGCTTGTCGGCCAGGAACGCGGGATCATCGACCGCCGCGATCGAGGTTACCATCTCGGGCGGAATCTTCTTGTTCAGCCGCGCGTAGTTGTCGAAGGTGGAGACCACCGAGCGCATCAGCGCCTCGATCTCGGTGGTGCGCTCGCTGACTTCCTCGATTTCCTCCGCCTCGACCTGGAAATATTCCTCGTCGGCGACGTAGCGGATCACGCGCGCGCGCTTCTTGCCTTCGACCAGCGCCTTGACGGTTCCGTCGGGCAGGCGCAACAGCTGCACCACCACCCCGAGCGTGCCGACCGCGTACAGGTCGCGCGGCGTGGGCTCGGCCACCTTGGGGTCTTTCTGCGTCACCAGCAGAATCGGGGTCTTCTTGGCCTCGGCGGCTTCCAGAGCCTTAATCGACTTCTGGCGTCCGACGAAGATGGGATAGACTTCGTGTGGAAAAACGATCAACTCGCGCAACGGGAACAATGGCACCACGTTCGCCGTTGCATCGCGATTATCTTTCTTGTCATTGCGAAAAAGCATCTTGTAGATCTCGAGTCTCCCGGGCTATGCGGTTTCGGCGGTCTTTTGATAGACCAGCAGCGGCTGCTCCTTCTGAGTAACCACTTCCTCCGAGATTAGCACCTCCTTGATGTTTGGCTGTGAGGGAATGTCGAACATCAGGTCCACCATGATCGCTTCCATGATGGCGCGCAGTCCGCGAGCGCCGGACTTGCGCTTGAGCGCCTCGCGCGCGATCGCGCGCAGCGCACCCTGGGTGAATTTCAGGTGAACGTTCTCCATGTCGAAGAGCTTCTGATACTGGCGCACCAGCGCGTTCTTCGGCTCGGTCAGGATTCGCACCAGCGCTTCCTCGTCCAATTCGCCGAGCGTCGCGATCACCGGCAGGCGGCCGACGAACTCCGGAATCAATCCGAACTTGAGCAGGTCCTCCGGCTGCACTTCATATAACAGCTCGGAGATCGTCTTGGGGTCGCGATGGGTCAGGTCGGCCCGAAAACCCATCGTCTTGCCCGAGATGCGCCGCCGGATGATGTCGTCCAGCCCAACGAACGCGCCGCCGCAGATGAACAGGATGTTGGTCGTGTCGACCTGCAGGAATTCCTGCTGCGGATGCTTGCGGCCGCCCTTGGGCGGCACCGACGCCATCGTGCCCTCGATTATCTTCAGCAGCGCCTGCTGAACCCCTTCACCCGACACGTCGCGCGTGATCGACGGGTTGTCGCCCTTGCGCGCAATCTTGTCGATCTCGTCGATGTAAACTATCCCGCGCTGGCATCGCTCGATGTCGTAGTCGGCGTTCTGCAGCAGCGACAGGATGATGTTCTCGACGTCCTCGCCGACGTAGCCGGCCTCGGTCAGCGAGGTCGCGTCGGCGATCGTGAACGGCACCTGCAGAAAGCGCGCCAGCGTTTGCGCCAGCAGCGTCTTGCCCACTCCGGTCGGGCCAATCAGCAGGATGTTGGATTTCTGCAGCTCGACGTCGCCGGTCACCATCTGCGAGTCGATTCGTTTGTAGTGATTGTGAACCGCGACTGAGAGAATTCTCTTGGCCCGGTCCTGCCCGATCACGTACTGGTCGAGCACCCGCTTGATCTCGGCGGGCTTGGGCACCGCGGAGCTTTGGCTGAACGCTTCCTCGCTGTCAGTCTCCTCGGCGATTATGTCGTTGCAGAGATCGATGCATTCGTCGCAAATATAAACCGTCGGGCCCGCGATGAGCTTTCGAACTTCGTCCTGGCTCTTCCCGCAAAAGGAGCAAACCAGGTTGCCCGAGCGGTCGTCATGCTTGGCCATACTGCCTCCCGCGGCTCACTTGGAGGGCCTCCGGCTAACGATTACCTCATCAATCAGTCCGTATTCAACCGCCTCCTGCGGCGACATGAAGTAATCGCGATCGGTATCCTTCTCGATCTTTCGCAGGTTCTGTCCCGTATGCTTCATTATGATGTTGTTGATTTCCTCCCGCGCGTGCAAAATTTCCTTCGCGTGTATTTCCAGGTCGCTCGCCGGTCCCTGCATCCCGCCGAGCGGCTGATGCAGGATGATTCGCGAATGCGGCAGCGCATAGCGCCGGCCCTTCGCACCCGCCAGCAGCAGCACCGCGCCCATGCTGCCCGCCTGTCCCAGGCACAGCGTCGATACCGGAGGCCGGATGAACTCCATCGTGTCGTAAATCGCCATTCCGGCCGTCACCGCTCCGCCCGGCGAATTGATGTAAAAGTTAATCTCTTTTTCCGGATCTTCGGACTCGAGGAACAGAAATTGAGCCGTGATCAGGTTGGCGACGTCGTCATTGACTTCGGTGCCGAGAAAAACGATTCGGTCCTTCAGCAGGCGAGAGTAGATGTCATAGGCCCGCTCTCCGCGCCCGGTCTGTTCGACGACAATCGGTACCAAGTTGCTCATTAATCCGGTTCGCGCCACAGCCAGGTCGCGACAATTGAGAGAAGGCCGCCGACGCCTTCAAATTGTAACGTCTGCGATATGGTCGAGCAACCGTGATTGGCTCCGAGCAACGTAGCATCGACGCTACTTCGGCTCGGATTCGGCATCTTCGCGCTTGGCGCGGCTCAGAATAAAGTCGAGCGCCTTCTCCCGCCGCATCGATTGCCTCAGCGCCTCGCGATTTTCCGGGGAGCGGTAAAACTCGGCGGCGCGCTCGCGATTACGCCCGCTTTGGGTAACGATTGCCGCCACCCGCTCACCCAGCTCCTCGTCGTTGATCTCGATCTTTTCCTGCTCGGCGAGCGCGTCCACGATTAGCCCGGTGCGTGCGCGCTTCTCGGCCCGCGTCTTCAAATCCTCGGCGCTCTGCTTGACCCGCTCGCTGGCGTCCTCATGCGACAGGCCGCCCGCTTCCAGCGTCTGATGCAGTTCGGCTTCCATCGCGCTCAGCTCGCGCGCGACCAGCGATTCGGGCAGCTCGACCGGGTTGCGCTCGATCACGAGATCGAGCAGTCCCTGCCGCGCGCGCGCGTTGGCCTCCTCCTTGGCATGCGCGAGCAGTTCGCCGCGAACGCGGGTGCGGAACGCCTCGAGGTTTTCGTCGCCGAGATCCTTGGCGAAGTCATCATCGACGGTCGGCAGTTCGCGCCGATAGATTTCTTTGGCCGTCGCGCGCCATTCGATCGTTTTGCCGGCGAGATCCTTCTGGCGGTAGTCGGCCGGGTAGCTTTTCGAGGCCTTCGCCTGCTTGCCCAGCTCCGCCCCCTTGAGCACTTCGTGTACGCCGTGGGCGAGCGCGCGCTCGGAAACTTCCACCAGCCGATCGTCGGGACGGGTGCTCGACAGCGGCTTGCCGTCCTCGAAAGCCTCGACCGAAGCGAGTGCGTAATCGCCGTCCTCGACCACGGTGCGGCCCTCGACCTTCTTGAGCGTCGCCTGCCGTTCGCGAAATCTTTCGATCGCCTCTTCGACTTCCTGGTCGCCGACCTCGACCTTGGACTCGGGCACCTTGAGGCCCTCGTAGTCCTTGACCTCGATTTTCGGGCGGAGATCGAACGTCGCGCTGAACTTGAGCGACAGGTCTTTCTGCAGGTCCGTCTGTTCGGTGACGATTTCGGGCGCCACCACGGGCTTGAAATCGTGCTCCTGGAGCGCCTTGTCGGTGAATTCCTTGACCAGCTTTTGAACTACCTCGCCGCGGACCTGCTCGCCGAAGAATCGCTCGAGCAGATTGCGCGGGGCATGGCCGGGGCGGAAGCCCTTGAGCACAACGCCGCGTTTGAGTTCGTTGAATGCGCGATCCAGCTCATGCTTGATTTCGTCGGGCTCGACTTCAATCGTAAGTTTGCGCCGGAGACTGTTGGGTTCTTCGATATTTACGTTCATAGCGGTTTAACCTTTACAGATAAACACACCGCCGTCGCCGGAATCAACCGAGCGCGCGATTCAGGCGCCGTCTGAACTGGAATCTTGCAGACGGCGACCGCCCCATCTATGTTGTTGAAACCGGAGATTCAAAACGGGAAATCCGCTTCAGCGTGATGCACGGAGGATCCTGAATGTCGCGAAGCGGGCATGCCAAGCCCATTTAGGAGTGGGACAATCCCGGCGAAACCGTCAAATTCCTCCGACTCCGCTTCATCAGAACCCGCTTTGCCCGGTGGTAACGGGGCCGAGGCGTCCGTCTTTCGCTTCGAAAAAATCGACGCGGCGATACTCGCGCTGATCCTCGGTTTTGCGCTGCTCCTAATCGCGCGCAAGGGATTTGGCACCGGACAGGAATTGTGGCCGATGCCCGACGCGGAGGAATACGCCGCGACTGCGGTGAACCTCGATCGCGGCCTGGGCCCGGTGCTCCATTTCGGGGGAATTTCTTATCCGAGCCTCCACCCGATCGGTTACCCACTCGTCCTCGCCGCGGCATATCCACTCCTGGGGCGCACCGTCGAGCGGCTATGCATGGTTACGGCGCTGACGGCGTTGATCGCGATAGCCGGGCTTTACCTGCTGACGCTCGGGATGTTCGACCGGCCGAGCGCGATTTTCGCCGGGTTACTACTGGCTACATCGCCGCATTTTCTCGTGCTTTCCACCTGCGTGATGAGTGATGTTCCTGCGCTTGCCGTCGTAGTCCTCGCCGTGCTGGCATTCTTGTATGCTGAGGAAAAAGAGAGCCTGGTTGCCTCCACGCTGTGCGGGATGCTGGCCGGCTTGGCCGTCACAATCCGCATCACCAACAGCCCGATTTTGGCCGCGATGCTCGCGGCGGCTATCCTCGTCCGGCCACGCAGATTGCGGCTCGCCCAGGTGATGGCGTTCGCGACCGCATTCCTCGCGTTTCCCGGATTGCAGGCTTGGGTAAATCTGCACTACCTCGGTTCTCCCCTTTCAAGCGGTTACGCATTCTGGCTGCCGCAGTTCTATAGCTCAATTTTCAAGCCCTTTAAGCTGAGCTACCTCTTTGTACCCTGTCCGACGTTAGCTGCGGGCGATCAGCACGGAAGTCTCGTCTCTTACGCCATCGCGATTCTCGGTCTCGACGGCATCTTCGGCCAGGTTCCCATGAGTTGGAAGCTCCGAGCGTTAGTTCACGCGCGTTACGATTTGTACCCCTTTCCAGTGGCTGTCTTCGCAGGACTGGGCGTGTTCATGGCGATGCGCCGGCGAGGCAACGCAAGCATGAGGCGCGCGATGTATTTGGGCTTGGGCTTTCTTGCCTCGCTGTTGCTCATTTGCCTCTTTCATTTCGATGTCGATCCCCGCTTCCTGCTGCCTGCCTTGTTTATCGTTTTTGCCGCGGCCGGCTACGGGCTGGTCGGTGCGAATCGAAGGCTTAAGTGGGGATGCGCGGGATTTGCGGTGATTGCCCTGGACGCGCTTCTCGCCGCCGCGATTGTGGTCGTGACGGTTTCCCGGCTTGCGGCGGCGGCGCCGCCGTCGAAGCTGGTCGCCGACGTGCTCACGATCCGGCCCCGGCTCAGGAACGCCGTGGTGGTCAGCGATATCTCCCTGCAATGGCTCGAGCTCTATGCGGGCGGTGAGCAAACCGAATTCGTCGGCCTCACCAATCTCTTTGCCCCTCAAGCCAAAGAAGGTGCTCCGGAGGACTACCATTTGTTCTACCTTTCGCTCAAAAAGGCCGAAGGATGGTCCGGGCCGATACCGCCGATACTTCTTCCCGACGGCATCCTCGACCCGGCGCAAGCGGGCAAGCTGGCAGAGCAGGATAAGCAGGGACGCCCGGTGTACCTGCTCTTGTTGGGGCTGGCGAGCCGCGGATACTTCGATGAGCCTGAGCGGGAGTTCGCCCAGATCGATCCCTACTTCACCCACGAAACGATCGCGCACTATCCCGAGCTGGCCCTTTACCGTTTGAAGCCGCGCTGAGCAGGGGCTGACCCCTGCACCCAGTGTTAAAACAAAGATCCGGACTTCGAAAGCGGTGAGGACAGGTCAAGGGGGGGCGCCGGCCGATTTCCTCGATTGGGGAGCGTTTGACGCGCTGGATCGGCACCCTGCGGATAACTGGACTTCGTATTCAGGAAAACCTAGACTGCGCCAGATATCCAGAGGGTAATCGCCCGGCCGTGAGCGGCGCGATTCTATTGCACAGCGGGCGGCGCCCTTAAAAAAACCTCGACTTTTTCAGGAGACTCGGATTGCGATGAGCGAATCGAATATCGTTCTGCCCACTTTAACCAGCGGACAGGTCATGATCCTGTGGCTGGTGCTGGTCTCGGCGCTGGTCGCGCTGGCCTACGGAGTTGTGTTGATCCGCGTAGTGCTGGCCGCCGACCCCGGACCCAAATCGATGACCGACGTGTCGGACGCGATCGAACTCGGCGCGATGGCGTACCTCGGACGCCAGGTCAAAACCATGATCTGGTTCGTCGCCGTCATCTTCGTCGCGCTGTTCCTCATGTACCGCAACGTGTACGAGGGCCTGACGCTGCCGTTGGGCATCTCGATCGCCTTCCTGATGGGCGTCGCCGCTTCCTACGGCGCCGGCTACGTCGGGATGTGGCTGGCGGTCAAGGGCAACGTGCGCAGCGCCAACGCCGCGCTGACCAGCTTCAAGGCCGCGATGGAACTCGCGTTCAAGGCGGGCGGAGTCTCGGGGATGTTCACGGTCGGCCTGGGCTTGCTCGGCGCGACGATCATCTTCCTGGTGTTCCGCGAAAACGCGATGAAGGTGCTGGTCGGCTTCGGCTTCGGCGGCTCGCTGGCGGCGCTGTTCATGCGCGTCGGCGGCGGAATCTACACCAAGGCGGCTGACGTCGGCGGGGACCTGGTCGGCAAAATCGAGCAGGACCTCCCCGAAGACGACCCGCGCAATCCCGCGACGATCGCCGACAACGTGGGCGACAACGTCGGCGACTGCGCCGGAATGGCGGCCGACGTCTTCGAGTCCTACGAGGTGACGCTGGTCGCCGCGATCATCCTGGCCGCCTACGCGCTGCAGGAGTCGGACTTTATCGCGGCCTACGGACAGTACGCGGGCGCGTTCGCGGTCAAACTGATCATGTTCGCGTTGATCCTGCGCGGTGTCGGCGTGTTTTCCTCGATCATCGGAATCATGGCGGTGCGCGTGCCGGCCGGCAAAATGCTCGATCCGATGCGCCCGATCAACGTCGGCTACATGACCTCGGCGATCGCATCCGTGATCGGATTCTTCGTCGTCAACTATTTTTACCTCGACGACCCGCGCACCGGCGCGACCGATTGGCGCTTCGCCTGCTGCGCGTCGCTCGGAATCATTCTCGCCGTCGTGACGCTGTGGCTCACCAACTATTTCACCCATCCGGACAAGGGCCCGGTCACCGAAACCGCGATGGCGGCGCGCACCGGCCCCGCAACTTTGATCCTGTCGGGCATGGCCGAGGGTCTGGAATCGTCAGTCTGGGCGCTGCTGGTGATCGCGTGCGCAATCGTTGGCGCGATGGCGATTTTCCACGAATCGCTCGCGCTCCAGTTTTACGGAATCGCGCTAACCGGGCTCGGACTGCTCACGACCACCGGCTTCATCCTCGCGATGGACACCTACGGACCGATCACCGACAACGCCCACGGCATCTTCGAGATGGGCGGAATCCATCAGGAGGAGGCGTCCAAGACGCTCTCCTGGATGGACGCGATCGGCAACACCACCAAGGCGCTGACCAAAGGCCTGGCGATTGCGACCGCGGTGCTGGCCGCCGTCTCGCTGTTCCGCTCCTTTATCGATGAAGCTCATCTCGGCGCGATTGGCGTGCAGATCAACATGCCCACCGTGTTCGTGGGCCTGATGATCGGCGGCGCGGTGCCGTTCCTGTTCAGTTCGTTCGCGATAAAAGCCGTCAGCCGCGCGGCCTATCAGATCGTGTTCGAGGTCCGCCGCCAGCTCCGCGCGCATCCGGGGATCATGGAGGGCAAAGAGCTGCCCGACTACAGCGCGTGCGTCGATATCGTCACCGCCGCGTCGCAGAAAGAGCTGCTCGGGCCGGGAATCCTTGCGATTTTCTCGCCCCTGCTGGTCGGTTTCGGCCTCGGCGCGGGCGCACTCGGCGGGTTCCTCGGCGGCACGATCCTGACCGGCCAGTTGATGGCGGTGTTCATGTCGAATGCGGGCGCGAACTGGGACAACGCCAAGAAAAAGATCGAGGACGGATTCCTGGGCGGCAAGGGCACCGACGTGCACAAGGCGTCGGTGGTCGGCGACACCGTCGGCGATCCGTTCAAGGACACGGCCGGCCCTGCGCTGAACCCGATGATCAAGGTGATGAACCTGGTCGCGATTCTCGCGGCGCCTTTTACCACGGTTGCGCTTGGCGGTGTGACTCTGCTGCGGGTCGCGGTGGTGGTGCTGGCGATCGTCGCGCTGGCGGTCGCGGTCACCTTCTCCAAGCGCGGTTCGATCGCGGAAGAGAGCCTGGCGATCGAGACCAAGCAGGCCGCCTGAGCGGTTTTCGCAGTCAGGATTGCCTTGAAGGGCCGGACGCATCGCCGTCCGGCCCTTTTCTTTTTGCTTCGTCTCCCAATTCTCCGTATCTTCGCGGTTCATCCTTATGGCGATCGAATACCGCGCGTTGGGCAGGACCGGAATCCGGGTCAGCACGGTTGGCTTCGGCGGCTCCGAGATTGGCTATCAAGCCGTCGCACAGAAGACCGTCGATAAAATCCTGAACACCGCGCTCGACGCCGGTATCAACCTGATCGATACGGCCGAGTGCTACGCCGGCGGCGAGGCGCTCGTCGGCAAGGCGATTGCCACGCGCCGCGCGGGAGTTGTGCTGATGACCAAATGCGGCCATGCGCCGCCCGGGTCTGCGCTCGGGCGTGCCCTGGGTTATGCGCCGGCGGATTGGGAACCCGCGATGCTCGCGCACAGTATCGAGCGGAGCCTCAAGAACTTGCGCACCGACCACGTCGATGTGCTCCAACTGCACAGCCCGCCGCTGGCGACTCTCAGAGACGGCCGCGCGATCGAGGTTATCCAGCAGGCCCGCGAGCGCGGACAGACGCGCTTCGTGGGATGCAGCGCGGACGCGGACGAAGCGGTCTACGCGGTCGAAAGCGGCGCGTTCGACACCGTGCAGATCTCCGTGAGCATCGCCGACCAGGAAGCGATCGAACTCGTGCTGCCCAAGGCTGCCGCGCGCGGGATGGGCGTGATCGTCAAGCGGCCGATCGCCAACGCCGCCTGGCGCCACGGGATACAGCCGCCGCGCGATTCGTACTCGCGGCCGTATTGGGATCGGCTGCAGGCGCTCGACTACGATTTTATCCGCGGCCCCGCCGAGGATTCAGCCGCGATCGCGCTTAGATTCACGCTCGGCACCGTCGGCGTGACCACCGCGATCGTCGGCACGACCCGGCCCGAGCGAATCGCGCAAAATATCGCGCACGCCAACGCCGGGCCATTGCCGGCCGCCGAGTACCAGGCGATTCGTGCTCGATGGCGGTCGGTCGCTCGCCCCGATTGGACCGGCCAGCGCTAGAATTGCGTCCGCCGGCCAGGCGACAGGCGGGCGATGGGGGGGCCGCTTCGCGGCGACAATCGTTATGTGGTAATCGCTGAGCGATGACATTCTGGCGTTTTGTCCCGCTTGCGATGCTGGCGGCCTACGCATCGGTGATGAGCGCGATCATTGCCCGCTACCGCGTCAAGTACGGCCGCGTGCCGATTCGGCTCTCGGGTTCGGGTGGCGGCGGGGCGATGGATGCAATCAGGGCGGCCGCCCTGATTGCGTTTGGCGCGCTGCTGGTTTGGCAGGGCGCTTCGGCGGCCTTTGGAGTGTATATCCCGCTGGGGAACCGGCTTTTCGATCCGCTACCCGTTTTGGGCACGATAGTCGCGCTTGCGGGCGGGTTGTTGATTCTGAGCGCGATCGCGACGATGGGCGCGTCCTGGGAAATCCCGGTCAGCGGCGAGAAGGAGAGTCCGGCGGCCGGGCTGATAACCTCGGGACCGTTTCGGTTTTCGCGCAATCCGATCTATCTCGGGTTCGGCATAACGATGGTGGGTTGGATGCTGCTGATCCCGACGATTCTCTCGTTGCTCATCATAATCGGGGCGATGCTGAACCTGCGCTATCAGGCGCTCGAAGAGGAAGCGTATTTGATCCGGAGGTACGGCGCGGATTACGAGGCGTGGGCGCGCCGGGTCGGCCGCTTCGTCCCGTGGCTCGGCAGGCTTGCGCGATCGAACAGGGTGCAAATCTAGTCCCCGGATCGCGATGCATGGCTTATGGAGCAGAGCGCATGGAAATCGGATGGATTGGAACCGGAATAATGGGCGCGCCGATGGCGCGGCGATTGATCGCCGCGGGTCATCGCGTCCGCGTCTTCAGCCGCTCCGCCGACAAGGCGCGAGCGCTCGCGGCTGATGGCGCGATCGTCGCGGCGGACGCGCCTGCGTGCGCTGCGGGCGCGGATGCGGTGTTCATCATCGTGCCCGACACGCCCGACGTAGAGGCGACCGTCGCGAAGATCGAACCCGCGCTCGCCGCGGGACAGCTGGTCGTCGATATGAGCACTGTTTCGCCGGCGGCCGAGCGCAGGATCGCGTCGCGGCTGAAGCGCGCCGGGGTCGATTACCTCGATGCGCCGGTATCGGGCGGCGACGTCGGCGCACGCGACGGCACGCTCGCGATCATGGTTGGCGGAGAAGCGCCGGCGTTCGAGCGTGCGCGTCCGCAGTTCGAGCTGCTTGGCCGCCGGGTGACGCACATGGGCGCGTCGGGCGCGGGCCAGATGACCAAGCTGGCCAATCAGATCGCGGTGGCGCTTGCGCTCGAAGCCGCGGCCGAGGCGATCAAGTTCGCGCAGGCCGGAGGCCTGGATGCGTCGCGGGTGATCGAGGCGATCGGCGCGGGCGCGGCCGGGTCGTGGCAGTTGTCGAATCTGGGTCCCAGGATCATCGCCGGCGATTATCGGCCCGGCTTCTTCATCAAGCTGATTCGCAAGGACCTCCGGCTGGTGGCCGAGGCGGCGCGCGAATCGGGCCTCGCGCTGCCCGGACTTGCGCTGATGGCCTCGATGTTCAACGCGGCCGCCGCGCTCGGTCACGATCTCGACGGCACCCAGGCAGTGGCGGCGGCGCTCGACAGATTGGCGGACGTGAAGTAGTACCTGAAACGAACCCCGGATTTTTGGAACCGAAAAAAATGGCGGATTATACAGTCCGGTGCGAACTGCTCTCCCGTCAACTTCTCAATCGGTTGACAGGGCGGTTGACGCTATGGGGTGGATGACAAGCGGCGGTTGGCGCCGGTGGTTGACGCGCCTGGCGCGCTCCTCAAAACGTGTTATTTTCCGGACAATGGCGCTTGCGTGAGGTTTTAGTCCAAGTAGGCCGACAGCAGATTGGTAATCATCAGCTTCAGCTCGCGCACTAGGAGCTTAGCCTCGTGAGGGGGGCTCTGCACTGCAATATCGAGGATGCGCTCGGACGATTCGATAATCGTTCTGCACAGGGCGGCCAAGTGAGGTCCGTTAAGCGCTATGCCGACGTCTCTCAGGCCGATCGCGAGTTCGCGTCCGAGTCTCTTTTTCTCTCGATTGTCTATTTCCCGGAGTTCGGGAATGGCCTGGGCCGCTGCTCGCAACGCTGCGAAGCCACGATAACGAGAGGCGCCCCGGTAGTATCCATCGATGGATCGATCGACGGCCGATTTCCAGTTGTCGTACTCGGAAGCCCGGCGGAGGTCACCGATCCACGCCCATCCCGCCTCGGTGGACTGCTCCGCCATGCGCACGAGGACCGCAAGCTTGTTCGGAAAGTACCGATAGATTGCACGAATTCCCAAGCCGGCGCGCTCGGCAAGAATATTAGTGTTGAACCCTTCGACGCCAAGCTCGTCGAGCAGCTCGGCGCCCACCTTGAGAATTCGGTCCATCGTCGCCCGGCTGCGAGCCTGCTGTGGGGCGCGGCGGAGCTGTAGGTCGGAAGAGAGCACACTTTTCGTCGTCACCCGATTCTAACTCCTGTAATCATCTTCGATTTGCCACCGGTCGCCCATCCCTGGCGCCGGATGATGCATCTGGCGTGACCGGGTTTCTCGCCGATGCACAGCTTGCCGCTGATGCGGCGGTATTGGAACGATCGTTCGAGGCCTCCCTTTTAATCGCCATCGGCGGCCGGCCGGCTAAATCTCGCGTCGAGCGAGGTCCCCCAAATGGGCAAATTCGTTGAGCGAGACGATGGTGCGCACGCCGCTGCGCGCACAGGAAAACCGGTTGACGCTTGCGTAGTTTGGATCGAAGAACAGCCGCACCGGCCTCCGCAGCACATGCGCCGTCCAGACGTTGATCACGCCGCCGTGGCAGAAAACGGCTACTCGCCGTCCGGCATTCTCGCCGATGATGTGCTCGATGGCATCGACTACCTCCGCCTGAAATGCTCCGAGGTCGAGGCCTCGTCCCGTGCGCTGAGCGAGCCAGGCGGCGTAGTCTTCGAGCTTGAGGGCCTCGTCCGGGACGTACTCGGTATGATCCCTGTCGTACTCGCGGATTGCGGGATGAGTCAGAAGGCCGAGCTTGACGGCCGCGGCGAGAGGCGTGGCGGTCTCGATGGCGCGCCGCTGGGTGCTCGACCAAACCGCGTCGATGGTCTCTTGGGCAAGGAACGCTCCGACTCGCTCGGCTTGCGCTCGCCCCCGTGCCGACAGAGGCGGGTCGGAAGAGTTAACGCTGCGTTCCGGCAAGCCGTGGCGGACCAAAATCAGGTCCACAACTGCGCCTTCTTCGCATATTCAATCTCGCAAGCTGCGGCGCGCGTGATCGGTTTCATCGGCTTGCTCGCGGTGAGGGAGAGGAGCGAGCCGCCTCGACGAGCCTCGCGATCATGCCGAGCCGATCGGCTCGAGAATCACAACCGGGATCTGCCGCGAACCCGCTAGCTTCTGGTAGGCGTCGTACGGCGGATACATCTCCGCCATCTTCTTCCAGCCGCGCGTTCGTTCGTCCCCGCTCGCCGTCCGCGCCCGCGCGCGCATGCACTTGGAGCCGATTCGGATCTCGCACTCCGGATTCGCCCTCAGATTCACGTACCATCCCGGATGCGCCGGCGCGCCGCCCTTAGAGCCGATGACGACGTACTTCCCATCCATCTCCCGGTAGAGGAGCGGCAGTGGCCGGAGCTTGCCGCTCTTGGCTCCGCGCGCGATGAGGAGCAATGTCGGCAGCGGGCCCGGTCCGCCGCCAATGGTCGAGTCCCAGAGGTGAGCCTTTTCGGGATCAGAGAGGTAGAGCTCCACATGGTCCCTGATCCACTTCGGCATTGCTTCCGGAAGCTTCTCGAACTCTTCTTTCCCGCTCATGATGTTCTCCCGTCGTCATGCGAGACCGGACAATTGCGCCTTCTTCATAATATCTTCGAACCGCGCTCGCAATCGCGATCTTCGCGCGAGGCTTCACCTCGAATCCGGCCCCACCTTACTCAGGGCCAACCGGTCGGTGGTGGGATCAGGTACTGATAGGTCTTGCCGGACAGCCACTTCAAGCGCCGCTCGAGCCGCTTCATCCGGTAGCCGAACACCCACAACATCTTCCCGTTAGCATAATACTTTTCGAGTTCCGCGACCGAAACCGGCTCTTCCACCAAGCGGTTGATCGCCGCGGCAGAAGCTGGCAGCCAATTGCGAAGCTGGTCTTTGATGAGCGCTGCTGCGGCATCGACGAGGCACATACGCAGGTCGTGAAACCGCTCAATCAATGAGGGCGCGACCCACCGGCGAATAAACGGCCGCAAAAATCCCGGGTACGGCTGAACCAGAAGGCTTACGTCGATTTCGGAACTTAGGTCTGGCCGGCGGAGCATCGGCGTCGATATATCAAAGTTCCAAGGCTCGCCGTCCACCCAGGCCCAGTTGGCGGCCTGACCATCAACGCCAAGGGTCGGAGAGGTTGCTCGCTTGATCGCCTCGAACATGCTCACCAGCACCAGGTCATGTTCGTTCGGTGTCCGCTCGCGCAGGATGTTGTGAAGAAGTGTGTGTGCCGACAGTAGCGGCTGACAAAGATAGAGGGCGTAACCACCGGTGGACGCTGCAATCACATGGATGCTGGTCGGAACGACGCGCACATTTGCGGACTCCAGCCTGTCCATGTAGCGCTCGATGGTTGCCTTGAACCGGTCAGCGGCCTCTTTCCCGGCTGGCGGCATGCGCTTACAGGCCCATCGCGGCGACTCCCGAGGGTGCGCCACGGCGATTGTGATTTCGCCGTTGCCAAGAAGTTTCAGATGCGCTTCGTGCGGCGCCTTCAACTGGCGATAGACATCCTGTTCGAGCCGTCCGAGTTCGTCAGGGTCCGGTGGCGAGAATGACTCAAAAAGCCGATCAGCTTCGCCTGCTTCGATAACGCCCATCGTTCCTCCCGCAGCTTGAAGCCAGCGCGGCTCATGGACGGCGGGGCGGCGCGAGCCCTTTTCCTCCGGCTAACCGAGGACTGCTCAAGACGGAAGTATAAGCTTCCGTTCTGATCGTTGCAACACTCGTACGCCGTCAGAACCTTTTGGACAAGTTGGCACAGGAATTAAGCGAGCGACTGTCCTGGTAGTTGGTACTTGCGATCGTAGATGACCACATCTATCTCGTCGCTTAAATTGCCTCTAGGGAAGCTCTGCACAAGCACTTGAGTGTAGATGCGCGGCATCTTTTCGAGTCCCGGCGGCCGGCGGCCGTTTCCTGCTTTCGGGTAGTGCGGCTCGATCAGAGCGATGAGCCGCGGCCACGGAATCATTGCATCCATCTCGGCCAGAAACCGCTCGCGCCCAGTCACTTTGCCGGTCGTCTTCCAAGCCATCGAAGCGAACGTGACTTGTTGGCGGCGTGGAGCCGGCTGAAAGCGCCCGAGGCGGCGCGCGAATCGGGCCTCGCGCTGCCCGGACTTGCGCTGATGGCCTCGATGTTCAACGCGGCCGCCGCGCTCGGTCACGATCTCGACGGCACCCAGGCAGTGGCGGCGGCGCTCGACAGATTGGCGGACGTGAAGTAGTACCTGAAACGACCCCCGGATTTTTGGAGGCGAAAAAATGGCGGACCATTTGCTCACGGAACTGAAGGACCGCGTCCTTTACCTCACGATGAATCGGCCCGACAAGCTCAACGCGATGAGCGCCGAGATGATGGGCGGGCTGGTGGACAACCTGACGAGCGCCGCGACCAATCGCGAGATTGGCGCCGTCGTGCTGACCGGCGCGGGGCGCGGATTCTGCTCCGGCGGAGATATCGGCGCGATGCGCGAACGCAACGAGGGCGCCGGCGGATCGGGTGCGCCGCATACGATCGAGGATATGGTCGCGGGACTGCGGCGCGGCGAAGAGGCGTCGCGGATGCTGCACGAGATGCCCAAAGTGACGATCGCGGCGGTCAACGGGCCGGCGGCCGGCGCGGGACTCAGCCTGGCGATGGCGTGCGACATCAGGATCGCGTCGGACACCGCGCGTTTCGCCACCGCCTTCGCCAAGGTCGGTTTCTCGGGCGATTACGGCGGCACCTGGTCGCTGACCCAACTGGTCGGGTCGGCCAAGGCGCGCGAATTGTATTTTCTGGCCGACATAATAGGCGCCGACGAAGCATTGCGAATCGGCCTGGCAAATCGCGTGGTGCCGGCGGCTCGGCTGCACGACGAAGTCCATGCGATAGCCTCGAGGATCGCCAACGGTCCGTCGGTTGCCTATTCGTACATGAAGGCGAATCTCAACGCGGCGATCACTCACGAGTTCATCGAGCTGCTCGACCGCGAGGCGTGGGGCCAAATCATGACCGGCCTGACCGAGGACCATCGCGAGGCCGCCAAAGCGTTTATCGAGAAGCGCCCGCCGAAGTTCAAGGGCCGCTAGCGGAGGCACTTCGACCATGGACTTCAAGACGATCATCTACGACGCGCGCGAGCACGTCGCGAAAATCACCATCAACCGCGCCGAGCGGATGAACGGCTACAACGAGACGATGGTCAAGGAAATGTGCGCGGCGATCGATCTCGCCCGCCAGGACGACGAGGTCCGCGTGTTGATCATCACCGGCAGCGGACGCGCGTTCTGCGCCGGCGGCGATATCAGCGGCGCGCCCGAGAGCATTTCGCGATTTCACGGGCATCCGATGAGCCATATGCTCCAGATGCGCGAAGGGTTCCATCAGCTCGTCCTGTCGCTCCATCGCTTCGACAAGCCCGTGATCGCGGCGATCAACGGCGCGGCGGTGGCGGGCGGCTTGGCGCTCGCACTCTCGTGCGATTTCAGGATTGCGTCGGACCAAGCGCGGCTGGGCGACACCGCGCTCAAGTTCGCGCTGCTCTGCGACGAAGGCGGAGCATACCTGTTCCCGCGCTTCATGGGGCTGGATCGCGCACTCAAGATGACGCTGCTGTCCGAAGTCTACGACGCCAGGACGGCGCTCGAACTCGGGCTCGTGACCGAAGTGGTGCCGCACGCGGAACTCGAGGCGCGGGTGAACGATCTCGCGCGGCGGCTCGCGGACGGACCGCCGCTGGCAATAAGGCTGGCCAAACGTATGATGTACAAGCAGCGCGAGATGACCCTCGAGAATGCGCTCGAGGACGCCGCGCTCAACGTGATGATCACGAATCCGTCGGAGGACGTGCGCGAAGGCATCCGCGCCTTCCGCGAAAAACGCAAGCCGAATTTCAAAGGTAAGTGAAGTTTTACTTTAACTTTTGATTTTTCACCCACTTCCAGGCCGCTGCCACAGGAGACCTCGTCCCCATGCCGATGAAGAAAAAAGACATCGAGAAGCTGCTCAAGAAACCGATCGTCGCGGTGGTCGCGGTCACCGCCCCCGACGGCGCGCCCCACGCCGTGCCGACCTGGTACGAGTACGTCGACGGGCGAATCGTCTTTCACACCGGCGCCCAGACGTTCAAATACAAATGCCTGGCGCATGATCCGCGAATCACGCTGGTGGTCGATACCAAGGAGGCGCCCTACAAGACGGTGGTGCTGAAAGGGCGTGCCACGCTCGAGGAAAAGATCGACGACAAGCGCACCGAGCGGATGGCGGTCGAGTACCTGGGCAAGAAACTCGGCAAGGCGTACGCCAAATCGCTCAAGGGCAACAAGGTCGTCGTAGTGAGCTTCAAGCCGTCGCGCACGATCTCGTGGGACTACGCGCAGGAGCGCCCTTAGCGCATATGGTGCAGCGGCGCGATGCTTTCGACGCGCTAATCCATCTGCGATAATCGCATCAGTGGCACGACAGGTATCAAACGATGCGGTTATCGAGGCGCTCGGACACGTAAAGTATCCCGGTTACGCCGCTGACATCGTTGCGCTCGGAATCGTCGAGGATGCCCAGCCTGCGCCAAGCGGCGGCTACGCGATCACCATTCGGCAGGCCACCGAGCGCGACGAGGTGATCCGCGAGCTGGCCGGGAAAATCCATCACGCGCTCACGCACGGCCTCGGCGTGCCCAGCGTCGAGCTTAGGGTGCATCCAATCGAAGCCGAGCTTGGCGAGAAAACCGGCCGGGTGCGGCTCGAAGGCATCAAGCACATAATCGCGGTGGCCAGCGGCAAGGGCGGAGTCGGCAAATCCACGGTTGCGGCAAACCTCGCGGTGGCGCTGGCGCGATTGGGCAAGAGCGTCGGACTGCTCGACGCCGACCTCTACGGGCCGTCGATGCCGATGATGTTCGGCGCCGGTGAGGAGCGGCCCCGGTCGGCGGGCGGACAGAATTTCTTCCCGATCGAAAAGTACGGCGTGAAGCTGATCTCGATCGGATTTTTCCTGGGCGAGAAGGCGCCGGTCATCTGGCGCGGACCGATGGTGATGGGGGCCGTGCGCCAATTCCTCAACGACACGGTGTGGGGCAGCAATGATTTTCTGGTCGTCGATCTTCCGCCCGGCACCGGCGACGCGCAGTTGACGCTCGCGCAGCAGGTCTCGCTCGACGGCGCCGTGATCGTGACGACGCCCCAGGACGTTGCGCTGCTCGACGCGACGCGCGCGGTCAAGATGTTCCGGCAGGTGCATTGCCCGATTCTCGGCGTGGTCGAGAACATGAGCTATTTCGTCTGTCCGGATTGCGGCGAGCGCGACGAACTTTTCGGCTACGGCGGCGGCGAGCGGATGGCCGCGGAGCAGGGGACCCAACTGCTCGCGCGGATTCCGATCTACCCCGACGTGCGCCAGGCCGGCGACGAGGGCATGCCGATAACCATCGCCAACCCCGAGCATCCGGCCGCCGTGGCGTTCATGGAGCTGGCACGGCGGATTGCAAACGCCGCCGCGGGTTGACAACTAACCGCTCGAAATACTTGCTCGACTTGCCGCGCGCCGATATTGTTGCGGTTCGGTGTAATCGTTTCGCGGCCGCCCAGGCGCGGCAACCTGGTTCAACTAAAGACCGGATTGGAGCTCGAAAATGGCCACGGTAATAACAGAAGAATGCATTAACTGCGGTGCGTGCGAGCCGGAATGCCCCAACACCGCCATTTACGAAGGCGGCGCGCCATGGGAACTCAACGGCGCGACCACGCCCGCGATCAGGGACGACCTCTACTATATCGCCCCCGCCAAATGCACCGAATGCGTCGGCTTCTTCGACCAGGAGCAGTGCGCGGCGGTTTGCCCGGTCGATTGCTGCATCCCGGACCCCAACATTCCCGAGACCGACGAGGTGCTGATCGAGCGCGCTCGCGTGCTCCATCCCGATCAAACCTTCGGCGCCGACTACCCTTCGCGCTTTCAAAAGGGCTGACGCCGTGGAGCCTGAAGTTTGACCACAAAAGATTCCGTCCGAATCGCACCCGCGGACGGCAAGCTCGGCGTGCTGCTTCCCGGCATCGGCGCCGTCAGCACCACCTTCATCGCCGGGGTCGAGGCGGTCAAGCGCGGGCTCGGCGCGCCGATCGGATCTCTGACCCAGCTCGCCACCGTCCGCCTGGGCAAGCGCACCGAGGGACGCACCCCGCTGATCAAGGACTTCGTCCCGCTCGCCAAATTGGAAGACCTCGAATTCGGCGGATGGGATATTTTCGAAGACAGCGCCTACGAAGCGGCGCGCAACGCCGCGGTGCTCGATCCCGCGCTGCTGGAGCAGGTGCGCGAGCCCCTGGAAAAAATTCGTCCGATGGAGGCGGTGTTCGACCAGGACTACGTGCGCAACATCCGCGGCCCCAATCTGAAGGAAGCGCGCACCAAGATGGACAAGGCCGCGATGCTGATGGACGACATCCGCCAGTTCCAGCATCGCACCGGCGTCACCCGCACCGTGATGGTATGGTGCGGCTCGACCGAGGTGTTCCATCGCCCGTCGGCGGTGCATGAGACGCTCAAAGCGCTTCGAGGCCGGGCTGGCCAACAACGATCCCGAAATCGCGCCGAGCCAGATCTACGCCTACGCCGCGCTCAAGATGGGTATCCCGTACGCCAACGGCGCGCCCAACCTGACCACCGACACGCCCGCGCTTGCTGGAGCTCGCGCGCGAGGCCAGGCTCCCCATCTGCGGCAAGGACTTCAAGACCGGCCAGACGTTGATGAAGACCATGATCGCGCCCGGACTGAAGGCGCGCATGCTCGGGATGTCGGGATGGTTCTCGACCAACATCCTGGGCAATCGCGACGGCGAGGTGCTGGAAGATCCCGGCTCGTTCAAGTCCAAGGAAGAGACCAAGCTCTCCGTGCTGGGCCAGATCCTTCAACCCGAGCTGTATCCGCAGCTTTACAGCGACGTGTTCCACTCGGTGAAGATCAACTACTACCCGCCGCGCGGCGACTCCAAGGAGGGCTGGGACAATATCGACATCTTCGGATGGCTCGGCTATCCGATGCAGATCAAGATCAACTTCCTGTGCCGCGATTCGATCCTGGCGGCGCCGCTGGTGCTCGACCTCGTGCTGTTTCTCGATTTGGCCCATCGCGCCGGCATGCGCGGGATTCAGGAATGGCTGTCCTTCTACTTCAAGGCGCCGATGCACGCGCCCAACATCTACCCCGAGCACGACATCTTCATCCAGTTGATGAAGCTCAAGAACACCCTGCGCTGGATGCGCGGCGAGGACCTGATCACCCATCTCGGACTTGAATACTACGACTGACGGGCGTGCCACGCGGGCCGTTTCGCTCACGCGCAGACCGCACTAGAATTAAGCCTCGATGAGCGTGCTCAGCGGCAAGACGATCGTTCTCGGCGTGAGTGGCGGAATCGCCGCGTATAAATCCGCGGAACTCGTCCGCCTGCTGGTCAACTCCGGCGCGATCGTCCGGGTCATGATGACGCGCAACGCGACCGAGTTCATCACCCCGCTTACGCTCCAGACGCTCAGCTCCAATCCCGTCGCCACCGACACGTTCTCGCTCACGCAGGAATCTGAAATCGGCCACATCAGACTCGCCGACAGCGCCGACGCGATCGTGATCGCGCCCGCCACCGCCGACGTGATCGCCAAGGCCGCCGTCGGTATCGCCGACGACATCGTGACCACCGTCTTGCTCGCCACGCGCGCGAAAGTCGCGTTCGCACCCGCGATGAACGTGCACATGTACGAGCATCCGACCGTCGTCGAGAACCTCGCCCGGCTGCGCTCGCGCGGGGTGCTGATCATCGAGCCCGGCGAGGGCGCACTCGCATGCGGCTACGAGGGCAAGGGCCGCCTGGCGGACCCGGCGATCATCGTCGCGGAAATCGAGAAAATGCTCTCCGCGCAGGACCTCGCGGGCGAAAACATTCTGGTGACGGCCGGACCCACTCAGGAACCGATCGATCCGGTGCGCTTCGTCTCCAACCGTTCGTCGGGCAAGATGGGATTTGCGATCGCGCGCGCGGCGTGGCGTCGCGGCGCCGCGGTGCGGCTCGTTGCGGGGCCGTCCGCGCTCGCCACGCCTCACGGCGTCGAACGAATCGACACGGTGACGGCGGCCGCGATGCTCAGTCAAACGTCTCGCAATTTTCCGTGGTCCACGGCGCTGGTGATGGCGGCGGCGATTGCCGATTTCCGCCCTGCCAAGCCGGCGCCCGGCAAGATCAACAAGGATGCGCGCGGGCTTCGACTCGAGCTGGAGTCGATCGCCGACGAGATGCCGCGCATTGCGGCGAAGAAGGGCGCGCGCCTGCTCGTAGGATTCGCCGCCGAGACCGGTGACCTGGAAGCCAACGCCCGCGCCAAGCTCAAGCGCAAGGGACTCGATCTGATCGTCGCCAACGACGTGACCCAGGCGGGTGCCGGCTTCGAGGTCGATACCAATATCGTTACGCTTATCGGCGCCGACGGCCGCTCCCAGAGCCATCCGCAGATGTCCAAGGATGCGGTCGCGGACCTGATCCTCGATCGAATCGCCGCAATCCGCGCGGCCGGGCCGAAGTCCGCCCGCCCGGCTAAATCCCCGCGCTTGCGCGCCGTCAGATAGCTTCCGAATGGACGCGTCGCCGCCGCCGAATCGTAGCAAGCTAATCGCCACGATCCGCGATTACGTCGAGCAGTTGCGCGAGGAGGGGATGGAAGGACTTCCCGCGCCTGCGTCACCGCCCGCGCCGGCTCCTGGAGCCGCTCCGGCGCCCGCAGCCGCCACGACCGGCGCCGCACTCATCCCCGCCGAACTGTTCTCGAAATATCCCGGACTCGAAAAATCCTCGACGCTCGAAGAGCTGCGCGGCTTCATCGGAGATTGTCAGCGATGCAAGCTCGCGCCGCGCCGCACCAATCTCGTCTTCGGCGTCGGCAATCCCAACGCGCAGTTGATGTTCGTTGGCGAGGCGCCTGGCGCTGACGAGGACGCCCGCGGCGAGCCATTCGTCGGCCGCGCCGGCCAACTGTTGACCGACATCATCGAGCGCGGCATGGGCATCCGCCGCGCCGAGGTGTACATCTGCAACGTGATCAAGTGCCGGCCGCCCGACAATCGAAATCCCGAGCCCGACGAAGTCGCCGCGTGCGAGCCGTTCCTTTTTCGCCAGATTGACCTCGTCCGTCCGCGCGCGATCGTCGGGCTGGGCGCTTTCGCGGTGCAGGCCGTGCTCAAGGTAAAGACCCCCATCAGCAAGCTGCGCGGCAACTGGCACGATTTTCGCCAAATTCGATTCATGCCCACCTTTCATCCCGCCTACCTGCTCCGCAATCCGGCCGACAAACGGCTGGTGTGGGCGGATATTCAGGAAGTGATGAAATTTCTCGAGATGCCGATTCCGCGCCGCGGCGGTTCCGCCCCGTGAATCTGCGCTTGCGCTTCGCCGCCGCCACGGCATTGGCGATCGCGATCGCATCGTTCGCGTCGGATCGGATCCTCGCCGCCGCCGAGCCTGCAAGCTCGGCCGCGCCTGCGCCATGGGTTCAACTGATCGCCATTGACGGCTCGATCAATCCCGCCACCGCGTCCTTCATCGAGGATTCGCTCGCGTCCGCGGATGCGGGCGGGGCGGGCGCCCTGGTGATCGAGCTCGACACTCCGGGCGGCCTGCTCACTTCCGCCGAAAAAATCGTCAAGGACCTCCTGGCCGCTCCCGTGCCCGTAATCGTTTACGTCGCGCCATCCGGCGCCGGCGCCGCGTCCGCCGGCACCTTTATCACCGAAGCCGCGAACGTAGCCGCGATGGCGCCGGGAACCACGATCGGCGCGGCTCATCCGGTCGAAGAGGGCGGAGAAGAGCTCAAGGGCGCGATCGGTCAAAAGGTCGAGAATTTCACCGCGACCTTTGCCCGCACGATCGCTCAGCAGCGCGGCCGCAACGAAGATTGGATCGAGCAGGCCGTCCGCCGCAGCGTCGCGATCGGCGAGCGCGAGGCGCTTGCCCGCAACGTCGTCGATATCGTCGCGCCCGATCTCCCGAGCCTGCTCGCGCAAGCCACCGGCCGCAAGGTCCAGGTCGCCGGCCGCACGATGACGCTCGCGCTGGCCGGCGCCGCCGTGCGCCGCGCGCGGATGACGCCTGGCCAGCAACTGCTCAACACGCTGGCCGATCCCAACATCGTCTACCTGCTGCTGATGGCGGGCTTGATCGGCCTCTACTTCGAGTTCGCGCATCCCGGCGTGATCTTTCCCGGCGTCGCCGGCGCGATTTGCCTGCTGCTCGCGCTCGCGTCATTCCAGGTCCTGCCGGTGAATCTCACCGGCTTGCTGTTGATTTTTCTCGGCACCGGATTGCTGATCGCCGAGGCCTTCGTCGCCAGCTACGGAATCCTCGGCCTGGGCGGCGTTATCGCCTTTGTCATCGGCTCGTTGTTTTTGATCGATACGTCCCAGACCGAGTTGGTGATCGATCGCGACATCATCTATGGCGCCGCCGCCGGATTGACGCTGATCATCCTCGGCATCGGATACCTCGTCGCCCGCGAGCGCCGCCGCCGCTCGACCATCGGCCCCGACGGCCTGCTCGGCGCGGTCGCCGAAGTGCGCGAGGCGATCGCTCCCGGCGCCCCGGGCAAGGTGTTTGTCCACGGCGAGATTTGGCGCGCCGTCAGCACCGACGCGCTCGCGCCCGGCGCGCGCGCCCGGGTCAAGTCGATTGACGGATTGGAATTGCAGGTGCAGAAGTTATCGTGAAGCCTGGACGGTTTCGCATGGTTCGCAGGATAACGCAGGGCATCAACCAGCCTCGCGCCCTTGGGGGCGAAGGAGAATCGCGATGGCGAGCGGAGCGGGCGTAGTCGTCTTCATCGTTGCAATTTTCATTTTGAGCGGACTCAACGTCCTCAACGAGTACGAGCGCGGCGTGGTCTTCCGCCTTGGCCGCCTCGCGCCTTATCGCGGCCCGGGCGTGATCTTCGTCATCCCGATGCTCGAGCGGATGCGCCGGATCGATCTGCGGACCGTGACTCTCGACATCCCGCCGCAGGACGTCATCACCAAGGACAACGTCACGGTCAAGGTCAGCGCGGTCGTGTACTTCCGCGTCGTCGAACCCTCGCGCGCGGTTACCGAGGTCGAAAATTTCCTGTTCGCCACCGCCCAACTGGCGCAGACCACCTTGCGCTCCGTCGGCGGCCAGACCGAACTCGACGAGTTGCTCAGCCAGCGCGACAAGGTCAACGCGCGCATCCAGGAAATCGTCGATTTGCAAACTGAGCCGTGGGGCGTCAAGGTCACCCTGGTCGAGTTGAAAAATATCGATCTCCCGCAGGATATGCAGCGCGCGATCGCGGCCCAGGCCGAGGCCGAGCGCGAGCGCCGCGCCAAGGTCATCGCCGCCGAAGGCGAATTCCAGGCCTCGCAGCGGCTCGCCGAGGCCGCCGAGATCATGAGCAAGAGCCCGATCACGCTCCAGCTTCGCTACCTGCAGACGCTCAAGGAGATCTCGGGCGAAAATAATTCCACCATCGTTTTTCCGCTGCCGATCGATCTGTTGGAACCGTTCCGCGCGTTGGCAAAAGCTGCCGGAGGCGGCGGCGACAAGTCCGGGACTTAAGCAAGCGTACCCTTGCGATAGCGCCGGACTGAATTTTCGGAGAAACTTTTTACCCTATGGGCAAACTCATAATGGTTCGTCACGGCGAGAGCGAGGGCAACGCGATTCGCCGCTTCACCACCTCCGGCGAGGCGAAAATAACCGAGCTCGGCCGCCGCCAGGCGCACGAGGCCGCGCTCAGAATCAAGCATAAGTTTCAGCCCGCGCGCGTGATCGCCAGCACCTTCGCGCGCGCCCGCGAGACCGGCCTCATCATCGCAGACCTGCTGCGCATCCCGATCGAATACGAGGCGGAGTTCCGCGAACAGAGCCTTGGCGAGCTGGCCGGACAGCCCTACGAGTCGGTCGCTATCGATCCCACCTTCGATCCCGAGCGCCCATGGGCATGGCGCGCGCCGGGCGGCGAGAGCCATGAAGACGTGCTCAGGCGCGTCGCTCCGGTTCTCGATCGCGTAGCGCGCGATTATCCCGACGAAGAGATCATAATCGTCAGTCACGGCGGCGTGATGCGGTCGGTGTGGGCGCACGTGACCGGCAAATGGGAAGGCGCGCATGTGCCGCCCAACTGCGGCATCGTCCTGATCGAGCATCAGGCCGGCCGCTACCGCGAACCCGAAGTGGTGTACGGAGAATCTCCCGCGCGCGAATCCGGCGGATAATTGTCAGTTTTTCACCCCTTGCCCGCGCCCGGCAAGATTGAATCGAGAAATTCCTGGCTCCGCAGCCGCCGATCCACGATCGATCCGATAAACCGCGCGATCGCGAGCGCACCGTCCGCTCCCGCCGCCTCCGAGCCGGGCGAGTCGCCCATCGGCGCCGTCCCCAGCCGCGCGAGAATTGCGGCGCCGCCGCTGGTGAGCTTGATCGCGCCCTCCGCCAGCGAAGGCCGGCATTTCGCGCACACGATCCCGCCGCGCGACACGACGAAATAAACCGTCGCGCCGTTGTTGCCATTGGCGCTCGCGCAGATGCGGCATCGCGTGAACTCAAGTCCGAATCCCGCCCATCCGAGCAGCCGCAGCTCGAATGCCTGCCGGAGCGCCGCGTCTGCGAACCGGCGGCCGAGCGCGCCGAGTCCTTCCGACAACACCCGGTACGCCTCCGCCGCTTCGCTCTCCTCCGTCGTCAGCGCGTCGGCAAGTTCGAGCATGTAGCTGCCGAGCGCGATCTTTCCCAGATCGTCGTCGAGCACGTGCTGCGGCAGGTCGGCCGCTTCGGCGCGCGTGATAAACACCAACTGCCCGTGCGGGCGGCGCCGGTAATGCAGCACGACGTGGGTAAACGGTTCGAGCTTACGCTCGAAGCGATGGCGCGACGCTTTGGCGCCCTTGGCGATCCCGCTGAGCTTACCGGCGTGCAGCGTCAGCAAGGTGACGATTCGATCCGACTCGGCGTAGTCGCGCGCGCGAAGCACGATCGCCGGGGTTGATTCTTCGGCCGGCATGAATTTCTAGTCGCCGACGCTTCGGCGGAACACCGCCTGCTGGATATCCTTGACCTCGACCCGCATCCGCTCCGCATTGGCGACCGCCCGCCCCGAGTCCGCCGCTTCTTTCAGCAGCAGGTCGAAACGCGCCGCGATATTCGCCAGCTTCGCGTTCGCCTCGGTCAGCGCGCGCCGCCGCAGCTCCTCGCTCTCCCACGCGCCCTCGGCGTATTCGCGCAGCTCGCGGCTCTCGAACACCAGCTCCTGCAGCTTGTCTTCGTATCCCCGGACGATTCGGCGGAGCACCTCGGCCACTTTGGGCCGCTCTTCGGGGTCTTTCCACAGGACGTGCGTGAGGAACATCAGGTCGTCTTCCGCGACCGCCGTCCGACCGGCGAGGATCGCGTGCGCGCGCAAAATCCCGAGCGAGTTCTTCCATCGCCGATCCGAGACGATAATCTGCCCGCGCGCGAGTTCGCGCCTGATTTGCGCAATCGCCTCCAGGATCGCGCCCGGCACGATCACCGCCGCCGCCGCCGCGCGCAGCTCGTCGAGCTCCGCAAATTTAAGCGTGGTCCGCGCGCGCTCGGGACCGCCCGCCATCATCCGGATAAAGCCGTGCTCCTCGGTGATATAATCGGCGATAAAGCGCAGCATGAACCGGTCGTAAAGCGCGGTCAGTTCGTCCTCGTCGGGGAGTTCGTTCGACGCGCCGAACATCGTGATCAGCGGCACCGCGGCCCGCTCGCGCCCGTTGTGGAAAATCCGCTCGTTGATAATCGTCAACAGCGCGTTGAGGATCGACGAGTTGGCTTTGAAGATTTCGTCCAGGAACGCGATATGCGCCTCGGGCAGCTTGTGCGTGGTGACCCGCCGGTAATCGTCTTCCTCCAGTCCCCTGAGGCTCACCGCGCCGAAAATTTCCTCCGGCGTGCTGAACTTGGTCAGCAGCCATTGAAAGTAGTTCGCCCCTTCGATTCGCCGGCACAGCTCGTCGGCCAGCATCGATTTCGCCGTTCCCGGTGGCCCGATTATCAGCACGTGATTCGCCGACAACAGCGCCACGATCGCGCCGTCGATCAAATCGGCCCGTTCGATGAACATCCGGTTCAGTTCTTCGCGGATTCGCGCGAGCTTCGATAAGGCCGTGTCTGCCATTGCCTGCGGCGTCCAATCCCTCGATCAGTCCTGCAAGAGAGTTGTACCAGACCGCCCCCGGCCGTGGCGACGGCTGCCAGCCGTTGCGACGGCGGCGCGGCATTAAGGCCGAGCACCGATGGCGCTCGCTGTCCTCTGCTCCCCACGATTGAGAGCGAAAGACGCGCTGCGCGTATTTCGCGATTATCACTGGGTGCAGGGCTCAGCCCTGCCGCGGAAGGGTGAAACCCGCGCAGGGTTTCACGAATTAGGATCGGCGCAGTTCAGTGCTCCGCAATGTTCTCGGCTTGCGTCCAGCCCTCGAAGCTTGCCGCCATGCTGCTGCGGGCGCTAGATCAGGTATCCGCGCGCGCTCGGACGATCCTCGTGGTCGTCGCCGGGCGCCGCAGGGCGGCAGGGAGTGTGGCAATGGAAAAGGCGTTGAGCGGCGTCAAAATTCTGGACCTGACCCAATTCGAGGCCGGCACCTCGTGTACCGAGATGCTGGCGTGGCTCGGCGCGGACGTGATCAAAGTCGAGTCGCCGAAGAATGGCGAGCAGGGCCGATGGCTGCTCACCGACAAGCACGGCGCCGATTCATGGTACTTCGTCCTGCTCAACGCCAACAAACGCGCCGTCACGCTCAACCTCAAGAGCGAGAAGGGGCGCGCGATGTTCCTCGAACTGGTCAAGCGGGTCGATATGCTCGCCGAAAATTTCTCGCTCGGCACGCTCGAAGGCCTGGGCCTCGGCTACGATCTCCTGCGCGAAATAAATCCGCGTCTCATCTACCTGACCATCAAGGGCTTCGGCACGCACGGCCCCTACAGCACGTACAAAAGCTTCGACATGATCGCGCAGGCCGCCGGCGGCGCGATGGCGCTGACCGGCTTTCCCGATTCGCCTCCGCTCAAGCCCGGACCCAACATCGGCGACACCGGCACCGGGATGCATGCGGCGATCGGCGTGCTCGCCGCGTACATCCAGCGCCAGCGCACCGGTAAGGGACAGAAAGTCGAGGTCTCGATGCAGGAGGCGGTGCTGAACTTCTCGCGCGTTCCGATGATGGAGACCTACGTCACCCACCAGCCTGCGGCGCGCGTCGGCAACCGCATCGGCGGCGGTGGTCCCGGCGACATCTTCAAATGCGCGCCGGGCGGCGTCAACGACTATTGCTACATCCTGTGCACCTCGCCCGAGATGGTCGCGAGCCTGTGGCGGGTGATCGAGCGTCCCGAGCTTGCAGGTGACGAGCGTTTCCAGCGGGCGCGAAGCCGCGTGCAAAACGCCGAGGCGCTGAACGCGATCATTAACGAATGGACCGGGCGTCACACCAAGTTTGAGGTGATGCGGATGCTCGGCGAGGCGGGAGTCCCATGCGGCGCCGTGCTCGACAGCGTCGAGTTGCTGAGCGATCCCCATCTCAAGCAGCGCGGCATGATCGTCACCGTCAAGCATCCCGTGCGCGGCGAGTTTGCGATGCCGGGATGCCCGGTGCGGCTGGAAGATTCACCCGTCGAAGTCACCGCCGCGCCCCTGCTGGGGCAGGACAACGCCGGCGTCTACGGCGAGATGCTCGGACTCGGCGCCGCCCAGCTCGAAGACTTGAAACGCGAAGGCGTCATTTGAGGCCGGGGATGCCTTGATCGGGCGCGCCGACCTGTTCGAAGCGATCGAATACCTGCGCCGCGAGGGCGAGGGCCTCCTGGCGCGCTTCGCCCGCTCGAAGCGCGATGTCGTGTACGCCGATCTTCGCTTCGAAGTCGTCTTCAATCGCGCCGGCGCTGCGGTGGGCGGTGAACCGCGCGACGGCTCTGAGAGCGAGACTGCCTCGTATTCAGTCTCGGTCCATGTCGCGGGCCCGGCCGCTAATGCCGTCGGCATGACCGCTCAGGTCGGTTTTGGACAAACCGGCGCCGAGATTGGCGCGTTGGCGCGCCACCCGGCCAAACTCGTTGGCGAACTCCGGCGCGGGCTCGGCGAGGCCTACGATCGCGCGCGCTTCAGCGCCCGCAAAAGAGCCGATCTCATCGCGCATCTCGGCGACGCGGCCGATGGCCTCCTCGTTGCGCAAATTCCAGACCGCGAAAAAGTTCGCGACGATATCGACGCGAGCTTTCGCCGGGATCCGCGCACGCTCTCGACCGACGAACTCAAGAAACTTTCGCTCGACGCTTCGCGCGAAGTCGCCGCACTGGGCGATGCGATCGCCTACCAGGCCGTCGCTGCGATGACCGAGTTGCGCCGCGAAATTTTCATCGATACCGCCGGCACCGTCGTGTCCCAGGCGTACGCATTCTCGCAGGGCGATTGCTACGTCGTGGCGCAAATCGGCGGTGGTCACCAGGAAAGCTACGACTCGATCGGCCAGCAACGCGGGCTCGAGTGCCTGAGCGACGGATGGCGCGGCGAGTTGATGCCGAATCCGGACCTCGCGCGGTTTTGCGTCAACCTTGCCAGCGAGGCGCGCGAGCTTGCCGCCGCACCCATCCTGAAACCCCCCGAGGGCGAAGTCGTGGTGGTTACCGATCCGCATTTCAACGCGCTTGTCTCGCACGAGGTGATCGGCCATCCATGCGAGGCCGATCGCGCGCTCAAGATGGAAGCCGCTTACGCCGGGCGCAGTTGGTTCCTGCGCTCGCTCGCCGACAACCAGTTGGGCAAGGCCGTCGCATCGCCGCTGCTCTCCGCATGCTCCGATCCGAGCCTCGACGGTTACGGCCACTACCGCTACGACCACGAAGGCACGCGCGGGCGGCGCGTGATGCACATCGATCGCGGCATCTTCAGCGGCTTCCTCAATTCGCGGGCGACCGCCGCCGTACTTGGCGCGGAGCCCAACGGCTCGGCGCGTGCGAGCGAAGGATGGCATGTGCCGCTCGTCAGAATGTCCAACACCTTCTTCCTCCCGGGCGAGACGCCGCCCGAAAAAATCATCGCCGAGGTCGAGCACGGCTACTACGCCTGCGGCCACCAGGTTCCCTCGATCTCCGAGTCGCGCGAGAACTTCCGAATCTCCGCGCGCCGCATTTACGAGATCGATAACGGAAGAATCGGCCGTCTCTATCGATCCGGCAGCGTGCTCGCCGACTCGAAGAGCTTCTTCACCAACGTGGACGCGGTCGGCAACGATCTGCGGCTTATCGCGATCCCCAACTGCGGCAAGGGCCAGCCGATGCAGGTCAAGCGGATGTCCAACGGCGGCCCGACGCTGCGCTCGCGCGCGCGGCTTAAAGGCAACTGATGCGCACGCTGGCCGATCTGAAGTCTTTCAGCCGCGAAGCGGCGCGGATTCTCGCGCGCGAGAAGGACCTCGCGAGCTACGAGATTTATTGCGCCACCGCCGAGCATCGAATCGCCCGCCTCAACTACACCTCCGATATTCCCAGCCGCGGGCTGGAGGAGTTCAAGTCGCTTCATGCCGACGGATTCCAGTTGCGGATAACGATGCGCCGCGATCCGCACGAAGTCGGCGCCGCATCCGAAGCCGGCGACTTCACCTCCGACTCCGTCCGCGACGCGCTCCGCCGCGCACGCAGCGCCGCTGTGGTCGATCCGCATTTTCCCGGCTTCCCGTCCGTACCGCTTGGCCGCAAGCCCGCGTTGTCCGAAAAAAGAGACTTGGCGAGAGTAGGGGACGGCGCGATCGCTGCCGCCGCGTGGGACGTGCTGGACGGCGCGATCGCTGCATTCGCGCAGCGGTCCGCGAACGATCGCTCCGGCGCGTCGCGAATTGAACACCCCGGCCTCATCATCGGCGGCGACGTATCCGTGATTCGCGATCGAATCGCGATCTTCAATTCGAATTTCGCTGAAGTCCGAACCGACGAGAGCGCGCATTTCAACGCCTCCGTCACCTCGATAATCGAATCTCTCGACGCCAAGGGCACGGCAGGCGCGCTCGGCGAATCCACCGCTGCGATGCGCCTTGCCGCGCGCGTGCTGGGCCGCGACGCCGTCCGCCGCGCCCTTGCCCTATCTCACGGCGCCCGGCCCGCGCCGGGAAAATACCGCGTGGTGCTGGGACCGCAGCCGGTCGCGGAGATTCTCAACTACATGGTGATGGGCTCGCTCACTACCGGCGCGTTTCACGCGGCCAGTTCCGCTTATCACGGAAAATTCGGCGCGCCGGTGATGGACCCGCGCTTGAGCCTTGCCGACGACCCGGCGTTGAGCGCAGGCGCGATTCGCCGCCGAATCACCTGCGAAGGAATCCCCGCCGGCCGTGTCGAATTGATCCGCAACGGCAAGCTCGTCGGCCTGCTCTCGAATTTCTACGATGCCCACCGCCTGCTCACCGACGAGCATCGCGCCGAAAAGCTCGGCCCAGGCGCGCCCGCGAAACTCGACTTCGCGGCGCTGAGCGGTTACCGGCTGGGCGAAGGCGGTGGCCGGCGTTTCGACGCAAGTCCGGGCGCGGCGGGCACCAACGTCGTGATGCGTGCGCGCGGTGGAGTCACAGATCGTGAACTCGTGCGCGCCGTCGGCGACGGAATTTACGTCGGACGCATCTGGTACACCTATCCAATCAACGGCCAGCGCGCCGGCGATTTCACCTGCACCGTCAGCGGCGACTCCTACATCGTTCGCGGCGGCGAAATCGCCGAGCCGCTTGCCCCCAACTGCCTGCGCATCAACGCGAACATCGCCGACGTGTTCGAGCATCCGCTCGCGGTCGGTATGCGGCCGCATCCGGCCACCGTATGGGGCTCGCCCGAGGCCTACTACGTTCCCGCGGTCGCCGCCGGCTCGATCGCACTGGCCGAAGTCGCGGCTACTTAGTTACGCGGACGCTGAACTCGCGCGAAATTTCAGCGCCGCGGCGATCTTCGCCTTCGCGACGATGACCATCGACAGCCACGTGCATCTGTCGCAGATGAACCCTCCGCTGCCGCCGGCGACCAGTTGCCTAACCTGCTGCGAATCCTTTCCGCAGAACGAGCAACTCATGGTTTCGGCGTGGTCGAGTTTGATTGCCGGAGCTTTTGCTCTTTGGTTCATCGTCAATTTCCTCCTGCCGAAAGCGCATCCACGCGATAACGTCGCGCGAAATATCGTCGATGCATTTATTGTAGCCATCCGTCGGCGGATTGATGAACATCTGAGACAGCGCCGACGCCGTTGCGCGCGTGCTTTGCGAATAAGGAGCTACGGTGCGACGCCGATAGCCGCGAACACGCGATGCATCACGCGCATCGGTTCCTCGGGATACCGCTGCGCCAGCATCGCGCGCAGCTCGTCGTCGAATGCCGCAACTTGATCCGGCGCAAGGCTCGCGCCGATCCCCGCGCTCGCGCGAATCCGCCCGCGCCATGCTTCGTGGGTGTAGATCGCGTCGAGGTCGAACGAAAACGTTTCGATATTTAGAAAGCCCGCCATCGCCATGTCGCGCGGGTACCGCGGATAGATTCCCAGTCCGCCGCCGAGTTTCCATTTCGGATTGTGTTTCTCGATTAGCTTCTCCGTCGCCTCGGTCATGTTGCCGGGCAGCGGAATCCAGTCGAAATTCGCGATCACGAGCATTCCCCCCGGCTTCAACACCCGCCGCGCCTCCGCGGCTGCACGCGGACGATCGAACCAATGCCAGCATTGTCCCGCCGTGACGAGATCGAACTGTGCCGCCGCGAGCCCCGTCTCCTCGGCGGCCGCATTGACGTACTTCACGACGGCGCCCGCGCCTCGATCCAGCTCCGCCGCCTGCTCCATCAGCGGCGCCGATCGATCGAGTCCGGTGACTTCGCATCCCCGAATCGCCAGCCCGCGCGCGATCGTCCCCGTGCCCGTTCCCAGATCGAGCGCGCGCATCCCCGCCCTGCAGGATTCCCAGCGCCTTGAGCCGCTCGAAGAATTCGTCGGGGAAGCCCGCGCGATGGCGTCCATAGTCGCTCGCGGTCTTCCCAAAATCGGCTCTCAACTCCCCCAATCGCACTTCCGCCGAACTCATGCGCCGTTCCTCCCGTGAACTTGACTGTATATAACTGGCTCAATCGAGTGCAGTGTCATCCCATCGACCGCTTTGCTTGCCGAGCGAAGCGGGGTAGATGAGTGTGCAGTTCCCAAAAGCGAGGTCCTGAAATGGATTTCGAATTTACTCCTGAACAGGAAGCGTTCCGCCACAAGGTCCGCGCCTGGCTCGACGCGAATCTCCCCAAAGACCTTTGCGTTGACGACGCCCAGGACGAACGGGTCGCGCCCAATCGCGAGGTCTTCGAGCGCCGCCGCGCGTGGCAGGCGAAGCTCCACCGCGCCGGGTACGCAGGCCTGTCCTGGCCCAAGCAGTACGGCGGCCAGGCCGCCAGCCTCATCGAGCAGGTCATCTGGGACGAGGAATATGGCCGCGCCCGCGCACCCGTGCTGCCCGGATATTTCGGGCTGGGACTATGCGGTCCCACGCTGATGAATTGGGGGACCGAGGCGCAGAAGAAACGCTTCATCCCGCGAATCCTCAGCGCTGACGACATCTGGTGCCAGGGCTACTCGGAGCCGGGCGCCGGTTCCGATCTGGCAGGCTTATCCACTCGCGCCGCCGACATGGGCGACTATTTTCTCGTCAACGGCCAGAAAGTCTGGACCTCGGCCGCTCAATACGCGGACTGGATGTTCATGCTCGCGCGCACCGACCCCGGCGCGCCCAAGCATCGCGGCATCAGCTACCTACTGCTCGACATGAAGAGCCCGGGCATCACCGTGCGGCCGCTGGTCCTGATGAACGGGCACTCGCATTTCAACGAAGTCTTTTTCGACAACACGCAGATACCGAAGGAAAACCTGGTCGGCCCGCTCAACGAAGGATGGAAGGTCGCGATGACGACGCTCAGCTACGAGCGCGCATCCGCCGGCGGTGGCGGCCACGGCTCCCAGGTGCGCCGACTCGCGGAACTCGCCAGGATCGTGCCCATCGGCGGCAAGCCCGCGTGGGAAGAGCCTTGGGTGCGCCAGCAGCTCGCGCAATTCATGATCGAATGCGAAGCCGCGCGCTACACGCGGCTGCGCTCGCTCACCCGCCAACTCCGAGGATTGCCGCCCGGACCCGAGGGCTCGATGCTCAAGTTGTTCGGCTCCGAACTCGGCGTGCGCATCGCGCGCTTCTCGACCGAACTGCTCGGCGCCTACGGCCTCGTCGGCGAGCCGACCGGCGCCGTCGCCGATTCTCCGCGATGGCTGAACCGGGTGCTTAGCTCGCGCCAATACACCATCGCCGGCGGCACCAGTGAAATCCAGCGCAACATCATAGGCGAGCGCGTGCTCGGCCTGCCCAGGCGATGAGTCTCGAATTCGCGCTTCACACGATCGACGAGGAACCCGACATGGAACTCGAATTGCTCTGCGAGATTGAAATCGAGATCACGCCGCCGCCGATAGTAATTGCGGATACGCCCGACGGAACGCGCGTGATCGTTCACGTCAGCGGCGGCAAGTTCGAAGGCCCGCGCCTCAAAGGCGCCGTGCTCGCCGGCGGCGGCGATTGGTTCCTGATGCGCCCCGACGGCGCCGGCGTCAGCGACGTGCGCCTCGTGCTGAAGACGCACGACGATGAAAATATCTACATGACCTACAGCGGACGCGCGCAGATGGGTCCCGGTGGCCCGACCGCGCTGCACACTGCGCCGACCTTCGCCGCCTCGACCAAGGGCAAATACGCCTGGCTCAACGGCGTGCAGGCGATCGCCGCCGGCGAGCCGACCGCCGCCGGGGTGAAGTACAAAGTATATATGGCGAAGTAGCCCGCGCCGTCGTCAGCCCTTCAGTTTTGCGCGCAGGATGTCGTTGATCACTTTCGGATTTGCCTTTCCGCCCATCGCTTTCATCACCGCGCCGACGAAAAATCCGAACAGCTTGTCGCGTCCCGCGCGATACTCGGCGACTTTTTCCGGCTCCGCCGCCAGCACCTTGTCGCAGGCGGCCGCGATCGCGCTTTCATCCGACACTTGCGCGAGTCCCAGCTCGGCGACTGTCGCCTCCGCGCTCTTGCGCGACTCCACCATTTTGGCAAATGCGGTCTTGGCGGCATTCAGGCTTATCTTCTGCTCTTCGACCATCCGCAGCAGCGCGCCGACTTCGCGCGCCGGCGGCACCGCGTCGGCGAACGGCTCGGCTGAGTCGCGGGCGACGCGCAGCACCTCGGTCATCACCCAGTTCGCGGCGCTCTTGCGATTCTTGAGCGCCGGCAGCGTGGCTTCGAAGTAGTCGGCGACGTCGCGGTCGGCGATCAGCACGCCCGCCTCGTAATCCGTCAGTCCGAGGTCGCGCATGTAGCGCGCTTTGCGGTCGGCGGGCAGCTCGGGCATCGACGAGCGAACTTGCTCCTCCAACTCCGGCGGGACAATCAGCGGCGGCAGGTCCGGCTCGGGGAAATAGCGATAGTCATTTGCAAACTCTTTCGAGCGCATCGGGCGCGTTTGCTTGCGCGCGGGATCCCACAGAAGAGTTTCCTGCGCGACTTTGCCGCCGCCCTCGACGATTTCTATTTGGCGACCGACCTCATACTCGATTGCGTCTTCGACGAAGCGGAACGAGTTGAGATTCTTGATTTCGGACCTGACGCCGTATTCTTTCGCGCCGCGCTTGCGGACCGACACGTTGCAATCGCACCGGAAGCTGCCTTCCTCCATCTTGCCGTCGGACGCATCGACGTACCGAAGTATCGCGCGCAGTTGGCGCAAGTACGCGCCCGCATCCTCGGCCGAGCGCAGGTCAGGCTCGCTGACGATTTCGATGAGCGGCACTCCCGAGCGGTTGAAATCGACCAGGCTCGCGTTTTCGCCGTGGATATTCTTGCCCGCATCTTCTTCGAGGTGGATTCGGGTGAGCCGGATTCGGCGCGGCTCGCCGTCGTCGGCCGCGGGCAAATCGATATAGCCGCCCTTGCAGATGGGAGTTTCGTACTGGCTAATCTGGTAGCCCTTGGGCAGGTCGGGATAGAAGTAGCTCTTTCGATCGAAGATGGAATAGGGCGCGATCGCGCAATGCGCCGCCAGTCCGGTTCGAATCGCGAGCTCCACCGCGCGCCGGTTCAGGACAGGCAGCACGCCCGGCATCCCCATGCACACCGGGCAGACGTTTTCATTTGGCCCCGCGCCGAAAGTGGTCGAGCATCCGCAGAAAAGTTTCGAGCGGGTCAGAAGATGGGTGTGGACTTCGAGTCCAATCACCGCCTCGTATGCTTCCCGGTTCATCGCAAGTGTCCGTCAGACCGCGGGCGTGCGCGGCTTGAATGCTCCGGTGCGCTCGAAGGCGTCGCCCGCGCGCAGGATTGTTTCCTCGGCGAATGCCGGCGCGATCAATTGCATCCCGATCGGCAGGTTGTTGGAGTCGTGGCCGCACGGAATCGACATCCCGGGCAGACCGGCCAGGTTGAGCGAAATCGTAAAGATGTCCGAAAGGTACATCGTCAGCGGGTCGTTCATCTTCTCGCCGATTTTGAACGCGGTGGTCGGCGCGACCGGCGTGACGATCAAATCGCACTTCTCGAACGCGCGCTCGAAGTCGTTGCGAATCAGCGTGCGCACCTTCTGCGCCTTCAGATAGTAGGCGTCGTAGTAGCCGGCCGAGAGCGCGAAAGTGCCGAGCATGATTCGGCGCTTGACCTCGGCGCCGAAGCCCTGCGCCCGCGTGGCTTCGTAGAGCGCGATATTGTCCTCGGCGTTGACGCGCAGGCCGAAGCGGATACCGTCGTAGCGGGCGAGATTGGCGCTGGCCTCCGCGGTCGCGACCAGGTAATACGCCGCGATCGCGTAGTCGGTGTGCGGCAGCGAGATTTCGACCGTCGAGGCGCCCATCGATCGGAAGTTATCGAGCGCGGAGCGCACCGAGTGTTCGACCTCGGGCTGCATCCCTTCGACGAAGAATTCCTTGGGCACGCCGATTCGGAGGCCCTTGACCTCGCCCGTCAGCGCGCGTTCGTAGTCGGGCACCGGACGCGCCGAGCAGGTCGAATCGCGAGCGTCCGGGCCGGCCAGAGTGCGCAAAATTATCGCGGCGTCGCGCACCGATCGCGCAAACGGGCCGACCTGATCGAGCGACGACGCGTATGCGACCACGCCGTAGCGGCTGACGCGGCTGTAAGTCGGCTTGATTCCGACCACGCCGCAGAATGAGGCCGGCTCGCGAATCGATCCGCCGGTGTCCGTGCCGAGCGCACCCAGGCATTCATGCGCCGCGACCGCGGCGGCGGAGCCGCCCGACGATCCGCCGGCGACGCGCGCGGTATCGTGCGGATTCATCGTCGGCCCGAACGCGGAGTTCTCGGTCGAGGAGCCCATCGCGAATTCGTCCATGTTCGTCTTGCCGACGAAGATCGCGCCGTCGCGCGCGCAGGCGCTCGATCACAGTCGCATCAAACGGCGGCACGAAGTTCTCGAGGATTCGCGACGCGCAGGTCGTGCGAACACGGCTCGTCGCGTAGATATCCTTGATGCCGAGCGGGATCCCGCATAGCGCGGGCGCGTTGCCCGCGGCCAGCCGAGCGTCAGCCGCGCGCGCCTGCTCGAGCGCCTCCGGCTCGCACACTGTGATGAAGGCGTGGAGCTTAGGCTCGACCGCGGCGATACGGTCGAGGCAATCGCGCGTCAGCCGGGTCGCGGTGATTTCGCGCGCGCGGAGCTTGGACGATGCCTCAGCGATTGTAAGTTTGTTCAGTTCCGATGCCATGCGGAGTTCTATTCGATTATTTTCGGCACTTTGAAGTAACCGCGCTCGCGCGAAGGCGCGTTCGCGAGCATTGCCTCCGCGGCGGGCCGGTTGGTCACTTCGTCGTCGCGCATCGGCATGCCGGCCTCGCCGACCTGGGTCGTCGGCGCGACGTCCTTGGTGTCGAGTTCGTTCAATTTATCGACGTAGGCGAGCATTTCGTCCATATCGGCGCGCAGGCGCTCTTCCTGTTCCGGCGCCCATTCCAGGCGCGCCAGACGCGCGACGTGGCGCACCTGCTCAAGCGTGATCTTTGTTTCGGCCATGGCGATTTCCCGCATCGTAACATTCCGCGTGTTCGATGTCAGGGCCGCTCTTCGGCTTTTTTGTTTTTTGTTGGTCCCGCGAGGCGAATCGCTTGCGGCGGCGGGCGTGGGCTTCTAGCCTTGGGAGTCATCTCGCGAAGATGGGGGTCCGTTGGATAAGATGAAGCTGCCCAAGCGGTTGGCCAGGGTGGTGGCGTGGCTGGCTGCGCTTGGAGGAGAGCTCCCGCTCGGGCAGCGCGGCGAGCGCGCCGCTGAAAAGCATCTGCGGCGCAATGGTTACCGGATCGTCGCGAGGAATTTTCGCGCCGCCGGAGCGGAAATAGATCTGGTTGCGATGGACGGCGAGACCCTGGTCTTCGTCGAGGTGAAGACGCGGCGCTCGCGCGCGGCGGGCGCGCCCGAAGAGGCCGTGGATGAGCGCAAGCAGACGCGGATCCGGCGCGCGGCGGAAGTGTTTGCGGCACGCTACCGCGCGGACGAAATGGAGATGCGCTTCGACATTGTCGCGGTTGACGCGTCGGGCAAGCGGCTGGAAATTGAACTGTTGAGGAACGCATTCTGAATGCTGGATATCAAGCTGATTCGTGAGCGTCCCGATTTCGTAAAGGCGGAACTGGCCAAGCGAGGGATCGATCCCGCGGAAGTCGATCGACTGCTCGAAGCCGACCACAAGCGGCGCAAGCTTCAGGCCGAACTCGACCAAATCCGAGCCGATCGCAAGCGGCGGGCGAGGGAAGTCGGCAAGCTGCCGCCTGAAGAGCGCGCTGCCGAAATCGCCAAGATTCGAGCAGAAGAAGCGGAAGAAGAAAAAGAAATTGCGCTTCTGAGCGCCGTCATCTCTCCGGAAATGAAGGAAAATTCGAGCGATTCCCTGCTGGGGCGGGGCGCGCAACTCAGTCTGGCGGAGCGGAAGGTCGAGGAGTTGGCGCTTAATCTCCCCAATATCCCCCGACCGTACGTCGTCGTCGGCACGAGCGAGGCCGACAACCGCGTAATCAGAACCGAGGGAGCGCCGACCCAGTTCACCGCGTTCAGGCCTCTCCCGCATTGGGAGATCGGCGAGAATCTCGGAATTATCGATTTCGATCGCGGAGTAAAACTCTCGGGGACGCGTTTCTACGTGCTCAGCGGCGCGGGCGCAAGGCTCCAGCGCGCGCTGATCGCGTGGATGCTCGAGGTCAAGCGAGAGCAGGGATATCTCGAGATAATCCCGCCGTTGATGGTCACCCGCGAGACTGCCACCAGTACCGGGCATCTCCCGAAGAACGCGGACACGATGTACCACGACGAAGAGGATGATTTCTGGTTTATTCCGACCGCCGAGGTTCCGCTGACCAGCCTCTATCGCGACGAAACCCTCGACGAAAGCCGTCTGCCGATTTATATGACCGCGTACACGCCGTGCTTCAGGCGCGAGAAGATGTCGGCCGGCCGCGACGTGCGCGGTATCAAGCGCGGCCATCAGTTCGACAAGGTCGAGATGGTCAAGCTGGTGCGCCCGGAAACGTCGGACGATGAATTCCACAAGATGGTGAGCGATGCCTCGGAAATATGCCGGCGGCTGGAAATTCCGTTTCGCGTCGTCGAGCTGTGCACGGCCGATCTGAGTTTCGCGAGCGCGGTCACCTACGACCTGGAGATGTGGGCGCCGGGATGCGGCGAATGGCTCGAGGTCAGCTCGATTTCCAACTGCACGGATTTTCAGGCTCGCCGCGCAAAAATTCGTTTCAAAGCCAAGGGCGGCAAGCCCGAGCTGGTGCACACCTTAAATGGTTCAGGGTTGGCGCTGCCGCGGACTCTGATCGCGGTGCTGGAGAACTACCAGAACGAGGACGGCAGCGTGACGATTCCCGAGGTCTTGCGGCCATATATGGGCGGGATGGAGAAGATCACGAGGAATTAAACGTGAAACCCTCCCCGGGTTTCACACTTCCTTGGGCAGGGGTGACCCCTGCACCCACTGTTAATCGCGAAATCCCGAGGACGGTCTTTCGCTCTCAGGGTCGAGAGGAAAAGATCCGTCGCGGCAGGGGTGACCTCTTCCATCGCGTAGTCGTGAAAAGATGCGCTGCGCAGATTTTCGCGTCTTCTTCACTGCGGGTGCAGGGGCCGCAGCCCCTGCCGCCCACCGCGCAGGTGATTCTTCCTTCATGGCTGCGCCCCTGCTTTTCGCTGAAGATTCGCGGGTTCACTGCGATTTTCAGCCTTCGTAACATTCCCGCAACATTCGATGCGTATGATTCGGGTGACGGACAGCCCGGTCGCGACGCAGTGATCGGTTCCCGACGTGAACGCGATAAAAAATTCTGTAGGAAGAGATCGCTTGTCCGAATTAGAAGGTTCGATGGCCGAGAGTATCCCGGGAGTCCGGCACGAGCGCACGAGAGCGCCAGTGCAAGTGCGTCTGTTCGGCGACCGAATTTTCAATACCGCGACATTTATTCTCGCGCTGTCGATTCTCGCCTTGCTGTTCGGGCTTGCGGTTGCGCTGATTGCCGACAGCTTTCCGGCGATTCGCGCCTTTGGCCTGCATTTTTTCGTCACCACAAATTGGGATCCGGTCAATGACCAATACGGCGCGCTGCCGTTTATCTACGGGACTTTCGTTTCGTCGTTTATCGCGTTGGCGGTCGCGGTGCCGCTGAGCCTGGGCGTCGCGCTGTGCTTAAGCGAGATGGCGCCCGACTGGCTGAGCCATCGGCTGGGCTTTCTGGTCGATCTTCTGGCCGCAATTCCGAGCGTCGTGTATGGCCTGTGGGCCGTGTTCGTGATGGGTCCGTGGATTCGCGACTATATCGAGCCGCCGCTGGCGCATTGGTTCGGCTGGATGCCGCTGTTCCAGGGCCCCAAGGTGGCGGTCGGGATGCTTTCGGCGGGATTGATCCTCGCGATCATGATCGTCCCGTACATTTCGTCGGTCTGCACCGACGTCTTTCGCGTGGTTCCGCATACGCAACGCGAGGCCGCGCTCGCGCTGGGCGCGACCAAGTGGGAGATGGTCAAGACGGCGGTTATCCCGTACGGGATGACGGGTGTGATCGGCGCGATAATCTTAGGCCTGGGCCGCGCGCTCGGCGAGACGATCGCGGTGGCGATGGTAATCGGCAACTCGGCGCAAATTTCCACGTCGCTGTTCAAGCCGGCGGCGACCCTAGCCAGCGTAATCGCCAACGAATTCGCCGAAGCCACCTCCGACCTTTATGTCGCGGCGCTAATCGAACTGGGGCTGGTGCTGCTGATTCTCGGAATCGTGCTCAACGTGGTGGCGCGCGCGCTGGTGCTCGGGGTGCAGCAGCGGCGCTATCGGGAGACGGGCAAATAATGGCGGCCGGGATCAGCAATCTTCAGGGCGAGACGAGCTATCGCTATCGCAAGTTCAAGAGCGATTCGATGATGGCGGTCACGGTCGGGGCGACCGTAGTGACGCTGATTCCGCTGTTCCTGGTGCTTGGGTATCTGGTTACCAAGGGCTTTGCGAGTCTGAACTGGGCGTTCTTCACGGCGATGCCCGCGCCGGTGGGCGAAAAGGGCGGCGGGATGGCCAACGCGATCGTGGGCACGCTGGAAGTGGTGGGTATCGCGTGCCTGATCGGGGTGCCTATCGGGGTCGGCGCGGGTCTGTATCTGGCGGCCAATCGCGCGGGCCGGTTCACCAACTTGGTGCGTTTCTCGGCGGACGTGCTGATGGGCGTGCCGTCGATCGTGGTGGGAATATTTGCCTACGCGGTGATCGTGCGTCCGTTCGGCGGCTTTTCGACGCTGGCCGGTTCGGTCGCGCTGGCGGCGATCATGGTTCCGCTGGTCACGCGCACCACCGAAGAGATGGTGCTGCTGGTGCCGCCCGAACTGCGCGAGGCGTCGCTGGCGCTGGGGGTGCCGAACTGGCGCACGACGCTGTCGGTGGTGGCGCGCACGGCGCTGTCGGGAATCGCCACGGGCGTTATCCTGGCGGTGGCCCGGGTCTCGGGCGAGACCGCGCCGCTGCTCTTTACCGCGTTCGGCAACCGGTTCTGGTCAACCTCGCTGTTTCATCCGATCAACACGCTGACGGTTCAGGTTTACACCTACGCCATTTCGCCGTTTGCCGACTGGCAGCGGCAGGCGTGGGCAGGGGCGCTGGTGCTGACGGCGATAATTCTCGCGCTGGAGCTGGGCGTGCGCTGGGTAACGGGCGGGGCGGCGAAAGCCCCAAGGTAGCCATGGCTGAAAAGCTGATCGTCAAAAATCTCAACGCGTATTTCCACAAGAATCGCGCGCTGCACGATGTCAGCCTTGCCTTCGAGGAAAACCGGATCGCGGCGATTATCGGGCCGTCGGGATGCGGCAAATCGACGCTGGTGCGATGCCTGAACCGGATGCACGAGGTGGTGCCGGGCGCGACCGCGAGCGGCGAGGTGATACTCGACGGGAACAATATCTACGACGACGGGGTCGATCCGGTGCAGGTGCGCCGGCGAATAGGGATGGTGTTCCAGAAGCCGACGCCGTTTCCAACCATGTCGATCGAGGACAACGTCGCGGCGGGGCTGACCCTTAACGGGGTGCAGGTTAGCCGGGCGGAGCGCGACGAGGTGATCGAGCGCAGCCTGCGCCAGGCGGCGCTTTGGGAAGAAGTGAAGGATCGCCTGCGGCGGCCCGGCGGCAGTTTGTCGGGCGGACAGCAGCAGCGGCTGTGCGTGGCGCGCGCGCTCGCGGTTCAGCCCGAGGTGCTGTTGATGGACGAGCCATGCTCCGCACTGGATCCGATCTCGACCGCGCGCATCGAAGAACTATTGCTGGAACTGAAGTCGGCGTACACTATCGTTATAGTGACCCACAACATGCAGCAAGCCGCCCGCTGCTCCGACATGACGGCCTTCATGTACACCGGCGACCTGGTCGAATACGGCGAGACCAAGCAGATATTTACGAATCCCACCCGGCGCGAGACTGAAGACTATATCACCGGGCGATTCGGCTGATATCGAGGAAGAGAAAATAAGGAAGATGGACAGTACCCAGCCGCAGCACACCAATCGGCAGTACGAAGAAGATTTGCGCGGCTTGCGCGCCGGTCTGCTCAAGATGGGCGGATTGGTGGAGCGTCAAATTGCCGAGGCGGTCGACGCACTGGTCAATCGCAACAGCGAGCACGCGCGCGAGGTGATCGCGCGCGACGAAGAAGTAAACCGGATGGACAACGAAAACGACGAGCAGGCGATCCGGCTGCTCGCGCTGCATCAGCCGACCGCCAGCGATCTGCGCTTCATCACCACCGGGCTGAAGATCACCACCGACCTCGAACGAATCGGCGACAACGCGGTCAATATCTGCGAGCGCACGCTGGAACTGAACGAAGTTCCGCAGCTCAAGCCGTACATCGACCTGCCGCGGATGGCGGAGATCGCGCAGTCGATGGTCAGGGACAGTATCGACGCGTTCATGCGCGACGACACCGACCTGGCCGACCAGGTGATCGCGCGCGACGACGAAGTCGATCTGCTCAACTACCAGGTTTATCGCGAGCTGCTCAGCTACATGGCCGAGGACCCCCATACGATCGGGTCAGCGACGCGGTTGCTTTTCATTTCCAAGTATCTCGAGCGTATTGCCGATCACGCGACCAACATCGCCGAAATGGTGACGTTCATGGTCAAGGGCAAGATGATCCGTCACGACGAAACCAAGAAGCGGGCAACTTGATTGCAAGGCGGAGGTGGTGAAGCGATGAATCAAACCGGCCAGGCCACGAACGCAGTCTCCGAGGCGCAACGCGGGATTCGCTACCGCGTGCTGATCGTTGAAGACGACGCGGATATTCGCGAGCTGATCCGCTACAACCTCGCGCAGGAGGGTTTCATCGTCGAGGAGGCAGCCGACGGCGCGCAGGCGCTCGAGCGGGTCAAGCGCCGCGTACCCGATCTGATGGTGCTCGATCTGATGCTGCCGGGGATGCCGGGGCTGCAGGTCTGCCGCCAGATGCGCGCCGAGCGCGAGACCTCGCACCTTCCGATACTGATCGTCACCGCCAAGGGCACCGAGGTGGACAAGGTGCTCGGGCTGGAAATGGGCGCCGACGATTACGTGGTCAAGCCGTTCAGCCCGCGCGAGCTGATCGCGCGGGTGAAGGCGCTGCTGCGGCGGGCCAATCCGCTCTCGGAGCCGGATTCCGGCGGCGGGGCGTACGAAAAAGGGCGGCTGCGAATGGACTTCGGCACCTACCAGGTGTTCGTCGACGGCAAGCGCAGGGAGCTTGCGCTGCGCGAATTCGAGCTGCTCAAATTCTTCGTGCAGCATCCGATGCGCGTGTACACGCGCGAACAACTGCTCGACATGGTGTGGGGACGCGACACGTTCGTCGAACCGCGGACCGTCGACGTGCACGTGCGCCGCCTGCGCCAGCATATCGAGCGCGACGACGCCAATCCGGAATTGATCCTCACGGTACGAAGCGTCGGTTATCGCTTCAACCCCGAAGCGCTTGGATAGATCGCCGACCGCCAGCCTGATTGCAGCGATAGGAATCGGCCTCGCACCGGCAGCTATATTGCTGGTGGTGCTGGCCGTCACCGGAGCGGCGCCGGGCGTGTGGGTGGTCGTCGTAATCGTGCTCGGGCTTGCGCTCGGCGCGAGCTCCGCCGCCGCGATCGCACGCGCGTTGTCGCACCGCGCAGAAAGACTGGACGCGGTTGCCGCCGCGCTGGAGGGCAGGCGTCCGCCACCGCATCTGCTGCCCGACGGAAGCGGTGCGATGGGCCGCGCGGAGCGTCACTTGCTCGACGCCGCCGACGCGATCGTCGCCGATGTGGACTCGCTGGCCGAGCAGCGCGACGAGTTCGAGGCGATCCTGCGCAGCATGGCCGAGGCAGTGGTGGTGACCGGCGCGCGTGGTGAGGTGGTCCTGCTCAACGGCGCGGCCCGGCGTATCTTCGCGCTGGGAGCCGAGACCGACTATCGCGATCGGCCATTCGTCGAGCTATGCCGCGACCCGCGGCTGCAGGAGTTTGCCGGCCGCTCGATGCGATCGGAGGACAGCAACGTGATGAGCGCGGAAATCATGATCCAGAATCCCGCGCCGCTTTACGTCAGCGCCAGCGCCGCCCAAATTCGCACCGTGCGCGGCGCGGCCTGGGTCTTCGTCTTCCACGACATCACCCAGCTCAAGTCCTACGAGACGCTGCGCGCCGACTTCATATCGAACCTCACCCACGAGCTGCGCACTCCGCTGAGCGCGCTCTACGGCTACGCCGAAACGCTGATTCGGGGCGTGGACGATCGTGAAACCGCGGCGCGCTTTCTCGGCATCATCGAGCGCCAGGCGCGCCGGCTGGCGCGGCTGCTCGACGACCTGGTCTCGCTCTCGGATTTGGAGCGCGGGCTGACTCCGCTCAAAGTCGAACAAATCGAGCCGTTGCGCGTGCTGTCCGAAGCGGCGGAGTTGATGCAGGAGCAGGCGGGACGGCGTGGTCTGCGCCTGGAAGTGAAATGCCCGCAGGGATTGCCGAAGCTGGCCGGCGATCGCGACCGGTTGCATCAGGTGATGCTCAATCTGATCGACAACGCGATCAAGTACACTCCGCGCGAGGGCCGCATCACGCTCGAGGCTCGCGAAACCCCGGACGGCAGCGGAGCAAACGCCAAGCCCGGCGTCGCGCTGGTCGTCGCCGACACCGGCGAGGGAATTCCAGCCGCGGATATCCCGCGCCTGACGGAGAGATTCTATCGCGTCGATCGGGCCCGCTCGCGCGAGCTCGGCGGCACCGGCCTCGGCCTGGCGATCGTCAAGCATATCGTCCAGCTGCATCATGGCGCGCTGCGGATCGAGAGCAAGGTGCGCGAAGGCACGACGGTATCCGTCTGGATTCCGGCGGCGCAGCCGGCCTGAGTCCGGGGGCAACCCTGGCCTTAGCGACGGCAGCGCAGCATTAAGCCGTTGGCAGAGGTCGCGCGCGACAACGGAGCGCGCTCTTAACACTGGGTGCAGGGCTCAGCCCTGCCAGCCCTGCCTTGCTCGCGGGGCCGCGATGTGAAAATTTCTAGGGTTGCGACGCGCCATTAGCTCAGTGGATTAGAGCGGATGACTACGGATCATCAGGTCGGGGGTTCAAGTCCCTCATGGCGCACCATCTTTCTTGACTCCAAGCCGCCCTCGAATTGAAGGTAGCGTCTCCCCGGTTGCGCTCGACTGCCGGGCGCTGCCTGGTGTAACGATCGTGCGGGTCCGCCAAACGGGATCGTCAATTGGGGACCGAACGGGAGGAGCGCATCCTTATGTCAGCCGCGCGCGATTTCTCAAAGCCATACCGTGTCGATGACGGCCGCAAGTTTCATTTGAAGGACTTCGACCCCGGGGACAGCAGTGGTCTGAAATCGAAAAAGCACGCCGAAAAGGAATTGATCCGCGGGATCGAGCGGCTAAGCGATTTGCAGGACAAGCTTTACGCGCAGGATCGATGGGCAATTCTGCTGATTTTCCAGGCGATGGACGCCGCCGGCAAGGATGGCGCGATCAAGCACGTGATGTCCGGGGTCAATCCGCAGGGATGCGAGGTTTATTCGTTCAAGCAGCCTTCCGCCGAGGAACTCAATCACGACTTCCTCTGGCGGACGTCCAAATCTGTCCCCGAGCGCGGCCGAATCGGTATCTTCAACCGCTCCTACTACGAAGAGGTTCTCATCGTTCGGGTGCACAAGGAGTTGCTCGCGCGCGAACGGACGCCGCCGTCGCTGGTCACCAAAAACATCTGGAATGAACGCTTCTCCGATATCAACGCGTATGAACACTACCTGTGGCGCAACGGCGTCGTGATCCGGAAATTCTTTCTCAATCTGTCGAAGCAGGAGCAGAAGAAGCGCTTCCTGAGCCGTCTCGACGAGCCGGTCAAAAACTGGAAGTTTTCAGCCTCCGACGTCACGGAAAGAGAGCGATGGCACGAGTACATGGCGGCCTACGAGGAAATGATCCAGCGTACCGCGACTGCGCACGCGCCCTGGTACGTCGTCCCAGCGGACAAGAAATGGTACTCGCGCCTGGTGGTGGCCGACGCGATCATCAGCGCTATGGAAGACCTCAATCTCCGCTATCCGATCGTCGGCGCCGCCAAACACAAGGAACTGCAAGCCGCACGCGTCGCGCTGGAGCACGAACGCAATCACTGACCCTCGCGCACCCGGCGCGGGAGCGCCGGGCGCGACTCGCCCTGCCTTGGCAGGGAGGGGGGAGCAGCGGGCGGCTATTCGAGGCGCCAGAGCGAACGCGCGGCGTTAGCTGAGCGCTCGACGAACTTCTTGCCGTACTCGATCTGCGCCTCGAAGATTGGAGCGAACGGAGTTTCCTTGGCCCACTTGGTGGCGGAAGCCTCCAAATCGATCGCGCGGTTGGCGGCTTTCTCGGTGGTGTCGATGTACCACGCGGCGACCTTCTTGGCGCCCTTGACGCTCAACAGGTCGCTGCCCAAACTGCTGATGCTCTCGAGCACTCCCGCATCACGGCGTTTGTGTGCTGCGTGCGTATCTCTGCGTGCTGGCATTTCTTTTTCTCCTCATTTTCGGCGCGACGCGTGTCCGCCGGTTCGCTTGCGAAAAATAACCATCGAAGCAGCTCAGTCAATAGGGCCGCGGTAGTCACCCGGCCTCGGCCTGAATGATGCGGTGGCGCGGAGCGCAGACCGACGCCAGCAGGCCTGCGATTTCGGCGTCGCTGACTTGACGCGCCGTTTTCGTCTCCGCCTCGTGCGCGCCTTCACGCGCGATATCGTTGAGCGAAATCACGCCGACCGGGCGTCCCCCGGCGTCGAGCACCAGCAAGCGGTGGATTTGATTTTGCTTCATCAATTTTTCCGCCGCGGCGACGTCGTCATCGGGCGCGCAAGAAAAAACCTGTTTCGACATCGCGCTGGTGACCAGCGCGCCGGTGAGAGGTACTCCCTGGAAATACGCGCCCATGCAAATGTCGCGATCGGTCAGCACCCCGATGGCGCGGCCTTCCTTATCGACGACTGGAACGCATCCGATGTCGTTTTCCCACATCATCTGCGCGGCCGTGTTGAGGGTGTTGTACTCTGCGCAACACTTGACCTCGGTTGACATTAAGTCCTTCACTTTCATTGGTTCCGCCTCCCTTGCGAGGCCAGAGAGCCCGGCGATTTAGAATCGCCAGGCTCGCCGCCGGCAGCTATTTTTTGGAAATCTCGACCTTCTTCTCCGCTTCGGCCTCGATCGGCACCTTTTTGGCCACCGTCTCCTTCGCCAGCGGAACCGTAATCTCGATCACTCCGTTCTTGAAGCTGGCCTTGACCTTGTCGGCGGTTGCGCCTTCGGGCAGAGACATCCGCCGCTCAAAGGCTCCGTACGAGACCTCGCGGCGCAGGTAGTCCTCTTTCTTCACTTCTTTCTCGCTCTTGCGCTCGCCCTTGATGCTGAGGACGTTGCCGAGAATGGAGACCTCGATGTCCTTGAGCTCCATGCCTGGCACGTCTGCGCGCACGACGAGGCTGCCATTCTTGACGTAGCTCTCGACCGCCGGCGTGAACGCCTCGTCGTAGTTATCCTCGAAGTCCTCGAAGAGGCGCGGGAACGGCGATCCCCATCGTCGCGCCATCCGTTCGAGCTCCCGAATTGGCCGCCATGGTAAAAGTGCTCCCATTTTCTTTTCCTCCTTGTTGACTAGATGTGTTACCCATATCACGACAGGTTGTGCGCGTCGCACCTTATGTTGCCGCGGTGATCAGCGATCGCAGGCGCCGGTTCAGTGACGGTGCGCTATTTTTCTCTTTGTAAGTTATTCTAATAGAACCCTTATGTCAAGGATTAGCTATGTTTAAAACAGTCGCCCGCGTGACAAAGCCCGCAAATCGGAATAAAAATCCGGCCGGATGGCAGATTCGCGACGATTGAGGCGTTTGTGGTAGGAGAAGTCGGGGCGTTGCTCGAGCCGGCGGAAAGTTCGGTGAACGGCTGAACCGCGAAGAAGAAAAGATGGTATCGGACAGATTCGTCAGCGTCAGCGGTCTTCGGCTTCATTATATCGACTACGGCAACGAGGGCGCGCCGTGGGTCGTGTGCATCCACGGGCTCACCGGCAACGCGCACAACTTCGACGCGCTCGCGCCGCATCTGACGCCGCGGTATCACGTGATTTCGGTTGACGTGCGCGGCCGCGGCGAAAGCCAGTGGGGTCCGCCGGCCGAATATATCCCGCAAAATTACGCGACCGACCTGGCGCGGATGCTCGAGCATTTAGGTGCGGCGCGCGCGAGCCTCGTCGGCACCTCGATGGGCGGGATAATCTCGATGATGTACGGGGGAGGATGGCCGGAGCGAGTCGAGCGGATAGTGCTCAACGATATCGGTCCCGAGATCGATCCGGCAGGGATGGCGCGAATCGCGAGCTACGTCGGCGAGGCGCCGGAGCGGTTCAAAGACCTCGGCGAAGTGGTGAAGTACTACAAGGAGAATTATCCGCCGATGGCGACGCTGGCGGACAGCGTTGTCGCCGAGCAGGTGAAATGGTCGGTCAAGCCGGGGGCGGAAGGCGGGTTGATCTGGAAGATGGATCCGAGCGTGCGGCGGCCGCTGCGCGGCGGGACCGCGCAAAATCGCCTGGATTTGTGGGTGCCGTACGCGCGAATCGCGTGCCCGATTCTGATCGTGCGCGGAGCCGAGAGCGACGTGCTGGAGCGCGCGACGGCGAGCCGGATGTGCACGGTACACAAGCGGGCGAAAGCCGTCGAGGTGCCGGGAGTGGGGCATGCACCGTCGCTGACGGAGGCAGAATCGCTCGCGGCGCTCAAGGAATTTTTCGGGCTCTGAGCAAGGGCTGGCCCCTGCGCCCAGCATTAAGGCCGCCCGGCACTCTCGGGTGTGGCACCTGGACCGCCCAGGCGAATTGAATGCGGAACCCACCGTGGGTTCCGCACCTCCTTGGGCAGGGGCTGACCCCTGCACCCACTGTTAATCGCTAAGTCGCGAAGCCGCGCCTTAGCTCTCAGGTTCATGGAGCGAGAGCGAGGGGTGTGCCGCGGCAGGGGTGAGCAGGGGTGACCCCTGGCCGTGGCGACGGCAGCGCAGTATTAAGGCCGCGCTCCGTTGTCGCGCGCGGCCCCGACGGCGCACAGTAAATCGCGAGATACGCCTAGCCGCGTCTCTCGCTCTCGCCCTCTAGCAGGGTGTTGAAAAACTCATATCGAAGGGCAGTTCGGGCCTTGAACCATTCAAGACCCTGCGTGAAAGATGGCCTCTTACCTACAACATCTCCCCCTTTGGGGGAGACAAGAGAGAGGGAGCAGGCGTTGAAAATTGCTTTTTCAACAGCCTGCTAGAGCGAAAGACCGTCCTCGGGATTTCGCGATAAACACTGGGTGCAGGGGTCAGCCCCTGCCGCCGGCCGTACACATAACAGGCAAAATCGCCAGCCTCAAACCCGCTCTCCGCGCTTTGTTCCCCCTGTCCGTCTCGGAAAGGGCCTCGGGAATAATTTCCGGTTCCCCCTTTCCGAAACGGAAAGGGGGCCAGGGGGATAGGACAGCGCGATTGCCATAACTTTTCTGTTCCCCTTCCCCATTTTTTCTGGGGAAGGGGCTAGGGGTTAGGGTTTTGCCTACGCAGCGCCGCTCGAATCGCGGCAATCACTGACGCCAAATCATCCCGCACCGACGCGTTCTGCACCCGCAGGACCCGGATCCCGAGCCGCCTGAAATAATCGTCGCGCATTCGGTCGTATCCTAGTTGCTCCCGACCCGGGCTTCCATCGATCTCCACCACGAGCCGCGCAGCATGACAGTAGAAATCCATTGAGATGCGGCCAACGCAAGCGCCCTAACTCCTGTCCCCTTCCCCAGAAAAAATGGGGAAGGGGAAGCAAAAGAAAAAATCATCGGAGCGCGCCGCCGTCCTATCCCCTTGACCCCCTTTCCGGCGCGGAAAGGGGGAACATTCCCATAGACGTTAACCTGATTTTCAAGGCTGCACGTTCGGAAATCGAAAAAGCCCCGTAAATCAACCAAAACGCCCCCGGCGGAAGACTGCATGATCAGAATTGTTATAGTCATATTTTTCCATGAAAATGACGCTCTTTCGTTGCCAGGTTGGCGCTTATGGGGCCGAGCCCTGCATCCAGTGTTAAAACAAAGATACGGGCGGCGCTTACTTCAGTTGGATCAGCTCGATCTTGTAGCCGTTGGGGTCCTCGATGAAGGCGATGGGAGTCGTGCCGTGCTTCATCGGGCCGGGCTCGCGCACGACCTTGACGCCCTTATCCTTCAAGTCGGCACAGGTTTTGTAGATGTCGTCGACTCCGAGCGCGATGTGTCCGTAGGCGGTGCCGATTTCGTACTTTGAGGTTCCCCAATTCCAGGTCAATTCGAGCACCGCGGTTTCGTTCTCGGCGCCGTAGCCGACGAAGGCGAGAGTGAACTCGCCGCCGGGGAAGTCGCGCTTGCGCAGGAGTTTCATCCCGAGCTTATCGCAGTAAAACTCGAGCGACTGGTCGAGGTTGTTCACCCGGAGCATCGTGTGCAGAAGGCGCATGCGGCTCTCCAATCGTTTCCGGAGTCCGAATTTCCGTTATCGCGACAGTAGTGTCAAACGGGCCGGTAGTGGGCGAATTAGGCCACTGACGAAAGCAAATTAGGCCACGATGCTGGAGGCCTGGATGCCGGCCCGCTCAAAAGGCTGATTTTAGTGGCGCAGCAGGGCGCTGGGCGGCGCGATGCGGCGGGCGCCCGCCTTCGGCTCTAACAGGCACTCAACTTCCTGTGAAGGCGCGTGCTAGGCTGCCGAATCGTGCATCCGCTCGAAAACTATATTCGCGATCTTGCCGAAGCCCACACTACCGGCGTCCCGGAAACGACACACTATCCAGCGCTGAGGGTACTGTTTAACGAGATAGGGCACACGCTCAGGCCCAAAGTGCGATGCATCATCAATCCGAAGGGCGAGGGAGCCGGGATTCCCGACGGCGGGCTCTACACGCCCGATCAACTGCCGAAAAGCGGCGACCCCGAACCCCCACTTGATACGCTTCCGGCGCGCGGAGCGATCGAGGCGAAGCCGACCAACAAGGACGCTTTCGAAGTCGCAAAGTCTGAGCAGGTCGCCAAATATCTCAAGCGCTATCGTCAGGTGCTGGTCACCAATTTTCGTGATTTTGTTCTGGTCGGGCTTGACGGAGAGGGCAGGCGGAGGATTCTGGAGAGCTACCGGCTGGCGAAGGATGAGGAATCATTCTGGAGCGCTGCGGCGCATCCGCGCGCAATGGCCGATCTCGAGGGCGAGCGATTCGCCGATTTCCTCCGACGCGTGATAATGCATGCGGCTGATCTTGCCGAGCCCCAGTACGTCGCGGCGTTCCTCGCATCGTATGCGCGCGAAGCACGGTGGCGCGTCGAGCGCCACGACCTTGCGGCTCTGGCGGCGCTCCGCGAGGCGCTGGAGCAAGCGCTCGGACTCAAGTTCGAGGGCAAAGAGGGCGAACACTTCTTCCGCTCAACGCTGGTGCAGACGCTGTTCTACGGGGCGTTCGCCGCGTGGGACTTGTGGAGGAAGGAACACCCGCCTTCCGATCGCAAGGCAAAGTTCGATTGGAGACTCGCTGGTTATCACCTGCGCGTCCCGATAGTGAGCATCCTGTTCCATCAGCTTATCGAACCCACGCAACTAAAGGCGCTCGGAGTCGATGAGGTCCTGGATTGGGCCGGAGATGTGCTGAATCGAGTCGACCGCGCGGCGTTCTTCGAGGCGTTCGAGGAACACCAGGCGGTTCAGTATTTCTACGAGCCGTTCCTTGAGGCGTACGATCCCGCTCTCAGAAAGCAGCTAGGCGTCTGGTACACGCCCGCGGAAGTTGTGACCTACATGGTCGAGCGGGTCGATTCGGTGCTGCGTTCGGAACTGAACATCGCCGATGGGCTGGCCGATCCGCGCGTTTACGTACTCGACCCGTGCTGCGGGACGGGCAGCTACGTAGTCGAGGTGTTGCGGCGGATCGAAAAGACACTGACAGAGAAAGGCAAGAGCGCGCTGACCGCAAACGCGGTCAAGAAAGCCGCGATAGATCGCGTGTTCGGCTTCGAGATTATGCCTGCGCCCTATGTGATTTCGCATCTGCAGGTCGGCATCGCGCTTCAGCAATCAGGCGCGCCGCTCGCGAGTGACGGGAAGGAGCGAGCAGGAATTTTCTTGACCAACTCGCTCACGGGATGGGAGCCGCCGGCCGGGCCGAAGCAGCACATTTTCGCGTTCCCACAGTTGGAGGCTGAACGCGACGCCGCGGACGACGTCAAACGGACGAAGCCGATACTCGTGATTCTCGGCAATCCGCCGTACAACGCGTTCGCCGGCGTGAGCCCGGAGGAGGAAATGGGCTTGGTAGAGCCTTACAAGCGGGGGCTCGTCAGCGAATGGGGTATCAAGAAATTTAATCTCGATGACCTCTATGTGCGGTTCTTCCGGATTGCGGAGCGAAGAATCACGGAGGGGAAGCCAAGCACCGGGATTGTCGCCTTCATATCGAATTTCTCTTACATCGAGGATGCGTCCTTCGTCTTGATGCGGCAGCGATTCATGACCGAATTTGATCGGATCTGGATCGACTGCATGAACGGTGACAGCCGCGAAACCGGAAAGGTGACGCCCGAAGGGAAGCCCGACCCCAGCGTATTCTCGACTGACTACAATCGGGAAGGCATTTGGGTGGGAACGGCGATTGGAATCATGGCTCGCGCAGAGACGCGCGCCGAACGGGCTCGGGTCCTGTTCCGCGAGTTTTGGGGCGTCTCGAAGCGTGCAGACTTGGTTGATTCTCTTAAGGCGCAAGGTCTTGAAGAGCACTACGATCCAGCCAATCCCGAGAAATCGAATCGCTACTCATTCAGACCCTCGAAGGTCAGCCCAGAGTATTCGTCTTGGCCGAAAGTCCCTGAACTCGCTCAACGACATTTCAATGGGCCGGTCGAACGCCGAGGTCTTGCACTAATTTCTATTGACCGCGAAGCCTTGGAGTCTCGCATGCGGTCATACTTCGACCCAGCTGTTTCCGATGAAGATATCCGACGGATTTATCCACCTATGATGATGACCGGGAATCGGATCGTGGGCCCGGATGCACGAAAAAAGATATTGGCCGCGTTTCGCTACGATCTATCGAAAATCGTCAGATACCCAATCAAGCCCATGGATGCTCGGTGGTGCTATCTGGAGAATCTGCGGCCCCTATTTAGCGAACCCAGCCCTGAGTTGCTCGCACAGCGGAAAATCTCGAACAATGCGTTCTTTGTCACGCGAGACACGGCCGATAAATCGGAGGAAGGTGCGCCGTTCTTTTTCTCGCGGTCCGTGGCGGACTATGACTCAATATCAGGTCACGCGAGGCACTTCCCCGTCTTCGTTATGCGACAGAAAAGCGCTGCCCGGCCGGGTGGAGAGGGCCAACAGATTCTCTTGGGAAGCTCTGTTGCTGGAGAAACTGCAGCCGAACCCAACCTTTCCCATCGGGTGCGCAACTTCCTTTCAGGGTTAGGACTCACCAAACCTGAGGAAGTGTTCAGCGAGTCCGGTCTCATCTGGATGCATGCGCTCGCGATAGGATATTCGCCAAAGTATTTGTCTGAGAATGCCGATGGCATCCGCCAGGACTGGCCGCGGATTCCGCTGCCGGACTCCAAGGACGCACTCGTTCGCTCGGCCGAACTCGGAAGCCGGATCGCGGCGCTGCTTGATACCGAAAGCGCGGTGCCGGGTGTCACGACCGCGATCCGCCCGGAGCTAAAGACTATCGGAGTCATCTCCCGCGAGGCGGGCGGCTCGCTCGACCCGAACAAGGGGCATCTCGCGTTGACCGCTGGATGGGCTCATGCGGGAAAGGACGGCGCGGTTATGCCGGGCAAAGGTCGCATCGCCCAGCGCGACTACTCAGCCGAAGAGATTAAGGCAATCGAGGCCGGTGCCGTTAAGCTCGGGATAACCGCCAACGAAGTGATCAAGCTGCTCGGGAAGACCACTAACGACATCTATCTCAATGAGATCGCGTATTGGAAACACATCCCAACGGGCGTTTGGGAATACACGATCGGCGGCTACCAGGTAATCAAGAAGTGGCTGAGCTATCGCGAGCGCGATTTGCTCAAGCGCGACATGAAGCCCGAAGAGGTCGAGGAAGTTTCAGCGATGGCGCGGCGCATCGCGGCGATTATATTGCTCGGACCTGCGCTCGACGCCAACTACCAGGCGGTCAAGAGGTCCACCTATAAATGGCCGGCGGAAGCTGCTCGATTGTGATGACAGTCGATGCGTGATTTGCGGCGCTTCAGACATTACGCGCCGCAAAGTGGTCCCTCACCCGCGCCGGACGGCGCGGCCTCTCCCGACGGGGCGAGGCAAGGAAGGACCCGGGATTCTTCGCGTTGCTCAGAATGACAGGGGTCCGCAAAGAAGAAGATCCGGGATTCTTCCCCTTCGACTGTCCCCGTTCGCTTCGCTCAGGGCTTCGGCTCCAACCAGGGCTTCGGCTGGTGGAGGCCAGAACGGCGGAGATTAAGTGCTGAATCCTGGCTCCGGGAATTCGCCAAATTAGTACGGTCCCGAGGCTTTGCACAGTGCGGGTGATAATGTTTTAAGTTCAGGCTCGATACGGCGAATTGTTCGCGACGGGAATCGAATCGAGCTTTCTACCGCAGAGGGGATTCATAGCGATGGACTTCAACTACACGCCGGAAGACGAAGCATTTCGCACCGAAGTGCGCACCTGGCTCGAAGCGAACAAGAAATTCGCTCCGCCAGCGGCCGGTATCATGGCCGAGGAGGGCGAAGGCGAGTGGGAAGCCCGCGTCAAATGGCACAAGAGGCTCAACGAGGGCGGCTGGGTGGCGGTCAACTGGCCCAAGGAATACGGCGGGCGCGGCGCCAGCGTGATGCAGCGGCTGATCTATCGGGAAGAGATGAACCGGCTCGGGCTGCCCGAGCCGATGATCGGGATGGGAATCAACCTGATCGGTCCCACGCTGATTCATTGGGGGACCGAGGAGCAGAAGGCGGACCATATTCCGAAGATTCTCAAAGGCGAGGAAATCTGGTGCCAGGGATACTCCGAGCCCAACGCCGGCTCCGACCTCGCGTCGGTGCAGATGCGCGCGATCGACGACGGCGACGAGTTCGTCGTCAACGGGCAGAAGACGTGGACCTCGCTGGCGCAGCATGCCGACATGATTTTCGCGCTGGTGCGCACCGATCCCGAGGCGCCCAAGCACAAGGGAATCAGCTACCTGCTGATCGACATGCACAGCCCCGGCATCGCCGTCCGTCCGCTGGTGCAGATGACGGGCGGCAAGGGCTTCAACGAAGTTTTCTTCGAGGATGTCCGCGTGCCGAAAAAAAATATCCTCGGCGAGCGCAACAACGGCTGGCAGGTGGCGATGACCACGCTGCTGTTCGAGCGCGGGAGCGGCGGCGGCGAAGGCGCGATGGGCGAGGTCCATGAGCTGGCGAAGCTGGCCAAGCGCATCCCGCGCGGCGGCGGTTCCACGGCGTGGGACGACTCGAGCGTGCGGCAGAAAGTCGCGGAGTTCGCCGCCGAGGCGCAGGCGCTGCGATACACCGGCTATCGGCAGTTGACGCGCCAGTTGAAGGGACTGCCGCCGGGGCCGGAAGGCTCGATGATGAAACTGTGCGGCACGGAGCTTAACCTCAAGATCGCGCTGTACGCGATGGAACTGCTGGGGCCGTACAGCCAGATGGAATTCAACGCGCCGTTCGCGATCGACAAGGGCAAGTGGTCGTTCAGGATGCTGGCGGCGCGCGGGCCTACGATTTACGCCGGGACGAATCAGATCCAGCACAACATTATCGGCGAGCGGGTGCTGGGCCTGCCCAAGAGCTAGGGTCGTGTCCCGGAAATAGATTGAAGAACAAGGCCCTAACCCCCGGCCCCTTCCCCATAAAGAATGGGGAAGGGGAGCAGAAAAACCGTCTGGGGAATGCCGCGGTCCTATCCCCCTGGCCCCCTTTCCGGGTCGGAAAAGGGGAACCAGAGAATCCCTTGGCTGGTCGCACGGGTCGGAAAGGGGGAACCAGAGAGTCCCTTGGCTGGGTGTACGAGAATGTATCAGAACTTTTTGAAGATATTTGCGCGACATAAGACTAGGCCGTTGCCACGGGCAGGGCGGTGCTCCTTCGGCTTCCCCGTTCGCTTCGCTCAGGGCTTCGGCTCCACTCAGGACCGGCTCCGCGCCCGGTATTAAGGCCGCGCTCCGTTGTTGCGCGAATGCGCGCGCACCAAAGCGCCGGAGCACTGATTGGCAGCCAGGATGATTCTGCAAATCACCGCCTATGCCTACTTCGACTTCATGCGGCAATATGCTTCGCTGGCTCGCGACCCGGTCGCCTACGGCATCGGAGTGCCGCCGGGCGACGGCCGCCCGGTACTGCTGATTCCAGGATTCGCCACGGGCGATTGGTCGCTCGGCACGATGGCCCGATGGCTTGGGCGGGCCGGATACCGTCCGTATCTGTCGGGGATCGATCTCAACGTCGGATGCCCGCGGCGCAAGATGGAGCTGCTGGGACGGCGGGTGGAACAGATCGCGCGCGAATCCGCCGAGAGCGTCACAATCATCGGGCATAGCCTGGGCGGCGTACTCGGCCGCGCAATCGGCGCGGAAAACCCCGCAGACGTGCGGCAGGTGGTGGCGCTTGGCTCGCCGATTCGCCCCGAATGGGCGGGAGTACACGATCGAGTCCGTCCCGCGCTGAAGGCGATCCAGGCGTTCTGGCAGACGTTTTCCGACGAGCCCGAGAGCTGCGGCACGGTCGAATGCTCATGCGCATTCGTTGCCGCCGTGTTCGCGCCGACCCCGGCAAAGAGCCGCTTCAGCGCAATCTACACGCGCCGCGACGAAATCGTGCAGTGGCAATCGTGCATCGACGATACGGGGTCGAATTTCGAAGTCTCGGGATTGCACGCGAGCCTGATCGTCAATCGCGAGGTTTACCGGATCCTCGGGTCGATCCTTGCAGAAGCGCCGGCTGAGAGTGCCGCCGCTTGAACCTTGCCCGCCCGCCCATTGGCCGGGAACGCGCGAAGCGTGCCGCCGGCGCAAGATTGTCGCCGGATCGGAAAATGGTAAAATCGCGCCGTTGTTGATGGCTGCAAGGAGGGGAGAATGATCCGATACGCATTGATCGCGGCTGCCGCCGTTTTTGCAGCCGGGTGCAATTTTTCGCCGTCACAAACCCCCGAAAACACGGTCAGCGGCGCCAACGTAGTCTCTTCCGCGAAGGCGCCGATAGCGGCGGCGGCGACGAGCCTTTCGATTGACTGGGGCAAGAAAGCGCAGGCCGGCCAGGTCGCGATCGCCGACGTAATAACCTACGGCGGTTCGAAAACGACGATCACCGCACCGGCGGGCTGGCGGATGATTCGCGACGATTCCACGCAAACGACGCGGCAGTCGCTGTATTGGCATGCAATCCAGCCGAACGACTCCAGCACTGCGACGTGGAAATTCAGCGGGCCGGTCGATGCGCAGGGCGCGATCGTGCTGCTCGACAATGTCGCGGCCGGCGCGCCGGTGGATATGACAAGCGGCAACACCGGCACCGGCGGCACGGTCACGGCCAAGTCGATCGTCACCACAGCCGATGGAGACCTGGTCCTTAGTTTTTATGCCACCGATTTTCATCTCCCCGGGCTCTTAGGGCCGTCCCCGCAGATGCCGGCCAATACGGAAACGCTGATAAACCAGGCAGCGGCGTCGGATGAATTCTGGATCCTCGCGACCTATCAGAGTCAGAACGGCGCCGTCGAGGACCAAGTCTGCAGCGCCGCGCAGATATTCAACTGGGTAGCCGCGCAAGTTGCGATAAAACGGGGTGCGGCGACTCCACAGGCCAACTGAATCCGTGCGCGCGCGTCGAGGGGGAGCGCGCAGATGATGCGGCCGCCCGAATACTTGGCGCAATCGCCGCTACGCAAAACCGGTTCACTTATCGCGGGGGTTAGCGTAATCAATTGTCGATGAGCGCGGCGGAGGCATCGCACACCGGCGATCGATCGTTACAGTCGTTCCTTCGGCGCGAGGCTGTTTGGCTCGGCCTCGCCGTGGTCACTGCGCTCGCAATTTATAGACTGCGCGATTTTCCGTATCCCCTGCACTGGATTGGCGCCTGGCGTGCGATCGCGCCGGTGCTGCCCCAGACGGCGTGGGCGGCCGTCAGAGTCTGGACTTTCTGGGCGCTCAGTTCGTGCGCGATCGGGGGCTTGCTGCGCCGCTACGATCGCTCGATCGAAGCCGGCGACGCGGTGCTTGCGGGTGCGGTAGGTCTGTGGGTTCTTGCCTATGTGCTTGGCAACGTAGTCGGGCCGTTGGGACTGATGAGGTCGTGGCTGGTCTGGCTTCTTCTGGCGACCGCCATCGCACCGCAGTTGCGCGGTCTGCAAGGATTCAGATTCGATTCTCCGAGCAGCGGGCAAAAGCTGGCCCTCATCGCGTGGGCTTTGCTGAGCGTCTCGATGCTGCCGCTGCAACTCGGCTCGCCGGTGCCGCCCTTCATGGATGTGCTGAATCATCCTGCGGCCGTCCAGCGCATACTCACGTTTCATCGATATCTGCCATTCGACAATGATCCTTACGGCGCATACGGCGCTCACGTCCAGGCTCCCGCGCTGGAGCTGTTTTACGCGGTACTGGGGCTCGGCGCCGATTGCAAAATGGGCGCGCTGGCGGAAACCGCGGCGATGGTGCCGATGGCCGGGCTGATGATCTTCGCGGCCTATCGCCTGGGGCGAACACTGTTCGGAGACACTGCCGGCGGGATGGCGGCGCTATTCCTGTTCTTCACCTGTCTTTTTCGGCGCGAGCAGGGGATGCGCGCGACCGCGGTAGTTTTCGTGCTGGTCGGCATCGGCCTCGCCTTTTTCCTCGATCGGCGGCGAAACCGCAGCTTGTTTGCCTGTGGTGCGATCGTTCTTGGGACTGCGGTTGCGTCCCACGCGATCGGAGGCGGACTGGCGATGATTGTAGCCGCCTCGGCGGCCGTCTTCTGGCTGGCGTCGGGGGATTTTTCGCGTTCGATGGCGGCGGTGATTTGCCTGGCGGGAGCCTCGACGCTGGCGGCGCCGGAATTGCTGATCGCGACGGAACATTTGGTTCGCTACCCGCTGCTGCCCGTGATGCAAGGCGCCGGGATTGCCGTCATCCTTGCGGGCGCCGCACGCCTGCGATCGCAAAGTCCGGAGCCGTCGTTCATCACTCCGGTCCTGAATGCCGCAGCGGTCGCAGCGTTATTCGCGCTACTCGTCTACAGGCATTGGTTTACCGGCTTGAACCTCGATGAGGTTATGCGAAACCTGCCGATGCTGTGCCTCTTCGCCGCGATCGGACTCGTTGCTGCGGCAATACTCGGCTTCATTGAAAAAGACAGCGTGCCCGAGACGGGGGTGGTCGCTGTGGCGCTAATGATCGCTGTTGCTGCCGACATCGCGAATAACTACCTCAGTCCCATGATCAGCGGGCCGGCCGGGCGCCACATGCTGTCGGATCTCATGAGCAAGCTCGTTGACTACTGGGTCCCATATATTCTGATTTTTCCCGCGGGATTGCTGTTCGCGTTGATCCACGATCGCATTTCCAAGCCGCTGGCCGTCTTCGCCGTGCTCACTATCCTGATGTATCCTTGGACGCGGACCCAAAATCCTCAGGACTATGACAGCGACGAGCACGCGATTTCCGAACAGTGGGCGCTCAACCTGGGTCGCGCGGAAGTCGGCTATTGGGTCGGCACGGCCGATGCCCGCTGGGTGTTCGGCGACGACGGGTTCGCGCTAGTGGACGTTCTTCAAAGAGAAGTGAGCGCTGGCAGAATCACGTCCGCGACGCATATCCTTCACCTGACCGACAGCACTTCCGCGTGGGCACTGGCGCAAATCGCCATCTTTACCGGCATCGATGATGATCCGATCGATCTTAATTACGACCCGAATAATCTCTTTCAAGCTGGCAGCAGAGTACGCGGACCCGCTGACCTGCGCGCCGCCTTGTCGCGGCATCCGTCGTATATCTTCGAACAGTGTCCCGCTCCCGCCTGGATGGGCGATCCACCTTCGGGCTATCAGAAGATATTCGACCGCGCGAATTATCGGCTATATCGAAGAGCCGACCTGGTGAAAAATGCCGCCGATTAGCGAGCGCTTTGACTCGATGCGCCCGACCCTGGCGACCAGCCGCGGGTTCTTCCTGGCCGCATGGTTCATTGTCGCCGGTGGCTGCGCGCTGGACCTGCGGTTCGGATGGCAACTGACGCGGCTCGATATCATATCGGGGATTCTAGCGCTGGGAGCGCTAGCGTACTCATATAAATTGGCTGATTGCATGCCGATGACGGCAGACGCCGTCAAGCGCGACGAGATGCTTTCGCAGTTCGCCGTCTTCGTTGCTTTCCTGGCGTTCTACGCGATAACGGCCGGCTCGGACGCCAGCCCCTTCAATGCCCACGTGCGCCAGGCCTTTGCGCTCATCCACGGTCACACCTATATCGACGCGCCGAACTACATCGAGCATGCGCAGGTAGGGCCATATAGCTACCAGCTTCATCCGATTCTGCCGGCGATCCTGCTGATGCCATTCGCAGCGATCTGGGGGATGGGCACCAACCAGGCGATTTTCTCGATCATCTTTGGCGCGCTCGACGCCGCGCTGGCGTGGCGCCTGCTTGGGCGCTTGCGCCTGACGGTCAACGCGCGAACATGGCTCACGGTTTTTTTTGGCGCGGGCACGATCGTCTGGTACGAGACCATCCACGGCACGAGCTGGGGAGTCTCGATGGTCGTCGCAATAGCGATGACATTGATCGCGCTCGATGAGACGTTCGGCGAGGCGCGTCCTGCGAACGTCGGGATCTTCGCCGCGCTGGCGGCGCTGGCGCGTTACGATCTTGCGTTCGTCTGGCCGATCTATCTCGCGTTGCTTTACGTGCGGGGACGCAGCATTCGCGAATTGACGCGGTTCATACCGGGCTGCGTCGCGGTAGCGGTGGTGTACGTTACGTTCAACGAAATTCGCTACCAGAGCTTGTTTGACCGCGGCGTGTTCATTTTTGCGGAACCTGGATCTCATCTGTTTGGATGGGAGCACTTTCCCGGTAACTTCTACACGCTGTTCTTCATGTCAACGCGATTGGACGGATCGTTCCCCTACATCCATCCGACATTCGGCGGCCAGGCCCTGATTCTCACCAGCCCGGCGTTTATCCTCGTTCTGCGGCCGAGTTTCCGCCGAATCCAAACCGCTCTGGTCGCAATGGGGGCGCTGATCGCGATGACGCCGAGCCTGTTCTACTTCACCAACGGATTCGCGCAGTACGGCACGCGTCACTACCTGCACGCGTTTCCTTTCCTCTTGCTTCTCGTGGCATTCGGCGCGCACCGGCGAGCCGATCAATTGACCCGTATCTTGATACTGGTTTCAGTTCTGATGATCGCGTTCGGCGTCTGGCACGAAAGATTCTATGGGCTCAACGGCTGAGCGTGCATCGAGGCTGGGCAGGCGATAGGCACCTAACTTGTACAAGCGACACATTTCCGGCCTGGTGGAGGTTCTGCTCGATCGAGGGAAGTTCACCAGGACTGAGGCGATCGCTGTCGCTATTGCGAGTACCGCGTTTGCGCTGGTCTTCTGCTACCCACTACTTTCCCATCTCTCGGTTGCGGGTACTTTTAACGACTGGGATCAAAACTCTGCTTCCCAACGGGCCGCGTATTGGACTGTCCACCAATACCATCAGTTTCCATTCTGGAACCCGTTTGAGTGCGGTGGCATGCCGCTACTTGGCGATCCCAATTCTCATTTCCTGAGCCCCTGGTTCTTTCTCACGATACTGTTCGGCCCGGTGATTGGCCTGCATATCGAGGTGATCATTTACAGTGCGATCGCATGGGCCGGGGGCTACGTGCTGGGCCGAGTGCTCGGAATGAGACGCATCTCGGCGATATGTACTGCTACTGCCTTCGCCGGGAGTTCATGGTTTTTCCTGCGCGCTTCCGAGGGCCAGATCGTTATTATGACTTTCGTTTACCTGCCCTGGATAATTGCGGCCGGATGGACTGGATCGGAGCGCGGCAAGGTTCGATACGCTGCGCTGTGCGGCGCGTTGATAGCATTTAGCTTTTTTGAGGGCAACCCATATCTCCCGCTCTTCGAAGGACTGACGCTCGCGCTGGTGCTCGTCGGTCGAGCCGCGGTACGCTTGAGCGCGCGTCCGCTGATCGCGCTTGGGCTCGCGGCGGTTTTCGCCACCGGATTCGGCGCGGTCAAGTATGTGCCGGCGATGCAGGTGCTGGCGTCGCATCCACGCCCGACCGACGAAGGGTTCTCGAGCAGCGTTTATGCTCTCGGTGAGGCGTTGTTGTCCCGCAATCAGGATCACAATGGACCCTTCTTGAACGGATGGGGCCTCTGGGAATCGGGCGCATACGTGGGTTTATTCGCGTCGATCGCATTGGCGGCGTTACTCTTCCCGCGGAGGTCTATCCCGTGGGTTTTCGCCGTGATCATTCTCTTCCAGCTGGCCCGAGGATATACCGGTGAAAACTGTCTGTGGGTATGGCTGCATAGAATGCCGCTGTTTTCTTCGAGCCGCCTGCCGTCGCGCCTCCTGATTCCATTTGTGCTGATGGTGGCGGTGCTCGCCGGTATCGGCATCGACGCCGTGTGCACCCGCGGCTCGCGCGCCGCGCTAGCAATTTCCGCTTTTCTCATAGTCATCGGCGCCGTCGATATGCTCATGGTCGGTCCTGCCAACTTGCGCTACGTATTGATGGGGGTGGTCGGCCCTGGTCCGACGCATGGTGAGTTCGCGCAATACAAGCGCGCACCCGCACTCGCCGAATCCAGTGTGATTCGGGATCACCAAGGCGTTGTGAATTGCTACGTATACATCCCGTGGCCCACCGACGTTAAAGGGTGGAACGAACCCGGCTATCGCGGAGAGCAGTACCTGCTCGGCCCGGGCACCGTGACGCTGGCGCGATGGACTCCCAACCGGCTCGAATACGCCGTGGGCGCGCCGGCCCCTTCGGTGATGGTCGTCAATCAGAACTACGATTCGTCGTGGCGAGTCACGTCGGGCCCGGGCCAGACATTTTCCCACGATGGATTGCTGGCGTTGCAGGTACCGGCCGGAAAAAGCCGAATCGTCCTCAGATACATCAGCATCGCGACAATTTGCGGGATGATAATCTCAATTCTAACTGCTTTCGCCGCATTTGTGCTGATCCGATGGGAGTCGCGACGGCCGCTTCGAGATGATACCTGACTAGCCGAGAATCCATTACGCTGGCACACTCGATTATCCGCGCATCGTTCGGCGGCGAGCGTGTGGCTGATCAACCGATACGCTAGGATATCTGCTTGTCACCGCGAATCATTTCAGACTTGACGAGCGTCTTGCTCGAGCGGGGACGTTTCACCAGGGCTGAGGCGATTGCGATCGCGATCGCGGGCACCGCGTTCGCGCTGGTCTTCTGCTACCCGCTGGTGTTCCATCTCTCGATGGCCGGCACTTTTAAGGATTGGGACTTCATTACTGCTGCTCAATGGTCCGCATATTGGACCGTCCGCCAATATCATCAGTTTCCATTCTGGAACCCGTTTGAATGCGGTGGCACGCCGCTGCTGGGCGATCCGCAGTCTCACTTCCTGAGCCCATTGTTCTTTCTCACGATACTGTTCGGCCCGGTGATTGGCCTGCATATAGAGGTGATCATCTACAGCGCGATCGCTTGGGCCGGCGGCTACGTGCTGGGCCGCGTGCTCGGACAGAGACGCATCTCCGCAATTTGCACCGCTACTGCATTCGCCGGAAGTTCATGGTTGTTCTTGCGCGCTTCCGAGGGCCAGATCGTCCTGATCGTTCTCGTATACCTGCCGTGGATACTTGCGGCCGGATGGACTGCATCGGAGCGCGGACAGCTTCGCTACGCGGCGCTGTGCGGCGCTCTTCTGACGTTGAGTTTTTTCGAAGGCAGCCCCTATGCACCTCTCTACGAAGGACTGACGCTCGCGCTGGTGCTGGTCGGCCGAGCCGCGGTGCGGTTGAGCCTGCGCCCGCTTGTCGCACTCGCACTGGCAGCGTTCTTCGTCGCCGGATTCGGAGCGGTCAAGTCGCTGCCGGCGATACAAGTGATGACAGCGCATCCGCGGCCAACCGCGGAAGGGTACGCGAGCCGCGTTGATGCGCTCCGCGAGGCGTTGTTGTCCCGCAATCAGGATCGCAATCGACCCCGCATGAACGGATGGGGTTTCTGGGAAATGGGCGCCTACGTGAGCATCTTCGGAGTGATCGCGCTGCTTGCGGTGCTTTCTCCACGGAATTCTCTGCCGTGGATTTTCGCTGGAATTGTGCTGTTCGAACTGGCGCGAGGATGGACCGGTCCGAACTCCATGTGGGTATATTTGCACAAGCTGCCGCTGTTCTCTTCGACCCGTCTGCCGTCGCGCCTAATTATTCCATTCGACCTGATGGTGGCTGTTCTGGCGGGTCTTGGTATCGACGTGGTGTGTAGTCGCGCTTCACCTATCGCACTGGCGGCCTCGGCATTGCTCGTGATCGTTGGCGCTGTCGATATGTTCGTCGTCGGTACGCCCAACATTCACTTCCTCTTGGGGAACATCGTTGCGCCGGGTTCGACGCATGGTGAGTTCGCGCAATATTTGCGCGTACCCGCACTCGCCCAGTCGGCTGTGATCCGGGATCACCAGGGCGTCGTGAATTGCTACGAGTACACCAACTTTACCACCGACGCTAAGGGGTGGAACGAGCCCGGCTATCGTGGCGAGCAGTACTTGCTCGGTCCCGGCACCGTCAAGCTAACGCGATGGACTCCCAACCGCCTCGAATATGCCGTTGACGCGCCTGCCGCTTCGGTGATGGTCGTCAATCAGAACTACGATCCATCGTGGCGAGTCACGTCGGGCGCGGGCCAGACATTTTCCCAGGATGGATTGCTGGCGGTGCGGGTGCCGGCCGGAAAAAGCCGAATCGTCCTCAGATACATCAGCCTCGCGGCAATTTGCGGGATGATAATCTCAATTTTGACTGCCTTCGCCGCATTTGTGCTGATCCGATGGGAGCCGCGACGGCGGCTTCGAAACGCGTAATTTCGACACCTGACTAGCCAAAAATCCCTTGCGCTGGCAGACTCAATCCGGCAATCGATAAATGGGCCGAGCCGGGGGATGCGAGTGGCGCCGACTTCGCGACAGATGGATTTTCAATGCATGGGATAACCGACCCCGCGCACATTGTCGATTTGCTCGCGACGTGGGGCTATCTCGGCATCTTCATCGCCGTCTTCGTCGGCAACCTGGGCATTCCGGTGCCGGAGGAAAGCGTGATGCTGGTCGCCGGATTCCTGGCCGGCCGCGCGCTGCTCGATCTGCGAATCGTTTATCTCGCCGTGGTCGCGAGCGCGGTCACGGGCGACTGTTGCGGCTATGTCATCGGCCGCACCGGCGGACAGCGCGTACTCCTTCGACTAGCGTCCGCCTTCCCCTTCATGCGCTCGCGTTACGACCGCTTGCAGCTTTTCTTTCAGACCCACGGCAGCAAGGCGGTGTTCATGGCGCGATTTATCACCGGCGTGCGATTCATGGCGGGCCCGATGGCGGGTGCGTGCGGGATGCCGTTCTTCCAGTTCCTCGGATGGAACGTGCTCGGCGCGATCGTATGGTGCTCGCTCGTCGTCACCGTCGGCTATCTGGTGGGCGGCGAGTTGTATCACGCCATGACGATGGCTCATCAGGCGTCGCGATGGATTGGGCTGGCCGCGGTCGCGGTGGCGATCATGGTCTGGTTCTTTTGGTGGAGGGGCCGGCATCCCGCGGTGTCGCGGCCTCAATCGTAGCCGCGTTGGCGGCGGCGTCGCGACGCGCCGCTCTTCTGTCCCTGCCGGATTGAGATGTCTGCCCGGTAGCCGCGATTGGCAGTAAATGTGGCCGCTAAACTATTGCTGCCAACGCCGGAGCGCGCGATAATTTCCTCGCATGCACGGGAAACGAAGCAAATCACGACTCGCGATCGCGCGCGCCTCAGCGGGCGCGCGTTCGCGGCGAATCGTCATGGTCGCCTTTCCCGACGCGCAGATCATCGACATCACCGGCCCGCTCGAAGTGTTTGGACTCGCCGCGCGATTGTTGACCGAAGAGCGCGGCTGGCGGATTCCCGCGTACACAGTCGAAATAGCGGCCACCAAAGCCGGCACGCTTGCGACTTCATCCGGCATTCGGCTGATTGCGGACCGCTCGATAGCGGATGTGCGCGGGCCGATCGACACGCTGCTAGTGGCGGGCGGTCGGGGAACTCCGGCCGCGCTTCGCGATCGCGCGTTGATCGGCTGGCTGCGCGACAGTGTCGATCGCACGCGGCGCCTTTGCTCGGTGTGCACGGGAGCGTTCATCCTCGCGGAGGCGGGCCTGCTCGACGGACTCTCCGCGACCACCCATTGGCGGCAATGCGAGCGGCTCGCGACCCGATATCCGGCGGTCTCGGTCGAGACCGATCCGATTTTCGTGCGCGCCGGCAAGATATTTACCTCGGCCGGGGTGACCGCGGGAATCGATTTGGCGCTGGTGCTGCTGGAAGAAGACCACGGCCGCGACGTTGCGCTCGCGGTGGCGCGCGAATTGGTCATGTTCTTGCGCCGCCCCGGCGGCCAGTCGCAGTTTTCCGTACAGCTGCGCGCTCAGATTGCGGATCGCGAGCCGATCCGCAAGCTGCAGCGATGGATGGCCGATCATCTCGGCGCCGATCTCTCGGTTGAGGCGCTCGCGCGGCGCGCCGCGATGAGCCCGCGCAACTTCGCCCGGGTTTTCACCCGCGAAGTCGGGGTGACCCCCGGAAAATTCGTCGAGACCTCGCGCGTCGAAGCGGCGCGCCGGCGCCTCGAAGAGTCCGCCGAAGGCGTTGATTCGATTGCCTCCGAGTGCGGCTTTGGCACGCGCGAATCGATGCGGCGCGCGTTCCTTCGCACGATCCACGTCCCGCCCAGCGGGTATCGCAGCCGATTTCGCCAAAAACTGAGCGCCTGACGCAGAAAGGAAAACACCATGCAAATCGCTTTCCTGATCTTTGATCACCTCACCACGCTCGACGCGATCGGTCCGTTCGAAGTCTTGTGCCGATTGCCCGGCGCCGAGGTGAAGTTCGTCGCCGAAACCGCGGGCGTCAAGCGCGCTGACCCGCGCTCACTGGGGCTGGTCGCCGACTATTCCATCGCCGACGTGACCAGCGCCGACATCCTGGTCGTGCCGGGCGGAATGGGCGAGCAGCAGGTACGCGAAAAACCTCACATGCTCGAGTGGGTGCGGCAAATCGATTCGACTACTCAGTGGACTACGTCGGTTTGCACGGGAGCACTGGTGCTCGGCGCGGCCGGGCTTCTCAAGGGACGGCCCGCTACCACGCATTGGGCAAGGCTCGAGCAATTGCACGAGTTCGGCGCCGAACCGCGGTCGGAGCGCGTCGTCGAGGACGGCAAACTCATCACCGCGGCCGGCGTTTCCGCCGGCATCGACATGGCGTTGCATCTCGCCCGCCGCGTCGCGGGTGACACGATTGCGCACGCGATCCAGGTGGGGATCGAGTACGATCCGCAGCCGCCTTTCGACGGAAACGCCGGGCGCGCGCCGGCGCACGTAATGGAAGTCCTGCGGCCGTACTATCAGAGGCCCGAAGCGAGATCCGGCTCGAGGTGAGAGTCGAGCATGACCCGGCGGCTTGAGCCGGCGGCACGGCCGCGCGACAATGGCGCGCATGCTCAGGGCTCCCTTCTCCTGGAAATTTCGCCGGCCGGATCGCGAAACCGTGCGCGAATTCGTCCTGCGCAAAATGCCGGCCGGGCAATGCGCAGAGATTGGCGTCATGAACGGTGACTTTTCCGCGAAGATTCTCGAGATTAGCCGGCCGACAACCCTTTATCTGATCGACCCGTGGTTCGACGCGCCGGGGGCGGTCGGTACGCACGAAGAGCGGTACCAACACGTTTGCGCGCGGTTCGCGGCCGAGATCGCCAGCGGCCGCATCCGCCTGATCCGCGAGACCTCGGAATCAGCGGCGTCAAAGATTGCCGACGCTTCGCTCGCCTGGGTCTATATCGACGGCAATCACAGCTATGAATTCGTCAAGCGGGACCTGGAGCTGTACTTCGCCAAGGTCAAGCCGGGCGGATATGTCGTGTGCGACGATTATCATTACGCCGGCAACTGGTCCGACGGCGTAACCCGCGCCGTCGATGAATTCATGGATCGGGGAACCTGCCGCAAGATTTTCAAGCGGCGCTCGCAATTCGTGATGCAGCGGGCAGGGACTGACCCCTGCACCCAATGTTAAGGCCACGCTCCGTTGTCGCGCGCGGCGCCGGCACGCCCACAGAGTTGGGTTCAGATTCGCAGGCGAGCAAGTGCGCTTAAACTGATTTGCCCTTGCGCGATTCTTCCCGGCGGCGCAACTCGACGCGGCGGATCTTGCCGCTGACCGTCTTGGGCAGCTCCTCGATGAACTCTATCTCACGCGGATATTTGTAGGGCGCCGTCACGCGCTTGCAATGCTCCTGCAATTCCGTTGCCAGCCCCGGGCCCGGCTCGGCGCCGGGCTTGAGCTTCACGAAGGCCTTGACGATCGAGCCGCGATCCGCATCGGGACTCGCGACCACCGCCGATTCCATTACTGCGGGATGCTCGAGCAGGGCGCTCTCCACTTCAAACGGCCCGATTCGGTAGCCCGCCGAAATGATCACGTCGTCGGCGCGCCCGACGAACCAAAGATAGCCGTCGGCGTCGCGCGTCGCATTGTCGCCGGTCAAGTACCAATCGCCGCGAAACGCGGCGGCGGTCTCATCCGCATTTTTCCAATACTCGAGAAACAGCGACGGCGGCCGCTCGGGACTCACCCGCACTGCGATCTCGCCGATTTCATCGATCTTCGTTTCGGCCATCTCATGGTTGAGCACGCGCACGTCGTGACCGGGAAACGGCAGCCCCATCGAGCCCGGCTTCACCGGCATCGCGGGCAGGTTCGCGGCGAGGATCGCGGTTTCCGTTTGTCCAAAACCGTCCCGAATCGTGAGCCCCAGCCGCTCGCGCCAGACCTCGATCACTTCGGGATTGAGCGGCTCGCCCGCGCCGGTGCAATGCCTCAGTTTCGGGAACGAGTAATGCTCGAGGTTTTCCTTGATTAGGATTCGATACTCAGTCGGGGGCGCGCAGAAGGTGGTAACTCCGTAGCGGCCGATCAACTCGAGTTCCTTCGCCGGATCGAAGCGGCCGTTGTACATGAACGTGGTCACGCCGTTCATCCACGGCCCGAACAGCACGCCGTATGCGGCCTTGGCCCAGCCGGTGTCCGAGGTTGTCCAATGGAGGCCGCCCGGCCTCGCGTCGAGCCAGTTAAGCCCGGTGAAGCGGTGGCTGTAGGCGTAGCCGTGGCTATGCAGAACCGCTTTCGGCTCCCTAGTGGTGCCGGAAGTGTAGTAGCAAATCGCCGGCTCCGACGATTTGGTATTGGCGGGCTTGAACGCCTCCAACGCGCGGCCCATCTCTTCCTGCAGGCTCATCCATCCGGTGCGGGCGGCGCCGGCTATGAAGTAGCGCTCGACGCTGGGGCATTGCTTGCGCAGCTCCGCGATCATCGCGGCATCCTCGACGCCGGCGATTATCGCGCGCGCCCCGGAATGATTCGCGCGATACACCAGGTCCTTCTCCCGCAGCATCGAGGTGCACGGGATGACGATCGCGCCGAGCCTGAGCGCGCCGACATAGGCCGCCTGCCAGAGCGTGATTCGCGGCAGCACCAGCAGGACCGCATCGCCGCGCCTGATTCCGTGCCCGGCGAGAGCGTTGGCGATGCGCTTGGATTGGCGCGCGATATCCGCGAAGGTCAGCCGCGCGCGCCGGCCCTCGCTGTCTTCCCACAGGATTGCAACGCGGCGCGGGTCTTCGGCGAACTTGTCGATCACCGCGGCGAAGTTGAAATGCTCCGGCGTCTCCCACCTGAAGTCGTGGCAGGAGCGCCGATACTTCTCGAGTGTGTCGGTCTTTATTGGTTCGGTCATGGGCGCGGATTCCTGTGCGGCGCGGGTGCTGCCGGCGCTTGCGAGCGCTTGGCTGCGGCCTTGATATACTTCACGGTGACCGGCGAGAGGTCGTCGCGATCGACGCGCACGTCGATTATCGCAAAGGATTTGCACTGGTGCGCCGCGCGCAGCGCATCTCTAAGTTGCTCGACGGTGGACACCTCGAATCCCGCGCCGCCCCAATCGCGCGCGAGCTTCGCATACGGCCAGGGCGGAATCTCGAGCAGTTCGCGCCGCTCGGTAATCGGCCGGAAGATGCCCCATCCGCCGTTGTTGATCAGCACCACGATCGGATTCACGTGCTTGGCCGGAGCGTGGGAGATTTCCGGGCCGGTCATCTGAAAACCGCCGTCGCCGCACAACACCAGCGGCCGGAAGCCGCTGCCGATTTGCGCGCCGAGGGCGGCAGGCACCGCGAATCCCATCGAAGCGTAAAAGCCCTGCGCCAGGTAGGCGGCGTTATGCGGCACCCGGATGTCGAGTCCGCCGAACAGCATGTCACCCGACTCGGCGACCACCAGGTAATCGCGCTTGTCGGCCAGAAATTCGTTGACCGCAGCGAGGATCTGGCTGACCTTTATCGGCTGGCCGCCGTGCGCCGCAATCGGGCGAAGGTTGTCGGCGTAATGAACCTTCTCATGATGCATCCGCAGCTTCTCGCGGCGCAGCGCGCGCACGAAATCGCGCACCCCGGCGTCGGTGTAAGTGTGATACTTGACCTCGACCCTGCGATCGACCGCCCACACGGTTCTGCCCTGAATCACATTGGGCGGACGGTTGCCGAAGTTCATGTCGGTTTTCAGGCATCCGAGGGCGAGCACGAAGTCGGCCGCGTCCATCCGCGCGACGATCGGCGGCGGACTGATCGGGCCGATATGCACGCCCATGTACAGCGGATGGTCCATCGGGAACGCACCCTTGCCCAGCACGGTGGTGAACACGGGAGCCCCCATCTGCTCGGCCAGCTCCACCAGCTCGTGCGACGCCTTGTAGCGATGAATCTCGATGCCGGCGATGAGCACGGGCTTGCGGCTGCGGTTGAACATCGCGGCGGTCTCATGCGCCGCTTCCGCGACCTTGCGCGCGTCGGATTCCTGGAAATGGAGGCGCCCGTCCCATTCGATCAGTTCGCCGGGGACTTCGATCCGGCGGTCAACCATGTCGCGATGAATCTCGATGTAGCCGGGGCGCCGCTCGGCCCAAATGGCGCGGACCACGCGATGCAGCTCCTGTGCGGCGGAGCGGGGGTCGGTCAGCACGGCGCTGGCGCAGGTTACTTCCTGGTAGATGCGGCGCTGCGATTCAATTTCGCGGGCCTGGTGATGAATCAGGGTGCCGAGCTTGCGTTCCTCCTCGCCCGGGCCGCCGGAGAAAATCAGAATCGGCACGCGCTCCGAGAACGATCCCGCGACCGGATTGACCATGTTGTGGCCGCCGGCGCCGTAAGTGACGCAGATCACCCCGAGTTTGCCGGTCGCGCGCGCGTAGCCGTCGGCGGCGAATCCGACGCCGGGCTCGTGCGACAGGGTGATGATTTCCAGCCCGTGCTTGCGCCCGAGCGCCAAAAACAGCTTGAGCGCGAGGTCGCCGGGGATGCCGAAGACGTGGGACACCCCAATCTTGCGCAGGTAGGCGACCAGGAAATCGCCCAGCGCCATGTGTCTCTTCACTCTGCCTGGTCCTCCGCGATCGGCGCTAATTCTAACAAAAACGCCCCCATCGCAGGACATATCGGTGCGGCGCTGTGCTAGAGTATGATGTTGGCGGATTAAACTGATGTTTCGTTCGATGCTTCGCATGCAATTCCTTGGGCCGATGCAACTCAGCCGGGTGGTGATGTACCTGCCGCAGTTCGTGCGGCTGTTTTACCGGCTGATCACCGACGAGCGCGTGCCGATGCTGGCGAAGGCGGTGCCGTGGATGGGTCTGCTGCTGATGCTGACGCCGCCGGCGCTCGAGCTCGACATGATCCCGATCGTCGGCGAACTCGACTGGATTCTCATCGGCTACCTCTCGCTGAAAATCTTCATCTGGCTATGCCCGCCCGACGTGGTGCGGGAACACGTCATCCAGATTGGCCGCGGCGAATAGCGCAGCACCTCGATGCGACCCCGCAATCTCCTGATCAGTCCTCGCCGTTGTCGTTATCGCCGCGATCGTGGCGCTCGGCCTGGCCGACCAACTGATAGTCGATTACCTGTGGTTCGGAAGGCTCGGCTACGGCGGCGTTTTCAACACCACCATCGCCGCGGAAGTCGCGATCTTCGCCATCGTGTGGATAGTCGCGTTCGTCGCGATCTTCGCGAGCGGGCTGATTGCAGTCGGGCTCAGCCGCGATCGCGAGCGGCTGCGCGTGGTGCGCCGCCCCGACGAGATGGTCGAGGTCAATCTGCCCGAGCTGATTCGCGCGCTGGGCGAGCGGGTGCCGTGGCGCGTGCTCGCCGCCGGCGCCGCCGCCATCCTCGCGCTGTTCGTGGCGCAAGGCGAGGCGGCCAGCTGGGATACTTACCTGAAGGGTCTCTACGGGGTGCCGTTCGGAATCGCCGAGCAGGCCTTCGGCAACGACATCGGCTTCTACGTCTTCACGATGCCGCTGCTCGAGGAAATCCGCGATCTGATGCTGGTGCTGATCGTGCTGGCGACGGGGCTCGCAGTCGCGGTCTATTGGGCGCGCGGCGCGCTCGACTTCAAGGAATCGCCGCCGCGCGTGTCGCCGGGCGCCGCGGCGCATCTGTCGGTGATGCTGGGCCTGTTCTTCGTGCAGCGCGCGATGGGTTACTGGCTCGGCCGCTTCGACCTGCTGCTGCATACCGACGGGGTAGTATTCGGACTGCGCTACGTCGATCGCATCCTGTGGCAGCCCGGGCTGTGGCTACTGGTGGCGCTGTCGATAGTCGCCGCCGCGATCTGCATGTTCAACGCGCGCGAGGGCGGGCTCCGGCTTCCGGTGGCCGCGTTCGTTATCGTGTTCGGCCCCGCGCTGATCATGAATTTTATCCAGCCGGTGATCGAGCGGCTGTGGGTCAAGCCCGACGAGCTTCGGGTCGAGCGCCCCTACCTGCAACGCAATATCGAGGCGACGCGCCACGCGTACAAGCTCGACACGGTTGACGTGAAACCGTTTGCGGGGCAGGGCACGCTCACGCCCGCGGCGCTGGAAGAGGATTCGGCGACGATCAAGAACATCCGGCTGTGGGACCCGCGCCCGCTGATCGACACCTACCGCCAGTTGCAGGAAATCCGCACCTACTACGATTTTCGCGACGTCGATATCGATCGCTACTGGATCCAGGGCAAGTACACCGAGGTGATGCTGTCGGCGCGCGAGATGAATCTCGAGCAGTTGCCCGACACGGCGCAGACCTGGGTCAACCAGCATCTCAAGTTCACCCACGGCGCCGGGCTGGCGATGAGCCCGGTCAACCGCAAGGACAGCGAGGGGCTGCCGGTCTTCTATCTCAAGGATATTCCGGCGGTGTCGGACGTCGGAATGAAGGTTGACCAGCCGGCGATCTATTTTGGCGAGGGACGCGACAATTACGCGGTGGTCGATTCGGCGACGCCCGAGTTCGACTATCCCAAGGGCGCGGACAACGTATTTTCGTATTACGCGGGATCGGGCGGCGTGCCGGTGGCGGGCTTTTTCCGCCGCCTGCTGTTCAGCATCTTCTGCCGCGACATCAACCTGCTGGTCACCGAGAATATCGTCGCCAACAGCAAGATCATGATCCGGCGCAATATCGCGAGCCGGATCGCCTACATCGCGCCGTTCCTGAACCTCGACCGCGATCCGTACGCCGTCATCCTCAACGGCCGCATGGTATGGGTCGTTGACTCCTACACCAACAGCGATCACTACCCCTACTCGCAGCGCAATCTTGACGGGATCAACTACATCCGCAATTCGGTCAAGGTGGTGGTGGACGCGTACACCGGCGACACCGATTTTTACGTGGCGGACCCCGACGACCCGATAATCAAGACCTGGCAGCGCGTTTTCCCGGCGATGTTCAAGCCGATGTCGGCGATGCCGGCGGAATTGCGCGCGCACATCCGCTATCCGGAAGATTTTTTTCTGATTCAGGCCGACACCTTCCGCACCTATCACATGACCGATCCGCAGGTCTTCTATAACCGCGAGGACCTGTGGGGATTCCCGCGCGAAAACTACGCCGGGCAGACGGTCCCGATGCAGCCTTACTACGTGATCATGCGGCTGCCCGGCGAAACACAGGCGGAATACATGCTGATGCTGCCGATGGTGCCGTCGGGCCGCGACAACATGATTGCGTGGATGGCCGCGCGCTGCGACGGGGCGGATTACGGCCATCTGTTCGAGTACTCGTTCTCGAAGGACAAGCTGATTTACGGGCCCTATCAGATTCAGGCGCGCATCAACCAGAATCCGGAAATTTCGCGGCAGCTTTCGCTGTGGAATCAGATGGGCTCGAAGGTCCTGCTCGGCAACCTGCTCGTGATACCCGTCCAGGACTCGCTGCTCTACGTCGAGCCGCTGTTCATCCGCGCCGAGAACGGCCAGTTGCCGGAGTTGCAGCGGGTGGTCGCGTCGTACGGCGATCGCGTGGTGATGGCGGATACGCTCGATCAGACGATCGCGGCGCTGTTCACCAACGAAGCGCCGCCGGCGCCGACGATCGCCAAGGCGATCGCGGCCGAACCAGTCCCGCAGCCGATCGCCGCGGGCGCGCCCAAGACCGGGATCGGGAGCGCGGCGCAGCATTACAATCGCGCGATGGAGGCGATTCGCGCGGGCGACTGGACGGCATTCGGCGCCGAGATGAAGGCGCTCGGCGACGAGCTGTCGAAGCCGGCCAATTCCGGCCATCCCTAGAGCTACGAACCAAGACCTTGGAAAGCCGCGGAGATAACCCCCGCTCGGAGCGCCGGGACTGTCCGGGAGCGATCGCGCTGGCTTTTCTGTTCGCTCTCTTGACGGCCGGCGGATGCGGCGGCGGCGGCAGCGGGCCGGCGGCGCAGAATTCTACATCCGCGAGCGGCCTGGACAAGGTCCAGCACATAATCGTGCTGATGCAGGAAAACCATTCCTTCGACAATTATTTTGGCGCGCTGCCCTATGTTCCGGGCGGGCCGTACCATGCGCCGGCGAGCAGCGGTTCCGCGTGCAAGGCAAGCGACCATACCTGCGTCAACGGCCTAAGCTGCTCGGTAAGCGGCTCGAGCCTGGACTGCACGAATTCCAACCTCGCCGCCGATGGTTCGACGGTGCATTCCTATCACGATTACAATTATTGCGTGGAGCCCGATCTCGACCATACCTGGCACGGTTCCCATCGCGAGCTTAACTACAGCGACCCCAACAAAACCATGTCATCGAGCTGCGACGGCTTCGTGCGCGAAAACGAGAAGGAGGAACAAAACGAGGATGACACGATGGGGTACTACAACGAGGAGGACATCCCCTATTATTACAAATTGGCCGAAACCTTCGCGGTGAGTGACAGCAATTTCTGCGACCTAATCGGACCGACCAGTCCTAACCGCTTCTATTCGCTCGCCGCGACCTCCTTTGGACACGTGGTGACGCCCGGAAATAAATCCGGTGGCGATACGCCGCCGGCGCAGGGCTTTCAACCGATTAACGGCACGATATTCGACCGGCTGGACGCCTTCAGCATCAAGTGGTCCGAATATTACGATCCGCCCAGCAGCGAGAGCGCCCTGTATCCGGATGTGATTTCCGAGACGATGCCCTCGCGCCCTTTTGGCCATGTGTTCCGTCCAAGCTCGCCCAATTATCTGCTTATGTCGCAGTTCTATACCGACGCCGCCGCGGGCAACCTGGCGCAGGTGGTGTGGATCGACTTGAAAGATGACGAGCATCCGCCCGCCGACATCCGCAGCGGCCAGCAGGAAGTGGCGCAGGTTATCACCGCGATTCGCAACAGCCCGGCCTGGAGCACTTCAATCGTGTTTTTCACCTACGACGAGCATGGCGGCGCGTACGATCATGTGAGCCCGCCGGCCGCCACGCCTCCCGACAGCATCCCGCCCGGCCTGTGTGCGGACAACTCCAATCCGCCCGGCTCGACTCACCCGGGCGGTGGCATAGACTGCACGGAGAGTTTTACCGACGCCCAGTTGAACTGTCCTTCGATGACTTCCACTACGTACCCGGCCGACTGCGCGCAATTCAAACAGCTCGGTATCAGGGTTCCGTTCGTCGCGATTTCACCGTTCGCCAAGCCGGCTTACGTCTCGCATGTGATTAGCGACCATACGTCAATTCTGGCGTTGATCGAGAAGCGCTTTATGTCCGGCGTGCCTCTCACCGCGCGCGACGCCGCGGCCAGCACGCTGGAGGACCTGTTTGACTTCAAGCACGCTCCCTCGGCCAACGCGTCCGTCCCGGCGTCGCTGGCTGAGCCGCCCGCCCCTGACCATAACTGTCCATGAATCGCTGACAGAAAGAGTTTCTCTCGCAACAAATTGTTCTTTGGGTAACCCGATGCGCGCCGCATCGGGGCGCGCTGCCTTTGGAGCAGCCGTTTTCCTCTGTCATCCTAAGGGCGGAGGAATTTTGCGCAACGGCGTGAAACAACGCAATCAACCGGCGGTTGCCGCGCCGCGGCCGGCGTCGGGTCAAACGTCTTTCAGCGATCGAATCGCCGCTATCGCCGAGCTTGGCGCCGCCGCGGTCGCGGCCGAGCGATGCGCGATCGCGATCCCGTCCAGCGGCGCGGGCGCGGGCGAAGTGATCTGCGCGCCGCGGGGAGAATCGCGATGGGACGCGGTGGTGAACGCGGTCCTCGCTGCGCTTGACAATCGGCTTGGCTGACGCGGCCGTGGCCGGCGGGACGAAGCGGGCGCGCGGTGCGCCGGATTCGAGCGAGTCGATCGAAAGGATCGAGCTGAGCGCGCGCGAAATCGACGCGATCGCGCGAGCCGAAAAAATGGACGGGCGGCAGATAGCGGCGTCGGCGTTCGTCGGCGGCGCCGGCGCGGTGCGAATCGCGATGGTGGCGGGGGCGGATCGGGCGCGGCGAACTTGAAGCATCGCTTGAACTTATGGGGCGCGCCGTTTTCGCCGAGATCGCGCTCGCCGCGGCGCGCGCGTCGCTCGAATTCTGGCGCACGCACGGCGCCGAGAGCGGCGCCAGGCCGCCATCGCCAAGCGGGAGCTGGTCCGCGAGCGGGCGGCTGCGAATCATCTGGACCAGGCGGTTGCGGCGATGCGGCGTGCGCAGCCGAGCGATCGGTTCAGCCGCTTCGGCGAGATCGTCGCAGGCGCGGCCGGCTTCGAGCAATGGATGGTTGCGATCGCGGACGGCGGCGCGCTCTCGCGGGCCGCATCGTCGCCGGGGCTGAAGGAATTCGATTTGGGCGGGGCTGACAGCGCGCTCGGGGAGAGTTTCCGGCGCCGTATCGTGATAGCGAGATGGCGCGATCGCGACGCGGCGGTCGCGGTTCGCGCCAGACCATCCGCCGAAGACGGAGTGTTCAGCGGTTCCTATGTGTGTATCCCATTCGAGGCGGGCGCGATCGCGCTGGCGTCGCGCGACGGTCGCACCGCGTCCGCATCCACGGCGCAGGCGATCGTCGAGCGGATTGCCCCGTTCGCGTCCAACTGGGTGATGGAGCGGGAGGCCGCGCGGCGCAGCATCCTGATGCGCCAGCTTGCGCTCAGAATGTTCGCCGCGGTTGACGAGGAGCGCGCCAGAATCGCGCGCGACCTGCACGACGATCAGGCGCAGTTGCTCGCGGCGGCGAAAATTGCGCTCGACGGCCGGCGCGAAGCGGCGCGCTCGATCTTCAAGCAGGTCGAGCAGGAGTTGCGCCGCAAGACGCGCGAGCTGCGCCCGGCCTCGATCGGAGACGTTTCGCTCGACCAGGCAATCGAGCACGAGTTCGCCCGGCTGCATCGCGCGGGCGTAAAGGCGAAGTTTTCCCGCCTGGTCCACAACGGCGCGGCCGAGAAGATTTCGCGTCCGGTGCAGCAGCTATGCTTCCAGTTCGTCCGCGAGACGCTGTCCAACGTGATTCGGCATGCGCACGCGAAGTCGGTCCAGGTCACGATCGACAGCACCGGTACCGCCGCGCGCGTCTCGGTCACTGACGACGGCTGCGGCATCGCCGCCGGCGCCAAGGGCGAGGGCACCGGCCTGGCGGGCGTGCGCGAGCGGCTGGAGTTGACGGGAGGGAGCTTGACGCTGAAGTCGCGGCCGGGCCGCACCACCGTCGTCGCTGAAATCCCGGAGCCCTCCTGATGGAAGATCGCCGCCGGATTCGCGTGATTCTCGCCGATGACCATCGGATCTTTCGCGAGGCATTGCGGATGTTGCTCGCGGCCGAGTGCGACGTGGTCGGGGAAGCTTGCGACGGCGAACAGGCCGTCGCGCTTGCCGCGCAACTTAAGCCCGAAGTGGTGGTGATGGACCTTGGGATGCCGGGAATCGGCGGACTTGACGCGGCGCGTCGAATCGCCGGCGAGGCGCCGGCGTGCAAAGTGCTGGTGCTCAGCCAATACGAAGACGAGGAATACGTGTTGGAGGCGCTGGGCGAAGCGGGATGCGCGGGCTACGTGGTCAAGACCGACGCGGCGGCCGAGCTGCTGAGCGCGGTGCGCGCGGTCCACTCAGGGCGGCGCTACCTGAGCCCCACGATCGCGCCAGTAGTGCTCGCGCGGCTGCGGAGCGGCGCGACGTCGAGCGCATCGCGCGCACCCAATCCGACCCGCCGCGAGCGCGAAGTGCTCAAGCTGGTAAGCGAGGGCGCGACCACCAAGGAGGTCGCGCAACGGCTCGGCATCAGCGTCAAGACCGCGCAAGCGCATCGCGACAACCTCAAGCAGAAGCTCGGGCTGCGCTCGACCGCGGCGCTCGTGCGATACGCGATCAAGCACAAACTGACCCGCATCGACTGAGCACCACCGAGCCGCCAGCGGCGCGGCTTTTGCCGCGAAGGGTCAGCGCGATTCGGCGCGGAGATCCTCGTTGATCTTGCCGGCGAGGTGGCGGACCTGGTCGTGTTGCGAGAGCAACGAGGCCAGCATCGCGGGGTCGGGCCTGCCGGCGAGGCGGTAGGCGTCGGCGTCGTGCGCGAATCGTTCGTAGGCGTTCAGCAGATGCACGAAATCGCGATGCGAGCGCATCGACGACTCGCGCGGCGTCGATGAGGAGAAGGCGTTGGCCTTGTTGAAGGCGTAGTAGAACTCGCCCATCTCCTCGGACGACAGTTGGCGATCGTCGAGCTTGAAATAACTGCGGCAATAATCCGCCAGCTTGTCGGACAGATCGGAAAGCAGCGACACGTTCGCCGCGGTCGTGCGGCGGTAGTCGGACGAATAGCACGCGCTGAGCGCGCCGACGGCAATCGCGAGAAAAAAAACGGGCCGCCGAAGACCGGCCCGCCGACTTGATTTCAACAAAACACGACCACGCTGTTTCAGCCGAGATACTCTTTGAAGAACGCGATCGTCCTGGCCCACGCCTCCTTGGAATGCACCGGATGGAACGACGGACGCTCGTCGCACATGAAGCCGTGATCGGCGTCGGGGAAAAAAACCACCTCGGCCTGCTTGCCTGCCTTTTTCAGCGCGTCGCGAAATTCGTCCACATCGGCGATCGGAATGTGACGCGTCCTTCCCGCCGAAGAACGCGAGCACCGGGGCGCGCAGTCCGTCAACGTATTCGATGGGCGGTTTCGCGCCCGGCTGGCGCGGCTTCACCATCCCGCCGCCGTAGTACGGCGCGGTGGCTCTGACCGCGGAGTTGCGGCACGCGGTCAAGAAAGCGATGCGCCCGCCCATGCAGAAGCCGACGGTGCCGACCGCGGGCTTGACTCCGTTCAACCCCTTGAGGTGATCGATCGCGGCGCCCATGTCGGCGACGATTTGATCGTCGTTGACCGAGCTCATCAGCCGAAAGGCGCCGGGCATATCGTTGTAGGCGACGACGTTGTCGGGCTGGCGAAAGTACAGATTCGGTGCGATCGCGACGAAGCCTTCGGCCGCGAACCGATCCGTGATGCGCCTGATGTGATCGTTGAGCCCGAACGCTTCCATCACGACCACCAGACGCGGGATACGGACCTCCCGACGCGGGGCGCGCCAGATGCGCCGGCATCTTCTCGGCGCCGGATCGAATCGATACTTCATTCGAGACCACTTCCATGGCTGGAACCTCCCCGAAAAGATTTGGATGCGCCGGCAAGCGCGGCGCGATCCGGGACCGTGCTGGATGCCGCCGCCCCGGCGATCTTTCTCGCATACCACGAGGTCCGGCTCAAGGGAACTTAAGTGAACAAGTTCGCCGCGGCGCCTGCATAAGAAAGAGTCGCTTTCTCGCTGCCGACCGCGCCGTCTCGCGCCGACCCGCCGCGCGCCGCTAGTATTGGCTCGGCCGGGCGATCGATTCGCTTGTCCGGCCTGAAGTTCCGCATGATCCCGCTTCGCGATAACGCCGCGCCGCGCCGCCTGACTCCGATCAACATGGCGCTGATCGCCGCCAACATCGCAGTGTTCGTCCACGAGGTGTCGCTCGGCGCGGGGGTAACGGCCTTCGCGGGCAGATTCGCGATGGTCCCGGCGGCGGTCACGCGGGCGCTCTCGGGCAACGCACTGGCATGGCGCGAGCTGGCGGCGCATCGCAACCTGGGCGCGCTCGCGCCGTTGATGACGACGGTCACGTCGATGTTTATCCACGGCGGCGTGTGGCACATCGCGGGCAACATGCTGTACCTCTTCGTCTTCGGCGCCGCGGTCGAGTGCAGGATGGGCGCGGCGCGGTACCTAATCTTTTATTTCGCTGCGGGAATCGCCGCGGCGCTGGCAACGGTGTGGATCGCGCCCGAGTCGATCGTTCCCGTGATCGGCGCGAGCGGCGCGATCGCGGGCGTGCTCGGCGCGTACTTCATCCTCTACCCGCGCGGGCGCATCCTGACGATCCTGCCGATTTTCATTTTCATCCAGTTCGTCGAAATTCCGGCGGTCATCTACCTGCTGATCTGGTTCGCGGTCCAGCTCTACGCGGGACTCGAAGAAGGCGGACGCGCGGGGGCGATGGGGGGCGGAGTCGCGTGGTGGGCGCACGTCGGCGGCTTCATGTTCGGAGTAGCGCTTGGCCCGATACTCGCGGTGAATCGTCCGCGCCGGCGGCGCTAGCGCGAACAATTGTGCATGAACTGTGGACGGTGTGGTGACAACCGTTGGCTTGCGGCTGGAGTAATAGTTGTAAGCGGTCATCGCATGGGAAATAATTTGCGCTCTGAAATTCAGGGCGCGCGGCGGGGAGGTGGCGGTCAGGTGGTTTCGTTGGTTTCGTCGGACGATATTCTAAAGCGCGTTCCTCCGCAGAATCTCGAAGCAGAACAATCGGTGCTGGGCGCGATTCTGCTCGACAACGACGCGATAAACCACGCGCTCGAAATCCTTACTGCGGAAGAATTCTACCGCGAGTCGCATCGCGAGATCTTCCGCGCGATGGCGGAGCTTACCGACCGCGCCCAGCCGGTCGATGCGATCACGCTGACGGACGCGCTGCGCACCCGGGGCGTGCTCGAGCAGATCGGCGGCCCCGCCTACATCGCGGAGCTGGCTTCGATCGTGCCGACCGCGGCGAACGTCGCGCACTACGCGCGGATCGTGCACGAGAAGGCGGTGCTGCGCAGCCTCGCCTCGATCGCGACCGACATCGCAAGCTCGTCCTACGAGGCGCCGTCCGACGTGGACGGTTTCGTGGACGAAGCCGAGCATCGCATCTTCGAGATTTCCGAGCGGCGGATCAAGCCGTCGTTCCACGCGATGCCCGAGCTGACGCGCGAGTCGCTGAAGATCCTCGAGCGGCTGTACGAAAACCGCGAGATGATCACCGGGGTGCCGAGCGGCTTCATCGATCTCGATCGGATCACCGCGGGCTTCCAGGCGTCGGACCTGGTTATCATCGCGGCCCGCCCCAGCATGGGCAAAACGGCGCTGGCGCTGAACATCGCGGCCCACGCGGCGATGGAGGCGGACCGGCCGGTGGGGGTCGCGTTTTTTTCGCTGGAAATGTCCAAGGAGCAACTGGTGCTGCGCATGCTGTGCTCGGAGGCGCGGGTGGACAGCGCGCGTGCGCGCCAGGGATTTCTGGGCGAGCGCGACTTCCCCAAGCTCGCGCAGGCGGCGGCGCGGCTGTCGGAGTCGAACATCTATGTCGATGACTCGTCGGACACGACGGCGATCACGCTCAAGGCGAAATGCCGGCGGCTTAAAGCGCGAACGCGCAAAGAACCTGGGCCTGATAATCGTCGATTACCTTCAACTGATGAGGTCGGCGCGGCCCGGCGAGTCGCGCGAAAAGGAAATCGCGGAAATCTCGCGCTCGCTCAAGGCGCTGGCGAAGGAACTCAAGGTCCCGGTGATCGCGCTCTCGCAGCTCAACCGGCAGGTCGAGTCGCGCGAGAATCGCCGCCCGATGCTGGCGGACCTGCGCGAGTCGGGCGCGATCGAGCAGGACGCCGACGTGATCGCGTTCATCTACCGCGAGGAAATGTACAAGGGCAAGGAGAGCAAGGAGCCCGGCGTGGCCGAGGTGATCATCGCCAAGCAGCGCAACGGCCCCACCGACACCGCGAAGCTGACCTATGTCAGCAACTACACCCGCTTCGAGAACTACACGCCGGAGACGGGAGTGTTCGAGGATACGGGCGTCTAGAATAGAACGAATCGAGTTCGTCTTCCATCGGTTCTTGCTTGGTCATTGGGTGCGACGACTTGACGGTCAGCGCCGGCTTCGGTGACTTGTCGATCTTGTAGTCATTGAGCGTGAACTGATCGATCGCAAACGGCAGACCCTCTGAGGCGGGGAACGACGGCGCGTCGCAGACCTGGAAATGCAAATGCGGCTCCGTTGAATTGCCGGTATTGCCGAGATGCCCGAGCACGTCGCCGGCGTGAACCGTGTCGCCCACCTTCACCTTGAGCGTGCCGGGCCGCAGATGCGCGTAAGCGGCGAAATGTCCGTCGCCGAGATCCTCGATGATATAATTGCCGGCGAGAGTCTCGTACGTAATCGGCACCGCTAGCTTGCCGCTGTTGGGGACGTTCTCGGGAATCCCGTCCTTCACCTCGACGATCTTTCCGTCGCCGACCGCGCGAATCTCCTGATCCCATGCGTGATAGCTGCTGTTCGTGTGCTCGTCGCCGGCAAACGATTTGCCGTCGCCGCCAAGCTGAATCCAGTCGATTGCATAGCGCTGGCCGATGTGAGGCTGCCCGTTCACCGGCAGCATCGCACGCCGATGCGCCGACGTGTTGGAGGGGCCGTTAGCCGCGATCCAGTTTTTGCCGTGAAGCGGAGAGCGAATCACGATCGGATCGTCCGAATTTATTTCGAGCGCGGAGGCGTGTATTGTTCCCGAGCCGCTGCGCTCGCCGTGCTGTTCGATCGTAATCGCAGTGTCGAACGTGTCGGGATCGTCCTGGCTGGGAAGCCAATCGGCAAAGATGAAGAAGACGCCGGACTCGCCGGGCTTGAGACCCGGCTGGTTGGGCTTGCTGGCGTCTCCACCCGTGGCCGGCACAAACATCGCGGCCAGTTGCTTGCCGGTGGCCGACTGATTCACGACAACTTTGTCGCCGTCTTTTCCCTGAACATCGAGCTTGGTGATTTTCAACGGGGTCATGCCGAAATTCGTGACGTATAACTCGTAGGCCGAATGCCGGTGACCGGCACCATCGAGGATTTGCGCCTGGGGCGGGTATGGCATTGCGACGACGCGCATGTAGAGCGGGTCATTTTCCGGCGCTGGGAGCAGCTTTTGCCCCGCGAACGACGATCCCGCGAGGGCAAGCGAAGCAATCGCTACGAGAACCAGCAGTCGAATTCGATACATCGTCATTTCTCCTGCCGTCGCGAGCGGCGACACGTCAGTGCGAGGTGTCGTCGTCGTCGGATGTCCCGGGCGCCGGCTCGGCTGGTTCTTGTGCAGCGTCCGACGGGGCAGCGTCATGCGACGGCGCTGGCGCGGGCGTGGCGGATTCCTCGGGATGGGTCTCGATGCCTTGCACCGGCCCGGTGGCCGCCTGCTCGACGGCGCGCTCGATCTCGCGGAACTCGGAAAGGTCGGGCAGGCTTTCGAGATCTTTGAGTCCGAACAATTCGAGGAACTCGCCGGTGGTCTCATAGAGCATCGGACGTCCCGGCGCGTCCTTGCGCCCGGCAATCCTGACCAGGCGGCGTTCGAGTAGCGTTTCGAGCACGCCTCCCGTGTCAACGCCGCGCAACTGTTCTATCTCCGGGCGCGTGATCGGCTGTCGATAGGCGATTATCGCGACGGTCTCCATCAGCGGGCGGCTAAGGCGCGGCGGCCTGGCGGCGAGCAGCTTGCGAACGTAGCCGGCGTGGTCCTTGGGCGTTCGCATCTGGTAGCCGCCGGCGACTTCGTCGATCACGATGCCGCGGTTTTCGGCGCTGTACTGGGCGGCCATCTCGGCTATCGCCTTGTGCACCGTAGCCCGCGGGAGGTCGTCGAAGACCGCGGCCAGCCGTGCGAGCGAGACCGGCTCGCCGGCGGCGAACAGCAGGCTCGCGAGAATTGATTTCAGCCGTTCTTCTTCCACTAGGCCTCCGTTCCAGCCGCGACGGCGCGCTCGAGAAAAATCGGGCCGAAGCGCGCTTCCTGAAAGGCGCGGACTTCGCGCCGGCGTATCAACTCGAGCAGCGCCATAAACGTCGCGATTACGACCGATCGATCGAGCGCGTCCTCGAACAGCGCGGCGAACTGGACGCGCCCGGCGCCCTCGAGCGCACGCATTATCCGCGGGATGCATTCCGCCACCGGGATGTCGCGCAACTGGATCGCGCGCGGGGTTTTGTCGGCGACGCGCTTGAGCACGGCGCCGATCGCCTCGACCAGGTCGAAAATCGTAACCGTGTACTGTTTGGCGCCGGCGTCGTCGGGCGCGGCCTCGCCGGGCGTGGTGAACACGTCGCGGCCGAGCAGCGCGCGCTCGGCGAGCTTTTCACCCGCCTCGCGATAACGCTGATATTCCAGCAGCCGTTCGACCAGGTCGCGCTTGAGCTCCTCGGCCTCCTCGGTGTCGGCGAACTCCGGATGCGGCAGCATCGCGAACGACTTGATCAACAGCAGCGTCGCCGCCATCACCAGGTACTCGCCCGCCACGTCGAGGTTCAACTGGTCGAGCAATTCGAGCCATGCCAGGTACTGCTCGGTGATCACGCTGGCGGTGACTTCGTGCGGGTCGAGCTCGGCGCGCTTGAGCAAATGCAACAGCAGGTCGAGCGGACCCTCGTAAATCGGGAGCCGGAAGCGGACCCCGGCGTCGGCTCCGAGTCTGGGCGGCGCGCCGGGTTCGTTTTCGTTGCTCACAGTTGCACCATCCAGGATATCGCACCCAGCGCCATGTTTATGACCGGAAAGATCGCGACATCCAGCCAATGCGTATACAGCAGCAGCAGCAAGATAAGGAAGCCGTAACGCTCGGTCCTGGCGTAGGCGCGCGCGGCCCCAAGCGGCAGCATGCCGAACAGCACCCGCCCGCCGTCCAGCGGCAGCACCGGAAAGAGATTGAAGACTCCCAGTTCGACGTTGACGATCACCGACGCCCGCATCATCTGGGCAAGCGGCACGACGACGGTGGGGCCGAGCGAGCCGTGCAAAAAGGCCGGCATCACCCGCAGCACGAGTCCGCTCACGATCGCCAGCGCGAAGTTCGTCAGCGGTCCGGCGGCCGCCACCTTCATCATCCCGGTCCGGCCGCCGCGCAACACGCGGAAATCGACCGGGACCGGCTTGGCGTAGCCAATCACGGGCATACCAAAGAGATAGAGCGCGAACGGCAGGATGATCGTACCGAACAGATCGACGTGCGGAATCGGATTGAGCGTGAGGCGCCCGGCGCGCAGCGCGGTATCATCGCCGAGCCGCAGCGCGGCGACGCCATGCATGACCTCGTGGGCGATGATCGCGAAGATGATCGGCGGCGCGACGATGCAGATGGTCGCGATGGTTGCGTTCAGATCGCCCAAGTCAGTCCGCGCCTTCCGCCACGCCGGCGCGGGTCGCGCGCGGATGAAACGTGCGATGCACCTTGCGCAGGTGGCTCTTGGAGAGATGGGTGTAAATCTGGGTGGTCGAGATGTCGCTGTGGCCGAGCATCTCCTGCACCGCGCGCAGATCCGCGCCGCCCTCGAGCAGATGCGTGGCGAAGCAGTGACGCAAGGTATGCGGGCTGACCCATGCCAGCCGCGGATCGGCCGCGGCCCATCCCTTGAGCGCCTTGAAAAATCCCTGCCGAGTCATCGCGCCGCCGAGCCTGGTGATGAAAACCGCGGAGACTCGGCGCGGAACTTTTTTTATGGCGCGCGTCCCGTCGCCGGCCGGACCCAGGATTTCGTCGCGCCGCTCCAGGTAGGCCTTCAGCGCGCGAGTCGCGGCGCCGCCCATCGGCACCATCCGCTCCTTGCCGCCCTTGCCGAGCACGACGACTGCGCCGGCCGCGGGATTTACCTGATGGATTTGCAGCCCGACCAGTTCCGAAACGCGCAGCCCGCATCCGTAGGCCATTTCCAGCATCGCGCGGTCGCGCAATCCGCGGGCATCGCGCGCATCGATCGCGGCGATTAGATTCTCGACGTCGGCGGGCGACAGCGTGCGCGGGAGTTTGCGCGGATGCGGCCGGAGCTTCACCGCCGGCGCGGGATCGCGCTCGATGATTTTCTCGTCCACCAGCTCGCGCGCGAGTCCGCGCAGGCTGGCGAGATAGCGGCGCTGCGAGCTGACCGCCAGGCCGCGATCCGCCAGCGCCTCGAGGTACGCGGTGATCGCGGCGGCGTCGAGCTCGGCCGGCGCGAGCCCGATCCCGCGGCACCACGATTGAAAAACGCCGAGGTCGTGCGCGTATGCCTCCATCGAATGGCGGCTGAGCCCGCGCTCGACCGCCTGGCGCGACAAATGGCGATCGATCAGCTCGTCCCAGCCGGCCGCGCTCACGCGGATGCTCCTGCGCCGGGATTCTGCTCGACCTTTTCGAGCAAGGTGGCGCGCAGCTCCCGCATCCGCTCGAGGTCCTCGATTTTTCCGCCCTCGCGATCGCTCACGTAAAAGACATCGAGCGCCTGATCCGCGTTGGTCGAGATGCGCGCGAGGTGAATCAGCAGCCCGAGCCGGAAGAGCGTGTGCGTGATCGCGAACAGCAGCCCGACCCGGTCCTGGGTGAATACGTCGATCACGGTGAACTGCTCGGAGGTGCGATTGTCCACCGTGACTTCGGTCGGCACGTGGCGCACGAACTTGCGCCCCGCGCTCTGCACGTGATGCGCCCCGGCGACCAGCGCGGCGATGTCCTGCTGGCCGGTGATGACGCGCTCGAGGTCGTGCTCGACGCGCAGCCAGCGGTCTTCTTCCATCGCCATCGCGCCCGTTTCCGCGTGATGCGACACGCGAAACACGTCCATCGCGATGCCGTTGGTGCGGGTGGTGATTCGGGCCGACAGGATATTGAGATTGTTGGCGGTCAGCGCGCCCGCGATCATCGAGAACAGTCCCGGCTGATCGGGCGTCACCACGATAAACTCGCTGAACTCCAGTTCGGGGAAATGCCTGATGCGGCAGACCAGCGGGCGGTCCGCGAGCGAGCGCATCAAGTCGAAGTGCAGCGGGATGTCGGCCTCGGGCACGGTGAAAAAGTAGCGATCGGGCATCTCGTCGAGGAACGCGGTGACCTCGGAGTCGGGCGCGGCGGCCCCGAGCAGGCTCGCCCGGACTGCGGCTTTGACGGTCGCCAGCCGGCGCGCGGGATCGACCGCCTCGCGGTCGCCCTGCTCGAGCACCTTCAGCGCGCGCATGTAGAGATCGCTCAGCAGCATGTCGCGCCAATTGTTGTAAACCTTCGGCGCGACCGCGCGCATGTCGGCGTAGGTGAGCAGGTAGAGCGCCTTGAGCCGATCGATCGAGCCGACGGCGCGGGCAAATTCCTCGACCGTTGTCTGATCGTCAAGGTCGCCCTTCTGCGCCACCTGCGACATCATCAGATGGTTGCGGACCAGGAACACGACCAGGTCGATTTCCTCGCTGTTCAGCCCAAGGCGCTGCGACACTTCCACGGTCAGGCTGGCGCCGAACTCATGATGGTCGTGGCCGTGGCCCTTGCCGATGTCGTGCAGCAGGAGTGCAAGGAACACCAGCGGCAACTGGTCGAGCTCGCGCACGACCTCGGTGAGCAGCGGAGTCGGATCCTTGAACTCGCCCGTGCGCAGGCGTTGGAGTTCGCGCACCGCAACCAGCGAATGCCGGTCAACGGTGTAGATATGGTAGAGGTCGTGCAGAACGCGCGCGTAGAGATTGCCGAACTCGGGGATTATCGCGCCGAGCACGCCCGACAGATGCATCGCCTCGAGCGTGTCGGCGACGTGGCGGCGCGCCGACAGAATCTTCATCAGCGCGGCGCCGACGCGCGGGTCCTTGCGCATCTGGTCGCCGATCAATCCAAGATTGTCGCGCACCAACTGGTACGCGCCGCCGGAAAGGCTTACGTTCTGCGCCTGGCAGTCCGCGTAGATCGTGATCAGGTTGAGCGGATCGCGCTTGAAAAAATCAGGCTCGGTGATGCTCAGCAGGCTGCGCTGAACGATTACCCCGGGGCGAATCTTGCGGGTCGGCGAGCGGCGGAAAAATCCCCCGCCGGAACTGGTCTCGACCACCCGCGCGATCAGGCCTTCGGCAAAGCGATGCACCGTCGATGCGTGCTGGTAGTACGCGCGCATCAACGCCGAGCCCGCCGCTCCTCCCTCCTCGGGCTTGAACCCCAGCATCGGCTCGATCCGCTCCTGCATCTCGAAGGTGAGCTGATCGAAATGGCGCCCGGCCAAAAAATGCAGCGAATTGCGCACCCGCCAGAGAAAGTCGCGCGCCTCGATCACTTCGGCCGCTTCGGGCTCGGTGATCACGGCCTTTTGCACCAGCTCTTCGAGCGAATGCACTTTGTATTTGACCTTCGCCAGCCACATCGCGGTGTGAAGATCGCGCAGCCCGCCTTCGCCCTCCTTGATCTGGGGCTCGAGCAGGTAGATCGAATCGCCGAACTGGGCGTGGCGTTTGCGGCTTTCCTCGAGCTTGGCGGCGAAGAACTTGTCCTGGTTGCGATTGAGCACCTCGGCGACGATCAGCTTGTCGAACTCGGCGTAAATCTTTTCGTCGCCGCATAAAAACCGCGCGTCGAGGATCGCGGTCTCTTCCTTCAGGTCCCCGGTCGCCATCCGCACGCATTCCTTGGCCGCGCGAACCGCGTATCCGACCGTGAGGCCCGCGTCCCAAAGCGCGCGCAAGATTATTTCGGTCACAACTTCGGCGTATGGACCGCGCTTGTAAGCGTGGATGAACAGCAGATCGACGTCGGATTGCGGGTTCAGTTCGCCGCGCCCGTAGCCGCCACGGGCGATCACCGCAATTGTCTGGTTGAGCCGGGTAAAGCGCCGGCCATGCTCCGCGTCCGCATAATTGAACAGCGCGCGCAGAAGATCGTCCATCGCCGCCGTCATCGCGGTCACGATTTCGCTGCCGCTGGCGCCGGCGAAATGGCGCTCGGCCAGCTCGGCGCGGACCGATTCGAGATAAGCGCGCGCGTCGGCGCCGGGGGTCTTGCTCGCGGTGAATTGCGCCAGCAGGGCGTCCTGCCCGCGCGGGCCGCGCGGCGGGGACTCGGGAATCGGGGCAGGCTCGGCGCGACTGGCGCCGGTGACGAGGCTCACAGATTTCCCACCGCCATGTCGGCGTTGAAGTAATGCGCTAATGCGGTGGCGACCGCGCCCGCGAGCACTTCCTGGTAATCCGCCGACTCAAGCCGCGCGGCTTCGCCCGCGTTCGACATGAAGCCGCATTCGACCAGCACGGCCGGCATATGCGCGCCGACCAGCACGTAAAATGGTCCCATCTTCGCTCCCAGCGCGTTCACCCTAAGTCCAAGTGCGGCGTCGAGGTCGGCGACCGCCTGCGCGTCGATCATCCTGGCCACAGAAGCCGCTTCCGACGCCTTATAGTTCTGGCGCAAGTCGGTCAGGATGTAGTTTAAGTTGGAGGCGTCCGGTGCGCCATAGCCTCCCGCGCCCGCGTTCTCCATCCGCGCCAGCCGAATCGTCGCCCGGTCGGTGGTGTTGTTCAGGTAATAGACTTCGATTCCCGTCGTGTCGGTGTTCGGACTCGAATTGAGATGGATCGAAACGAACAGGTCCGCACCGGCGCGGTTCGCAATCTGGGTGCGCTCGGCCAGGCTGATAAATGCGTCGGTCGAGCGCGTGAGCTCGGCGCGGATGCCGCGGGCTTCCAGAGCGGCCTTAAGCCGCGCCGCGATTTGGAGGGCGAGGTCCTTCTCCAACGCGCCGCCGGACGATTGGGTGCCGGGATCGTAGCCGCCGTGACCCGGATCGATCATCACGGTAAAATGACCCGGCCGGCGATTGTCTTCGTTCACATTTGAGAGCACGGGCGCGATTGGCTGCGCGCGTGATTCGGGACGCGGATTGTCGGCGGGGCCGAATGCGACCGGGCGCGCGACCGATGGAGCGGGGCGGGGCGGCGCGTCGTCATGAACGATCATCGGGGCCGCGATATTCGGGTCCGCGCCCGCCGACGCGACCCGCAACACTATTTCATTTCGGTTTTTGAGCCGTGCGATCGCGTAGTCGGCTTTGCCGATTACCTCGACGACGATTCGCGACCTGCCGGCGGGCGACTCGATCGTGCGGATGCTCGCGATTGGCGCGGTTTCGTAGCCGAACAGCGGGCGCGGAGGGATCGCGATTCGGGTGCGCCCGAGCTCGACCCAGAGCTCGACCCCATGCGTGCTGAGATCGAGCGGCGGAGCGGGGCCGCTGAATTTGAAATGGATTTCGAGAGTCGGCCCGCGATGCTCGATTCGGGCGGAGGTCAGGACAGATGCGGGAAGACTGGCGCGCACACGGGGCGACCATCGCGCCGATCGTCGCCGTCGCGACCGCAACCGCCATCATTCTCCGCATCACCGCAACCCTACCCAGCATCCAAGGATAGCCGCCGCTTAAGGGAATCGCCACGCCCCCGCCGGGGTGCACCGCTGGCAGAGGCGACGGCGGCGCGTCATTGAGCCATTGGCGCTGGCCTCGCGCGACAACCGAGCGCGGCCTTAACGCCGGGGGCAGGGGGCACGCCTGCTTCGCGTTTCGTTCTCCTGAACTAAAAAACGTTTCACGTGAAACATTTTCGTGAAAACTCCAACAGAGCAGCACCGTTTTCGAGCACTTTTGAAAAAACTGACTGCCATTGGCAGGGGCCGCGCGCGACAACGGAGCGCGGCCTTAATACTGGGTGCAGGGGTCACCCCTGCTTTAGGCGGGCGGCGATTCGCGCCAGCGCGTTCAGCGCGTCCATCGGCGTCATCCGCTCGACGTCGAGGGCGCGGATTTCATCGACCACGCGGCTCTCCATCGGCGAGAACAAACCGAGCTGAGGTGGCGGCGCCGTGGCGCGCCGATCGCGCGCAATTCGCGGCATCCCGGCCTCATCCAATTCGCCCTGTTCGAGGTTGGCAAGAATTTCCCGCGCGCGGCTGATGATCGAATCCGGCAATCCCGCCAGCCGCGCCACCTCGATCCCGTAGCTTCGCGACGACGGCTGCTCGACCACTCGGCGCAGGAAGATCACCTCGTCGCCCCATTCGCGCACCGCCATGCTCAGGTTCTTGACCCGCCCACGCTCGCGCGCGAGGTCGGTCAGCTCGTGGAAATGTGTTGCGAACAGCACCTTGGCGCGGGTCTGGTCGTGCAGGTATTCGGCGACGGCCCACGCGATCGCAAGTCCGTCAAAGGTGCTGGTGCCGCGGCCGACCTCGTCGAGCAGCAGCAGGCTGCGCTCCGACAGTCCCTTGAGCAGGCGCGCCGTCTCGCTCATCTCGACCATGAAGGTGGACTCGCCGCGGCGAAGCTCGTCGCGCGCGCCGATTCGCGTGAGCACGCGATCGATAAGCCCGATGGTGGCCTCGGCGGCGGGAACGAAGCTGCCGACTTGCGCCATGATCGCGATCAGCGCGACCTGGCGCAGATAGGTCGATTTTCCGGCCATGTTGGGGCCGGTGATCAGCAGGATTTGGCGCGTGTCGGGCTCCGCGTCGAGGTCGTTGGGCACGAACTCGCCCGAGCGCATCCCGGCTTCGAGCACCGGATGGCGTCCGTCGCGCACGGAAATCTTGAGCCCGGTGTTGATCGTGGGGCGCACGTAGCCGCGCCGGCGCGCGACTTTCGCCATCGACATGATCGCGTCGAATTCGCCCACGGCGCGAGCGGTTTCGAGTATCGTGGCCGCGTGCGACTGCAAGTCGCGCAGCAGCCTGGAGAAAATCTGGAGTTCGAGTTCCTTGAGCCCCGATTCCGCAGTCAGGATCTTGCGCTCGAGTTCCTTGAGCGCGGGCGTGGTGAAGCGCTCGGCGCTGACCAGCGTCTGCTTGCGCTCGTAGTCGGCGGGCACCCGCTCGAGATTGGGCTTGGTGACCTCGATGTAATAGCCGAAGATATTGTTGTAGCGCACCTTGAGCGACGCGATCGCGGTGCGCTCGCGCTCTGTCGCTTCCAGCTTCGCGATTACGCCGCGCGCGCCGGACGCCAGGCCGCGCAACTCGTCAACTTCGGCGCTGAACCCCGGACGAATCACGTAGCCGTCGCGCGGATTCACCGGAGGCTCGTCGGATATCGTCGCCGCGATTTGCGCCGCAAGCGCAGGCATCGGCGAGATGCGCGCGGCCTGTTCGCGGATAAGCGGGCTCTTGAACGCGCCCATCGCTTTTTTCAGCGACTCGCACCGCGCCGAGCGCGTCCGCCAGGCGCAAACAATCCCTCGGCGACGCCCGCATCGCGCCGATTCGTCCCGCCAGCCGCTCGAGGTCGCCGATTCGTTTCAAGGAATCCGCCAGCGCGCCGCCCAGGTCGGCGTCGAACAGCTCTTCGACCGCGTCGTGGCGCGCGCGGATCGCGTCGAGCGCGAGCAGGGGATAGGTGATCCAGTTGCCCAGCGTGCGCGCGCCGGCCGCGGTCAGGGTTTCATCGAGAATCGACAGCAACGAGCCTTTGCGCGCGCCGTCGGTCGAAGCGACGAGCTCGAGATGGCGGCGCGTGGTCTCGTCCACCAGCATGTACTCGGCGATCCGGTAAAGACGGGGCGCTTCGAGATGGGCCAGGTCGCGGCCGAAGGTGTTTTCGACGTAGAGCAGCGCGAATCCGGCGGCGCGCGCGACCGATTCATCGAGCTCCGCGGCGGCGGCCGCGAAACGATTCGAGAACGCCGCGGCCGCGCGCTCGGCGCTGTACGATTCGGGGTCGAGCGTCGTCACCGGACAGTTCAGGTCATTCAGGATCGCGCCCAATTCGCCGCCCAGTCCGGGGGATTGCCCGGTGACTACGATTTCGCGCGGCGCGATTCGCGCGATTTCCTCGCGCAGCACCGCGGCCTCGCGAACCTGCGTGGCGAGAAATTCCCCGGTCGAGACATCGAGCGCCGCCAGCGCGAAGCCGGCGCTCGCGGCGCCCGCAGCGCCCGTGACCGCGACCAGGTAACTCTTCTCGGCGGCGGTCAGCACCATCTCCTCGCCCACGGTCCCGGGCGTGATCACGCGGACTATCTGGCGCGGCATCAGCTTGGGAGACCTGGCGTCGACCGGCCCCTGCTCGCAGATGGCGACCTTGTGGCCAGCTTTCAGCAGCTTGGCGATGTACGGTTCGGCGGAATGGTAGGGCACGCCGCACAGCGGCACGCCATCCTTGTTGCGCGAGGTGAGCTGGATGTCGAGCACGCGCGCGCCGACTTCGGCGTCCTCGAAGAACATCTCGTAGAAGTCGCCGAGGCGGAAGAACAGGATCGCGTCGGGGACGCGCTGTTTGACGCTCAGATACTGCGCGATGAGGGGTGTTTGCTTGACTGCCACTGATGCGATTGCGGTCCACAATAGCCGTGATGAAAGAAATGGGCAAAACAGCGGGCGGCAATCGCGAGCGGCACCGCGTCAGCTTTTCGCTTTGCCGAGCACATCTCGATTTACTAGAGTGCGGGTGTTAATCAGGTTCTATAGCGACCGCCATGTTCGATTGGCGCGGGGCAGTCTTCGCGGCCAGCGCACGGCGGGATATTACCGACAGGAGATTAGGCAAGATGGCATCAGCATCAGCGTCATTGGAATCAGCCGCTCGCGGCGCCAAGTCAAGTGCGGCGCTCGAGTTCCTCAAGAGCTCTCCCAAGAAACTTCTGATCAACGGCAAATGGGTGCCGTCGAAATCCGGCAAAACCTTCGAGACCCTCAACCCGGCTAACGAGCAAGTCCTGGCTTTGGCGGCCGAGGGCGACAAGGCCGACGTGGACGAGGCGGTCAAGTACGCGCGCAAGGCGCTCGAGGACTTCAAGTGGGCCGGCATGAGTCCGCATGTGCGCACCCGCTTGCTGCTCAAGATCGCGGACCTGATCGAGCAGCATGCCGCCGAGCTGGCCGAGCTCGAGACGCTCGACAACGGCAAGCCGCTGTTCGAGTCCGCGAACATCGATATCCCTCTCGCGGTCGATACCTTCCGCTACTACGCAGGCTTCGCGACCAAGATTTACGGCGACACCAATCCGTCCGATCCCTCGATGTTCAACTACACGCTGCGCGAGCCGGTCGGCGTATGCGGGCAGATCATACCGTGGAATTTCCCGCTGCTGATGGCGGCGTGGAAGATTGCGCCCGCGCTGGCATGCGGCAACGTCGTCATCCTGAAGCCCGCCGAGCAGACCCCGCTGACGGCGATTCGGCTGGGCGAGCTTATCTGCGAGGCCGGATTGCCCGACGGCGTCGTGCAAATCATCACGGGCTTCGGCCCCGGCGCGGGAAGCTCGATCGCCGAGCACCCCGATATCGACAAGGTCGCCTTCACCGGCTCGACCGAAGTCGGCAAGATCATCCTGAAGGCGTCGGCCGGCAACTTGAAGCGGGTATCGCTCGAGCTCGGCGGCAAGTCGCCGAACATCATTTTCCCCGACGCCGACATGCAGTCGGCGGTATTTGGTTCGGCGCTGGGCATCTTCATGAACCAGGGGCAGGTCTGCTGCGCCGGCTCGCGCGTGTTCGTGCAGGAAAGCGTGTACGATCAGTTCACCGATGCGCTGGCGCAGATGGCGAGCGGACTGACGCTGGGAAATCCTCTGGAGCCGGGGACCAGGATGGGTCCCGTGGTTTCCAAAGAGCAGCACGATCGGGTCAAGGGATATTTGAAAGCCGGCAAGGCAGAGGGCGCGAAAGCGAAGACCGGCGGCGAGCCGGGCAAGCAGGAAGCCGGATACTTCATCCAGCCGACGGTTTTCACCGGCGTCAACAACCAGATGAAGATCGCGCGCGAGGAGATCTTTGGCCCGGTCGCGTCGGCAATCCCATTCAAGGACGAGGCCGACGTCGTCCTCCAGGGCAATGACACGACTTACGGGCTGGCCGCCGCGGTGTGGACCAAGGATATCAACCGCGCGCTTACGGTCGCGCGCAAGCTCAAGGCCGGCACGGTCTGGATCAACACCTATAACGTACTCGATGTGATATCTCCGTTCGGCGGCTACAAGCAGTCGGGCTTCGGCCGCGAACTGGGCAAGTACGCGATCGATCTGTACACTCAGATCAAATCGGTATACGCCAGGATCGGGTAGTCGAGCGACAAGGATCGGGACGGCATAAAGTTGGTGTCGTGAAATCGGCGCCGCCGGAGGTCCGGCGGCGCGGCGGGGTCCAACGATGGTGGCCGAGAAGAACGATGACGCGATGGAGGCGACGCTCTCGCCGCGAGCGAGTCGGCGCGCCCGTCTGACAATCAATCCCGCAAATGCCGCACCGGCGCTGACCGAGCAATCGACCGCGGGGGAGAAGGCTGCGCAAGAAAAGGCCAGGATCGAGGCGCGCGAGCCTGAATCCCGGCCGCTGCGTCTTGCGAGGCATCCGGCGCTCGAAGGGCGGCTTGAAGTTCGCGCAATCGGCACTACGCTGGGTTTGCGCGAGCTCGCCGCGCTCCACAAGCGGACCTGGGACACGCTAAACGTGCAGGAAAAGAAGGTGCACGCGCTGCTATGGCCGCTGGCGATCCATTTTGGCCTCTACGCGGTGGGTCTGGGCAACGAGCAGCGGCGCCCGCCACTGCTTGGCGCGTTTTGGGCGCGATGCCTGGCGGACGCGCCGCTGACGCTTGGCCATCTGTATCCGCCGCGGTTGTTCAAGGGATTGCTCGCGTCGGAAGTGTTCGAATTCGGCGGGATGGTGGTCGACCCGAACTACCAGGGCAAGGGCCTGGTCAAGATGATGTCGGACACCGCGCGGTTGTTTCTTTTTTCACGCCGTCCCAAGTTGTTGATCACAAATCCGGTCGAGCCGCTTTACGAGATGTACAAACAGCTCGGGCTCAAGACGGTAGGGCGCGCGCCGGTCGAGCATCCGCACGCATTCAACGTGCGGGTGTGGCTGATGTACGGCAAATTCGACCAACTGGCGAAGCCATACTTCATGTAGGATATTGCTACAAAATCACCGCTTGGGCTTGCGCGCCGGCTTGCCCGCGCCGCCCATGAAGGTTCCCGCGCCCCGCAAGATTCTCGTACCGACGCTCAGCAGTGCGTCGGTAACGCCGGGGAACAACGACCCGAGTTTCTCCGCGACTGCGGCGCCGGGAGGAACGTCCACTTCCGTCAGCCCGAACGCGACCGCAGCCAGCACCGCCCACGTCACCCATCGCGCCGGCATCGCCATCATGGCGGGCATGCCCTTGAGCGACTCGTGCTGGAGCGCGTTGCGCGCCATCGGCGTGTCGATCACCCCGGGCATCACCAGCGACACTTTTATCCCGCTATTGAACAGCTCGACGCGGAGCGCCTCGGTCAATCCCACCAGCGCGAACTTGGTCGCGCTGTAGCCGCCGAGCGGACTGACGCCGCGGCGTCCCGCCAGCGACGAGATGTTCACGATGTTGCCTGAGCCGGCCTTGCGCATCACCGGCAGCACCGCCTGCATCGCATTGAGCGCGCCGAAGACGTTTACCGCCATCATCTGTTCCAGGTCTTCGGGGCGCATCTGTTCGACCGGGTCCGAGACGAGCAATCCGGCCGAGTTGATCAGGATGTCAACTTTTCCGAATGCTTCTTTAACCTGGTCTATCGCCCGGAATACGCGGGCGCGATCGGTCACGTCGCAATCGAGCGCGAGCGCTTTGCCGCCCGCCTTGTCGATCTTGTGGGCGAGTTCTTCGAGCTGCGCGCGCCGGCGTGCGAGCAGTGCAACCTTCGCTCCTTGCTCGCCAAACGCAAGCGCGACGCCGTGGCCGATTCCGCTCGACGCTCCGGTTACGACTACTGATTTGTCGAAGAAGTATCCGCTCACTGGTCCTTTGGATTTCCGTCTGGTTTCGCTCATAACCGTCATCTTAAGCGGCAACGCCCCGGCGCAATAGTGTCCCGACATCGCGATTGCCGCGGATTGTTTTGTTAGACTCGGCGCCATGAGTTCGATTGATCCCGCCAGTGCGATCGTCGTAGCCGGAGGGCGCGGCTCGCGGATGGGGCGGCCGAAAGCGTCGCTCGATTTCGGCGGTGTCCCGATGCTGGCGAGAATCGTCTCCGAGCTGAAACGGCGCTTTACGGAGATCGTGGTGGTTGCGGCGCCCGAGTCCGAGGATTCGATTCCACTGGACATCCCCGCGGTAAGGACGATACGCGACGAGACCGCGTTCCAGGGGCCTTCAGACGCACTCCGGCGCGGCCTGGACGCCGTTACCAATGAAATCGCGTTCGCTTGCTCATGCGATCTGCCGCTGCTCGATGCCGAGGTCGCGGCGGCGATCGTCGCGATGCTTGGCGACTTCGACGCGGCGATACCGATCGTCGGTGGAAAGCTTCAACCGCTGCACGCCGCGTATCGCAAGCGATGCGCCGGCGCGCTCGCGGCGCTCGCCGCGCGGGGAGAGCCGCGTCTGATGGCGATCGCCGACGCGGTCAATACGAGGCGGATTCCCGAGAGCGAGCTGCTCGCGCTCGATCCACGGCTGCACAGTTTCTTCAACCTGAACACGCTCGACGACTACCGGCGCGCGCTCAAGATCGCGGGGATTGCCGGATAGAGCCCGCCGTTACGCCTTTTTCTCCCACCTCAGAATCGGGTGGCGCGCGGCTGCGGCCTCGTCCACGCGGGAGACCGGCAAGGTCTGCGGCGCGTTCTTGACGCGCTCGGGATCGTTCAGCGCTTCGGCGTAAATCCGTTCCATCGCATCGACGAAGCTGTCCAGGATTTCCCTGCTCTCGGTCTCGGTCGGCTCGATCATCAACGCACCGTGCACCACCAGCGGGAAATAGATCGTCGGCGGATGCATTCCGAAATCGAGCAAGCGCTTGGCGATCTCGAGCGTGCTCACATCGGCGCGTTTTTCGAGATCGTGCGAGAGCACGCATTCATGCATCGAGGGCTCGCCGGTCGCGCTTGGGAAGTGCGGCGCAAGCCGCATGCGCAGGTAATTGGCGCCGAGGATCGCCAGCCGGCTCGCCATCCCCAGACCGTCGCCGCCGAGCGCGAGGATATACGCGTAGGCGCGCACGATCATCCCGAAATTGTTGTGAAACGACCGCATCCGCCCGATCGAATCGGGCCGCTCGGGGTCGAATTCATAGCCGGCGGCGGATCGCCTCAAACGCGGGAGCGGCAGGAACGGCTCCAGATGCTTTTTCACCGCGACCGGACCCGCGCCCGGCCCGCCGCCGCCGTGTGGAGTCGAAAAAGTCTTGTGCAAATTCAGTTGGACGACATCCGCGCCCATGTGTCCGGGCTTGGCAACGCCGAGCAACGCGTTCATGTTCGCGCCGTCCATGTAGAGCATCGCGCCGCGGTCGTGCAAGGCGGCGGCGATCTCCTGGATTTGCGGCTCGAAAATTCCCAGCGTGTTCGGATTCGTCACCATCATCGCGGCCACGTCTTCGTCGACCAGCCGGCGAACCTCGGCCGCTTCCAGGTAGCCGCGCCGGTTCGATTTCGCGACGATCACATCGAAGCCCGCCAGCGTGCAGCTGGCCGGATTGGTGCCGTGCGCGGTATCCGGGATGATCACCTTGCGCCGCGCTTCGCCGCGCTTGCGATGATACGCACGGACCATCAGCAGCCCCGTCAACTCGCCTTGCGCGCCGGCCGCGGGATGCAGCGACACCGCGTCCATCCCGGTGATCTCGGCGAGCGCCGCTTCCATCCGCGCGAGGATTTCGAGCGCGCCCTGGGCAAGATGCGCCGGGGTCGCGGGATGCAGCTCCGCCAATCCCGCCAGCGCCGCCAGCTCGTCGTTTACCACGGGGTTGTACTTCATCGTGCACGAGCCAAGCGGGTAGAACTGGAGCGCCTGCGAAAAATTGAGCTGCGACAGGCGCAGGAAATGCCGGATCACCTGCGGCTCGCTGAGTTCGGGAAAGCCCGGAAGATCCTCGCGGCAAAGCTCCGCGCCGATTATCTCGGCGCCGCGCCGCTCGCCGGGAGCGCGCGGCGGCAGGTCCGATCCGCGGCGGCCCGCGGATGAAAGTTCGAAAATAAGCGGCACGCCCGCCACCGGCTCGATCCGGCGGGGCGTCGAAGCGGTCTCAGGAACCGCGGCCGGGCCGATTATCCGCGCACTCGCCATCACCGCACCTCCGCAATCGCCGCGGCAAGCCGGGTGAACTCGTCGCGATGATTCATTTCGGTGACCGAAACCAGGAGCGCGTCGGAGAGGTCGGAGTAATCGATACCGAGTGCGACGCCGGCGAGGATTTGCCGGCGCTCCGCCGCTTCCAGAGCGGCCGAGGGGCTCGCAAGCTTCAACGCGAATTCGTTGAAGAACGGCCCCGAAAAGCGCCGGCGGATTCCCGCAGCCTCCAGGATCGCGGCCGCCTGATGCGCCAGCTCGACGTTTCGCTCCGCCAACTCGCGCAGTCCAACCCTTCCCATCAGCGAGAGATAGACCGTCGCCGCCATCGCACACAGAGAATGATTGGTGCAGATGTTCGAGGTCGCGCGTTCGCGGCGGATATGCTGCTCGCGGGTACTGAGCGTCAGGCAAAACGCGCGGCGACCGTCACGATCGCGAGTCTGTCCCACCAACCGGCCGGGCATCTGGCGGATATGGGTCAGCCGCGCGGCCATGAAGCCGACGCCGGGTCCGCCGAATTGAAGCGGCAGCCCGAAACTTTGACCCTCGCCGACGGCGATATCGACGCCGAGTTCGCCCGGCGCGCGAAGCAGGCCGAGCGCGAGGCCCTCGGCGGTGGCGGAAATGGCGATTGCGCCCGCGCGATGCGTCATTTGAGCGATCGCGCCAAGCGGTTCGATTATGCCGAGCGCGTTGGGATAGCCGGTGACCGTGCAGAGCAAGCGATCGTCGGCGATACGATCGAGCGCGGATAGGTCGGTGGCGCCGGTCGCATCGTCAAACGGAAGCTCGACGATGTCGAGTCCCTCGAGCGCGCTCAGGTAGGTGCGGATGGTCGCGCGATAGTCCGGCCACAGCGCCCGCGAGAGTGCGACGACCTGGCGCCGGGGCATCAACCGCCGCGCCATCAGAACCGCCTCGGCCGCGGCCGACGCGCCGTCGTACATGCTGGCGTTGGCGACCTCCATCGCGGTGAGCTGCGTGATCAGCGTCTGAAACTCGAAGATCGCCTGCGTCGTACCCTGGCTCGCCTCGGCCTGGTACGGCGTATAGCTGGTCGCGAACTCGGCGCGGGCGAGGACGGCGCGCACCGCGGCGGGCACGTAATGGCGGTAGTAGCCGGCGCCGAGGAAGCTCGCGAAACCCGACGCGCCCGTGTTGCGAGCCGCCAGCGCTGAAATCTCCCGGACCACATCCGCTTCGACTCGCCCACGCTCGAGCTTGATTGTCGCGCTCGCGCGCAGGTTGGCCGGCACATGCGCGATCAGGTCATCCAGATGCTTCGCGCCGACGGTCTTAAGCATCGCCGCGATATCGCTCTCGGTATGTGGCATGAATCTCATGGAATCAACTTGTGCCGCGCCGGCTCCGCCTCCACTTCGCCAACAATTCAATCACGCGTGCGCAGTCGATGCCGCTCGCGGCACATCGCGCCGATAGAACGGCCGCGGCACGATGGTTGCCGGGGTTTTGCGCCCGCGAATCTCAACTTCGAGGCTGTCGCCCACGACCGGCATATTTTTCGATCCCGCGGCCGCCAGATACGCCATCGCGATCGGCCGTTGGAGCGACGGCGCGAAGGTTCCGCTCGTCACCACTCCCGCCTCATCGCCCTTTCGATATACCCGGTAGCCCTGGCGCGCGACCATCCTGCCGTCGTCGGTCTGCAGCCCGACCAGGGTTTTCTTCAGCCCCTGGGCGCGTTGCGCCTCAAGCGCCGCCGCGCCGATGAACGGACGCCCCAGCTTGACGAAGGACGCCAGCCCCGCTTCAAGCGGCGACGAGTTGCGATCGAGTTCGTGGCCGTAGAGCGGCAGCCCCGCTTCGAGCCGCAGCGTGTCACGCGCGCCGAGCCCGACCGGCTGGGCGCCGACGCTCGCGCCGGCCTCGAGAATCGCTTCGAACAATTGGCGCGCGCCGGCGTTTTCCAGGAACAGCTCGAAGCCGTCTTCGCCGGTGTAGCCGGTGCGCGCTGCGGTGCATGCGATTCCCGCGATTAGTCCGCGGGCGACGCCGAAGCGCGCGACGTTGGCGATTGGAAATTCGGCCAGCGTTGCCAAAATCGCGACCGCGCACGGTCCCTGAACCGCGACGATTGCGGTCGCGTCGGTTACATCCTCGAAATTCGCCCGCCCGGCGTTGAGTTCGACAATCCAATTGCGATCGGTCTCGATGTTGGAGGCGTTGACGCAGAGCATGTAGCGATCCGATTCGAGCCGGTACACGATCAGGTCGTCGATCGTCCCGCCGTCCTCGGCGCACATAATCGTGTACTGCGCATTGCCCGGCTTGAGCCGCGCCGCGGAATTGGTGAACGCCCGCTCGAGCGTCGCGAGCGCGTGCGGTCCGCTGAGTTCAAACTCGCCCATATGACTGAGATCGAAAATTCCGGCAGAATTGCGGACCGCAAGATGCTCCTCGATAATCCCGCGGTAGCTCACGGGCATCTCGAAACCACCGAAAACCGTCATCCGGGCGCCGAGTCTCTGGTGAAGATCGAACAGAACAGTACGCTTGGGCGCATTCATCAGCCCCGAAATCCTAACAAACCCTGTCGAGCCGCACGAGGCAGCCGCGCGTCATCTGCCAACAACCGCCCGGCTTTTGTCCACAACGGCTTGCTCGGCGCGATCGGGTGCTATAATCGACTGATACCCGATGGCTGCAATCATCATGGATGGCCGGGCGCTGAGCGCGCATCTGATGCCGGAGTTGCGCGCCCACGTCGACGCGCTCAAGCGCGAGTTCGGACGCACGCCGTCGCTGGCGGCGATCCTCGTCGGTGACGATCCCGCCTCGCGCCAATACGTAAAGAACAAGCAGCGCGTCGCCGGCGAGCTTGGATGCGAAAGCCGCACGGTGCGGATGGCGTCGGCGGAGGCGACCACCGGCGCGTTGCTCAGCGTGATCGAGGAACTCAACGCCGACGCGCGCGTCAATGCGATCCTGCTCCAGTTGCCGATCCCTGACTCGGTGGATCGCTTCCGCCTGTTCGACGCGATCGCGCCCGAGAAGGATCTCGACGCCATCGGCGCGGCCAGCGTCGGGGGCTTTTATCGCGGCCAGTGGGGACGCTTTATCCCATGCACTCCGCGCGGCGTGCTCACCTTGCTCGGCTACTACCGCGTGCCCGTCGAGGGCGCGCGCGCGGTAGTCATCGGGCGCAGCGATATCGCCGGCAAGCCGACCGCGCTGATTCTCGGCGGGCGGCTGTGCAACGCGACAACTACCTGGTGCCATCGCCACACCCGCAATCTCGCCGCAATTTGCCGTGAGGCCGACATCCTAATCCCGTGCGTCGGCGCCGACGTCGGCCGCCCCTATCTGATCACGGCCGATATGGTGAAGCCGGGCGCCTGCGTGATTGACGTAGGCTTCAGGCGTGTAGGTCCCGGCAAATTCGTCGGCGATGTGGATTTCGAAGCGGTAAAGGAAGTCGCGGGATGGATCACGCTAAACCCGGGCGGCACCGGTCCCATGACCGTGCTCGCCCTGATGCAAAACCTTATCGACGCAACCCGCTACCAGCTCGGCCTGGATCGAGCGACCTACTCCGTCTGAAGCAGATATCGTTGGTCACGATGACCGGGCAGGGCGCTGTGCTATTGCGGCGGGCTCGATCCGCCCGATCACTCCGTCTATGAGCCGGTGCCGGTCAGGCCCACGTTGTGGCTGGCTGTATCGCCAACCGCGCTGACCGCAAGCGTCGCGCTGTACGTTCCAGAGGTGCTCGGCGTAAACGTCAGCAGGTAGGTGCACGATGCGCCGCCGCCCGCCAGCGCGCCGCTGCACGTCCCGCCTGTCACCAAGAAGTCGGTAGCGCCGCTCCTGATGAGGCTAATGGTTCCGCTTATCGCAGTCAGTGTCGCACCGCCGAGGTTGGTCACGGTGACCGTCTTCGCCGCCGATGTCTTGCCTACCTTCACCGTGTAGAACGCGAGGCTTGCCGGCGTCACCTTGAGCGGCGTAAGTCCGGTTCCGCTCAGGCTGATGGAGGGGAGCGAATCTCCCGACACGCCGATCGAAAGCGTGTCGGTTTCCAACGCCTCCGTGCTGGGCGTAAACGTCACCGCGTAGGTGCACGACGCCGCCGACAGCGTCCCAGTCGGCAGCGGGCAAGTCCCGCCTGCTCACTTGGAAGTCGGTGGTACCCGTACCCGCGCCGGTGAGCGTGAGCGACCCCCCGCTGGCAAAGGCCTTGTTGGTCAGCGTGACGGTCATCGTCTTGGACGCTGTCTGGACGACGCTCCCGAAGTTTAGCGCCGCCGGGGACCGGGATTCCGGTACCGTTCCGATCCCGCTCAGAGCGATCGAGTAGGTAGTGACGTTCGACGGATTATCGATCGGGTCTTCTATTACGTTGATCGAAAGGGCACCGCTCTCCGCCGTCTCCACGCTGGGCGCAAACGTCACCGCGTAGGTGCAGTTCGCCCCCGCCCCCAGCGACGACCCGCACGTGCTGCTACCCGAGATCGAGAAGTCGCCGGCGCCGCTGGTGCTCGGGCTGTTAAGCCCGATCGACCCGGTGGCGGCATGGTTGGTCACCGTGACGCTCATCGTCTTGGACCCGGTCCGGGGGACGCTGCCGAAGCCTAACGTCTTCGTCGACAGGGATTCCGAAATGGTTGCCGACGCAGTGAACTTAACCGTGTACGGACCCAGCGAATCGGGGCTGTCGGTAACCGTCAGGGTCGCCGCTTCGCTGCCCGTAGCGGTCGGCGCGTAGCTAACCACCAGTGTACAAATCGTCTTGGCCGCCAGGCTCGAGGTGCAGGTGCCGCCCTTGATGATGCTGAAGTCACCGCTATTACCCGTGGTGGTGGTGACGCTTTCGCTCAGCGAAACCGGGCTGGTCCGATAATTGTGCACCGCGATCGTCTTGGTCGCCTTGGAGCCGACCTTGACGTCGCCGAATGCGACGCTGGTGGGCGTAACCGCCATCGCGATCGTGCCGGTACCGCTAAGCTGCACGCTCTGCGGACAGATGGTGGTGCTGTCGATTAGCGTAAGCGTTGCGCTGCGCGCACCGAGCGCGCCCGGAGTGAAGCCGATCGTGATCGTGCAGGTCAGGCCCGGCGCCAGTCCGCCCGCCGGGCAGGTTGTGCCGGTTTCGGCGAATTCAGCCGGATCGGACGAGGTCACGCTGCTGATGAACAGCGGGTTAATCGTGCTGGTGTTCTTCAGCGTGAAGTTCCTAGTGACGGTGTCGCCGACGGGGGAGCTGCCCAAGGCGAGCGAACCCGGCGCGGATGCCTGCCACGGCTGCGCGTAAAGGATGTTACCGGAGCCGAAGTAAATGGTCCCATCCGCGCCGATCGCCGGCGACGACCGATCCCAACCGCCGGTACCTGTCGGGAACGCCCACTTCTCTGTGACAACGCGTTGACCACCGTCGATTAGGGCGAAGAGGGTGCCGCTGCGGTCGAACGTGTAAATAGTCCCGTCGGCGCCGATCGCCGCCGAGGAGTCTACAGCGCCGTCGGTCGCGAACTTCCACTTCTGGGTGCCGTTGGGGTTTATCGCGCGGAGGCTGCCGTCATCAGAACCGACGTAAATCGTCCCGTCGGCGCCGATCGCCGGTGAGGAGTTAGAGGTCTCCAATGCAAATTGCCGGTTCTTGGTGGCTGAAGTTCCGTTGTCAGTTAACCCGTAAACTAAGCCCTTGTTCCAGGAGCTGAAGTAAATGGTTCCGTTGGCGCCAATCGTGGGCGAGGAATAGAAATCAGCGCCGGCTGAGAATGCCCACTTCTTGGAGCCATCAGCGGTGTTTATCGCGTAGAGATTGCCGTCATTGGAGGCGACGTAGGCCGTGGCGCGGTCGGCGCTGATCGCCGGCGACGAATTTACCTCACCGCCGGTCGTGAACTCCCACTTCTCTGTGACACTGCCTGACCCGCCGTCGGTCAACGCGTAGAGGTTGCCGTCATCAGAGCCGACATAGATAGTCCCGTCGGCGCCGATCGCCGGCGACGATTCCACCCAATCGCCGGTGGGGAACGCCCACTTCACCGTGGCGCCGGTGCCATTGTCGGTTACCGCGTACAGATTGCCGTCCAGGGAGCCGACGTAGATCGTGCCGTCGGCGCCGATCGCCGGCGAGGAATCAGTATCGCCACCGTAGGCCGTAAATTCCCACTTCTCGGTGCCATCGGGATTGAACGCGTAAAGGTCAAAGTTGGCAAGGTAAATGGTGCCGTCGGCGCCGATCGCCACAGAGGTAAACATGCCCCAATTGGAGGTCGTGTATTGCCATCCCTCGGAACCGCTGGCAGAGCAGGTCCTGACCGCGCTCAGACCGGTGTGCTCGGTATCGTAAAGGAACATTGGCCATGGCGATCCGGGTTCTAAGCCCGTTGGCTGCGCATGCGAGAAGCTGGGCGTAGCGACGGCAATGATCGCAACGGCGGCCGCACAAAAGATCGCGATCGCGCCAATGCGTACTTTTCCTGCGTACGTGTCCACTGCTTCTCCTCCATCACGTGTGACGAAGAAAAAAACTACGCAGCGTTACTTAAGAAACGCTCATATTCCAGCAGTATAAGTTAAGCAAAATTTATACCAGTCGCACTTAGCTATTCTATGATAGACCGCGCATCTTAGCGCCTAGTTGCGCTAAAGAGCGCGCAGACGGATGATGGCGCCGATCGATACATCGACCGCTGTCAATGTGTCCGATAGCGGCGCATCAATGGCGTTTCATTCCAATTTCACTCAGGGCTGTTCGCGCACTCGCTAAACCGGCAGCTAACTTAGACGAGGGAAATCCGGGCTGAAGCGATTCTGGCTGTGCGCGGGCCGCGTAATCCTCGGTCATTTGTGGACGGCGTGATCCGGTAGAACGTGAGATGGTCGCCGCGGAATTTCTCGACCACTTTAAATCGCTTTGGATCGGGGAGTTCGGACTTGACCGCGTTGCCTTCCTTCCAACTGACCAGCCATCCGCCGCCCGCCGATGACACCCGCTCCTCAATAGTCATTCGCGCGGCCGCAGCATCGAATCCCGGAACAGCTATTCGCGGATTGGCTCCCTTGAAGTAGTAATCGAACGGAACTGAGTAATAGCCAAATGGAAACCCGCCATTGGGGATGTTCGCCGTGCTTTCGTTGGAAATGAACCCCGATTCAAAGAAGACCGGGTCGGACGCCGCGCCGCCTGCCGTCACCTGCGCGGCAATATCCCGCCACGGCTGCGGCTTGGAGCGCGCGAACGGCAGCATGATCAAGCATGCCACCACGAAGCCCGCCGCCAGCAGATTGCGCCACTTGACGCTCCACCCGCCGCCGACCGCCGCAATCAACAACGACGACGCTGCAATCCCCGGCGAAAGGTAGCGCCCGTTGAACATCGGATGCAGGATCACCGACCCGGCGATGAATGCCAATGCGGGCAGTCCGATCCACGACATCAGCAACCGAACCGGTTCGTCGCCGTCTCGTTCCACCGCGCGGCCGAATACCAGCCACACGGTCACCAGAGCCGCGGCCAGCGCGGCTCCCGCTTTAACCGCAAGCGGATAGTTGTAAGCCGGACCCAGATAGTCCAGCCACTGCCCATAAATCATTTGCCGGCTCTGTCCAATCGCGTAGGGGATGTAGGGGAGGAACAAAACGCACGAGACAGTTATTGCCATCCACGCGATCGTATCGCGCCTGCCGCGCGCAAGATCGCGCAGCAGGATCGCGGCCTCCGCACCGAGAATCAGGAGCCCGGCCATGTGCGTGTAAGGCATCGCAGCGCCGAGAATTCCGCAGCCGACCCCGTCCCTGACGCTCGGCCGGGACCGCACTCGCAGCAGCGTCAGCAGATGCGCGAGCGCGATCGCCATGAGCATCGGATACATCCGCGCGGTGTGCGCGAACACCACCGCCAACGGGTTGAACGCCCACATCGCGGCAGCCGCCAGCGCAGTGCTTCGGTCGAAGAGCTCGCAGCCGAGCGCGAACACCAGCGCGAGCGTCATCAGCGAAAAGATCGCCGACATCGAGCGCAGCGAAATTTCACTCAGCCCGAATATCCGCGTGTAGTAATGCAGTGCGGCGTAATAGAAGAGAAACTTTCCGGGCTCGTGCAGCACCGGTGTTTGCGCGATTGCGGCGATCCCCGGCTTCGCCGCCGACCACGCGCTAAACGCCTCGCTCGCGCCCAGCGCACTGGCGCCGAGGTGGAAGAAATATACCAATCCGGCGGCGAGGAAGATCGCCGCGAAAATTTCAAGCGGCCGGCGCGACGGTCTATCGCCCGATAACGATTCGATTGTCGCAGACCCGCGTTCCGCCATCAGGATTCCTTTGCCTGCCCCGTGCCAGATATAGCCGATTTCGCGCGCGGGCACGATCTTCGCCGGTGCGCGCTTGCCTGCCGCCGCGCGCAGTCCATTGACTATAAGGCCCGGTGCTGGCGTAACTGATTCCAATTATGTCTGATTTTGTCGAGTTGCTTCCCGAAGTCGATGTGCAGAGCCGGGTGGCGATGACCCTGCCACCGATCGAGCGGATCCGCTTCGAGGTGTGGGCGCTCGCGTGGCCGGTGATTCTGTCGTTCGGACTCGATTCGGTTCTCGGCCTCGCTTCGATGCTGATGGTGGGGCGTCTGGGCGCGGACGCGGTCGGCGCGGTCGGGCTTGCGATGCAAATCCTGGGCGCGGTGCGCGCCGGGGTTGCGGCGGTGGGTACCGGAACGGTCGCGCTGGTGGCGCGTTATATCGGCGCCAACGATCGTGACGGGGCGGAGGAAGTGCTCAAGCAGTCGGTGACTTTCGGCGTATTGGTTTCGACGATCATCGCGATCCCGGTAATAGTTTTCGCCCATCCGCTGATGGGATTGTTCCAGGTCAAGGGCGAGATGGCCGAGATGGGTGCACGTTTCCTGCAGGTGGTGATGCTGTCGGAGCCGTTCCAGGGGATCTTTCTGATGTGCGCGGCGGCGCTGCGCGGCGCAGGTGACATGCGCACGCCGCTATGGATCGGCGGTATCATCGACCTGCTCGCAATCTTCCTCAACTACGTGCTCATCTTCGGCAAACTTGGCCTTCCCGCGCTCGGCGTGGACGGTGCGGCCGTGGCGACATTGCTTGCAATCGCGTTTGGCGGGATTTTGTTCTTCTACGCGCTCTCGATCGAAGGGATGGTGCTCAACTTCCGATGGAAGGGGCTTTGGCCCGACTTTGACCTGGGCAGGCGAATCCTGGCTGTCGGCAATCCCGCGGCGATTGAGCAATTGTTGATCCAATTCGGCTTCGTCGCCTATGTCGGATTCATCGCGCGTTACGGGGTTAAGGAAATCGCCGCATATTTCATCGGAGTTCGAATCCTGGCGTTGTCATTCCTGCCCGGCTTCGGATTCTCGGCCGCCTCCGCGACGCTGGTGGGTCAGGGCCTCGGCGCGGGCGACCCGAAGTTTTCGCGCAAGGCCGGATGGGAATCGACCGGGATGGCGATCGTGCTGATGAGCGCGATGGGCCTGCTGTTTATAATCTTTGCCCATTGGATCGCGGCGCTCTTCATCGACGACAAACAGGTCATCGCGAACACGGTACAGTTCATGTACGCGCTCGCGGCCGCGCAACCGCTGATGGCGATCGATTGGACGATCACCGGCGCGCTCCGCGGCGCCGGCGATTCGCGGTTTCCGCTTTACGGTTCGATTGCGGGCTTTTACGGAATGAGGCTCTTTCTCACGATTCTCATTTGGTACCACGGGGGCAATATCATCTGGATATGGTGGTCTCTGCTGGCCGACTACGTGGTTCGCTCGGCGGTAAAGGCCCGGCGCTTCCAGACCGGCAAGTGGGCAACCATAGAGGTCTGAAGCCGGATTTCACCCGCGCCTGTTGACGCTCCCATCGCCATCAACTGGACGCGGCGACCACCGCGCGTAATCCTCTTTCCGTGGCACACGCGCATCAAGCGGCCGAGACGCTGGAGGGCATCCTCGATCAGGTCCTGTTCGTTAATGAAACCAGCGGCTACTCGGTCGCGGTCGTGGTCGTTGCCGGCGAGCACGGCGACTTTCGCCGCGTCACCATCGTTGGCAATCTCGCCGGCCTTGAAGTTGGCTCGACCATCCGCGCTCAAGGCGCCTTCGAACAGCATCCGCGCTTCGGCGACCAGTTTCACGTAGTCGATTTTGAAACGGTACGGCCCGCCGGAGCGGTCGCGCTCGAACGTTACCTCGCTTCGGAAATAAAGGGCGTCGGCCCCGGGCTTGCGCGCCGAATCGCCGAGCACTTCGGCGACTCGCTCGGCGAGGTGCTCGACAACGCTCCCGAACGCATGCGCGAAGTCCCCGGCGTCGGACCCGTAGTCGCGCGGGCGATCGCGGCCGCGTGGCGCGACTCGTCCGGGCTGCGCGAGCTGACCGTGTTTCTGCGCGGACACGGCCTGGCCGCCTCGCACGCGCGGCGCATCCACAAGTTCTACGGCAGGAACGCACTCGAGGTCGTACGCAGCGATCCATACGTTCTCGCGCGCACCATTCATGGCATCGGATTTCGCACCGCCGACGCGGTCGCGGAAAAACTCGGCATCCCGCGCAACTCGATTCAGCGGGCCCGCGCCGCGGTCCTGTACCTGCTCGAAAGCATGTCCGACGAGGGCCACGTCTATTCGCCCCTGGAGTATCTTGAAGGCCAGTTCCGCACCGCACTCGAGATGGAGCCCGAGCTGGCGCGCGAGGCCGTCGGTGAGCTCGCCGCCAGCGGCGAGGTGGTGGTCGAGCAGGCGGACGATCACACCGCCGTCTATCTCGCACGCTTGCACGCGGCCGAAGTGAACGTCGCGCGGCGAATCGCGGAATTGAACGCCGGGCGCGCGATGAACCGGGAGCTTATCCAGCGCGCGCTGGATGCGGCCGTGCGAAGCTCTGCACTCGAACTGTCGGCCGAACAAAAGAGCGCGCTGCGATGCGCCCTTGCCAGCCGCGTCACGGTTATCACCGGCGGTCCGGGCACCGGCAAGACGACCCTGCTGCGCTCGCTGCTGGCAGCGCTGGCCGAGGTCGGTTTGAAGCCGACGCTTGCCGCACCGACCGGGCGCGCGGCTCGCCGGCTCCAGGAGGCCTGTGGCCGCGACGCAAAGACTATTCATCGGCTGCTCGAATACTCCCCCGAGAGCGGCGGCTTTGTCCGCGGCAAGGAATTTCCGCTGCGCACCAACTATCTGATCATCGATGAGGCCTCGATGATGGACCTCGAACTCGCCTCGAGCCTGCTGTCTGCGCTGATGCCGAACTGCTCGATCCTGCTGGTCGGCGATCGCGATCAACTTCCGTCGGTCGGCCCCGGCAGCGTGCTCAAGGACGTGATTGCATCCGACTTCGTGCCGGTGGTGCAATTGCGTGAGGTTTATCGGCAGGCGCGGCGCAGCCTGATAGTCGCCAACGCGCATCGTTTGAATCGCGGTGAATTCCCGGACATCTCCAACGACCCCGAAGGCGACTTTTTTTTCTTCGAGCGCAACGCCGCCGAGGACGTGCTGGCGACGATCAAACAGCTCGTGCAACAGCGGCTGATTGGACGATTCGGAATAGGCGACCCGCGTGAAATCCAGGTGCTGACGCCGATGAATCGCGGTCCGCTCGGCACGCAGGTTCTCAATCGCGAGTTGCAGAGCCTGCTGAATCCTTCGGGACGCGAACTGCGCGCCGGCGATCGCGTGTTTCGCGAGGGCGATCGCGTCATCCAGTTGCGCAACAATTACGACAAGGACGTCTTCAACGGATCGATCGGCAGGGTACTCGCGATCGACTCGGACAAGGCCCGCGTGAGCGTCGCGTTCGAGGAGACCCGCGCCGAATACGACCTGTCCGAGCTCGACGAGCTGGCGCTCGCGTACGCGATTTCAGTGCATAAGAGCCAGGGCAGCCAGTATCCGGCGATCGTGATGCCGATACATTCGAGTCACTACCTGATGCTGCGCCGCAATTTGCTCTACACCGCGATCACGCGCGCCGAGCGGGTATGCGTGCTGGTCGGGACCAAGAGCGCGTTGCGGCAGGCGGTGCGCAATCAGGACGAGCGTCTTCGCTTCTCGCGGCTGGCCGCGCGATTGCACGTGGATTAACTGCTCAGCTCACGATCGATCAGTGATGCCCGGCAGCACGAATGATCAGGAAGACGATAGTCCCGATTGTGACGATCGCAATGATCATTGTTACCAGGACTATCAGGAGTGCCCCCAGCGCGCGCCACGCCGAGAATCGATGCACCTCGCCGAGACACTTCAGCCATATGATGAACCCCCAGAACCCGAGCACCCCTTCAACGATCATGATCTTGTAAAACGCGGGATCGATATGAGGCGGCGTTCCCGCCGTCGGAACCGGTGTCGGCACGCCAAGCAGGACCGCGATCAGAAAGAGATCCCGGCGGCGATCGCAGGCACCTGCGACCACGCGATCGCGGCGCGGACTTCGACTCGGCTCGCGACGCCGCCGAGCAGGCTCCCCGACCATTTGAATAGCGCGCCGCCAATGAACAGACCGAGAACTCCGAGAGCCGCCTGGATCGCAACGCTGGCGGCGACCCATATCGGCCACAAAACCGACAGATTGGCGTTGCTGGCAAGCGCCTTCGACCACTGACCCGCCAGCGCGCCGATCGCCGGGCCGATGGCTGCGAGCGCGATTACGTTGCGCCTCGGATCAGTATCGGCGATGCGCCGAATCGTCGCGCGCGGCTGGGTCCATATCGTGAAAAAAGGTGTGATCGATCCGCCAGCCCCGTTCGCCATTGAACCCCCCATCCCGGCGCCAATTCCACCACGCTAGCATCTTGCGACATCACGCAACAGCGTGATTGACTCTGTTTGGCGAGGCGAATTACGATCGCAACGATGAGACCGATCAACTCGATAATTCTGGCTGCGTTGCTTGCGGGATGTGTGCAGGCTTACGGATGCGTCTTCGTCCATTCGAGTGCGATCTCGGATCGCGCGGGCGCCGGCGCTCCGCTCAGCTCGAGCGCCAGCGATCTCGGATTCCTTTATCTGGTGGCGCCGCAAGGACTCACGCAGACCGCGCTTGCCAACCTGCTAAGCAACTGCGCCACCGGCAAAGTATCGGGAGTGACCACCGAGCTCAGCATGCGCGATTTTTTTCTGGTGCAGTCCTACACCGTGTCGGTCAGCGGCTCCTGTAGCTAGCCAGCCGTTCTCCGCGGCGTGCTAGCGGCTCTTGATGGCGGGTGTTTCTGCTGGCGGGCGGCGGCGCTTGCCGCGCACCGGTCGTAGCGCGCGAAGAAAGCTCAACACCGCTTCAGCCTCCGATCGCACCGCACCGGGATCGTGCCCGGCCCGCTCCAGCTTCTTCTCGACTTCCGCGATCGTCATCGCCCAGTCGTTTTTGAACTTGCGATTGAGTTCCTTCCACGCCACTCCCGCCAGCGCGGCGGTCACGCTTTCCGGCGGGTGATAAAATCCGCGCGCGAGCAGCACCGCGATCGCCGGATAGCCGACGTAGCCCTGCCAGTACGACGCATTGTCGTTCGACGCGATCTCGCGCCCGTCTGCCGAGGTCTCAACCTCGTAAGTCTTCGATCCGTCCGACGACGTAACCGTCGCCCGCCGGCCGTCCTCGATTCGCACGCGGCCGTCGCCAATCGCCCCGAGCGCTTCGTACACTTTTACGAGCGGTGGCATTTTCCATTGCGTCGACAGCATGGCCGTGTCTATCCGATTCCCCGCCCAAGTTCGCATCGTGCCGCCGCGATCGTCAAGCCGCACGCCCGCGCCTTAACATCGCGCGATCCATCTGACACGATTGCTGCACGCGCCCGCGGCTTCGCCGGTGAAAAAGTGAAAAAATGAAAGACCTGATCGTCTCCATCCTTCGCGACGCAATCGAGCGGGCGCGCGCCGCGGGTCAGTTGACCGCCGGCATTGCTTCGATCGGGATCGAAGCGCCCCGCGACCCTGCCCATGGCGACGTCGCCTCGAACGTTGCCCTGACTCTGGCCAAGGCCGAGCGCAAACCACCGCGCGCGATCGCGGAAATTATCAAGTCGCACGTCGCGATGCCCGCGGAAGTGAGCGAAGTCTCGGTCGCCGGCCCGGGCTTCATCAATTTCAAAATGTCGCCCGCCTACTGGCATTCCGAGATGCGCCGCGCCGCGGGCGAGGGGCGCGCGTTCTGGAAGCCGCGCGGATGGGAGCTGCGTCCGGGGGCGGGGAAAAAAATCCAGGTCGAGTTTCTCTCCGCCAATCCCACCGGCCCCGTGACCGTTGGCCATGGCCGCAACGCCGTGCTCGGCGACACCATCGCGCGCCTTTACGAGGCGGCGGGTTTCGACGTCACGCGCGAATATTATTTCAACGACGGCGGCCGCCAGATGAAGTTGCTCGGCGAATCTGTCCGCGCGCGATATCTTCAGGAGCACGGCATCGACGCGCCGCTGCCCGAAGACGGCTACCAGGGCGAGTATATCTGCGACATCGCGCGCGCTTTGAAAGCGGAGCGGGGCGACGCGCTGGTGTCCGTCACCGATCTCGAGATTTTCCGCACGGCGGCCGTCAAAGCCATCTTCGCCGACATCAACCAGACCTGCACGCGGCTCGGAATCCGCTTCGACGTTTACACCAACGAGCTCGATCTTTTCAGCAACGGAAAGGTTGATGCGGTCCTCGAGGCGCTGAACGAGGGCGGCCTCACCGTCGAAAAGGAGGGCGCCATCTGGCTGCGCGGTGAGCCGCTCGGACTTCCCAAGGACGCGGTGCTGGTGCGCTCCGGCCCCGACCGGCAGCCGACCTATCGCACCCCCGACATCGCCTATCACATCGAGAAGCTCAAGCGCGGTTTCGATCTGATCGTGGACGTGTTCGGCGCCGATCATATCGCCGAGCATCAGCAGGTCGTCGCCGCGGTCAAGGCGCTCGGCTACGACATCACGCCCATCCGCGCGATTATCTACCAGTTCGTCACGCTCACGCGCGGCGGCGAAAAGGTCAAGATGTCCACGCGCAAGGCGACCTACGTGACGCTCGACGAGTTGATCGACGAGGTAGGCGCCGACGTGGTGCGATTTTTCTTTCTGTTCCGCAAGTCCGACAGCCAGCTCGACTTCGATCTCGAACTCGCCAAAAAGCAGGCGCCCGAGAATCCCGTCTTTTACGTCCAGTATGCGCACGCGCGCCTGGCGAGTATCTTTCGCGAGGGCGCGGCCAAGGGCTTGACGCTCCCCGCAGATCGCTCGGCCATCGATCTCAATCTGCTCGGCGCCGAGGAGCTCGATCTCGCCAAGCGTGCGGTTGGACTCCCCGAGGTCATGTCGGCGGCGGCCGAGGCGCTCGAGCCGCATCGGATTGCGTTCTATCTGCTCGAGCTGGCGGGAGAGTTCCATCGCTACTACAACAAGCCCGCGAATCGTATAATCGGGCCGGATCGCGAACTCAGTTTGGCGCGGATGTTCATGGCGGGGATTCTCAAGGATGCGATTGCGGGCGGACTCGAGTTGCTCGGGGTGAGCGCTCCAGAGCGGATGTGAGGAACGAAAACGGGATGCGATTCGAAATCAGGGCGGGCGGCGCGTTTCTAATTTTACTCGGACTGGTCGGGCTGTCGGGCGCGGTCTTTGCGCTCGGATTGGTCGCGGGCTACGAGATGGCCCGGCAGAACCAACCCGACTTGAATCAAATCTCCTCGACTTACCCGCTGCCGAATCCGCCGCCATCGGAAGAAAAGCCCGCGCCTGTGGCTGAGATGTCATCCGCGGCCGCCGCTTCGCCGTCGCTTGCGTCTGCGCCGGCGCCTACGGCGGCCCCGATCAAACCGCCCGCGCCCGCCGTGGGCGAGGTATCGCCGGCTGCGCGCATGTCTCCTGCCGCCGTCGCGCGCTTGAAACCGCTTCCCGAAGCTCCCGCCATCAATCGTCCAGCGCCCGGTATCGAAAACGAATCCGGGGAAAATTCCGAAACGGCCCCGGCGCCTGCCGCACCGGCCCCCACCGCTGCTCCCGGCGCGAAGCCGTACAACATCCAGATAGAAGCCGTGATGGACAAGAGCGGAGCGGACGAGATGGTCTCGCGGCTGAAGACGCTCGGCTACAGCGCGCAGGAGATAAAGGTCGCGCTCAACGGGCAGACCTGGTACCGGGTGCGCATCGGACCCTACGCCAGCGCCGACGAGGCGAATGCGGCGCAGAACAAACTGCGCGAGCAATACCGGCAAGCCTACACCACCTCGCATTGAGGCCGGCGCCCGCAGGCCCCTGCATTGACAATTACCCGGCGCCCGTGGATGATTGACTCAACGATGAATCACACGAGCGGGAAAGTTTGCGCGGGATGGTGGCGTTGGCACGTCGATGCACTCGCCTGCGCGCCGGCTTTGTAATTCATCACAAAACCGATTTTTTGAAGGGCTGCGGGCGAAAAACCTGCGGCCCTTTTCTTTTTCCAGGTGACGGAATCGGAAGCAAGCGAGGGAAACCAGATGTTGCAACCGAGTGAAAGCGAATTCGAACAACTGGCGGCGAAGGGATTCAACATTATCCCGGTCTTCGAGGAAGTCGCCGCCGACCTCGAGACTCCCGTCTCGGCCTTCCTGAAGGTCACGCGCGGCGATTACGCCTTCCTGCTCGAGAGCGTCCGCGGCGGCGAGAAATGGGGGCGCTACACCTTTCTCGGTTCCGAGCCGTCGGTCGTGATGCGTGCGCGCAAGAACCGCGTGGATATCATCCGGCCCGGCCGCGGCGTCGAAGTTCGTTCGGTGGCCAACTCGTTCGAGGAGTTGCGCGCCGAGGTCAAGCGCCTGCGCGCCCCCGAGCTGGCGAACCTGCCGCGCTTCTTCGGCGGCGCGGTGGGATTTCTCGCTTACGATATCGTGCGATGCTTCGAGAAGATTCCCGAGACCGCGTACGACGATCTCGGCACCCCCGATTTCCATTTGATGTTCACCGACACGGTGCTGTGCTTCGACAACGTCCGCCAGACGCTCAAAATAATCGCCAACGTGCCGGTCGAGGAGTTCTCCTCGACAAAAATGGCGTATCAAAGCGCGCGCGTGAAGATCGACGAGATAATCGAGCGCCTCAAACGTCCCGCAGTGCCGCCGAGGCTCGAAGGCGCCGGCGTCGCCGCCTTCAACCACGCGTCCATCACCTCGAACCAGACGCGCGAAGGTTACATGGCGATGGTTTCTGCGGCCAAGGAATATATCGCGGCCGGCGACGTTATCCAGGTCGTTCCGTCGCAGCGCTTCGAGGCGCCCCTGACCACGCATCCATTCAACATCTACCGCAGCCTGCGCACGATCAATCCGTCGCCCTACATGTTCTACCTGCGCCTGGGCGATCACACGCTGGTCGGCGCCTCGCCGGAGGTGATGGTCCGGGTGGAGGGTCGCGAGATTACGCTGCGCCCGATCGCGGGAACCCGCCGGCGCGGCGTGACCGAAGCCGAGGACCGGGAGCTCGAAGCCGAGCTGCTCGCCGATCCCAAGGAACGCGCCGAGCACGTGATGCTGGTCGATCTGGGGCGCAACGACGTCGGCCGGGTCTCCGAAATCGGCTCGGTGAAAGTGACGGAGCTGATGGTCGTCGAACGCTACTCGCACGTGATGCATATAGTGTCGAACGTCACCGGCGTGCTGCGCGAGGGATGCGACGCGTTCGACGCATTCGCCGCGACCTTTCCGCAGGGCACCGTCTCCGGCGCTCCGAAAATCCGCGCCATGGAAATTATCGACGAGCTCGAGAACGTGCGCCGCGGCGTTTACGCCGGCGCGGTCGGCTATTTCAGCTACACGGGCAACACCGACACCGCGATCGCGCTGCGCACGCTGCTGATCAGGAACAACCGCGTTTACATCCAGGCCGGCGGCGGCGTAGTCGCCGACTCGGACCCCGGCGCGGAATTCGAGGAATCGGTAAACAAGGCTCGCGCGATGGTGCGGGCGCTCGAAGCCGCGCGCGATTTTGAAAACGCGGCGAAGAGGTAAGTCGCATGCCAGGCAATGAAAAAGTTCGACTCCTGATGATCGACAACTACGACTCGTTTACCTACAACCTCGTGCAGTACCTCGGCGAACTTGGCGCCGACACCGTGGTCAAGCGCAACGACGCCATCGACGTCGCCGGCGTTCGCGCGCTTCATCCCGCCGCCGTCGTCATCTCGCCCGGACCGTGCACGCCCGCCCAGGCCGGAATCTCACTGAAACTGCTGCGCGAGATGGCGGGTGAAGTTCCGATTCTCGGCGTGTGCCTCGGCCTGCAATGCATCGGCGAGGCGTTCGGCGGGAAGGTCGTGCGCGCCGATCGCCTGATGCACGGCAAGACCTCGCCGATCATTCACGACGGCAAAACGATTTTCACGGGAATCCCCAGCCCGTTCGACGCGATGCGCTATCATTCGCTGGTAGTCGATGCGGCGTCGATTCCGCCGGCGCTGGAAGTCAGCGCCCGCACCGCGGAAAACGAAATCATGGGGCTTCGCCACAAACAGCACGCGGTCGAAGGCGTGCAGTTTCATCCCGAATCGATTCTGACCTTCGAAGGCAAGCATCTGCTGAAAAACTTTCTCGACCGGATCGATCGCAACGGAGGCCCGCGATGAGCGGACTCCACGACGCGCTGCGGGCGCTCATCGACGGGCGCTCGCTCACCGGCGCCGAGGCCGAACTCGCGATCGGTGAGGTCCTGGACGGCGGCGCGCACGACGCCGTCGTCGGCGCATTCCTGGTGGCGCTGAAAATCAAGGGCGCCGAGGCCGGCGAGCTGGCAGGCGCGGTGCGTGCGATGCTTAAGCGCGCGCGTCCGCTCAATCTTCGCGCCGGCGAGGTGCTCGACACTTGCGGCACCGGCGGCGACGGCGCCGGCACCTTCAATATCTCGACCGGCGCCGCGTTGATCGCCGCGGCGGCGGGCGTGCCGGTCGCCAAGCACGGCAATCGGGCGATCAGCGGCACGGTCGGCACTGCCGACGTGCTCGAGGCGATGGGCGTGAAGATCGATTGCGATCCGGACGGGCTGAAACGATGCCTGGACGCGGCGGGATGCTGCCACATTTTCGCGCCGGCGTATCATCCCGCGTTCAAGCAGATTGCGCCGCTCAGACGCGCGCTTGGAATTCGCACCATCTTCAATCTGATGGGCGCGATCGGCAACCCTGCGCGTCCGCACTTCCGTCTGTTGGGCGTCGCCGAGGACAGCCTGATCCGACCGATGGCGCACGCGCTCGAGGCGCTGGGAACTCGGCGCGCAATGATCGTGCATGGCGGCGACGGAATCGACGAAATCGCGATCAGCGGGCCGACCCGGGTTGCGGAACTCCACGACGGCGGCGAGTTGACGGAATATGAAATCACGCCGGAGAGCCTGGGCGTGCGCCGCGGTGACCATCGCGCGCTGGTGATCAAGAATCTCGACGACGCCGTGCGAGTTCTGCGCGGCGCGCTTGATGGCGGCGCGGGCCCGGCGCAAGATGTGCTCGCGCTGAACGGGGGCGCCGCAATTTACGTCGGCGGGAAGGCCGCGTCGCTGCAAAAAGGCGTGGATGCGGCGCGCGAAATTATCGCCTCGAGCCGCGCGCTGGAAGTCATTGACAAGATGCGGCGCGCCAGCAACGGAGAAATCGCCAAGGAAATCCCGAAAGAACGGCAATGACCTCGATCCTCGACAATATTTTCGCCGCCAAACGCGCCGAAGTGCGCGCGCAACGGACGATCGTGCCGCCCGCGGCGATCGTCGCCGAGGCCGGCCGGGCGCCCAAGCCGCGTGATTTCGTCGCAGCCTTGCGCGTCCGGCGTCCCGCGATAATCGCCGAGATCAAACGCGCGTCGCCCAGTAAGGGCGACATCATGCCGGGACTGGATCCGGCCATCGTCGCCCGCGACTATGCCACCGGCGGCGCGGCTGCGATCTCCGTCCTGACTGACATCCATTTCAAGGGTTCGCTCGACGATTTGCGCGCCGTCCGCGCTGCTGTGGATGTCCCGCTGTTGCGCAAAGACTTCATCTTCGAGCCGTACCAGGTTTACGAGGCGCGCGCGGCCGGCGCCGATTGCATTCTGCTGATCGCTGCAATGCTCAAAGAGGGGGAGTTGCGATCGCTGGCGGCGCTCGCGCGCGAGCTTGGGATGGCGGCGCTGGTCGAAGCGCACGATCCCGGCGAGTTCGCGCTCGCCGAAAAAATCGGCTCGGGACTGGTAGGCATCAACAACCGCAACTTGCACACCTTTGTGACCGATATCGCGGTGACCGAGCGCCTGCTGGCGGGCTACAGCGGCGGCGCGTTGATCGTGACCGAGAGTGGAATCGATTCGCCCGCTGATATTCGGCGGCTGGATGCGGCGGGCGCGCGCGCGTTTCTAATCGGCGAGAGTCTGCTTAAGGGCGCCGCGCCGGGTGCGAAGCTCGCCGAGTTGATGAACGCATTCGGAGGCGCGCCGCCGCGCAAGTAGCATGACGGTTCGGGTCAAAATCTGCGGCGTAACGCGCGTCGAAGACGCGCTCGCGGCAATCGCCGCCGGCGCCGATATGATCGGCCTCAATTTCTACGCGAAAAGTCCGCGTTACGTCGAGCTCGATCGCGCTATGGAGATTCGCGCGGCGATTGGCTCGCGCGCCACCGTGGTAGGAGTGTTCGTCAACGCCGAACGCGCCTACGTAGAGGAGCGATTGCGCGCCGCGTCGCTCGATATGATCCAGTTTTCCGGCGACGAGGATGACGCGGCGGTCGAGGGCTGGGCGGTTCCGACGATTGTCAAAAACCGTCCTGAGCCGGGCGGAGGCTTGAGCGTGACGCGGCGGCGCGGCGACTACGTGCTGTTCGACGCCTTCGACGCGAAACTTCACGGCGGCTCTGGAAGCCGTATCCCGCTGGATCAGCTTCGCCGGCTTGACTTGAGCCGGGCGTTCGTCGCCGGCGGATTGAATCCCGACAACGTTGCCGAGGTGGCTGCACTCGGCCCTTACGCGGTCGATTGCGCCAGCGGCGTCGAATCGTCGCCGGGGGTAAAGGACCACAATAAACTGAGGAGCTTCGTTAAAAATGCCAAACGTTCCCGATAGCCGCGGCCATTTCGGCCAGTTCGGCGGAAAGTACGTGGCGGAAACCCTGATGCCGGCGCTGTTCGAGCTCGAGCGCGCCTACAAGGAAGCGCGCCGCGATCCGAAGTTCCGCCGCGAGCTCGAGGATCGCTCGCGGGAGTTCGTCGGGCGCCCGACGCCGCTCTACCTGTGCGAGAATCTCACCGCGCGGCTTGGCGGCGCGAAAATTTATCTGAAGCGCGAGGACCTCTGCCACACCGGCGCGCACAAGGTCAACAACACTCTGGGACAGGCTCTCCTGGCGGTGCGGATGAACAAGTCGCGCATCACCGCCGAGACCGGCGCGGGACAGCATGGCGTCGCGACCGCGACGATGGCGGCGCTGTTTCGCCGCGAATGCGAAGTCTTCATGGGTTCGGTCGACGTCGAGCGCCAATCGCTGAACGTCTTTCGGATGAAACTGCTCGGCGCGAGGGTCACTCCGGTCGAGGGCGGCAGCAAGAGCCTGAAGGACGCGATGAACGAGGCGCTGCGCGATTGGATCGCGACGGTGCGCAACACTTACTACCTGATCGGCACCACCGCCGGACCGCATCCGTACCCGATGATCGTGCGCGACTTCCAGTCGGTCATCGGACGCGAGGCGCGCCGCCAGATTCTCAAACACGAAGGGCGCCTGCCCGACGTGCTGGTGGCGTGCGTCAACGGCGGGTCGAACGCGATTGGACTTTTCTATCCCTTCATCAAGGACACGGGGGTGCGGATGGTCGGCGTCGAGGCCGCGGGCCTCGGGCTTAGCGGACCGAATCATGCGGCCACGATCACGGCGGGCAGCGTCGGCGTTCTGCACGGCAACAAGACCTACCTGCTGCAGAACGAGCTCGGGCAGATTCGCGAGACGCATTCGATCGCCGCCGGGCTGGACTATCCGGGCGTCGGCCCCGAGCATTCATGGCTGCACGACGTGGGCCGCGCCGACTACACGACGGTTACCGACGCCGAGGCGCTCGACGCGCTGAAGACGCTGTCGGAGACCGAGGGAATCATCCCGGCGCTGGAGAGCGCGCATGCGGTGGCGCACGCAATCAAGCTGGCGCCGCAACTGCCGAAGGAACAAATCATGATCGTGAATCTGTCCGGGCGCGGCGACAAGGACATGCAAACAGTCGCCAAGGCGTTCGGGGTGACGGTGTAGGATTATGGCAGGATCGGGCAGAATCAAAAATAAATTTCGGGAGCTCGGCGAGCGCGGCGAGGCGGCATTAATTCCGTTCATCGTGGCCGGCGATCCCGATCTGGACACCACGCGCCGCCTGGTGCTCGAACTCGAGGCGCGCGGCGCCGACTTGATCGAGCTGGGCGTGCCGTTTTCCGATCCGATGGCCGACGGCCCGGCCAACCAGCGCGCGCAGGCGCGGGGACTCGGCGCGGGCGCGTCGATAGCGGCGATTCTCTCGATGGTGAGCGAGCTTCGCGCGCAGACGCAGATTCCGCTGATACTGTTCGGATACTTCAACCCGATCTTTCACTACGGATGCGAGCGGTTGTGCGCGGACGCGGCGCGGGCGGGTATCGACGGGATCCTGACGGTCGATCTGCCGCCGGAGGAAGCCGGCGAGCTCAGGCGGCCCGCGCGCGCCAACGGGCTCGACCTTATCTACCTGCTCGCGCCGACCACGCCGATCGACCGAAGCCGCATGATCGCGCGCTCCGCCAGTGGTTTTCTCTATTACGTATCGGTGACGGGAGTGACCGGCGCGCGGGCGCATCTCGACCCCGGCCTGGGCGCGCACATGCGCGAGCTTCGCAGCGTCACCGACCTGCCGATCGGCGTCGGCTTCGGCATCTCGACCCCCGAGCAGGCCGCCGAGGTCGCGACGATCGCGGACGCGGTCGTCGTCGGCAGTGCGATTTCCCTGGTGATCGAGGCGCACATCGCGTCCGGCGACGTGACGGCGGCGGTGGGCGGACTGGTCGGCGCAATGAAGGATGCGATGAAGGCGGCGCGCCGGGGCGCGGGCGCGCCCGGCGCGGGGAGTTCAGATGGCTGAACGCGAACCGACGATTGCCGCGGCGCCGGCGCCCGGCGACGACATCTGGACGAAGTGCCCGTCGTGCAAGGAGATGGCGTTTCGCAAGGAAGTGGAACGCAATCTGAACGTGTGCCCCAAGTGCGGATATCATTTCCGCGTCACCGTCGCGCAGCGGCTTTCAATCGGCGTCGATCGCGGGACCTGGCGCGAGCTGATGGCCGACATGGCGATTGGCGATCCGCTCGGCTTCGTCGATTCCAAGCCGTACCCGGTGCGGATGGAACAGGCGCGGGCGAAGAGCGGGCGCAACGACGCGATCGTGGTTGGAATCGGCAAACTCGAAGGTCGGCCGGTGGCGATCGGGGTGATGGATTTTGAATTCATGGGCGGCAGCATGGGCGTGGTGGTGGGTGAGAAGCTGGCGCGCCTGTTCGACATCGCGCGCGAGCGCAAGCTTCCGGTGGTCGTGTTCGTTGCTTCGGGCGGGGCGCGGATGCAGGAAGGGGCGCTGTCGCTGATGCAGATGGCGAAGGTTTCCGCCGCGATCGCGCGGTTTCGCGACGCGCGGCTGCCGTATATTTCGGTGCTGTGCGATCCGAGCACCGGAGGGGTGGCCGCGTCGTTTGCGATGCTCGGCGATTTGAATATCTCGGAGCCGGGAGCGCTGATCGGTTTTGCGGGCCGGCGGGTGACGGAACAGACCAGCAATCAGCAGCTACCCGAGGACTTTCAGCGCGCAGAGTTTTTGCTTGCGCACGGGATGCTGGACGCGATCGTCCCGCGCCATCAGATGCGCTTCACGCTGGCGCGGATTATCGCGATGCTGTCGAGGCCGCGCGGAAATCGAGGCGCGGGGCCGGCGGCGGGCAAGGGCAAACGCAAGCGCGGCGGGGAAGGATCCTGATTTGGGCGCGGTTGCGGTACCGGGCGTTGCGCCTCACCCCACGCCGCCGCGTTACACGCGGTTTGCGCCGACCCTTCGCGCCGCAGGTGCGGCCTCTCCCGAACAAGTGACCTTTGCGTAACTGCATATTGAATTTGGAGCCGCTCGGCTCCGCGTGCCCTCAGTGAAGTCGAAATGTTTAGCGTCGAGAAAGATTCGGGTTCCTTCGCTGCGCTCAGGATGACAAAATAACACGACGTTCGCAGCGTCCGGGGCTAATTCGCATCAGCTCGCATTACAGGGCCAGGAAGCGGCGACTCTGTTGCTGGATGCCGCAGAAGCCGCCCGCCTGCCGGCTGCTAGGCTCCCGGCGCCGCTCGCGTAGAGTACGCCGATTGGGTTGCGTCCCAATTTGACGTTGCGAATGACGCCCGCGCTCGCGGCTGGCATTACGGACGGGCTATGGTCAGTGATTGAGCTATTTCATGAGGAAGGCATATGAAGAGAGACTTCGCGCTTAGAATTGATTCCCTCCTGGGCGGGGTTCGGTTGAACCTCGACGCCATCGTCGAGTACATGCGGCGCCATGTTCCCAAGGGCGATTTAACGGAAGAAGAATTCAAGAAGTATGTCCATTTCATCGGCATGAGCATGTACGGCACGATCGAGTTTTCGACCGAACTTTATCGCCTGTATCCCGACATCACGCCTGATGAGTTGAAGGGCAAACTACCCACGTCAGAATAGGGCATCACCGGCGGGCAGGGGTGACCCCTGCACCCAGTGTTAAGGCCGCGCTCCGTTGTCGCGCGCAGGGGCTGTCGCGGGCGCGCGCTGGATAAGGACCGTCCAGTGCCCTCTCCTCGTCCAAGGAGAGGGTTAGGGAGAGGTGCAACATCCGACGCCGCACGATTCTCAGACTTGCAGCACCGAGTAAACGTCGCCGCGATGGCGGGCGTTGCACCTCTCCCGGCGCTCTAGGAATCGCGCCGACCTCTCCTCGGACAAGGAGAGGTTAGGATTCAGAGGGGCGTTCGGAAAGCGCAGAGAGCGGCATTTTGGAAAGCGGACCCTCACCCGCACCGGAGGCGCGGCCTCTCCCTGTCAGGGCGAGGCCAGGAAGGATCCGGGATTCTTCGCTTCGCAAACTCCGCTCAGAATGACAAAACGACAGGGGGCTCCTGCGGAATCTTCCGCCGCTGGGCGGCAGCCGGTAAACTCCGGCTCAGGAAATGGACCGGCTGAGCACCACTATCGACTGGCTCTATTCGCTGGAGTCGCGCGGCGAGATCTACAAGCTCGAGCGCATGGACGCCGCGCTCGCGCTGATCGGCAATCCTCATCGCAGGATTCGCGCCGTGCATATCGCGGGCACCAAGGGCAAAGGTTCGGTAGCCGCGATGCTCGACAGTTGCCTCCGCGCGGCCGGCTACCGGACAGGACTATATACCAAGCCGCACCTGGTGAACCTGGCGGAGCGGACGCGAATTTCAGGGGCCGAAATTGGCGCGGCGCAAATGCTCGACTATATCGAGCGGCTGCGCGCGATTTACGACCGCGCGGGGCTTGGGCTCACGTTCTTCGAGTTCACGGTCGCGATGATGTTCCTGTACTTTGCCGAGGCGGAGGTCGATGTCGCGGTCGTCGAGACGGGGCTTGGCGGGCGGCTCGATTCGACCAACGTGGTGACGCCGATTCTGAGCGTAATCACGCCGATCGGTTTCGACCACATGGAATATCTCGGCCATACGATCGCGGCGATCGCGGGCGAGAAGGGCGGGATAATCAAGAACGACGTCCCGGTCGTGATCGGCGCGCGCGACCCCGATGCGCGCCTGGCGCTGACCACGCTTGCCGCGAATCGCCGAAGCGCGGTGCGCTTGATCGATCGCGATTTTTCGTACAAGTCGCACGCCCCGGCGCATCGAATCGACTACCGCGGGCTTGGGCTGGAAATCGGCGACCTCGAGATTGGACTGGCGGGTCCGTTTCAGCATGAGAACGCCGCGATTGCGCTTGCGTCGCTCGAGGCGCTCCGCGCGCAGGGCTGGCGAATCGGCGAGGACGCGATCCGGCGGGGAATCGGGGAGATATGCTGGCCGGGGCGCTTCGATATCGTATCGAAGCGGCCGCTGGTTATCCTCGATTGCGCGCACAACGAGATGAGTATCGCGGCGCTGCTGGAGACGATGAGCGTCGAGCTCGGTCGCGCCGTGAAGCCGCGCCTGATATTCGGCTGCCAATCCGCCAAGGAATGGCCGACGATGGCCGCGATGATTGGTCCGCGCGTGCGCGACGTCACCTTGACCCGGGCCAAGCCCAAAAGCCCGCTCGAGCCCGCCGAGCTGGTGGCGCATTTCGCGGCGCACTGTCCCGCGCGCGTCGAGCGCGACCCGATCCGGGCGATCGAGCGGGTGATTTCCGAATTGGCGCCCGATGACGTGGCGCTAGTGACGGGTTCGGTGTATCTTATCGGCGAAGTTTACCCGTATTTTCTTGCCCGCGAGGGCCGAATTGGTTTGTTCCCTGAAGCCGGCGCTTAAAAGAATCGCGATCGCGGTTTTGTTTCTGCTGGCGTGGGCGGCGATGCTCCCGCCGGCCGCCGCGATAGCGGACCCGGCGCCCGCCCAGCCCGCCAGACCGAAGAGGGGGATGGCAGTTCCGGCCCCGATCCGCAGCGAACATAGAGCAGAACCGATCACAATCACGGGCCAGGAAACGATCTACGACTCCAAGACCGACGTCTTCGTGGTGAAGGGCGACGCCGTCATGAGCCAGGGCGGCAGCGTGCTGAAGGCCGACGAGATCGACGTAATGCGGCGCGAGCGGCAGGCGCGCGCGATCGGCCACGTCCATTTGATCGATCCGGAAATCGAGATGTGGGCGACCGATGGGACGGTCGACATCACCAACGAGACGATGGTGCTTAACAACGCCAAAATACTGGCGAAGAAAGATATTTACCACCTCGAAGGCAAGCAGGTCATAAAGCTCGAGGGGCAGAGCTACGAGGTGAAGGACGGGTTCTTTACGACCTGCGGATGCGAGAAGGGTACGCCCGACTGGTCGATAAGTGCGGACCATATGGTGGTGAACATGGGGCACACCGGCACCGCCAGGAACGCCACCTTCGACGTGAGGGGCATCCCGATAATGGCGATGCCGTACTTCGTCTTTCCGGCCGATACCTCGCGGCACAGCGGTCTGCTGATGGGGCGAGAAGGTGAATCGGGACTGCGCGGGTTTCAGTGGCTTCAACCGTACTATATCGCGATCAACAAGAGTTCCGACGCGACGGTGGCGCTCGACCTCGAGACCTCGGCGCGAGTCGGCGGCCTGGCCGAGTATCGGCTGGTTAATGGCACGGACGATTATTTGTGGGCGGACGGCGCATTCTACAACGAGTCGCTGCGGTCGAATGCGAATCGCCAGCGGGACATCGTGGACCCGCAGATCGCCGATCCGCACATCCCGCTCAACCGCTTCGGGATTATCGGGATGACGCGGCAGCACATCACTGACGATCTGATCGCATACGGCGACGCAATTTCGGTCAGCGACAGCCTGTACCTGCGAGAGATGGACGTGTGGACGCTGTCGCACGGCTTTGGCGGCGTCGGCTTCAGCGGGAGCAACTACAGCTCGATGCGAAATGCGCCGGCGGATTTCGGGTTGCTGGACCAATTCGAAAACGCGTTCGTGCGGCTGCAAGGCACCTGGAATCAGGATTTGATTCAGCCGCAGCAATTCGCGTTGCAGCGGCTGCCCGATCTGACGGCGGTCGGACGCCAGCAGCTATTCAACGGCCTGATGTTCGCGGATTACGACGCGCAGGCAGTTAACTTCTACCGCTACCAGGGAATCGACGGCGGGCGGTTCGACGCCAATCCTCGCGTCACGATCCCATGGCGGTTGGGCGACTACCTAACGGGTTACGGGGAGCTGGGCGCCCAAGGCGTGTTCTATGATACCGCCGGACGCAACCTCCAGATCATTCCAGTCGGACACAAACCCGGGTACCCGCATCCCACTTGCGCAAGCAACGGCACCACCGAGCTTTTTGACAATAATTGCGTAGCGCTGAGCTCCTTCACCGCGGAAGGAACCAGCGCACGAATCGTCCCGTACGCAAAGGCCGGGATCTCAACGGTCCTCGATCGCGTTTACGACGTCGAATGGAAGTCGGTTGAGAAGCTCAAGAATACGATCGAGCCGTTTGCCAACTATTACTACGTGCCGAACATCTACCAGGGCAACATGCCTTTGTTCGATCAGGTCGATCGCCTGAACTCGCGCAGCCTCTTCAATTATGGGTTCACCACCCGCCTATTCGCCAAGGCCAGCGCATTGCCTCCCGAGCAGACGGTGACCGACACGACCCCGACCGAAGGATTATCCGATAGCGATTCCGTCGGCGGGCCGTCCCACGAAGAACCGATCGCAGATTCGCTGGTGCCACATCCCGGAAATATCGTCCGCGACGGCGAGCGTTCCTCGCAACTCGCCTCGTTGACGATTCAGCAGGATTACGACCTTGGGCATATAGTGTCCGATGGCTCGGACATGTCGGACATCGAGGCGCTGACGCGGATTTATCTCAGCCAGGTTGCGACCTTCAGCTCGCAGGTTGACTACAGTCCGCGAAACCATGCCGGAGTCACCTTTGCCGACGCGACGGTGAGTTATCAGCCGCCGTGGTCGAGCGGCGGGTCGAATTTGTACATGGGCAAGGCGATGCAGGGGTCCTTCTTCGAGGTGGGATACAACTACGCCAATCGGCGCGACACGGTGATTCCGGGGACGAACAAGAACGCGGCCGAGTTCATTTCGGGAACCGCGTACACGGAGCTGTTCGATTTCATGGGGATTTACTTCGCGCCCGACTACGACGTCGCGTCGAATCAAATGCTGCAGACCCAATATGGCCTGCGGCTGAAATCGTCGTGCGATTGTTGGGCGGCGGACTTCGGCGTCACCGATTCCTACAATCCCAATGACGTGCAGTTCCAGTTCCAGTTGACGCTGGGCGGGTTGGGCTCGTACGGGCAAAGTCCGTTCGGCCGCAATCCATTCCAGCAGATGGGCCTGGTGGGCTCGCCGACCGGAGTGCTGCCGAATTATTGAGACCGCGCGCGGACCGCAGTCCTAGAAGTACAGCAACGCGATATCGGCAACCACCCACAGCGCGACGGCGAGCATCAGCGGCCGATCCTGGAGCAATGCGATGGCGGGGTCGCCGCCCTCGTTGCGCTCATCGATCAGGTACAGGTAGCGCAGGATTCCGAATGCGACGAAGGGCACCGTCAGATAGAGATGGCGGGTTCCGAGCTTCGCTTCGACCTCGGCCGACGCCGTGTAAATCATATAGCTGACCAGCGTCGCGCCGGCGACGATCGAGATCATCTGATCGACCAGCCGCACGCTGTATTGCGAGAGCGCGCTGCGATGCGCGACGGCGTCGTCGCCCAGCGCGATCAGCTCGTGGCGCCTGCGTGCCAGCACCAGGAACAGCGCCAACACGAACGTGATGAACACCAGCCACGGCGACACCTCGACCCCGATCGCGACGCCGCCGGCGAATGCCCGCAGCACGAAACCAGCCGCAACCGCGAGCACGTCGACCACCACCTGATGCTTGGCCCATAAGGAATAGCCAAGCTGAAGCGCGACGTACAGCAGCGCGATTCCCACGAACTCCCCGCCCAGTACGATGCTCAACACCGACGCAATCGCCGCCAGCGACAGCGCCATCCTGGTGGCTGCGGCTACCATGATATCGCCGCGCGCGAGCGGGCGGTCGCATTTTTCGGGATTCAGCCGATCCGCCTCGCGGTCGGTGATGTCGTTGAGAACGTAGCCGGCGCTCGAAAGCGCGCAGAACGCGACGACTGCGACCGCCGCAAGCACCACGTCGTGAAAAATCAACAGGCGCTGGCCGAACACCAACGGCGCCAATACCAGCGCGTTCTTGATCCATTGATGGGGCCGCGCCAGGCGGACCATCGCGGCCAGCTGGCCGCTGCGCTCAATCTCGTTCAACTTCGGCGCCGCCTTCACTGCACTTCTTTGTATAGGTCTGCGCTTTGCGGTCGCAAGACCGCGATCGCCGAGCCTGCCAAAGCCCGATCGGCGCCGCGGGCCGATTTTCACTTGACCGCGAGCCGCGTTTGCGAAAACAGTACGGATCGATGAGTGCTTCAACGCAGGAAAAAACCGGACCGTCGGCCACCGTGGATCTCGCCGGCCTGAAGCGGTTCCTCGACGAGCGCAAGCTCGGCGACACCGCCGCGCTTGCGCTCCGAAAATATCTCGTTCGGCCATTCCAACGAGGTTCATCTGATTCATTTCGGCGGCCATAGCTGGGTGCTTCGCCGCCCGCCGCGCGGATCGCTGCTCCCGACCGCGCACGACGTGATGCGCGAATACCGCGTGCTCCGGGCGCTCCAGGACACCGCCGTGCCGGTGCCGCGCGTGTACGCTGCGTGCGACGATCCGTCATACGTCGGCGCGCCGTTTTACCTGATGGAATACATGCGCGGCGATGTAGTGCGGGCCGGCGGCCGCCATTTCGTTCAAACCCCCGAGCTTCGCCGCCGGGTCAGCGAGCAGATGGTGGACGTGCTCGTCGCGCTGCATGAAGTCGATTGGCGCGCGGTCGGGCTTGAGGGTTTCGGGCGCCCGGACGGCTACCTCGAGCGCCAACTCAAGCGATGGACCGATCAGCTTGAGCGCACGGTGGTGCACACGCGGCCGCTGCCGGTGATGGAAGATGTCAAAAACTGGCTGCGAGCGCGAATCCCCGAGTCGCCGGCGCCGACGATTGTCCACGGAGATTACAAGCTCGACAACGTGATGTTCGACCCCGGCAGCGCGCGTGCGATCGCGGTGCTCGATTGGGAGATGTCCACCATCGGCGATCCGCTGGCGGATCTTGGCTGGATGCTGACCTACTGGCCCGATCCAACCGGCGGCGCGTCGGGCGGCGTGATTGCGAGCGTGGACGCCGCCGAAGGATGGATGACGCGGCGCGAGATGCTCGATCGATACGAGCGACGCACCGGGCGCGCGATGCGCGATTTCCCGTTCTATCAGGCGTTCGCGCTGTTCAAGCTCGCGATCATCATGGAGGGCAGCTACTCGCGGTTGGTGCGCGGACAGGCCGACGACCCTCTGTTCGCCGGCATGAAACAGTTGGTCCCCGCGCTGGCCGACGCGGCCTGGACGGTATGCGGCTCGGCGCCGAGCCACTAGCAGGGTGTTGAAGAATTGGGATCAATCGTCGTTTTCGACGTCAAGCTCTTCAACACCCTGCGTGAAAACTGTCCTCTTACCTACAACATCTCCCCCTTTGGGGGAGACAAGAGAGGGAGCAGGCGTTGAAAATTACTTTTTCAACAGCCTGCTAGCTCGCGACAGGGGAAGTTCCAATGCCGGATTCCGATCTGCTCGCCGAACTGGCGCGCTTCATCGAGCGCATAACGGCGATCGCGCGCACCGGACTTGCCTTCAAGCCCGACGGCTTCGACTCCGAACGCTACGAGGAATTGCTCAAAGAGGCCGCCCGGATGCATTCGGTCGTGGCCGGCGCCAGCGACGAAGATGCCGAAGAATTGCGCCGGCGATGGCGCGGGCAGGTGATCGCCGGTTACGAAGGTTACGTCACGGCGGCATCGGGATGCGGCGTGATCGCATTCAACGATCGCGACGAGATTCTGTTGATTCAGCGGCCGACCGGCAAATGGTGGTATCCCACGGGGTTCTGCGATGTGGGCGTTTCGCCCGCCGAGAACGCGGCCAAAGAAGCGCGCGAGGAAACCGGGCTGATCGTCGTGCCCGAGCGCCTGATCGCCGTATTCGACAGCAAGAAGTACGGCTCACCCGCCCGGCATATCTACGCGATGCTTTTCTATTGCCGAATCGTTGGTGGCGAGCTGAGGCCGAATCCGCTCGAGGCGATTGCCGCCGGTTTCTTCCCGCTCGACCGTATCCCGGAGCCGATGCACGGGATCGATCGCAAGTGGATTGCGCTCGCGCGCGAGTTCCACTTCGACGGCCGCGTCACGCCGTATTTCGATCCGCTCTGACGACCGGGTCTACAGGAAGAGGAAATAATCACCTGCGCGGTGGGCGCCCGTTGCGACGGGGGCGCAACGTAAATCGCAAGATACGCGCGGCGCGTCTCTCGCTCTCGCCCGTCGGAGAAAAAGACGCATCCTGCCGATTTATCGATTAACGGTGGGTGCAGGGGTCACCCCTGCCAGCCCTTCTAGCGGGCGGTTGCCTGGGCCGGTGGGCCGACTTGCGCCTGCATCGGATGCCCGGCGCCGGTGCTTGCGCCGATCGAGACGATCATCATTCCCTGCTCGTAGCGCGGGCCGCCGACCATCAGCGTCCCGTTGTTCTTGAGCTTGAGGTCGGTGGTCATCAACACCCGGGTTCCGTCGAACAGGATAATCTCCATCGCGATCATGTCGCCGTCGATGGCGCGCGGGCGCACGTGGAGAATTTTGCCGCCCGGCAAGGTGAACGCGACCATCTTGCCGCAATCGGTCTGCCCCTGGCTGTGGCCGACCAGGAGGTAGGTCGAAAAGCCGAACAGGCCGTGCAACTTCGCCTCCATCGGCGCCAGCCGCGGGTCGGTTCCCTGGTGGGTATCCGCGGCCAAGACCGAGTCGATATAAACGGTCACCTGCTTCGGTCCCGCCTGAGCGTACCCCAGACCCGGCGTTCCGAAGGCCGTAATCGCGATGATGAGGAATGCGAGGCTACCGGAGCGCTGCGTCATAGCGGCCTAAGGCTGATCCGGCAACCAAATGACGGTCGTGTCCCGGCGAGGCTCGCTCCAGACTGCCACCGAATGGTTTTCCGACTCCAGGCGCGAGATGTCGGCATGAGAATCGTTATCCGCCATCGCAGGCCCGCCTGCCGCCGCATCCGCCACTTGATTTGCACCGGCGCCGGCTTCGGGCTCCGTCCTGGCGACAGAAGCGGACGAGCGGGGCGCCCGATTGGCCAACTGCTCGGCATACGGCGTGATCAGAAATATCGTCACGACAGCGGCCGCCGCTACCGCGCATCCCCACGCCAGGCCCGCACCCACCCGATCGGCCCGACGCCTGAAGTACCCCCCGATTCGTGTCAGCACCGGTTGTGGAATGCGATCGATCCGGGCGACGACTGCGCCGGAGAAGCCGGCCAGCGGCGGTTCGGGCGCAATCGATCTGAGGTCGCGCCCGAGGTTGGAGTAATCGGCCAGGACGCCGGTGCAGGATTCGCATCGCGCCAGATGAAACGCGACCTCCTGCATTTCGTTGGGTTCGAGCTCGGAGTCCTCGAACGCGCCGAGCATCATGCCTATTTCACTGCATTGCGCCATATCGTGCTCAGCTCCCGCCCACGTCCTTCAAGATGCCGCGCAGGTGGGTTCGGGCATAGTGCAACCTGCTCATGACGGTACCTCTTGGACACTGCAATATGTCGCTGATTTCGTCGTACGACAATCCCTCGACTTCGCGTAGAAGTATCACTGCACGATGTTCCGGCGTCAACTCCTCCAGCGCGCGCTTCAAGCGTGCCGAGAGCTCGCTTCGGCTGACATCCTTGAACGAGTCTCCCTGGCTAGCCGGTATCCGGGCGATTTCGTTATCGGCGTCCTCTCCGTGAAGCACCACATGGCGCGCCTCGCGGCGCCAGAAATCGATCGCGAGGTTGGCCGCGATTCGATAGAGCCAGGTTGAAAAGCTCGATCGCGACTCGAATTTGGAGAGGTTTTCAAAGGCGCGAACAAAGGTCTCTTGCGCCAGTTCAATTGCGTCATCCTGATTGTGCACCACCGCCAGCGCGACCCCGACCACCCGTCGTTGATAACGCTCGACCAAAACGCCAAATGCCTCGCCGTCGCCCTGGCGCGAGCGATCGATTAGCTCGGCTTCGTCACCGTCCTGGCGGCCTGGTGTTCTCAACTTGAATAGACGCAGGTGAGGGGGTCTAAATTCAGCGGGGTTTTCATGCCGCGGCGCTCATCTCAGCCCAGTTTGGTCCAGATTTCAGCTCCACCTTGAGCGGGATTTTGAGTTCCGCCACCCCCTCCATTTCGCATTTTGCCAGCAATGCGGCCTCTCGCCATTCCCCTTCGGGCGCTTCGAGCAGTAATTCGTCATGCACCTGCAGGATCATCCGCGTACCCATCCCGCGCTCTCGAAGCACCCGGTCCATCCGTATCATAGCGAGTTTTATCAGATCTGCCGCCGTGCCCTGGATGGGGGTGTTAATCGCGATTCGCTCCGCCTGCGCCCGAGCCCCGCCCGGCTGGGCGTTGAGCTCGGGCAGATAGCGGCGTCGCCCGTACATGGTGGTTACGTAGCCCGTGATGCGCGCGTTGCGAACCGTCTCATCCAGCCACGCACGCACGCCCGGCAGCCGCTCGAAGTAGCGCTTGATGTAGTCCGCAGCCTCGGCCAGCGCAATCCCGAGCTCGCCCGCCAGCCGCTGCGGCCCCATCCCGTAAATAATCCCGAAGTTTATCACCTTGGCCAGGCGGCGCGCTTCGGCGTTGACTTTGTCCGGCGTGACTCCCAGCACCTCGGTCGCGGTGCGCACGTGGATGTCCTCGCCGGTGTTGAACGCGGCCACCAATGTCTTGTCGCCCGACAGATGGGCCAGCACGCGAAGATCGATCTGCGAATAGTCGGCGGAGACGAAGACGGATCCGGGCTTGGGCACGAAGGCCCGGCGAATCCGGCGGCCTTCCGCGCTGCGGGTCGGGATATTTTGCAGATTGGGATCGCTGGAGCTGACCCGTCCGGTCGCGACCAGCGCCTGATGCCAGGTCGTGTGAATTCGCCCGGTGCCCGAGCGGATCACGTCGGACAGGGCGTCGGCGTAGGTGGACTTCAATTTCGATATCGTGCGGTATTCGATCAGCTTGCGCGGCATCGGATGCACCGCGGCGAGCTTCTCGAGCGTGTCGGCGTCGGTCGAAAATCCGCTCTTGGTTTTTTTGAGCCCCTTGGCCGAAAGTTTCAGCTCGTTGAACAGCAGCTCGCGCAACTGCGCGGGCGAGTTGAGATTGAACTCGCGCCCGGCCATCGCGTAACACTCGCGCTTGCAGCCGATTCAGTTGCTCGGCAAATTCCCTGGAGATTATCTTGAGCGCGTCGCCGTCGATGCCGATCCCCGCGGCTTCCATTGCCGCCAGTATGGGCGCGGTCGGCATCTCGATACTGTCGAACAGCGAAGTGAGCCCGTCGGCCTCCATCCGCGCCGCCAGCACCTCGCGAAGATTTCTCACCAGCTCCGCATTGGTGCCCGCAGTAGCGCCGGCGCCAAGGGGCGCCAGGTACTCGTGATACAGATCGGCAATCGACGGCTCCGGCTTCCCCGAATTGATCAGAAAGCCCGCCAGCATCGTGTCGAAATCGACGCCTTTGAGCGCGATTCCGTGGCGCGCGAAGGCTGCGATTTGAGTCTTCAGATCGTGGCACGATTTGGGCGGGCGCTCGGAGCCGAGCAGAGCTGCGGCGCTTGCGATCCCGTCATGCCCGACCACGATCGCTTTGCCGGCGCTTGCGAGCTGGAGCCGGTCCTGACCGGCCTCGGCGATTGCGAGGTCGAACGCGATGCGCGGCGCGTGGGCAAGAGTTTCGAGCGCCTCGACCAGCTCTTTTCCGCCAAGCACGGGGGCGGGCTTCGCGGCAGATTCGAGACCGGGAAGTTCCACTTGCGACGGCGATATCTCGCGCAGGATCGTATGGAACTCGAGCTCGCGCAGCAGTTCGGCCGCGGCGCGCTCGTCCACCCCGCGCCAGGCGAATTCGTCCGGCTCGACGCCGACGGGAGCGTCGGTGTCGATACGGACCAATCGGCGCGCCAGGTCCACCGCCGCGCGATGCTCGCCGAGCAGGCCCGCGATTTTTTTCGCCCCGCGAATCCCGCTCTCCTCGATACGGTCCAGGTTCTCGTAGATTTCTTTCACTCCGCCGAACTTCTGAACCAGCGCCGCGGCCGTCTTCTCGCCGACGCCGGGCACACCTTTGACGTTGTCGATCGGGTCGCCGGTGAGAGCCTGGATATCGACCAGCAGCGGCCGGCTCGACGCCGAAGCGCTCCTTGACCTCGCGCACCCCGATTCGCTTGTCGCGCATCGTGTCCCACAAGCTGACGTGCGGGCCGACCAGTTGCATGAAGTCCTTGTCCGCGGTGATTATCGTGACGCTGAAATGCTCGTGCGCCGCGCGCTTGGCGAGCGTGCCGATGACGTCGTCGGCCTCGAATCCGTCGAGCATCAGCGACTTGATCCGAAACGCCTCGACGGCGCGATGGATGTAGGGAATCTGCACGATCAGATCGTTGGGCGACTCGGCGCGGTTGGCCTTGTAATCGGGGAACAGCTCGTCGCGGAAAGTTTTTTTCGGCGAGTCGAAGACGATCGCAATGTGCGACGGGCGCACGTCCTTCAGCAGCTTCAGGATCATCCGGATGAAGCCGTACACCGCCTGGGTCGGCATCCCGCGCGAGGTATTCATCGGCGGCAGCGCGAAGAAAGCGCGGAAGATGTACCCGGAGCCGTCAACCAGAATGAGCTGCTTGCGTTCTGCGGCCATCGATCGAAACTATCCGATACGGCTCTCAAAGCAAAAGCGCCGGGCAAGCCGATCGAAAATATTGCGCGAGGGGGGATCACCGTATTGACAGTATCGCGTGGTGTGTTTAATTAGTCGGTTGCTCTGTTGTTGATTGAATTGCCGGGCAGCCATGTTCGTCAATTGGAACTGAATCGGGGGAAACCGGACCGGGAATGCCGTCCCGGGGGCGGTCGAATCGGAAGAGCTGAATGATCGAGGTTAAAAATCTAACTAAAGCCTACGGCAACTTTGTCGCGGTAAAAGACGTATCGTTCAATGCGGAGAACGGTTCGATCCTCGGTTTTCTCGGCCCCAACGGCGCGGGCAAGACCACCACGATGCGGATCATCACGGGCTATATGCCGGCGACCGCGGGCACCGTGCTGATAGACGGGCTGGATATTTTTTCGCAATCGCTCGAGGCGCGGCGGAAAATCGGATACCTGCCCGAAAGCCCGCCGCTGTATCCCGACATGCGGGTCGAAGCGTACCTCAAGTTTGTCGCGAAGCTGCGCGGGGTGCCGCGCGCGAAGCTCGAGCCGGCGCTGGAGCACGTGCTGGAAGTTTGCGGACTCCGCGACGTGTCGCATCGGATTTGCGGGCAACTGTCCAAGGGCTATCGCCAGCGCGTCGGGCTGGCGCAGGCGTTGATTCACGATCCGCCCGTGCTGGTGCTGGACGAGCCGACGATCGGTCTCGATCCGCGGCAGATTCACGAAATTCGCGGCTTGATTCACAATCTCGCGGGGAACCGAACGGTCGTGCTCTCGACGCACATCCTGCCCGAGGTCTCGCAGATCTGCGACAAGGTCGTGATCATCGCCGACGGGCGGGTGGTGCTCGAGGAATACCTGAAGAAGCTCCCGGCGGGGACCTCGCTGGAAGATATTTTCCTGAGCGCGATCACCAAGGAGCGTCACGAAGACGGCGCTAGCGCCGAGGAAACGCTGGAGGAGGTCGGGGCGGGGCATGCCTAAGCGACCCGCGGCGCTCGAATGAAAAATTCTCTTACAATCGCGGGCAAGGAACTCGCGGGGTATTTCCTGCAGCCGGTTGCGTACGTCGTGATGACGGTGTTCCTGCTGCTGGGCGGCTTCTTTTTCTTCGCGCTGCTGCGCTACTTCGAAGTGACGCTGACGGCGTACTCGGCGATGCAAAATCCCGAGGTGCTGCAGCACTTGAATCTGAACCAGCGGGTAATCGAGCCGATGCTGCACAACCTGGCGATCGTGCTGGTGATCCTGGTGCCGGCGATCACGATGCGAAGCTTCGCCGAGGAGAAGCGAACCGGCACCTACGAACTATTGCTGACCGCTCCGGTCCGGACGGGCGAGATCGTCGCGGGAAAGTTCATTGCGGCGTCGGCGTTCATGCTGATCATGATAGGGCTGGCGGGCATGTTTCCGCTGATCCTGGTGGCCTTCGGCAATCCGGAGGTCGGGGTGATGTTCTCGGGCTATCTGGGGCTGGCGTTCCTGGCGATCGCGTTCGTTTCGATCGGATTGTTCACCAGCTCGCTCACCCAGAATCAGATCATCGCGGCGATCACTTGTTTCGGGGCGCTGCTGCTGCTGTTCGTCATCTCGTGGCCGGCGCAGGCAGGGGGAGGGGCGCTTACGGGCTTGATGCACTATCTCTCGCTGCCGGAGCATTTCGCCCAGATGGTGACGGGCATAATCGATACGCGCGACATCGTTTATTTTCTGAGTCTAATATTCGTGGCGCTGTTCTTGACCCAACGCTCGGTTGAGTCGGCGCGCTGGCGGTAAGGAAGAAGGGCGGATGCGGCGATCGGCGGCTCTATACGGAATTCTCGGCCTGGTATTGCTCTCGTTCGGGCTGGTTGACTATTTCATTTCGAGCGGCTTTCGCCTGTTCGTGTGGGTCAACCTGGTCTGCGGCATCTTCGCGATAGTGCTGTGGATCACTTCGAGCCGCTCCGAGCTTTCCTCGATCACGACCGGGCGGTCGGCGCGATACGGCGCCAACGCGGTGATCTACTCGGCGGCGTACATCGGGCTGCTGGTCGCGATCAACTACATCTCGACGCTGCATCATACGCGGCTGGACGTCACGGCCGAGAAAGTTTACAGCCTTTCGAGCCAATCGGTGAACGTGGTGAAGGGCTTGCAGAAGCCGCTGAAGTTCTACGGCTTCTTTCAGGGCGGCGATAATCCTTCGGCGCGGGAACTGTACGAGACGTTTGCGTACTACTCGCCCAAGCTCAGCTACGAGATGGTCGATCCCGACAAGCATCCCGAGCTGGCCGAGCGTTTCAAGGTGTCGGTGATGGGCACCACGCATCTGCAATACGGCGGCGACACCGCCGAGGGCACTCAACGTCACCGAGCTCAACGAGGAAGTGCTGACCAACGCGATCATCCGCGCGACCAAGAGCAGCAAGAAGGTGGTCGAGTTCCTCGACGGGCACGGCGAAGCGGATCCCGACGACGCCGAAACCCAGTCGGGCTACGGCGCGATCAAGAAGGGATTGGAAGGCGAGGGCTACGAGGTTCGCAAGCTGGAGCTGGCGCAATTGCCCAAGGTGCCCGACGACACCAACCTGGTGGTGGTCGCGGGACCGATCAAGCCGCTCGGGCAGCACGAGATCGATTCGCTGAACGACTATCTGAAGCACGGCGGGCGCATGATCGCGATGTACCGGCCGCAGCGCCCGGACAATCCAATCGACGAAGCGGCGATGGTGAAGCTGGCGGGCGATTGGGGCGTCAAGGTCGGCAACGATATCGTGGTGGACCAGGTGGTGAGGCTGTTCGAAGGCCCCGCGCTCGGGATCAATCCGCTGGTGCAGACCTACGGCGAGCATCCGATTACCAAGGACTTCAAGCAGCGCACGGTGTTTCCGATGTCGCGATCGCTTGACGCCGAATCCAATCTGAAGCCGGGGCTGACCGCCACCGCGATCGCGAAGACCAGCGATACGTCGTGGGCGGAGGTCGATCTGGACACGCTGTTCCGGCAGCAGAAGGCCGAACTGACCGCCAAGGACACGCGCGGACCGATCACGGTGGTGATGGCGGTGGACGGCAAGCTGGAGCAGCTCGGCTGGGGCAAGGGCGATGCGCGCCTGGTGGTGTTCGGCAGCACCGAATTTGGCGACAATCAATACGCGTCGACGTTCTTCAACCGCGACTTCTTCATCAATAGCGCCGACTGGCTGACCGGCGAGGAAAATGCGATCTCGATCAGGCCGCGGTCTATCCGCGCATCGCGCTTTCGCCTGACCACCGCGCAGTTCTCCATCGTGTTTGCGTTTGCGGTGCTGCTGCTGCCCGAGTTGCTGCTGATTGCCGGGATCGTCGTGTGGTGGGAACGGCGCAACTGAGGCGCCCCCTAATCCGGCTATAGTCCGATGCGGCTGCGCAACACCATCATCGTTCTGATCCTGTTTGCGATTGTGGGCGGCTACGCCTTCATCGTCGGCCGTTATTCCGTGCCGGAGGCGCAGCGCAAGCTGCTCGCGGTCAAGCAGGACGATATGGCCAAAATCGACCTGAGCTATTCGGACCGAGAGATCGTACTTGAGCGCGAGAAGGGCAAACCGTGGCGGCTGGTGAAGCCCATCGGAGCCGAGGCCGAGCAGACGGCGGCCAACAACCTCGCGCGCGCAATCGCCGACTGCGCGGTGGTCCGCACGGCGGATGAGAAGCCGGACGACCTCGAGCGATTCGGGCTCAAGCCTCCGGCCACGACCGTCACGGTCACGACCTTCGACAAGAAAACGTTGCCCGCGATCGAAATCGGGAAATCGACGCCGGTCGGGTTCAACGCTTATGTCCGGCTGGCCGACAGTCCGGCGGTGATCCTGACCGAAGCGGTGTTCTCGTCCGGGATGAACAAGACGGTCAACGATTTGCGCGACCGCGACCTGATGGCATTCAAACTCGACGACGTTCGCAAGCTGATCATCGCGCGGGACAACGGACAGGCGCTTGAAATCGATCGCGACGGCCAGCAGTGGAAAATCGTCAAGCCCGCGCCGTATGCGGCCGACGACATGGCGGTCCGGATGGCGATCGGGGTGCTGGTCAACGCGAAGGCGGCCGACTTTATCGCCGACGCGCCCGGCAACGTCACGCAATACGGGCTTGAAAAGCCGCATCTGACGGCGACGGTGGTTCTCAAGAACGGCGAGCAGCAATCGATGCTGTTCGGCTTCAAACAGAACGAGCAGGGGAAGAGCGGAATTTACGTGCGCCGCGGAGAGCGCGCGCCGGTTTACACCGTGGCCGAGTACGTGATGAGCAGCCTGGACAAGTCGGCGCTGGATTTTCGCAATCGAACCATCCTGAAGGCCGATCCGGAGGCAGTTGAGGCGGTCAGAGTCAAAAACAGCGATGGCGAGTTCACGCTCAAGCGCGCCGCCGGCGGGAAGTGGGACGTGGTAGTGGGAGCCAAGACTTCGGCGGGCGATATTCCGGTGGTGGAGCGCATGCTCAATCAGTTCCGCAATCTGAAGGGCCAGTCGATCGTCGCCGATCCGATGCCGAGCGCTCAGCCGTTCGGGCTGGACAATCCGACGGCTGAAATCACTCTGATCGGCAAGGACGGCAAGGAGCTGGGCGCGGTCAAGCTCGCGAAGATCAGCGTCAAGCCGACGACCCCGCCAATTCCCGGCGAACCGGCCGGACCGCGCACGGAGTACTACGCATCTTCAACCGCGAGCAAAGCCGTGTTCTCGCTGAGCGAGTTCAGTTTCGCGCAACTCAACAAGCCTGCGCCGCTGTACATGGCGAAGGCGCCCGAAGCGGCGGCGTCGCCGTCGAAGTAGCAGCCGGGCTGCGCTGATTCATCCCGGGCCCGCATTGCCCTTATCATCCAACCAGGCGCCGAACGACCATGTCCCGGCACCGGCGCTGATCAGGAAAAGCAAAGCCATCGTCATCGCGAAATCAGTCCTCGCGTCGCTTACCATGAACCAAAAGCCCTGATTCGGGCGCAGCAGCTCGGGGATCTTGGTGGTCGAGATCGCGGTCAGGATTATGATCAAAAGCGGTATGCTCGCGAGCCGGGCGAAAAGGCCGATCAAGACCAGAAAGCCGCAAGCGATCTCGAAGGTTCCCACAAAATGCGCCGTAAAATCGGGATATGGGAATCCGATCTTCGCAAAGCGGAGAATTCCCATGGATGGGTCGATGTATTTGAGAATTCCCTGCGTGAAGAAGATCAAGCCGACCGCGAGCCGGATGAAGACGATGCTTCCTGCATTCCAGGTGGGAGCGAGAAGTCTATTCATCGCAAGTTCCTTCAATCGGCGTGCGCGCACTTACACGGCGGACGGGCCGATCAGTCTCTGGAACCCGGGGCCGCCAAATGATTGCGCTCGCATATTGCCGATGCTATCTGCGCTCGTTCGAGAAGAGAAACGGACGCCATAGCCGGCGTCTTTACCGAGCGACCCACCGATGCTGAAAGAAATCGCCGTTTCGTTCTTCGCGGCTTGGCACGACCGCCTTTGGCGGTCCGGCGGCGCATATCGCGATGATGGAGGAAGAATTTGTCCGGCGGAGGGGCTGGATCTCTCACGAAGAATTTCTCGACATGCTCGGCGCGACCAATCTGATTCCTGGGCCGAACTCCACGGAGATGGCCATTCATATCGGCCATCAACGCGCCGGCTGGAAGGGACTCGTTGTGGGCGGCGTATGTTTCATCGTCCCCGCCGTGCTGATCGTGATGGCCGCGGCGTGGGCGTATGTCAGGTTCGGATCGATGCCGCCGTTTCAGGGAATCATGTACGGGATCAAGCCCGTCATTATCGCGATCGTGTTGCAGGCGCTCTGGCGGCTCTTTCCCAGTGCGGTCAAGAGCAGATTCCTCGCGGTGATCGGCTTGATTGCCACTGCGGGTGCGATCCTCGGCGTCAACACGATAGTCGTGCTCTTCGGCGCCGGAGTTATCGCGGCATCGGCGGCGCGGATCGATCAACGTCGCATCGCGGAGGCCTTTGCCGCGATCCCGGCGATTAGATGGCCTGGCGTTCTGCCAGTGCTCAAGAGCGTGGGTGCCACGGCAGCGATCGTACCATTCAGCGTCCTCGGACTTTTTCTTTTCTTCCTGAAAGTCGGCGCCGTCCTTTACGGAAGCGGCTACGTGCTGCTCGCCTTCCTTCAGGCTGACCTCGTGGATCGTTTGCACTGGCTGACGCAATCGCAGCTGCTCGATGCCGTCGCGGTCGGCCAGGTCACGCCCGGCCCGGTGTTTACCACGGCCACTTTCATCGGCTATTTGCTGGGCGGTACTATGGGAGCGATCGTTGCGACGCTAGGGATCTTTATTCCGTCGTTTATTTTAGTTGCTGCCAGCCGTCCGCTCATTGCGCGCATCCGGCGTTCGTTGATCGCCGGAGCCTTCCTTGATGGAGTGAACGTCGGTGCGCTCGCGCTCATGGCCGCCGTCACATTACGGCTCAGCCGAGCCGCGCTCGTCGATGTAACGACCGGGATGGTTGCAGCAGTCAGCGCGCTGCTCTTGATCTACTCTCGGGTGAATTCAGCGTGGCTGATCTTCGCAGCCGGGCTGGTTGGATTGGCCACAACGCGATGGTTCGCAGGATGAAGGCTGGTCTCGGTGGCGCAGCGGCGGTCAGGTGGTTGGCGGCTTTCGTCTTTATCCTGAGCTTTCCAGCGATTGCATTCGCAGGGCCTCCCTACATCACGGACGACCCTGAGCCCGTCGAATATCAGCACTGGGAGGTTTACCTGGCATCGCTATTCACCAAGCAGCCGGATGCCTGGACAAGCACAGCGCCGCATCTGGAAGTGAATTACGGGCCGCTTCCAAATGTTCAGCTCCACGCGATCGCACCACTGGCCCTCTATGCGCCCAACGAGGGCGCTGCCAGTTACGGATACGGTGATACCGAGCTGGGGATCAAGTTCCGCTTCGTTCAGGAGAGCGACTGGCTACCGCAGATTGGAACCTTTCCCTTGTTGGAAGTTCCGACTGGATCCCATGGCCGTAATCTTGGCAGTGGGCATCTGCAGACGTTTGTGCCGATATGGCTCCAGAAGAGCATGGGCAAGTGGACCGCATATGGAGGAGGCGGTTACTGGATAAATCCCGGCGCGCACAATCGCGATTGGTGGTTCACCGGGTTGGTCATACAGCGCCAGGTCCTGTCAAACCTCACGCCGGGCATAGAGATCTTTCACGGCACCTCGCAACAGACAGGTCAGCCGCAGGAGACCGGGTTCAATCTCGGGATGGTGTGGGACCTTAGCGACATTCAGCACATCATGTTCTCGGCCGGTCCCGCTTTCGGAGGACCGAACCAACTCCAGGGATATTTCGCTTATCAATTGACCTTTGGGCCATAGGCGTCAGGTTTCGGCGATGACGTGGGCGATGGCCTGGGCGGCGGTATGGGTGATGCTCAGATGAAAGCGCGCGATCTGTTTTGTTTGCGCGAACGCCGCCGCCTTGCCCGATAGCGCGATGGTCGGCGCTTTGCCGCGCTCGCGCACGACTTCTATCTCGCTCCATCCGACGTTGCGGTTCCATCCCGTGCCGAGCGCCTTCATCGTCGCTTCCTTGGCGGCGAAACGCGCGGCGTAGCTCTGGTAGCGGGGACGCCCGCGCGACTCGCAGTAGCTGACCTCGCCCGGGGTGAAGACGCGGGCGCGAAAACGCTCGCCGGTGGCGGGCCGGGTGAGCGCGCGCTCGATGCGTTCGACCTCGATAACGTCGATTCCGGTGCCGGTGATTTGCCCCATCGCGAATGAGTATTAGCCGCGCGGCGGGCGGATTCAATTGCGCGCGCGCACGGCCCGACGAGCTTGAGGCGCGAGGTAGCAGCCGAGATAGTTGCCCATAGCGGTCGTCACAATCAGGTACGGATTCGAGGCTAGCAGTTTCGCGGCGAGCCGCGGCGTCATGTCGGGGCGAATCGTTTGCGGACCGGGATTCATCGCATCGAGCGCGCGCGGCGCGGACTCGGATCGGTCGATCGCGCCGAGCAGGACTCCGTCGGGAGTGAGCACGACGGCGCGCGGCATCGGCGAATCGGGCGAGGCCGGCGGGACGGAATCTTCGGGGCCGAGGCGGACCAGGTCATCGCGCATAAACTCGGCGACGCGCACGCGGTCCGAATAGCGAATCCAACCGGAGCGCAGGCCGGGCGCGAGATTGTTGACGAAATAGGGAAGCGCGCGCATCCGCTCTGAGAGCGTCGCCGGAGGATCAGTGGGCAATCCGCGGACGATCCAATCGGCCTTGCCCCGGAAGTAGTGGCGGACGCCGGTGAATCCCAGCATCTCGAGCTGCGCCGCAGCTCGCGCGCTCAGGTCGCACAAGCTGTCGCGGCAATAGACGACGACCGGCCGGGCGCGGTCCAGGGCCGCGGGCGCGTCGCGCAGGATGCGGCAGAGCGGAATGTGGATTGCGCCGCGGATGTGTGCGGCGGCGTACTCGTGCGACGGAAGGACGTCGACGATTTGCACGCCGCCGGCCGCGCGCATCCGGGCAAGCTCGCGATGCCGAATTTCGCGCACGAGCTACGCGCGCATCGCGGCGAGGGCGGCGAGCGCGGTATCGACGATCGTCTCGCCGCTACCGGCGGCGATCCGCGCGGTATCGACTTCATAACCGCCCTCGGCGTACGCGGCGCGGGTGGGAATATATCCGATCAGGTCGTTGCAGTAGCCGGCCACAAAAGTTTGATCGAAGCGTGAGGCTGCCTTTATCGCAAGGCCGAGCTCGACGAAAAGTTCGCCCGGGATGCCGACGATGGCGAGGTTCCCGATGGTGACGATGGACATCGCGGTGGCAAGCTCGCGGCGCGCCATATCAACGCGGCGGTCGCGGCGATTTTGCTCCTTGAGGGCTTCCAGAGCGCCGAGCGCCGAAAGCGACTGAGCATGATGGTCGCGCAGGCGCTTCAACTGGCTGCCGTCGCCGCCGCGATGGCTGTCGAGCGAGGCCTGGGTCTGGGCGGCGCAATCGCGCGCGATGGCAAGCTCGGCGCCGAAATCCTTGAGCTTGAGGTTGAGCGCGATTTTGCGAGCGGCGATCTTTACCTGACCGATCCCGGCGCTGCCAATCGAGGGCGCGTGCGCGAGCGCGTCGAACGCGCTGCGACCCATCGCGCGGCCGTATTGTTCGGCGACCTCGAAGCTGCCACGGCTGCGTGGATCGACGTTGCCGGTTGCGCCCTGGAGGAAAATCGAAATTGGGCGCCGGATGGCGCCGCCGGCTGCCGCGCTTTCAATTTCGTCCATCGCGAAGCCGGGCCAATCCCGCGAATAGAGCAGATTGTCCTCGCACAGCACGACGCCGTGGCACGGATAATTCATGATGAACGCGATTGGACTTGCGTCCGGGCGGTATGCGCCAAGCGCCGTCGCTTCAGAGTCAGCCGGACCGGCGCGGTTTGCGGCGAGCTGAATTTGCCGGTTTGGACGCATCAGGCGGCGATTGATTCCGAGCGTAAATCGGGCGGTGGCGGCGCGTAGCGTCGCGGGCTCGAGATTTTTGTGCGCCTGAACAATGGCGGACGCTATCTTTTCGGGCAGCGCGCGTTCCCACTCGAGGTCGCGGCCGTCGGCGGGCTTAGCATCCGCGCGCGGAGTCGCGAAGATGTTGAAGGCGGGCGCGGAATGGGTGTGGGTGGCGCAAATCAGGATCGAATCGGCGGAGATGCCGGCGCTGGCGGCAACGCGCTCGCGGATGTCGCCGACGATACGATCGCCAAGCGCGAGAAGATCAACGCCGGCGATCGCGACGGTGGGCCCGCCGTCGCCGCCGGCGCGGAGCACGAGCGCCTGCGCGGCGAGGTCGTCATGCACGCCCGCGTTGCGGCCGACGCGGGCGCCATAGCCAAGCATCGCGAGACCGACGGGCGGATCGAGCTTTACTCGCGCGGCACCGGCGTAGAGGGGAGGCATGGCTAGCCCGGCTTTTCGAGATTGGCGGCGGCGCGCGTGAGCGGCATCGAACTTAAACTATTACTTGAAGTATCAAAATAGCCGCATCCTCACCCGCCTCGCTTGCGCCGGGCGGCCACGGCGCTACTTGTGGGCGACTTCTTCGAGCACCGCGATTTCCGGGCGTCCGGCGAGCAGGCCGCCGATTTTTCCGCCGAATGCTCTCATGTGATCGGTTTTGCCGTGGGAATCGAGCGCAGCCTGATCCTGGTAAACCTCGTAGTAGGTGAATTCGGCCGGGTCTTTTGTGTTCTTGTGAAGGACGTAGGCGATGGTGCCGGGCTCGGAGGTTTTCACCGTCGCAATCATTTCCTTTGCTGCGGCTTCGAACGCGGCTTCGCTGCCGGGCTTCACTTTAAGTTTCGCAATAACAGTAATCGACATCATGGGTCTCCTTGCGGGGTCGAGATTCAACTACCGTCGTATTCGGACGCGCGCGGTTTTTCAAGGCGAATCGACGCGCGGCGGGGCGGCTCTTTCCTCGCAGCGCGCAGTGGGTTAACGGTGAAAAGCCAATTGCGGCGACACGACGATCGATCACAGCCGGGATCGTGGAGAAAAATAAGATGTTTGGTTTCGATTTGACCGACGAACAGCGCGAACTGAAGGAGCTGGCGCACAAGTTTGCCGAGCAGGAAATAATTCCCCGCGCGCGCGAATGCGACGAGAAGGAAATTTTTCCGGTGGACGTGTGCGAGAAAGCGTTCGCGGCGGGGCTGATGAACTTCGGGGTGCCGAAGGAGCTTGGCGGGCCGGGACTCGGCGTGCTCGACACGTGCCTGATCGTCGAGGAGCTGAATTACGGATGCTCGGGCATCTCGAACGCGGTGGGAGCCAACGAGCTCGCGACGCTGCCGATTCTAATCGCGGGCAGCGACCAGCAGAAACGGACCTACCTGGGGCAGTTGGTGAAGAAGCTGACGTTTTGCGCGTTCGCGACCACCGAGCCGGGCGCGGGATCGGATGTTGCCGCGATGAGTACGGCGTACCGGCGCGAGGGCGACGAGTTCATCCTCAACGGCACCAAGCATTTTATTTCGAATGGATCGCGCGCGGACTGGTACGTCACATTTGCAACGTCGGACAAGCGGCTCAAACACAAAGGCATCTCGTGCTTCGTGTTCCCGTCGAGCGTGCCGGGAATCACGCGCAATCGGATGCACGGGAAACTCGGGCAACGCGCAGCCGACACCGCCGAAATATTTTACGAGGACGTGCGAGTACCCGCCAGCGCGCTGGTCGGACGCGAGGGCGAGGGCTTCAAGTACGCGATGGCGACGTTCGATCACAGCCGGCCCGAGATCGGCGCGATCGCCATCGGGATTGCGCAGCGCGCGCTCGACGAATGCCTAAAGTATTCCAGGCAGCGCAGCGCGTTTGGCCAGCCGATCGCAAACTTTCAGGCGATTCAGTTCATGATGGCCGACATGGCGATCGAAATCGAAGCGATGCGGCTGCTGACGTACAAGGCGGCGTGGCTGGTCGATCGCGGCCAGGGCGCCAACACGATTTCGGCCTACGCGAAAGCATTCAGCGCCGACGCGACGATGCGGATCACGACCGACGCCGTGCAGATTTTCGGCGGCTACGGCTACATGAAGGATTATCCGGTCGAGAAGCTGATGCGCGACGCGAAGCTGCTCCAGATCTACGAGGGCACGTCGCAGATCCAGCGCGTCGTGATCGCGCGCAACCTGCTCAAGGTGTGAGCGCGGCGCGCGCGGGTCACTGCGCGGGCGCGACGGGATGCGGAATCGGCGGGTCCTGGTCGGCGGGCTCGTTGCCGGTGACCGCGCCGACGTATTCGCCCTTGTGGTAAACGTCAACGTTGCCGGTGGTCGGATCGGGAAACAGATTCCATTCGTCAGGCGCGGGCCCTTCGGAGGGCGGCACATACGCGACCGGCGCCGACGCAGCAGGAGCGGGCGGCGCCGCCGAGCATGAGGCGATCGCAATCGACAAGAGCAGGGGGAACGCGGCTCGCGAAATCCTTCTATTCATGGTGCGGCGCTGACTGGCGCGGGCGGGACTCGAAATTATCTTGTCGCCAGACGACACGATTCGCAAGCGGCGTGGCGCGCGAGAGCGCGGCGGGCGCTATTTGCGCGGGATGCCGAGGACTTCGCGGAAGTGATGGATGGTTTTTTCGAGCCCCGGCTGAAGTGCGGTATGCGGCTGCCAGCCGAGGACCTTTTTTGCGAGCTCGATGTTTGGCCTGCGGCGGACGGGATCGTCGGCGCGGGGCGGCTTGATGATCACTTTCGAGGAGCTGCCCGAGAGTTTGATGGTGAGTTCGGCCAGTTCCGCGATGGTGAATTCGTCGGGGTTGCCGACATTGACCGGGCCGATGTGCGTGTCCTGATCCATCATGCGCACGAGCGCGTCGATGATGTCGTCAACGTAGGCGAACGAGCGGGTCGAACTGCCGTCGCCGTAAATCTCGAGGTCCTCGCCGCGCAGCGCGGCCACGCAGAAGTTGGAAACCACGCGGCCGTCGTTGATCGCCATCCGCGGGCCGTAAGTGTTGAAGATCCGCACGATGCGGGTGTCGACGTTGTTCTGCCGGTGATAGTCCATCATCAGGCATTCGGCGACGCGCTTGCCCTCGTCGTAGCAGGAGCGCACCCCGATCGGATTGACGTGTCCCCAGTACGACTCGGTTTGCGGATGCTCCTCGGGGTCGCCGTAAACCTCGCTGGTGGAGGTGAGCAGGACGCGCGCGTGCACGCGCTTGGCAAGCCCGAGCATGTTGATGGTGCCCATCACGCTGGTCTTGATGGTCTTGACCGGGTTGTACTGGTAGTGCACGGGCGAGGCAGGGCAGGCGAGGCTGAAGATGCGATCGACCTCGAGCAGGATTGGCTCGACCACGTCGTGGCGGATGAATTCGAAATTCCGGTTGCCCAGCAGGTGCATGATGTTGGCGCGCTTGCCGCTGAAGAAGTTGTCGAGGCAGATGACCTCGTGGCCGTCCTTGAGCAGGCGCTCGCATAGATGGGAGCCGAGGAATCCCGCGCCGCCGGTTACCAATGCTCGCACAGTTGTTCTCCCCGGGTCAGCGGCGGTTTTCGCGGGCGATCGCGAGAACGGTTTCGATTACGTAGTTGACATCTTCGTCGCTCATCGAGGCGTAGATGGGAAGCGACAGGCAGCGGCTGAAGATGTTTTCGGCAACCGGAAAATCGCCGTTACGGTAGCCGTAGTTGCGCTGATAGTAGTGCATCGTGTGCAGCGGGATGCAGTGCACGGAGCATCCCACGCCGCGCTCGCGCAGTATCTCGACGAACTGGTTGCGGCCGAGCTTGAGCCGCTCGGGCCGGATGCGCAGCACGTAGAGATGCCAGGCGTGCTCGATCCCCGGCTCGGAGTAGGCGGTCTGCAGCGCGTCGTCGGCGCGAAACGCCTCGTGGTAGGCGCGCGCGATCTCGCCGCGGCGGCGCATGAAGTCGTCGGCGCGCTTGAGCTGGGCCAAACCGATCGCGGCGTGAACGTCGGACAGGTTGTATTTGAAACCCATGTCGTGGATTTCGTAGTACCACGAGCCGCTCTTGTCGTAGCGCTTCCACGCGTCCTTGTTCATTCCGTGCAGGCTGGCGACCGCGATCTTTTCGGCTATCGCGTCGTCGGCGGTGGTGATCATGCCGCCCTCGGCGGTGGTGAAATTCTTGGTCGCGTAGAAGCTGAAACAGGTCAGGTCGCCGATGGTGCCGACCTTCGCCATCCCGCGCCCGTCCATGTGCCGCGCGGAGCCGGCCGCGTGCGCGGCGTCCTCGACCACTTTCAAATTGTATTGGCGCGCGATTTTCAGGATCCGATCCATGTCGCATGCCTGCCCGGCGAAGTGCACCGGCAGGATCGCGCGCACGCGCTTGTTGGCGCCGCTCTCGAGCGCCTCCTCGATGCGGGCCGGGTTGATGTTGAAGGTGCCGGGGTCGACGTCAACGAACACCGGCCGCGCGCCGAGGTAGCCCAGAATCTCGGCGGTCGCGGTGAAGGTAAACGGCGTGGTGATAACTTCGTCGCCGGCGCCGATGCCGAGCGCCCATAGCGAAAGATGAAGCGCGCCGGTGCAATGCGCCAGGGCGAGCGCGTGTTTCGCGCCCACGTAGCCGGCGAATTCCTTCTCGAAGCGCTTGGCCTTGGGCCCGGTCGTGATCCATCCGGAGCGCAGCGTGTCGAGAACTTCGCGCTCCTCGTCGGGTCCGATAGACGGACGATGAAATGCTACTTGTCGCATCGTGTGTGATTCGGTTGAAATCGGCGCAATCCCGCTGGTCCAGTTGGTTTCGGAGTATTCGGAGTATAAGGGATAGGTCAAAAGCGGAGCAAGGCGGAACTCGATGAGGCGCGCAGGATGGGCCGCGGCAGCGGCGGTGATCGGATGGTACGTGTTCGCGCTGGCGATATTGCATCCGCTGACCGACGCGCCGGTGGTGGATAGCTGGCTGTACGGCTCGGCTGTGCGGCGGTTTCTGCGCACCGGCGAGATCAGGTTCGCCGGCTACACCCAGGCGATGCCGATAGCGCAGGTGATCTACGGCGTAGCCTGGTCGCGCGCGTTCGGCGCCAACTCGGTGTCGCTGGAAGTCTCGGTAGTGATGCTGGCGGTGCTGTGCGGAGTGATGTTCCACGCGCTCGCGATCAAGTGCGGGGCGCCGCGATGGCAGGCGCTAGCGGCGACCGGGCTTCTGATCTGCAATCCTTGTTTCACCTTCCTGAGTTTTTCGTTCATGACCGAGATTCCGTTCCTGACGATGCTGGTCGCGGCGCATCTGGCGTTCGCCAAAGCCGGCGGCCCGCGCGAGCATTGGTGGCTTTGGCTGGCGGCGGCGATGGCGGTGATCGCTTTCATGATTCGGCCGTTCGGTGCGATGGCGATAGCCGGGTGCGCCGGCGCGATGATTCTCGGCGAATACAATGCCTGGCGGGACGGAACAAATAATTGGGATCGCGCGCGGCTGGTGAAGCTCTTCACGCCGCTGGGCGCGGCGCTGGCGGTATGCACGTGGCTGTGGATTTGGCTCACGGTGCTGGGTCCGAAGCCGTGGGACTTGCAGATCAACGAAAATCACTTCTACTACATTTTCCGGGTGCCGATTGTGAGCTACCTCCGCGCGGGCGTGCTCGGTCCGGCGCTTTATCTGGGGATGGTGCTGTCGCCGCTTGCGATCTTGCAGTTGACGACGGCGCGATGGCGCCGGGTGGCGCTTGGCGGCGCTGGAATTTTCGCCGCCGCGCTGATCCTGATGTGGATGGATGATCGGTTGCCCGTGACGCCCGAGTGCAGTTGCTTTGGCGGGTGGCGCAACGTGCTCATACTGCGCGGGGATTCGAATCGCTTTACCTGGGACGGAAACTGGCAATACGCGTTTCTGGCGCTGGCCAGCTTTGGCGCGGCCGGATTTATCGCCGCGTTCGCGGAAATCTTCAGAACTCTTTCACGGGGGGCCGCAGCGATTGTTATAGCCGCGATAATTTATTGGGCGGCGACTCTCCCGCTGTGGTTTTTCAACGACCGCTACTACCTGGTGATGGTCCCGGCCGGCGCAATCGTGCTTGCGCTCGCACCGCTGCCTCGAAGCAAGCGGGTCAAGGCGGCGGGATTGGCGATGACGCTGGCGATGGGCCTGCTGTCGCTCGGCGGGACCTATGCGTATCAGCGCGGGATGGCGGCAATCCTCGCAACCCGCAACCTGCTGGAACGCGAGGGAGTTCCGCGCTCAGCGATCGATGCCGGCTACGCGCTCAACGGCGAAGACCTCTATCGCTATCCCAAGCATGGGATTGAAACGATGAAGCTCGAAGCCGGAATCCCGATGATCACGTCGGCGAAAGTGGATGAATACACGATTGCGAGCGAGCCTAATATCGCCGGCACGCGGGTCGTGCGGCGGCTCAAATGGCCGGGCCCGTTCGGCCTGGGCCATCGCTACTTTTACCTGGTGAAAAAGCGCGCCGCGCCCGAGCGACCGCAACGGCGCGCAGTAGGGAAGGGTAAATCACTTTATTGAATGCGGAACCCACCGTGGGTTCCGCACCTCCTTGGGCAGGGGCTGACCCCTGCACCCGCGGTGACAAGACGTGAAAATCTGCGCAGCGCATCTTTTCACGACTACGCGATGGCAGGGGTGAGCAGGGCTGACCCCTGCATCCGGTGTTAAGAAAAGATGGAGGCTTCGCCCTGTTAGAACGGCTTAGGTATACTGGACCAGAAGGCCATGATCCGCTCAAACAACCACCAAATCGACGCGTTCCTCAAGTCATTGGACTTGGCTCGCACACGGACTCCCAGCGAATTCGCCGATTCTTGGCTCAAGCCGAGATCTGCGCGGAAGTTTGACGCGTCACCAGACCTCAAGAAAGAGCTAGGCCTTGGACGTCTTGAAAATGAAGTATTTCGAAGTAGTCCGCTCCACTTGGACTCTTGGCACGGGGGCTCTTTCCGGGCCGTGACGATGTAACCTGCACCCCTCTCCTTGATAGCGGACGTCACGATGCGATCATCGCGTACCCTTCCAGCACCGGAAGGGCGAACCTGTTTGTAGAGTTCACCTATGCAAAGGATGGATATGAAGAGCACCTCCGAATGAAGGTCTTACATGAAAAAGGACGTGTGAATTCGCTTACACCTGTCCGCTCATGTGGCACGGAGCACAGGTGTTGACAAACGACATCAAACCTCCGTCTCGACTTTCCATTTTCGGATGGCGCATCAAGGTCGTCGTTACGAGAATCATCATGCAACCCCTGATATCGAGCGTACCGACTCGGCCAGCCGTGGACTCTTCACAGCATCTTGTGGCCACCGCAGCTCGAGACGACCAGAAGATCACCAGGTAATCATCGTAAGGACGGATTATGTGGGTCTGTCAGATGTGGACACATGAAGCCCGCTAGTGATCACCTACGGATGGCCACTAGATTCAAGCTCGGGGGTAGACGCCAGGTCATGCACTGATGCTCTCCGGAGTGTCGTCAGCGCTGGCAGCCTTCGCCGGTGACGCGGAAGAAGTACCGCTTCCGAGCCGTGCGGCGTCTCGACGACGCTCGGATGTCGGGCGCGGCAGTATCGCGCGCGTTCCTTCGCTGCGCTCAGGATGACACGAAAAAAGTTCTAACAGAGCCACGCCCGCGTGCCCGCGGTAGTGGCCGCGCGCGACAACGAGCGCGGCCTTAACACTGGGTGCAGGGGTCAGCCCCTGCTAGCTGCGGCTGCCGGGTACTGGGCCCGGCATCACGTAGGTCGGAACGCCGCTTTTCTGTTCGACCGCTTTTTCGAGCTTCTGCATATCGATCTGGTCGGTAATTCCCAGCCGCTCGGCTTGCTTCTGCGCGTAGGCCCACAGCCCGGCGTAACGGCCGTAGAGATCGTCGTGGACCTCGACGTAGAGCGAGTCGCCGCGCCATCCGAATTTCACCGGCTCATAGACGAACATCCCCGGCGTGCCGATTTTCACCTTGTTGAACAGCCGCTCGATGTCCTCGGGATACAGCCGGATGCATCCGTGGCTGACCTCCATGCCGACGCCCCACGGCACGTTGGTGCCATGCAGGGCGTACTGGGGCAGAGTCAGTTCGATGCGGTAATGGCCAAGAGGATTGTCGGGATCGTCGCCGTAAACAACGTGCTCGGCCTCGCCGTCACGCTCGAGATGTTCCTCGTAGATGTCCTCGGGCACCACCCAGGTCGGATTGCGCGTCTTGCCGCGGACCGTAAAATCTCCGATCGGCGTTTTCCAATCGAAACGTCCGAGCCCCACCGGAAACGTGTACACCACCGACGCCCCGCTTGCGCCCGCGGCGTGCTTCTTGCCGGTGGCGAACTTGGCGGGCGCGACCTTGCCTTTGCGATGCGCCGGTCCGATTGGCGACGGAAAATAATAGTACAGCCGCATCTCGGGGATGTTCAGCACGATCCCGACGTGCGGCGTATTGGGCAGGATGTGCTCGTCGGGCAGAATGATGACCCTGCCGGCCTGCGGCGCCCACCAGTCAACTCCGCTATTTGCGTTCGATATTTCCTTGGCCGTCACGCCGAACCATCGCCCGACGTCGAGCAGCGTGTCGCCCTTGCGGATTTCGTACGTAGCGAGATTGCCGATGATGTCGTCCTTGCCGTGGGGAAGCGGGAAGGCATAGAGCGGGCGGCGCTCGAATTCATCTTCGGTCCACGCGCCGCTGGACCCCGGGATCGCGACCATCGCGATCAGCAGCATGGCGGGGAATAATCGAATTGCGATATCAATCAAGCGCTTCATCAACACTTCCAGGCATTTCGGCGGCAGATTCGCGCAAGCTAATCGATGTGTCCATCGTCGCCTTTATAGAAATGCTAGCGGCGCGATCAGTCCACAAGCAACCGCAGGTTTGCGAACTTCAGCACCAGCAGCTTGATCCCGCCGCGCTCGAAATTGACCCACGCCTTGGCGCCGTCGCCGCGCCCCTCGCGCCGTCGAACAATTCCGCGCCCGAAGGTCGGATGGATCACGCGCGCGCCGATTGAAAGGCTTCCGTTGTCGCCGCCGCCGGGGCCCGGCTCGTCGTCGGGCAACTGGCTGTCGGCGAAATCGACGTAGGACTCGCGCGGCGACAGCGGGCGTATCGGCGAGGTCTCGCGAGCGGGCGCGATACGGCGAATCAGCGCGGGATCGACCTCGCGCAAGAATCGCGATTGACGCGACTCCTGGCGCGTGCCGTACAGTTCGCGCGAGAGCGTGTTGGTCAGATAGAGCAACTGCCGCGCGCGCGTCATGCCGACGTAGCACAGGCGGCGCTCCTCCTCGACTTCCTCGTCGAGGTCGGCGGCCCGGCTATGCGGAAACAGGCCTTCCTCCATCCCGGCGATGAACACGATTGGGTATTCGAGCCCCTTGGACGTGTGCAGGGTCATCAGCGCCGCGCGTCCGCCGCTGGAATCGATCTGCTCGGTGTCGCTGACGAGAGCGACCCGTTCCAGGAACTCGGACAATCCGCCGCCCGACTTTTCGGCGTCGAAGGCGCTGGCCGCGGAGAGCATCTCGGCGAGATTCTGCTTGCGTGCGGGCGCGTCGGCGAGCGTATCGAGGTACGGCTCGAAGCCGCTGTGCTGGACGACTTCCTCGACAATCCCGCGCACGCTCATGCCCGGCGCACGCGCTCTCAGGTCGTGCATCCATGAATAGAGCATCCCGGCCTGCTTGGCGATTCTGAGCGCGACCTTGGAGCAGGTCTCGAGCCGGCCCATCGCCTCGAACGCCGGGATGTGCTCGTGCGCGGCCAGCTCGGCGATCGCGGCGAAGGACTTCGCGCCGATTCCGCGCGGCGGCGTGCCGACCATTCGTTCGAGGCTGACGGCGTCGGCGGGATTGGCGATCACGCGGAGGTAGGCGAGCAGATCCTTGACGTCGCGCTGCTCGTAAAAGCGGACGCCGCCGACGATGTAGTAGGGGATTCGCCGGCGCACGAGAGCCTCTTCGATCGCGCGCGACTGGGCGTTGACGCGGTAGAAGACGACGACGTCGGCGGCTCTGAATCCGCCCGCGCCGGTCAGCCGCGCGATCTCGAGCGCGATGAAGTCGGCCTCGTCGCGCTCGTCGCGGCCGGTGAAGTAGGTGACCGGCTCGCCGGCGCTGTTCTCGGTCCACAGGTTTTTGACCTTGCGTTCGGTGTTGTGGCGGATGACGGCGCCCGCCGCGGCAAGGATGGTTTTCGTCGAGCGGTAATTTTGCTCGAGTTTGAAAATTTGCGCGGCCGGGTAGTCGCGCTCGAAATCGAGGATGTTGCCGATATCGGCGCCGCGCCAGCGGTAGATGGATTGATCCTCGTCGCCGACCACGCACAGATTTCCCGACCTCGCGGCGAGCGCCCGCACGATCAAGTACTGAACGCGATTGGTGTCCTGGTACTCGTCGACCAGCAGATGCACCGCGCGCCGCTGCCATTTCTCGAGGATTTCAGGAAAGCGCTCGAACAACAGCCAGGTTTGCAATTGCAAATCGCTGAAGTCCATCGCGTTCATCTCGCGCATCCGAGCCTGGTAGAGCCGGTAAATCTGCGCGACGGCGGCCTCGCGCCCCGGCCTGGCGCGCGCATCCATCTCGTCGGGCGTGACCGCCTCGTTCTTGGCCTGCTCGATTCGCGCGCGCGCGACTTCGACCGGCGGCGAGTCGGCCAGCGCGGCATCGTCGAGCACGCGGCGAATCGTGGTCAGCGAATCGCCTTCGTCGAGGATCGAAAAATTGCGGTCGTAGCCGAGCGCGTGAGCCTCGTGGCGCAGAATCCGCGCGCACGCGGAGTGAAACGTGCTGACCCACGGGATGCGCGTTTCGCTGTCTCCGCCAACCAGCGATACGACGCGCTCGCGCATCTCGTTGGCGGCCTTGTTGGTGAATGTGACCGCCAGTATCTCGCCGGGTGACGCCTTGCGCTCGGCCATGATGTGGGCGATACGGTAGGTCAGCACCCGGGTCTTGCCCGAGCCCGCGCCGGCCAGGATTAGTATCGGGCCGTCGGGCGCAAGCACCGCGGCGCGCTGTTCAGGATTCAAATCGTCGAGCTTCACTGTGACTGTCGCAGCTTCAAAACTTCGGGGCGGAACCAACCAAGATAGCGGCTTTAGCGCGTGCGGCAAAGCGAGCGGGCGTCCGGGCGGGTGAATTTGTGCCAACTTACGAGCCACACGACAAATTTTACCGCAAGGCGCGCGCGCTGGGATTGCCGTCGCGGGCGGCGTTCAAGATTGAAGAAATAATCGCGCGCAACCGGCTGCTGGGCAGGGGCGCCCGAATCGTCGATTTGGGATGCGCGCCCGGCGGATGGCTGGCGATCCTGGTGGCGGCGGCGGGCGCGAGCGGACGCGTGGTCGGAGTCGATCTGGCGCCAGTGAAGAATCCGCCGGCCGGTGCGATCACGATCGCCGGTGACATCCTGGATCCAGCCGTCGCCGCGCGGGTGCAGAGCGAGCTTGGCGGAGGGGCGGATCTGGTGACGAGCGACCTTTGTCCAAAACTGACCGGAATCGCGGCGCGCGACGAGGCGCGCTCGCGCGAGCTGATTGAGTGCGCGCTGGGCTTCGCGATCACGATGCTGAAACCGGGGGGCGCGATGGTGGCGAAGCTGTTCATGGGCCCGCAATTCAAGGACATCGTCGATTCATTCAAGCGGCATTTCGGAAGGGTCGAAGTGAAGCGCACCAAGGCCAGCCGCTCGGGATCTTCGGAATTGTATATCGTGGCGCGCGAGTTCCGGGGTTGAGAATCGGGAGGCGGAACCGAATGTGCTTGGCATCGAGCGCGCAACGCGCGTAAGGTCTGACTGTGAAGGCTGTAGGCGCATCGCGTCTGGGCCTGCTGCTTATCGCAGCCGTCGTGGCGGCCTGCTCATGCGGCCATTCGCCCTCCACCACCGCTACCACCGCCGCCGAACTTTCACCCGGCGCAGTCAAAGTCCGGGTCGCGCGCATCGGCTATGACGAGCAGGCGGGCTCGCATTACGTGCTGCTGCTTGACGAGACCGATTCGCGCCAATTGCCCATCCTGATCGGCGAGAACGAGGCGCAGGCAATTGTGCTCGCGCTGCATGGAATCAAGCCCGACCGGCCGCTTACGCACGATTTGATCCGCTCGATCATCGGGAAGACCGGGAACCGGGTCGATCGAATCGAGATCGGGGACATGCGCGACGAGGTCTATTACGCGACGATCTACATGGACGGCGGCCGCTACTCGATCGACAGCCGGCCGAGCGACGCGATCGCGCTGGCGATGGGGATGAACGCGCCGATCTACGTGAACGACAAACTTTTCCAGCCGGCATCAGCGCCGGAGCCTAGCGCCGGCGGGAAAATTCCCGCCACCGCGCAGGCGCTCGGACTGACGGTGGAGCAACTGACTCCCGAACTGGCGGCCTACTTCGGCCAATCCGGCGGGCATGGCGTGCTGGTGTCGGGGGTATCTTCGCCGGCGGAGAAGGCGGGCGTCGCGCGCGGCGATATCGTAGTCAAGGTCGGGGATCGCGAGGTGAAGGCGCTCGACGATTTCAGCCGGGATGCTGGCGAGCTCAAGCGCGGCAGCGCGGTGACGCTGACACTGAATCGCGGCGGCTTAGAGCGCATCGTCACGCTTGAAAGTTCGCCCGCCGCAGACGCGCCGAAACCCTAGCCCTGGCGCACCAGCACGCTTTCGATAAAGCGCGGATCGATCTCCCGCTCGCCGCCCAGGTTGGCGAACTCTTCTTCGAGCAGGTTCAGGCAGGAATTCAGGAAGCCGGCGGTGCGCCACTGCGCCGCGTCGTCGAGCCGCCCGGCGATCGCCTGATGCACGCTCGCGCGGAATTGATCGTTGAGGGTCCCGGGATGCCCGGTCATGATCGCCGCGCGCATCGCGGCGAGCCTGCTGCCTTCGATCGGATCGATCGCGAGGCGGTTGTCCAGCGCCAAACGCGCGAGCCCGGTCAGCACGAGCTGGCTCAGCCGGATTTCCCGCGCCGCCATCTGCGCGCGGAAGTTTGGCGATGCGATATCAATCGCGAACATCGCGCGGAACAATTCGGCCGCCGAAGCAATTTGATCGAGGATCGCGTAGCTCAGATGCAGGTCGCGCATGCTGCTGAAATCGCGCATCTCGACCGCGCCGCCGCCGTCCAGGCCGCTGTAGAATCGCGGCTGGCGCGCCATGAAGCCGGCCAGCGCCTCTCGATAGGGCGAGTCGAGGTACGGGATCTCGCGCACCTTGGCGGTCGTGAGGCCGAGCTTCCTGAGGGTAGCCTCGGCGCTGGTGCGCAGGTCGATCGTCAAGCTCACCCCGAGGCGAAACAGGAGTTTCAGCGGCGTATCGCGCAGATGCTCGATCGCGCTTTGCAGGTCGCCGCCCGCCAGATGCTCGAGCCCGAGGTTCAGGTAATGATGGGTCATCTCGACCGCGACCCGCACCGCTTCCAGATCGCCGAAATCCACCGCGCGCGCAACCAGCACCTGGTTACTGACCATCGCCATCTCGCTGCGCAACTGGCGCTTGCCCTGCGCCGCGAATCCCGCGGTCAGTGCGGTGTTGAACAGCGAGGCGTCGCCGTCGCCGATCGCCGGCGCCATCTCGGGCGCGATCACTTCGGTATCATCGGGCAGGTCGGCGCGGCTCGGCGGCTCATAGCCGGCGCGAATCTTGAGAAACTGCTCGGGCTTCAAGTAGGCGAACACGCTCTGCGCCTCGAAAAAGTCGGGAAAGCCGCGGTCGTTCAGGCGCGCGCGCCGAAACTGGTAGGCCTCTTCCTCGAGCTCGGCTTCGACCCCCCAGTAGATTTCGTCCATCAGCCCGGTGAAGTAGTTGTAGTCGCGCTCGAACGCTTCTTCGATGAAGTCCGAGATGTGCTGCGAGATTGCGTCGTGGCGGATGAACTCGATCAAGTAATTTTCGTCGTACTGCGCGAAGCGATTCGCGGTCGCGTCGGGCGAGGAGGCGGGGTCGTCGATCCGATGCACCCTGATGTAGCCGCGCAGCAGGAGCGACATTATCTCCATGTCCAGCCCCATCAGCGCGTCCGCCAGTTTGCGCCGCCCGCCGTCGGCCATCGCCTCGATCCACTCGCGCATCCGACGGACGTCGGGACGATCGCGGTTCCAGCAATCCAGATCGAACAGCGACTTGACCTGCTCGGGCATCGCCAGACTCAGCAGATCGCCGGCATCGGCGCTGCCGATTTCCTTGAGCGTGTAGAAGAGTGTCTCGGGCGAAAACGACTGCACCAGCCGCTCGGCCTCGGGCGCGGACAGGATCAGGTCGCGCTTTCGGCGCGCTGGAAGCCCGTACAGGAACTCCAGCTTTTCCTGGAAGGGAAGGTTGAGAAATTCCGATTCGCCTCTTATCGCCATATCGCTCGGAGCCCTGGTCCGGTCTCAAGGCCAAGGTACCGCGCGCATCCGCGGACGATCAACCAAGCGCCTGTCTTTCGCTCGACCGCGCCATTGGATAAGATCTTTCCAACCGATCAGGGCCCATTCTTGGCCTCTCCCAACTCCAAACATCCCGTTGCACTGACCATCGCGGGCAGCGATCCCGGCGGCGGGGCCGGACTCCAGGCCGACCTCAAGACCTTTGCCGCGCTGGGAGTCTATGGCTACTCGGTCATTACCGAGGTGATCGCGCAGAACAGCTCGCGAGTCACCGGGGTGGAAAACGTATCGCCCGAGATGGTCGAGGCGCAGCTCGACACGCTGGCGCTGGAATGCGCGCCGCGCGCGGTCAAGACCGGCGCGCTGGCCAACGCGGCGATCGTCAAGGCGGTGGCGCGCGCGATCGAACGGCTCAAATTGCCGGCGCCGGTGGTCGATCCCGTGATCGTGTCGAGCAGCGGCGCGTTGCTGATTGGCCCAAAAGGGGAACGCGCGATTCGCAAACGCCTGATTCCCATCGCGCGCATCGTCACCCCCAACATCGCCGAGGCCGAGGTGCTGGCGCGCATCCGAATCGACTCCGACAAGGCGATTCGCGAGGCCGCAATAAAGATAATCAAGCTCGGCGCGAGAGCGGTGGTTATCAAGGGCGGGCATCGCAAGGACAACGCCTTTGCGGCGGATTTGTTTCACGACGGCCGCCGCTTCTTCGAGCTCAAGTGCGCGCGCATCGCAGGCGGCGGCGCCCATGGTACGGGATGCGCGTTCTCGGCGGCGATCGCGGCGCATCTGGCGCGCGGCGCCAGCCTCGAGCAGGCAGTCCGCGGCGCGAAGCGGTACGTCACCGCGGCGCTAAGCCACAGCTTCAAATTAGGGAAGGGGCGGGCGCTGCTCGATCACTTCGCCTCTGTTTCCTCGCCCCGTTAGGAGAGCTTTGCATAACCGGCGCCGGCCGCCGGAGCGTCCGTCGAGATTCTTCGCTACAGCAGCTTTCGCTCAGAATGACACGGGTGGCGGTTGGCTTTTTTGAGTCATCCTGAGCCCTTCGAGTACTCAGGGTAAACTCCGCTTCCACTAGCCGAAGCCCTGAGTGCTGCCGAAGGGGAAGGATCTCGCGCGCCAGCGCGTGTCGCTTCGGCGCCAGCGTGAGAGCCGATCGATTGGGATTTGACGTGCGAGAACGCTGAACAATGATTACAATGGTGACGTGAGATCACGTAGTTTCGATTTCATTCCGGTCTCGATATTGGTCGCGTTCTCGTTATTCGGACTCTCATCGTGCGCCGCGTCCCTGACACCTCAAGAGCGAGCGCAAGCGATTGAGCAGCTCCAACAGGCGAGGCAAACCGATCTCGCTGACGCGATGGATACCTCCTTGGGTCCCATCGCCCAAGGCGACTACGTTGCGCAAGCCGACAAAGCGGATTCGGCGATCAGAGCTTTGAACCAGCATTCGGATGTCCCCCAATCGGAAGTATCCGACGCGCTATTCGTTCCGCCAAAGCATCTTTCGCCTGAGATGAGGGCCCGGTTAGTGGAGAGGTTGAAGCAAGCAAGGGCGCTCGACGATGAGAAGTGGCACAATAACCTGGGAAGTGAAGATGAAGCCTGGCTCACGCTGCTATGCGACATTCAGGCGAGGCGAGCGACGCGAGTTATCAAAAAACTTGAAACCGGAGAGCCCGCATCGTGGTCTGAAATCAACGAGGCAATGACCACTCCGGATGAAACACCATAGAATGCGCGGCACCTATGGCGCTGAAACCGAACACGCCTCAACGCGCGACATCTCGCCGCAACTGACGCATCGCGCGCCGAATCTTTGCCCGGCACCAGATAGCCGAACTGGCGGCCTCGAAATCATCGGGCATCCGTGCGGATCGTTCGGCGCTTGTGTCTGCCAAGTGCCCAGCCCGAATCCCGCCGTTGCGCCGTCCTGCTGGGAGCTTGCTGAAGAATTATTGTTTTTAGGGGTTGGGTTTGTACCTGACTAGTTCCGCCAGCAACCCACCCTCGTAGGCGGAGCGATAGTCGAATTTGACGAAGCGATTGACCTGCGGCGAGTACCAGTAGACCAGGGTCTCGTCATCCGCCATCCCGCCAGTGCCGTACGCGCGGGTAGTGACCCGAACTTTGAGAGCGTGAAAAGTGCCGGCCGGCACCTGTACTTCCTCCCAGCCTAACACCGTCCCGTTGTCTTCAGCCTTGCCCTTGTAGGGAGCTGCGCCCCCCATCTCCCAATCGTAGCTGTTCTTCCAGGTTTTTCCCGGATAAAGAGGGAACGCGAACCACATTGAAGGCTTGTTCGATTTTGTCGGCTCCGACGACGATTCCGTGAGCGAGCGATATACGATTACGTTGAGGGCCGGGTCCGTGGTCTCCTCGGCGCCCCAGAAATTCACGTCCATCGTACCATCGTGGACGGCTTCGATGCGGAAGTCACGGTCGGCGCCGTGGATTCTATCGACCCAAACGTCGCCGCTATGCAGCAACGGTTTCATGATTGGAGAAATGTCAGAAGCGGGGTCTGCAATCCTTGCGAATACCAATGCAGGTTGAACGGGTCTCGTCCCGGTCGACAAAGAATTGCTCGAAGCGCCGCAACCTGCGATTGTCGCCGCAAGCGAAGTCAACCCTGCCGCGACAAACCGCGCCCACTTCATCCGGTGAATCGGCGCACGACGATTGCTCAAGGAAACCTCCGGTGCTTGTTCACAGCTCGAAACGAAGCAGACTGCCTAGCTAGCGCGAATCGGATCGATTCGCTACCGGTCTGAGCTTGGCGGCTTCGATTCGGCGAGCATTTCGGCTAGATGGGAGCGAGCGCCTAGGGTTCATCCCGCGCGGCGCCTCGGCGACGCAGGTGCAGCGGGACGGCCTTCCAGGGATGCCTCCAGATACGCGAAGTGCAAGCGCTTCAGCTCCTCGATGAGAGCGCGCGCGTGCGTTTGCGGCCCGAGGAGCGCGAGATCGAGCACGGTGACTGCGGTCTCGATGAGCATCCGCGCCATGACCGTCAGCCGGCTGCGCGGCACCGCAACGCCGCGGCGCTCGATGGCGACGGCCAGCTCGCGGGCCAGGCGCTCGTTGTCATTGCGGTCGAGCGCCTGCAACTCGGGAACCGCGCGCATCGCACGGCGCACGGCGAGAGCACCGGGCGTTCGACGGATGCCGTCAACAAAGGTGTCAACATACGCGGCCCACGCCGCCCGCCAGTCTGCGCGCGGATCGGAGAGCGTGCGAAAGCCGTCAAACCATCCGTCCCACTCCGCGGCCATCCGCTCGGCCAGTGCCGTCATCACCGCCAGCTTATTGGGGAAGTAACGGTAGATCGTGCGGATACGCAGTCCGGCGCGTTCAGCAAGCAGGTTGGTGTTGAAGGCCTCGATGCCGGCTTCCGCGAGGAGCGAGGCCGCGGTGTCGAGGATCGCCTCCACGGTCTTGTGGGCTCGCTCCTGAACCGGCTGCCGGCGTTGGGCAAGGTGCGTCACCGGAAGAGCGCGGGGGCGAGTGCGGCTTGAGCCCATGGTGCACGCTTACCAGCTTCGGGGTTGACGGTCAACCAGAAAGGGAGTAATCACTCCTTTATGAAGACTTGGGAGCCCGGCGGCAGTATCTTGCGCTCCGCCACGAGCACGCCGGTGCGTCGCTGCTTCCACATCCTGAACCAATGAGGTGAACCCCATGCCAACCAGTTCCATGTCGCAATACGAGGAAACGTCCTTCTGGGCCCGGAGCTACGGCGAATATCATCCCAATCCACCATTGGCCGGGGAGGTTAGCGCCGACGTCGCCGTAATCGGCGCGGGGTTCACCGGGCTCAGCACCGCGCTCGAGTTCAAACGGGACAACCCGGGCGCCACGGTCGCGGTGGTCGAGTCCGCGATCGTCGGCTACGGCGCCAGCGGCCGTAACGGCGGGTTCAACATGAAGCTGTTCGGGCTGGAACCCGAGCTCACCAAGCTGCGTTGGGGCACGCAAAAGACGATCGACGCGCAGCGCTACGCCGAACGCGCAGTGGCCTGGGTGAAGCGGTTGATCGAAGAGAACAAGCTGGACTCCGACTACCGCCACACCGGCATGTTCCGCGTCAGTTACAGCCCCGCGCAACTCCATCGCCTTGAGCGCACCCACAAGATGATGCAAGAGCTGGGCGTCGCCGGCGACGTTTCGTTCTGGACGCAAGACGAGTTGCGGCGCGAATTCAACACCGAGCGTTATGCCGGCGCGATCTACGAGCGCGAGACCGGGATCCTGAATCCATGCAAGCATGTCCGCGAACTGAAACGACTCGCGGTCGAGGCGGGAGTCAGCGTGTACGAGCAGAGCCCGGTCGAACTCATCTCACGCCCGGGAGGGAAGATCCGCCTGCAGACTCCCGGCGGCGCGGTCACGGCCGGCAAACTGGTGGTGGCAACCAACGCCTACACCAGCGCGCTCAAAGGCCTGCCCGAGTTGCGGCGGCGCCAGATTCCGATGTGGACCTTTCAGGTGGTGACGGCGCAGCTCAGCGCGGCACAGTGGGAAAGCATCGGATGGAAGAACCAGCAGTCGTTCGAAGACAACCGCCAGTTGGTCCACTACTTCCGGCCCACGGTCGATGGGCGGATCACGATGGGAGGCGGCGACGTCACCGCACCCGCCGGCAACAGCTTCGATCACGATTTCGCGCCCCGCATCTGGGAGCACTGCGAGGAGCACCTCAAGTGGATCTTCCCGCAGCTTCGCCAGGTGCCGATCGAGTACCGCTGGGGCGGGCCGGTTTCGGTGAACTCCGACATGACGCCGGAGGTCGGCTTTCTCGGCGACGAGCGGGTCATCTACTCAACCGGCTGCATCGGCCACGGGGTGTCGCTGACGCACCTGAACGGGCGGTTGATCGCCGACCTGCTGAGCGGGCGGAAGACCGAGCTGACCGACTTCTGGATCGTCAACCGCAAGGCGGTTCGCTGGCTTGAGGAACCGTTCTCGTTCCTCGGTCGCCACGTCATCCTGAGGGGACTGCGGCTGTGGGACTATCTCGAAGAGCGCAAGCTTCGCCGGCATCTCGCGAGGTAGAGGAGCATCAGGGGCGCGGTTGCAACGGTCGGGGCTTCGACATGAGCTCCTAATCGCGCCGCAATCCGCTGATTGGCAGGGGCGCGGTTCCGGCAAGGGTTCGTATCTGTCAGCATCGATCGTAGTATAGCGATCGCTATTGGCTGCGATGGACGCGAGCAATTCCAGAAATGCCGGCGCCGGCTGGGACGCGCGGATGATCGACGAGATCGCCGCCGGCTTGGCGGCCAAGCCCGGGGCGCTGATGCCGCTGCTGCACGCGGTGAATGAGCGCGTCGGGTTCATCCCGCCCGAGGCCGTGCCTGCGATCGCGCGCGCGCTGAATCTTTCGCGCGCCGAGGTCCACGGCGTCATCAGCTTCTATCGCGATTTCCGCACTGAGCCGCCCGGCCGAAAAATCATTCGCGTATGCCGCGCCGAGTCGTGCAATGCGATGGGTGCGGACGCGCTCGCGGCGCATATCCAGGCGCGCCTTGGAATCGGCTTCGGACAGACCAGCGGCAACGGCGATTTCACGCTCGAGCCGGTTTACTGCCTCGGCAACTGCGCATGCTCGCCGGCGATCGTCGTCGGCAGTGATCTTCACGGCCGCGTCACGCCCGCGCGCTTCGACGAAATTTTTTTCAGTGTCACGTCATCGAGGTCGTCGCGATGACGGCGGTCGTGTACGTTCCGCGCGATTCGAGCGCGGTGTCGGTCGGCGCGGATGCGGTCGCGGCGGCGATTCGAGGTGAGGCGGCGTCGCGCAACCTGGACGTAACGATCGTGCGCAACGGTTCGCGCGGGATGTTCTCGCACGAGCCGATGGTCGAGGTCGCGGCCGCCGCCGGGCGGATCGCGTATGGACCAGTCGCGGCTGGCGACGTCGCGTCGCTGTTCGAATCGAACTTTCTCACCGGCGGCGAGCATCGCCTGCGTCTCGGCGTCGCCGGGGAAATACCGTGGCTCAAGTCGCAGACTCGCCTGACGTTCGCCCGCGCGGGTGAGACCGATCCGGTATCGCTCGACGACTTTATCGCGCACGGCGGATACCGCGGGCTCAGGCGCGCGATCGAGCTCGGGGCTGACACGGTGATCGCCGAGGTCACTAAGTCGGGTCTTCGCGGCCGTGGCGGCGCGGGATTTCCGACCGGGGTAAAATGGAAGACGGCGTTGAACGCGCCGGGTACGCCAAAGTACGTCGTTTGCAATGCCGACGAAGGCGACTCGGGCACCTTTTCCGACCGCATGATCATGGAGGGAGATCCCTTCATGCTGATCGAGGGGATCACGATCGCGGCGCTCGCCGTCGGCGCGGCGGATGGTTATATCTACCTTCGATCCGAGTATCCGCATGCCCGCCGCACGCTCGGCGAAGCGATCGCGACTGCCTATTCGAATGGCTATTTGGGTGCGAACATCCTTGGCTCCGGCAAGTCGTTCGAGTTGGAGATCAGACTCGGCGCCGGCGCGTATGTATGCGGCGAGGAAACCGCGATGCTCGAAAGTATCGAGGGCCGGCGCGGGATGGTCCGCGTCAGGCCGCCGGTTCCCGCGCTGGAAGGACTGCTGGGCAAGCCGACGGTGATCAACAACGTGGTTTCGTTCGCGACAGTTCCGATCATCATCGAGCGCGGCGCGGAATTTTTCCGCTCCCTGGGCGCCGGGAACTCGCGCGGCACGATGCCGTTTCAACTGGCCGGCAACGCGAAACGTCCGGGCCTGATCGAAGCGCCGATGGGCGTGCGGCTTGGCGAAATCGTAAACGACTACGGCGGCGGCACCGCCAGCGGCGCGAAGGTTCGCGCGATCCAGGTGGGAGGGCCGCTCGGCGCTTACTTCACCGAATCGATGATGGACTTGGCGCTGGACTTTGAATCGGTCGCGGCGCGCGGCGGAGTTCTGGGCCACGGCGGAATCGTGGTGTTTGACGAGACGGTGGATATGGCGCGGATGGCGCGCTACGCGATGGAATTCTGTGCGCTGGAATCGTGCGGCAAATGCACGCCATGCCGAATCGGATCGATTCGCGGCGCCGAGCTGATAGACGACATTATCAACCGGCGCCGCGCGCGCCGGAATCTCGAAGTGCTCCGCGACCTGTGCGAGACGATGAAGTTCGGGTCGCTGTGCGCGCTCGGCGGTATGGCGCCGATCCCGGTTTTGAGCGCGCTCAAGTATTTTCCCGGGGACTTCGGGCTGAAGCCGCGCGACGTTGACTTCATCGGCGCCGACCTCGCAATCCCGGCCTCAGGAGCGGCGAACACTCATGCGATCGCGGGCCGATAGCGATTTCGCCACGCCGCTTCGCCGCGCCACGGCGACGGTCGCGCTGGAGATCGATGGACGCGCGGTAGCGGTGCCCGAAGGGACCTCGGTGATTCGCGCGGCCGCGGAGGCGGGAATCCATGTGCCCCGGCTCTGCGCGACCGATTCGCTCGAGGCGTTCGGGTCGTGCCGGCTGTGCATCGTCGAAATCGACGGCTATCGCGGCTACCCGGCGTCGTGTACCACCGCGGTGCGGGCCGGGATGAAGGTGCGCACCGAGAGTCCCGCGCTCGCGCGGCTGCGCCGCGGCGTGATGGAACTCTACATTTCCGATCATCCGCTGGACTGCCTGACCTGTCCCGCCAACGGCAATTGCGAATTGCAGGACATGGCGGGAGCGGTTGGCCTGCGCGAGGTGCGCTACCGCACCGGCGCCAGCCATATCCACGCGGCAAAGGATCAATCGAATCCGTATTTCACTTTCGATCCGTCCAAATGCGTCGTGTGCTCGCGATGCGTGCGCGCGTGCGAAGAAATCCAGGGGACGTTTGCGCTGACGATCGACGGTCGCGGGTTTTCGTCGGTGATTTCGCCGGGACAAAACGCGGCATTCTCGGCGTCCGAGTGCGTTTCGTGCGGCGCTTGCGTGAATGCATGTCCAACCGCGTCGTTGATGGAAAAATCCGTCATCGAACTCGGCCAGCCCGAACACAGCGTCGTCACCACCTGCGGATACTGCGGGGTCGGATGCTCGTTTCGGGCCGAGATGAAGGGCGGCGTGGTCGTGCGAATGGTTCCCAATCCCGACGGGCGCGCCAATCACGGCCATTCGTGCGTCAAGGGCCGCTTCGCGTGGGGCTACGCGACGCATCCGGATCGCGTCACGCGCCCGATGATTCGCAAATCGATCGACGAGCCGTGGCGCGAGGTTTCGTGGCATGACGCGATCGAATACGCTGCGGCGGAGTTCAAACGCATCCAGCGGGAGCATGGGCGCGGCGCGGTAGGCGGGATTACATCCTCGCGATGCACCAACGAGGAAACTTTTCTGGTGCAGAAACTGGTGCGCGCCGCGTTGGGCAACAACAACGTCGATACCTGCGCGCGCGTTTGCCATTCCCCGACCGGTTACGGACTCAAGACCGCGTTCGGCACCTCGGCGACGACCCAGGATTTCGATTCGGTGATGCAGGCCGACGTGATCATGGTGATCGGCGCCAACGTCACCGAAGGGCATCCGGTATTCGCGGCGCAAATGAAGCGTCGAATCCGCCACGGCGCCAAACTGATCGTCGTCGATCCCCGGGTCACCGAAATCGTGCGGCTGCCGCACGTGGAGGCGGCGTATCACCTGCAAGTCCGCCCCGGCGCCAACGTCGCGCTGATCAACGCGCTCGCGCACGTGGTCGTGACCGAGCGGCTTACCGACGAAACGTTTGCGGCCGCGCGATGCGACCCGGATGAATTCGCGGCGTGGAAAAAATTCGCCGCCGAGCCGCGCAATTCTCCGGAGTCAATGGAGAAGATAACCGGCGTGCCCGCCGCGATGGTTCGCGCGGCAGCGCGCATGTACGCCACCGCCCCCAACGCCGCGATCTATTACGGCCTTGGCGTCACCGAGCACAGCCAGGGCAGCACGATGGTGCTGGGCATCGCGAACCTTGCGATGGCGACCGGCAACATCGGCCGGCCGGGAGTCGGGGTGAATCCCCTGCGCGGCCAGAACAACGTGCAAGGCTCGTGCGATATGGGTTCGTTCCCGCACGAGCTGAGCGGCTACCGCCACGTATCCGATGACGCGGTGCGCGCGAGTTTCGACGCGGCGTGGGGTGTGCGCGTCGATCCCGAGCCGGGCCTGCGCATCCCCAACATGCTCGATGCGGCGCTGGACGGCAGCTTCAAGGGCCTGTACGTGCAGGGCGAGGACGTGGCGCAGTCCGAACCGGACAGCCGGCACGTTGCGGCGGCGCTGCGCGCGATGGAATGCGTCGTGGTGCAGGATTTATTTTTGAACGAAACGGCGAAGTACGCGCACGTTTTTCTGCCGGGCTCGTCGTTCCTCGAAAAAAACGGCACCTTCACCAATAGCGAGCGGCGAATCTCGATGGTGCGCAAGGCGGTGGCGCCACTAGCGGGCAAGGAAGATTGGGAAATCACCTGCGAGCTTGCGACCGCGCTGGGCTATCCGATGAAGTATGCGCATCCGTCGGAAATCATGGACGAGATCGCGCGCCTGACTCCCGCTTTTTCCGGCGTCAGCTACGCGACGCTCGAGCGGCTCGGCTCGGTGCAATGGCCGTGCAACGCCGGCGCGCCCGGCGGCACATCGATCATGCACGCCGGCGGCTTTGCGCGCGGGGTAGGCAGGTTCTCTATCACGGAGTACGTCCCCACCGAGGAGCGCACCGACTCCGACTATCCGCTGATACTGACTACCGGCCGAATACTCACTCAATATAATGTTGGTACTCAGACGCGGCGCACGCCGAATGAAGCGATGCACGCGGAGGATCTTCTCGAGATACATCCGAGCGACGCCGAACTGCGCGGCATCCGCGACGGCGACTGGCTGCGAATCCGCGCGCGCCGCGGCCAGACGCGCTTGCGCGCGCTGGTGACCGAGCGCGTCCAGCCCGGAGTGGTGTACACCACGTTTCATCATCCGGAGTCGCATACCAACGATCTGATGACCGATCACTCCGATTGGGCGACCAATTGTCCCGAGTTCAAGGTCACCGCGGTCCAGGTCGCGCCGGAAGCGGGTTCGGTGAATGCGCGCCTTGGCGGCGTGCGCCGGGACGCGGAGAATCGACCTACGATTCGCGACGCTCATGCGATGGATATTCGCCGCCTCGTCGCGATGGCGAACGATATCGGCGCCTACTTCGCCGGTTATCCAAGCCACGGCGAAGCCGTCGAAGGGATTGCAAACCATCTTCGCAGTTTCTGGGAAACACGGATGCGCCACGACATTATCGATTACGTCGCAAACGGCGGCGGCGAGCTGAAGCCGCTTGTGCGCGAGGCCGTTCTCGCCATGGCCAAGCAACCGGCCGGTTCAGGAGCAGCCGGCGACGGATGACAACCGATTCCGCCGACAGCCGGCTCGCCGTCCAGGCGAGCGATGGCGCCAGCGACGAAGTCCGCGAGCATCGCGCGCTTGGATGGCGCCGTGGCAGGACTTCGGAGCGCGCCGAGAAGCTCGCGGTCGAAGAACCGCTGGAGATTCGGCTCGCCGGGCGGCGCTTCGTGCTCACGATGCGCACCCCCGGCCATGACGAGGAACTGGCCGCGGGCTTTCTTTTCGGCGAGGGCTTTATAAATGACGCCGGCGAACTCGGCGAGATCCGGCGCGTGCGCGGACGCAAGGGCGAGCCCGCGCCCAACGCTCTCGACATCGTGCTCAACGTGCCCGCCGACCGGCTGCGCCGGCGCCTCAAGCGCAACTTGGTGATGAGTTCGAGCTGCGGCGTATGCGGCAAGACCAGCATCGATTCGATTCGCCGCCGCGTCGCGCCGGTCTCGGACTCCGCGCGCGTCGCGCCCGCCACTCTGCTGGCGGTGGCGGAGAAACTCCGCGCCGGCCAGCGCGTGTTTGCCCAGACCGGAGGGCTCCACGGCGCCGCAATCTTCGGGCTGGACGGCACGATGCTCGCGATACGCGAGGACGTCGGGCGCCACAGCGCCGTAGATAAAGTGATCGGATACGCGCTCACCAATGCGATGCTCCCGCTGTCGCGTAATCTGATGATGGTCAGCGGGCGGGCGAGCTTCGAGATCGTGCAAAAGGCCGCGGCCGCGGGCGTGCCGATTCTCGCCGCGGTGTCGGCGCCATCGTCACTCGCGGTGGAATTGGCGGAAAACGTCGGCACCACGATCGTCGCCTTCCTGCGCGACGGCGGCTTCAACATTTACACGCGCCCCGACCGGATAACGGTCTGAGTGCGCGATTGCCGCTGCTCTTGAGAGTGCCATCCGCCCGGCGATAACCTGTATGATGATGCCGGCGGCAGACAAGGCGAATGTACCCGCGTAAGCGTGCGCTCGAGCGCATCGCGCGCGAAAAAGTCCTCTATGAGCGCCACCCCGGCGGCGACATATCGGTCTGCGTCATCTATCCCAATATCTACCGGCTCGGGATGGCCAACCTGGGTTTCCAGGCCGTTTTCCACATCTTCGAATCGGATCCATCGGTGGCGGCCGATCGCGCGTTCCTCCCCGACCCCGACGAGCGCGAGGCTATCCGCGGCGGCGAGCGCATCGTCTCGTTCGAGCGCGGGCGTCCGCTGTCCGACTTCGACATCCTCGCGTTTTCGATTTCCTTCGAGACTGACTATCTCAATGTCTTGAGCGTGCTGCGGATGGCCGGGATTCCGGCTCGGCGCGCTGATCGCGCGGGGCGCAATTTTCCGCTGATCATCGCCGGCGGCTCCGCGGTTTTTCTCAATCCCGAACCGATCGCCGATTTTATCGATCTGTTTCTGATCGGCGAGGGCGAGGAGATGGTGCCGGAGTTCATCGCGCGATGGCGGGCGACGCGCGCGGCGCCCAATCAACTGAATCAACTCGCGGCCGTCCGGGGCGCTTATATCCCCGGCTTTTACGCTCCCGTTTACGACGACGCCGGCCGCCTTGCGGCGGTGAATTACCGCGGCCCCGGTAGCGCGCTGGTCAATCGCCGCCTGATTCGCGAACTGAACCGCTTCACCACCTCGTCGCTGATTCTCACCGAGGAATCCGTCTTTGGCGACATGTTCCTGGTCGAGGCGAGCCGCGGATGCCAATGGGGATGCCGCTTTTGCGCGGCGGGGTTCATGTATCGGCCGATTCGTTATCGCGCGCCCGAAACCCTGGTCGCCGAGGCCGAGCGCGGTCTGGGCGAGCGCAAGGTGATCGGGCTGGTCGGCGCCGAGATGGCGAGCGTGCCCGGCGTCGCCGGGATCGCATCGGCGGTCGCCGACCGCGGCGGACGGCTGTCGCCCTCGTCGCTGAAGGCCGATTGCATCTCGCCCGCGCTCGCATCGGCGCTGGCGCGCGGCGGAAATCAAAGCGTGACCGTCGCGCCGGAGGCCGGCAGCGAGCGGATGCGCAAGGTGATCAACAAGAATCTTACCGAGGCCGAGATTATCGGCGCGGCCGACATGATGCTGGGCGAGGGTGTGGGCCGGCTCAAATTTTACTTCATGATCGGGCTGCCCGAGGAGCGCGACGAAGACGTGATCGCGATTGCCGATCTGGTCGCCAAGGTGCTCGAACGCGCCCGCGCGCGCCGCACCCGGATCGGCGCGGTGACGGTGTCGCTCAATCCGTTCGTGCCCAAGCCGTGGACGCCGTTTCAATGGGATCCGATGGAGGACGCGCGATCGATCAAGCGCAAGGTCGCGATGCTGCGCGGGCGGCTCACGCGCCTGGGACAAGTCGAACTCGATGCCGAGTCGCCGCGCGAGGCGTACTTCCAGACCATGGTCTCACGAGGCGATCGCCGCGTCGGCGCCGTCCTCGAACGGCTGGAGGCGGCGGGATGCGAGGGTTCCGGACCCATCTGGCACGAGTTGTCGGAGATTCGTCGCGAAGTCCGGGCGGGCGAAAATTCATCTTTGCCCGACCCCGATTTCTTCGTCACCCGCGCCTACGCCCACGACGAGCTGTTGCCGTGGGACTTTATCGATCATCACATTCACAAATGGTTTCTGCTCGCGGAACGAAAAAAGGCGCATCATGAGCATCAGAGTCCTCCGTGCGACGTGGCGCGATGCACCGTGTGCGGAGCCTGCTAGAATAAACGCGCAAGTCCAGTGGAGCGGAGGAAGAGGAAGATGGTTCATCGTGATTTTCGTTCAGCGCGGATAACGGCGATCGCGGCCGCGGCGGTGGCGATGCTCGTGTGGTCGGCGCCGGCCTTCACCGCCCCGGTCGGCGAGGAAGACGTCCCCGCAACTTCGATTGTCCCGGCCGGCGGCGAAGGCGAGGGCGCGCCCGTCAATCCTCCGTCTTCGGCGGGGAATCCGTCGGCACCGGCCGCAGCCGGGATGCCGTTCATTCCCGCGCCGGCGCCAAAGCCCGTTTCGCACCACGCGTCGAGCAAGAGCAAGAACACCGTACGCGAACCGGAAATCGAACCGGCGCACGCCCGGCTGAAGTTGGTTGCGAGCGTGCCCGTCTATTCCGCGCCCGCAAAAAGCAGCAAGCAAATCGCGCAAGTGTCGATGGACAACTTCGTGATCGTGACGGGCTCCACTCATTATTTTTTGCAGGTGAAGCTCAAAACCGGGCAGACCGGATACATCGAGCCGTCGGCGGTCGAGCTGGTTAAGCCGCTCGACAAGGTCTTCGTGCTCACGCAGGACGCCGGTGTGCTGGAGAAGCCGAATAAATGGGCCAAAAAGCTCGCCGAGGTTCACCGGGGCCGCAACGTTCACATCATCGGCCTCTCGCTGAACTACATGCAAATCCGGATGAAGAGCGGACTCGAAGGCTTCATCCCGATGACCGCGCTCGAATAACCGCCGGGCGCCATCATAGGGCCCAGACCCGGGCGCCGATCAGACCCCAATACGCGAAAAACGAGGCGATTCCACAGCAAGCGATCGCCACGGCGAGCGAGTGGATACGAACGGCGCGATTCATCTCAAATCTGAACGAGCGGATCGCGACCACCAGGGAAAGCAACGACAGGACTGGAAACAGAATCGACATGACGAGAATGGCAACCGTGACGGCGTCGATCCGCCCCAGCACAGTCGGAGGCTGGCCCCACGCCGGCAAGAACATCGCAATACCTGCGAGCACTGCAAGCAGCGGCACGACGCGGACCAACAGGTTCCTGACACCGCGCATGCGGCCAATCAGCTTGCGAGGTATCCAGACCAGGGCAAACAGTATCGAACTCGCCATCACCAGGAGCGCGGCCGCGATCAGAACAAAGCGCGCGATCGGCCACGCGGGGTTGACCAGCCGAAAGCAGCTCATCGCACCGCAGCCGTACTTCGCACCGTCCTGGTCCGAGCAATAGACGCCGCTTGCCGCCGCTTCCTTGTCGGTACGGAACTGACCGTCGCCCAAATAGACCAAAGCCTCGGACTGCCCTGGTATCAGCCCCGTGCGGTACAGGCGGCCGTGGTCGATATAGGTCCATCCGCTGAGCACAATTTCAGTGACAAATTGAGCCCACTGAGAGCGAGGAGACGCAAACTCATAGAAACCTGTTGCGTTCTCGATTCTGGCATCCAACGGCGCCTGCGGAGCCTTAGGCGGTGGATTTTTCCCTCGAGTCACATAGCCAAGAAGAAGATCATCCAGTTCACGCACTCCGTTGGGCGCCTGTGAATCGTTGACGGAGAAGAAGTAACCGACTCCGAGGTCGGGGATGTATCTGTAGTCGGACAAGAATCCGTCCAGGCCTCCGTCGTGGCCGTGAGTGATAAATGCGTGATCGACCTGGGCGACATTTCCAAGCCCGTATCCGTACTTGAATCCGCTGCGCGCGGCGAGACTGGTCTTCGACACCTCCATTCGCGCAATCGAGTCGGCGCTCACGATCCTCACGCCATCCAGTTCGCCGCGATTGAGCATCATTCGGACGAATCTCGCCATGTCGTTGGCGGAAGACTTCATCTCTCCGGCGGGACGCAACAGAATTGGAAGGTAGGGAACCGGCCGTGGAGGATCGAATTCATAGCCTTGCGCGAGAGCAGCGTTGACCTCGGGCGTTAATCGAAGATCCGAATGGGTCATTCCGAGCGGGCGCAAGATAGCCGCGTAGACATAGTTTTCGAAGGGAGCGCCCGCGGCTTTCTCGACGATATAGCCCGCGAGTCCGTAGCCGGGGTTCGAGTACGCAACGAAAGTGCCGGGCCGCCATCGCACGCGCAGCGGTTCCGGAAACCGCAGCAGAGTGACGGCCAGCGGTATGCGAGGTCCGTTGGCGAAGTCGAAGAACTCCGCCAGCGGGAAGTCGTCGAAGCCCGCAGTATGCTCGAGCAGGTTGGCGATTCGCACCGGGTCCGTCCGTTCCCACCGGTTCACAATCGGGATTTCAGGGGCGACTTCGGCGAGTTTGGCGTCCAGCGAGAGCTTTCCCTTTTCCTGTAGCTGGAGGATCGACAGCGCGACGAATCCCTTGGTGATCGAACCGATTCGGAATATCGTGTCCGCATCGACTTCGCGGCCGGTGGCGAGGTCGGCCTTTCCGACACCTCCGGTCCAAATCACATCATCTTTGGTGACGAGCGCGATTCCTGCACCGGGGATGTGATTTCCTGCGAGGATTTCAGCCGCGGCCTTTTTCAGCTCCTCGATCGTCTCGGGGGCCGGCGGGTTTTTAGTTGAAGGCTGCGGATGAGCGCATCCAGCAGTCGTCACCACTGCGAACACGAGCCCCAAGAAGAGAAGAGTCGCGCGGCTTGGCACTCCAGTTCCCCCTTTTCTCCGAGGTAGGTTCATCCATTCGTGTACCAAATGGGTACAGAACGGTCAAAAGTTGGGGGATTAGATCCGCTCGAGGGCGAGGATCGAGCGGACTTTGGCGCCGATGTCCGGCGCCTTCACGACGTCGGTGATGATCGCGACGGCGTCCGCGCCGGCGGCGAGAGTTTCCGCGACTCGCGCCTCGGTGATCCCGCCAATCGCGACGATCGGAATTTTTACCGCGGCGCGTATCGCGCGAAGCTTGTCCAAGCCCACGCCCGCGGCGATGTTCTTCAGTCCGCCGGAATACATCGGCCCGAATCCGATGTAGTCCGCGCCGCCATCTTCAGCCGCGCGCGCCTGCTCGAGGGTGTGGGTCGAGATTCCAATTATCTTGTTGGGACCGGTGATTCGGCGGGCCGCGTCGAGCGGGAGATCCTCCTGCCCGAGATGCACCCCATCCGCGCCGGCGAGAATCGCGATATCGACCCGATCGTTAACGATTAGAATCGCGCCGTGCTTCCGGCATAGCTCGGCGATCGCGCGCGCTGCGGCCAGGAAATCGCGCCCCGGCGCATCCTTCAGGCGCAACTGCACGATTCGCGCGCCGGCCTCGAGCATAGTCATTGCCAGCGCCACCGGTTTGTGTCCGCCGGCCGGATCGACCATCGCGTAAAAATGGGAGGGCAGCCGCGTCATGCGGGCGGAAGTTTGGTCAGTACGATCTTGTGGTCGATGATCTTCTTGCGCAGCGTGTTGCGATTGAGCCCGAGCATCCGCGCCGCCCGCACCTGGTTGCCGCCGGCGCGCTTGAGCGCGAGTTCGACCAGCGGACGCTCGATTTCCGCCACCAGCCGATGGTAGAGGTCGCGCGGCTCCTCGCCGCCAGGCGAATCGAGCCATCCCGCGATGCGCGCCGAGATGATCTCGCCGAGCGTGGCGCCGCTGTCCGCCGCGGCTGCTCCAACGCCCGCGGCGCCCGGGCGCGTGAGCTCGATATCTTCGGCGCGAATCGTAGTGCCCGGCGCGAGCAGCGCGGCACGCATCACGGCATTTTCGAGTTCGCGCACGTTACCCGGCCAATCGGCGGACTCCAGCTTGGCGCGCGCTTCGGGGCTGATCGTAGTTGCGCGCGCGCCCATCTCCTGGGCCGCCTTGGAGACGAAATAATCAGTCAGCTCCGCAATATCTTCGCGCCGCTCGCGCAGCGCCGGCATCTGAATCGGAATCACCCGCAGGCGAAAGTACAGGTCCTCGCGGAATTTGCGCGCGGCGACCAGGGTCTCGAGGTTCTGGTTGGTCGCGGCGATCACGCGGGCCTTGAGCTTGAGCGTCTCGACGCTGCCGACCCGGTTGAACTCGCGCTCCTGCAGCACGCGCAGCAGCTTGGGCTGCAATTCGACCGGCAGGTCGCCGATTTCGTCGAGGAAGATGGTGCCGCTTTCGGCCATCTCGAATTTGCCGGCGCGCCGCTCCGACGCGCCGGTGAACGAGCCGCGTTCGTGCCCGAACAGTTCACTCTCGAGCAGGCCGTGCGGGATCGCGGAGCAGTTGACGGCGACGAACGGCGAGCGCCATCGCGCCGATTTGAAATGGATCGCGCGCGCCACCAGCTCCTTGCCGGTGCCGCTCTCGCCGCTGAGCAGAACGGTCGCGTCGTTGGTGACCACGCGCCCGATCAGCTTGTAAACCTCCTGCATCGCGGGGCTGCGGCCGATTATCTCGCCGCCGACCAACTGGCGATTCACCTGGTCTTTCAGCCGGTTGAGATCCGCGGCCTGCGCGCCAACTTCCACCGCCCGCTTCACGGCGGCCGCCACCAGATCGAGATTGGCGAACGGCTTGGTCAGGTAGTCGTGAGCGCCGCGCTTCATCGCCTCGACCGCGTTGTTCATCGTGCTGGCCGCGGTGATCACTATGATCAGCGTGCGGACGGAGTCGGCGTGCGCCGCCGACAGTACGTCGAGTCCGCCCGTGCCCGGCATGATGACGTCGAGCAATGCAACGTCGAACCGGTTGCTGCGCAGCGCCGCAAGCGCGGCTGAGCTGTCCACAGCCTCTTCGACGCGATGGCCGTCGGCTTCGAGGCGATGGCGCAATACGAGGCGGATTGCGGGATCGTCGTCGGCGATCAGAATCTCGGCGCCGGGGCCGGGAGCCTTCAGCCGTTCGGCAAAGTCTTGGTTCGATGCGCTTGCGCCCATGCTCATCGTGCTCACGGGTTACAATCGTAACAGCAAGTGCGATCTTGTCGCCAACGGCCCGGAGGATCGCTCAAAATCCAAGCAGCGCAGCGCCGTTGCGAGTGGATGCGTTGCAGTTCTGACTGGCTCGATCGCCCGGAAAAGCGGAAAACACACAAACGCTGGTGGTTTTGAGACGGCTAGCCCCCATGCGTAGCTTTGTTCCGTCAAAACCCGTATTTCGCGCAGGCCAGCGCCCCGCTGTCGCCGATGGTGACTCACCGGAGACTTTTCGGGGGAGAAAGCGTGAAGCATCCTGGCGCTGTTGACCATACGCGATCGGATAGCACGGCGGGCGCCCCGGCGTAAGGCTTAAAAGTTCACCCGCTGCGGCGGGTGCGCGGCGTTTGCCCGCTGCGGCAGGTCCTACCGCTCGGCCCGCCAGGAGACCCTCTGATTGCTCAGTAAGTTGCCAGCTGGCGACGGTTGATCTTTTCGGCCGTGCGATAGGCGTTGACGATTGAGTAGAGCCACATAGTCGGAGCAGCGACGAGGGCGAGAAAGCCCAAGAGAACCATAGTTGCAGCGGTCGGATCGTCGGGCTTGGCCATCCCCGCTAGACCGCCCAAGAACATGGAAGCGAAGCCGAACCACACGCAAGGTGCGTAGACGACTAGCAAGATGAATCCTTTGAGAATGTTGCCGTTATAGATTTGCCCGAGGCCCGGCAAAAGCGCCGACAAAACGGCAGCGAGCCCCGCGCTCTTTTGCGACGCGACGACGATTAGGTGCGGGCGTGTGGGCTGCTCCCATGTACCAACAGCGAGCCGCGCTCGCCGGACGATCTGCGTTACTTGATTAGATGGATTTCCGGCACTGTACGGCGGCGCGCCGCATCCGGGACACGCGACAGCCGTGGTCGAGACCTTGTGGCCGCACTTAGTGCAGTAGACCAGCATCTTGGGCGGCCGCGGGCCGAATCAAAATCTCCAAAAGTGTGCTTGCTGAAATGGATCGTCCCTAAACCAGTCGATGAACTTACCCGCCGCGATGTCAAACTGGCAGATCGCGAGAAACTTGTACCCGCCGTCCGAAGCGGAACTCAAAATGTCCGGGTTCTGAGCGCACAGACGTCTCAGGTCTTCCGGGATCGGATGGACCGTAACAAGGATACCGCCCCTCGCCCCGAGCAATTCTTTGTACCGTTTGGTCTGATAGATGTTGTCCAGAGTCAGCCTCGTCGCCTTAACCTCGGCGACAACGAGCGGGTTCCAGACGCCTTCGCCCTCGATTACGCCGACGATGTCGGGACGATGCTGGCGCTGGCGGAGAAAGCCAAATACGATCTCGTTTTCCTTTGGGATCACTCGCTTGATCTGCTCGCTCAACCCCAGAGTCGCTGCGATCTCAAGGCGAACGCTTTTCCCGACTAGCGCGAACGAGCCTCGCAGGCAGGACATTACCGGTTCGTACAGTTCTGCTTCGGCCATTTGTCGTCTGAGTTAGCAGACCGGCGCGCGACCGACAACTTCGCCCCACGACAAAGCAGCCCGTCGCTGAGCAGCTCTTCGCCGGGGTATCGCTTCGGATCGCTGACATTCTGTCTGGCCTCGTAAGTTGGATCTTGTCGCCAATGCTCGAAGCATCCCGGATTTTTCATTTCGCGCGTTTCTCCGGCGGGATCATTGGAAGCGTTACTTTGAACGTCATTCCGGCCCGCGATGAGCCTGCGCCCTTGGCGTCGATGCCGCCGCGCTGCGCCCATAGCCTGCCGCCGTGAAGCGCGATAATTCGGTGGCATAGCACGAGGCCCAGGCCGGTTCCGGCGGGCTTGGTGGTGAAGAACGGCGTAAACAGTTGCGCCAGCTGATCTTCGGGGATGCCGGCGCCGCTGTCGCTGATCTCGACCCGCAGGAACTGGCGGCGGCGCCCCTCGGCCGTCATCGTGAACTCGCGTTCGATTCGCGTATGCAGCCGAATCGTGCCCGACGGGCCGATCGCTTCCGCCGCGTTCTTGATCAAATTCAGGAACGTTCGTTCCAATGCGCCCGCGTCGCCGACCACGTCGGGCAGGCTGGGGTCGAAATCCTGGAGCACCACGACACCGTCGGGCGGTTGCGGGTACAAGCCCGCCATCCTCAGCGCCTGGTGCAGCACCATGTGTATGTTGACCGGCTCATCCGCCAGGCGTTGCGGCCCGCTGACCATCAGCACCTGCTCGACCAGCGAAGCGATCCGATTTACGCCGTCGAGGATCACGCTGCAGTACTGCTGCGCCCGCCCCTCGTCGGGATACATCGCGGCCATCAGCTCGGCGGCTCCCTTGATGCCGGTCAGCGGGTTCCTGACCTCATGGGCCAGACCGGCTGGCGATAGTTGCAGGCTCAAGTCACCGCCGGCCCCTGCCTCGGCGGCGCCTTTTTCGTGGGACAGGTCGTGAAGCAGGATAATAACCCCGGCGAGCCGTCCCTCGGCGTTCAGCAGGGGGGATACTTCGGCGCGAATCGCCAGTTCCCGAGGCCCCGCCGCCAGGACCGTCTCCATGTCGCCAAAGTCCTGACCGCTGCCCAGGCACGCCCCGACCATCCGCCCCAGCCAGTCGTTCTGGCGCACGAGGTCGGCGACCGTGGCGGCGGTCACCTGCGAAACCCCGAGCATCGTCTTGGCCGCAGGATTGACCGCCTGGGGTTCCATCGCGGGCGAAAGCACGATGATCGCATCGGTCAGGCTGTCGATGATGTCGCGCGCGAGGCTCAAGGTCTGATCCGGTCAGGCGTCGGCAGGATGGGTCCCATTCATCAAGGGTAACACAAAGGACTCGATCGGCTAAAACTTGATTTGGTGAAAATATTCCCGCCGCCGAGCGGCAAGATTCGTGAGCATTTCCAAGCAGAATTAAAAAATATATTCTCAAGGATTAGACTTTTTAATAGTTTATCCACCGCCGATGGGTTGATCTGGGTCTTATCGGTGGGTACGGTTGGGGACAATTCCCAGGGGGAGAATGGTTAAAGCGAACCCTATCTATCGAGTGTTTGTTGGCCTGATGGCGGCCTTGATTGTCGCCGGATGGGCGTCCACTCGTGCAATCGCTGACGAGTCTGACGGGCTTGAGGCTCCATCCCCGGTGTATACCCCGCCTCCGAGCCTGGTTGGACGAAGCACAGGCTTTGAGCTCGAGACCCCTGCCGAAGCGGGAGCCCAGCCGATTGCGTCGCCCTACGTGCTCCCGCTGGGTGAGGCGGTTCCGCCGTTCCCGATTCTGCTTAATCAGGCCGTTCGCCGCTATGTGTCGGATTTTCTGAATTATCCCGACCATTTGCAGGATACCTTCGACCGCAGTCATCCCTACCTGCCTGACATGGTCCGGGTACTGAGAAGCTATGGCCTTCCGGACGACTTGGTGTACCTGGCTTTCGCGGAAAGCGAATTTTCCAAGCGCGGCAAGGGTCCCTGGCAGTTCACTATCGACACCGCCAAGCGCTTTGGCCTCCATATCGACAAATACGTCGATGAGCGCCGCGATCCCGTAAAGTCCACCAAGGCAGCGGCCGAGTATCTGGCCACCTTGCACGACGAGGCCGGCGACGATTGGCCAATGACCTTAGTCGCGTGGAACAACGGCGACAAGGCGATCGATCGTTATTGGTCGTTGCGCGGCCCCAACATCGAAAAGTTCGGCAACCGGTTGCCGCGGCGAACCCGTGGGCTGCTGGGACGTTTCATGGCCGTCGCGTACATAGCGCACCATGCCGACAGCTGCGGAATCACGCCGGTCAAGCTCGACGATCCGCCGGCCTACCAGATGCTGCCGGTTCGCGGCGGCACTCCTCTGTCCCGGGTCGCGCTCGATCACGGGACGACCCTCCAGCGCCTGCATGACCTCAACCCGGCCTTGCTGCGCGACATCATTCCTCCCGACCAGCGGTCGTACAGCGTCCGCGTTCCGGTGGAAACTCACGCCAGCGCGGCGCACGTCGAGTTCTAGCCCGATTCCGGTTTTCCCCCGCTTTACGCTCATAGCCCGCCGTCGCCGGCGATCCACCGGTTCATTCGCAGCCGAAAGCCGCGTATTCTTTTTCCCTTATGATTAGCGCCGACCAAGCCCTGCAAATCGTACTCGAAAATGTAACTGCGCTCGGCGTCGAGCGGATCCCAATCCTCGAGGCGCTTGGCCGCGTGCTCGCCGAAGATGTCAGCTCGCCGCGCGATATCCCCGGCTTCGACAACTCGGCGATGGACGGTTACGCAGTGCGCGCCGCCGATCTTGCCGGCGCGTCGGAGGCGAACCCGGTCAAGCTGACCGTCGTCGAGACCGTGGGCGCCGGGATGATGCCGACCCGCCGCGTCGGCGCGGGCGAGGCGGTTCGCACGATGACCGGCGCGCCGATCGCCGAGGGCGCAGACGCGGTGGTTCAGGTCGAGCGGACGCGCGGCGAGCGGGACCGTGGTCGAGTTTCTCGCCCCCGCCGAAAAGGGCGATTCGATCCGGCCGCGCGGCGAGGATTTGCGCCTCGGCCAACTCGCGATCGCCGCGGGCAAGACGCTTAAGCCGGCGGACCTTGGGATGCTGGCGTCGGTGGGTCGCGCGATGGTCGAAGTCATTCGCCGCCCGCGCGTCGCGATCGTTGCGACCGGCGACGAACTGGTGGACGTCGATCGATCGCCGGCCGGCGCGCAGGTCGTCAATTCCAGCGCCTACGCGCTTTCCGGCGCGATTCGCGAAGCCGGCGCCGAGGCGGTCATCCTCAAGGTCGCGCGTGACGACCCGCGCGAGATTCGCGAGCGGCTGGCCGAGGCGATGACCTTCGACGCAGTGCTATCGACCGGCGGCGTCTCGGTGGGCCGGTTCGATCACGTCGCAGGCGCGCTCGACGAACTCGGGATGCGCCAGCTTTTTCACGGCGTCGCGCAAAGGCCGGGGCGTCCGCTCAAGTTCGGCACCGTCGGCTACCGCCCGATATTCGGCCTGCCCGGCAATCCCGTATCCACGCTCGTATGCTTTTACCTGTACGCGCGCCCCGCGCTCCTCAAGATGAGCGGGAGGCGGCGCGTTGGCCTGCCGCGCGTCCAGGCGCGATGCGCAGTCGATATCAAGCTCGGCAAGGACCTCACCGAATTTGTGCGAGTCACACTCAAGCGCGGCGCGGACGGCTGGCTCGCGACTCCCACCGGCAGCCAGGGCTCGGGGATTTTCAGCTCGCTCTCGCGCGCCGACGGTCTGCTCGTCGGTCCGTCAAGCGAAACGATTTTGAAGGCCGGCGCTCAGGCGACCGTGCTGATGCTGGGAGATTACGGCGACGGCGGCGCGGCGGATGCCGACGAACTGTTCGAGGGCCGCCGCCATAGCCATTGAATCACGATCGTCGCGACAGCCCCGAAAATCGCCGCGCCGATCAGCACCGCCGAGAGCCTGACCTGGAGTTTCAGGATGTTTAAAGGCAGCAGGTAAAACGTGACCATCTCGATCTGAAAGTTTGCGTAAATGATGTACGCCACCCACAGGACCACGATCGTGCCGATGATGAATTTCGGGTTCTTGAGAAATGCGGGCATCGCGGGTGATCCTCCTGAGGGGGCGATGGGGAAAAGCTTGGCCGCTCAAATAGCGATTGTCAACGCAGCCGGGCGCAGCGCAAATGATGCGCTCGCGGGAGTCAATCCCCGGGCGAGGGTTGGATCAATGGCGACGCGTTATCGGGTAGGCAACGGATTCGATTTTCATCCGCTCGTAGCGGGCCGCCGGCTGGTGCTGGGCGGCGTCGAAATCAAGCACGACAAGGGACTCGGCGGCCATTCGGACGCCGACGTCGCGTCGCATGCGCTCGCCAACGCGATCCTGGGCGCGATCGGCGCGGGCGACCTCGGCCGTCATTTCCCCGCCAGCGATCCCCGCTACAAGGACGCCGACTCGATCGCGCTGCTCGAGGCCGTATGGAAGCTCGCAATCGCCGGCGGATGGCGGCTGGGCAACGCCGACCTCACGATTTTCGCCGAGGCGCCGAAGCTGGGGCCGCATCTCGATGCGATGCGCGGGCGGCTTGCCGCCGCACTCGGCGCAGATCAATCGCGGGTCAACGTGAAAGCGTCGAGCCCCGAGGGAATCGGCGCGCTAGGCCGCGGCGACGGCATGGCAGCGGCGGCAATCGTGATGCTTGAAGCCGACTAGGCACCGCGCTCTTACCTCCGCGATTGTTCCTCTTCCCGCATGGCGATTGTGTTGCTATTGACCCACGGACAAGACGGACTCGGCCGGACGTGACAGGGCGGGAGTATTCACCCTTTGTTCGCTAGATTTATCTACGGCGCGATGGCCAAATGGTGCTCCAAAGACGCCGGTGGCAATAAATGGGTTCAGCAATCCGTATCAAAAGGCCATTCACTTTCGGAAGCATCGAAACGAGTTCGGCAGCACCTTCGCGACCGCAGACGACTACGAAGCAGCCGCCATCGCATTCTTTGTCTGCGCCAAAACGAAATCCATGGTAGACTGTACTCGACGTGGCGGTGATTACGTTTTGTATGATAAGGCTACTAACACGCTCGGCAATTGCTCGCGAACCGGAACGCTCCGGACCTTCTACAGACCGGACAAGATGAAACATCACCAAAAAAGTCACGTGGCACACTTTAGGAAAACATGTCTGCGGTTTTGAAATACACTTGCCCAGTGTGCGGCTTTGCCGAATTAGCTGATCCGCCCAGCGATTACACAATTTGTCCATGTTGCGGCACTGAATTTGACTATGACAACGCCGCTTTGGACAATGAGCAGTTGCGAGCAATCTGGATTCAGTCTGGCGCGCATTGGTTTGCCGGTAGTGAATGGCCTGAACCCGCAGGCTGGAATCCTTCGATCCAACTAGCTGGCACCGGGATGTATCGAAAGTTCGTGGCTGGGGATTTCGGTCTCACCGCCGACAAATTGGACGCGCCTGCCGTTCGACCTAGTGGACTCACTCTTAGTTCGACTTCGGGACAAACGCTAGCCAAAGCCGCATAGCCGAATGCCCAATCTTTTATTCGCGCTCGCTTGCGATAGAGTAATCATCGATCAGAACGGCAATCTTTCGCTGATCACCGTTATCGAGGAAATCCGACTACAAACTGTAGGCGGCGCGGCGTTTCCTAAAGATGCTGCGAGTGTGCCATGGCAATGGTACGCGGTGACGCAGTGGGAACAGGGCGGAGGCTACGACAGCGGACGGACGTTTGAGCAGCGGATTGCTCTGATTGCTGAGACTGGAGAGACTCTTTTAGAAGCGTATGCCTCTTGGGTTTTTGAGAAGCCACGACATCGAGTGATAAGCGCTATCGCTGTCATGCCAATCAGGAATCCAGGCAAACATCGACTGAAAGTCTTTGTTCGGGAAAAAACGGAAACCCCGAAGGAATGGAAAGAGGCTGCGAGTATCCCTCTAGAGATAAGAATCGAGTCTATCGCAGCCGTACCCGTCCCGCAGTAGTAGGCGATTCAATCCAGTCCGCCTCCTTGAAGATTTGATCAAACTTCTTCATGTCAGCATTCGCGAGTTCTTTTCGCAAGCGCTCGTCGTCGGCGCGCTGCTTGGGGCGGGATTAGGGGTTAGGTTGCCGCGATCCTCGTAAATAGCCCAGCATCGCTAAACATCGTCGTCGCCCGAGCCTTTATCTCCCAAGTCGCCGCTGCTCTCCATTTCTTCGACCGCTTCGTCGAAGTCCTCACCGTTGAACTCGTCGCCCATCTCCTTGCCCATCCGCTTCATCATCCGCGCGACGCTCCTGGGGTCGTTCTCGTCGATATCGCCCATCTTCGACGGATCGCCGAGCGATTCCATCCGCGACTCCTCGCTGCGCGGCATCGCGAACCGCGACATCAGGCGGCGCATTTTTTTTCCGCCGCAATGCGCGCAGACCGCGTCAATCTTTTCGCTGACGCGCGTGGTCAGGACGCTGGTCGTCCGGCGGCACTTCTCGCAACGATATTCGTAGATCGGCATAGCGACCGTATTGTATCCGCATCCCACGCAGATTTCACGGATATTGAATTTTACTCTCCGAGCCGGAACAGCGCGCGCGTGTTGGCCGTCGTCGCCGCGGCGATTTCATCGAACGTGGTACACCGCAGATGCGCGATCGCGGCGACCACGTCCTTGATCATCGCCGGTTCGGTCAACCGCCCCGCGAATTGGCCGCCGTATGGCCACGGTCCGTCAGTCTCGACCAGTATCCGGTCCGAGGGCAACATCCGGGCCAGATCACGATCGCGCTCCCGGTAGGCGACCTCGGGCGACAGCGAAATAAAGTATCCGGCATCGATTATCGCGCGCGTGGTCTGCTCGTCGGACTTATGCCAATGAAAGACCGCGCGCGTCACTTTAGCCTCGCGTATTATCGCGAGCGCCTCGCCAGCGCATCGGTGCGGCGCATGCAGTATCACCGCCAGATCCATCGCGGCCGCGGCTTGCGCAAAGCGTGCGAGTGCCAGCTTCGCCGCGTCCCGCACGCCCGCATCTCCCGCGCCCGGGCCGTACCATGGCAATCCGACTTCGCCGACGGCGCAAATCGAATCGCGCTCGCGCGCGATCGTCTCGAGTACCTCCAGCACGTCACGTTCGCTATGTTCCGACTGCTCAGGATGAAGTCCCATGGCCGGATAAACCACGCCCGGATACTCACGCGAGAGTTCGATTGCCCTGCGATTGGACGCGGGCCCGACTCCCGGCACCACCATCGCCGATACTCCCGCGTCCTTCGCCCGCTTGATTGTGCCGGAAGGGTCGGGATACTGGTCAGCGTCGAGATGAACGTGGCTGTCGATCATTTTATTCGTATAGCAGGCATGCGCCGCACGCGCATCGTATCGGCGGTGGCGCGATGAGCGATCTTCGCCTGATGTGGCGCAACACGCGGATGGTCGTACTATGCGCGATCTCGGCGGCGCTCTATGCGGCGGTGCTGGTGCCGTTCAAGGTCGTTCCGCTGATTCCCGGCGTCACCGAGCTTCGCCCCGCCAACGCGATCCCGGTCGTATGCTCGTTCCTGTTCGGTCCCGCGGCCGCGTGGGGTTCCGCGATCGGAAACATGATTGGCGATTTTTTCGGCGGAGTCTCGCCGGGCGACATCGCCGGATTCCTCGCGAATCTGGCCTACGGATGGATTCCGTACAAAGTCTGGGAATTGATCGCGCGCGGCGAGAGTCCGGTTCCCAGCTCACCGCTCATAATTTTCAAGTACGCTGTCGCATGCCTTGCCGCGAGCGTGCTGTGCGCCGACCTGGTCGGATGGGCCGACAACGTGCTCGTGATCAGGCCGTTCGCGATGCTCGGCAACGTGATCATCTTCAACAATATGGCGTCGGCGCTGGTGCTCTCGCCGTTCATCCTCGCAGCCGTCTATCCGCGCGTGAAAAAAGGCCGGATGCTCTACACGGACGTGATGCCCGAGGTGAAACTGAAGCCGGTGCCAATTCGAGCCTTTGGTTTCGCGGTGCTGATAGCGGGCGAGGGCGGCGCCTGGATCACCGGGAATCTGCTTTCGACCGGCTATTGGGTGCCAAAGTTTCTGCCCGCCTGGATGATTGTCGCCCCGTACGACAAGCCGGTCGCAATAATTGTCGGCCCGTTCCTGCTGCTGGCGTTCGCGGGCCTGTTGATGATGTGAAAACCAACGCGCAAATGTTTTCAGTGACTCCCGGCCCGCACGCCGTTCAGGTCGAGGGAGTCACGTTCACTTACCACGGCGCCGGCCGTCCCGCCCTTCGAGCGGTAAGCTTCGTGCAGGCCGCCGGTGAGACGATTGGCGTGATGGGCGCGTCGGGCGCGGGCAAGTCCACGCTTGCCAAATGCCTCAATCGCATCATCCCGGAGTTCGAGGACGGCGATTTTCGCGGCGCGATTCGCATTGCAGGCGAGCCGCTCGGGCATCTTCGCGTCTGCGACGTCGCGCCGAAGGTGGGAATGGTTTTCCAGGATTTCGAGTCGCAATTGTTTTCCACCAACGTCGCGCACGAAGTCGCTTTCGCGATGGAACAGGTCGGCATGGACCGTGCCGAGATGGACCGCCGAATCGTTCCCGCGCTGGAGGCCGTTGGACTGCGCGGCTTCGAGCATCGCGATCCAACCTCGCTTTCCGGCGGCGAGAAGCAGCGCCTTGCGATTGCGTCGGTGCTGGCGTTGCGGCCGTCGGTGATCGTGCTCGACGAGCCGACCACCGATCTCGATCCCGAGGGCAGGGCGGAAGTCTTCGACTTGATCGCCAAGCTGCGCGCGCAAGGCTTGAGCCTGATCGTAATCGAACACGAGTCCGAGGAACTGCGCGCCGCCGATCGGATAATCGTGTTGCGCGAGGGCGAAATCGCCGCCGACGGTCCGCCCTCGGAGGTGTTCGCGCGCTCCGAGCTGCTCGCCGCGTGCGGCGTGCGCCCGCCCGGACTCGGCCACGCGCTCAAACTGCTCGAAATCGACGCGCAAGCGGACAGCGTCGAGGAGGCTTACGACGCGATCGTGCGCGCCTACCCGCGCATCGCCGCAGCTTCGGTTGGCGACCGCGCCGATTCCCGCGCACCCGAACACCCGGCGCTTGCCGAAAACGCGGCTCGCCGGCCCTCCATTTATCACGATCGAGGATTTGAGCTTCAGCTATCCGGGCGGGCCGCGGGTCCTCGATTCGATCGATCTCAGAGTCGAAGCCGGCGACTTTATCGCGATCGTCGGGCAGAACGGCTCCGGCAAAACCACCTTGGCCAAGCAGATCGTCGGCCTGCTCCATCCCGCCACCGGCCGCGTGACGATCGAAGGCAAGGACCGCGCGCAGATGCGCCCGGCCGAGTCGGCGCGCGAAGTCGCCTACGTTTTCCAGAACCCGGACCATCAGATTTTCGCCGCCACGGTCCAGGACGAAGTCGCGTTCGGCCCGCGCAACTTCGGCCTGGACGACGGCGAGATTCGGCGCCGATGCGACGAAGCGCTCGAGGCGGTCGGCCTTCACGGCGAGCGCCAGAGCGACCCGTTCCTGCTCAGCAAGGGCGAGCGCCAGCGCCTGGCGGTCGCCAGCGTGCTCGTGCTCAAGCCGCGGATGCTGATTCTCGACGAGCCGACCACCGGCCTGGACCATCGCGAGCAAGTTCGCATGATGGCGCTGGTGCGGGACTTGAACCGCGCCGGAATCGCGATCGTGATCATCACCCATACCCCGTGGCTGGTCGCGCAGTATGCGCGGCGCGTCGTGCTGCTGCGCAAGGGCGCCAAGATTTTCGACGGCGGCGTGCGCGAGTTCTTCATGCAGGACGAGTTGCTCCACTCGTCGTCATTCCGCGCGCCGGAGATCACCGAGTTGAGCCGCCGCTTCGGCACGCTCGCGCTGACCACCGGCGAATTCGCCGAGTGGGTCAAGGGACGCGCCTGATGCCGATTTATCTGTACATCGATCGCGGCACCTTCGTTCATCGCCTCCATCCGTCGGTCAAAGTGTTCGCGCTCTTCGTCATGTTCTGGTCGGTGTACTGGGTGGACAATCCTTGGGCGCTCGCGCCGGTCGGATTGGTGATGCTGTGGATCGTGCAGCTCACGGATTCGTGGCCGAACTTCTACCGGCTGCGATGGCTGTTCCTGATTCTGGTTTTCACCACGACGATTGCGTGGATGGTTTTCTACCGTCGCGGCGCGGTGCTGGTGAACGTGCCGGTTTTTCACGTCAGCAGGCTGTCGATCGTGTTTGGCGTCGGGCGCGGCATCAAGCTCGCCGAGCTGCTGGCGGCGTCGGTGCTGTTTCTTTCCACCACCAAGATCGAGGAGTTCACCTACGGACTGCAACGGATGCGGGTGCCGTATCGCGCCAGCTTCGCGATCTCGCTGTCATTTCGCCTGGTGCCGCTGTTTATCGACTCTGCGGTGACGATCGTCGATGCGCAGCGGCTGCGCGGCTACGATTTCAACCAGGGTGGGCCGCTGGAGCGCGTGCGGCGCTATGTGCCGGTGATGATCCCGGTGTTTATGGGCGCGCTGCGCAAGGCCAACAACATGGCGATGGCTCTGGAAGCGCGCGGCTTCGGCTTCAGCCACGAGCCGGGTACGTTTATCGATTACCCGGTGACGGCAGCCGACGTCGTCGCGTTCGCGTTCCTGATCGGGCTCGGCGCGATATATTTCATGCTCTACTGGACGGGGCTGGGCGGAATCGGTCCGCTCAAGTAGCGTACAACTCGGTCGTTGCGTACTATCGGCCATGAATTCAGCACATCACGGGGCGTACCAATGAGCACCAAGTCGGAATTTCTCAAACGGCCGATCGAACACCTCGATATCACGCGCGAAAGCGTCGTGCCGATCGTCGAGGCGATGGGCCAGATGGCGTACAGCGCGCGCGACCTGCATCGCGCCGCGACGATTTACGATCGGATGCTGCGCGATCGCGACTGCGGCATCATCCTGTGCCTGGCGGGTTCGCTTATCAGTGCCGGACTCAAGCGCGTCTTCACCGACATGATTCGCAATCACATGGTCGATGCGATCGTGAGCAGCGGCGCCAACATCGTCGATCAGGACTTCTTCGAGGCGCTCGGTTTCAGGCATTGGATGGCGGAGGACCGCTTCAAGTACGGCCTCGACGACGACAAGCTCCGCGGACTGCATATCGATCGCATCTACGACACGCTGATCGACGAAGACGAGCTGCGCCTCTGCGACGAGACCGTTCAGAAAATCGCCGACCGCCTCGACCCGCGCCCCTATTCGTCGCGCGAATTCGTCGGCGAGATGGGCAAGTACCTGGCCGAGACCGGCGCCAAGACCGCCGCCAGCATCGTGCTCGAGGCCTACCGCGAGGACGTGCCGATTTTCTGCCCCGCGTTCAGCGATTGCTCCGCCGGATTCGGGCTGGTCGCGCATCAGGCGGCGCGCCACGGCAAGCCCAAGGTCTCGCTCGACAGCGCCAAGGATTTTTACGAATTGACGAGGCTCAAGGTGAAGAACACGAGCACCGGGCTCCTCATGATCGGCGGCGGAGTGCCGAAAAATTTCGCGCAGGATATCGTCGTCGCAGCCGAGGTGCTCGGCCATGACGTGCCGATGCACAAGTACGCGATTCAGATCACCGTCGCCGACGTGCGCGACGGCGCGCTCTCCGGCAGCACGCTCAAAGAGGCCAGCAGTTGGGGCAAGGTCGATACCACCTGGGAGCAGATGGTCTATTGCGAGGCGACGATCGCCGTACCGCTGATCGTGGGCTACGCCTACCACAAGCGCGGATGGGAAGGGCGCACCTCGCGCAAGTGGTGCTCGTCATTGGACAAGGATCAGGTGTAGGCAGGGCTCAACCCTGCCGCGCGACAACGGAGCGCGGCCTTAATACTAGGTGCAGGGCTCAGCCCTGCTACTGCGTTATCCAGCCACTCAGTGACAGTGAGACCGCATTCGTAGCCTTGTCGACCGTGCCGGTGAACGTCCCCCATCCCGAGGTCGCCTTGGTGGGTGCGGGAGTGCCGGAAACTCCCCAACCTCCCGACATCAGATCCTTGTCATTGGTTCCGCCGGGGTGGTTGCTCGAGACCCCGATTACATGTTTGCAGCTAACCCCGAAAAAGTTGGCGGTGACCAAATCGCTGCCGGTTTCCGTTACCGTAAAAATGCCAAGGAACGGATGGCATTCCGGGGCGGGCCCACTACCGACCGCGCCTTCGGTAGCAGGATTGATCCCTTCGTCGTCCGTGACGAAGATATTCGTCACCGTCTTGAGATTGCCTCCTGAGACCTTGGGGGAGCCAAGCACGGAGCAAGAGCAATTGCCGGCGCCTGAGCAAGCATAGTTATCGAGCCAGGGGTCGCCGGTGTTGATACATTGGCCGTCGCCACCCACGTCTCCGCCAGGCACCGAGCCTCCCCCAATCCCTTTGATCGTAACTTTGACGGCCTTGGTCGCCGGTCCGGAACTCTTCGCAAGCGCCGCGCTCGTGAGCATCATCGCGATACCAAAGGAAAAAACTGCAATTTTCAATCCGCGCTTCACAACCAGGTCTCCATTAGTCTCCGTGATGAATTCCGGTTCCAACTTAAGATTTTTTCCATACGGCGCCACCAGCCGCAAGCCTTGGACATGTGACTGACACACTAGCGGTGGTCGCGCGCGACAACGGAGCGAGGCCTTGACGGTGGGTGCAGGGGTCAGCCCCTGCGGTGCAGGGCTCACCCCTGCCCAGGGAGGTGCGGAACCCACCGTGGGTTCCGCATTCAATCACCCCCTGCCCCCTGCTGCTTTTGCCCGCGCTAGCGCGCCGTGCTAATTATCACGGCTCATTTCGGCGCATTTCTTCGTGGGGACGATGCGATGCTGTTCGTGATTATCGGCCATGACGGACCCGCCGGCGCTGCCATCCGGCCGCGGGTAAGGCCGGCTCATCTCGACAACCTGCGCCCGCTCGATCGAGCCGGCAAGGTGAAGATCGCGGGGCCATTCACCGACGGCAGCGGCAGTCTCATTATCGTGGATATGGAGAGCGAAGCCGAAGCGTTCGCGTTTGCCAACAGCGATCCGTACACGACCGCCGGCGTGTTCGAGCGCGTCGAGGTAAGGCCGTTCCGGCAGGTCCTTCCGGAGTAGAATCAATCAATCTGGTAGAGACGGAGTATCGATGGCGGGAGCACTATCCAGTCTAAAGATTGTTGAAGTGGGTGAGATGGCGTCGGCGCCCTATTGCAGCAAGCTGCTGGCGGACATGGGCGCCGAGGTCGTCAAGATCGAACGGCCGGGCGCGGGAGATCGCGCGCGCATCCGCGGCCCGTTTCCCGGCGATATACCGCATCCCGAGAAAAGCGGGCTGTTCCTCTATCTCAACACCAACAAACGCGGCGTCACGCTCGACATCACGCAGCCCGAGGGCTTCGAGATTCTGGAGAAGCTGGTGGCCGATGCCGACGTCCTGATTCACAACGTCACGCCGCCCGAGATGGATCGCGTCGGGCTCACCTACGAGCGGATGCGCCGCGCGAATCCGAAGCTGATCATGACCTCGATCGCGCCGTTCGGGCTGAGCGGTCCGTATCGCAACTACCGCGCCGAGGATATGACGCTGTGGAGCGCGGGCGGCGTGAGCGCGCTCAACGGCGCCCCGCAGTTTCCGCAGTTGCCACCGCTGAAAGCCGCGGGACAGCAGGCCGGATACCAGGGCGGAGCGCATGCCGCGGTGGCTACGATGGGGGCGGCGTTCGCCGCGCTTCGCGACGGCGCGGGGCAGCATGTCGAGGTCTCGGTCCAGGAATCGGTCGCCGCGATCCTCGAAATGACGTTCGAGTACTGGCCGTACATGAAGATGATCTCGACGCGATGGGGGCAGAAGCCGCTGGCCCCGGTCGCGCCGATGCTGTGCAAGGACGGCTTCATCTTTCTCTGCTGCATCGAGGAGCATCAGTGGCGCAGCTTCGTCGAGATCATGGGCAGTCCCGAATGGGCCAACGAGGAGATCTTCAAGGATCGGCTGGTGCGCGCGGTCAACTGGGACGCGCTCAAAGTGTTGCTTGAACCGTGGGTCTCCCAGCAGACCGTGCTCGGCTTGTATCGCATGGCGCAGGAACGGCGGGTGCCGTTTGCGCCGGTGTCAACGATGGGCGATCTGCTCAACTCCGAGCATCTCAAGGCCCGCGGATTTTTCGCCGAGATCGCGCAGCCCGTGGCCGGCAAGCACCTCTATCCGGGCGCGCCGCTGAAGTACGAGCGCACCCCGTGGGAAATTCGGCGGCCGGCGCCGACGCTGGGACAGCATAATCAGGAAGTATTCGGGTCGCAGCTCGGACTTTCGCAGGCCCGGCTGGGCGAACTCAAGCGTAAGGGTGTGATTTAGCGATGGCCACGAAACCTCCGCTGTCTGGAATCAGAATTTGCGATTTTACCTGGGTGTGGGCCGGACCGTACTGCACCCTGCAACTGGCTCATCTTGGCGCCGAAGTGATCAGGATCGAGACCAGGACCCGGCCGTGCGTGACGCGGATGCTGCCGCCGTGGCCCGACGGCGTCTTCGACAGCCTCAACAAGTCCGGCTACTACAATCAATACAACCAGAGCAAAAAATCGCTGTCGCTGAATTTCAAGCATCCCGAGGCCAAGGAAGCCGCGTGGCGGCTTATCAAGCAGAGCGACGTGGTCATCAACAACTTCGGCGCGGGCGTGATCGACAAGATGGGCTTCAGCTACGAGGCGGTCAAGAAGGTCAATCCCAACGTGGTGATGATTACGATGTCGGGCTACGGCGACACCGGACCTGAGAGTCATTACGTCGCCTATGGGCCGGCGCAGGTGCCGTTGTCTGGCCTGTCTGCGCTGACCGGCTATCAGGGATTTCCGCCGATGCACGCCGGCTTCAGCTACGCCGACCCCAACGCCGGAGTGCATGGCGCCTTCGCCGTGATCAGCGCCCTGTTCCATCGCGCCAAGACCGGCCAGGGGCAATATATCGACATGAGCCAGTGGGAATGCGCGATGGACCTGCTGGCGGAGGGAATCCTCGAGTACACCATGAACGGCCGCGAGCCCGAGCGGAACGGAAATCGCGATCCGCACATGGCGCCGCACGGGATGTTCAAGTGCCTCGACCTGCCCGAGAAAATCCTCGACCAGGTCATCGATCAATGGGTGTCGATCATATGCGCCGACGACGCCGAATGGGCTCGGCTGGCCCGTGCGATAGGCAAACCTGATCTGGCGGCCGATCCCAGGTTCGCCACGCTGGCCGCGCGCAAGGCCAACGAATACGCGCTCGAAGAATTAATCGGCGAGTGGGCGGCGACCCGCACCGTCGCGGATGCCGTCACGGCTCTGCAAGCGGCCGGAGTCGCAGCCGGCGCTTGCGCCGATGCCAAGTACCTTTCCGAGGATCCCCATCTCAACCAGCGCGAATACTTCGTCTATCGCGAGCATCCCGAGGTCGGAAAACGCCAGCATTGCGGCATCCCGTGGCGGATGAGCGGCACGCCGTGCGAAATCAGGACGGCGGCCCCGACGCTGGGGCAGCATACCAATGAAGTGATGACGGGATTGCTCGGCTACAGCGCGGCCGAGGTCGAAGCGATGCGCGCGAAGGGCGCGCTGGACTGAGGAGGAGAATCCGATGCGTCCGCTGAGAGTCTTGATCGACGGGCTTGCGTTTCCCGAAGGGCCGCGATGGCGCGCCGGGAAATTGTACTTCTCCGACATGCACGCCCATCAGGTGCTCGCGATCGGGATGTCGGGTCCTTGCGAAGTCATCTGCGAGGTGCCGGGGCAGCCGTCGGGACTCGGATGGTTGCCTGATGGACGGATGCTCGTGGTGTCGATGAAAGACCGCAAGCTGATGCGGCGGGATCCCGACGGGCTGAAGACGGTCGCCGACTTGAGCAAGTTGGCGCCATTCGATTGCAACGACATGGTGGTCGATGTGCGCGGGCGCGCCTACGTCGGCAACTTCGGATTCGACCTGTACGCCAACGAAACACCGCGCCCGACCACGCTGGTGATGGTCTCGCCGGACGGCGCCACGCGCGTCGTGGCCGAGGATTTGATGTTCCCCAACGGGATGGTGATCGCGCCCGACGGAAAGACGCTGATCGTCGGCGAGACTTTTGGCGCCCGCTTGACCGCGTTCGATATCGCCGCCGATGGATCGCTGGCGAATCGGCGCGTATGGGCCGATTTGGGAACGAGTCCGCCCGATGGAATTTGCCTCGACGCCGAAAATGCGATCTGGGTGGCGTGTCCGACCAAGTCGGAGGTCATTCGGGTCAAGCAGGGCGGCGAGGTCATCGAGCGGATTAAGGTGGAGACCGACGCGTTCGCATGCATGCTCGGCGGCGCCGGCGGGCGCGTGTTGTTTATCGCGACGGCGCCGAGTTCCGATCCCGAGAAATGCCGCACCGGAAGAAATGGAAGAATCGAATATGCCCGCGTGGAAGTCCCGCGCGCGGGATTACCGTGAGCGCAGACTGCGTGGCGGATTGAATTGCGATGGCTCTTAGCGGGAACGGCGACAATTTCCGCGCGCGGCGCAAGCGCATGATGGAGGCGATCGCGCCGGGCGCTACCGCGATCCTGCCGAGCGCGCCGGTGGCTGTACGATCGGGCGACGTCGAGTTCGTTTATCGGCAGGATAGCGATTTCTACTACCTGACAGGGTTCACGGAGCCGGAATCGGTGGCGATACTTTCGCCGGGGCATCCGGACGGCGAGTTCGTGATGTTCGTGCGTCCGCGCGACAAGGAGCGCGAGACCTGGACCGGCAGGCGCGCCGGCGTCGAGGGCGCGATGGTCGAATACGGGGCGGACAAGGCCTACGTCATCGACGAACTCGAAAAGGTCTTGCCGCGCTACCTCGAGACGAGTGAACGCGTGCATTACCCGCTCGGACTGAACGAGAAGATCGATGAGCGGGTGCTGAAGCTGATTCGATGGGCTCACTCGATGCGGCCGCGAACCGGGGTGGGTCCCTCGTCGATAATCGACCCGCGCGACATTATTCACGAGGCGCGGGTGAAGAAGGAGCCGGCGGAGCTCGAGGCGATGCGGCGCGCGATGGCGATTTCAGCCGACGCGCACAAGCGCGCGATGATGAAGGCGCGTGGCGGGATGCGCGAGTGGCAGATCGAGGCGGAGATCGACTACGTGTTTCGCTCGAATGGCGCGACGGGTCCGAGCTATCCGTCGATCGTCGCGTCGGGACCCAACGCGGCGACCCTGCACTACATCAACAATGATCGCGAGATGCGCACCGGCGAGCTGCTGCTTATCGACGCCGGCGCGGAGTGCGACTTTTATGCCGCGGATATCACGCGCACGTCGCCGATCGGGGCGCGCTTCACCGCCTTGCAGCGCAGCCTGTACGAGGTCGTGCTCGATGCGCAGCTCAAGGCGATCGACGCAATCAAACCCGGCGCGCATTTCGACGATCCGCACGAAGCCGCTCTGCGCGTGCTGGTTGACGGCATGCGCCAGCTCGGAATCCTGCATGGATCGGCCGAGGAAATAATCGAGACGGGCGCGTACCGGCGCTATTACATGCATCGCACCGGTCACTGGCTCGGCATGGACGTGCACGACGTGGGGCTGTACCGGGTGGGCGGCGAGTCGCGTGTGCTCGAGCCCGGGATGGTGCTTACGGTCGAGCCGGGATGGTACATCTATCCCGACGACGACGAGGTTCCCGAAAGTTTTCGCGGAGTGGGAATTCGAATCGAGGACGACGTGCTGGTGACCGCGGACGGTCACGAAGTGATGACCGCGGCGGCGCCGAAGTCGATCGGGGAAATCGAGGCGCTCACCGCGCCGCAGTAGTCATTCAACTGGGATTTTTTTCTTTACCTCTGTCTTAATTTCCTCGGCTCTTAATGCGGATTGATGAGGGGGCCCGCCGCTACTACTTAGGGGCTTTCCCCGTGCCGCTCAGCGGCACCGTCTGCGGACTGTGGTTGGCGTTGTCGGTAATCACCAATGTTCCGGTCTGCTTACCAGTTGTAGTCGGTGTAAACGTCACCGAGATCGTCCAAGAGGCGCCGGCCAGAAGGCCTGCCGTCGGCCAAATCGGACAGCCGTTTGTCTGCGCGAATACCGCCGGACTGTCGGAAATCAGTTCAATCTGCACCGCAATCCCCGGAACCTTCTTCTTCCCCTCGGGTTTGGGCACCTTCACCGTTTTCCTTTGCTCAGCGTTCCGACCTTGCTCGTGCGGACTTGAGATTCTTGGGCGCGATCTGAGCGTCACCGGTACCGCGGTCGGCGTCGGGGTTGCGGTGGCTGTCCGCGTCGGTGTCGGCGTGAGAGTGGCCGTCCGTGTTGCGGTCGCCGTTGCGGTCGGCTTCGCTGTTGCGGTCAGCGTCGCCGTTGCGGTCGCCGTCGGCGTGGGCGTCGGCGACGGCACTGCCAATTTGAACACCGTGCCGTAGCTATTCGCGCCGCCCACCTCAGTGGTGCCATAGAAGTTGCCGCCGACTTCGATCAGGCCGGCCAAAGGCGCGTTGCCGTCGGCGCAATTGGTCAGGCTGCAGAACGAGTAAAGGGTGGTAAGACCGCCGGAAGGGCCGATTTTGAAATCCGTGCCGCCTTCGACCTTCGTGCCCCCGCCGCTAGTCGTGCCATAGAAGTTGCCGTCGCTGCCGAAGTCAGTCCGGCCTGAGGATACTTTCCGTCGGCGCATCCGGTCTCGCTGCAGAAGGAATAGAGCACGGATTCAGTTCCAGTCTGGGCGCGGGCGGCCGGCGCGCAGATCAGCAGCAGCCCCAGAATCAAAGCCGGTGCTGCAAGCGTTTCAGCAGCGATTCGGATTTTTCCCCTGGACCGCTTCTTTGGTGCAACTCTATATCACGGTTTGCGCGGCTGGGTAGGGGGCTCCGGCGCTGCCAAGCGGTGGGCCACCCGTCTTCAAACATCTGGCCGTCGTCTTCCGCCTAGCGGCTGCCGTTCAGACCGCTGGTGATTGAAATTATCGCCAGTGCCGGACCGGTTCGCTACCTGTTCCTCCCTTTTCTATGCAAGCCATTTCGATAAGTACCTCCGCGCCGGCTAAGCAAATCGGTCGACTTTCATTTTTGCCTGAAGCTGGTCCACGAAAGCCGCCAGTTCCATCGCTTCGTCCGCGCCGGAATCCTTCTTCGACCTTCAAAATCACTCGATTCAACCCTTCCACCCTGCCTCCGGCAACATGCAATCGAGACCATCATGGAGTTCGCGATTAATACCACAGCCACCACGGCAACTGGCGCTGTCGGCGTCGCAAGCCGTCCAGCAATTACCTATTTGATTCCGGCAATAGAATTCATCGAACGCCACTTGACCGATTCGCGCGGAAGCAATGCTCAGATCCCGCCCAGTGACATACCGCGGCAGTCGTTATACAGTCGGCCGGCGGGCTGTGAAGACATGAATAGCGCCGAGCGATTCTCTCAACATCCGGCCTTCCCGATGATCGGGTCGAGGAAGATTTGGGAGCGCGTGATAGCTATGAGACTCTTCTACGCGGGTTTCGCGGTAACGTTGTCGCTGGCTGCGATCGGCTGCAAGAAGGGGACCCCGGCGCTGGCGCCCACCCCAGAGGTTGTCGTGACCTCGGTCATCCAGCAGGACGTGACATCGTACTCGGATTTTGTCGGCACCACCGCTGGGAACGTCGACGCGCGGATCTATCCAAAGATCTCCGGCTATTTGCTCAAGCAGGATTACCGAGACGGCTCGCACGTACATACCAATCAGCTGTTGTTTGAGATCGACGATCGCCAATACAAGGCCGCGCTCGACCAGGCGCTCGGCACACTCGCCGAGGAACAAGCCACCCTAAAACAAAATCAACAGGACCTTGAGCGCGATACCGTGCTCTATCAACAACACGTAATTCCCAAGGAGACTTTCGACCACATCACCCAGGCGTTTAGGGGGAGTACGGCGCAAGTGCAAGCGGCCGAGGCGGCGGTCGAGAGCGCCAGGCTCAACCTCGGTTGGACCAAGGTCTACTCGCCGATAGATGGCGTCGCGGCAATCGCGCAGGCCCAGGTCGGCGACTTGGTCGGCACCACGACTCTGCTGACGACAGTTTCGCAGCTCGACCCCATCAAAGTCACATTCCCAATCCCCGAGAAGGACCTACCTGCAGTTTGCGGCACGGATTAACGCGCAGGAGAATGGAGTCGCGCAGCCGCCGCTGCCATTCCAAATGATCCTGGCCAATGGCGAGACCTACCAACATCTAGGCCAGTTTTACGCTGCCAATCGGCAGGTCGACATCCAGACCGGTACGATTCAGATTCAGGCAACTTTTCCGAACCCCGGCGATATTCTGCGCCCTGGTCAGTACGCGAAAATCCGCGTCGCCACCGGCGTCCTGCATAACGCGCTACTCGTCCCGCAGGGCGCCGTGCTTGAGACCCAGGGGCAATACCAGGTCGCCGTCGTGGGCTCGGACAACAAAGTGATGATGCGCACCGTTGAGGTCGGCAAGCAGGCAGCCGGCCTTCGAATCATCGAGAAGGGAGTCTCGCCCGGCGAACGCGTCATCACCGAGGGATTGCAGATGGTTCACGACGGGATGGAAGTGAAACCGCGTGTTATTCCCGCCCAGCCCGCACCGGAGAGTACGCCTGGAACTGCAGGCCAAGCGCCCTCGCCCGGCGCGGCCTCAAGCCCCCAGAGCTAGAGCGGTGTCGAAGTTTTTCATCAATCACCCGATCGTTGCCATCGTTATTTCGATCTTCTTCGTTATCGCCGGTGCAGTGATGGCGCTCCGGCTTCCAATCGCGCAGTTCCCCGACATCGTGCCGCCTCAGATCCAGACCACGGCGGTCTATACCGGCGCCGATGCGCTCACCGTCGAGGCTTCCGTCGCCACCCCGATCGAGGAGCAGGTCAACGGCGCCAAGCGCATGATCTACATGCAGTCCATCAACGGCAACGACGGGTCGATGACGCTGCAGGTCAGTTTCGAGGTTGGCAGTGATGTCGATATCGACCAGGTCCAGGTCCAGAACCGGCTGTCCCAGGCGACCTCGAGCCTGCCGGCACAGGTCAACAGCTATGGGCTGACGACGCAGCAGACGGTCGGCATCCCGTTGCTGGTGTTTACGATAAGTTCGCCGAACAGGACCTGGGACGCAACATTTTTGGCCAACTACGTTGCGATCAATATCGAAGACGAGCTTGCCCGGATTCCCGGCATCGGCCAGGTCAAGTTATATGGAGCGTCCAACTATGCGATGCGGATTTGGGTCGCACCGGATGTCCTCTCCAAGCTTCAGTTGACCGTTGCAGATCTCGAGAATGCGATCGCGGCCCAGAATGTGGTCAATCCCGTGGGCCAGATCGGAGGTGAGCCGGCCCCGCCGGGCCAGCAACTCACCTACACCGTGCGCGCACAGGGCCGCCTGATGAACGCGGAGGAGTTCGGGGAAATTATTATTCGCGCCAACCCGGACGGATCGCTGGTACGGCTAAAGGATGTCGGCCGGATTGATCTCGGCGCGGAAACCTACACCGAGCAGGCATCCTTCAACGGAGCGCCGGCTGCGATCGTCGGCCTTTTCCAGAACCCGGCCTCCAATGGGCTCGCCGCCGCCAACCTGGCCAAGGCCAAAATGGCCGAACTCGAGCGTCATTTTCCCGCAGACATGAAAGCCAATCTGACCTTGGACACGACTATCCCCGTCACCGAGGGTGCCCGGGAGATCGTGAAGACCCTGCTGGAAGCAATCGCCCTCGTGATCCTGGTGGTCTTCATCTTTTTGCAAAGCTGGCGGGCGACGTTGATCCCGCTGCTTACTATTCCCGTCTCGCTGGTTGGAGCTTTCATGTTCTTCCCGGCGGTCGGGTTCACGGTCAACACGCTTGCGCTTTTGGGGCTGGTGCTGGCCGTCGGCCTGGTGGTGGACGACGCTATCGTCGTGGTCGAAGCGATCGAGGCAAAGATCGACGCATGGACGGTCGCCGAAGGACGCGGCGCTGCGAAGCTATGGACGAGGTCGGCGGCGCGCTGGTCGGAATCGCGCTGGTGCTCTCCGCGGTCTTTATCCCGGCCGGATTCATGGCGGGAATAACGGGCTCGCTTTACCGCCAGTTCGCACTAACCATCGCATTTTCCGTGCTGCTCTCGTGCTTCAACGCTCTCACCCTGAGCCCGGCGCTCGGCGCAATTCTGCTGCGTCCAAAAAGCACTGGCGCCGGCCGCGGACCGCTCGCGCGCTTCTTCGCAATGTTCAACGCGGGCTTTGCGCGCGCGCAAAATGGCTACATCCGGACCTGCGATCTGCTCATCCGTAAGCTTGTGGTGGCGATCGTTGTACTAGGCGGGTTTTGCGGTACTTGCCGGCGGCCTGGGAAAGATTTTGCCGCAATCATTCCTGCCCGACGAAGACCAGGGCTGGTTTCTGATTCAGCGTCCAGCTTCCCGCGGCCGCCTCGCTGCAGCGGACTAACGCCGTGATGAAGCAAATCGATCAAATCATCAGGAGCGAACCTGCGATCCGCTACTATAGCTCGAGTTCCGGCTTAAACTTCCTCACCCAGTTGAGCAGCCCCCGAAGCGGAGCCTATTTCTGTCAACTCCAGCCCTACGACCAGCGGGGGACCGCTGCTCTGCAAGCCCCAGCTATCGTAGCTGACCTCAACCGCAAGCTGGCCGCCCTGCCCCAGGCGCAGGCTTTTGCATACTTGCCGCCGCCGATTCCCGGCATCGGCGAGGCTAGCGGTATCGATTTCTTCGTTCAGGATCGGGCCGGCAAAACGGTCGATTATCTATGGGATAACACTCGCAAGTTCCTTGCCGCGGCGAAAAAACGGCCCGAGATTGGGCCTATGTTCCTCCTGTTCGAACCGGAGCGTTCCGCAGTTGTTCGCTGCGGTTGACAAGGACAAGGTGTTCAAGCTCGGCGTTCCTATCCAAGACGTGTACAGCGCATTGCAGACCCTGCTTGGTGGCTATTACGTCAACCAGTTCAACCGCTTCGGGCGCGTGTGGAAGGTGTTCGTGGAAGCGGAGCCGCAGTACCGAGTCACCGCGACGGACGTTGGTCAGTTTTACGTCCGAAACAACGCGGGCTCGATGGTTCCGCTGTCCACGCTGATCGACATGAAGCGGGCGTTCGGGCCCGAATATACCACCCGCTTCAACGAGTACCGCGGCATCGAGATATTCGCAGTCCCTGCTCCCGGTTACAGCACCGGCCAGGCGATGGACGCGGTGGACTCGGTGGCAAACCAGGTCCTCCCCCGTGATATGGGGTATGCCTGGAATGGAATCTCTTACCAACAGGCTGTCGCCGGCGGTGGCGCTCAAGTCTTCGCGCTGTCGCTGGTGTTTGTATTTCTGATCCTCGCCGCCCTCTATGAGAGCTGGTCGCTGCCCTTCAGCGTGCTGCTCAGCGTGCCGGTGGCAGTATGCGGCGCATTCTTTGGCCTATGGTCACGCCATCTCGACAACGACGTCTATGCCCAGGTCGGTCTCATAATGCTGATCGGTCTGTCGGCCAAGAATGCCATCTTGATCGTCGAGTTTGCCAAAGCCGAGCTCGAGAAGGGCGAGTCTATTGTCTCGGCGGCGCTCAAGGGCGCCCGCGTGCGTCTGCGGCCCATTCTCATGACCTCCTTCGCCTTCATCATCGGCCTGTCTCCTTTATGGATCGCTTTGGGCGCCGGCGGCCAGGCCCGCCGTCTGATCGGGACGGTTACGATAACCGGCATGTTCTTCTCCACCGGTTTCGCAATCTTCCTCATTCCGGCCCTCTTTGTGATCGTCGAGCGGATGTCGCATCGTATTAGGGGCAAGCCGCTTGAGCCGTCGGCAACCCCGGGGGCGGGCTTGCGCGCAGATGCGCCAACTCCGCGAGCCGGATAAAGGACCGCTGCGCTGGCCGGGCACTTAAAGATGGCAGGCTACCAGCCAGATTACGCCGTTTCGCGGGCCATGTCTGTGGAAGCTCGCGTAGTGCCCGTTCACCGATTTAGCTATCGTCGATTGTTAAAATGGGAACTTTGTACAGGCGTTGCAATTCACATTGGGAGGATGCCGCATGGCAACTGACAACGAGACCTACCTGGAGTTATTCGACCTTTCTAAAAAGACGCAAGTAGGCAAAGCGCCCCTCGCCTCGATCAGATTTATGCCGCGAATAGGTGAGCGCATTTTCCTTCCGCCCGACGGACCGGGACAATGGGATTCCTACACCGTGGTGTCGATTGAGTACTTTCTCGGTGGCCGGTCTCCGTCAGAAACTATGGACCGGGTGACTCTCTACGTCGAGGAGTCAAAATAGAACTGCGGGTCTGAGATCGAGGAGATCCTTGACCGTCGAGGAGACGCGGGTCCAGGCATGACCACTATGGCGGCTTCTTCCACACACGAGGTCGGAGTTGCGCTGCCGATAATGGTCTGTCTAGTAATGACCCTCGCTACCATTGTGATTCAGGCAACTGCCATGATATGGATTCTAAGTTTTGTTCGCCACCACCACCGACTTGGACGCACCGGCGTCTGGTTTTGGCTAGACGTAACAATCTTATCGGGTGCGATCGTGCTCGCGGGAACCGCGCATTTGCTCGACGTCCTCATCTGGGCGGTGGTGTTCGTCTTGTGCGGTCAGATCGGCCAACTTTCAGTTGCCTTCTACAGCTCTGCGATGCTCTACACCTCTCTGGGCACTGGTGACGTGGCCATGTCCTCGTCATGGAAACTGTTGGGGCCCTTCGAGACAGCGGATGGGATGCTGGCATTCGGCGTATCGACCGCTATAACTATTTTCGTAGCACAGTTAATGCTTCGCAAGAAGTTCCCCGATCTTCCTGATTTATAGGAGCGATGTACGTGTGGCTTCTCAAAACCTGACCTGTGGCGGATGAGGATGCGACTACGAACTCACAATACTTTTCCGCCTTTGCTGCGCTCGCTGGATCAGTGGTCGGCGGCTTCATGATGTTGGCCTCGTCATGGCTGAGCCAGAAAACTCAGGCCCGAGCGGCGCAGTTGGCGCACCATAGAACCAGGCGGGAAGAGTTATATAAGGACTTTATCGAGGAAGCGGCGCGATTGTATGCGGATGCTTTAGGACATAACGAAGCGGAGATCGCCAAGTTCGTTAAACTGTATGCCCTGATCGGCAGGATGCGGGTTCTGTCGTCGCCGAAGATCGCCGAAATCGCACAAAGCGTTGCCAACACCATCATCGAAACGTACCAGGCGCCGAACAAGACGTTCCGCGACTTGCAAGGCGTAGTGAACAGCGCCGCGATCGATCCCTTGCGTGCGTTTAGCGAAGCGTGCCGCGACGAGTTGCGAAGCGCTGGCCCGTTATTTTAGAGGCGGCGGACCTGTGCTTGCCAAGTGTTCAGATCCGAAGAATATGATGATGCAGGTTATTACCATTCAATACTCACAGCCACGAATGGCAACTGGCGCGGTCGGTGTCGCAGGCCGTCCAGCAGTTGCCTATTTGATTTCGGCAATAGAATTCGTCGTTGCCATGTAGTTGGCATACCTGGTAGTCGCGATTGCATTGGTACTGGCACTTGGTCCGCGCGTAGTCGCATCGATTCGCGCATCCCGCGGCGAACACGGAAGCCGCCGCGGCAGCGGCGAGAAGCAAACTTTTCGCGCTCACGATTGAACGCGCGCGCGAGCGGGCGGGCATTACAGTTCGATCGCGCTGGCGCTGCCGACGACGGTCTTGGTTCCGTCGGCCTTCTCGCACCACGCTTCGACTTCGGCGCGTGAGCGTTTCCCCTCGGGCCGCCGTCCCACGATCAATCCCTTGGGCCCGGTCACGTCGTTGCCCCACACCACGTTAACCAGCCGCAGATCCATTTTGCCGCCGTACAGGAAGCCAAGCCCGAATCGCCGCGTCATCATTTCGGCAACCAGGCAGACCGAGAGCATCCCCTGCACGACAATTTCCGGGAATCCCAGCGCGACCGCCATTTGCTTGTCGTTGTGATAGTTGTGCACCGGTCCCGAGAACGCCATGCACATGTCTTCGGTGATCGTGCGCATCGGAGCGCCGATCGGATCGCCGCCGCGCTCGCCGATTTTGAATGAACGCGACGAATCTTTTTCCCGCGCGCGATCGACCACGAAACCCTGCTTGGCCTGGTCGGGAAGCAGGAAGCTCTGATAGGTGCGGCTGCGCGATACGATTTGCCCCGACCCGTTGCCGACGATCACTTCGTTCACCACGTATTCGCGATCGCGCTTGATGTAGCGGTCGATGATGACGGAGCGGGTCGTGAGCCGCTCGCCAACCATCACCGGCGCGAACACCTCCCATTCCTGGCGCGTGTGCAGGTTGCCGTAAATGTTGGGCAGATACCATGCGAGCGTGTGGTAAACCGCGCTGTGAAGGATCAGCGCGGGAGCGATCGGGCCGCCGAGCGGAGAATCGCCGCGATACCATGGATTGTCGTCGCCGGTGCCGGCGACGTAGGTCGCGACCAGTTCCGGCGTGATCTCGGCGGTCACGCCGCCGAAATCACGGCCCACGTAAACCTCTTTGCGGTCGAAAAGTTCGGTAGTCATCGTCGTGTCCTGCGCGCAGCTAGTTTTTCTGCTTGGCTTTGATCCGATCGTTGAACTTGGCCGCGTCGATTACGGCGCGCCGATGCGTCCCCGAGCCGATTTGTTCTATTTCGTCGAAGGCGCGCACGGAAAACTCAAGCCGCCGGCCTTCGACTTTGGTCAGCTCAGCTTCGGCGCGAGCGCGATGCCCCGGCGGAGTCGCGGCGCTGTGACTGACTTCGATCGACATGCCGACCGAACTTTCCCCCGCGTCGAGAAACGGCCGGACGGCGTCCGCCGCGGCAAGCTCCATCATCGCGATCATCGCCGGCGTGGACATCACCGCGGCGAGCGACGGGTCGAGCTGGCTGGCCAGGTCGCTCGGCGCAACGGTCTTGGCGTAACTTCCCCGGGTTCCGATCGGAATTGGTTTCATAGAGTTTCTTCGCCGGCCATGCGATCGCCGTGGATGAGGATTTAGCATCACCGCGATGAATGGAACAATCGCGCGGTGCTCTTATTGGGTCCCCGCGTACCGTTCGAGGTATTGGAGGATCGACGCGCGCTCTCCGTCAGTCAGCGGCGGCATCCCGGCCTTTTGTATCTTCGGTTCCATCAGCTTGACCTTCGTGTCCCACATCGCCGCGGTCAACCCGTGGGGATTGTACGGCCTGTGGCAATTGTCGCATCGGCGCGCGTAGAGCTGAGCGGCGGGACTGTCCTTGTCGGGGAGCGGAGCCCTGCATCCTGAAATCAGGATCGCGGCGAACGAGAGTACGAGAGCGGCGCGGATCAATTTCGTTTTCGTTGGCGAAGCTGGATTGCTAGCCGGGTGGGATGCGCGCGTCGTGGAAGCGGGTGGCAAGCTGGCTGCGGATCGATCCGATAAGCGCGCTGCGGTCATTTTCGTCAAGGAGTACCTTTCGTTCGGATTCGGGGCGGATCCAGACTGGCCCACCCCGCATTGCGTCGGTTTCATAGCGTGGCAACAGATGCCAATGCACGTGCGGCTCCGAATTGCCCAGGCATTCGTAGTTCATCTTCCACGGCTTGACGACCGCGGCGATAGCGTCCGCGACCAGCCGCATCTCGTCGAACAGGATGCGGGCGGCGTCGGCGGGCATCAGGTAAAGCTCGGTCGCGTGGACCTTTGCGAGCAGCACGCAATAGCCGCGATAGAACTGCTGATCCCCGAGGATCACGTAGCAGCCATTCAGCTCCGCGATAAAATCGCGCAACCCGCCGGCCTTGATCCGATCGATCGACGCGCAGATTCCGCAACCGGGGTTTGCTGCTGAGGCAGGGCGGTCGGAAGTCATGCGGCGCCTGTGGCGGGTTCCTCGGCGGGGACCTCGACCAGCTTGATGCTGGCGTACTTGAGCAGCTCGGCGATGGTGTGGAGTTTGTACGGGCGCGCGTAGTACACCGTGCGCACCCCAGTGTTGATCAGCACCTTGAGGCAGTGGATGCAGGGCGTGTGAGTGACGTAGATGTCGGCGTCGCGAATCGCGACGCCGTTGCGCGCCGCTTGCGAGATCGCGTTGATCTCGGCGTGGATCGTCCGATAGCAATTCTGCTCGATTTCTCCGTCGGGCGTGCGCGATTCGTAGATCAGGCATCCCGCGTCGGTGCAATGCGGCAATCCTGCCGGCGAGCCGTTGTAGCCGGTCGCCAGGATGCTGCGGTCGCGCACGATCACCGCGCCCACCTTGGCGCGCAGGCAGGTCGAACGCTCCGCGACCTCGCGCGTGATCGTCATGAAGTAATTGTCCCAGCTCGGACGCCGGGACTTGGTCTCGGGATTCGGTTTGTTCGAGCCGTCGGTCAATCCCAATGCGGTTCTCCTCGATCTGGATCGATCAATTCCCGCTCAGATTCGGACGCGGCCGAGTCGGCGCATCATCTCGTCGTAGTGCGGTGCGTGATGAATTATTTCCTGAGAGTGTGCATCCTCCCGCGGTTGCAAAGGCGCCTCGGGTTGCACGAAGGCCAGCGGCACCGGGCTGAATGTGACGATGAACAGCGCGACGGTAAGCCATGCCGCAATAGCGCGGCGCGGGTTCAGCGGAGTGTCGCGATCGACGGTGGACGGATGCCCCAATCCAAGCGCCACCGACAGCACCGCCCACAGCATCCAGCCGCCCCAGAAACTCAGCCCGAGCGCGAGCGGCACCAGCACCATCAGCACGCAGGACACGACGAACAGCACCGAGATCGTGCGATGGTGGCGCGGGAACAGCGCGTAGGTCACATGGCCGCCGTCGAGCTGTCCGACCGGCAGCAGGTTCAGCGTGGTGACGAACAGCCCTAGCCATCCGGCGAATGCGATCGGATTGAGGTTCACGTTGACCGCCGAAGGATCGACGCCCAGCACCAGGCGCGAGAGACCCATGAACAGGAGCGAGTTGCCCAGCTCCAGACCGCCGGCCGATTTGTCCAGCGGCGTCACGTCGGAAAAATACAGGCCGATGATTACCGCGGGTATCGCGAGCATCACGCCCGCCCATGGGCCGGCGGCGCCGATGTCGAACATCACGCGCCGAGTGCGCGCAGGCTCCCGCATCCGGATGAATGCGCCGAAGGTCCCGATGATAAAGAACGACGGCGGCGCCGGGATGAAGTAGGGCAGCGAGGCATCGACGCCGTGGTAGCGCGAGGTCAGGTAGTGCCCCATCTCATGCGCGAACAGGATCATCATCAGCGGAATCGAGAACGTGAGTCCCGAGCGCAGCGCCGCAATCGCCAGAAACGGATGCGCGAAGGAGACCTCCTCGCCATTCATGTACGCGCCGGCCGTAGTGGTGGTCAGCAGCGTCATCAAGAACAGAGCGACGTTGAGCGGCGGGATTCGCGGAAGATCGAGCGCGCGAGCCGCCGGCCCCGCCGCAGCCGCGTAGCGCGGAATATCGGTAAGGACCGTGGGAGCGTCCTTGTGTGTGACTATTTCATCCATGATTAAGCGCGGCCCGCGGCCGCGACGATCGACACCGATGAGCCGGCTCCGGCGGCGAAGTGCGCGGCGGCGTTACCGTCGCGAATCGCGACTTCGAGCAGGCCGAAACTCCCGAATGTTGCGAGAGGAGCACCTTTGGGCGCGTCACCATAAGCCTCAAGTAGTCGCATCGCCGCGCCGCCTTTGATCCTAACCGAAAGGGATTTGTGGCGAAAGCGAGAGCCGAACTGCAGGGCCGCCTGGCGATCGATGTTGCTCACCAGATTGCCAAAACCGTCCACATAGATCACTTCCCCGCGCAGCTCGCGCGCCAAATCCACGGGACGAGGCAGATCTAACTGCACGATCGAACGGAGTGCAGGCCCCAGCGCCGAAATCGGCGTGCCACGCCATAGATACGCGGCGGCAGGCGCGAAGATATCGCGGCCATGGAAGGTGGCGCTCACGCAGGCCCGACGATGGCGGGGCGAAGTCAGTTTCACGATGCGCTTGATGCCGGCCTGGTTCGCGGCGAGCGATAGCAGGCCGTTGTCGGGCCCGACCAGGCGTGCGCCGGCGCGAGTCTCGATCGCAATCGGCGCGCGCGCGGTGCCGACTCCCGGATCGACAACCGCAAGGAAAACCGTACGCGCGGGGAAGTAGCGCCAGCTCTCGCGCAATGCGATCGCTCCGGCGACGACGGATTGCGCGGGAACGGCGTGAGTGATGTCGATCACCGTCGCGCCGGGAGCGATCGAGGCGATGACGCCCTTCATCGCACCGGCATAATGGTCGCGATAGCCGAAGTCGGTTATGATTGCGATTGGGAAACGGCTTCGCGCGAGCGTCGGCATCACCGGATAGTAAATCGCGAAACAGGATCGTTGCGCAATTTCCCGGAGTCGAGTCCCATCGCGCATCTGACAGATCGATGAAGCATAACTTTGTGCCGCGTGGTTGGCGGGAACGGGCTGGGGGATTGCTGCTGATGGCCGTCGCGGTGGGCGCGATTCTGCGGTTTTTTCGCCTCGGCGCGCGCGAACTGTCGATCGACGAGTCGCTTTCATGGGCCGAGTCGGCGGCGCCAAGCGTGAGGGAAATGCTGCGGATGCAGCATCAGCTGGATTCGGGCAAATTCCCGATTTCCGAACTTGCGCAATACGGATGGATGCGGGTTTTCGGTGAAAGCGAGGCGGCGATGCGGGCGCTGCCGGCGCTGATCGGTTCGTTGTCGATCGTGCTGGTGTTCATCCTCGCGGTGGAAGTGTTGTCGGCGGTCGCGCCCGCAAAATCGGACGATCGCGCCAGGGGCGGCATCTACATGCTGTCGGCGTTGTGCGCGCTGATCTTTGCGGTTGGGCGTCCGTCGGTCGAAATCGCCCGCCAGGCGAGAATGTACTCGATGATGCAGGCGTGGATTCTCGCGCAGGTGATATTCCTGCTGCGCGCGCGGCGGCTGAAAGGACTGGTGAACTACGCCGGTCTTGCGATTTTTTCAGCGGTTGCAGTGGCCACCAACTTTACCGCGGTATTGGTGGTCGCGGCGGAAGCTTTGTGGCTGATCTACCTGTCGCTTGCCGATGCCGATGCGCGAAATGACGCGGGCGCCCGGCGCGCGCCGCCCTGGCTGCTGGGGGCTGCGCTGGTTGGCGCGATGGTGTTGCTGCTGCCCTTTCTTGCCGGTCTGCGCTACGGGGTCGAAGGCGTCATACGGGGCGATTACGACTGGATCAGGCCGCCCGGGCCATGGGAGCCGGTGGCGACCTTCGAGAGCGGACTTGGCAGTTGGCCATTTCCGCTGTTTGTGCTGTTCGCGATCGTGGGCGGGATTCGGCTTTGGCGTTCGCACCGGGAGGCGGCGGTGCTGTTGATCCTTTGGATCGGGCTGCCGCCGATTATTCTGTTGGCTGGCTCGTATCCGATTGCTCCGATGCTCGTCACGCGCTACCTGATATCCTCCTTTGTTCCGGTGTTTATACTCACTGCAATAGGGATTGAGTCCTTGCCGTCGCGAAATTATCGCGCGCTTGGAATCGTCGCGATAGTAAGTCTTTCCATGCTGCGAGTGTCGTCGGCGCTGAGGCCGGGAGACAACCGCTGGCGCGACGCATGTGCTGCCGCGCTGGCCAGGGCCGGTTCGGAGCGCCGCGTCGGCGTCTGTCGCGAGTACTACCTGGTTAGCTACTACTTGCCCTCAGCCGAGCGAAATAGTGTGCAGTTGGTTCGATTCCCCTTCCACGGAGCCGAGAGCAATGCGCCTCGCGTAGTGATCGTTTCGCCGACGGCGCCGCCGGCGCAGATCGCGGAGATTCGCCGGGAGTATCCGGTCGTTGTGGCGAAGTTCAATAACGTGACGGTACTTTCGCGGCCTGAGGCGCGCGCACAGAGCGCTCCCGCCGGCTAGTCGCGCGGCGCCACCGAGACGTAACGGTTGCCGCGTTCATAAAAGCGCCATCGCCTCGAGGCCCAGCGGCCGGCGTAATCGACGTTGATCCTCGGCGACCGGCCGATTCGCCCGGCTGGAAGTTCGCATTGCTCCAGATACAGCCGTCCGCCGCATAAATCCCGTCCATAGTCGGCGCCGGTAATAGCCAGTGCATTAGTCAATTTGCCTGGGCCATTAGTCAGTTCGCGGGAATCCGGCGGCTTGCCCCGCCGCCGCGCCATCAAATCGATGCCTCGGATCGGCTCGATCGCTCTAATCAGCACTGCATGCGGTTCGCCATCCGCGCCGGTCACCAGGTTCATCGCCCAACTGATTCCGTAGAGCATAAAAACGTATGCGTGGCCCGGCGGCCCGTACATCGCGGCGGTTCGCCGGGTCAGTCCGCGCGCGCTATGCGCGGCAAGGTCCAGCGGGCCGCGATAGGCCTCGGCCTCCACGATTCGGCCGGCCGCCACGCCCCCGTCCGTGCGATGCACGAGGACTTTGCCGATGCATTCGCGCGCCACGACCAGGACCGGGCGCGCGTAAAATTCGCGCGGCAGCCGTTGCGATTCAGTCATCGCGACTCTTATTGTTGCTGTGGAAAACAGGGCAGTTCGGACGCCAGAGTGTAGCTGTACTTTCGCCCCCGCCAGATAAAGCTGCCTTGCGCGGCGCCAAAAACCTCGCTCGCCGTGGCCGATTTCTGGCTCTCTTCGGGGCTCTTACTCTCGACCGGAGCGTAGGCGAGGAAATGGCGGGATCCTGCGGTGAGCGCAGGTTCAAGCGGCGGCTGGAAATCGAGCTTGGCGATCCCCGGCTTCGGCGCCCAGCCGTCGGGCGGTCCAGCTTCAGCTCTCACGAAAACCCATCGCGGCGCGGAGCCATTGGCGATCAGCGTCCATTGCCGGCTCTCGATGGAGCCGTGGTTAGTTCGAAGCTCTTCGACACCGGGCGTGGTCGCGGCAAGCTGATCGCAAGCTTCCTGCGGGAGAAGGCTCGCGTCTGTTCGAAGCGCGGCCTGCTGTTGGGCGTAGGCCACCACCTGTTGCGGTGTCGGCCCGGCGGGTTTGGGCGCGAGGTGGAGATAGGAGCATCCGGCAGACGCGAGCGTCAGCCATCCCACGATGAGCGAAACAACGGCTCCATGCAGGCCGCGTTGAGACACGCGCGCTGCGCCGGCTGGATAGCGGGGAGCCATCGGTGAGAGTTCTTGCTCGATTGGGGGATTCGAAGTCAATGGCAAAGTGCGCATCTAATTGCGGGAGTTGTTCGCGGGGAGCTCACGTCGGATTTAATTGACAGTCCGCAGGCCGCTACCTACACTCGCATCAGAGCGGGTGTAATTCAGTGGTAGAATGCCAGCTTCCCAAGCTGGACGTCGCCGGTTCGACCCCGGTCGCCCGCTCCACTCATTCTCTTGTAAATCCAAGCAGTTAGCAACGAGTCGCGACCGTAGCCAAGATCGGCGTTGAACCTTGATTCGAGTTGCGGCTATGTAGTTGCTGTATGCCGGGATTCAGAATCAGGCTCCGTGGACAGGTGCTAGCGAGCCTCTTGGCCGTAACCGCCGCGGTGATTGCCACCCTGGCGACGGCGCAAACGGCGCACAGCACGGACCTGACGACGCCTTCCTTTCTGGTTGCCACCCGCGATCTGCAGGACCCGCTGTTTCAGCGCGCCGTAGTCCTGATGATCCCGTCCGCAGAGCCGCCGCTGTTTGCCGGCCTCATAATAAACAGTCCGGCCAAAGTGCCGGTTCGGGCGATGTTCCCGCAGAGCGCGCCAGCTCGAGCGCACGCAGGAAACGATGTACTTCGGCGGACCGGTGGAACCTGGCGAGCTGTCGGTGATCTTTCGCGCGTCGTCGCCGCCCGGCTCGGCGACGCGAATTCTCGACGACACTTACGTCGCGACCGGCCGCGACGCCGTCGCCGCGGTCCTGCAGGACGCGCGGATCCACGATCTCCGCGTCATTTTGGGAAAGGCCCAGTGGTTGCGCGATCAGCTCTACGGCGAAATCATGCGCGGCGCGTGGTACGTGGTCCCGGCCAAGCCCGACCTGGTGTTCGCCGACCCAAAGGATTTATGGTCCACCCTGGTGAATGGCGGCGACCTTCAGGAAGTCCGGGGATGGCGCGCTTCAGGAGCGTCCGTCGCAATTGCCGGCGGGCAGGCGGCTGCGGCGGTGTTTACAATTGAATCCAAACTTCCCGCGCTGAATTTGCCTCAGGGGCGTTTCGATGCTACAAACTGATAGCGTCCAATCTCTCCCAATTGATCGGGAACGCGGTTAATCGCGCGCCGCAAGGAACTTCTCAAGGGGACTCCGCCAATGGCACGTTTCAAAGAACGCAGTTTCGGTCACGTACTTCGCGAGCGTCGCCGCCAACTCGACCTCACCCAGGAAGACGTCGCCCGCCGGATCAAGACCTCAACTCCCTACATCGGCCACCTCGAATCGGGCAAGCGCCACCCCTCGGACAAAATCCTGACCCGGCTGGCCGAAGTGCTCGGGCTCGATCGGCGGGAACTGTTTTTCCTCGCCAATCCGCGCGCGCAGGCGATCCTCACCCCTGAGCCCGAGACCGACGCGAAGTCGGCCTGGGAGGATTTCCGCAAGGACGAGCAGCTCCGCCGCATCCACAGCATCACCGGCGACGAGATGGAGATGCTGTCGCGCGTGGCGCTGCTCGGCGACGTGCGCTCGTCGCGCGACTTCATCTATATTCTCAACACCGTTCGTCACGCGGTCGGCAGATAGCCAGCCCGGATCGCCCTGCGAAATTCCCCCGCCGAGCCTGCGCCCGTCACACGCAGCCGCCTATCCAGACCACTCGCCCGATTATCTTCACGTTGGATACCACCATCGCTTCGTACTTCGGATTGTCGCTGCGCACCAGCAGCTTGCCGTCGGGACGCCGCTGGATTCGCTTCACCGTAAGCCCGCCGTCGTGGCGCAACAGGTAGATCCCGTCCTGCCGAAAGCGCGGCTCCGCCAGATTGGCCAGTATCAGGTCCGAGTCCTCGGCCGTCGGCGCCATCGAATCGCCGACTACCTCGATCAGAATCAAGTCGCGCGACTCCGTGTTGAGCCGCCGCTTGACCCACGCCGCTCGGAACGCGATCGAATCCACTACCTGGTCGCTGCGAAGTATCCCGCCGTGCCCGCTCGGAAATCGTATCCGGTTGTGCGGCATGAAGATGAAGTCGCCGTGCTCGACCGCGCGCGCGATCGCCTGCGCACTCTGCGCCGCCTCGGCCCCCGTCGCCAGCCATTCCACCGACACCCGCCCCGCCCGCGCCAGCGCCACCAGGTTCGCCACGCTCGGGTTCCCCGTGCCCAGTAACCATTTGCGGATTGCGTTGTCCGATACCCCGACCGCCGTCGCCGCCGCGACCACCGAGCCCAAACGATGGATCACCTGCGTCAGCCGCGACCGGAATGCAGCGTCAACTACTGTGGTTGACATAATTCTCCTACTGTGAAATAAGAAGCATAAAGCTCATGATCTTGCCACAGTCAATCCACTCTCAGATCAAGCTTAATCCCCTCTCCTCCAACCCGCGTTCGCTCTCCTTCTATCACCCTTGGCGCCTGCACGCTTCTAGCCTGGTTCCGGACTCCGCGCCCGCCCGGTCCCGTTCCTTCCCGTCATCGTCACGCTGTCCGATACCCGACCAGCCCGCGCGGAGGATTTATGGAACCCGCGACCTCTCTGGTTCGCCCTGCCGTTTCTAATCGCGTCGTCGCTTGTCTGTGGTGTCATGCCGCCGCCACCCAGGCCGACGTGACTCGCAACCACGGCCTGTGCCAAAGCTGCGTCGAGGACAACGTCGAGATCAGTTGGCGGCTGGTTTACGACCGCGATCGCCATATCGGCGCGATTCCTTCAAATCTTCGCGCCGCCTACCACCTATGAACGCCAGCCGTAGCCGGATGCCCGCGCTCGGACGCGCCCCGATGCCGGCGCCGCGCTTCGACTCTTTCCCGGCCGTCGCGCGGATATCGCTCTACGATCAAATCGGTCATTCGATCGGTGACGACGCCGCCGGCAAGCTGATCGCGGATTTCGGCGGCCGCCGCTTGTACATCCCGGTTGCGCCCGGGCCCGGCGACCTGATCGCGCGCTCGATCGGGCTCGCGGCCGCGCTCGCGATGGCGCGGGTGTTCGGCGGCGACCGCCTGTTGATTCCCGCCACCAGCTATCATGCGCGCCGGCGCGTGCGAATCGTCGCGATGCGCGCCGAAGGCGTCAGCATCTCGCGCATCGCGCACGAACTCCGATGCACCGAGCGCTACGTGTACAAGGTCCTCGCGACGGGTCGCGCGCCCACGCCGCCGCCCGCCGCGCCAACGTCCGCGCCGATCGCCGAGCGATTGAAACGTGGACCCGTCAATCACCGTTCCTGACGCCTACAGCCCCGAATTCTTGACCGCCGTCGAACGCGTGCTCGCGATTGAAGGCGGCTATTCGTCGAATCCCGACGACCCCGGCGGCGCCACCAACTTCGGCATCTCGGCCCGCGCGCATCCCGGACTCGACATCGCGGCCCTCACCCGCGACGCCGCGATCGAAATCTACTGGCGCCAATGGTGGTTGCGATTCGGATTCGCCCGCCTGCCCGCCGCGGCCGCGGCCAAGACCTTCGATCTCGCCGTCAATATCGGCGCCGGCTCGTGCGATCCAATGCCTTCAGCGTGCGCTTCGCGCGTGCGGCCGCCCCGTCGCCGAAGACGGCGTGATAGGGCCCGGCACCGCGGCCGAAGCCGCGCGCGCCGACCCCGCCGCGCTGATCGCAGCGTTGCGCAGCGAGCTCGCGGCGCATTACCGGCTCGTCGCAGCGAAGGATCGAAGGGGCGGCCTCGAAAACAAGTTCCTCAAAGGATGGCTCACGCGCGCGTATGCCTGACGCGGAGCCGCACCCACGCGTGAGGCAAGAGGTTTCTCAGGTGACAAAGAAACTATTTTGGAAGAGCAAGGGTTTCTGGGGCGGACTCGGCTCGATCCTCACCGGCCTCTCGATAATTTTCACCACCGGCCACGTCTCGACCGACGCGATACTCGCGATCGGCGCCGGCACGCTCGCGGTTTACGGCCGCGTCGTCGCAGACGCGCCGCTCGGGATCAGCGATCAGTCCGAGGCCGACGTCGAAGCGGCGAAAGCGGATGTGCGCAAGAGCACCGGGAAGGTCGATGCGGATAAAGGCAATTGAATGCGAAACCGCCGCCGGTTTCGCGCTTCCGGCGGCAGGGCTGAGCCCTGCACCCAGCGATGAATCGAGAAATACGCGAGGCGCGTCTTTTTCTCTCGGGCGTGAGAGCGAAAGGTGCGCCGCGCATATTTTGCGATTCACACTGGCCGCCGTGCCAACGGGCCGCCCCGCGCGTAGCGGTGCTGCTGATGTCCGCGTGCCTGCTCGCGGCGTGCGCGCCGACGATCCGCCTCGACACGCCTGCGATGCCTGCTTTGGATACGCAGCGAATCGCCACTCAATGCACGAAGGAGCCGGTGAAAACGCTGGCGCCGCTCGACCCGCCGCCGGATCTGCCCGACGCCTATCAATCGCCGTGTCCTGCCGGCTCGGGATTGGCCGCCTGCTTCACCCCCGACCAGGACGTGATTCGCCAGCGTCGTTTCAAGATTCTCCACGACGATCGCGACTACTGCCGCGACGCATACGACAGGGCGGTGACCCGCAGCGGCGGGGGCGCAGTAAAGTGAGGTCGATCATTTTGATGGCCGCGATCGCGCTGCTTGCCGTCACCGGATGCGCGCAAGTCAGCGAGAAGACCTTCACGCTGGAATGCGCGATCGGCCGCGAGCCGTTGCCGGGCGAGATGGGGCCGGGCACCGCAGTCGCGATCGACGTTTCCACCAGCCCAATCCCGCTCGTCTCTGCCCCCCATCGGATCGTCGCGCGATGCGACGACGCGGGCGTCGTCACGATGTACATCGAGACCCCCGTCGATACGGGACTGAGCCAGCTCTCGACCCCGCTCAGCACGGCGGCCGCGCATGTGACCTATGTTCCGTGAGAGTTCGGGGACTTAATACTGAAAGAGAAAAAAACGACCGGCAACAAAAACGAAGAGGTGAGACTGAGATGAGTTTGAAGATTGAAAAACTGCCTGGCTTGTTTTTCTGCGCGTGCATCTTCGCGATCGCCGGATGCGCTCAGCAGGGCGGCGGCCTGCTGCAGCCGACACCGAAACAGATAATCAGCGGCAAGAACACGATCGTGCCCAGTGCCGCCGCGCTCAGCATGGAAGCCACCAATTTCTGCAACGCGCAGGCGCAGGTCGATTACGCGGCGCTGGTGCTCTATTGCGAAGGCAAAACTCCCGCGATCCCGCTGTCGATGAGCACCACCTATCAGACCGAGGCCAATCAGTTTTCCTGCCAGGTGTACGGCTACACCAATTCGAGCAATCAGCTGATCGTGCCTCAGACCGTGACCCTGGGTAATTGCCCGACCGGCGTAGCCCCCGCACCCGTGACCGCCCCGTCGGGCGCATCCGCGGTGAAGAGTTAACGAACTAAGCGAAAACTGGTCCGCGCGCGCCAACGGCGCGCGGCCTTAACGGTGAAAAAATTGGAGTGGGGAAATGTCGCTGGATGGAGCGCCGCTTTCATCGCCTTTGTGGCGGTGAACGCGAGCACGATTCAATGGCTGCTCAAGCGGCGCGACGAACAGCATCAGCGCGACGTTGGCCGCGTCGAGGAGCTTGAAAAGCAGTTGACCGATTTGCGCGTGAATCTGCCGCTGGAGTACGTGCGGCGCGAGGACTGGATCAGGTTCAGCAGCACGCTGGACGCGAAGATGGACGCGATGCGCGAGGAAATACGCGACGAACTGCGCAATTCATGCCGGGCGACCTGCAGGAGCTGCGAGTTGAAGGGTAGTCATGTCTGAAGGAATTGATGTCGAACAAAAACGCCGCGAAGAAGCACGATGGCGGATGCTGCGGGTGGTCGATGCGGGACGGCCGATACCGGTCTCCGAGCAGATAATCTGGCGGGTGCTCGCCGATATCAAGCTCTCGCTCTCGCTCAACGCCGTCCGCCGCGAACTCGCCTACCTGCGCGACCTGGGCTTGCTTGAACTCGAAGGCGAGGGCGCGGAAACCTGGTTCGCGAAACTCACCGCCAGCGGGGTTGACGTGGTCGAGTACAACTTCGCGTCTCCCGCCGGCGTCGCGCGCCCGCGCAAGTAATGGTGAGCACTGCGATGAGCGGCAAGAAGGGCGCGATCAATAGCGAGCCTGACGGCAAGCCGAAACGAGTGCCGCTTGCGGAAGTGCCGGGAGGCTCGTGGAAGATCAAACGGATGCCCGAAGATTTGAAGGCGCAACTGGACCAGCTGCTCGCCGACGGCACGTTTCATAGCTGCCGGCAATTGGCGAAGTGGCTGGGAGACAATGGGTTTGAGATATCGCACGCCGCGATCCACAAGTACGGGCAGAAGTTCGAGCGCCGACTCGACTCGATTCGGATGGCGACGGAGCAGGCGCGGATCGTTTGCGAGCAATTCAAGAATGACGACGCGCAGATGCAGAGCGCGCTGCTGAGGCTGGTGCAGACACGGCTTTTCGAAGTGCTGGCCCTGTCCAACGAAAAGGTGCAGGGGAAAGGGAAGCAGGGCGGCGCGACGATCGCGCCGGTGAATATCACGGCGCTGGCGCGCAGCGTGTCGGGGCTGGCGAAGGCGGAAACCGAACATCAGAAGTGGGCCGAGCGCATGCGCGCAGGAGTAGCGGCGGTCGAGCAGAAGGTAGAGGAGGCGCGCACCAAAGGGCTGAGCAAAGACGCCGCGGATCAGATCCGCGCGGTGCTGATGGAGGTTTAGCGGTGAAAGAGGATCGCGATGACGCAAGAACAGAATCTTGACCCGCGCCCCGAAGACGCGCGCTGCATAAGGACCCTCACCTTCATCCTCTCCCTTGCAGGGAGAGGAAATGAAGGGGCGTGCGGTCGAGCGTGCGCGCGCGGGCGTGGTCGCGGCCGGCACGAAGGTAGAGGAGGCGCCCACCAAGGGGCTCAGCAAAGACGCCGCGGATCAGATCAGAGCAGTGTTGATGGAGGTCTAACGGTGAGAGGGGGTGGCGATGACGCAAGAACAGAATCTTGACCCGCGCGCTGAAGATGCGCGCTGCATAAGGACCCTCACCTTCATCCTCTCCCTTGCAGGGAGAGGAAATGGAGAGACGGACGGCGGAGTGCACTCATTGCGTTTTCGAACCGGTGAGGAATTCATCGATCGCGCCGAGAACTTCCTCAAGCTCCGTGAGCACCTGGTTGTTCCAGAATCGAAGCACCCGGTAACCCCGCTCCATAAGAAAGGAGCTGCGGATTTCATTTTCGCGAGACCGCTCAGCATGTTGAGAGCCGTCGAGTTCGATGATCAGGCGTCGTTCGACCGAGCAAAAGTCGGCGAAGTATGGCCCGACCGGGAATTGACGACGAAACTTGGCGCCGCGCATCTGACGGTCGCGCAGGTGATGCCACAGGATGTGTTCCGCGTCGGTCTGTTCGCGACGCAACCGCCGCGCATTGCGCTGGGGCGATTCAATCGGGCGCATCGTATCGACTGTTCGCGATTCGGCGAAAAAGCACAACCTGGTCGCCACATTATTTCCTCTCCCTGCAAGGGAGAGGATGAAGGTGAGGGTCCTTATACAGCGAGCTATTTTGCGAGCGAATCAAGATTCCGTTCCTTCCTACCGCACGCAGAAGCAACTACCCAATGAATGAACCACTCTCAATCCTGCTTCCCTATCAACGCCGATGGATTGCCGACCAATCGCAGGTCAAGGTCAGCGAGAAGTCGCGCCGAATCGGTATCACCTGGACCGAGGCCGCCGATCGCGCGCTCGGCGCCGCCACCGCAGGCCGCGCCGGAATCGACGGATGGTATATCGGCTACAACAAGGACATGGCGCTCGAATTCGTCGAGGCCGCGGCGCGATGGGCGCGGCGCTTCAACCGGGCGGCGGAGGCGATCGAGGAAATTGCCCTCGCCGACGAGCGCGCCGACATCCTGGCCTACCGCATCCGCTTCGCCTCGGGCCACAAAATCGTGGCGCTGTCGTCGCGGCCGTCGAATCTGCGCGGCAAGGACGGATGCGCGGTTATCGACGAGGCCGCGTTCCACGAGGACCTGCCGGGGCTGCTGAAAGCTGCGCTCGCCTTTACCATGTGGGGCGGTCTGGTGCGGATAATTTCGACCCACAACGGCGCCAACAATCCCTTCAACGAACTAGTCAGTGAGATTCGCGCCGGCCGGCGTCCATACTCACTTCATCGCACGACTTTCGACGAAGCCCTGGCCGACGGACTCTACAAAAAAATCTGCGAACAGAACGGAACCGAATGGAGCGAGGAAAAGCAGCGCGAGTGGCGCCGGCAGATTGTCGATTTCTACGGCGACAACGTCGGCGAAGAGCTGTTCTGCATCCCGCGCGCGTCGTCGGGCGCGTTCCTGAGCTCGGTGTTGATAGAGGCGCGGATGAAGCCCGGCGTTCCGATAATACGATGGGAGATGCCGGCGGAATTCTCGGGCCGCCCGGAGGCCGAGCGCTACCCGGAGACCCAGGCCTGGTGCGAGGACAAGCTGGCGCCGGCGTTCGCGGCGCTGGACCCGGCGCGGGCTAGTTTCTTCGGCGAGGATTTCGGGCGTTCGGGCGACTTGACCGTGATCTGGCCGCTGCAAATCGCGGCCGACCTGACCCGGCGCACTCCGTTCGTGGTCGAGCTGCGCAATATCCCGTTCCGGAACCAGGAGCAGGTGCTTTTCTATATCGCCGACCGGCTGCCGCGATTCACCGCGGGCGCGATGGACGCGCGCGGCAACGGACAATACCTGGCGGAGACCGCGGCGCAGCGCTACGGCGCGCGAATCGTGCAGGTGATGCTGTCGGAGTCGTGGTACCGCGAAAATATGCCGCGCTACAAGGCGGCGTTCGAGGACGGAACGATCGAGATTCCCAAGGATGCGGACGTGCTCGCGGACCATCGCGCGATCGTGCTCGAGCAAGGCGTGGCCAAGGTCTCCGAGCGGCGCGTCGGGGCCGACGGCAAGGGACGCCACGGCGACTCGGCGATGGCCGCGGCGCTGGCGTTCTTCGCCTCGCGGACGGAGCCCGGGGAGATCGCGTACCTCCCGGTGTTCGCGGCGGGCAAGCGCGACGGCTTCGAGCGGCGACACGATCCATTCGGCGCGCCGCCCGCGGACGAGGCGTTTGCCGGGACGCGGGTGCGCGGGTTCTGAGATGAATAGCTACTGGAGATGGAAATGCGAGCAGTGCGGTTATGAGTTTATACTCACTCTGATCCGCCTCCCGGAGCCGTGCCATCGATGCGGCGGCGACTGGTTTTTGAAGATAGGCGAGGCCGCATCGAAAGAGCATGCGACTGACTAATGCGACAGGAGAGCAATGATGACACTTTACGATGCGTACGGACGCGAAGTTGATACCGGGATGCTGCGCGAGGAGCAGGCGGCGCCGACGATGGCGGGAGTGCGAAATATATATTCCGCGATGCATCCGTCGATCGGACTGACGCCGGAACGCTTGGTGGGAATCATGCAACAAGCCGAGTTCGGCGATCCGTTCCTGTATCTGGAACTGGCGGAGGAGATGGAAGAAAAGGACCTGCATTACCTGGCCGTGCTCGGCACCCGCAAGAACGCGGTCGCGCAACTGGACCTGGTGGTGCGCGCGGCCTCGAGCGGGTCCGACGATCAACGCGCTGCGGCGATGGTGCGGGAGATGATCGCCGACGGGCCGATTCAACTGGACAGCGTGCTGTTCGACGTGCTCGACGCGCTGGGCAAGGGGTTCTCGGCGACCGAGATAATCTGGGATACCTCTGGGCGCGAATGGTTTCCGGCGCAATTGAAATGGCGCGACCCGCGCTGGTTCGCTTTCGACTGGATCTCGGGCGAGGAGATGCTGGTGCGGACTCTGAAGAGCCAGGAAATCCCGGCCGGAAGCGACACCCAAACGCGGCTGCCGGCGCATTTCGGCGGCGATGGAATGTACGCGCCGATGCGCGGCGCAATCGGAATACAGCCGATGACGGCGCCGCTGGCGCCGTACAAGTTCGTTACTCATTTCGCAAAGGCGAAGGCGGGGCTGCCGATACGCGGCGGGCTGGCGCGCGCCGCCGGGTGGGCATACCTGTTCAAGAACTACGTACTTAAGGACTGGGTAACGTTCACCGAGATATTCGGGCAGCCGCTGCGAGTAGGCAAATACCATTCGGGCGCCTCGGAACAGGACAAGCAGGCGCTACTGCAGGCGGTATCGAGAATAGGCACTGACGCGGCGGCGATAATGCCGGAGTCGATGGTAATAGAGTTTACCGAGGCGCATCAGAACGGAAGCGCGGAGTTGTATCAGAGATTTTGTGAGTATCTAGACGCGCAAGTGAGTAAAGCAATTCTCGGACAGACATTGACTACCGAGATGCCGGCTTCGGGAGGATCGCGCGCGGCGGCCGAAGTCCACGAGGGCGTAAGGCGCGACATCCTCAATGCGGACGCGCGGCGATTGGCGGCGACGCTCGCGCGCGACCTGGTCCGGCCGATCGTGGAGCTGAACATGGGGCCGCAGGCGCGCTATCCGAAGATCGAGCTGGTGCTGCCGGACGACAGCGATGTGAAAGTGTTCGCGGAGATCGTCGCGATGCTGGCGGATCGAGGGCTGCGGATCGGACAGAAGACGATTTTGGACAAACTGGGCATCGCCGAGCCGAGCGAGCGCGAGCCGGTGCTGGGATCGATCAAGCAGACGCGGGAACTCAGTTGAAGGCGGAAGCAGCAGACGGTCTAGCTGTGACGGAGGCGGTCCTTAATATTTTTGCGCAGGGCGCGGCGGCGATGCTTCATCGCGAGCAGGACGTCGTCGTAAAAGAATTTGCGGATGGCAAAGCCGGCGCCGGGGAATTGAATGGCGCGGTCGCCCGGGCGGCGGCGATAGCGAAAGACCTGGACGCCGTTCCACCAGGTGGGCGAATGATTGCGGGGCGTGCGCAAATCGAGGAGGAGCTGGAAGGAGGGCAGGGCGCGCGCGACGAGGAGGTTGGCGGAGCGAGCGGCGCGCTTGTTGGTGTCGTCGATGATGAGCAGGACGTCGTCGGCGAGGTGCGGGAGCGCGAGCGCGAGGCCGTCGTATTGATCGCGAAAGGAATGGCCGCCGTCGTAGAAGTAGGCGCCGATGCGCGCGGGACGCCATGGCGCGGCGGCAAGGAAATCGCGGAAGTCCATGTCGAGGAAGGTGACCTGGCCGGGCGCGGTGTGTGCGTCGAGGGTGCGGCGGAGAGCGTCGGCGGCGCCGTCGAACTGCGAGAAATTGTCGCAGGCGAAGATGCGGGCGTTCGGGTTGAAGGCCGCGGCGCCGACGAGGCTGGCGCCTTTGTAGCATCCCACCTCGACGTAAACTTCGTCGCGATCGAGCGAGGCGACGGCGCAATTGAGGAGCCGGAGCTTGTTCTCGGTGGCCATGGCGGGAATTTCGCCGAGGATGTGCGCGAGCGAGCGATCGGCGGGATGGGTCGAGCGGGCGAGTCGGCGGGGGTCGTCGAAGTCGGGCCATTGCGCACGGCATCGCTCGAGGAAAGCGTCAAAGTGCATTGGCGGCGCCGCGTCACCAGTACATCGCAGGGCCCATCGGATAGACGAAGCCCATACCGTATGGATTGAACATCTCTTCCTGCATGTCCATTCGCTCCATCTGCTGGGCTTCGAGGGTTCGCTGGGCGGTCTCGGCTTCCTTTTCCTCGAACTGTTGGTTGAGTTTCAAATTCTCGTACTTCTGATAATCCTCCTCGGTGCCGACGTACATACATTTGCAAGAGTACGGATCGGCCATCCAATAGTGCAGGTCGCCGGTCTTGCCGACCGAGTACTGAACTTTGAGCGCAAGCAGCAAATCGAGTTTCTGTTGGCGCTCGGGAGTGTCGGCGGGGAGCATCCTGAAGCCGGCCGCGGAGAGCATCTGTCCGAGCTGCTCGGCCTTTTGCTCGGGGGTCGGCGGTTGGGGCTCGAGCGAGCCGCATCCGAAGAGCGCAGCCGAAAACGCGGCTATCAAGAGGACGACGGCGGCGGAAGTTGAAGAGTGTTGGCGCATTGGTTCCTTTGGGCGCAGGGAAAGGAGCGGGGTGGCCATCAGGGGCCACCCCGGGTGAAGAATCAATCAGGGGACGGAGCTGTTCGCGTTTCCATTGGCGTCGAACAGCGTGAACGCGCCGGCGCCGTCAGCATTAAGGGTGACCGAGGCGCGTGTTTTGCCGTCGGCGCCAAGCAGCGCGAGGCCGGGCAATCCGTCGGGTGTCACGTCGAGGCCGACGCGCGCGCGCTGCTGATCGGCCAGCCGCAACGTGGGAGAGCCGTTGGCCGCCACGACGATCGAGGCACGCGAATTGCCTTGCTTGTCCACGAGGTTCAGAGCGGACTCGCCGTCGGGAGCAACACCGAGGCTGGCTTGAAGCTTGGCATCCGGATTGAACAGCACAATACGGGCGACGCTGGCGTTGAGACCAACTTCGATTCGCGGCTTGCCGTCGTGGCCGAAGATGCCGAGGGCAGGGGCGCCGTCGGCGCCGACGCCGAGCCCGGCGCGCAAGGTCCCGGTGCCATCGAAGACGGCGAGTTGCGCGACGCCCTTGTGGGTGACATTGAACTCGCCGCGAGTTTTGCCCTTGGCGTCGACCAGCATGAATTTCTGCGCGGTGATCATCCTGGGGGCTGCGGCGGCGTCAACGGCGCGAGCGGCAAAGATATGGCCAGACACTGCTCCTCCGACGAGCGCGGCGGCGAGAGTTAGCGTCACAAACCCGATTCGCTCTTTGATGCTCATAGTGACGGTCTCCTTTCCGGTACCGAATGGTCGGGCGGTTTTCGCAGAGAAGATTAGCAGGCTTGAAGGGGCGGTTACAAAAGCAGGAAGAATCACCTACGCGGTGGGCGGCAGGGGCTGACCCCTGCACCCGGTGCTAATCGCGAAATCCCGAGGACGGTCTTTCGCTCTCAGGGTCGAGAGGAAAAGATGCGGCGCGGCAGGGGTGACCTCCTTCGGCGTCCCGGTTCGCTTCGCTCAGGGCTTCGGCTCCAGTCGGGACAGGCTCTGCACCCGCAGTGAGAAGACGCGAAAATCTGCGCAGCGCATCTTTTCACGACTACGCGAGGAGGGGCTGACCCCTGCACCCTGTGTTAAGTCCGCCCGCCGTTGGCGGGCGCGGTCCCTGCCAACGGGTCGACAGGGTCAGGAAAGAATCACCTGCGCGGTGGGCGCCCGTTGCGACGGGGGCGCAATGTGAATCGCGAGATACGCGCAGCCGCGTCTCTCGCTCTCGGCCGCAGGAGAAAGAGCCGCACCCGGCGGTTTTTTGCTTATCCCTCCCGTACCCTTCTAAATCCGTCATACCGACCGAAGCGCAGCGACCCCGGCTCCTTCCTTTCTTTGTGTCATTCTAGAGCGAAGCGAAGAATCCCGGAATCCCTCCTTGCCTAGCCCTGACAGGAGAGCCTCTGCGTAACCCGATTGAACCTTCTGTTTCCTCGCCCTGTTAGGGCGAGGGATGAAGGGGAGAGTGAAAAGTCCGATTACAGCGCGCTATTCCGCGCGCGATTCAAGATTCTGCGGTCCCCCTTCTGATTCCCTCGCCTGTTTGTCGGGAGAGGGTTAAGGGTGAGGGACATTTGTGCGGCGCGATTGTCTGATGCGCCGCACATTGCGCGCGCAGGGAAGATACGGTTCATCGCGGCTTGCGCAAGAGCTTTTCCAGCATCTCGCGAACCTGGTGCTGCTGATGGCTGAGCGTCTCCGGCCCACGTTTTAGAAGCCACTTCAGATTCTGTTCCAGAATTGTGTCCGCTCGTTTAGTTTTGCCCTGCTTGCGCAGTGTCGAAAACAGGTTCCACGCGGCCACTGTCGTGTCGGAATGCTCGCCGCCGAGGATGCGGGTGCGGGCGTCGAGCGCCTGTTCCTGAAGTTTGCGTGCGCCATCAAGCTCGCCTTGGTCGTTAAGCGTTCCCGCGAGGTTGTTCATCGCGGTGAGCGTGTTGGGATGCTCGCCACCGAGCGTGCGTGTGCAGGCGTCGAGCACCTGTTCGTAAAGTTTGCGCGCGCCCTCAAGGTGGCCTTGGGCGCGGAGCGTCCCGGCGAGGTTGTTCATCGAGTTGAGCGTGGCGGGATGCTCGCCGCCGAGGTTGCGTATGCGGGCGTCGAGCACCTGTTCCTGAAGTTTGCGCGCGCCGTCAAGGTTGCCTCGGGTGCGGAGCGTCGCGGCAAGGTTGTTCATCGCGGTGAGCGTGTTGGGATGCTCGCCGCCGAGGATGCGTGTGTGGGCGTCGAGCACCTGTTCCTGAAGTTTGCGAGCACCCTCAAGGTCGCCTTGGGCGCGGAGCGTCGAGGCGAGGTTGTTCATCGCAGTGAGCGTGTTGGGATGCTCCTCGCCCTGCACCCGGCGGCGGACTTTGAGCACCCGTTCCTCAAGCTTGCGCGCGCCGGTCAGGTCGCCATACGCCCTAAGCGTCGAGGCGAGGTTGTTCATCGAGGTCAGCGTGGCGGGATGCTCTTCGCCCTGTATCCTGCGGCTGACTTCGAGCACCCGCTCTTCAAGCTTGCGCGCGCCTGCCCGGTCGCCCTGCGCCCAAAGCGTCTCTGCGAAGTTGTTCATCGAGGTCAGCATGTCGGGATGCTCTTCGCCTTGGACCCTGCGGCGGACTTCGAGCGCCCTCTCCTGGAGTTTGCGCGCGCCCGCAAGGTCGCCCTGCGCCAAAAGCGTCGCGGCGAGGTTGTTCATCGAGGCGAGTGTGTGCGGATGCTCGCCGCCGAGGATTCGCGTGCGGGCGTCGAGCGCTTGTTCCTCAAGTTTGCGCGCGCTCTCAAGGTCGCCTTGGGCGCGGAGCGTCTCGGCGAGGTTGCTCATCGCAGTGAGGGTCTGGGGGTCTTCAGGGCCCAGACATTTCGAAGCGAACTCCAGCGTCTGCTTCTCAATCTTCCGAGCCTTTTCGGCCGCTCCTTGCGCATCGTGTATGATGCCCATCCGCAATCCTGCATCGACCGCATGCTCGGCGTCTTTCTTTTCGCCGCTGCGAAGCAGTCTTTCGAACACCAGCTCCGCGTGCGGCAGGGATGCATTCATCAGTGGCCATTTGGCCGGATTCCGGCAGGAATCTGGATCCATGACATCGATCAACGCCGTGGCCGCGCGGCGAAGGTCGCCCGGACCATCGGGGCTTTTTGCCCGGATAAAATCCGCGAGTACGGGATGCATCCGGCCCAGGAATTCGACCTTCTTCTCCGCGTTTCCCACCGGTTCTACCGGCCTTATGAACGAGCGAGTGACAAGGGCCGCGCGCACCGATGGATCGTCGGCTTCATTGCCAAGCGCTTTAAGCAGCGCGAGCGGGATCGGCTCCGGCGCAAGCTGCGCTATCAGCCTCGCCACAGTCTTCGCCTCTTCGGGCAGCCGCTCGTAGGAGACGTAGAGTGCCTGAGTGATGCCGCGAACCTTGCTCCGGCGGCAGTTGCGGGCTGATCGCCTTTGTCAGACGGTCGAGTTCCGCAGTGGTCGGGTGCGATTCGATCGCCATCGAATGTAACTCACCTGGCGAAAGGGCGCCCGCGCTTCATCACGCGCTGCAACAGATCCAGTGCCAGCGGAACGCGCCCGACCCATTCCGCGATCGTCAACCACTGCTTGTGCGTCAGCGCAGAAACCTGGTCCTTGCCGTAGGTAAGAAGCGCAACCGAATCCTCGGGCCGAGGACGTCGATGCTCAGCTCCCGGATGTTCCCCCCTTCGAGATGAACGTGCATCCGCGAGGTTGCGAGTGCGGTCACGTGGCCGAGCGCGGGGCACCATTCTATAGCGGAAGCGGCCGCGCGTTCGGCTCGGGTTCCGGAACGTTGTCGATCACGAAGAGCACCGGCTCCTGGTTCGGCAACTGTTGGAGTGCCCGCGTAAGCTCGTCGCGCGCTTTCTTTCCGCGTTCGTGCAGCGCCGTGAGTTCGGGCGTCGCCGGCTCGATGGTGCTGAGGATCCCGTGGAAAGCCCGCTCCTGCTTCGGTTCATCGTCGGCGGCTGCGGCGTCGATCCAGAAAACGCCGCCTCGGTAGTGATCCGGGCCGTACCTGTGAAGATACTCGATCGCGAGGCGGCTTTTCCCGTAACCGCCGCCGGCTTCGATCGCGCCGCTAAGGGCCGCCGTGCCTACGCCCATCGTCCACAGCGCATGATGGAGCCGCCAGAGGTCGTCGGCGCGGCCCTTGAATCCTTCGAAGAGCGAAGGCTGCTATCGCTGCGGGGAACAGCCGCAGCCCGTGCAGGCTCAGCGGCGCGGCATCGCGCCCTGCTCCGAAACCGCCTTCGAACGGCTTGGGCCTCCAGACTTCGATCACGGTGTCGAGTGCTCGCCGATGGTTGGTGTGACCTTCGAAGCCGCGCGTTGACGATCTCGGCGAGTCCCTTGGTATCGGAGGCTCGCAGCCATTCGTGATCCCGAGGCTCGGAGGGAGGAGTTTCAGCGCCTGCGATGCGGTTCAGCTTTCGGGCAGCGCGACGACTATGTGAAAGAGCGCCTCCTGGCTTCTGTTTCACCCGCTCGCGCTGCGTGCCAGCTTGTGGAACGGAGTCAGCGCGAGGTTCAAACTCGCGCAGACAGTACCATCGTCTGAAATAGGTTTCGTCGGCGAAGATTACGACGACTTTCGCAGCGAGCAACGCCTCAGAAATCTCGGCGGGGAACTTCTGGAGCGTTTCGATGTCGGAGGTATCGAGGAACGCAAGCCCGGTGTCGCCGCCCAGTTCGTGGTGCAGGGCCTCGGCATGATCTCGGCTGGTCTTGCGCGCGTATGAAATGAAGAACAGGATGATCGGCCATCGAAGCCCCCGTGCTCTTCTAGCACAGGCAATCCATCGGAGTAAGGAAGGAGATGGCCCATCAGAAGAGGTTTGGTAACTGGATGTTGGTGCTTGGGCGATACGCGCGGGCGCGCGAGATTTTTCGCTACGCTCAAGATGAGGGAGGGAGGAGGGATTGTGCGGCGCATCAGACAACCGCGCCGCACAAATGTCCCTCACCCTAACCCTCTCCCGGGTTTCTGCACCCTCACCTACCGGCCGCAGGGCGGCCGGCCTCCTCTCCCGTAGAGTAAGGCGAGTATCCGGTACTTGACGGGAAACTGATTTTGCGCTATAGTCTTCAACATGAAGACGAAACGCGAAAGCCATCAGCCGAAATTCACGGTGCAAATGAGGTGGCCTCAGTTCGAGCGGATGTTCCCGGATGAGGAAGCCTGCAAGAATTATCTGTTCTCGCATCGCTGGCCGGACGGCGTGAAATGCCCGCGTTGTGGCGAGAGCAGAATCCGTTTACAGATCGCGCTGCCGTGGAAGTGGGAATGCTGGAACAGCGAATGCGCCAGCGGGCATGCCTACCGTTTCTCGCTTATCGCGGGAACGATCTTCGAGAATACGAAATACCCGCTCCGGACTTGGTTTTGGGTACTGTTTCTGATCGTAACCAGCAAAAAGGGCGTCAGCGCACTTCAAATCCATCGGACGATTGAATCCGGCTCTTACAGCACGGCCTTCTATATGTGCCATCGGCTCCGCGCCGCGATGAACGATCCTGAGTTCCGGCAGTTGATGGGGATCGTCGAAGTGGACGAAACCTACATCGGCGGCCTCGACCGAAACCGGCACGCCAACAAGAAGCATCACAAAACCGGCGGATGGGATAAGACGCCTGTAATCGGCGCGATCGCCCGCAAAGGCAACGTGGTCTGCAAGATGATCGAGCATGCCGACATGCCGACCATGCATCGGTTCGTTCACGATGTGGTGGACAAAGAGAAAGTGTCGCTGGTCGCAACTGATGAACATTCTGGCTACCAGTACCTTGAACGCTGGCAGGGGTTGCCGCATGAAACGGTCGGCCACAGACAGGGCGAATACGTGCGCGGAATCGTTCACACGAACAACATGGAAAGCTTCTGGTCCCTCTTGAAGCGCGGGATCATCGGCACCTACCACAACGTCAGCAGAAAATATTTGCCGCTCTATCTGGCGGAGTTTCAGTTTCCGATTTAACAATCGCCATGAGCCGGATATTTTCGGCAAGGCGATAGCAGGGTGCTGAAGCGCACAGACTGGCGGGCACTTCAGGGCAAGCAAGATGACGCCAGCAGGCCACTTCAACTAAGCTTTCCATTTGATTAGTATCGCGAGAATCAAATTTGCCAGAGAAGCGATCCCAGTAAATGCTATTGCGCCCCAGATGGCGGTATCGAGTGCGCGTCTGATGCGGTTTTCCCTAAGGCAACGCGCCGTGTTCTTCAGGGAATTTACGGTACCTTCAAAGTCCTGAAAATTCGTCGGTGCAAGCGTCGCGCCCGACCAAGGAGCGGCTGCCCATCCCAATAGTCTTTTCGCGCGTCTTCCAAATTGCTGACGCCTGTAATCCCGCTGGACTCGACTCCATCGTTCTCTGTCCGACGGAAGTAATTGCGCGTTGGGGATGCGCCCTTGAAGGTCTGAGCTAAAATCACCAATCGCGTCTGCCAAATCCTCCAACTGCTCCTGCAAGCTCCACTCGCGGATCGCCCAGTAAGCCATTGCGATCAGCATTGCCGCCAGCATCACTGCCAGCAGCTTGATTGCGCCAACCAACCCCAACGGAGCATTAAAATCGGGAAACCTGATTTGCGATAAAATCAGCAGACCCGAAACTTGCGCGCACAGAAATATCCCGATCAGGAGCATCAGAACGCCAACGAGACGACGATTTGGAATGATCATCGGAAGCGCACCCTCGATAAGCACCAAGGCAAGCCAAAAAATCGGACTGTCAATAATGCCCATAAAAGGCCAAACGTTCCCCCGCGCGCGTAGCGGAAAATCATATTGCCATTTAGGGCACCCGTCAACTTCCGGACACTCGCCTAGAATAACGGGCGAGGTAAGGATTGAAGTCGCGCGGAACGCAGCACCCTAACTGGGGCGAGGGAAGTAAAGCGGGAAAATTCCGGGGCCGGGGCGCGGCGGGCCAATTTGGGCGAAAATCGAAGGTAAGAGTGACAAAAAGGTGCTTTGGAGAACTTTGTTAGCGTTCGACGACCCATGAAGTACGGCATATTTGTTGATAACTTGTTTAGGCTCAGTTGACGCGCAGTTAACACGACAGCCAGACGCCGCCCTCCGTCTCACCTCTTTATCGCCACGCATAGCCGGAAGCAGCGGGTCATGGCTGCTGGGAGGAGGGCGCGTGCGCCCTGTCTTGGGGACCCGCAGGATCGTATTGCCGGCGGCGATTGCGGCCGCATTTGCGCTGGCGACAATGCGCGGAGTGTTGCGCGCGGGAGTTGGCGCGGTCGGCGCGGACCGCGTGCTGGGGCAAATCAATTTTACCAACATCGCAGTAAACTTTGTCGATGCGATCGGAATGGACGCGCCGGACGCAGTGGCGATCGACCAATCTGCCGGCCACGCGATGGTGGCGGACAGTCAGAACAATCGCGTGCTGGGATGGAAGAGCCTCGCGGCGTTTGAATCGGGTGGCGCCGCAGACCTGGTGATTGGGCAGCCTGATTTCAATTCCTCGGGATGCAATCAGAATGCGCCAGCGCCGGACGCGACGCGCTTGTGCCATCCGATCGGAGTCGCGGTTGACGTATCCCATAACGTGTACGTCGGCGATACGCTGAACAATCGAGTGTTGGTGTTTAAGGATCCGTTTGCGGCGCTATCCAGTACAAATCAAACGAACGATTTCGCAGCTTTCGCGGTATTCGGGCAGGCCGGGAGCTTTGTCACGGGTTCGGCGAATGAAGACGGGCTCGGCGCCAACAGTCTCAGCAGTCCGCAGGGCGTGGCGGTCGATGCGAACGGGAATCTGTTCGTAGCCGACGTGAACAATAATCGCGCGCTGGTCTTTTTCTCCCCGATTCCGATGACGAGCCTGAGCGGGCCGCCGGGGAATTTCGGCGACGCGACGGCGGACGTGGCGATCGGACAGCCGAACCTGGTCAGCGGAGCTTGCAACCAGGGCGGCGGCGCGACGCTCACGACGCTGTGCATGGCGCGTTCGTTGTTTTTCGGGGTGGGGATTGCGGTCGATGGCGGCGACAATCTCTACGTCGCCGACACGCAGAATGATCGGGCGCTGGAATACAACGGCCCGTTCGGCTACGGGCAGGCCAATAATTCCACTGCCGACCTAGTTTTCGAGGGAAACAACCTGGCGCAACCGTCGGGGGTCGCGGCCGATTCGAACGGGAATTTTTACGTTTCATCGGAGCCTCATCACCAGGTGTACGAGTACACGCAGCCGGTACCGCTAGGCAGCGCGGACTGGCTCAACCTGATGATCGGGCCTGGAGCGCAGAATCCGAACGCCGGGACGCTTCAGTTCCCGATGGGGCTCGCGATCGATGCGGTCAATAATCTCTACGTCGCCGACCAGGCGAACAATCGGGTGCTGGAGTTCAACGAGGGCAGCTCGCCGGCCAACAAAGTTGCCAACGGCGCGGGCGGTCAGATCGATCTTTCGCACAACGCGCCGAACTACGTGGACGCGGTAGGCGAGAACGCGCCGGGCGGAATCGCAGTGGACGCATCGTCGAACCCGTCGTATCGCCATCTGTATGTCGCCGACGGCCGGAACAATCGCGTGCTCGGATGGAACGACGTGTCGTCGTACGTAAGTGCGCAGCCGGCGGATATCGTTTTTGGGCAGCCCGATCTTTTCTCGTACAAGTGCAACAACGGGGTGGCGGGAGGCGACGTAGCCGGACTCGGCCCGGACAGCCTGTGCGGTCCGGCGCGCATCGCGGTCGATCAGAAAGGAAATCTGTACGTGGCGGATTCGGCCAACAATCGCGTGCTGGTGTACAACACGCCGTTCAACGCGGCCAGCGGCGAGCCAGGCGCGGGCGACGAGTCGGCGGATTTCGTTTACGGACAGGGCGGGGCGTTCACGACCAGGAACTGCAATCTCCATGGCGCGAGTGCGACGAGCTTGTGCAATCCGGCGGCGGTGGCGCTCGATGGCGCGGGGAACATCTATATCGCGGACGCGGGGAACAATCGGGTGCTCGAGTTCGCCAAAGCGGGCGATCCGCCGGTGGCGTCGGATGCGATTGCGAATCGGTCCTACGGGCAGGGCGGCGTGTCTGATTTCTCCGACACGCAATGCGCGGACGGCGTGGGATCGGATCCGCCGCCGAGCAATCACGGGATGTGCAATCCGGGCGGCGTGGCGCTGGATATGTCGGGCAATCTGTTTATTGCGGACACGAGCAACAACCGGGTGATGGAAATCGACGTGCCGCTTGCGGGCACGCAAGCGGCGACGCGGGTGTTCGGCCAGGCTGCCAACTTCGCGGCGTCGGGATGCAATCAAGGCGCGCCGTCGGCGCGGGGCGCCTCGACGTTGTGCGCACCGGCGGGATTGGTGCTCGACGTGCTCGGCAACCTGTGGGTGGCCGACGTGAACAACGATCGGGTGCTCGAATACAATCCGCCGTTCGGCTCGGATACCGCGGCGGCGATGGTGGTCGGACAGGGCGACGGCGGCAATTTCACCACCTCGGGATGCGATCGGGGAATTGCTCCGGGCGACCTGAACGGAGTTGGCGCGGACAGCTTGTGCTCGCCGGCCGCGGTGGCGGTCGATTCGAATATCGATCTTTACGTGGCGGACACGAGCAACAATCGGTCGTTGGTCTATGACGGGATAATCGCAGTGCCCACGCCGACTCCGACTCTGACGCCGACCGCCAGCGCGACCGCCACATCTTCGCCGACCGCGACGATGACCGCGACCGCGTCACCGACGGCGAGCGCGACGCCCTCCGCGACCGCAACTGCGACGCGCTCCGCGACCCCGACGCCGACGCCGGAGCCGGGCGGCAAGCTGAAGCTGAGTCCGCAGTCGATCGCGTTCGGCAAGGTTGCGGTCGGGCGCCATTCGGCGCCGCGCACGATCCGAATCAAGAACGCAGGGAAGGTTACGCTGGTGGCCACGATGCCGTCGCAGGGCGTGCCGTTTCCGATGAGCGGGGGAGAATTCCGGGTCACTCCGCATGGCTCGACCGCGGTGACGATTGAGTTTGTCCCGACCGCGAAGGGCGCCGCGCACGGCATCGTCGAGATAACGAGCAGCGACCCGAAGCATCGAACCGCAAAGGTGAAGCTGCGCGGCACGGGAAAGTGAGGCGGCGATGCGCGCGAAAGCGCGCTCGTGCGCCGCTATCAGGCGCAATCCCGAACGGGATTAGCTACTTCTTTACAGTGGCCGATTAGCTCGTTGGCGACGCCCGCCATCAACTTACTATTGCGCGATTGAGGCGCACCGGCGCTGCGCGCGGGCATCCCGCATTAGCCGCGATAATTCGCGCGGTAGCCACGAAAGTTCAGGGCTGAACTGTTCAGCCTTATGCAATTGCGAGACGCGATGCACAATGCGCCTCGATGCAACACCTCACTACACGCACCGGCGGTGAAAGCGAGACGCGGGCGGGCAAACTGATTCCTTCGTTCGTGATCGATACCGCCGGTGCGCCAGCCTCCGCGCAGGCACCCGGAGAAAAACTCGCGGCGGCGCCCGAATGGATCGAGCTGCTCCCTGCCGGAGTCTTTTACGGGCGCGACGGACGCGGACCATTTCGGCTTGACGATCCGGGCGCGGTAATCGCGTCGACCATCGCGATGCAGATGAACGCGGGCCTGCCGATTGACTACGACCATGCCACGGATTTCGGCGCGCCCGAGGGACGGCCCGCTCCCGCCGCCGGCTGGATCCGCGAACTCGAGGTGCGCGGCGGCGCGGTGTGGGGGCGGGTGGAGTGGACGGCGCGGGCGGCGAATTCGATCGTGGCGCGCGAGTACCGGTACGTCTCGCCCGTGTTCCAGTTCGATCCGAAAGACGGGAGCGTGACCCGGCTGTTGCGAGCCGGTCTCACCAACAATCCAAACCTTCACCTGACCGCGATCGCGGCCTCGCGCACGGCGGCCGCAGACGCAAGGGACTTGCCCATGGAATTTCCAACTCAAGAGTTGCGCGAGCTGCTGAACCTCGACGGCGATGCGACGGTCGCCGAGGTCGTCGCAAGGGTGCGCGAGCTGCGGGCGGCCTCGGATGCGTCGGCGCCGGTGGCAGCCGGCGTGCACGCGCACGACCCTGCCCATTATGTGGCGATCGCGGAGTTCGAGCGCGCGCTTACCGAGCTCAACGCGCTCAAGGCCGAGCGCGCGCGCGAGCGCGCGGCGCATACGGTGGAAGAGGCGATTCGCGCGGGCAAGATCGCGCCGGCGCAGCGCGAGTGGGCGATCGCGTACTGCGCCGCCGACGCGCGCGGATTCCAGGCGTTCGCCGCCAAGCAGCCGTCGCGCGAGCTCGGCGAGAATCTGGAACTGGCGGGAGAGCCGCCGGCGGACCGGCGCGCGGGCGCGCTAAACCCGGCGGAACTCGCCATCTGCTCGCAACTCGGCCTCAAGCATTCGGAGTTTATCCGGCGCAAGCGCGGACGCGCGGACTTCCTGAGCCTCGAACGCGCCGACGCTGATCTCCGAAATGCGGAAATCCGCGGCGCCGATTTCAGAAGCAACCAGGACTAACTCGCGCCTCGCGCGGCTCCCAATCAGCCGCGGGCGCGCATCAACAAGGGTGAAAAGATGGCGGCTCTAACCAATTCGCGAAACACGCCCGAAATGGCCGACGGCGGCAGGATGCGCGTTTATCCGGTCGAAGCGAATACCAACATCTACCTCGGCGGGATCGTCGCGCTCAACGCTGCCGGCAACGCGGTGCCCGCTTCCGCGACCACCACCGTCGCGAACGCGCTCAGGATCGTTGGGCGCGCCGAATACGTAACCAACGGGATCCCGGGGCAGAACGCGATTAACAACCCGGGCGCCGCGGGCGCGATTTCGATCACCGCGCGCAAGGGAGTGTTCCTCTACGCGACGGATGGATCGGTTGGCGCGGCGCAGGTCGGACTCATCTGCTTTGCGCTCGACGACAACAACGTCACCGCCGCCGATCGCGCAAGCGGCGCCTCCGTGCAGCAATACGCAGCGGCCGGAACGGTGGTTGCGATCGATCCGAGCGGCCAGGTGTGGGTGGATTTCTGGCATCAGGCGGCCGCAGCTGCGTGATCACGACGCTTGGCCGAAAAATGAAGACGAGGAAGAATTAGATGGAAATCAGCGCAGCGAATCTGACCGCATTGTTCACCGGCTTCGACGTCGTCTCCCAGCGCGGGTTCGAGAAGCCGCCGTCGTACTACGAAAAGATCACCAGCGTGGTGCGTTCGGCGTCGCGTCAGACTGTCTATCCATGGCTCGGCCGCACTACCAAGTTCCGCGAATGGCTGGGCGATCGCGTTATACAGGCGCTCGAAACTCACGAATACACAATAGTCAATCGGAACTTCGAAGATACCGTCGCGATCGATCGCAACGATATCGAGGACGATACCTACGGCGCGTACGAGCCGATCATCGAGCAGCTCGGATGGGACACCAAGGTCCATCCCGACATGCTGCTGTTCGCGATGATCAAGGACGCGGTGGCGAACCCGGGCGACGTCGTCGGCTTCGACGGGGTGCCGTTTTTTTCGGCGAGTCATCCGGTCGGCCCGATGGGGCAGGCCGGAACCGCGGCGGCGAACATCAACTCGAGCGGGTCGGGTGCGTATTGGTACCTGATCGATGCGTCGCGGGTGATTCGCCCATTCATCTTTCAGTTGCGGCGCGAATACGCAGTGACGCGAATGAATACCGTCACCGATGAGGCGGTGTTCAACCGGCGCGAGTTCCGCTACGGCGTGGACGGGCGGGCCAACACCGGCGTCGGGCTTTGGCAGTTGGCATACGCCAGCAACACCGATCTCAGCAATCCGGCCAACTACGGAGCGGCGCGCGCCGCGATGAGAGCGTTCAAAACCGATGCGGGTCAGCCGTTTGGCGCGCTGTCGATCCGCAACGGCGTGTACCTGCTGGTGCCCCCGTCGCTCGAGGAAGTCGCGCGCCAACTGCTCAACTCCGAGTTCATGGCCGGCGCCGGCGCGAGCGCGGGCGTGTCGACCTCGAATATCTGGCAGAACAGCGCGGACCTCATAGTCAGTGAGTACCTGGCGTAAGGACGCGGAGATGAAACCAGTTTCCCCGAGCCGGTCTGACGCGGGTTCCCCTCCCGCCCGCGCCGCCGGAGTGCGTCCCCACTCTCCGCGGGTGCAGGCCGATTGCCTCGCGCCCGCGGAGAGGCCTTCGAGCAGCATCATGGCTTCTGATGCGACGAGGTTGCGACAGTGAGTTACGCGACCGTGCAGGACGTGATCAACCGATACCCTAATCGGGATCTTGTTCAACTGACTAATGAAGATCCTGCCGCGACCACGGTAAATGACGCCCCGATCACGCAGGCTCTGGCCGACGCTTCCGCCGAAATCGACGGATATATCGAGGGGCGCTTCACCCTGCCGCTGACGGATCCGCCGGCCGTCCTCAATCGTCTCACCACCGATATCGCGATGTACCGGCTGCAATCGCTCCGGCCGCTGCACGACCTCGAAGACGCGCGCACGCGTTATGAAGACGCGGTCGCGATGCTCACCAAGGTCGCCGCCGGCGAGCTCACGCTCGGTCTGTCCGCCGACGGGATTGAACCGCCGGTGGCGGCAGGGGCGGTGGAGACCGTGGATGCGCCGGATCGCGTTTTCAACCGCGGCAATCTGAAGGGCTATTGAGATGGGCGCCATGCTCGACGCGCCGTGGAACGGCGTGGTCTTCACCCCGCCGACGGCGATCGATATCGCGACGATCGAAGACGCGATCGTGAATCGGATGCGCTCGCAAATCAACTCGATCGAAATCGCCCACTATCCGGATCGCCCCGAGAGCCTGGCGCCTGACCCATCGCGTGGGCGCGGCGTTGGTGAGGTATAACGGCGCGCGGTACGGCGAGTTGCTCGACACCGCGGCCATAATCCAGGAACGCAAACTCGAGTTCGAGATCGCGATAATGATGCGCGACCTCGGATGGGCGGTCGGTGGCGACCCGTCGGGACCGAGTCCCGGCGCATACGCGATCATCGAGGCCATTCGCACCGCGCTGACCGGATATCGGGTTCCCGGATGCCGCCCGATCTACCCGGTGCGTGAAAAATTCGTAAAGCGCGACAAGCAGGGCGGCGTGTGGTCCTACGCATCGACGTTCGCTCTGAGTACCGTGGCGGTCGAAGCGTCGGAGCCCGATGGGTTCCCGCTCTTCGTCAAGGGCATCGCGCTGGAAGAAGGCGGACAGACTTCGATCACGGTCGGCGCTGCCGCATACACGTTCAATTCGAACCTCCAGGTACAGCTTCCCAATGGCAACGTGTTTGCCGTGAGCATCACGGCTCCCGGCGGCGCAGTGCTGGTCAATGGCGCGGATTTCTCGGTCGATCGCGCGGGCGGAATCGTCACGGCGATCCCGGGCGGCGCAATATCCGCCGGCGAGACGGTGCAAATCGCATACTCGTATGCCGATGAGGTCGTGGCGGCCGCGGGCGATAGCGAGCCGACTAACTAGGCCGGAACCAATAGTAAGTACCCAACTGAGTAACAGGTGACACATGCCAGCCAGTTTCTTGCACGGAGTCGAAGTAATCGAAGTGCCTAATGGGCCGGTGCCGGTCACGGTCGTCAAGTCCGCCGTGATTGGACTGGTCGGGACGGCGCCGTCGTGGGCGGTGGAATCACCGTCGGCCGCGGTGGCGCCCAACACGCCGGCGCTGGTCTCGTCGGCGCGCGACGCTGCAAACTTCGGACCTATCGTTCAAGGGTACTCGATTCCGTACGCACTCGCGGCGATCCAGGAGCAGGGGGCGGGACAGGCGATCGTCATCAACGTGTTCAATCCCGCCGTACATTTCACCGCGATAGCCGCGACCGCATTCAGCTTCAACGCGCAGGGGGCTATCAACCTCGGCCACATGGGCGTCTCGAACGTGGTAGTCACTAGTAATCCCGCCGGTACTACCTATGTCGCGGGCACTGACTATACGCTCGACGCGGTGAATGGCGCGATTACGATCGTTCCGGCGGGTTCGGGCGGACATATTACCGCCGGCGCCAGCGTGTTGATCGCATTCCACTACGCGGACCCGTCGAAAGTAGCCGACGCGGACATAATTGGGGCGGTCACCGGCGGCGTGTACACCGGGATGCAGGCATTTCAGACGACCTACGGGACGATGGGATTCTTTCCCAAGATACTGATCGCGCCGGGCTACTCGCAGGACGCCACGGTTGCGGCCGGCCTCGACGCGATGGCCAACAAGATTCGCGCGATGGCGCTGGTGGATTCGCCGCCTTCGACCGCGGTAGCCACCGCGATAGCCAATCGCGGGACCGTGGGCAATGCCTTCGCAACCTCGAGTAACCGGACAATTCTGTGCTATCCGCAAGAGACGTTCTACGACACGGGACTCGTGCCGACCGGAGTTGCGCTGAGCAGTTCGGGCGCGCCGGTGCCGTCGCAATTCAACGCCAACTCGGTCGGGCCGTATTCACCGTGGCTGGCTGGAGCGATCGCGGCCAAGGACCTGGCGCAGGGCTACTGGTGGTCGCCATCCAACACCCCGGTCGATGGAATGCTCGGGCCGGACGTTACGCTCTACGCCTCCATTCTCGACCCGTCGTCCGACACCAACAACCTGAACGCGGCGGGTATCGTGACCGTGTTCAACGCGTTCGGCGCCGGGCTTCGGGTGTGGGGCAACCGGAGCGCGGAGTACCCGGCCTCGACCGCGCCGGACAATTTTATCTCGGTACGCCGCACGATGGACGTAATCGAGGAATCGCTGGAACTCGCGATGCTCCAGTTTATCGACCAGCCGATAACCAACGCGCTGATCGATGCGATCCTGGCCAGCGCGAACGCGTTCATCAGGTCGCTCATCCAGCGCGGCGCACTGGTGGCAGGCGCGGCAAGCTTCGACCCGGCGGAGAACCCGTACTCGCAGATTACCGCCGGCCAGTTGGTCTTCGACATCGACGTAATGCCCCCGCCACCCGCGGAAAGAATCACCTTTGAGGCGTTCATAGACGTGACCTTGCTCCAGCAACTCGGACAGACCAGCCCGATAACTGTGGCGGCGGGAGCGACTTCGTAACTCGCGCGCATCCCAGGGGAACAGGATGAATATCCAGATCAACTCACTGACTAACGCAAATATATACATCGACGGCGTCGGACTGCTGGGCCGCGCCGAAGAGATCGAGATCGCCAATCCCAAGCACAAGATGATTGACTACAAGGGCCTGGGGATGGCCGGAACCGCCGAGTTGTGGGCGGGCGTGGACAAGCTCGAGTCGAAGATCAAGTGGATGTCGTTCGACGCGAGTACGCTTACGATGTCAACCAGCCCGTTCCAGACCCATTCCTTCCAGGCTCGGGGAAATCTCGAGCAGTACACCAGCCAGGGCCGAAGTGCGCAGCTCCCGGTCGTGTACCTGATGACGGGAATCTTCAAGGATGCCGGAAGTCCCACTTTCCGCCAGCACAAAATGGTCGAAACCACGTCGGTGATAAGTATCTATCACTGCGAATTATACGTGGCGGGAGTCCAAATATACTTGTACGACGTATTCGCCAATATCTACGTAGTCGGCGGCGTCGATCAACTGAGTACCTTCCGCTCGAATCTCGGCGGCTGACCCAGCCGCGCATCGAACTCAATAGACAGGAGCCGTGAGTAATGAAGAGCGATGAAATTACGGTGAACGGAGTACGCATCGGCGGTGCGGAAACGGAAGGAAAAGGAAGAAACCGAGACCATCGATTTGCCTTCGGGCGCGCGCGCCGAGGTGCGCAAAGGTCATGGCCGGGACCTGATGCGGGCGCAGCGCGCAGCGGCGGGTGGCGACGCCGGCGCGGTGGTCTTTGCACTGATCGCCGAGCTGACGCGCATCGACGGGCGCAAGATCGTGTACGAGGACGTGCTCGATATGGATCTTGCGGACGTGATGGCGCTGCAGGACGAGGTGATCGGCGAAAATTTCGACCGCCCTCCGCAGCGAGTTTCGCAGGCCTCGTTCAATCCGGATTCTCAGTCCGGGAGCTGAGCGGGATGGACTTTGCGGAGCTGTCGTACTGGCTCGACGCGGTGACCGAGTATGAACGGATGCGCGTCGAACGCGGCGGAGGGGACGAATCATGAGTGGTGATTACTCTGACTATAGCGCAATGCGCGAAGTAACTAATCATGCGAGACGGTGAGGTCATGGGAGCAAGACTATTCGTAGGGAACCTGAGTTTCTCCCTGGGCGATGGCGATCTGCGCGAAGCATTTGCCGAGATCGGCGCAGTGGAACGAGCCGAAATAGTGCGTGACCGTTTCGACGGGCGCTCGCGCGGGTTCGGATTTGTCGAGATGGCGAATGAGGATGGGGCTGCGGTCGCGCTGCGGGCGATGAACGGCAAGGAACTCGCCGGACGCCCGCTACGGGTCGAGGCCGCCACTTCTCAACGCCGCCCATTCGAACGCAACGCGGCGCGAGCCTGATCGAGATCCTCAATCGCGGCATCAGAGCGAATCATCAGATGACGAGACGGTTTTGGACAAACGACCCGCCGGCGAAGATTCGCGAAGCGAACCCGGCTCGCGCGCTCAGCCAGCTTGAGCGGTTGGCCGGCTTCGCGCGAGAAAGCGCTCGGATCGCTCGGGCGACTGCGGGCATCGCGATGGCCGCGGGTCATGGCTGGCAATTGCCCGCGCCCGTTTCGTTTCGGACATACGATCATCGTCTCGAGACGGAATCTCGCGCGAACAGCCAGGCCCGTGCTGACGGTTCTCAGAGCCGAATGGACGAGAATCCGAGCCGAAGTGAAACGGGCAAGCGGGAAAAGACTGCGAGCGCCGCGCAATTGATTCGGACGTTCGTCGCGGGCGCCAAGGCGTTGAACGCAACTGCGCGAGTACGTGAGGGCATCAGGAGCGGCGAAGCGGCAACTGCGATGCCGGGGCAGAAAGAATCGGACGGCGCGAGCGATGGGGAGTTGCGAGGAAGGCCTGGCGGTCGCGCGAATGCATGGCATCGCACGGCGGCAAAAGTCGACGCGGGAATCCGCTTGCCCCGGGAAATTCGGCAATCGTCTTTCGCGGAGGGTGCTCTGTCGCGGGTTGAGCGCTCGCTTGAATCGGGAAGCGCAGCCCGGGCGATTTCCACCGCCGGACGGCGTGCGACAGAATCCGGATTGAAGAGCGCAAGCGGTTTTGCGGAGCGAACCCGCCGCGCGATCGAAATTGGCCAGACGAGAATTGCCGCCGCGAAGGAATCGCCGCCAAGATCAGATGCAGGGCGAATGTCGAGTCGATTCCTCGCGAGCGCGGACACGGCCTCATCGATCCGCGCAGTGATTCCGCCCGCAAATCTTTCCAAACGCGAGTTCGCGCAGCCCTCGGGCAACGCTCGCGGTCTGAACAACAACAGCGTGCGCACTGGGATCACTATCAACTCGTCGCCGACGGTCGTGATCAACGCGCCGGCGGCGGGTGGCAATTTTGAGCGCGATGCGATTGGCGCACTGCGAGCGCATCGCGAGGAACTGTTCAATCAACTCAAACGTGAATCGGCGCGGCGCGAGCGCGCGCAGTTCTGAGGAGCGATTACTTGTTCGCAGCACTGGGCGACATTCAATTCGAGGTGGTCGGCTCGCCTGAAGGGTACGAATCGGACGAGACGTACGATTTTTCCCAGCAGCGAGTGATTGAAAGCAAGCCACGGCTGCAATGGGTGGGCGACGGCCTCGAGCGGCTGCATTTCGAGCTGATGTGGCACTCGTCGTTCACGAATCCCGGCGTGCAGCTGGCGCTATTGCGTGCGACGGCTGCACAGCATCTCGCACTGCCGCTGGTGTTCGGCAACGGGGGATTCCGGGGGTTCTTTGTGATCGAATCGATCAAAATGAAATCGCAGCAGCTGTCGGCGGGCGGTGCGCCGATAGCGATCAGAGTCGCACTCGCACTCAAAGAATGGATAGCCGACCAGGCGCTTGCCGCGAGCGCGCCCGTTCCGACGGCTACTCCGCTGGGAATCACGACCGCGTCGACTGCAGCCGCCGGCAGCGGGCCTAACGGATCCACGCCGGGTGTGTCGGCGTTGCTCAGTATTCCTTCCGCGACCGGCACCAGCGGTCCCAATCTTGAGGCGGACGACGTCCCCGCCGCAGTTATCGTGAGGAGCGCCGCGCGATGACGCCGTCGGGACAGTTCATACTTCACATTACGAAGGCCGGTGAACGCTGGGACCTGTTAGCCTGGCAATACTATGGCGATCCGACTGACTATTTGCCGATCATAATGGCTAATCCGAATGTGCCGATCGAGCCGGTGTTCGATGCCGGAATATCGATCGACGTGCCGATCCTGCAAAAGAGCGCGGTGATCGCGGCCGACTTGCCGCCCTGGAAGTTGTCTCAAGCGGCGAGGGCGTGATGGCTGCGACGATATCGTATCCGGTTCGTTCGCCGCAGTGGATACTAAGCTATTTGGGCGTGAATATTACCGCCGATGTATCGCAAATGGTTCTTGCGATCAGGTATGTCGATCAACTCGACGGGGCTTCAGGCGAGCTGGAAGTTGAGCTCGAAGATTCCACGAAGCGATGGCAAGGATCCTGGTACCCAGCTCTTGGCGATGTAGTCAGTCTGCAAATTGGCTATAGCGGCGAGGCGCTGCTGGATTGCGGCGAATTTCAGATCGACGAACTTGAATTGGATGGCCCCCCCGACGTGATGAGGCTGCGCTGTCTGGCCGCATACATCACACCGGCGATGCGCACAGCGAATACTGCGGCGTACGAGAACATGGGCATCGTGGAAATAGCGGGCCTAATCGCGGCGAAGTACGGGTTGGCGATGGTGACGGCGTCGTCCGAGTCCGAAAGCGATGTGATGTTTGCCCGGGTCACCCAACGGCGCCAGACGGATTTGGAATTTCTCAAACGGCTTGCGCGAGAGCACAACTTCGATTTCACAGTGCGGGGAGGGCAGTTGGTCTTTTACGCGCGGCCGATGCTCGAGTCCGTGCCCTCAGTGGCAACGATCACGCGATCGGATGCAATTCGTTTTTCATTTCGGAACCGGGCGCGCCGAATCTACGACGGAGCGCAATTCTCGTACTTCGATCCTGACACGAAACGACTGATTACTCAGTCGGTGTCGGCGGAGCCGCTTGTTCCGACGGGAGATACGCTCAAGATCGTCGCGCGCTGCGAAAACGCGGCGCAAGCCCTGGTGAAGGCCGAAGCCGCACTTCATCTGCATAACATGGTGTTCGTGGACGCGTCGCTGGAGGGACCGGGGAACACGGTGCTGGTGGCGGGAAACAACGTGCAGCTAAGCGGATGGGGCGCGCTGGATGGAAAATACCTAATCGAAACGGCGCAGCATCATCTGGCGCGAGCGACAGGCTATTCAACATCGATCGCAGCACGGCGGATCAACGCATGAACGAAATAATCGAATACCGTGAGCGATCGTCCGCGCTGAATTCCAGTTTTCGGGTCGGAATTGTGCAGCAGCAGGACACGGCGCGCGCAAAGGTGCGCGTGGTATTTCCGGATTACGACGAGATGGTCAGCTGGTGGCTGCCAGTTGTTTTTCCCAAGACGCAGAACGACAAGGCCTATTGGATTCCGGACATCGGCGAGCAGGTCGTATGCCTGATGGATCTGCGCGATGAGGCAGGCGCGGTGCTGGGCGCGATTTATTCAGAGGCGGACGTCGCGCCGGTGAACAGTGCGAATAAGTACCATCTCGCTTTCCAGGACGGCACGAGCGTCGATTACGATCGCGTCGCGCACATCCTCGAACTCATTTTCCAGGACACTACGGAAATCAAGTACGACGCTCACGCTCATCTGCTCGATCTGAAGTTTCAGGACCAGGGCGAGGTCAAATACGACGGCATCGAGCACATTCTGAGCGTCAGCCTTCCCCAAGGTGCGGCGTTCAACGTTACGGCGAACGGCGCGCAAATACAGATCGACTCAAGCGGCAACGTGATCATCAGGGCGGCGGGACAGGTACAGCTCGGAACCGGCCAGTTGGCCGGCGTCGCGCGGCTGGGCGATACAGTGCAAGTGGGCGGGGCGACAGGAACGATCGTGACGGCAAGTGCCGACGTGTTGGCGGGATGACGATGGCGGCGGGCGCAATCACACTGGCGAATATCAAGTCGGCTGATTGGTCACTGGCTCTGGGAGCCATCGGCGAAGTCGTGCAAGGGATCGCCGACGTCGAGCAATGCCTGGGGATAATCGTAACGACACCACGAGGAAGCGATCCGTTCCGCCCGACTTTTGGCGCAAATATCTGGCGGTACATCGATTTTCCGATCAGTATGGCGTTGCCCGCAATTGTGAGCGAACTCACATCGGCGATCACGACGTGGGAGCCACGGGTAAATCTTGTTTCGGTGACGGCGCAACCCGTCAATGACGGGAGCCCGCAGTCGGGCGCGCATCTCGACGTGACACTGAACTGGCAGCTCAAGCTGGGCACCAATCCGGCTGCGGTTCAAACCACGACCGTGACAATCCCGGGAGCGACGGTCTAGTGCGGGCCGCGCCGACGGCGATGAAAGGATGAGTCGATGAGTGCGGGAATTCCATCGCTGCCGCCGCCGGTGTTCGTCGGCGATGCGGACGGGCTCGATCCAAACCTAATCCTGGCCGACATGATTGCCGAGTTCGAGGCAGCCGCGGGCCGGACGCTATATCCGGCGCAGGTCGAGCGCCTGTTGATCAATCTGTATGCGTACCGCGAATCGCTGGTGCGCGACGCGATCCAGTATGCGGGCCAGCAGAATCTGCTCGCCTTCGCGTCGTTCCCGATGCTCGATTATCTCGGCCAACTGCTGGGCATCACCCGGCTCGCGTCGCAGCCCGCGGTGACGACGCTCCAATTCACGCTGGCCAACGCGCTGACGGTGCCGTTCACGATTGCCGCGGGAACGCTGGCCGGCACGAACGACGGGAAGTTTGGTTTCGCGACCGGTGCGGCGGTCACGATTGCGGCCGGCGCAACGACGGCCAGTGTCGCAGCCGCGGCGACAACTCCAGGAGCGGCTGCGAATGGATACCTGGCGGGGCAGGTCAACGTCCAGCTCAATCCGAATACCCTGATCGCGAGCGTGACCAATACGAGCACGACCACGGGCGGATCGGCGCCGGAAACAGACGATCATCTGCGCACGCGCATTCAGGCCGCGCCAAACCAGTTCAGCGTCGCGGGTCCGATCGGAGCGTACCGGTTTTTTGCGATCGGCGCCGACCCGTCGATCATCGACGCACAAATTGTCAGTCCCAGCCCCGGATCGGTGAACGCGTATGTGCTGACCGGACCGATTACAGTGCAGCCGGCGCCGGCGCCAAATAGCGCGGGAGTCGCGAACTCGGCGCTGCTTGCGAAAGTTTCGGCGGCGCTGAACGCCGACACGGTGCGTCCGCTCACCGACACCGTAAACGCGCTTGCGGTGGCCGAGGTGGACTACGAGATCACCGCGACCGTGACGCTCTACTCGGATGCGGATCCGACCGCGACAATCGCGGCGGCGACCATCGCCGCGCAGGAGCTGGCGCTCGAGCTCGCATCCAAGATTCAGCGCGACATCGTGCCGAGCCAGATAATTGCGGCGCTGTCGGTCGCGGGGGTTTATAGCGTGACGCTCACGGCGCCGGTGCTGACCACGCTTGCGGCCGGGCAGTGGGCGAACTGTACCGCGATCTCGCTGACGACGGCGTTGAGCACGGAGCATAGCTGATGCCCGAGCTTTCGGCCGCGCCGTCGATCAACGATACGCGCACGCAGGCGCTGCTGGCGCTGGTCGCGCGGCTGGCGGCGCTCGATCTCACGACGCTGCTGGTTTACCGAATCGACGCGGTGGTGGAAAGCGCGTTGCCGTTTCTGGCGTGGCAATTCGACATCCTGTCGCCGCTGTGGCAACTAATCGCGCCGGTGTCGCTCGGGGGGGTCGACGCGCTTACCAGCATCGATTTGCTGATCGACGTGGACAATCTGATCGAATCCGGCGGCGTGGTTTCGGAGCAGCCGTTGGCCGAGGCGGCAGAGCGCGAATTGCTCATGAGCGCGATCTCGTTGCATCGATTTCGCGGCACGCCGTGGGCGATCAAGCAGGCGCTGGGGTCGCTGGGCTGGACGGAGGTGATGCTGCTCGAAGGACAGTCGGCCTGGGGCGGCGATGCGTATCCTCCGAACCAGGGATGGGCGGTGTTCCGCGTCATGATCAATCTCGCGGTCGGGCAGGGTGTCCCAAACGGCGCGGCATCAACCGCAGCAGCAGCGGTTAATTTCTTCAAACCGGCACGCGCGTGGATGGACTCGATATGGTTTGTGGCGCCTGCGATTACCGACGCGGGGCCGGCGCCGTCAGACAAGTTGACGCTCAGCGGAATTGCCCAGTACCAGATCGACGCGGCGCCCGTGCCCAATGACGCCGCGCTGAGGCTCGCGATCGGGACGGCGCCAATTACCGATGCGTACGGTCCGATAGTCCCCGCTTACGACGCTCACTATCTGCACAGCGGCATCACTTACGGCGACAACGAACCCGCGGTCGCGGACTCGGCGCTGATCGTCAACGGCGCAGCCGTTTTGCACGGAGGTTAAAATGAGAAGGCCGATTGGAATCGTGCGAATCCGCCTTGTCCAGCAAGGGCGGATCGTGTGGCAATACGAGGGTCGCAATCTTTTCGTGAACGCCGGGCTGCCTGCGCTTGCGGCGCTGCTCGGAGGCGATACCAGCGGCGAATTCGCGGCTGCCGTGGGATTTGGCTCGGGATCGAACGCGCCGACGGTGACCGACAGCGCGCTGACCGCCCCCGCATATTACAAGGCGCTCGACGGTCACAGCGAGGACGGCAACGGCAGCGTGACCTTCAACTGGTCGCTGACGACGGCGGACACCGGCGCGCAGGGGATAACCATCCAGGAGCTGGCGATATTCGCCAATCATGCCGGCGCGGGACTGCCCGGAACGACCGCGCCGACGCCGATGCTCGCGCGCAAGACGATCGCACCAATAGTCTTTGGCGCGGCAATGAGTATCAGCGGGACATGGACGCTTACCTTCTGAGGTAGTCAATGGCTACACTAATCGACGCACCCGAGTTCACCTCCAATGAGGTGTATCAAATTCAAGCAACCGATCCGGTCCAAGGCGCCGCCAGCGGCGCGAGTTTCAGCGGGACGGGAATCTCCAATCAGCCGCATCAGCAACTGGCTAATCGCACCGCGTTTCTGAAACAGCGCCAGGACGTAAATGTCTCGAATATCGGCGTGTTGCAGGCGTTCCAGGCGCTGTTCACCGGGCTGATGGCGTCCAACGGCTACCTGAAGATCCCCGTCGCGGACATCAACAGGGGATTGATCCAGTACATCATCCAATGGGGCTTTATGGATTGGGGAGGAACCGGGGAGCCCGACGGGCTCTATGGTCCATATAGCTTCCCGATCGCCTTTCCCAACGTATGCGAGGTGTTCATGCCGGTGACGCTGAACCCCAACGCCAGCAGCGGCTCAAACGGTGAGAACGTGATCATGGTTGCTGCCACCAACGAGCCGACCACATCCCAATTTTGGGTGTACAACAACAACCTGGGCGCGGGCTCGAACAAGGCGCGTGGCTTTTACTGGCTCGCAATCGGCTTCTAACCCGCGGCGGCGGGTGCGCAGTGTTAAGGCCGCGCTCCGATGTCGCGCGCGGAAAGAGGAAGAGATGAAGCACCGATTTATCTCAATAGTGATTACCGCTTCGCTGTGTGCGCTCTCAATACTGCGCCCCGCCGCAGCGGGCGCGCAGAATCTGCCACCGCCCGGAGCCTATCAGCCTATCCCCAACTTTACCGGCGTGGGCGCGGGATTGCAGTTCCGCGAGGCGATCAACGATCGATTTTCCGGTGCCCAGCCGATCGCGCCTTCGATAGCCAGCCCGGCGTTCGCCAATCTGCCGCCCGAGCAGGACGGGATGCTGTTGTTCTGCAAGGACTGCAGGAGCGCGACCCCGTGCGTGAGCGGTGGGGGCGGTGCGTGGGCTCTGGGTACGCGCGGACAATGGGCGTGCGCGAGCGCAGCGCTGGAAGCGGCTCTCAACGCGAATGGCAACAAGGTATCAAACCTCGCCGGCGCGACCGTCAATGGAGACGCGCTCGCGTTCGGACAGACTGGAGCGCAGCTCAACACGCTGTCGGGCTCAAAGCTGGATGGAAGCGATGCAATCGCCAATGTCAGCCTAAACGGCGTGCTGAACGCCACGGATTTTGGCGCGGTGTGCTCGGACACCACCGCGTCGGCGACGACGACGGGGAGCAATCACGTCGTCACGGTCGGCGCGATCGGCGATTTCAAAGTCGGGCAGTACGTGAAGCTCGACGCCGCGGGAGCCTCCAACACAATCGCGACGCCGACGATCGCAAGCGCCACGAATGACGGCTACACCTTCAACTACCTGCCCGATCCAACCGTGCTTGACCTGCCCCGTTTTGGCAGCTCCGTGACCGCCAACGGCAATTGCACGGCGGATGCGGGCACGGCGAATAACAGCAACGCCTCTTGCTCGACGACCTACTGCTACAGCGTGCAAAACGTGGGTCAGACGGGAATCGGCGCGGGGCTGAACGGGATGCGCTCGGCGGCGAGCGCGGCGGTATGCGACACGACGGCGCCGGCGACGCCCTCCGTCGGCAACGCGATTCTCGTGACCTACTCGGTTGACGCCAATACCGCTGGAACAATCATCCGGCGATGCACCGGCGCGAGCTGCACGCCCACGAGCATCTATGCCGTCGTTCCGAATCCTCCGGGCTTGGGCTCGACCAGCGCGCAGTATCGCGATGAGGGCTTCCCGTTCGGCATCGACGAAGAGGCCAGCACCGGCGCTGTGGCGGCGGACCTGGACGCGCAAATCACGGGGATCGCGGGCCGGCTCGGTAACTCTCTCGGTCGCTCCGTCGCAGTCGGGCAGCAAGACGATGCGGCATGACAACGCGCCCGCGCTTCAAGCGGCGGTGAATGCGTCTGTCCTTCAGGGCGTTCTCGGCTCGAAGGTTTATTTGCCGTCGTGCGCGGCGCATTACGACATAGCGCAGGCGGTCAGCTTCTGGGGCCTTGCGCAGACCGGAATCCAGGGGCCGATAACGAATGCGATGGCGGCGCAGTCGGGCACGCTCATCCAATGGGACGGGCCGCCGGGCGGCATCGTCTTCAACCTCAACTACGCCAGCGCCGATACGATCGCGGGAATCGGCGCCGAGGGTATCACGGGCAGCACGCCCGGAATCCTGATCGACGAGAACAGATACCCATCCAGCGGCGCATCGCAAGCCAATGCGGGCCCCGGCGCCCCCGCCAGCATTGCTACTTCAACGCTTACACCGACCAAGCTCGAGGTGCGTCACGTCGATTGCGGCGTGGTCGGGCTATGCCTGGACCTGGGTGGTCTCGCCAACGACGAGAACGCGGTCGTTGACGACCTGCAATGCTCGACGCCGAACGGCGTCGGTGGCGAAATCTGCATCTACTCAGACTCGCAGGAGACCTACAACGAGGCGTTCTACAACGTCGGATGCAGCAGCCGCGATATTTGCTTCGACTTCCTCCGGATCGGCTCGTTCACGATGCTCAACACGAACTCCGAGAACGCGGGAATCCTCTATCGCTTCTCTCAAATGACCGAGGTGGGCAGATCGATCGGAGGCCAGGAGGAAGGCGCCCAGTTCTTTCAGTACGGCGGCCCCGGCGGCGACGCGATTCTGACGTTTTCGGATTGGCGGGTCGCGGGCGGCAGCGGGCCGTGGGCGACGATCAGTTTTCTCAATGGCCAGACCAGCTATCTCAACATGAACTTTAGCGGCGGGGGCGCAGCCACCAGCTTCAACATCGTCCTTTCGGGTGCCGAGGGTGCCTTCATCAACGATTTCTTTGCGATGCCGCTGAGCTTCCTTGGCGTCGGCGGCGAATGGGGAGGCGGCACTGTGCCCGTGAGCAGCGGCGCAGGCGCGGCAGTCAGCCCGTATTTTCTGCCGATCACGAGCGCGAATGGTTCTTCGATTCCCGCCTTCACCTGTATCCACTGCGACACCGCCGCGCACGGCGTGCCGGGAATCGTCTCGAACGAGCCGAATCAGGCGACTGCTTTCAACTCGGCGCCCGCTACGACGACGGTCACCGGCACTTCGGGCAGCGCGGTTTGCTCGCAATCGATGCAGGGCACCCTCAAGACGGCGACCTGCTATCTGAACGCCTACCAGGAGACGGGCGCGGCGCAGACCTACGCGTATCCGACGGCTTTCAGCACGTCGCCGAATCTGCTCGCGTCATGCGGCACATATGAGCCGGCCTCGACGGCGAGCACGTTGACGCTCCCGGCGAACGCCTCGATGACGGCGGAGACCTGCAACATCACCGCGATAGGGCAATAGGAATGCGCAAGCCCGCGCACCGTTAGCGTCAGCCGAGCCTCTCCAGGACACGCTCCATCGCGATTCCGCGCGAACCCTTGACCAGCAACACGTCGCCGGGCCGGACGAGTCCGGCAATTATTCTTGCCGCGGCGGTACTGTCGGGCGCGGCGAGTACATCGGTGGTATCCGCATCGTGGGAAACGGCTGCGCAGGCGGCATTCATCTCAGGGCCGACGGCGACGAATGCGGCCGGACGCAAGCGCATCACCTCGCGGATCGCCTCCTGATGCGCGGCGGCTGACATCTCGCCCAGCTCGAGCATGTCCCCTAGCGCGATCACGAGACGGGCGCCGAGGCCGTCGGCCGCCTCGCGCGCGGTCGCGAGCGCGGCCCGAATCGAGCGCGGGTTCGAGTTGTAAGTGTCGTCGATCACAAAGATGCCGTGAATCGAGATGTTGGCGAGCCGCCCGGCGACCGGCTTGACCACTGCGAGCGCATCGGTGATCGCGGCAAGCTCGCGCGACTCAAGCGGGGCAGGGTGCATCGCGGTGACACCGGCGATCGCGGCGGTACAGTTCAGAGCGGCGGCCTCGCCCAGAAGCGCGATTTCGGTTTCGATCAAAGGTTCGACTCCCGCGGCCAGCATCGACCGGGCGATTTCCACCCGGATGCGCGAGCGCACGCCCACGCTTCGACTGACGAGCCGCACGTGAGCGTCGGGCGACTTGCCAAAGGTGATTCGCCTCAGATGCTTCGGAATCCGCGCCAGCACCATCGGTTCGTCGGCGGATGCGACCGCACAGCGCCTGGCGGTCGAGAACAGCGCGGCTTCCTCGTTGGCGATGTCGTCGAGCGTGCCGAGGCCTTCGCTGTGCTCGAGGTCGACGTTGAGCACCATTGCGACGTCCGGCTCGACGATTTGCGCCAGCTTTGGAATCTCGCCGCGTGTGTTGGTGCCGCATTCGAGCACGGCTGCTCGATGCTCGCGGGCGAGCGTGAAAATCGTCATAGGCACGCCGATCAGATTGTTCAGGTTGCCCGGGGTTGAAAGCGTGGATCCGAACAGCGCGCCGGCGGCGGCCGCGGTGAGTTCTTTGGTGGTGGTCTTGCCGACTGCACCGCCGATCGCAATCAGCGCAAGCGCGCGGGCCGTGCGCGTGCGCGTCAGATGGCGGTGCGCGAGCCGGCCCAGCGCCGCCAGCGTATCGGCGACCTCGACGCAATCGAGCGCAGGATGGCGCCGGCCGCTCGCCACGATCGCCGCGGCTGCCCCCGCGCCGCCGCTTGTGGAAGGTAGTCATGGCCGTCGGACTCCGCGCCGCGTAGTGCGACGAATATCGCTCCCGCCGCGATCGAGCGTGTATCTATGCTGACGCCGCGCACCGATTGCGCGCCGCCCGCGCCGGCCCGGACAATCGTGCCGCCGGTGGCCTCGACAACTTCGGCGAGCGTGAACTCGCACTGATTGCTGGGGATCGGCGTTGCCATCGCGAATACATTGTGCCGAATTATCCGGCGCGCTCATACCGGTCGCGGCTTGACATGCCGGCGCGCTGGAATCAGCCTTCGGATTCAAACGATGCTGCGTCCCGCACCCCCACTGTGAGATAATCACCCGCAACGGGACGCACGAGGAACCACGATGGCGGATATCAAGGCGCCGATTGTCGGCGTGATCATGGGCAGCAAGAGCGACTGGGAATACATGTCGGCCGCGGCCGAGGTCCTGGAAGAACTTAAAGTGTCGCATGAAGTTCGGATCATGTCGGCGCATCGGACGCCCGACATTACTTCGGAATATGCCGCCAACGCCGCGGGCCGCGGACTGCGCGTGATAATCGCCGGCGCGGGCGGCGCAGCGCATCTTGCGGGAGTGGTCGCATCGAAGACGATCTTGCCGGTTATCGGCGTTCCGATGCCGGCGACGCCGCTCAATGGAATCGATTCGCTGCTGTCGATCGTGCAGATGCCCAAGGGGGTGCCGGTGGCGACGATGGCGATTGGCAAAGCTGGCGCGGCGAACGCGGGCCTGCTTGCGGCGCAGATAATCGCGCTCGGCGACGCCAAGCTTGGCGAGCGGCTGATAAAATGGCGGGCGGCGCGGGCGGATGAACTGTTGCAGCAGAAGATTCCCTAGGTGAGCAATCCTGTGCGTGAAGCAGGGCAGCGAGCGATCGCCGCGATAGCCATGGCCGTGGCTATTTGCGGAGCTGCGCACGCGACCGACCTCAAGACGGCGGGCAAGCTGCCGGTGCCCGCAAACGCCGGCGTGGTCGCGGTTTGCACCGATCCCGTCGTGCAGAACGTGCTGAACGAAGATTTGCGAGCGGCGCGCCACGGGCTTGCTTCCAATCCGGAAAACTCGGTGACGCTCACCGTCACGATGAGTCAGCAACTGCTTGCCCCGGGAGTGTCGTTGAATCAGATGTTTCCGGGCGACCCGTCGATGGTCGAATTGCTGAAGGAGGCGGGCGCGCAGCCGCCGCCGCTTGGCGACAGCGGCGATCAACCAATCGATCCGTTCGTACAGGAGGCTCGCCGCCACGCCTTGTATCCCGACGATACGGCTGCGGATCAGTTCAGAGCCAACGCGGCCGCTCAGCAGGCGCTGCGCGGTCTCAACGCGCCGACGCCCTATGACAAAATCCCGAAGAACCAGATTTACGACACGGTGATCGTCGCACGCGCGTCGCTCGAGGGTGCAACCGACGAGCTAAAGGTGGTCGCTGTCGTGCACTCGGGCGACGACGCGCGCCGTGCCAAGGAGCTCGTCGCCGAAGAGATCGCCAACGCCGTCCTGCACTAACGGCCGTTACTCATTGGTCGCGGGGCGCGGGAGAGGTCGCGACGAGGCAGGACCGTGAGCCGAAGGCGGCGGGCCCGCAGGTCGCGGGAGATTCGAGATACCGCTGCGGATCGGTGGCGTCGGGGGCGCCGCGACGGAGGGGGCGGCGGCCGGGATAGCAGGCGGAGCGCCGCCTTCGGGATTCGTCACGATTGTCGCCGGCGGCAGAGTTTCGTTCGGCGCTTGCGCGTTGGGCTCCGTCGCTGTCGTTACCCCCGCGGGCGCCATCGCAGCCGGCGAGGCGGTCGGAGCAGGAGCGGGCGCTTCATAATCCACAAACCGGCGCCACGCGAAATCCGCCACCAGGACAATCACCGCGGCGATCAGCACGGCGAAGGCGATTCGGCTGGCGGCGACGGGCCGCTTCGCGACCATCGTGATCTCTTGCGAGATTCGCACCACGTTGGCTTCGGCATGCTGAACGTCGCTGACGAAACGCGACGCGATTTCCTCGGCGTCGAGACCCAGGAAGGTTGCGTATCTGCGAAGAAACGGCACCAGGTACAGCCGATCCGAAATCAGATCGTAGCTGTCGGTCTCGATCATTTTGATGTAATGCGCCGGCAGATGAGCCTCGCTGGCGACTTGCTCGCGAGTCATGCCTTTGCGTTCGCGGCTTTCCGTGATCAAGTGGCCCAGCGAAGGTTTCGGCTCGGCGCCGCCGGCTCCCAAATCCTCAGCCTGAAGTTTGGATTTTGATTTCTTGTCAGCCACCTGTGATCAGTCACTCCCGCGCAATTCATTTACGGCCGAAATTGTTATTTATCACTTTTCGCTTTTCACTTTTCGCTTTTCACTGGAAACGGCCGCAAGAAAACTACAGCGAGAAAGCTACAGTCCAATGAGCCCGAATCCAAGTACCCCGACCCTCGCATTTACTAATTTTTCGTTTCGGATTTGAGGCAATCGGCCGCGCCCGGCGGCGGCGCAAGCGCGCCGTTGTAAAGCGCCAGCTTTTTTCCCTCGCATCCTATTACCACCGGCGCCGGCTTGAGCGAACCTGCCAGCGCATTGCGGTCGCGATTGTTCACGATCAGAACCATGCACTCGCCCGACGACCAGACTTGGCCCAGCCGCGCGTCGGAGCCGATCAGGAACGGCGATCCGCCGGGCGACGGGGGAGAAACTTCCGAAAGCTCGCCCCGATACTCGACCCGGGTCTCGCGCCGGCCCGAATAAAACGGGAGCGATTGGATGTAGTGGCGGTACGAGGCAAGCGTGCAGTCTCCCGCAAGGTAGGGCGCAACGCTCCTTGCCAGGTTGCGATAGGTGGAAATTGACGACGCGTCTTCGCGCGCGCGCTCGGCAAGCGACGCCGCCGCGACCATCGCGAGCGCGATCGCACCGATCGCGTACGGGACGCGCGACGATTTCCGCCCAAGCCAGTACATCGCAATTGCGCCGGCGGCCAGAACGCCGCCAATCAGCAATCCGTCGGCGCCGAGCTTGGGATTTATTGGAGCACGTGCGAGTTCGACAAATACCAAAAGAATCGCCGCGACTGCCAGGTTCGCGACCGCGATAACGCCGAGAATGCGGCGGCGGCTCGCGGCGTCCAGAACGGCGATACGCCCAAGCCCGTATCCCGCAACGATCGCCAGCGGCGGAAGCCCGGGCAGGATATAGCTGCCGAGCTTGGAGCGGGGAATCGAGAAAAACACAAAGATCACGGCGAACCAGATGGCTATGAAGCGCGCGGCCGCGCGTCGGCCCGCCGAGTCCTTGGCGCTCTCGGGCAAGCCGTCGCCGGCGCGCATCGCGGACCATCCGGACGGGACGAAGAAAATCCAGGGCCACGCGCCTCCTATCACGATCGGAATGAAGAACCACGGACCCCATCCGTGCTCGCTCGACGCGACGTAGCGCTCCAGATGCTCGTGGACGATGAAGAAATGCATGAAGCCGGGATTTCGGGCCTCGGCTATCACGAACCAGGGGACGACGATCGCCGCGTAGATTACGACGCACCGGACCAGAGGCATCTGCGCGACCTGCCTGAGCCGCCGCTCGATTGCCGTCCATGCCAGAGCGATCGCGCCGCCCAGAACCAATGCGACCGGGCCTTTGGCAAGGGTGCCCAACCCGAGCATCGCGGCGGAAATCAGCAGCCACCGGCGAGCCGCTGGTCGCGAGAACGAATCCTCGCGCGCCGCCGCGTAAAAGGCGCCCATCGCCGCGGCAAGAAAGAGCGCCAGCGCCGGATCGAGCGTCGCGAATCGCGCAAAGCCGAAAAATAACGGACTCAGCGCGAGCACCAGCGCCGCCAGCAATCCCGCCATGGCGTCGAGCATCGCCTCGGCCAACGCGGCGGTGACGACGACCTGCCCGATACTGAACAGCGCGGCCGGCAATCGCACGGCGAATTCATTGACCCCGAAGATTTTAATTGCGCCGGCCTCGGCCCAATAGACCAGCGGTGGTTTTTCGAAATACAGCTCGAAGTCGTCACGCGGCGTCACGTAGTCGCCCGAGACGACCATCTCGCGCGCGATTTCGGCGTAGCGGCCCTCGTCGGGCTCCCAAAGCGCGGGCCTGCCGAGACCGGGAAGATAAAGAACCGCCGCGAGTATGGCGTACACGGTCAGGCGGATCAGTCGGTTGGCGGCGAGCATGGTCGATGCAGTTTTGCCAGCCGATTGCGCGCGGTCAACCGGGCCGGCCTGGCGCTGTCTTTAATTCCCCGGGGCTGTCTGTAACAATTACTACACGCGACCGCGTGTTTCGCATCGATTGATCGCGGTTAAGGTCGCGCACGTTCCTTGAGCCTCCCGGGCAAAATATCACCGATTCGAGGCACTTCGGCCGTATCGCGAGCGCCGAGCGGACTCGTGTCGGTCGTTGTGCCGGTGTTCAACGAATCGGCGAATCTGGCGTCGCTTTGGTCGCGCCTCAAGCCGGTTCTGGAGGGTCTGGGTCGTCCATGGGAGTTGGTCTTTGTCGATGACGGATCGCGCGACGATTCGCTTGCCATTCTTCGTGAAATTGCGGCGGGCGAACAGGGCCGCGTGCGCGTCGTCGAGTTGGCGCGCAATTTCGGACAGCATTCGGCGATCCTCGCCGGCTTCAAGCAATCGCGCGGCGAGATAGTCGTCACGCTCGACGCGGACCTGCAAAATCCGCCCGAGGAAATTCCGCGGCTGATCGCGGCGATCGATGAAGGCAACGACGTGGTGGGCGGATGGCGCGAGGAACGCCACGATCAGGCTTACCGGCGCTACGCGTCGCGCCTGCACAACCGCTTGACCTCCGCGATCGTCGGCGTGCCGATGCACGACTACGGATGCATGCTGCGCGCGTACCGCCGCCACATCGTCGATACCGTGGTCGATTGCGACGAGAAGGCGGCGTTCGTTCCCGCGCTCGCCAACACCTTTGCCAAGCGGGTCGCGGAAATCCCGGTCGGCCACGACGATCGCGCCGGCGGCAAGTCGAAGTACAACCTCTTCGGACTGGCAAAGCTCAGCCTCAACCTGATTACCGGATTTTCCCTGGTTCCGATTCAGATGCTGAGCATGACCGGAATAGGAATTTCGGTACTGGCCGTAATGATGGCGATCGTGCTGATTGCGCATCGCCTGATCTACGGCCCGCAGGAAGAGGGCGCGTTGTGGACGCTTTTTGCCATCCTCTTCTTTTTCGTCGGGATGATATTTCTGGCGCTCGGACTTATCGGCGAATACGCCGGGCGTATTTATATAGAAGTGCGCCGCCGCCCCACTTACATCGTGCGAGCGGTGCATGGAGCAGACGGCAAGCCGGTCGACTTCCAGGTCGGGCCGGGGCCGGACCGCAACTGACGGCGAAGCCGGCAATCGATCAACCGTGGAGTCCAAGGTCTCACGCGTCGCATCTGGCGCGACTGTGAAATCCGCCGTCTGCGTGCTGTTCGCGTACCATGAGATGGGTTACGCGTGCATGGAGGCGTTGCTGAAAATGGGCGCGCCGATCGCCGCCCTGTTCACTCATCGCGACGATTCGCACGAAGAGATTTGGTGGCGATCGTGCGCGGAACTGGCCGCACGGCACGGCGTCCCGGTGCATGCTGATGACAGCGGCGACGCAAGCTCGGCCACGAGGATTGCCGCATTGAAGCCGGCGGTGATCTATTCCTTCGCCTACCGCCATCTGATTCCCGACAGCGTGCTCGCGCTGGCGCCGCTGGGCGCCTTCAATCTGCACCCGGCCTTGCTGCCGGCCTATCGGGGCCGCGCGCCGGTGAACTGGATGCTGGTTAATGGAGAGCGCGAGGCAGGCGTCACGTTGCATTACATGGTTGCGCGGGCGGACGCCGGAGATATCGTCGGGCAACGTGCGGTCGCGATCGACGACAGCGACAACGCGCTGACGCTATACCGCAAGCTGGTGCCGCTGGGCGTCGAGCTGATAACCGAGATGCATCCGAAGATCGTCGCCGGCATCGCGCCGCGGCGAAAAATGGATCTCTCGAAGGGAAGTTACTTCGGGCGCAGAAAACCGGAGGACGGACGGATAGACTGGCGATGGCCGGCGCGAAGGATCTTCAATCTCGTGCGCGCCGTGACCCATCCATACCCCGGCGCGTTCTGTTTCGCCGGCGGGCGAAAGCTGATGATATGGGAAGCGAAAATTGGCGCAGAAAACGGAATGCTCGGAGAGCCCGGCCGGGTCGTGCGTGAAGCCGCGGACGGCGCCCTTGAAATTGCGGCCGGCGAGGGCAGCATAATCCTCAAAATTGCGCAGTTCGAGGGCGGCGCCGAAGGCCTTGCCTGCGACGCTCTTTGGGGGCCCGGACGCGTCAAAGATGCTATGCTATTCGATTAATTTCGCGGAGGTCACATGCGGGTTCTGATCACCGGCGGCGCCGGATTTCTCGGCTCACATCTTTCGGATGCGTTCATTGCGCAAGGCGACGAGGTCTTTGTACTCGACACCGGCTCGATCGCCAAGGTGCGTCACCTGCTGAACAATCCGCGCTTTCATTACGTGCACGATTCGGTCTTCAACCTCGAGTTGATCGACAGCCTGGTCTCGAAGGTTGACCTTATTTACCATCTCGCGGCCGTCGTCGGCGTCGAACACTACGTCGCCGACCCCTACGAAACGCTCAACGTAAACGTAAACGGCACGCAGAACGTGCTGAAGGCCGCCTACAAGCACAACAAACGATTTGTGTTGAGCTCGACCTCCGAGGTCTATGGCCGCAATCCCAAGGTGCCGTGGCGCGAGGACGACGATCGCGTGCTCGGCGCGACCAGTATCGATCGCTGGTGCTACTCGACCTCGAAGGCCGTCGGCGAGCATTTCTGTTTTGCCTATCACAAGCTCGGCCTGCCGGTCACGATCATGCGCTATTTCAACGCCTACGGTCCGCGGCTGGACAAGGTGGACGTGGGCCGGCTGTTTACAATCTTCATGGGGCAACTGCTGCGCGGCGCGGACTTGACCGTGGTTGGCGACGGGTTGCAGACGCGATGCTTCACCTACGTAACCGATGCGATCGCGGCAACCGTGCAGGCGGGAATGAATCCCGCCGCGGACGGGCAGGCGATTAACATCGGCGTCGATGTCGAAACGACGGTGCTCGAGTTCGCCAAGTTGATGCTCGAGTTGTTCGGACCGACGAAATCGAAAATCAAGTTCGTGACCCAGGAGGAAGTGTACGGCAACAGCTACGAGGACATCCCTCGCCGCGTTCCGGACAATACCAAGATGCGCACGTTGCTGGGGGTCACTCCGAAAGTGAACCTGCGCGAAGGCGTGAAAATCTCGATGGACTGGTTCCGCAAAGAGATGGCTTCCTAGCCTCGCGCCGCGTCCGCGCGGTCACCACACTTGGAAGTCGCACTAAAGATCGACGTCGATACCCATCAAGGCCTCGAACTGGGCGTGCCGCGGCTGGCCTCGATGCTCGAGCGCGAGGGCGTCGCCGCGAGCTTTTACATCGCGATGGGCCCTGACAATTCGGGGCGCGCAATCATCCGGGCGTTTCGAAATCGCGGCTTCCTGTCGAAGATGTTCCGCACCAGGGCCGTCTCGATGTACGGCGCGCGCACAATTCTCTCGGGAACGCTTCTGCCGTCGCGGCCGATCGCGCTGTCCTTCCCCGAAATTATCCGCGGCCTGAAGGCGCGTGGCTTCGAGGTCGGCGTGCATGGCTACGATCACGTGCGATGGCAGGATCACCTCGATGAAATTGGCGAGCCCGGAATACGCAACGAACTCGGCGACGCCTTTGAGGCATACCGCGCGATCCTTGGTGAAGCTCCGCGCAGTTTCGCCGCGCCCGGATGGCGCACCAACGATGCGGCGCTGGTCGCGCTCGACGCGATGGCGCTCGACTATCGCAGCGACACGCGCGGCGGCGCGCCTTACCGTTGCATCGTCGGCGGGCGGGTCCTCGCCACGCCGGAGATTCCGACCACCTTGCCCACCCTCGACGAGGTGATGGGACGCCGGGGATTGCCCGATGACGCCGCGGTGCGCGATTTCTATCTCGGCTTGTGCAAGCCCGACGCGCTCAACGTGCATACGATTCACGCAGAAACGGAAGGAATGGGACAGCTCGAGAGCTTCACGGCTCTGGTCCGCGCGCTGAAGGAGCGGGGCGCGAGATTCGTGCAACTGCGCGAGGTCGCAGCGCGGCTGAATCGCGCGGAATTGCCGGTATGCGAGGTCATTCGGACGACGCTGCCGGGCAGGGCGGGTTGGGTATCATCGCAAGGTCCGGCGCAGGTCGCTTCCGAATGACGGATCGGCGCTGGCGTGTTATATCCCGAAGACCGTAATTCAATCGCAGGGGGATCCCGCAATGCCCGCGCAAAGTCATTTTGCCGACAGTCCACGCGAAGTCGGCCTCGATCCTGAAAAAGTCGAAGCTCTTTTCAATCGCGCCGAACGCGAAGTCAAGGATGGGTTGCTGCCATCGGCTCAAATCGCGATCGCCCGCAATGGGAAAATCGGCGCGATGCGCACGGTCGGGCGCGCAGTCCAGGGTGGAAGTGAAAAGCCGGCGACCAACGACACGCTCTACACGATCTTCTCGTGCACCAAGGCGATCATGTCGGCGGCGTCGTGGATTCTGATCGGCGAAGGCAAACTGAGTCCGAGCGAGCGCGCGGCGGAGATCGTCCCCGAGTTCGGCACCAACGGTAAGGACACGATCACCGTCGAGCAGGTTCTGCTCCACGTGGCAGGATTTCCCAACGCGCCCTATCCGCAGCACGAGTGGCTGGACAAGCGCAAGCGGCTCGAGCGATTCGCGAAGTGGCGGCTGGAATGGCCGGTGGGCAGCAAATTTGAATACCATGCGACCTCGGGCTTCTGGGTAATTGCGGAGATTATCGAGCGCCGCACCGGCAAGGACTTCCGTCAGTTCGTGAATGAGCGGATTGCAACGCCGCTCGGACTGCCGGAACTGCGCGTTGGATTGCCGCGCGAGTATCATCACCGGGTTGCACAGCTTTGCTACGTCGGAGAGGCGCTGTCCGATGAGGAGCGAAAGAAACTCGGCCTCCCCGCGATACCGGAAACCGAAGTTACCGAAGAGGCGATCCTCGGCTTCAACCGGCCCAATGTGATGGAAGCTGGCGCGCCGGGCGGCGGCGGAATTATGACGGCGGGCGACCTGGCGCTCTTCTACCAGGGCTTGCTGCATAATCGCGGCGCCGACGGTGCGCCGATCATCAAGCCCGAAGCGCTCAAGGACGCGTTGCGCGTGCGCTCGGGCGATTACAAGGATCCGATTTTCGGCGTCAAGTGCAACCGCGCGCTGGGAGTTGTCGTCGCCGGAGGCGACGGGCTCGCGAACTATCGCGGCTTCGGCAAGACCAACTCGGCGCTGGCATTCGGACACGGAGGCGCGGGCGGACAGATCGGATGGGCCGATCCGGCGACGGGGATTTCGATCGGGTACACAACCAACGGCTTCGATCGCAACGATCTGCGCCAGGCCCGCCGCGGCGTCGCGATCTCGAGCCTCGCAGCAGTCTGCGCAGGTTAGGGGGCGCGCGGACAGCTTCGATACGCGCGCCCTCATCTGGCGCGAATGAATATGGCGAGCTAGTCGGCGAAGGGGTTGCGGACCACGACGGTCGCGTCGCGCTCCTTGCCGACGCCGATCATCGCAATTGGCACACCGACCAGCGTGCTGATTCGTTCGACGTAGCGGCGCACGCTCGAGGGCATTTCGGCCAGCGTGCGCGCCTCCGCCGGGCTCTCGCTCCATCCCGGTATATCTTCGTAGATCGGCTTGGCGTCAACGAGCATCCGGCGCGACGGCGGCATGTCGTCGTAGCGTTTCCCCTTGACGGTGTAGCCGACGCAGATCCTGACTGGATCGATCCCGGTCAATACGTCGAGCTTGGTAAGCGCGAGCGCCCATACCCCGTTGACGCGAGCGGTGTAACGGGCCAGCACGGCGTCGAACCACCCGATCCGCCTGGGACGCCCGGTGGCGCTGCCGAACTCGTCCCCTTCTTCGCGCAGCGAATCGGCGAGATAGCCGCTGAACTCGCTCGGAAAGGGCCCCGCCCCGACTCGCGTCGTATATCCCTTGCTGACGCCGAGCACTGCTTCGAGATTGCCCGGCCCGACGCCGGTGCCGCTGAAGACTGCGCTCGCGACGCAATTCGACGAGCTCACGAACGGGTAGGTGCCGTGATCGATGTCGAGCATCGTGCCGTGGGCGCCCTCGAACAGCACGCGCTTGCCGGAATCGATCGCCTCGCTCACGAACGCGCCGGTGTCGCACAGATACGGAAGCAGCCGGCGGCGCGCCTTTTTCATCGCGTCGATGGTTTCGTCGGCCTTGATCGGGGCGGTCTTGAGCAACGCTTTCAGGTAGGCGTTTTTCTCGACGATGTTGCGGCGGAGTTTCTCCGTGAAAAATTTGAGATCGAGCAGGTCTTCGAAGCGCAATCCCACCCGGGCCATCTTGTCTTCGTAGGCCGGGCCGATTCCGAATCCGGTCGTACCGATCGCGCGCTTGCCCAGGCGCGCCTCGCGCGCGCGATCGATCGCGAGATGATACGGCATCACCATGTGCGCTTCGTAACTGAGCTTGAGCAAACTGTCGTCGGCGAGATGGCCGGCGCGCTTCAAGTCTGCGATTTCGCCCAGCAATGCGATCGGATTGACGACCAGGCCGTTGCCGATTACGCAAGCCTTGCCGGGATGGAGCGCGCCTGCCGGCACCAGCCGCAGCACAAATTTCTTCCCGTCGACTACCAGCGTGTGAGCGGCGTTGTTTCCGCCCTGGAAGCGGACCACCACGTCGGCGTCGGCCGCGAGCATATCGACGATTTTGCCCTTGCCTTCGTCCCCCCACTGCGTGCCGACCACGGCGACTGTCTTCATGTCTTACCCCCGGCCGGCGTCAATTTCGCCGGCCTGCGCGCGCACCTGTCGGGCTGAAATGTCCCGCGCGCAAAATAAACTCAGAGCTTGAGCAGCGACGCCGCGGTAATCGCGGGGATGGTCTTGAGCCTGTCGAGCACGGCGCCCGGCACCGGTTCATCCACCGCGAAAATGCTGAGCGCGGTTCCTCCCACCCGATCGCGGCCGAGCTCCAGTCCGCCAATATTGATTCCGGCCTGCCCGAGCATCGTGCCCACCGCGCCGACCACTCCGGGAACGTCGCGATTATGCAGCATCAGGAAGTAACCCTCGGGCACCGCCTCGACCGGGTAGCCGTCGATCCGGGTCAGGCGCAGCCCTCGATTTCCGAGCACGGCGCCGGAGACTTCGTGCTCGCCGGCGGCGCTGCGAACCCTGAGCGTCAGGGTATTGATGTAGTCGGTGACTTCGCGGGAGCGCGTTTCGATAATGTTGATTCCGCGTTCGCGAGCGATAAACGGCGCGTTGACGTAATTCAAATCCTCGTCGAGGAAGCCGCTCATCAATCCCTTCAAAACTGCGGCGGTGATCGCGTCGGGCTTGAGATTGGCGGCTTCACCGCCAAACGCAAGCGTCAGCTCGGTGGGCGCTTCGGTGATCAGCTGCGCTGCGAGTCTGCCCAGTTTCTCGCCAAGCTTCAGATGCGGCCCGAGTATTTCGAGCTCCTTGGTCGATAGCGCCGGGATGTTGACCGCCTGCCGAATGGTGCCTTCGATCAGGAACTCGGCCACCTGATGCGCGATATCGACCGAGACCTGGACCTGCGCCTCGTCGGTGGCGGCGCCGAGATGCGGCGTTGCGATCACGCTGTCGAGCTGGAGCAGCGGATGGTTGGCGGGAGGCGGTTCCTGCACGAACACGTCCAGCGCGGCGCCCGCGACCTTGCCGGATTTCAGCGCGTCGGCCAGCGCGGCTTCATCGACGATTCCGCCGCGGGCGCAATTGATGATTCGCACGCCCTTCTTCATCTTCGCGAATGCCGCCGCGCCCACCAGACCCCTGGTATCGTCGGTCAGGGGGGTGTGGACGGTGATGAAGTCGGCGTTCGCAAAAAGCTCGTCGAGGCTGACCAATTGAACGCCGATGCGCGCGGCAGCCTCGGCCGTCAGGATCGGATCGTAGCCGATCACTTTCATCTTGAGCCCAAGCGCGCGGTCGGCGACGATCCGGCCGATGTTACCGAGGCCGATCACGCCAAGCGTCTTGTTGCATATCTCGGCGCCGGTGAATTTGCCGCGCTCCCATTTGCCCGCGCGCATCGAGGCGACCGCGGCTGGAATATGCCGAGCCAGCGCCATCATCATGGTGACCGCGTGCTCCGCGGTCGTGACGCTGTTGCCGGTCGGGCTGTTCATCACCACGATTCCGCGGCGCGTTGCGGCTTCGATATCGACGTTGTCGACCCCAACGCCCGCGCGCCCGATCACTTTGAGCGACGTGGCGGCATCGATTATTTCGCGCGTGACGCGCGTGCCGCTGCGAATCAGCAGCGCGTCGTAGGGCGCGATTATCTTCGCCAATTCCTCGGGCTTGAGGCCGGTCTTGACGTCGAACTGCAGTTGCGGAAAGCGCTTGAGGACTTCTATCCCCTGCGCCGCAAGCGAGTCGCTCAGAAGAACTACGGAAAGTTTCCGCCATGTTGATTCAAACGCTCCGTGCCAGCCGCGCCTGAACGGCGGCGACGCCGGCGCCAAGTTGAATGTTTGCGCCGATATGCTTGAGTCCCAGTTCGAGCGCGCTGACCGCGATGAGCATGTCGAAGGGGCTCAAATGACCCATGTGTCCGATCCGCACCAGCTTGCCCTTCATCTGATCCTGGCCGCCCTGAACCGACACGCCCAGGCTGTCGCGCAGGAACTTGACCAGCTTGCCGCCGTCGAGACCTTCGGGAACCAGGATTCCGGTGACGCCGGGCGCGGGATTGTCGGGCGACAGCAGTTTCAGCCCGAGCGCCGCGGCGGCGTCGCGGGTGGATTGCGCCATCAGCGCGTGACGCGCGTAAACCTGCGGCAGACCCTCGGCGTGAATCATTTCGAGTGATTTGTTGAGGCCGCAAATCAGCGACACGGCCGCGGTCCATGCGGTGGTATGCTCGTCGCGCTGCGCCTTCAATTCCTTGAGCAAATCAAAATAGAAGCGCGGCGTCTTGACCTTCTTCGCGACGTCCAGCGCGCGCGCCGACAGCGCGACCATCGCCAGACCCGGCGGAAGCATCAGCGCCTTCTGGCTGCCGGTGACGAATGCGTCAACGCCCCAATCGTCCATCTTCTGCTCGAAGACGCCGACCGACGTGATTCCGTCCACGATCAGCATCGCGCCGCGCTTGCGGCTGACCTCGCCGATCTCGGCCACCGGATGCACCGCGCAGGTGGAAGTCTCGCTCGCCTGCACGAGCACGGCGCGCGACTCGGGATACGCCTTGAACGCCTCCTCGATTTGCCCGGGCCGTGCGGCGCGGCCCCATTCGACGCGCACCTCGTGCCCGACCATGCCGAAGGCGGCGAGCAGCTTGCCCCATCGCTCGCCGAATTTGCCGCCGTTGACGTAGATTGCATGCTCGCCCGGCTGCAGCAGATTGATCACCGCCGCTTCCATCGCACCCGAGCCGGTGGACGCGAGCAGGATCACCTCGCTCGAAGTGCCGTAGAGAGGCTTCATCCGATCGCGCGCCTGATCGAGCGCGGAACTGAACTCGGGCGTGCGATGGTGGATGATCGGGCGCGCCATTTCGAGCAAAACCTCGGGCGGCACGGGAGCCGGCCCGGGCGTGAACAGGTATTTCTTCAATTGCGCCATTTTTGGCCATTTATGGGGACGCTGGTGATTGGGGATGGCAGCCAAAAAAAAGGCCGGTGGCCGCGCATGCGGATCGCCAGACCCCTATTTGTCCCGGCGTCGCCGGTTCCCCTGTCCTCCGCATTTGGGATAACGGAGCCAAGCGGCGTAGTCAAGGCGATCCCCGGCTCGCGGAGGTTTCGCGCCGGCGTTGGAATGGCGCGCCGGCAATTGTTAAAGGTGATCACGCTCCGATGCCGATAGAATGCGAAATCCGCGATGGCAGCCTGGTCTGGATCAAGAATCCGATCACCGGCGTGATTTCATACGTTGTCGATGTTCGCGGCAAGAGCTTCGCGTTCACGCTCGGCGGCCGCGAGAGCGCCGATCCCAATACGCCGCATCTCAGCGCCGAGGCAATCCGCCGCGCGACCGAGGCATGTCCTTTCTGTGCGGGCAACGAAAGGCTTGCGGCGCACGAGCTGTTTCGGATCACCGCGGACGAAATCCCCGAATGGAACGGGGCGAAGAAGGCGGACGGCGCGGGCTGGGTCGTGCGCGTGATTAACAATCTCTTCCCGCGGATTCCCGCGGAACTGACCGGGAATCGCAACGAGTCGTACATCGTGATCGAGGACCCGCGTCATTTTGCGGATGCGCCGCGGTCGCACGGCGATTTGATGTTTACCGGCGCGCTGGGCGGCGGCCATTTCCTCCACCTGATGCAGGCCGATGCGCGGGTGATGCGGCTGGCGTTGGAGAATCCGGAGGTTCGCTCGGTTGTAATCCGCAAGAACCAGGGGCGCGAGTCGGGCGCCTCGCAGCCGCATCTGCATCAGCAGATCATCGGATCGCCGGAGCCGTTTCCCGCGGTGCTCGCGGAGGCGCGCGCCGAGCGTGAGAATCCCCGCCTATGGCACGAGATCATCGCGCTGATGGAGCGGCTGGGGCTGGTGATCGATCGCGCCGACTCGGTCGTCAGCTATGCGAGCCCGATTGGTGGCTTCCCGCGCAGCTACGACGTCGTGATGCCCGACTATCGGGGATTGCTATCGGAGCTGACGGCGGACCAGATGCGCGCAATTTGCAAACGCGATCTATCGAATACTGATGATCCTCGGGCCGTTGCCGCTCGACTATGAAATTCACCAGGGCGAGGGAATTCCGCTGCACGCGCATATCAACGCGCGGCTGTATCCATATTCAAATGTCGCGGGAACCCTGAACCTGCCGAGCACGCTGCTGCAAACCTCAGCCGCGATCCGGATCGCACTGGGCAGGCAGGGGTGACCCCTGCACCCAGTGTTAAGGCCGCCCGCCGTTGGCGGGCGCGGCCCCTGCCCGTTCAGGACACTTTTGCGTAACCGGAGATTGGTGCCGAGGCGGTACGCGCTGGCGCGTTCTTTCTTTGTGTCATTCTGAGCGCAGCGAAGAATCCCGAATTTTTCTCGGCGCAAAACACTTCGATTTCACTGAGGGCATGCGCAGCCGAGCCGCTCCGAATTCAATATGCAGTTATGCAAACCTCTCCATGCATGGAGAGGCGATTAGGTCGCCGCGCTAATTGGCCTTCCAGACCGGCTTGCGCTTTTCCAGGAACGCGACCACGCCTTCGCGGGCGTCCTTGCTGTCGCGAACGGAGCGCGCCATCTGCAACAGATCGTCGTGCCACGCGTTGAAGGTCTCGCTCATGCATCGGCGCACCGTCGCCTTCATCGCGCGCAGAGAGAGCGGTGCGTTGTCGGCGATCCGCTCGGCCAGCGCGGTCGCCGCCTCGCCCAGCTTCGCGTCGGCGACGACCTCATGAACCATATTCATGTGGCGGCTGCGCTCGGCGTCGAGCACGTCGGCGGTGTAGAGAATCCACGCGGTGTTGGCCGATCCGCAAACCTCGATCAGCTTGCGCGTGAAATCGTACGGCACCATCAAGCCGACGCGTCCGAGCGTCATGCCGAGCTTGGCGTTTTCCGACGCGATGCGAAGGTCGCAATGGAGGGCGAGTTCGAGTCCGCCGGCGAGCGCGGCGCCCTGGATGGCCGCGATGGTAGGCACCGGGAACCGCTCCAATCGGCCGAAGACGGATTCGAGCGAGGTCGGGTTGTGAGGGCCGGTCGCTTCGGCGACTTCCTTCAGATCGATTCCCGCGCAAAAGTGCGCGCCTTCGCCACGGATGAGCAGCGCGCGGATTTCGCGGTCGCTTTCGAACTTGACGAGCGCATTGTTGAGCGCCTCGATCATCGGCTGATTCAGCGCGTTGCGTTTTTCGGGACGGTTCAGAGTCAGGACCGCGTAATTCGGATGGCGTGTGATTTTGAGCACTTCCTCGGCCATGTCGTTCGCTCCTTGCTGATTGCGTATCGGCCGAAGCATCGCACGGGCAGCGCACGCCCTTCAAGTGGCGCAAAGAATTTAGGCAAACTTCCGAAAAACCTTGCGACTGTTGGCTGATGTTTCAGCCCCGAACGTTTCACGTGAAACGTTTTTTAGTTCAGGAGAAAAAAATACGAAGGGCAGGGGATCAGGCGACGATGCTGAGCATCTTGTCTTTTACGAAAATGATCTTCGTTGGGGTTTTGCCGGCGAGGTGGCGGGTGACGGCTTCGCTCTTGAGCGCTAGTTGGCGGACGTCGGCTTCCGAAGCGCCTCGGGCGACCTCCAAGCGATCGCGGACCTTGCCGTTAACCTGCACGACGACGGTTACCATCTCGTCGCGCGTTAGCTTCGGATCGAACTTCGGCCACGCTTCCAGATGAACGGAAGTATCGTGGCCGAGCGCCCGCCAGATTTCCTCGGTGACGTGCGGCGCCATCGGCGCGAGCATCAGCACAAAGGTCTCGGCGCTGAAGCGGCCCATCTCCTCGGGCTTGAGCTTCGCCAGGTAGTTGAGCTGATCCATCAGCGACGCGAGTGCGGTGTTGAAGCGCAGCCGCTCGATATGATCGGTGACGAGCTGGATCGTTTTGTGTGCGCGCTTGACCGTTTCTTCGCCGGGCTTACCGTCAGGGCATCCCGCCTCGACGTAGCGCCGAATCATCGTCCACACGCGCTGGATGAATCGGAGCGTGCCCGCGACGCCGCTTTCGTTCCAGTTGGTCGCTTCGTCAAAGGGGCTCATGAACAGCTCCCAGAGCCGAAGCGCGTCCGCGCCGTACTTTTCGATCATCGCGTCCGGCGTGACGACGTTGCCCTTGCTCTTCGACATCTTCTGGCCGTCGCTTGCCCAGACCATGCCCTGGTTGCGCAAGGCGGGGAACGGTTCGTTGAATCCGATCAGCTCCGCGTCGAACATGACCTTGGTCCACATCCGCGCGTACAGCAGATGCATCACGGCATGCTCGGCGCCGCCGACATAGAGATCGACCGGCAGCCAGTAATCGACCGCTCGGCGATCGAATGGGCGGCGGTCTTCATGCGGCGACGCGAAGCGGATGAAGTACCATGAGGAGCATGCGAAGCCGTCCAGCGTGTCGGTCTCGCGCTCAGCCGGGCCGCCGCACTTGGGGCAGGTCGTGTTGACGAAGGCGGCGACGTTGGCGAGCGGGGAGCGGCCGGTGCCCGACGGCAGGTAGTCCTTCATCGCGGGAAGCATCACGGGCAGTTGGTCTTCCGGCACCGGTACGATTCCGTCGGTCTTGCAGTACACGATCGGAATCGGACATCCCCAGTAGCGCTGACGCGAGATCAGCCAGTCGCGCATCCGGTAGGTGATGGTCGCGCGGCCGATTCCGTGATCCTCGGCGTACTTTGCCACGGCGGCGATCGCTTCAGCCGTTTTTTTACCGTTCAGAAAACCAGAGTTGATTGCTACGCCTTGCTCGGTGAACGCGCGATCGGCCGGCGGAGCGCCGCCGCCGGCGGGCGCGGTCACGCGAGGAATCGGCAAGCCGAACTTCGTCGCGAATTCGAAATCGCGCTGATCCTGGCCGGGCGCGCCCATGATTGCGCCGGTGCCGTAGCCCATCAGGACGTAGTCGGCGATCCAAACCGGGATATCTCGATCGGTAAAGACGTTGTGCGCGTAAGCGCCGGTGAAGACGCCGGATTTCTCCTTGACCGTGGACATCCGCTCGATTTCGCTCTGGCGGCGCGCGCCGGCGACGTAACTCTCGACCGTGGCGCGCTCGGCGGGGGTGGTTATCTCGGCGACCAGCGGATGCTCCGGCGCGAGCACCATGAACGATACGCCGAAGACGGTGTCGGGGCGCGTGGTGAAAAAGCGGACTTCTTGACCCTCGTGACCGGCCACCGGGAAGGCGAGTTCCGCGCCTTCGCTGCGCCCGATCCAGTTGCGCTGCATCAGCTTGATCGGCTCGGGCCAATCGATCCCATCCAGATCGGCGAGCAATCGATCGGCGTAGTCGGTGATCCTGATGTACCACTGCTCGAGGTCTTTCTTGCTGACGGGCGAGTCGGTGTGCCGCCAGCAGCATCCGTTGACGACCTGTTCGTTGGCGAGGATCGTGCGGCACTTGTCGCACCACCATTGCGCTCCGGTGGCGCGGTAGGCCAGCCCGCGTTTGTAGAGCATCAGGAAGAACCACTGGGTCCACCTGTAATACTCGGGCGAGGACGAGTTGATCTCGCGCGACCAGTCGTACGCGCATCCGGAGATTGTCAGTTGGCGCTTGAAGTTGGCGGCGTAACGCGGGACGGTTTCGGTTGGATGCGATCCTTTCAGGATCGCCTCGTTTTCCGCGGGCAGTCCGAACGCATCCCATCCCATCGGGTGCAGCACGTTGAATCCCGCCATCCGCTTGTAACGCCCGACTACGTCGCACGGAACGTAGTTGTGCAGATGACCGACGCTCAGCCCGGCGCCGGAGGGGTAGGGGAACATCTCGAGGATGTAGAATTTCGGGCGGCCGGGTTCCTCGCGGGTGAGGTAGAGATCGGAGCGATCCCAATCAGCCTGCCACGCGGGCTCGATTTTCTTTGGGTCGTAACGTTGGTCCATCGTAGTTTTCGCGTGATGCCGCCGGATATGCGTCTCAACTACGCGAGTTTAGCTTGCTGATTGTGCGGCTCCAACCGTGTTGCGGCGCCCGTCGGGGTCCGGAGCAACTCGACTCCGCGTGCCCCAAGCGAAGTCGAAGTGCCTGGCATCGAAAAAGATCCGGGGTCCCTCGGCTTCGCTCGGGATGACACAACGAAAAAGACTTCGTTCAGGGGCGGGCGGCGAAATCGTGAGCTTCCAAAATATAGAGGACGTGCGGGAGGCCGGCGTGAACGATGTTGCGATCGTAGGTGAAGCCGCAATGCTCCATCACGGCGCGCGAGGCCAGGTTGTGCGGCAAGGTGAAGGCAACGATTCGATCCAGGCGGATCACGTCGAAGCCGAGCTTCAGCGCCGCGATTGAAATCTCGGTCGCGAATCCTTTGCCCCAGCAATCGGACCGGATCGCATACGCGAGCTCGATCTCGTCGCGGCCCTCGACGACGGCGTGTTTGATCCCGCCGTAACCAACGAACTCGCCACCGTTCTGATCGCGCAACAGCCACAGTCCGAAGCCGTGCAGTTTCCAATGCTCGGCGGCGTTTTTCAGGAAAGCACGGGACTGCGCATCGCTGAAAGTGTTGCCGTCGGCGGACAGCGTCGCCATCACGCGCGGATCGCCGTGCAGGCGGCGAATATCCGCGAAGCCGCCCGGATCGGCGGGCGTGCCGACGAGGCGGCGAGTGTGGAGTTCGTTCACGCCAGATACGAGCGGCTCGCGCGGTTACTTCTTGCGCACGATCGTGACGCCGTCGCTGAAGCCGAGCATCACCGCCTCGACGCGCGTGTCCTTTGCGATGGAATCGTTGAGCGCGCGAAGAGCGAGCGTGTCCGCGTCGTTGATCGCGTCATCGACGATTGCTCCTTTCCACAGCACGTTGTCGAGCAGGATGAGTCCGCCGGGACGCATGCGCTTTAGAATTTCCTCGTAATAGATCGGGTAGCCCGTTTTGTCGGCGTCGATAAATGCAAAGTCGAAGGTATGCGAAGCGGGCAAGGCCTTAAGCGTGTCGGCGGCGGGACCGAGCTTGAGCGTTATCTTGTCCGCGACGCCGGCCCGTTCCCAATAGCGGCGTGCGATGGCGGTCCAATTCTCATTCAGGTCGCAGCACAGAAGGCGGCCGCCGGCGGGCAATGCGCGAGCCACGCAGAGTGCGCTGTAGCCGGTGAACGTCCCGACCTCGACCGCGGAGCGCGCGCCGATCGCGCCGGCGAGGATTGCCATGAAAGTGCCTTGCTCGGCGGGAATCTGCATTGTCCGAACCGGTCCCAATTTTGCGGTCTCAGCGGCCAATTCGGCGCGAATCGGATCGCCGTTGTGGCCGTGCGCAAGCAGGTATTCGTAGAGCTTGGGAGTGAGCGCGAGAAATTGCGAAGGACCCGACGCCATGCTGCGATTACCGGCCGCCGAGATACGCGAAGTCGCCGTGCTGATTCACCGCCAACGTGCCGGTGAAGATCGAATGATGCCTCTGCGTGCCCATCGCGATCCGGTAGATCAGTTCAGATTCGCCGACCTCGAAAAATGCGTCGTCGGGCGATAGCACGTAGAGCTTTTCGCGTTCGTCAGTATCGGTGGCGCCGATGAACATCGCGCCGGAAGCCGTCAGCACCGGGTCGCCCAGCGACTCGAGTTCGGTGCCGAAGGGAGTCAGCTGTCCGCGCTGAATGCGCAAATCGAGGCGCTGGCGGGTCAGCCGGAAAATCGCGGGTATGCGCGCGCATCCCGCGAGCACCGCGGTGGTTCCGTCAGCCATTAACCCCGGGCGCCCCGCCGAAAGAAATGACACCGGACCGACGGAAGTTAGAGTGCCGGTCGGCAGGATCCTCGCCATCGAACCGCCGCTGTACAGGAACAGCGCCGCGCCGCTCGGCGACTTAGCCGTGAATGCGACTATCGTCCCAAGCGCGGATGGCAGTGCCGCGGGTAATCCGAATGGGCTCTGATAGAGCGTGTGATTGGGTCCGTATTCGCCTTCGACCGCAAGCTCCGTAACGCCGCGGGCAACGGAAGCAAGCAGCAGGGCCTGACGGTGTGTGGCGGGGTTCGCGCTGTCGCCGAGAAAGCCGGTGAACACGACCTGGCCGTCGTCGCCCATTTGCGGGCTGCCGAAGCTCAGCACGGCGAGCTCGTGTCCTTGAATGGTTTTGTCACCCGCCTTCGCCATGCAGGTGAGTTTTCCGTGCGAATAAAAGAACAGCCCATCGCGGCCGTGGGGCACCGCCGACGTGAATGCGATATTCCCGTCCGTGTCTGCGATGGGATAAGGGTCGCCCTTGAATGCCGGCCTGCAATCATCGACCAATGCCTTGGGATTGAGCGCAGTGATGATGCGATGGCTCGGTACGGCGTCGGCATTGCCGATGAAGATGTTCCACCGGGGCTTGATATTGGTGTCGTGGGGCTGCGTCTCGGCGCCGAAGATCACGCGTCCATCGGGCATCATCGAGGGCACGCCGAGCTCGGTTACGACGCCGCCACCGGGCGCCGGCATTCCGATTCCGGTGATCAGTATCGGAACGCCGTTGATATCGCTGGCGTACACTGCCTGCGTATTCTCCATTTGCAATGCGGCGCCGTTTCCGCTGAGCGTCAGCGAAACCGCGTGCGCGGCGAGTGGAGTCAGGAGGATAATCAGGAGCGCGGATGGGAAGGCCCTGAGATTAAACATTTTCCCCCAGCCCATAATCAGTAACTCGAATCTGAGGCCCCATAATGCTTATAGTCGCCAAAGCCCGCTAATACAACGCAAAGAACAAGCTACCGAGCGGCAGCCGGTCAGGAAGTCAGAAGGCGATCGAATCCAGCATCGCGTGGATTCGCTTCGGATGCGTCTCGGACCAGTAGATTCGGCCGCACTTCCCACATTCGGCAAATCGATCGTGGCTGGCGAACACGTAGGGCGGTACTCGCCGCGAGACGAGTTCACGCACGACCGGGGTCAGCAGATGGTTGCATCGTGAGCATCTCGTGAGCGCAATCACTCGCGGGTCGAGCCCGAAGTGTCTGACCACCTCACGCAATTGACTTCTGATCGCGTTGCCCTCGACGAAAAAAACGTCGGGCGCGGTTCGCAAGCGCTTGTCTCGGGTCACCAGGGTTCTGTTGTCCGCGCGCGCGACCTTCAGAAGCTCGGCGCCGGTCAGAGACGCGTCCGTAATGACGTCGGCGCCGAGCAGCCGCATCCATCGCGCGAGTCGCATCAGCATCCTGTCAGCGGCAAGTCGGGGAGGTTCATCCATTGGGATGGACAATATTATCTCAGATTTCCGTTTTCTTGGTGAACCGCCAATTTGATAAAGATGCGCGAGCAGCCCTGAATGTGAGCAACATCGGGACTCTCAGCCGACGCGTGAACCATGCCGCATGCAACAACAGCGAGGCGCAAACTATATGCACGGTTCAAGGATTAAACATTTCGGATTCGTACTCTTACTAGGAATAGCCTTCGGCCTTGCTGCCTCGGTTCAGGTGGATGCGCAAAACATCCGCGGCTCGGCTACCGGTCCGACCTCGGCGAAAGGCTACAACCATCCGAATCAGTTTCTCACCGTGCAGGATGTCCAGCCGGCCGACAACATGTACCCCGTCGTACCGCATCCGGAGCAGGACCGCCGCGCACGGGCAAAGCTCGCGGCGCTGGAGAAGAGATTCGGCAAGAAACCCAACATCCTGATCTTCCTGATGGATGACGTTGGCTGGATGGACCCGGGGTTCAACGGTGGCGGCGTGGCCGTGGGCAATGCGACGCCGGTCATGGACAAGCTCGCCAACGAGGGGCTCATCCTCACGTCATTCTACTCGACACCTTCATGCTCGCCGAGCCGCGCCACCCTTCACACCGGCCAGAATCCACTTCATCACGGGATCCTGCGGCCGCCGATGTATGGCGAGGCGGGCGGGCTTGACGGCGAGATCACGATGCCATTGCTGCTCAAGAAGCAGGGTTACGTGACCCAGGGAGTCGGCAAGTGGCACATGGGCGAGAACCGCGGTTCGCTGCCGCAGAACACCGGCTACGACGACTACGTGGGCTTCCTCGGGGTCTCCGATATGTACACCGAATGGCGCGACGAGTACTTCAACCCTGAAGTGGCGCTCAACCCCGATCGCTTCAAGATGATGGAGGAGGATCATTTCGCTCATCACGAGGTTCACTGCTCGCCCCGCGACAAGGAAAAGTGCGAAGACCTCAAGCTCATCGATCTCGATTACACCAAATATCTGGACAAACACTGGCTCGATGTCAGCCTGGCCTTCCTCGACAAGATGAAAGGCAGCAAGCAGCCGTTCTTTCTCTACCACGCCACCCGCGGCTGCCATTTCGACAACTACCCGTCGGATGAGTGGGCCGGCAAGTCACAGGCGAGCACAGGTTACAGCGACTGCATGGTGGAAATGGATTACACGCTGGGGCAACTGGTCAAGAAGCTGGAGGAGACGGGCGAAATCGAGAATACGCTGATCGTCATGACCTCTGACAATGGCCCCGAGTGCGAAGTTCCGCCGCATGCGCGCACCCCGTTCCGCGGCTGCAAGGGGTCGAGCTGGGAGGGCGGCGTTCGGGTGCCGGCCTTTGCCTACTGGAAGGGTACGATCCAGCCGCGCAAGTCGGACGGCCTGTTCGATTTCGCCGATTTCATGCCGACCGCGCTGTCGCTCGCTGGAGTTCCGGGGGCAAAGCTGGCTGAGGGATATCCGAAGACCCATTTCATCGATGGCGTGGATCAGGCGTCGTTCCTCGTCGCTGACGATGGTGAGTCGGCGCGCCGGAGCCGCCCGTACACGCTCAATCAATACTTCTCTGCGATACGGGTGGACGAGTTCAAGTACATCTTCACGGCCGAGATTGAAGATGGATTCTTCAAGAAGGGCGAAATCGGGGGTTTCAGCGGTCCGATCGTGACAGATACCGGTGGAGCTGTAATGGTCAACCTTTATACCGACCCGCAAGAGGATGAGAACATCGGGATTCGTCATATTCCGATGTCCGTGCCGGTAGGGATAGCCGCAGCGTGGTATATGCAGGAGCTGATCAAGTATCCGCCGCAGTTCAAGATTGGCTTCTTGTCCAACAACCCGCCGCTATACGATCTTCTGCCCCTGCTGAAGCAGGGGCTTCAGAAGAACGGAGCCGGCAAGCCGGGCCAGTAGCAAGCGGCCAGCGATGCGGGAAACTCAGGTCTCGTTTCAATCCGGCGATTTGAAGCTGGAAGGTTTGCTCGCCAATCCCGGCGGAAATGCGCCCGCCGCCGTGGTCTGTCACCCGCATCCGGCCTACGGCGGCTCGATGGACAACAACGTTGTCGAGGCGATCCTCGCGGCAATGTGGCAAGCCGGATATGCGACCTTGCGCTTCAATTTTCGCGGCGTCGGCGCCAGCGAGGGCGAGCATGACGGCGGTCCCGGCGAAGTCGATGACGCCGTCGCGGCGATGGCGTTTTTGCTCGCCGAGCCCGGCGTGCGCAAAGCGGACGCCGTGATGGCGGGATATTCGTTCGGTGCGATGGTCGCGGTGAGCGCAGGATTTCCACGCGCGGAGATCGCCCGAATAGTCGCGGTCGCGATCCCGCTTGCGATGGCTGACGCGCGCATCCCAGCCGGCGCATCCAAGCCCCTATTGATGGTTTCCGGCGATCACGATTCGTACTCGCCCGTCGCGGGGCTGAGAGCGCTTAAGTCGAAAATCGGCGACTCGGCGCGACTCGAAATAATAGCCGGCGCCGATCATTTCTTCGGCGGCTGCGAAGCGGAACTGTCGCGCGTAATCGCCGCCGCGCTTGGAACCTAGCGGCCGGCGGACGGCGGGGGAGCCGCGCGAGTCGCCTCCCAAATGGCGTAGAAAGGATCGTCGGGATGCGCTTTCGCGATCGATATGATCTGCGCGATGGTCGCGCGCAGGTCGCCGTGATTCATCCGATTGAGCGCGGCGAAGTTGTCGAGATCGTGAAAGTAGGTCAGATAGTTCACCACCACGGCGTTGTTCAGCGGCTGCTTGTCGAGGTCAAAACGCTCGAGTCCCGATAGCGACGGCGCCATCGCTGCGTAATCGGCCTTAATCGCTGCGAAAGCTGCTTCGCGGCGCGGGCCAAGCTCCTGCTTCGGCGGCTCAGGCATATAGATGCGGAGCAGGCGCGCCTGCTCCTGGAGCAGAAAGCGCGCGAACTTGAGATCGCTCTCGAGGATTCTGCGCGCCGCGATTGTGGCGGGCGCTGATTCACCGTCAGTCGCCGCGAAAAATGCTACCGCGCTCGCGCTGCCGACATAGTTGGCGGCCGATTCATCGAACATTGCATCGCCCGCCAGATAGTACGTGCGATGGAACAGTTCGTGGATGATCACGCCGGCCAGCTCGACGCGGTCAAGCTTGAGCAGATTCGACAACAGCGGATCGTTGAAGAACCCGAGGCTTGAGAACGCAACCGCCGGCCGGATCATCGTGTCGAACCCTTGCTCGTCGAGCGCCGCCGCTTCGGCCGCCGCATCGCTCTGGTCGAAATAGCCGCGGTACGGCACCCGGCCTACTATCGGGAACCACCATGTGTACGGCTCCAACGAGTCGCGCGGCGCGGCCATCAGGACGTGCACGACCGCGCTCTGATCCACGGGCGCCATGCTTTGATAGGCGCCGCCGACATTCAGGTCGAGTTCTTCAGCGGCGAACTTGCGCACCGCGAGCACGGTTTCCAGCTTCGCGCGAACGTCCGCCGAAAGGTCTCCCCGCGCGAGCGCGTCGTCGATTGGCTTGCGGTTCCACAGAATTCGGCTTTCCTCGTACGCGGCGCGCGCGAGGTAACCCGCGTAGCATCCGCCGAGCACAATCGGCGCGAAGACCAACGCTGCCAGGCGCATCAGAGATGCCGCCTTGACTCGCGCCCGCGCCGCCCGCCGCGTCGTGCCAGCCATTTCCGCTTTCCACCAGGCGGAGTCAGCCCGCCACCAAGCGGTCGCTTTTTGCCATTGCGGCGTACTGCAATTCGAACAGCCGGTAGTAGAGTCCGCGCTGTGCGAGCAATTCGTCGTGGGTGCCGCTTTCGCGCAGCACGCCTGCGCCCAGCACCAGGATCCGATCGGCGCGCTCGATGGTGGACAGCCGATGCGCGATTACGACCGCCGTGCGCTCCGCCAGCAACTCGTTCAACGCCAACTGGATCAGGCGCTCGGTCTCGCTGTCCACGCTCGAGGTCGCTTCATCCATCACCAGGATTCGCGGGTTGTACGCCAGCGCGCGCGCGAACGACAGCAGTTGGCGCTGGCCCGCCGAGAGATTCGCGCCGCGTTCGCGAATTTGCTCGGCCAGCCCTTCGGGCAATCGCTCGACGAATCGCAGCGCCTGCGCGCGCCGCAGCGCATCGCGCACTTCCGATTCGCTGAGCTCGGTTCGCGAGAGCCGGATGTTTTCCATCACGTTGCCGGCGAACAGGAACACGTCCTGTTGCACGTACCCGATTTCGCGGCGGAGCGCGCCGAGATCCCACTCGCGCACGTCGACGCCGTCAACCAGGATTCGTCCACTGGTCACATCGTACGAGCGATTCAGCAGCTTGATGATCGTGGTTTTTCCGGAACCGGTCGGTCCCACGATCGCAATCTTCTGTCCCGGCTCGACCGCGAAGCTCAGGTCTTTGAGTACCGGTTCGTTCGCGCGGTATTCGAAGGTGACGCGATCGAACACGATCGCCCCGCGCGAGACTGCCGGCCGCCGCGGATGCGCAGGAACTGGAAGTGTCATCTCCCTTGCCATCAGCGCGTAAATTTTCTCCACCGCGGCGAGCGCCGATTGGAGCGCGCTGTACTTGGTCGAGATCTCGCGCAACGGCATGAAAAACTGCTGAGCGTACTGGATGAACGCGATCAGCGTGCCCAACGTCACCAGGCGCCGAATCACGCTGCCACCGCCGATCCACAGTATAACCGCGATCGTGATGGAACTTAGCGCCTCCACCGACGAGAACTGGGCGGACTCGTAAACGTTGGCCATCATCTGCACGTCGCGCGAACGCCGGTTGAGCGTATCGAACTCGCGCCGGCTTTCGCGTTCGCGGGTGAAGAGCTGCACTATGATCATGCCGGCCAGCGATTCGGAAAGGTAGGCGTTCAACGCGGCGAGACGGTCGCGTATCTGGCCGTACGCGATGCGCGATCTGGAACTCAAGAAGTAAACAACAAGCGTCAGCGGTGGAATCGCGCACAGCGCCGACAACGCCAGGCGCGGACTTAAGGAGAACATGATCGTCACGACGCCTGCGAGCGTCATCGCATCGATGAATATCGTCAAAGAGCCCGCCGCGAACATGTCGTTGATCGAATCGATGTCGGTCGTCATTCGGCTGACCAGCCGGCCGACTGGCGTGCGATCGAAGAACGACATCGGCAAACGCTCGACCTTGCGAAACAGCGCCATCCGAAGATCGGAAAGGCTGAACTGCGCGACCATCATCATCAGGTAAAACTGGGCGTAAAAAGCGGCGAACTCGCCGATCACCAGCAACAGGTACAACGCGCCCATCACGAACAGGCCATGTCCGCCCACCGCGCGAAACAGCATCGCCAGCCATGCGGGAGGCCGTGCTCTATGCGAGCCCGACAGAAATTCGTCAACCGTGAGCTTGATGACGTATGGCTGGGCGAGCAAAAACACCGTGTCCAGCGGCATCAATGCCGTCGCCAGCCAAAACATCCCTCGGTATGGACGGACGAATCCCCACACCCATCGCACCAGCGCGGCGTCGTAGGTCCTGGCGAGCGCCTTTTCCTCGGCGAGCTGCATTTCAGTAGCGGCTCAATTCCTCTTCAAGCAATTGGCGATGGAACAGCTCCGCGTAAATTCCGCGCCGACCCATCAGCTCCTCGTGCGTGCCGCGTTCGGCAATCTCCCCGTCTTCGAGCACCACGATCTGATCGGAGTCGCGCACGGTGGACGCGCGATGCGATACCACGATGGTGGTGCGGCCCTGCACGCTCTGCTCGAGACTCTCCAGAACCGACTTTTCGGTTTCGGTATCGACGCTCGACAGCGCGTCGTCCAGCACGACGATCGCAGGATTGTAGGCGAGCAGCCGGGCTATGGTGACGCGCTGCTTCTGCCCGCCCGACAGCGCCATTCCGCGTTCGCCGACGATAGTGTCGAGTCCGTGCGGCAACACCGCTATGTCCGGATCGAGTCCCGCGATGCGCGCGGCGCTCCGGATTTCATCGAGCGACGCATCGGTCTTCCCGAATGCGATATTGCGCGCGAGCGTGTCCGTGAACAGCGTCGGCTCCTGCGGCACCATTCCCACCGTGCGCCGGAGCGCGCCCAGCGCGATCTCCTCTACATCGCGGCCATCGAGCAGTATTCGTCCCGTGGTCGGTTGCAGCAGCCGGGCCAGCAGCTTGACCATGGTTGATTTTCCCGACCCGGTGCGGCCGACAATTGCGAGCTTTTCTCCCGCGCCCACTTTGACGTTGATGTTCTTGAGGACGTACGGAATCTTTCCGCTGGCTCCGTCGCCGTTATCCGCCAGGTAGCTGAATGAGACTCCTTCCCATTCGACCGCCCCGTTTATCTCGAGCTTGAGCTCCTCCCCTGCGACGCTATCGGCGCCGCGCGCGTTGAAGATCTCGTCGAGACGCTTTATCGACGCCTTGCCGCGCTGATAAATCGACAGCATCCACCCGAGCGAGATGGTCGGCCACGCGAGCTGCCCCAGGTAGCTCAGGAACGCCACCAGCGATCCGAGCGACATTCGCCCGTTCATCACCAGCGCCCCGCCGTAAATCAGCACGACCATCGTCGAGGTCGCCGCCGCGCCGCGAATCATTGGCATCATCGCGCCGCGCGTACGGGCCAGCGCGAGGCCCTGCTCGTTGTAAGCGTCGTTGATCTTGCGGAACAGCCCGGCCTCGTGTTCCTCGAGCGTGTACGCTTTGACGACCGGGATCCCCGCCAGGCTTTCCTGCACCTTGGAGCCGATCGCCGCGAGCCCCTCCTGCACTCTCAGGGTGCGCGTCATCATACTGCGCATCAGCCAGCGTATGGCGACGAACAGAACAAGGTAGGGAATGATCGCGAACAAGGTCAGGCGCGGGTTGAGCGAACTCATGAAAACCAGCGCGAGCGCGTATATCAGCGGAGTATTCGAGACTGACAGCACGAATATTCCCATCATCATTCGAATTGCGGTCAGGTCGTTGATCATCCGCGACATCAAGTCGCCGGTCTTGAACTTCTGATAGAAGTCCGCGCCAAGCGTCGTCAGATGCCGGAACAGATCGTTGCGCAAGTCGTATTCGATATCGCGTCCCACGTTGAAGATAACGAAGCGCGAGAACCAGCGGACGATGCCCAGCATCAGCGCGAAAACGATCATCAACTCTGCGTAGTGTGCGATCAGGTCGGGCCGATGCTGCTCGGTCGCGTTTATCGCGTCGCGGATGAACAACGGAATGATCATCGCGAGCGCGGCGTTCGCGAACGTGCAAAGGATCCCGAATACGTAGCGCAACCAATAGCGTCGCGCGTAAAAGAACAGTCGTTTCATGGGCTGCCGGTTAAATTATCAGGTCCGCGGCGCGAGAGAAGTGGCTATTGACCGGCGAGCCGAAGTTTCAATCGATTCGGCGCGCGCGCGCCTCACAGCCCCGTGCGCGATTTCAGCCGGCGCTCGTAAAGCTTCGCGTATTTCAGAAATACATAGAACGCGGCGGTCATCGCGGCGTACAATCCGCGTCCGCCATCGAGAAACCCGCCGCGGAGAATATAAAAATTGAAAAACCGCCAGGTTGGATTCGCTATCATCTTGAATGGCGTGAGCGCGTTGGGCTCCTGCTCCATCGCCGCCCGCGAGCTGAACCGGTTAATCGTCGCTACATGGTCCGCGATGTCGCGGTAGCTGAAATGCAAAATCGGCTGGCCCAGCCGCTTGACCCGTCCTTCGACCACGACCTTGTCGTGCGGATCGCGGCCGCCGATGTGCCCGCGCTCGCGCCGGAACAGACGCACCGGGGTGTCCGGGTAAATCGCGTGCGAGTAGTAATGCCCCAGGTGGTAGAGGATGCGCCGAATGCGGTAGCCGTCGGCGGGCGCCGGCGATGATACCGTGCGAAGAATCTCCTCGCCCAGCTCGTGCGTCGCCTGCTCGTCGGCATCCATCAGCAGCACCCAGTCTCCGGCCGCGAGATCGAGCGCCATCTGCTTCTGCATCACGTAGTTCGTGAACTCGTGCTGCACCACATTGGCGCCGAGGCTGCGCGCAATCTCGACCGTCTTGTCGGTCGAGAACGAATCGACGATGATTTTTTCGTCGCAAAACCACGCGCTCTTCAGGCACTGGCCGATCAGCGCCGCTTCGTCGCGCGTAATCGTGATCAGCGAAATCTTTGGCCGCTCTGACATCCGCTAAGACGCGTGCTGCGCTTCCGATCGGTCGAGTCCTTCGATCACCTTCGACGCAATCGACTTGAACGCCGCGCTCACCGGATGCGCCGGGTTGGCCGCGACCATCGGGCGTGCCTGGTCTCCCCCCTCGCGGATTTCGCGAACCAGCGGCAGCTCGCCCAGGAACGGCACCTTGAGCGAACGCGCCAGCGCGGCGCCGCCGCCGTGCCCGAAAATCTCGTGGCGATGGTTGCACTTGGGGCAGAGGTGATAGCTCATGTTCTCGACCACGCCGAGCACCGGCACGTGAACTTCCTCGAACATCGAGACCCCGCGCTTGACGTCGAGCAGCGCGATCTCCTGCGGCGTCGTAACGATCACGCCGCCGTCAAGCACGACCTGCTGCATGATGGTCAGTTGCGCGTCTCCGGTGCCCGGCGGCAGATCGAGCACCAGGCAATCCAGCTCGCCCCACTCGACGTTGAACAGAAATTCCGTCTCAAGCTTGGTGACCATCGGCCCGCGCCAGATGATCGGCGTCTCGTCGTTGATGAACAGCGCCATCGATATGTAGCGGATTCCGTACCGCTCCAGCGGGACGATGCGCCGCTCGGGCGTTACCGTCACCGCCTTCTCGACCCCGACCATCATCGCCACGCTCGGGCCGTACACGTCGGCGTCCATCAGGCCGACGCGCCATCCCAGCGCGTGCATCGCCAGCGCCAGGTTCACCGCGACCGTCGATTTGCCGACTCCGCCCTTGCCGCTGGCTACCGCGACGATGTGCCTCACGCCCGCGATCGTCCGCGGCTTCGCGATCGCGGCTGCAGCCCTCGGCGCGCTCTGCGGAGCCTGCTCGATCTGGACGTTGACGGCCGGCACGCCCGGCATCGCCGCAACCGTCGCCTTCACCTCGGCCGCGATTTTCCCGGCGACTTCGGGGTTGGCCGACGCCATCGTAATCGAGACGGTCACGCCTGCGTGCGCGACTTCGATATCCTTGATGATCCCGAAAGAGACGATGTCGCGGGTGAAGCCCGGGTATTTTATTTTCTTGAGTTCGGCCAGAATTTCATTTGGACTCGGCATTGTGCGGATCGGCCCTGTCGATGGTTTCGTTTAGGATGCGGCGACGCTACCAAAGCGTGGCGCTCATGTTATCATTCCGGGACCCCCGGAAAAACGACGGGTAGAACGCATCCGGAGTTCTATAAGAAGTGAGTAAAGCAGGCGTCGTCCCCTGTCCCCGAGTCCGCTTCAGCGGCGCCGGCGGCGAAGTTGCGGCGCTTGCCGCTCGCGATCTGTCGGGCGGGCTGGCGGCGATGCTCGGTTGTGAGGTCGGATCGTCTCCGGATGCGTCGATCCCGCGAGCCGAAATGAGAATCGACCTCGGTGAATCGGCGGACTGCGAGCCCGGATCGCCTATTGCACTCGAAGGCGACAGCTTCGACGTCTCACGCCAGGGTGGTGGCGATGGATCGATAGTGATTCGCGCCGGCACGGAGCGCGGACTAATCCACGCGGCGTCGAATCTGCTCGAAAAGCTCGGCGCACAGTTCCCACCGGGCGTGGCCCCATCGTATCCGCGAATCGATTCCGCCCGCGTCGGCGCGATCGAACCGTGGGGCGTCACGCCAGCCTTCAAGCGCCGCGCATTCGTGTCGGACATCATGACCTGGAACTACAGCTTCGCCGACCGCCTCGATCTGCATCTTCGTCACGACCGCGAATTTATCCCATGGATGGCGCGCCGGGGGATCAACGCCTTCTCGTACATCCGCCACCCGCACGACACCCGGCTCAAGATCGATGAGGTCGCGCCGCTTCTGCGCGAGCGCGCGATCGACGTCGAATACGGCGGCCACGTCCTCCAACTTCTGCTGCCCGCGCGATCGCTTCGACGAGCACCCGGAGTATTTCCCGGCGGGCGACGACGGCGTTCGAGTCGCGCGCGGCAATCTCTGCGTCTCCAATCCCGGCGCCGTTGCTATCGTCCGCGCAGGCGCGCTCGCCTACGTTCGCGAGAATCCCGAGAACAAACTGCTGCACATCTGGGGCGCCGACGTATGGCGCGGCGCGTGGTGCCGATGCGGCCAATGCCGCGAGCTTCCGCCGCAGCTCCAATACATGGACGTCGTTAATGCAATTGCCGGCGCGCTCGCGGATGACTCCGACGCACCGCCGATCGCCTATCTCGCCTATCACGACACTATCGATCCGCATCCCGGGCTTAAGCCGCGCGGCAATGTATGGTTTGAATGGGCTCCGCGCGAACGATGCTACAGCCATGCGATCGACGACCCGGCGTGCGAGATCAATCCGCGCTACCTCGAATCGCTCAAGCGTTACCTCGAAATCTTCGACGGCCGCGGCCACGTCTTTGAGTATTACGCCGACGCGATTCTGTTCGGGGGCTTGGGCTTCGCCACGCCTGCGGTAGTGGCGGGCGATCTCCGCACGTACCACCGGCTCGGGATTACGAGCATTTCGTGCCTGACCTTTGGTGCGTACAGCGCGATGGCCTATCCCGTGAACCTGGAGGCATTCGTTCGCGGATCGCGAGACCTCAGTTTCGAGCCCGATACAACTTTAGTCGATGTATCCGCCGGCCGGCATCCGCGATGCGCCCCCGAGATGGCCGCTGCCTATCGCGCCGTCGAGCGAGCCTCCAGGCTGTGCCTCGACTATGCCGACGTGATGCGCCCGGCGATGCCCCCCGAAAGGGCCGTGCGCAAGCGCGTCGAACTGCGAGAAGCCGCCTTGACCTTCAACGAGGCGATCGCCGCGGCCGACCAGATCGCGCTCGATCTGGATACTCCGCTTGCGGACGCAGAGAAGGATCTCTGGCGCTATAGCAGCGACGTGCTCGCGGGATTGTCTGATTATCTGGGGGCGCTGGCGGAGCCGGGCGCCGATCGCCGGATACGCGGCGAAGCCGCCGTCGCAAAGATCGCGGCTGCTATTGCGCGCATCCGCGAGATCGATCCCGAAATCAAGGGGACCTGGGGTGCGTACGACCTCGAATGGATTCGCGAGATGTGGCTCAGCGTGCTTGCGCGCGGCCTCGATGGAGGCGGAATACCGCCGGAGGAACTGTTCTGATGGACGCTGACAATGGATTCGTACTGTCGCCGGAACTCAGCGCGCTTCGTGACCAGGTAGGGAAGATAATCCGCGAGGAAATTATCCCGATCGAAGCCCGGATCGATCCCGACGCGCCCGAGATTCCCGAGGAGGAATACTGGCCGATCGCGCGCAAGGTGCAGGCCGCCGGGATGTGGTGCATGGGCGAGCCGCGCGAGTACGGCGGCGGTGGCCTGGGCACTTTCGACATGTGCGTGCTGACCGAGGAAATGGCGCAGCATCGCATGGGGCTCTACAACCCCGGATGCGGGGTCTTCGGGCGCACCTCGCCACCGGTGATCTACGCCGGCAGCGAGGAACAGAAGCGCACTTACGCCGGCGGCACGATCAAGAATGCCTGGCACACCTTCTTCGCGATCACGGAACCCTCGGGCGGTTCCGATCCGGCCGGCTCGATCCAGTGCAAAGCGGTTCGCCAGGGCGATACCTACGTCCTCAACGGAACCAAGATTTTCATCTCACATGCGCACGATGCCGAGTGGGGCGTCGTCTTCACCCGCACCGACGCCAAGGCCGGCCGCAAGGGAATCACCTGCTTCATCATCAAGAAGGGCACGCCGGGATTTACCCCGCGCCCGATTCGCACGCTACGCACCTCGGCATTGCCCAACGAGGTTCACTTCGATGATTGCGTTGTGCCGATCGCCAATCGCCTCGGGCCCGAGGGGGAGGGCCTTAATCTTTGCCTCGATCTGCTCACGCGGCTGCGCTTTCCCTACTCGGCGTGCAACGTCGGGGTGGGTGTGGCTGCGCTCAGGATGGCGATCGATCATGCCAAGCAGCGCAGCACCTTCGGCGAACTGCTCGCCAAGCGGCAGGCGATACAGTGGATGCTCGCGGATTCGGAGGTCGAGCTGCGCGCGGCTCGGTGGCTGACGTGGGAAGGAGCGTGGAAGGCCGATCGCGGCGAGGATTTTCGCACCGAGGCGTCGATCGCAAAGCTCTATTCGAGCGAAGTGCTCGGCCGCGTGATCGATCGCGTCGTGCAGATTCATGGCGGCTACGGTGTGAGCAAGGAGTTCCCCATCGAGCGATGGTACCGCGAGGCGCGAATCCGCCGGATCGGCGAGGGCCCCAGCGAAGTGCATCGGATGGTGATCGCCCGCTCGCTTTTGCGATGAAGACCGGACAAGGAGAACCGCGATGAGTCTGCCGGGGTTGCCGCTTGATGGAATCCGCGTGATCGACCTGGGCCAGGTTTACGCCGTGCCCTACTGCACGCTTCAACTTGCGGCGATGGGCGCCGATATCATCAAGATCGAGCCTCCCGTGACCGGCGAACTGCTCCGCCAGCCGAAAATCCCGCCGGGCGGTGGCGCCTACTCGTTCCTGATGCTCAATGCGAACAAGCGCTCGGTCACGATCAATCTCAAGCACCGCCGCGGCTATGAAATCCTGCTCAAGCTGCTCGAGCACGCCGACGTGCTCGTCGAGAATTATCTTGATGGCGTGATGGAGTCGTTCGGACTCGGCTACGAGCAGATCGCCGCGCGCTTTCCGCGCCTGATCTATGCCTCGGGCAAGGGCTACGGCTCCGACAGCAGGTACGCGAAGCTTGGTTCGATGGACAACACGATCCAGGCGTCGTCAGGATTCATCAGCGTCACCGGATTTCCCGACCATCCGGTGAAGACCCCGGCCACTTTCATCGACATGGGAACCGGCAGTCATCTGGTGAGCGGAATCCTGGCCGCGCTGATCCATCGCGGGCGCACCGGCCGCGGACAGCATGTCGAGGTCGCGATGCTCGACGTGGCGATCGCCGCGCTGACCAGCGCGGTTGCGCCCGAGCTGCAAGGGATGAAGTTCAAGCGGCAGGGAAATCGTCATTGGGGTGCATGCCCGACCAACCTCTATCCCGCGCGCGACGGCGAGATATTGATCTTCTGCCTCACCGAAGCGCATTGGCGGACGCTGGCGAAATTGATGGACCGCGAAGATCTGATCGCCGATCCGCGATGCAAGAATCATGGCGCGCGCTTGAAGATCGCCGACGAAATCGACGCGATTGTCTCCCAATGGACAAGTACGCAGCCGCGCGACCCGATGGTCGAGGGACTGATCGAGGCGGGAATCCCGTGCGCGCCGATGCGCACGGTCGAGGAAGTGATCGCCGATCCTGAAATCGCTCAGCGCCGGATGCTTATCGACAGCGAATTTCCCGCCAGGGGTCGGATCCGCGTCGCCGGCACTCCGATTAAGATGTCCGATGCGCCCGAAGACGGCCGGCCGATGCGAAGACCGCCCGAGCTGGGCGAGCACAACGCCGAAGTGCTCGCGTCGATCGGAATTGGCGCGGACGAACTCGAACGCCTCAAGCGCAACGGAGTAATCTGAGCGGATGCGGGTTGCGCAATTGGTGGTGGAGAGGAGTGGGGCCGCTCGCGGGCGTTTTCGCGCGGCGATCCGGCGCGCGTCGGCGACCGCATTGGCGCTCGCGATGTCGAGCGCGCTAATCGCGTGCGAGCCTACGCAATCAACTGACTATGCGACCAACGGCGGCCCGGCTCACGTCGGGAAACGGCCGCTCGAACTGTCGCCAACCGAGTTCGCGCTCGACCTGGTCACGCCCGCCGGAATTCGCGTCAAGACCAACGGCCAGTATAAGACCGAGGCCGCGCGCCACGCGGCTGCCCTTGCGATCGATCGTTACTGGAACGAAGTTCGCTCTTGCGCGGCCGGCGTCGAGCGCCCCGGCGACATGGATGTCCGCGACCTGACCGACGAGTTCCCGCGTTATCTCGCGGTTGAGATTGCGAACAACTGGAAGGTGGTCGAGGGTCCGACTACGCATCGCAGGACGCAGGCGTTCCCGTCGATTGCCCGAAAAGGCTCGTGGTCAACGGCGCGGCGCCGAGAGGATGCGCTCTACATCGAGGTTGTCCCGGAGCTCAATGGGCTCGGCCCGCAGATGGCCAGTGAGCTGAATCTGTGGCTGATGACCAACGCGAGCGTGCCGCCGACGGCGGATTTAGTTGGTGCCTGCGCATCCGTCGCATGCGTGAGATTCAACTACAACAACGCTCCGTCGCAGGCATGGAGCGAGTGCAAGAATTAGCAGGGCTGAGCAGGGCTGAGCCCTGCACCCAGTATTAAGGCCGCGCCTGCCGTTGTCGCGCGCGGCCCCTGCCAACGGTTGGGGTCCATATATGTCAAAAAAGAACAGTGAATGGCCCCCGCTGGTTCCCGAAGTGACCAAAAGTTCACATTTTGACCTACATAATGTGACATTTTGATGCTGACTGCTCATATAGTCTGATCCGAATGGAGTTGCTGACGGGCGGGAGGCGGCGAGCAGGCGCGCGGCAGAGGGCGCAATGGGAGTGCTGTCTCATCCGATTGGATCGCACAACGGCGCAAAGCGGCGCGCGAGCGCGCGGCGCTGGTTCGATCTCGAACCGCCTGCGCCCGAACGATTGCAACTCGAGACGGCGCCGCGCGTCTCGACCGTCGCAAGCTACGTGTTCACCCGCGCGGCCGAACGCTCGTGGGAAGTCCTCAATCAGCATCTCGCTGAGCCGCAAGGCGCCGTGTTCTGGATCGGCGGCCCGGCGGGATGCGGCAAGACGCATTTTCTTGACTACGTAATCGCGCTGCAGCGGCGGGCCGGCGCGCTCGACGCGCAAAACATTCGGCGCCTGGTGTGCGGGCTCGAGCTGACCGGGCGGATGAGTGCGGCGGAAGTCGAGCTGTACCTGCTGAGCGTCCTGGCCGAAGAAATCGGCGGCGACCCGCGCTCGTCGGGCGATCTTTTCCGGCAGATGCGCGGCGCGGCCGCGTTGAACGTGGGACTGGAGAACGCGCGGCGGACCGGCGTCAGGGCGGTAACGGTCGCCGTAGATTTCGGCGCGTCGCAATGCGAGGCGGTGGCGGATTTGTTCAAGCTGCTGGCTAAGGTTGCCGCGTCTTTCAGCCAGGTAAAGTTCACTGTGATCGCAGCCGGGCGCGCGGCGGCTCCGGAAGCGGCGCGTGCGCTTGCGGTGGCGCCGTGCGACGCGAACGAGGAAACGATCATCGCGGTGCGGCGCGCGCGCCGGCTGGTCGAGGACAGTGATCTCGACCCTGCCGTCGCCTACGCTGGAATAGATACTGCCGGATTGGCGCCCGACGCGATTTTCCCGTTTCATCCTGCATCGCTGTGCGCGCTTCGGGCAGTCGCCGCTCGTCTCAAACCAGCCAATGTGAGTTCCGATCCTGCTGCGATCGTCTCGATGTCGCGCTTGGCGCGCGAAGTGTTGTCCTCCGCGGCTTTCGCCGGCCGGTCGCCGGCGCGGCTGATCTACCCGCCCGACCTTACGACGAATGCGGTTATCTCAAACCATTTCAAGGCGCTCATGACCGAAGCCGGGCGCGCCGCGTGGAAGATTGCGCGCGACCGGACCGCCGATCTCGATGACTACCAGAAGGACCTCGCGCGCGAAATAATCGACTCGCTGATCATGGAGAGTGTGTGCGGCGGCGCGGCGATGCTGCCGATCGAAGAACTGCACTCGCGCCTGCCGATGCTCGCGAGCGGCGGTACCACGGATAAGCGGACGCTTGCGCCCGTGCGCGAGCTGTTGCGCCGATTGGAGCTGTCCACCGGCGGCGTGATCCGCTTCGAGACCGGCGCCGCCCGGTTCGACCCCGACGCCGCCGGCGCGCCGGAACTCGCGGCGTTCAACGCGGCGCTCGCGCTGGCACGGCGATTCGAGCCGCGGCTTGCGCTGGTGCGTGACCGCGAGGAATTGGCCGCAAGCCTGAAACGACTCGAAGCCGCGATGGCCGGCGCTGTCGAGGCGGCAACCCGCACGCGCGACCTGCTCGCGTCGGCGCTGGCCGAAGCGAACCTCGAGATGCCCGCGGCCAATCGCGCGGCGATCGCGGAATATATCGCGCTGGCCGAGTCGGGCGCGGCGGCGATGATCGAGGCCGCGGCCGATCAATCGTATCTCGCCTCGGCCATCCAAACCGCCGGCGCGTACCAGGCAATCGCGGCCGCTTGCGAGGCTATCCCGCGGATGCGCTCGATGCGCGAGTTTCTCGCTGCGACCGGACTGCGCGCGGCGCCCGACGACGCCGGCTTGTCGGATGGCGCCCCGCGCGAATCGGCGGTTGCTTCATTGGAGACCGAGTGCGAACTGCTCCGGGTGGAACTTGGGCCGCGAATCCTGGCCGGCCCGCCGCGCGGCCTGGACGCGCTCGAAGCACGCTTTCAAAAATTCAAATGGACCTACGTGCAGTGTTATCTGAGCGCGCATGCGCGATGGCGTGCGAAGATGGAGCGGCTGGAGCTGGCGGCCGCCGACGCCCGGCGGTACTTCGACGCGCTCACCCGGCTCAACGCGATCTCGGCGCTCGGCCCCCCCGAAGGCGAGCACCTGAAGGCGCCGGTGGCGGAGCTATCCGCGCGCGTGGTGCGATGCGAGCTTAAGGACGCAATCGCGCCCGAGACGACCCCGCGATGCTCGAGCTGCGGCTTTCAGCTCGGTACGGCGCCGCCGGAGGCGGAACTCGCGGATGCGATGGAAGGGATTCGCCGCGCGCTCGAGACCAAGCTGGCGGCGCTCTCGCATAGCATGATTGCGCGGCTGATTCGCATTCACGACCGTGAGCATCGCCTCGAAGGATTCCTGAAGATCACGCAGGCCGCGCAGACCGACGCGCTCGTGCGGGTGCTCGACCAAAACCTCGCGCGATACCTGGCGCAGGTGCTCGACGAGAATGAGACAGCCGATCCGGGGTTCTCCCGGCTCCGCAGGCTGCGCTCGGGATTACCAAAGGAACCGGGCCCGCGGGAGTTCGGCTAGCCGGTGGGGGCGCGGCGTCTTTTTCGGTTGCCCCGGAGGAAATGCGCTCGCGCGCTTGCGGCGCGGCCGAACGTTGAGGCGATCGAGTACGCGGAAGTACGAATCGCGGATGATTTCGAGTCCCCAGAACAGTGTCAGACCCAACGCCCGGCCAACTCCGCCAGCGATTTCCTCGAGCCAGACGAAGTCCGCGCAGCGGCTCAATTTGAACCTCGACGCGCGCTTTCTCTTCGCTGTTTTCCATCCCGATTCAGACTAAGGTGCCAAGCGCCCGGATGCAACCATCGCCCGGGCGCCTGGCGATACTGTTTGCGCCTGCACCGGCGCGCACAACCGATCCTTACGGCGACGGCGACGCTGCGGGCGCGGCGCTCGCTCCGCTTTCGCTTGGCGTAATCACGGTTAGCTTCACGTCGTCGAATTGCGCCTGCGAATCGTCGCGCGCCCACAGCCCGATTTTGCCCTTGGCTATCTTGCTGTCGTCGAAATCAAAGATCATCTTGTCATCGTCGTAACACATGAAGTGTCCGCCCTCGGCCTTGACCTTGAGCCGGTACCAGGTGTCTTTGTCGGTGGGAACCACGCTCTGCTTGAGCGGGACGACCTGCCCGTTCGTCATCCGCGACAGAGCGAAGTAATCGCTGGGGCATCCCGCCGAAAGCAGGTAGTAGTTCTTGTCGTCAACGTAGCGGAACAGCAGGCCGCCCGAGCAATCGAATCGTCCGCCGGCGGACTTGAACTGGGCTTCCAGGATAAAATCGGAATACTCAGTCGGGTCGGTTTGATTGCCGTTGGGTAATACTCGAGCGCGTTGGTCAGCGACTTGAACAGCCGCCCGGCGGGCAGGCCGAATGTGTTGGGCTTGCTCGGCGCGCTCGGATCGGCAATCACCTGCCAATCGCCCTCAACGGCTTTCCATGCCGACGCTACCGCGCCCGCTTTATCCTGATCGAAATTCCACGCGTGAACTTCTGGCGTCGGCGTCGCCGTCGGCGTCAAGGTTGCGGTGGGTATCTGCGTCGCTTTCTTCTTCTGTCTCGATTGAGCGGCAGGGCTTGTAACCAACACCGTCACTACTATGCCTGCTGCGACGATTGCGGCGCTTCGCAGCCAAGAATTTCCCGTCTTCATCTATCCTCTCTCCGCCCCGGTGAGCTTAAGGGTCTTGGTTCTTGATTTGGTCGATCAACCAGCCAGTCGGCGCGAGTTTCGCCAATCAATGGCGTTGCTGTCAAGCTGATTACCCCGAAAGCTCAAGCGCTCGCTCGACGTCGGCTCTGCGCTATCCCTGCGCGGGTGGCTTCCCGCCCTATAGCAACTTGAAAACTCAGTTTCGCTTTTTCTTCGTGAATAGCAATTCGCCCTGATCGTCACTCATTAAAGTAGATGAAAGCCTCGCGTTTACCCGGGCCCCTGCCCAGCAGCGCGTCGCTTTGGTCGATCCCATCGAAAATAATAGGATTGCCATAATTGTCCTTCCAGTCATGGGGTGGCGGCTCAAGTCCCGCCAGCCTGGCAAAGGTGGGCCACCATTCCATGTGTGACCACATGTCCATGTTGACGGCCCCGGCCTTTATATGACCGGGCCACCAAGCGAGACAAGGGACACGGAAGCCTCCTTCGAAAGGACGTACCCTTCATGCCTCGAAACGGCGTGTAGCCGGCATCCGGCCATGCATCGAGCCATGCACCGTTGTCGGAGGTCCATACCACAAGGGTTTTGTCGGCAATGCCGAGATCGCGAAGGGCCTGCAATATCTGCCCCGAGTTGTCATCCAGCTCCATCAGGGCATCGAGATAGTTTCCGCCACCGGGGGATTTACCACGCCAGCGCGGGGATGGATTGTTCGGATTGTGAACTTTCTGGAAATTTAAATACATGAAGAATGGCTTGGGATCCTTGGCATGCCCTTTTATCCAATCGATAGCTGATGCTCGCATAACGTCGTCGCCTGTTGCGAGATTGTCGTAGCTGTAGTCCTTGGTTATTACTTTCGCCGGCTGCCCCGCTTTCCCATCAAATTCGGAGAGAACGGCAAGTTTCTTCCAGTCCGCCATGAAGGTTAGATCGCTTATGGGAAAGTTCGGATGCAGATTGAGATCCTCATAGGCATAGACACCAGCATAGTACGGCAGCATGTGCAGCATCTCGTCGAATCCATTCGCGGTCGGAAAATTCTCAGGCTTGTCGCCGAGGTGCCACTTGCCGAGCTGTACGGTCGTATAACCGGCCTTCTTCAGGTATTGCGCAATGGTAGGAGTTTGTTTCGTGAGTCCGTTGGGGTCGCCTGGAGCAAGCACACTCGAGAGTGACGTGCGAATCGGAACTCTGCCGGTTATGAATGAAGCACGGCCTGCCGTGCAGCTTGCCTGACCGTAGTAGTTGAATCCGCCCTGGTCCGCCTTCCCGGTCGGATCGTACCATCCGATATTTCACACGATCCTCTACAGAGAGTGCTTGACTGAAGTGGGATAGAGTGGGATGTTGTGGAGCACTGGGGAGGGGAACCCGTGTTTAGCGGCCGCTTCGACCATTCGATCGACGAGAAAGGGAGGGTGAGTATCCCGGCCCGTTTTCGCGAAGTTCTCCAACGCGAGAATCACGATCGCCTTTATATCACCAATTTCCCCTTCGACGGAGAGCGTTGCCTGGCGCTGTATCCGCCAAGTCAGTGGGAGACGCTCAACGCCCATCTGCGAACCAAGCCGAGATTCGATCCACGGGTGCAGGTGTTCGAGACGCTGATTATCGGCGGAGCGCACGAGGTGCCCGTGGATCGGCAGGGACGAATTCTGATTCCGCCCAAGCTCCGCGAATATGCGGCGCTCGATCGCGAGGTGACGTTTTCGGCGCGCCAGGATCATTTTCAACTTTGGGACAAGCAGACCCTCGAGAAGGTCTTGAAGGCCACCGAGGAGAAGATAATGGACCCGGAATTTTTTGCGAAGCTGGGCCTGTGACGAGCGATGAGTCTTGCGGCGATAGACCAGGACGACGCGGCGGACCGGAGGCATGTGCCGGTGATGGTGGAGGAGGTGTGCGGGCTGCTGTCCGCACACGGTCCGCTCGCGTTCGTCGATGTGACGGTCGGCACCGCGGGGCATGCTGCGGCGATCCTGCGTGCGACCAGCGCGCGGATGCTCGGGATGGATCGCGACGGGGCGGCGTTGGCGTTTGTCCAAAAGCGGCTCGAAGAATTCGGCGATCGCGTGGTGCTGGTGCAGGCCGACTTCGCCGAGGTCGCGGCCGTGATGAAGGATCACGGCTTCGACGGCGCCGACGCGATGCTCGCCGACCTGGGCATGAGCAGCTACGCGCTCGACGATCCGCAGCGTGGGTTTTCATTTCGGCTCGACGGCCCGCTCGACATGCGGATGGACAGCCGGGACGCTCTTTGCGCGCGCGACATCGTCAATGAAGAGAGCGCCGACGAGCTTGCGCGCATCATCTATACCTACGGCGAGGAGCGGGGGTCGCGCCGGATCGCGAGGATGATCGTGGAGGCGCGCCGGCGCCGTCCGATCGAGACCACCGGAGAATTGCGCGCGATCGTCGAGCGCGCGCTCGGAGCGCATCGGCGAGGAGCCGCGCATCCCGCGACCCGCACCTTCCAGGCGCTTCGCATCGCGGTGAATCACGAGATGGAAAGTCTCGCGGCCCTGCTGCGCGATGGCCCGGCGATGCTGAATCCCGGCGGCCGAATGCTGATTATTTCGTATCATTCGCTCGAAGACCGTCCGGTCAAGGAGCGGTTTCGCGAGCTGGTGCGCGGCGGCGGCTACAGCGCGATTACGCGCAAGGTGATCAAGCCGTCGGCGTCGGAAACTTCGCGCAATCCGCGCGCCCGCAGTGCGAGAATCAGATGCATCGAACGGAGCGCACGATGAGCGCGCGGGTGAAACCGGCGCGCCGCCCGTCCAGATTGGCGCCGGCCGTGCTCGGCCTGCTGATCGCCGTCGTCGGATTCGCCACTTTGATGATCCGGCTGGACGTGACCCGGGAAGGCTATCGGCTCCCCGCGTTGCACGATGAAATCGCGCGGCTCCAGGACGAAAACCGCGCGCTGCGCCTGACCGCCGCCCAGCTCAGCTCGCACGATCGGCTGCGCGCGCTCGCGCCGCAATATCATCTTGCGCCGCCCGCACGCGGGCAGGTGGTGATGCTGCCATGAATAGACCGTTCAAGCAGCGGCGCGCTCGAATCGGAGCACTCACGTTCGCGCTGGCGGCGTTGTTCGGTTTTGCCGTAATCCGGCTGGTGGTGCTGGTGGCGATGTATGGGCCGCGATTGAACTCGCTCGCCCGCCACGAGCATACCGGAGAGACCGAGCTCGCGCCGGTGCGCGGACCGATCGTCGATCGCAACGGCGAGCCGTTGGCGCTATCGGCCGAGACCCGCTCGGTTTACGCGCGGCCCCGCCGGGTGCTCGAGTCGAGCACCAAGGCCGAGCGCGCGAAGCTCGCGGCAATCCTGATGATGCTGCCGATTTCGCTCGAATCGAAGCTGAACAAGGACGCGCCTTTCATCTGGCTCGAGCGTCGAATGTCACCGGACAAGGCGCAGGCCGCGGAGGGGCTCGGGATCGACGGTATCGGCACGGTAAGCGAATACAAGCGGTTTTACCCGGAGAGCAACCTGGCAGCGTCGGTGGTGGGGTTGGCTGGGATGGATGGCCAGGGGCTCTCCGGGTTGGAGTTGGAATACGACAAGCTGGCGCGCGGCGAAGCCGTCGAGCTGAGCTTCTATCGCGACGCGCTCGGGCATCCGATTTTCGACAGCCCGCTTGCGCTCAAGGCGCCCGAGCCGGGCGCCCAGCTCGAACTCACGATCGATTCGTCGATCCAGTCGCTCGCCGAAACCGAGTTGGCGGCCGAGGTGGTTCAGAGCGGCGCCAAGCGCGGCAGCGCTATCGTCCTCGATCCGTTTACCGGTGAAGTGATCGCGATGGCCAACGTCACCGCCGGCGGCGAGGGCCTCCACGACCGCCTGCACAACCCGGCGGTCCAGGATGCGTTCGAGCCGGGCTCGACGATGAAGGGAATTCTTGGATCGATCGCGCTGGCCGATCACGCGATCACGCTCGACCACCAGTTCTACTGCGAGGACGGACACTTCACCGTCGGCCGGCACACGATCCACGATCACAGCCGCCATGGATGGCTCAATCTCGGCGGGATAATCGAAGTGTCGTCGAATATCGGCGCGGCCAAAATCGCGTTGACGCTCGGCTCCGACCGTTACCACGAAGGACTGCGTGCATTTGGAATCGGATCGCGCACCGGAATCGATTTGCCCGGCGAAGCGGCGGGCATGCTCAGCAAACCGTCGGGATGGAAGGAAATAGACCTTGCCAATCACGGTTTTGGCCAGGGCGTGGCGGTCACGCCGATCCAGCTCGCGGTGGCGTACGCGGCGATCGCCAACGGCGGAAATATCATCCGCCCGTACGTGGTCAGCGCCGCTTACGACGCGGAGCACCGCGCGATCCTCACGCACACGCCCGATGTGATGCATCGCGCGATCGCGCCCGACGTCGCCCATCAGATGAACATCCTGCTGCGCAACGTGGTGATGTCCGACGGCGGCACCGCGGCCAAGGCGCGGGTGGACGGGTTTATCGTGGCGGGCAAGACCGGCACCGCGCAGATGGTGAATCCGGAAAACGGGACCTACTACCAGAATCGCCACGTTTCCTCGTTCGTGGGATTCCTTCCGGCGGACGATCCGCGGCTGTTGATCCTGGTGGTGTTGTACGATGTGGGCCACGAACATTTCGGCGGGTTGGTCGCGGCGCCGGTGTTCAGCGAAATCGCGCAGGGCGCGGTTCGTGATTTGAATATCACCGCGCCCGCCCAGCCGTACGATACTGCCGGCGTGATCCCGATCCCCGATTTCGGCAAATATTCCGCCGCCGAAAATTCCCGCGCCAACAGCGCGGCTGCGGCAGCGTCCGCCCAGGTGGACGACTATCTGCCGGTGCTGACCGGTTCCAAGCTGACGCGGGCGACCCCCAATTTCGCCGGATTGAGTCTCAGGCGCGCGATGGAGCTGGCGCGAATCTCGCGGGTCAGCGTCGATGTGCACGGCGGCGGCTACGTGGTCGCGCAGGAGCCGGGCGCCGGCGCTCCGCTAAATCATTCGACGGTGAAACTCACGCTCGCGCCGATTGTCGCCGATCGCGCAGATGCCGCCGCTGCCCAAACCGGATCCGGCGTCGTACCCGTATCGTATTTAAGCCTCGCCCCCCGTTCGGTCGGGCGAAGGTGAAAAGTGAAAAGTGAAACTCGGTGAATTGCTCAATGGACTTGATGTTCGTCGAATCGACGGTGACCTGAACGTGGAAATCACCGGGCTCAGCTACGACTCGCGTCAGACGAGGCCCGGTCATCTGTACTTCTCGACCGCCCGCGATCCGAAACGGAACCGGGCGAACATTGACGATGCCTTAAACCGTGGGGCGCGCGCTGTGGTGGTTGCGGGATGGGATGGTGGATGGGCGCGCCCCGCGGTGACTCTGGTGCAATGCGAGCGGCCGCGCCTGGTGATGGGCGCGGCCGCATCGCGCTTCTTCGGCGCGCCGAGCGAGCACCTTGATTTGATCGGCATCACCGGCACCAGCGGCAAGACCACCACCAGCTACATCCTGGCGTCGATTTTCGAGGCGGCCGGCATGCCCGCCGGGATCATCGGCACGATTGGCATTTTCATCGGGGCCAAAAAAATCTACAGCGGACTTACCACCCCCGAGTCGATCGACTTCGAGTCCGCCCTGGCGGCGATGGAGCGCGAGGGCGTGCGCCACGCGGCGGCGGAAGTGTCGTCGATCGGAATCGCGGAGGGGCGGGTCGATGCGCTCAGCTTCCGCGCCTGCATCTTCACCAACTTCAGCCGCGACCATCTCGACTATCACGCGACGATGGAGGATTACTTCGCGGCCAAGCTGCGGCTCTTCACCGAGATTCTGCCGCGCAGCCGGCGCGCAGACACGGTCGCGGTGGTGCGCGGCGACGATCCCTTCGGCCGGCGCGTGCTCGAATCGGTCAAGGGCGCGAAGATAAGTTTCGGGATGGACCGCGCGCTCGACGTGTATCCCGAGAAATTCGACGCGAGCTTGAGCGGTATCCGCGCGACGCTCTCGGTGCTCGGCAAAAAGATCGAAATCGATTCGCCGCTCGTCGGCGAATTCAATTTGCTCAATATCCTGGGCGCCTCGGCTCTGTCGGTGGCGGCGGGTATCGAATCGGAGGCGGTGGCGGAGGGGGTGCGGCGATGCCAAGCCGCCCCCGGCAGACTCGAAGCGATCAAGGTCATACCGGGGGTCACGGTGCTGGTCGATTACGCGCACAAGCCCGACGCGCTGGAGGCGGTGCTGACGACGCTCCGGCGCATCGGCGCGCGCCGGATCATCTGCGTGTTCGGATGCGGCGGAGACCGCGACCGCGGCAAGCGTCCGATCATGGGTGAAATTGCGGGACGGCTCGCCGACCTCCCGGTGCTGACCTCCGACAATCCGCGCAGCGAAGAGCCGATGGCGATAATTGCCGGCGTCGAGAATGGGTTGATCGCGGCGGGTCGCGCAAAAATCGCCGATCCGAAAAAGCTTGCGCTTGCTTCGATCGGTGGCGGATATATCGTGGAGCCGGATCGGCGCGCCGCGATCGCGATCGCGCTCAGAATCGCGGCGGCGGGCGACGCGGTTTTGATCGCCGGCAAGGGACACGAGGACTATCAGTTGGTGGCAGGGCGGGTACTCCCGTTCGATGATCGGGTCGTGGTCCGCGAGCTCGCGGTTGAGCTCGGCGGCGGGGATAGTTGACGCCGGGCGAGTCGCGCGATGCTCTACCTCCTGCTCTACCCCCTGCACAAATATTATTCCGGCTTTAACGCGCTCAGGTACGAGACGCTGCGGTCGGTGCTGGCCGGGCTCACCGCGCTGGCGCTGTCGTTGGCTCTGGGACCCATTCTGATTGACCGGTTCCGCGCGCTGCATATCGGTCAGACGATTCGCGAAGTCGTTCCCGAGGCGCATCAGAAGAAAGCCGGCACGCCGACGATGGGCGGGCTGCTGATCGTGGCGTCGATGCTGGCGGCGACCCTGCTGCTCGCCAACATCCTCAATCCGTACGTCTGGATCGCGATCTTCGTGACCCTGGCTTTCGGCGCGATCGGCTTCAGCGACGACTACTTGAAGCTCATCCGCGGCAAAGGCCTTGGACTGAGCGGCCCGCTCAAGCTCGCCTTGTCATTTTCGTGCGCGTTCATCGCCGCGGCGTGGCTGTTCCTGTATCTCGGCTTCGACACCCATCTGACGGTGCCGTTCCTGAAAAACGTTCATCCCGATCTGCACTGGTGGCTTTATATCCCGTTCGCGATGCTGGTGATCGTGGGATGCGCGCATGCGGTGAACCTGACCGACGGACTGGACGGGCTGGCGATTGGACCGGTGATGACGGTTGCGTTCACCTACTGGACCTTCACCTACGCCGCCGGCAACATCAAGTTCGCCAGCTACTTGCAGATACCGTACATCGCCAACGTCGGCGAGGTTGCGATTTTCTGCGCGTCGGTGATCGCCGCGTCGCTTGGCTTCCTGTGGTTCAACGCCTACCCGGCTTCGATGATGATGGGCGACGTGGGCGCACTGGCGCTGGGCGGCGCGCTCGGAACGGTGGCGGTGCTGGCCAAGCAGGAACTCGCGCTGGCCATGGCCGGCGGAGTTTTCGTCGCGGAGGCGGTCTCAACCATCATTCAGCGTTACTATTTCAAGGCGACGCGCAAGCGTTTTTTCCTGATGGCGCCGCTGCACCATCATTTCGAGCTCAAGGGCATCCCCGAAACCGTGGTCGTCATCAGATTCTGGATTGCATCGATCGTGTGCGCGCTGATCGCGCTCAGCACGCTCAAGCTGCGCTGATGGAACTGTCGGACAAGCGCGTGATGATCGTGGGACTGGGAGTCAGCGGAGTCGCCGCGGCGCGGTTCCTTGCCTCGCGCGGCGCGAAACTCGTGATGACCGATCGGCACGTCGGCGTCGAGCGCGCCGCGATGCCCGCAGGCACACTGAAGCTGGGGGCCGAAGACCCGGCCTGGATGGACGGCATCGACCTGGTCGTCACCAGCCCCGGCGTGCCGCGCGATTCGATTTTGCTGCGGACCGCGACCGGGCGCGGAATCCCGGTAATCGGAGAAATCGAACTCGCCGGCCGTTTCCTCAAGGCGCCGATCGCCGCGGTCACCGGCACCAACGGCAAGAGCACGGTGGTGGTGCTCCTCGGCGAGATTTTGAAGGCGTCGGGACGCCGCACCTTCGTCGGCGGCAACCTCGGCACGCCGTTAATCGACGCGGTCGATGGCGAGTGGGAAGTTGCGGTGGCCGAGGTGTCGAGTTTCCAGCTCGAATGGATCGAGAAATTCCGCCCGCACGCCGCGGTGCATCTGAATCTGAGCGACGATCACTTCGATCGCTATCGCGACCTTGCCGATTACGGGCGCGCCAAAGCGCGCTTGTTCGAAAACCAGGATGGATCCGACTACGCGATTCTGAATCGCGACGATCCCAACGTCTGGAAGCTCGCCGGCAGCGTGCGCTCGCGCGTGATCGGATTTGGCCATGCGCGCGGCGCCGGCGCCTCGGTTTGGTTCGACGATCGCTCAAACGCGATCGTCTTCGATTTGGATTTCGACGGCGCGCGTCGCGGGCGAATCAGCCTTGAAGGATTTCGCCTGCGCGGATGGCACAACATATCCAATGCGATGGCGGCGGCGGCCGCGGCGCTCGCACTTGGGGTCGAACCGGAAGGAATCGAACGCGCGCTCGCGTCATTTCGCGGCCTCCCGCATCGGATCGAAGTCGTCCATGCGCATGGCGGCGTGACTTATATCGACGACTCGAAGGGAACCAACGTCGGCGCAGTGGTCGAGGCGATCGACGCGATTGCGGCGCCGATAATTCTGATCGCGGGCGGGCTGGACAAGGGCGGAGATTATGCGCCGCTTAGGCGGCCGCTCGGCGAGAAGGTCAAGCTTGCGATTTTGAACGGGGCGGCGCGGGACAAGATGGCGGCGGCGCTTAAAGGTGCGACGCAGATCGAATTGGTGGCGACTCTAAGCGAGGCGGTCGAACACGCGGCGCGCGCGGCGCGGCCGGGGGACACGGTGCTGCTGTCGCCGGCGTGCTCGAGCTTCGATCAGTTCAAGGACTATGCGCAACGCGGCAACGTATATAAAGAGCTGGTTCGGGCGCTTTGACGCGGTAAGCTACCGGCGTCCCGACCCGTGGCTGTGGCTACCGGCGGCGGTGCTGCTGTTGCTCGGGCTGCTGATGGTGCTGAACACGACGTACTTTCTCGGCATCGAGAAAAAAGGCGACGCGTTCCATTTCTTCAAGCTTCACCTGGCGCACATCGGGGCCGGCTTCATCATTTTGATGCTGCTGTCGCAGTTCTCGCTGGCGGGTCTGCGCCGAATCGTGATGCCGCTGTTCATCGTGTCGGTCGTGATGCTGGCGCTGCTCTACGTTCCCGGGCTCGGGCTGATGAAGGGCGGAGCGCGGCGATGGCTCAAGCTGGGTCCGGTGATCGCGGAACCGTCGGAGCTGGTGAAATTCGCGCTGGTGTTTTTCCTCGCCAGCTTCCTGAGCAAGCGCCAGGAGCGGATGCGCGAGTTCACGCACGGACCGCTGGCGGCCTTTCTGATCGTCGGGCCGATCACGCTGATGATTCTGAAGCAGCCGGACTTCGGCAGCACCGTGATGATCGCGCTGATCCTGTTCGCGATGCTGTGGGCGGCGGGCGCGCGCTGGGATCATCTGGCGGCCGCAGGCAGCGGAGCGATCGGGCTGCTGGTATTCCAGGCGGCGGCGAAGTCGTACCGCGTAAAGCGGCTGACGACGTTCCTCGATCCATGGTCGGTGGCGCGCGGCGCCGGCTTCCAACTGGTGCAATCGTTCATCGCGCTCGGCGAAGGCGGCAAATGGGGCGTAGGCCTCGGCGCGGGCCGCCAGAAGATGTTCTATCTGCCGGAGGCGCACACCGATTTTGTTTTCGCGGTGGTTGGCGAGGAGTTCGGCCTGGTCGGGGCGGCGGTTGTGGTCGCGCTTTTTCTGGTGATTCTGTTTCGTGGGATGCGAATCGCGCACGACGAGCCCGATCCGTTCGCGAGCCTGCTGGCAGTCGGGCTGACCGCGCTGCTCTCGATTCAAGCGCTGATCAACATGTCGGTGGTGATCGGACTGATCCCGACCAAGGGACTGCCGCTGCCGTTTCTGAGTTACGGCGGCACTTCGATCATCATCGCGATGGCGGCGTTGGGCGCGCTGCTCGCGCTCGGGCGCCGGCCGGCGGTGCGATGAAGGTGATAATCGCAGGGGGAGGCACGGGAGGGCATCTTTTCCCGGCGGTCGCGCTGGGCGAAGAAATGATTCGCGAGCGTCCCGGCGTCGAGGTGATTTTCGTCGGCACCAGCGCGGGGCTCGAGGCGAAGTGGCTGCCCGGCAGCGGGCATCGCTACGAATTATTCGAGATGCACGGAATTCGCGGGCATAGCGCGATCGAGCGGGCGCGGGCGTCGGTGGAATTCCTTCGCGCCATTGGGCTTGGGCTCACGCTGGTCAGGCGGTTTCGTCCGAGCATTGTGGTGAGCGCGGGCGGATATGCGTCGGCGTCGATGGGTGCGGCGGCGATCATGACGCGAACGCCGCTGGTGTTGATGGAACAGAACACGCGGCCGGGTCTGGCGAATCGGATGCTGTCGAGATTCGCGGACAAGATCTGCGTCGGCTTCAGCGAGAGTGCGGCTTATTTCAGTTCTTCTAAAGTCGCGGTCACGGGCAATCCGACCCGGTTTCAATACCGGCCTGACCGATCGGGCCGGGAGCGCGGACAATTACAAATCCTTGTTTTAGGCGGTTCATCGGGAGCGCATCGCCTGAACATTGGCGTTGTCGGGGCTTTCAAAATCTGCGGAAAAAGTGTTATAAATCTGAACGTCGTGCACCAGACCGGGGAGGCGGATGAGGAGTTGGTGAGGAGCGCATACCGCGAAATCGGGTTCGCGGCCGAGGTGACGCCGTTTATCGACGACGTTGCCGACGCCCTGCATCGCGCCGATCTGGTTATCGCGCGCTCAGGCGCGATGACAGTCACGGACGTTGCTCTTGGCGCGCGCGCGGCCATTTTTGTGCCTTATCCGTTCCATAAGGATTTGCAACAACTGCACAACGCGCGCGTGATCGAAAAGTGCGGCGGAGCGATAATAGTTCGCGACGACGAGCAGCTTGCACCGAATCTCGCGCGCGAACTTGATGCGCTGATCTCCGATCCGGCGCGGCTGGACGACATGGGTCTGCGCGCGCATCAGGCGGCGCATCCGGACGCTGCTCGCCATGTAGCCGAAATTTGTTTTGAAGTTGCGGAGAAAGCAGCAGCGTGAGTGAACTGCACGCAAATGGTCTTTTGACGCGTCAGCGGCGGCTGCATTTCGTCGGAATCGGCGGCGCGGGCATGAGCGGAATCGCGGAGCTGTGCCTCAAGCTCGGGATGCGGGTCAGCGGATGCGATGTGAAACCTTCGGCGGCGATCACGCGGCTTGCGTCGCTGGGCGCGGAAATCAGCCAGGGGCATCATCCGGCGCACGTGAAGGATGAGGCCGGTATCGACGCGGTGGTAATCTCGTCGGCGATAAAATTTTCCAATCCCGAAGTCGCCAGGGCGCGCGAGATGAAAATTCCGGTAATCGCGCGCGCCGAGATGCTCGGTGAGCTGCTGCGGATGGCCAAGCTCGGCGTGGCGGTCGCGGGGACTCATGGCAAGACGACCACCACCGGCCTGATCGCGCTGATCATGGAAGAGGCCAATCTCGATCCCACGGTCGCGGTCGGCGGAAATATTCGCAATACGGGCACCAACGTCCGGCTGGGGCGCGGCGATTTCATGGTGGCCGAGGCCGACGAAAGCGACGCGTCGTTCTTGCTGCTGATCCCGACGATCGCGGTGGTGACGAATATCGATCCGGAGCATCTCGATCATTACGGCACGATGGATCGAGTGCGCCAGGCGTTTGCGGACTTTATCAATCGGGTGCCGTTCTACGGCGTTGCCGTACTCGGGATCGACAGCGTGAACGTGCGCGGCCTGATGGCGTCGATTCGCAAGCCGATGGTGACCTACGGGGTTGCGCAGGACGCGGATCTGCGCGCCGAGAAAATCGTGATCGACGGACTTTCGACCCGCTTCGAGGTGATTGCCAGGGGCGAGCGTCTTGGCCGCGTGACTTTGCCGACGCCGGGCGTGCATGTGGCGATGAACTCGCTGGCGGCGATCGCAGTTGCGATGGAAGTTGGAGTCAGTTTCGAGTGCGCGGCGGCGGCGCTGGCGAAGTTCGGCGGAATCAGCCGGCGATTCGAGATCAAGGGCGAAGCGGCGGGGCGCATCGTGCTCGACGACTACGCGCATCATCCGGCGGAGGTGCGCGCGACGCTGGCCGCGGTGCGCGCATCGTTCAAGCGCCGGGTGGTAGCGGTCTTCCAGCCGCATCGCTACACGCGGCTGCGCGATTTGTTCGACGATTTCCTGTCGGCGTTCGACGATGCCGACGTGCTCTACCTGTTCGACGTGTATCCGGCCGGCGAGGAGCCGATTGCCGGCGTCTCGGCGCGGCGTCTGTACGAGGCGCTGCGCGCGCGCGGGCATCTGGAGGTGCATTACCTCGGCGGCGAGCGGGATCCCGCGGCGCGCATCGCGTCGGGCTCGCGCGCGGGCGACGTGATCGCGACTTTAGGCGCGGGCGATATCTACAGGATGGGCGGCGAAATACTGGATGCGCTCAGCGCCGAGGTCAAAATCCATGAAGGCGCTTGAACGCGAGCTGCGCGAGAGATTCGGCGCGCGACTTCGCTCGGCGATGCCGCTGGCCGAGTTGACCTCGTTTCGGATCGGCGGGCCGGCGGACTTGTTCGTCGCCGTCGAGAACGAAGCCGAGCTGATGCACGCGAAGGCGGCGGCATATCGCGCCGGCGTGCCGTGCTTCTGCCTCGGCGCCGGGACCAATCTGCTGGTGAGCGATCGCGGGATGCGCGGGCTGGTAGTGACGCTCGGCGAGGGCTTTCGAGAAAATAGAAATTGACGGCACGAAAGTCGTTGCGGGCGCTGCGGCCGCGTTCGGCGCCCTGGTCGAGGCGGTGGTCGATCGGGGTCTTGAGGGGCTCGAATTCGGCGAGGGGATTCCCGGCACGGTCGGCGGCGGACTGGTGATGAACGCGGGCGCGTTCGGCGGCGAAATCGCCTGCGTGGTCACTCTGGTGCACGGCGTCACCGAGGCCGGCGAGGCGATGGCGTTGACCAGGGACGAGGTCAAGTTCGCATACCGGCGCACCGAGCTGCCGGCGCACTTCGTAATCACCCGCGTCGATTTCGAGCTTGGCCGCGGCGATCGCGCACAACTGATGGCGCGGGTCGCGGAGCTCAGGGCCAGGCGCGCGTCGCATCAGCCGCGGGGCGTGCCCAATGCGGGATCGATCTTCAAGAATCCGCCGGGCAATTTCGCGGGCAAGCTGTTGGAATGCGCGGGTCTCAAGGGGACGCGGCTCGGCGGCGCGGCGTTTTCGGATCAGCATGCAAATTTTATCGTGAATCTTGGCGGCGCTCAGGCCGCGGAAGTGCGCGCGCTGATCGACATCGCGCGCAACAAGGTCAAGGAACGCAGCGGCGTCTGGCTTGAACCGGAGGTTAGGCTGGTCGGCGATTGGTGACGCGGGATTGAGGTGGCGGGGTGGCGGTTCGCAGCGGTGGAAATAGGGCGGTGGCAGGATGGAGTCCGCGATTGGGCGGGCTGGTCGTGTGCGCCTTTTTTGCGCTGGGCGTGATGACCGGATTCAGCGCCACCGGCCGCGCAATCAGCCTCAGAGCATCCGCGGCGCTCAGCTCATATCGCAATCAAATAATGGATTCGCTCGCGCCCGCGCGCACGGCTGCCGCGAGCTACTCTGCCGTGCTGGCCCAATGGGCCGGACGCGCGGGAATTTACCATCGCGCCAGCCACGGCCCGGGCGCCGCGGCGCTGTCGGCGGGGGACATGCGTGAAGGCGCGATCGCGATCGTCGAACGGCGCGACGGCTTCTACGAACTGTTCAGCGGCGGCGAGCTTCGCGGCCCGGTCTCGCCCGGTAAGCAGGGCGATCTGCCGGTGCTGAGCGGCGCGGCGCTCGACAACGCGCGCGGAGCGGATTTGGTCGATTATGCGGCGGTGCTGGTGCGCGCGGAGACGCAGATGTCGGAAATCGTCTCCGAGATGCAAATCAACGATGACGAGACCGCATCGCTCTTTCTGGAACGCGAGCGTACCGAGGTGGTGATCGACCTCGATCGCGCGACGGCGGAAATTCAGCGCGCGATCAAGGTGCGCCAGCAATGGAATGGGCGCGAGAACCTGATCGCCGCGCTCGATTTGACCACGCCGGGGCTGGCGGTCGTGCGCCTGCATGCGGGCGAGGGTAATCATTCGAAGCATAAGGCCGGGATTCGGAAAGTTTCGCTCCAGCCGGGCGGGGGGCCGGTGACGCGATGAGAAATCTGGTCACCGGATTGGACGTCGGCACCAGCAAGGTGTGCGCAATCGTCGGCGAGTTGCTGCCCGACGGGCAACTGGCGACGCTCGGTTACGGAATCGCGCCGTGCACGGGGTTGCGCAAGGGCGTGGTGGTCAATATCGAGGCGACGGTCGGCGCGATCCGGTCGGCGGTCGAGGAAGCGGAGAAAACTTCCGGCGTGCGGGTGGGTTCGGCCGTGGTTGGGGTTGCGGGGCCGCATATCAAGGGGCTCAACAGCCACGGGATCGTCGCGGTGCGCGGCGGTGAAGTCGGCTCGCGCGACGTGGATCGAGTGATCGATGCGGCGCGCGCGGTCGCGATCCCGCTCGATCGGCAGGTGCTGCATATCCTGCCGCAGCAGTTTGCGGTCGATGAGCAGGAAGGCGTGCGCGAGCCGCTTGGGATGGCGGGAGTGCGGCTGGAGGCGCGCATTCATATCGTGACCGCGGCGCAGAGCTACGGCCAGAATCTGACCAAGTGCTGCGAGCGCGCGGGCGTGACGCCGTCGGACATGGTCTTCCAGCCGCTGGCGTCGGCGGACGCGGCGCTGTTTCCGGAGGAGCGCGAACTCGGGGTCGCGATGATCGACGTGGGCGGCGGCACCACCGACATCATCGTGTTTCACGGCGGCGCGGTGATGCACACGGCGGTGCTGCCCTTGGGCGGGAACCATCTTACCAGCGATATCGCCGCGGGATTGCGCACGCCGATTTCAGAGGCGGAGCGGCTCAAGGTTACCTTTGGCGTGGCGACCAACCAGGTCGTGCGCCGCGACGAGATGGTGCAGGTGCCGGGAGTCGGCGGGCGCGAACCGCGGGTGATCGCGCGCCGGTTGCTCGGAGAAATAATCGAGCCGCGGATGGAAGAGATTTTCGTGATGGTGCAGCGCGAGCTAATCCGCTCGGGAGTCGCCGACGGACTGGCCTCGGGCGTGGTGCTGGTGGGCGGGACCTCGCTGCTGGAAGGCACGCAGGAGCTGGCCGAGCGCGTCTTCGGCGTGCCGGTGCGGCGCGGACTTCCGATCAACCTGAAGGGGCTGCCCGAAGAACTGATGAAGCCGATGTTCACGGCGGCGGCCGGGTTGCTGCTGTACCAGAGCGCGGCCGGCGGAATCGGCAATGGCGTGGGAAGAACGGGCAGGCTCGGGCGGCTGCGCTCGCGGCTTGGCGATTGGGTGAGGGACTTCTTTTGAGAAGTCACAGAAACAGGAAATTAATCGGGCAACAAAGTTTGCCGGTAGGTGGTGGAGGAGGATCTGCAATGATTGAGTTGGTGAGTAATCCCGACCCGGGCGCGAGGATCAAGGTGATCGGTGCTGGTGGGTGCGGCGGCAACGCGGTCAACCACATGATCGACGTGGGGCTGCGCAACGTCGATTTCATCGCCGTGAATACCGACATCCAGGCGCTGCAAAATAATCATGCGGCGATGCGCGTGCAGATCGGCGACAATATCACGCGCGGACGCGGCACCGGCGGGAATCCCGAAATCGGGCGCAAGGCGGCGCTCGAAGACGAAGAGCGGATCCGCGAAATCCTGTCGGAAGCGGAGATGGTGTTCGTGACCGCCGGCATGGGCGGCGGCACCGGCACCGGCTCGGCGCCGGTGATTGCGCGGGTCGCGCGCGAGCTCGGCGCGCTGACCGTCGGGGTAGTGACCAAGCCGTTCCAGTTCGAAGGACGCCGGCGCATGTCGCAGGCGGAGGACGGACTGCGCGAGCTTAAGAACGCGGTCGATACGCTGATCACGATTCCCAATCAGCGGCTGCTCTCGGTCGCGAACAAGACCACCTCGCTCAAGGAATCCTTTCAGAAGGCCGACGACGTGCTGTTGCAAGCGGTGCGCGGAATTTCCGAGCTGGTAACAGTCCACGGCCTGATCAACCTGGATTTTGCCGACGTGCGATCGATTATGGCCGAGATGGGCATGGCGATGATGGGCGCGGCGACCGCGTCGGGCGAAAATCGCGCAGTCGAGGCCGCGCAGCGCGCGATCTCGAGCCCGCTGCTCGAAGACGTCTCGATCAAGGGCGCGCGCGGCCTGCTGATCAACGTGACCGGCGGTTCGGACATGGCGCTCTACGAAGTCAACGAGGCGGCCAGCCTGATCCAGGAAGAGGCGCACGAGGACGCCAACATCATTTTCGGCGCCGTGATCGACGACGCGATGTCGGACGAAATTCGGGTCACGGTTATCGCGACCGGGTTCGGCGATCTCGACCGAGGCTCGCCGCGCTATTCGCCGTCGGGCGCTCCCGTCACCACCCCGATCGCGGCGGCCGCGACCCGGCCCGTCGATCCGATGGAGGTCAAGCCGGCGCCGGCGGCCCAGGCAGGGCAGGTCAGGATGTTCCCGGGCAACAAGCCGGTGCGCAGGATGGGGATGGTGGTGGACGACAGCTCGCTGGACATTCCGGCGTTCAGGCGCCGCGGCGAGGATGCGGGCCTGGCGGATGGAGAGCGGCTGGAGCCGAATTCGCTGCTCGACGGCGACGACAAGCTCGACATCCCGACCTTCCTGCGCAAGCATCTCGACTAGCGCCGGTGATCGCAGAAAGAGTTGCGGCGCCGGAGTCTTACGACCCTTGGCGCGTGCTTTTCGCCCCTTGTTTAATAGCTTTGGCGGGTAACTGAAAATTTGACTCTACGGTCTAGTCTGACTAGACTGACATTCATGAGATGGCAGATTCAAGAAGCCAAGGCGCGCTTCAGCGAAATGGTCGAGCGTACTCTGAGAGAAGGGCCGCAGACGGTAACCCGTCACGGCAAACCCGTGGCCGTAATGGTCGGGGCCGACCAATATCGGCGTTTGCGCGCCGGGGGCAAGACCTTCAAGGCATTGCTCGCGTCGGCGCCGCTGGAAGGCGTGGAGATACGACGGTCGCGTGACCGAGCGCGAATCATTCAACTTTGAATGTACCTGATTGATACGAACATCATATCGGAAGTCGGCAAAGGCCGGCGTTGCGATCGCCACGTGGCCGCCTGGTATCGCGATATCCGCGACGACGAACTTTTCCTGAGCGTTCTGGTCGTCGGGGAGATAAGACAGGGAATCGAACGGCTGCGTCCGCGAAACAGGCAGCGAGCTGCCGCGCTGGAACATTGGCTGGAAGAGATTTTGGCTTCGTTCGGTGAACGAGTGTTGCCCGTCGATGAGCGAGTCGCGCAGATCTGGGGTCGCATGAACGCGCGCGAGCCTTTGGCTGTCGTTGATTCGATCCTGGCCGCGACGGCCGAGGCTCATGGCCTGACTCTGGTGACGCGCAACCTCAAAGACATTGAGCGCAGCGGCGTTCGATGCCTGAACCCGTTCGAACCTGCGAGATCGGGCGAATAGACGAGGGTGTCGGCGGAAGCAGATATATTGTCCGACGTGCGTGACTAGCGCCGGATGCCGGAGCCTCCGTCGAGATTCTTCGCTACGGCGGCCTTCGCTCAGAATGACACGGGCGCCGCTTGCTTTTTTTCCGTCATCCTGAGCGCAGCGAAGGATCTCGCGCGCCAGCGCGTATCGCGTCAGCACGAGAATCCGATTATGCAACGCGCTCCTTGCAGGGCTAGGATGAAATGCGCAGAGCAGAGAAAAAGATCCGGGATTCTTCGCTACGGGAGCCTTCGCTCTAGAATGACACCAAAAAAAGAGCACACGAAAAAGAGCACACGGAAACAGAACCGCGAGGCCGAGGCTCGCGCCCGTGCCGAGCGGATGGCGCGGGCGTCGCGCAAGGTCCGCAAGGAAAGCATGCGGGTGAACGCAGAGTTCGCCGTGATCGAGCGCGCCCCGGACGCCTAATCGCGGAAGCTTACCGGCGGCGCGTTGGCGCCGTCGCCTGCGTAAACCTATCAGCGGGCGGCGGCGACTTGGTGCGTCTGCACCGGGCCGTCCAGCGATTTGAGGATCTCATTGCCGCGTTGCTTCAATTCCTCCGGCATCGTCGGACCGATCTTTTCGAAGAATTCGCCGGCGGATTCGAGTTCCGCCCTCCACTCGGCGGGATCTATGGCGAGCGCGTCTCGCACGGCGCTTTCGGGCAGCTCGAGGCCCTTGAGATCGAGGTCCGCCTGATTGGGAACGATTCCAACCGGCGTCTGGCGGCCACCGGCGCGTCCATGGATTCGATCGAGCATCCATTTGAGCACGCGGATGTTCTCGCCGTAGCCGGGCCAGATGTAGTTGCCGCCGGCGTCCTTGCGGAACCAGTTGACCATGAAGATGCGCGGCGGCTTCTTGATTGCGCCGCGCAGCTTGAGCCAGTGCCCGAAATAAACGCCCATGTTGTAGCCGCAGAACGGCAGCATCGCCATCGGATCGCGCCTGAGCACGCCGACCGCTCCTGTAGCCGCAGCCGTCGTTTCGGAACCCAGCGTCGCGCCCATGAAGACGCCATGTGTCCAGTCCATCGATTCGAGCACGAGCGGCACGGTCGAGGCGCGCCGTCCGCCGAAGATGATCGCGGAGATTGGCACGCCCTGGGGATCGTCGGCGTGCGGCGACCAGACGGGATTGTTGCGCATCGGAGTGGTGAAGCGGCTGTTGGGATGCGCGGCCTTTTCGGGCGAGCCTTTTTTCCACGGGCGTCCCTGCCAGTCGAGCAGACCGTCGGGCGCCGGCACGTCCATCCCTTCCCACCAGACGTCGCCGTCGGGAGTCATCGCGACGTTGGTGAAAATCGAATCATGCTGGAGCATCCTCATCGCGTTGAGGTTGGATTTTTCGCTGTTTCCGGGCGCGACGGCGAAGTAGCCGTTCTCGGGATTGACCGCCCACAGGCCGCCGTCCGGACCGACGCGGAGCCACGCGATATCGTCGCCGATGGTGAACACCTTCCAGCCCTTGAACTCGGCCGGCGGCGTCAGCATCGCCAGATTGGTCTTGCCGCACATGCTGGGAAACGCGGCGGCGACATAAGTGGTCTCGCCGTCGGGACTTTGCAGGCCGAGGATCAGCATGTGCTCGGCCAGCCAGCCTTCCTGACGGCCGAGACAACTTGCGATTCGGAGCGCGAAACATTTCTTGCTGAGCAAAGCGTTGCCGCCGTAGCCGCTGCCGACCGAGACGATCGCGTTGTCCTGCGGGAAGTGGCAAATCAGGCGGCGCTCGGGATTCAAATCGAGCGTGCAATGAATTCCGCGATTGAAATCGAGCGACTGGCCCAGCTGATCGAGCGCGGCCGTGCCCATCCGCGTCATGATTTGCATGTTCAGCACGACGTAGATGCTGTCGGTGATCTCGATGCCGACCTTGGAGAACGGCGAGCCGATCGGGCCCAGCACGTACGGCACCACGTACATCGTGCGCCCGCGCATCGAGCCCTGGAGCCATCCGCGCAACTTGGCGTACGTCTGGAGGGGATCCGACCAATTGTTGGTGGGCCCGGCCTCTATTTCCCTCGGGGTGCAGACGAAGGTCAGTTGCTCGGTGCGCGCAACGTCGTTGGGATTGGTGCGATGCAGGTAACAGCCGGGCCGTTTGGCCTGATTGAGCTCGATCAGGATTCCGGCGGCGACCGCCTGTTTGGTCAGGCGATCTTTCTCCGCTTCGGAACCGTCGCACCACACAACCGCGTCGGGCCGGGTGAGCCGGGCGACTTGCGTCACCCAGGCGCGCAAGCTGCGGTTGGTGGTCGGCGGACTAATTACATCGGGGTTGGGCGTCAATTCATCGCTCCACTTCGATATTGGCGAGACGTAACTCCTATTCTAACGGAGCTGCGTAACGCAATCTGCCCCGGGGGCGGTAGCGTAATCCCGGATTTCCATTTTGCTTGTAAACTAATACATTCATGTTACGGTTTAAGAATCTTTAATCGCGCCGGCTTGAGCGCGATTAGGGCGGTGCGCAGGACGACCGCCGGCAGCGAGCAGGTCGAGCCTGCCAAAACCAACATCTTGCGCCGATCGGAGCGGCGAGTTGGAGCTGAGAGCCGGGATTGGAGGACAGCAAAAGCAAAATGGCAAGTTTACCGCATGGCTTGGCGCTTCTGCGTGATCCGCAATTCAACAAATCGACCGCGTTCACCGAGCCCGAGCGCGAGGCACTGGGGCTGCTCGGCCTGCTGCCCGAAGGAATCGATTCCCAACAAGCTCAGATCGAGCGCGTGCACCTTCAACTCTCGCGAAAGCCCAACGATCTGGAAAAGTACATCTACCTGTCGCAACTGCAGGATACCGACGAAACGCTTTTCTTCAGCGTGCTGATGTCGGACCCGGTGCAATTCCTGCCGCTGGTCTATACCCCGACGGTGGGCGAGGCCTGCCTCCAGTTCGGCCACATCATACGCCGGCCCAAGGGCCTTTACCTGTCGATCAAACGCAAGGGCCGGGTCCGCGAAATTCTGCGCAATTGGCCGCAGCGCGACGTGCGCTTCATCGTGGTCAGCAGCGGGCAGCGAATTCTGGGGCTGGGCGATCTCGGCGCCAACGGCATGGGAATCCCGATCGGCAAGCTCGCGCTCTATACCGCCTGCGCCGGCGTGCCGCCGCAGTACTCGCTCCCGATCCTGATGGACTGCGGCACCAACAACGAAAGGTTGCTGGACGACCGGCTTTACCTGGGCTTGCGCCAGACCCGCCCGCCGATCGCGGAGTTGGATGAGTTCGTCGAGGAATTCATAACCGCGGTCCAGGAAGAGTTCCCCAATTGCTGCGTCCAGTTCGAGGATTGGGCCGGAACCGACGCGATCCGCCTGCTTGCCCGCTACCGCGACCGGATTTGCTGCTTCAACGACGACATCCAGGGCACCGCGTCCGTCGCGCTTGCCGGTATTCTTGGAGCGCTGCGCGCAACCGGCGGCAAACTCTCCGATCAGACGTTCCTGTTCCTCGGCGCCGGCTCGGCCGGTATCGGAATCTCCGGCCTGTTGGCCGAACAGGATGATGCTCGATGGCGTTGCGGCCAAGGATGCCCGCGATCGACTGTGGCTGTTCGACATAAACGGACTGCTGGAATCAACCCGGACTGACCTGGCTGATTTCGCCAAGCCTTACGCGCATCGCCATTCGCCGACCCGAAATTTTGCCGATGCGATTGAGTCGATCAAGCCGACCGCGATTATCGGCGTCAGCACCGCTGCCAAGTCCTTCAACCAGCGCGTGATCGAAACGATGGCGCGAATCAACCGCCGCCCGATTATCTTCGCATGCTCCAATCCGACCTCGCATTCCGAATGCACGGCCGAGGAGGCTTACCGCTGGTCCGAGGGCCGCGCGGTCTTCGCCAGCGGAAGCCCGTTTGCGCCGGTGCACCTCGACGGCAAGACCTTTGTCCCCGGACAGGGCAATAACGTTTACATCTTTCCCGCAGTAGGCCTGGCGGTCTATGCGACCCGGGCAACGCGCGTCACCGATGAGATGTTCATAGCTGCCGCGCGCGCGGTGGCGGACCAGGTGACTCCGGCCGAGCTCGATGCCGGCCTTATCTATCCGCCGGTGTCAACCATACTCGACACCGAGTTGCATGCTGCGGCGAGCGTGGCGGAGGTGATTTTCGCGCGCGGCTTTGCGCGCGTCCCCAAGCCGCGCGATATCAAACAATTCGTCGAGTCGCAGACCTACAAACCCCTATACCGTCCGCTGGGATAAAATCACCCGCGTCGGTGTTCCCGGCGGGTATCGCATCGATGCCCGCATCTGCGGCGGTTTCGAGCGCGTGTATCCTTAATATATGCTCGCGATGCATCCTCGCCGCAGAGGAGTGTGCATCATGCCCGAGACTTTTCAGAAGGAAAGCGCGCTCGCTCGATTCTTCAACCGCCTGATGGGCCGCGCGGTCGGGCTCGGAATCGCGCCCGGATACATGCGCCTGCTCGAGGTCCGCGGCAGAAAATCGGGGGTGACCTTCACCACGCCCGTCAACATCCTTGAATTCCAGGGTCGGCGATGGCTGGTGGCCGCTCGCGGAGAGACTGCCTGGGCGCGCAACGCCCGCGCCGCCGGTCGCGTAGTGATCCGGCGCGGCGGGATTTCCGAATCGTTGACCGTTCGCGAGCTTGCTGACGCGGATAAGCCCGAGATTATCAAAGCCTTCCTCGATCGCTTCGCCTCCCAGGTTCAGCGTTTCTTCGACGTGCCGGCCGGCTCGCCCGTCGAATCGTTTGCCGCCGTCGCGTCGCGCACCCCGGTCTTCGAGCTGGTCGCCGACGCCTGAGGGTCCGCGAATTCATTTTGTGAACGATCCCGCGCCGCCGACGGCCCCGAATCGCGAGCAGCTCGACCCGGCCGCAGTTTCCGCCGCGCGCGAGCGGATGACCGTTGCCGCGCTGGTCGCGATGCTCTTCTACCAGGGCTTCGCGTCCGCGATTGTCGCGGTCGCGGCGCCGTGGATCGCCGCCAGCTTCAAGCTCGACGGCGCCGGAGTCGCCCGCCTGTTCGCGTGGATCTCGCTCTCCGCGCTGGGTGCGCTCGCGCTGTCGCGGATGATCGACCGGCACGGGCGCCGGCGCATGATCCTGTGGTGCGTCGCCGCGACTCCCGTTTGCAGCCTCGGGGCCGCGCTCTCGGCCAATTTCGTCGCGTTCACCGCGTTTCAGATCGCGCTCTACGCGGTCCTCGGCGCCGCCGGCGCCGGCTGTATCGTGATGCTGTCCGAGGAGCTCCCCATCGCACGTCGTGCGCGCGGCCAGAGCTTCGGCGGTCTAGCGGGCTCGGTAGGCGCGGGATTCTGCGTTTTCCTCATGCCAATCTTCGTCGCCTACGGATGGTCGTGGCGATGGATGTTCGTGATTTCGGCGTCGGGGATCGCGATCCTGCCCGCGATGGCGCGGCTGTTGCCCGAAAGCGGGCGATGGAAACTTTCTGAAAGTGCAGGAATCAACGCCCGGTCGCGCTTCTATGACGTCTTTCAGCCGCTCTACCGCAAACGCTCGATCACGATGATCGTATGCGCGCTGGCCACCGCGATCTCGACCACCGCGGCCGGCGCCTTTGGCTACTACCATGCGGTTTCCGTGGTGGGCCTGTCGGCCACCGCCGCCAGCGCGATGACGATCGTTGCCGGCGGATTAGGCTTGGTGGGCTTTCCGCTCGGCGCCTGGGTGGCGGAGCGCTTCGGCCGCGTGCCGACAGTGGTCGGCTTCGGCATTTTCATCACCGCCGGACATTTGTGGTTTTTTTGGGGACCGCCGGCGCATTTCGCGTGGCCGTTGATGTGGCTGGCTGGCGGCTATTGCTGGTTCAACGTATGCGACAACGGGGGCAGCGTCGCGACCAACGTGGTGGGGACCGAACTGTTTCCCACCCCGCTGCGCGGCACGATGATCGGTTGGTTCGCGCTGGTCGGCGCCATCGGCGCGGTCATTTCCAATGCCGCAGTCGCGATGCTGGCGAACGCGATGGGCGGGATGTCGGTCGTTGTCGGCGCGCTGTCGATCATCGGAATCCCGGCCGCGATCCTGTTCGGTCTGGTGATCGACGAAACCCGCGGAATGTCGCTTGAGATGTCCGCCAAGGAAGACGAATTCACCCCCTCCGACGACTAACCTCCGTCTCTCCGGTCCCTCGCCCAAGTTAGCGCGCCGCGTCCCGCGCGGCTTTTTACCTGCCTCGCGTTTCTTGGTCAACGATGAAGGTGCTACAAAATGGTCGTGGTTGACGACGGAGCACGCATGACTTCGGATGGGGCCGAATCTTACGAAAAGACGCGCCAGCGGCACTTCTCGTATCTGACGAACCTCGTGCCCGAGTACCTCGCGCGCCTGCGATGGTCCCCAGCGGAGATCGACGCCGAACAGACACGCGCGCTGCGCGACCTCGTGAGCCATGCGGCGCGCTCTTCTCCGTGGCACCGCGAACGCCTGGGACGGCTGGCTGTCGATCGCCTGACGCCAGCCGCGCTCCGCGATATTCCGCCGATGACGAAGGCCGACCTGATGGAGCACTGGGACGCAATCGTCACCGATCCCCGTTGCACTTTCAAAGCCGCCGAAACCCATCTCGCAACACTTACCGCCGACGCCTACTTCCTTGACGATTTGCATGTGATCGCGTCGGGCGGCTCGAGCGGAAAGCGCGGCGTCTTTGTTTACGACTGGCACGGATGGGCGGCGTCGGCCCTCGGGTTGATGCGGGGGCTCTTCGATATTCTACTCGGCCTTGGACAGCAGCCTGGCCCCTTCGCGACCGTGTCGGCGTATGTGGCGAGCCACGCGACCAGCGCGCTTGGACAAACCTTCTCGAATCCGGATCGGCCCAGCGTGCGGGCTCCCGTCAGCCTGCCGCTCGCCGAGATCGTTGCGATCCTGAATCGCACGCAGCCGTCGCTACTGCATACCTATCCCAGCATGCTGCCTGCGCTATGCGAGGAAGCGCGCAGCGGCCATCTGCGCGTCGCGCCCGCGCTCATCTGGAGCACTTCCGAGCCGCTGCTGCCGGAGGTTCGTGCGATGGTTGAAGCGACCTGGAACGCTCCGGTTGCCAACGGATGGGCCGCGAGCGAATCCCCCGGCGGCGCGTTTTGCTGCCCGGCTGGCGGGGGTTTCCACATTGGGGAAGATCTCAACATCATCGAGCCGATCGATGAGCGCGGCAATCCGGTCCCCCGCGGCGAGCGCTCGGCCAAAATCCTGCTCACCAACCTTTACAATCGAATCATGCCCTTTATCCGCTATGAGATTACCGACGAGTTCCAAATAGCCGACGGCCCATGCCGATGCGGCTCGGCCTATCTCAAGGTAGCCGACGTGCACGGCCGGGCGGACGACGTGTTCCGCTACGCAAGCGGGATCAGGGTTCACCCGCTTAATTTCCGCTCCCCGCTCGGCAGGGATCCGGCGATCGTCGAATACCAGGTCCGGCAGACGGAGCGGGGGGCCGAGATCGCCGTCGTTGCTCGCGCCCCCGTCAATATCGACGCCCTGCGATCGACCGTCGCTCAGACTCTGACCGGCCTTGGCCTGTCCGCACCTGAAGTGATCGTGCGCCGGGTTGACAGGATCGAGCGTCAGGATGCCGGGAAACTGAAGCGCTTCATCCCCTTGCCCTCCTGCTAGAGCCGCCTCCTCGCGCGCGAAGTTTGGCTCGCTATTGCGCGGGCTGCCAGCTCTTGTCGGGATCGTAAGTATCTATCGCCCTCGCCAGCGCATCGGTTCCGGGCCCGAGGTCCTTCTGCATTACGTTCCCGTCCGCGCCGACGAGGAACGTCGTCACCCCGGATGATCGATACGTCGCCGGATACGCGAGAACTGCAAAACCGTTGGTCATCTTTGCATCGGCAATGTAGTCTTCGGCGCCGCCGGGCGCGTCCTTGCCCTGCTTGGTCAATAATTTGAAATAGTAACCGCGTACCGGTATCGGCTTGCCTTGCGGGTTCGCTCGATATCCTTCCTGCGACGCTTGCGCGACCAGCGGCCCAACTGGGCTCTCGGGCTCGCCCGCCGCGGGCTTCCAGTAGAGGCCGTTGTGCTTGCCCTGATCGCTAAAAAATTTCTGCGCGTATTCCTTGGTGGCGCCATTGTCATGCGTTTGATCGTAGTATTCGTGCTCGGCCGCGACGATTGCATTCAATGTCGCGATCGCGCTGCGCTCGTTCCTGCCGATGCGCCGAAAAAGAAGTTCCTCTTTTCCGTAAGCCGTATCGAAATACCAACCGGCGGAATTTTTATCGAGCGGAATGGGCATCGGCCAGTTCTCCGCGCCCACTATCATAAACAACTTGCCATCGGGCCCATGGCTGAAACGATGCATCTGATCATACGACTTCAGAAAGTTCTGGACGTCGTTCTTGTCCGCCACCGGATCGCCTGAGGGGAGTATTCCCTCCGCGCCCTTGCCGAAGATCGCGGCCAGGTCCGGCCGATCGTCTTTGCGCAGCGCATCGGTCATCGCGCGCGCCGCCTCCTCAGGCGAACTGAATGTTCTTTGCTGCTGCGCCGCTGCGGCTCACGCCCTGCAGCGTCGCTGTCAGCGACAGAACTAACAAGCAGGCGCCGATGCGAAGCGCGATTGTGCGTAGAGATTGCACGATAGTTCGATCCTTCTTGTTCACGAGCCCGCGTTGTTTCATTAGCGTCGGCCTCCTCCCCTGCGTCCGCCGCCGCCACCAAACCCGCCGCCGCCAAACCCGCCGCCACCACCAGCCCCGCCGCCAAAGCTTGAACGCCCGCGAGCGCTATCGGCCCACGCATCTCCGCCAGGGCGAGTTCCGCCGAAAGCGTTGGAACGTGCTGCGCCGCCGGGATTGCCATAGCCGCGATCGCTGCGATCGAAATTGGACGCACTCTTGTTCCACTCGTTCTTCGGCTGGTTCCTGTTCTGGTTGTTCCAGGCGTTCTTGGGCTGGTTCCGATTCGCGTTATTCCAGTTGTTGTCTCTATTATTCCAGTTGTTGGTTTGTTATCCCAGTTGTTGTTTTTGTTCCAGTTGGCGCTGTTCTGGTTCCAGTGGCGATAGTTGTTGCTGTTCGAGATGTAAATGTTCTTGTTGTAGGTAACGTTGCCGCCATGCCAGTTGCAGTTCCAGTTGTTTGAACCCCATCCGTCACTCGAAGCTGATCAATGCGCCCACCGCGATTCCGGCGCCAAATGCCAGGATTCCGGTCATCGCGAGGTCGGATCCCGAATAGCCCGGATAGGCCGCCACGGGCGCCCCGTAAACAACAGTCGGGTTGTATTGCGGAACGTAAATGACTTGCGGATTAGCCGGCACGATTACGATCGTTTGGCCCTGCGTTACGACCGTTTGCTGGTCGTTCGATTTCAGCGAGCCTGCCGCCTGCGCCTGCGCGCGCATGACCTGCACGGCCTTCAGCACGCCCTGCGGGTCGCTGTAGTAGGCCTCGCCCAGAGCCGAGGTCCACGACAGGTTGGTGCTCATGTTGTCCAGCACCTTTGGAAATGCCGTCAACGATTTGACGCTCGGATCCCAGGGCTGAGAGTTGGCCGCTTCGGCCAGTTGGTTCGCTGAGAGCCCGGAATTGCTCTGCAACCACCGCTGCGCCTCTACTACCTGGGTAGGATAGGACGAAGCCGCGAGGATTTGCCCTACCAGCGAATCGGGATAGAGCGCGATTGGCGCTACCAGTTGATGCAATTCGGCGGCGGTTGGGCCCGGGTTGGCAGTATCGCCGGCTCCTTGCGCATAAACGGTCAACGGCGATTGCAACACCATTTGTGTCCAGATCAGCACAAACGCGAAAGTCTTGCAGAAATGCGACATCCGTGATCCCCCGGGAAAATCGGTTATAGCCGTTGGCGGAACCTGCCTCGTCGATCAGCGTCGGCGGAGCATTCTTGCCATCAACTGGCGGCACTCTCCGCATCGCACAGTCGAGCTACCAAAGCACAATGCCCCGCCGTGGTCGAGCACCAAGCCGAGAGAGTTGCGGCGCGGCATTGACGAAGTGCGGTTCGACCCGCTTGTTCAACATACAGCGCGCTATCTCCATCCTCGCTCAACATTGGGTGCAGGGGTCCCCCTGCCGTCCCGACGCATTCATTCGACGGTCAGATCGGTCTCGGCGAATTCCTTTTTTTCGATATCCCAGGCGAACGCGGCTGCGCCGGCGAATTTGCCGGCGCGAATCGACACCACGATGTGAACGGTTCCGGGATAGTCGGGCTCGGACGGATCGAATGAGCACGCATGCGCGCGATCGGTCGCGGAAAAATACGCGTCGTGATCGGGATGCGAATGGTAAACGGCGCGAACCGCGAGTTTGCGCCGATCGGCCTCGATCATCGCCGCCAGATGCCCCTTCGGCTCCATCAGGAAGGCCGTGCGCGCGTCGCGCGGGAAGGCAGTCGGATCTTCGGCGTGCATGCGGTTCTGGATATTGGCGACCGGGCGGACTTCCTCGGCCGAGGTTTCGTTGTCGCCGATGATCAAGCCGCAGCATTCGAAAGGGAACTCGCGCTCGGCCTCTGCGACGATCGCATCCATGCTCGCGCGGCGTATCGATACCGCCTTCATCGTTCTGCCTGAGCTTTCATCGTTCGCTGCCGCGCGCGCTCGGCGGCCCTGACCAGCCGCGTCAGCATCCGATTCGTCTCCACGCTGACTCCGATGCGATCGCCCAGCTCGACGATCTTGCCGTTGAGCGCGCCGATCTCAGTGCGCCCGCGAACATGAAGATCGCGCAGCATCGTCGGCCGATGACTGGACGTCACCGGAATCAACTGCTCGTAAAAAACTTTGCGATATTCCGCCGCACTGGAAAAGGGCAGCGCGATGCCGAGCGCGCGCGCGACCGCGAATGCCTCCTCGATCGCGCGATCCATGATCGGCCGCACGTCCGGATCCTCGGCCAGCGCTCCATAGTGCTGCTGCAAGAGCGCGCCGAGCGGATTCAGCGCCACGTTGTACAGAACCTTGGTCCATAGCACGGGCATGATGTCGTCGACGGCGACCGCGGGAACGCCGGCCGCGTCGATCATCGCGGCGATCACGCGGGCGCGCGCCGCCAGCGCCGGCGAGTCCTCGCCGTGAAGCGCCGGCGCCGGTCCGATTGCCAGCGGCTGCGCGAAAACCGTGACGTGCGCGCTCCCGGGCGAAACTATTTCCGCGCCGAAGATCACGCGCGCGCCCAACACCCGCCGCCGTCCGAAACGCTCGATCAACAACTCGATATTGCCCAGGCCATTTTGCATCGACACGACCACGCCGTCGTCGATCAAACAGCCGGCCAGCCGCGCCGCGATCGATTCGGTGTCATAACTCTTGACCGCGCAGACGATTAACCCGAACCGCCTGCCGAGTTTCGCGGTGTCGTCGGCGAGCCGCATGCCGGCGACGGTTCGATCGCCAAGCAGTCCCGATATTCTCAAGCCCCCGCGTGCAATCGCCTCGATATGCCCGGGCCGGCCGAGCAGCGTGACGTCGCGCCCCGCATCGTGCAGCATCCCGCCGAGGATCGAGCCGATCGCGCCGGCCCCCGCGATCAGGATGGAAGGATTGGAGGAATTGGAAGAATTAGACATCGTGTCGAAATTATCGGTACCCGATTCGCCAGACAATGCTGGTGCCTCAGGAGGTCCGACCGCTGGCCGCGATGGCTTGCTCCCCTTCTTGCGGCTCTGATACTTTTGGCTGTCTGGCGCGCGCGTAGCGCGCGTTCGTATTTTCGGGTTTCGATCCTAACGTCCCCGTCGTCTAGCTCGGCCTAGGACACCGGCCTTTCACGTCGGTAACACGGGTTCAAATCCCGTCGGGGACGCTCGATCGTTTCACTATTCCCGGCGCGTTCCTGCGAAACGACACGGTGCTCCCGACGCGGCGGCGGTCATTCGTACCGCAGCGCCTCAATCGGATCGAGCAGCGAGGCTTTGCGCGCGGGATACCAGCCGAAGAAGACGCCGACAGCCGCCGCGAAAGCAAATCCACCTGCCACGGCCGCCGGTGAAATCAGCGTCGGCCATTGCGCCAGCGCCGAGAGCACCTTCGATGCGACTATCCCGAGCACTGCTCCAGCCAGCCCGCCCATCACGCTCAGCAAGGCCGACTCGACCAGGAATTGCAGCAGAATCTGCCGGCCTCAAGGCCGCGAGCGAAGTCCGTCCTGCGGAAACGTCGGCGCCTGCGGCGGCGCGGCCAGGCAATCGATGACGGGACCGTAGACGCGGTCGCGGATCCCCTCCAGCAGATCGGCGACGCCGCCTTGGCCAAACGCGATGTCGGCCAGATCGGCGACGTTCAAGTAGCAGGGACTGAGCGGCTTGTCGACCGCCTTGCCCTCGTCGCGCCACCAGAAGTAGAGAGAGCGGGTGTACCAGAGGTAGGTGAATTCGTAGGAGGTCGGATTCGCGCGCCAACCGGCGACGCGCTCGGCCTCGACGCGGTAGCGGGGCTCGCGCGCCGCTACGATCTTCGCCGCCTGGGCGAGCGCGGTCCGGGCGGCGGACAGGCGCGCCAGGCGCAGCATCGGTTCGCTCGACGGATACTGCGCCGCGTAGTCGTAAAGGCCGTGTACCTGATGGGCGCGCAGCGCCGTCATCTGCGCGGCATCGAGCAGATCGTCCGCCAGGTCGCGGGCCGGCGCCGGCACGGCCACGGCGAGCGCGCGGGCGTCCGCGGCCAATGCGCCGAATCGGCGCTCCATCGCATCCAGCAAGGGCGCAATCTCGGTGGCGTAATCGGGTGCGCCTTTGCGCAGCCACTTCGACTGAACCTGGACCAGCCCGAGTTTCTGCGGCTGCGTCACCGCCGAGATCGGAACGCCCAGCGCCGCGCCCAGACTGGCGATGTCGTCCCATGAGTCGAAGCCTTCGAGGTAGGCCATGCCGTTGCGCTCGACGATGTCGGCCGGCCGCCGGCCGTTCACCTCGCCGCGGATGAGCAGCGCGTGCTCCGCGTCGGCGAAATCGGCGATCCAATTCACCATACCGGCGCCGCTATCGCCGAAGGCGCGCTGCAGCGGGGAGAGAATGGCAACGAGCGCTTCGCGCGAGCTGCCCGCTTCGAGATGGGGATTCCAGGCGGCGCGCGCGGCGACGACATCGTTCAGCCAGTAGCCCCACTCCCAGCCGCTGGAGAAGATCATCTGGCCATCCATGCGGCCGCCCGCGTGCGCGCCCCGCCCCATCCGGCCGGCTTGCTCGTCGGCGGCCAATGCGCGCAGATCGGCCAGGCGCCGCTCGGCATAGATGGGCAGGAACAGCGGCACGCCGATGTCGTAAGTCACCCAGTACGCTGTCTCAGGATGCCAGATTACTTCGCGCGCTCCGACTTCCTGTTCGAGGAAGTCCTTCATGTAGCCGAAATCGGTGTTGCCATAGGTGGGCGCCGGATCGTCGAGGCTGTAGATCTGCACGGTGTGCGGCATGATGCCCAGATCCGGGTCGGCGTAGTGCGGGAGGAAGTTGAAGTTGATCGGCGCGCCGGTGACGGGGTCGGGATAGCCGTCGGCGACTTGGCCGGTGGAACAGTGGACCTTGATGTAGGCCGGTTTGCCGTACTTCGTCCTGGAATAACGCGCCGCCTCGTTCATCCAGGCGAGCATGCGTGTGGGATTGGGGTGCGTGAACTCCGTCGATCCGGACTCGGTCGAGTAGTAATCGAAGCCGGCGCCGAAGAACCAATCGAGGCCATCGTGGATCTGCTGCAGCTCCGCCGCCAGATCGCCGGTCTTGTGCACGAAGTGGTAGGCGTGCTGCTGCTCGAGCGCGAGCGAGGCATCCGCACCGACGGCGATGCCCCGCGCATGCGCGTGCGCCACCAGCGTTGCCAGTCGATGCTGGCGCACCGGACCATCGGCAAAGCGCTGCCAGTGCTTGGCCCAGAGCAGCACCCACTCGACACGGTTCTGCCGGTTGGCGAGCAGCCACTCGAGGCAGCGGTCCCACTCGGGCAGGCGCGCATTCCAGCCTGCGGCGTCATCAGGACCGTCCTTGCCCCATCCCTGGAGAAGTTCGGTCAGCTCGAGCGCGTGCTGGGTATGCACATGGAGGCCGCGCACGCGCCAGCGGGGCGATTCGGCGATGTCGATCGGCGCGGCGGGCGGCGACCACCGCGCAGGCAGCGTCGGCGCAAGCGGATGGAGGAAGGCGAAGCCCAGGTCTTCGAGCAGCGCGTAAGCGGCAAAGGCGGTGCCAAGGTTGCCGTGGTCGGCGGTCTCCGGCGCGGGCGGATTGCCGACGGCGGCCATGAGCCTGGCGCCGGCAATGGCGCCGCTGCGCACGATCAGACCTTCGGGTCCGAGCCGGGCGAGCTCGGCGGGATCGACGAGGCTTCGCGTGGCAGCTGTGTCGCCAAAGGAGAGCACGAGCGCATCGGGCGCCAGCTTGGGCAAGGGCGCCTCCGGCTGCGCAGTGCGCACCGGCATGGGCGCGCCGGCCTGGAGCAGCGAGGTCACGCGGCTGCGCACCGCGGGCAATACGTCCTTGCCGAAGACCAACACAACGGCGCGCTCGTTGGCGGCCGCCAGCGATGCGTCCATGGCGGCAGTGGGTGCAGGGACCGGCGCAGTGACGCCGCTGCTGCTGGCCGCCACGGTCAGCGCGCACGCCAGGATCACGCTTTTTCCGAAGGACATGGACATGCTCAGTACAAACCTTTCTTCAGCAGCGGAAATACATCGGCCGTGACATAGACGCGCGCATGCGCCGGCATCGCCGCGCCGGCGGGACCGGTGATCAGGAGCCCGGTGGCGCACCCACCAACGAACACGATCTCGGACAGCAATGGCTTCAACTTGGCCGCCATCGCGGCCAGAAGTTGCCGGTTTGATTGAAGGCTCAAATCTTAATCCGGGCCGAAAGCTCGCGTTTGGCCAGTTCTCGGTCTCTCGCGCCGCCGTCGCGCAGCGCGAGAAGCTGGTAAAGTTCCGGGTCCTTCAGGGCCGCTTCAGGGGCTCTTTATGAATAGCGGCTGGAACGGATAGCCGCGTCTGTCACCTTGCTCGAACGGCCAAACCCGAACGGGGTCTTCCTGAGTGATTTTACGGTTAAGCGGTTCCGCCGCGGAAGCGGTGGGGCGCTGCGAGCCATGCTTCCCCGTTCGGGAGGAAAAGCATACCTAACCCCGTGGACGAGGAACTCCTCCAGGGCTTTTGCGTTTACCTGATCGCCAAAGTCCGGCCCGTGAATCGGCCGCGCGGCGCGGGCGCGTCGAATTGAAGCGTGAACCTCGGCCGGGCTCATGCGAAGCTCAACCGCCAGTTGGGCATACGTGGGCCGCTTGTCCCGAACTTTGATGAGCTTGAGCAATACGACGATGTCTTGAGGTTTTAGCTGCATGAGCTTGCACTCGCGTCCTATTCGCTATTCGTGATTCTAGAATGACGAATATACGGCTACAATCCTGTGAGCGCGGCGATCCGGGACCGCGACGGCGATCGGCCGGAAGCGCTTCGCAGCCAGTGGGTTTATTAGCATCTGTAGGGTGGAGCATCCGGTGTGCCAAAGCGAAACGAACGATTCGCGATTGAATCCGGATCAGATGTAGCTAAGGGCGCCACCGATCGAATGTTTCGCTGGGTGCTTTCGAGTCAGATTCAAGCAAAAACCCCCTGCCGCCGTGGCGCTGCGCGAAATCCTGGCGTGCGACGAGCGCGTAAATCGCCGCAGCCCGGAATCGGAGTTGTGGACTGCCGGCAATTAGGCGGATTGACTTAGCACAGCATTGCGATCTAATAACATGTTCGTGAAAAATTCGCGCTGGCGGGTATTTTCATTTGGGGAAAACGTTTCGGGGATCTAACGGAGGTTCGAATGCAATTGGGGATAGTGGGGTTTCGCAAAACGGTCATCGCCGGGGGCATCGCGCTAATGGCGCTGGCGGCCTTTAGCCTGCCAGGGGAGGCAGGCGTCAAACCGGGTGACTTCATCACTCCGGACAACGCGTCGCAGGTGAAGGATCTTGTTTCGCCGGGCGTGTATTACAAGGTGCAGCGCGGGATGACTATGAAGATAGTCCCCACCGAGCGCATCGATTGGCCGCCTCCGTACAAGGATGCGACCGAGAAATATTCGTCGCAGGTGCAACTCTCCAAGGATCATCGCAGCGTCATCGGCTATGTCGCCGGCCAGCCGTTCCCGCTGATCGACGCGAACGATCCCGACGTCGCGACCAAGATCGTCTGGAACGCCACGTGGCGTCCGATCTTCACTGACGACTACGACCTGCGGTATTTCGATTGCGACACGGTTTACACCGGCAAAAACAAGCCCTTCTTTTCACTCTGGTACTATCAGACGGGGCACTACGCCGGTTATGATCTGGTCGGCCGGACCGAGGTCGAGCCGCTTCCCGTCGATCCCGACTTCAAGAATACCAACCGCCTTTGGCTGTTTATGCTCGGTCCCCAACTCGCGCCCCAGAACGGCCGCGGCACCAGCCTGCTGCGTTATCGGTACGGAAATCCGACTCATGGCGACGACACCTGGGCTTGGGAGTCTGGCTCGCGGCGCCTGCGCCGTCTGAACGAGGCGATGAATACGGTTTCGACCGACGCACAGACCTTTAATCCCGATCGCTATTCGGGGTTCAATCCCAAGACCGAAGAGTATGACTATAAGTTCATCGGCGAGAAGGAGATGCTGGCGACGGTTGACGCCGAGCATTCACCGGAAGCCCGATGCCCCACCGACGGCGGCGGCAGCGCATGCCCCGAGCGCTGGCAGATGCGCCACATGTACATCGTGACCGCCACGCCGCGGCGCAGCGTCAACAACGCGCTCGATTCCAAGGACGTCATCTACATGGATTCTGAAATGTGGTTCGAGCCGTACGTCGATACCTACGATCGTAAAGGAGCGCTGTTCCGCAACAATATTTTCTGGCTCGCGTATCGCGATCGTCCAGTGCCCGACGCGAAGATCGCCATCTATCCTTTCAAGCGCGAATTCGTCGTCGGCGCCTGCTCTACCGATTTGCAGGCTGGCATGGCAACGATGTGCTACCTGCCCGGCATCGATACCCCCGAGCGCGAGTGCTGGTACATCAACATGGGAGCGGTGGATCGCCAGTTTTTCACCACCGAGGCGATGACGAAGATGTCCGAAACCGGCCACATGTAGCAGGCGGGCGCCCAAGCCAATCGCCTTACGATTGGGATTGTCCAACGCCGGCAGGAGCATCCGCTCCTGCCGGCGTTTTCTTTTTTCTCACGCGCGGGCGTCGATTCCCGCCGCGAATTTACATAAGATTTAAGGTGGCGAGCAGGCTGCCGCAATTAAGCGGATTGACTTTTTGCAGCGTTGCGCTATTAGTTGCGCTATTAGAGGTTCGTGAAAAACTTCCGCTGGCGGGTATCTTTATCGAGCCGGCGGGGAAATGCTTGAGGGCTCTTACGGAGGTTCGAATGCAGTTGGAAAAACTGGGATTTCGCAATACGGTGGTCGCCGCGGGCATTGCGATACTGGCGCTGGCGGCCTTGAGCTTGCCGGCGCAGGCAGGCGTCAAGCCGGGTGACGTCATTACTCCGGAGAACGCGTCGCAGGTGAAGGATCTGGTTTCGCCGGGCGTGTATTTCAAAGTGCGGCAAGGGATGACTCTGAAAATTGTCCCCACCGAGCGCATCGATTGGCCGCCTCCGTACAAGGACGCGACCGAAAAATATTCGTCGCAGGTGCAGCTCTCGAAGGACCATCGCACCGTCATCGGCTATGTCGCCGGCCAGCCGTTCCCGCTGATCGACGCGAACGATCCCGACGTCGCGACCAAGGTTGTCTGGAACGCCTTGTGGCGTCCGATCAGCACTGACGACTACGACCTGCGATACTTCGATTGCGAGACGGTTTACACCGGCCACAACAAGCCCTTCGCTCCCGTTCTATACCTGCAGGAAGGGCACTACGCCGGTTATGACCTCGTCGGCCGAACCGAGGTCGAGCCGATTCCCGTCGATCCCGACTTCAAGAATACCAACCGCCTGTGGCTGTTCCTGCTTGGTCCGGAACTCGCGCCCCAGGACGCTCGCGGCAGCAGTCTGCTGCGTTATCGCTACGCCAGTCCGACTCATGGCGACGACACGTGGAGTTGGGAGCCCGGCACGCGGCGCCTGCGCCGTCTGAACGAGGCGATGAATTCGACCGCGACCGGCGCGCAGACCTTTGACCCCGATCGCTATTCGGGTTTCAACCCCAAGACTGAAGAGTATGACTATAAGTTCATTGGCGAGAAGGAGATGCTCGCGACGGTTGACGCCGAGCATTCACCGGAAATCCGATGCACCACCGACGGCGGCGGCAGTGCATGCCCCGAGCGTTGGCAGATGCGCCACATGTACATCGTGACCGCAGAGCCGCGGCGCGGCGTTAACAACGGCGCCGCCCTCGATTCCAAGACCGTCATCTACATGGATTCCGAAATGTGGTTCGAGCCGTACATCGATACCTACGATCGCCGCGGCCAGTTGTTCCGCAACAACACCTTCTGGCTCGCATATCGCGATCGCCCAGTGCCCGACGCGAAAATCGCCATCTATCCTTTCAAGCGTGAATTCGTCGTCGGCTCTGACTCCACCGATGTGCAGAGCGGCATGGCAACGATGTGCTACCTGCCCGGCATCGAGACGCCCGAGCGTGAATGCTGGTACATCAACATGGGCGCGGTGGATCGAGCGTTCTTCACCACCGAGGCGATGGTGAAGATGGCCGAAACCGGCCACATGTAGCAGGCGCCGCCAAGCCAATCGGCTTGCGATTCGAGATCGTTCGACGACGCCGGCAGGAGCATCCGCTCCTGCCGGCGTTTTCTTTTCTCTCGCGCGCCGGCGCCGGTTCCCGCGGCCTATCTCCAAAACAGGTAAACGGCGCCTCCTACCAGCACCAGCACGCCCGGATTGAGGTGACGCCACAGCAATATCCCGAACACCACGATCGCGATCGCCAGCGTCTGCACGTTCACGATCGAAAGCTTCGCGATCGCAAACGTCCCCGACGTCATCAGCCCGATCGCCACCGGCGCCAGCCCGCGCTGAATCGACGTGCGCCACGGCCACCCGCCCAGATGGACCCACCATCGATTGACGAACAGGGTAATCAGGCAGTCGGGCAGGAAAAATGCGATTCCCACCACCACCATCCCGGCCCATCCCGCCAGCTTGTAGCCGATCACCAGCACCATCAGCATGTTCGGCCCCGGCGCAACCTGGCCGAGGCTGTAGATGTTGCGGAACTGCGCGTCGGTCAGCCAGTGAAACGTATGCACCGTCATGTGCTGCATCTCGGGCAGCACCGCGGTGCCGCCGCCGACCGCCAGCACCGACAGCAGCGAGAAGACCAGGAACAGATGTATCAATCGCGTCATGCGGGTTTCGATCTCAAGAGTTAATGGCGAAACAGGTGATGGCGCGGGCCGCGATGAAATGGCAGATGCTCGTCCTGCGCGCGCGGTTTTGAGACCTTGGGCCGGTAGAGCCAGACGGCTATCGGCCCGAGGCCGAGCAGCACCACGAACAGCGGCAATTTAAGGAAGCTGACCGCGAGAAACGTCAGGAAGACGATCGCATAGTCCGGAAGCTGGCGAAATTGGCGCCGCCCGATCTGCAACGTCACCGCCGACAGCAAACCAACCGCCGCGGCCGCGATCCCCAGCAGAAAACGCTTGACGTCGGGATTGCTGTGATTCGATTGATACAGTATCCCCAGCACCATCACGACGATCCCCCCCGGCAGCAGCATCCCGATCACCGACACCGCCGCGCCGGCCAGCCCGCGCAGGTTGTCGCCCATGATGATCGCCATGTTGACCGCGTTGAGCCCCGGCAGCGTCTCGCTGATCTCCATCGCGCCGAGGAAACCCTCGTCGTCCAGCCATCCTTCTTCCTCCACCAGGTACTCGCGCAGATAGGCGACCGCGCCGCCGCCGAAGCTCAGCCCGCCCGCGAGCAGGAAGATTCGCAGCAGCGTCAGCAGACTCGGATGGAGATCGGGTTCATTCCTGGTGCTTGAGGCCGGCGTTTCCGTATCCGTAGATGAGGGCGGTTTTGGTTGTTCCACGCTGCACCCAGTCTGAGGCCCGCGATTGCAGGGCCGTGTAGAAGAACTCGGAAAGCTCGCGCTGCTTGCGCCGCACCGCTTCGGGACTCTCGAACTTCAACTGGTAGCCGAACTCCGCCACGATCGGCGCGTTGGTCGTGCGCTCCCGCCATACCGCCAACGTCGCCTTCGCCTCGAGCTTGTGCCCGAAGTCCAGCATCCCGAGATCGACCTGGTATTCCTCGATCGATACGCCGTTGACTACGCTCAGCGCCGCCTTCGGATTCGCGTCGATCTTCTTGAGCGCCGGAAATGCCTGCGCGGTCGTTTCAAATCGTTGCGTCAAGATGATGTTGGGCGTGTCGAGCTCGCAGTTGTGCGAATACACCAGCCGCATCCCCAGCGCGCCGTCCTTCGGCAGGAGGATTTCCTCCTTGAACTTCAGTGTGTACTGGCACGGCAGCAGTGGACGGGGATCCACCGCCAGCGCAGTTTTCTTTTCCGGATGCCGAAACTTGATCACCAGCTCGTGGCGGGAATCGGGCACGCCGTGATGATAGAAGGTGCGTTTTCTCAGGATGAAGCCGTGGTTGTAGAGCTTGAAGTGCGGCGTGTCGTAGAAGACCACTTCGCGCTGATGCGGCTTGAGCGATTCGTCGACCTTGGACAGCTTGATCCCGAGTGATTTCGCGGCGTGATGCGCCAGCTTCCAGAACTTGTGGAACGCCTTCTCGTCGGGGAACCGCTCCGGCTTCAGCAGCAGCTTGTATTCGCGATACTGAATCTGGTCCGACGGTACGATCGGTTCGTAGAATTTTGAACTTTCGGCCTGCGTACTCATCTATATGTCTTAATCCGTTGGGAACCGCCGCGCCGCGAGTCCCGCAGGCCGGCGCCGGCGCATCCCCCTGCATTTTCCAGATCCCCTCGAAGTATCAGTCTGGATCGTGGAGGTCAATTATTACCGATTTGCGGGCGCGTGCAAAACTGTCACCCGCGCGCGATCGTCCCGGAGCATCCGCTCGCCAGTCTGCGCCAGCGCCGGCACTCTCATTGATATGAAATATAGGCGATGTTATCGTGACCGCTATCGCGGTGATGCCCGCGCCGGAGACGTCGGATAGACCTCGCCAGGCCGCAATCCTTGAGCCCCATATCGCCCGCAACACGAAGAGCACGCTCCTTGAGACTTCCCGAGATCATCGGCGCCGGCCCCGGACGCACCGGCACGACATGGCTGCATCGCATCCTCGAAGGCCATATCGATTTGCCCTACGGGGTCAAGGAAACCCAGTTTTTCAGCACCTACTACGACGAGGGCATCGAATGGTACGCGCGCCATTTTCGCTACGCGACCGGCGAGCGAAAGATCGTCGAGATCTGTCCCTACCTGTTCCATCCGCTGGCCCCCGATCGGATCAAGGCGCACATCCCCAACTGTCGCGTGATCACCACGCTGCGCGATCCCGTCGAGCATTCGTTTTCGGCTTATAAGATGATTGCTCACTATGCCTGGGTGCGCGGATCATTCGACGAGGCGTTGAAATCCCGGCCCAATCTGGGCCTGAACCGCTATGCATTTCACCTGAGCAAATGGTTCGAGACCTTCGGCCGCGAGAACGTGTTGGTGACGATGTACGATGAATTGCGCGCCGACCCCCAGAAATACTTGAACCGGGTAACCGACTTTATCGGCATCGAGCAAATTGCCGTTTCCGCGCGGCCCGAAATCGGTCACGACGTGCATTCGTTCGATCGCGCGCCCAAGAACTTGAGACTCGCGCGCCGCGCAACGCGCCTGATGTACTGGTTCAAGGCGCGTCAGGCATACGGTGCGATAAACTTTCTGGACCACTGCGGCGTATGGGATTTTTGCCATGGCCGCGGAGAGCCGTTCGGCCGGCTGACACCCGAGCAGGAGGAGCGCCTGCGCCAGCGCAACCTCCCCGAAGTCGAGGCGCTCGAGAAGTTGCTTGGGATCGATCTCTCCGCCTGGAAGCAGCCGCGGGCGCCACGCGCCATCGAAAGTTCCCCGGCGATCCGGCCCCGGCGATCAGCCAGCCGATGAGCGCGAGCATCAAACACCGGCTCCCCGAGATCATCGGCGCCGGGCCCCCTCGCACCGGCACTACCTGGCTGCATCGCGTGCTCGAGGGCCACGTTGATTTACCCTACGGCGTCAAGGAGACGCAGTTTTTCAACACGTTCTACGACCAGGGCATCGACTGGTACGCGCATCACTTTCGCTACGCGACCGGGGAGCGCAAGGTCGTCGAAATCTGCCCGTACTTTTTCCATCCGCTGGCGCTCGAACGCATCAAGACCCACATTCCGAATTGCCGCGTAATCATCACACTGCGCGATCCCGTCGATCAAACGTTTTCGGTGTACAAGCTCGTCCTTCACTACGCGTGGGCGCACGGCTCGTTCGATGAAGTACTGAAATCCCGGCCTGACCTGGGCTGCGGCAACGGCTACGCGCTCAATCTTAAGCAGTGGTTCGACAGCTTTGGCCGCGAGAACGTGCTGGTCACGATGTATGGTGAATTGCGCGCGCGGCCTCAGTCGTACCTGGATCGCGTCACCGATTTCATGGGCGTCGAACGGATTACACTCTCCGACCGGCCTGAAATCGGTGATGATGTTCACTCGTTTGCGCGCGCGCCCAGGAGCCGCAAGCTCGCCCGCAACGCGAGGGATATAATGTACTGGCTCAAGCGCCGTCAGGCCTACGGCGCGATCAACCTGCTCGAGCGCGCCGGCGCATGGGATTTCTGCTTCGGACGCGGCGAACCCTTCGGCTCGGTCACGCCCGAACAGGAACAGCGCCTGCGTGATCGATATCTTCCCGACGTCGAGGCGCTCGAGGAATTGCTCGGCATCGATCTCTCCGCGTGGAAGAAACCGCGCGCCAACAGAGCAGGCGAACGCGCCGGCGCGACGCCGCGCTCCGAGGCTTTGCCGCGCGCGTGCACTCCGTAGCAACCCCTAGATGGCATCCGGCGCGTCGAAATTGGAGCAAAGCAAACGCGCGCCGCGCGTCTCGGTAATAATCCCGGTTTACAACGGGGCGGCGACGATTGAGCGCGCGCTCAAGAGCGTCTTCGCGCAGACCTTTACCGATTTCGAAGTCATTTGCGTTGACGACGGCTCGACCGATCCAACCCGCGCAATCGTCGAACAGTACGCCCGGGATTACGGCGACCGCGTGAAGCTGGTCGAGCAAGCCAACCGCGGTCCATCGGCCGCGCGCAACCACGGCGTCCGCCGTTCGTCGGGCGAATACATCGCTTTTCTCGACGCCGACGACGTCTGGATGCCGCGAAAGCTCGAATTGACGGTCGCAGCGATGCTCGACGATCCCGATGCGGCCCTGGTTTACTCCGATACCATCGTGGCGAACGAAGCGGGCGAGGAAGTTCGCCGCTTGCCGACCCGCCCCGACGCCGCGCACGCGCCCTCGATGGACGACCTGCTCGCGCAGATTTGGCCGATCACGCCGAGCATGGTCGTGACGCGCCGTGAGGCCTTCGATCGCGCCGGCGGATTCTGCGAACAACTGATCAGCGCCGAGGACATCCACTTCTGGCTGCTGATGCGCGAGCAGGGGCATTTCATCTACATTCCCGATCGGCTGGTTCGCGTTACTTTCGGCCAGCTCTATCCCAAAGTGTTGAACCGTGACTTTGGAGCCGCCCCAATCGTCGATCTGATTCGCGCCCGCTACGGTACGCGCGGTGACGGACTGGTGAAAAATTTCATTCGCCATCGCGTCAGAATGATCGCCAACGCCGGCGTCGCCGAGATGAGCCGCGGAAACATGGTTGGCGCGCGGCGATGCTTCATGCGGGTGCTGCGTTATGATCGGTTTCACCTGAAGAGCTACTTGCGCATCGCGCGCACCTATCTGCCCACCCGCGTCGCGCGCGCGCTTGGGGGCAGGGCGGCCCGCGGTGCGTGAGTTGCTCATTGATCCGCGCAAAGCGCCGCTGACTGAAAAGCCGGCTTGAATTTCGAGTTGCGGACGAATCGTTGGTGATGCGAGCTTGAAGCAGAATTCAAAAATAGAAATTCCAGGCACAAGGAACGGTTCACCGGAGCTTGCGAAATGTTATGCCTGGGCGCCGGCAAAGGACGTTACCGCCGATTACCTCAAGCTGGTTCCGGAACTTGGCCTGGAGCGGAAGCTCTGGCCGTGGGCGGAGGCCTACGCCCGCAATCACACCGGCCGGCTCTTATGGGACGTCGAGTTCTTGACCCGCAACTATGAATTTTCGAGGTGCTTGAATATCGGAGGCGCTCCCTTCGTTTTTGAGTACCTGATGAAGAAGGCGCGCCCGGAAGTGGAAATCGTAAGCGTGGATTTGTCGCCGGACCGATTTCACGACGTCGAGCAAGTACTCGGGATAAAGGTCGCCGAGCTTGATGTGGAGCGGCCGGGCGCCGGCGCGGCGGATACGCTCGGACAATTCCAGTGCGTAGTGTTCTGCGAGATTTTCGAACATCTCCGCATCGATCTGCTAAAAACGATGTCGTTCGTCAGGAGCCTCTTGAACGAGGACGGATTCATGTATTTGACGATGCCCAACGGGCTCGGCATCGATGCGTTGACCAGGATTATCCGGCGCGGCCGCACCGGCCCCGACCCGATAAAAGAGTGGTCCAAGCTGGATAATGTCGGGCACATGGGGCATGTCCGGGAATATTCGTACGCCGAGCTGTGCGATGTTCTAGCGCACTGCGGCTTCGAGGTTCAGCGCCACCTGTATCGGCGCAAACTCGAGCATCACAAGCTGCGGGATCGGTCCATCCGCATGCTCACGCGCCTGGTGCCGAAGCTTGGCAATGAAATAGTCGTCGTTGCCGGCCCGGCCGCCATCAACCAATCGCGCTAGAAGAGAACCGATGTGAGCGCGGGTCAGCGAGTGCCGGCTCGTGCAGGCTTCAGCCCGCCGGCACGCTTAACTCGGGCTTGATGCTCTTTTGACGAGGGCTTCTGCGGCTCCGGCGCCGGCGACATCGAGCCATAGCCAACCGCATTGCTGATCCGCCTCCATTTCACCAGCGCGTCGATGCGATCCTGCTTCACGCGATGCTTGAAATGCTCGACCTTGTCGAAGATCGAATCGATCAGCACCTCCGACAGGATGCGCGGCTTGAGCCCCAGGTCGATGAGCTTGGTGTGCTTGGCGTTGTAATAGTGGACCTCGGCCTCGACGCGCGGGTCCGCGATGTGCTGAATCTCGACGGTGCGGCCCTTGTGCTTCGCCGCCGCCCGGATCAGCTCCGCCAGTTGCTCGACCGAGAACTGCTCGGTGAACTGGTTGAAGACGCGGTACTCGCCGGCCTTCGCGGGCTTCTCGATCGCGATTTCGATGCATCGCATCGTGTCGCGGATGTTCAGGTAGCCGCGGGTCTGGCCGCCCTTGCCGTGCACGGTGAGCGGATGGCCGATCGCGGCCTCGATGCAGAAGCGATTGAGCACTGTGCCCCAGATGCCGTCGTAGTCGAAACGGGTCGCGAGGCGCTCGTCGAGCGTCGTCTCGTCGGTTTCGACTCCGTAAACGACGCCCTGGTTCAAGTCGGTCGCGCGGATTCCCCAGATTTTGCACGCGAACTGGATGTTGTGGGAGTCGTGAACCTTGGACAGGTGATAAAACGAGCCCGGCTGCTTGGGATAGGGCAGCGTGTCGGTGCGCCCGTTATGAGTAATCTCGATAAACCCCTCTTCGATATCGATATTGGGGGTTCCGTACTCGCCCATCGTGCCCAGCTTGACCAGGTGGCAATCCGGCACATGCTCGCGAATCGCGTAAACGGCGTTGAGCGTGCCGACAAGATTGTTGACCTGGGTGAGCACGGAATGGCGCCGATCGATCATCGAAAATGGCGCGCTGCGCTGCTCGCCGTAGTGGACGATTGCCTCGGGCTTGAAGTCGCGCACCACGGCGCTGATGAAAGGGTAGTCGGTCAAATCGCCGATCGCCGTTCGTATCGTCTTGCCGCTCGTTTCGCGCCACGCCGCCACCCGGTCCTGGATCGACGCAATCGGAATCAGGCTCTCGGTGCCGCATTCGAGGTCCCATAGGCGGCGGCTCAAGTTGTCCACCACGCAAACTTCGTAGCCGCGCTTGGACAAGTACATCGCCTGCGGCCATCCAAGGTACCCGTCGCCACCAGTTACAATCACCCGCATCGAAAATGCCTCCAACAACGAACCGTGAAAAGCGAAACAGTGAACGGTGAAAAGCGAAAAGTGAAAAGTGAAAAGCGCAATGCGATCCGCCGTCTATTTATTCCTGATATGCGCGGCCGGATCGACCCCGTCGCGAACTTCCACCCGAAAGACTTTGCGCCACCCGATGCGGCAGAAACGTCCTCATCCAGCGCAGGTAGTTCTTGAGCCGGTAGGGATCGACCCTGATCGCGCGCGCGAACGCGGCGCGCGCCCTCGGGCGATCGCCGTCGCGCATCGCTTTCAGTCCTATCGTCGCCAGGATACTGCGCGGAGCCCGCGTCCGCGCATCGACCAGCGGCGCCGCCGAAACCCCGTAGCGCTCCTGCAGATACGCCTCGAACACGTGCAACGCTTTCGAGTAATCCGGCAGCCGCTTGAGCTTGCGGGGAAACCATGCGAACCGCCATATCACCAGCGGCTCGGCGATATAGCCGAACGGCCCCTGCTCGCGCATCTTGATCCAGAAATCCACGTCCTCGAAGCGGAAGCTCGCGCCGCGCAATTCGTCGCGATAGCCGCCGCATTTGTCGTACGCGGAGCGCCGGACCAGCGCGGCGCTCGGCATTATCGGCCACAGCCGCGTCAGCAGCTCATGGATCGACGGCGGATGGTCGAAGCCCTTGCCGACGAGCGACGTATCCAGCGCCACGCCTTCGCTGTCGGCCAGCGCTGCGTTGCAGTAAACCAGCGACAGCGCCGGGTCGGCGTCCAGAACCGCCACCGTCCGCTCGAGCATCGACGGCATCCAGACGTCGTCGGCGTCGAGAAAAGCGAGGTATTCGCCCGACGAATGGCGCGCGCCGTTGTTGCGCGCCGCCGCCGGTCCGCGGTTGGCTTGCTCGACGATCCTGACGCGGTCGCCGTAATCCCGGTCGTACTGTTCAAGGATTGCGCGGGTCTGATCGGTCGAGCCGTCGTCAACGCAGATAATTTCGAAATCCTGGATCGATTGCCCGATTACGCTGTCCATTGTGCCAGCGATAGTCGAGGCCGCGTTGTAGGCGGGAATGATTACGGAAACGCGAGGCACCGTTTAGCTTGATTCTCTCATGATTTTTGGCCGCCCGCGCCGGCCGCTCGCCGCTTAGGTTACACGGCTTGTGACCGCGCACTCAACGGGCGCGTCGTTAATCCGGTTGATGGGTGAAAAGTGGAAAAGTCAGACTGGTTATTTAGGTCGCGGACCGACCGGGCAATAAGCGCTCCCGGCGGCGCCGACTAAAGCGCCGGTCGCAAACCGGGAGAGGCTGTCAGGCCACATTCATGAGGCGCGGCGGACAGTCGCCTTGCGGGTCGTCCTGTACGTATGGCCTTCGCCCAGGCCAAACCGGTTCAGCATCCGGTAAACCGTGTAGCGCGATACCCCCAGCAGCTCGGCCGCGCGATGGCAATTGCCCTCGGTCGCCTGCAACGCGCGAATCAGCGCCAGCTTCGACGCCTCGCGAATTACCGCGTCGAGCGTGAACGGCCAGCCCGCCATTTGGAAGCATCGCCTCGACGACGCCTCCGCGCAGCTGCTTACCGCACTATTGGGCTCGCCCTCGACATTGAGCCCGCCGTTTCGCAGCACCGCCTCGACCGGCTCGCCCAGCGCCTGCGGACTCGCGTCCTCGTGGCGCAACGGCAGGTCGTCGAGCTCGATACGATCGCTTTCGGTCATCAGCACCGCGCTCTCGATTGCATGGCGCAGTTCGCGGACGTTGCCCGGCCATTGGTCGGCGCACAGCGCGTTCAACGCGCCCCGCGAAACCTGCTTTACATCCTTGCCGAACAGGCGGTTGAAGTGTCCGATAAAATGCGCGACGAAGGCCGGGATCGCCTCGCGCCTTTCCCGAAGTGGCGGAATCACGACCGCCGCCGCGTTGAGCCGGTAGTACAGGTCGTCGCGGAATTGCCCTGCCTTCACCATCGCGTGCATGTCGCGATTGGTCGCCGCGACCAGCCGAATATCGACCGCGTAGGTGCGTGACGAACCCACCGGCTGGATCTCGTGGGTCTCGACCGCGCGCAGCAGCTTGGGTTGCAGGCGCAGCGGCAGCTCGCAGATTTCGTCCAGGAACAGCGTCCCGCCGTTGGCGGAGCGAAAATAGCCGAGCGAATCTTCGCGCGCGTCGGTGAAGGCGCCGCGCACATGGCCGAAAAGTTGCGACTCGGCCAGCGACTCGACCAGGTTCGAGCAGTTAAAAGTCACGAACGGGCCGCCCGGCGCCGGGCCCAGCGTATGCAACGCTCGCGCGACCAGCTCCTTGCCCGTCCCCGATTCTCCCTGAATCAGCACGGTTGACATGTACGGACTCAAGCGGGAAACCGTCTTGAGTATCTTGCGCGCTTGCGCCGACCGCACCACCGCACCGCCAACCCGCTCCGACCCACGCGCCAGATCCGCCAGGCTCAACCACTCGCTCGATGCGTTCACCGGCTTTGCATCAGCATCCTGCGTCGCAGCCCCGCCCGACGATTCATTCTCCAAGTATTCCTGTAGGCGCATCTTGGTCTCCCTGAAGTCTCCCCCTAACTCTGAGTCTTCCACCTACACTTATTTACTGAATCTACGCTGCTTATTCGCCGGGCTCCCATATATTCCACTAGTGGCCAACCTGTCAAGCTCTCAAGAGCAGAATTTGCCGATTTTAAGCAAAGGCGAGTCAACTTGTGCTTTGTCATCGCGCTTTCTACCGTAGTGAGCGCGGCGCAATCGTGACCTCGTCCGATCGAATTCGATCGAGATTAATTTAGCCGCGCCCCTTCGCCGCTCTCATCTCCATGGATCTTTTCTCTCAACCGGCGGGGAGACCGCGCGGGCGTGCATGAGCGATCACCGCGGATCCGAGCGGCTGCCGTTCGCCGTCACTACGCCTATTTATGCATTGTGCATCGCACGCCCGACCGGCTCGGGCCGCGCGACTGTTCCCAATGCTTTGAATTACCTGTAAGCATTGGAATCTCTCGGGTGAGCCGGTAGCTCAGGTGGTAGAGCATGTGACTTTTAATCACAGGGTCCCGGGTTCAAGTCCCGGCCGGCTCACCAGTAAAAAACAAAAAACGAAAAACGAAAAACTGACGACGCTCACGCGCTCGATCTGCTCCACACGCCGCGCACCAGCCGCGGCCCGTATTGCACCGCCATCCGAATCGGCCGAATCACCCAGTAGAGCGGGAACAACGATGCCGGCAGTGCGATCAGTTCGTAGTCGCCCATCGTCGGCGCCAGCGCTCGCCGCACGATGTAGCGCATGCGCGCGCCCGCGCCCTCGATTGAGCGGATCGGAACCGCCCACGGATCGAACTCTGCCCGCCCCTGCGCGGTTCCCCTGAACAGTTGCCCCGCCACGCGCCTTGCCAACGCGATGGCGGCGCGGTCGCCCCGAGCCTTTCCGACCAGCTCGGCCCCAACCGGCGCGCCGACGAGCGCGTGCGCCAGGTAGATTCCGGTCAGGAACATCCGCCGGCTCCCGAGCGCGGCCGCCTCGTCGAGAATCCCGCATCAGATCGATCCCCGGCCGCGCGCGAACGGTCTCGGCGACATCGCAGATCGATCCGAGCGTGACCCATCCATGCTTCGCGCCGTGAACGCAGAGGTACAGCAGCAGGTCCTCGGGCGCGATCGCCCTCACCATCCCGACCTCCAGCTCGACCGCGCGCGCGCGCCGCCACAGCCATTCCTCGTCGGGGGCGAACCGGAACGAGCGCGGCGTGATCCGCCAATGGACGTCCACCGCCCCCAGCCCGTCGGGTCCGGTGAAGGCGTCCTCGCACTCCTGAAAGTAGCCGGTCGCCAGCCCGTCGCGCCTGGTATGCGGCGACAAATATCCTTCGGCGGTCAGTATCTCGGCCACCCGCGCCAGGTCAGCCTCGTGTATCAGAATATCCAGATCGACGAACTGCCGAAGCTCGATCGATCCGTACGCCATCGCCGCCAGCGCCGGACCCTTGAAGCTGACCGCCGGAACCTTGGCCGCCTCCAGGATGCCCATCAGCCGCACCAGCTCTGCCGTCAGATGGCGGTTGTAGAGAATGATCAACTGCCACTGCGTCCGCAGCTTCGCCAGACCCTCCTGCGCAACCGCAGCCGGACATTCGAGTTTCAGATAGCGATAGACCAGCGGGAGCACCGCATGGCGCTTGGCGATATCGGCGACCAGCTCCCAGCTCCGCACCCGCCGCGCAAGCTCGCCCGCCGCCGCCGTGCGCGCGGGCGTGGCCGAATTTGTCGCGCAGCACAGCACCAGCGCCGCTTCGACTGGCAAGGCGGCAGGGTCGAGAAGATGGTCGCAGCCCACTGAGTTTCAACAATAGCCTCAAGCGCGGGCCAGGACCAACTGCGCCTTGATGCCGTATCGATCGGCGGCCGCGGCTTCCTTCTTGTCGGCAAGAAGATAGCAGCCGAATAACAAATTGTAGACTCCCGGCGGCGCCAAATTTCCTCCCCAACTGTATCCAACGGCAACAACATTATTTTTCTCCTCGCCATCAAGATAACGAGTTGTAGAGATTTTCGTCAAACAGCATCACTTGCGGCTTCTAACGGCTAAAATCGAATACCAAAGCCGTCAAGGGGCGTCGTAAAACCGCTTGACTCAAAAAAGCTGAAATGAAATGATGCCCCGTCACTTGGTGACCATTGTCAATTCCGCCTCGGTAGCTCTTGGACAAACCTCTAGGAGCAAGTCTCGCGAAGGCGCCTTTAGCAATGAGGAATGACCAGAGAAAAGCGAATGAAAAGCGAAGGAGCGTGAACCATATGAACGGAATTAAAACAAGCTTTTTTGGAAGAATAGTGGCTCCTGGCCTATCGCTTCTCGCCTTGACAGTCGTGCTTGTCCTGACTGGTCCGCAGTCCGCTTGGGCCAAGAAGATTCATGCCTCCGCGAGCCCGGTAGATCCCACCTCAGTCAGCGCGTGTGGGACGCTGAGCGGGAACAACACGATCTATGAGCTTACGCAGAACATCATTACGGCCAGTACCAGCAACTGCATCGTTCTCAGTGGCAGCAACGACACCCTGAATCTCGCTGGTTACAACATCACGGGCCCTGGGACGGCGACCTCGACCGGGGCGGGAATCAGAGTCACAGGTTCAACGAACGTGATTGAAGGCTTTAATTCCACAATCTCGGGGTTTGCAGTGGGCGTGATGGACAGGGCGGAGAATACCGTGGGCGACATGATCAACATGTGGTATGACGGAATCGGACTGGAGGTAACCGACGGGGGGACTTTCGGATCGGGGACTACGCAGATTTGGACCAACTTTTCTGCGGAGTACAACACGGCGCAGGGTGTTTACTTCAATGCTTGCGCTGATGAATGCACCATTTCAGACTTCGTAGCTTCAAACAACGGCGGCGATGGAGTGCTCATAACAGGCTCGGCAACAGCGAGGGCCAGCGTATTCACAGCTTCGTACAACGGCGGCGCTGGCGTGCACGTAGGCTGCACCTCCGGTTGCGGTACCAACAGCTCAATTGAGGTGGGCGACGCGCCCACAGGGTACGTTACTCCAGGTGCGATCACGGGTAACGCGCATGATGGAGTTTTCCTGGATAAAAGTGAATCCGCCGCCATAGATCAGGTTTTCCTCGTAAAGGCGACGGGCAACGGTGTTACAAGTGGTTACGATCTCCACGACGCGAGCACCACGTGCGGCTCAAACCACTGGGTCTCCAACAATTTTGGCACGGCCAATGCCAACGGTACGTCGAATCCCGTCTGCATTCCGCTGCACTTCGTTCTGATCGGTACGGGAAGATTTCAGGCTTGAGCCCTGATCGGTTGGGCAAAAAGCTCGCGTTGGTTCTGCGACCCAGCGGAGCTTTCTCTTTGCTGCAGAAATCTGTCGCCCGCCGTAGGCGCTCAACGCGGCGGCCGGCGATCGCTCAAGTCGTGAATCACCGCCTCTCTTACATCGGAGAGGGCGGAAAATTCGTTGGGCACGATCAGACGCTTGACCGGAACGTGCTCGGCAACGCGGGAAAGGAACTGGAACTGACGCGTCAGCATCGCGCGGTCGGTGATGTCGAGCCTGTAGGCCGCCTTGACCAGCCCCATCAGCGCATCCCCGGGAGCGAGTTCCTCGATCAGGACGCGGGCTGAGTGCTTGCTCGATCGCGCGCGCTTGAGGATATAGATGCGCGCGAGCCGGCGTGGCTTCGAGCAGAAGTCGGCGCGTCGGGTATTCGTTGCCAAGCGCGATTTCCTCGTATAGTGGGCGACCGGCTTCAAATTGCGCGAGCCTGCGCCAACACGCCCGAATCGAATCGTCCCAAAGCCGCAAGCCCGGATACCCGGGAATCGCCATAATTGCCTTGCCTTCGGCAAGCGCCAGGCAATCATCGCAGACCAGCGGATACCCCGACAGGACGAAGCTCGCCGCGAGCGTCGATTTGCCCGACCCTGCAAGCCCGGTGAATGCGCAAACTCCGTTGCGCGTCGCGACCGCAGTGGCATGGATCGCTTCGCGCCCGCGCAGGTTTACGACCAGCGCAAGCACCTGGTCGATCAGGAGATGGCGGATAGTCTTGATCGTGGCGTCGCCACTGGCATTGCAACAGACTATCTGGCTTCCGGAGCTGTCAACGATGAAGTCGGCGATATCGGGGAAGGAAAGTACGTAACCATCCGGGGTCTTGCCGTAGCGAAGCCAAATCCTGCCGCCTGGCGGCCGCGAACGCAGATACCATCGGGGATTGAGGCGGATGCGCTGAAAGCGACGGCCAAGATTCGCGCGAACCGCTGACCCGCGCGCGACGACACGTGAATGCCGCAAGCTCCGGAAGCGGAACGTCGGTAACGATTCGCAGCCCGTAGGCTTGCGAGGGAAGTTTCGGATCCTCGCTTTGCTCAGGTCAGCGACGGTTGCGACACCCATACCACTCGTATTCCGACCGCGGATTCGCTCGGCGCTCTTCCCCAAACCGACCGACGCGGCTTTAATTTCGGACAACGCGAATCAGCCGGATAACGAACCTCGGGGTGAAAGCAGTTGCCTGCCGGCTTCACACAATCGGAAGTCAGCCGGGCTTCCGTACACCGACCGTCAACCGGAGGTTCGGTGCCGCCCGAAGCCGTGAGCTTCGCCACGTTGCCGTACTCCACGAGATGCGGACGGCTATAAGGTTTCTTGAGGCTTTGTGTCCGAGGCTTCTGTCGCTGTGCCTTAGGTTTTTTAGTCATCTCCGACCCCTATAACTCCATTTACATCTCGCTTCGCACTAAAACGCCACGTTTCTTTATATAGGATGCTTGCGCTTCTTGCAAGCAGCGTAATACTCCCCGAGACGACGAGCATCAGATTAGTCAGGGGATCGCGTCGGGGATCAGAACCTTGGTGACGTACTCCGACGCCTGGGCCAATGATGGGAACAAATCTGAATGAATTCGGAACATTTCCCTCTCTATTTCCGCCACTGTGCTCCTTGAGCGTGGAATGAACATACCGTGCTTTTTCCCTACCATGAGTATTGAAGACCCCCACGGTCCAGTTAACGAGATTCTGCGTGGTGATGGCTGCCATCGTGATCTCCAGGCGGTCGCCCTTGCTCAGCGCCAAAGGCTTCTCGACCGGAAAGAACGCGGCAGGCCGCTGGATCCGGCCCTTGCTGAAGGGCGAATTGGTCATCGTCACGCCCGGCGCCAGTTCAGCCGGGCGGGTCTGCGCGCAACGCGGCTCTGACCTCGCGATCGATTCGGCGATCGCGCCGGTCCAGAAAACCGCTCACCAGGCCGACCGCCAGCATTCGCAGAGGCTCCGGCGGTAACGGTGGAACGAACCCGGAGAGCGTGTCGCCATCTTCGTTCTTTTGCCCCTGCACCTGATCGGCGAGAACGCCGCCCATCGCGGTTGCCGCCGCTACTCCGTGTCCGTTATAGCCCAGCCCGTAGATCACGCTGCGGCGCTTGTCGAGCGCACCGACGGTGGGAATGAAATGCAGCGTAATCGCGATCCAGCCGCCCCAGAAGTGCTGAATCCGCACATCGCTCAGCATCGGGAAGCGCTCGCGGAACATCCTGTTCTGCTCCCAAATCGCACGCGGGGTGCTTGCCCCCTTTACTCGACCGCCGTACGAATACCGTACACACTTCGAGCCTCCCAGAATTGTTCCCTGCGCACTAAGCCTGAAGCTTTCCAGACTCTCGTGCGCGGTGTACACACCCTCCCGGCCGGGCCACCCGAGCGCCTCGAGCTGTTGACCTGAGAGCGGCTCGCTTTCGAACATCGTGTCGTACATCGGCACGATCCTGCTGCGCAGCAGCCCAAGTTCCGGCGTGTAAGCGTTGGTCGCCAGCACGACGCGGTCGGCACTGATAATTCCACGCTTCGTCCGAATGCGCGGTTTCGCCCCGGGTTCGATCGCGGTTACCGGGGTTTTCTCGAACAAGCGCACGCCAGCCTCCAGCGCCGCCCGCCTCAATCCCATTACGTACTTGCCGGGATGGAAAGTGCCGCCGCGCTCCTCGATCGCACCCGCGATGAAAGCAGGCGGAACACCGCGCGTGCGCATCGCGTCGCGATCGAGAAAGCTCACGTGAGCGCCAATCGCCGATGCGGCCTCGGTCGCGGCGCGCAGCCGTTTCTCCTGCTCGGGATGAATCGCGGCCATGATATTCCCCGACCGCCGGTAGTCACATTCGATGCCGAGCTCGCTGATGAGCCGCTCAACCCGCTCAACTCCGCGCTCGGCAAACCGGATGAGTCGCGTGGCCTTCTCCTTGCCGAACAGCTTGAGCAGCGTGGGCAAGTCTTTGCCGATGGTCGGAGTCAGATGGCCGGCGTTTCGGCCGCTTGCGCCGAACCCCGCGAATTCAGCTTCGACCACCGTGGCGTCGATACCCCTGCGCCTGAGCTGAAGCGCCGTCGAGAGCCCGGTTAAACCGCCTCCGACAATGGCGACGTCGCTCCGCGTATCCGTCTCGAGCGAAGGCTGAAGGTCGGTCGGCTGTTCCACCCACGGGCTGATGGGCAGATACGGAGCGCTTCGGTATTCTTCGTCGGGAACAGGTGAGCTCATAATTTGTATCTCCGCTGCGCCGTCGCTCGGAAGAGATGACTCGCTTCACGCAACCAGTCAAGCCCGGACACAAAGTACATGCTTTTTCTCCAAGTCTTTAATGCTCGGACAAAGGTATTAAACGACTTTGACATTGTGCCGGGTCCGGAACCCCTGCGAGGTGAACTCCATGTGGCGGACATAGACGTTGAGCGGTGTAGTCGGTCCTAATCCCACTGCCGCTGGGCTAATCAGGGTCAACTGTGCGATGGAAATCGGCGTGCCAGGTTCTGACGGCTGGTAGCCCGTCCACTTCTAATTCCTGGCGCGCCTGTACCGACAAATGGTCCAGATCTTTCTTTTGCGCCAGTTCTTCATCAACCAATGCCGCATGTTTTGGAACAGGAAGTAACCACCTCCAAAGGCCGATAATCTTGAGCGGCACAAAAGTGCGCGCGTAGATCTGGGTAGGAGTAATCGCATAGATTCTGTTGGAAATGTCGTTATGATCCACTTTGACAAAGGCGAGACCGAAGCCGAGATGCGTGGCGATGTCTTTGATCCAAAGTGGCGCAGCGAATTCCGCCTCGAGCTCGGCAACGGGAACGTCGATATGATTTGGCCGGTAACAAAATACGATTCGACCTGGCTTACTGATGGTCACGTTTTGGAAATTCCCAACCGCAGAATCCCATCGCTCGACGGTCCCTTCCCAGCATCCAATAAATGGTGACGGTATCTCCGGGTTGGTCAGAGGCTGTGGGGGCGCTGGCAGCGCCCCGCCTACCAGTGGCGGCAACTCCAGAATGCGATTATTCTGCGACGGCACGACCTCGAAAGCTTGATTGCCTTGCGGCGATTGGCTACCGGGGAACTGGCCGCCCGGCGGCGGTGCGAACTCCTGCTGCGGCTCGGCGACCGCTTGGGCTGGCGGTACGATCGCTAGGGACGCCAGCAATGATATGGCCAGTAGGCCGTTCTTCATTGAGCTTCCAAAGCTCGCGGAGTCGGCTGCGGTGATGGACTCGTCGCATGTGCTGTCTGGACGCAGCTGGGCTTGCCGAGGTTTGCTTCCAGAAACTGCTGCGTAAAAGACCACGAGGGAATCACTACTCGATTTAAGTCGTCGTGGCCCGCGCCACTCACGAGGTGCAGTTGAACGCTGCCACCGGACTTCCGCAACACATCCTCCATTTCTTCAGACTGCTCGACAGGTACGCGAGCGTCGATGTCTCCGTGAATCAAGAGCACGGGAGCCTTTATCTGGCTCGCCACGGTGACCGGTGAACGAATCTTGAAGTCGGACTGGCACGCTTTCTCCGGCCACTGCTCAGCGTTCGGTCAGCTGCTTGAACGGCTCGCTGATACCCAGAAATACCACATTGAGCCACAGTTCGACCGCAAAGATATTCCACAGTTCCAGGACATTCCCCATGTAAGAGGGATCGCGGCGCGAAAACGCTTGAGCCATCGAGTGGTAGAGCCCGCGCACCACGGCGCCGTTTACCCATCCGTTTTTGACTACGCTCAAGCGATCGAACAGCCGTTCTCCGCCAAGCGCGCTTAGCGCCATTGGGTACAGCTCCGTCAGGTCGGCCTTGGAAGTCCGCAGCCGGATTCGCTCCGGCAGGATTGTGCGCATCGAATTGCGCAACACGAACTTGCTGACGCCAGGCCTGGAGCGTTGGTCGTCGGGTATGGCGAAGGCAAACTCGAGGATGCGGCGGTCAAGAAAGGGATTGCGTCCCTCCAGTCGAAATCCCGCCGTCCAGCGTGCGTCCATCTCGAGCGCGTAGGCGAGAAATCCGGATGAGTACACCCGGTACAGGTACTGCTGCGCGAAGCTGCGGCATCGCGGCCATTGTTGCCTCGCAGACAGCCGCTCCAAAAGTCCCGTCCTGGCCGCGAATGCGGGTGCGACTATCGGGTGAAGCTCCATCGGACGAAATAGCCATGGCCGCAGCGCCAACTTGAGGCGGTACGGCGCCAGTGGCAAGACTCCATAGCGCCAAAAAGTCCTGGCGTAGCCCGGATAGGGCGCGAATCCGGCCGGTTGGTTTCGATCGATCCGCATCCGGCGGATCAGCGCGACGATGCGAAGCCGGCGGAGCAGGTCGGCGTATGCAAGGTAGGTTGAGCTAAGCCACTCGTCGCCGCCCAGTCCGGTCAACCTGACTCTCAGGTCGTCACGATTGGCAAGAACCGGCGTGTAATAGGCGCACACTCCGTTGGGAAAATCCGGCAGGTCCATGTAGTGCGCAACCTGGGAATTGAGTTCGGCGAGCGGGGCCATTCCGGGAGCAAGATAGGTATGGCGATGAGGGTACTTTTGCAGCACCTCTTCGACGTACTCAACCTCGGCGGCGGGTCCGCTGTCGAAGCGAACCGAGAACGTTTCAAAACTCGGGACCTGCACTTCGCCGTCGCGGCGCATTTGTTCGGTCAAACAGACAATCGACGAGGAATCGAGCCCGCCGCTTAAGTCCGACGCCACCCCTGTGTTGCTCCGCAGCCGGCATCGCACCGCCTGCTTGAAGATCGAGAGAAAATGTTCGCCGTACTCCTCATCGGTGGAATAGGAAATTTCGCGCGAGGCGTCCAAATCGTAATAGCGCCTGCATTCCATGCCCCGCGGGCTGACGCACAGATAATGCGCCGGCTCCAGGCGCAGAACACCCTCGAACAGGGTCTCCCGGCGGCTAACCGGCGCCCTTACCAGAATGTCGGCTACGGCAGGCTCGTTCGGTCTTCGTGCGACCCTTGAGTCCTGGAATAGTTGATGAAGCTCCGAGGCGCACAGAAAGAATCCCGGGCCATTGAAGTAATAGAAGCCGTTTACTCCCAGAGGATCCCGGGCGCAAAAGAGCGTCCGCTTCGAGGCGTCCCATAAGGCGAACGCGAAATCGCCGATCACTCTCGCCGGCGCCTCCGTGCCCCAGCACTGCCAGGCCCGCAGCACGATCTCGGCGTCGGTACCCGTGGCAACGCGATGACCGCGGGAATTCAGCTCCGCCGTCAGTTCGTCGCGGTTATCCACCCGCCCGTCCATCGACAGCACCAGTCCGCCGGTTTCGTCCACGAACGGGCTGGTCTCGGCCGCAGCTTCGGGCGTTGTCTGGAGCTTTGCATGCCCAATCGCGACCGGACCGCCGCCCCATACGCCGGAGCCGTCAACCGAGCGGTACGGGACGGCGGCGATCATCCGCTCGACGGTCGAGCGGTCCGCGGGAGCACCGTCCCACTGATAGAGGACCGCGATACCGCTCATCAGATCGAAGCGCCGGGGTGACGGCCCGATGCGTCCGGCGTGGGCCTCACCGCAACCCGCCTTTAGGCTTGGCGCTCAGCCGCCCAGCCTTTCCGCTCGGCCGCCCAAGCTTGGTGATCAGTCGCGCCGGCTTGGCGATCAGTCGCACGAGTCGCTTTTGGACAAATTGATTCACCATCTCGTCGATGTCCCGCCGCAGTTCATCGGGCTCGGCGTCGAACTGCTGCTGGAGCGACTCAAAGGTTTTTTCGATGGAACCGTGCTTGGCGAGTTCGCGCCATATCTGGCCACCCGAACCGTCGAGGCCGAAGTAGACACCCGTATCGACGTTCAAGATGACTACATCGCCGCCGAGGTCCCGCCATGTGACGCCATCGCTGATTTCGACGCGCATCAAGCTTTTCCTATCGAATGGCCGCAGACCGTTGATTCTCTGAAACACGCGCAGAGGCCACGAGTATGCCACAACGAGCGAACCGGCTGACAGACCGTTATGCTATTGGCTTTGCTTGGCGGCGCGAACCCTATACACCTGCGCATGGCGAGATGATGGCGAGTCCGATCAATCGATGGTTTCCGCGCAGCGCCACGACCGACGCCAAGCTGTTGCTGGCGACGCGCGCGCTGCGCGGCCTTGCCGACGGGGCAGTCAGCGTGTTGTTGCCCGGCTACCTGACCGCGATCGGATTCAATCCGATCCGGGTCGGTGCAATCGTGTTTGGCACGCTGCTGGGCTCGGCGGCGCTGACGCTGTGGGTGGGACTGGCCACCGATCGGCTGGGCCGGCGCCGAGTCCTGCTTGCGGCGTGCGCGCTGATGCTGGCGACGGGAGTAGGATTCGCCGCCACGGAAAGTTTCTGGCTGCTGTTCGTGGTCGCGGTCGCCGGCACTTTGAATCCGTCGGCGGGCGACGTGAGCCTGTTCTTGCCGGTCGAACAGGCGGCGTTGGCCGAGGCCGCACAACCCCGCGATCTGACCGCGATGTTTGCGCTGTACAACGTTGCGGGCGCGATGGCCGGTGCGTTTGGCGCGCTCGCCAGCGGCATACCGGCGATACTCGCGGCGCGCCACGGATGGGCGCTCGCGCCGGCGCTGCGGTCGGGCTTCGTCGCATACTCGATCATCGCGGTGATCGCGTTCGCGGTTTACCGGCGTCTTTCCCCGGCGGTCGAAGTCGAGCGCCAGCCGGCCAAGTCCGCGCCGCTGGCGAAGTCGCGGGCAATCGTGATCCGGCTTGCGGCGCTGTTCAGTATCGACTCGCTCGGCGGCGGATTCGTGATTCAGTCAATTCTGGCGCTGTGGCTGTTTCGCCGCTTCAACCTCTCGGTTCAAGTGGCGGGTACGTTTTTCTTCGCGGCGGGATTGCTTAGCTCGTTTTCACAGTTCGTTTCGCCGGCGCTGGCGGCGCGGTTCGGCCGGATCAACACGATGGTGTTCAGCCATCTGCCGTCGAACACGATGCTGATCGTCGCGGGGTTGATGCCGACCCCGGGGCTGGCGATGACATTTCTGCTGCTGCGCTTTTCGACCTCGCAGATGGACGTTCCCGCGCGCCAGTCGTACGTGATGGCGGTGGTGCCGCCCGAGGAGCGCGCGGCCGCGGCGACAGTGACCAACGTGCCGCGCAGCCTGGCGGCGGCGATGGCGCCGTTGCCGGCGGGCGCGATGCTGAATCATTCGTCGTTTGGATGGCCGCTGATTTGCGCGGGCGCGCTCAAGACAATCTACGACATCGCATTGCTGATCCAGTTCCGCGCGGTCAAACCCTCCGACGAGCAGTTTGAGTAGGCCTGCCAGTATTTGACACAAGCTGTCCGGCGGCTAGTCTGTATGTCCGGGTCTCGGTGGGCAGATAAAAGGGAAGCGACAATGCACGCATTCAGAACATTTGACGGCACTTCCGGCAAGGTTACCACATCCTGGTTGCGCGCGCTGGCAGCAATCGCGATTATCGCTGTCGCATGCGGCGCGTCGTCACCGGCATGGTGCAAGCCTGCATTGTGGGTAGCGAATTGGGCGGGAAGCACTGTGATTGAGTTTCCGCCGAACGAACTCAAGAGCCGCGGAGCGCCTTCTCCGGTGGCGCTCGACAACTCGGCTCTCGACCAGGTGCAAGGGGTAGCGTTCGACAAGTCGAAGAACCTGTGGGTTACCACCTACGATAATCTAGTGTTGGAATTCACGCCGGCACAGCTCAAGAACCTGGGCACGGTTCCGAATCCGACGCCGCACGCGACGATCAGCAGTACGTTGTTCAGCGGAATCGTCGGGTGCGTATTCGACAAGCACGGAAACCTCTGGATCATTGACGGTAGGGGCGACGGAATACATGAACTCACCAAGAAGCAATTGAAAGCCGGCAGCAATCCCGACATCACTCCCAATATCACCATCACCTCAAGTTCGCTCAATTTTCCGGACTTCGGCGTCTTCGACAAGTCTGGCAACCTGTGGGTTTCCGCTGAGAGCAATAGCGTGATCGCGGAATTTAGCGCGGCCCAGCTTGGTTCGAGCGGCGCTAAAACCGCGAACATTGTCCTGTCAAGCAACGGTGACAGCCTTGCCGATCCAGGTCAGATAGTCTTCGATGGCAAAGGCGACCTTTGGGTCGCCGACTATAACAGTGGAGCCAGCGGAACGGTGGTCATGTTCGCGAAGAGTCAATTGCGCGCCTCGGGTAGCCCGACGCCCAAGGTGACGCTCAGCGGCTCGGCATTTGAAGGCCCATGGAGCTTGACTCTCGATAGCGGCGGCAATCTGTGGGTAGGGGACTATAGCAGCAACAACGTCTCCAAGTTCAGCTCGACACAATTAAAGACGAGTGGAACCCCGACGCCGCCGGTCGTACTGACGGGAGTCCTCGACTATAGCTATCAAATGACTTTCGGTCCCGTCTTCTAGGAGCGCAACACCACAAGGCCTTCGCGGATCGCAAGCCCGCCTTCGCTGCTCAACGTCTCGAAAAAGACGGCTGCCCTGTCCGCGCTATCAACGCGGCTGGCCAGCGTCTGGGATGGATTCTCCGGCGATCTGCGGCTCCGAAGGGAAGATGTGGTTGAGCTTGCTGCGCGCCCAGGTGTCCAGCATTTGTGCAAGCGAATCGAGCTTTACCGGTTTGCTCAGATAATCGTCCATCCCGGCGTCGAGGCATCTTCCGCGATCGGCTTGCGTCGCGTCTGCGGTAAGCGCGATTACGACGGTGTGCCGGCTATTTCCTTCGCGCCGCCTAATCTCCGCGACGGCCTGGTAGCCGTCCATCTCGGGCATCTCGCAGTCCATCAGGACAATATCGGGGCGCGTGCTCGATACGGCCTCGAGTCCGCGCTCGGCGCCGTTGGCGGTTTCCGCTGTGTAGCCGAGGACGGAAAGCTGATGCGCCCCTATAGTTCGATTCATCAGATTGTCATCCACCATCAGCACGCGTACCGCCTTGCGCCATTGCGGCTGTTGCATGTCGATCAGGCTCGGCGGCGCGGCCGCGACGGTCCTGGTGCCGATCGCATCGGTGTTTCTGCATAGCTCGAGCAGACGGATGAACAGGAGCGACGGACGCAGCGGCTTGGCAATCCATGCATCCACCACTTCGGCCGCATTGCTCACGGCGCTCGGCGCGCCAAGCATGATCACCTTGGCGTGTTTGATATCGGGGTGCTCCTTGATTGCACGCGCGAGGGAAAGCGCGTTTACCCCGGATATCTGTTCATCGATCAGCACAACGATTTGCTTCCTGCCGCCGGCCCGCGCCAGCTTCAGAAGCTGCGGGGCTTCTGCTCCGCTGCTGGCCGCCACGTTCCCAATTCCCCACGACGACAGGTATTCGGAAATGACGTGACGACTGGCCGGACTATCGTTGACGACCAGCGCGCGCATACCGATGAAGCACGAGGTGGCTCTCGCAGTTGTCCACGGACGGACAACCTCCAATCCCTTCTCGAGTCGCGCGGTGAAATGAAAGATGGATCCTTTTCCTGGCGTGCTTTCATATCCGATCTCGCCGCCCATTTGATCGGCCAGTCCGGCTGCGATGAGAAGGCCGAGTCCGGTGCCGCCGAAGCGCCGGCTGGTCGAGCGTTGCGCCTGAACAAAAGGTTGAAACAGGCGCCCCCGCATCTCGGACGGAATTCCAATTCCCGTGTCGATCACCTCGAAGCGCACCAGCACATCGCCCGCCGTGTCCTCGATCATGTTTGCCCGGACTATCACCTCGCCTTGCTCGGTGAACTTGATCGCGTTGGACACCAGGTTGTTGAGAATCTGGCGCAGTCGGCTCGGATCGCCGCGCAAACTGCCCGGCATGTCTACGTCCACGTAAAGGGCCAGCTCGATCCCTTTGGCGCGCGCCGCGACGGCAAAAGAATCGATCAGACTTTCGGCTAGTTCGACCAGGTCGAAGTCGAGCTTCTCCAGCACGACCCGGCCGGCTGCGAGTTTCGAGAAGTCGAGGATGTCGTTGACGGTTGTCAGCAGCAGCTCGCCGCTTGACCGGATGATCTCAGTTTGGCGGCGCTGCTCGGGAGTCAAATCGGAAAGCGACAGCAGTTCTCCCGCCCCGATGATTCCCGCCAGTGGCGTTCGAATCTCGTGGCTCATGCTGGCCAGGAAATCCGATCGCAGGCGCGCCTCTTCGATGGCAAGGTCGCGCGCATCGCGCGCGCGATTGACCTCTTCCTCGACGCGCTTGCGCTCGGTGGCGCAGGCGCATTCCCCGCAGTCGAGTTTCGAAAGCCTTTCTTTGCACACAGATTTAGCCACCTCAATCCGAATTCGTGCCAGCGCCTTGCTCCGACAGTTCAAGATTTATGCCGCGCGGTTGTGAATGAATGGGCTTGTTGCAGGCGAACTAAGCGCGCGGACAGCGGCAATTGGATGACATCGGCGGCACAAAAATGACGCGCCGATCGCGGCAATCGGGATCGTGATTAGCGCTTGCGCCGCGCGCGCGGGTCCCATTTGGGCAGCGGCTGCGGCTCGGCTATCATGACATCTCTCGCGGCAATGATGCCGACGAGTTTGCCCAGGTGCATGACGGGAAGCGCGCCGACGCTATGCTTGCGCATCAGGGTGGCTGCATGTTCCAGCGTCTCCTCGGAGGTCACGGTGATCGGGTCGCAGGTCATCGCGGTTTTGACCAGCGTCGAGTCGAGCGCGCCCGGGTAGCGTCTCAAGTCGAATTCGCTCACGATTCCGACCAGCCGGCCTACCTCGAGCACCGGCAGCCGGCGAAAGGGTCCCGTCTTCATTTTGGAGGCAGCGGCAGCGAGCGTATCGGCCGGTCTCACAGTGACTACTTTTCGAGCTATCCGGACCTCGACCAACTGCATCATCTAACTTTCTCCAAGATGCGGCCGCGACCGGCGCGTCGCCAGCAGCTCTGGCGGTGCGCGCGGCAACGGCGAATCAGCGCGAGTCGATCTCGCCGACCGCGCTGAATCGAGGTGATTAAGATTCCGGGAGGGCTTTTCTCAGGTGCTGCTTCTGATGGCCACGCAGATAGTCGGCCTGAGTGGCGATGAGCTCAAACCCGAGACTTTGGAAAAAATCCGGCGTCTGGAAGCTGTAAATGTCCATGACCATCTGGCGGCATCCGCGCGCAATCGCCTCGCTCTGCGCCGCCGCCATCAGGCCTTTGCCGTATCCTTGTTTCCGATAGTCCCACCGTACCCAAAGATCGCGGACTTCACAGCATCCACCCCAGGTCCGGCCGTAGAGGCCGGCAATGATCGTTCCATCTTCCTCACGCACCAGGTAAGAGAGGATTTTGCCGTCTTTGATACCAGTGCGCTGGACGTTGTACTCGGTGACCCGATCTTCAAGAAAACGGACATCGTGGTCAGAAGGATTCTGGTTGACGGGTGGGATTTTGATCTTGATCTTTATGCTCATTGGCTCTCCTCCTAAGTTCCTCTCACGACTTGAGGCAGCTAACGGCCGACCGCGACAATCGCGGCGGACGGCTGCGCCATCAGCACTTGCGCCGCGCGCGGTAGCGGCGGATCAGTGCGTTGGTCGAGCTGTCGTGGGCTAGCGGCGGCTCGGTGGGGGCTTCCAGCTCCGGTATGATTTTCTGCGCCAGCATTTTGCCCAGTTCTACACCCCACTGATCGAAGGAGTCTATATTCCAAATCGCACCCTGGGTGAAGACGCTATGCTCGTAAATTGCTACCAGCTTGCCCAGCGTTTCGGGAGTGAGCTGGTCGGCGAGAATCACGGTCGAGGGGCGATTGCCCTCGAACACGCGATGCGGCACGAGCCATTCCGGCGTGCCCTCGGCCCTGACCTGCTCGGGGGTTTTCCCGAATGCGAGCGCCTCGGCCTGCGCGAACACGTTGGAGAGGAGCAGATCGTGATGGCGTCCGAGCGGATTCAGCGGCCGGCAGAAGCCGATGAAGTCGCATGGGATTAATTTAGTTCCCTGGTGGATGAGCTGGTAGAACGAATGCTGGCCGTTGGTGCCAGGCTCGCCCCAGTAAATCGGTCCGGTCTGATAATCGACCGGAGCGCCTTCGAGCGTGACGCTTTTGCCGTTGGATTCCATGGTCAGTTGCTGCAGATAGGCGGGGAAGCGTTTCAAGTATTGCTCGTACGGCAGCACCGCGACGGTTTGCGCGCCGAAGAAATCGTTGTACCAGACTCCGAGCAGGCCCATCAGGACCGGGATGTTGCGCGCCAGCGGCGCAGTGCGAAAATGCTCGTCGATAGCGTGGAAGCCCGACAGCATCGCGCGGAAATTGTCGGCGCCGACGGCGACCATCGTGGACAGCCCGATCGCGGAGTCCATCGAGTAGCGGCCGCCGACCCAATCCCAGAAGCCGAACATATTTTTCGGGTCGATGCCGAACTTCGACACTTCGGCGGCGTTGGTCGAGACCGCGACGAAATGCTTCGCCACCGCCTTGTCGCTGCCAAGCGCGGCGAGACTCCAAATCCGCGCGGTGTGCGCGTTGGTCATCGTCTCGAGCGTGGTGAAAGTCTTCGACGAAATGATGAACAGCGTCTCGGCCGGGTCGAGATCGCGCGTGGCCTCGGCGAAATCGGTCCCATCGACGTTGGAGACGAAGCGCAGGGTCAGATTGCGGTCGCTGTAATGGCGCAGCGCCTCGTACGCCATCACCGGGCCGAGGTCGGAGCCGCCGATCCCGATATTTACGATGTTGCGGATGCGCATCCCGGTGTGACCTTTCCACGAGCCGTCGCGGATGCGCGCGGAAAAATCCGCCATGCGATCGAGCACTGCGTGGACCTTGGGCACCACGTCGTCGCCGTCGACGCCGATTGAAGCGCCGCGCGGCGCTCGCAGCGCGACGTGCAGGGCGGGGCGCTCTTCGGTCAGATTAATTTTGTCGCCGCGGAGCATCGCGTCGATGCGCCCGCGTAGTCCCGCCTCTTCGGCCAACGCGAGCAGTAGGCGAATAGTCTCGTCGGTCACGCGATGCTTGGAATAGTCGAAGTACAGGCCGGCGGCCTCGACCACGAGCCGTTCACCGCGCTTGGGATCTTCGGCGAACAGAGTTTTCAGATGGCGGTTGTGGACCTGGTTGTAATGCGCCTGCAATACCTTCCACGCAGGGCGCGCGGTCAGAGGACTCGCTGTCGTGGATGGCGGCATGATGCCTCCTTGCTGGACGCGGCGGAGGCCTAATTGCCGGTGGCGGACAGGATCGCGCGATCGCCGCGCGGCAGGATCATTACTTCGGACATTCGGGTCTCGGGATCCAGCATGATGAAATAAGCGGGGAAGCCGGTTTCAGTGATGGCGACACTGGTGCGCGCGTCGCAACCGCATCGCGCCGCCATCGCGTCGTTAATCGCCGCGAATTTGTCGAGACTGAGTGCAGCGAGCTGCAGGTTCGCGTCGTCGACGGAAACTTTCAGGGTCGAGCCTTTCATCTCGACGCTGGCGGCGACAGCGGTGCCGGAGACGGTCGCAGTCTTGACGACCCACCGGGTGAATTGGCCCTTATCCATGTTCTCGACGTCGCGATGGTTCTTACGTACCTCGGAGATAGCGGCGGCGAACGAGCGTTTCTTCGCAGTGGAATCGGCGAAAACTTGCGCGTCCGCTAACGCCCAGATTTGCCTCGACCATCGCGCAACTGTTGCGGGATCGGCGCCGGGCAAACTCTGATAGTCCGTCGCAGCGCGCTCGGCGTCTGCCAGATCATGGTCGGACAGCGCGGCTTCGACCTCATCCGCATCTTTGCCCCGCGCTGCCTCGTCGATTCGCGCGATAATCCAACTGCTCTGGCTGCCCGGTTCTTTCGCCGCGTCGGCGCAGACGCCGCGTTGCTCGGCCTGCGTGAACGTCGGGCTGCCGATCGTGAAGTCACAGAGACAGAGGTCGTCCTTCACCTCGCGACGCTCGCTCGCACTCAAGTCGCTGCCGTGGGCTGAGAGAGCGACCAGTTCTTGACGGGCTGCCGGATAATTGCCCGCCATCATTTGGCTGCGCGCCGCGGTGAGCGCCGGCGGCGCGCATCCTGAGAGCCCGGCTACAAGGGCGATCGCGACTGCCGCTTGGCCGGCAATACGCGGGAAAGCGCAGCGCAGGATAGATTTGCGGCGGTGGCGAGCCATGAGCCGATTATGGCAAAGGCGCCACCCGAATGCCTACTCCTCAAGACCGGCAATGGGCTGCGGCGCCAGCGGCCGATTCACGCGATGTATCGCGATGAGACAAAGGCAGTCTCAGATTCGCCTGCCGGGCTTTTCCTTGGGCGGCTACGTCAAGTTTGTATCGAAGCTACGGCTGGCATGAGTGCTGCACCTAAGTCTCATTGCCAGGGGCTGAGCGTGAAGCAAATCGATTGCGCTGACGCAACGCGCAAAGGAGGAGATCAACAATGAACTGCATCAACAAACTCTTGGTCAGAGTCCGCGAGAGCAAGAAGGGACAGACCATGACTGAGTACGTGCTGATTATCGCGGCAATCGCGGTGGCCGGATACGTCGCGTATGAGGGCCTCGAAGGCGGAATCAACACGATCATCACCAGCGTGACTGCCACGCTGACGGCCGCGTAAGAACGGTCCCCAAAGCAAGCGCGGCCGGGTTTAGGTACGCGGAATATGCGGCGGGGACCGGGTGCCCCGCCGCGCAGATTCTGGGTTTGCCGACGAGGTGACGGGTCGATGCGAGGGAAACAGTGACTTCAGGAAGCTCCGGCTTCGCCCACGTGGGCGCGAGCACGCGACTGAAGGTCGCAATGGGAGGGTGAGCGCCTGAATTCGGCTTGCGAGCGTGGTCCGCACCGGCGGATCGCGCAAGCACGGGGGGCAGATGAGACGACCTATAGTTTTCGTAATCCTTGCAGGATTAGGTGCGGTGCTGGCCGCGATTGTGGTCTTTTCCGCGATCAGAAAACGCGAGTCGGAACTGCAGCGCGCGATGGCGCAGACGGTCGAAATCGTGGCCGCGGCGAAGGACATCCCGCTTGGCGCGAAACTCGGGCCCGACGCGGTCAAACTGGTTCGCTGGGCGCGCGAGGGCGTTCCGCAGGGCGCATTCACCGATCCGCAGGCAGTAACGGGCTCGTTCGCGAAGAGCCAGTTCACCGCCAATGAGCCGATTGTCGCGAGCAAGCTGTTCATGGGCGAAGAAACCTCCGGCGTGATGCCGCTGCTGATCCCGGCCGGGATGCGCGCGATGTCGGTGCCGGTGGACGAAGTCGCGGACATCGCGGGCTTTGTGGCGCCACACACCCGCGTCGACATCCTGGTCGCCGTCTCGAGCTCCGGCGCGGGCGAATCGTCTTTCTCGCGGATGGTTCTCCAGAACATCGAGGTTCTGGCTGTCGCCCAGGAAATCGAACACGTCAAGGACGAGCCCGAAGTAGTAAAGGTCGTGACCCTGCTGGTAACTCCGACCGACGCGGAAAAGCTTGCCCTGGCCAGCCACGAGGGAATGCTGCGGCTGGCGATGCGCAACTACAGCGACAGCAAAATTGTCGCGACCAGCGGAATCGCAGTCGGCGAGCTTTTGCATTCGGGCGGCCCGGCCTTGCCCGTGATGCAAGCGCAGCCCGCGGCGGCGCTCGCCGCGCCCCAAGCACATGGACCGGCGCCGCAGTTAATCGAGGTGGAAGTGCTGCGCAATGGAAAATCGGCGGAGGAGATTTCCTTTGTCGATTCCGGCGCGGGAGCCGGTTCTTCCGGTCAAGCGCACCGCGACGCGCCTGCCGTTTCGGCGCCGCAGTTGCCTGCGGCTCCGGGGTTGCCCCAAGCGCCCCAATCTCCGGTCTCGGCCGCACAGCCTGGCTCGTCCGCCGGCCTTGCCGGATCGGCCGCGAGCGGAATGTAGGCGCCTCATAACAAGGAGAAGGATCGAGTGCCATTCACCGGATCGAAAGATGAAGGTCGCCGCAGCACGATGAAGGTCATGCTGGTCGGCGAGCCCGGTGAACAGCGCGCCCAGCTCAAGGCGGTACTGGCGGCGCTGGCTGAGCCTCAACTCGAGATCGTCGAGGGCGAGACTGCCACCGCCGCGAATCTTTCCGAGAATGTCGCCGCGCCGCCCGAAGCAACCCTGGTAATGGTCAACGGCAACGTGGAGGCCGCGCTGAGCTTCCTTCAGAGCCAGTCGCTCCATTCGCCGCGACCGAGCCTGCTCGCCGTGCTCACCGCGCGCTCGCCCGGGCTGATGAAGCGGGCGCTGCGCCTGGGTGCTGACGAGATTCTCTTCACCCCGCTCGACCCGGGAGAGGCTACCCGCGCCTTGCTGAAAGTAAGCGAGGCGCGCAGGCGCAGCGAGCGCCGCGAGGGCGGTGTAGTCGTTTCCGTCGTCAGCCTGGTAGGCGGCGTCGGAGTGACCTCGATTGCCGCCAACCTCGGGTTGGCGCTCGAATCGTTGCATCAACGGGTTGCACTGGTCGATCTCGATCTTCAGACCGGAGGCCTCGCGGTCTTTCTCAACCTCGAGCCCGAGGTGACCGTCATGCCGCTGGTGCGGCTGGACCGCAAGCTCGATTCGATCCAGCTCGAATCCGCCTTGACCAAGCACCCATCGGGGATCTATTTGCTGGCCGCGCCCAAGCGAATCGAAGAAGGCGAACTGGTTTCGGATCTCACCGTCGCCACCGTGCTCGATCTCATTCGCCAGTTGTTCGACTACGTGATCGTCGATTGCGGCGACCACGTGGACGAAAATGCGGTCGCGGCGTGGGAGCGCTCGGAGCATTTGTTCTACGTCCTCAATCAGTCGATTGCGGCCGCACGATGCGCATGGCGATTCGTCGATGTGTTCGAGCGCCTGGACCTGACCACGCTCGAGCCTCACTTTATTCTCAACCGCTACAACCCGTCGCATCCATTGACCGAGAAGGCGATCGAAGCAACTCTCGCCAGGCCCATCTACGCGAAAATCCCGGCCGACGATCGGACTTTCGAGTCTATCGAGATGAAGGCGCAGGACCTTTTCGAGCTCGCGCCCTCGTCCCCGGTCGCGCGCGCGATGCTCGATCTCGCCGCTCAGGTAATGCCGCATGCCGAACCGGCCCCGCTTCAGGAAACTTTTATGTCGCGGCTTAAATCCGCCTTCGTCACGCATTGAAGCCGATGAGGTAAGCAAGATGGGACTGACAGAAAGGCTGTCGAAAGCCACCAAAGAAGGCCGCCCGCTGGAGGTCACTCCCGGCAGCGGCTCGCTTATCGGCGCGACCGTGCGCCGGCGCAAAGATGCGATCGCGGACAGCTCACGCCGCTTAAAGGTCAAAGTTCACAACAAATTGTTCGAGACCATCGACGTCGCCAAGCTCGAAACCCTCGAGCCCGCGATGGTCTCGGTCAAAGTCACCGCCGCGATCAATGACATCCTTAATGAAGATGGCTGCCTTCTGACCGACATCGATCGCGCCCGCCTCATCGAGGAACTCAAGAACGAGCTGCTCGGCCTGGGTCCGCTCGAGCCCCTGCTCCGTGACGATGAAGTCAGTGACATTCTGGTCAATCGCCACGACCAGGTTTACGTCGAAAAACGCGGCAAGCTTTACGCCACCGACGTCGTGTTCCAGGACGACCAGCATCTGATGCTGATCATCGATCGAATCGTGTCTCGCGTCGGACGCCGCGTCGACGAATCCTCGCCGATGGTCGATGCGCGGCTGCCCGACGGCTCGCGTATCAACGCCATCATTCCGCCGCTGGCGCTCGACGGCCCGGCGCTATCGATTCGCCGTTTCGGCAAGCATCGCTTCGACATCGGCGCACTGGTCGAAAAGGACGCTCTCACCTGGGACCTCGTCGAGTTTCTGCTCGCGGTCGTTCGAGCGCGCCTCAACGTAATCGTCTGCGGCGGTACCGGCTCGGGCAAGACCACCATGCTCAATTGCCTGTCCGCCTTCGTCCCCGAGAACGAGCGAATCATCACCATCGAGGATTCTGCCGAGCTTTCCTTGCAACAGCCTCACGTCGTGCGGCTCGAGACCCGGCCGCCCAATCTCGAAGGACGCGGCGAGGTCACCCAGCGTGACCTGGTCAGAAACTGTCTGCGAATGCGCCCGGACCGAATCGTCGTCGGCGAGGTCCGCGGCGCGGAAGTCTTCGACATGTTGCAGGCGATGTCCACCGGCCATGACGGTTCTATCGCCACCATCCACGCCAACAGCCCGCGCGAATGCCTGGGCCGACTCGAGATGATGATGCTGCTGTCGGGCGTCTCGATTCCGCAGCGCGCGATGCGCCAGCAGATCGCCTCCGCCGTCAACATTATCGTTCACCTCGCCCGGCTCTCCGACGGTTCGCGCAAAGTCATGAGAATTTCCGAGGTCAGCGGCATGGAAGGCGAGATGATCATGATGCAGGACTTGTTCGAGTTTGTCCGCGCCGACACCACTCCGGCTGGAAAAATCAACGGCGCCTTTCAATCCACCGGCATCCGTTCGATTTACACGCAGCGCCTCGAAACGGCCGGATACAAGACCGAATCGAAGGTGATCAAAATGGCTGCGCGATGAGCCTCGCCGACCTATTGGTTCCGGCTGCCGCCGCGTGCTTCGTCCTGCTTGCCTGCGCTCTGCTGTTCATGTGGTCCAATCGGCCCGGCGTCACCCGCACCGTGATGCACCGGATGGCGCGGCCCGACGTCGCCGCGGCCGGCGATATCACCAAGACCGGTCGCAGCCGCCTGACCGGAGGCGAAGTTCTAAGCCGGCTCTATCGACTCAACCTGCTCCAAAAACTCGAGGAAAACCTCTGGCAGGCCGGAATTTATGCCCGCATGTCCGACGTCCTGCTCGTGATCCTGCTGATGTTTACCGTGGGCCTGTTCGCCGGCGAAGCGATTTGGGGAATGGAGCTTCTGTCGATCGCGATGGGCGCGGCTATGGCCAGCCTGCCGATTGTTTACATCCGCGTGCGCAGGCAGCGCCGCCTCAAAGCATTTGCTTTGCAACTGCCCTTCGCCCTCGATTTGATCAAGTCGTCGCTCGAAGCCGGCCATACCCTGCTGCGCGGATTGCAAGTCGTGGTCGCCGAGTTCGCCGATCCGATCTCCAGCGAATTCCGCTCCGCTATCGAACAGAGCCGGCTGGGGCTGCCGCTGGCGCGCGCGCTCGAAGAGATGCTCAAGCGCGTGCCCCAGGACGATCTCCGCCTGCTGGTCGTCGCGGTGCGGGTGCAATCGGAAGTCGGCAGCTCGCTGGCGGTAATCATCGGGCGGCTCTCGGAAATCGTCCGCACCCGCCAGCGCCTGCAACAGCAAATCAGGGCGCTTACCGCCCAATCCAGGATGAGCGGGATGCTGGTGGGATTCCTGCCGATCGTCATGCTGGCTGCGTTCAGCGTCATCCAGCCGAGCTACACCCACACGCTCTTTTACGATCCGGTCGGCCAGAAAATTCTCGAAGTTGCCTGCGTGCTCGACCTCCTGGCGTTCATCTCGATTCGCAAGCTGCTCAAGGTCAAGTACTGACATAACTGTGATGTCGGCCATCTTTGCAAGCTTGACGGTGTTCCTCCTGTTCGGCGCGATCTCGCTGGCGATCTACGCCGCGATCTATGGAATCAATCGCCCGTTTGACGAGCGCATCAGCGAGATCGGCGTCAAGATGCGCGTCACCTACGGAAATCCCGCCAATCTCGACCTCGAGTCCGATACCTTTGCGCGCTCGCTGTTTCGATGGGTCGCCAAGCGCCTTCCCGAACCCGCGCTGAATACCCCCGAGCGCGAGAAGCTCTCGCAAATTTTGGTCCGCGCCGGCTTTCCCGGGCCCCGCGCCGTCCGCACCTTTCACTTCGTCCGCCTCTCATCCACGGCGCTTGCTGCTATCCTGGCGCTCGTCGTCGCGATCGCTTTTGGCTTCCACGGCGCCAAGCCGGTGATGTTCATTCTGATGGGCCTGGGCGTTGGCGCATTCGCACCCAGCTACTATATCGGCCGCAAGGCCAGGAACCGTAAGCAGGAAATCGCCAGCCAACTCTCCGACGCTTTGGACCTGCTGGTGGTCTGCGTCGAAGCCGGTCTCGGCCTCGGCGAAGCGATCAAGGTCGTTGGATCGGAAACCCTGCGCCAGCATCAGGCAATAGGCGCGGAGCTGTCGATCGTGTCAGCCGAGCTCACCGCCGGCAGCTCGCTGGGCGAGGCGCTGAGAAGTTTCGGCCATCGCACCGGCGTCGAGGACATCAAGCCGCTGGCCGCGACCCTGGTGCAGAGCGAAAAGCTGGGCGCGTCAATCGGTCCCGCGCTGAGATCCATCTCAGATTCGATGCGCATCACTCGCCGGCTGCGCGCTGAAGAAGCCGCGGCAAAAACCACGGTCAAGATTCTCTTCCCGCTCGTGCTGTTCATTTTGCCCGCCATGATGAGCGTGATCGTCGGTCCCGCCATGATTCAGATCATGCACGCCCTTTCCAGGTAATCACCCCAGCTCGGGCCGGGGTCCCGCTTCTTTTTCGGAATTGTTCCCCGTCTGAAATTACCTCGCCGGTTATTTCATAGGTGTGATGTTTCAATAGGTTGTCCTTATCCGCATAAAGCACCACGGCGCCATCCGTCCCTTCCGTTAGGTTCCTATTGCCATCCTTTGGTCACCAATGCAGGCCTGGCCTTCGCGCTTTCCGGTGGCAAGCCGATGTCGCATTCTGACTGCCTCGATGACACGGAAATGCCGCATCGCGCTCCCGATGCCATTCGGCGCGCGGTCCTGCCCATTACAGATAACCGTTCAATCAGTGTCCCAATTCCGAGACGATGGCCCATCATTTGCTCTAAATCCTTGGTGTTAGCCGGTGATCGGATGTCAACCAGGAAGCACTGTGCAACACCCGGACACTCAATGGCAGTGGTAAATCCCACATCGGGAACGACGGCTATCGGAGACGGAGCAAGCGAGATGGTGCCGCTCGGCCATCTCGTGAACAGCGCGGACCGAATCGGCGCCATGGTCGTGCGATCGGCGCAGGTGCGCAAGGTCCTCAAGTCGGTATCGCAGCTCAGTCCGTACAAAGCGACCGTGCTGGTTTCAGGCGAATCCGGAACCGGAAAGGAATTGATCGCGCGCTCGCTCCACGCGCTGGGTCCGGTTCCAGACGGTCCCTTCGTGACGCTGAACTGCTCCAACCTCGTTGAATCGTTGGCCGAGTCGCAGTTATTCGGCCACGTTCGCGGCGCCTTTACCGACGCACGCGAGGATTCGCAGGGATACTTCCGATCCGCCAGCGGAGGCACGCTGTTCCTTGACGAGATCGGCGAAATGCCGCTCAAGCTCCAGCCCAAGCTGCTGCGCTCGGTCGAGACCCACGAGGTTCAGCCGGTCGGATCGGCGCACAGTTACAAGGTTGATCTCCGTTTGGTCGTCGCCACTAACCGCGACTTGCGCGCGATGGTCAAGGCGGGCCAGTTCCGCGACGATCTCTACTACCGCATAAGCGCTTCGGCGATCTTTATCCCGCCTCTTCGCGAGCGGCGCGAGGCTATCCCGGCGTTCATCGGGTTTTTCATCGAGCAATACAATCTCACGTTCGGCAAAAATGTCTCGCAAATCTCACGCCGCGCCATCGACATCCTTTGCGCATATCAATGGCCCGGAAATGTCCGCGAACTCTCCAACGTGATCGAAAGCGCCGTGATTCTAAGCGAGAGCGACAGCATCCGCGTTTCCGATCTGCCCGAGCAGATCGTGAACGGAACCGGCGCCGAAATGTTGTCCCCGCACCAGGAGCCACCCGCCGACGCTTACCCGCCCGCGCCGGTCGCGCGCCGCTTGCCCGCCATAGAATTCGGCGGCGAGCCGTCGGGATTCCTGCTCGATGACGTGGTCAAGAAGACCCTGATGCGTTCGCTCGAAGAGACCGAGGGAAATCGGCGGCGCGCCGCAGGCCTGCTCGGCGTTTCGCGCTCAACCCTCTACCGGATGCTCATTCGCTATGGGATCGCCGATAATTCCCACCGGCCGTCCATTCAGCACACTCTCTAAGACTCCACCGGCTGCTCGCGGCGAGTGCCCGCAATTACCGCTCCTCGACTGACACCGGCGCGACTGCATGCATCGCGCGTGCAGGTTCTGGTAAGTTCAAGGCGCGGGTTCCCCAATGAGTGGTTCAGATCAAATCTGGGCTGAGGCGCTGCGCACGCTGGAGCGCGGGCAGTCGTTTGCGTTGGCGACGGTGGTGAATGTCCGCGGCTCCACCCCGCGCGAAGTCGGCGCCAAGATGATCGTCCGCGCGGACGGGCAGTTCGGCACCATCGGCGGCGGATGCGGCGAAGCCGAGGTCTTTCGAAAAGCTCGTGTATTACTTGAAGAATGCAGCGAGGGCGGCGCGCGGCTTGCCGAGGTCGATCTCACCGGCGATTTCGACCAGCGCGAGATCGGCACTTGCGGCGGAACTATGGACGTCTTCGTCGATCTGTGGTCGCCCGCCCGCGACCTGCCGATCGCGCGCAAGCTGGCCGACGCCGCCAGCCACAGCGCTCCCGCCGCATTGCTGACGGTGGTCGATCCGGGGGCGCGAAGCGAAATGCCGGCCGGGTCGCGGACGTTCATCGATCCCCGGGATGCGGGCGCGCAAGGCGCGGGACCGATCGATCTGCCCGCGGCGCAGCTTGCGCAAATCGTCGAGCGGACGAAAGACGCGGTTGCCATTCTGCTCGAAGTCGATGACGCCGGCGGGCTTCAACCGGTCACGCGGATTGAACCCAACGGCCGCGTGCGCCTGTTCCTCGATCCGATCGCCGGCGCCGAGCGGCTGATAATTGCCGGCGCGGGCCATATCGCGGCGCCGTTGTGCGCGCTTGGAGCGATGGTCGGGTTTCACGTCACGGTGATCGACGATCGCGCATCGTTTGCGAACCGCGAGCGCTTCCCCGACGCCGACGAAATAATCGTCAAGCCGTTCAAGGCCGCGATCGACTCGCTTGCGCTCGACGGCCACTGCTATCTGGTTTCCGTCACGCGCGGCCATTCTTTCGACGAGGAAGTTGTGCGCGCGGCCCTGATGCAGCCGTGCGGATTCGTCGGGATGATCGGATCGCGCCGCCGGGTGAAGGCCACGCTCGAGCGAATCGGAGAGAGCGGGGTTCCGATCGAGCGGCTCGGCGACCTTCATGCGCCGCTCGGCCTCGCGATCGGCAGCGAGACGCCGGAGGAGATCGCGATCTCGATCATCGCGGAGATCATTCGCGAACGCCGCACCGGCGAGCGCGACGACTTAACGCTCGGTGTGCGCTCCGGCAGCCTCAAACGCTCGAAGTAGATCGTATCGATGCGGCCCCCGGCGCCTGAAATCCACACGGTGAAACGGCAGCTCGAGGGAATTATCCTGGCTGCGGGCGAATCGCGCCGGATGGGCTATCCGAAGCCGCTCCTCAAAATTGGCGGGCGGACCTTTATCGAGCAGATTTCGGAGACGATGCTCGCAGTGGTGCCGCGGCTCGTGATTGTGATCGGGGCGCATCGCGAGCGCGTGCGGGCCGCGATTCCGCGCGACGCTCGCATCACGATCGCCGAGAATCCGGACTATTCGCGCGGACAACTGTCGTCGTTGAAGGTCGGGCTCGCCGCTGTTCAAGCGGACTCGGCGGGCGCGATTGTGCATCTCGCGGACCATCCGGCGGTCCGGGTCGAAACGTTTCGCGCGATCGTGGATTCGTATAGTCGAACGGGCAAGCCGATCGTGATCGCGCGCCACGATGGCCGCCGGGGGCATCCGGTGATTTTCGATCGCGCCTTGTTCCCCGAGATCCTATCCGCCCCTGAAAAAGAGGGCGCGCGTTTTGTGGTGAATGCCGATGCGTCGCGGGTGGCCTACGTTGACCTGGACGATCCGGGAATCAATCTCGATTTGGACACGCCGGCCGACCTGGCCCGCGCCGGCCTGCCCCCGCCGCCGGAGTGAAGGGAGCGAAACCTCAGGCAGGTTTCGTTTTCGTTGCTTCCCGTGTGAACCGGATCGCTCGGCGAGCCTGAGCGGCTAACTCCCGGCGATCCAATTACTTGGCCATACGCGCTTCCAGGATACTGACGAAGTGCTGCCGGGCGGGCGCGAAGTTTGGATCCGCGTGTAGCGCCTCCGAATAGAGCGAGAGCGCTGCGTCCGTGTATCCCGCGTCCTGCTGCAGGATGCCGAGGTCATAGCGGGCAAACTTATTCGAGGGATCGAGCGATAGCAGCACTATTGCGTAATCTTCTGCTGCGGTCACGGCCCGCCCCGTTTGCTGAGCCGCGAGCCCGGCCTCGATCAATTCATGCGCTCGAATATCGGGGGCGTCCGTGACCGGCCTCGCCATCGTGAATCCGGCCAAAATCGGGATCGCCGCAGCCAACACGATCACGATGGGAAGCCAATCCGAAGAGACCTTGGCAAGCTCCTGTTCCGGAGCCCGAAAGTACTGGAGTATCCGCCAGAAGCCGACCCCCACAATTACAATCAGGATCATCAATAGCACCAGGGCCGCGCCCGGATGCGCCAACGCCCGGATTGCCCACGGACTGAGATTGCGGCCGGCCACGAGTTCTTCCAGATCGTAAACAATCGGGGATGCGCTCGGAACAAATACCCATGCGCCGTTGTCCACGATGCCGGCCGCGGTACGCTTCCACTCGTTGACGCTAACGTACACGGCGACACCGATAAGCTGCACCACGAATCCCAGGAACACGGCTACGGCTACCGCGGCTGCCGCTCGCCGCGACGCCAGATCGGCGGCCATCTCGAATGCCGGCAGCGTCAGCGGCATCAGTAACACGATCAACTCCAGCATATACCTGGGTCCGTACGATAAATCGCCGCTCCAGGACTTCTCGAGCGAAATAAACAATAGATGCGCCGCCGCCGCTGAAATCAGGGCTGCGGTCTCCAGCGGCCATCGGCGGTAGGCGCGGCGGCCTGCCGTGAGCGCAAGAATCAGCGGTGGAGCGAACACGAAGACACTTAGTGCAGGACTGAGAAGATAACCGGCGATCGCTTTCGCAATCTGGGCCGCGTCGATCACGAAACGCTCTCTATCCTTCCAATATCCGAACTGAGTAAAGCTCCCAAACCTGAGAAAATTGAAATACAGACAACCGACCGCGCCCGCGGCGGAACCTGCGGCGGCGAGAAAGCTCCGGCGGATTACTCGCGGCCATCGATCAGGCAAATCCCGAAGCAGCTTCCACGACGCGATCGCGCCGTACACCCATAAGACAACCGCGGCAGGCACCGCATTCGGGCGTGCGAGAATGGCCACTCCCAGGCTCAGTCCCCCGAACAAGGCTCTGCGTTCGAGCGCCACCGATTCCTGTCCGCCAAAAAACCAAAACGCCGTCATCAGCATTAACGCCGACAGCCCGTGCTGATAGAAATGGGTCGCCTCCGACATCACCAGCGTCGCGATGCTTGCGGCAATCGCCATCAACAACGCGGCCCGTGGATTCTCCGAAAGTCTCGTCCCGACCATGAACAGCAGCGCGACGATCGCGCCGCCTACGAGCGCATTGCCAACCAGTGAGGCCGAGGCGACCAGGCGCCCACCCCAGCGCAGCGGATGCTCCTCTACGCCGATTGGCGGACCGGCCAAAGGTCCGCCGTTCATCGAGCCAAACGTGTCGTCCAGTTTCAGCCCGGCGTATATAAACGGGATCGCGGCGAACGGCAGACCGACGCTCTTGACGGTGTAATAGCTTTGCTCGCGCCCGATCCGCGCATCGGGCATAGCCGGGATGTCGAGCGTACGCCTGAGCAGGAGCGCCTGGGCCGTTTCCTCCTCCATTACCTCATCGATGCAGAAGTAGTTGCCGGGCCCGATCGCAAAATAGAAGCTCGCGAAAGTCAGAAGGAGCACAACCTGCGGCGACCACCATCGCCGCCAGCGTCTAACAGAGACTATTTTGTTCGACGCCATTTTTTTCCGAGCCGCAGAACGGACTGGTTAAGCGGCGGGGGTGGGAGGCCGTGAGAGCTGCGTTTTGGCGTACACGTAGCGCGTTACCCCGGTGCGCGTGATGAGCCCGGCCAGCATCCCATTGTCCACGACCAGCAGCCGCCCGATATCCGCAGCCACCATCTGCCGGATCGCATCGAGGACGGCGGCGCCCGGCGCTATCTCGATTGTCCCGTCTGCCGGCCGCATCACCTGGCCGATGCGTCTGCTCGCGCGCTCCGACGCGGGACAATCGCGCACCTGCGCAAGCGCCACCACGCCCAGCGCTTTTCCATCCACCGCGACCGGAAAGCCGCCGAAACCGTAACGCAGGAAATAGTTCTCGATTGCGTCGGCTACCGTTTCATCAGGGTTGAGCACGATCGGATCGCGCACCATCACCTCGCGCACGCGCGCGCCGGACATCGCCTGCTCGGCGATCAGGTTCTGGTAGCCCGACGACGCGGCGCTGCGCAGGAACAGCCCGATGAATATCAGCCACATCCCGCCGACCAGCGCGCCCGCGAAGATCTCCATCGCGCCGAACGCGATCAGGCCCCACGCGATCGTATTGCCCCAATCGGCCGCCGCTGCCGTCGCGCGGCGCAGGTCGCCCCATCGCATCCACAGCGCGGCGCGCAGCAGGCGCCCTCCGTCGAGCGGAAATCCGGGCAGCAGGTTGAACAGCGCCAGCGCGAGATTGATGAAGGCGAGGTAGGAGAAGACCGCTTTCCACAGCGCCAACGCCCCAGCCGCACCGACCCCGCGCGCGACGAGCCAGAAGATTCCCGCAATCACCAGCGAGCTGAGCGGACCTACCGCCGCGATCTTGAGCTCATCGACGGCGTTCTCGGGCTCGTGCTCCAGTTCCGCCATTCCGCCGAAGATGAACAGCGTGATCCGATGCACCCCTTCGCCGAGCCGGTTCCCCATCGCGGCGTGGCACAGCTCGTGGGCGAGCACCGAGCCAAAGAACAGGATGCTCGCGACCAGTCCGACCAGCCAGTAATTCGCGGTCGAGTAGCCTGGATACTGCCCCGGGAAATATCCCGACGCCAGCGACCACAGGATCAGCGCGAAAATGACCAGCCATGAATAGTCGATGGCGACCTGGATGCCGGCCACCTTGAAGATTTCGATTCCACCCTTGCGCTGTGCCGCCATTGGGACCTCCGCGCGATGTCACCGCGAATCTACGCGACTTAAGCCGCCATGGTAAGCGCCCGGCGACAGAAAGGCACGCGCTTTGGCTTGCGGTTTCGGCCGGATAAAGTGTAACCATCGGCGGGATAATGCGTATTAATAAACGGTTATGTTGGGTCTCTCGGCGCGTAGAAGGGCGGGGTGGAGATTGAGCGCCAAACCCGACGAGGAACTGATAGCCGAAGTCCTCGGCGGGGATAGCGGCGCCTTCACCGAGCTGGCGGGCCGGCATCGCCCACGGGTGGAGCGTTTATGCCGGCGGTTTTTCTCGGACGAAGAGATGGCGCGAGACATCGCGCAGGAAAGCTTCATCCGCGCCTTCACCGCCTTGGCGACGTACCGGGCCGAGATGCCGTTTGGCGGATGGCTGCGCGCGATTGTGGTGAATCTTTGCTACGACGAACTGCGCCGGCGCCGTCGGCGTCCCGAGGAACTGGTCGGAGACTTCAGCGCGCCCGAAGTGCAATGGATGCAGACGGCGAACGGTGCGTCGCCCGAGGAGATCGTCGGTGAGGCCGAAGAGCGGCGCGAAGCGTATGACTTGGCGCATCGCCTGCTCGACCTGCTCAAGCCCGAGGACCGAACGGTGATGGTGCTCAAAGAGAGCGAAGATATGAGCGTCAGCGAAATCGCCCAGACGCTTGGATGGAGTGAGGCCAAGGTAAAAATTCGCGCGTTCCGCGCCCGCCAGGCGCTTCGCAAGCAGGCGGAGCGGATGCTCGCGGCGGGACGCAACAGGTAACAGTGATGAATTGTTTTGAAGCACGACAGGAATTTTCCGCGCTCTGGCGCAAGACCGCGACCCCCGGGCGGCGGGCCGAGTTGCTCGCTCATCTGAAGGGATGCGAGAAGTGCGACCATGCGTTTCGCGTCTTCGCGCTGACGGCGCCGGTGCTGCACGGCGAGATGGAACGGGACGCGGCTCGCGTATCGCGGCCGGCGCGGCGCGAGTTCTCGCTGGCGGACAGGCCGCGCCGATTCGCGTCGGTGTCGCGCGAGGTTTCGCGGCCGAATCGATGGCTCGCGATGTCGGCGGCCGCTGCGATCTTCGTATTCGCGAGCAGCGCCGCGTACCTTTCGACGCGGGCTCCCAATGAGTCTTTGGCCGAGGCGCTGTCGATGCCCGAGGCGAGCATGAATTCCGAACCCGCAGGCGATCCGTTGGCGCCCGAGATGCCGATGACGGAGGGCGACCTTGCCAGCTAAGTCGAATATCCTGTTCGGCCTGCTGGCTGGCGTGTCCTGCCTGCTGATTGGTTTCGCGCTCAGCACGCTGGCGTACCGCTATCATTACTTGCGGGTGCCGGGGCCCGGGCTAATCGAGCGAATGAATCACGAGCTCAACCTGACGCCGGCGCAACGTGATCGCGTCGGCGACATCCTGCGCGATACGCGGTTCAAGGTGATGCAGGCGCGGCAGGATTTTCAGCATCGGCGCCATCAGCTGTTCTGGGATGGTCTCGGCCAGATTCGTGCGGTGCTGACGCCCGAGCAGCAGAAGATATTCGATCGCGACTTCACGCAGCCCTGGGTGCATCATGGCCACGGCGGCGGCGGCGACGGCGGTGAGCGCATGCCGCTCGAAGAGGGCGCGCCGCCGCGGGCGCCGGTGCAGCCTCCGCCCGTACCGCAGAATTAAGCGCGGGCGCGCTCGAGGCCGCGAAGCCCCTGCTGGTCAGAGTGCGCCCATCTGCTTGAGGGTTTTTTCAGCTTCCGCTGCGACGGTGGGATTCTTGCCGCTGTCGCCGAGCGCAATCTTCAGGTACTTGAGCGCCTCGCCGCGCTGCCCGTTCTGCGCGAGTATTTCCCCAATTCTGAGCGCGGCGAAAGTGTTCCTGGGATCGAGTTCGTACGCCTTGCGATAATTGACAAGCGCGTCGTCGGCTCTGGGCGGGGAAAACGACATGTACGCCTCGCCGATATTCAGATAGGCGCTGACCTGCTTGGGCTGATACTTGAGGAGCTTTTGATAAACCTTGACGACGTTGGCGAAGTCGGAGCGCGAGTTGTAGTAGAGACCGAGATAGATGTAGGCGTCGTCGAGCGTGGGGTCGACTTCGGTGGCCCGCCAGAGTTGCTTTAGCGCGGCGTCGCTGTCGGTCATTTTGATTGCCGCATCGACCAGCGCCCGCGCCTTGGCCGCGTTGGCCTCCTGCGCGCGCGCCGGGAAAGAAAAGGACGCGAGCGCAATTATCAGCGCGGCGGCGACAGTCAGTGGTTTCAGCGCGGTTCGATCTCGCATGGCTTCAGGTGTGAACTGGGACCTAAATGGTGGCATGAAAGACGCACGCTGCAAAGATATCATATGTCCGCGGATAGCGGCGGCTTCGAGATGAGAAAAGAAATTCCGGGCGGCGGATGAAGGCGCATCGTTTCATAGCCAACGGGCTCGCGCTGAATTGCCTTGATTACGGCGGCGAGGGCAACCCGCCGATCCTGTTTCTGCATGGCGGTTCCGCGCATGCACATTGGTGGGACTTTGTCGCGCCGGCGTTCGTCGGCGGTTTTCATGTGCTCGCTCTCGATCAACGCGGCCACGGCGAGAGCCAATGGGCCGATGGATGGGCGTATGGCTCGCGTCATTACGTGTCGGATTTGGATCAAGTGATTGGCGGATGGGGATTCGGCGCGCCGATCATTGTCGGCCACTCGATGGGCGCGCATAACGTGCTCGCATACGCGGTCGAGCACAGCGAAAGCGGAAAAGTGCGCGCGATCGTGGCGATCGACCCTCCGCCCGACTACCCGGATTTTGCGGTCGAATTTCTGAAATCGATCGCGGAAAAGCCGGCGCGCCGGTTCGATTCGCTCGACGAGGCGGCGCGGAATTTCAAAGTTCTGCCGCGCCAGACCCTGGCGAAAAAGGAAATCCTCGAGCACGTCGCGCGCCTGAGCTTCAAGCCTCACCCCGGCGGCGGGTGGACGCACAAGCTCGATCGGCGCACGATGATTCGTGAGCCGTCACGGGTGTGGGACTCGTTGCATCGGATTACATGCCCCGCGCTGATCGTGAAAATCGCAAAAAGTCCGCTGCTCGATCGCGAGCTCGCAAAAAAAATGGCCGTGCAAATTGCCCACGGGCGGATGGCGGAGATCGATGATTCGTATCATCACGTGATGCTGGACAATCCCCAGGCGCTGATCGAAACAATCCGGGAGTTTGTGCGCGGTTTGAAATGACCGCCCCGCACAGCCATCTGCTCGAAGGCTCTCCGCGGCTCCATTACCTGGAATGGAATCCGCACGCGCCGCGTACTGTAATCCTGCTGCATGGCAACACTGCCAATGCGTGGTGGTGGGAACCGCTGGCGCGCGTGATTGCGGCCGACTACCGCCTGCTCGCGCTCGACCAGCGCGGCCATGGCGACAGCCAGTGGGCGCGGCCGGCGGCGTACTCGCCGAACGACTACGCAAACGACATCGCCAGGTTCGTCGCGCACGCGGCCGCCGATGCGGAAAAACTGGTGGTCGTCGGCCACAGCATGGGCGGGCTGAACGTGCTGGCATTCGCGCTCAATCATCCGGAGCGCGCGCGCGGCGCGATCGCGATCGACATCCCGGTCACCTCGACTCGCGGGCGCGATCGATATCTCCAGCGCCTCAAATCACTTCCGGTGGTGACCTATCCCGATCTCGCAACCGCCAGGGCGCGCTTTCGGCTGATACCCAAAGAAGGCGCAGTCGCCCCCGATGTTCTTCATGAGATCGCCGAAAAAAGCCTGGCGCGTACCGATGAAGGGCGATGGACGCTGAAGTTTGATCGCGAGTGTTTCTTCGGCGGCGACGGGATGGTGGTGCTCGATACCATCAGGGAAATCAGGATTCCCACGATGCTGGTGCGCGCCGGCCACAGTCGCATCATGACCGCCGAGGGCGCCGAGCATGCGCGCGTGGCGAATCCGAAGGTGCGGGTGGTCACAATTGCCGACGCGCATCATCACGTGATCCTGGAGCGGCCCGAAGCGGTCGCGCGCCTAATCGAGCAGTTCGCCGCCAGCCTGTAACTCTTTAACTGGGCACCGCCGCCGGATCCGCTTAGTACGAATCACCGTCAAGGTTTGAGTACTTGGATTTCTTGTTCGCAAACCTGACTAATGCGATCGTGTCGTATAGCCCATGGCACAATATTACCGCCCACAGGTTGTGCCCGCTTACGACAAATAGCAGGCCAAATAGTACCGAAAGCTGAGTTACGATGATCGCGGCTCTCAGACCCTGGTATAAGTGAATGAGCCCCGCTCCTAAAGCGGCCGCGCATACCGCGATAGCAGCCGCCATCGGCGCGGCGATCCAGGCCGACACTAGTGCTTCGATCGACTGAAGGATGATACCCCGGAAGATAAGCTCCTCGATAAATCCCCCGAGCACCCAGGCCACTACTATCCCTATCAGGAGGTTGCTCCTGGATTGCTGGATCGCGCGAAACGCGCCCAGGGTTGGTGGCTTATCGACCCATCGTGTCGCTATCCTGTCCGCTAATGGGCTATAGGCCAGCATTAGCGCGAGCCATGCTACGGCAACTCCAATCGTCGAGAGCCATGATACGGAGATACTGAGTCCGAGCTCCTGCATCGAAGCAACCGCGCGGCGGCTGGCGGTGGATTTCCCTAGATGAGCGTCTCTTCTGCGAGCGCCGCTGATCTGCCGCGATGCTTGGCGTAGATGCCGGCGGCCCATTTTAGCGCCGGATGCTCCCCGAGATGCGCGCGCTCCAGCGCCAGCGGCGGCGGCATCGCGGCGGGAAGCTTGTAGGGAAACTGCTTCGGCATCACCAGCAGCGACAGCATTGCGGCCCCGGTCAAATCGGCAACCGTGAAGCCGTCGCCGGCGAGGTAGCCGGAAGGCTGAACTTCGCGCGCGATTCGATCCATCGCGGCGATGGTCCTGTCCCGCGCCGCTCCCGCCTCGGCCGGATAGACCTTCATTTTTCGTCTCATCACGGGCCGCATCAACGGAAAGATCGCGCGCATGAACAGGCGCTTCCCAAGCCCGGCCTGGCTCGTGAACAGCGCCGTGACCGTGGACGAGTAGGGCAGCAGCATAAAATATCCCCATTGGCGGATATGCACACCCAGCTCCTCGTCGAAATGATCCTCCAGTTCCAGTGCGCGTTCCCGCGCCTCGCGGTCGGCGGGATAGAGTGGCGGGTCGGGGTAAGCTTTTTCGATCGCTTCGATGATCCGGGTCGAGTCGAAGATGATCGCGCCATCGAGCTCGAGCACGGGCATCGCGGTCTGTCCGGTCATCCGTTTGATTCTGGGGACGTGCGGCCCGGGGATAAGCGACCGCCGGATGTGCGGGACGTGCTTGTAATCGAGCGCCCAGCGCACCTTCTCGGCGTAATGGGAAATCGCGAACTGCCACAGCACGGGCGCCCGCGCCGCCATGTCCTTTTTGTTAACCGGCATTTCCTTTTACTCGCTGATTTCAACCCGCCTTATAGACCGAGCAGCATTCCTCTGCAAGCTTCGACGCCAGTTCCGCTCCACGCTCTTTCCAACGGCCTCTTCCGGCGCCACTGAAAGGCCGTGGACCAAAATCCGCCATGAACCTTGCAGCGAGGGACGGTCGGGCGTATACGGGGTCCCTAAATCGCGCTTTTGAAACGCTTGAGGAAACTCCTCCCACGAAGAATCCTTCATGCTGGTGATTATTCGGCGAGACTCCCGGCAAGTCAGCGAGGAAGCGGCACGAATAGTAGCCGCCGCCGTGCGGGCGAAGCCCACGCTGGTGCTGGGTCTCGTAACCGGAAGCACGCCAGTCGGTATGTACCGCGAACTGGTTCGCCTTCACACGCAGCACGGTCTCGATTTCGCGAAAGTCACCACATTCAACCTGGACGAGTACCTGGGTTTGGCCGCTGAGCACGAGCAGAGTTATCACTACTTTATGAACGAGCATCTGTTTCGCCACATCAACATTCCGCCTAAGAACGTTCATATCCCCGATGGTCGAGTGGCCGGTGGGTATGAGTCGTACTGCGAATCCTACGAGCGAAAAATTCAAGCGGCCGGTGGGATTGATTTGCAAGTGCTCGGGATAGGTAAGAATGGCCATATCGGATTTAATGAGCCGGCCTCGAGTCTCGCATCGAAGACGCGTGTGAAGACGCTCACATTGGAAACGATAGCAGCCAATCGGCGCTTGTTTAAACCCGAGGATACAATGCCGGCTTGCGCTATAACTATGGGTATAGGCACTATTTTACAGGCCAGACGCCTGTTACTGCTGGCTTCTGGCAAGGGAAAAGACCGGGCGGTCGAAAAGGCCGTCGAGGGACCGATTACTGCTTCCACCACTGCCTCGGCATTGCAACTCCATCCGGACGCTACGGTCCTGTTGGATCGAGCTGCTGCAAGCAGATTGAGGAACAGAGCCTACTACCAACGAGTTCTGAAAATGACAGCGAAATTGACTCCCAACCGCTTGTGGTAGTCCCACCACATGAACACCGGACGCACCAACGGCACTTATCGGGGATTCCCTCTCACGGGTTGGGGTGGCCCTTGAATGAATCCATCGTGTGATAGACGCCGAAGACCTTATCGGCAATGAAATCCCACATGAAAAGCGGCAGGCCCTTTGCGACCACTGTCGCGCGAATTGTCCACGGCATCATCACCATCGGCTTGCCGGCCTTCATCGCGTTCCAGGCACGTTTGACAACCTGTTCCGGTTTCAGGATCGGTGTCATCAGCGGAGCTTTCACACCTTCGAACATGCCCGTGCTGACGTAGCCCGGGCACACCGTCGTCACCCTTACGTGTTTGTATCCGGCCTGTTTGAGCTCCAGCCGGATCGAATCAGACCATCCGAAGGCGCTCCATTTTGAAGCGCAGTAAACGCTCATCCTCGGATTAGAAACCAGGGCCGCCGCCGACACGATATTGAGCACCCGGCATTCGCGGCCGCCAGCTATCATCGCCGGGATAAATTCACGCGTTAAGTACATCGGCGCAAGCGCGTTGATAGCCATCGTGAGCCATATGTCCCCGGCAGGGTCGTGCTCCCAGAAATACTTGCCGCGGACGATGCCGGCGTTGTTGATCAGTATATCGATATTACCGGCGTCGATCCGGACCCGCGCGGCGGCGTCGCGGATCGATTCGAGCTTGGATACATCGACGACATACGGATAAACCTTGCCACCCCTTGCGCGTAACTCCGCAACGGTCGCGTTCAGCGCCGCCTCGTTGATGTCCCATGCCACGACCGCCGCGGCCTGTTCGTCAACCGCGAGTTGGGCGAAAAGCTTGCCCATGCCCATCGCCGCCCCCGTAACGAGTACCGTCTTGCCGAAAACGCTCTGCATCTCAATGCCTCCGGTTCCTCTTTCAATCCCGAAATGGGGTTAGCACCGAGAGCCCGTGCTTCGCAAACGCAGAGTTCGAGCCCGGTTTTGAGCGCAAGGCGCTTCCCCCAAACGGCGCGCACGGACGCGGCTTGACGACTAGTTCAATGAAGGGCTACGGATCGGATGTCTGCACAGTCGGAATCGGCGCAGCGCCCGAGGCCGCGCTGTAACCGCAAAATTACGGAGGAACATGAACACCGGACGCACCAACGACACTTATATTCTGTGGGGCGCGCCAACTTCGCTCTACACCGGCAAGGCAAGGTCCTATCTGATCAAGAAACGCATTCCCTATCGGGAGTTCTTTCCGTCGCATCCGGTTTACCAGACGAAAATCGCCCCCGCCTTGGGGTTCTTCGTCGTTCCAGTGCTCGAAGCTCCCGACGGCACCATCATTCAGGACACCTCCGACATCATCGAGCATCTCGCCGAGAAATTTCCCGAGCCGTGCCTCAACCCGCTGGCTCCCGTGCAACGGACCGTTGCCTCGCTGATCGGAGCGTTCGGCTCGGAAGGGCTGCTCAAGCCGGCGATGCACTACCGTTGGTCCTACTTGGCGAATCAAGAGAAACTTTCTGCGCGCCGAGTTCGGCCGCGGCGCATCCGCCAGCCGCAATCCCGCCGATCGCTACGCCGTCGCCGCGCCTTTCATGCAGGCGATGCAGGGGCACTTGCCGCGCCTCGGCATTACCAAAGAAACCATCCCCGCCATCGAGCGCTCGTATGAGGAATTGCTCGATATCCTCGAGGCGCACTTCATGATGCATCCCTACATTCTCGGCGGCCTGCCCAGCGACGCTGACTTCGGCTTGATGGCCCCCCTGTTCGCGCATCTGGGGCGTGACCCCTATCCATCCACCCTGATGAAAACCCGCGCGCCCAACGTCTTTCGATGGACCGAACGAATGAACCTGGATGGCTTCTTTGATGGCGAGTTCGCCGACTTGGATCCCTCCTATCCGCGCGACGACAGCATCCCGGAAACCTTGGTGCCTCTGCTTACCTACATCTTCAAGGATTGGGGTCCCGAGTTGCTTGCCATTGCGGAGCGATACAATTCGTGGCTAAAGGAAAACCCGTCGCTGAAATCCGGCGATCTGGTTTCCGCCGAAGCTGAGCGGCGCGTGCACCCCGGGTTGGGAAACATCACCTTCGCGCTTGGCGGCCAAAACATCCGCTGCGCAGCGGCTCCGCAAACGCTTTGGCATTTCGACAAGGTACTAAGCCGGGCGCGCGCATTGTCCGGCGCCGCTAAAGCGCAATTCGATACGCTCCTCCAACGTACCGGCGGCGGCCGCGTGATGGCTATCACGCTCGCTCGCCCGCTCAAGCGCGAGAATTATGTGCTGGTAGTCGGGTGATCTCCCGATGGCAAAGGCAAGCCGGATAGCGAGCGACGAGGAAATCCGCGAAGGCGCGAGGATGATCCTGGCGGCGCGCTATGCGATCGCGCTCACCGGCGCGGGCATGTCCGTCGAAAGCGGAATACCGCCGTTTCGCGGGCCGGGCGGGCTGTGGACCAAGTACGGCGAGCCGCCGATGAACGGTTTTCAGCGCTTCATGGCCGATCCGAAAAAGGCGTGGGAAGAGCGGCTTAGCAAACGCAATGACGAGCTTTACAAGCCGTTGACGGTCGCCAGGCCCAATCCGGGCCATCTCGCTCTGGCGGAATTGGAAGAAATGGGCGTCTTGCGCTTCGTGATCACGCAGAACATCGATGACCTGCACCGGCAGGCTGGGCAGAAGGCGCTGGCGGAAATCCATGGCAACTGGACTTTGATTCGATGCCTCGATTGCGCGGCGCGGTTCCATCGCGACGCGATCAGCCTGGAACAACTGCCGCCGTCGTGTCCGCGATGCGGAGGACTGTTGAAATCGGACACGGTTTCCTTTGGCGAGCCGATCCCGATCGACGTGCTGAACATGTGTGCGGAGCATTCGGCGAAGGCGGACCTGGTGATCGTGGCCGGGACCTCGGCGACGGTTTATCCAGCGGCGGGATTCGCGCTCGAAGTGAAGCAGCGCGGCGGAGTACTAATCGAAGTGAACCTCTACGACTCGGAGCTCACCCCGATATGCGACGTGAGCTTGCGCGGCGGATCGGCGCAAGTGCTGCCGCGGCTGGTGAAGGCGGTCGCCGAGATTCGAAGAGAGACCCTGTCGTAGGAATTCCCGCTTCGATGAAGCTGTCAGAGGGCTTGGAGGGGGGCTCCGCGGAACCGGCGCGCCGGTGAAGAAGGAGCATCTCGTCGGTGCCGTCGAGCGAGGTCGGGTTGCTTGTCATCACGGTGTCGAAGCGGCGCTGCATGGACGCAGGAAGCGCGTTGAAGAGAGCGCGCCAGGCGATCAGGTACTCGGGCATCTCGGGATTTTTTTGCGAGACGATCGGAATTGTGCGGCGGCTGTAAAAAGCGACGTCGTAGTTGAGCGCGCCGAGATAGCCGACCGGCCTCGCGTCCACGATTTTCATCGCATGATCGGTGAAGTCCTTCAGCGAGAGAGTGTTGGCGATGGCCGGTACGACGACAACGTTGACCGCAACGGTGGTGAAAACCATCGCGGCCGCAATCGCGAACACCATTCGTTCGATGCGCGGACGGGTGAAGATCATAAAGACTCCGAGGGCGGCGACCGCGAGCGGCATCGCGAGACCGAGTCCCCAATTGTCGGCAACAATTGAACTCAAGATGCGCGGAAAAGCAGGTGCGCGAATACCCGCCGCTTGCAGCAGGCCGGCGAACGCCTGCGGCCTCGCGACGAGCATCGCCAGCGCAATCAAGCTGGCGCCGCCAAGGAGCAGCATCGCCAGACCGGACAATCGCGCGATCCACCGGGCGCAGCCGCGCGCCGGCTCAGGACGCAAGACACCCTCGCGGACATAGATCGCGACCAGCGTGGCCAAAGCGGGATACATGCAGAGCAGGTACACCCCGCGCTTGCTCTGCGGCAGGTTGTAAAAGATCAGCACTGCGGCGAACCAGACGATGATGTATTTGAGCCGCGGATCGAGTGCGCGCGGCGCGCGCGCGGCCTGGACCGAGACGATTGGCAGCAGAATCGTCCACGGGATGAATCCGGCGAAAAGAGCGAGTTCCATATAGTAGAACGGATGGATGTGACCCTCGTGGAAATCGCTGCCGCCGGCGAAGCGGAGCAGGTTTTCGGCGAGGACCTGCTTGCGGAAGAAATTCCCGCCGCCTTCGATCAGCGCCGCGAGGTACCATCCTCCGGCAAGCACCAGCACGACGATCGCGCCGCGCACCAGACTCATTCGCAGCAACAGGTCCCATCGTCTCTCGGCGGCGATCCAAATCAGCGCGACCAGCCCCGGGAGAATCAACCCGATGGGGCCCTTGGTCAAAACGGCGAGTGCGATTGCGACGTAGAGAATCATCCGCCGGTGCGTCAGTCCTTCGGCCATGACGATGAATTCGAAGAACGCGACCTCCATGAAGAAGGTCAGCGTCATGTCAACGCGGGCGCCGGTCCCCGCTTGCAGGTACTGAAACGTGGTGCCGAGGATGATCGCGGCGATGAGGGCGGTCACGTTGTCGAACAGGCGGCGCACATAGAAGTAGCAAACGATTACGCCGGCGATGGCGAGTGCGGCTGACGGCAGCCGCACGGTGAACTCGTTCACGCCGCCGGCGACGACCGAGACCATCGCGGCCATCCAGTGCATCAGCAGCGGCTTGGAGGGAATTTCGACCCCTGCGCGCTGCGGAAGAATCACCCCGCCGCCGTGGACGATGTCGAAGACCGTGACGGCCTCGCGCGGTTCGCCCTTGGTATAGAGCGGATAGCCGCCGAGATTTACCAGGTAGAGCGCGACCCCGAAAATCAGCAGTATCGGCGATGCATAGCGCGGCTCGGCGATGTGCCGGAGCCAATCCGGAGGATTGGGATCGGCGCGCGTGATCTCTTCAGGGGCTTTCAACTTTCCAATTCGAACTTGCCGGCAATTTTGAGCAGGGAAAACCTAACCCCCGACCCGTTTCCATGTGGGAAGGGGAAGATTCCAGTTTACTCTGAGCAGCGTCGACGTGCTCGGAATGGCTAGTATTCGGGCTTGACGCGAGCGCGGCCGAAATCGTCGTAAACGTAAACGTCGGCGGGATTTTCGTCGCGGGTTTTCTTGTGCGAGCCGTCGCAAAAGGGCTTGTTCTTCGAGAGTCCGCACGCGCAGATATAGACCGGCAACTCGGTGCCTTCCGCAATCTCGTAGGGCGAGTTTTTTTCGTGTCTGACAATTCGAGCCATGAAGAATTCCTCGCGTTGGATTTATGTCTTCTGTTCGCGCGCAATTCCTGCGGCGCCACCTGTGGGTCACTTAAGACCAGCAGCGTAGTAGAGTCAAATGGCAGGAGCGGCCCGCCCTGCACTTGAGCACGGAGAAGCGCGAGTCAAATCAGGGGTTCGTGGATTGCCTCGGCGGCCTCGCCGGCGGGTTGCTTGCGATGCGGATCGGCGCCGAGGACGAGCGCCACCACGCCGCTGACCGAAATGAGAATACCGATGGCCTCGCGGGCAGTTGCATGCTCGCCAAGAAAAATCACGGCGAACAGAATCGAAAGTATGGGGATTCCGGGCACGACCAGCGCCGTGGTCCACGCCAGGGACAGCCGGCTGATGGCGCCGAACCAGGTGAGCGCGCTCAGAAAATAGACAGAGAAGCCGGTCAGGAAAATCAAGCCGAGCGAAGTCGGGTCGGCGAGCTGCCCGAGCGAATCACGCCTGAAGATCAGCAGCATCGCGGTCAGAACGATCGCCGCATAGAAAAATCGGCCGCCGGTGACCGAGCTCGGCGTCAACGGAGGCATCACCCTAAGACCGATCACGTGCGACGTCTGCCAAAAAAGCGGGGTCGCGAAGATCATGGCTGCGGCCCATAGCGGTGAAAATGAGCCGCCGGCGCCGAACACCGAACCGATGCCAACCAGGACCGTGGCGGTCGCGAGCATCTGGCGCACCGACGGGCGCTCGCCGACGAAGACCGTCGATAGAATCAGCGAATAGACCGGCTCGGTTTGCAGCAGTAGCACACCTGCGACCGCGCTGATGCGGGTGAGTCCGTAGGTGAGGGTGAGGCTCGTCATCACCGTTCCCGCCATCGACATGACGAACAATCGCCCGCGATAGCGCGGGTCCACGATTATTCTCAACTCGCCCCGGTAATGGAGAAGCGGCATCGAGGAAATCGCGGCGCACACCACGGCGGCGGTGCAGAAGAGCAGGGGGTCGAGATGCACCGCACCCCATCGCGTGATCACCGGCTGGCCTGCGCCGATGATCGTGTTGATGATGCAGAGCGTCACGCCGACCTGGAAGGCTCGGGCGCGGCGGGCGGCGGCGGTTTCGGCGCCGACCGGGGACACGGACTTGGCCGAGGTGTGGGCTGTCATCGGCTATATCCACCACACGCGCGCCGCGGCGACGGCGATTACAATCGCGGCCAGCACGATCCGATAAATCGCGAAGGGCCGGTAGCTGTGGGTTCGCAAGAAGCGCAGCAGGCCGACGATCGCCAGAAAACCGAAGATGGTCGAGGATGCAAAGCCCCACCCGAGCTCAGTGGCGAGGCCCGTATGGAAAAGCTTGTGCGCCTCGATCATGCCGGCGCCGGCGATGATCGGCGTCGCCATCAGGAAGGAAAAGTTGGCGGCGTCGGCGCGGTCGATGCCGAGGACGCGGGCGGTGGTAATCGTAGCGCCCGAGCGCGAGACGCCGGGGATAATCGCGAGCGCCTGGCTCAGCCCGATCAGGAGGGCGTCGAGGAAGGTGAGGTCATCTATGGTGCGTTTCTTCGAGCCATACCAATCTGCAACCCATAAACAAACCCCAAGGGTAGCCATCGTGGCCGCGATCAGGACCGGATGCGAGCGGAAGATCGTCTCGGCCGGCTTCTCCAGCAGGACTCCAATAATGGCGCCGGGAACAGAGGCGACTATCAACAGATATAGCAGGCGGCGCGGAAGGGGCTTGCCGATGGCGAGCGACAATCCCATGTCGAGCCATTCGCGCCAGTAGTAAACCAACAGCGCCAACAGCGTCCCAAGGTGAAGGGCTACATCGAAGGCCAGCCCCTGGTCCTGCCATTCGAACAGCCAACGAATAAGTATAAGGTGGGCGGAACTGGAGACCGGCAGGAATTCGGTCAAGCCCTGAATCGCGCCGAGAACGATAGCCTGAAATACAGAAAACATAATATTTTCAGGCCCTTAGGAAAGGACCGGACCCCTTGCGCACAATTGCGCCGCCCGGGAGCCATGACCGCGAAACGTATCGAGAGGTGAAAACATACCGAATTTGCTCCTTGACGGGCTCAACACATGGTCTAGAATCAATTGTGCAGGGAATGGCCGGATGCTGAGGATAGCAGGAGGCGCTGCTGTTTATGAATCGAGTTGCTAGAGGCAAAGTAATTCCCTTGCGGGAAGCTAGCGTGGTCGAGTCCGATCGAGAACCCGACCAATCTGCCGTTTGGGATAACATCAACCAAGGCGAGCCGCATCCATTCCCGGTCGTTTCAACGCTGCCGCGCCTGCCGGTGATGATCCCGGACGAGATCCTGGACTACTACGGATGGGTCTTCTGCCAGGGCGGGTTTCTTAATCTCCAGATGACATTTGAGCAATTTTTGGCTGTGGTCGCGGCAGTAAGTCCGGCCGGGCTCAGCCCCGAATACGACGCGAGCGAGGCGTCCTTTCCCAGCGACTGATCCCCCTCGATAACGCGAGAGCATTGTTTCGATGCCCGCCCGGGCGCGCTTGGGCGGGCATTGATTTTTGTGGCGGTCGATTTTCATAATTTGATTTTTCGGGCCCGGCGTGGACGCGCCTTGGGTTCAGTTGCCGGTCGGGGCGTCCTTTCCGGCGGCCTGGTTTTTCGGCTCGCCGAGCAACGTGTTCCTGATCCAGACGCTCGGCAGGCTGGCGGCGTCGGCGGGCGATTTGAGCCCGTTATCCTGCGCGATTTGCCGCCAGTTGTCCTCGTTGCCGGTAGCCCGCCGGGCCAGAGCCTTCAAGTCCTCGTTGGGCAGGAGCGCGTAGTTGACGCCGCCCTCTTTGGGAGTGCCGCCGGAGGGAGGGGATTTCGCGGCGAGCTGGTCGATTTTGGCGAACAGGTTCAGGCGCGTGCTGACCTTGTACTTGTCGAGGTCCTGGTCGGGGATGTCCTCGGCGCGGACATTGACGATTATCCGGGAGCTGTGCTCGCCATTAGGCACGACGGCGATCTCGTAGCGATACTGCGGATGCATTCCGACGAGACTGCCGAGGATGCCGGCGCCCGTGTCGGCATCCTTCCACAGGGTGACGAGGCTGTTGTCGGGTTTGATCTCGAACAGAACACCCTCGCCGCGCAGCGCATCCTGGGTCAATAGGAACGAATCATTTACGCTGTACGGCAGGTCGCGCTGTTCGCCCTCGGCCGAGTCGGTGCCGCCGCCTGCGGCGCGATTGGCAAAATATGGCGCGAAGTAGCATCCCGCGAAAAGCACTATCGAGGAGATGATCGCGATTTTTCGAAATTGCCCAAACACAGTCCGCGCCACACTCATCACAACCGCTAAGGAAACCATGAGGGGTTCAAGCGCGCAAGGCAAACTGCGGTGGTGCTCGGCCAAAGCGGCATTGGATCCAAAAAAGGTTGCGCGGCACCCGCGCAGACGGTAATTAAATACCCTTATGAATATTGCAGGAGGCAATTACAGATCCTTATGACTGACGCAGAAAAGGCTTCATCGCGCCACGTGATGGCGGTAATCGGGGGCGCGACGGCGGGTTCGGAAATCGCGCGAATCCTGGCGGGATACGGCGCGCTGGTAATCGTGATCGAGCAGAATTCGCGGCCGTACGGAAAGATCGAAGACGGCCTGCCGCGATGGCACGTCAAGCAGCGCCACGACGAGTACGAGGAGATCAACAAGCGGCTGGACCATCCCAATATCGAATACATGCCGATGACGGGGATGGGCCGGGACCTCGATTTCGAGGAGCTGCGCACCCGATGGGGAGTCAGTGGAATCGTGCTGACCAACGGCGCATGGAAGGATCGCCCGCTTCCGATCGAGGGCGCAGATCAGTTCATCGATCACGGGCTGGTCTATCAGAACCCGCTGATCTACTGGTGGAATCACTACCCGGAAAAGTCATACAACGGCCCACGCTACGAGCTGCCTGCGGGAGCGCTCATCTGCGGTGGCGGACTCGCGTCGATCGACGTGGTCAAAGTCGTGCAAATCGAGTACGCGCTTGCCGGGCTCAAGGCGCGCGGTATCGAGGGTGATATGCTCGAGCTCGAGCGCGAAGGGCTCGTAACGGTGCTGGGCAAGCACGGGCTTAAGTACGCCGACCTCGGCATCGCGCCATGCAGACTGTACTATCGCCGGCGCGTAATCGACATGCCGCTGTCGGATATTCCCGCCGGCACGCCGGAGAAGCGGGCGGACGCGCTTCGGCAGGCGCGGGTGAAGATCGTTGACAAGGCGCAGCGCAAATTCCTGTTCGAGTTCCACGAACTGCGCTCCCCGGGCAAAGTGCTCGCAGAGAACGGCACGATGGTCGGGATAAACTTCAACCGCACCGAAGTTACGGGCAGTCAAGTAAAGACGGTCGAGGAGGGGGTGGAGGACGCGCGCGCGAAGCTGACGATCAGTTCGATCGGAAGCATCCCGCAACCGATTCCCGGAATTCCGCAGAAGGGCGAGACTTATATCTACGTCGATCAGAAGATCGGGCTGCTGATGGAGGGATCGACCGCGGTCTTTGCGGCCGGCAACGTGCTGACCGGCAAAGGCAACATCAAGGATTCGCTCGAAAGCGGAACCGAGGTTGGGATGCGCGTGGCCGAGGCGTACCTGGGATTGTCGGGCGAAAAATTGAACCTCGCGGAGGGTCCGCGCAAAGAGGCGGCGGCGTCGGCCGAGAAGATCGCGGGCGCAATGAGCGTGCGGCCCAAGCTTGCGCCGGATGCCGTCGCGGGCATTATCCGGCGGGTGCGCGAACGCCAGCGCGCGGTCGGTTACGAGGGCAATTTCCGCGCGTGGCTGGCCAAGGTGACGCCGCCCGATATGCCGTAGCAGGCGGCCGGGAAATTTTATCAAGCAGGCTGGCGGACAACTCGATCGCGAGTTGTCCGTCCAGTTTTGCGTCGCTGCGTCCGCGCCTGTAGGCTCATTCGATGACGCCAATGGAGGTGCGGTGTGGACGAACTCAAGCGAACTGACCCGGAAATTTACCAGCTCATCAAGGATGAAGAGCGGTACGAGATCGATTCGGTCCGGCTGATACCGTCGGAGAACTACGTTTCCAAAGCGGTGCTGGAAGCGACCGGGTCGATTCTCACCAACAAGTATTCCGAAGGCTACCCGGGGCGGCGCTACTACGAGGGCCAGCGCTACATCGATCAGATCGAGACGGCTGGCGATAGAGCGCGCCAAGGCGCTGTTCAAAGTCGATCACGCAAACGTTCAGCCGTACTCGGGCTCGCCGGCAAATCTCGCGGTATATTTTGCGCTGCTCAAGCCGGGCGACACGATCATGGGCTTGTCGCTTCCGCACGGCGGGCATCTGACGCACGGATGGCAGGCGAGCATCACCGGGCACGTTCTGGCGTTCGGCGCAGTACGTCGTGGATCGCGAGAGTCACCTGGTGGATTTCGACAAGATCCGCGAGATGGCGCGCACGGAGCGGCCGAAAATCATCGTGACCGGCGGCACGGCGTATCCGCGGCTGTGGGACTTCAAGAGTTTCAGCGAGATCGCGAAGGAGGTCGGCGCTTTGATGCTCGCCGACATTTCACATATCGCGGGACTGATCGTCGGCGGCGTGCATCCGGATCCCGTGCCTTACGCCGACGTGATCACGACGACCACGCACAAGACGCTGCGCGGCCCGCGCGGCGCGATGATCATGTGCCGCAACGAATACGCCGAAGCGATCGACAAGGCGGTTTTTCCCGGGCTGCAGGGCGGTCCGCACAATCATACGACGGCGGCGATCGCCGTTGCGTTGAAGGAAGCATCGACGCCGGAGTTCAAGGCGTACGCAAAAAAAGTGGTGAGCAACGCCAGGACGCTCGCCGACGAACTGCTCGCGCGCGGATTCAGCCTGGTCTCGGGCGGCACCGACAATCATCTGATCCTGGTCGATTTGACCGGCAAGAAAGTGATTGGCAAGAAGGCTGCCAGGGCGCTCGATGCGGCCGGGATCGTCTGCAACTACAACACGGTCCCGTACGATCCGCGCAAGCCGTTCAGCCCAAGCGGGCTTCGGCTCGGCACGCCGGCGGTAACCTCGCGCGGGATGGGCGACGCGGAGATGCGGCAGATCGGGAAGTGGATGGACGAGGCGATCGCGCACGCCAACGATGAGGCGGCGCTGAAGCGCATCGCGGCCGAAGTCACCGAGATGTGCCGGAAGTTCCCCGCGCCCGGAATCACGCCCAGCTAGCAGCGCGCGATCCGGCGTCAGCCCGCCATGGTCAGGCCGCCGCTCACGCTGAGCACCTGGCCGGTGACGAAGTCCGAATCGGAAGAAGCGAAGAATGCGACCGCGCCCGCCAGGTCCGCCGGTTGCCCGAGCCGGCGAAACGGGATGCCGCGCGCCATCGCCTCGAGAACTTTCTCCCGCCCCGCCATCGCGTTCCTGAGCAGAGCGGTGTCGGTTGGTCCGGGGCAAACGACGTTGACATTGATGTGATTTGCCGCGAGTTCGCGCGCGAGCGTCTTGGAGAAAGCGATGATGGCGGCCTTGCATCCGGCATAGACCGATTCGCCACTGGAGCCGACGCGGGCGGCGTCGGAAGAGATCGAGACGATTTTGCCTGCGCCGCGCGATTGCATCCGCGGCGCCACGGCCTTGCAGCAATTGAGCATGCCGCGGAAGTTAATCGCGATCACTTTGTCCCAGAGATCGGGGGTGGACTCGACGAACGGCAGTACGATGTCCCATCCGGCGTTGTTCACCAGGATGTCGATTGGTCCGAGTTCACGTTCGACGCGATCGGCGGCTGCGATCGCATCGTCAAGCCTGGTGACGTCGAGCGCGACCGCGATCGCGGACGCGCCGCCGCGGCGGATTTCCGCCGCCGCATTTTCGGCGGCATCGAGCTGGATATCCGCCAGCGCCACTTTTGCCCCTTCGGCGGCGAGCCGGATCGCGATTGCGCGCCCGATTCCATTGGCGGCGCCGGTTACGATTGCGACTTTGTCTGTGAGGCGGGGCACGGCCCTAATCTAACCGGCAATCCGGCCGCCGTCGATGGTTGAGCCGGTGCCCAGTTGACGCCCACGCGAATTGCCGGACGGAGCCGCAGCCTACTGGCCGCGACTCCGTCCGATTGGCGGGGTTGGGGGATTATTCGCTACTCGGCCGGCGGGGCATCGCTGGCGCCGTGTCCCCACAGGGCCTTCATCTCGGCGTGAATCGAGTCGAGCTTGGCCTTGGTCGCGGAGACTTGCGCGAGCTGAGTCGGGGTCAGCACGTTGCGGATCGCGATAGCGTCCGAAATCCGCTCGTTCGTCATCTGACTCTGTAGCTGAGTGATTGTCGAAACCGAGCTGGACAAATCGGCGGCGGCTACCGGGCCGGTCGAGGTGAGCTTGGCCACGATTGCCTGTCTGGCGGCTTTGAGCTGCTGGAATTCAGCTTTCCGCGAGGCGCGCCGGTTCTGGAAAATAGTATGTACCTGCTGCTTCTGCGCGTCGGTCAGATTGGCGCTTTTCAGCAAGAGCATAAGCGGGGAGCCGTGCCCTCTCATACCGCCATGCATGCCGCAATGCCCCATCGGGCCGCCGGCGCCCGGACTCGATGAAGCGACATGAGCAACGGCAACGACCAGGGTGATTGCCATAACTACGGGAACGATACCGCGAGGTAGCCTCGAGACCATAAAAACACTCCTTGAATGCGTATGGCGGCCACCTTCATCGGCGGCAAGCGCCCTTGCCTAAATGTACGTTAACCAAAAGAAGCGGTTACGCGCTTTGCGCGCCCGCCGGCAAGCAGCTTTGGCCGGGACGCCGATTCGTGCGTGAAATCGCGCGGTTAGTGAAAATCATGCGACGGCGGGAGCGCGCCCGGAAGCTCGATCTCCTCGAAGCGCCGCGCGCGAATCGCGGTCACGCCGTCAACCGTTTGGAGCACGCCTTCGGCCAGGATAATTCCGGCGCTGCGCAGCAGCAGGCGGTTTTGCTGGAACAGATCGGGCGTGACGATCAGGTTGGAAATTCCGGTTTCGTCCTCGAGCGTGATGAACAGGAAGCCCTTGGCTGTGCCGGGGCGTTGGCGCACGATCACGACGCCGGCGGTCTTGACCCACGATTGATGTCTGGCGCGGGTGAGATCGTCGGCGCTGAGAATTCCGCGCGCGCGCAAATCGCCGCGCAGGTACGCCATCAGATGAGGTCCGGTGGTGAGGCCGGTCGCGGCGTAGTCGGCTATCGTTTCATCGATCGGCGCCATCTTTGCCAGGGGAAGCTCGCCGTCGTGCGGTTTCGCGCCAGCCAGGATGCTCCCGGGGTCGCGTTCGACGGCGGCCGCATTCCACATCGCGTCGCGCCGGGCCAGGCCGAATGGGCAGAACGCGCCGGCGTAGGCGAGCGCGTCGATCTCGCGGCGGTTGGGTCCGACGCGCGCGGCAAGATCGGCGATCGAATCGAACTGGCGGCGCGCACGCTCGCTTTCGATTCGATGCGCGATTTGCTCGCGCAGCCCGGTGACGTATCGCAGTCCCATGCGAATCGCCGCCCGCCGATCCACAATCTCGATCGTGCATTTCCAGTCCGAACGGGTCACATCGACGGGCATCGCGACGACGCCGTGGCGTGCGGCGTCTTTCACCAGGGTCGAGGGATGATAGAAGCCGAGCGGGTAGCAATTCAGCATCGCGGCAACGAACGCCGCCGGATGATGATGCTTCAGGTACGCCGACGCGTAGGCGATTAGCGCGAAGCTGGCGGCGTGCGATTCGGGGAAGCCGTAGAGCGCAAAGGAGGTGATCGAGCGCACGATATCGTCCGCGGCATTGCCTTGCAGGCCGTTGCGGATCATCCCGGCGCGCAGTCGCGCTTCGATTTTCTCCATCCGCTCGGCCGAGCGCTTGAACCCCATCGCGCGGCGCAGTTCCTCGGCCTCGCCGCCGCTGAAGCCCGCCACCGTCATCGCCATTCGCAGCAACTGCTCCTGAAAAAGCGGGACGCCGAGCGTGCGTTTCAGGATCGGCTCGAGCGAAGGATGCGGATACTCGACCGGGGCGCGGCCGATTGCGGCGATCGAGATAGGGATGCACCATTTTGCCGACGATGGGGCCGGGGCGAATTATCGCGACCTCGACCACCAGGTCGTAAAACCGCTCCGGCTTCATCCGCGGCAGCGTCGCCATCTGCGCGCGGCTCTCGACCTGGAACACGCCGACCGTGTCGGCGCGCCGGAGCATCGCGTACACGCCGGGGTCGTCGGGCGGAAGATGCGCGAGGTCGATCTCGACGCCTTCGTGCGCGCGGATCATCGGGATCGCCTCCTTCAGCGCGGCCAGCATCCCGAGCCCGAGCAGATCGATCTTGATAATGCCTAGGTCGGCGCAGTCGTCCTTGTCCCATTGAATCACCACCCGGCCGGGCATCGCGGCCGGCTCGAGCGGGACGATTTCATCGAGCGGCTGCGCGGCGATCACCATGCCGCCGCTATGCTGCCCGAGATGGCGCGGCACGCTCTGAATCCTGCGCACCAGCTCGGCCAGCATCCTGATTCGCGGCGCCTGCACATCGACGCCGCCGCGCTTGAGCAGCGCCACGAGGTCGTCGTGATGGTCGCGGAACTCGTACACCTGGTTGAGTTTGGCCAGCCGGTCAACCTGTTCGGGCGAAAAGCCCAGCGCCTTGCCGACTTCGCGCACCGCGCTTTTCGTTCGATAGGTGATCACGTTGGCGGTCATCGCGGCGCCGCGTTCGCCGTAGCGGCGATAGACGTATTGAATCGCCTGCTCGCGATCGTCGCCGCTGGGCAGGTCGAGGTCGATGTCGGGCCATTCGCCGCGCTCCTCGGAAAGGAAGCGCTCGAACAGCAGCTCCATCTTGACCGCATCCACCGCCGTGATTCCGAGCGCGTAACACACCGCGCTGTTGGCCGCGGAGCCGCGCCCCTGCACCATGATCCGATTCTCGCGGCAGAACTGCACGATGTCCCATACGATCAGGAAGTAGCCGGCGAGCTTGAGCCGCTCGATGATCCCGAGCTCGTGTTCGAGCTGGCGGCGCGTGCGGCCGTCGATCGCGCCGCGCCATCGCTCTCGCGCGCCCGCGTAAGTGAGTGTTCGCAAATAGCCGTCGGCCGTTTCTCCCGGTGGAAGCGGGTAGTCGGGGAAGCGATAGCCCATGTCGGACAGCGTGGAAGGCGCATCGCTCGGCAATCGCGCGCGAGGTGGCGACGGCGCCGGGCAGATCGCGAAACAGCGCGGCCATCTCGGCCGGCGATTTCAGATGGCGCTGGCTGTTGATCCACAGCGCGCGGCCGGCTTCCTCGAGCGTGGTCTTGAGCCGGATGCAGGTCAGCACGTCGAGCAAGCTGCGATCCGAGCCGCCGTGGCATACGTCGTTGGTCGCGACCACCGGGATTCGCGCCGCATCGGCCAGTGCCGCGAGCTTGCGATTGAGGCGTTCCTCGCCGGCGTCGAGATGACGCTGCAAATCGATGTAGAAATTTCCCGCGCCGAAAATCGCGCCGAGCCGCCGGCACAGATCGATAGGATCCTCGCCGCGAACGATCATGCGCGACAACGGGCTCTTCACGCCGCCGGCAAGGCAGATGAGTCCGTGGCCGTAGCGTTCGAGGTCGTCGAGCGTGATGCGGCTCTCGCCCTTGGCGGGATAGACGGGCTCCACGGCAGAGCCGTCGGGGGCGGACGCGCCGGGATTGAGCACGCGCATCTTGGCGGCGGTGATCATGCGGCAGAGATTCTGGTAGCGCGTGCGATCCGGGGCGAGGACGTAGAGGCGCGAGTCGTCGTCGAGCGTCAGTTCGGCGGCGGCGATTTGCCGGATTCCGGCGGACTTCGCCGCCTGGTAAAAGCGCGGCGCGCCGTAAAGCCCGTCGCGATCGCCAAGCGCCATCGCGCGGTAGCCGAGTTCCGCCGCGCGTGCCGCAAGATCCTCGGGCGTGGTCGCGCCTTCGAGAAAGCTGAACGCGCTGCGCGCGCGAAGTTCGATGTAATCGGAGTTCATGCCGATTCGCCCCGACAAGTCAGTCGTAGGCGCCGTCGAGGAACCACTTGTCCGAGTTGAGGTCGCGGAAGATGCGGTAAACGCCGCCATCTTCGAGCGCGAGTTCGAGCGTCATTTGCCCGAACGGCGAGCACGCCCTTTTCCCGAGCGAGGCTCCTTTGACGGCCCGAGTGCCGCTTCGAGGGTCTGCCGGATGTAGCGCTGGTATGGGATACCACGGCGGTGCGCGGCGGTGCGGACCGCGTTCAGGAGTTCTTCGGAGATTCGAAGATTGACCGACTTTTGTTTGGGCCTGAACTCGAACTGAAACGGCGCGAAGTTTTCGGCGCTGATGTAGTCGGACAAATCCTGGTCAAGGAAGTTTTCCGCTTCCTTGTCGGTTTTGAACGTGGGCAATTTCTTGCTCATATTTTTTAATTTCCTTTCTGTGCATGTAGCGTGCGCTTATGGGCCGCATGAGTATTCCGCTGCCGGTTTGCCGTGGCGTGAAAACGACAAAAGCGTACCGCCCTTTTTCCGTCCGCCCGATTGCCAGGAAACGGGGCTCTGCGCGCGAATTCTTTAGGTCGGGCACAATAAGAGTCGCCGCGTGAGTGAGAACATGCTCCATTTCGGCGACCGAAACGCCATGTTCCTGACACTTCGAATGGTTGGCGTTGTCCCATACGAATCCTGAAAAAGGGACCTTTTGCATGTACGTGCTCAGTGTAGGCTAACATCTATACAAATGTCTATACATCTTCCTCATCGCGCTTGGTCAGTCGTAGGCGCCGTCGAGAAACCACTTGTCCGAGTCCAGGTCGCGGAAGATGCGGTAAACGCCGCCATCTTCAAGCGCGAGTTCGTAATAATCGCGGATGAAGCCGCGCTCCCGCGCCGCGGGATTTCTTTCATCGGCGTAGTCCGCGCGCATATCCGCATCCACGCCGAATCCAAGCCACCATTCGCCGTCGCGCCGCCATGGCCCGGCGATCGAGATCACGCGCGCGCCAAGATTCTCGCCGCGGACGAACTCCGGAATCTCCCGCGAGCACATCACCTCGATTTCCCGCGCCGGACGAATCGCGCGTATCACCAGTTGCGTCACGGTCTTGGCCGCCGCGTTTTCGGGGATTGGCGGCGCGCTGCGCGGTACGAACGGATCGAGCCGCATCGCTTCGGGCCGATGCGAATTCTCCGCCCTTGGCGTGCCCACGTTGCCGGGGCCGCATAGCGCCGCCAGCCGCGCAATCGTGGTCTGCAGCTTGTCCGGCGCAGGGCAGGGCGGGATGAACATGTCGGTCTGCGCGGGACGCGGGACGCGCGGCTCAATCTCGATTCGAATCGATTCGACGCCGTCCTCGGGCGGCGCCGCTTCAAGGCTCAGGTTGATGAGCGTGAGAATCGCGCGGACGTCGTTCGACGGCGCCGCCACCGCGATCCGGCGGCTGAAACTGCGATGACCGCTCATCCCGAACGCGAGCGTGATGTCGCTGGCGGCCAGCCCGCGCATCGCAAGCCGCTCGGCCAGCCGCTCGAGCATCGCATGCATGACGAACCCCAGCGGCTCCAGGTTCTCGATTCCATATTCAAGCTCGACGGTTTCGACGAAAAACTCGGCGCGCCGGCGCGGCACAATCGGCGAGGAACTTCCACCGCGCGCAAGCCGGACCAGCTCGGCCCCACGGCGGCCCAGCCGCGTGCCGACCGCGGCGGGATCCAGGCGCGCCAGCTCCCCGAGCCGGCGCATCCCCCATCTGGCGAGCGTGGTCTCCAGGTCATCGCCGCGATCCGATTTTCCGAGATCAAGCATGTCGAGCGGCAGCCAGTTCAGGAATTCGCGCTCGCACCCGGCCTCGATCACGCGCACGCCCCCGCATCGCGCGGCCAGATGCGCCAGTTCCTTGTTGGCCGCGACGCCGGCGGCGGGCTCCATCCCGACTCTGCGCACGCATCGCACGAGCTCGGCGGTAATCGCTGCTTCGCCATCGTAGATGCGATGCAGGCCCGCGAGATCGAGCCACACGCATCCCGGCGCGCCTGGCTCGGCGACAGGCGAAACCGATTCGACCGCGTCGAGCAGGGCGGAATGCGCCGAGCTTTCTGCGGCGGGTGAGCGATGGACCACGGCCAGATCGGAGGAGATCGCCCGCGCCTGCGCGATCGTCATCCCGGGGCGGATTCCAAGTTCACGCGCGCACGGCGAAACGGCGTCGAGCTCGGCGTGCGGAGCCATGCTTGCGCCGATAGCCAGCGCCTTGCCCCCCAACGCGGGATTCGAGCGCACAATCGCCGCGATAGAAAAATCGGCGACCATGACGCACGCGATACGAGCCATCGGGACACCACGCTAGATGCTTGCGGAAACTCGAACCCGCGGATTTCCCTTTGTCATTCTGAGCGCAGCGAAGAATCCCGGATCGCGGTGCTCGTCTATGCACTCCTGCCAGGATTTTTCACTGTGCACGGAATTTGGAGCTCGAACCGGATCGACCAGGGCGCGAACGCGAACCCGCCGCCCCGTCCCGCCCATCTTGTTCCGCGCCACCATCGCATCCACCGCAAGTCCGTCGAACATTACCGGTGAGCCAGGAGCGAGCCGGCTGAACGACGTCTCGGCGCGGCTGGCGGCCAGGCTCAGCGCCGCGAACGTCCCGCACATCCGCCACGGTGCGATCGCGATCACGGCTGCGCCGCTGCGCTCGGCGGCGCGGGCGATTCGAAGCGCCGACGCGTGCGCGAGTGCGCGCGGCGCTTCGCCGAAATCGACGACGACCAGACCAAAGCCGCCGGCCTCGAGCACCAGTTCCGCAGCTTTGACGATCGCGGATTGAGGGCGCGGCGTGAGCGGGCTGGCGGCGAAGTGGCCATACGGGAGAGTCGCACGCGCCATCGGTGACGACGCCGTCGTCTTCATCTTCATTGATGCCCACAGCATCCGGCCAAGCTCTACTCCGGCAGCCGCCATGCTCTCGGGATCGAAGGCGCCCGAGGCGTCGAGCCATGCGGCGACCTCGCCCATCCGGGTGGCGGAGGCGGCGAACGATGCGGCAATCGAGGTCTTGCCCGAACCGGCGCGGCCCGTGATTTCGCTGATTCGCCCTCGCGGAATTCCACCGTCTATCAGGGCGTCGAGCGGGGCGAGTCCGGAGCTTAGGCGGCGGTCCTTGCGGGTAAGTTCATGGCCGCGAAAAACCCCTGAAAATACAAGTGGTTGCGGCCTTTCGACCGGGATATGAGACGGCAGTCTGGCGGCCTGAATCGGGCTTGAAGGGTTGCTCCACGAAGGTTTTGGGAGTGCTGCCATCAGCACTGTTTTCGCTCTTTTTTCGCCTCATGTCAAACCCAAAGTGGGCAAGGCGGGAGCATTCAATTTCGGGCGAGTGCGATTAAGAAGGGGGTAATTCGGGTAGAGCAGTAAATGCGCGAGCGGCAGGGCTGACCTCCAGTCGCCCTGCCGCCGGTATTGGACTCAGCGCCAAATCACTCAGCGCCAAGTCACTCAGGGGCGGTCAGCGCCGCGAGCTTTCGCACGGAGGCACGAGCGACATTGACCAAGCCCTTGCTGGCGAGGCTCTTGCGCACCAGAAGGATCGGCACCATCGCCAAGCCGATCAGTGGGAGGAAAATCACGAAAAGCGCACCCAGCACCAGCGCCAGCGGCATGAAGAGCAATCCCGGCACCCTCACGTACTTCTCGGCCGGGGTGCCGGGCAGCGTTCCACGCTTGCCCTCGACCGTGACAAACTCATGTCTTGCGGTATCCCAATAGTAGCCGCCTTTCACGTTGGCTCCGCCCTGAACGCCCTTGCGGGCCTTGCGCACCACCAGGCTCAGCACCATCGCGAACCCGATGAAGGGAAGGAACATCACGTAAATCGCGCTGAAGCCGATCGCAAGCGGGATCAAGGCCAGCGCGGGAACCTTCAGGTATTTCTGGGTCGGGCCACCGGGCAGCGCTCCGTTCTTCCCGTCAACCGTCACCACCTCCAGTTCTGTAGTATTCCAGTAGAAGCCGCCTCTGACATTCTCTGCGCCCTGGTATTTCTTCAACATGGCCCTGTCACCTCCTTCGTTGTTCTGAACTGAACATACGTCTTGTCCGCAACTTATGTAATTGGGACACCGACCGGGCGGGGGCAGAAAAACTCACCAAAGCGTTAGGGAAAAATGCCGGAGGACAACCCCAAATCCGCCCGAGTGTGATGTTCTTCGTGAGCTATTCAGCCCCTGTTTTGGGGGATAATCCCCATATCAAACGGGGATGGCGTCGCTGCGGCGACGGGCGCAGGTGTTTCAGATTTCGCGGGAGATTTGGTCGTCGATCAACGTTGCCAGGCCGTCGCGGTAGGGGGACGGTTCGAGCTCGCCGATGGTCGAGCGCGCGGTTGCGACTTGGTCCGCGGCAAGACGGCGAGCGGCGGCGATGATTTCAGGGTCTCGCAGCAGGCCGAGCGCGCGCTCGAGCACCGCGCCCTCCATCCTGGTTCCGTTCTGGAACAGCGTGCGCAGCTCGGCGTTGCGCTCGACGCCGAGCACTACCGGCAGCGAGAGGATGCCCGCGCGCAAATCGGAGCCGACAGGTTTGCCGATTTTTTCTTCCGGCCCGAGGATATCGAGCAGGTCATCGACCATCTGGAATGCCAGCCCCATCGCGGTTCCGAGCTTCGCCATCGCATCGACGGTCCGCGGCGGCACGCCCGCGAGGTCCGCGGCAACCTTGCCGCCGGCGTGGAACAGCGACGCGGTCTTGCGGTCGATCACCCCGATATAGTCGGCCAGGGTCGCCCCCGCATTGTGACGGAATCTGCCCTCCATCACTTCGCCTTCGGTCAGCTGGATGCAGGCCTGCGCCGCGGTGTGCACGAGGCGTTCTTCGAAGCGGCCGCATACCTCGAACGCGCGGCAGAACAGATAGTCGCCGGCGATGAGCGACGGGCCAAATCCGTAGCGTGCGAAGGCCGACGGCTTGCCGCGACGCAGCAGGCCGCGATCGATGATGTCGTCGTGGAGCAGGGTGGCGGAATGGATCAGTTCGAGCGCGATTGCGGCGTCGATTGCGTCGGCGACTTTGGCGTCGGTTCCGCCGCATGCGCGGTACACCAGCAGGATGAACGTCGGGCGCAGCCGCTTGCCGCCGGCGTCAACGAGGTAGTGGCAAATTTCCGCGATGGTCGATTCGTTGGAGTCGAGCAGGCGGGAAAGTTTCGCTTCGGCCGCGGCGAGGTCGGCTTCGACCAGGCGCGCGGGGTTTAAAGCCTCAGGCGTGGATGCGGCAGCGAGCTGGGTTGCCTTGGCTTTTTTCACTTTTTCAGTTTCCACGTATCACAGGATGCGGTTAGCGGAATAAATCGGCTTCGGCGGGACGAATCAATACCTTCGCGCTGCCATCGAACGGTTCATATTGGTATCCGCGCACGACGACCGCCGGAATGGCGGCCGCTTTTTCCATCAGCAGGCCGGCGGCGGACGCGATCTCGTCGGCGATTGCGACCACGGTGTGATGCAATTCGCGGCCGCCCAGGTCGTTGGTGCCGCGCAAGTCGAGGATCGGATTCATCCCGGCTATTCCGAGGCATACCTCGGTAAGGCCGTCGCGCCACGGACGGCCGAAGGTGTCGGTGACCAGGATCGCGACGGTAACGCCGAAGCGGCGGCGAATATCGTCGCGAAGGCGGCGGGCCGAGGCGTCGGGATCCTCGGGCAACAGGATGGCGCGGCCGTCTTCAAGGCTGTTGGATTCATCGACGCCGGCATTGGCGCAGACCCATCCGGGCCCGGTCTCGACGATTAGGACGGCGTGGTCGTTGCGGACGATTCTGCTGGTTTGGCGCAGCACGACTTCGACCGCGCGCGGGTCTTTTTCCCATCGCATGGCGTAGCTGCGGGCGAATTCGGAAGGCTCGAAATCCTTCAAATCCACGACGCGGCCCTCGGCTTTCGAGACCACCTTCTGGCATACGACGAGAATATCGCCGGGTTCGAGTTTCAGGCGAGTGTGATCGAGTCCGCGGGCTATCAGCGCGGCAAGATCGTCGCCCGCCTTCACCATCGGGATCCCCTCGATCGCGGTGAGACTTATTGTGCGCATCGGCGGGACCAGCCTACTACACCGCAAGCGCCCGCAGAACCACTTCGGCCAAAGCGGCGGCGCGTTCGGGAGTGGACATGATCGTGTCGGTAGCCATCGCCCGCATCCCAAGCCGTTCGATCGGTTCGAGGTAGCGCCGGTCGGCGTTGTCGAGCACGAACAGGCCGGCAATATCGCGATAGAGCCGCGCAACTCCGAGCGGCGAGACTTCCATCCCGAGGCCGCGGAGCATTTTGTCAGCGGGGCCTTTGATCGTTTTGCCGCCGACTATCGGGCTGATGGCCGCGACGCGCCGTTTCACCCGGCGCAGCGCCGCGCGCACGCCGGTCAATTTCAAAATCGGGCCGAGCGAGACGAACGGATTGGATGGCGCCAGGATGACCGCGGCGGATTTGGCGATCGCGCGCAGGCCGGCGGGATTGGGGCGCGCGCTGGCGATTCCGCGCAGCTCGATCTTTTCGACGGCGCCGCGCGCGCGCCCGCGCACGAAGTATTCCTGGAACGGGACGGCGCGCTGTCCGCGCAACTTCACGAAGGTCCGCACCCGGTCGTCGCTCATGGGGATAATTGCCGACTTGACCGCGAACGCGGTGGCGATTTCCGCGGTGACTCGGCTTAACGGCGCGCCGTGGCGCATCCGGTCGGTGCGGTACAGATGGGTGGCGAGGTCGCGGTCGCCCAGCGCGAACCACGGCTCGCCGTAGAAACGCGCAAGCGCGCGGAGCACGTTGAAGGATTCTCCGTCGAGACCCCAACCGTGCGCACGACTGACCACGCCCGCCAGCGTGTAGGTGACGGTGTCGATGTCGGGTGAGACGTGAAGTCCGTAAAAGGTTTCGTCGTCGCCGGTGTTAACGACGACGGCCAGCCTTTCGGGATCTATACGCCGAACCAGTCCCCGGATGAACTTAGCCGCACCCACTCCCCCCGCCAGCGTGGTGATCTGCGGGGACGGGAGAGGACGCGATTGGCCGCGCTCCATTGGGCGCCTTTTTTCCGTAGAGCTTTTTGTAGAGCGTGGTGCGTTCGACCGCGACGCGGCCCATCTCGCGCGCTTTTTCCTCGAACAAATCGACCGGCACGAACTCACCCGAGTCGCCGCCGGCCAGGGCCGTGATGCTTTCCTCCATCAGCGTGCCCGAAAAATCGTTGCATCCGGCCTTGAGCGTGAACGCCGCGAGATCGACGCCGCACTTGACCCACGAGGTCTGGATATTGTCGATTTGCCCGCGCAGGAACAAGCGCGAGAACGCGTACATCTGAAAATCCAGTTGACCGCGATCCGGCGGCGAGACCAGACCCTTGCGGTAAAGCATCGTGTTCTGATGGATGAATCTGAGCGGCACGAACTCGGTGAAACCATGGGTCTGCTTCTGGATCGTGCGGATCAAGCCGAGATGGTTCACCACGTGTTGCGGTGTCTCGACGTGGCCGTACATGGCGGTTGAGGTCGTTGGCACGCCGAGCGCGTGAGCGGTGGTGATTATCTCGACCCACGCGGCCACATCGACCTTCTTGTGGCTCAAAATCTCGCGCACGCCGTCGTCCAGGATTTCGGCGGCGGTGCCGGGAATCGAGCCCAATCCGTGCTCCTTGAGCATCGCGATGTATTCCGGATAGTCCATCCGCGTGCGCCTGGCGCCGTACATTATCTCCATCGGCGAGAAGGCGTGGATGTGTATCTCGGGAAATGCGCCCTTTATTGCATCGAGCAGGTCGCGATACTTGAACGGCGGCATCTCGGGGTTGATGCCGCCCTGCATGCAGATCTCGGTCGCTCCGCGGGCGACGGCGTCGGCCACTTTGCGCACGATGGCCTGGTCGGAATGATCGTAGGCGTCGGGATCCCAGCGCTGGCGCTTGAAGCCGCAGAACTGGCATCCGACGAAACAGACATTGGTGAAGTTGATATTGCGATTGACGATGTAAGTGACTTCGTCGCCGACGTCCTCGGCGCGCGCGAGGTCGGCGCATTTGACGGTCGCGCGCAAGTCGTCGCCGCCGGCGGTGTATAGCGCAGCCCTTCTTCGGGCGTCAGTTCTCTTTTCAGGAGAGCGTGTTCAAGCGCGGCGCGCACCGCGGGGGACGCCTTGCCGAGCAAAGCGTCAACGGGAGTCGCTTCGATTTCGTCGACGTAATCTCGCCAGTACTCCAGATTCATCGTTGGCCTCCGACGGGTCGATCCCATATCGCGCGCACTTTAGTCGCGACCGCCGGGTCGAGCCATTTATCATCGATGTATTCGGGATAAATTGCGAGCCTTTCACCAAGCCGGAATCCAGCCCGCGCGCATCGCTCGCCGAGCGTGTCGAGGTGCGGCCACGGCGCCTCGGGGTTTACGTAGTCCTTGGTGAGCGGCGAAATGCCGCCCCAGTCGTTGATTCCGGCGCTCAGGAACAACTCGATCTGATGGGGAGACAAGTTGGGCGGCGCCTGCACGCTCATCGCCGGCCCGAGTACCAGGCGTGCGACCGCGATCGCGCGCGCCATGTCGAATGCGTCGGGCTCCGGCGCATCGGCCATCGCAATCTCGGGCTTGGCGCGGAAATTCTGGATGATCACTTCCTGGATATGGCCGTGACGCTCATGGGTGTCGCGAATCGCCGTCAGGCTTTGCGCGCGCTCGGCGGGGGTCTCGCCGATACCGAGCAGGATTCCGGTGGTGAACGGAATCCGGAGCGCGCCGGCCTCGTCTATCATCTTAATCCGCAGCGCGGGGTCCTTGTCGGGCGCGGCCTGATGCGGCCCGCCGCGCGCGCGCAGCCGCGGCGAGATATTTTCGAGCATCAGGCCCATGCTCGCGTTGAGCGGACGCAGCGCGCGCATTTCATCGGGCGTCATCAGGCCGGCGTTGGTATGCGGCAGCAGTCCTTCGGCCAGCGCGATTTCGCAAGCGCGGCCGACGTATTCGATCGTGCTGCGGACGCCGAGGCTCGCCAGCGTCTTGCGATATTCTTTGAACGCGACCTCGGGCTTGTCGCCCAGGCACATCAGCGCCTCTTTACATCCGAGTTCGGCGCCACGGCGCGACCAATCGGCAATCTCGCCGGGCGTCATCGTCCACGCGCCGGGATCGCCCGGGTCTTTGCGGAAGGTGCAGTAGGTACAACGATCGCGACAAAGATTTGTTATCGGTAAAAAAACTTTGCGCGAGTAGGTTACGTCGCGGCCCTTGCCGCGGTCGCGGAGTTCAGCCGCGGCGGAAAGCAGGGCGTCGAGGCCGCTGTCTGGGCATTCGATCAGCGCGATCGCGTCGTCATCGGTCAAGCGCGCGCCGGCCAGCGCTTTGTCGAGGATATCGCGAATCGGAGCGCGCTCGCGCGGCTCGGAAGCGAGTGATGAATGCAGCGACGGCATCAATCGCGTTTATAGGCGATCAGTTACGATGAGGCAAGTTTAGTTGCAAAATAAGACTGCCTTACAAGCGGGCACTGTCTTAAATCGCAAATTTGCGGGCGCCGATTTGTGCTCAAGCCGGATGCGCAGCCGGTTGCGAGCGTAACTGGTGGAGCATGTTCGCGATCTGGCCGCTCAGATCGCCCACCGCGCGGCTCAGCGCCGCCGCTGCCGCCGTGGTATCGCCGGGCTTGGAGGGCTCGGTCAGATTGGACTCGACGGTATATAAAATGTTCTTGCCGGTGGAGTCGAGGATCGTCCATTTCGCCGACAGTTGCGCGTTGCCATTGCCGTCGGTCTCGAAGCGATAGACGTCAATTTGGACCTGCAAATCGATATGCACCGTGTTGTACCACGGGTAGAGAATCACGCGCCCCGTCCCGGTTTGTGCGGCAAGGTCGCGCGCCATCACGCCGGTGAAACCGTTTTGCAGCGACTCGCCCCATCGCTCGTTCTTTGAGAGCTCGAGACGATTGGGGGCGGCGCGCGTCACCACTTCCTGGCGATCGAGGTACGGAGGCAGTTTGATCGGCCCAAGTCCGATCGCGAAATCGCCGCCCGTGCCCTGCGCAGCCGCCGGTGGCGTCGCGGTGGCGTCCGCCGTGGGTGTGAGGAGATAAAACTTGGTGACGTCCGGCTGCGGGGCGAGAACCGCATTGGAGAGGGAGGAGCATCCCGCCAGCGCGATCGCGATCGCGGCGGCCGCACAAGTTGTCCAAAACCGTCTTCTGCTCGAGGTCATGGTTAATCCTGGCCGAGGTCGCGGCCGCGAATGATTGCGCTCGGGTTACGTTGCAGGTAGTCCGTCAGCTGCTTGATTGAGCGCGCGGCGGCGGAGACATCCTGGAGGGTCTGCAGCACCTGGTAGTTCACCGGAGAGTTGGGCTCGATCGTCGATTGCACGGTGTCGAGCGTGAGGCGAGCCTGGGTCGCCGCGGCGTCTGCGGCGCGCGAAGTCTTCTGGAAAGAGTCCGACAGCTGAGGCACCCGGCTGTTCATCGTGTTCAGAGTCTTTTGGACGGTGTCCAGCGTGCGGTCCACTTGCACGCGGGTCTTCTCGGAATTGTTCACTGTCTCTCTGAGCGCCGGCGAGCTGGTGACTTGCTTGATGGATTCCAGCATGCCGGTCATCTGGGTGAACAGGGTGTCGAAGTCGACCTTGTCGAGTCTTTCGAAGATTCGGATCGCGACCGCCTGGGCTTGTTCGAGCGGGGTTGGAATCGCGGGGATTTCCTGGAGCGGAGCGCCGGGCGGCGCGATCATTTGAATCGGGGTCTTCGGGTCGATGTCCAACGACACGTACATCATGCCGGTGACGAAGCTGTCCGAGCCCAGTTGCGCGCGCAACCCTTCGCGGATCAGGTTGGGGATTGTATGCGGGTCGCTCAAGTCGATGGTGGTGCCGCCGTGGGAAACAATCTTTTGCTCATCCAGCTCGATGATCACCGGGATGTGCACCTGGGCGGTCAGCATGTTGTTTATGGGGCTCACCTGCTGCTCCAGGCTGCAACAGAGTCCGTTTGACCTCGCCTATTTCGACCCCCTTGAACTTGACCGGCGCGCCGACCCTGAGGCCGTTGATACCGCCGCCGCCGAAGTAGATGACGTATTCGTGGGTCTTGCGGAACCAGCCTCCCTCCAGCAGGATTATCGCCGCCAGGATCAGGCCGAGCGCGCCCAAAACGAACGCGCCCACCATCGCCGGATTGATTCGCTTACCCATGAGTCCTCGCTGATTTTTCCGCTTCCGATCCCCCGCGGGTGAGGAAAGTCTGCACCCGGTGATCGGTGCAATGCGCCAGCAGGTCCTTGGGGTCGCCGTGCGCGATCATGGTCCTGCTCTCCGCGTCGAGGAAGACGCTGTTGTTGCCGATTGAGAAAATGCTGGCCAGTTCGTGAGTCACGACCACGATCGTGGCGCCGAGGTTGTCGCGCAGTTCCAGGATCAAGTCGTCGAGCAGGCGCGAACTTATCGGATCGAGGCCGGCCGACGGCTCGTCGAAGAAAAGTATTTCCGGGTCCAGCGCGATCGCGCGCGCAAGTCCCGCCCGCTTTTGCATCCCGCCGCTGATCTGGCTCGGGTAGTAGCCCTCGAAGCCCTTGAGCCCGACCAGCGCGAGCTTGAGCGCGGCAACCTCGCGGATTTCCGCCTGCGACAGATCGGTAAATTCGCCGAGCGGCAGCCCTACGTTCTCCGCCAGCGTCATCGAGCTCCATAGCGCGCCGCCCTGGTAGAGAACGCCGAAGTGCCGCAGCATCTCCTCGCGCTGGAGCGGCTCGGCCCTGGTGAAGTTGAAGTCGCCGTACCAGACCTCGCCCTTGGCGGGCTCGATCAGCCCGAGCATGTGGCGCAGCAGGGTGCTTTTCCCGCTGCCGCTGCCGCCCATTATTATGAAGATGTCGCCGTGATTAACCGTGAAATTTACATCCTTCATCAGGACGAAGGTCCCGTACGCCATGGTCAGATCCTTGACCGTGATCGGCGGGGGACCGTCCTTGGGAAACTTCGCGATCGAGACGCGTTTGCCGTCCGAGGACTTGGTTCGGAAGTGCATGATGGCCATATCAGCGCGCCGGGCTGTCCAGCTTGATTCTCAATTGCCGGTTAAACACCTAGATTCCCAGGATGTTGAAGATGACGGCGAACATTCCGCATGCGACGATTACATAGACGATTCCGGTAACCACCGCCGAGTCGCCGCGTCACCGACCGCCGACGAGCTGTTGCCGCACTGGAACCCGCGCAGGCATCCGGCGACCGAGATGATAATTCCGTAAACCGCGGCCTTGAAGATGCCGCCGAAGATCATGGTGAGCGTAATCGCGTTCTTGGTCTCGGTGAGATAGGTGCGCAGAGAGATATGGAGCATCGTCGCGCTGACGAACGCTCCTCCGGCCACTCCCAGGCAATCGGCGTACACGCACAGCAGCGGGATCATCAGGAACAGGGCGAGCACGCGCGGCAGCACCAGGAATTCGAGCGGCGAGACTCCCATCGTGGTCAGCGCGTCGATTTCCTGCGTCACCTTCATCGAGCCAAGCTGCGCGGCAAACGCGGCTCCGGTGCGGCCCGCCATGATGATCGCCGCCATCATCGCGCCCATGTCGCGGGTCATCGCAATGGCGACCAGGTCGGCGACGAAGATTGACGCGCCGAACTGCTGCAACTGCACCGCGCCCTCGAACGCGAGAATCACCCCGACCAGGAAGGTGACCAGGGTGACGATGCCGAATGCGTCGGCGCCGCAATCCTGGATCACGACCATCAGGTCAACCCTTCGAAAACGCGCCTTGCCGACGGCCAGCCGGCCGAACGCGATCGTCACTTCGCCAAGGAAGCGCAGAAAGTCATCCAGCCCCTGGGCAAAAGAAATGGCTTCCTTGCCCAGGGTCTCGATGAACGAAGTGTGCGACGCCTCGTGGCGCGCGCCGGTTTTTTCCGGCACCGCTTCCGCCAACTGGACCAAGGCCCGCACGCCCTCGGGAAGCGGGCTCCAATCCACGGGCAATTTGCGCTGATGGCAAACCTCGCTGACGCCTATAAGGAAGGTGAGCAGGCCGCTGTCCCAATCGTGAAGCCCGGCCGCGTCAAAGGTCAGCTTGCCGGGTTTGGGCGCGATATCGAGTTGTTTGGTTACAAGTTCAGGCTCGGGCAGGCCGTGACGGAGATGCCAATCGCCGGTGAGCCGGACGACCAGGGTAGAGTTATCGGAGCGCGCAAACGAAAGTCCGCCCGACGGCTGGGATTGTTTGACCGCCTGCATTAGTGCGGCTCAATAGAGCACGCGATGAACGGTAGCGCAATTCTTGGGCGGTGGATCGCTCAAGGGCGCTCTTCCATTGCGGCGGGGTCGGTCCGCCCGGTCGCGCCGCCTATTTGCCCTTGCCCTTGAGTTTCACCGGCTGCGGCGCGGCTTGCGCATTGTCGATGATCGTCAGGGTGGCGCTATAGGTTTGCGCGGCGGTCGGCGTGAACGTAACTCCGATCTTGCACTTCCCGCCCGCCGGCAGCGGCGCATTGCAGCCATTCGACACGCCGAACGGACTGCCCCCTCCGCCGAGCCCCCCCATCACCACCGTAATACCGGGCTTCTTCTTGGTGCCCTTGGGGTTGGTGACGGTGACATTCTTGGGTCCCTTATGATTCCCGACCTTCACCGTGCCGAAGTTCAGCGACGCCGGACTGATCTTCAGCTTGACCGGCACTGCCGTGGGCGTTGCGGTCGGCGTGGCAGTAACTGTCGGCGTTGACGTGGCGGTGGCTGTTGCAGTAGCGGTGGCCGTGGCGGTGGCGGTCGGCGTTGACGTGGCGGTCGCAGTCGCAGTTGGAGTTGCGGTCGCAGTAACTGTAGGAGTTGCAGTAGCCGTCGCAGTTGCGGTGGCCGTCGCAGTCTGAGTTGCTGTTGCCGTCGCGGTTGCGGTGCGAGTCGCGCTTGCTGTCGCCGTGGGAGTTGCGGTCGTAGTTGCCGTTGGAGTTGCCGTTCCGGTCGCTGTCGCTGTCGGTGTGCCGCCGGTCGCAGTCGCGGTTGCGGTCGGCGTGCCGCCAGTTGCCGTCGCGGTCTGAGTGGCCGTCGCAGTCGGGGTTTGAGTCGCCGTTGGAGTTGCTGTCGCCGCGGTGAAGGTCGGACTCGCGGTTGGAGTCGCGGTCGGTGTCGGCGTGGCAGCAGCCGGCTGGATGGCGACGAACTGAGGCTGACTAAGTTCTGTGAATGGACCGCTGATGGTGGCGATTGGGGCCTCGTTGAGCGGCCCGGTGCTGCTTCCCAGCGGCGGATAGACAAACACGCTCGAGGTGCCCGTGTCATAGCCGTCGTCCGCCACATAGATGTTGCCGCTGGAATCCAGCGCGATGCCTTGTGGATAGCTCAGGCCGGTGTTGCTGCCGCTGATGGTGGCGATGGGGGCCTCGTTGAGCAGCCCGGTGCTGCTTCCCAGCGCCGGATAGACAAAAACGCTGGCGGGGATGGAGCCGTCGTCCTCCCAGATGTTGCCGTAGTCCGCCACATAGATGTTGCCGCTGGAATCCAGCGCGATGCCGAATGGGCTGATCAAGCGGGTCTTGCTCCCCCTGATGGTGGCGCTGGGCGCGGCGTCGCCGTTGCTCCCGGCCGCGTAGACAAACACGCTGGGGATGCCGGCTGTACCTTCACAGTGAGGGCAGTTCGTCACATAGGTGTTGCGGCTGGAATCCAGCGCGATGCCGATTGGGTAGGTCAGGCCGGTGTCGCTCCCGCTGATGGTGGCACTGGGCGCGGCGTCGCCGTTGCTCCCCGCCGAATAGACAAACACGCTCGGGGGGCCTCCGTAGTCGGCGCCGCTGTCCGCCACAGAGATGTTGCCGCTGGAATCCAGCGCGATGCCTTCCGGGGCGTCCAGGCCGGTGTCGGGTCCGCTGATGCTGGCAATGGGAGCGGCATTAGCGTTGCTCCCCGCCGGATAGACAAACACGCCGGGGGTGTAACCGTTCGCCAAGCCGCCGTCATCCGCCACATAGATGTTGCCGGTGGAATCCACCGCGATGCCTTGTGGCCATCCCAAGCCGGTGGTCATCGTCGTGCTGATGGTGGCGGTCGGGGACTCGTTGAGCGTCCCGGTGCTACTCCCCAGCGGCGGATAGACCCGCACGCTGCCACCGTTCACCACACAGATGTTGCCGCTGGAATCCAGCGCGATGCCTTGTGGATAGCTCAGGCCGGTGTTGCTCCCGCTGATGGTGGCGATGGGATCCTCGTCGAGCGGCCCGGTGCTGCTTCCCAGCGCCGGATAGACAAACACGCCGGCGGGGCCGTACTGGTTCACCACATAGATGTCGCCGCTGGAATCCAGCGCGATGCCGCCGCTTGGGTGGCTCAGGTCGGTGTAGATCCCGCTGATGGTGGCGGTGGGCGCCTCGTTGATCAGCCCGGTGCTGCTCCCCAGCGGCGGATAGACAAACACGCTGTCGCTGTCCGTTACATAGATGTTGCGGCTGGAATCCAGCGCGACGCCTTCTGGGTAGCTCAGGCCGGTGTTGCTCCCGCTGATGGTGGCGGTGGGGGCCTCGTTGAGCAGTCCGGTGCTGCTCCCCAGCGGCGGATAGACAAACACGCTGGGGTCGGCGAACAGGCCGCCGTTATCCGCCACATAGATGTGGCCGCTGGAATCCAGCGCGATGCCTTGTGGCCTGATCAAGCCGGTGTTGCTCCCCTTGATGGTGGCGATTGGGGCCTCGTTGAGCGGCCCGGTGCTGCTTCCCAGCGCCGGATAGACAAACACGCCGGCGGGGCCGTACTGATTCACCACATAGATGTTGCCGCTGGAATCCAGCGCGATGCTTGATAGTCCGTTCAAGCCGGTGTTGCTCCCGCCGATGGTGGCGATGGGAGCGGCGTTGCCGTTGCTCCCCGCGGCGTAAATGGGGATGGTGTTGCTGCCGCCGTTGGTGACATAAATGTTTCCACTGGGGTCGAAGGCCACATATTGGGGCGAGAGGAGGCCAGTAGGCGCGGGGGCCAGCGGGGAGACGTCGCCGTTGCTCGGGGCGGGATAGGCCGTGACGGCGGAGGTGTTATCGTCCGTAACGAAAAGCGTCGGAGTGGGGTCCGCGCTATAGGCGCGGCCTGAAGAACGAAGAAGGCCGACAGTCGCCAACGCGGCCGCGCCCAGGATTGCGATGACGGCGATTCCTGCTTTTCCTGCGTATTTGTTCATTTGCTTATCCCCCGATGGTGACGAGGAAGAACCGCCAATACAGCTTAAGCAAGGCTAATCTTTTCAGTGCCTGTGATTAAGAATAATTTATACTCGCCTTGATAGCTTTGCGCAAACTGCATTTACGTCTCTGACAAACATCGCGTTTGTCGATTCGCGCGACGCGAGCGGGGGATTCAGTCAGGAAGTTTTTCGCAAGCCCGCAGCGGGCGCGTCGGTTATGATATTTCCTGGTTAGAGAGAAATCGTTGCGCAAATGCGATTGATGAAAAAATGAAGGCGATGATCGTCGAAAAGCCCGCGCCGATCGAATCGGACCCGATCCGCTCGGTTGATGTGGCCGTGCCCGAGCCGGGGGCCGGTGAAATTCTGGTGCGGGTGCGCGTTTGCGGCGTATGCCGGACCGATCTTCACGTCGCCGAAGGCGACCTGCCGCCGCGCCGTCCGCGAATTATCCCCGGCCATGAAATCGTGGGCATCGTGGACCGGCGCGGGACCGGGGCGGTTCGTTTCAAGCAGGGCGATCGAGTCGGGATCGCATGGCTTCGCGAGACCTGCGGCGTTTGCGTCTATTGCCGGCGCGGGCGCGAAAACCTTTGCCCCAATGCGCGCTTCACCGGCTACGACCACGACGGCGGCTACTGCGAGTGGGCCGTGGTGCGCGAGGATTTCGCCTACGCGCTTCCCGACGGCCTCGGCGATGAGGAAGCGGCGCCGCTGTTGTGCGCCGGAATAATCGGGTATCGCGCAATCAAGCGCGCCGAGATCAGACCGGGTGCAACCGTCGGACTCTACGGCTTCGGCGGCTCGGCTCATCTTGCGCTTCAGATGCTACGCCATTGGGGATGCCGGGTGTTTGTCATGAGCCGGGGCGGAGCGCATCGGGATTTGGCGAAAGACCTTGGCGCCGAATGGATCGGCAATGCGGGAGAGCGGCCGCCGGCGGCGCTGGATGCGGCAATCCTGTTTGCTCCGGCGGGGGATCTGGTGTTGCCGGCTCTGGAAGCGCTCGATCGCGGGGGAATCCTGGCCGTCGCGGGAATTTACTTAAGCCCGATTCCGGCGCTGGACTACGAAAGCCATCTATTCTACGAAAAAGAACTTCGCAGCGTGACGGCCAACACGCGCGCCGACGGCGAAGAGTTCCTCAAGATTGCGGGCGAGATACCGATTCAGACGACGACGGTGGCGTTCGGGCTGGCCGAGGCCAACGTCGCGCTCAAGATGCTCAAGCACGACGAGATCAAAGGGGCCGGCGTGCTGCGAATTTCGTGAGCAGGGGTGACCCCTGCACGTTAGTATAAAGATAAAGATGCGGGTCTTCGTCCATATTAGAACTGTTCGGGGGGATGAGGCGTCGGGAGAGCAAGTTTCGCTTCACTCCGAAGCGTCGTTTCATCAGGATTCGTTGACGGGCCGGCGCGGGGCTTGCTAGCTTTTCTCCCAAGTGATGTAACGTAGATATCAAGCGCCAGAGGCATCAATGGCTTTAATTAAAAGCGGGCTTCAGTCGTCGAAGGGCGAGGAGATTATCCTCGGCGACACTGCGGTCCTGACCCGGCTGGACAAGGCTCTTGGCTGGGCGCGAAAGTTTTCGATATTTCCGTATCCGTTCGCGACCGCATGCTGCGCGATGGAATATATGTCGCTCTCGATGTCCCCCTACGACATCGACCGCTTCGGCGCGCTGCTTCCGCGCTTCACGCCGCGCCAGGCGGATCTGCTGATGGTGATCGGCACGGTGACGGTTCGCCAGGGGCCGATTTTGCGCCGGGTTTACGACCAGATGGCGGAGCCGAAGTGGGTGATGGCGTTTGGCGCATGCGCCTCGACCGGCGGCTTCTACGACAACTACGCGACCGTGCCCGGCATCGACAGAATCGTCCCGGTTGACGTGTACGTTCCCGGATGTCCTCCGCGGCCCGAAGGCGTGCTCGACGCGCTGATGGCGCTGCAGCGGAAAATCCAGGGCCAGAAGCAGAAGCTGATGGCGATCGGCGACAAGCGTCAAACCGCCTGATCGGACGGCGAGCGCAGCCTAAATCAGATGGAACGGATACTGACTCGCTGGCTGGATATCCCTGATCTCCGCAAGCTCGAGGTGTACGCCGGCAACGGCGGATACAAGGCGCTGCGCAAGGCGCTGTTCGAGATGAAGCCCGAGGAGATTATCAACGAGATCAAGAACTCGAATCTGCGCGGGCGCGGAGGCGCGGCATTCCCGACCGGCGTGAAGTGGAGCTTCATTCCGAAAGAATCCAAGAAGCCGGTCTATCTGTGCTGCAACGCGGACGAGAGCGAGCCCGGCACCTTCGCCAATCGCTACGAGATCGAGTTCGATCCGCACTGCATCATCGAGGGCATCGCGATCGCATGCCGCGCGGTCGGCGCGCATACCGCATACACGTACCTGCGCGGCGAGTTCACGGTGCAGAAGAGAATTCTCGACGCCGCAATCGCCGAGGCCTACGCCAACAACTACCTGGGCAAGAATATCCTCGGCTCCGGCTTCGACCTCGAAGTCTTCACCCATCGTGGCGCCGGCGCCTACATCTGCGGCGAGGAAACGGGCCTGCTCGAATCGCTCGAAGGCAGGCGCGCGTATCCCCGCAACCGCCCGCCGTTCCCCGCGATCCAGGGCGCGTTCGGATGCCCGACGGTGGTCAACAATATCGAGACGCTGTCGAACGTCCCGCACATCATCAATCGCGGCGCCGCCTGGTACAAATCAATTGGTCCCGAAAAAAGTCCCGGTCCCAAAATCTTCTGCCTCTCCGGGCACGTCAACAAACCGGGAATTTACGAATTGCCGATGGGCTTTCCGCTCAAGGACCTGATCTACGATGTCGGGGGCGGAATCCTCGACGGCAAGGCGCTCAAGGGCGTTATTCCCGGCGGCTCGTCGTTTCCGATCTTCACCGCGCAAGAGGCGGTCAAAGTCAACATGGATTTCGAGTCCGTCCGCGCCGCCGGTTCGCTGATGGGTACCGGAGGCGTGATGGTGATGCACGAAGACACCTGCATGGTCGATGCGCTCAAGACGATCGCCCATTTCTACCATCACGAGTCATGCGGACAGTGCACGCCGTGCCGCGAAGGATGCGGCTGGATCGAAAAACTGCTGATCGAGCTGGAAGCGGGGCGCGGCAAGATGGAAGATCTCAAGGTCCTCGTCGATGTCGCGACCAATATGGAAGGCAACACGATTTGCGTGCTCGCCGACAGCCTCTCGATGCCGGTGAAGAGCTTCGTGCCCAAGTATCGCGACGAATTCGAGGCGCATATCAGGCTCGGGCGATGCCCGTTCAAGGACGGCTCCACGAGGCAGGCTGCCTGATCGCGGGCGGCGGTGAGAAGTGAAAAGTGAAAAAAGCAGATGCCCAAAGTCACGATTGACGGCAAGGAAGTTGACGCCGGCGCCGACCTGAATCTGATCCAGGCGGCGGAACTCGCCGGCGTCGAGATTCCTCACTATTGCTACCACGCCGGCTTGTCGGTGGTCGGCAACTGCCGGATGTGCCTGGTCGAAGTCGAAAAGGCGCCCAAGCTGCAAATCGCCTGCAACACGCGGGTCGCCGAAGGGATGGTCGTCCATACCAAGAGCGACAAGGCCAGGGCGGCGCAGAAGGCGGTGCTCGAGTTCCTGCTGATCAACCATCCGATCGATTGCCCCGTTTGCGATCAGGCCGGCGAGTGCAAGCTGCAAGACTACTACATGGACTACGATCAGCAGCCGTCGCGCTTTCCGTTGGCCGAGAAGAATCACAAGGGCAAGGCGATCGACATCGGGTCGGGCGTGATGCTCGATCAGGAGCGATGCATCCTGTGCGCGCGATGCACGCGGTTCTTCGATGAAGTGACCAAGACCTCGGAGCTGGCGATTTTCGGGCGCGGCGACCATAACCGCATCGACATCAACCCCGGCCGTCCGGTCAACAACAAGTACGCCGGCAACGTCGTGGACATCTGCCCGGTCGGCGCGCTCACCGAAAAAGAATTCCGCTTCCGGATGCGAGTGTGGTACCTGCATCGCACCGCGTCGGTGTGCGGCGGATGCGAGCGTGGATGCGCGATCGACATCCACCACCATCGCGGGCGCATCTACCGCTTCAAGCCGCGCTTCAACCCCGGCGTCAACAGCTACTGGATGTGCGACGAGGGCCGCCACAGTTTCCCCGCGATGCAAGGCGAGACGCGGCTGACCTCGCCGCTGGTGCAGTCCAAGGACCAACTGGTGACCGAGAGCTGGGGCGAAGGTATCAGGCGCGCGGCGTCGATCATCGCGGATTACAAGCGCCAGTACGGCCCCAATTCGATCGCGGCGGTGGTCGATGCGCAGTCCACCAACGAGGAAGCGTTCGCGCTGAAGCAGTTGATGAAGAGCGCGATCGGATCGGACCGAATCGCGACGCTCAGTTGGTCGCCGCCGGACGCCAGCGGAGATGACGCCTTGCTTATCCGCGCGAACAAGAATCCCAACGCGCGCGGCCTCGCGGCGATTGGGCTGGGGACCGACGGGCTCGACGGACTCGCGGCCGCGGTCGCGTCGGGCGAGGTCAAGATGCTGTTCGTTATGCGCGCCGACCTGGTTCGCGCATTGGGCGAAGAAGAGTTCGTCAGGCGCTTCGGCGCGCTCGACTACATGATTGTGCTATCGACAGACGCCAACGAGACCTGCCAGATGGCAAACCAGGTCTGGCCGATCGCGGCGTATCCGGAAATCGACGGCAGCTTTACGAACTTCAAGGGCCGGGTGCAGCGAATCAACGCGGCGTTCCCGCCGCCGGGCGCCGCGATCACCGCGATCGAGGCGATCGCGCGGCTCGGTCATGCGCTCGACGGCGTCGATCGTCCGAGGCACGGCGGACGCGGTGTTTGCATCGATGGCTGCGGCAGAGCCCGCCTTCAAGGGCCTCAGCCTGGCGACGCTGGGCGAGCACGGCGCCGATCTGGCGGGAAACTGAACAGGGGCGGCTAATCCCTGGACGGCTGGAAGACTATCTCTAGACGATCCATGTAGCTGAGCATCTGGCGCGCGAGTGTGGCCACTGCGCCATCGTCGCGCATCGCGGCGGCATGCTCGAGCGAGCGGGCCATCTCGGTCATCGAATCGAATCCGTAGCTGGCGCCTTCGCCCTTGATCCGATGGGCGATGCGGCCGACCTCGGCGTAGTCGCGGCGCGCGTTGGCGTCGAAAATCATTGCGACATCGGCGCGCTTATGGGTCAGGAATCCCGGGATCAAGTCGCTCAGACCCTCGTCCACTTCTACGATTACTCGGTCTGGCATGTCCCCTCCTTGCGATTGATCCGGTCCGCCCGCTCGTCATCCAACGGGTTCCATTTGAGGCGGATCAATCCGATGGTCCACACTTCAAGAGCAAGTCCGATGCCCTTGCGGGCCTTGGCAACGACTCGCTATCGCAGCCTGACGTTGGCCTCGGTAGCCGGACTTTTACCCAGTCGCGGCGAGTGTCTCAAAATGCGTTGGTCGCGGGCGGATTTGCCATTAGCCGGCGTGAATCAACTTCGTGTCTAGCTCTTCGATAGGTCGCGCCATGGCGCTGCGCCTGTACCGGCGCGACATTCACCACTTGGCAAATCAGGGAAAATAAGTGACGGCAACCTGACCGCCGAGGGGTGCCGCGCCGGGCAGCGCGGCTCGGGCGAAAAGTGCGGCGGTCGGATCGCTGTAGATCAATCGCCAGCGTCGGTCCTTCGTGACGACTTCGTAGCCCTTGGTGCGCGGGCCGATCAGCACGAAGTCGTGAGGAAAGGCGTCGAGGACGGCATCGGCACCCTCCAGCCCGTAGAAGAAGGTCGCATATTGGCGGATCAGCCGGTCCGGATAGACCAGCTCGCAGCGTGGGTCGATAAAGAGCCGGCTGTCATTGCCGACGTGCCAGGCCAGGTACGGGCCCCATTCGTACTGGTTGAGGATATCGCCGTGCAGGCCACGGCGATCCATGAATGCGACCGCATCCGCCGGCATCGGCTCCCAGGTTTTGAGCCGAGTGGAGAAAGTTCCGCCCAGCAGCGCGATCAGGAGGGCTGAAATCGCCAGTAGCGATCGCGGCGGTCCGTGACTGACCGCGGGTGTGGGTTCCAATGCCGCAGTGGCGTGGCGCGCGAGCGGAATCGCGAGCGCGATCACGGCCAGCGCCACGTTGCGCGTGGCATAGAAGGCGCCCCCGATGAAGATTGCCGCGACCGTGACTAAAGGCGCGTCGCCGAGGCCGGGCGCGATCGCAACCGCCGCGATAAAACCGGCAAACAGCAAGATCGGGACAACATACTGAAGCAGCTCCGGCCTGGATTCGCGCCACATTGTCAGCATCGTTTCCGGCAACGGCACCCAGTCATTGACTATCTGGCGAATCAGCGGATCGGAGACCGAATGCGCCACTGCGGTCCACAAGCCCAAGCCGAACGGATTGAGAATCGTCGCGCCCGCGCATCCAAGCGTGACCAATGCGAGCCGGCGCGCGAAGGCCATCCGGCGTGCGTCTCCAAGGCCCTGGATGAACAAGACCGCAGCCGCAACGATCATCGCGCCGAGTCCTATCGTGTAGCCGCCGTGAAGATTGGCCCACAGCGCGAATATCGGAATCAGCGGCCAGAGTAATCCGCCACCGCGATAAACCTCGATTGCGATCGACGCCATCACCACGCTCAGCATCATGAAGGTGAAGAGCTGAGGTCTGAATTGCATCTGAGGCGCAAGCGCAACGGCGGTAAATATCAGCGTCAGCCTTAGGATTCGGCTCGACGCGCGGGTGGCGGAAATCCCGATCGCCAACGCCAGGATGGTGACGCTCGCGCACATCAGCTTCAGGAGCTTGAGGCCGAATACTCCGAGATGCGCGTAAGCGACGGCCAGCGCCACCTGCGCCAGCCATTCGTGATTTCGCCACGGCATCCCGGCCGCGCTATAGGAGTAGGTATCGAATCGTGGAATATGGCCGGTGCGGAGGATCGCATTGCCGGTCAGAATGTGCATCCACAGGTCGGGATCGGCGAAGTTGTCAGCCGTCGCGAGTGCGATCGAAAGCACCACCGCCCATTGCGACCCCGAAAGTACCCGATAGCGCGACAGCTCAAACTCCTTTCGAAGGTTCGCCACTATCTAACTATAGAGATCGAGCGCGAGCTTATCACCCTTGGCGGCGCGCGGGGGCGGAATTGCCGCGCTCTGGGTGATGAAACGAAGCCACGGCTCGGCTAAGTTGGAGCGCATTGAGAGGCGGGATGACAGCATGACGGGGTGGAGGAATTCCGCATTGACGAGTATGGAGCAACGTTCGGCCGCCGACGCGGGCGGGCGGTCAGCGAGCGCCGCGCAGCCGCCCGAGACGCGCTCGCTCCTGAGCTATGCACCGGTCTTCGTGCTGCTTGCGGCGGTGGTGGCGGACAGCGTTCAGCTGGCCGATCCCGATCTGTGGATGCATGTCCGTTTTGGCCAAATCGTGCTCCATACCGGCCACCTGCTACGCCGCGATATCTTCTCCTACTCGGCGCCCGGGGCGCCGTGGTTCAACCACGAGTGGCTCGCGGACGTCGTTATGGCGCTGTTTTACGAAGCGGGGGGCGTGGTCGGGCTCAAGCTGATGAAGTTCTTGTGCGCGGCGGCGATTATGGCGCTGCTCGCGATGGGCACGGCCGAAACCGGCGCGGAGTATCCGGTGCAATTTGCCGCTCTCATGCTGGCGGCGCTGGGACTCCGGATCCAAATTCAGTTCCGGCCACAGTTGTTCGATTACATCTTCCTGAGTGCACTGCTCGCGATGCTCGCGCGCGAAAGCCGCGGCCGCCGAGCGCGTTTGTGGCTGGCGGTCCCGATGATGGCCTTATGGGCGAATCTGCACGGCGCATTTTTCATAGGGCCGATCGTGCTTGGCCTTTACGCCGCGGTGACGGGCGTGCAGGACCGGCTGGCGAGGCGCGGATGGCAGCACGCAATCAAGCTTGCCACGCTGACCTTGGCCGCGCTGATCGCGACGCTGGTCAATCCCTTCGGCATTCGCGAATGGTATGTCGTGGCCGGCTGGTTCAGCGTACCGGTCGTGGGCCTGAATCGGGTCGTGGAGTTCCACAGCTTTTTTCATCAACTGGTGACCGGCGACGGCAGGCTCGGCATGTCCGATCTCTGGGGCCTTCCCTTCGCGATAACAGCGGCTGCCGTCATCTGCTTTGCGCTCACGCCGCGGCGGGACGATTTCGCGCTGATGGCGATCGGCGGGCTGATGATCTGCGCATGGCTCTATGCGATGCGGAACATGGCGTTTGCCGTGATCGCCTGCACCGCGCCGCTGGCGCGCTATCCGGCGCTCGTCATTGCGTCGGCGAAAGGCTCGGCCGAGCGGCCGCCTCAGGATGCGGCTGCGCGCGCTCCGGTTGGGGTCCGGCTGTTCGCCCTGGCGGCGGTCGCCTTCCTGGCTGCGAGCGGAAAAATATTTTCCCCGACGCTGCCGATCTACATGGACTATCCGGTAGGGGCGGTCGCGTTCATGCAGCGCAACCATCTGTCCGGCAACATCCTGTCGACCTACGAGTGGGGCGGGTACATCATCTGGCACGAGGTACCGCCCTCGAAGGTGTTTTTCGACAGTTTCGCCGAGCGCTATCCGCCAAGCGTGCAGTACGACTACCTGGGCGTCGCGTCGGCGGGACCTGCCGCCGCGCAAGTGCTCGAGCGCTATCCTCACGACTACGTGCTCGTCCCCGCCTCTTCCGCTCTGTACCTCTTAATGATGAAGCGCATGGACTGGGCGCTGATTTACCGCGATTCGGTATGCGTGCTGTTCGGGCGCGCCGGCTCGGCGGCGGCGCGCATACCGGTCACGGCGACCGCCCCACCGAGCGACTTCCCATGAGCGGGGCGATGCCGGGGTGAGAGCGTTCGGCGTCCGTTCGCACGCGCGGTAGAATCATCGCGCTCGGCCGCGCGCTTCCACTGACCCGATCTCGCCGTTAGTCTAGTCGTCGTTGGGTCCCAAGTGAAAACATGAAGGCTCTCGTAATCGGCGGCGGCATTATCGGAAGCTCGGTGGCGTGGCGGCTCGCCGCCGACGGGGTGCAGGTCTCGGTCTTCGAGCGCGGCCGTCTCGGCCTTGAAGCTTCGTGGGCGGCTGCTGGACTCATCAGCCCGCAGGCCGAGGCGCACGAACCCGGCGTGTTCTTCGATCTCGCCGTCGCGGGCAAGAAATCCTTTGACGCGATCGTGGAACGACTTGCCACAGAGAGCGGCGTCGATCCCGAGTACGACCATCATGGCGTGCTCTACGTTGCCTTTGACGAAGGGGCGCGCGCGGAGCTGCAATCGCGGGCGCGATGGCAGCGCGCGGCCGGCGCCGAGGTCGAGGAATTATCGCCGCGCCAGGCGTTCAAGCTCGCGCCCGTGCTGTCGGAAAAAATCATCTTCGCGCTCCACATGCCGAACAATCGGCGGGTGGAGAACCGCAAACTCGCGCTTGCCTATATCAACGCCGCCACCCGCGCAGGCGCCGAATTCCGCGAAGGCGCCCGCGTCGATTCGATCGCCGTCAGCGCCGGACGCGCCACCGGCGTTGGCCTGGCCGACGGATCGATCGAGGCCGGCGATGTGATCATCAACGCCGCGGGCGCGTGGGCCGGAGAAATTCGCGGCCTCGAAGACGATCGAATCCGCTTCTACCCGGTGCGCGGACAGATTCTATGCTTCGACGCGCGGCCGGGCCTGGTCGTGCCTTCGCTGTTCTCGGGCGGGGCGATATTGGTGCCGCGGCGCGACGGACGGCTGCTGGCCGGCTCGGTGATCGAGGATGCGGGCTTCAACAAGTCGGTCACGCTCGATGGGATGGAACGGATTCTACGGGCGGTGCGGACGATGGTCCCTTCGATCGCCTCGATTCCCTTTCGCGAAGCATGGGCCGGACTCAGCCCCGCTGCCGACGACCTGATGCCGGTGCTCGGGCCATCGCCGACGGTCGCGGGCGTGCTCTACGCCGCCGGACATTTCCGCACCGGGATTCTGCTCTCCGCGCTCACCGGGGAGGTGATCGCCGACCTGGTGATGGGCCGGACGCCCGCGATCGATCTCGCGCCCTTTTCGCCCGCACGCTTTCGCGACGGCGCCGCCCGCCGGGTCAAGCTCGCCGATATGATCTGAGCGCCGGCGCCTTAAGCGCCGATCGCCAACTCGTGCAGCGCCCGCGCGCATTCCACCGGATGCGTGAACATGATCTCATGCCCGCTTTTGACGAACTTGAGCGTTGGATTCCTGAGCCGGCTGGAAAAGTGGGGATGCCAGTTGGGTGCGCCTGCGACCGGCATCAGATCGCCTTCGCAAACGATGTAGCTGCTGGGAATTCCGGTGGCGAAGTAGGGCGCCATTGGCACCGGCGCGAGCAGGGGCGCGAGCGGCTGCGGACCCAGCGCCGCCATCACGTAGTCCTTAAGCGCAGGCGCCATGTCGCTGGTGAGTCCGTCGATAGCTTCCTTGCCCAGCATCTCGATTGTAATCGATCGCTCCGGGAACGAATCGGCCGCCGCGGCGAGCGGTGTCGTCGCCGGATCTATACTCGGCTGCCCGTCGAGCGCCACCATCGCCGTGACCCAGACCACGCGCTTGATCCGCGCGGGAATCTTCGCCGCGACGCCGGAGATCGTGATCCCGCCGAGACTGTGTCCCGCGAGCACCACGTTTTTCAGGTCGCGGCGCTCGATAAACTCGGCGACGCTGTTGACGTAGCTGTCGAGGGTTACCTTGGCGCGATCGGCGCGGTTCATCCCATGGCCCGGGAGATCGACCGCGTAGGCCCTGTCGCCCAGCCGCTCGAGTTGATTGATCACCGCGGCCCAGCACCATCCGCCATGCCATGCTCCGTGCACCAGTAGGAAGGTCTCCGCCATCTTTGTTCCCTTACCCTGCGATGCGTTGCATTCTACGAACTTACCGGCGTGACGGCCTGTCCTTCACGCAGCGTCTCGGGCGGCACTACTATCACCATCTCGCCGCCACTCAGCCCATTCCTGACCTCGACGCCTTCCTGGAACTCGCGCCCGAGCACGACCGGCGTCCGATACGCCGCGGCCGCGCGCACGACCCACACCGAACTGGCGGCGCCCTCGGTGACGATCGCCTTCTTCGGCACCAGCACCATCGGCGCCATCGCGGTCTGCGTCATGATCGATTGGAAGGTTACCTTGGCGCTCATTTCCGGCTTGATGATCTTCAAGTCGGGCTGAAGGATTCTGACCTCGACTTTCACGGTGCCCTTTTGGCGGTCGGCCTCCGGATAAATCTTCACCACCTGGGCGGGAAACGGATTGTCGGGGTAGGCGTCGGGAATCACGGTCGCCGGCGTTCCCATCTTCACCTTGGCGATATCGCTTTCGTTGATATCGACTTCGCAGCGCAGATCGCTTAAGTCCGCCAACTGCGCGATATCGGTGGCGCCGCCGCCGGCCTGGATTTCGCCGCCGTAGTTAATCGTGTCGCCGAGTTCGCGATACTTCTGCAGCACCACGCCGTTGATTGGCGACGTGATCACGGTCTGGCTCACGTTGAACTTTGCGAAATCGATCGCGCCATCGGCCCGCTTGAGCTCCGCCTGCGCCACCGAGAGCTGGTTCTCCGCGTCCTCGAGCGAGTCCTTCGATTGCACGCCTTGCCTGTAGAGTTCCCGCAGGCGCCCGGCGCGCGCCTTCTTCAGCACAAAATTAGCCGCCGCGAGATCGCGATCCGCGTAGGCCTGCTTCAGTTGCGCCTGGTAGTCGCGATCGTCGATCCGCGCGAGCAGGTCGCCGGCCTTGACCCGCTGCCCTTCCTCGATCGGCTCTTCGACTATCTGGCCGAGGATCTTGGTGCCGATCACGATGTACTTGTGCCTGGTAATGATATAGCCGCTGCCGGTCAGCACGGTGCCGGCTTGTCCCGCCTGTTTCACCGTGACGATCGCGGTTTGGACCTCGGGCGGACGGCCGATCGTGCGCTGATAGACGAAAAATCCCGCCGCGCCCGCCACTGCGAAAATCGCGAGCACGATCGCGGCCGGGACAATCCGGCCCGGCTTCTTCGGCTCGGCCGCGCGCGCAATCCGCAGCGACTCGAGTTCGCGGATATTGGGTCCTCTGGGTGATTCGCTGGACAAGTTCAGACGCTCCTGAGCGCATCGACGATCGTCATTTTCATCGCCTGTCGCGCCGGCAGCCATCCCCCGGCCGTGCCCATCACGGCGGCGAAGATCAGCGCCTCGATCACTATGGCAAAGGTCACGCGGAAGCTGAACGCCAGGGTGGAGAATGTCACAAAGTTGCCGAAGGTCGAAGTCAGCCCGTTGATCGGCATCGCCAGCACGATTCCAATCGCGCCCGCGGTCACCGCGAGCACCAGCGACTCGAGCAGAAACGAGGTCATCACCGCGCTGGGCGCGAAGCCGAGCGCGCGCAGGGTGCCGATTTCGGCGGTTCGCGACGCAACCGCGGCGTACATCGTGTTCATCGCGCCGAAGATAGCGCCCACCGCCATGATCACCGCGACGATCATCCCGAGCCACCGCATCTGGTTGGCGACCACCGCCTGATCCTTGTAGTAGTCCGCCTCGGTCTGGGCCTGAAGATTGATTCGCGGGTCGTCGGCCAGCCGCCGAATCAGCGCATCGGTGTCCGCCCCGGGCGCAAGTTTGAGCCGCACGTCGGCGTAATACGCGCCGCGTTGCGCGTCGTCCTGCACGTTGTGGATATCGCCCCAGACCTCGGACTCGAACGAGCCGCCCTCGGCCGTCATTATCCCGACCACCTTCCACTTGCCCCGGCCGAAGCGAAGGGTGGAACCGAGCGTGGTGTTCTCGTAATGGCCCATCAGGCCCTTGCCGACAATCACTTCGTTGACCGACGGATTGAACATCCGCCCTTCGACGATCTTCACCTTGGGATGCACTTTGAGCGCAATGGGCAGAACGCCGCGAACCACGATATTGTCGCGTCCGCCGCCGCTGCGGTACATCAGCGCCTGCACCGGCAGTTCCGGCGAGGCGTCAACCTCGCCGCCGGGCTCGCGCCGAATCTGGGGCAGGAACTTCATCGCGTCGAACTGATCGAGCTGGATCGCGGAATAGGTCTCGGTGGTGGCGCCCTTGCGCAGCACGATTACGTTGTCCGGATCGCCGGTGTCGGAAATCGCCGAGTTGAGTCCCGCCACCAGCGCCATCACGATCACGAACACCGCGACCACCAGCGCAATTCCGCCGCCGGTCATCGCGGTCGAGACGCGCCGGACCAGCAGCGAACGCACGTTGTACTTCAGCGGTATGGCCATCTCAGGCGACCGTCCTTAGCGCATCGACGATATTGCGCCGCGCCGCCGCACTGGCCGGCGCCATCGCGCTGAACAGCCCGATCAATACGGCCACCACCAGCGTCTCGGCGGCGATCAACGGCTGCATGTGGATCGCGTTGAGCGGGCCCGCGCCACTGCCGACGGAAAACACTTTCAACACGATATACGCCGCGCCGCATCCGATAATCCCGCCCGCCAGGCCCACCAGAATCGACTCGGCCAGCAGCATCGACAGAATCGTGCGCGCGGGAAATCCGATCGAGCGCATCACCGCAATCTCGCCGCGCCGCTCGCGAATCGACATCGCCGCGGTATTCGCCGCCACCAGTCCTATCATCAGCACCACGATAAATCCCAGCACCTCCGCCATCCTGAAGAACGTCCGGTACTGGTCCATGAAGCTGCCGATAAACGCCGCCTCCGACTCCGACACGGTCTCCGCCGACGAGTTGGCAAAGCCTTCATCGATCGCGGCTATCACCTGCGGCACATTCTCTGGCTTATCGATCTTGACCCAGATGTTATCGACCATACCGGGGCGCCCGGCCGCCTCTTCGAGGTAGTCGCGCCGAAAGAGCAGGAAATTCGGCGGCGCCTTGCCGCTAAACGTGCCCACGATATTCAGCGTCACGTTGAACGGGTAGAGCGTCCCGCGCAACTGGATCTGCTGGCCGAGGTGCAGATTGAAGCGCTTCATCGTTTCGCCGCCGATCAGGCACGCGGTGCGGATTTTCTTGAACTGCTCGAACTGCTCCTTGCTGATTCCATAGTCGGGCCACATCAGATCGACCCGCTCGGGATCGACCGCCAGGTTCGGAAACTGATCCGACACTTCATGGTACACGCCGCCGAACCAGCTCTCCGCCAGCACCACTTCGACGTGGGGTATCGTCTCGATTCGCTGCTTGTAGGCCATTGGAATCGCATAGGCCAGCCCGGCCTTGTTGTGCGTCGCGATCCGGGTGGACGACGCCGTGTCGCTCAGCATCTGGTTGGCCGCGGTCGGGACGCTGACCAGCGCCGAGAAGATAAACAGCGAGACCGCGATCGACAGCACCGTCAGAATAGTCCGGCGCCTGCTGCGCAGCAGATTTTTTAACACGAGCCCCGTGTACTTCACGTTGACTCGCGCCTCATCCGCGCGCCGCGGGTTGCGCCGGCGCGCCGCGCTTGCCCGGCTCGACGCCCGCCAGCACGCCCTTGTCGAGCCGATAGACGGTATCGACGTAGCGCTCGGCGCGGGGATCGTGCGTGACCATCACGATCGTTTTCTGGAATTGCCGATTCAAATCGACCAGCAGGCCGAGGATTTCCTCAGCCGACTTCGCGTCGAGGTCGCCGGTGGGCTCGTCGGCCACGATGATCGTGGGATCGGCGACGATCGCGCGCGCGATCGCAACGCGCTGCTCCTGCCCGCCCGACAACTGGCGCGGATAATGGTCCATCCTGTCGGCCAGTCCCACCACCTTAAGCGCCGTCTCGACATGCTCGCGGCGCTCGGTCTTGTTGAGATGGGTCAACAGGAGAGGCAGTTCGACGTTTTCGAACGCCGTCAGCACCGGGATCAGGTTGTAGAACTGGAACACCAGCCCGATATGGCGGCCGCGCCAGCCTGCGAGCTCGCGCTCCTTCATCCCGGTGATCTCCTCGCCGCCGACCGCGACGCGTCCGGTGGTAGCGTGATCGATCCCCGCGATCAGGTTGAGCATCGTGGTCTTGCCCGATCCCGACGGCCCCATGATCGCAACGAAGCGTCCGGCCGGGATCTGCACGGTCACGTCGTCGAGCGCGCGGACCTCGAACTCGTCGCGCTTGTAAATTCGGGTGACGTGATCGAGGTCAATTGCGTATTTTTCTTCCATTTCTTCCACCTCTTGAAGCGGAGGCCAGCTCACTTGGCGCCCGCGGCGGCGGTGCGTGAGGCTTTCGGGCGCGATCTGGCGCGACGCTTCATTTGTATTTCACGCCGCAATTGCGAGCAAAGCCTTGCCAGCACCCGGGCCTTGGCGTCGGTGGTCGCGCGCCCGATTTCGACTACTATTGTCCGCACCGGGCTGGTGCCGGCGCGGCGCATCTCGGTCACCATCCGAGCGAGCATCGCGGCGCCCGCTTGATCGTCGCGGCGCGAGCGCTCCATGTGTTCGAGCGCGATTTTCGGCTGCGCGGCGGCGAAATAGATCTTCACCTGCGACTCGTCGAACACGAACAGCGGCTGCGCCGGCTCGCGCAGCATCCGCTCGAAATGCTCGCGCCCCCGCGGCGTGATTGCATAGACCTTGCGCGGGCGCCGCCCGCGGCGCTCCGCCCGCAGCCTGACCAGCCCGTCGCGCGCGAGTTTCTTGAGCGCCGGATAAATCGAGCCGTCGGAAACCCGGTAGAAGAAACCCACCGGATCCTGAAAGCGCTGCTTCAAGTCGTAGCCGGTCGCCTCCGCCTCCATCAGAAAACCCAGGATCGGAAACTTCACGTCCATCCGCGGCAGGGTCTTGCCGAATTCCGGCGCCGGCCTGGCCGGAAAAATGCGCGTGCGGGGGCGAGCGCTCCGCGTTCCAATTCGCCCCGATGTCAACGACACCTCATGCATACCTATCGAGGCAATAACTCGACTTGAGCTATGAGTCAAGCGGCAGGGGCTGACCCCCGCACTCAATGTTAAGGCCGCCCGCCGTTGGCGGGCGCGGCCCCTGGTGCGAGAGCGTGGCCAGGGGTGACCTCTGCGCCCGGTGAAAAAGTGAAAAGATTAAAGATGCGGGAGTCGCCTGGTTAGGAAAGGTAAGGGGGGGATGGGCGGGCGGGGTGATCGACCTCTGCGGGCGCGTTTGATAAATCCTATTGCAAATCGGGGATGTTGGCCGAGAGGACGGCGGCTAATTCAAAATGAAAGTCTCCCGTATCATCGCAATTACTCTTGCAGCCGTGTTCATCGTGGCGATCGCGTGGATCGTGCGGCTGGAAAATGGCGGTCCGTCGCACGTCTCGATCGTGCTGCCCGGGCAGGAGCCGGCGACGATGTACATGCCCGGACCGTCGCGTCAATTCTTCATGGAACTCCCCAAGCCCCCGGCCGAGCGGCCGCCGGCGGTCGTGCTGATTCACGGCTTCATGGCGGATCGCATGCTGATGAGCGCGCTCGCGCGGCGGCTGGCGGAGAACGGTTACGCGGTGCTGGCGATCGACCTTAACGGGCACGGCGAGAATCCCAATCCTTTCACCGGCGGCGTGGGCGAGGCCGGCAGCCTGCGCGACGACGTGAAGGAGGCGGTCGATTACCTTCGCGCCAGCCCGTTTGTCGACGGGTCGCGAATCGTCGTGATGGGGCATTCGATGGGCGCGGGTGCGACGCTTGATTACGCCACCCACGATCCCAATCTCAAAGGCGCGGTGATGATCTCGGGCGGCTGGCAGCTCGGTCCCGAGCGTCCGAAGAACGCGCTGTTCATTTTTGCCGAAGGCGATCCGGTCGAAATAATCCAGGATACGTCGATCGCCCTGGCGTCGCGTCTGGCCGGCGTGGCGCAAATCGAGCTCGGCAAGGCCTACGGCGATTTCGCCCAAGGCAACGCGGTCGAAGCGGTCCGGGTGCCGGGGGTCGATCACGTTACGATCGTCTATTCCGCGGCGGCCGCCGCCACGATCGTCCGATGGCTCGATAGCACGTTTGGAACCACAAGAACCGGAGCGATCGAAACCGCAGACGGGCGGCTCGGAGCAACGGGATTCGCGCTGCTGATCTTTGTGATTCTGCTAGTGCCGATCGGCAGAGCAGCGGGCTCGATCGCGCCGCAATGGAGCCGCGAGCAGACCGGACCGTCCGGATTGGTCGGACTGGTGGTGCTGGGCGGCGCGCTGATTGCAGCGATGCCGCTGGCGGCCGCCAATCCGGCGTCATTTGTGCCGGTGGTGGTCGGCAATATCCAGCTATCATGGTATGCGGTCGCGGGGTTGATCGCGCTGGGCGTGCTCGCGCTGTCGCACACGGCGGATTGGCCGCGCGTGCGCGAGGGGGCAGGCGCCGCAATTTTCGCCGCGGCAGCAGGGTTCGCAGTGGCGTATGTATGCCAGGTCGCGATGTCGGTGACGTTCCATCACCAGTCGCTTTCGCCCGAGCGGCTAATGGTCATGGCGATGGCGAGCGTGATCCTGTTTCCCTTCTGGATGGGCTTCGAGCTGCTGGTGCGGCGGGGCGGAGCGGTGATTTCGACGGTTTGTGCGGTGCTCGGCCGCGCCCTGATCGTGGCCCTGATGGCGCTCGGCGTGAGCCTGGGAGTGCTGCCGTTCTTCCTGACGCTGATCGCGCCGATCATCGCGCTGAATTTGGTGATGATCGAAATATTCTCGGCGTCGGCCTACAGCGCGTCGCGCAATCTCACGCTGGTTGCGGCCTTCGAAACGCTATGGTTCGCGTGGCTGATCGCGGCGGCCAGCCCGATCACCTTTATGTTCTAGGCAGGGCTGAGCCCTGCACCCAATGTTAAGGCCGCCCGCCGTTGGCGGGCGCGGGCAGTGATTGGGGGGCGTTTTATTAGTGTTGCGAATTTGATTTGATAGATCGGTTGGCGAGGGCCTTGACCAGGCGGCGTGGACGGCATGCGGTTCGGTGCGTGCCTGAATTTTGGGCGGTAATTTATCGTCCGATAATTAACATGGTCCGGCACTTGCCCTTCCCGATGACGCAAGAGTTTCGCCACATTACGCAAGAGTTTCGCTACATTCCAGGAGGAATGCATGGTTAAGAAGATCGCCGCGGTAGCCGGCGGCGTTTTGATCGGTCTGATTATAGCCTTTGCTCGCGCCGGCGCGTTTCCGTTTTGGGGCTCCGACGCGGGCGCTTCCAAGGCGCAATCTGGCCAGCAAGTACAGGCAGCGCCGGCCGCGCCGAACCCGGCGGCTGGGGTGCCCGGAGTTCACGTGGCGCCAGCGCCGCCGAATACGCCTGAGCCGAACGAAAAGGTCGGAGTAATTACCTCATTCGCGCCGCTGGTCAAGCGAATGATACCGGCGGTGGTGAGCGTCAACGTCGTTCAGGATGTGAAAATTTCGGGGATGCCGTTTGGCCCGCAGCTCGGACCCGGACCCGGCGACGAGAACGGGGGCGGCGATGACGAAAATGGCGGCGGCGGCGGAGGAGGCGGCGGCGAAGCGATGCCCAGCGATCCGTTCGACCAGTTGCGCCGTTACTTCGGCAATGGCGGTCAACGCGAATACAAGCAGCACGGGCTGGGATCGGGCGTGATCGTATCGGCCGACGGCTATATCCTGACCAACAATCACGTGGTCGGTAACGCCGAAGAAATCCACGTTACGCTGGAGGACAAGCGCGAGTTTACCGCCAAGGTGATCGGCAAGGACGCGAAGACCGATCTCGGGCTTATCAAAATCGATACCAAGGACGCGTTGCCGGTCGCGACGCTGGGAGATTCAAATTCCACCGACGTCGGCGACTGGGTAATCGCAATCGGCAACCCGTTCAACGTCGGGATGACGGTGACGGCGGGAATCGTCAGCGCCAAGGGACGAATCCTCGGCGGCGACTACGACGATTTTATCCAGACCGACGCCTCGATTAACCCCGGCAATTCGGGCGGGCCGCTAATCAATACGCGCGGCGAGGTGATCGGAATCAACACCGCAATCTACAGCCGCACCGGCGCCAACAACGGCATCGGCTTCGCCATCCCAATCGACATGGCGCGCAACGTGATGGATCAATTGAAGGCGCACGGGCGCGTGGTCCGCGGATGGCTGGGGGTCGAAATTCAGGAAGTGACGCCGGACCTGGCGCAATCGTTCGGATTGCCCAAGCCCGAGGGCGCGCTGGTCGCCAGCGCGGACAAGGACGGGCCCGCGGGCAAGGCCGGAATCGAACGCGGCGATATCGTGCTCAGCTTCAACGGCCATCCGGTCGACGACGAGCATGAGCTGCCCGGGCTGGTCGCGCAGGCATCGATCAATCAGAAGGTGCCGGTCGAGGTGCTGCGCAACGGCAAGCACGTGAGCATCGAGGTCACGATTGGCGAGCGCAAGGAACGGCAGGTGGCGTCGGCCAAGGCCGAGGAGCCGGGCGGCAACTGGGGGATGCAAGTCGGGGACATCACGCCCGAGCTTGCCCAGCAGTTCCATTTGGAGAACACCAAGGGCGTGGTGATTCAGCGGGTCGCACCGGACAGCCCTTCGGCGGAGGCCGGTCTTCAGGCGGGCGACGTCGTGCTGGAAGTGAATCACGACAAGATCGCCGCAGTTGCGGATTTCGTCGCGAAGGCCAAAGCGGCGCAGGCCGGGAAGAAGCCGGCGCTGCTGCTGGTCCAGCGCGGCGGCGCGACGCTATACACGGTGATCAAGCCCGGCGGCGCGGCGCAGGGCTGATCGGAGCGTAAGACACAGGCATTCAACGCGCGGCGTATCGAGCATCTCGATGCGCCGCGTTTATTTTGGGAGACAGGGGGGATGGCTTGGCCGCACTTTCACCTGCGCAATCCGGATGCCAGGCGTTGAAGCGATCGATGGAAGCCTCGGGGAAACGTGAGGTGCTGATCGCCGGCGCCGGTCCTGCGGGACTCGCGACCGCGCTTTACCTGGTGAAGAATCGGCCGAGCATGGCCGGCCGAATCGTCGCGATCGAGAAATCGGCGCATCCACGGTTCAAGGCCTGCGGCGGCGGCCTGATTCCCAAAACGATGCGCGCGCTTAACGAGCTTGGCATCGCGCTCGACGTGCCCGCGGTCGAAGTGATCAGCGGAGAGGCGGTAACTCCGGTAGGCGGCGTCGATTTGTCGCGCGGCGGCGAGGTCTTGTGCACGGTGATTCGTCGCGACCGGTTCGACGCGATGATAGCGCGGGCGGCAAGCGCGGCGGGGGTAGAAATAGTCGAGCGCGATCGCGTGCTCGGAGTGGCTCAGGACGCCGGCGGCGTGCGCGTCAATACTGAGCGCGGCATTTACCAAGGTCAGGTGCTGGTGGGAGCTGACGGATCGGGCAGCCGGGTCCGTCGAGCGGTATTCGGCGCCAACAAGGGAACAATCGGGCGCGGATTGATGACCGACATCCCCGTCGCCCCCGAGCGCACGCCCGAGTTTACCGAGAGACGCTACCGGTTCGACTTTCGATGCGTGAGCGGTGGAATCAAGGGCTACAGCTGGTCGTTTCCATGCCTTATCGGCGGCGCACCGCATCTGAACGTAGGCATCTACGATCAGCGCGCGGGGGAATCTGCCGAGAAGAGCGGCGAACAATCGCGGATGATAGCGGAACTCGCCGCGGCCTTTCCCGAGCTTCCGCTCGACGGCCTCAAACGCCGCACGACGCGATGGCATTCGTTCCCCATTCGATGGTTCGACGCGAGGGACAGCTACGCATCCGGGCGCGTCATTCTGGCCGGTGACGCGGCAGGCGTCGATCCGCTGATGGGCGAGGGCATCTCATGCGCGTTCGAGCACGGCAAGCTGGCGGCGGATGCGATCTGCAAGTATCTCGACGGCGACGGCGGGGCGCTCGGGGCCTACGATCGCGCGCTGCACGAAGGCGCGGTGGGGGCGAAGCTGGGCAAGCTCGCGTCGGCGGCGCGCCATTTTTACGGCCCGCACCACAGGCTTTTCTTCCGGCTCGCGGGGCTCAGCCGCCGCGCACAGGAGCTCGGCGTGGATTGGTTCAACGGGGTGCGCGGTCTCGACGAATTATCGACTCGACGACTGGTCGCTCGATGGGCTCGTGCGGTTGTTTCAGGGGACAAGGGCAGAGCGCCAGCGGCGCCCTGATTCCCGGAACGATCGTCACGCTCGATGGGATCTGCAGTTCTTTTAGCTGGGCCTGTGCGATAGCATTTCTGGTGGCGCTCGCAGTGGAGAGAAATCAGGTGGCGGATCGAGTAGGAGCGGCGTCCGCGCGAAAGCATGCAGGTGCGAGGCGGCCGGTGAGAAAGAAGACGATGCGGCGGCCGGGACTTCTCGTGCTGGCTTTGCTTGGGGCGCTGATTTTGGGATTTCTGGCGAAACGAGTGATGATCCCGTCGGCGGTGCATTACATTGCATATCGGCCATCCGATCGGCCGCAACCGGCAAGAGGGGCAAATCCGCCCGCCGCTTCGCAAGGGGATGGCAGCGCGGATGACTCGCCGGCGCCGAACGCGAAATCAAATGCGGACGCGGGCGGCGGCTCGGAGCAACTGACGCCGGGCGATCGCAGCAACCTGGACGCGATTATCAAACGCAAGGCGAAGTGACGAACGATTCGATGGCGGCCTCGATGCAAATAGCGGACGACATGGGCTTTCGGGTCGAGCTCGAACGTCCGCCGGCGCGAATCGTATCGTTGGTGCCGAGCTGGACGCAGACACTGTTCGCGCTGGGGTTCAACTCCGAAGTCGTGGGCGTGACGAAATTCTGCGTCGAGCCGGCCGCGACGGTGGCGTCGATTGCCAAAGTCGGCGGGACCAAGAACCCCGACCTCGGCGCGATCGTGCAGCTCAAGCCCGAGCTGGTGATCGCCAACGCCGAGGAGAACCGGCGCGAGGACGTGGAGCGGTTGCGCGCGGCGGGTATCCCGGTGTTCACGACGTATCCGCGCACAGTGCCGGGTGCGGTCGAGTCGATCATGCGGATGGGGCGGGTGCTGGGCCGCGAGGCGGCGGCGTCGGCGCTGGCCAAGGAGATCACGCTGAGCGTGAGCGGAATCGAGGCGGCGCTCGGAGTATGGAGCAAACTGCGGCTGCGCGTTTTCTGCCCGATCTGGAAGAATCCGTGGATGTCGTTCAACGCCGACACCTATGCGCATGACGTGCTGCGGATGCTCGGCTACAACAACATCTTTGCGTCGGCGGGCGAGCGGTATCCCATGACGACGCTCGAGCAGGCGGTCGAACGCCGCCCCGATATCGTGATCCTTCCCGACGAGCCGTATGCATTCGATGAATCCGACGTCGCCGAGTTGAAGAATCTGCTGCCGCCCGCGCTCAGCCGCCGCATGCTGACAGTCAGTGGCCGCGACCTGCATTGGTACGGCGTTCACATGGTGCGGGGGCTCAAGTCGCTGGCGGAGAGAATGGCGCGGGTGCGGGCGGCCGTTCTATGATTGTGTCGTGCGCAATTGCGCCGCGCGTTTACCGAAACGATGCGGTGTATCGATCAAAATGAATGGGAGATTAACATGTTCCCGAAAATCAGCCTGGCAGCCGCGTTCTTTCTGATGGTGGCGCCGCCGATGGCGTGCGCCGCGAATCGCGACGGGGTGAATCCCGCGCCGATAACCCGCCCAGCGCATCAATCGCCGCTGGGCATGGTGGTCGCCCAGGACGATCAATCGAACGCCGGCGAATCCGATAACGACAACAGCAACGACAGCGATTCAAACGAGAGCGCCGACGAGAATCAAAACGCCGACGGCAATCAGACGGAGCAGCAAAATGCGGCCGGCGACGATCAGGCGAATCCGCCGCAGGTCTTCGAGGCGCCCGAGAGTCAGGGCGATGCTCAGCAGGCGCCGCGGCCGATGAACCCGTTCAATACCGCCGCGCCGAGCGAGCAATAGATCGACGGGGCCCTCGTTGGCCCGCTCATCGGCATCCGCAGTGATTAATCGAGGAGACCCACGATGGCCGGACCGCTGGACGGAATCAAAGTACTCGATCTGACCAAGCTCGCGCCGGGGCCGTTCTGCACGATGATCCTGGCGGATCTTGGCGCTGAAGTGATCAGGATCGAGGAGCCGGGACCTCCGACCGGAAGACGCGCGGATCAAGCCGGCGCCGCGGGCACGCAGGGGCCGGCCAGCAGCTTCAGCAGCTCGCCGTACAACGCGCTCGGCCGCAACAAGAAGTCGATCGGGATCAATCTCAAGAGCGGCGCGGGCAAGGAAATCTACTTTCGCATGGCCGAGCGCGCCGACGTGATCGTCGAGGAATACCGGCCGGGCGTCGCCAAGCGGCTGGGGGTCGATTACGAGAAACTATCGGTGCACAACCCGCGGCTGATCTACTGCGCGATCACCGGCTTCGGACAGACCGGACCGTATCGCGACCTGGTCGGCCACGATATCAACTACATCGCGACCGCCGGGGTGCTGTCGATTTTCGGACGGCCGGGGCAGCCGCCGACAATTCCGCACAACCTAATCGCGGACTACGCCGGTGGCGGGATGCAGGGCGCGATCGGAGTGCTGGCGGCGATTGTCGCGCGCAATCAAACCGGGCGGGGACAGTATGTCGATATCTCGATGATGGACGGGAGCCTGGCGCTGCTGGCGCAGGCGTTCTCGGCGTTCTTCGCCAACGGGAAAGTGCCGCGGCGCGGCGAGTCGATATCTGACGGCGGGATTCCCAACTACAACGTTTATCTGACCAAGGACGAAAAATACATTACGATCGCGGCGATCGAGCCGTGGTTCTTCGCCAACCTGTGCCGCGCGCTCGGCCGCGAAGATTTCATCGAGCATGAATTCGATTCCGGCAAACGCGAAGAAATATCCCGCGTCTTCAGCGAGACCTTTAAAACCAGGACACGCGATGAATGGTTCGCGATTCTGAGCAAGAGCGACATCTGCGCGGGCAGGATGCTCACGCTCGACGAGGTGCCGAACGATCCGCAGGTGCTTGCACGCAACATGATCGTCGAGGTCGAAGGGCCGGGCGGCAACAAGGTCAAGCAGGTGGGCGTGTCGGTGAAGCTCTCGGAAACGCCGGGATCGATAAGATCGCTCGCGCCGCAACTCGGGCAGCATAGCGACGAGATCCTGGGCGGGCTTGGTTACGGCAAGGACGAGATCGATCGCTGGCGCGAGGCGGGCGCGATCAAGTAGCGCGTCATCCGGCGGCGGCGCGAGATTGGCCGCGCGTTGCCCGCCGCATCGAATCACGGTTAAGATTCGGCTATGTCACAGCCACCACCGATGTTCATGCGCGGCACGCACGATCCCCTTCGCATCGAGCGCGCCGAAGGTCCATGGCTCTACGCCTCCAACGGGCTCAAGCTCCTGGACGCAGGCGCCGGCGCCGTGGTGGTGAACGTCGGGCAGGGACGCCGCGAAATTGCCGAGGTCGCAGCCCGCACGATTGCCAACCTCGATTACATCGTGCCGGTCTGGACCTCGCCCGAGCGCGAGCGGCTGGTCGAGCGGCTCTCGCGGTGGACTCCGGCGGGGATGACGCGGTTCTTTTTCACCAGTGGCGGATCGGAGTCGGTGGAAGCGGCGCTGAAGTTCGCGATTCTCTACCATCACGCTCGCGGCGAAAAATCGAAGAACAAGATAATCGGGCGGCGCTTCTCCTATCACGGCAACACGATCGCGGCGTTGTCGGTAGGCGGGAGCGCGCGGCGTGCGGACTACGAACGCGTTTTAATCGACTGGCCGAAGATCGATCCGAGCTACTGCTACCGATGTCCGTGGGGGAAAACCTACCCGTCATGCGAACTGGACTGCGCCACGGCGCTTGAAAAAGAGATTGTAAAGAACGGCGCCGGGTCGATCGCCGCGTTTATCGCCGAGCCAATGATGGGCTCGAGCGGCGGCGTGGTCCCGCCGGTCAAGGAATACTGGCCGAAAATTCGCGAGATCTGCACGCGCCACAACGTGCTGCTGATAGCCGACGAAGTAATGACCGGCTTCGGCCGCACCGGCCGGCGCTTCGGCGTCGATCATTGGGGCGTGGTGCCGGACATTCTGGTCGGCGGCAAGGGACTGACCGGCGGATACATGCCGATGGGAATGATCGCGGTCAAGGAATCGATTGTCGAGGAACTCGAGCGCGCCAAGGCCGACTTCATGTTCTACACCTACAGCTCGCATCCGGTGGCGTGCGCGGTCGCCGACGAGGTGCTGGCGATCATGGAGCGCGAGCGGCTGGTGGAGCGGTCGGCAGAAGTCGGCGCGAGGCTCGGTTCCAGTTTGAAGGAAGAACTGTCGGGGCATCCAATGGTCGGCGATATCCGCGGCGCCGGGATGTTCTGGGGGATCGAATTGGTGCAGGACAAGGCGACTCGGAGACCTTTTGCGCCTGAGAAAAAAGTGACCAATCGGGTGCTGGGCGCGTCAGTGCGGAAAGGGATGTACTTTTACCCGGCGACCGGGATGGCGGGGAAGGCGGGCGGCGACGCGATGATGATCACGCCGCCGTTCATCATCGGCGACGCCGAAATCGAGTTCATCATCCGCACGGCGCGCGCGGCCCTCGACGAGATCCAGCCCAAGCTGTAGCGTTTGACGCAACCCGTACCGGATTCGTGGAGAGGCATGCACATGGCCGATAGCATCATCGGGCCGACTTCGCATTATTTTTATTCGCAGCGCCTGAAACTGCACTACGTCGATTGGGGCAATCCCGGCAAGCCGCTGCTGGTGCTGGTGCACGGCGGCCGCGACCATTGCCGCAACTGGGACTGGGTCGCGCTCGATCTGCGCGAGCACTTCCACATTATCGCCCCCGACCTTCGCGGCCACGGCGACTCCGACTGGGCCGTGGGCAGCGGCTATTCGATGATCGACTACGTGCTCGATCTCGCGCAACTGATGAGCGCGGTGGCCAGCGAGCCGGCGACGCTTATCGGGCATTCGCTCGGCGGCGGGATCGTTTTGCAATACACCGGCACGCATCCCGACGCGGTCAAGCGCGTGGTTTCGATCGAGGGGATGGGTCCGCCGCCCGGAATGATCAAGGACTCGCCGGCGCACGAGCGGATGAACAACTGGATCGGCCAGATGCAAACGCTGGCGCGGCGCAAGGTGCGCGAGTATCCGTCGATCGAGGAGGCGCTGGCGCGCATGATCGAGGCCAATCCGCAGTTGAGCCGCGAGCAGGCGCGCCATCTGACGATTTGGGGAATTCGCCGCAACGAAAACGGCACTTACTCCTGGAAGTTCGACAACTACGTTCACGCGACGTCGCCCTACATGTTCAACAACCGCGACGCGCGCGAAATATGGGGCCGCATCGCCTGCCCGACCCTGCTGGTTCGCGGCACGGAATCGTGGGCGGGCGATTGGGTCAAGGACGGACGCATCGGGGCCTTCAAGCACGCGGAATCGGTGACCATCGACAAAGCCGGCCACTGGGTGCATCACGATCGCCTCGACGAGTTCCTGGCAGTCACGCATCGCTTCCTGGGCGTGTAGCGGCGACCGGTGGCGGATAGCGCGCTCACGCGGCGGTATTGCTGATGCGACGACCTTCTTTTGCGCTGCGCAGCGACCAGTTCGAATACGTTCAACTGATCCTGCTCGCGGTGACCGTGGGCGTGCTTGCGGCGCTTGGAAATCTCGGCTTTCGCAAACTGATCGAATTCTTCTCGTGGCTGTTTCGCGTGCTCGAATGGAACGCGCTCGGAATCGGGCTCGGCGGACCGCATCGCGCCCTGATCCCGTTGATCCTGCTGAGCGGCGGCGCAGCAATCCTGCTGCTTGACCGGATCTTTCCCGAGGACGTGCTCGGTTACGGCTTTCCGAATTTCCTGGAGATGGTCAACCTGGGCACCGCGCGACTCAAGCGGCGCTGGATCTTCGTCAAGGCTGCGGGCGCCGCGATTTCATTGGGGGCAGGCGCGTCGGTCGGGCGCGAAGGTCCGATCGCCCAGGTCGGAGGCGCGATCGGATCGACTATCGCGCAGCTCAGAAAGTTGTCGCCCGATCGCGCCAAGGTGCTGGTCGCGGCTGGAGCGGGCGCCGGTATCGCGACGACGTTCAACGCGCCGATCGGCGGCTTGATGTTCGCGCAGGAAATCGTTCTGCTCGGCCACACCGAAATCGCCAACCTCACATTGCTGATCATCGCCACCTTCACCGCCGTGATCACCTCGCGAGCGATCGTGGGCAACGCGGCGGTCTTCGTCGTGCCTGAATTCGTGCTGCGCAGTTACTGGGAAATGGCCACCTACGCGATGATGGGCGCGGCGCTGGGCGTGCTCGCGGCAAACTACATCCGGTTTTTCAACGCAACCGACGCATGGTTTCGCCGGCTGAATCTGCCGGTATGGGTGAAGCTCGAAGCGGGACTTGCGGTGGTCGGTGTGATTGCGATCTGGCGGCCGCAAAACCTGTCCGACGGATATCCGGTTATCAACAGCGCGATGGCGGGCGAGTTCGGCATGGGAATGCTGGCGGCGCTGACCTGCGCGAAGTTCTTCGCCAGCAGCGTGTCGCTCGGATGCGGCGCGCCGGGAGGATGCTTCGGCCCGACGTTTTTCATCGGCACGATGGCGGGCGGGTTGTTCCAGCGGGTGTCGGCGAGGCTGATACCCGCGCTGACCGGCCCGCGCGGATCGTACGCGCTGGTCGGGCTCGGCGCGTTTCTGGCCGGCACCACGCACGCGCCGCTGACGGCGCTGTTCCTGCTTTGGGAGATGACGCACAGCGACACGATCGCATTGCCCGCGATGATCGCGACGATTACGGCGCTGGTGGTGGCGCGCGCGATCGAAACCGAATCGATCGACGAGTTCCGCCTGGCGCGCGCGGGCAAGACGCTGCAAATCGGCCGCGAGCGGCTGGCGCTGGCGCTGATACCGGTCAGCGCCGTGGTAACCCGGAACGTGACGACGGTGGCCGAGAACACTTCGCTGTTGGATGTGCTGCGCACCGCGGGCGAGACGGCGCAATCCACGCTGCCGGTGGTGAACAGCGAAGGCGAGCTCGCGGGGACAATCGTGGTGCGCGATTTGCTGTCCATGATCGGCGGAGGAGAGGAACTCGGCCCGCTGGTCAACGCATTCGACATCTGCAACGCGCATGGTCCCACCGTGCCGCTCGAGGCGAATCTCGATGAGGCGAGCCAATTGATGGAGCACGACGGCCTCGACGAGGTTCCGGTCGTCGATCGCGCCACCCGGCGCTTTCTCGGTCTGGTCAACGGGCAGCATATCGCGCAGGCGCTCAACCGCGTGACGGTTTCCATCTCGACGCTTGCGACGCGCGACCCGAATATCTATTGGGCGACCGGTTATCGAGTGACGCGGCTCACGGTGCCCGCCAACGCGGCGGGAAAAACGGTGCGTCAACTGGACCCGCGCGCGCGATTCAGCGTCACGGTTCTCGGGGTTCAGCAAGCGGGCAATTCGGATGGCGGATTTGCGCCGATTACGCCCGATCGCCCGCTCAAGGAAGGCGACGAACTGATCGCGGCAGGGCGTCCGCAAGACATCCGGCAATTCACGTACGAGTTGGAAAGAGCGCAACCGCCGGGCGCGGCGCGGGGCGCGGCTCAGTCCGGACCCGCAAAGACGTAGGGGCGAGCGCGTCCGGCGCGGATTTCGGCGCACAGTTGCTCCACCGTGCGCAGGTCGCGTTCGAATTCCGTCGCGGTCGTCATGAACCATTGGGCAGTCGCGAAATGAGCGTCGCTGCCGCCGACCGCCGCCAGGCCGAGCTTGAGCGCGGCGTCCTGCGCGCGGCGATTCTCCTCGATCGAGTTCTGGCCGTTGAGCGCCTCGATCGCGCCAAGCGCCGCGCCGTGGCGGCTGAGCAGCGCGTCCAGGCGCGGGCCGTAACCGGAATCGCGAAACGGATGCGCCGGAATTGCGATGCCGCCCTGATCATGCAGCACTTCGATCAGGCTGTCGCTCTTGAGCATCCGCGCCGTCAGATCGAATCGGCGCGTCACTTCGTCGGTCACGCCGAATAGCAGCAGATGGCCGAGGTCGGTGTCGGCTTCGATTCCCTTGAAGATGGCGATTTGAAATTGCTGCGCGAGTTCCGCGTAGAGCCGGCCGACTTCGCGATCGCTCGGGAACAGGCGATGCTCGGTGAAGCAAATCGCGCCCAGCGCGCGGCCCGAGCTTTTCGCAAATTCGAGATATTGCTCCGGCCCGACGTTGGTGTCGGACGAAAGCCGGGTGTGGACGTGCAGATCGGCGATCATCAGGCGGATACTACGGCGCGGCGAAGGTGTCGCGCACCTGGAGGTGGTCCTCGATCGAGAAAATATGCGCAAACATGAAAATCTGCGTCTGCACCATGAGGCGATCGGCTTCCGTCAGCACCGTGCCCCACAGGACGATCGTGTCACCCTCCATCCTGAAATGCACCGAGGTGTAGCCCTGCGCGTTGAGCACGCGGCGCAGCGCTATTTCCCGTGGTTCCGTATGCACCGGCTCGGCCGCGTCGGGAACGCCGCCGTACGGCACTCCCGGAGGCGCGCCGAAGCCGGGCCCCGTGTCGCCGTCGGAAGGCTGCGGTTGCGACCAGTGGAACACGAGGTACCCGATGAGAAAAAATCCGCCGACTACAATCGCCAGCGTCCGCGCGGTATGCCGCCGGTGACGGCGCTCGTGAAAGATCGGACCCGGAAAATCTCCCGGCGAAGCAACGTCGTCGAGCACGATCGTCCGCGCCTCGTGCGCGCCGCGATCCGGCGCCGACAATCGTCCGGTTACGTCGGCGGCGCAGAACGAGCAGAAGTTTGAATCCACCGGGATATTCCGGCCGCATCGCGGACATTCCGTATCGATCTGGTTGCTCAGTATCGTCGGCGCCGACGCGTACTGCTCTCTGGACTTGACGCCGACGAGCGGCAGCTTGAGTTGCGGGCGTGGCGCCGCTCCGGTTGACGAACTGCGCTCCGCCGTCGCCGCCGGCGCGCCGCCCGACTTGATCGCGATGAGCCGTTGCTTGAATTCCGCGGCGTCGGCCATCCGCAAGACCACGTCGTACTTGAGCGCCTGATCGACCAGGTCGGCAAGCGCGGGAGTAATTCCAGGGCATAGCGGGCGCAACGGCGGAAAGCTGAAGGGCGGCTCGAGCGCGGGATCGCGGCCCGACAGCGCATGATGCATCGTGGCGCCGAGCGCGTACAGGTCCGAGCGGGACTCGACCTTGCCGCGATATTGCTCGGGCGGCGCGTAGCCCTGCGTGCCGATCATCGTGGCGTTGCGCAGTGGTTGGAACAGGCGCGCGATACCGAAGTCGATGAGCTTGACCTGTCCCGACGGCGTGAGCATCAGGTTCGACGGCTTCAGGTCGCGATAGATCACCGGCGGTTCCAGGTTGTGCAGGTACTCGAGCGTGTCCAGGACTTGCAGCGCCACATCGATGACGGCGTCCTCGGGAAGCTTGCCGCCGGCGTCTTTGAGTTTCTGTTCCAGCGTGATCCCGTCGATGAACTCCATGACGAGATAGTGATGGTTCTGGTCGCTGAAGCGATCGAACACGCGCGGGATGTGTTCGTTGCTGAGTTGCGCGAGCATGTCGGCCTCGCGCTGAAAAGCCGCCACCGCCTGTTTCTGCGTATCCGGGCTGGTGAAACTATCGACCATCTCGGCCAGCGCACACGGCCGCGCGGCAAGCCGCAAGTCCTCGGCGAGATAGACGAGCTTCATCCCGCCCCCGCCGAGCGGCTTGGTCACGCGGTAACGGCCGCCGACGATGGTGTTGGGCGCAATCATGCGTTCAATCGGAATCTAACCATTTCTTCAATTCTGCGGCAGCCGGCGGCGTGTTCATGTTTATCGGGCGAGCATGTCCCCGCGCATCGTATCCGAGAAGGCTGCATTGGCGGCGCATATCAGATGCATCAGGAAGCCGAACGGCGGTCCCGCGCCGTACGCCAACGATACGCCGAAAAACCACAAGATTCCCCGCAACGGTTTGCCCCGATAAATCTGACCGACGCCCGGCACGATGCTTAGCACGAGCGCCAGCATCGGGCTGAACCCTGCGACCGCGCCGCAGCATCGCGAAACGAGTCACCGGCGCGCCGCACGATTTGCAGAAGCTCGCGTCGGCGACGACGATCGGCTGACCGCATCGCGAGCAAAACCTCGGTTTCTCGAAATCCGCTTCAGCCACGGAAGGTAAACTGCGCGTCGCCGAATCTGAGCGCGTCGCCGTCGCTCACGCGCGTTGGCTCGGTCACGCGCCGGTTGCCGACGAAGGTTCCGTTCTGGCTGTCGAGGTCTTTCACCGCGAACACGCCGTCCGAATGTTCGATACTCGCGTGATGGCGTGAGACCGAGGAATGGCCGACCACGATTTCGTTGTCGAGCGCGCGTCCGATGCGGGTAATCGCACCGGTGCGGACGGGGTAGGACTGCCCCGACGCATCGACCAGGCTCGGCCCCTCGATCTGCGCGTTGGCCGCGGCCATCCGCGGGGCGACGCGCGCTTGACTCGCCGTATCGACGGCGAGCGACGCTTGTTGGCGGGCCTGCGCCGGCGTCGCGCGCAGATGGAACAGGATTTGGTAGCCTCCGATGTTGATTCGATCGCCGTCGTGGAGGTCAACGCTTTCGATTCGATTGCCGTTGACGAAGGTGCCGGCCTGGACCGCGAGATTCCTGATCACGTAGTCGGCGCCGCGCCGTTCGATTACGGCGTGCCGCGGCTGCACGGCTGGATCGCCGAACAGGCCGACCGGATTTTCCTCGGCGCGGCCGATCGACGCGCGGGCACCTTCGATCCGGTACTGGCGGCCGCGCAGCCGTCCCTGCTCGACCGTGACCCACGCCGCCTTGGTCAGCTCTTGCACCAGCCCGATGAACAATCCAATCGCAAGACCGATTGAACTGAGCCCCACCAGCCGCGCGAACAGGCCGCCGCCGGTAATCAGGTTGATGAAATCGAAGGTGAGTCCGCCGAGAAATCCGCCGACCACGCCGCCGAAGCCGCCTTTCAGGATATTGGGCGGGGAAAGCGTCGCTATGCCCACGCCGGCGCCGAGCACCGCACCCAGCACCGTCCAGCTCATCACCCGGCCCAGGACCAGGAAGAGCGCCGACCCTTGGTGGCCCACACCCCATCCGCCGGCGTTCAGCATCGCGGTGAACAAAGCGTTGGACCATCCGTTGCCGAAGTAGGCCAGGAAAGCACAGATGGCGAAACCGCGGGCAAAGCGAAGTTGCGCATCCCGGTTGAAATCAAGGCGCTGCCCTTCGGCGGCAAGTATAAATCCACCGATCAATCCCGAAAGCACGCACATCGAAATGGTCGCGGCCAATGCCTGGGCCGAAGTCATCTGCTCGGTCAGCGTGTGGTTGTGCGAGGCCATCTCGACCGGCAGCCATCCGATCGCGCCGCCGACCAGGCCCGCAAGCGCCTTGAACGTCAGTTCGCGGCGGTTCAGGGAGTCGCTTTTGAGTAGAGCTAGAGGTGAATTCACGCCGCCCTTCGCATACGCATTCAAGTGAACCAGTCGCAAATATAATATCGCGCGGCGGCTTGCTGGAAAACGCTCTCGGCAAACGGCACACGTTCGACGGCAGAGCGACGGAGCATCCCGTTCCCCGCGATTGCGGAACTTGATATTGAGGGGGTTGCCGTGGGCGATATCACCGCCGAAGGCATTATCCCTGTGTTTCAGCAAACTCTGAGGCCACGATTATGAGCGTTGAATTGTCGGTCGAAAACGGTCTGGCGGAGATTGTCCTAAACCGTCCTGACAAGATGAACGCGGTTGACGAGGCGATGGCGGCCGAGCTGAACGGATGCCTGGAGCGCGCGGCGTCGCAGGGCGCGCGGGCTTTGATGATCCGCGGTGAGGGACCGGCATTCTCGGTGGGACGAGAGCCTGCGGATGGCGCGGCGGGCGTCGAGGACGCCGAAGCTATAATCGAGGACATATTCAATCCGCTGATCAAACGAGTCGTCGCTTTCCCAGCGCCGACCTTCGCGGCGGTTCACGGCGCCTGTGTGGGAGTCGGACTTGGCCTCGCACTCGCGTGCGACGTGGTCTATGTCGCCGACGACAATGACACCAAAATCGGTTCGCCGTTCGCGCGTATCGGCGCGGTGCCGGATTCGGGCGGCCATTCGTTTTTCGTCTCGCGCCTGGGAACCCATCGCGCGCTCGAACTCATCTACACCGGACGGATGCTCTCGGGCGCGGAGGCGGCCAATCTCGGACTCGTCAACCGCAGCATCGCGAAGGCCTCGCTGGTCGCGGAGACCCGCAAGCTCGCATCGCAGGTGGCGTTGGGTCCGACCGCGGCGTTTATGCAATCGAAGCATTTGGTGCGCAGGATCGACGAAGAGGCGATGGGCCTGTTCGCGGTTCTGAAATGCGAGGCGCAGGCGCAGGGCGCGGCGCGGCGGACGGCCGACTACAAGGAAGGCATCGCGGCGCTTCAGCAAAAGCGCTCGCCGAAGTTCAAGGGGAAATGACGCGGCGGGAAGGGTAAATCATTTTATTCAATGCGGAACCCACCGTGGGTTCCGCACCTCCTTGGGCAGGGCTGAGCCCTGCACCCAGTATTAAGGCTGCGCTTAGGCGCGGCGGGTGGAGCTGCGGGTCTCGGCGAGACGGCGGGCGGCTTCGCCGATTGTGCCCGCTCGATGCCATCGGCTGTACTCCTCGACCGTGAGGCCGTGGGCGAGTTCGAGCGCGACCGACAATCCCGCGAGCACGAAGACTTCGCCGAGCACGCTGATGCGCGGCACGAGTCCGAGCCCGCCGCCTTCATTGGGGACGGGGGCGTGGATGACGAGGTCGGCGAGTTGGGCCAGCGCGGAATCCTTGTTGCCGGTGATCGCGATCAACTGCGCGCCCTGTTCGCGAATGGCGGTGGCGGTGGAGAGCAATTCGTCGGTGTTGCCGCTGTTTGAAATCGCGATGACGATGTCGCGCGGATGCACCTGGCCGAGGCTGCCGTGCAGGGTTTCGGTCGCGTGTAGAAAAGTGGCGGGCGTGCCGACCGAGCAGAACAGGCTGGCTGCGTAACGCGCGACGTGCTCGGGCTTGCCGACTCCGGTCACGTGGACGCGGCCGCCGCGGCCGAGCGCGGTGCGAATAATCTCGACGGTGCGCGAGATGGCGGCGATGTTCAATCCACCGCGAAGCGCGGCGAGTTCGCCGATCGCGAGATCGAAAAATTTCTCGACTTCAGTGCTCGAATCGACGATGGCGGCTTCGCGCGGCTCGCTATCGCGCCGCGCAATGGGCAACGCGATCGGCTCGCCGTACAAGTCGAGGATTTCCTCGCGCACCTCAAATCCCGACGGAAACGCGCCGAGCCGCGTGACCGCGACCGCTCCGGCGGCGTTGGCGAGCCGCCCGATTTTGTCCCACGGCATCCCCAGCCGAAGGCCGGCAAAGACGCCGGCCAAAAACGCGTCGCCGGCGCCGGTCGAATCGATCTGCTTGACCTTGAACGCGGGCACGCGAACGGAAGTCTCGCGCGCCGCTATCGAGCATCCCTTGTCGCCCTCGGTAATTACGACCGCGCGATTTCCGTACCGGGCGCGAATCGCCTCGGCCATCTTGAGCGGATCGCGGCCGTTGCCGGCGACGATTTCGCGCGCGGCGGCTTTGGCGGGCTTGAGGTAGGTCGCGAGCTTCAGCGCGCGTTCGAGTTCGGTGCGCGTGCCGAGCGATCCGATCGCGTCGGAGGGCGGCACGTCAACGTCGAGCACGGTGGGAATCGAATGGGTTCGCGCGAAGAGCAGAATCGCGAGCACGGTGCGAATGGGGAGTTGCGAAATCTCGGTCGAAACAAGATTGGCGCGGCGGATGAATGCGCCGTGGCGGCTGCGAACCTCGGCGGGAGTGAGCTCGCCGGTCGCGCCGCGCGCCATGTAGATGGCGCGATCGCCGGCGGCGTCCACGAAGATGTTGGCAAACGCGCTGGCGGTGCCGTCGAACGTCAGGTGATGGCGGATGCCGAGGCGATCCATCCCGTCGCGGAGGAACTCGCCGTTGCGGTCGTCGCCCATCTTGCCGAAGACGCCGGTTTTCAGCCCGAGGATTCGGCCCCATCCGAGATGATTCAGGACCAGCCCGCCGACCTGGGTGCGTTCGATGGCGGCGCTGGCGGTATGCGCGCGGAGCAGAATTTTTTCGTCGGCGCGGATTATGCGCGGGGTGCGGTAGAACATGTCCACCACCATGCTCCCACATCCGACGACATCGAGTTTTTCTTCAGCCATTGCTCCCAACCGATTTTGCGCCGGCACGAATCCCCGAATCGTATTCGCTGACCCATCCGCGCTCCAGCGTCTCGGCGGCGCGCTCGCGCAGGGCCGAGAATCGCGCGGAGAATTCGCGGCGTTCGATGTCGCTGAGCGCCGGGGTTCCCGCGCCGACGGCGTCGCTCTCGATGACGCCCATTTCCTTTAGCGAGGCCTTAAGCGATGCGATGGTCGGGCGCCATGCCCGCGCGCCGCGCCTGAAAGTGCATGCGACGCGAAATTCGCCGAGCGCCTCGGCATACAACCGCATCAATTCGATGTCGCCCGAGCGGCAGACCTGCCACGCGCGCTGCCATTCGCGCGGCATCGCGTTGCCCGCGCCGGCAACGACGCCGTAGGGGCGCGTGCGCTGAGTCAGGTAGCGGTTCCAGTAATGGCGCATGCGATCGCCGACGCCTTCGGGCGGGGCGAACAAATCGAAGATGAGGTAGGGGTTGCCGGCGTAGATCGCGAATTCGTGGCCCGCCTTGAAGTGCGACGCGGCGCGAGTGTAGTTGCCGATGACGGTTTTGCCGGCGGTGACTTTTATCCCGCGCACGTATGGCAGCCGGCTCATCGCCTTGACGTCGCGCGTGTGCAGATGCGGCGGTTTGCCGGGCGCGGCGATGCCGGCGTTGTCGTAGAGGAACAGCGCAAGCATCCGGCCCGCGCGCTCGAACACCGCGCCGATGTCGCGCTCGACGAATTCGGCGGGATGCTCGACGTCCTTGATCGAGAGCGGCGCGACCACGGCCGCGTCGGCGCCGGCCTTCAGCGCGTGGCTGAGATTGTCGAGCGTGTCGCTTCGGGTATGCGCGGTGATGCCGGCCCATGCCTCGATCTTCTTGGCGGCGGAGGCGCGCGCACGGCGGCATTCCTCGATCGCGATTCGGGCGACCGCCTGGCGGCGCGGGTTGTCGATGCGGTCCCACTCGCCGGTGGTGCCTGCGGCAAAAATTATGTCGGCGCCGGCGCCATTCTGGAGCGCAAAGCGAACGACAGCGCGCTGCTGGTCTTCGAGGATGCGGCCGCGGTCGTCGAAAATCGTGACGATCGGGACGGCGAGGCCCGGGCGCGGGATGTAGTCGTCGAGCGAATCCACGGCGGCGATTGTAGCAGAAGCAGGCGGCGGCTGCTGCGTGGATGGCATCGAGGGGCGCGGCTAGCCGATGCCGAGTGCGAGGTCGGTGATAAAGGTCCAATGACGCTCGTCCACGGTGCCGTAGTTCTCGAGCTTCATGCGGATAGTCAGCTTGTAGTTGCCGTCGCCTGAAAGCGCGGCGGCGGGAGGATTCTCGTACCAGAGACCCTTCTTGCAGACCTCGAGCATCATCAGATCGATTTTCGCCTTGCCGGAGTGTTGCTCGAGGATGAGTTCGGTGAGCTTGCCGGTTTTGTCAAGGATTGCGGTGATGACGACGGGCTTGATTTCGGTGGGCAGCCTGGTTTGCGAAATCTCCTCGGATTTTTCGGCGATGCTGAGGTGCGCATAGAGGCGATCGAGTATTGCGGTGGAAAAAATCCCGAACTTGGCGGCTTTCGCGTTCAGCAGGCGCACCGTGCTGGGAGTTCTTTCGGTGCCGATCTGGCGCGACATGCCGGGCTCGGTCTCAAAGGTGCGGGGCCCGGCCGAGACCGCGGCTTGATCGTGTAACAGTCCTTCGCCGGGGGCAGGAACCGCATTGGCGACGAGCGGACCGACGGGGGCGTCGGAGACGGCCGACAAATCGCTGAGCAGCTTCGCTTGCGGGCCGGCGTCAGGCATGCTCGGCGGCGGCTTGTCCTCGGCGGCGCATCCCGCGGTGAGAATTGCGGCGGCAAAGAGCATCGCGGTGAAAAACCGTTTGCGTCGTGCGCGGCTCATTTGGATTTTTCCTGTCGGCTGTCTTTATCCGAATCCAGGGCGACAATTGCCCCACGCGCATCATTGTAATCGGCGACGAAGGCGTCGAACAGTTCCTCGCCGAATGCGCGTTCCTCGGCGCGAACCTGGTCGTTGTGCCTGTTCGCGATCGCATCGCCGATTCGCGCGAGCAACTCCAGCGCGGGCGAGTAATTCAACTGCGCGGTGACGCCGCCCGAGAAATCGTACATCCCGCTGGGGAGCATCCGCGAGCTGAGGCTTACGTTCATGCCGCCGCTTTCGGTAGCCAGCGCGCGCAGAAAGTCCCCCGCGATCAAGTCCATCACCTGATGCACGCCGGGTGGCGCGATCATTTGGGGGACCGCGTCCATCCGGTTGACGAACGTCACCGAGCCCGGGTCGCGGCGGTAGTCGGTTGCAAATCCAACGTTGGCCAGCCCGAAATTCATCGCGAGACTGGTCACCTGCGCCGACGACAACGTCCGGTAACCGCCGCGCGCGATTCGATTGAGCGCAATACCGTCGCCGGCCGGTTGCATCGCGGCGTTGAACGGCGTGAGCAGTCCGCCCCGAATCATCATGGTGAAGTGGATGCGGCCGTGGTCGAAGCCCTCGCGCACCCAGAAATTTCCGTGCGAATCCAGGATAGCGGATTTCGCCGTCACCGCGGGTACGACTTTGCGATAGAAATCGTACAGCAACGGATATTTCCTGAGCGCGTCCTGGCGAACTTCGGCATCGACGTTCAGCAGCACGACGGGGCCCGCGGGCGAATTGAACTCGTCGAGCAGGTTGTTGAATTTGAAGTAGTGGTCGAACTTCGCCGCAAGATGCGGCATCTGGCGGTGGAATTTGTCGAGCGCGGCTCGGTCGTGATGGTTGAATGCGCCGGGCGAAGAATCCCACGGCGGTCTCAGATCGCCGTGAACCTCGCGGATCGCATCGGCCGCGGCGTCAACCAGCCCGCCGAGACCGTAGGTATCGATCATCAGCTCGCCGGCGAGCGTGCCGGTGACGCTCGAAATGTCGGTGGGAGAGGAATCGGCGCCGGGCTTGAGGCCGAACACGCCCGAAAATTGCGCGGGCTCCTCCGGCCGATCCCAGCCGGGGGACAGCGTGTACAAATACTCGCCGTCACTTGGCCGTCCGGCGACGCAAATCTGATGCGTACCGTCCGGCTCGTCGCGCCACGGGATCGACGGTTTCGAGTAGAGGGCGGCGGCGCGGATCATCGTCGATTGGCGCGGCGGAAGCAGATCGAGGACATCCTGGAGCGCCGGGGCAAGCGTGGGGTGGAACGAGATCTTGCGCTGGAAATCGAGCTGCCGGTTCAGGATTGCGATCGCACGCGACGCGCGCGCGGGGCCGGGCGGCGCGAGATCGACGATCGGCGCGAAAAGCGTTCGATCATCGGGCGCGAAGCCGGTCGTTGGCGCAGCCGTGGCGGCTGGCGCGGCGAAGCTGGCAATCGGGAATATTGTGATTAAAATAACCGCAGTCGAGGCAGCCACGGCGATTGCGAGCCGAAAAGCCCGAAAGGGCGGTCGCGGCGCGCGAATTGTGTGCGATAGCTCCCGATGGTATCCTCTGACGCAAGAGGAAACAGAGTTCGAGAAGCAAAAATGAAAGCTGGAATCCATCCTGAATACCGTCGCTGCACAGTCGTCTGTGCGTGCGGCAACACCTTCGAAACGCGCTCGACGCTCAAGCAGTTGCAGGTCGAGGTCTGCTCGAAGTGTCACCCCTTTTACACCGGCACGCAGCGCCTGGTCGATACCGCGGGGCGGGTCGAGCGGTTTAATCGCAAGTACGGCATCAAGAAGCCGGCGGAAAAGACGGCGGCAACCGCCGCCGAGAAGTAGCATAGCAACTCCCGCCGCCTGCGGTGCGCTACGCACCCGGGTGCGCGGGGGAGAATCTACCGGCACGGCTTTTTCAGGGACTTTCCACTACCGTTGCCCCATTTCGCCCAGGCGATCCTTCTCACTGCCACGCGAACGTACAGACTAACGCCCAGATGAGTACAAGCGTGCAAAGAATCCGATGCTGGATAAGGCAAGCGCGATAGAAGAGCGGGTGGCGGAGCTGGAGCGCAAGCTCAGCGATCCGGCCACGCTCGGCAATCAGCGCGAATACGCCCGGCTGGCCAAAGAGCGCGCGCAGCTTTCCGAGGCGGCGCATTGCGCCCGCGAATATATCCGCATCGCCGACGAGATCGCGGGCCACAAGTCGATCCTCGATGGCGACGACGCCGACTTGCGCGAGCTGGCCAAGGCCGAGATGCCGGCGTTGCAGAAAAATCTTGCCGCGGTCGAGGACAAACTCAAGGAGCTGCTCACGCCGCGCGATCCCAACGACGAAAAGAACGTGATCCTCGAAATCCGCGCCGGAACCGGCGGCGAGGAGGCCTCGCTGTTTGCCGGGGACCTGTATCGGATGTACACGCGCTACGCCGAGCGCCACGGGTTCAAGATCGAGTCGCTCAGCCTGAGCGAGACCGGGCTTGGCGGAATCAAGGAAGTGATCGCGCTGGTGAGCGGACGCGGCGCATACTCGCGGCTCAAGTACGAAGGCGGGGTGCATCGCGTGCAGCGCGTACCTGAAACCGAAGGCTCGGGGCGCATCCACACCTCCGCGGTCACCGTCGCGGTGATGCCCGAGGCGGACGAGGTCGAGGTCAATATCAACGAAGCCAAGGACCTGCGAATCGACGTGATGCGCGCGTCGGGACCGGGCGGCCAGAGCGTCAATACCACCGACTCGGCGGTGCGCATCACGCATATCCCGAGCGGCATGGTGATAATCCAACGCGACGAAAAGTCGCAGCACAAGAACAAAGCGAAGGCGTTGAAGATCCTGCGGGCTCGGCTGCTCGAGGCGGCGCAGTCGGAGCAGCAGGCGAAGATCGCGCAGACGCGGCGTTCGATGGTGGGTACGGGCGACCGTTCCGAGCGCATCCGCACCTACAATTTTCCGCAATCGCGCGTGACCGACCATCGCGTCAACGTGACGATTCATCAGCTCGACAAGTTTCTCGACGGCGAAATCGATCCGATTATCGACGCGCTGGCGGCCTACGATCAGGAGCAGGCGCTCAGCGCGTAGCATCGCCATGAACCGGGTGCCCGCGCGGCGCGCGTTGGAGGAGATAGACAAGGCCGCGCGCAGGCTCGCCGCAAGCGGCATCGAATCGGCGCGGCTCGACGCTGAACTTCTGATTGCCGCGGCGGCGGGAGTCTCGCGCGAAGCCGCTATCACGGGTTCGATCGATCTATCGCCCGCGACGCTAGACAAATTCGAGACGATGATCGTGCGGCGCGAAAAACGCGAGCCGGTCGCGTACATCCTGGGGTGCAAGGAATTCTACTCGCTCGATTTCGAGGTAAGTCCGGCGGTCCTGATTCCGCGGCCCGAGACCGAGCTAGTCGTTGACGCGGCGCTCAAGTTTATCGCCGGAGCGCCGGACGCGCGCGTGCTCGACATCGGCACCGGGTCGGGGGCAATCGCTATCGCAATCGCGGTCAACGCTCGGCGCGTTCGCGTGACGGCAGTGGAAATTTCCGCCGGCGCGATTGCGATCGCGTCGCGCAACGCGCGGCGGCATCGGGTCGAGGATCGGGTGACGTTCCGGCGCGCCGACTGCTTCGACGTCCTGGACGGCGGAGCGGCGCTTGAGTCTTTCGAGCTGATAGTCTCCAATCCGCCTTACCTGGATGACGCGGAGATCGCCGCGCTGGAACCCGAGGTGCGCGCCTTCGAGCCGCGCGTTGCGCTGAGCGCGGGAGCGGGAGGGCTCGACATCTTTCGCAGAATTGCAGCGGGCGCGCCGCGGCATCTTGCGAGCGATGGCGAGCTGATCGTGGAAGTGGGGGAGGGGGATGCAACGAAAGCGGCGGTGGCGAAGCTGATCGAGGAAGCGGGCTTGCGGGTCGTCTCTGTGATAAACGATCTCGCGGGGCATCCGCGCGTCGTGCGCGCGCGAAGGGTTTAAGTACGAAAGCAATGATATTTGGACACACATCCGCCGCTTTCTTTCTCTGCATCGCCATTTGTGCGGCACTGTGCAATGGTCCGCAGCAAGTCGAAGCGGCTGAACGCCCAGCCGCATTGATCTTATACCCCGGCCCGACGGGCATCCGGTTTGACGCGGGCCCAGAACCGCTGGAGATGGTCGCGGCGACCGCGATGCCGGCTGCGGTTCCCACCGAACAGGCGCGGATCGGCACAAGTGGTTGGCGAGAGTTCCACGACCCAGCCACAGGGCTTTCATTTCGTTACCCGCCGTCGCTGCGGGTGAACGAGAGAGAGTTCCGGACTCCTGCTGTCTTGGATCCCTTCGGTCTCGACAATCCGCCGTCAGACTTGGCCAAGGTAGTCGATCTGGTCGGTGACACTCCGGTCACCCAGGGCGAGCTCGTGCTGCGGGTTCTCGTCCATAGTGAGAGCACGACTCCAGAAGTGGCGGCCGAGAAAATCAAGAAGGCGTTTGAATTTCAGTCGCGACTTCACGAAGATGAAATTAAGACTGCCCCGGAGACAGGCCGCCCCGTCTGCTCGTCGCTCAGCCCCATGCAGTTAGACGGGCATGAGGCTCTGCTGCGGATCGACTGTGGCCGCGCGGCATGGCACTGGGCGATAAACATATTGCAGCCTCGCCCCTGCAGGATTTCCACGGGCATGGGGGGAAGTGACTACGCTGAATCTGTTCCGCCGCCGCACGACGGAAAGTTCCCACTGCTTTCGATCATTCGGACAGTTCATATTGATGCTCACGGAATGAGTTTGCCCGCAATCCACCCGTAGAATGAGCGTCGATATCCTTGCGCGCGATGGCGAGCTGATCGTGGAAATGGGGGTGGGGCAGGGGGCGGCGGTGGCGAAGCTGTTCGAGGAAGCGGGCTTGCGGGCCGTCTCTGTGATAAACGGTCTCGCGGGGCATCCGCGCGTCGTGCGCGCGCGAAGAAGCGGGGCGTAGTTGGCGATGGAGAAAATGATAATTCATGGGGGCGTTCCGCTGCGCGGCACCGTCACGCTCAGTGGCAGCAAGAACGCCGCGCTGCCGATCATGATGGCGTCGATCCTGACGCCGGAACCGCTGCATCTCACCAACGTTCCGCGGCTGCGCGACGTGAAAACCGCGATCGCGCTTCTGTCCCAGCTCGGCGTCGCGGCGCGCTGGACCGGGGAGCATAGCGTCGAGCTTTGCGCCGCAAAAATTACCTCGAACGAGGCGTCGTACGAACTGGTCAAGACGATGCGCGCGTCGTTCGTCGTGCTCGGCCCGTTGCTGGCGCGCACCGGACGCGCGCGCGTTTCGACTCCGGGTGGATGCGCGATCGGGGCGCGGCCGGTGAATTTGCACATCTCGGGGATTCGCGCGCTCGGAAGCAAGATCCAGTTTCGCCACGGTTACGTCGAGGCGCACGCCGAAAAACTGTCCGGCGGGCGGATCTGGCTTGATATTCCCTCGGTCGGCGCAACCGAGAACATTCTGATGGCGGCGGTCACCGCCCGCGGCCGCACCGTGATCGAAAACGCCGCGCGCGAGCCCGAGGTGCAGGATCTCGCGCGAGTGCTGGTCAAGATGGGCGCGAAAATCAGCGGCGCCGGCACGCACGTATTGGAAATCGAGGGCGTCGAGCGCCTCCATGGCGCCGAGCACGAAGTGATAGCCGACAGAATCGAGGCGGGCTCGATGATGGCGGCGGCGGCGATCACCGGCGGCGACGTTACGATTTCAAACGCCCCGATCGAGCATCTGGACGCGGTCGTGGCCAAGCTCGGCGAGGCGGGCGTCGTGGTCGAGGCGGTCGGCAAGGGCATCCGCGTCACGCGCGGCGATAAACTCAAGTCGGTCGAGCTGCGCACGCTGCCGTACCCGGGGTTTCCGACCGATCTTCAGGCGCAGATGATGGCGATGCTGACGCAGGCCGGCGGTACCTCCGTCATCACCGAGACGATTTTTGAAAATCGATTCATGCACGCCCAGGAACTGGCGCGCCTGGGCGCCGACATAGTGATGAAAGGTCCCACCGCCGTGGTCCGCGGGCCGTCGAAGCTGAGCGGCGCTCCGGTGATGGCGACCGATCTGCGCGCCAGCATGGGCTTGATAATCGCGGGCCTGGCCGCGGAAAACTCGACCGAGCTCAGCCGCATCTATCATCTGGACCGCGGCTACGAGGCGCTCGACGCCAAGCTCAAGCATCTCGGCGCGCGCATCGAGCGCGCCCAGGAATAAATCGCAAGTCAATTTAGAGGGATGAAACCGCATGCGGCCCCGGGTGCTTAAGTCTCAGACGGCGGAGTTCAGAAAATTTCTGGCCGCGATACTCGCGCGCCGAGGCGGCGACGGCGCCGGAATCGACCGGGCCGTGTCGAAGATTATTGCCGACGTGCGAAAGCGCGGCGATCGCGCGCTTATCGATCTGACGGCCAAATTTGACCGGGTGAAGCTTACCCCGGCCACGCTCCGGGTGACGCCGGCTGAGCGCCGATCGGCGCTCAAGCGAATCGCGGCTGAAGATCGCAGCGCACTGGAGCTGGCGGCGCGGCGAATCGCCGATTTCCATCGCCGCACGATGGAGAAATCGTTCATCTATCGCGACAACTGCGGGATGCGGCTCGGCCAGATGGTGCAACCGATGCGCCGGGTGGGGATTTATGTGCCCGGCGGGCTCGGCGCGTATCCGTCGACGGTGCTGATGAATGCGATTCCCGCCAAGGTCGCCGGCGTCGCCGAAATCGTGATGGTCTCGCCGCCGTCGGCGGATGGCGAGCGGCTGGCTGTGCTTGCGGCTGCGGAAATTGCCGGCGTCGACGAATTCTACCGCGTCGGAGGAGCGCAGGCGGTCGCAGCGCTCGCATACGGGACCAAAAGCATCAAGCCGGTGGACAAGATCGTTGGTCCCGGCAACGCATTCGTACAGGCGGCCAAGCGGATGGTCTATGGCGTTGCGGATATCGACAAGATGGCGGGGCCGAGCGAGGTGCTGGTGATCGCCGACGACCGCGCGCGTCCCGAATGGATCGCCGCCGACCTGATCGCGCAGGCGGAGCATGGTTCCGGCGACGAAACGGCGATGCTGCTGACGACGTCGGCGAGCATCGCGCATCGCGTCGCCGAGGCGGTGGAAGTCGCGCTCAAAAGCCTGCCGCGCGCCCGCCAGGCCGAGAATGCACTGGTCCGACGGGGCGCCATGGTTATCGTTCGCGATCTGAACGAGGCCTTCGACCTGGCCAACCAGATAGGCCCGGAGCATCTCGAGCTCGAGGTGCGCAATCCGTCGCGATGGGTGCCGAAGGTCAAGGCGGCGGGCGCGGTTTTCCTCGGCCCGCTCACGCCGGCGCCGCTCGGCGACTACCTTGCGGGCCCCAATCACGTTCTGCCGACCGGGGGCGCGGCGCGTTTCGCGTCGCCTTTGGGTGCATACGATTTCCTGAAACGAACCAGTATAATCGAGGCGTCGAAGGGCGCGATTGCGGCGCTCGGACCGGCGGTGGCGCATCTGGCGCGGATGGAAGGGTTCGAGGGCCATGCGCGCGCGATGGAACTGCGAATCGGCGCGGCAGATGAAACGCGGGGACGGCGGAATAGAAATGCAAAACAAACGCAAACCCAGCACCCAAAATCAGGATAAGAGCCGCGCGCGGCCGGTCGCGGAACCCGCCCCGGCCGAGGCCAAGCGCGTCGCGGAGGTCGAGCGCAAGACGCGCGAGACTTCGGTCGCGGTGGCGCTCAAGCTCGACGGGACCGGACGCGCCGAGGCAAGGACCGGCGTTGCCTTCCTCGATCACATGCTGGAAAGCTTCGCGCGCCACGGATTCTTCGACTTGAAGGTCGAGGCCAAGGGCGATTTGCACGTAGATGACCACCACACGGTCGAGGATGTTGCGATCGTGCTGGGCAGGGCGTTTCGCGAGGCGCTGGGCGATCGCGCGGGAATCAAGCGCTTCGGCGAGGCGACGGTGCCGCTCGACGAGGCCGTCTGCACCGCGATCGTCGATATCAGCGGGCGCGCCTACCTGGGATACAACGTCCCGATCAGCCAGGAGCGGGTCGGCAGCTTTCAGACCGAGCTGGTGCACGATTTTATGAAGGCGCTGACCGACGAAGTCGGGATGAACCTGCATCTCAACCTCGCCAGCGGCCGCAACCCGCATCACATCATCGAGGCGACCTTCAAGGCGTTGGCGCGCGCGATGGATCAGGCAACGGCGCGCGAGCCGCGGCTCTCAGGCGTGCTCTCGACCAAAGGCACGCTCAGCTAGACCGCTTGTTCGATAGCTTCACCGTTATTCCGTCGATTGACCTGAAGCGCGGCCAGGTCGTGCGCCTGCTGCGCGGCGACATGAACCGGGCGACCGTCTATGGCACCGATCCCGGCCAGACCGCGCGTCGCTTCGAGGATGCGGGCGCGTCGCTGATTCATATCGTCGATCTTGACGGCGCGATTGCCGGCACGCCGCAAAATATCGAAGCGATCGCGAAAATCCGCGCGGCCGTCCGATGCGCTATCGACGTGAGCGGCGGGCTGCGCGCTATCGAGGCGGTTCGCGCCGCATTCGCGCGCGGGGCCGACCGGGTCTCGATTGGCTCGGCCGCACTCCTCGATCCCGAGCTGGTGCGCCGCGCCTGCGCCGAGTTCCCGGGGAGGGTCTTCGGCTCGATCGACATTCGCGATGGCCGGCTTGCCGTCAAAGGGTGGGTCGAAACGAGCCAGCTCACGCTAGCCGAGGCGGCGAACCGGTTTCGTTCGGCAGGGGTCGCGGCTGCGATCCTGACGGACATCTCGCGCGACGGCGCGCAGGTGGGCGTCGATCCGGCGCGGATGGCGGAAATCGCCGGCGCCGTCCGTATCCCCGTCATCGCGTCGGGTGGCGTGGCGAGTCTCGACGACATTCGCGCTCTTCGGACGCGATTCGAGGCTGGGGTCGTGGGCGTCGTGGTGGGACGGGCGCTGTACGAAGGAAATTTCAGCCTGAGCGACGCGTTAGCCGCAGCTATCGGCTAGCAAAGCGTCGAAACATCTGTCGCTATAGCTACTCTACACCAATCCAAACGATTGCTGCACTACTTTCTATTTCTCTCTCGCTACCAAATCAGCACTTAGTAGCGCTAATCGGCAGACTACGGCCGAAAATAATAATACCACGCGCCTTAACGCCTTTATTCGTCTTGAACCGCTTTACCAGAGTGAATAGGTAAAATTTCGAGCTGAGTAGAACTTATGAGGGCGCAAGGCTCTTGACATAGGCACGAAGCGTGCGGATAATAACGCAATTGGTCATAGACGTTAGTTCATGGTCTGAAGTAAACGTAACCAATCAAGAGCAAATATCGGTCGAGAGCGAATCTCTGCCGATGGATTAGTCGTTTGAGCCGAAATGAGCAGTTTTTCTACAATGAGTAAGCTTTCAGAGGGCGCGGGGATTTCTATTCCCGCGGATGGTCGTTTGAACGAAATAAACGGACGGAGAGACACCAAAATGGATCTGATCAGGAAACTGTATGTGAAGGCCGACGAATTTGCCCGGGGCCAGACGATGACTGAATACGCGCTGATTCTCGCGGCGGTTGCGGTCGTTGTCTTTGCCGGCTATCAGACGATGGGTACGACCATCAAGAGCGTGCTGAACAGCGTGGACAGCCAACTCTAATGGCGTGTGCCGGCCGGATCAGGGCTGAGCGGACAGGGTGACGCTCAGCCCCCGGATCGGCGCGAATGTATATTGGGCGCAGCTACCGTTTCGCCTGCCGGAGATGTATAAAGCATGGGGTAGCGCACATGACAGCCCTTCATCCTTGCATTAAAGCTGGCGGGAATGTCGCGCCGTTGCTACGTCTCGGCGTAGCAACGGCGCTAACTCGCAGTAATTTCCGGCAAAAAGGGCCTAAAAATAAAGACATTTCGGCTGGCACAGCCGATGCGTGCCGATGCTGACGCTGGGGGAGCGCATGGGTAAGCTTAGCGGCCGCACGCTGGACAAGACTGGCCGGATGGCGCCCCTTAAGCGGGGAGCGTCGATGTTCGGATTGGCGAAGGGTCAGACCATGGTGGAATACGCCATGGTGTTGGGATTGTTCCTTTTCCTGCTCTTTGCGGTCATGGACTTCGGTTGGCTCATGTTTGCGCAACTCAACGTGCAGCAGGCGGTGGATGATGGAGGACGGTATGCGTCCACCGGGCAGGAAACCGGTAGCGGGAACCGCATATTGTCGATCATTCAACAGATTCAAAACGAAATCGCCATACCCGGCGTGAACGCCTCGAACGTTTCAATTTGCAGTACTCCACCCGCCTCAGTGACAGCCTCGTGCTACAACCCTGCGAACCCAAGTGGCACTATTGGCGCGGCGGGGGGGCCGGGCTACACCGTCACGATCTCGCTCACCTCCACCTTGCCGTTGATGACGCCGGGCCTTTCAAAGCTTTTTACCGGGGGCGTTTTCACCTTCACCTCGAGCACCACCTTCGTCAACGAGCCGTTTAATCCATCCCAGACCGACTAGGGGATAGAGAATATGTCACTGTTTTATCGCTCAGCGCGGAAAAGGCTCACAGCCAACGGGTCAGGCCAGGCGATGACGGAGTTTGCGCTTATAGTGCCCCTGCTCCTCATACTCGTGACCGCTTCGATCGACTTCGGCCGCGCGCTGTACACGCTGCAGGTGATGGCCGAGCTGACCCGGCAAGGCTCGAATCTGGCCTCACGCAATGACACTTTGCCAAATGCGGTGGCAGCCGTGATAGCCGGTGAATCCGGCCTGAATATAGCCAAATCCGGCGAAGTAATCATTACGCAAGTCACCAACACGGGCACCACCGCAAGCCCAACCTACACGATGACCGGCCAGGCATCGTCGGGGGGGGTTGCGGCAGCAAGCAGGGTAGGGACGTACTCGACGGCGACGGGAGCGAAAAATACGGCCACTATGCCGGCTGCGTTCACCCCGGGCACACTCCAGGCGAGTCAGTCCACGTACGTTACGGAGATATTACTACCAATACACGCCGCTCACGCCGCTTCTGACACTGACCCAGAACTGGCCGAGCAAAGGCGCCGGGATCGCTTTGCCCTCGATGCTGTATGACTACACATATTTTTAGGGACAAGGATGAGGTGAATCTCTTGGATCAAGGGAAAATTAGAAAAAATGAGCGTGGGCAAATTTTTTATGTGCTCGCTCTCGCCATTCCTGTCCTGATCATGTTCATCGGGCTCTCGATCGACTTTGGCATGGCCTACCTCACCAAGACGACCCTCTCCAAATCGGTGGATGCTGCCGCACTTGCGGCGATGCGCAACTTTAACGAGGGGACGGCTACGGCTACGACGGTCGCGCAGACGGTGTTCACCGTCAACTATAAATCACTGCCCGGCCTCGGGGTTACTTCGGGGGCCGTCGTGAACTTCAGCACAGACGCCAACAACAACAAGCTGGTCACCGTCACCGCCACCGCCGCGCTCCCCACTTACTTCCTCGGCGTGCTGGGATCCAACTACAAGACGTTGAGCATCACGGAAAGCGCCACGGCCATGCGCAATCCGATGATAATGGCGCTGGTGCTCGACATATCGTCTTCCATGGGATCCAATGGCGGAGAGGCGGCGCTCGCGCCCGCCGTCGAAAACTTCATCGCTGACTTCGACCCCGACAACAACGATACGGTCGATTACGCCTCGGTGGTCACTTTTGGAACATCCTCACATGTCAATCTTGCCATGACGCAGCCCCTCAAGACTCCGGTTGACAATGCGGTCTCCTCAATAAGCTGGCCAACCAACTTCACTAACTCACAAGCGGGATTGCTGGCCGGACAGACTCAGATCGCCAACCAGTTCGCGCTGGTGCCGGCGGGCCAGAACGTGCTGAAGGTGTTGGTATTTTTCACCGACGGCTGGCCAAATGTAATCCAGGATTGCCTGCTTTGTTCCGGCTCTACGCGTACCAGCGCAGGCTGTCCTGCGGGTTCGAACAAAACCAACCTCATATACTGCGGCTGCGATGTGGGCGATGAAGCTCTGGGTTTGTGCAGGAACACGCCATGCGCCACAAATAGCAGCCAGCCTGTTTGTTTCTTTGATCCCACTACCTGCACCGCAAGCGGTAGCTGTAGCGCACCATCGTCCTACTGCGGATCTACGGGATCTACGAAGCTGCCTTTCCCGACGACTTTTCCGGATCTGTATATCGGCGCGAGCGAGTCGCTTAGCAATATCAACTATTGTGGCGGCACCTCATCGCAATACAGCGAGGCAATGTATCGCTCGGTCCAGGTGTCCACCGCCGGCGTTACCGGCTTGCTGGCCCAGAATGTCTATGTTTACTCGATCGGAATGGGAAGCGCGATCACCGGCCAGCCGACCGCCGAGCAATTCCTCCAGGAGGTCGCCAACGATCCCGCCAGCCCCATCTTCAGTCCCAGCCTGCCGCAGGGACAGGCGGTGTTTGCGGCCACCTCTGCGCAGCTAAACTCGGTGTTCCAGATTATCGCGTCGAAGATTCTCCTGCGCCTCTCAAAATAGAAAGTTCGCGCAGCTATCGGTTCCCCTAAAGGGAGCGCTCTGCATAGCCGGATGCCGGTGCTGCAGCGATACGCGCTGGCGCGCTCTTGTTTTGTGTCATTCTGAGCGACGCGAAGAATCCCGGATCTTTCTCTACGCAAAACACTTCGACTTCACTGAGGCCGCGCGGAGTCGAGTCTGCTCCGAAGCCCGCCGGGCGGCGCATGCACCATGCTGGTGTCCCCGGCGGTTCAAATAGTTCCTCGGCTCTGCTATACGCCACAAGCGTGACTGAACCCATCGTTTCCTCGCTGATATCGTCGGTTCGTTCCAGCGGACGAACCGTGCTTACGGAAATCGAGAGCAAGCGAATATTGCATTCGCTCGGCCTGCCCGTGGTAGTGCCCGAAGCCGCTTCAACTGCGGACGACGCCGCGCGGGCGGCGTCGCGCATCGGATTCCCGGTGGTGCTGAAAGTGCTGTCGCCGGATGTGAGTCACAAGACCGAGGTCGGCGGCGTCGAGCTGAATCTCGACAGCGAGGGCGCGGTGCGCGATGCGTTCGAGCGCATCGCGCGCAACCTTGCGGCGCGCGCCGGCGGCGCGCGCTTCGAGGGCGTTGCCGTGCAGCCGATGGCGAAGCCGGGTGTCGAGATTCTGGCAGGGACCTACCGCGACGATCGATTCGGCGCGATGGTGATGGTGGGGCTGGGCGGCGTGCTGGTCGAAGTGATGAACGATACCACGCTGGCGCTCGCGCCGATTGGCGGGCGCGAGGCGGCCTCGATGCTGGCGCGGCTGCGCGGCGCTCAGATTTTCCGCGGCGTCCGCGGTCAGCCCGGCGCCGATATCGACGCGATCGTCTCGCTCCTCCAGACCGTCTCGGGAATCGCCGCGACCCATCCGGAAATCTCCGAGATGGATCTCAATCCGGTCGTCGCGTACGAGGACGGTCTCGCCATCCTCGACGCGCGAATCGTGCTCGCCGTCTCCGCCGGCGAGACGCCGCAGCCGGACCCCCATCGTGCGGCGCGGCTCAAAAATCTTAAAGGAGCCTTCAACCCGCGCGCGGTTGTCGTCATCGGCGACAAACTCATGAACGGCTACATGTGGCTGCGCTCGATGGCGCATCTCAAGGGCAAGCTCTACTCGGTCCAAATCGATCCGGGCGAGATTGCCGGAATCGAAGCGATGGGCGTGGACAATCGCAAGAGCCTGGCGGAAATCACCGAGCCAATCGACTACGCCGTCAGCGCCGTCCCGCGGCAGATCGCGCCGCGAATTTTGAAGGATTGCGTCGCCAATCACGTCGCCTCGATCGGATTCTTTACCTCGGGATTTTCCGAGACCTCCGAGCAGCCCGGAATCCGGCTCGAAGCCGAGCTTCGCGAAATCGCGATCAACTCGGAAATCGCCCTGGTCGGCCCCAATTGCATGGGCCTGTACAGCCCGGCGGCCGGACTGTGCAATTTTCCCGAGGAAAAAGTCGGCGACGCCGGCGACGTCTGCTTCATCTCGCAAAGCGGCACCCACACGATCAACTTCTGCCTCCAGGCGCCAACCCGCGGAATCAAAGTCAACAAGGCCGCCTCGATCGGCAACGCGCTGGTGCTCGAGGCCGCCGACTATATCGACTTGATGGCGGCCGACCCGGCGACCACCGTCATCGGGATGTATATCGAAGGCGTGCGCGACGGGCGGCGCTTCTTCGACAGCGTTCGCCACGCCGCCGAGCGTCATCCCGTGGTCATCTGGAAGGGCGGGGTGACCGAGGCGGGCGCGCGCGCGACGCTTTCCCACACCGGATCGCTCGCGACTCCCCAGGCGACCTGGCGCACCGTCGTGCGCCAAAGCGGCGCGGTCGAAGTGGCGAGCCTTGACGCGATGCTGGATGCGGTCGAGCTGTTCGCCCGCGCCAAGCGCCTCAGCGGCAGGCGGATGGGGCTCGTCGCGATGACCGGCGGCCAATCGGTGGTAATCACCGACACCTTTGCCGCCGCGGGGCTCGAGATTCCCGCGCTATCGGAGTCCTCCTACGACGAGCTGAAGACGTTCTTCAACATAATCGGCGGCAGCTACCGCAATCCGCTCGACGCCGGCGGCACCATCGGCTTCGGGCACGATCCGGGCAATCTCGATCGCATGCTCGATATCCTCGAACGCGATCCGGTGATCGACGCAGTCGTGCTGGAGATTGGCACCGGCCTGCGCGCGTCGCGATGGGCCACGCACCAGCATGAACTCACCGGCCTGCTCGACAAGCTGGCCGATTTTGCCGGACGCTCGGCCAGGCCGTTTGCGGTCGTGATGCATCCGGCCCACCTCGAGGCGATCGTGGCGCGGGGCAAGGAGCTTGCGCGCGCGCGCGGCCTGGTCGTGTTCGACAGTTTCGAGCGCGCCGCCGCGGCATTCCGGACCGCGGCCGACTATTGGAGCAATCGCGCCCAGTTGGGCAGCTAACGAGCGCCAACCGCAAAGCTTTCTGGGGCCTAGTGTACATAATAGCGCAAATGTACAATTGAGCCAGTTTCAGCGACAGGAGCAAATTCGCCGATGCCAGCCAGGAAAAAATCCTCCAGTGAAGCGATCACTACGGTTGCGGCGCGCCAGCACTTCGCCGACCTTATCAACCGCGTTGCTTACGGCAAGGACCGGATTCTGCTGACCCGCCGCAGCCGGCCGCTGGCGGCGGTAGTGCCGATCGAGGATATCGCGCTGCTTGAAGAGATGGAGGACCGCGACGACTTGAAGGCGGCCCGGGCGGCGATCCGCGAGGTCAAACGCAAGGGAACGACTCCGTGGCCGCGGATAAAAAAGGAACTCGGCCTCACCTGACAACGCGATGGCCTATGCGGTCGAGTTCTCGCCGGGCGCGGAGCGCGAGTTCCGCAAACTCGCGCGCGAAATTCAGCTCAAGTTGCGCCCGCGCATCGACGCGCTCGCAGGCGAGCCGCGTCCGGCTGGCGCAAAGAAGCTCAAGGGGCCGCACGACCTGTGGCGCATTCGCGCCGGCGATTATCGAATCGTTTATCAGATCCGGGACCAGGTCCTGGTCGTATTGGTAGTCCGCGTCGCTCACCGCCGCGAGGTTTATAGATAACCCCGGAGCGCACGACCGAGGCGGCGTGGAAAAACTACCGGGGCGGAGTTAGCACCGTCATCACCGTGCCCGCCGTCGCGTCGCCGTCCAAAAACACCAGCCATCGGCCCCTCGGCGACCAGCTCATCGTGACGGTGCCGCGCGCCGGACCCTGGGCCAGGATAAACGCGCTGTCGTATTTCAGCGAATAGGTGACGATTTTTCGCCACGGGATCGGCAGGCTCGGCGCATAGGTCTGTATCGCGACCTCGCTGGCGCTCCTCGAATACTCCATCGTGCTCTGCGCGAACATCTGCGGCTCACTGTTGAAGCCAAGCGGCTTCATGATCGACCGCGCTTTGTTCGGGTCGCGCTATTGCGAGTTGCGCAAGCATCGGCGCCTCGGGATGCTCGACCGCCGCTTGAACGTGAGCTTCTGGTTGCCCAGCGTGATCGTATGGCTGCTGCCCGCGAACGCGGACGCGCCGGTCGATACGCCCATCAAATTATCGGCGCCGGTCGCGATGTTGTACTTGAACACGCCAATCGTGCCGCCCGAGGCTTCATGCGCGGCGTACAGGAACGATCCCTCGTCGTCCGGGTCCCAATCGAGCACCTGGATCGGCTCGCGTACGTGAAATCTGCTGCAGGTCGAGTTGCGCCGATCGAGGATGACCGGATAAGCGCCCGCATCGCCCTGGCCGACCGCATAAACGCCGTGCACGCTCCAGCTGAGCGCCGACATCGGGCACGAGAACTTCAGCGGTGCGACGGAGCCGGCGCCGGTCACGACGATCAACTGCAATCCGTCCGCGCGGTTCGGCGGCGGTTGCTCGCTAGCTTCGGCCGGTTCGGACTTGGCTGCCTCCCCGCTGACGCCGGCTTCGAGCGGTTCGGGATGGCGTCGTAGCGCAAGCGCAATCGTCGCGTTGTTCAGCCAGCTCATCGAGATGGAATCGTACCGGTCGTTGAAGCTGGCGATCACGTTGCCCGGGCCGGTAGCGATCAGATCGCGAATAATCACATCGACCCGATTGCCGCCCGGCGCGATCATTGCTGTCGCCAGCGTCAAGCCGTTCGGGTTCACGGCGAGATCTGCGATAGTTCCCGTCTCGGCTGCGGCCGGGCCCGTCTCCGCTGCGAGGATCCGCCCGGTTCGCCACGCGGCGCCTCCCAGACCATACATAATCGTGTGCCCCGCCTGGGTCCCGATCACGCCGATCTCCTCGCCCTGCTGGAGCCAGATGGGGGAACGCGCGGCGATCGGCTCGAATCCATCCGGCATCTCGACGTTGGTCAGCACCTTGATGCCCTTGGTGACCTCCAGCGTGGTCGAACGGGCGGGAAGTGGGGGAGGGGTGGAGTTGCGCCCGTTCGCAGTCGAGCACGACGCAAGGCTCGCCGCGGCCAACGCAAGAATCACGATGAGGACAGATTTGGACATTCAAAAACGGTAGTGTATTAGGCGCGATTAAAAAAGGCGACCGATGAAGAATCCGTTTATTGAACGATTGTGGATAAGCCGCGAGGTTCGGCTCGCAATTGTCGTCGCGATTTTGAGCGCCGCCGGCACGGTTGCCTGCGCGACCGGTGAGTGGAAGGCGGGAATCACGATCCTTGGAATTGCGGCGGCGATGGTCGCGGCGTTCTGGTTTGCCGTGGTCAGGCCCGCGCAAATCCCGCGTGACGCGGTCGTGATGGTTCGGCTGGCGGGCCCGATAGAAGAGGACGTGAGCGGCTCGCCGCTCGATCTGCTCATGCGCCGCGGCGCGCAGAGCCTCGACCATCTCCGCTACGTGCTTGAGTCGGCGGCGGTCGATGACGACGTTCGCCGCGATCGTGGTCGAGATCGCGGAGCTCGGCGCCGGTCTGGCCACCGCACACGAAATCCATCGCCTCCTGCGCGCCGCGCAGGCGGGCGGCAAACGGGTGATCGCGCTGCTGCGAGGCGATAGCGCGGGGCTGCGCGAATACCTGGTCGCGGCAGGAGCGGGGGAAATCGTCGCCAATCCTGACACGATGCTGACGATGCTCGGGGTGGCGACGGGCGGCGTTTATCTGAAGAACGCGCTCGCCAAGCTCAAGATTCAAACGCAAATCCTGCAATGGAAAGAGTACAAGGGCGCCGCCGAGACTCTTGGCCGCGACACGATGTCGCCGGCGGTGCGCGAGAGCATGGAGGCGATCGTCGCGGACTGGGAGAAAATCCTGGTCGAGACGATCGCAGCGGCCCGCAAGCTGACGGCGCAACGCGCGCGCGAGCTCGTTGCGGCGGGATTCGTCACCGCCAAGTTCGCCGTCGAAAATCACCTGATTGACCGCGAAGGCTATATCGAAGACATCCGCGCCGAATTCGATCCCAACGCCAAGCGCAAAGTGTTCACCACCGCGGCGCGATACCGGCGCCACGCAATGTTTGCCCGTGAGCGCGGGCGGCGCGCGCGAATCGCACTGGTGCACGCCAGCGGGCCGGTAATTTCGGGCGAGGCGCCTGCGGCCGGCGAATTCATCAGCGGCGTCGCGACGGCCGCGCAAATCGATCGAGCGTCGCGCGACGAACGAGTAAGCGCGATAGTGTTCCGCGTGAATTCACCCGGCGGCTCCGCGGTCGGCTCGGACCTGGTGTGGCGGGCCGTGCGCGAGGCGCAGGGGCGCGGCAAGCCGGTCGTGGTCTCGATGGGCGACGTGGCGGGCTCGGGCGGCTATTACGTGGCGGCGGGCGCCGACGCGATCGTGGCGGAACCGGCGACGATCACCGGTTCCATCGGCGTCGTGTACGCGAAGTTCAATCTGGGCAACCTGCTCGGCGAGCTCGGCGTGCATTTTGATTTCGTGAAAAGCGCACCCGTCAGCGATGCGATGTCGATGGCGCGCGCGATGACCGACGGCGAGCTTGCACAACTCAATGAAACCCTCGGTCATCTGTACTCGGCGTTCACCGCGAAGGTCGCGCAAGGCCGCCGCCTCAGCCCCGATCAGGCTGAAGCCGTTGCCAAGGGGCGCATCTGGAGCGGGCTCGCGGCGAAGGAGCGCGGACTCGTCGACGAAGTCGGCGGGCTGTCAACCGCGGTGGCAATCGCGCGAGCGCGCGCGCATATCCCGGAGCATCAGCGCCACCAACTGGTGACCTATCGCGCCGAGCGCAGATGGCTGGAGCTTCGGCCCGGGATCGCGGAGGCCTCGACGCCGTGGGCGATCGCCGCCGCCGGCGGCGCGCTGGGCATCCCCAGCCGGTGGGCGCCCGCGATGCTCGAAATGCTCGTGCGCGGCGGCGTGATGCTGCTCTGTCCGTTTATCGAGCTGTAGCGGTGCTGCTAGAGCGGGGAGCGTTCCAGTTCTTCGCGTATCGAGTACATCTTCTGGCGCGCCTCGGTGATGTAGGCGTCGAGGTTGCGGCGATGATTCGCGAACAGTCCGTCGGGCGAGCCGTTCATGACGATCAACGGTTTCAGGACGGCGGCCTTGCCCAGCGCGTCGATCGATTCGTCGAACAGCGTCTTGAGAACCGGGTCATCCTTGAGCTGCCCCGCGTATTCGCGCTCTAGCGCCTGCATCATGTGATACATCACGTGCGCGTAACCTTGCGAGTGATAGAAATAATGGTCGCAGTCCCAGCTATGAACCGGGCTGCCGTCGTCCTTTGTGGACCGGTACAGGTTCGCGTGCGCGTCGCCAAGCAGATCGGTCCACGTTTGGACCAACCGGACTAACTCTACCGCCCGGGTGTTGAGCTCGCGCGACGACGGCGGCGTGGTGTGCAGCCCGGCGACGTACAGGCGCAGATGCTTGATGCCGTCGTCGTACTTGCTTTCGGCCGACGGCAGTATCCATCGCTCGGCGTCGTTGCGAAAGTCAGTGTCGGCGATCACAAGATTTGGATCGTACTGATTCGAGGAAACCTTGGTCAGGTGATCCTTGAAGATGCGCGTGGTTTCGCGAACGGCCTGGATGATTCCGAGCTGCCGATCGGAGTTGTTGTCCGCCGCGACTTTCGGGCCCCATAGGAAGAAATCGTTGGGACGCCAGCCGACGCCGGTGTGCAGCTCATGGTCCATGATCGCGGCCAGCGTCGAGGCGTAAATCTCACCGGGCGGGGGCGATTTGTCGGGTGGAAAAAGTTGGTCGATATTGTAGTCGAGACGATTGTGGCGCTTCTGGCCGAAATGAAGCGCGAGGTTGCCGCCAACCCAAATGAGAAGCAGGGCCGCGGCGCCATACAGGAGTCGGTTTCGGTTCATCGCAATGGAGTCGGCATCAAGCAGCGAGTTTGCCGGCTCAAACTATATCGCGCCGGGTCGCGTCTGCTAAGACGCAGCCCGCAGTGGAAGCGCTGCGGCGCCGGCGCGCTTGAGTTCGTCGCGGCTGGTGCCCAAATTCTTGAGCAATGGAAGCACTGCCCGGGTGAAGAACAGGCGCGGGCTGATACCACCGCCGCCGATTCTCAGGTTTTCGTGATAGTTCGGAATCAGGCCGTCCCCCGGCATCTTGAAATTCGCGATCACGTGCGCGAGGTCCGCCAGCGTGCCGGTGCGGTCTTCAGCCATCTCGATCGTGACCATCTCGCGGTAGAAACCGGCGTGAGCGGCCTCGTCTCGGCTGACCAGGAAGAAAATTGCCTCGAGCGTCGGGTCTTTCTCCAGTTCGGCGCGATCCTTTTGCGCGCGATAGGCGAGATAGGTCGCCGCTTCCTGCAGCGCCCCGTAGCAACTCATCCGGCGCTGCGTCGTGAACGGAAGCTTCCACGAGCGCGAGAATACGTCGGTCTCCAAATTGTCGAATTGCTCCTGCGTGCGCATCCCGGAGCGGAGCAGGTACTCGCGGAACACGAGTGCATGGCGCGATTCCTCGTAGCTCCACGCGGTCTGAAACCATGAGAGCCCAAAGACGCCGCGCACCAGCTTGATGCCGGCCGCGTTGTAGTCCGGCAGGTACATCTCCTCGGCGCAATAGGTTTCGATGCGGATCGCTCGTTCCTCGGTATTGGCGCGGGGAGAAAGCTTGTCCCACGGGACATCCTCGAAGAGATTCCAGCGGCGCTTGCGCTCCGCAATCTCGAAGAAATCCATATAGGCGCGGTAAAACTTTTCTTTGGGGATCATCAGGTGGAACTACAGGCTCAAGGCTAGCAGGTACGAGCTTGAGAAACTAATCGAGAATGTCCCCGCGGAGCAAAGCGTGGCAGCTTGGACTCAGAATATCCCCAATATCCGTTTAGTCAGCGAGACTTTCCTGGCGATGTCGGAAGGTGCGAGCAACGCGATCGTGGCCACCGTTTTGCCGCCGGCGGTCACGTTGGCCGTGCCGATCTGCTGGCCAGCCTTGACCGGTGCCTGGATTGACGCCGGCAGATTGTAATCCACCTTGATCGCGTTGTTCGCGTCGCCACGCTTGACGAAGACGCCTGCGTCGGCGCCCCAAACGGGCTTGATACTGGGATTTTCGGCGCCGGTGACCGCGACGGATTGCGCGATCGGCATGCCTTTCTTTGCGACCGAATGCATCTCGTAGTTGAGAAATCCCTGCGAAAGCATCTCGGCCGCTTCCTTGAAATTCGTCAACTTGTGCTGGCTGCCGAGCACCACCGCGACCAGCCTCAGCCCGCCGCGTTTTGCGGTTGCGACCACGTTGAACCCCGCCTTGTCATAGAATCCGGTCTTGAGCCCGTCGCATCCCGGATACGTCCGCACCAGGTGATTGGTGTTGCGCAGCTCGAACGTTCCGGCGCGAAACGGCGCGGTGTCGATCGACGACCATCGGATCACGTCGGGATACTTGAGCAGCTCGCGCGCGAGAATTGCCTGGTCGTAGGCGCTGGCGACGTCGGCCGATTCTCCCCGCGCGGGCGGCAGACCGTGAACGTTGTAGTAGTGCGAGTCCTTCATCCCGAGCGCGGCGGCCTTCTGGTTCATCATCACTACGAACGCGTCAGTCGAGCCGGCGATATATTCGGCGACCGCCACCGACGCGTCGTTGGCCGAGTGGACGACGATCGCTTTCATCATGTCGTCCAGCGAAAACGTCTCGCCCTCCTTGAGATAGACCTGCGAACCGCCCATCTCGGCCGCTTTGCGCGAGGTGGTTACATTGTCGCCGAGCTTGAGTGAGCCGTCGTGGATTTTTTCGGCGGCAATCAGCATGAGCATCATCTTGGCCAGCGACGCGGTCGGCCACGGTGTGTGATCGTTGGCCTCGAAGATGACCGTGCCGGTGACGGGCTCGAGCACGCATGCCTCGGTGTAAGGCCCCTGCAGGCCGGCCTTCGACGCGCTGGCGGCGCTCTCATCTTCGGCGGCCGGGGCGGCTGCATGACGACGGCGCGCAGCAAGGGCAGTGCGCGGCAACGTCAATGCGGCGAGCGCGATGGTCGCTGCGATCAATCCAAAGCGTCCGCGAAATTTGCGGCGGGCGGAAATACCGGCGACGGATTCGCTGGACAACGAAACTGAAAAAGCTTGCATCATACCACCTCCCAACCCATCGACCAGGTGAAAAAAGTGAAAAAGTGAAAGAGCGAAATCATAGTAGCCAACAACTCGTGCCGCGGCGAGCGGCGCGCTTGCGGAAGCCCGTCAGCGACGGGATGATTGGTCAGAAGCGGTCGGCGGTCCAGAACACGGATCGCGAATCGGCGAAGATATCGAACGCGCGCGCTGACGCCGCCTCCGGCTTGATCGCGAACCGGCGCGCGAGTTTATCGGGCGCAAGCACCTGCCACATGTAAAAGTTGTCGGTGTGATGCACGACCGGGCATCCCGCGGCGTCGAGCGCTTTTTCCAGTGCGGGATCGTGCGCGGTATGGGTGACGAGAGTCGACGGTTCCGCGGGCGCGGATGCGCTGTGGAGCAGGGCGGCGCGCCGATGGTCCCCGATGCGCCGGCTCGTGACCGGCAGGCAGGCCGCCTCTTGGCCGAGGCACTTGAACGTCGCGAGCATCGCGTCACCCGCGCCGGCGGCGTATCCGAACTCCATCACCATCGAGAGGCCGTAAAAGCGCGTCACCCGCGCGTACGCCGCGATTCGCGGGCCGTCGCGACACACCACGAAATACTCCTCGGAGCCTTCGCCGGGATCGAGCGGCTGATTGCCGGCGAATTTGAGATTCGCGCGCCACGCGGCGTCGTCGCGGACCGCGGTGACATTGAATTTGCCGCTGTAGCCGCGATGGATCGCGGCAACTTCGGCAAGGTCGCGCCCAATCTCAAAACTGTCGATGACGAAACGATTGAGCGCGTTCAGTGAAGCGGCGCCGCCGAGGAGGCTGAACTTGCGCTCGATCTCGCGCCATCCGAACTGGTTGTAGAAGGTCAGGCGCTCCGCGAACAGCAGGGATACTTCGAAGCCCTCGCGCACCATCGTATCGACCGCCAGGCGCATCAATGCCGAGGCGACGCCCTTGTGCCGGTACTCCTCGAGGGTGAAGACGGAGCCGATGCCGCCCATCGGAACCGCTTGCCCGTCGAGATTGATGGTGCGATCGAAAATCTGGGCGGTGGAAACCAGTTGGCCGCGGTCGCGCGCGACTATGCACAACGCATCGCGAAAGCGGGAATCGTTATGGTTGTAGCGGGCGAAAAATTCGCGGTCGTTGTACCATCGCGCGAGCAGGTCGAGCACCTCGTCGCGCTCGCCGTGGTGCGCAGCCCTGAGTTCCATCGCTCAGCGCAGATCGAGATGAACGGAGGTCGGCGCGCCGCCGCGATTGATCGTGAGGTCGAGCGCCGACTGGGTTTTCATCGATTGCATCAGGACCATCGCCTGCATTGGATTGGTCACGGGCTTGCCGTCGATCGAGGTGACCAGGTCACCGCTTTGCAGCCCTAGCTGGTCGAAGACGGAGCCGGGCGCGACCTGGGAGATCGAGAAGCCGTCGGTCTTGCCGTTGACGAAATGGGGCATCGCGCGCATCTGCGAGAAGAACTGGGCAGGATTCTCCATCGTCTGCTGAACGTCGGCGCGGCTGGCCTGGAATTTTCCGGGGCCGACTTTCTTCAGCTCAAGTTTGGTCTTGCTGGCGCTGCTGTCGTCGTTTTTGGCGTCGTTATTACCGCGCCCAGGATGGTGAAATCCGGGCAACCCGCGCCGCATGGCAGCGGGAAGGCCTCTGAACCGGGGCGGCTTAATCGGCCCGCCCACGACGGAAGGCGGCGCTTGGGGAAGGTCGGCGGCGGGGATCTCAAGCGCGACGCGATGGCCGCCGCGGTCGATGATCGCGCGGCCGTTTTCGACGCCTACCAGTTTGCCCGCGTCCGGGATGTCCTCTCCCACCTGGTAGAGCGATTCGTTGTTCGCCTGATCCTCGATTATCGCGTACGGTTTCGATTTGCTCAGCAGCGAAGTGCCGATCAGCTTGATATTCAGGTCCTCTTCCACCACCGGCGCCGGTCCGGTCTCCTGCGGGACCTCGTTGAAGATGTCACGCTTGACGATCGCGTCGTAGTAGGCGCGCGCGCGTAGGCCGCCCGCGGCCTTGGGCGTGGCCGACGACACGGCGGGAACGTCGGATTCGTTTGAAACGCTGCGCTCGATGACGTCCCGCACGCACATGGCCAGAACGATCGCCAGTCCTCCGACCAGGACGAAGTTCAGAATCGTGACGTGGATTTGTGTGAACCTGAGTTTCATTCAGACGATCGATTCAGCCTTGTAAGCGCATCCCTTCACTAGACGGCCCATGTCGTAGTTCCATTCACCCTTCCAGCGGCCGATTACAACACTGGCCTGGCTATTGCCGCTGCGGACCAGGTCCATCAGGCGCAACAAATAGATGCTCTCATCCTGGCCGCTAATGTTCAACGCCTGTTGGCGCTCCAATCCCTTGGCCGCGATCTGGAGCAATTCGTAGCCGAGCGCCTGCAGCTTGATTTTTCCGGCACGGGCGTCGAGCCCGATCTTATGAGCGGCGTCCGTGATTTCCAGGCGCTGCGGATAGCTCCATCCCTTGACCAGGTCCCACGCTGCCTCGAGGCAATCGTCGTTGTAAAGCATCCCCTTGAGCAGGGCCGGCAGCGCGAGCATGAACTCCGGCGGCTGGCTGTCGGCGGTGCGCACCTCGACGTATTGCTTGAGCCGGACCTCGGTAAAAATCGTGGTCAGGTGATTGGTCCAGTCGTCAACGGTGGCGCGCTCGGCGCCGTATCCGCGGGCCAAGTATTGGCGGAAGGTGAGGCCCGGCGGCGGGGTGAGATCGATGTACTCATGGTTGCGAATCAGGAAGTACATCGGCACGTCGAGCGCGTACTCGGCGTAATCCTCGAACGAACAGCCGGGGCGAAACACGAACTCGGGAACCCCGGTGCGTTGCTTGTCGGTGTCGGTCCAGATGTGTCCGCGAAAACTGTGATAACCGTTGAGGCCGCCGTCGCTCAGCGGTGAGTTGGCGAAGATCGCGTAGAGGATCGGCACGATACCCATGCTGACCCGCATTTTGCGCATCGCGTCGGCCTCGTCGCTATAGTCCAGGTTGGCCTGCACGCCCGCAGTCTGCTTCATCATCCGCTGGCCGAGCGTCCCCGTGCGCTTCATGTACGGGTACATGATGTGGTAGCGGGCCTTGGGCAGCAGCTCGATCTGGTCGATGCGGCTCAAAGGCTGCATCCCCAGCCCAAGCACGGTCGCGCCGATCTGGCCGGCTACATCGACTAGCTGGCGCACGTGGAGCGCAAACTCTGCGTGGGCGCAATGGATCGTGTCGCACTGCTCGCCGGACAACTCGATCTGACCGCCCGGCTCCAGCGTGATCGCCGCGCGCGCGCTCTTGAGCGCCATGATGTGGCCGTGCTCGTCTTCGGGCTCCAGGCCGTAGCCGGCCGCCGTCCGGCGCAGTAGCTCCTCGACGCCGGCGGGACCGGAGTAGGGTATGGCGGTGCCGTCGGCGCTGCGGACCAGCACTTTCTCGTACTCGGTGCCGATCCGCCATTTTGCGCGCGGCTTGCCGCCATCCCGGAAGTAGCGGATTAGATCCTCTTTCTTTTCGAGCAACTCACTCATGAATCAAAGCCAAGCGCGACTGCCTGAGAAGAGGCTCCGCCAAGCGGGTATAATGGCGTCAGCAAACATACGAGGCAAGCACAAGGCGGGCGGGGGGGCCGTGAGCGACGGCGGCGCAGTATTAAACCGTTGGCAGGGGTCGCGCCCGCCAACGGCGGGCGGCCTTAATACTGGGTGCAGGGGTCACCCCTGCTGTAACATTGGCGCGGGAGAATACGACGATGCCTGAACTGATACTGGCGATCGACCAGGGTACTACCGGCACGACGGTTTTGGTCGTCGATGCCGCCGGCCGCATCCGCGGCCGAGCCTACGCCGAAATCAGGCAGTACTATCCGAAACCGGGATGGGTCGAGCACGACCCCGAGGAAATTTACCGCTCGGCCGTCGCGCTAGTCGAAAAAAGCGATCGCCGCGACGAAGGCCCCTGCCACCGAGATCGCCGCAATCGGCATCACCAATCAGCGCGAGACCTTCGTGCTATGGGAGCGCAGCAGCGGCCGCCCGATCCATCGCGCGATCGTATGGCAATGCCGGCGCAGCGCGTCGATCTGCGACGCCTTGCGCGAGCGCGAGCCCGAAGTCGCGCGCCGCACCGGCCTGCTGGTCGATCCCTACTTCTCGGGCACCAAGCTCAAATGGCTGCTCGGCGAAAATCCCGAAATCCGCAAGCGCGCCGCGCGCGGCGAGCTGTGCTTCGGCACGATCGATACCTGGCTGGTGTACAAACTGTCGCGCGGGGCCGAGTTCGTGACCGATTACACCAATGCGTCGAGAACGATGATGTTCAATCTGGCGCGCCGGGATTGGGACGACGAGATGCTCGCGATGCTGGGGGTGGCGCGTGAGATGCTGCCGCGCGCCGCAAGTTCGCGCGGCCCGCTTGCCGAGGCCGCGCCGGGCACGATCGCCTCGCGTGCGATTCCGATCGCGGCGGTAATCGGCGATCAGCAATCCGCGCTCTACGGGCAGGGCGCGGTCGCGGCCGGTGACTCGAAGGCGACCTACGGCACCGGCGCGTTCCTGCTGATGAACACCGGCGAGGAGATCGTGCCGTCGCGCAATCGCCTGCTCACGACCGCCGCACTCGGTCCCGCAGGCGAGCCCGCGTATGCGCTCGAGGGCTCGGTGTTTATCGCGGGCGCGGCCGTGCAATGGCTGCGCGACGGCTTGAAGCTGGTGCGCACCGCCGCGGATACATACGCCGAAGCGCGCGCCAGTCTCGCGAAAAACAAGGACCGCACGCATCCCTACGTGGTGCCTGCCTTCGTCGGCCTTGGCGCCCCGCATTGGGACGCATCGGCAAGGGGCGCAATCGTCGGAATCACTCGCGGCACCACCGGCGCCGATATCGTGCGCGCGACGCTCGACAGTATCGCCTACCAGGTGCGCGACGTGATCGTTGCGATGGAATCCGACACCGGCCGCCCGATGAGCGAGCTGCGCGCCGACGGCGGCGCCACCGCCAATCGCTACCTGATGCAGTTCCAGGCCGATATCCTCGGCAAGCCGGTCCGGCGCGCGAAGATTGCCGAGACCACCGCGATGGGCGCGGCGATGCTCGCGGGCCTGGCCATGGGGGTCTGGAAATCACCGGATGACTTGCGCGCGATCGTCGAGGGGGCGCAAGTATTCAGGCCGAAAATGCAAACTGCGCGAACGTGAAGAATTGCTCGCCGGATGGCGCGACGCAGTCGGGCGCGCTCTCACCAGGCCGTCGGATTGAATCGAGGAAAAAAAGAAATGCCTGAAAATGGAAAACCGATCGTAACCAGCCTGTACCCCGAGCAGCACGAGCAGGCCGCCGTCGCGCTCGGCCGCGCCTTCATCAACGACCCGGCCTTCAAGGCGATCCTTCCGGATATTACCGAGCCGGTCGCGCGCGCCGAGCACCTGGCGGATATGTTTCGCGCGCAGCTGGGTGTGGAGCGTCGGAACGGACAGCCGGTCTTCGGCGTGGTCCATAATGGACGCGTGGTTGCCGCCGCGGCCACCGAAGGTGTGGGCCATTCAGGCGTGCTTGGGTTGATCACCGCCGGGCTGCCACAGTTGCCGCGGTTGATTCGGGGAGTCGGATGGGGCGGGATGGTCCGCGCGATGAATATGGTCGGTGTGCTTGCACAGCACCATCCCAAGGAGCCGCATCTGTATCTGCAAACCCTCGGGGTCGATCCGGATTTTCAGGGCAAAGGCTACGGAAAGGCGTTGCTCGACCGGCTCGCGCTGGAGGCACTGGTGCGGCCTGAGATAGCCGGCGTTTACCTCGAGACCGGGACCGAGGCCAACGTCGCGTTCTACAGTTCCAAGGGCTACGAAATCATGGGCGAGCTCTACCCCTTGGGCGTCAGGCAGTGGCTGATGTACCAGCGCAAGCAGCAGCAGGGCTGAGCCCTGCACCCACCGTTAGGGCCGCGCTCCGTTGTCGCGCGCGGCCCCTGCCAACGGCTTAATACTGCGCTGCCGCCGCCAACGGCCAGGGGTCACCCCTGCACCTGCCGAGGATGGAGCGTCGTGATGCGCAGTCCCTTCGAGGTCCAGCCGACATCGAAGCCCACGATATCGCCTTCGCGGATCAGATCGATCCCCGGCATCTTGCCGCCAAGTGGCGCGCCCACTACGGCCACGAAGGGAAACTCGAACGGGATCTCCTTGCCGCTATGCGAGCGCACCACGCCACGGCCGCGGGCGCGGTCGAGCGTGAGAATCATCCCCTGGTAGAAATTTCCGGGAAAGCGCTCGCTGTCATATTCGTTTTCGTTGGCCACGATCCTATCCAGTAGCATCCCATCGCGCCGCGCAAAAGCGCCGATCGCCGGTCGCTTCGGAGCGCGCCCGGGAGCAGCCGCGTGCGCCGCGGCTACGGCATCGTCATGCAGATTTGCAATTCGCCGAGCGCATTGTCGATGAAGCCGACGGCGTTGGCCTTATGCCCTCGGAAATCGCTTGCGGCCTCGGCCTGCAGCACGTAGCGCGCATGCTGCAGATCGTTCATCGCTTGCGAGATTGCGGGATGGCTGCCGGGCGGAGGTGCGGGAGGAGGACCGTAATAGCCGGCGCCGCTGTACGCCGGGCTCTGCATGCACGCGGCACAGCTAAGCAAGATTCCGAAGATGGCGCCGCTCGCGAAACATAATCCTTTGACCATTGGGATCCTCCTCGATCGCGCCGCAATTTAGCACAGCCGCAATTGGATCGCATCGATAACAGCGGCCGCGGCGCGCCGCCCGATCGTGTTTGAACGGCGCGCGGCTAATTGCACCGACACGTTCCAAATCCCGATCAAAGCCGATAAGTTCTGGGATGGTCACCCAAGCGGTGTTCGAAAATGGCAAACGTCGGAAGCATTAAATCGGGCGAGATCGGCGACAACACCACGGCTGAAAAGGCCGAAAAGCTCGCCCTTCGCGGTGAAGGCCTGACCAAGGTATACGGCGGCCGCGCGGTCGTCGACAACGTCAACGTAGTCGTCAAGCCGGGCGAGGTGGTGGGGTTCCTCGGACCCAACGGCGCGGGCAAGACCACCACCTTCTACATGCTGGTCGGATTGCTCAAGCCCGACCACGGGCGAGTGATGTTCAGCGGCGAGGACATCACGACTCTGCCGCTCTACCAGCGCGCGCGCCGCGGGATTTCCTACCTGCCGCAGGAGCCAAGCGTCTTTCGCAAGCTGACCGTCGAGCAAAATCTGCTGGCCGTGCTCGAAACCCTGCCGCTTACCGAAGAGGAGCGTTACGCCCGCCTTCATTCGCTGCTCGACGAACTCGGAATCGCCAAACTGGCCAAGTCCAAGGCGGGCGTGGTCTCCGGTGGCGAACGCCGCCGCGTCGAAATCACCCGCGCGCTCGTGCTCGATCCGGTGTACCTATGCCTCGACGAGCCGTTCGCCGGCATCGATCCGATCACCGTCATCGAGATTCAGCGCGTCGTAACTTATCTCAAAGAGCGCGGCATCGGGGTGCTCATGTCGGATCACAACGTGCACGCGACGTTGTCGATCATCGATCGCGCTTATATCATTCACGCCGGCAAGATTTTGTTCGAGGGCAAGCCGCGCGACATCGTCGCCAGCGACGAAGTGCGCCAGGTGTTCTTGGGCGAGCGGTTCAAGCTGGCGAGATAGAACGAGCGGCCGATCGATCGACGGCCTGCGGCCCAATCAGTAGGGGTATCCCGGCGCGCCGAACCCGGAACCCGGCATCGGCGGCGGATAAGTTGGATAGCCGTAACTGCCGTAACCCGGCGCGTAACCGGAACTGAATCCACCCGTACCTCCGCCGAAGCCGCCGCTGCCCATCGACACGCCTCCGCCGAGCAGCAGCGGAAGGATGGTGCTCAGCATGCTGGGCGGCGCGCTGTTGTATTGCTGATACTGCTGATACTGCCGTTGTTGCTGGTAGGCCTGCGCGGCGGGCGGTTCGTTGTTCTCATAATCCTGGAGCGAGCCGGTCGCGTCGCCCGGATCGGAGCCGTCAGCGCCGCCCCATTCGCGGACGGAACTCCGTTGCCCGTCGATCCGCCCCCGCCCAGTTCAGGGCTGATCTTGATCCGGTTGTCCACCACCATCGACGGATCGTTCAGATAGCGGCGAGCCTTCTGCTCGGCGTCAGCCTTGCCGAACTCGCTTGCGACGAAACCGAACAGAATTACCTGCTTGCCGCCGCTCGGGCTGGTGACGACTTGCGCCCCGACCAGCGGCAGCGAGTGATGCTTGAGATAATCGGACAGACCCTGGCTGTCCGGCGAATCGATCGTGCCGCCGGCAACTGTGCCCGCGCTCGACGGCGGCGGCAGACTCGAATTGGAGCGGCTCGAGATCCCCACAGGCGCCACTTTCGCCGCACCGGCGGTTCCATAAGGATTCTGCACCGGCTCGCAGGAGGCCAATCCCGCGATAGCCGCCGCCAGCCCGAAGGCCGCCAGGGCATTTGCGATACGACCCATAACGCCTTGATTATAGTCCCGCGTCACTCACCCAACAAATCGACGAATTCCGCGCTATTTCGTTTCATCATCTATGCCTCGCCCGCGGCAGGGGCCGCGCGCGACAACGGAGCGCGGCCCTAATACTGAGTGCAGGGGTCACCCCTGCCCGATCTCGACGAGGAAATCGCGCACCAGTTGATTGAAGACCGCGGCCTTCTCGAAATAGATCGAATGGCCGCTGCCGGGGACCGTGCGCAATCGCGAATTCGGGAGCGCCGATGCCAGCGCCTTGACGATCTGGGGCCTGATAAGCGTGTCCTCCTCGCCCACCATGCACAGTACCGGCATCGTCAGGCGTCGCTTCACCGCGTCCAGATCGTAGCGCAGGCTGATTAGCCGCATGCCCGCGTCGGCCGGAGGCCGCGCGCCATGAATCCGGATTTCGTCGTACAGAAACGCCATCTCGGGGCTCCGCGAAAAATAATCGGCGGCGTAGGTCGGCAGCGACCCGATCGGTGGCGTCGCATCGACGGCGAGCGGTTCGCGCGGACGTTCGAACGTCATCTCAGGCGTGAAAATTCCCGCCGGTGTATCCGCCATCACCATCGCCGCGACGCGCTCGGGATGCTCGAGCGCGTAGCCGGCGATCGTCCATCCGCCCATCGATTGCCCGACCAGCACGGCCGTATCGATCTTAAGATGGTCGAGCAGGGCGGCGAGATCGCTCGGCATGCGCGCGATTGAAATGGCCGTCGGGGTCGGGCGAAAGGCCGAAGCCGCGCTGGTCAACCGTGATACATTCGAACGATCGCATGAAGTAGGGCACTTGCTGCCACCATGAGAGATGGCTGCCGCCCAGCCCGTGCATGAAGACGATCGGCGGGCCGGCGCCGACGCGCTCGTAGTAGAGCGAGAACTCGCCGATTTCCAATCTGCCCGGTGTGATTCGATATTCCATAGTAACTCCGCCCGCGCGGTCTGCGTTTCTTGGGTCATCCCAACCGAAGCACAGCGACCCCGAATCCTTTTCTACGCCGTGTGCGAGTCCGATTCTCACCTCGCCCGTTACTTCACGGGACAGGAGGCCGGCCGCCTTGCGGCCGGTAGGCGAGGGTTCTGCGGCGCGCAGTGAAGGACCCCAACTCCTCTACGAAATGATTTAGCGCATGTACCAGGCCCTGCCCAAGCTCGAACTATTCGCCCGTGGGCAGCGAACAGCGTGAAGGCTGTAGCGCTTGGGGCAATCACGCCGCCGCATAGTCTGCTAGCCCGTCAGTAAGCGCCGCAGGGTCCCGCGTCACGGAAATAATGGACATAAACATTGAAAGGCAATCTTCTAGGATATTCCTCGCGCCTTATTCTACTGAGGAGAGCGGCTCCGAGGCTCCTGAAGGGTCGCCACCCTCACCCGCGCCTCTTCGCCCCGGACGGCCTTGATCAACTAAACGCGGTTTCTCATGCGAGGGTAATTACATGCCGCTGGCTGGCTGTAGAGGCATATCGCCAGATTCAGCATTGGAAGGCGTCGGAAGCGCGCGAAACTTGGCCAGCGCGTCGTTGGCGCTCAGGACATGCGCGCGCACCAGCGCGCTGGTCGCTGGATTGCCCGGATTGTTCAGCCTACCGAACTGGTATCCATTAACCACTGAATGCATTTGCTCAACGCCTTCCGGGGATAGCGTGAACTCAACCCCGTTCAGTCCGATTTGCTTGTCGTCGTCTTCCGAATTGACTTGGACGAATAGCTGGTAAGTCCCGGCTTTCCACTTGAATGAGCGATTAAACATGTCAATTGCCTCGCTCACAATTGGTTTGGCCGGCGGTACTGGCGTCTGTGGTGTGAAAGATGGCGCGCTAAAGGCTGGCTGCAACATGGCGCCTTGGAGTCGAGCGACGTCGGACTGCGCTTGGTCAGACATCTTCTCTAGGAAACCGACCATCGCGTCCCAGCGGTTGCCAGGCCTGAGTACAATCGATGACATCGGATGGGCAAGGGGAATCGAAGTTTGGTTCTCGAGTCCTACATACTCATCAGCCTTGAGGGCCACCAAGAAGCCGTTGGGTCCACTCAGGATAGCGTTGAGTTGCCCAATTGTTGCGACCCGCCCACCATCGTTATGAAGCGAAAGTTGGATCACGACTGAGCTGTGGCCGAGCGTTTGATCCGCATAGAATGAACTATTCGGAAAGGATACTGTCACAAGCCGTGGTTTGAAAACCGCCACCCACATCACGCTCACTGACGGTAGCTGCGTAAGCACCAAAGCGAGTAAAGCAACGATGGTTCCAGGATCGATGCGTTCCCAAAGTGTTTTTGGCTTACCTGAGGTCATTCTCGGAAACCTTCCCTTGCCGGTCGACCCGCCGGGCGCGTAGATAGGCGTAAAGCCAACGGCTCCAGACATAACTGAACTTCTTTACCGGAATTTCCATTCTAACTCTCCGATTTTAGCGGCCCGCATAGATCGAATCGCTGCCTCGCGCAAGGTTCGACGCCGGGTTTGGTCCACGGTGTTTCCAGCAGCGCCGGGAGGTGTCGGTTTCGCGCCTCGCGCGGGCACGCAACGCCCGGGAATGCCATTCTCCCAATGGATTCCGCAGACGCTTCTCCTTTCCTCCATTTCCCTCATCGCCGAAATCTGCTCCGCTCAACTTTTCTTGCTGAACAGGTTCTTCAGACATTCGAACCTTTCGTCGAGCCACCCAATCACGGCAAGATCGGACTTCACTGAAGACGGCGGACTACTGATCAGAGTGTCGTCGCGAATGAGCCGATCAAAATCGACTCGTACGGGCCCCCGCCGCTGCGTGTTACCGTCTCCCATGAAGAATTGAACTCCCGCCAACTGCATGATGTTGATTATTTCCTGCGCCACTATTCCGTATCCGATCGTCGTCGGATGCACTCCGTCCAGAGCAAACAGTCCGCCCGCCAATCTCCCTTGCGGCCCGGACGTGAAGAACCGCGAATCAGGCACCGGCGCCAGCTGCTGCAATGCGTGCGGCAATTCGTACGGGGTCCACCACGCTGGCCGCGCCGCAGGGTCGTCCAGGTAACGTCGCGACGCCAGCCGGTCGAGCAAGCCGGCGACGTCGAGCACATACCAATCGCGCGGCGGTACTCCCGCAGCGCCGCTTCGTGCGGCTCTTACTGCGTTTACAATTTGCTGATTGTACTGATCGACCGCACTGTCGATTGCCCGAGCCTGAGCGCCTGTAATATATGGATCGTCCGAAGGATCGAAATCGCTGTCGGATATCCACGGGCGAGTGTAGTAGGGGAAATAGCGAGAGCCGGTCCGCACCTTTGCTCCGCCGACGCCTCGCGCGATTGGCGCGATTGTGACGTGCGGAACCGTCCCCCAGATTACGTGTCGGGCGCGGATCTTCTTTACCTCGGCCACCACCAGGTTCAACTCGGCAGCGAAATGGTCAGGATCCCAAACCGTGAACGCGGATTTCTGCTGAAGGTTCTGGTAAGCCGGAGCCTTGCTCCAATTTACCTTTAGCTGGACCACGGTGCCCAGCGCATTATTAGCTCCCAGCATCACAATCAGCGTCTCGATCCCGTCGCCCGTGGATGATTCAACTGAACCCTCATCACTCAGCACTCTCGCCGCTTCCAGAGGATTTAGCGCTTGGCCGTTGTCGAATGCGGTATCGAGCACACGAAGGGCCGTTCGCTCGTTGGCATTCGAAACCATGGGAAGGAAGAAGGGATCGTGAGGTTTTACAATTAGCGCGTTCTCGACGGTGTAGTTTCGGGCCAGGGTGTCACGCAAATCCCAGCCCCACACGGCCAAGTTGTGCTTGATCCCGACTGCGCGCGGATCTTGAGAGCCCGGCCCCCGTTCCCACCAGTCTTCTATCTCCGCCAGCATCTGCCGTAGTTCGAAATAGGCAAGCGGTACCTCCCACCATTTGGTTTCGGGCCCCAACCGCTGCTCGAGATGACGAACGATATACTCAATATTGAACGGGAGCCCTCCGAACCCGGCATAACTCGGAACCCTTAGCTGAGCGTCCCAGCCCATCTCCCAAGCGATAATCATCGGGTAGGATAGACGCGTATTGAAGATCGCCCCGCTTTGAAATCCTTGGGTGAGTGAATCTCCGATCGCGACCAGCCGATTCTTCGGGGTGCCCGGTCCCGGAGCGGAAACGGAGATCCCAAGCGTAGGATCCCAGATGGGTTCTGGTGCTTTGTCCTCCACCATCACGCTAGCCGGAGTGGCGGGATCGGTCATACCCTTCGCTACAGCCATGGATGAGTCCTCCTCTAAGCAGGTGTCCGTTCAAGCCAAACGGCGAGAATGATTCGAGAGCAACATACTGAACCGGAATCCGGAATTTCCATTTTGAAATCCGGTGCATACTGGCACCAAGGCATGCGGGTTGCAAACACACAGTTTACGCCCAGATTTGAGTCCGGGAGACTTCCCGACGACCTCAAGTTTTGCCTTTCGTCTTCGCCACAGACGCTCCAATAGCGCCGTCTCTTCAGGCGCTTAACCATTCCTCAACACTTTCAGTTGACAATACTCCGTTCCGCATAAGCAACATCCGCGAGGTTCTCATCCCGGTCTGTTCCACTTAACAGGTCCCTTCCGAGTGTTCAGGGTAAACTCCGCCCGTATCCCGCGGCGGTGCCGATTTGTTTTAATACCGGGGCAGGGTCCAGCCCTGCCGCGGCAGGAGGCAATTCAGCGATGAAGGCAGCGGAGTTCCATCAGGCGCGGAAATTCGCCGAGACCGCGTTCGGCCGAATCGCATACGTCGAAAATGGCGCCGGGCCGGCGGCCCTGTTCGTTCACGGCTTTCCCTTAAACGGCTTCGCCTGGCGCGGCGCGCTGGATGACCTCGCTGCGACGCGGCGATGTATCGCGCTGGACCTGATGGGGTTGGGCTACACCGAAGTCGCCGCCGGTCAGGAGCTCGAATTCGACCATCAGGCGAGGATGATAGCCGCTTTTATCGACCGGCTGGGGTTGCCCCAGGTGGACCTGGTCGGCAACGACACCGGCGGTGGTATCAGCCAGGTGTTCGCGGCGCGATATCCGTCGCGGCTGCGCAGCCTCACCTTGACCAACTGCGAGGTCCACGACCTGTGGCCCAATGCAATGCTGGAATCGGTGCTCGGCCAGTTCGCGGACCCGTCGGTAATCGCGCTGCTGAACGCGGCGATGGAGTCGCCGGCGGCCGCGCGCCAGGCGTTCAGTTCAGTCTATGAAGATCCCGAGCGCATCCCCGACGAGGCGTTCAGGACGTACTTGGAGCCGTTGCTGTCGTCGGAGCAACGCAGCCTCGATGTGCGGCGCTTTGCCAGTCTCGCCAACGTGCGGGTGACGGCTTCGATCGCTCCGCAACTGCGGCAACTCACCGTGCCGGCTCAGGTTGTCTGGGGCGACGCCGATCCCCTTTTCGACCTCAAGTCGGTGGATTGGCTCAAGCACAATTTCGGGGGCGTGCGGCGGGTGATCATGGTGCCGCGCGCGAAGCTGTTCTTTCCCGAAGAGCATCCCCGGCTGATGAGCGTGCTCCTGCAGGAATTTTGGCGCAGCTTATCGTGAGTTCCGCGCGCGGTCGCCGCGTAGCTACCGGAAGAAATGGAAGAAAAGGTGCAGACCGGCTAAAGCCACCTTCGCCGCGGTCTGACTTTGAGGCGGCGGTAGCCTCTGCGGGATTTGAAGTACATCACAAGCGCGATGCCTACCACGATCAGAACCTCGCCCCAGAGCAGAATATAGGTCTGGTTGAGGTTGCTGTACCACGCAGTCGAAGGAGCAGCCTGGGCGCCGGGCATTCCGATGCTGGTCAGAAAGTTGTTGCGCCAGCGTGATATCGCGATCATAAAGTTCCACGCCAGCCCTGCGACCAGGACGATCAGCCAGAAATGAATCCCTAACTGCTCGGGGACGCGGCGGCGAACCGTACTCTCCAGCGAACCCGGCTCGGATACGGCGTCGCCAGCGAGACGAACCAGCATGCGGCGGCAGTCTGGAAGGGGAACTCCTTCCCTTTCCTCCGGAACAGCCGGTTCAGGAAAGAGCGGCGTCTGAGCGATCGCCGGGCCGCCCGCGGCGGGGCCGCCTGCCTCGCGAATCTGGCGCAAGATGGCAAGCATATGCTGCTTGCAGGTCAGGGTTCCAAACATCGCGCATTTCGATAGCGCTTCCAGCTCGTCGGGGGTTATCTGGAGGCGCTCGATCAGTTCGTGATCCTCTCGAATCAGATCGAGGACCTCGCACTCCTCTTTCGGCACTGGAATCAGCTGGTCTTGCGTCTCCGCTCTCATCGCAGGAGATCGTGTCACTGATTACACCTTGAAGCAAGGCTAGGGGGGCCATGAGATATATAGGATACTAAAACATGCATAAGCAGTCTGAAAGAGTCTCATAGATAGAGCAAACAGTAAGGATTACCTACCCACTGTAAGTTTACAACTCTCAAAAGCGGTGGGATCGTTGAAAAATTCTACTCTCGCACGGCTTGCGGTCTCCGCGTCGGACGAAGCGGCCAACCATCGAAACCGGGAAAAAACGCGAGTCGAATCTTCAAAAAAATGCCCCGGCCGGGAATCGAACCCGGACTTGAGGTTCCGGAGACCTCCGTGATGTCCTTTTCACTACCGGGGCGAATGGTGCGGCACAGCCAAGCACTATAGCAGGGAATCGCGGCTGGCAAGAAAGCCTGACTGATTGACGGAAGAGTAATCACGCGCCAGCATCGCGGCGATGGCGGCAGACAACGATACCGATTCCGCACGGCGCCTGCGCGAGCAATACAAGGACGGCTCCAAGCTGTCGGCGCGGATACGGCTGCATCATCGCTTCAGCACCAATCGCTACGGGCTGATGCGCTGGATGTTCGATTGTTTTCGGATTCCCGAAAACGCGAGCGTACTCGAGCTCGGCTGCGGCACCGGCATATTGTGGCGCAGCCCGGTGCAGGTTCCGCCGCGATGGCGCGTTGTTCTGACCGACATGTCGGACGGGATGATCCGCGAAGCGCGCGCCAATCTCGCGCGGCTGGGCCATCCGTTTATCTTCGCTCTGGCCGACGCGCAGGCGCTCCCGTTTCGCGACGCATCGTTCGACGCGGTGATCGCCAATCACATGCTCTACCATGTGCCCGACATTCCACGCGCGCTTGGCGAGGTTCGGCGCGTGCTCAAGCCGTCGGGGTTTTGCTATGCGGCCACGATGGGGGCGGGGAACATGCGGGAGATCGACGAGCTTGCGGCGCGCTTTCTTTCGGTTCCGCGAATGACGGAGGCAATCGCGCGATTCGGGCTGGAGAGCGGCGCGACGTACATGCGCGCGGCTTTCGGCGATGTGCAAATCGAACGCTACCCCGACTCGCTGGTTGTAACCGAAGCTGCGCCGTTGATGGACTATATCTGCTCGATGCGGGTGCGCAGCAGAGTCAGCGACGAACAGCTTGCCGGCCTGCGGCGGTATCTCGAAAATGAAATCGCGGCGCACGGCGAAATTCGAATCAGCAAGGATACCGGGATGCTCATCGCGCGCCGCTAGCCGCGGGGCGCGCGGCGAATCTGCGCGCTCACCTGAGGCGCGCCCGGAAAATCAAGCAGGTATTTCTAGGCTGAGGCCTTGGTCTCGCGAAGCATCTCGGCCTGGCGGCGGTCGGCTTCCGGGCGCGCCTGGGCAATCGCTTCGATGAGGTCTTCGTGCAGCCGGCCGTTGGTCGCCACGATATTGCCGCCGGCAAGGTCAAGCTCGGAGCCGTCCATATTGGTCACGCGCCCGCGTGCTTCCTCGACGATGATTGCGCCGGCCGCCACGTCCCAGGGGCGCAGCCCGAACTCCCAGAATCCATCGGTGCGTCCGGCAGCGACGTAGGCGAGATCGAGCGCGGCTGACCCGGTGCGGCGCACGCCCTGGACGCGCGCCATGATTTCTTCCCAGAAGCATAGATAGAAGCGCCGGCGCTCGCGCCGATCGTAGGCGAATCCGGTCGCCAGCAGCGCGGCGCAGAGGTTCGGTGTGGTGCTGACGCGAATCGGCTTGCCGTTTAAGCGCGCGCCCTGTCCGCGCTGGGCGATGAAGCATTCTTTTCTCAGCGCGTCGAAGACCACGCCGAATTGCAAGCGGCCGCGGCGTTCGTACGCGATCGATACGCAGAATTGCGGGTAGCCGTGGGCGAAGTTGGTGGTGCCGTCGAGCGGATCGATAATCCATCGATGGTCGCTTTGATGCGCGCTGGCGCCGCTTTCCTCGGCGAGGATCGCATGGGTGGGAAAGGCGCGGTGGATCACCTCGATAATTGCGGCTTCCGATTCGCGGTCGGCCTCGGTGACAAGATCAATCGAGTTCGACTTGCGGTTTATCGTTATTCGGCTGAGCCGTTTGAGATGGATTCTGCCGGCGGCACGCGCGGCGCGGAGCGCAACCTGTTCGATTTCGTTGTTCACAACCTAGGCACGATATAACTGGCGGGGAGGGCCGTCCACCTCGCGGCGCAGATCAATCGACAAGCGACAATCGGCGATGCGCGCGAGGATTTCGCGTCTGTCAGCGCGGCGTTGCGGCCAGGCCCACGCCGGGCAGCTCGCTCGCGCGGGCCGGCTGCGCCAGCATGAGGCGTTGCGCATACGGCATGATCGTCGCGAACAGATCGACCTGGCTGTCGAGTGTCTTGCCGAGTCCGCTCAGCAGACCCATCATGCGGCCGACGAGCAAGACGTCGGCCGGGATTTCGACCACGGGATTGGCGCGAATCGCGCGCGGAAGCTCCTCGGAGAATTTCTCGACCATGTCCTTGTCCGCGTAAGCCTTGTTCGACTTGATGGTGCTGCCGAGAAACGCGTCGGAAAACGCCAGCAGCGTGTCGGGATTGCCGTTGCGCGTGCGAAAGCCCAGCTCTTGAAACGCGGCGGCGATTCCATCGCGATTCGACGCAAGGATCGAAAACGTCAGCCGCACGATGCCGTCGCGGAACTCGGGCGGGAAATCCTTGGCCAGGCCGAAGTCGAGCAGCACGATCCGCGGGCCGGGCTGAACCAGGATGTTGCCGGGATGCGGATCGGCGTGAAAAAAGCCGTCGCGCAGGACCTGGTCGCAGAAAATTTCGATCAGTTTCTGCGCGACCGCGTGCTTGGAGATCCCCGCACGCTCGAGCGCGCCGATATCGGTGACCTTGATTCCTTCGGCCAGTTCCATCGTGAGCACGCGCCGGGTGGTGAACTCGCGATAGACCTCGGGGACGATCACGCCGGGATCGGCGGCGAAGTTGCGGCGCATCGTTTCCGAGTTGCCGGCCTCGTGATCGAAGTCCAGCTCCATCGGGATGTACTTGAGCGCCTCGCGCATCAGGATCCGATAGTCGAAGTCACGCTCGAGGATCGCGAGCCATCGCAACACCATCGTCATGTTACGGAGATCGGCGCGGACGATCCCGTCGATTCCCGGATACTGCACCTTGACCGCGCATCGACGGCCGTCGTGAAGGCGCGCCTGATGCACCTGCGCGAGCGAGGCCGACGCAATCGGCGCGGGATCGAACTCGGCGTAAACGGCCGCGAGCGGGCGGCCGAGTTCGCGCTCGATCTGTTCGCGGATCATCGCAAACGGCCGCGGCGGGACGCGATCGTGCAGGCCGGAGAGGGTGGATACCCATTCGTCGGGCAGCACGTCGGCGCGAGTTGCGATGAACTGGCATGCCTTGATCAGCAGGCCTTCCAGCCGGATTGCGGTGCGATTGAGAGCTTGCGCCGCGCGAAGATCCTGGCGGCGATAGAGTTCCGCCTTGTTGCGATCGCTGACAAAGCGCGTCCAGAGCTGGGTGCCTTTGTAGCCCGCGTACACGCGCACCGCGAGCCACACCATGTTCCAAAAGCGCCACAGCCGCGTCGCAAGTCCGGGCTCGGCCACGCCGGCAGGAAAATCGAAGCTGCGCTCGATGCTCGGGTTGCTCATGCGAGGATTTCGCCGCCGGGTTCCACTCTCGTCGCGCGAAGCCTAAATCCTATGCGATGCGTGCGGCTCTGAGAACAGAGCGCCCGGCTTGCTCCGTCGAGCACCGGCTTGACTGGCGTTCGTCCGCTCGATTATTCTCTGCGCATGAGGCCGAGTGGTGATGTACGTCGCGTCCCCAATTCAATGAGGGTCCTCCTGAATTGAGACGGACATCGAGACTTGGCTCCGAAAAGCCCCGGGCGCGCGAGAGCCCCGGGGCTTTTTCTTTTTGCGCGGCTGAATGGGTGGAAAATTTCCGTGGATACCGCACGACCGCATGCTCCGACCATTCGCGACATCATCCGCCGCTACTACGCGGTGTGGGGCATGTACTCGTTCGCCGGCGGCTTTCTGTTCAGCGTCTATCCGATCTTTCTGCGTTCGCGCGGGCTTAACCAGTTCCAGACCAACAGCGTGCTGGCGACGTATTTCGTCGTCCTGTTTCTGACCGATGTGCCCACCGGCGCGTTCGCCGATCTGCTCGGCAGGCGCCGCTCGTATGTGCTCGGCGCATCGCTGCGCGTCTGCGCCTTCGTCCTGTACTTCCTCGCGCATCATTACTACGTCTTCCTCATCGCCGAGAGCATCGACGGTATCGGCACGACTTTCGGCAACGGCGCGATCGACGCCTGGGGTGTCGATGCGCTCGATGCCGCCGGATACGACGGGCTCAAGGACCGCCTGTTCTCGCGAATCTCGCAACTGACGACGATCGGCTTCATGGGCTCGGCGATAATCGGCGCCTACGTCGCCAACATCAATATCGCATGGCCGTGGCTGCTGGGCGCGGCCGGCTACCTGGTCAGCGGTGCGGTCGGCGCAATCCTGATGCACGACGAGCGTCCGCGCGCCACCAACGTCAGCATCGCCGCGATCCCGCGCCAGGTCGCCGCCAACGTTGGCCACGGGCATCCGCGCCGGACTGGGCGCGCACACGGTCCTGATGCTGAGCGTGGCGGGCGCAGTCACCTTTGCGGCGTGGGCGCCGTACTGGATGGAATGGCCGGTGATGTTCAACCAGAGCATCGGGGTCGGCGTGTGGATCGTCGGCTGGATCTATTGCGCTCTGTCGGCGGCGCGGCTGGTCGGCGCGGAGGTAAGCGCGCGCATCCCGGCCAGCCATTCGCAGCGCCGCGCGCGCGTCAGCATGCTGGTTATCGGCACGAGCGCGATGCTGTTCCTGGCGGGGCTGTTCGGCGGGCGGCCGGTGGTCTCGCTCGCGATGCTGTTCGTCATGAATCTGTTCACCGGGGCGATGACGCCGCTGGTGCAGAGCTGGTTCAACGAGCAGATCGAGGCGGGAAATCGCGCGACGCTGCTGTCGTTCAACAGCACGTTCCAGACGATGGGTGGCGCGATGGGGCTGCTGGTTGGCGGGCGGATCGCGGATACCGCGGGGATACCCTTCGCGTGGCAGATCGCGGGGCTGATATCGGTGTGCGCAGCTCCCGTCTATTGGGCGACGCGCCGGCGTCAAGAGGCCGCGCCGGCGAGCGCCGCGAACTGATCCGGATTGCGGGCGATACGCGCCCACTAGTGTCGTGTCCCGTAAATCGATTGAAGAACAAAGCCCTAACCCCGGCCCCTTCCCCAAAACAGAATGGGGAAGGGGAACACAAAAATCACCTGTGAAAGCCGCCGTCCTATCCCCCTGGCCCCCTTTCCGCGTCGGAAAGGGGAACCGAGAGTCCCTGGCTGGCCGCACGAGTCGGTAAAGGGGGAACCGGACCAGAGAGTCCCTTCGCTGGTCGTACCAGAACATTTTGAAGATTTTTGCAGGACACAACACTAGCAGTGGCGGCGGGCGTCCGTTAAAACTTATAGCTCGCGTATTTTGCGGACGCTGAAGTCCGCGCATAATCGCCAACCGCAAGGGTCAAATGGATTTCCCAAGAATAAAACGGCTGCCACCCTACGTGTTCAACGCGATCGGAGAATTGTGTCTGAAGGCGCGGCGGGCCGGCGAGGACGTAATCGATTTCGGGATGGGAAATCCCGACGAAGCGACCCCGCCGCACATCGTGGCCAAGCTGATCGAGGCGGCCTCCAAGAACGCCAACCATCGCTACTCGGTCTCGCGCGGCGTGTACAAGCTGCGGCTTGCGATCTGCGATTGGTACAAGCGGCGCTACGGCGTCGATCTCGATCCCGATTCGGAAGCGATCGTCACAATCGGATCGAAGGAAGGGATCGCGCACCTGACGCTGGCGATTCTCGACCAGGGCGACGTGGTGCTCGCACCCACGCCCACCTATCCGATTCATCAGTACGGATGCATCATCGCGGGCGCGCAGGTGCAGGGCGTTCCCATTCGGCGCGGAGAGGAATTCTTCGACGAATTGATGGCGGCGGTGACGCGATGCTGGCCGCGGCCCAAGTTCCTGATCATGAACTTCCCCCACAACCCGACCACCGCGACCGTCGATCTGCACTTCATGCAGCGGGTGGTCGAGTTCGCGCGCGAGAACGACATCATGGTCGCGCACGACTTTGCTTACGCCGACTTGTGCTTCGACGGTTACAAGGCGCCGTCGATGATGCAGGTGGCGGGCGCCAAGGACGTCGGCGTCGAGTTCTTCACCCTGTCCAAGAGCTACAACATGCCCGGCTGGCGGGTGGGCTTCGCGGTCGGCAATCGCGAGATGATCGCGGCGCTGGCGCGGCTGAAATCGTACTTCGACTACGGGATGTTTGCGCCGGTGCAGGTCGCCGCGATCGCGGCGCTCAACGGACCGCAGGACTGCGTCGCCGAGATCGTCGCCCGCTACCAGCGCCGGCGCGACGTGCTGGTGGACGGGCTCAACCGGGCTGGCTGGCCGGTGGAGAAACCCAAGGCGACGATGTTCGTGTGGGCGCCGATTCCGGAGCCGTTTCGCGCGATGGGTTCGCTCGAGTTCGCGAAGTTTCTGCTGGCCGAGGCCAAGATCGCGGTGTCGCCGGGAATCGGCTTCGGGCAGGACGGCGACGGGTTCGTGCGCTTCGCGCTTATCGAGAACGAACATCGCACCCGCCAGGCGCTACGGGGAATTCGTCAGGCGCTCCGGATCGGCGAAGCCGAGATCAGGGTGCGCACGGCCAGCGCCTAAAAAGGGCAATCGCAAGAATGAAACCGAACAAATCGAGACCGGTGCGGATTGCTGTGCTCGGATGCGGTACCGTGGGCGGCGGCGTAATCAAGCTGCTGCTGCACAACCGCGACAAATACGAGCGGATGCTCGGTGCGCCGGTCGAGTTGGCGGTGGTGGCGGATCTGAGGGTCAAGCTCGCCGCTTCGCTTGGCGTGCCGGCCAAGTCGATTACCCCCGACGCCGCCGCGGTCGTCACGCGTCCCGATATCGATATCGTGGTCGAGCTGTTTGGCGGCCACCAACCCGCTCGCGCGCTGATCATGAAGGCTCTCGCGGCCGGTAAGGACGTCGTGACCGCCAACAAAGCTCTGCTCGCAGAGCATGGCGGCGAGATTTTTCGCGAGGCCGGGAAGCGCGGCCTCACCGTCGGTTACGAGGCCAGCGTCGGCGGCGGCGTGCCGATCATCCGCACCCTGCGTGAGGCGCTGGCCGGCGACCGCCAGCGCTCGGCGTATGGAATCGTCAACGGCACCTGCAATTCTATCCTCACCACCATGACCGAGGACGGCGTCGAGTTCGCCGACGCGCTCGCCGACGCGCAGCGCAAGGGCCTGGCCGAGCAAAACCCCGCGCTCGATGTCGAGGGGCATGATTCGGCCCACAAACTTTGTCTGCTGGTCACGCTTGCCTTTGGCGTGATGGTGAAACCGGCGGATATTTATACCGAAGGGATCACCCGGATTACCCAGGCCGACATCGCCTACGCGCGCGAGCTTGGCTATGCGATCAAACTGCTCGCCATCGGCAAGGATGTTGACGGCGCGATCGAGGCCCGCGTGCATCCCACGATGATCCCGCAACGCCATCTGCTGGCCAGCGTCGGCGGCGCGTACAATGCCATCTATATCCACGGCGACGCGCTCGGCGCGACGATGTATTCGGGGCTCGGCGCGGGCGAGATGCCCACGGCGACGGCGGTCGTGGCCGACATACTGGATATCGCGCGCCACCGTCTGGCCGAAGGCTCGGCGCGGCCGCACGCCTTTGGATTCCCGATCCACCTGATGAAGAGCGCCCGTGTAAAGCCGATGGACGACGTGGTATGCGAGTATTATCTGCGCTTCATGGCGCTCGATAAGCCCGGAGTGCTCGGCGCCATCGCGTCGGTGCTGGGCAGGCACGGGCTGTCGATCGCGTCGGTGATTCAGAAGGGCCGCGAAGCCGAGCGCACGGTGCCGGTGATCATGCGCACCCACGGCACGCCCGAGCGCAGCCTCAAACGCGCGCTGGCGGAGATTCGAAGGAAAAAAATCGTGGGTTCGGCGCCCGCGTTTATCCGAATCGAGGAGAAGCTTTAGCGATGGCGTCGGAATCCAGGCACGGATCCAATCCGCAGCGGTTGTCTTACTGGCCCGGACTGATCGAGCATTACCGCCGCTTCCTGCCGGTGTCGGATTCGACCCCGGTCGTCACCCTGAACGAGGGCAACACGCCGCTTATCCAGGTGCCCGCGCTGGCCAAGCGGCTCGGGCAGAACATCAAGGTTTACTTTAAGTTCGAGGGCGCCAACCCGACCGGCTCGTTCAAGGACCGCGGCATGACGCTGGCGATGTCCAAGGCGCTGGGCGAGGGTGCGCGTGCCGTCATCTGCGCCTCGACCGGCAACACCGCGGCCTCCGCCGCGGCATACGCCGGTCGCGCCGGGCTCAAGGCGTACGTGCTGATCCCCAAGGGTGCGGTGGCGCTGGGCAAACTGTCGCAAAGCGTGATGCATGGCGCGCGCGTGCTCGAGGTGATCGGCAACTTCGACGTCTGCCTCAACCTGGTGCGCGATCTTGCGGAGCGCGACCCGGTCCGGATTCGGCTGGTCAACAGCGTCAATCCCGATCGAATCGCCGGGCAGAAAACCGCGGCGTTCGAGATTTGCGATCAATTGCGCGATGCGCCCACCCATCATTTCCTGCCGGTCGGCAATGCCGGCAATATTACCGCCTACTGGGCGGGCTACCGGCAATACAAGTCGGAGGGATTGAGCGGGCGTACCCCGAAGATGATGGGCTACCAGGCGGCCGAGTCGGCGCCGATCGTGGTCGGCCATCCGATCGAGGATCCGCATACCATTGCGACGGCGATCAAAATCGGCAATCCCGCGAGCTGGAAGAGCGCGACCGCCGCGCGCGACGAGTCGGGCGGAATTATCGACATCGTAACCGACGAGGAGATACTCGCGGCCTATCGCTTGATCGCAAGCGGCGGCGTGTTCGCCGAGCCGGCCTCGGCCGCCTCGGTCGCCGGACTGCTCAAATACGCGGGTGCCGGGATGCTCCCGCCGGATTCGGTCGTCGTATGCACGCTCACGGGACACGGCCTCAAGGATCCCGACACGGCGCTCAAGAACTTGAGCAACACGATTGTGGTCGAGCCGGAGCTGGCGAAAGTGATGAAAGTTCTGGAGCGCGAATAACCGGCGGCTAAGTAATAGGAATCGTATGTCTTGGTTCTTAGGCGAAGCGGCTAACTTCTGCTGGACTCATCCGGCGATCGTGTTCCTTGTGTGTGCAGTGCTGGTGGTCTGCAAGAGGCTGGATGACCGGCGGCGCGTTAAGCGGCGCGATTAAAAGAGGACCGCCTGATTCGATGAAATACGTCATCATACACGGCGACGGGATGGCCGATTGGCCGTGCGAGGAACTCGGCGGTAAAACCCCGCTTGCGGCGGCGCACAAGCCCAACATGGACCTGATCGCGGCGCGCGGGACGCTGGGGATGGTCGCGACGATTCCCAAGGGTATGCCCCCGGGCAGCGACGTCGGCACGATGACGATGCTGGGCTACGACCCCGCGCGTTATCATACCGGGCGCGCGCCGATCGAGGCGGCGAGCCAGGGGATCGAGATGGGGCCGCGCGACGTGGTGTTTCGCATGAATCTCGTATCGCTCAAGCCCGGTGACGGCGGCGCGATGATAATGAACGATTTCACCGCCGGCCATATTTCCAGCGAAGAAGCCGCCCAGATCATCGCCGACCTGCGGGCGAAACTGGCGGGCGGCCCAATCGAGTTCTTCAACGGCGTCAGCTACCGCCATCTGATGATGTGGCGCGGCGGAGTCACGGACACCCAGCTCACGCCGCCGCACGACATCACCGGCAAGCCGGTCTTCGGCTATCTGCCCAAGGGCGCGGGCGCGGATCTGATCCGCGATCTGATGCGGCGTTCGGTGGAGATTTTGCGCGAGCATCCGGTCAACCAGGCGCGCCGCGCCGCCGGCAAACCCGAGGCGACCTCGGCGTGGTTTTGGGGGCAGGGCACGCGGCCCGCGGTGCCGACGCTGAAGGAGCGCTTCGGCGTCGAGGGCTCGGTCATATCGGCCGTCGATCTGGTCAACGGGCTCGGCCGGCTGGCCGGACTCAAACTGATCAAGGTTCCGGGCGCCACCGGATTTCTCGATACCGATTACGCCGCCAAGGCGCGTTACGGTCTCGAATCGCTCAAATCGCGCGACTTCCTGCTGCTCCATATCGAGGCCCCTGACGAGGCCGGTCACATGGGCCGCGCCGATCTCAAGAAGGAAGCGATCGAGCGAATCGACGAGCTGATCCTCGGGCCGATGCTCGCGGGGCTGGCCGCCTTGGGCGATTTCGCGATTCTGCTGATGCCGGATCATGCGACGCCGAGCCGGATCAAGACTCATTCGCCGGAACCCGTCCCGTTTGCGTTGATGACCTCGGCCGAGTTCAAGGCGGCCGGCGGCGCGCCGCGCCGCTACACCGAAAGCGACGGTGCTGCCACCGGCCTGCTCGTCGCCGACGGCTATCACCTGATAGAATCCTTGTTCGGACGCCCGTTGAAGACTGCGTCGAACTGATCTGGAGGCCCGCGATGGAACGGAATCTTGCGCTTGAAGTAGTACGCGCGACCGAAGCCGCGGCGTTGGCGGCCGCGCGCTTCATCGGCAAGGGCGACGAGCAGTTGGCGGATCGAGCGGCGTGCGACGGGATGCGCAAGACGCTGAACTCGGTCGCGATGGACGGCAAAATAGTGATCGGCGAAGGCAAAGAGGGTGACGCCGAGTTCTTGTACGAGGGCGAAATCGTCGGCACCGGCGCCGGAACCGAAATTGACCTCGCCCTCGACGCGATCGAAGGTTCGCTGATTTGCGCCACCGGCGGTCCCAACGCGCTGTCGTGCATCGCGCTCGCCGAGCGCGGCCGAATCCTGCGCTGCCCCGATACCTACATGGACAAGGTCGCGTGCGGACCGGCCGGGCGCGGCGTGATTGATATCGACCGGTCGCCGACCGACAACCTCAAGGCGCTGGCCGAAGCGAAAAAAGTTTACGTCGAGGATTTGCGCGTCGCGATCCTGGATCGCCCGCGCCATGAGAAGTTGATCAATGAAGTGCGCCGCGCCGGCGCCGGAATCAAGATGATCTCGGCCGGTGACCTGTCCGCCGCGATCGCGACCACCCGCCCGGAGAGCGAAATCGACATGCTGATCGGAATCGGCGGAGCCCATCAGGGCGTGCTCGCCGGCGCCGCGATTCGTTCCGCCGGTGGCGAGATGCAGTGCCGCTTCGTGCCGCGTAACCCGGAGGAGGCGGAGGCGTGCCTGGCGATGGGAATCATGGACTTGAAGCATCGCTACACGCTCGAGGAGCTGGCGGGGGATAACGTGATGTTCGCGGCGACCGGAGTGACCACCGGCGACTATCTGCGCGGCGTGCGATTTTTCTCCGGCGGCGCGATGACCAACAGCGTCGTGATGCGCTCGAAGACCCAAACCATCCGCTTCATCGAAGCGATTCATCATTTCGATTTCAAGCCCGAGTACTAAGCCGGTTCGCGGGAAGGTAGTCGTAAATGTGGCTGCGCGTGACGATGGATGACAAGCCGGCGATGATTAACGCCGACCTGGTCTTGAAAATCGTGGAGCGCCCGGAAGCGGTGGGGCATCGCGGATGCCACGTCTATTTCTCCCTCACCGAGTACGTTGTCGTCGATCAATCGCTGCACGAGCTGATGATTTCGCTCGGCTTCGAAGAGCGGCACTAGCCCTTGCCCGATTCGCAATCGCGGCCGATCGAGGGCGACGTCGCCGTTCGCCGGCGCGGCCAAAGCCACGGACTGTTCGCCGCGATGAAACCGGGGATTGTGCTCGACATCCCGGCCGGCGGAGCGATCCAGTCGCGGGCGCTGGCGGATTTGGGCTACCGCGTCGTCTCGGTCGATCTCTTTCCCGCGCCGCGCCGCCCACCGCCGTCCGCTTGGGTCTGCGCCGACGCCAATGAGACGCTGCCGTTTCGCGCCGGCTCCTTCGACTACGTGCTCTCCCGCGAAGGCATCGAGCATCTCGAGAATCAGATGGGGTTTCTCCGCGATTGTGCGCGCGTGATCCGGCCGGGCGGCAAGATCGTGCTGACCACGCCCAACCTCATGCATCTGTCGGCCCGGGCCAGCGCTTTTTTCACCGGGCAGCGCAATCTGCGCCGCGGCTTGATGAACGAGATTCAGACCCCGCGCAGCCGAAATCCGGGCCGCGTCTATCACGGCCACGCCTTCATGCTCGACTACTATCGCGCGCGCTACATGATGCATCTGGCCGGTTTTGGACATCTCGAGGTTTACACCGACCGCTTCAGCCCCACCTCGGTGGCGATGTCTCCGATCATCCCGGCTCTGTGGATGGCGATGAAATTTTCGGCGGCTGCGTCCGCCCGCAACGCGCGCCGGCCCGGCCATCGCCCGCCGCGCGACGAGGTCACCCGCGAGATTATCGCCCACGTGCTGTCGCCGGCGCTGCTGTTCGGCAAGCGGATGGTGATCGTGGCCGAGCGCGTCGCGTCCTGAGCGGATGCGGCTACATCATTTCCAAAGCCTGGCAGGTGTTTGAATCCGGCTTGAACCGGCCGCGAGGCACGACAGCTTGGCCGCATCGATCAGCGCGGGCTCGTCCCATTTCGCCGGCCACGGACCGGTGTTGACGGCAGCGCACGCCTGACCGTTTCCCATCGAGCACCATGAACTCAACTCGCCTTGCAGTACGGCGAGCTGTTGGCATGCGTCCTGATTGCCGGCGTTGCAAGCGGGGGTTTGCGTCTCGACCAGCGCGGTGGATTCGATCGCGACCTTGCCGTCGGGGAGCACCTGCACGATTGTATGACAGGCGGCCTGGTTGCCTGCACTGCATTGCTCGGTTGATTCAGCGCGAATCTTATCGACAAATTTCTGCGCCCGCGAAGCGCATCCGGATGCAACGACGAGCGCGGCGGCGAACGTGAGCAAGCCGGCGATCGCGCCGATGCTTGCGCGGGCATACACTCTGAATTTACCTGGCACGTGCGCATTGTTTCGCGCGCGACGAGTCTCGCGCAAGCGCCGGCGCGGCAGACTACGCGCTCCAGCGGGGGTTGACAGTCAAAGCGCGCAGGGCAGAACTAAGGGCGCGGGACCCGCGCCGCAGCGCGGGCGTCGCGATTTCCCAGGGAGTCGGCAGGTGGAGTTTAAAAATATCATTTTTGAAAAGGCCGCGATTGCAACCCTGACCGTCAACCGTCCGGCGGCGCTGAACGCGTTGAATCGCGAGGTGCTGGAGGAAATGGCGCGCGTAATTCGCGAGGTCCGCCACGACTCGTCGGTGCGGGTGCTAATCCTCACCGGCGCGGGCGATCGGGCGTTCGTCGCGGGCGCGGATATCGCGGCGATGTCAAAAATGTCGGCCGCTGACGGACTCGATTTTTCGCGCCTGGGCCATCGCGTGATGGAAAGTTTCGAGGACCTGCCGATACCCGTGATTGCGGCGGTCAACGGCTTCGCGCTCGGCGGTGGTCTGGAGCTTGCACTCGCGTGCGACCTGATCATCGCAAGCGAAAAGGCGCGTTTCGGGCAGCCCGAGATAAATCTCGGACTCATCCCGGGCTTCGGCGGCACGCAGCGCCTGCCGCATCGAATCGGCCATAACAAGGCGCGCGAGCTGATCATGACGGGCGAGATGTTCGACGCGAAGACGGCGCTTGAACTGGGCCTCGCTGAACCAGGTCGTGGCGCCCGCCGACCTGATCGAAAGCGCGCGCAAGCTGGCGGAGAAACTCGCGGCCAAATCCGCTTTCGCGATCCGCCAGGCGAAGGCCGCGCTGCGGGCCGCGTTCACGATGGAAGAGGATGCCGGGCTGCGTTTCGAGCAGGAGGCGTTCGGGGTAGTGTTCGGCAGCGCGGATCGAGTCGAGGGGACGAGCGCATTCGTCGAGAAGCGCCCGCCCAAGTGGCAGCACAAGTAGGCTCCGGAGGCGCTCGATTCGCGGTGCGGGCGCGAGGGTTGACGACTTCCGGCGCCCTGTGGGAAACTCCGGCGAAAAGAAGGACCGGGCCGCCGCAGGGGCGGCGTTAGTCATTCTGGCAGCACGATCATTGAATCGTTCGGAGGATCTGTATGGCTGAGCAGGCTCAAGCTACCGACACGGGACCGCGCCCAATTGTTCCATGGCTGAAATTGACGCCCAAGCCCCATCTCGAAGCTCTCAAGTGCGCGTGCGGCGCAATGTACCTCGATCCCAAGCGCGTCGCATGCTCGAAGTGCGGCGCGAGCGACAAGTTCAATCCGATCACCTTGTCCGATAAGGGCAAGGTGTACGTCTTCTCGGTCGTGCATCAGTCGTATCCGGGAATCAAGACGCCGTATGTGACGGTGATTGTCGATCTGCCCGAGGGCATCAGCGTGCGCGCGAATCTGACGGAAGTCGACGCCTTGGAGGCTCAGAAAGAACCCAACAAGATTTTCAACCTGCCGGTTGAGTTGACGACCGCGGTTGCGTCCAAGGATCGCGAAGGGCACGACGTGATCGCCTTTTCGTACCGGCCGAGCAAGAATTAGGGCGCCCGGCAAGGGCGCGCCCGCGCAATATTACGGCGGACCCGAGCTTGGGGCCGGGCCGTCAGGAGGAATCAAGATGCGAAATGTTTATGTTCTCGGAACCGGGATGATCAAATTCGGACGCTATCCCGACAAGACCGTTCCCCAACTCGGCGGCGAGGCGGCGATCCTCGCGCTCAAGGACGCCGGAATTTCGATCAAGGACGTCGAGATGTTCGCCTGCGGAAATCTGATGCAGTCCAACGCGATGGTTGGACAGAGAATCCTGCAGCAGGTTGGCCAGACCGGAATCCCGGTGATCAACGTCTCCAACGCATGCGCCACCGGCTCGACGGCGTTTCGCGAGGCGTACATTTCCGTCGGGGCCGGGATGTACGACATCGCGATGGCGGTCGGCGTCGAGCAGATGGGCAAGGCGGGATTGCTCGGCGGGGCAGGCGGCGGCGATCCCGCGTACCTGACCGAGGGCAAGCTCGGCTCGGGCACGATGCCCGCGGTCTTCGGCCAGGCCGGCATTGAGCACATGCGCAAGTACGGCACCAAGCTGGAGCACTTCGCAAAAATCTCGGTGAAGTCGCACAAGCATGCGACCAAGAATCCGTTCTCGCAGTATCGCAACGAAGTGACGCTGGAAGACGTGATGAATGCGCGCATGGTCGGCTTTCCCAACACTCTTTATATGTGTTGCCCGACCGGGGACGGCGCGGCGGCGGCGATTCTGGTCAGCGAGGACAAGCTCAAACAGCTCGCCGGCGGACGCAAGCGCGCGAAAGTGGCGGCGTCGATCCTGACCTCGGATCCGTGGACCGATCGCGACCTCACGCTTCCCGACGTCAGCACGCTCACGCGGCGCGCGTCGAAGCAGGCCTACGAGAAGGCCGGCCTCGGACCCAAGGACATCGCGCTTACCGAACTGCATGACTGCTTCGCCACCGCGGAGCTGGTGCACTACGAAAACCTGGGACTGTGCGGCGACGGCGAAGCCGGCAAGTTCATCGACGAGAAGGGCGGCGTGCATCCAAGCCTCGGCGGCCATGCTCCGGTCAACGTTTCGGGGGGATTGCTCTCCAAGGGGCATCCGCTCGGTGCGACCGGCGTCGCGAATATCTGCGAGGTGGTTTGGCATCTGACGCAGGACGATCGCGCCAAGGATCGCCAGGTGCCTAACGCCAAGGCGGGCCAGGCCCACGTAATCGGGCTGGGTTCCGCCTGCACGATCCATGTCCTGACGGTATAATTCAGGAAGCATCGCCTAATCGGCGCTTCGAGAGAGGGCCGCCCATAGAGGCGGCCCTTTTTCTTTCCCGATGGGGCCGATAAATTCGAAAGCTCGAACTCGACCGATTGAAATATTCGATGGAACCGAAGGGGAAAAATCGCAATCGCCCGGAACCGACGGCTGCAACGGCTCGGCTACGCGGCGGACGCGCGCGTGCTTATCGTCAATGCCGATGATTTCGGGATGTGCCACGATCAGAACGAGGGCGTGATCCGGGGACTCACAGATGGGCTGTTTACGTCTTCAACGATTCTGGTGACGTGCCCGTGGTTCGAGGAGGCGGCGGAGTTCGCGCGGAGCAATCCCGCCGCCGACCTGGGCGTACATCTCACGCTTACCGCGGAATGGAATTCTTACAAGTGGGGACCGGTGCTGGGGCGGCGAGCCGCGGCGTCGCTAGTCGATGCGGGCGGGTATCTATGGCAGACCGTCGCGCAGGTTTACGAGCATGCGCGCCTCGACGAGGCGGAGGCGGAGCTGCGCGCGCAAATCGAGAAGGCGCTCGCGGCGGGAATCGACGCGACTCACCTCGATTCGCACATGGGTACGCTGCAAATGCGCGCTGACTATCACGAGATTTACGCGCGGCTGGCCAACGAGTATCGCATGCCGATCAGGTTGCTGTCGCGCAGCCGGATGCGCGACGCAGGGATGGGCGCGATTCTCGATCAGCTCGATGCGCTCGGAGTCGTGACGCCCGATCATCTGGTATTCAACGGGCCGCCGTCGGTGGAGGAGACCGAGTCTTACTGGACGAATCTTATTCGCACGCTGCGGCAGGGCGTGACTGAACTTTTGTGTCATCCGGCGCTCGCTCGCGCCGAGCTCAAGAGCTGCGCGCACGACGCTTTCCAGCGCGAAGCTGACCTCGGGTACTTCACTTCCGAAAAAGCGCGCCAATTGATCGCGGATGAGGGCGTCGAGCTGGCCGGCTTTCGCGAACTGCGCGACCTGATGCGCGGCGAGTCGGCTAGCGCGTGATGAATTGAAAGCGGTGTGACTAATTGGAACTGACGCGACTCAGAGGATTTAGAGACCTAATCGGCGCCGACGCGCGTGCGATGAGCCTGGTCGAGCAGCGGGCGCGCGCGCTAGCCGAGCGCTATTCGATGAAAGAGGTCCGAATTCCGGTGCTGGAGCGCACGCAACTCTACCAGCGCTCGACCGGTGAAACGTCGGACATCGTCGAAAAACAGATGTACACGTTCGCGGATCGCGACGAAGGCGAAACTGTGGTCGCGCTTCGGCCCGAAGGCACGCCCGGCGTGGTCCGCGCTTATATCGAGGCCGGGCTCGATCGCACCGAGCCCGAGCAGCGGCTGTTCTATTCGGGTGCGATGTTCCGTCGCGAACGGCCGCAGAAGGGGCGTTATCGCCAATTCTTCCAATTCGGCATCGAGATATTCGGCCGGCCCGACGCGGCCTGCGACGCCGAGGTCCTGATAATGGCCGACGAGCTTTGCCGCGGGCTTAAAGTTCCGTTTACCATGGAAATCAATTCGATCGGGGACCAGAAATGCCGGCCGGCCTTTCGCGAGGCGCTGGTGCAATGGGGCCGGGCGCATTGGGACCAGCTCTGCGGCGACTGCCACAACCGCATCGACCGCAATCCGCTGCGCCTGCTCGACTGCAAAATCGACGCGAAACTCACCGAGTCGGCGCCGAGCAGCCTCGACCATCTGTGCGATGAATGCCGGGCACACTTCGAGACGGTCAAGGAACTGCTCTCGGCCGCCAGCGTCCAGTTCACCGTCAATCCACGGATGGTGCGAGGCCTGGACTACTACACGCGCACCGCGTTCGAGGTAATGGCGGGCGGTCTGGGAGCGCAGAGCACGGTGGTGGCGGGAGGACGATACGACGGGCTGGTCGAGGCGATGGGCGGTGCGGCGGTTGCGGGAATCGGTTTTGCGATCGGCGTCGATCGGATGGCGCTGGCTATGCAAGCGGCGGGGCTTGCGCCGGGCGCGGCGCCGGATGCCGCGATAATCGCGATGGGGCCGGCGGCGACGCGCCATGCGATCGCGGTGGCGCGCGATCTGCGCGCAGCGAATCTGACGGTCGAGATGCTCTCGCCCGAGCGCAAGATGAAGACGCTGCTTGCGCGCGCGGCGAAGATTGGCGCGCGCTTTGCGGTAATAATCGGCGACGACGAAATTGCGCGCGGGGTGGTGCAGGTGCGCGACTTGAAGCAGAGCACGCAGCGCGAGGTGTTGGTCGCAGAGGCGGCCCGCGCGATTGCGGAGGCTTAAGGAGAGTGACTGTTTCACCGGCGGGCGGGCACAGGTATCCTTCGACGACAAGCAGCATCCAACTGTGATGGGTAATGGCGAAAACTGAGCAATATTCTCCGCTGCCGCCCTGGCCGCGAACCGATTACTGCGGCGCGATTCGCGCCAGCGACGTGGGCCGCGAGGTTGCGCTGTGGGGATGGGTCCAGACCCGGCGCGATCACGGCGGGCTTATCTTTATCGACCTTCGCGACCGCGACGGTATCGTGCAACTGGTGCTGAATCCCGCGCACGACGGCGTCGCGCACGAGGCCGCCGGCCACACGCGCTCGGAGTTTTACGTTGCGGTCAAGGGCAAGGTGGTGCATCGCTCCGAGGGCACGGTCAACGCAGAGCTTGCGACCGGCGAAATCGAAGTGCTCGTGAGCGCGTTCGAGACGCTGAGCGCGTCGGCGCCGATCCCGTTTCAGATTGCCGAGGGCGGAGCGACCGCCGAGGAAATCCGGCTCAAGTACCGCTACCTCGATCTGCGCCGGCCCGAGATGCAGCGCAACCTGCGCCGGCGCCATCAGGCGCTGCACGCGGTCCGCAACCATCTCGATCAAAAGGGGTTTATCGATGTCGAGACGCCGATACTTTTCAAATCGACGCCCGAGGGCGCGCGCGATTACCTGGTGCCGAGCCGGGTGAACCCGGGAAGATTCTACGCGCTGCCGCAATCGCCGCAGTTGTTGAAGCAGATCCTGATGATCGGCGGATTGGACCGCTATTATCAGATAGCGCGGTGTTTCCGCGACGAGGATTTGCGCGCGAACCGGCAGCCTGAATTCAGCCAGATCGATATCGAGATGACGTGCCCGCGGCCCGAGGATATCCAATCGATCGCGGAGGGAATGATCGCGGCGGTTTATAGCGAGGTGCTCGACATTGACGTGACGCCGCCTTTCCCGCGGCTCGGGTATGCAGAGGCGATGGAGCGGTTCGGGATCGACAAGCCCGACATGCGCTTTGGGCTGGAGCTGAAAAATCTCACGGGCGCGTTCGCGGGGACCTCGTTCAAGGTGTTCGCGGAAATTCTCGCGCGCGGCGAATCGGTATATGGAATAAACGTCACGGGCGATCATGCGCTCAGCCGCCGCGAACTCGACGAGCTTGCCGAATGGGTAAAATCGCAGCATTCGATGGGATTGGCGTGGATAAAGGCGGGCGAGGGCGGATGGCAGGGGCCGATCGCAAAGCATCTGAGCGACGGCGAGAGGGCGGCGGCGACCGCTGCCACCGGACTGAAGGCCGGCGATACGCTGTTGATGATCGCGGGACCGCCGGACAAGGTGCGGCCGGTCCTGGGCGACCTCCGGTTGCAACTCGCGACGAAATTCGCGCTGGACAAATCCGACGCGCTCAAATTTTTGTGGGTGACCGATTTCCCGTTGTTCGATTACAGCGCCGAGGACAAGCGCCTCGTTTCCGTGAACCATCCGTTCACGGCGCCGAATCCCGACGATCTTGCGATGCTCGATGCCGAGCCGCTGAAGGCTCGCGCACTCGCGTACGACATGGTCCTCAACGGCCAGGAACTCGGCGGCGGCTCGATTCGTATCCATAGCCGCGAGCTTCAATTGAAGGTATTGGAATTGCTGGGGCTGACGCGCGAGGAGGCGACCGACCGCTTCGGTTTTCTCCTGGACGCGCTGAAATACGGAGCTCCGCCGCATGGCGGAATCGCGTTCGGAGTCGATCGGATTTGCATGATGCTGTGCGGCGCCGAGTCGCTGCGCGACGTGATTGCGTTCCCCAAGACGCAAAGGGCGGTTGACCCAATGAGCGGAGCGCCGTCGGAAGTCGATCCGCGTCAACTCAAGGAACTGTCGATCAAGGTGACGTCATGAAAGCCGGTTGGACGGCGGGCGCGGCGCGGCTGGCGCTTGCGGCGGCGGCGCTATGGTTTGCGGGATGCACCACGATCGCGGCGGACGCGGTTACCTCCACGACAGAATCGATCAGCGACGTGATCAACCAGCGCGACGTGAAGGCGCATGCGGTGAGCTCGATCAAGACGCTGACGATCAACCGCGTCGCGGTGATGCCGCTGATAGAAGCGGCGCCGGGCGGCGGCGAGCCAATGGCTCCAGGAGCGGCAGAAGCGGTTAGCGCCGAGCTTTATAGCCAGGTCGCAGTCGCGGGAGGATGGGAGCCGATTCCAGAGCAGGATGTCGCGGGCGCGATGCAGAAGATGGCGCCGACCACGATCGCGAACCTCGACGCGAACGCGCTCAAGCTCGGCCATGACGTGTCGGCCGACGGCGTGATCTATGGCACGGTCGAACGTTACCAGGAACGGGTCGGGATGGATTACTCGGCGGCAAGTCCGGCCTCGGTGGCGTTCTCACTGAAGTTCGTTGATCTGAAGAGCGGGCAAGTGGTCTGGACGGCGAAGTTTGCCAAGACGCAGGCGGCTTTGAGCCAAAATGTGTTTGACCTGGCCAATTTCGTGCAGCGTTCCGGGCGTTGGGTGCGGGCGCATGAGATCGCGCTGGAGGGGGTCAAGGAAGCGGTGGCCAATCTTCACGGCGATCTGAACCTGTCGCAAAACGTCAAGCGTTTCGAAACCGGCACCTACGGCGAGCTCAAGTCCGGGCAGCAGCGCTACAGCACCGGCCCCCAGGGCATCTACTAGGCAGGGGTGACCCCTGCACCCAGCATTAAGGCCGCCCGCCGTTGGCGGGCGCGGCCCCTGCCGCGGGCCCGCGGCGAGATGACCCATACACCCAGTGTAAAAAGAAGGATGGGGGCGGAGTTTGCCCTGTGCAGCGGCGGGAGTTCGGATCGGGCGTTTGCGGCCTCAATCGCGAGAGGGCTGAAGCCGAATTGCCAGCGAGCGCGAGGTATCCTGTAAAAGGCCGATCCAACAGTCGGCGATGCCGTACTTCGCGGCCAAGAGCTGGCGGATCTGGCGATGGCCGTTCGGATTGGGGATGGGCTCGGCGCGGTAGCGGCTGCGCTGCCCGTGGCGGTCGAGTTCGACGCTTGGGTTGGTGAGGAGGTCTCGACAGAAGGGACGCTCGGGAGTCGCCGCTTCGATCCACGAAAATCCACCCTGATCGGCAACCCATACTCGGGTCGCGCGGAGGGAACCCGCGGCGCTGACGGTGTGAATGACAACAACCTCGCGGCCCTCGAGCGCCCACCAGGTGATTGCCCCGGCTGCAACGGCGATCACCGCGATCACCGCTATCGCGTATTTCCAATACATCAACATCGACGCCGCCAGCTTAGCCAGTAACGCACCCATCATTAACTCGGCCAAGGCACGAACGCGCTATTCCCACGGCGAGTGCGGCTTCATCTTGAGCGCCTCGGCGACCGCGGGATGGACGACGTGGCCATCGAAGACGTTGAGTCCGTGGCGAATGGCGGGATTGTGTGTTCCGGCGCCGAGGATGCCGTGATCGGCGATCTCCAGCGCGTAGGTCAGCGTCGCGTTGGTGAGCGCATAGGTCGAGGTGTGCGGCACCATCGCTGGCATGTTGGTCACGCAGTAGTGCACGACGCCGGCGCGAACGAAGGTCGGTCGGGCGTGCGTCGTGGGCGCGGAGGTCTCCGCGATTCCACCTTGATCGATCGATAAATCCACGATCGCCGCCCCGCGGCGCATCCGCGCCACCATCTTTGCGCTGACCAGCCGCGGCGCGCGCGCACCCGGGACCAGCACCGCGCCGATCACGAGGTCGCAGTTGGTAACTTCCTCGTCGAGCGTCGCGCGATTGGACATCACGGTGGTCACCCGCCCGCCGAGCAGGTCGCCCAAATAGCGCAGCCTGGTGGGATTGGTATCCATGATCGTCACTTCAGCGCCGACGCCCGCCGCAACCCGGCATGCATTAAGCCCGGCGATTCCCCCGCCGACAACGACCACCTTGCCGGGGCGCACGCCCGACGCTCCGCTGAGCAGCACGCCGCGGCCGCCGGTGCGCGCCTGCAGGCACCATGCGCCGGCCTGAATCGCGAGCCGTCCGGCGACTTCGCTCATTGGCGCGAGCAGCGGCAAGCTCGAGATCTTCGAGCTGGATTGTTTCGTAGCCGACGGCGGTCACGCGGCGTTGAATCAACTCGCGCGAAAGACGGCGGTCGGCGGCCAGATGAAGATAGGTAAAAAGAATCAACCCCGGACGCATCAGCGGATATTCCGGCGGCTGCGGCTCCTTGACCTTGAGGATCATGTCGGCGCCCCGCCACACGCCGGGCGCACTGGTTACGATCGATGCGCCCGCCTTGCGATAATCGCGATCGGCAAATCCGCTGCCGACGCCGGCGCCCGCCTGCACGATCGCGCGATGGCCGTGCATCCGCAGCGCGGCCACGCCCGCCGGAGTCAGCGAGACGCGCCGCTCGTCGGATTTGACTTCGGTCGGGATTCCAACATTCATGCGGACGGGACCTCCGTTTGCGCGGAACCGCGAAATCTGTTGCGCCCGGCTTCGACGATACGGCGCATCGCGAGGGCTGGCAATCGCGGCGGATGCGCCCTGCTAATGTGATCTGCACGCAACAGTCAAGAGTCGCGAGCATGATCGACGGCGGCGGCGGTGCGAAGCGGAACTTGACAAGACTGAGTCCACTGCCTTTCATGAGCATGGACGTGATCGCGATCGGATTGGCGCGAAACGGGCGCAAGACGCGGACGGCTCACGAGTTTGGGAGGAGTCATGGAGATCCCGCAGGGGCTCAAATATTCGAAAGAGCACGAATGGGTCGCGACTGAAGATGTCATTGCGACCGTCGGAATCACCGATCACGCGCAGGACCAGTTGGGCGAGATCGTGTATATCGAATTGCCCGCGGTCGGCGACAAGATCAGCAAGGACGATCCGTTCGGCGTAGTCGAGTCGGTCAAGGCGGTGTCGGATATTTACGCGCCGGTCACCGGAACCGTGATCGAGATCAACGAAGATCTGCCCGAGAGCCCGGAAACCGTCAACGAAGACCCGTACGGCGACGGATGGCTGATCAAGGTGAAGATCACGGACATGAGCGATCTCGATGACCTGATGGACGCCGACGAATACGCGGAGCTGCTGGCGCGCGAGAAGGAATAATCCGCGGCGGCTGCGAATCAGGCCCGCGGGCGGGCGCTCGCGCCGGAATCGGCAGCGGGCGGCGTCGCAACGGCCTTTGACACCGAGATTCTAAGCTTGCCGGCGCGCGCGGGAGGATTTATGAAGACCATCAGGAAAGGGGCCGAGGCCGATGGCTCCATCGCGAACGTCTTCTGCGGACTCAGCGCCTCAGAGAATTCGATTTCGCGCGGGGTCATCTCGCCCAGCATTTTGGCCGAGAGCTCGTTGCCGCAATAGACGCTCTGGCTGGCGATCGGGCGGGCGCCGCCGCCGATCAGATCGGCGTCGATCTGGACCAGATGCAACGGACGCGCGCCGACGTTCTGCGCATTGCCGCGTATCACCAGCGCGAGATGGCCGCCCTTGAGCGTGTGATACTCCGAGTGGACGTCATGCAGCGCCACCAGCGTCGCGGGTACGATTGGACGAGCGAAGTAATCGCCGATTCGCGGAGCCTGGCTGAGCAGCCGCGCACTGGCGGCGGGCTCGTCGCATATCAGGGCGCTGGCGGCGAAAAAAGCGATCGCTATGAAGAAAAACGTCGCGAGAAAAACTCCCGAGGCATGAGTTACGCCCGCCGCCACCGCCGCATCGGCGCCCTCGTCGCCGGCCTGGCCCAGTTGGAACCCGGCGGATTTCGCCGCGGGCGGCGGCTCGGCGAATCGAGGCGCCGGCGCGCGCAGAGGCGCAGCCGCGCGACGCTCGGGATGGGGCGCCGGGCGCGGGGCCGGCTGCGGCTCGGCTATCAAGGTCGGGATCTCGCGAATCGGCGCGGAATCGAACTCCTCGGGCGTATCGCCGACCTGCCATCCGCCGTCGTCGGGCTCCGGGCGCTCGAGCTCGCGCTCCGGGGGCGCGTCGGCGATTTCAATGCGCTCGTCGCTGAAATCGAATTTCAGGTTTTCTCCGGTGTCGGCCTTTTGCTCGCGATCGCCGAAGGGCCGGTTGAGCGGATCGTCGGATTCCAGTTGGCGCCGGTCCTCGTCGCGTCGAACTTCAGTGGATCGGTCCTGGGGCTCGCCGACAGGCTCATTTGCCGGCGCCTCGGGCATCGCGTGCTCCAAAGGCTCAGGCTGGTCAAGGGCCGATTGCCGCACGCGCACTTGTGGCTCGGGCACAATCGTTGGCCGCAGCTCGGCGCTATGCTCGCGTTTGACTACGGCGCTTTCGACCGGGGACTTGAGCGGGCCTGCGCGCGGGCGGGCGGGGCGGATCGTGCGTGCCGGCTGAGACTCACTCTCGGCGGCTGGGGGAGCCGGGCGGCGCACTCTTGCGGGTACCGCGTCCGCGTTGAACACATGGCCGCATCGCGAGCACTTGAAGGTCGGTGTATCGTCGGGCAGGACCCGCTCATCAATCCGGTAGCGGGTATGGCAACTGGTGCATTGAATTTCGATCATTCCCCCACCTCGCATCCCCCGGAAAAAATTATCACACGGCGGGCGGTGGCGCATCTTTTGCGCGCATCGCGCCAGACCGATTCGGCGGCAATGCCGCGCAGCGTCGTTCAATGCGGATAGCGATCCTGACGCGCCGTTTCGATAGCGCGGGCGGCGGGACCGAGCGCGATCTGATCGTTACGGCGCAAGGCCTGCGCGCGGCGGGCCATCAAATTACGATCTTCGCAGACGAGATTCGCGGCGCGACCGGCGACTGGGAGGTTCGTCGCGCGGGCGCGGGCCCAAGCCTGGGACGGGCGCTGTCGCTGATGCGATTCGCATGGACCGCCGCGCCGGCGGCGCGCCGCGCGGGAGCGGATCTGGTGCTGAGCTTTGCGCGATGCGTCGGCGCCGACGTGATGCGATCCGGCGGCGGCGTGCACGCCAGTTACCTCCGCGCGGCGAAGAAATGGCGCGGCGCGCTCGGCGCGGCTGCGATGCGTATCAGCCCGTATCATCAGGTGCAGATGTTAGTCGAGCGCCGGGCCTTCCGAAGTCCCCGGCTGAAGCGTGCGATCGCGGTGTCAAATTTCGTGCGCGACGATCTGATTCGGGAATTCGGTCTCGCGCCCGAGAAAACGGTGACGATCTACAACGGCGTCGATATCGATCGCTTCCGGCCGGCTGCCGACCCGTCCGAACGCGCGGCGGTCCGGCAGAAGTTTGCAGTACCGGCCAGCGCACGGGTGGTCGCGTTTGTCGGCAACGGCTTCGCGCGCAAGGGATTGGGCTTCCTCATCGAAGCATGGCCGCTGGTCGCGGGGGGAGCGTTTTTGCTGGTGGCCGGCGCCGATCGAGCCGCCGACAAGTTTGCGCGCCGCGCTCGGGCGCTCAACGTCGGCGCTCGGGTAGTCTTCGCGGGTCCGCAATCCAACGTCGAGGCCGTCTTTCACGCGGCGGACGCGTTTGCGATGCCATCGCTGTTCGAACCGTTCGGCAACGTCGTAATGGAAGCGATGGCCAGCGGATTGCCGGTGATGACCAGCGCGTTCTCGGGCGTTGCGGAGTTGATTCCGCGCTCGATGCGCGGGTTTCGAGTGGAAAATCCTGATGACGTGGGCGAGGTTGCGCTTCGGCTGGGCGCCTTGTTTGACGCGCCCGCGAGCCTTGGCGCCGAGGCTCGCGAGACGGCCGCGAAATTCACCTGGGCGCGCTACGCAAACGAACTGAACGCGCTAATCGAGTCGATAGGGTAGGGCGCGCGGCGCGATTCTAGCCGCCGAGACCGTCGAACATCCCGCGGGCGACCGCGCGTCTGCGTTCCTCGCGCGCGATTCGCGCCACCCCGGCGCCCGTCAACTGCGCAATCCGCAACCGCGCGATCGCGATCGCGTTCATGGCGATCACCTCCAGCGCCGAGTGCTTCTCGTGCAGCATTCGGCAGCGGCCGCGTTCGCGCGCAATTCTGATGAATCGTTCGCGATTGGCGCGTGCGGCGTCAACTTCGTGATAGACGAGCGCTGCCGGGGCGTATCCGATGCGAAAGCCCGCGCGCCGGATTCGCTGGGACATCTCGGTTTCTTCCTCGTGCCCGCAGGCGCCCGGGCCCAGGCGCTCGTCGAACGGTCCCACTTGCTTGAGCACGCCGGCGCGAAAAGCCATATTGGCGCCGAGCACTCCGCGCACCTCGATTACTTTTTCGCCGTGGTCGGCGATCGGCAGGTCCAGGTACACCGCCATCGGCCCGGCCTTTTTCTCGGGGTCTTCGGCGGGGAGGATTCGGCCCTTCATCGCGGCGAACTCGGGATGGAGGTCAAAGAACTGCTCGACCGCCTCGAGATAGCCTGGCGCGACGATCAAATCGTCGTCGAGAAAGACGAGGATTTCGCTTTCGCGGGCAGCCTGCGCGATTGCGCGATTCTGAATGCGGCATTTTCCGGCGCGAGGTTCGTGCAGATGCTTGAGCGGCACGCCTTCGAGCGACAGATCCATCGGCGCCGGGGTTCCATTTTCGGCGACGATTATCTCGCGCGAACCAGTCGCGAGTTCGGGCGCGAGGCTTGCGAAGAGGCGCCGAAGCGATGCGGGCCTGGCGTGAGTCGCGACGATGACAGAGGTCTTCAATGCTCTTCAATCTTGACGCGAATCGGAGCCACCCACCTTGCGAAATCGCATGATGATATTTTCGTCCATCAGCAGGCTCGCGCTGGTCATGAACCCGAGCAGGTGGCGATTGATTGCGCGCTGCGCCGGTTCTTTTGCGCCCCGCCCGTAGAGCATCCACGAGAAACCCGCAATCAGCGGCCACAGAATCGGCGCAAGGATTCGCGATCTCAGCTTGCGCCGGCTGCGCCCGAGCGCCTCCATCCGAAGCCCCGCCCCCCACGCGATCCAATGCAGGTCGTTGAGCCCCATCACGTGCCAGTTGCGGCCGTCCGCGACACGATAGCGGTACGCCAGCGGCGCGCGCCGCCCTTTGTAGTATCCGCTCAGCAAGTAATGTATTCGCGAGCTGACGTTCAGCCGATTGGGCGTGGTGACGATCGCGACCGCGCCGGGCCGCATCACGCGCGCTATTTCGCCGAGCGCGTGCGGGATGTCGGCGAGATGCTCGATCACTTCGAGCATCATCACCAGCTCGAAGCGCGCTGGGCGAAACGGGAGGTCGTGATCGAGGTTGACCGCCACCCATCCGGGTTTGCGGGTTCGATATTCGGTCGATACCACCCGCCATCCGCGCTCCGCAAGGAGGCGGCTCGAGAGGCCGTCGCCCGCGCTCAAGTCCAGCGCGAGCGATGACGGCCCCGGCGCCGGCGCAAGCGCGATCGCGCCGCGAACCCGCTCACTCATCGTAACGCAGATCGTGCTTCACTTTTTCACTTTTTCGCCGACGCCGCGCGAATATTGGAATCGCGTCTTGAATTGGCATCATCAGCCGGTTAAATCCTATACTCTTGGCCTCGCTCGCGAGAGTGGCGGAATGGCAGACGCGCAAGGCTCAGGACCTTGTGAGCGCAAGCTCGTAGGGGTTCAAGTCCCCTCTCTCGCACCAGACCGCTTTCCGTTCTTCACTTTTGACCGGCGCCGCGAGGCCGCGGCGTGCTCAATAGTCCGACGGGATCGCGGAAGTCGAGGTCTTGTTCCCCGACTTTTCCGGTCCGTGGCACTTTGCGACGTCCTTGACGCTGGCGCCGATGGCCGACGCGATCTCAGCATCGGTGCGGCCTGACTCCGTCTGCAACTTCACGACGTTGCAATCGGCGTGGTCGGTGGAAAGCGAGCTGCAACCCGACATTCCGCCCGCAAGCAGCAACGTTCCAAGCGCGGCCGCCATACCCAATTTGTTAAAAGTGTGAGCCATCGAGATATCCCCTCACGAGTCGAATTCGACCGGTCCCCGAGTGTCCAAGCATGCGAACGATATTATTAACCGGCTCGCTTTTACAAGCCGGTTGTTCGAGGGGGCGCCACGGCGTCAGAGGATCGCGCTTGAGAGGCGACAGCGGGGACAATATGATTTGAGCGAAGGGCGCACCGCGCCCTTTTTTCGACCGGGTGAATCCGCGGTCGGAGAAAATATCGCGCGATCGGCGGGGTCAGGATAATCACGGTGGATTTGCCCAAGACATTTGATTCGAAGTCCGCTGAAGAAAGATGGTTTCAGAAGTGGATCGAGCTCGGCTACTTCAAGGCCGATCCCGCGCGCGCGGGCAATGTCTTCTCGGTCGTGATTCCACCGCCGAACATCACCGGCCAGCTCCATCTCGGCCACGCGCTCAACGTCTCGCTGCAGGACATCATCGTGCGCACGCGCCGGATGCAGGGTTACAACACGCTATGGCTGCCCGGCACCGATCACGCCGGAATCGCGACGCAGAACGCGGTCGAGAAGAATCTCGCGAAGGATGGCAAAAACCGTCACCTGCTCGGCCGCGACGCATTTGTCGATCGCGTCTGGCAATGGCGCGCGACTTACGGCGATCGAATCCTGAACCAGTTGCGCCGGCTGGGCGCGTCATGCGACTGGAGCCGCGAGCGCTTCACCCTGGACCCGGGCCTGTCGCGCGCGGTGACGAAAGTCTTCGTCGATCTTTACAACCAAGGGCTCATCTACCGCGCCAAACGGCTTATCAACTGGTGCCCGCGATGCGAGACGGCGCTGTCCGATCTCGAAGTCGATCACAAGGACGTTGCCGGCAGTCTTTGGTACATCCGCTACCCCCTTGCCGACGGCACGGGCGCGATTACGATCGCGACTACACGGCCCGAGACGATGCTTGGCGACACCGCGGTCGCGGTGAATCCGGGCGACGAGCGCTACAAATCGTACGTCGGCAGGACTAATTCGCCTGCCGCTGACGGGGCGCGAGATAATGATCATTGAGGACGCCGCGATCGATCGCGAATTCGGCACCGGCGCCTTGAAAGTGACTCCCGCTCACGACCCGGTGGACTTCGAGCTGGGGAAGCGCCACGGCCTCGAGCAGATCCCAATCCTCGACGGCACGGCGCACATGAATGAAAACGCGGGCGTGTATCGCGGCCTCACGCGGGAGGATGCGCGCAAGCAAATCGTCAGGGACCTCGAGCAGGCGGGGCTGCTTGAAAAGGTCGAGCCGTACAAGCATTCCATCGGCGTGTGCTCGCGGTGCGAGACGATCGTCGAGCCGATGCTCTCCGAGCAATGGTTCATGCGGATGCGGGAGATGGCCGATCGCGCGATCGAAGCGGTGCGCAAGGGCGATACGACCTTTCATCCGAAGTTCTGGGAAAACACGTTTTTCAACTGGCTGGAGAACATCCACGACTGGTGTATCTCGCGCCAGCTATGGTGGGGCCATCGGATTCCCGCCTACCGATGCGCGCGATGCGACCATCTTGTCGTCGCGGCCGAGCGGCCGTCGCGATGCGCCGAGTGCGACGGTTCCGACCTCATCCAGGACGAGGACGTGCTCGACACCTGGTTCAGCTCGGGCCTGTGGCCGATGTCAACGCTCGGATGGCCGGACGATACGCCCGACTTTGAAAAGTACTACCCGACCAGCCTGCTGCTGACGGGATTCGACATCATCTTTTTCTGGGTAGCGCGCATGATGATGTTCGGGCTGGAGCTGACGGGCAAGGTGCCGTTCAAGGACGTGTACATCACGCCGCTGGTGCGCGACGAACTGGGCAAGAAGATGACCAAGTCGAAGGGCAACGTCGTTGACCCGCTCGATTTGATGGAACAGTACGGGGCGGACGCGGTCCGCTTCACGCTGGCGCAGTTGGCCGCGCAGGGGCGCGACGTAATTCTTTCGCACGACAGATTCGCGGCGTCGCGGGCGTTCGCCAACAAGATTTGGAACGCGGCGCGTTTCGTGATGATGAATCTCGACGGCGCTCCGCAGCCGCTCGTGGAGCCATCACGGGACAAGCTTGAGCTCGCCGACCGATGGATTCTGTCGCGGCTTGATAACACGATTGGCGAAGTCACCCACTCGATCGATGCGTATGAATTCAACGTCGCGGCGATGAGGCTGTACCAGTTTATCTGGCACGAGTTCTGCGATTGGTACATCGAGCTGTCCAAGGAGCCGCTCAAGGCGGGCGGCGAGCGCCAAGCGGCGGCGCGATGGGTGCTGGTAAACGTTTTCGACAAGATGCTGCGCCTGCTGCATCCGTTCATGCCGTTCGTGTCGGAGGAAATCTGGCAAGTGATTCAGGCCGTACATCAACGAGCCGAACCTCGCGGCGCATCTGCCGATTGCAAGGTATCCCGAGCCGACCGGAGCCGATCAGTTAAGCGAAGAGGAACGTGGCGCTATGGATCGGTGCATCAACGTAACGCGGGGAATCAATTCTCAGCGTTCGCGTCTAGGGTTCGGGCCAAACGAAAGGGTTATCGCTTTCATTCGCGCGAGGATCCCGAAATTTGAAGGGCAAATCCAGTTAACCGACGGGCAGCCGTCGAGTCTTTCGTTCAAAAGGAAAAATCTTTCGCCCGATGAGGAAGCTCGTCTGCTCGCCGAAGAAACAGACGCGCTTAGTCGCAGCCTTCCCCTCTGGCAGAAGTACGCTTGCGCGTTGGCGAAGGTTGCACAACTGACCTTGCTAGGTCCAGAAGATCCGAAGCCGGAGAGATCCGCGCTCTGCGTGCTCTTCGGTTGCGACGTTTTTGTGACAGCCCCAGATGGATTCGATTTTGATAAGCAAGTGGCTAAACTTCGCGAGGAGCAAAAGGACGCCCAAGCGCAGGTTGAGCGCGATCAAGAACGCTTGGCGGATAGCAGGTTCAACGAGAAGGCTCTCCCCGAGGAAATACAGAAGGTTGCGGACCGTGTTTTCGCTAAGCGCGCGATAATTGCGACCCTCCAGAGCGAAATTATTGCTCTAGCATCAGCGATCAAAAAAGATTGATGGAACTCCTTAAACAAACCGATCTCACCGATCTCATCAAGCGGGCGCTGGTCGAGGATGTGGGGCAGGGCGATATCACAACGGCGGCGACTGTCGCGGCGGGGGCGATGGGCCGTGCACGAATCATCGTCAAAGAGCCGCGCATGATTCTCGCCGGCGGAATCCTGATTGAGCCGGTGATGCGAATCGCGGGTGCCGAGCCGCGAATGGCTGTGCTCGCACCCGAAGGCGCGGAACTGAACACGGGCGGCATTCTCGCGGTAATCGAGGGCAAGCTCGCGGGATTGCTGATTGGCGAGCGCACCGCGCTCAACTTCGTGCAACTGCTCTCGGGAATCGCGACCACGACGCGGGCGTTCGTCGATGCGATCGCGGGCACGGGTGCGAAGATCCTCGACACGCGCAAGACTCATCCCGGCCTGCGCGCCGTCGAGAAGTACGCGGTGCGCGTCGGCGGCGGGCATAACCATCGCCTGGGTCTCGACAGCGGCGTGCTGATCAAGGACAACCATATCGCCGCGGCAGGCACGGTGACTAAAGCGATCGAGGGCGCGCGCCACACAGCGCCGCACACGCTCAAAATCGAGGTCGAATGTGAGACGCTCGCGCAAGTTGAAGAAGCGCTTAAAGCCGGCGCCGACGCGATCCTGCTCGACAACATGACCCTCGACAACGTCCGCACGGCGCGCGCGATGGCGGGATCGGGTGTCCAGCTCGAAGTCTCCGGCGGCGTGACGCTGCAAACCGTCCGCGCAATCGCGGAGGCGGGCGCCGATCTAATCTCCGTCGGCGCCGTGACTCACAGCGCCCGATTTCAAGATATAAGCATGAGAATCGACGCGGTCTGATCGGCGGGCGCCGTGCGCGCCCGATGCGAATGGCCGCCGGGGCGCCATCAGGAACTTAAAGTAATGCCTCAGAATCCATATCTTGCAATCGAACGAGGCGCGCCCGGCCGCATCGGCTGGCGGATACATTATTTCGACGAAATCGATTCCACCCAGGAAGCTGCACGCGAGCTGGCCGCGGCCGGCGCCGACCAGGGTACCGCAGTGATCGCGGAGCGCCAGAGCGCGGGGCGGGGCAGAATGGGCCGCACGTGGCATTCGCCGCCGGGCGCCAATCTATACACGACGATAATCATCCGCCCGCCGATTCCAATCGCCGACGTGCCGCGCTTGAGCCTGGTGGCCGGGGTCGCGACGGCCGAGGCGATCGAGCGCGAGGCGCCGGGGATCGTTGCGCTGAAATGGCCCAATGACGTTTGGCTTCGCGGACGCAAGGCGGGCGGCATAATCGCCGAAGCGGTGACCGACGCGCGCCAGAAGCTCGACTGCGTGCTGCTGGGCATTGGAATCAATATCAATCTTGCGGCGGACGACATCCCGCCCGAACTGCGCGACAAGGCGACCTCGATGCGTATCGCGACCGGGCATCCATGCGACCGGATTGCGATCGCCGATTCGCTTTTTAATCTGCTCGACTCCCGCTATATGGAAACCCTGACGCGCGGTTTCGAGTCGGTTATGCCCGCGTGGGAACGCTACTCGGCGCTGACCGGCAAGCGCATCGCAATCGTGGAAGGCGGGCGGCGCCGGTCGGGAGTAGCAAAGGGAATCGACGGGACGGGTGCACTGCTGCTAGACATCGGAGACCGGGTCGAGAGAATCGTCGCGGGTGAGGTGAGCGTGGAAGGGGCGTACGAGTAGGGCTTATGTGATCAACGCGAAATAAACTGCATCCAGCGGGCGCGCGGCGCTGCGGAATCGGCGCTGGTCCCGCCGGGCAGGCTTGAGAGGTGCTCTCTATGGCTGTGGAGGAAATCGGACGGCTTAGAACGATCGCAATCGTGGGCCAGGGCGGGACCGGCAAGACGCAGGCCGCCGATGCGATGCTGTTCACGGCGGGCGCGACGCCGCGCCTGGGGCGGCCCGACGACGGCTCGGCGGCGATGGACTTCGAACCCGAAGAAACCAAGCATCACATTTCGATCAGTTCCGCGTTTAATCATCTCAACTGGAAAAAAACCGAAGTAATTCTCGCCGACACGCCCGGCTATACCGCCTTCCTGCCCGAAACGATCACGACTTTGCGCGCGGTGGACGGCGTGGTGATGCTGATAAGCCCGGGCGCCGACACCAAGATTGAATCGGAGAAAATCTGGGCCGCGACCGAGGAGCTGAAACTGCCGCGGATCGCATTCGTGTCGCGGCTCGATCGCGAGCGCACCAGCTTCGACGCGGCGATGAAGGACCTGGAAAAAGTTCTCGGCGCGCGCGCCGTCGCTCTGACGATCCCGATTGGCGAAGAGCTCGGCTTCAAGGGTGTCGTCGACGTGCTCGCGATGAAGGCTCTCACCTACGCCGACACCAGCGGCAAATTCAAGGAAGAGGAATTGTCGGCCGAGCTGAAGGCCCGCGTGGAAGCCGCGCGCACCGCGTTGTTCGAGGCGGTGGCCGAGACCGACGACGCGCTGCTCGAAAAATATCTCGACAAGGGGACGCTCGACGACGGTGAAGTTCGCGCGGCGCTGCACGCGGCCGTGGTCGCGCGCAAAATCACGCCGGTCTTCTGCGGATCGGGTGCAAAGAATATCGGGATCGCGCCGCTGCTCGACGCCGTGACGACGTACCTGCCCGCGCCCAACGAACGTCCGCCGGTGGAATGCCAGAATCCCGCCACCGGCGAGCCGGTGAGCCGTCCCGCCGATCCGGCGGCGCCGTTCGCTGCGCTGGTGTTCAAGACGATAATCGACCCGTTCGCCGGCAAGCTCTCCATCTTCCGCATCATTTCGGGCCACGCTCAGACCGACGGGGCGGCGTTCAACTCGACCAGGGAAACGAAGGAGCGCTTCGGCCAGTTGCTGCGGCTCGAGGGCAAGAAGCAGTCTCCGATCGCCGGCGCGATCGCGGGCGAGATCGTCGCCGTCGCCAAGCTGAAGGACACCACCACCGGCGACACTCTATGCGACGAGAAAGCGCCGGTGCTGGTGATGCCGCCGCTGACGCGCCCGCCGGGCGTGATGTCTTTCGCAATTCACCCCAAGACCAAGGCCGACGAGGAGAAGTCGTCGGCGGCGCTGCAGAAGCTGATCGAGGAGGATCTGGCGCTGGAAATGCATCGTGACCCGCAAACCCACGACATCATTTTGTCGGGCACCGGCCAGATGCATATCGAAATCACGGTCGAGAAGCTGCGCAGGAAATTCAACGTGGACGTCGAGCTTCAGGCGCCCAAGGTTCCTTACAAGGAAACCATCAAGGGACGCGCCGAAGCGCAGGGCAAGTACAAGCGTCAATCGGGCGGGCGCGGGCAATACGGCGATTGCTGGCTCAAGATCGAGCCGATGCCGCGCGGCAAGGGCTTCGAGTTCGTCGACAACATCGTGGGCGGCGTGATCCCGCGCAACTTCATTCCGTCGGTCGAAAAGGGCGTGCGCAACACGCTGGTGGAAGGTCATCTGGCCGGCTATCCGATGGTGGACGTCAAGGTCACGGTATTTGACGGCAGCTATCACGATGTCGATTCGTCGGACATGGCGTTTCAGATCGCGGCCTCGATGGGCTTCAAGGCAGCGCTGGAAAAAGCCAAGCCGATCATTCTCGAACCGATCGTCGCGCTCGAAGTTGCGTGTCCCGACGAATGCATGGGTGACGTAATCGGCGATCTGAACTCGCGCCGCGGCAAAGTGCTTGGGATGGACAGCAAGGGCCACGGCCAGGTGATCAAGGCGCAGGTGCCGATGTCGGAGGTGCTGAAGTACGCGCCCGACCTGCGCTCGATCACGTCGGGCCGTGGCTCGTTCGAGCAGCACTTCTCGCATTACGAGGAGACGCCGGGGCCGGTCGCGGAGAAAATCATCAAGGAGACGATCGCGGCGCGCGAGGCCGCCGGCGCCAAATCGCACGCTCACGCATAGCGCCGCGGAGCAGGGGGGGCGGGTATTGCCAGGGCCGCCGGTCTTGTACAATCGGTGCTGGGTCAGCAATCCGATGGCGCCGATAGGAAAAAGCCTGGTCTTCGCCGGTTTCGCGATCGCGGTCGTGGGACTGGCGCTATGGGGATTGTCGTCGGCGCCATATATCGGCAGGCTGCCCGGCGACATCTATATCCGGCGCGGCAACTTCAGCTTCTATTTTCCGCTCGCCACCTGCGTTCTTGTCAGCATCGCCGCGACCATTCTCTTTTCGCTGATGAGGCGTTGACGGATTGGCAGCGAAGAAACCCGTAAGCCCGCATCGGCTTGCAGAGCGCAAACGGCGCCGCCGCGAGCTGATCGCGGTCGGCGTTGCCGGCGCGACCCTGATCGCGTTCGTGCTCGCGCAGACCGAGTTGCCGCCGCTCACGCGTCACACGTCGCTGGGCTCCAATCTGGCAGTCATCACGCTTTTCAACCTGAGCTTTTTGCTGCTCGGATTGATGCTGTTCCTGGTCGGACGCAATCTCGCCAAGGTCATCTTCGAGCGCCGCCGGGGATTGATTGGTTCGAAGTTCCAGGTTCGGCTGGTCGCGGGATTCATCGCAGTCGCGCTGATCCCGAGCGCGTTCCTGCTTTATGTGTCGGGCGTGTTCCTGCACGCCGACATCAACAGCTGGTTCAATCCTGAGTACCAGCAGATTCTCAACGACTCGCTCGAGATCGCGCAGACCTACTATCTGAACTCGGCCAACAACGCATCGCATTTCGCCCGCGTGCTGGCGGGAGAGATCTCGGCGCGGGGCTTGCTCGCGCCGCAAAAGCGCGACGAGCTCGAGGCGTTCATCGCCAAGCGTCAGCAGGAATACAACCTCGGCACGATCGAGGTGTTCTCCGCCGATCGCAAAATGCTGCTGATCGACATCAGCCCGAAGACCCCCACCGGAATCGGCGCTTCGCCCGATTCGCCGATTATCTCGCAAACGCTGAAGGGACAGGCGCTCACTCGCACTGACCGGCTCGGCAGCGCCGACGTAATCCGGGGCTCGGCGCCGATTTACGTGTCGAGCGAAACCGACAATGTGCTCGGCGCGGTGCTGGTCGACTACTATCTGCCGCAGAGCGTGGCGACGCGTGCGACCAACATTTCGCGGGTATCCGAAGACTACTTCCAACTGCGGATTCTTCGCCAGCCGATCATGAACAGCTACCTGCTGACGCTGGTGCTGATCGGGCTGGTGGTGGTGACGCTGGCGAGTTGGTTCGGAATATTTCTTTCGCGCGGAATCACCGGCCCGATCAAGTCGCTCGCACGCGGGACGCAAGCGGTCGCCGGCGGCGATCTCAATTTCCGTATCCCCGCCGTAGGCGACGACGAAATTGGGCAACTGGTCGATTCCTTCAACCAGATGACCGCCGACCTGCGAGCTTCCGCCGCCGAACTCGAGCGCCGGCGCCAGTACACGGAGACGCTGCTGCGCAACGTGTCGGCGGGCGTCGTCGGGCTGGACCGCGACGGCGTCGTCACCGCGATCAATCCGTGCGCCGAGCGGCTGCTCGATCTGAGCGGGGCCGCGATTATAGGCCGCAACTACCAGGGGGCGTTTCCGCTCGCGCTGGCCCGCGTGCTCGACGACGTGTTCGCATTCGCCACGCGTCCCCGCGAGGTTCGCTCGACGGTCAAGCTCGAAGTCGCAGGCGGCGAGACCGAGCTGATGATGACCGCCAGTCCACTGGGCGAGGTCCCGGGCGAGCCGACCGGAACGGTGCTGTTCTTCGAGGACGTCAGCCAAATAGCGAAGGTCGAACGGATGGAGGCGTGGCGCGAAGTCGCGCGGCGAATCGCGCACGAAATCAAGAATCCGCTGACGCCAATCCAGCTTTCAGCCGAACGGCTTCGGCGCCAGCTCGCCACGCGGCCGGGAATCGAAACCACGCTGGTCGAGGAATGCACGCGAACGATCATCGGCGAAGTCGAGGACCTGAAGCGGCTGGTCAACGAGTTCTCGGCGTTCGCGCGGATGCCGCATCTGAACCCGGTCCCCGGCGACATCAACGCGCTGGCCGCGGAGACGGTCGCGAATTTCCGCGCAGCGCATCCCAGCGTCGAGTTCGCTCTCGCGCTCGATTCCGCGATTCCGCTCATCCCGATCGACCGCGAGGCGTTGAAGCGCGCGCTGGTCAACCTGCTCGACAACGCGGTCGCCGCGGTGACCGCGATCAAGCATAACGGCGCCGGTCCGCTGATCGAGGTGCGCAGCCATCGGCGGCCCGACAATTCAATCGTAACCCTCGAAGTCGCGGACAACGGCCCCGGCATCGATCCGCGCCTGCGCACGCGCATTTTCGAGCCTTACTATTCGGGCAGAAAGGGCGGCACCGGCCTCGGCCTCGCGATCGTATCCGCGGTCGTAACCGACCATCGCGGCTTCGTCCGCGTGATCGACAACCAGCCGCGTGGAAGTAGATTTGTGCTCGAGTTTCCTGTAAAAGACCTACAAGTCGCAAAGGCAACCGGCTGATGCGATCCTTGCCGCGCCAGGCGCGATTCCCGGAGAAAATTTGACGTGAATGAGACCGTGTTGGTGGTCGATGATGAGGAGCGGATTCGGTCGGCATTGCGTGGAATCCTGAGTGACGAAGGCTTTCGGGTGGTCGATACCGGCCACGCGCCCGGGGTGATGGACCTGATTGCGCGCGAAAGTCCCGCGATCGTTCTGCTCGACGTGTGGATGCCTGAAATGGACGGCATCGAATTGCTGCGGCGAATCAAATCCGAACAGCCGCGCGTTCCGGTGATAATGATCTCAGGCCACGCCAACATCCAGAGCGCGGTCGCGGCGACCAAACTCGGCGCCGCCGATTTCATTCAGAAGCCGTTCTCCGTCAGCGGACTGCTCGCTTCGATCGCGCGCGCGCTGGAGGGTGACTCCGCCGGGCCGGACCCCTCCAACCCGCGCGGATTGAGCGCCGAGGCCCGCGCCGCCGGCCGCAAAGCAATCCGCGCCGGCGCGATCCCGCAGCGAACCGTCGCGCGATCGATCGTGATGGGCGGGCAGGGGCTTCACACCGGACTCAAGACCGGCGTCATACTGCATCCCGCGCCGCCGGGATTTGGAATCGTCTTCTCATCGCTGGCCGACGAGACCGCTATTTCGGTCCGCTTCGAGAACGTCACCGACACCGGCTACAACACCACGCTGACCAGCGGCGGCCGCTCGGTCCGCACCGTCGAACATCTGCTGTCGGCGCTCCAGGCGTTTGGAATCACCAATCTCCTGATCAAGACCGACGACGAAGTCCCCGCGCTCGACGGCTCGGCGCTCGAGTTCTGCAAACAGATCGGCGAAGCCGGGCTCACTGAGCAGGACGCGATCGTCGAACCGATCGAAATCAAACAGCCGATCGTCATTGGCGAGGAAGGCGAGGGGCTTGAGTTTATCAAGGCCGAGCCCGCCGACCGCCTGATCATTGACTACACGCTTGATTACCCCAAGCCGATCGGCGTCCAGCGCCTCCACTTCGAACTTACTTCGCCCGACGCGTACACCCGCGAGATCGCACCGGCGCGCACCTTCGGCTTCGTATGGGAATTTCGCAGGCTCGCCGAGCTGGGTCTTGGCAGCGGCGCCCGCCTGGACAACGCGATACTCGTGGACGACGAGAAAATCATAAACACCACGCTTCGATTCCCCGACGAATTCGCGCGCCACAAGGTCCTCGATCTGATGGGCGATCTCTATCTGCTCGCGCGTCCGATCCGTGCTCATATCACCGCGTCGAAGACCGGACATTCCGACAACCTCGCGCTGGTCAAGGCGATTCACGCGTCGCTCCAGAGCTGAGCCGGACGCGCAACGGCGGCGCCCGATTGAGTCGATCGCGCGAACCCTTCGCATGGACCTCAAGGGAAAAGTTGCTCTGGTAACCGGCGCCGGCCGCCGCGTCGGACGCGCGATCGCGATAAAACTATCCCGCCACGGCGCTTCGGTGGCGGTTCACTATCGCAGCTCGCACGCCCAGGCGGACGCCGTCGTGGCCGAGATCGCGGCGATGCGCGGCAAGGCGCGGGCGTTCCGCGCCAACCTCGAGAACGTCGCCGAAATCGAGAAGATGATCGCGGGCGTGCTCGACGCGTTCGGCCGAATCGACATCCTCGTGAACTCTGCTTCGGTCTTCGCGCGCAAACCGATGCGGCAAATCACCGAGCGCGACTGGGACGCAACCCTCGACACCAACCTGAAGGCGCCGTTCTTTCTGTCGAAGTTTGCGGGCGCTGCGATGCGCCGGATTGGCGCGGGTAAAATCGTCAACCTCGGCGATTGGGCCGGGACGCGCCCGTACAAGGACTTCCTGCCGTACTCGGTGTCCAAGTGCGGACTGATTGGGCTGACGCGGGCGCTTGCCAAAGAACTTGCGCCCGAGGTTCAAGTGAACTGCATCGCGCTCGGGATGGTGATGCCGCCCGAGGAATACAGCAAGACCGAAGTGGCGCGGCTGGTCAGTCGCACCCTGACCAAAAAAATGGGCTCGCCGGAAGACGTCGCCCGCGCCGTGATCTTCTTTTGCGAGGCCACCGACTTCGCCACCGGCGCGACCCTGGCGCTCGACGGCGGCCGCCTCCTCGTCTAGAAATCGAGGGTCGCTCCATTTTTTCCTGCACATATGGAGCTCCGATCTTCTTCCCCTTCCCACTTCTGAAGTCAGGGACGAAGTTCCCGCATCTCCGTTTTAGCTTGGGTCGCGCCCGCCGCGCCCGCCAACGGCGGGCGGCCTTAACACTGGGTGCAGGGGTCACCCCTGCTCGCGGCGGGCGGATTCTTGAACTCGACCTTCGCTCCCTTGGCGATCTTCTTGATCAGCGCCTTCACCACCGCGTCTTCATTTTCGTCGAGGATGAACATCGCGATCTTCGCCTTCACCTCGGCCAGTGGTGCGATCGTTTCGCCGCGCCGCGAAATCACCTTGATAAAGCTGTAGCCGAGATTCGACTCGAGGATTTGCGTCAGTTGCCCCGACGGCGTCGCGAACACCATCTTGTCCACGACCGGCGGCAACTGCCCGGGCCGAAAGTAACCCAGCTCGCCGCCCTTGGGCGCGGATTGCGTGTCCTCCGAGTTTTGCTTTGCGAGCGCGGCGAAGTCCTTGCTCTTGAGCGCCTGCCGGAAGAGCTTGATTATTTTTTCGCTCGCCGCTTTCTTCTGCGCGTCAGTCGCGTTGGGCGGGAACTTCACGGCGATATGCGCGATCTGCACCTCGCCGGGATCCTTGACGAACAGGTCGCGATGCTCCTCGTAGTATTGCTTGATCTGCGCGTCGGTGGGCTGCACGTGATGCTCCCGGAATTCCCCGTCGAGCATTTTCTCGATCAGCATCGACCCTCGCACCGCCGCCATCAATTGCGCGTCCGGCGCGCCTCCGGTGGCGACCGCCTGGCCGCCGGCGCCGGCGACCTGGAACTCGCGCGCACGACTGGCCACTTCGGCGTCGCTAATCGCGAGCTTCCGCTTCCCCGCCTCCTGCAGCAGAAGTTGCCGGTTGATCAGGTTGTCGGCTGCATCGCGAAACACCGCCTTGGATTCCTCGGTGCTGGTTGCGTTGATCATCCGCGCTTCGGTCTTGGCGTAGTCGGCGATTTCCGCGGCCGTAATCGGAGCGCCGTTGACTGTGACTACCACCGGGTCTTTCGGATCGGGCTTGATCAGCGGAATGATTCCGAGGAAGCGTTGTTGCCATCCGAGCCCCGACTGCCCCAGTTGCGCGCGGATCGGATGCGCGGTTGCAGCGACGAGAGCGATAGCGATCGCGGCGATCAGTGACGCGATCGGTTTTCGGCGCGAGATTGGATCAGCAAATGTGCATCAAGTCAAAACCCCCAAACCGGTCCCCGTCCGGGATCGGCAACCACGTCGATGAGCCCACGGCCTATACTCGGCTGCGCCTCGGCGTCAAGCGAAATGTCTTGATTCACGGCCGCAGCCCGGGACTCCGCGGAACGATCGCGGGAGCGTAAGCCGTTCGGCACGGCGGTCCCGGCGCGAAGTAGTGCGCGATTTCAGGCCCGTCGCCGCGCATGAAGATCAGGCTCGACGACCGCGTGCCGTAATTTTCGAGATGCAGGCACAGCGCGTTGGGCCGTCCGCCACGACGGCGGCGCCGATTCGCGGATCGAGCTGCGTATTGTGGTCGGCCAGCAGGGCGCCCAGCGCGCCGCGCTGTCCGATCGGATCGCGCTGGAAATCGGCGCGATTGCCGAGTTCCGCGAACTTGCCGTACGACGCGCTGATTTTCGGACATTCGAAATCATTCACGTCGAGATTGGTCAGCAGATGCAGCCCGGGCTTGAGTGCGACCACTTCGATCGAAACGCCGCGGTTGTAAGCGACGAACGCCTCGGTCCGCGAGACCATCAGCAGGTTGAAAGGATTGTAGTCGGAGCCGCGCTCGCGGGCGGCGAACTCCGCCGCCTCCGCCGCGGTCCGGCGCCGCAGAGCGTCCAGGCACAGCCACCCGCGCGATCGCGCATCCGGATTGCCGCCATTGGCGGCGCGCCGGTTCAGCAGCCCCGCGACAATTCCGTACTCGCTTATTCCGAGCCACGTGCCTCCCGCCCTGAGATCCTTGCCACCGACCACGTGAGGATTCTCGAGCAGGGTAGTGGGGTCGCCTGCGGGGCGGTCAAGGAATTCATCGCGATTCGCGGCGATCACCACCGGAAATTCGCGCATCGCCTGAAAGTAAATCGCCAGCGTGCACATCAAAATAAAATTGGCAGTCCGCCGGGTACCCGCACAAGGGCCATTGCCGCCGAAGGCGCAAGCATCGCGAACAGGCTTTGGAGTAAGGCCGGCCTGAAACACGGAATGTTACAAACGGATATCTCGACCCTAGAGGGTGGAGCTAAATCCGGGCACATATTGCTCTAAGTATGGCGCACGGTTATCTTTGCGCGCCTGTTGCACAGAGTTGACAGAATCGCGATCGCGCGGGGGGGCCATGAACATCGCAAAAGGGCCGCTTATTTCAGTTTTCCTGCTCGGCATCATCGCGGCCGCTCCCGCATGGGCCGCGTCTGCGGCTGCGAAACTCACCATCACGCCCAAGAGCATCAATTTCGGCAACGTTATCGTGGGCCAGACGGCCACGATGGGGGTGACCGTAAAGAACACCTCCAAAACGGCCAGCGTTACCTTTTCCGGCGTGAGTGGAGTGTCGGCCCCGTTCGCCCTGGACAGCCAGACTTGCCTGGGATCGCCGCTGGCGCCCGGCGCTTCGTGCGCTGCCAGCATCACGTTTGCTCCCGTGGCTCAAGGCACGTTTAGCGGCGGCCTGCAATTCACTGATAGCGCGGCAAAAAGCCCGCAAAAGGCTGGTCTCAAAGGCAAGGGAATAATCCCCAAGCCGAAACTCGACATCGTGCCCCGCACGGTTGACTTCGGCAAAGTAGAGGTTGGCAGCGGAGCGATCAGTCCGGTGAGCGTGACCAACACATCTACCACTACGGCGGTGGACTTCTCGTTGATCAACGCGGGCGCCGCGCCGGTCTTCAGCATCGGAGGCCGCACCTGCCGCACCGTCGCCGATCCGAAACCCAATCAGTTGACACCCGGCGCCACGTGCCAGGTCAACGTCGATTGCACCCCCAACCTCGAGCACGATTTCAAGGGCGTGCTGGCATTCAAGGATAACTCGGCAGGAAGCACCAAAAGCTACACCCAAACGGTCAAGCTGAAGTGCAAAGGAGTTGAGACCGCGACGCCCACCGAAACGCCGACTGCGACTCCGACGCCGACTGAAACTCCGACCGCGACTGAAACGCCGACCGCGACCGCAACCGAAACTCCGACGGCGACCGAAACGCCGACCGCAACTGCAACTGCCACCCCAACGGCGACTGCCACCTCCACGGCGACCGCGACTGCAACGGCGACCGCGACACGGACGCCGACGCCTACTTTAACGCCGACGCCAACGGCGACCCCGACCGCGACCGGAACCCCGACGGCGACCGAGATCTTCGTCACCAATTTCCTGGGCAACAGCATCACGGGCTTCCCGTTTGGAGCCACCGGTACCCCGACGCCAAGCATCACGATTTCCGGCTCCAGCACCGGCCTTCACGCCCCGTTCGGCCTCGCGGCGGATTCAAGCGGTAATCTTTATGCGGCTAACGAGCAGGGCGGGTGCGGCGGTTACGGCAGCGTGACGATCTATTCGCCGGGCGCCAACGGCAACGTCGCGCCCATCGCTACTATCGGCGGCCAATCCAACGGATATTGCTCGGCCACCGGCACGCCATGCTCCTGCTGCACCGGTTTGGGGAAGGGGACCTGCGTGGACAACACCGGGCTAAGTTACCCGTCGGGCCTTACCCTGGATTCAAGCGGGCACATTATTGTGGCAAACTTTGACGGTGGACCGCTTAGCGCAGGCAGCATCGAGATATTTCCGCCGTTGGGTAGCAGCACCGGTCCTCTAAACATCCCTCCCATCGCCACCCTTACCGGTTCCAGTACGCAGATGGCGGCCCCCGCCGGTGTCTGGGAGGATCCCGCCACCGCCATCATTTATGTGGTGAATTATGCCAACAGCATCGAAATGTTTCCGCCGCTGGGTAGCAACACGGGCACGCTCAACTGGGCTCCGACCACGGTCGTTGCCGGTTCTAGTACGGGATTTAACAACCCCGAAGGCCTGATGCTCTTCCCGAGTACCACTCCGACCTCGCTATGGGTGATGAACACGGGGGGCGACAACATTCCGATCTTTCCTTTACCGCTGGTAGGCGGCGATACCACTCCAAATACGCCTATTTCCGGCGGCGGAATCAGCGAACCCGTGGCCGCTGTCGTGGATAAAGGGAGCGGGCGGGTCTTTGTGTTTAATTACTCCGGCGGGACGGGCGGTGGCAGCGTCACTGAGATTGACCCGAGCACTGGCAACGTGGTGAACACGCTGGCCGGGCCGGGCTTCAACGGCGCCGCCGGCGGGGCGCTTCATTAGCCTCGCTAGCGGCGGGCTCTCACCCGAGCTTTACGCCGCTTGCAGAATGAAGGCCCGAGGCGTTCTATCCCGGCGTCGGCCGGGCGAACCTAAGACAATCGGGCTGCGGACTATGCAGCCCTCGGCGCATTGCCCCGCCGCCTCAGTATCCTTTCGTCGTCTGGAAGATTTGGAACGTGCATTCGCTATGCTCTTTTACGGTGACATCCTCGGTCACGGGGTATACCTGACAGGCCGGACCTGGAAAGGCAGTTGGTGCCTGGTCTGACGTAACCGTAAAATTGTCCGTTGCGCTTATACCAAAGCTGATGGTGGTGTTAGGAACCAGCAGCGCATCTGGAACCCAACTAGGCTCCCAGCCAAATAGATCGTGCCCTCCGGCATCCACTACGTCGATGCCGAGTGTTGCTGGCGCCGTAGCGCCAATCGTAACTGCAACTTCACCCGTCATGACGACAACATATTGCCCGGCAGGGAGGGCCGCTCCAAAATTCCAGCCGCACAACTGCGTATCTTGGTCGTGAATCCCCGTGACATCGCTGTCGAGAACGCATTGCGTGGCTGGCGTAATCAGCGGGCCTCCCGCACCGCCAGCGGGCATCCAATTTGTGCCGTTGTAAGTAACTTGGCACTTGGTAGAACCATCGCCGACTGTCACCGCCGTGCCTGCGTTACAGGCCGGCGCATCGGTTACATTGCAGATTTCGCCGTTAGTAGGTGAGCTGGGCAGGCTGGTAAAAACAGTCGGTGGGCCGCACTGAGTGCCGCCTTGTGCGACCGGGACAACACTCTCTCCGCTGATCGTCGTGCCGCTGCTCGCATAATAACCAATCTGCCCGGCCGTACCCGAGCTGATGGCACCTGTTCCGGCTCCGGCGGGCCCCGCTGGGCCTGTCGGGCCACTCGGTCCGCTTGTACCCGTCGGACCCTCCGGTCCAGTCGGTCCGGTGGCTCCCGTCGGTCCTGCGCCACTGAGCACGATTGCGGTTTCGCCCGACTTGCAGGATTTTCCGACCTTGGGAAACCTGACCTTTTGATTCTTATTGTTGATGCATGCGGTCAGTGATGTCAGCGCTTGGGCAGGGGCGGCGTTAGCAAAGCAGGAGCCCAGAACCAGAACCGCGCTGAAAATTGCAGCCCGTGGCCGATTTTGAAGGACGCGAATCGATGGCATAGGCAGAATCCCCCGGCTCAGAATTTCAAACGACGCTTCCCCCGCATATCCTCCGTGACGCAGAATTGTCAATTCCTGTTGGTTCCCTCGCCTTAATTCGCCATGATATTTAATCTACTTCGTGCGGAGTTTGCCGCTTCAGCTTCCGGCGTCGAGGAGGATGGATGTTTTCATCGATCGAGGACGTAATCGAGCGTTTCGCCAAGAACAATTATATCGCCAGCCGGCGAATCGCCACCGTCATCTACCTGGCAACTGAACTGCGCAAACCCATCCTGGTCGAAGGCCCCGCCGGCGTCGGCAAGACCGACCTGGCCAAGGTGCTCGCCGCGTCGCTCGGCTTCGACATGATCCGCCTTCAGTGTTACGAAGGCCTCGATGAGGGCAAGGCGCTTTACGAATGGGAGTACGCCAAGCAGCTCCTCTATACCCAGATTCTCAAGGACAAAATCAGCGAAGTGCTGGTCGGCGCTAAAGGCTTGACCGAGGCGGTCGATCGAATCGCGGCGCAGGACGAGGTCTTCTTTTCCGAGCGGTTCGTGCTGCCGCGGCCCCTGCTCAAGGCTATTTCCAGCGAGCAGCCGTCGGTCCTGCTGATCGACGAGATCGACAAGGCCGACGCCGAGTTCGAAGCGTTCCTGCTCGAGTTGCTTTCCGACTTCCAGGTGACCGTGCCCGAGCTCGGAACGCTCAAGGCCAAGCACATTCCGCTGGTCGTGCTGACCTCGAACAACGCGCGCGAAATGTCCGACGCGCTCAAGCGGCGATGCCTGCATCTGTATATCGATTTTCCCGATCGCGTGCAGGAACTCGCGATCGTCAAGCTCAAGGTGCCCGAGGCGGCGATCAAGCTCGCCGAGGAAGTCGTCACCGTCGTGCAATCGCTGCGCAAACTCGACCTCAAGAAAACCCCCGGCATCAGCGAAACGCTCGATTGGGTCAAGGCGCTGACGCTGCTCAACGTGAACAGCCTCGATCAGGAGCTCGTCAACGAAACGCTCGACACCATCGTCAAGTACGAGGGCGACGTGCGCAAAGCTCAGGAAGAGCTCAAGGACTACGTGCGCCGCGTGCGCGCGCGCCGCGGCACCGAGGCCGGTAGCGACAAGGATTTTCTAAATTGACCGCGAGGCGTGTCCGAGCGGTCATCCTGAGCCGGGCGAAGGGTCTCTCCGCGCGGCGATCTGAACGGGTAGCAGGGTAGGGCGCCACGACACCATGCAGGAGAAGCTCGTAGAATTTGCGAACCTGCTGCGCGAGAACGGCGTGCGCGTCTCGCTGGCGGAAACGCTCGACGCATTCAGCGCTGCCGAAGTCACCGGCCTTAGCGAGCGCGATGCGTTTCGCGCCGCGCTGCGGGCCACGATGGTCAAGCGGTCCGGCGAATTGCCGGTGTTCGAGGAACTGTTCGATATCTACTTCTCCGGGCTCGGCGAGATTATCAAGCAGGCGAGCCAGGCGGTGCAGAACGCGCTCTCGATGTCGGATCAGGAATTCCAGAAATTCCTCGACCAGGTCGAGAAGATGCTTCAGAAAGAGGGCAAGAGTCTCTCCGAGCTGGCAAAGCAACTGCTGCAGAACAACTCGGGCGAGCTGGAGCGGAAAATCCGCGAGGCCTCGCGCGCGGTCAAGCTCGACGGGATCGAGCGCACGATCGAGGAGAACTACTTTGCCCGCGCGCTCGCCCGCCAGCTCGGGCTGGACAAGGTCGAAGCCGAGATCAAGCAACTGCGCGAGCAGCTCGAGCAGATGGACATCGGCGCCGAGCTCAAGGCCAGGATGGAAGAATATCTCGAACGCCGGCTCAAGGCGCTCGAAGACATCATCCGCCGCTACGTTCGGATGGAGCGCGAGAAGCGCGACATCAAGCAGAAGGAAGATCAGCGCCTCAACCAGATCGGCGAGAAGAGTTTCTATTACCTGAGCGAAGAAGAACTCAAGAAAATGAACGAGGCGGTGACGCGCCTCGCGCAGCGCCTTAAGAACGTCATCACCGTGCGCCGCAAACGTTCCAAGAAGGGCCGCTTCGACATCAAGCGCACCCTTCGCCAGAACCTCGAATACGGCGGCGTGCCGTTCAAGCTGCGCTTCGAAAAGCGCAAGAAAGAGAAGCCGCAGGTCGTAATCCTGTGCGACGTTTCGGATTCGGTGCGCAACGCGTCGCGATTCATGCTGCAGTTCGTTTACTCGCTGCAGGATCTCTACTCGCGCGTGCGCAGCTTCATCTTCGTCGCCGACATCGGAGAAGTGACCGAGTGCTTTCGCAACAACGACGCCAAGGAAGCGCTCGACGTCGCGCTCACCGGCGACATCATCAACGTGTACGCCCACTCGAATTTCGGCTACGCGTTCCGCAGCTTCGTCACCGATCATCTGGGCGCCGTCAACAAGCGCACTACTGTGATCGTGCTCGGCGACGCACGCAACAATTACAATCTCCCGCACGATGGGTCCTTGCGTGAAATCCGCCAGCGCGCCAAAAAAGTGATCTGGCTTAATCCTGAAAGCCGCAATACCTGGGGCTTCGGCGACAGCGAGATGGACCGCTACGCCCCGCACTGCGACCTGGTGGAAGAGTGCCGCAATCTGAACCAGCTTTATCGCGTGGTCGATCGCTTGGTCGCAGGCTGACGGACTCGATCCGCGCGGCTGCGCAGCTTGTTCGGTTGACCACAAGGCGTCTTTGGGCCAAAATGTTTCTACGGGGCGACGCGCGGGATTTTGACGCGAAGCCGCGCGTGCTCGAGGAGAAACGGTTGAAGAGCCCGTCTATGGCTGGTCACAGGGAAGACTTTATTTTGATGATCGTGGGCGGGATCACGCTCGACCCCTCGACCAAGATGCCGATCGTCGTCCTGAAGGACCCCGACAACAAGCTCAACCTGCACATCTGGATCGGTCCGCTCGAGGCCACCGCGATGGCCACCGAGCTCGAGGGGATCAAGCCGCAACGCCCGATGACGCACGACCTGCTGCGCAATCTGCTGGCCGAGTTCGGCGCGACCGTCGAGTTGGCCGAGATCACCGAGTTGCGCGAAAACACCTACTTCGCCCGCATCCAGGTCAAGACCCGCGAGGGCAAGGCGCTTGAGATAGATTCGCGGCCGAGCGACGCGATCGCCCTGGCCCTGCGCACCAAGTCGCCCATCTACGTGGCCAAGAAAGTGCTCGAAGCTTCCAGCGAGCTGCACGAATCCCAGGGCGAACAGCAAACTTCGGATCAGAACCTCGCCGGCGTGTCGCGCGACAAATGGTCCGAGATTCTCGAGCGGATGTCGCCCGAGGATTTCAAATACAAAATGTAGCAAGAGCGCGCCAAGCTTCTCTGATCCTCTGCCGGGCGGCGCCCGCTGGAGCATTCGATGCCGCCGACCACCCATCGCCGTAAACTAACCCAAAAGGAACTCAGAGAGCCCGACGAGCTCGCAACGCTCGTCGACGGCGCGCGCGATTTCCTGGTCAACAATCTTACCCAGGTGCTGGCCTCAGCCGCGGTCGTCGCCGTCGTCGGGGCGATCGCGATGGGGGTGTACTACTACGAGCGCCATCGCGACAATCTTGCGTCTGCCCGGTTCTACGGCGCGATCACCGCGCTCAACACCGGCCAGAACAAACTCGCCGAAACACAGTTCAAGCAGCTTGCCGATCAAGAGCCGGGTCGCCGGCTCGGGCGCTTGGCGCGCTTTTACATGGCGAGCACATATCTGGCCGATGGCGACCTGGCGGGTGCGCGCGATTCGCTCGTTGCATTTCTCGCCGAAGAGCGCGACCCGATGTTCCGCAGTCTGGCGCTGACCAACCTTGCCGTGGTTTACGAGCGAATGGGGGATTGGAAGAAAGCGGCGGGCGCGTATCAGCAGGCCGCGTCCGATCAGGGACTGGAGCAGGCGAGGGCTGAGCTGGGCGTCGCGCGGATGCTGGCGAAGTCGGGCGACAAGCAGGGCGCGATCGCTGCCTACCGCGGCTTCCTCGCCGCCCATCCGTTCGCTCAGCAGCGCCAGGACGTGATGGAATCGCTGGCGCTGCTCGGTGCTCCCGCCGATCTGGCGGCGCCGTCAGCCGCGGCGGGCGGGCCGCAGCCCGTCGTCATTCACTAGCAGGGTGTTGAAAAACTCAAATCGAAGGGCGGTTTGGGTCTGGAACGATTCAACACCCTGAGTAAAAGATAGCTTCTTACCTAAAACATCTCCCCCTTTGGGGGAGACAAGAGAGAGGGAGCAGGCGTTGAAAATTACTTTTTCAACAGCCTGCTAGTTCGCCGAGGCCGTCGGCAATTTCCCCGCGAGCTCGGAGTTGATCACCAATTCCAGCACCTTCTCGTCGGGCAATCCCACGACCGGTATTCCATTGACGAAAAAGGTCGGCGTTGACGTGACTCGAATCGAGTTGCCGTCGTTCTGATCCTGCTTCACCCGAACCTCGGTCTGCGGACTGTCCATGCACGCCATCAGTGAAGGCTGGTCGAGCTTCTGAGCTTTGGCCAGCTTGTTCACCTGCTCTTGCAGATTCTTGGGGTTGATTGAGCCCTGGTTCGAGTAGAAGTAGCGCGCGAACTCCCAAAACGCCGCCGGGTTCTGCAGCCGCGCGCACTCGGCCGCCTCCGCGGCTTTGAACGCCCACAGATGCGCGTTGAGCGGGTAATCTTTGTAAACTGTTTTCACCTTGCCCTTGTAGGTCGTGTTGACCAGCGTCTCGACCACGCTGAACGCGTGTGCGCAAAAGGGGCACTCGAAGTCGGCAAACTCAACTATCGTCACCGGGGCATCTGCCGGACCCAGCGTTGGCCGATCATCCAGGGTCACGGCGCCCATGTTAACTCGTCCCCAAGGATCTGTACTGGTGTCGATAAACTGGCCGAGGACCGCCTTGCTCTCATCTTTGTCGAAAAACATCGTCGTCGAGATCTTCTGTCCCTGCTCGTTGCTCACGACGACTTGGCGCCCCAGCAGTCCCTCAATCGCCGCCCTAAAAGCGGGCCCCATCGTGATCTGCTCGGCACGGGGAATCCTGAAGTGCTTCTGCAGCCAGGTCTTCAAGGCGGCGTCACGCGCAGGATCGGTAGGAACCGCGACGGCGCCGGCAGGGGAGGCGGCCGGCGCGTTCTGCGCCGCGGCGCTCGTGACCACCGTGCCTACTATGACCGCACCGAGAAAAACCGCGACCGAGGCAACAGCAGCCGCCCGGCCAGTTCGAATGATAAGCTTCAAGTTGAGCATAAGTTTCCCCAAAACTCCTTTCCGAAAAAGTTCCCGACAAAGGTTCCCAATGATACGAAGGGTGAAGCGGCTTCGCCAGTACCGAGCGACGCGGCGGATCGAAGGGCCTTAAATCAGGCCGTTCGGGCCGGGCGGCGGTCTCCCACGGTTCATGCCATTGATTTTCATTGGCGAATTACAGCTTCGCATAAGAAGTATTATGTAAACTAGCCGGGCGCGAAGGTCGCAACGACTACATCTCAGCGACAAGACGGGCCAGCGAGGAGAGCTTAAGGCGGGAACTCGAACAGGCCGATCCCAAAAAGTTCAAGCGCCTGGTCAGGCCGCTTTTCCGTTCGTCAAAGACTGAAAACTAAGATACTTGGTCTAGTTTTTCCGCTAGTAGTTTCATGAAGTCGAAGACGTTATCCAATGCTTTTTTGGCGTCGTTTTCATCATATGTCTCTCGCGCGTGAGCACCGCCATCTCGCCATAAGTTTTTGAAATAGAGAAGCGTTTTCCCGGCGTCCGAATAGAAACTGAGGTCGCGCGCGCGTTCCTGAGTTCGCGGATCATTCTCTAGCGCTTTCAACTTTTCATTGACTGCTTCTAGAATCGGTCGCCAATCCTCAAACTCAATAGCCCGTTTAAGTGTGATGCGGAGTTTTGTTCCCAGCGCTCGCAATCCAAGGTCACTCAGACGCATCAGGTGAAACACACACGCCGTATTTAGCTCAAACCGATACGCCCAGAGAGCTTGGTGCCATTCGTATCGGGCCTGCTCAAGATCGGGTGATTCTTTGAATGGAATATCTCCGTACTTGGTAACAAGAGTCTCCTTTTGCAGAGACAAATGCCAAAAGCACCGCTCCCGTAGATCGTCTTCGATATTTTCGTAAAGTGTATGGTAGTGTCGCGCCAATTCCGCGTATTCAACGACTGGATTTGCGAGGGCCGCCTTGAGTCTTTCGATCCGCTTCAGTGCAGGCTTGATCTCATAGGTTTTGCAGATCTCTTCTGTGCCTGGGAGCAATTTGCTGAGCATGTCTCGTTGAGGAAACGGAACAACGATCCTCGGAGGGGTTTGGCTCGCTTGATGCCCTGCTTGATCATCAATGTATTCGCGACAAAAGCGCGCCACGTCGAGAAGATTCAAAAGCACGCCATAGATGCTCAACATTTCAAGCAAACTCAGGGATTCTTCTTCGTGGCGTGGCGAGGCCATAGTAAACCTCGCAGACGCGCAGTAGGCGTGCTGCTTTTGGCCCGATTCGAATCGAGGAGGTCCGATCCCTTGAGAACATCGCTCAGATGATCAGGATTTTGGCGTGGGTGTTCACAACCACCTGATCCCCACTACGCGCTGCGGCTGAAAACCCAAAAAGGCCTGAAATCATTAGGTGCTCCAACCCTCCACTTTTCGAGTGTCTATCCGGCTCAGATCACGTGATGCTCTTGCGCGATGAAGAACGCCGTGCGCGAATGATCGATGAACTTCCGTTCGTCTTCGAGCGCGGCTGCTACTTCCTTGGACCCCATCGCCGTCTCCAGCGCCTGCCAATCATCGAACCACAGCTCCGCGACGCCGTCGAATGCAGGCTCGCGTGCCCCGAGCGCGCGATGAATCGTGTGGCTCTGAACGTACTTGCGGCAGCCGGGAATCCTACCCGCGATCGGACCGTGGGTCTCGCGCCAGTAGCGATGAAATTCCTCGTTGCTCAGATGCGGCAGTTTGCTGATGCAATAAACGATCTTGACCATTGCCAATGAACGCTCCGGGCAAACAATTTACAGCGAAACGTGAAAAACGAAGTCGGCACAGTTCTAGCTAATCGCCGCGGCTGCGTACAGCGCTTGGTTGCTTGGCGGGCGCCGCGGGCTTGTGGCCGAGCGCGCGGAGCGCCCGGCGCGCTATGAAATTGCGCGGTTCGATTTTGAGCGCCTCTTCGTAGTACGCGACCGCATTGGCGCCTCGATCCAGTCCCGCCGCGCATCGGCCCATCGCGTTCAGCAGCTCGACGCCGGCGGCGCCAAACTCACGCGCGCGCTTGAGCGCGGCGAACGCTTGCGCAAATCTTCCCTGCTCGGCAAGCGCCAGGCCAAGTCTCAGAATCGCCTCCGCATTCAGCGGGTCGAGTTCGATCGCGTCGCGATACATCGACAACGCCCCGCGCTTGCCCCCCTTCTGATATAGATCGCGCGCGGCGGCGGCCATCCGCGCGGCCTCCTCGGTCCATCCCCGCGCCTCGACTTCCACCGTAATCTCGCCGCGCGATACCTCCGCCTTGACGAGTGTCAGCTTGTCGCCCAGGTATTCGCGCAGCCGCTCGAGCAACGCGTCGGCGTTGGATTCCGGCGACTCGAGGAATGCCAGCCCCACAGGATCGCCGACGTGATCGATTCGCCGGATCACGAGCGATCGCCGCGCGCGCATTCTTGTGCGCGGGCTATGTCCGTCAGACGCGCTCATTGGGATCGAAGAGTTTGCGATATTCGTCGAGCGCGAAGCGATCCGTCATCCCGGCTATGTAGTCCGCCACCGCGCGTGAAATCGGCTCACCGTAGCGCTCTGCGCGCGCGACCACGTGCTCGGGCATCTGGCGCGGCTCGGTCATGTAGGTATTGAAAAGCTGCGCCAGCACCCTGCCCGCTTTCTCGGTCATTCGGCTGACTCTGTAATGCCGATACAGACGATCGCGCATAACCTGTTTGATCTCGCCGACCTTCGCACCCACCACTGGACCGAAACCCGCCAGCGCCCTGCCCGCCTTGCGCACGTCCTCGACGCTGGTAATCTTGTTGCGCTCCAGCTCGGCGGCGAGATTGGTCATCAAATCGGTGGACATCGCGTCGATCATCCTGATGACCGTCTGATAGCGGATCACGCGCATCTCGGCCCCCGGGTCCGCCTCGCGCGCCGCCGCCGCCGACTCTCTGAACAGCGCCGACTGATTAAGCTCGTCGAGCGTCAGCATCTGCGCCTTCAATCCGTCGTCGACGTCGTGCGCCAGGTACGCGATTTCGTCGGCCAGATCGACGATTTGCGCTTCGAGGCATGGGTATGTGCTCGGGTCAAACTCCTGCGCTTGTGGACGGTCCTGGAAGTGCGAATGCTTGATGATCCCTTCGCGCACTTCGAAGCTCAGATTGAGTCCGCGAAAATTCGGGTAGCGGATCTCGATCCAGTCCACCGTGCGCAAGCTCTGCGCGTTGTGATCGAAGCCGCCGTACGGCGCCATCAGCTCGTTGAGCACTTTCTCCCCGGCGTGGCCGAACGGCGTATGCCCCAGGTCGTGCGCCAGAGCTACCGCCTCCGCAAGGTCCTCGTTGAGACCGAGCGCCCGCGCCACTGTGCGCGCAATTTGCGCGGCTTCGAGCGTATGCGTCAGCCGTGTGCGGTAGTAATCGCCCTCGTGATTGACAAAGACCTGGGTCTTGTATTCGAGGCGCCGAAACGCGGCCGAATGGATAACGCGATCGCGGTCGCGCGCAAAGACAGTCCGAATCCGATGCTCGGGCTCGGGAAAGCGGCGGCCGCGACTGGCCCGCGACGCCATCGCATACGGCGCCAGCGTGCGCGATTCCATTTCTTCCAGTTCTTCCCTTGTTCGCAGCATCGCAGCCCCAGCGCGAGATGCTACCACGCTATCGACGGCTCTCGAAGTGAGCCGGTCGACCTCGGTAGACTGCGTTGTTGACGTGTCTGGCATTGGAAATCGCGGCGCTATCCGGCAAGTCGCTTTGGCGATCGCCGTGAGCGTGCTTTTCGCCGCCTGCTCGCTTTTCCGTCCCGCCCAAGTCCCGAGTCCTCCCCCCGCGCCCGCCGTGCCCCAGCCAACTCCGACGCCGCAGGTGGTCGGGATGGCCTCCTGGTACGGGCCGGGATTCAACGGCCACAAAACCTCGGCCGGCACGATTTACGACCAGGAGGACCTTACCGCGGCCTCGATCGCGTTTCCATTGGGCAGCCGAGTGATGGTCACGAATCTCGATAACGGCCGTAGCGTGGAAGTGACGATTACGGACCACGGGCCGTTCCTGAAGGGGCGCAAGATCGATCTCTCGCATAAGGCGGCGCGCATGATCGGGATGCTCGACTACGGCACCGCGCGCGTTCGTATTTCGCTCATCAGCAAGCCGGCCGGCTCTCGCGAAGTTGGCGCGCCGATGCGCTACTTCGTCCAGGTTGGTTCATTTTCCGAGCAACGGAACGCCGAGCAGTTGCGAAGCAAATTGGCCGCCTACTACGACGACGTTCATGTCGATCGGCTTGATGCTGACCATCGCCGCTATTACCGTGTACGCATGGGCGCTTTCGCGAGCCGCTCCGCCGCCGAGGCGCGCGCGTCCGACTCCGCCCGGTTTGGACTTTCGATCGTGATCGTCAGCGAATGATTAGCCGGGCCATCTGCTTCACACGACGGCTCTGGTGGCTAATCTCCGCTGTCACCGCTCTGGTCTTTCTCTGGGGATGCGCCTACTCGATCATCAGCGGCGATCGGATCAATTCGCGGCAGGCGGAAAAGATCGAGACCGGCATCCAGGGTCTTCGCCAGCTTCGCTTCAAGCAAGCGGTTCCGCTCGTGGTCAAATCCCCGGACCAGGCCGAGGCCATGATGGAAGCCGACCTGATGCGCGATTACACCGACAACCAGCTCGAGGCCGACGCCGCCGCGGGCGCGCTCACCGGGCTGTATCCCTCGCACCTCGATCTGAAGGCCGAGTCGCTCAAACTGCTCAAGACCGAGGTGGCGGGATTTTACGATCCGCATGGCAAGGAAATGGTTCTGGTCGAAGGTGGCGCCAATGTCGGCGTCTGGAACAGCGCGGCTCAGTTCATGATTCAGCGCGATGTCACCGGCGAGGTTGTGCTCGCGCATGAACTGACGCATGCGCTCCAGGATCAGAATTTCGATCTCGAATCGAGCCTGGACAAAGTGAAGGACGACGACGATCGCGCGCTCGCGCTCAAGTCTGTCGCCGAAGGCGATGCGACGATCGCCGGGTTCGCCTACGCGCTCGGCAGGATGGACGACAGCACGGCCGATGCGCTTGCCGACAACCTCAAGAAACTGCCGCAGGCGCTCGCCGTCGAGGCGCCCGGCACGCCCGAGGGCCTCAGCGCGCCGCTCTTGTTCCAATATTCCGAGGGCGTCCGCTTCGTCGCCGAGGCTTATCGCCGCGGTGGATGGGCGGGAGTCGATGCGCTCTATCGGAACCCTCCGCAATCCAGCCACCAGATTATCCATCCCGCGCTTTACTTCGACAGCCCCGTGCCCCAGCCGCGAATCGAGCTTGCCGGCTACGACCGGATCATGCGCGGCTGGAAAAAAGCCGACGACGATACTTACGGCGAGCTGCTCATCCGCGTCATCCTCGAGCGCAATCTCGGCAAACAATCCAAGGAAGTCGCACTCGCCTCGCGATGGACCGCGGACCGCATGGTCATCCTGCAGGACGGCCGCGCCGTGAGCGTGATCTGGATGCTCACGTTCAGCGACGAGCCGACGGCAGGCCACTTCGCCGCCGTCTATCAGGCTTTGCTCGATCGCCTCCTCGGCGACTCCACCCCGCATCGCATCGATACTCGCGCAAACGCGGTGCTGGTCGTGATTGGACCGGGCGCGAACTATTTCGGCGCTCTCGCGCCCGCGATTTGGAGCGCCAGCGCGATCGAATCAGGCGGCGTCAGCGCCCGCGTCGAGCGCTCGGCTGTGCCAGCCGCTCAATAGGGCGCCGCCCTGTAGGGCGTCGCTCCTCCCGAGCGCTGAAATCGCTGCGCGCCGACGCGCGCGATGCTCATGGCTCGCCTGCGCCTTGACCACCAGCACGTTTGAAGCGCTTCCGCAGCCGAGAGCACATGCCGTCGCACAGTTTCCGCGCGCACACTTCGAGCGTACAATCCAGCGACATGACGATAGACGCACGGGCGACGCCGGTCGAGAAATTTGCCCAAGCGATGAGAAGACCGCTGCCACGCGGACGCGCTGGCGGAATCGCTCGCGCTCGAACCGCGTGGCGATATTTCGACGGCACGTTCATGCCGGAGTCTGCAAAGCTCGAAGCCGATCAACTGGAATACGAACGCTACGCGCCCGGCGGTCGCGCGAGAGCGTCAGCGGCTCGGCGTGCTGAAGACGGAACTTTCGTGTCTCGGAAGAACTTAGAGGAAATTTATACTTATGGCAGACCTGAGAAAACGCCTTTCTGAGTTGACCAAAGAGCTTGCTTTCGAGCTACCCGTTCTTACGGTAATACTCTTGGAGTTCGCACGCAATGCAATCGCGATTAGCGACCTCTCGACGATTGCATCGCCACTGCGCGGTGAGATCCCTGCGGTTGGCCTTGATCCGGCCGCAGGCATCCAGATGCTCAAGTCCGCCGACGACTTGCGGGACTTTGACGACTTGCCGGACCTTGAAGACTATCATCGCCAATATCGAAAGGTATTATCGGATATCACGCCGACGTTTGTGAACCTTTCGGATGACCAAGTACAAGAACTGGAGAAGAAATGGACGCCAGAACTCGACCGGCAAATCGCCGAACTCACAGCTGGATTTGCAAAGCTCACATTAAGCTCGAAGGAGGATATGCTGGCACTCTTTTCCTTCATCGAGAGGCGCGCCGTTTTCCTAAAAAGCATTACTCAGGAAACGGGGAAAGCGCTTAACTTTATTGGGGAAATACTCGCGATATTGGAGCCCCAATCAACGATGTAGGCGCGCTCGCTCCCGTGAATATTCCCTTCTCGCTGATCCGCGCGAGGCGCGTGCCGCCGCCCCCGCATGCACGGACTTCTTCCACGGCCGATTCATCCCAAGGAAGAGAGAGGAACGATGCATCACACAACCGCGGCATTTTTCTTGACCCTAACATTTTTGGTTATACTCGTCGTAGCCGGCACAATCGCGCTGCTTAAGGCCGTCGGCGGGTTGCTAACATGTTTGGTTATGGCGGTCGTAGGGGCTTTAGTCGGGGTCGCCGACGCGCTACTGAAGGTCAGAATTGCGAGATTGAAGGAACGACCGCGCAACAACTAGGGGAGCTTATGGGGCAAATTATTCGGAGGTTCAGAACCGGGGCTGAGTACCATATCGAAAACGCCGCAGAAAGTATCCGAAAGCTAAAGTTTGTCGGTAAGGCAAAGATAGAGGGCAAAGAACTGTACATTTTTCGTCCGCTAAGGAAGGCACGCAAGCAGAAGCGACCAGGCAGGTCAGGCATCCCTGAGTTCTCATTCGACTAAAGTCAAAACCGCCCGCCACCAGCCGTCCGCCTGCACTTGTTTCGATTTTAGACAAGTGAAGGCGGAGCTGGAAGCGACAGCACGACGCGCGGCGCACACTAGTGTCCTGTAAATAGATTGAAGAACAAAGCCCTAACCCCTAGCCCCTTCCCCAGAAAGAATGGGGAAGGGGAACAGAAATATCCTCTGGTCAATGCCGCCGTCCTATCCCCCTAGCCCCCTTTCCGGGCCGGAAAGGGGGAACCGCACCAGAGAGTCCCTTGGCTGGTCGTACGAGAATGAACCAGAACTTCTTGAAGATATTTGCGGGACACAACACTAGGGCGCCGCCCTACCCTACGTCGCCGAGACTGAACCCGAGCGCGAGCATTTTCTTGACCGCCGCGCGCGAGCCTTCCGATTCGCGGCTCGCCAGCGACGGGTCGCGCCGAAGCCAGTCGTCAGCCATTTTGCGCGCGCGTTCGATCGTGCGATGGTCGCGAATCAGGTGAATCAGGCGCAGCGGCAAGGCCCCAGCCTGCCGCGCGCCGAGCAAATCGCCCGGACCGCGCATTCGCAAATCGGCTTCCGCAACATCCGCGCCGGTCATGCTTTCGCGCATGACCCCCAGGCGCATCCGCGCGGGCTCGTCTGCGTCGCTCGACGCCACCAGGCAGCATCGCGACGGCTTGTCGCCCCGGCCGACCCTGCCGCGCAACTGATGCAATTGCGCGAGCCCATAGCGGTCCGCCGCGAGCACCACGATGATCGTGGCCTCGGGCACGTCGATACCCACCTCGACCACCGTGGTGCAGACCAGTACGTCGATCGCGCCGTCGCGAAATTCGCGCATCGCGCGATCCTTTTCCGCCGCCGCCATCCTGCCGTGCATCGTGCCGACTCTGGCGCCGCGCAAGGCGCCCTTCTTCAGCCGCGCCGCGGTGGCGGATACCGACTTGGCTTCGTCTTCGTCGCCGTCGATGAACGGCACGACGTAGTACGCCCGCCCGCCGCCGTCGATCTCGGCGCGTAACTCCTCATGGAGCCGCGCGATATCGTCCTCGGCGTAAATCTCGGTGGCGATCGGCGTGCGCCCGGCCGGCATCTCGTCGAGAAACGAAACGTCGAGATTCGCGAACAGGCTCATCGCCAGGCTTCTCGGAATCGGCGTCGCCGTCATCATCAGCAGATTCGCCTTGGGCCCCAAAGCTTTCATCCTGGCGCGATCGAAAACGCCGAATCGATGCTGTTCGTCGATCACTCCGAGCGCGAGTCCGCGCATTCGCACCCGCTCCTGTATCAGCGCGTGGGTTCCGAACACCGCGCCAATTTCGCCGCTTAAGAGCCCCCGCAAAATCTCGCTGCGCGCCGCGCCCGTCACGCTCCCGGTCAGGAGCGCGCTCCTTACGCCGAGCCGCCCGCACACGCGCGCGAATCCCCTATAGTGCTGCTCCGCCAGCAGTTCCGTCGGCGCCATCATGGCCGCCTGATGCCCGCATTCGGCCGCCCGGATCATCGCCCAGAACGCAACTATCGTCTTGCCGCTGCCGACGTCGCCCATCAGCATCCGGTTCATCTGATTTGGCCGCGCCAGCTCGGCGCCGATTTCCCCGATCGCGCGCGACTGCGAGCCGGTCAGCTCAAACGGCAGCTTGTCCATCAGTTCCGTGCTGAGGCTCTGTGAGCGATCGAGCGCTATTCCGACGCGCCGTGCGCTGCGCAGCCGTTCAAGCGAAAGAGCGAGCTCGAACGCGAACAGTTCATCGAATGCGAGCGCCAGATGGCCGGGCGACTCCCCGCCGGCCAGGGCCTCGAAGTCGGCATCGGGCGGCGGATCGTGAATGTAGGTCAGCGCCTCGCGAACCGCCGGAAGTTCGCCGCGCAGCTTCGTCGGGAACGGCTGCGCGGATCGAGCCGCCGGCCTCCGCAAGCGCACGCGCGACCAGGCTTGCGAACAGCCGTTGCCCGACTATTGAAGGGATACGGTAAACCGGGCGGATCGCTTTCGGCTCGCCATCCGCGAGCCGATGCAACTCCGGTTGCACTATCTCGATTCCGCCGTCGGGTCCGGCAGTCACTCGCCCACGGGCCAACACGCGCTCGCCGCCCGGAAGATAGCCGCGCATGTAAGCGGGCAGATTGAACCATACGACGCGGATTCGCATCCCGCCCGCGTTGAGCCATCCTGACGCGAACCGGCGCCATCGCGAGCCGCGCATCGGCCGCTCGGAAATCACCCCCAGATCGCCTTCGACCACGACCGTGTTGCCGACGCGCAAGTCTTCAGCTCGGCGTGCGCTCGCGCCAGTCCTGGTAACGCGCCGGCAGATGGAACATAACGTCGCCGACTGTTGCGATTCCGCGCGCTTCCAGAGCCGCCGCGCGCTTGGGGCCGATCCCCGCCATCGCGGCAACCGGGCTCTCGATTCCAAGCGTCCCGCGCTTGCCGCCTATTACCCCTTCTGACAGGCCGCCAGGCCGCATCTATTTCTTTCCTGACTAAGGCGCAGGGTCAGCCCTGCCGATGGTAGTCCTGAAGCGCGCGGACCTCGAAGGGTTCGTGCTTCAGCGCGAAAATTCCTTCGACGGCAGCCTTCGCCCCCGCCATCGTGGTGAAATAGGGCAGCCGAAGTTCCAGCGCGGTGCGTCGAATCGAGAACGAATCCTTGGCGCCGCTCGCGTCCGGCGTGTTGACGACCATCGCAACGCGCCCATCCTTCATCGCGTCCACTATATGCGGGCTGCCCTGGAGCACCTTGTTGATGCGTTCGCACTCGAGTCCGAGATTTCGGATGTAATTGGCGGTTCCGCGCGTCGCAATAAGGCCGAATCCCATCGCAACCAGCCCGCGCGCTATCGGCTCGAGGTATAGCTTGTCTTCGTCGCGGACGCTGATGAACACCATGCCGCCATCGGGCAGGTTCGACGACGCCGCCAGCTCCGCCTTAGCAAACGCCATCGCGAAGGTCGTGTCGATTCCCATCACTTCGCCGGTCGATTTCATCTCCGGTCCCAGAATCGTATCGACGCCCGGGAACCGCCCGAACGGAAACACCGACTCCTTGACCGCGACGTGGCTGGGCACGCGCTCGGTCGTGAACCCAATCTCACGGAGCTTCTTCCCCGCCATCACCAGCGCCGCGTGCTTGGCCAAAGGCACGCCGATCGCCTTGCTGACGAACGGAATCGTGCGCGACGCGCGCGGATTGACTTCCAGGATAAAAACTTCGCCGCGGTAAATCGCATACTGGATATTGATCAGCCCGATCACGCCGAGTTCGCGCGCGAGCATTTTGGTCTCGGCCATCAGTTCATCCTGAATCGCGGCGCTGAGCGTGGTCGGCGGGAGCGCGCAGGCGCTGTCCCCCGAATGAATCCCGGCGTGCTCGACGTGCTCCATAACTCCGCCGATCACCACCGTCTCGCCGTCGGCGATCGCGTCCACATCCACTTCGATTGCCCCTTGCAGGTAGCGGTCGATCAACAGCGGATGGCGTTCGGAGGCTTGCAGAGCCTGCGTCACGTATCTGCGCAGCTCCTCTTCGTTCGCAATCACCTCCATCGCGCGGCCGCCCAGCACGTACGACGGCCGGATCAGCACCGGGTAGCCGATCCTGGACGCCCCCGCCACAGCATCGTCGAGGGTGCGCGCCAGCACTCCCTCGGGCTGCCGCAGCCCCAGCTGCGCCACCATCGCGTTGAACCGCTCGCGATCCTCGGCGCGGTCAATGGCATCCGGACTCGTGCCGAGGATCGGTACGCCCGCCCGCTCCAGCGCCACCGCCAGCTTGAGCGGGGTCTGCCCGCCGAACTGCACGATCACGCCGACCGGCTTCTCGCGCTCCGCAATCGCCATCACGTCCTCGAAGGTCAGCGGCTCGAAGTAGAGGCGGTCCGAGATGTCATAGTCGGTCGAGACGGTCTCGGGGTTGCAGTTGACCATGATCGTTTCGAAGCCGCCCTCTTTGAGCGCCATGCTCGCGTGCACGCAGCAGTAGTCGAACTCGATCCCCTGCCCTATCCGGTTGGGTCCGCCGCCCAGGATGATCACTTTCTTGCGCGCGGTCGGCGGCGCCTCGTCCTCGCCTTCGTAAGTCGAGTAGAGGTAGGGGGTGAAGGCCTCGAATTCCGCGCCGCAGGTGTCCACCGATTTGAAAACCGGGATTACGCCCGCCTGGCGGCGCGCTGACGCCACGGCAGTTTCATCGATCCCGCGCAGCTCCGCGATTCGCCGATCGGAAAATCCCATCGGCTTGAACTCGCGGAAATATGCCGCGCCGAGCGGTTCGCGCGCGACGCGCTTTTCCTCGGCCACCAGCTCCGCGACTGCGTCGATAAACCACGGATCGATCTTGCTCAGTTGGTAAATTTCCGCGCGCGTTATCCCGAGGCGGATAGCATCCGCCAGATGGTACAGCCGGTGGCTGCTGGGGGTTGCGACCTGCGCGCAAATTTTGGCCGCCGCATCAGCGCCCGGCGGCTTTGAGAGCCCGCTCTCCAGCCCATGCGAGCCGATTTCCAGCGACCGCAGCGCCTTCTGCAGCGACTCCTTGAAGGTCCGCCCAATAGCCATCGCCTCGCCGACCGACTTCATCTGCGGCCCCAGCTCGTCGGCGGCGCCGCGAAATTTCTCGAAGGTGAAGCGCGGAATCTTGGTCACCACGTAGTCGATCGTCGGCTCGAAGCACGACGGCGTCATGCGGGTGATGTCGTTGGGAATCTCGTCGAGCCGGTAGCCCACGGCCAGCCGCGCCGCGATCTTGGCGATCGGAAATCCGGTCGCCTTCGACGCCAGCGCCGAGCTGCGCGACACGCGCGGGTTCATCTCGATCACGACCATCCGTCCGGTGCCCGGCTCGATCGCGAACTGGATGTTCGATCCGCCGGTGTCGACGCCGATCTCGCGGATGATCCGGATCGCCGCGTCGCGCATGATCTGGTATTCCTTGTCGGTCAGCGTCTGCGCGGGCGCCACCGTTATCGAATCGCCGGTGTGCACGCCCATCGGATCGAGGTTCTCGATCGAGCAGATGATCACGACGTTGTCCGCCGTGTCGCGCATCACCTCGAGCTCGAATTCTTTCCAGCCTTCGACCGATTGCTCGATCAGCACCTCGTGGCTCGGCGATTGTTCGAGTCCGAACGCCAGCTTGGCGCGATAGTCGTCCAGTTCGCGCGCGATCGAACCGCCCGTTCCGCCAAGCGTTCGCGACGGCCGAATGATCACCGGCAGGCCAAGCTCGCGCAGCACCCGCTCGCCGTCGGCGGCGGAACGCGCAATGGCAGAACGCGGCACCTCAAGCCCGATCTTCAACATCGCCTGCTTGAACAGGTCGCGATCCTCGGCCTTCTTGATCGCGCCGAGCTTTGCCCCGATCAGTTCGCACTTGAATCGATCGAGTACGCCCGCCTCGGCCAGTTCTATCGCCAGGTTCAGCGCGGTCTGCCCGCCGACCGTCGGCAGCAGCGCGTCGGGACGTTCGCGCTCGATAATTTTGGTCAGCACCGCCAGCGTCATCGGCTCGATATAGGTGCGATCCGCCAGGTCCGGGTCGGTCATTATCGTCGCCGGGTTGGAATTGACCAGGATCAGCCTGAGCCCTTCCTCGCGCAGCGCCTTGACCGCCTGGGTGCCCGAGTAATCGAACTCGCAGGCCTGCCCGATGACGATTGGCCCCGAGCCAATCAGCAGCACCGATTTCAAATCTTTACGCAGCGGCAATTTGATGGTCCCGATAAGTCGCAGTTAGGTCGAGTCGATGCGTCGATTTGGTCATAGCGCCGATGCCTCGGCGGCAAGGACTCGGTCGAGCGCGGCGGCGCCGTAACGCGGGAACGCCTCGACCAGTTTCTTGAATCGCGCAAACAGGTAGCTCGAATCGTGCGGCCCGGGCGAGGCCTCGGGATGGTACTGCACGGAAAAGAACGGCACCCCGGTTCCCTGCAAGCCCTCGACGGTGTTGTCGTTGAGGTTCAGGTGCGAAAGCGTGGCGCGTCGTCTCAATGACTCGTCATCGACCGCGAAGCCGTGGTTCTGCGCCGTGATCTCGACGCGCCGCGTGCGCAAGTCCATCACCGGATGATTGGCGCCGTGATGGCCGAAATCGAGCTTGTAGGTCTTGCCGCCGAGCGCGAGCCCGATCAACTGATGGCCGAGGCAGATGCCGAACACCGGCTTCTTGCCCAACACGCCCGCGATGGCTCTGAAAGCGTACGGCAGCGCCGCAGGGTCGCCGGGTCCGTTCGACAGAAAAATCCCGTCGGGGTTGTGCGCGAGTATCTGCTCGGCGCTCGACACCGCCGGGAGCACCTTCACGCGAAAGCCGGTCGCCACCAGCCGGCGCAAAATGTTCAGCTTGATTCCGTAATCGAGCGCGACGATCGCCGGCGCATCGCGCATCGCCTCGCGGCTCACGCGGACGTGGCCGCGCCCCAGCTGCCAATCGCCGAAGTCCCAATCGTAAGCCTCGGCGCAGGTGACCTCTTTCACCAGATCGCGCCCGACCAGCCCCGGCGAGGCCTTGGCCTTGCGCACCAGCGAGTCGGCGTCCAGATCGACGCTCGATATCACCGCCTCCTGCGCGCCGCGCGTGCGCAGATGGCGCACCAGCGCGCGCGTGTCGATACCCTCGATACCGACCACGCCCGCCTCTTCCAGATACTTTCCAAGCGCCATCTCCGAGCGCCAGTTCGACGGCCGCTCCCAGTATTCCTTGACGATGAACCCCTCGACGTACACGCGGCGCGACTCTGCATCCTCGGCGTTGATTCCGACGTTGCCGATTTCCGGATAGGTCATGCAGACCAACTGGCCCTTGTACGACGGGTCGGTCAGCACTTCCTGGTAGCCGGTCATCGCGGTGTTGAAGACCGCTTCGCCCACGGCCTCGCCCACCGCGCCGAATGCGCGGCCGCGGAAAATTCGCCCGTCGGCCAGCGCCAGTATCGCTTCGCGCCCTTTGCTCATCGATCGGCTACGCCTTCCTTGCGTCGAAAACGATTTCGCCCGCTACTATGGTCATCACCGCCCTGCCCTTCAGCCGCATCCCTGCGAATGGAGTGTTGCGGCTTTTTGACAGGAATTTTTCCGGCGCAACCGTCCACTCCAGATTTGGATCGATCACCGTGATGTCCGCGGCCGCGCCGACCGACAGCGTGCCTGCCCGCAGCCGCAGCAGCGCCGCGGGATTGAGCGACATCAGCTCGACTAGGCGCGCGGGTTCGATCAACGATTGATGCACCAGGCCGAGCGCAAGGCCGAGCGAGGTCTCCAGTCCCACGACTCCGTTCGCCGCATGCGCGAATAGCTCGGCCGCCGCGTGCTCGAGAGGGGCCGCCTGTCGCCCTGGACCAAAAAAGGCGCCGAGCTGCTCCATCCGCTTCGATTTCGGATCGTGCGGCGCATGGTCGGTCGCGATCATATCGACCGTGCCGTCGCTGATCGCCGCACGGAGCGCTTCCACATCCTCGCGGCTCCGAAGCGGAGGGTTCATTTTCGCGTTCGGACCCCAGGTCAGCGCCGCGCCTTCGTCCAGGGTGAAATGATGCGGCGTCGCCTCGCAGGTGACTTGGGCGTATCGCCGGCGCGCGGCGCGGATTAGTTCGAGTGACTCTGCCGTGGACACGTGGGCGACATGAACCGGCGCGCCCGAGCCGATCGCGATCGCCAGATCGCGGCGCACGCGCTGCGATTCCGCCGAATCCGGATAGCCGCTGACGCCCAGATGCTTGGATACCGCGCCGGCGTTCAACGCTCCACCGCATGACAGCCCGCGATCCTCCTCATGCAGCGAAATCGCGTATCCAAGCCGCCCGGTTTTATCCAACGCGCGCGACAGGACCGCCGCATCGTCGATCGGAATCCCGTCGTCGGAAAACAACCGCGCACCCGCATCGGCCATCGCCACGAAATCCACCGGCTCGATCCCGCCGAGCCCTCGCGTGACCGCCGAAACCGGCACCAGGCGTGCGCTATGGGCTTGCGCGGCGCGATCGAGCATGTAGCGCGTAATCGCGGGATTGTCGTTGACCGGCGACGTGTTCGCCATCGCCGCCACGGTCGTGAAACCGCCCGCCGCCGCCGCCCGCAAGCCCGTCAGGATCGTTTCCTTTTCGGGGAAACCGGGGTCGCGCAGATGCACATGCGGATCGACGAGGCCGGGCACGATCCAGCATCCGCTCATTTGAACTACAGTGGCGTCAGGCAAATTCATCCGGGTTCCGGCGCGTTCCACCGCCGCGATCTCGCCGTCGCGCACCAGCAAGTCGTACTGGCCATCGAGCGCGTTTGCGGGATCGATCACCCGTCCTCCGGTGAGCAGGATTGGGTTCAATGCGCCGCCTCGGGTTCTTTCAGCGGCTCGACGATTGAATAAATCATCACGTGATCGTGCGACTTGCTCTCGGTGCCGGCCGCCGCGAGGCGCACCTGCACGCGGTCGCCGCGCGAGGTCGGGATATTCTTGCCGACATAGTTTGGCCGAATCGGGACTGCCCGATGGCCGCGATCGATCAGGACCGCCAGCTTGACCGCAGCCGGACGCCCGCGCTGCCAGATCGTCGCCATCGCGCGCTGCACGGTCCAGCCGCTGTTAATCACGTCGTCGACCAGGATTATTGTGCGGTCTTCGACGTTGAAATTCTCGGCGCCGTCGATCGGACGGATCGGGTCGGCCGGGTGGTACACATCCAGCGCCGCGCACGGAGGAAGAACTCCGGTCTTCGCTCCGAGCAGGTCGCGCAGCCGAAGCGCGAGCATCGCCCCGTGACTGACGACGCCCACAATCGACACTCCCGGCATGTCGTGAACGTCGGCGATCACCTGGTCGGCGAGCGATTCGATCGCGCCGACCACTTCCTTCTGATTCATGATTTCGCGCTGCGGACCGCGCCGGTACGGTTCGTAGCCGGCCTCTTCGGCGTGCTTGACGCTGTCGAATACGGCCAGCGAGCCTTCTTCGATCCATTGGCGGACATAGCCTTGCAGGTTTTCGTCGAAGCGATAGTAGCGATGCGACCGCGCATGACCGACGTATTCGATCTTGAGTTCGCTTTCGCAGAAGCCGCACTTGAGCGCGAGCACCGTGGTATCCATGCCGCGCCCGAGCGTGAATCGCGGCGCCAGGTAGGCGCCCTCGAAACGCGTGATGCAGCCCGGATTGGAGCATCGCGGCGGCGGCTCGGCCTTGAAGCGAATCGGCTGGGCCGCCGGCCGCGCAACGGCGGATGCGGCGGCGGATTTCTCCAGCAGCAATGCGATCAACGCCATCCGGACCGGCACTCCCGCCGCGGCCTGCTCGAAGTAAACCGCACGCGGGTCGGTATCGAGTTCGTACGCCAGCTCGCCGAGGCGCGGCAGCGGATGCATCACCACCGCTTCCTGCGTGCGGATGGTGCGAAGCGCGCGCGCGTCAAAGCGGACGTACTCCGCAGCAGCTGGCTTCCTTGCCCGGCATGCGCTCCCTCTGCAGCCGCGTGACGTAGAACGCATCGAGCGCGGCCGGAGGCTCGGACACCGGGATTTTTCCGAGCGTCCCGTCGCCGGTAAAGAGCGCCATCTGATGCGGCGCGCTGGGGGTCAGATAAAGAGCGTCGAGGCCGCCCGCCAACGACTTGAGCTCATCCATCGTGACCGTCGACAAGCTGTAGTTGCGTTCGGCGGCAAGCCGCCTCAGCACGTAGTCGGGAACGCCCATTCCGGCGGTTGGCACGGCGACGATGTTCGCGCCGAAACGCGCGAGCGCATAAATCAACGAATGCACCGTCCGGCCAAACTTCAAATCGCCGCACAGCGCGACCGTGAGTCCCTTCAGATGGCCCTTCTTCTTGCGCAGAATGTAGAGATCGCAAAGCGTCTGGGTGGGATGCTCGCGGCTGCCGTCGCCCGCGTTCAGCACCGGGCACGGCGCGTACTCCGCGGCCACGCGCGCCGCGCCGTCATGCGGATGGCGCAGCACGATCAGGTCGGCATAGCCGGAGACGACGCGCACGGTGTCGGCAAGACTCTCACCCTTGGCGGCCGAGCTCGCGTGCATGTCGGCCGAGCTGATCACGGCGCCGCCGAGGCGATGCATCGACGACTCGAAGCTGAGCCGCGTGCGGGTCGAGGGTTCATAGAAGAGCGTCGCCATGATCAGTCCGGCGGCGGTGGTAATCTGATCGCCTTGCGCGAGCTGCCGGGAAAAGCCGTCGGCGAGCGCAAACACGCGTTCGATGTCCGCGGTTTCGAGATCGTCGATTGAAACGACGTCAAATTTTGCCAGCCGTGACATTGTATCGCTCGTCCCTCATCGGGGGCGGAAGTTCGGCCTCATCTTGTGTTGCCGATAACGACCGCGTCCGCGCCGTCGATCTCGGTGAGCCGCACGAAAACGCGCTGGCCGCGCGGGGCCTGGATGTTCTTGCCCACGTAGTCGGCGCGAATCGGAAGCTCGCGCTCGCCGCGATCGACCAGAACGGCGAGCTGCACCGATTCCGCCCGGCCCAGGTCGGAGATCGCGTCGAGCGCGGCGCGCACGGTTCGCCCGGTATACAGAACGTCGTCAACCAGCACGACCCGCTTGGCGTCGAGGGAAAAAGGAATGTCGCGGCCGATTAGCCGGGGATCGCCGGGGATGCCCTTGCCGTCGTCGCGGTAGGAAGAGATGTCGAGCGTGCCGACGGGAACCTCGCGCCGGCCATTGGCCCGCAACTCGGCGGCGATCCGTTGGGCAAGTTGCGCGCCGCGCCGAACGATTCCGACCAGCACGATGTTGTCGGCGCCGCCGTTGCGCTCGGCTATCTCCATCGCGATGCGCTTGAGCGAGCGCCCGAGCTGGGCGGCGTCGAGTGCGACGTTGGGCGCGGCGCTCATCGCGGCGCCCAAAAAAAATCCCGGCTGCTAAAACAGCCGGGACCGGAAATACACACTTTCATTGTCTTCCCTTTTCGCCATCTCAGTGGCGGGTTAAAGGTGACTAGAATTTACGATCAGAAAAGCTTGCGGTCAACCCCGCGCTCAATCCCGCAGCGCGGCGCGACGATAATTAGGCGCCGCGCTTGCGTTCGAGTTTTCTCAAGCGTTGATCCTGGTCGCGGGTCTGAACCGTAATCCGGTCGTCGAAGCGGTCGAACTTGCGCGCCAGATTGGCCAGCGATTTGCTGGTCTGCTTGAGTTCGGCGCCAAGTTTTTTTGCCGCCATCTCGGCCGACGCCGCGATTTCGCGCTTGAGAACCTTCGCGGTCTCGGCGATCTCGCGTCCGATTTCGCCGCCCGACGATGCCGCCTGCGTCCCGGCGCGCTCGCCCGCCGACGCCGCCGCGCGCGCGGCTTCCTCGCGGAACTCGACGGCGCGAGCGGCAAATTCGCCGCGAAGTCCCTTCTCCGCGGCGGCCAGCTCGTCGCGGAACTCAACGCGCGCCTTGCCGAGCGCCTCGCCCAGCCGCACGATCTCAGCGCCGAGATCGTCGCGCGTGGCGGCGATACCGCGGCGATTCTCGGCAATTTGCTCGGACAGGAATCGAATCTGGCCGCCGACTTCCGCAAACTGCTCGAAGATTTCATCGCGCAGCGTGTCCAGGCGTCCGCCGAAACCCGAGACCGCCTCGACCACGAGATCAAATCGGGCGCTCAGCTCCTCGAGGATCGCTCCAATCCTGTTTACCGCTTCGTCCGCCACCGGGGGTTCCCTTTTCGGCTTCCGATCTAGTACACGACCATGCCGAGCCGATTCCATCGGATGTACTCGAACCAGAGCGCGACTTCGCTCAGCGGCGACGCTGCTGCCGCTTTCTCCTCGTTCCAGGGCAAATAAATGACCGTGGCGCGTCCCTCGACGTCGTTCAGATCGACGAAGCCCCAAAAGCGGCCGTCGTAGCTGCGATCGCGATTATCGCCCATCATTAGCAGCTTGCCCGGCGGCACCGTGACCGGTCCGAAGTTGTCGCGCGGCGAGACCGGGGAGCGATCCTCCGCGGCCACCTCGAAATGCCCGTGCGGGTCGGGCATCGGCGCACCGTTGAGCCACACGGCGCCGTTCTTTACCGCAACCGTATCGCCGGCCACGCCGATCACGCGCTTGATGAAATCCTTGGTGCGATCGGGCGGAAAGACGAACACCACGACGTCGCCGCGACGCACCGGGGTGAGATGAAAGAGGTACTGGCCCAATGGCAGGCCGGGGACCTCGAGCCCGAAAATCGAGTCCGGCATCCGCAGCCCGTAAACAATCTTGTTGACGAGGATGTGGTCGCCGATGAGCAGCGTCGGTTCCATCGAGCCCGACGGAATCTTGTACGCCTGCACGAAGAAGGTGCGGATGAAGACCGCGAGCACGAGCGCGATGAACATCGCCTCGCCATACTCGCGGGCGACGGACTTCTGCGCGGGCGCGCGATCGGCGGCCTCGGGAGCGTTTTGCGGCTCTGCTTTGGCGATGCTGCGTGCTGGTTCTGCCACTGCGGTCCCTACTCCCCGACCTTGAGCAGGGCCAGGAAGGCCTCTTGCGGAATCTCGACCCGCCCCACCTGTTTCATCCGCTTCTTACCTTCCTTTTGCTTCTCGAGCAGCTTTCGTTTTCGCGTGATATCGCCGCCGTAGCACTTGGCGGTGACGTTCTTGCGCAGCGCCTTCACCGATTCCCGCGCGATAATCTTGGAGCCGATCGCGGCCTGAATCGCGACCTCGAACATCTGGCGTGGAATCAACTGGCGCATCTTTTCGCACAACGCCCGGCCCCGTTCGTAGGACTTGTCGCGATGCACGATAATCGAAAGCGCGTCCACCGCCTCGCCGTTAATCAGAATGTCCAATTTAACCAGAGGCCCGGCACGGAAGTCCAGAAACTCGTAGTCCAACGACGCGTACCCGCGGCTGACCGATTTCAGACGATCGTAAAAATCGAAGACTATTTCGGCCAGCGGCAGCTCGTAGTGCAGGATCACGCGCTTTTCGCCCAGGAAGCGCAAATCGCGCTGCACGCCGCGCCGGTCCTCGCACAGCTTCATCACCGCGCCCAGGTACTCCTCGGGCATGTGGATAGACGTGAGGATGAACGGCTCCTCGATCGCCTCGATCGTGTTCTCGTCGGGCAGATGCGCCGGATTGTCAACCGTCGTCAGCCCGCCCGAGACAGTGCGCACCTGGTACGCGACCGTCGGCGCGGTCACGATCAGGTTGATTCCGAATTCGCGTTCGAGCCGCTCCTGCGCGATTTCCATGTGCAGCAAGCCCAGGAATCCGGCGCGAAAGCCGAAGCCGAGCGCCTGCGAGGTTTCCGGCTCGCAGATGAGGCTCGCGTCGTTGAGCCGCAGCTTTTCGATCGCGTCGCGCAGCGCGCCGTACTGATTCGCCTCGGTCGGATACAGGCCCGCGAACACCATCGGCTTCAATTCCTTGAACCCCGGCAGCGGCGTGGCCGCGGGATTGTCCGCGTCGGTAATCGTGTCGCCCACGCGCATGTCCGCGACGGTTTTGATCCCCGCCACGACGAAGCCGACCTCGCCCGGACCGAGCGCGGCGGCGGCGCGTTCGTGCGGCGTGAAATGCCCCAGGCGCATCACTTCGCCCAGCTTGTCGGTGCCCATCAGCCGAACTTTCATCCCGACGCGGAGTTCGCCGCCGAAGACGCGGACCAATCCGATCACGCCCTCGTACACGTCGTACCAACTGTCGAAGATGAGCGCGCGCACCGCGTCCCCGCCGGTGGGCTTGGGCGCGGGAATTCGCGCGACAATCGCTTCGAGCACGTCGTCGATGCCCACGCCCTCCTTGGCGCTGGTAAGAATCGCGTCGGAGGCGTCGAGCCCGATGATCTCCTCGATTTGATGCCTGGTGCGCTCGACATCCGCGCTGGGCAAGTCGATTTTGTTGATCACCGGAATAATTTCGAGCCCGTGATCGAGCGCGAGATAGACGTTGGCGAGCGTCTGCGCCTCGACCCCCTGGCTCGCATCGACCACCAGCAGCGCGCCCTCGCACGCGGCCAGGCTGCGCGAAACCTCGTAGGCGAAATCGACGTGACCGGGCGTGTCGATCAGGTTCAACACGTAGACTTTTCCGTCTTTGGCGGTGTAATTGAGCCGCACCGAGCGCGCCTTGATCGTGATTCCGCGCTCGCGCTCGAGGTCCATCGAGTCCAGGAACTGATCCTTCGACTCGCGCATCGTGAGCGCACCGGTGCGCTCGAGGATTCGATCGGCCAGCGTGGACTTGCCGTGATCGATATGCGCGATGATCGAAAAATTGCGGATCGAGACAGTTTCGGTCATTTCAACTCGAACGGCCGCGCTGCTGCTTGAAATATTTGAAGGTCTCTTCGAGTCCGTCCGCGAGCTTCTTTTCGGGACGCCATCCAAGCTCCCGCTCGGCGCGCGCCGGCGATATGACGGAGCGCTTCTGCTCGCCGGGGCGCGCCGGCGCATGCTCGGCGCGGGCGGGGAAATTGGCGATGCCCGCGAGCGTGGAATAAAGATCGTTCACGTTGGTCTCGACCCCGGTGCCGATGTTGAGCGCGATTCCGGACGCGCTCGAGTTGGCCGCCGCGACCACGGCCCGCACCACGTCGCCGACGTAAACGTAGTCGCGCGTCTGCGTGCCGTCGCCGTAAATCGTAACCGGCTTGCCGTCGAGGATTCGTCCGCAGAAGATCGCAACTACGCCGGCTTCGCCGTGCGGATCCTGGCGCGGGCCGTAAACGTTGGCGAATCGCAGCGCCAGGTAGTCGATTCCGTACTCGACCTTGTAGAAGAACAGATACGCCTCGGTCGCCAGCTTGGCGACGCCGTACGGACTTACCGGCCGGCGCGGATGGTCTTCGGTGCAGGGGAACTCGTCCTGCTCGCCGTAAATCGCGCCGCCGGTCGAGGAAAAGATCACGCGCTTCAAGCCGTGGCGGCGCGCCGATTCGATCGAGGTTGAGAAATCCGACCAGGTTCACTTGCGCGTCGAAGGCGGGATCGGCGACCGAACGCCGCACGTCCATCTGCGCCGCGAGATGAAAAATAATCTCGGGTCGCGCCTTCTCGACGGCGGCCGCAACCGCCGCGGCGTCGCGCAGATCGGCGTGATAGAACGCGGCTTTCGCGTTGACCTGGATGCGCTTGCCGGTGGACAAATCGTCCAGCACCGACACTTCGCCGGCGCCCGACGCGACCAGCGCATCCACCGTGTGCGAACCGATAAAGCCGGCGCCGCCGGTCACCAGAATTCTCATCGAAGGGTCCTCGTCCTAAACCGGGCGGCGTCCGACTGAGTAGTACCGCAGCTCGAGCGCCTTCATCAGATCAGGATCATACAGGTTACGGCCGTCGAATATCACCGGCTGTTTGAGCTCGGCCTTGATGCGCTGGAAATTGGGATGCCGGAACTCGTTCCACTCGGTCAAAATCAGCAGCGCGTCGGCGTCCTTGAGCGCCTCGTAGTTGGTCTTGTGGTAGGTGACGCGATCGCCAAAAATCTTGCGCGCATTTTCCAGCGCTTCGGGATCATGCACCCGGCATTTCGCACCCGCCTGCAGCAGCTCCTCGATCACGACCAGCGCGGGCGCTTCACGCATGTCGTCGGTGCGCGGCTTGAAGGCAAGCCCCCAAATCGCAAAGGTCCGGCCGCTCAGGTTTTCTCCGAAATGCTGCTTCACCCGCGCGGGAATCAGCCGTTTCTGCCGGGAATTCACCGCTTCCGCCGCGCGCAAAAGCGCGAAATCAAGGTTGTACTCGCTGCCGGTATGAATCATCGCCTGCACGTCTTTGGGGAAGCATGAACCGCCGTAACCGATCCCGGGAAACAGGAACGACGGGCCGATGCGCTTGTCGGAGCCGAGTCCGCGGCGGACGGAATTGATGTCGGCGCCCACGGCGTCGCACAGATTCGCCATCTCGTTGATGAACGAAATGCGCATCGCGAGCATCGCGTTGGACGCATACTTGGTCAGCTCGGCCGAGCGCGGATCCATCACCAGGATCGGATTGTCCGTGCGCACGAAGGGGCTGTGAATTTCCTTGAGGATGGCCGTCGCCTGCTCGCTCAGGCTTCCGATCACGATTCTGTCCGGCCGCATGAAATCTTCTATCGCGGAGCCTTCCTTGAGAAATTCGGGGACCGAGCACACGTCGGCGCGATGCCTGGCGAAGCGGCCGACGATTTCCCGCACCCGGTCGTTGGTGCCCACCGGAACGGTGCTCTTGATCACCACGACGTGATAGCCGGTGGTCGCTTTTGCGACATCCTCGGCCGCCTGGAGAATCGCGCTCAAGTCCGCCGCGCCCGACGCGCTCATCGGAGTGCCGACCGCGATATAAGAGACCATCGATTGCTTGACCGCTTCGGCGATATCGGTGGTGAAATGAAGCCGGCCTTCCTTCAAATTGCGGCGCACCAGTTCTTCGAGTCCCGGCTCATAGATCGGAATCCGGCCCTCGCAAAGCTGGGCGATTCGATTCTTGTCGATGTCAACGCAGAATACTTCGTTGCCGCTTTCGGCATAGCAGGTGCCGCTCACCAGTCCGACATATCCACTCCCCACGACTGCGATGTTCATCGATAGCCCCTAGAATTCTTCCTTGATTACGTAGATCGGCTTCCCCTGCGATTCGTGATAAGTGCGCGCGAGCATCTCGCCCAGCAGCCCGATACTTACGAACTGCACTCCGACGACTATCAACAAAACCGCCAGCAGCAACGCAGGCCGATTACCCAGTTCGCGTCCCAGTAGTATCTTCTCCAGCACCAGGATGAACGTCCATAGACCGCCGAGTCCGCCCAGCACGAATCCGATCAGGCCGAACACCTGTATCGGCGCGGTGGAATAACCGGAAAGAAATTTGACGGTGATTAGGTCCAGCAGCGTGCGCACGATACGCCACAGGCCATACTTCGAGATGCCTGCGCGGCGCGGCCGAAATCCGATTTCGACTTCCGCGATTCGCGCACCCTGCTCCGCCGCGATCGCGGGGACAAATCGATGCATCTCGCCGTAAAGCTGAAGACTGCGCGCAAGCTCGCGCCGGTAGGCCTTGAAGGTGCAGCCGTAGTCGTGAAGCTTGACGCCGGTCATCGCCGAAATCAGCGAATTCGCCGCCATCGAAGGCAGCCGGCGGGTAAACCGCTCCGCCTGCCAGCGCTCGGTGCGCCAGCCGCTGGCTAAATCGTAGCCCTGGTCGAGCTTGGCCAGCAGCCGCGGGATGTCGGCGGGATCGTTTTGTCCGTCGCCGTCCATCGCGATCATCACGTCGCCGCTCGCGTGCGCAAAACCGCAGGCGAGCGCAGCCGTCTGGCCGGAGTTGCGCGCCAGCGAGAGCACGCGCACATTTTTGTCCGCGGACTTAATCTGGCGCAGCACCTCGAGGCTCCCGTCGATGCTGCCGTCGTCCACGAACACCAGTTCGTAGGCGCGTCCCAGCGCCTGCATCACGCGGCTTAACTCTGCATGCAGCGGGGCGAGGTTATCCCGCTCGTTGTAGAGCGGAATAACTACTGAGTAGTCCATCTTGAATGATGAGAGTCGATTAGCTCGATAAACTCTCGATAGCGATTATCTATTTCTTCCCAAGTCAGGGCTAACAGCCTTTCCAGCGAAAAACGTTCAACCACGAATGACGCCATCACGCTGCCGTACACGACCGCCCGGCGCAGCGAGGATTCTGTTACCTGCCCGTGCCGCGCCAGAAACCCCATCATGCCGCCCGCAAAAGTATCGCCCGCTCCGGTAGGATCGACGACCTCTTCCAGTGGATATGCGGGAACCGCGAACATGCCTCCCTCGCTGAACTGAAGCACCCCGTACTCGCCGCGCTTGATCAGAACGGTGCGCGGACCCATTTTCAGGATCGCGCGCCCCGCCTTCACCAGGTTGTGCTCGCCGGTAAGCGTACGCGCCTCGCTGTCGCTGCAAAGCAGGATCTGGATTCGCTCGAGCATCTTGATCAGGCCGGGGCGGGTGTTCTGGATCCAATAATCATAGAGATCAGCCGTGACTACTTTGGGACTAAGCACCTGGTCCAGCACGCGTTCCTGAAGCGCAGGGTCGTTCGGCGCCAGATAAAGGTAGTCTGTGCGGCATTGGTCGGGGAGCAAATCCGGCGCGAAGTTTTCGAGCACGTTGAGCGAAAGCTTGACCGTGTCGCGCACGTTCAAGTCTTCGTGATAACGGCCGTGCCATCGCGTGGTCTGCCCCTCGCGTTTGACTACTCCGCGCACGTCGATATTCCGGTCGGTGAACAACTGGAAATCCTCGGCCTTATAGTCCGTACCGACCACCGCGACGATGCTGACCGGGGAAAAAAATCGCGCTGCGATCGAAAAATAGCTGGCGCCGCCGCCGAGCACTTCCTCGACTTTTCCATTGGGCGTTTCGACCGTGTCGTAGGCTAGAAATCCGACCACAACGATACTCATCTATTGCAACCTTCCGTGCTCCATCTTATTGCGTCATCCCGATCGAAGCCGGGATTCCCCGGATCCTCTCTCCGGATTTCGATGATCCTAGAGATATTTGCCTACCAGCGGCCGCAGGTCGTCGATCAAGCGCTGCGGAATCGCCGCGCGATCGGTAATTATCGTGTTCTTGAGCGCTTCCTGGCACCCGCAAGTCCGGGGACGATTGCCAAGCGTGCGCGCCAGCGCCGCCACCGCGCTTTGCGCCTTGTCCACGTTCAGCTTCATCACGCGCAGGATCTCGCCGATATCCACCGCCGTGACCGTTTCGTGCCAGCAATCGTAGTCCGTCACCAGCACCAGCGTCGCGTAACACATCTCGGCCTCGCGAGCGAGCCGCGCTTCCTGCATCGCGGTCATGCTGATGACGCTCGCGCCGAAACTGCGGTAAAGATTCGACTCGGCGCGCGTCGAGAATTGCGGACCTTCCATGCATAGATAGGTCCCGCCGTCGTGAACCATCGAGCCGCCCGCGCGCGCTGCGACCGCCAGATCGCTCGCGAGATTTGCGCACACGGGGTCGGCCATCGAAACGTGCGCCACCAGCCCGTCACCGAAGAACGTCATGGGACGCTTGATTGTACGGTCGATGAACTGATTCGGAACCACCAATTCGCCCGGATGAATTTCCTCTTTCAGGCTGCCTGCCGTGGATACCGAAATGAGATGGGTCACGCCGAGCTGCTTCATCCCGAAAAGATTGGCGCGATAATTTATTTCGGCCGGCAACAATCGATGGCCGCGCCCGTGTCGCGCAAGGAAAACGACTTTGATGCCTCCGATTCGCCCTTGGTAAAACGGATCGGACGGACGGCCAAACGGCGTCTCGAGCTCCGTCAGTTCGACTTTCTCCAGACCCTTCATCTGGTAGAAGCCGCTGCCTCCGATCACTCCAAGTATGTTTTCTGGCATCTTTCTTCTGGGAATTATATACGTGATTCCGCTACCGCCAAAGCCGCAAAAGAGGCGGCAACGTGACAGGCCGGAGTTTGACCCGTCGTCGGGGGGATGACGACCCGCCATTAAGAGGCCTGCCGTTCTGGCTCGGACAGGCCAGTGTCCTCTGCGTCTTTGGGGCTATAATTGTAGTAGCGACCGCCAACAAGATAGACGCCGTCGGTATTGCGAGCCCCCCCAATCGGCGGGAGCAATCGGTCGGATCATTAGCAGCGTGCCACCATGCGTCGCCGTAGGAGAACAGGATGATGAAACGCCTAGAGAGGTTTTTTTTGAGGGTTTTTCTACTTTCTATCGCATTCATTGCGATAATGGTGATCGTGCTTGCCAAAAGAAGTTTGGGCATCGAATCCAAAGAAGCTTGGGCAACCATAGCGGCCTCTCTGGCCGTGATTGTATCGGTACTAAGCGCTTGGAGTACGCGAAGCGTACTTGAACTTCAGGAAGACGAGCGCGAGCCCCGTGTTTATCCGTCAATAGATGTCGAAAGCAGATATGGTCTTATACAGCTTCGCATCACAAACTACGGTGGAGGCCCGGCCTTTGGCGTGAAGTTGGATTGGAAGAACCCCTTGCTGGACTCCAAGGGTGAACCGAAAAACTTTGGGCGGTACGACGCTGAAGGACGAATTCCAGTTCTGTTGCAAAAGGAGTCCCTGAGTATTCTAGTCGATGGTCAAATTCAGTTTTACGGCGCGCACAAAGATTGCAATTACTCCGGAACAATCGAATTCAAAGATGCCTCAGGTCGGAAAAAAAGATATCCATTCAGCGTCAGCGCGGAGAAGTACAGAGCGACCCTCAGGTACACCAATGAGGCGCCAAAAACACATTACCAACTTCAGCAGATACCCGACCAGATTGAGAAGCTTACCTCAGCGGTGTCGTCGCTCAACGACTCGTTAAAATCATTAGGAGAAAAGGCTCCTCTGACTAGGTAGGAAAGCGATTTTATCGTGGCACCCAAGCTTGAGCCGCGCGAAAGTTGACGGGCCGATCGGCGCCGATCTACGCCAATTTCTGGGCGATCTGTTCATCGAGAATTTCCTTGACCGTGAGCGGTACGATTACATTGCCCGACTTGCGAAAGTAGCGGTCGATTTCGGTCAGCGCATCCGAGGAATAATCGAACGAGACAAAGAAGCCTTTGGTTCGATCCTCACGGGTCATCACGGCCTCAAACGAATCAATGTCCGGGCGGCCGGCTTTGTCCTTTTGCTTGACCTGGATTGGATACCATTGATCCATAAAGCCCAATTCGCGGGCACCCGCTTCGCGCTCGCGCCGTAGGGCCGCATCGCGCCGATGTTCGATGGCCGATACCGGATAAATGCGCCCGTCGATCCCCTTGTCGCCGACTTGCGCTTTGTTCGGGATTCCGCCAAGCGCGATCACTGCCCAATTCTCGAACTCGAACGGCGGAATCTTGCGAAGTTCCGCTTCCGATCTCGGTAGATCGCGGACAATGAAGCCGCGCCCGGCACGCCACAGGTCCTCATTCTCGGGCAGCGCGCATTCCCTGCGAAGCCTGTTGGCCATCACCCGGCACGAAGTCGGGGAAATATCGATCCCAATCCACCGTCGTTCGAGGTTCTGTGCCGCAACTAATGCGGTTCCACAGCCGCAGAAAGCATCGAGCACAACATCGTCGCGATTGCTGCTCGACTGAACGATTCGTTCCAAGAGCTTTACTGGTTTTTGTGTTGGATAGCCCAACCGCTCTTTATCTCGATTAATACCGCGCAACATTTCAATATCATCCCACCAGCTTTGGAGAGGCACGCCTTTACTCTCGTCCAAGTAACGTTTGTAGGCTGGAATGGACCCCGGCTTGGTTTGAACGATACGGCCCTCACTGATCAATTCCTGCATTCTCTTTTCGCTATATCGCCAGAAGCGAGTTACTCCCATAACCTCATATCGTGGGTTGCCCTTCGCTGCTCCGCCCGGCCCTGTGAGATCGGCCAGGTTGTAGCGACGGCCAGTGTTTGGTTCGACGTGCTTGTACCACTTCTCCACCGTAGATTCTGGCAGCGGCTTGTAGATTACGTTAAACGTGTATTCGGGTCCGGCTGTGTAGAACAGCAGAGAGTCGTGAATGCGGCCATAGTGTTTCGCCCCCTGTTTTGCATCGCTGTGAGCGTCGGCTCTTTTCCACACAATCTCGTTTTGGAAATTATTCTCGCCAAAAATCTGGTCGAGCATAACCTTGACGTAGTGGCTCGCGTGCCAGTCGCAGTGATAGTAAAAGCTGCCCGTTTCCTTGAGGACCCGGGCAAGCTGCACGCAGCGCGGCCGCATAAAATCGACATAGGCTTGGGTCGAAGCGTGGCGGTCCTCGAAAGAGCGCTTCTCCTTCGTCTCGCCCCAAAACACCTCGTAGTTCCGATTCGAGTTGAACGGCGGATCGATGTAGATCAGATCGACGCAGTGATTCGGAAGCCCCGCGAGCTGGTCGAGACAGTCCCCGCAGTAGATTACGCGCGTATCTATCAGCGGGCTTTGCCTAGCCACGCTGCCTGCGACGTGCCGCGCGCTTCTTGGCTTTCGGACGGTTGGGCGGCTTGGGTCTTTAGCCGAGGGGGTCAAGTAGATAATTCCGTTTATTCTGGCGCTAATCGTCAACCGGCGTCAGGCGGGATTGTGCTGTTCGGCGTAAAGCTGGCCGCATGCCGCTGCAATATCGAGGCCCCGGCTTTCGCGGATGGTAGCGGTCAAATTACCGTTCTTCAGGATCGCTTGAAAGGCCTCCACCGCCGCGCGCGAGCTGGGCGCAAGCGCCTCCCCCGCGAGCGGATTGTAAAAAATCAGATTCACCTTCGCGCGCAAAGGCCCGAGCAACTTCGCCAGCCGCCGCGCGTCTGCGATCGAATCGTTCACCCCGGCCAGCATCACGTACTCAAACGTGATCCGGCTGCGCCGCTTGATCGGCAGCTTGCGGCATGCGTCGAGCAATACTTCCAGCGGATAGCGCCGGTTGATCGGCGCCAGCCGGTCGCGCAGCTCGTTGGTCGTTGCGTGGAGCGACACCGCCAGATTGACCGGAGTTTCGCCGAGCAACCGCTCCATCATCGGGACCAGACCAACGGTGGAGACCGTGATTCTTCGCGGCGAGATGCCCATCCCCCAATCGGAAGTCATTATCGCGAGCGTGCGCACCAGGCTTGGGTAATTTGCCAGCGGCTCGCCCATCCCCATGAATACAAAGTTCGTGAGCTCCTCGCCCGCCGCCAGCTCGCGCCGAGCGGCGGGTATCTGCGCCAGCATCTCGGAAGCGGTGAGGTTGCGATGCAGTCCCATGCGGGCGGTCGCGCAGAATTCGCAGCCGAGCGCGCATCCTACCTGGCTCGACATGCAAAGCGTGACCCGTTTTTCGGTGGGGATTATCACCGATTCGATTGCTTCCCCGTCGTCGAGCCGGATGAGGATTTTTCGGGTGCCGTCCGACGAGCGCGAAACCAACGACGACACCGGATGCCCGATAGTGAAGTTATCCTTCAAATAATTGCGAAACGACGCCGGCAGATCGCGCATCTCGTCGAACGACTCGGCGCCGCGAGCGTGCACCCAATGCAGAATCTGGCGGGCGCGATATGAGCGTTCACCCGCGCCGGCGACCATCTGCTCGACCTCGTCGAGCGTCAGGTCGCGGAAATCCGCGCGGGTAAGCGCCGGCTCGGCCAATGTTTGGCGATTCGCGATCACGGCCATCTATTCTAATCGAACGTCGCCGTGAAAGCAGGACGGTTTTTCAGGAAAGAATCTCTCGCGCGGGGAAAAAGAAGGCGATTTCCTGAGCCGCAGTCTCGGGCGCATCCGAGCCGTGGGTGGCGTTCTGCTCGACGTCGATTCCGAAATCCTTGCGAATCGTGCCGGCGTCGGCCTTCTTGGGATCGGTCGCGCCCATCAGTTGGCGCCACTTGGCAGATCGCGTTCTCGCCTGCCAGCACCGCGACGACCACCGGGCCGGAGGTCATATAGTCGCACAGCCCGCTGAAGAAGGGCCGCGCCTTGTGCACCGCGTAAAACTTTTCGGCTTCGGCGCGCGAGAGCTGAAGCTTGCGGATCGCAACGATCGTCAGCCCCGCAGCCTCGATTCGTTTCAGGATGTCGCCGGTGAGGCCGCGCCGCACCGCGTCGGGCTTGACGATTGCCAGGCTTCGCTCCATCGAATTACCGCTTGCCTTCGAGCACTGATTTCATCGTCGAGCCCAGGTCAGCCGGGCTCATCGCGACCGTGATACCCGCCGCCTTGAGCGCCGCGATTTTATCGGCCGCGGTGCCGCGTCCGCCTGAGATGATCGCCCCGGCGTGACCCATCCGGCGTCCCTTGGGCGCGGTTTGCCCGGCGATAAATGCGACCACGGGTTTCTTAAAGTATTGCTTTATGTATTCGGCGGCTTCTTCCTCGGCGGTTCCGCCGATTTCGCCAATCATGATGACCGCGTGCGTCTTGGGGTCCTCGTTGAACAGCTTGAGCGCGTCGATATGCGTGGTCCCCACGATCGGGTCGCCGCCGATCCCGATGCAGGTCGTTTGCCCGATTCCAAGCTGCGTAAGCTGATACACCGCCTCGTAGGTCAGCGTGCCCGAGCGCGACACCACGCCGACCTCGCCCGGCTTGTGGATGTAGCCCGGCATGATGCCGATTTTGCATTCGCCCGGCGTGATGATTCCCGGGCAGTTGGGACCGATCAGGCGCGACTTGGTGCCCGCGAGGTAGGCCTTCACTTTGATCATGTCGAGGATCGGAACGCCCTCGGTGATGCAGATGATAAGCTCGATGCCGGCGGCGGCGGCCTCCAGCATCGCGTCGGCGGCGAACGCCGGCGGCACGTAGATCACGCTCGCGTTGCAGCCGGTCGATTTGCGCGCCTGCTCGACGGTGTCAAAGATCGGGATGCCTTCGAAGTCGGTGCCGCCCTTGCCCGGCACTACTCCGCCGACCATTTTCGTGCCGTACTCCTTGCACGCGCGGGTATGGAGTTGGCCGGTCGCGCCGGTAATTCCCTGCGTCAGCACGCGGGTGTTCTTGTCAACTAAAATACTCATCTGAGAATCTAGGCTCCGATTTCTTTCACGATACGCCGGGCGGCGTCGGCCATGTCGCTGGCGGTGACCACCTTGATCCCGGAGTCGGCGAGGATCTTCTTGCCCTGCACGACGTTGGTGCCTTCCATCCTGACCACCAACGGGATGTTCAGTTTCACCTGCTTGGCCGCTTCGACGACGCCCTGCGCCAGCACGTCGCATCGCATGATGCCGCCGAAGATGTTGATCAGCACGCCTTTGACGCGCTTGTCGGCAAGCAGGAGGTGGAATGCCGCCGCGACTTTCTCGGTATTGGCGCCGCCGCCAACGTCGAGGAAGTTGGCCGGCTCGGCGCCGTAAAGCTTGACGATGTCCATCGTGGCCATCGCCAGGCCCGCGCCGTTGACCATACATCCGATGTTGCCGTCGAGATGCACGTAGCTGAGATCGAACTTTGCCGCCTCGGTCTCGGCGGGATCTTCCTCGTTGGGGTCGCGCAGTTCGCGGATGTCCGGATGGCGGAACAAGCCGTTGTCGTCGAATGACATTTTCGCGTCGAGGCAGATGACCCGGCCGTCGGCCGTCACCACCAGCGGATTGATCTCGATGAGCGACGCGTCGGTTTCGTTAAACGCCCGATAGAGCGACGCGAGGATCGTCGCGAACTGGCCGACTTGTTTGTCCTTGAGGCCGAGCGCGAATGCGATCTTGCGCGCCTGATACCCGGCCATGCCCACCAGGGGATTGATCGCCTCGGTGAGAATTTTTTCGGGCGTCTTGGCGGCGACTTCCTCGATATCCATGCCGCCCTCGGTGCTCGCGATCACGGAAATTGCTCCCGCCTTTCGATCGACCAGCATCCCAAGGTAAAGCTCGCGAGCGACGTCGCTTGCTTCCTCGACGTAAACCCGGCGCACCATCCGGCCTTCGGGGCCCGTCTGATGCGTCACCAGCGGCTTGCCCAGCAGCTTGGCGGCGAAATCGCGCACGTCGGAGGCAGTAGTCAGCAGCTTGACCCCGCCGGCCTTGCCGCGTCCACCCGCATGGATCTGCGCCTTGACCACCGCCTTGGGCTGGCCCAGCGCCGTGAATGCCGCCGCTGCCTCGTCAGGCGTGGTCGCGAACCGCCCCTTGGGGACGGCGGCGCCGAAGCGCGCCAGAATCTGCTTGGCTTGATATTCGTGGATGTTCATTCAGTTACCCGGGCATCTCCTCATTTTGAATAAGGATCCGCGATCCTTCGACTCGACCCGCTCGCTCACGATGAGATTAGCGCGGCGGCGATGTTATTTCATAAAGAGGTCGCGCAGCCACTTGATCGTCGTCTGGCGCCCGACCGAGGCGATCGCCGTCGTCAGCGGAATATCCTTGGGGCAAACCTCGACGCAGTTCTGCGCGTTGCCGCAGTCGGCCACTCCGCCCTCCGCCATCATCGCGTCGAGCCGCTCGTCGAGATTCATCTTGCCGGTCGGATGCTGGCTCATCAGATAGACCTGCCCGATCACGGCTGCGCCCATGAACTTCGAATGCGAGTTAATCTGCGGGCACGCCTCCAGGCAGCATCCGCAGGTCATGCATCGCGAGAACAGGTACGCGAACTGCTGCACGTCGGGCGCGACTCTCGGCCCCGGGCCGAGGTCGTAAGTCCCGTCGATCGGAATCCACGCGTGCGCCTTCTTCAGGTAGTCGAACATTTTGGATCGATCGACCCACAAATCGCGCACCACCGGGAACTTCGTCATCGGCTCGACCGTCGCCGGCCCATTGAGCCCGTTGGCAAGCTGCGAGCACGCCTGGCGGACGCGCCCGTTGATCACCATCGTGCACGCGCCGCAAACTTCCTCAAGGCAGTTGGCGTTGAAGGTGACCGGCGCGACGCGTTTGCCCTGACGAGTGACCGGGTTGCGCCGAATCTCCATCAGCATCGAGACGACGTTGTGATGCGGCAGATACGGCACCTCGAACTCCTCGTAGTAGGGCTCGGAGTTCGGCGTTTCCTGGCGCTTGATTCTCAAGACCTGCGTCTTTTCTGGCACTGGGATGCTCCTGCTGGGCCTACGCGGCGGTTTTCTCGACGTCGTAACGCCGCGGCCGCGGCTTGATCAGGCTCACGTCAACCGGCTCCCAACTGAAACGCGGGCCGTCGGATGACCATGCAGCCATGGTGGTCTTCATGAAATTTGCGTCGTCGCGCTCGGGAAAATCCGGCTTGTAGTGCGCGCCCCGCGATTCATTGCGATTGAGCGCGCCGAGCGTTATCGGCCGCGCGAGCTCGATCATGTTCCATAGCTGGCGGACGAACAGCACTTCCTCGTTCGCCCACTTGCTCTTGTCGTTGAGCCCGATTCGGCCCCATCGATCCTTGAACTCGAGCAGCTTGTTGTCGGTCGCTTTGAGCTTGTCGTTGTAGCGCACCACGGTGACGTTCTCGGTCATGATCTCGCCCATCTCGCGCCACACCGCAAACGCGTTCTCCGGACCGCTCATCTTGAAAAGTTTGTCGAATGATTCGCGCTGGCGCGCCAGCTCCTGATCGTAAATCTGCGAACCGGCCGCGCTCTTGTGTGATTTGGCGTAACCGACTCATTGGCGCCGCGGCAATGATTCCGGCGTGGATGCACGATAGCAGCGAGTTCGCGCCGAGCCGGTTGGCGCCGTGATACTGAAAGTCGCACTCGCCCGCCGCGAATAGTCCCGGGATGTTGGTCTGCTGACTGTAATCGACCCACAGGCCGCCCATCGAGTAGTGCGCCGCGGGAAAAATCTTCATCGGGACCTTGCGCGGATCCTGACCGGCGAACTTCTCGTAGATTTCCAGCACCCCCGCCACCTTGCGCTGGAGTTCCGCGGGATCCAGATGGCTCACGTCGAGATAAACCACCGGATTGCCGTCAACCCCGAGCTTCATCTCGAACACCACCTTGTGAATCGCGCGCGTCGCGATGTCGCGCGGCACCAGGTTCCCGTACGCCGGGTACATATCTTCAAGGAAATACCACGGCTTGCCGTCGCGATAGGTCCAGATCCGGCCACCCTCGCCGCGAATCGACTCCGAGATGAGCCGATTCTTGTCCTCACCCTGCATCGCGGTGGGATGCACCTGGACCATCTCGCCGTTGGCGTAGGTCGCGCCCGCCTGGTAGCACGCGCTGACCGCCGATCCCGTACACACCAGCGACTGCGTCGAGCGGCCGTAGACCAGCCCCGGGCCGCCGGTCGCGACCATCGTAGTGTCAGCCGGAAACGCGCGCATCTCGAGCGAGCGCGTGTCGATCGCAACGATCCCGCGGCAGTTCCCCGACTCGTCCTGCACGAGGCTCAGCATCTCCCAGCCTTCGAACTTGCGCACCTGGCCTGCTGCCTCGTAGCGGCGGACCTGCTCGTCCAGGGCATACAGCAGTTGCTGCCCGGTGGTCGCGCCCGCGAACGCGGTGCGATGATGCTTGGTGCCGCCGAATCGGCGGAAGTCGAGCAGGCCTTCGGGCGTCCGATTGAACATCACGCCCATCCGATCGAACAGGTAGATGATCGCCGGCGCCGCCTCGCACATCGCCTTGACCGGCGGCTGATGCGCCAGGAAGTCGCCGCCGTAAATCGTGTCGTCAAAGTGAATCATCGGCGAGTCGCCCTCGCCTTTGGTGTTGACCGCGCCGTTGATTCCGCCCTGCGCGCACACCGAATGCGAACGCTTGACCGGCACGATCGAGAACAGATCGACCTGCTCGCCCTGTTCCGCGAGTTTCATTGCCGCGGTCAAACCCGCCAGCCCCCCGCCTACGATTATGTGATGCCCTGGCATTTGATCCTCTCCTCAGGCGGGCGCGCGAAATGCAATCAGAATTGAAACGCCGACGATCGCCATGATGATAAACAGCGCAACGCAGACGCGGTTCACCAGCCTTTGCGCCTTCGGGCCGACCGCAATTCCCCAGGTAATGGTGAACGTAAAAATGCCATTGGTCAGGTGATAGACGCAGGCAATCGTCCCGACCAGGTAGGCCGTCAGAATCAGCGGATTCATCATGAAGTTATGCATCCGCAGGTAATCCGTCTCCACGTTGGCGACGTAGTACATCGCGCGCGTCGAGAGCACGTGAAAGCCGATAAACGCGAACGCAATTATCCCGGTGATGCGCTGCAGAGTGTACTGGTAGTTGCGCTGGTACGGGTAGTCGTTGGGTTGCGCGCTGGCCGTGATCACGATTCCGTAAATCGCATGGAAGAGAATCGGAATCCACAGCACCGACGCTTCCACCGCGATCTGAAACGGGAGATTGCGCGTGAACTCGGTTTCCTTCCACCACATCGCGCCGCCCTTGAGCACGAAGGCGTTTTCGAAGAAGTGGAAAAATAAAAATCCGCCGATCGGAACGATTCCCGACAGCGAGTGCAACCTGCGCAGCAGCCAGTGCCTCTCGTCCGCCGTCATCCCCGCCGCTATCGCCGGCGCCGCAACTGCTTCTGCTTCTGCCATAAGCCTTCCCTGAACCGCTAGCCCTGCTTTCCGGCCGCGATTACTTTGTCCATCGCCTCCACCAGTTCGCGCACGTGTCCCACCGAACTGTCGAAGGCTGCCTTTTCGGCGGCGCTCAGCTGGATTTCGACCACGCGCTCGACGCCGCCCGCGCCGATCACGATCGGAACTCCGGCGAAGAGTCCCTTCACCCCGTATTCGCCGTCAAGAAACGCGGCGCACGGCAGCACTTGTTTGCGATCGAGCATGTACGCCTCGACCATTTGGTAAACCGCGCTTCCCGCCGCGTAATACGACGATGTCTTCATCAGCTGCACGATCTCGCCGCCGCCGCCGCGCGTGCGCTTCTCAATTTCCTCCAGCCGCTTCGCCGAGACCAGCCGTTCGACCGGCTGGCCGCCGACCGTCGTGTAACTGCGGATCGGCACCATGTCGTCGCCGTGCCCGCCGAGCACCATCGCGGAAACGCTTGCCACCGACACCCCCAGTTCCGATGCAAGAAACGTGCGGTAGCGCGCCGAGTCAAGCACGCCTGCCTGCCCGACGATCCGGCTTTTAGCGAAACCGGTCACGCGCTTGAGCTGCGTAACCATCGCGTCGAGCGGATTGGTCACGGCGATTACGAAAGCGCCGGGCGCGTGTTTCTTGATCGCGGCGCCAACGTCGTTCATCACGCTTGCGTTTATCTTCAGCAGATCGTCGCGGCTCATGCCGGGTTTGCGCGGCGAACCCGAGGTGACGACACAGCAATCGGCGCCCTCGATGAGCTTGATGTCGATGCCGCCGACGACGTTGACGTCGATGCCGAGCACCGGCGCCGATTCGAGCATGTCCAGCGCCTTGCCCTGCGGCAGTCCGTCGATGATGTCGTAGAGCGCGATATCGCCGAGTCCGCGCAGGAAGCATAGATGGGCGCAAGTCGCGCCGACATTACCCGCCCCGATGAATGCAATTTTTTTGCGAGCCATAGCTTGCTCCTGACTTCCGGTCCGTTTCTTCCGTTTCTTCCTGAAGGTTAGCTTATATTCGTGAATTTGCTAATGAGCAAGACTTAAACGGCCGAGGCAGCCGGACCGGCGCGGCCGTCGCCGCGTCGCGCGTGCGCCCCGGACGCGGCACCCAAACGTCCGAATAAATAGCAGCGTTTGTTCACGTTGTGAAGCAATCCGATCCGGCTATCTGCGACGGCGCGGACGCGCCGCGAACCCCGCCATCCTCAAGCGTGCCGCAGCCATCGCGAGAGTTCACGAATCGTCGGGCGCTTGCCGTACATCAAAATTCCGGTCCGGTAGATTCGCCCGCCGATGAGCATCGCCGCGCCAATCGTCGCGACCAGCAACAGCAATGACAGCGCGATCTGCCATAGCGGCGGAGGGTGAACGGCGAGGCGCTCGAGCATCAGGATCGGCGAGCTGAACGGAAAGATCGAAACCGCCAGCGAGAGCGGCGAATCCGGCGCCGTCGCCACCGGCAGAATCATCGCCGACGCAGCGATCAGCGGCAGGATCACCACGAAGTTCCACTGCTGCGCCTCGTCGATCGAATTGAAGATCGCGCCGACGCTGGCAAAGATCGCGCTGTACAGCAGGTACCCCAATACGTAGAAAACGATGAAATAGACGATCAGCGACGGACCCACGTCGAGCGCCGTCATCGCCGCGCGCAGGTACAGGCTCCGCGACGCGCCGAACGCCGCCATCGCGAACCATGTCGCGATCTGCGTCAGGCCCACGCTGCCGGTGCCGAGAATCTTGCCGGTCATCAGTTCCTGCGCACTCGCCGCGCACAGCAAGACCTCGCTGATGCGCGAGTGCTTCTCTTCCATCACCGACCGCATCACCATCACGCCGTACGACAGCAGCGAAAAGAACATCACGAATATGAGAATCAGCACGACCGCGGCGCCGCGCACCGCGTTGTACAGCGACGAGGGCCTGCCCGCGCGGACCGCACGCAGATCGACGCGCTCCAGCGTCGCGGCCGCATCGGCCGGGCTGGCGCCATGCTTCACCATGCTATCGGCGGCGAACGCGTACGAGAGCGCGTCGCCGAGCCGGCGCTTAAGAATGAAATCCTCGGTGAGAGCGGTCGCGAAGACGACGTGTCGGGAAGCGCGCGCCGCGCCGTCGAGCCACACGTAGCCGTCGATCGCGCCCGCATCGAGCAGCTTGTCCAGGCGCTCGTGCTCGGCCGCCGACGCCGGAGAAACGACCGAGGGCTGGTAGCGCGCACCCGGCTGGCGGAGCAATTCGCCGCGCGCAAGTTCGGCCAGCGCGCGATTGTCGCATGCGATAGCGATTCGCGCCGCGCCTGCGTCGTCGCTCACGATACCGCGCGCCGTCGATGCGCTGATCATCGCGGGCACGACCAGCAAGAAGCTCATCAACACCGGAGTCGCGAACGTCGACAGGAGAAACGAGCGCGTCCTGACTCGCTCGAGGTATTCGCGTTTCGCGATGATCCAGACTTTGTGAATCGAGAACTCAGTCATCGGCGCCGGCGATTCGATCGATGAAAATCTGTTCGAGCGACGGGTCCATCACCTGGAACCGGAGCACGCGCAACCCGCGCGCCGCCGTGCGCAGCAACTCCTGCGGGTCGGCGCCCGGCTTGAGGCGGATTTCGGCGTGGTTGCCGTAGTCATTCAACGAATCGACGAGCGGATTGCCGCAAAGAAATCCGCCGTCGCCTTCATAGTCTATTTGCACGAAGCGCCGGCCGTTGCCGGCTTTGATCTCGCCGAGGCTCCCTTGCAGCACCGATTTCCCGCGATCGATAAGGCAGATCGAGTCGCACAGCCTTTCCACCTGGTCCATCCGATGCGTCGAGAACAGGATCGACTTTCCCGCCGTGCGAAGCCCGACCAGCACATCCTTGAGCTGCATCGTGTTGACCGGATCGAGCCCGGCGAACGGCTCATCCATCACGATCAAGCCGGGATCGTGCAACAGCGCCGCGATGAACTGAATCTTCTGCTGCATCCCCTTCGACAACTCCTCGACCCGCCGATCGATCCAGTCCGCAATCTCAAGCCGCCGCGCCCATGCGCCGATTCGTTCCTTCGCCGTGGCGACCGACAGCCCCGCAAGCCGCCCGAGAAAAACCAGGTTGTCGCCGACGGTCATCCGGCGGTACAAACCGCGTTCCTCGGGCAGATAACCGACCCGGCGCAACGCGCGGCGGCTAAATGGCTCGCCGAAAATCCGCACGCATCCGCGGTCGGGGGCGATGATACCGACCATCATGCGGATGGTGCTGGTCTTGCCGGCGCCGTTGGGTCCGAGCAGGCCAAAGATATGCGCCGGCGGAATCTCGAACGAGAGATCGTCAACGGCGGTAAAGCCGCCATACGACTTTCGGACCCGGATCAGTTCGACGGTCGGCGTCACTGCTTCACTATATGTGAAACTCGTAGCGGGTTTGCAGGGGTGGCCCCTGGCAGGGGTGGCCCCTGCACCCAAGGTTAAGGCCGCCCGCCGTTGACGGGCGCGGCCCCAAGCCAACGGCTTAATACTGCGCTGCCGTCGCAACGGCACGGGGCTGCCGCGCGTCGTGCGCGACAGCCCCGGGTAAACGATTCGGCCTTTAGTCAGGGAGAAGCAGCGCTACATATTCTCGATGATCGCCTTGCCGAACTCCGAGCACTTGAGCAGCTTCGCGCCGGTCGTCAGCCGCTCGAAGTCGTAGGTCACCTCTTTCTTGCCGATGGTCTTCTCCAGCCCGCGAACGATCCCGTCGGCAACTTCCTGCCATCCCAGGTGCTCGAACATCATCACGCCCGACAGGATAACCGAGCCCGGATTGACTTTGTCCTGGTCGGCGTACTTGGGCGCGGTGCCATGGGTCGCTTCGAAGATCGCGTGGCCGGTGATGTAGTTGATGTTGGCGCCGGGAGCGATTCCGAGTCCGCCGACCTGCGCCGCAAGCGCATCGGACAGAAAGTCGCCGTTCAGGTTCATCGTGGCGACGACGTCGAATTCATCGGGGCGCGTCAGCACCTGCTGGAGGGTGATATCCGCGATCGCATCCTTGACCAGCATTTGGCCGGCCGGCGGCTTGCCGTTGCAATCGTCCCATCCGACGGCTTTGCCCTTGTATTCGCGTTTTACGAGTTCGTAGCCCCAATCGCGGAACGCGCCCTCGGTGTACTTCATGATGTTGCCCTTGTGGACGAAGGTCACGCTCTTGCGCTTGTGGCTAATCGCGTAATCAAGCGCGGCGCGAATCAGGCGCTCGGAACCCTCGCGCGAAATGCATTTGATTCCGATTCCCGAGGTATTGGGGAAGCGCATATTCTTGACGCCCATATCGTCCAGCAAAAATTTGATGACCTTTTTTGCCTCGGGCGACTCCGCCGGCCATTCGATTCCCGCGTAGATGTCTTCGGTGTTCTCGCGGAAGATTACGACGTCGAGTTTCTCGGGATGCTTGACCGGACTGGGCACGCCCGTGAAGTAGCGCACCGGGCGCAGGCATACGTAGAGATCGAGCATCTGGCGCAGCGCCACGTTGAGCGAGCGGATGCCGCCGCCGATAGGAGTCGTCAGCGGCCCCTTGATGCCGACCAGGAATTCGCGGAATGCCTCGATGGTTTCGTCGGGCAGCCAGGTCTTCCAATTCTTGAACGGCTTGTCGCCCGCGTAAACTTCCATCCACGCGATCTGGCGCTTGCCGCCGTAAATTTTCTTGACCGCGTTGTCGAAAACGTACTGCGATGCGCGCCAGATGTCGGGGCCGGTACCGTCGCCTTCGATAAACGGAATGATCGGGCGGTCAGGAACTTTCAGGGTGTGATTGGCGCCAAGAGTAATCTTTTCGCCGTTGCTCGGAACTTTGATGTGCTGGTATGCCATCGGTGTCTCGCTTCGCCTCTCTTGTAGAATGATTGAGCGCGGACGCGAGCCGCAGTTGCAGATTCCGCATGGCGTCGCGCAGCCGCTCGGATTTATCCGGACATCATACATTAATGGATTGGCGATGCCATAGCCTAATAATTGCCCCCGCGGTGTATTAGAAGGATACACTGCCGCCGGCCGCTCGCTAACGGGGGCGCGGCGATCGCGCTATACTGCGCGCGGACAAATCAAGCGGAGCATCCGATGGATTTCAGCTACACGCCGGAACAGGAAAAATTCCGCGCCGAATTGCGGCGCTGGCTCGAAAAAAACTCCGCTGAAGCCTTCGGGCGCTCGGGCGAGGGGCTGGGCGGCTCGACCGCCAGCCTGCTCGACGTGCGCGACGACGCGGGATGGAATCGGCTGCTCGACTACCATCGCCGCCTCTACCGGGCCGGCTACGTGGCGCTTCATTGGCCCAAGCAATGGGGCGGAGGCGGCGCGAGCATGATCGAACAGGCCATCTACCAGGACGAAGTCCTGGGCCTGGCGCTGCCGCTCTACGGCGCCAATCAGCTCGCGATCGATCGAATCGGCCCGACCATCATGCATCTCGGCACCGAACAGCAGAAGAATCGCTTTCTGCTCAAGATGCTCACCGGCGAGGAAATCTGGTGCCAGGGCTATTCCGAACCCGGCGCGGGCTCCGACCTGGCGGCCTTGCAGACGCGCGCGGTGCTCGACGGCGACGCCTTCGTCATCAACGGACAGAAAGTATGGACCAGTTTGGCGCATCGCGCGGACTGGCAGGTGCTGCTGGTGCGCACCGATCCCGCGGCGCCCAAGCACCGGGGGATTTCCTACCTGCTGGTCGATATGCATAGCCCCGGAATCACGGTGCGTCCGCTGGTGCAGATCACGGGCGAGTCCGGATTCAACGAGGTCTTTTACGACAACGTGCGCGTGCCCAAGGAAAACCTGGTCGGCGAGCTCAACGCGGGATGGCAGGTGTCGATCGCGACGCTTATGTACGAACGGGTTTCCGGCGGCACGCGCCATCCGGTGGAACGCACGATCGGCGAGCTGCTCGAGCTCGCGAAGAAAGTGGATTTCGAGGGCCTCCCCGCGTGGAAGCATCCCTACGTCCGCCAGAAACTCGCCGGGTTCGCGACCGAGGCGCGATGCCTGCGGCTGTCGCGCTATCGCTCGCTGTCGGCGCAGCTCAAGGGCAAAATGCCGGGCGCGGAGAGTTCATTCGGCAAACTTTTCGCCACCGAGCTGAACTTGAGAGCGGCGATGTTCGCCGATGAGATGCTGGGCGCGTTCGGCAACGTCGAAGGCGGCAGCCCGGGCGCAATCGAGGGCGGCCGCTGGATACATCGCACGCTCGCGGCGCGCGGGCTTACGATCGCGGCGGGCTCGAGCGAGATTCAACACAACATCATCGGCGAGCGGGTCCTCAAGCTGCCCCGAAGTTGACGCGGGGCGCTGGTCAGGTGCCCTGGATTGGCGAGGCCCAGCGCGAGAAAACGGTGTCGGAAATTTTTTCCAGCGCCGGCATGAACTCGTCAGCCTGAGCGATCATTCGATCGGCCGCAATATGCTCCCGATCTAATTCCTTCGCGAACGCGCCGGCCATCGCCGAAACCCCGTCGCGGGTTGCCTCGAAATGAAACTGGAAGCCGTAGGCCTTGTCGCCATGGCGAAACGCCTGGCACGGCGTCTTCTCCGACGACGCGAGCGAGACCGCGCCCGCCGGCAGATCGAAGATGTCGCCATGCCAATGAAACGGCGTCAGCGTCGCGGGCAGCTCGCGCATCAGGCGATCGTGTTTGGCCGAGTCGCTGAGCTGGATCGGATACCATCCGATTTCCTTGCCCTTGGGGTTGCGCTCGACCTTTGCGCCGAGCGCCGCCGCGAGAATCTGCGCGCCCAGGCATACGCCGAGCACCGGCAGATTCGATTTCATCGCGTCCTCGATCAACCGCATCTCGTCGCCGAGCCACGGATACCGGTCCGTCTGATAGACGCCCATCGGACCGCCCATGACGATCAAGCCGCCCGCGCCCTTGATGCTCGCCGGCACGGGCTGGCCGTCGTAAACGCGCACGTATTGCCAGGCTAGCGCGGCGCCTTCGAGCGCGTCGGCGATGGTGCCGAGAGTCTCGACCGGGTGATGCTGCAAAACATAAATCTTCGCCATCGAGTGCTCCTTCGACGCGCTCGAAACAAATCGCTAGAGCAGAGCGCCGCTGCGGATGCGGCCGAGATGCGTATAGGCGCGCTGGGTCGCGACCCGGCCGCGCGAGGTCCGCGCCAGAAACCCCTCCTGCAGCAGGTAGGGCTCGTAAACTTCCTCGATCGTGTCGGATTCCTCGCCGACCGCGGCGGCAAGACTCTCGACGCCAACCGGTCCGCCGTCGAACTTGTCGATTATCGCGCCCAGAATCGCGCGGTCCATCTTGTCGAAGCCCGCGGCGTCGATTTCGAGCAGCTCGAGCGCGCCCAGCGCGATTTCGCGCGTCACCACCGGCGCCTCGTTGACCTGCGCGAAGTCGCGCACGCGGCGCAGCAGGCGGTTGGCGATGCGCGGCGTCCCGCGCGAGCGCGAGGCTATTTCGGCGGCGCCTTTCTCGTCGATCGCCACCTTGAGCAAGTCGGCGGAGCGCCGCACTATCTCGCCCAGCTCGGCGTGATCGTAAAAGTCGAGATGGTAATGTTGTCCAAATCTGTCCCGCAGCGGCGAGCTCAGCAGCCCCGAGCGCGTGGTCGCGCCCACCAGTGTGAACGGATTGACCGACAGCTTCATCGTGCGCGCGCCCATCCCCTCGCCCACCACGATATGAAACTCGAAATCCTCCATCGCGGAGTAGAGCCGCTCTTCGACCACCCGCTGCAGGCGATGAATCTCGTCGATAAAGAGCACGTCGTGCGCTTCGAGGTTGTTCACGATTGCGGCGAGGTCGGCGGCGCGCTCGATCGCGGGACCCGAGGTGACGTGGAGGTTGACCCCGAGCTCGCGCGCGATGATGTGCGCGAGCGAGGTCTTGCCGAGCCCGGGAGGTCCGGCGAACAGCACGTGGTCGAGCACCTCGGCGCGTCCGCGCGCGGCTTTGATCGACATGCCGAGAATTTTCTTGGTGCGCTTCTGGCCGACGAATTCGGCGAGCGCGCGCGGGCGCAGCGCGAGGTCGAGCCGGCGCTCGTCCTCGTGGCCGGCGCGCGCGGTCAGCGGCGCCTCGGCGGCGGGCGCATCCGCGCCTGAATCTTCGCGAGGCTTATTTTTCGCCAAGCAGCACCGCCAATGACTTGCGAATTATCATTTCCGGATTTTCCGCCGCGCCGGCGTCCGCCGCGACCACCGCGTCAACCGTGCGTTTGGCCTCAACCGGTTTCATCCCGAGGTTCACCAGCGCCGAAACCGCTTCGTCGGCCGGGCCGGCCGGCCTCGCGCTTCCATCCGGCGCGGGGCCGATATGGCCGCCGGGCGCGCCAGTTGACGGCGATGACATCTTCAAGTCGGCGACCTTGTCGCGCAGTTCGCGCACCACCCGCTCCGCCACCTTGGGGCCGACCCCCGGCACCGCGTCGATTCTGTCCACGTCGCCTTTGCCGATCGCGCCGGCCAGTTCCTCGGGCGCAAGCACCGACAGGATCGCGAGCGCGAGCTTCGGGCCCACGTGCTGCACGCTCATCAGCAGGTCGAAGGCGCGTTTCTCGGTGGCGCTGCAAAATCCGTAAAGCGTGAGCGCATCCTCGCGCACGACCTGGCGTATCTCGAGTGTGACGCGCTCGCCGAGTTGCGGCAATCGATAGTAGGTGCTGAGCGGAATCATCACTTCGTAGCCGACTCCGCCGGTCTCGACCACGATCCGGCCCGCGTCGCGAACCGCGAGCGCGCCCGTCAGCGACGCGATCATTGCGGCGCCATCCGCGGCTTGCCCGCCCGCGCCGCGCGCGGCGGACGCACGCGCTCGATCGCCTCGGCCAGGTTCGGGGCGCGACCGCGGCCAAGATGGCAAATCGCCAGCGCGAGCGCGTCGGCGGCGTCGTCGGCGAGCTCGATCGCCGGGTCGAGTTTCAGCGTCTTGCGCACCATGTATTTCACCTGCGCCTTGTCGGCGTGTCCGTGGCCGGCGACGCAGAGCTTAACTTCGTTGGGTGGATATTCGAACATCGCCAGATCGCGCTCCGCCGCCGCCAGCATCGCCATCGCACGCGCCTCGCCGATGCGAAACGCGCTCTGCACATTGGCGGCGACGAAATGGCGCTCGAGGCTGATCGCATCCGGACGGAACTCGTCGATGATGGCAAGCAGGTTTTCGTGGATTCGCCGCAGGCGCCCGGGTCCCGGCGCGATCGATCCGCATCGGATCGTGCCCGCGGTCACGTAGCGCTGGCCGGGCCCTTCGACCACGCCGTAACCGCATACCGCACTCCCGGGATCCACCCCGAGTATCCGCATTCCCCACCTCCGCATCAGCACCCGCGCGCCGCTAGGCCGCCGAGAACTGCGCCATCTCTTCGTCGCTGATGTCGAAGTTAGCGGCGACGTTCTGCACGTCGTCGTGATCCTCCAACTCTTCCATCAGCTTGAGCACCTGCTCGGCCACATGGCCGGAAACCGCGACCGTATTTTCGGGAATCCGCGTCTGCTCCGAATGCGCGATCGCAAGCCCGGCTTTTTCCAGCGCGTCGCGCACGGCGTTCAATTTGTCGGGCGAAGTCAGGACCTGGAAGGTATCGCCGTCGCCGGTCACGTCGTCGGCGCCCGCGTCGAGCGCGAGTTCGAGCAGCTTGTCCTCGTCGATGGCGGATTTTTCGATTCCGATCACGCCGCGCTTCTTGAACATCCAGCCGACGCATCCCGCCTCGCCCAGGTTCCCGCCGCGGCGCGAGAAGATGAAGCGCAGCTCCGCCACCGTGCGATTGCGATTGTCCGAGAGCACGTCAACCATTATCGCGACGCCGCCCGGACCGTAGCCCTCGTAGGTGATTTCCTCGAGCGACGCGCCCGCGATTTCGCCGGTGCCCTTCTTGATCGCGCGATCGATGTTGTCGTTGGGCATCGATTGCTTCTTGGCCACCGTCACCGCGGTGCGCAAGCGCGGATTGGAATTCAGGTCGCCGCCGCCCAGGCGCGCCGCGATCGTGATTTCCTTGATCAGCTTGGTGAAGGCGCGGCCGCGCTTGGAATCGGTGATCGCCTTCTTGTGCTTGATCGAACTCCATTTCGAATGACCCGACATGACAAATACCTTCTCCCGGGGCCGCGATTGGCGGGCGGCTCCCGATGACGCCGAGATTATCATAAAGATTCGCCCAAGGGGGAATGGGGCGCAGCCGATAGCGCCACGACCGGCGATTGTGAAAAACTTGGGCCTCCGGCGCGCCCGCGTCTGATATCATGCGGTCCCGGGCGATCCGATGAGCAGGGCAATGTTTGCGATGAGAGCTTCGATTTTGGGCCTGATTGCGGCGCTATTTATCGCCGGATGCTTCTATCCGCCGATTACGCAGCCGCCGCCCGACCGACAGCAGGAAGTGGTGATTCCACTACCCTACGATCTCGCCTGGGATGCGGTGAACACGGTCGTCCGCCAAAATGCGTTCCACGTACAGGCGCAGGACATGACCAACGGGATCATCGAGGCGGTCGGTCCGCGCTTCACCCTGCACGACGCCGATTGCGGAAAGATAAAGAGTATAGCAGGCACCTACACGGCCGAGCCGGAGCTGGATTCGTCGTCGGTTTACAATTTCCTGGTGCGGCCGCGCGGTCCGGAAGCGAGCCTGGTCGAGGTGCGCGCCACGTTCAACTCGGCGGTCAAGATCCCGTTGCGTCCGGCCACCGACGTGGATTGCATATCGCATGGAATCCAGGAATCGAATCTGCTGCGCGAGGTATTGGTCGCGGCCAAGCAGACCCATCGCCCGGCGTTCGCCAGGACGAACGCTCAGGCGCAACCGGCTGTTTCGTCGTCAGCCGGCCCACAATCGCCGGCAAAAACGCCGGCCCCGGTAGCAGTGCGCAGTCAGCCCAGGCCTCCGTCCTCGATTGATAAGGCTGCAAGCGACTTGCCGTCCTCGATGCGGGGCTTTTCGCTCAACGGCCTTTCCAACACGCCCAGCCCGCCGCCCCCTCCCCCGCGGAATTGAGCGCGGAACTCGCGCGGGCTTGGTATTTTCGAGCGAGCTAGGCTCCAAGGCGTTCTCTTAGTCGCGTCTTTCTGGCAAGTTCCTAAGAAGGCGGATATTTTCGCCCTTGTTTTGCCGTTGCACAAATGTTAATCATGGCACTATATGTGGGATTGGTTCCATGGCAAATACTACAGGAGGTAGATTTTCAATGAGCAAGGTAGAATTTGACGCACACAAGAAAGTGAAGCGACCCACCGAAGTCCAGTTCAGGACTAAGGCCGGGGAAAAAGTCGATTTCATTGCGAAAAAGCCCGTTGAGGTCCCGGTCCACGTCAAGTTCCGGACCTCGGAGAACAGGGGAAGCCTCGGGCAAGGTGACGTCATGGAATCAGGGTACGAAGCAACAATGAAATTGGCGGTTGAAGACCCTGCATGGATGCCTCCCGTTAGGCAGTGCTACGAATTTTCAATGCAGATCGGAAATCATTTTGCGGGGTCATGGATCATGCAGCGGCTAGAAGCCGGTGGGTTCCCGAACCTGAAGCCGCTGGTCACGCGCGGAATCCTGGAGAAAGGCGACAGCTCCCGTGGTGGTCACCGGCGTTACTACAAGCTTGTTGATCCCGAAGGCACGGGTCGCGCGCTCAGACAACTCGGTCTCGTCAGCGCGCAAGCGGCGTAGCTTCTTCAACGCGCTAGAAAACCTACAAAAGTCTCCTGCTCGGAGCTGTCGGGGTGCATCGCAGTTCATTCGCGAAAAGCCATCACTCCACACAAGGTCATCAATCTCTTGGAAAACAAGATGCACTTATGCTGGCGTATTTCGATACGAACGTCTTCGACAACTTGATCAAGAAGACGAACGGCGTGACTGACGCAGATGAGCGCCAGCTGCGCGCGGCTGTGTCATCAGGACTGCTAACAATTCTCGTCAGCCACATAAACATTCGAGAGACGCTCGCCGCTTTTCACTCTCGCCCCGAGATCGTGAGCACTCAGCTCCCGGCTGATCGTGAACATGGCCGACTGGGATCGCTTCGTTCGATTTAGCAGTGAAATCTTGGAAGACGATGTCAGGCACTTCGCCTTCAATGGCGAGAGGGCCAATTCACCGTTTGAGGGAAATCGGCAGGCAGCGCATATCCGGTCGGTGTTGTGCTCCATCGTCGATGGTCAAATCGGCCTCCGAGAACTCGAAGCAACCATAGGTGAGGATCACGATCAGAAGACAGCATTTCTCGCCAGCGTCAAGAAATCTCGCGCAGAGGCGGCCGGAGAGGTTGAAGAATTCCGGAAGGCTAACGATATCCCGAGCTTTGAGGAGTTTTTTGAAGACGGTGCAGAGGCGCACGTACGCGCTTTCGTCGAATCCTTCGACATCGCCGAAGAGTGTAAGCGACGAGGTCCCGACAAACTGTTGAGGATTCCGAGTGTCCGGGCCCTAGTAGGTCTTGGGATGTCGTTTATGTACGGAATAATGGTCGATAAAATATCCCCGACACGTTCCGATTCTCGCGATCTCCAACACGCTGTCTGTGCCGCTGCAGCGGCAGACATTTTCGTGACGCACGACGAAGATCTTGCTTTCCTGCTCAATCGGGTTCCCATCAAGGGTCTTCAAGTGCTGAGGCTGCACGAGCTCTTGGAGGAGGGACGCCGCGATCTTACGCAATCCGTCGAGCGTTAGCTGACTAAGGGGATGCTCAGGAGAAGAGAGCGCAGTCGCGAGGCTGGCGCGGTAGGTGGCGCGGCCAGCGGGGAGGAATGCTTCGGCGGGCACGATTTCCTTGTCTGGCGCGCCGGGGATATCCCGAACGGGCGCAGGCAGGGGCCGGCGGCGATATTTCGCCGGCTGGCCTTTCCAACACGCCCAGCCCGCTGTCCCCTCCCCCGCCGCATTGAGCCCCGCCCCCGCGACGTTTGAGGACCCTATCTCTTGGTCGGACCGTTGGCTAAATTCGCCAGCACAAGGAGTTGCCGCTATGGGAAAGCCGACGGTTGAAATGTTGCGAGAGCGCGCTCGCGGTCAGGTGATAACGGCAAGTGACGCGGGGTACGAAGAGGCGCGCAAAGTGTACAACGGGATGATCGACCGGCGCCCGTCGGTCATCATGAGGGCAGTCGACGTAGGCGACGTGATGGCGGGCATCGACTACGCCCGCGAGAATGGACTGGATCTGGCGGTGCGAGGCGGTTCGCACAGCGTGCCCGGTTTCGGCACCTGCGACCGCGGCGTCGTGATCGATCTCGGCAGGATGACCGGTGTTCGCGTCGATCCCCACCGGCGGACGGCGCGAGCCGAAGGCGGTTGCACCTGGGGCGACTTCTACCACGCCACCTACGCGTTCGGACTTGCGACAACCGGCGGCATCATCGCGAGCACCGGGGTTGCCGGCCTTACGCTGGGCGGCGGGATCGGCTACCTGTCGCGGAGCTTTGGCCTCTCGGTCGACAACCTGCTGTCCGCGGACGTTGTCACCGCCGATGGGCGATTCGTCGTCGCAAGCGCTCGGGAGAACGAGGACCTGTTCTGGGCGCTGCGGGGTGGCGGCGGCAACTTCGGCGTGGTGACATCGTTCGAGTTCCAACTGCACCCGGTCAAAGATGTCGTCGCGGGCCTCTTCTTCTATCCGATCGACAAAGCACGCGACGTAATCAGCTTCTACCGAGACTACGTGGCGACAGCGCCGGAGCAGATGGGCCACTTCCCGGCGTTTCAGATCGCGCCGCCGCTGCCGTTCATCCCGCAGAAGGAACACGGCAAGACCTTCTGCGCGATCGTGGCCTGCTGGGCCGGTGCGTCCAAGGACGGCGAGAACCAGATGGCCGCATTCCTAAAGCCGGCGCCGACGGTGGCCAAGATGGTTGCGCCGATGCCCTTCTACGCGATGAACAACCTGTTCGACCCGCTACTCCCGGCGGGCCTGCAGCACTATTGGAAGTCCTCTTTCGCGACGGAGTTAACGGACGGCGCGATTGCGGCACACGCGCAGTTGGGGCCGAAGGTGCCGGTCGTGAATTCGACCGTGCACATCTATCCGATCAACGGCGCCTGCAACCGTGTTCCCGCGGACGCAACAGCGTTCGCCTACCGCGAGGCCAAGTTCGCGACGGTGATCGCCGGCATGTGGCCCGATCCCGCCGACAACGAAGAGAACATCAAGTGGGTGAAGGACTATTACAAGGCGCTCGAGCCCCACTCAATGGCCGGCGGATATGTCAACATGATGGCCGATGACGACCAAGGCCGGATCAGGGATAGCTATAAGGACAACTACGCCCGGTTAGTGTCGATCAAGAGAAAGTACGACCCCGGCAACTTGTTCCACCTGAACCAGAACATCAAGCCGTAAGGGTTCTATGGGATTGCCGCGGCGCTTTAGGTCGCGGCAGACCATGGGACAGCGTGAACTCGGATCGGGCGACTGAAACCCTTTAGGAGAACATTTCCAAGGTCTTTGAAGGGCAGGCCCTTTCCGAGGCACAACTCGGCAATCACGTTCGACACCAGAATTTGATCGGGCTCGGCGTGGGAACAGAGCCGCGCGGCCAGTTGCACCGTCGCACCGAAGAGATCGTGCTCACGCTCGACGGGCTCCCCTGCCGCGACGCCGATCCGAACCTTGAGCGGATACTCCGTGTGGGCCTCCCGATGCCTGGCCAAGTCGCGCTGAATCCGGCTTGCGCAGCGAACCGCGGCCGCTGCCGACACAAAGGACGCCATGATGCCGTCCCCGGTGTGCTTGACCTCACGGCCCTCGGCGGCGGCCAGAGCGTCGCGGACGATCGTGTTGTGGACGCCTAACAGAGCCATACCCGCGTCGTCGCCCAAGGCTTCATTCGTCGAGCCGACGATATCCGTGAAGAGAATGGTCCGGATTGCGGGGTCGCGCTCGTTGCCGGCGCCACCAGGGGCGATGACCGCTCCTGACGGATCGGTTTCCGCCGCGCCGAGGAATGCCTCGACAACCGCGGGCTGGACCTCGATAATTCTCTCTGCGATCTGCCCGTGTGCTTCGCGGTGCACTGACTGCGCCGCCTCCGGACTGGGCGCATCGACGAGACAGAAAGCTTTGCCGTGGTTTTCGTTGAACCAGAACTTGAGATACTCGACGTGGTACTTCCCCTGCACCTCGAGATCGGCGGCGTGCGCCTTCTCAACCTCTTCCGGGGTTGCTCCCTGGAGGTTGTGGATGTCCATATACAGTGGCATGTCGAGCTCGCGAAAAAGGGGCATGTCCCTACTGCCCGGGGCAGCGTACCACGCATGCGTTGTCTGTCGGAAGCCAGGCGGCGGGCCGCCGGGATTAGTGGTTCGCCGGGGATTTCCCGAACGGGCGCAGGTAGGAGCCGGCGGCGACATTTCGCTGGCCGGCCTCAAGCCGATGCGGCCCCTTGAATCCGGGCGATGTCAGAATCCCGCTTTCAGTTCCGATTGAACTGAAGGCGGATAATTCTCCCTGCGGTCAGGGCGCGGCCCAGACGACGGTTCCGGTGGAATCCTTGACCAGCGCGCCGCCGCCCTCGGCGCTCGAATAGCCGGTGTCGAAGCGATCCTCGCCGGTTGCGTCGAGCGCGAGCAGCTTGAAGAGCGATCTGCAAAAAAGCGGTGTCGCTACCATCTGCTAGCCGGCGGGCGCTCGGGGATTAGCGCTTCGGCGGGCACGATTTCATTGTCGGGCGCGCCGGGAATTTTCCAATAGAGGTGCAGGTAGGAGCCGCCGCCGAGATTTCGCTCGCCGGCCTCAATCTGATGCGGCCCCGCGGTAAGCTGGATGCGGCCCGCGTCGCGACCCTTGTTCACCAGGCCCGGATCGTGAATCACTTCCGTGCCGTCGATCGTGACCCATCCCGAGTCGTCGACTTCGATCGCAAACTCGTATTCGCCGGCCTTTGGCGCGATCAGCTCGCCGCGCCAGATGTCGCACGACGGAAACGGCATCGCGCCCATCTCGGCGATGTCGTCGAAGTCTAGCTGGCGATCGACTCGCACAATATGCGGCGGGTACTCGGCGCATCGCTCGCCCACGTAGTACCTGCCGAGCAATCCGTGGTCGCCGCGATCGACGAACGGCTGCATGACTCGCTGGCTCATCGAGAGCAGGAACACCGCCGCGATCCCCGTCGCGGCCGCAATCTGCTTCAGGCGGCGCGATGCGCCGATTCCCCACAGCTCGAGCGATTCCGATAGAGCCAACCCGCCGATGATCCAGAACGCGGCCAGCGGCCAGAGCTGAAACGGTCCCGGCAGTCGAACGAGCTTGCCGAGGTTGAAGGCGACGGAGTCGCGGATGATCATGCCGCCGCCGAAGAATGCGTCGCGGTTGGTGGCGAAGTCGCCGCGCATGAATTGCTGAAGCGCGAAGTCGCGCACCGGGTTGTCATACTCGTAGGGAAAATGCGGATTGGTCGCGGTCGCCATCAGCATGATCGCGGCCGACAGCGCGCCCACCGCGCCGAGCATCCAGTCCCACGCGGCGGGAAGAAACGCGAGCGCGAGAACCATGAAGGGAACTGAAGCGACGATCTGCCGCGGCCCGGTCGCGGTCCCCCCTCCCCACGATACGATCGATTGGCCATACGAGGCATTGAACAGGAACAGCACCACGAAGGAATAGACGGTGACGACGAATTCCGCGCGCCATCGCCTGAGCCGCGCGAAATAACCCACGCCGGCGATCGAGAGCAACAGCACGGGGTTGCAGAAAAACAATCCGCGCTGCGGATCGACCAGCACGTTCCACAGAATGCGGACCCTGGGATAGGTCAGCCCGACGAATCCGGCCGCCTGCTCGGGGAATTGACGATTTTCGGCGGGCGAGAGCTTGAACGCCTGGTAGCTGAAGAAGAGCGGATTGCCGAAGGCGCCCCAGTTGTAAGCGAGCATGATTACGACGGTGATCGCGGCGCCGGCGGAGAACGCCGCGAGATACTTCCAGCCGGACAGTTTGAACAGGGCGTAGATTCCGATCGCGGCGGCGACCAGGAAGACCGGGTAATCGTTGAGCACCGCCCATCCCGCCAGAAACCCGGCGGCAAACGCGCGCATCGACGACCGGCGGGAATCGAACGTCGCCAGCAGGTAGAACGCGGTGAAAACGCATACCGCGGCGACCGGTTCGCCGGTGAGCTCGGTGGCGTACGGAAATGCGATCGTCGCGAGGCCAAAAATCAGCGCGACGGCGGCCGCGCGGCCCTCGGCGGCGCCGACAAATCGCGCGAAGCGAAACATGACGACGCACATCGCCGAGATCAGCAGCCCGGTGGTGAACACTGTGGTCAGGTAAGTGACAAACGCCCAGTACAGCGGCTCGTGCGCCGCGCTCAGCGGCTGCAGCCCGGCTCGGAAAACCAGCCACGGAATCAACGCGGTATAGGAGGTGCCGGGCGCCTTGACGGAATAAATATGGCCGTGGACGGTGATGATGTCGGCGGTGTTGAAGCCGCAGAAATCGTTGATCCACAGCACCTGTTTCTCGATCATCGAGCGCAGCAGGTCGAAGCGGCAGGCGATGCTCTGGTCGGAGCCCTGATAAAAGTAGGCGTAGGTGATTAAGGGGATGAGAAAGACCGCAGTCTCGATTTGGCGAGTGCGATCTTCCGGGGCGATCGCGCGAGGCGAGTTTGCGGCGTCCGAGCTCATCGTTTGTTCGGGCGCTCCGAAATGGCGGCGCGAAATACATTGAAGATGCGAAAGTCGTCGTCGCCGAAAATGCGCCAGCCCGCCCATGCGATCGCCGCCAGCGCCACGAACGTGAACACCAGCGAGATCGGCGAGCCGATCGGCGCCGGGGCGCCCTGTTGCCGGATCGCCAGCAAGTCGTAAGTAGGAGTGGCTTTGGGGGGCGGCGCGTCAATCCGGACCAGCGACGCATTTCTGAAGAATGCCTTGCCGGTGTTGAGGCTGCCGAATCCTCCCACCCGCAGCGCCACGTCGATGTCCGCGCCGTGTCCCCCGACCTTGAGGTACAGGCTCACGCGCTGCCAGCCGGTGGTGCCGTGGATGTCGGCCGACATGATGCCGTCTTCCATGACTGAAATCGACGCGCCGCTTTCCTTGGCGCCGACGTTTTCGGTGCGGACATCGACGCTCAGCTGATACCATCCCGGCTGCACGGTCAGCGACTGCATCCAGCGCGCGTCGTCGGCCTGGAGGTTATCGACCTCCAGCTCGCTGGGCTTGTCGGTGTAGGAATGCCAATGGGCGGTGAAGGTGTCGGGCTTGTTAATCCAGGCCTCGGTGCGCCACAAATCGGGCTGATCCTCGGAGCCCTTGGCGAAGTCGCCGTTGAGCAGCAGGTTACCCTCGGCCGCGGCCGGGCGCGGCGCGGACAGGGCGGCGGCAAGCACCGCGCCGATAAAAACTGCGCAGAGCAAAATCGCGCGGCGGCGATACGAAGGCATGCAAGCGATCATATCCAACTGCGCAGTCCCCCGGCTGACAGCCACATCCGCGCGTAGTATCCGCTCGCGGCTGATCGGCATGCCGACCCAAACCGGAAAGTAGTACACGAACAGAACCAGCGCGACGAGCACGAACACGCCGGCGACGTATCGGCCCGCGTACCGGGTTTTCAGCAGGGAATAGCCGTACCCGGCGATTACGACGATAAAGGTGATCCATCCCCACTTAGGCGGCATCCCGAGGAAGAACACCGGCGTCATCGTCAGCAACAGCGCCAGATGCTCCCACGGCTCGGCGCGCTCCTTGAAGCATTCGGCGAGCAGAATCGCCAGCGCGAGGTATCCAAAGTAAACCGAGGCCATGTAGTGGTAGAGAAAGAGCGTGCGGCCGATCCAGGCCCAGATCAGCAGGTAGCTGAGATAGCCGATGACGAGAAACGAGCGGGTCAGGCTCGGGCGCTCGATCGCACTGACGGCGGTGATCGTGATCGCGGTCAGCGCGCCCCACCATAGCAGCGGATTTCCTCCGCCCCAGACGGTTTGTACGTCGCCGGTCTTGGGGAAGTTCTGCCAGTAGGCGATCGGCCGCAGCATCAGCGGCCAGCTCCACCACGGCGACGAGTACGGATGGGTGGCGGACGAGACGCTCTTCTCATACCAGACGATGTCCTTGTAGTAAGAGAACAGATCCGAGATTCCGCCCCACCAGCCGAGCCAGTAATGCGGGAAGAACACCGCCAGGTATGTAATCGCGGCGACCGATCCAACGAGCAGGACTGCGCCCACGCTCATCGGTTCGAGCAGGCTCGCGATCGATCGCATCCGCAACGAGCCGTTGCGCCATAAGATCTCCGCAGCCCGCACTGCCAACGCTGCGAAAACGATCAGAAAAGCGCGCGCGCTTGTTTCGCCGAGAATGAACAGGATCAATCCGAGGACAATACAGATCAGCGCAGTGAAGACGACCTCGGTCCAACCGAAGGGCTCGATTCCAATCGGGGCCGGTGACTGGCTTTTGCCCGCCTTTGGCTCGACCGGCGCAGCAACCGGCGCGGCGGCGGGACGGTCCCTCGCGAGCACATAGAGAATGAAACCCATCACCATCAGAAAGGTTATCGCCGGGATATAGAATTTGCTTGCCAGGCAAAGCCCCAGCACCAGGCCAATCCACGGCAGGATGCGCCGGCGCGCGCCCGGATCGGGCGCTTGCGCGAATTTGAAAAATAGCAAGTACGCCGCTGCCGCACAGGTGAGATAGACGATGTCGATGACGGCGTAGTGCGAGTCGACCAGATACATCCCGTCGCAAAGGATGATCGCGCCCGCGAGCGCACCGACCAGCCGCGAGCCCGACATCCGGCGCCCGAGCAGGTAGGTGATGCCCACGATCGCCGTCCCGAGCGTCGCGTTGCCGGCCCGCCAACTCCACGGATGATCGCCAAAGAGGAGGATGCCGGCGGCGATCACCAGCTTGGCCAGCGGCGGATGAGGATCGAGGAAGGACTCGCCGTGCAAATAGTGGCGTCCCTGGCCGACGAAATGGACCTCATCGAACACGATCTCGGCGGGATGCCCAAGGTGCCAGAAGCGCGTGAATCGCGGCGAGCGATCAACAGCGCCGAGATGATGATCGTATCGGCCGCGATCCACGGCGGCGCGGGCGCGGCCGCCGGTTCCGGAACGTAGTCCTGGACAGGCCGGGGCGTTGCGAATCTCTCGAAGAACGCAGCGACGGCGCTGGCCGCACCGCTTTCGCCCTGCAGGCGCGTCGCGCCGTAGTAAACGGCGATCGCAAGCGCGCCCACGTTGAGCAGCGAGGTCGCCATCGCGAGCCCGTCGCGCCCGTCCAGGAACACCACGGTGTTAAGCGTGTGCAGGACGTAGGCCAAATTGATCAAGCCGGTGAGCGAGATGATCGCGAAGACAGCAAGCATCTCGGGCGCTTCCAGAGCCAACGGCACCGCAAGCGCGATTGCCGGGTAGCAGTACCGCTCGTGCATCCTGGGCGCAACCATGAAGAATCCAAAAATCGCGAGGAACGAGGCGAACAGCAGGCGCGTGGGCGTGCGGCCGCGCCACAAGATCCACGCAATGAATCCGTAAAGCGGCACCAGCAGGCTCATCCCGAGCGCAAAGTACGACACTCCCGCGAAAGTTCCCGAATCCGCCTGGCGCAGCCCGCCGATAAGCGCCATCAGGTTGAACGCGTTGACTGAAGTCTCGTGATAGTACGCGGCGGTGGAACTGTAGAGCTTGATGATCCAGTTCCATTCACGGCCGATTTGGAAGGGCGCGATGCCGATCATCGCGACCGCAATTAGCGCGGCTCCCGACGTGAACCACGTCGCGAAGTCGGCCTCGAGCATCGTCCAGACGCCGAGCACCGGAAGCATCATCAATCCCTGCGGCTTGACCAGCACCGCGATCGCGGCCAGTCCCCATGCGATTTCGTACTGCCGGCTGAGAATCGCGGCGATGCTGAGCAGCATGACGAAGGTCATCACCGAATCGCTTTGACCCCAGACGACGGTGTCGAACAGCAGCGCCGGATTCAGCGCGACCATCGCCATCGCGACCAGAGCCATCCCGGGCCGGCTGCCGCGCCGCACGAAGGCATACATCAAGAGCGCCAGCGCGAAGTCGGCGACGATCGCGGGACTCTGGATTATGACCCGGTAAACATTTCCCGACGCGCCCACTGCATGCCCAATCAGCCCCACGACCCACAGCGCGTACAGATAGCCGGGCGGGTAGTCGAGGAAGAATCCCTGCTGATAGGTATGCGCGGGACCGAAGGTCGCGATTTGGCCCGCCCACGCCTGGTAATCGCCTACGTCGGGGCCGAAGCCGGGAAACAGCGGCATCAGCAAGAGCTTCACCGCGGCCAGGGCAGCGAGCATGAGCAGTGCGGCTGTAAGCCCGGAGTCGCGATCGTCAATGAGGGGGCGGAGGTAGTCGAGAAGCGCGTAGCCGATCAGCGCGATCAGAATCGCGCCGGCAATAAATCCCGGCACCTTCCCGCTGGGCGCATCGGGAGCCGATGCGGCCGCGATCGAAAATATCGCCAACGCCGCGACGCCCCAGCGCAAAAATTGCGCATCCGCAATCCACTGCCGAGGCTTATCGCCTGCGACCTTCAACGCCCGATCTTCCTGCTAATACCCATATCGCGCGCCGTTAAGATAGCGGTTATTGCGGCTGCGATGAACAGCCACGGGAGCGAGATCGGGGACGGCAACCGGCAGCCGGCGCGCCCGCAAGCCGGCTGGCGACGCGATTGGGGCGCAGTCTATGATGCGAGACTCGGCCGAAGGAGAACGCATCGATGCGCCTGATCCATACCGCGTACGAGCCCGCCGGCGACGGACCTCATCCGACGATGGTCGCGATTCACGGGTTCGGCTCCAACGCGCTCGACCTCCTGGGACTCGCGCCGTATATCGCCGACGGCCGCTTCATGGTGATTTGCCCGCAGGGTCCGATGGAGGTGCCGATTGGTCCCACCCGCGGCTACGCGTGGTTTCCGATTCGGATGGGTGCTTCACCCGATCGCGCCGCGATCGACGACGCGAACAAGGTGCTGACCGCGTTTCTCAACACCGCGCTGCAAAAGTATCCGGTGGACAAGAAAAAACTGGTGGTGCTGGGGTTCAGCCAGGGCGGCATGATGGCGTATCGGCTGGCGCTCAGAAATCCGTCGAAGTTCGCGGCTCTGGTTGCGCTCTCGACGTATTTTCCGCCCGAGTTGATGGATGAGGTAAGCGATCCGGCCGCTCTCGAAGCGCTGCCGGCTCTGGTTCAGCATGGCCGCGCCGACGATATGATCGAGATCGCGCGCGGGCGGTCGTCGGCGGAGTCGCTCCGCGCCCTTAAGGTTCCGCTGACTTATCGCGAGTACGATTGCGGCCACGAAATCACGGCCGAGGGGCTGATCGACCTGTCAAACTTCTTAACCGAAAAGGTGCTTGAACCGATCGTCACGGTGTAGCGCCATGAGCGATGAGGCCAGTTCAGCGCAGGCGTTTGCGAAACTGCTCGCGGTCGTTACCGAACTGCGCGCCCGATGCCCGTGGGATCGCGAACAGAAACTCGCCGACACCCCGCGCCATCTGATCGAGGAAGCGTACGAGGTGGCCGACGCCATCGCCCGCGGCGACTTTCCCGACGTCGCGGAGGAACTCGGCGACCTGACGGTGCTATGCTTGTTCGCCGCATTGATACTCGCCGAACAGTCAAAGTTCGACATCGCCACCAGCCTGCAAAACGCCGCGGAAAAACTCATTCGGCGGCATCCGCACATTTACGGCGACACACGCGCCGACACGGTCGAGCAGGTCCTTGAGAATTGGGATCAGATCAAACAGCGGGAACGCGCGAGCAAGCATCCGCAGGGTGCCAGGAGTCTCGCGCACGCCGGGCGCGGACTGCCCGCATCGATGCGCGCGGAGAAACTCGGCGAGGAAGCGCGCCGCGCCGGGATGGACTGGGCCAACATTCGCGAGGTGCTGGCGAAGGCCCGCGAAGAAATCGAGGAGATCGAGCATGCGCTCGATCGCGGCGACACCGCCGGCGCCGCCGAGGAGATCGGCGACCTGATGCTCGCGGTCGCCAACGCGCCCCGCTTCATCGGGATGCACGCCGAACAGACGCTCGTCGCCGCCTGCGACAAGTTCGTCGCGCGATTTGACCAGGTCGCGGCAATCGCGGCCTCGCGCGGACTCGATCTCAAGGCGATGACGCCGGCCGAAATCGACGCCCTGTGGAACGAAGCGAAGGCTGCGACGCGCGCCGGCGGCCGGCGATTGAAGCGATGAATTGAACCAGCGTATTGCTACGGCGCTCGCGCACTGTTAGAAATGACTGGTTATGCCTCATATTCCAGTTCATCCATCGGCCGAGAAGCGCCATCGGCAAAACATCAAGCGCGCCGAGCGCAACCGCGTCGTCAAGACCCGTGCCCGCACGATGGCCAAGACCGCGGCGGAAACTATCGCGTCGAGCGGCGACGAAGCCACCGCGCGCGAAGCGCTCAAGCAGGCCACCAAGGTCCTGTACCGGGCGATCAGCAGCGGCACGATGCATCGCAACACGGTCCGGCGCAAGGTTGCACGGCTGTCCTCCAGCCTGCATCGCAAGTTCGGCAAGAAAGAAGCGTAAGCCGTCCGCTCGGGGCGACGGCTTCTAGCCCGGCGTGCTCATCAGATCGAGGATCAAACCGGCGAGCGCTTGTTCGCGCTCCTTGATCACGCCGTTCTTGAATCCCGCATCCATCGCGCACGCGCGCCAGTAAGTCCGTTCGAGGCGGGCCAACCCGAAGCGCCGCGCCCCTTCGATTGCGCGGGTCGCCAGGCTGCTTTGCGGCGCCAGCCCCATGGCAGCGGCGACGTCCCCGTCGCTTCTTCGCGCCGCGATCATCGAGGCCGCGATCATCATGCGGCGCATCATCGGGATGATCTCCACCGCGAGGATTTCGAAAACGTCGCGACCGAGCGCGATTGCGCGGCCCAACTGCGCGATCGCCGCCGAGCCGCGGCCGCGCGCGAGACTGTCGGCGAGCTCGAACGCTTCGGGCATCCGCCTTGCGCCCTGGTCCAAATCGCCCGGCTGCACCGCCGCGCCCGGTTCGACGAAGATTGCGGCCTTGCCCAGCGCGCCGGCGACGGCGGCCAAATCTCCGCCGTGACGTGAAATAATCAGGTCGATAGCGGCAGCCGACACTTTTAATCCGAGCGACTGCGCGAACGCGTTCACGTACTGCTCGAGCTGATTGTCGAACGGACGCATGCAATTCACGAGCAGCGCCGGCTTTTCGGCGGCGCGGCGGATCTTAGCGGGCGCGTTGTCTTTTTCGTAGAGCAGAATCAGGTTGCCCGGGCCGCGCGCTGTCTCGATCGCCGCCGCCAGCGCCGCCTCCGAGCCGGCGCTCCCCGGCGCGCGCACGTCACCGGCCTCAGCGGTCTCCGCTACGTCGCGGCGCGATCGCAGGATTCGGCATGCGATCGCGCGCTTGGGTGCGAACAAATCGGGCGCGCGAAGCTCGGCCAGCACGGCGGCGTAATCGTCGCCCGCGCCGACCTGAAAGCTGCGATGCTGGCATCCATCGCCCACCAGCTTGCGAACGATTGAATCGAGAACGTATTCGCGCAGGAATGCGTGCGGACCGAAGATCACCACCACCGGCGGGATTTGGCGTTGAGCGCCTGCTCCCCGGAGGTACGCCAGCGCGGTTTCAAGCGGCATGCGGCAGCGTCCATCCGGGCTGCGCCCGGCTAGAAGCCCTCGGCCATCTCGGTGTACAGGTTCTGCGCGAGTCGCTGCATCATCACGTCGCGCGCCGACGCCGTTTCCGATTGCGCAACCTGGATATCGGACATCTGCGAGATATCGCCGCTGCGCAGGTTTCCCTGCAAGAACGTCGGCGTCGTGGTCACGATGCTCGTCGCTACGACCGGAATGTGCTGCCCGCCGCCGATGTTGCCCGAGCTCCAGATCGTCTTCTTCGTGTGCAGGTCTTTGAGCACCGCTGTGATTAACACGCGACTGCGGTAGGTGGTCGGCTCGTACACCGCGTTGAAACCTATAGGCGCCTGAGTGACGAGCTTGACAAAACCTGCCAGCTCGAGGTCCGCATCGTCCGGACTATCCACGAGCTTGAGCCTGTGATGCCGCTCGATTTCGTCCTTGATGTAACGCATGAGCTCGTCGTTGATTCCGGTTACGCGCGTGGTATTGCCAAATCGCGCGACGTAGATCGTCCGGGCGCCCTGCGGTAGCGCATCGCCGGATGCCGCGAAGTGGTAGCCGCATCCCGCAATGTACAGGCCTGCGACGAGCACGACGCCGAGCAGCCTACTCGGCCTTGGATTGCGTGGTTTCCTCACCCTTCTGCTTGAGCCCCAACCGTCCCGCGATTTCGTCCAGCACCCCGTTGACGAAGCGCCCCGATTCAATGTCGCCGTAGCGCTTCGCCAACTCGATCGCCTCGTCAATCGTGACCCGCGCCGGGATGTCCTCCATCCTGAGCAGTTCGTACAGCGCGATCCGCATGATGTTGTGATCGACGCGCGACAGCCGCTTGACCGACCAATGCTCCAGCGCGTCCGCCAGATGCTTGTCGAGCGCTGGCTGCTCGCGGCGCACTCCCTCCATCAACTGGACGGCGAACTTGCGCGCGCTCTCCTCGGCCGGAAAGCTCTCGAACAGCGCGCTCAGATCGTCGCTGCTCGCGCCGCCGCAGATGTCTATCCGGTACAGCGCCTTGAGCGCGAGCTCGCGCCCCTGATGTCTAAGTCCCATAGCGATTCAACCGCCGCCGGCTCCGCGTCCAGGTGGCGCGCCAGCGGCATACTTCCTCAAGTGTTCAGCTTCAGCTCCGAGAACAGATGGCCGAGTTTTTCTTTCTTGGTCTTCAGGTACCCGATGTTTCCCGCGTGCGGCGCGACCTCGATCGGCACGCGCGAGACGCTCACCCCGTACCGGCGCAGGCTTTCTATCTTGTGCGGATTGTTGGTCAGCAACTGCACCTCGCCGACGCCGAGGTCGCGCAGAATTTGCGCGCCGATTCCATAATCGCGCAGGTCCTCGTCGAAGCCGAGATGCAGGTTCGCCTCGACCGTGTCCATCCCCTTGTCTTGCAGCGCGTAGGCGCGAATCTTGTTCCCGAGCCCGATTCCGCGCCCCTCCTGATGCAGATAAATCACCACGCCGCACTCCGCCGCCATGATTCGCTCGAGCGCCTCCTGCAACTGCTCGCCGCAGTCGCATCGCGACGACGAAAATACGTCGCCGGTCAGGCACTCCGAATGGAGCCGCACCAGCGCCGGGCGTCCGCCGCCGACATTGCCCTTGATCAGCGCCAGATGCTCGCGGCCATCGACCACGTTGCGGAAGATCACGGCCTGCAGCATCCCGCCCGCGACCGGAAACGGCTGCTCGGAAACGCGCCGGACCAGAACTTCGTTGGTCAGGCGATATGATACGAGTTCCTTGACGTAACAGATCGGGACGCAATGGCGCGCCGCGAACTCGCGCAGTTCCTTGAGCCGCGCCGCCTCGCCGTCCTCGCGCAGTATCGTGCATAGCGCCGCGGCCGGACTTATCCCCGCCGCCCGCATCAGATCCACCGCGCCTTCGGCCCGCCCCATTCGCACCATCACGCCCCCGCTGAGCGCCATTAGCGGCAAAATGTGGCCGGGCATGACGATATCGTCGCGCCGGGATTCGCCGAATGCGACCACCGAAATCACCCGCGCGCGGTCGGCGGCCGAAATGCCGGTGGTGGCGCCTTCGCGCGCGTCGATCAGCACTCCCGCCTGCTGGCTGGAATCGCCGTTGTCGGTCGAAGGCTGGAGCGGAATTCCAAGCTCGCGGAAGCGCTTGTCGCAAATCGCGACCGAGATCACGCCGCGGCCCTCGCGTGCCATGAAATTGATGTCGTCCGGCGTGATTTTTTCAGCCGCCATCACGAGGTCGCCCTCGGCGTCCTCGCGCTCCTCCGCAATCATCACGACCATCTTTCCGTCGCGCAATGCGGAGAATATTTCTTCAAAAGGAACCGATGCCATCTGATTCAACTCAACGATCGCGATACTATCACCGGCTCGAAGACCTAACCAGTGCGTGGCGCCGGGCCGGCGTGAGTGCGCCGATTTCCCGCGCCGGCACGGGCCTCCAGCAGCCAGTCGTCGCCGACCGGGCGCGCCGAGAGATCGGCAAGCCTTAGCGCGTCGCGCACGCGGCGCGACTTGATCGCCTCAATCGCGGGAAGGCCGCCGCCCAATATTATCGGCGCGATGAAGAATGCCACTTTATCCACGATGTCAGCCCCTAACGCCGAACCGGCCAGAATTGCGCCCCCTTCGATCAGCACCCGGCACCATCCGCGCCGCCCAAACTCGCGCATCAAGCGGCCGAGATCTATCTTTCCGTTGCGCGCCGGGGCGGCAATCACTTCGACTCCGGGCCGCTCATATCTTCGCCGCGCGCGGGCGAGATTTCCCGGCGTGGTGACCAGGATAGCGGACGCGCGCGAACGAACCCGATATACGCGAGCGTCCGGCGCGGTGCGCAGGCGCGCATCGATAACGACGCGAACCGGATCGCGCCCGCCCGCGATTCTGCACGTCAGGCGCGGATTGTCCGAGATTACGGTGCCTGCGCCGACCATCACCGCGTCGCATTCGCGGCGCCATCGATGCACCAGTTCACGCGACGCGGGCGAGCTGATCCATCGCGAATCGCCGCTGGCAGCCGCAATCCGGCCGTCCATCGACATCGCCAGCTTGAGTATCCCCATCGGCCGCCCGCGCGCCGTCCGCGTGATGAAGCCTTCGTTCAAGGCTCGCGCTTCGTCTTCGAGCACCGGGCCCGCAACCTCAATCCCGGCGCGTTTCAGGATTGCGATTCCGCGCCCGCTGACGCGCGGATCGGGGTCCACGCAGCCTATAACCACGCGCTTGATCCCCGCCGCGGCGATCGCGTCCGCGCACGGCGGGGTCTTTCCGAAATGCGCGCACGGCTCGAACGATACGTAGGCGGTCGCGCCGCGAGCGCGCGCGCCCGCATCCGCGATCGCCTGCGTTTCGCCGTGCGGACGCCCGCCGAGACCGGTGACGCCGCGGCCGACGACTTTGCCGCCGCGCACGATCACGCATCCTACGGAGGGATTAGGCGAGGTCAGGCCGAGCTGGCCTTGCGCCAGCGCGAGCGCCTCGCGCATGAAGCGAACGTCCCCAGTCGCGGCCTTGTCGGGAGCCTGCCCCCCGCCCGACGCCCGCATTGGCGAATCAGGAGGCAGCGTCGGCTTTCTTGTCACCGGCGGCGTTCGGCGCGGCACCTTGCTTGCGTTGATTGATCAGCTCTTCGAGCTCGTGCATGAACTCGTCGATATCTTTGAACGAGCGGTAAACTGAGGCGAAGCGGACGTAGGCGACCTGGTCGATCTTGTGCAGCTCGTTCATCACCGCCGAACCGATCGCACTGCTCGCGACCTCGCGATCGCCCTGCTCCGCCAGCATGGTCTCGATGCTGTTGGCGATCTGCTCGATCGTTTCCATCGAGACCGGCCGCTTTTCGCAGGCCCGCTTGAGGCCGGCGATTATCTTGTCGCGGTCGAACGGCTCGCGCCGTCCGTCCTTCTTCACCACCATCGGCGCCGCTTCCTCGACCCGCTCGTAGGTGGTGAACCGGCGCTTGCATGCCGAGCACATGCGCCGGCGCCGAATCATCATGCCGTCGCTCGAGAGCCTCGAATCGACGACCCGGTTTCCACGGCTGCGGCAAAATGGGCACCGCATGGCCTAGCTCCGTGCCCCGCCTGCCGGGCGCCGCGGAGCTGGCGATATATCACGAGCGGGTGTTGAGGCGCGCGGCTTCAGTGCTTGTGAGCCTCGATATAGGTGACGACGTCCTTGACCGTGCGGATCTTCTCGGCGTCCTCGTCGGAGATTTCGATGTTGAACTCCTCTTCCAGCGCCATCACCAGCTCGACAATATCGAGCGAATCGGCGCCGAGATCCTCGATGAACGAGGCCTCCGGAGTTACTTCGTCGGCGGACACACCCAGCTGCTCGCTTATTTTCGCGCGAACCTTGGTTTCGATGTCTTGAGCCATCGTGCTCTCGTTCCTCCTGGCAGCGAGCCGTGATTAGGCCGCCAATGAATATTCCAACATTATCCCCGTGCCGCAAAGACCAGAGGTAACGGCTGGGAAACTAAATTATCAGGGCAGCATAAGGACTAAAAGCACCCGACGCAAGGCGGGGTCACGTTTTGGCGGCAGGTGCGGGCTGCGAAATGGCTTTTAACGACGCCATATCTTCCAGCGGGCGCACCCGAATCGTCCGATACATCCGGCGCATCATCCCCATCAGCACCCGGCCGCAGCCGAATTCGATCGCGTCGGTGATACCGCTGCGGGCGACCACCCCCATCGATTCTTCCCACCTTACCGGCGCTGTAATCTGTTCGAGCAGCAGCGGCACGACGCGCCCGGGATCGTGATTCACTTCAGCCGTGACGTTGGCGATCACCCCAAACTTGAACTCTCCCACCCTCAACCCGCGCAGCACCGGTTCCATCCCGTCGCGCGCCGGTTGCATCAGCGAGCAGTGAAACGGCGCGCTGACCTTCAATTCCACCGACATCGAAGCGCCCCGCTCCTTGGCGATCTCCAGCGCCCGGCGTACTGGCGCCGCATGTCCGGCGATAACGACCTGGCCGGGCGCGTTCAGGTTCGCAGGCACCGCGAGCTTGCCCTCGGCCGAGACTTCATCGCAGATTTCCTGCACCTGTTGCAGATCGAGCCCGATCAGCGCCGCCATCGCGCCATCCCCCGGCGCCACCGCTTCCTGCATCAAGCGCCCGCGCTCGCGCACGGCGCGGATCGCATCGGCAAACCCAATCGCTCCCGCCGCGACCAGCGCGCTGTATTCGCCCAGACTGTGGCCCGCCGCGATTTCCGGCTCGCCGCCGATTTCCTTGCGATAGACGGCCAGCGCCGCGATCGACGCCGCGACGATGGCGGGTTGAGTGTTGACCGTCAGCCGCAGCTCGTCCTCCGGGCCTTCGAAGCATAGCCTGGAAAGCGCAAAACCAAGCGCGTCGTCGGCTTGCTTGAACGTCTCGCGCGCGACCGGGAAGTTATCCGCGAATTCCTTGCCCATCCCGACCCGCTGCGATCCCTGCCCCGGAAAAAGAAACGCCAGTTTCATTTAGGGCGGCGCCTCAGGAATCGCTCTTCGGACGATCTTTGGGACGGTCTGCCGAATGCGCGCCCGCATCCGATTCTTCGTGCGTGCGCAACTCGCCTGACTTGCGCCGCTTGTCCGCGTCCGGCGCTCGCGCCGTTGAGCAGCGCCGGTTCCGCGCCGCTGCCGTCGGCCGATTCGACCGGCGGCTCGTGCTTAAGCGGGCCGCTGCCGCGCGATCGGGAGTGGGTAGATTCGTAGTTGGCGCGCTCGATTTTGGCCACGTCGGCATGATGCTCCGCGCCGTGCTCCGGGGAGCGGTCCCGCAACCCGCCCGTATCGCGTCCCGGCGGATGGTGCGTGTCGTCGCGCTTGGCCGCCTCGGCTTCCTTGTCGCGGCGATGCAACCGCTCGCGCATCTTGCCGAACAACGCCCTGATTCCCTTGCCCGCGGCGGGCTTGGCCGGCCCAACCGGCTGAATCTTGGCAAGAATTTCCAGAATTTCGGCGTTCACGCGATGCACCAGATGCTCGTTGGCCGCCGCTCGAATTGCATTGCGGATTGCCCTGGGGTTCGACGAGCCGTGCGCGATGATCGACACGCCGTTGACGCCGAGCAGCGGCGCGCCGCCGTATTCCGACGGATCGACCCGGTCGCGCATCGCGTTGAGATTCTTGCGCACCATCAGATACGCCAGCCGCCCGCGCCAGTTTTCGGCGAACGCCCCGCGCAGGCCGCCCAGCAGGAACGACGAGAATCCTTCCATCGTCTTGAGCGCGACGTTGCCGGTGAATCCGTCGGTGACCACCACGTCAACCTTGCCCCGGTTGATGTCGCGCCCCTCGACGTACCCCGCGTAGTTCACGTAGGTCGGCATCTGCTCCAGCATCGCGGCCGCCGCGCGCGTGATCTCGGTGCCCTTGGAACTCTCCTCGCCGTTGGAGAGAATCCCGACGCGCGGGCGCGAGACGTTGCGCACGTACCGCCAGTACACGCTTCCCATCACCGCGAATTGAACCAGGTTGATCGGCTTCACTTCGGTATTCGCGCCCGCGTCGATCAGCAGGCTGAATCCCTCGCTGGTCGGCGCCAGCGCCGCGATCGCGGGCCGATCGACGTTGGTCAGATTGCCCAGGATCATCATCGACGCCGTCATCACCGCGCCCGAATTCCCCGCGCTGACAAACGCGCTGGCGTCTCCCCGCTTGACCAGATCGAGTCCGACGTGAATCGACGACCGCGGCTTGGACAGCACCGATTCCAGCGGCGAGTCGTCCATCAGCACGGTTTCGGGCGCGTGTTCGATTCGGATTGGCAGGTTGGCGGCTTCGTGATCGGCGAGCTCGCGCGAAAGGACCTCGCCGTCGCCTACCAGCACGACCTCGATTCCGAAGTCGCGGGCCGCATCCACGGCGCCCTCAACGGTCGCCTTGGGCGCCAGATCGCCCCCCATCGCGTCGAGCGCGATTTTCACGGCCGTGCCCCGCCGCGCCTATTCCTTTATTTCGGCGAGCTGGCGGCCGCGGTAGGAGCCGCAATGGCGGCAGATGCGATGCGGCATCACGGGCTCGCCGCACGACGCGCAGACGCCCGGGTTGACGGCGCGGAGCGCATCGTGCGCGCGGCGCATGTTCTTCTTGGAGTGCGAAGTACGGCGTTTGGGTGCTTGCATGACGAATTACTTCCTAATTTTGAGGTTGAGCTTATCAGGTGCGCGGCAGCTTAAGCGACCTTAGGGCTTCCAGGCGCGGATCGAGCTTTTCCAGGCGGCATCCGCACGTGCTGCGATTCAGATTCACGCCGCAATGCGGACACAGACCGCGGCAGTCCTCCCGGCAAAGCGGACGGGTCGGCAAGGCGAGCAGGACCTGCTCGCGAATCAGCGGGCTCAAGTCCACCTCTTCGCCCTCATAGAGCGAGAATTCCAGATCCTCGGCGCGAAGATTGTCGTCGTCGTATCCGATCGCCTTCGGTGACAGCACGACGCGAAACGGGCGATCGCCGGCCAGCTCGAAATCCTCCAGGCATCGCGCACACACGGCCCCGGTTCGGGTCTTCAGCATTCCCGCGAAGAACAATTCCGTCCCCGCGCGATAAAACGACACCGACACTTCCACCGGTCCTTCCAGCTGATATTCGCGGATCGGTCCCTCTGCAAGGATCCGGTTGATTTCCTGCTCCGGCTCGGCAAACGCCATCTCTTTGGCATCCGCCGTTATGTCCTCGATTCGGATTTTCACCGCTCACGTGACGCCTTGACTGAGTAGTAGAAGGGGAATTATTGCATTTCGAGCGCGATGTTCAAATACGTCGGTTGGCGCAACCGCCGCTTTCCCTGTAGTTTGATAGTTTCATTAATACTTCATCACAAAAGGCAGACTAGCGATGGCAACCGAGCGTTTCACTTTTCCCGGCAATTTCCTCTGGGGAACCGCCACTGCCGCCCATCAGGTCGAGGGCGACAACGTCAACAGCGATTTCTGGCTGCTCGAGCACACCCCCGGCGCCCCCTTCGTCGAACCGTCCGGCGACACCTGCGACCAGTACCATCGCTACGCTGACGACATTGCGATGCTGGCGCGGCTCGGCTTCAACGCCTACCGCTTTTCCATTGAATGGGCCCGCATCGAGCCCGAGCAGGGCCACTTCTCGCGCGCCGCACTCGACCATTACCGCCGCGTGCTCGCATCCTGCCACGAGCACAAGATCACGCCGGTCGTAACCTTTCATCATTTCACTTCGCCGCGATGGGTCGCCGGCGACGGCGGATGGCAGGAGAAAAAAACCGCCGAGCGATTCGCCCGCTATTGCGAGCGCGCCGCCGCGCATCTCGGCGACTTGATCGGCGTCGCCTGCACCATCAACGAGGCCAACCTCGGCGCCTACCAGTACCTGCTCGGCGCGCTGCCGGCGAAATTCGACCCGGCAGTGATGCCATGGTTCGCCGACGCCGCACGGCGCATCGGCGCCGATCCCAGTCGCTTCGCGCCGTTCCTGATGTGCGATCAGATGAAGGCGCGCGACACGATGCTCGAGGCGCATCGGCTCGCCACCGGCGCGCTCAAGTCGTCTCGCGGCAAATATCCGGTGGGGGTTTGCCTCGCGCTGGGCGACCTCCAGGCCATGCCCGGCTGCGAAAAGCGGCGCGATTACATCAAGGCGGAATGCCAGGATATTTTCTTCGAGGCCGCGCGCGGCGACGACTTCGTCGGCGTGCAGACCTACACTCGCGATCGCATCGGCGCCAACGGCGCCCTGCCCCCGGAAGCCGGCGTCGAGACCACGCAGATGGGCTACGAGTTCTGGCCCGAAGCGCTCGAGGCCAACATCCGCCAGGCCAGCGCAATCGCCAAAGTTCCCGTGATCGTCACCGAGAACGGCATCGGCACCGACAAGGACGATCGCCGCATCGAGTACGTCCGCCGCGCGCTGAGCGGTGTTGCGCGATGCATCCGCGACGGAATCGACGTTCGCGGCTACTGTTACTGGTCACTTTTGGACAACTTCGAGTGGAACCTGGGCTATCGCCCAACCTTCGGACTGGTCGCCGTCGATCGTGAGACCCAGATGCGATCGCTCAAACCGAGCGCGCAATGGCTTGGCGATATCGCACGCACGGGCGCGCTCGACGTGGAGCTGCGCTAGCCGCGCGGCGCAGTCCGCACTCCGATCTTCGGGCAATGCGCGGCCACCGCGCAGACTTCGCATCGCGGCTTGCGCGCGATGCATACCTGGCGGCCGTGCAGAATCAGCCGCATCGAAAATGCCGTCCAATCGCCGGCCGGCAGGATTTTCTGCATGTCGATTTCGATCTTTGCGGGATCCGTCCGCTTGGTGAATCCCAGCCGATACGTCAGCCGCCGCACGTGCGTGTCGACGACGAAACCCGGCTTGCCGTATATATGCCCGAGAATCACGTTGGCGGTCTTGCGGCCGACGCCGGGGAGTCGCACCAATTCTTCCATTTCGGCCGGGACCTCGCCGCCGTAGTCGTGGACGATCTTCTGCGCGGCGCCGATCAGCGATTTTGTTTTCTGGCGAAAGAATCCGGTCTTGACGATTAACTCTTCGACGTGGCGGCGGTCCGCAGCGGCCATCGCGCGCGCGTCGGGGTATTCGCGGAAAAGTGCGGGGGTTACGCGATTGACGCCGGTGTCGGTGGATTGCGCCGAAAGGATCGTCGCGGCCAGGCATTGCCACGGCGTCTTGAAGTCGAGGCTGATGCGGGCCTGAGGATAGAGCCGGGCAAGCGCGCGCGCGACCACGCCCGCGCGTTTTTTCAACTCTGCGATTGATTCGCGCGCCGCCACGAACCCTCAGGCGATGGCGCGCAGGCGATCCTGCTCATGCCTGAAGCGGGAGACTTCGGCGTCCTCGCGCGCGCGATCCCATCCGAGTTCAGCCGCCATGATTCGCGCGACGACAGGCGCCGCCGCGTCCGCCTCGACCGGACAACGCCACGACAGCGACGTGCGGCGAATCAAGAAGTCGCCGACCGAATGCGCCATCTCGCTGCGGACGGCGTGGACCACCTCGGCGGCCAAGGCGGGACAACCGCGCGCCAGCGGCTCGGTGAGTTCGGGCCGCGTGGCGGCAATTCGCGCGACAATCGGCGCACGCGTCCCGTATCGCGCTGTGAGGATTTGAGCCGCATCGGTCGGGATGCTTCGCATCGCGGCAGCGGCGCCCGGCTCGTCAGCCCGCGCCCATGGGGCGGGCGCCGGGAAACGGCGTCGCGAGCGTTGGGCAAATTCCCGCCGGACGTGCGAGCCGCTTGATCACGAGGTCGACGAGTTTCTGCGCAATCTCGCGATGGGTCGTGAACTTGCCTCCCGCCACCGTGATCAACCCCGACGGACTTTCGAGTATCACTTCCTCGCGCGGCACCGCCGACGGCGCCGCGGACCCCTTCTCCGCCCGGACGAGCGCGCGCAGTCCGGCAAAGCTGGCCGCCACATCGGTATTTTTAAGCTTGATCCCCGGCAGGCTATCGGCCAGGACCGCCAGCAGATATTCCACGTCGTCCGGCTCGGTGCTGACGCTTGCGGGATCGCCGGCGAAATCGGTGTCGGTGGTGCCCACCAGCACGTAACGGTCGTGCGGCATCACGAACACGATTCGCCCGCGCTCGTCGCCGAGCACGATCGATTCGCGCACCGGCAGGACGGTTCGCGCAATCACCAGATGCACGCCCTTGGTCAAACGCACGCACGGCTTCGCCAACGGGTCGTCCATCCGCCGAATCTCGTCCACCCAGGGGCCGGCCGCGTTCAGGAATGTCCTGGCGCGAAGCTCAAAGCCGGCGCCGCCGAGCAGATCGCGCACGCCGGCCGACGCGATCCTGGCGCCGGCCGCGCTGAAATTTTCGACTGCCACGTAGTTGGCGACCGCCGCGCCGTGGATATCCGCGTCGAGCACGTTCTCGAAGGTCAGGCGCGCGTCGTCGGCCCACGCGTCGAAGTACATCGCGCCGCCGGTCAGGCCGTCGCGGCTCAGCGCGGGCTCGGTCTCGCGCACCTCGGCGGTGCTCAGAGTCGAGTGCCACTCCTTGAACGGCATCTGCGCCATCAGGTCGTACAACGTCAGACCCATCGCCATCGTGAACCGATTGAAGCCGCGACCGCGATAGACGGGAAACAAAAATTGAATCAGATGCACCAGGTGCGGAGCGGTGAGATGGCGCAGGCGCTCCCGCTCGCGGAGCGCCGCGTACACGAGTTTGAACTGCCCCTGCGGGAGATAGCGAAAACCGCCGTGAATCAGCTTGGAGGATCGCGAGGAGGTGGCGGCGGCGAAATCGCCGCGGTCTATAAGCGCAACGCGCAAGCCGCGCATCGCGGCGTCGCGCGCGACCGCGGCGCCATTGATACCGGCGCCGATTACCGCGAGATCGAATTGCTCACCGCGAAATCTCGCCAGGCTATTTTGACGGTTCAGCGTCATCGATTGACCCCGCCTCAGTAATTGACCAGAGCGGCAAAAATGTCGCTGACGTTGGTCCCGGTCGGCCCGGTGACGAACAGCCCGCCCGCGGCCTTGAAGAAGTTATACGCGTCATTGCGGATCAATGCTGTCGGCGGCGCTGACTCCGGCGCGATCGCCGGCGGCGACCGTACCCGGCGACGCGAAGGCTCCGGCCGCGTCGGTCGGCCCGTCGATTCCGTCGGTGCCCGCGAACAACGCCGTGATTCGGCGCGCGGATGCCGATCTCCGACAGTTCGATCGCCGCCGCCAGCGCGCATTGCTGGGCGCGTCCGCCGCGCCCGCCGCCGCGCACGGTCACCACAGGCTCGCCGCATCCGACGACGCATACCCGCTCGCGCGTGAGCCGGCACAGGTACATAGCGATCGCGCGGCCGGCGTCGTTAGCCTCGCCCCGCAGCTCGTTGGATCGTTCCGGATGATAGCCGAGCGCATCCGCGGCGCGCTCGGCGCCCTCAAGCGCGGCCTCGCCGTCGCCAACGATCACGTTGGTCACGCGTTCGAGGATCGGATCGTTGCTTTTCACCGTCGGGTCGCCTTCGCCCGCCGCCGCCCGCTCCAGGTAGTCGCGGATCGACTCGGGCGCACGCCCCCAGACGCCGCGCCGCTTCATCACGGCGACCGCGTCGTCGGCGCTGCTCCAGTCACCGGCGGTCAGTCCCGAGCCGATAGTCGGCAAGTCGTTGCCCGGCACGTCGGAAATAATCAGGCCGAGCACGCGCGCGCCGCCGCAATGGCGGATGAGGCGTCCGCCCTTCACGGCCGAAAGATGCTTGCGCACGACGTTGAGCTCGCGAATCGACGCGCCGGCTTTGAGCATCGCTCGATTAACCGCGATCTTGTCCGCCAGCGCAATTCCATCGGCCGGCCACGTGAACATCGCCGACGCGCCTCCGCTGAGCGCGACAATCACCAGGTCGTCCGCCGCCGCATGATGCAGCATCTCGCACGCCGCACGCGCGGCATCCTCGGAGGACTCATCGGGAAGGGGATGACCCGACGCGAGCACCCGCACTTTCGAGCCCGGCCACAGCATCAGCTGCTCCGGCCGTGCGCTGAACTTTTGGGATGACGGCGAGCGCATCGGCGAGCTTGGCGCCGATTCGGCGTTCGATCTCGCACGCCATCGCGAGTGCCGCCTTGCCCACCGCCAGCATCCAGATTCGTGACGCGCCCGCGATCAAATCGGGAACATGCTCCGCGCCGTGGCAATCGCCATCCATCGCGCGCCCGACGAGCCGGGCGGGATCGACCGCGGCGACGGCGGCGGAAAAGATCGTTTCCAGGTCGGCGCGCGCCGCTTGGTCGGGATCGGAATCTGTAGCCGGTGAACTCAACTTAATCGCGCTTGAGCACGCGGATTTTTCCCGACGACTCCGCAACCAGGACTACATCCGCCATCGCGACGAACAAGCCGGTGCCGACTACGCCTGGAATCGCCAGCAGGTCTTGATCGAGCCGGGCGGGATTGGCGATCTTCGTCAGCGCGCAGTCGAGAATCAAGTTGCCGTTGTCGGTAACGAATCGCGAGGTGCCGTTTTGGCGAATTCGCGGTTTCATCCCGAGCGCCTTGATCCCGGCGATCGCGAGCGGCACTCCGAACGGTAGGACTTCGACCGGGAGGCTCCCGCGATGGCCGAGTTTCGGCACCACTTTTTCCTCGCCGACCAGCACGACGAACCGGCGCGACGACGCGGCCACGATTTTTTCACGCACCAGCGCGCCGCCGTAGCCCTTGATCAGATTGAGACGCGGATCGACCTCGTCGGCGCCGTCGAAGTCGGTGTCGATTTTGCCCGCGTCAGCCAGCGTGACGATCGGAACTCCCACCGAGCGGGCGAGTTTCTCGCTCGCGGCGGAAGTCGGCACGCCGCGAACTTCAATCCGGCTGGCTCCCAGAGCCCGAATGAACGCGCTGGCGGCGCGGCCAGTGCCAAGTCCGACGGTATGTCCGGGCTTGACGTAGCGGAGGGCGTATTGGCCGAGAGCGTCAAGCGGTGCGTCGTTGGCAGGCATCAACTGTTCCTTTTGAGAGGACAACGGGGCGCGCTGTAATCGGACTTTTCACTCTCCCCTTCATCCCTCTCCCTAACCGGAGAGCTTTGCGTAACTGCATATTGAATTCGGAGCAGCTCGGCTCCGCATGCCCTCAGTGAAGTCGAAGTGTTTTACGCCGAGAAAGATTCGGGTTTCTTCGCTGCGCTCAGAATGACACAAAAAGGGGCGCGCCAGCGCATGTAGCTTCAGCCCCAACACCCGGTTTTGCAAAGGTCCCCTTACAGGGAGGGGAAAAAGAAAGCCGTTAAATTCGTCGGGCATCACGACTTGCCGTGGCGCAGCAGTTGCATGAATTCCTGGCGCGTCTCGGTATGGGTGCGGAACGCGCCAAGCATCGCCGACGTGGTGACGTAGGAATTCTGCTTCTCGACCCCGCGCATCCGCATGCACAGATGCTCGGCCTCGATTACCACGGCGACGCCGAGCGGCTGGACCTCCGCCATGAGCGTGTGGGCAATCTGGGTGGTCAAGCGCTCCTGCACCTGGAGCCGTCGCGCGTAGATTTCCACCAGGCGCGCCAGCTTCGAGATACCGACGATTTTGCGGTTGGGCAGGTAGGCGACGTGCGCCTTGCCCATGAACGGCAGCAGGTGATGCTCGCACAGGGAGTAGAAGTCGAGATCCTTGCACAGGATCATTTCCTGGTAATCTCGCTCGGCAAACAGCGCGTCGTTGATCGCTTCCTTGGGGTCCTTGGCGTAGCCGCTGGTCAGGAACTCATAGGCGCTGGCGACGCGCGCGGGGGTGCGCTTGAGGCCCTCGCGATCGGGATCCTCGCCGATATGGCGCAGGATGACACGGACCGCGTCTTCGATCTCGGCGCGGCGCTCGTCCGGGGGAAGGGTTTCGGCGCCCGCTTTTTCCACTTTCAATTCCCGGCCGGCGCGATTCTTATCGGTCCGAATACGGCTCATTTGCCGGTCTCCATGCGCCAACTGCTGAACTCAATCGCCAGCTCGATAGCGAGCGACGGGCCGCCGCCGCTCATGATGACGAAGCCGGCAGCCTCACCGGCCAACGACTTCATCAGCTCCATGCTGTCGCGCAGCGAAACCGCGCGCACCTCTTCTTCGCTCATCCCGCCGAATCTGTCCAGATAGCTGCGGGCGCCCTTCAAGTCTTTGACGCGGTCGATCAAATAGGTGGCCATCGCCTCGCGCTTGACCGGCAGGATTCCGAGCATCGTGCTGACGCCGAGGCTGCGGGCTTTCGCGATAAAGCGGCGCCCGGTGTCGGCGTCGAACACGGGCTGCGTGATCACGAAGCGCGCGCCGGCGGCGGCTTTGCGCGCGAGGAGATCAAACTCGCGCTCGATGTTCTTGCGATTTGGGTTGGCGACCGCACCGGCAAGAATCGACGGGATCCTGGCCAGGGGCGGCCTGCCCTCGCCGGTGTCGCCGCGATTCAAGTCAGCGATCATCGCGAGCAGACGGCATGCGTCGAGGTCATGCGAGGCGATCGCGACGCCGTCGGCGCCGGGCGGGATTTTGTCGCCGCTCAGCGCGACTATCGCGTCGATGCCCAAAGCGGCGGCGCCGAGCAGATCGGATTTCAGCGCGAAGCGGTTGCGGTCGCGGCACGAGAGGTTGAGCACGACCGGGATTTTGAGGCGCCCCTTGATCGCGGCGGCGAACACCAGCCCCGACATCTTGACGTTGCCCAGCGCGTTGTCGGTCAGATTGATCGCATCGACCCGCCCGACCAGCGCGGCAAGGCGGCGAAGCAGCGGCCCGGGATTGATTCCGCGCGGAGGAGAAACCTCGAGCCATAGCGCGGGTGCAGCGGCGTTGATGCTGTCAAGAATTGAAGGCAAGGGCGTCCTCCGGGAATGCGCGAGTCAGGCCGCGTTTTTCACCGATTCGGTACCTCAGGTCTGGCGGCGCTCGGTCGCTTTGACTTTCTGATACTTGCGGTAGTCGTATCCGGTCGCCATCGCCATCAGCAAAGGCTCCATCCCGCCCTGGCGCTCGCGGCGCAGCACGCGCAGGCGATCGAAGAACTCGCGGAAGTCCTTGGCTACGCGATTGTGGCCGTCGACCGGCTGGAGAAAGAAATCGTGCAGGCGGGTCACGGTAAAGCGCAGCGAGGAAAAGCGCAGCTCGTTGGGAAAGGCGTCCCATTCCGCCAGCGACAGGGTGCGCACCGACTCGTAGCCCGAGAGCAGGTAACGGAAGCGGTCGAGCGAGTAGGCGCCGTCGACGAAGCATAGCGCGTTGACCGCGGTGGCGATGTCAAAGATGAATTTGCCGCGGCAGGCGGCGTCGAAATCGAGCATCGCGGTCAGCCGCTCGCCGCGAAACAGCAGGTTGTCGGCGAAGATGTCGCCGTGGATGACGCCCTTGGGCAGCTTGCTCTCGAGATAGCGGGTCAGATACTCGATCTCGTCGTCGAGCGTGCGGCAAATCTTGCGGAAATAGTTGGGAAGGCGATTGCGCACCGTGAGGTAGAGGTCGGCGATTCGCTCGAAACTGAAGCGGTTGTCGATTCCCTTCTTGTACGCTTTGCCGATTACATGGAGATCGCCGAGCGTGTGGCCGATGGTTTCGAGCTGGCTCGGCTTGAGCCGCGCGGGCGTCAGCAGCCGGCCCTCCTGGTACTTGAACAGCGATACGCAGCGGTTGTTGAAAGTGCGGAAAAAGCGTCCCATCCGATCCTGCATCGGATGCGGGCACGGAAACGAATGCTTGCGCAGAAACGAAAGCAAATCGATTTCGCGCTTGAGTTCGTTCTCGCGCTTGACCTCGTCCACCCGCAGCAGAAACTTGCCCTTGGCGGCTTCGAGCAGGTAGTTGATGTTGACCGATCCATCCGGAATGCCGGTGGCGCCGGAGACGCGGCCCAAGCCGTAATCGTCGGCGAGCTCCTTAAGAAACGGTTTGCTTAACTCGGTGTAAACGGCCATGAGGGCGCAATCGATCGAGAGGGACTGTCAGCGGGCCAAGTCTAAGGGGTGACTGGCACCTCGTCAACTAGGGGTCAGAAAACCCTGCTAAACAGGGGGCTTCGTGAATTCGGAAAGCGGCCTCGAGACGGCCGCGATAACGTGCAAATTGCCACAAGCGCGCAACGCAGCTAGATCAATCTCATGCCTAAATCCAAAAAAACCGCCGCGAAAACTCCGAAGAAGACCGCCTCTGCTCGCGCCAAAGGTGGCGGCCCCGCGGCGTCGAAGGGCGCCAGCGCCGCGCTCGAAGGAAAAAAAGCGCCCGCCTTCACGCTGTCCGACGCCGAGGGCAAGAGCGTCGCGCTAAAGGAGCTGATCGGCGCGAAGAGCCTGGTGCTGTACTTCTATCCGAGGGACATGACCCCCGGATGCACCGTCGAGGCGTGCAGCTTTCGCGACAACCTCGCGCCGCTCAAGGCGATTGGCGCAAACGTCGCGGGTATCAGCGGGGACTCGAGCGATTCGCACGCCAGGTTCGCCGCCAAGCACGGGCTCAACTTCCCGTTGCTGGCCGATCCCGGCAATCAGGTGTGCCGGCTCTACGGGGTGTACAAGAAGAAGTCGCTATACGGGCGCGAGTTCATGGGGGTGGAGCGCACCACGTTCGTGATCGACAAAGCGGGCGTAGTGCGGCGGGTGTTCCCCAAGGTCAAGGTGGACGGGCACACCGAGGAAGTGATCGCGGCGCTCAAAGAGATCGGATAGCGGCGGCTGCTCAGGAAGCGGCGGCGCGATTGGTATCGAGCAGGTTGTCGCGCAGGAATGCGCGCAGTTCGGGCTCGACCCGCTTGCCGAGGTCGTGCGAGGCTTGCGGGAAATAGCGGGTCGATACCTTGGCGCCGCGCACGCGCAAGGCGTCGGCGAGCTTCACCGCCTGATCCACGGGCACCCGATTATCCCGCTCGCCGTGCATGATCAGCACACTGCACCCGAGCTTGGGCGGCAAATTGGCGATCACGCTGCGCTCCTTGAGGATGCGCTTGCTGGGCCATACTTCGCGCAGGATCGAGAGCTTGGTGCGCAGCGGCGCTCGCGGCCATAGCGTGACCGGATCGTAGCATCCCGATTCCAGGATCAGCGCGCGCGGGCGCGAGTCGTAATCCATCAACAGGCCCGCGGCGACCGCGCCGTGGCCGAGTCCCCATACCGCCAGCCGCGTCGAGTCGACGTCGGTGCGCCCCGCCAGGATGTCCAGCGCGCGGCGCGAGGCCAGCACCGACGGCTGTCCCACGAATCGGCTCGGCCCCGACGAGCTGCCGTAGCCCGGGATATTCACGCACGCGACCTGGATACCCATCGCCGCGATACCCTGGCTCATCTTAACGCATCGCTCGACGTTACCCTCGCCCCCGTTGAGCACCAGCAAGCCGGGCCGCCGTCCATTCTCCGCGCTGCGGGTCAGGTAGCCTTCAATATGGTAATTCCTGGGGCCCATCGCGACGTCGAAGTTGAACTGATCGACGTTCTTGTAACTCGACTCGATCGATTTGCCCGGAATCCGGCACGCGAGCATCGACACGGCGAGCGCAAGCGCAACGATGGAGAGGCTCGCCAGCCGTCGCACGGGAGCCGCGAACGTCTTTGCGGACAAATGAGGTGATGGGCTGGGCAGGTCGTCGGACATCGTCCCGTAATCTACTCGCGTTATCATTAATTAGAAACAGCGTAGCGATTTTCCCGCAACATTGCAGATTGAATCGCGCCGGGGTTTGACCGATACTTCTTGGTTCGCAAGCGCAAGTTTCGATTTACTTTTCAATTTTTCACTCGCGCTATCTCAACTCGGTGGCGGCAATGGCAACGCAGGCGCAAAAGGCATCTCCCGCATCGGCGGCAATTGATTTCGACAAGAATGGCGGCGTTGTCGCCGCAATCGCCGTCGATCACCTGAGCCACCGGGTCCTGACCGTTGCCTACATGAACCGCGAAGCCTTCGAGGAAACGGTCGCCACCGGCCGCGCCTGTTACTTCTCGCGCTCGCGCAACAAGCTTTGGCGCAAGGGCGAAGAGTCGGGAAATTTTCAGGTAGTCCACGAGATTCGCATCGACTGCGACGCCGACGCGCTGATAGTCGCGGTCGAGCAGCGCGGCGACGGCGCCGCGTGCCACATGGGCTACGAGTCGTGCTTTTTCCGCAAGCTCGACGCAGGCGCATGGAAAATCGTGGAGCAACGCAAAGTCGATCCCGCCAAATACGGCCCCGGCTACGGGCATCAACCCAGGAAGCCGGCCGGTTGATCGCAATCGGGAAGGCACATGGCTGATAAAGTCCTGAAATTCGGCATCCCCAAGGGCAGCCTGGAGCAGCAGACGCTTGAGCTGATGCGCAAATCCGGGTGGCGCATCACCGTCGGCTCGCGCTCCTACATTCCGACCATCGACGATCCCGCGCTCAGTTGCCGCATCCTGCGCCCCCAGGAGATGCCCCGTTACATCGCCGACGGCTCGCTCGACGCGGGCATCACCGGCAGCGACTGGATCGTCGAGAACAACGTGACGCTCCATCAGGTCGAGAGCTTCGTTTACGCCAAGGCCACGCTGACGCCGTCGCGATGGGTGCTATGCGTGCGCAACGACTCGCCGGTCACGCGGCTCGAAGATCTCCAGGGCAAGCGAATCGCGACCGAGTTGGTGCAGTTCGTCACCCGAATCCTGGCCGAGCGCAAAGTTAAAGCACAAGTTGAATTTTCATGGGGCGCCACCGAGGCCAAAGTCGCCGAAGGAATCATCGACGCCGCCATCGACGTCACCGAGACCGGCTCGTCGCTCCGCGCCAACGGACTGCGCATCGTCGAGGAATTGCTCGTCTCGAATCCGGTGCTGGTCGCCAATCCGGCCGCATGGAGCCGACCCCTGGAAGCAGGCCAAGATTCGCCAGCTCGGGATACTGATTCGCGGCGCGCTCGACGCCGACAGCCGCGTCGGCATCAAGATGAACGTCGCCAGGGACAACCTCGAAAAGGTGATCGCGCTGCTGCCGTCGATCACCGCGCCCACCATCTCGCACCTCTACCCGTCCGCCGCGCTCAAGGGCGTGGAATGGCTCGCGGTCGAGACCGTCATCGCCGAGCATACGGTACGCGAGCTGTTTCCCAAGCTGCTCGAAGCCGGCGCCGTCGGGATCGTCGAGTTCCCGCTCAACAAAATCATCGGCTAGGGAGGGCTGAGCCCTCCACCCAGTATTAAGGCCGCGCTCCGTTGTCGCGCGCGGTCACTGCCAACGGCTTGATATTGCGCTGCCGCCGCCACGGCCAAGGAGCGACCCCTGCCCTGCTCAGTTGCCGAAGTCCCAGCTTTCGCCGGCGTGATAGCGCAGCAGCACGTTCTTCGCGATCAGGATCCGGTGGACCTCGTCCGGGCCGTCCGCGAGCCTGAGCGTTCTGGCCCCTTGGTACATCGCATACAGCGGCAGGTCGCCCGAGACGCCCGCCGCGCCCCACACCTGGATCGCGCGGTCAACCACCCGCTCGTAGGCGGCGGGGACGAAGACCTTGATCGCCGAGATGTCCGTGCGCGGGTCGTTGCGGCTGTCCATCCGCTCGGCACAATGGATGGTCATCAAGCGCGCCGCCTGGATGTCGATGTAGGAGTCGGCGATGAACCCCTGAATGAACTGCTTGGTCTCGAGCTTGCCGCCGTGCACCTCGCGCATCGTGGCCCGCTCGACCATCAGGTCGAACGCCCGCCACATCTGCCCGACCGAGTTCATGCAGTGATAGACGCGCCCCGCCCCGAGACGATCCTGCGCGGCCTGATGGCCCGAGCCGGCCTGGCCGAGCTGGTTGCTGAGCGGCACGTGCACGTCGTCGTACACAATCTCGCAATGGTCGCTCGGCCGGCCCCAAATCTCGACGCCGCGCACGATGCGAAGGCCCGGCGTGTTCTTGGGCACGATTATCTGCGTCATGCGCCCGTTGTCGGCGCCCTTCCCTTCCGTGCGGCACATCACGATGAGGAAGTCGGCGCGAAACCCGTTCGAGGTGAACCATTTGTGCCCGTTGATCACCCATTGGTCGCCCTCGCGGCGCGCCGTGGTCTTGATCGACCGCGGATCCGAGCCGGCCGAGTCGGGCTCGGTCATCGAGAAGCCCGACTCCATCTTGCCCTCGGTGAGCGGCACCAGCCATTTGCGTTTCTGCTCCTCGGTGCCGTACTTCAGCAGGATCTGCTGATTGCCCGAGTTGGGCGCGACCACGCCGAACAGCGCCGCCGCCCCCATGCTGTAGGCCAGCACCTCGTTCATGTAGGCATGCTCGAGGAAGCCGAGTCCGGCGCCGCCGTACTCCGGCGGAAGATGGGGCGCCCAGAGGCCCGCCTGTTTCACTTTCTCCTTGATCGAGTCGCGCAGCTCGCGAGCGCTGCGCCGCTCTTCCTCCGTCGCGCCGTCGCGCCATCCCGCCCACAGCTTGCCCTCGTTGGGCAGGATATCGCGGTTGACGATGCGCGCCGTGAGTTCGCGAATCTCGTTGATTCGGGGTTCGAGCGTCGGGATGGGTTTTACGTTCATCTGCATGGCGGTCTCCTCTATGGGCTCAAGCGTAGTGCGGCGCCAATCCGGTCAAAACCTGTTCCGCTCCCCTTGGGATCGCGGGCCGCACACCACTAAGCCTTGCCAACCGGAATTTCCATCTTAAGAACCTGCTTCAGATTCGCATCGGCGCCGGGCAGTTTGCAAATGCGAAGTACGAGGCCGAGCTTCAAATTGAGCTAAGCGATCCCATCCCCTTCCCCCTCGCTCCTCTGCTATATGCGATTGCCATGAAGACGCTCCGCCTCGACACCCGCAACGGCGTCGGCACGATTACTCTCACCCGCGCCGCCGAGTACAACACCATCACACCCGAACTGCGCGACGAGCTTGCCGCCGCCATCGATCACGCCGACGCCGACCACGGGGTCCACGTGATCCTGCTGCGCGCCGACGGCCCCGCGTTTTGCGCCGGCTACGGACTCGATTGGTCCACCCGCGCGCAATCCGGCGAAGCTGCGCGCCAGCGCGTGTGGGACTCGGTCGCCGACTACGGCATGATCTCGCAATTCGTCAACGTGTACATGAAGCTCTGGTACGCGCGAAAACCAACCATCGCCGCCGTCCAGGGATGGTGCATCGGCGGCGGCACCGACATGGTGCTGTGCGCCGACCTGATAATCGCAGGCGAGTCCGCCTCGTTCGGCTATCCGCCGTCGCGCGTGTGGGGCACCCCGACCACCGCGATGTGGGTGTATCGGATGGGGCTGGAGCGCGCCAAGCGCTACCTGCTGACGGGAGATGAAATCCCCGCGCCCGAGGCCGCGCGTATCGGGCTCATCCTCGAAGCGGTGCCCGACGGAGAACTCGACGCGCGCGCGACCGCGCTCGCCGAGCGGATGGCGCAGGTGCCGGTCAATCAACTTGAGATGCTCAAGCTGCTATGCAATCACACCGCGGAGAACATGGGGCTGGCGAGTTCACGGCTGGTCGGCTCGCTATTCGACGGAATCGCGCGGCATACGCAGGAAGGCCTCGATTTCCTGGCGCGCGCGCAGCAGGCGGGCTTTCGGCAGGCGGTTCGGGAGCGTGACGATCCATTCGGCGACTACGGTTCCGGGCCGCGTTCGAAAAATCGCGCCAAGCCCCGCGCCCGCAAAGGCGCAGGTGCAAAAGACAGCAAGCGAAAATGAAACGCCCGCGACACCATATGAGGCCAATCGATGATCACCAGTGACATTACTTTCCCCGCCGCCGGCGGCCGTCCGATGCGCGCTGCGTACGCCGCGCCTTCCGATGCGCAAAAACATCCCGGCGTAATCGTCATCCACGAAATCTTCGGGCTCAACGACGACATTCGGCGAATCACCGGGATGGTTGCCGACCTGGGCTACGCCGCGCTCGCACCCGACCTCTACGACCGCGACGGGATGCGCCTCGCCTGTGTCGCCCGCACGATGATGACGCTTAATCGCGGCGAGGGCGACGCCTTCCACGACCTCGACGCGGCGCGCAAATTCATGCAGCAGCAGCCCGGGGTCGATGCTGCGCGGATCGGAGTCATCGGCTTTTGCATGGGCGGCGGATTCGCCCTGATGTTCGCGGCGCGCACTCCGCTGGGCGTCGCCGCGACGTTTTACGGCGACGTGCCCAAGACCGCCGAGCAGTTGCGCGGGGTGTGCCCGGTGCTCGGTGGCTACGGCGGTCAGGACAGGCTATTCGCGCCGCAGGGGCGCAGGCTCGAAAAGCTGCTCACCGAGATGGGCGTGGATCACGACGTGAAGATTTACGACGATGCGGGCCACAGCTTCATGAGCCGCAACAGCGGAATCCTCGCGTCGATCGGAAAAATCAGCCCGATGAAGGCCGCTTACAATCCCGAGGCCGCCGAAGACAGTTGGAAGCGGATCGAAGTGTTCTTCGGCCGCCACCTCGGCCATTAGCAGGGTGTTGAAAAACCCGTATCGAAGGGCGATTCGGGTCCTGTACCATTCAACACCCTGCGTAGAAGATGGCCTCTTACCGACAACATCTCCCCCTCTGGGGGAGACAAGAGAGAGGTAGCGGGCGTTGAAAATTACTTTTTCAACCGCCTGCTAGAGAACGCTACTTGTTCAAACCCACGGATTGGCGGGATTTCGCGATCCGCTCGCGCGAGGCCACCAGCGCCTCCACGTTCTTGGCGCCGCGGTAGCCCATCTGGTCGGCCAGATATTCGGCCAACTTGCGGTCCGAGATATTCGGCTTCTGCTTTCGTTTGTCTTGGGCCAGCTCGGCGAGCGTGGTCCGCAGCGTATCCTCGGAGTCCCTGAGCGTTTCGAGAATCGGGGAGGGAATCACAGAACTAATCGCCATGCCTTCACCTATGCGTTAATTTAATAGTCTAATCGTATCACAATCGGCTCGATCACTTGCATGCCTCACGTCGAGCAAAATGCATCCGCTGCCCGCGACTGGATTGCTCCCGACTCAAGATTGTTTTTCGGAAAGCGGCTCGCGGTTCAGAAAACTTTCAAGAGGTCGCCTCGAGATAATGGGCGAAACACGTAGTTTCCGGCGTTGTGTTGTATCCACAGGCGACAGTTCCTCGACATAAAACGGGGAATACGCTAACTTGCAGTCTCACCCTGTGTCCAATGGCGCCTGTGTCCAATGGCGACAGTTCTCGACCTAACCGAACTATGTAATTTACGCCCTGTATCAATGATGTTGGAGATCTGAGCCGGGCTGGTTCGCGACTATCTGGGCGCCGGGGAGGGAATCGATGGAGCGATTGGCAAAGTGGCAAGCATCAAGGGCCGATTCAGTTCGCGCGCGGCTGCAACAGGTGGCCGCCGCTCTGCTGGTGGTGATTCTCTGCGCGGCGGCGCCGCATTCGCTGGCCGCTGCCGCCGACAAATGCTCAACAAAAGGAGTGTTGGATAAAGGCACTGGCGCGGACCTTCTGATCGACGTCCCGTGCACCGTCAATGCCGGTACTTATCACTACCACGACGTGAACATCATCAAGGGCGGCTCGCTGCAATTTTCCGACGCGGTCATTAATTTCTGGGCGCACGGGATCCTGATCGAAGACCAAGGCAGCCTGATTGCCGGTGTGGTCGGAGCTGCTGCCGATGGGTCTGGGGGGACGATCGTTCCGATCGGCACCGCCGGTGGCAAACTGATCTTCCATCTTTATGGCAAGGACGAGGGCATCCACGGAGCAGGCATCACCTGCAAGAGCGATAGAGTAAATCAGTGCGGCGTGCCCGGTACCGCCGATAGTGGTATCTGGGGAGGGAATGCGAAGAGCACTCCGGCCTCGTGCACGTCCACACCCAATTTGCCGGGCGGCGTCGACGACTGCTTCTATAAGTACGACACCCTCCCCTACGACGACGGAGGCGGACTTGTCCCAGGCTACTTCGGCTACAAGGTCCTTGGGGTGTCGTACGGCGGCACGCTGCGGCTCTACGGCTTGAAAGGCGCGGAATATCCCGACACCACCGTTAATCCGCAGGATTCCGGGATGAGTTGGGCGCGCCTAAATACTTGCGCGGGCGGCGTCTCGACGGGATCGTGCGTCTCGGGCGTGCTGCAGGCTAAGGCGACCATGCTGGTGCTCGATGGTCCGGCCAACAAGCAGACGCTGTTCCCCTTCAACGGTGTGAACTGGCAAAAGAACGATCAAGTTGTCATAAGCACGACCGACTATTTGCCCTCCCATTCGGAAGTGGCAACCATCGACAGCGTCAGCACTGACGGCAAGACCATCACGCTCGCCGCGCCGGGGCTGGTCTATCCGCACAATGCGTCGGCCTATCCGGTCGGGGAAAAGATTGCGGCGTCCGGACACACCGGTCTGAGCGATCTGAACGTGGTCGATACACGGGCGGCGGTCGGACTGCTCTCGCGTAGCATCGCTGTCGTTGGCGAAGAAAATAAATACCCGGACTTGTTCCCGGCGCCGGTCGTTCCGCCCGACCCCAAAAATCCAAGCTACTTCTTTGGCGGACATGTCGTTATCCGGCAGGGCTTCAAGGAGGTGCAGATCCAGGGAGTTCAGTTTTACCATCTGGGTCAAGGTGGAAAGATGGGTCATTACCCGATCCATTTCCACATGGCGCGCAAAGTGCCGACGCCGGCGACGGCGCCGACAGGACCAACCTTCGTCAAAGACTCCTCGATCGTGGATTCGATGACCCGCTGGATCGTCGTCCATGCAACCCAGGGCGTGCTGCTCGCGCGCAACGTTGGATACCGCTCGATCGGGCACGGTTACTATCTCGAGGATGGCACCGAAACGAACAACCAGTTGTACTCGAATCTCGGCGTGTCAGCGATCGCCGCCGTTAACGACGCCGCCAACATCCGCCAGGTGCCCGGCATTCTCGCCTTCTACAAAACGCAACACTACGATAACCCCAAGGAAGACATTGGGATTTCCCAGGTGCCATACCAAACCGACATCGATGACCCGACTATCTTCTGGAGCCTGAACGGCTGGAACGACTGGGAATACAATATGGCTGCTGGCGCCGAGACCTGCGGCTTCTGCTACTGGATGGTCGCTGCCAACGTGAGCGGCGGTTCCAAGATGATGAACTGGACCGGATACGCCTCCGAGCAGGTGCCGTTCGGCAATGACGGATTTACACCGATCAAGGAATTTCTGGGCAATAGCTGCTCGACCGCGATGGGCGGGTTTACCGACATCGCCGCTGCCACGACCTGCCTCGGCACCACGGTCGGAGATGTTACACTCGCTCCGATTGACAACCCTTTGATCCCGGTGCCGCAAGTCGCGGTCAAGAAGCCCGTGGATCGGGATCTGTCCAAGGAAATGTTCTATCCCACCGTGCATGGTGCTAACCGGAAGGCGACCCTCTGTCCCAGCGACACCGCCGACTGCACCGGCGTGAAAGAATGCGCCAATGGAAACGAAGGTCCGTGCGCGGTCACGGTTCTCGACCGTTTCACGACCTCGTTCAACTGGACGGAACATAATTTTGGGGCAATCTGGCTGCGTGCGCTCTGGCACCTCGTCCTGAACAGCGCGGTCACCGATGTAATAAACGGCGGACTAAGCTTTGTCACCGGCGGCGGCTACACGCGATCCGACTTCCCGCCCGGAATGTGGGACCTTGCACGCAAGAGCGTATTTATCGGGAATACTCAGGCTCCCGCGGCCAGCCCATACGCGTTGACCGGAGGTCCGGTAAATCCATCCTCTTTTGCGGCCATTGGACTGAGTTGCAAAAACAAGAACATCAACTATTGCCTCGCTGCCGATTCCGATGGTGTTGATCAGGGCGTGCTCTTCCCGCTCACAAACTTTGCGACGAATGAGCGGCTCTTCAACATCTACGACGGTCCCGCGTATGAGGACTCCAATGCCTTCCTCGATGTCCAGCCGACCAAATTAGACGACTGCGACTTGACCAGCAGCGCTCCTCAAAAGCGATGCACCAAGAGCAAATGGATGGAGGGTGTTATCGCGGGCCTGCCCGGATTTTTCGTTGCCGACACAACCCCTGTGACCCCTCCGAGCGGATGCTATCTTCCCAACGCGGCGATCGCCTGGAAACAGCCGAACGGATTTTATTATCCGCCCGCTTTTCACTCCACCAATCTCTACTTCAACAACGTGGCTATCCGTCACTATGTAATTGAACCGCAGTTTAAGCCCGGAACCTATCAGACCAACCTTGCGGCGGCGCAAGCCCGCTATTGCAACATCGAAGACACGTCGTTCAATAATTTCACCGACATCGATCGGCAGACCGAATTGAACGACGACGATGGCTCATTGACGGGTCTGGAGAATACGGTTTCGGTCAACGAGGATCCCTTCTTCAGCTCGCCTACTGAGGACACCGAGTGTAAATCCGACGTTACGCAGAACCCGGCGGGAACGGCCAAGACCAGTCCCTATGACTACGTAACCGCGGTGGTTTTCCCTCAGGACTGCACCGTGGCCAGACCTCCTGGCCCCGACCCGGCTTGCAACGGCAACACAAATTGGTACTACAACTGCGGCAATGGGGCATGCTACGGTGTTCCGCTGTATCGCCAATACCTGAACCCAAGCGATACCACCCCGCCGCTGCCTATCAAGATGTCGTCACAGGGCACTGGCCAACGCGAAACGATGGTCCCAAACAACGGTCTTTACTACATCGACACTACCGTTCCCAAAACCACCCAGTCGGCGTTCGGAGGCGATGTGAGCGTCTTTGAATCAAATAAGACCTACCACGTGTTTCTGCTGTTTGCGAAGCCGGGTTCCACTTCCGCCTCTCCGCCAATCCCTCCAACAATAGAAACCTTTAAGCTCTACGTCGGCCCCGACTTTAACACGAGCACGCTTCAAGCCGAGACCGCAAATCTCAATGCCGGGGCTCCTGTGTTCAAACTCCTGGGCGATACCGGAGCGCTGCCGTCGAGCTGGACGACTTGCTACTCCAATGGCGTTTTGACCGTCCAGATGAACATGAACTTCGCCGCGTTCGCGACTGACTATAACGGCTCGGCAGCTAGCTACTGCCAGCCGTCGAGTATGTGTTCGTGGAGCGGTTCGGCGTGCCAATGCAGCATCACGGATAAGACGAATTACCTCTATAACGACTGCCAGGCCAACAACAGCGCGATTTGCGCCTGGAGCGTGAAGGACATCGATTATCCCAGTACTAACGGGGCGTATGGATTCCGCTTCACACTGCCTGCGGGGTTCACCGCGTCGCTGCCGCCGATGCCGGACCCGCGGCCCGCACTGGCGGGATGCTTCCCACAAACGCCGGGCCCGCCGCCCACGGCGTGGAGCCTCCTCTTCACCCCTGCTTCGTCAGCTGTGGCGGGTTCCTGCTTCTACAATTCCACTCCGCCTCCGCCGGCGTTCTGCACCGCGCCTGCGCCGCCGGTGATCTGCCCCGTGCCAAGTGAGGACGACGCGCGATTGCTAACTCCGTCGATTGCTAACTCCGTGCTGTCCTGGAGAGACGTCCGATGAGGAAATCCACAGTCCGGAGGTTATCTGCCATGTCAGGCTCGATCTGGTGGCCGATGATCGCGGCACTGGCCATTGCCATCGCGGGATGCGGGGGTGGAGGTGGTCCGTCCTCGCCGCCGCCGCCAAGCTCCGAGGGGCTGTGGGTGCCCAATTTCGCGACCTCGAACCTCGCGAAATTCGACGCTCAAAACCGCGCGCAGAGCGGGGAGCCAACCCCGGCGCTCACCAACACCAGCGCCTCGTTGGGCGATCCCGACGGAGTGACTTTCGATGGATCCAAAAACCTGTGGGTGACGAACTGCGAGGATCCGGTCACTCTTTACGGGACGATTACCGAGTTCAGCCACCAACAACTCGAGCAGTTGCACACCAGTCCGGCGCCGGCTCCGTCCGTGACGCTGAGTGACGACGGCAATGGCGACATCTTCGACTGCCCGTATGGCGCGGATTTCGATCAGGCGGGGAATCTCTGGACGGTCAACCGGTACCTCCGGAACCTGATCGAATTCACGCCCGCGCAGGTGGCGGCCGGCGGCGTCCAGTTCCCGAACACGCAAATCACCTCGACGGATTTCGACACGCCCCTGGGGAGCAATTTCGATAAAGCCTATACGATTTGGATGACGGACTTCGCACGGGACGAGGTCTATGGCTTCACCGCACCGAGCCTTACCGCAGCCTCGGGCACGATCGCGTTGCTGACGCCTGACATCATCAACTCGTCGGCCAGCCTGCTTGGACCATCGGCGATCACCTTCGATGCGGCGGGCAATCAATGGGTCGCGAACTGTTTGGGTCCCACGGTGACGGAATTCGCGCCGCTGGCCGCGAGCGGAAGTCCCACGCCGCTGGTTGTGATAGCAAGTACGACGGTGACGACACCATCCGGTTCAGCGCCGAGTCTTTCCTGCCCGGAGGGGCTGGCGTTCGACCGCAAGGGCAATCTGTGGGTCAGCAACGCAACCAGCGACAACGCAGGCAGCATCGCGGAGTTCTCGCTCGCCCAACTCGGGGCGAGCGGAAGCCCGGCTCCGGCAATCTTTCTGGATTCGAACTCCGCCGCAACCAATATTTCGCAGCCGGTGCTGCTGAGCTTCGGTCCCTAGTCTGCTGAGGCGTAAACAAATTGAATAAGCCGCGGTCCGCGAGCGTTATTCCCAAGGCGAAAGGAGTCTGCTGCAGACGGGGACGTTTTGTCAGTGAGTAGAGAACTAGCCCTGCGGGTCCTTCAAATGGGGGCGGGTAGCGTAAAAGAAATCGATCCCCGGAACGCCACGCGGCGTTTCATCGTCGAATAGTACCGACACCACGCCGTAAAATGCGACAATCGTCCAGAACGCGCCGGTCCCGACCGGCGGGAACGCCGCCGTCGCCGCTCCGACGGCCAGCATCGCGATTGCGTCGCGCAACAGCCAGAGTTCCTGCATCTTGATCGCGCCTGGGGGCCTTGAAGCGCCTCGCTGCGGGCGCGCGGCGCCCTACTCTCCCGTCCAGTTCGGCTTTCGTTTCAGCGAAAACGCCAGCGGCCCTTCGACCGCGTCCTTTGATCGAAACAGCTTCGACTGCAAATCGTAATGCTTCGCGAGCGCCGCTTCGACCGGCACCCCGAGTCCATTCATCACCGCCTGCTTGGTGGCCTGCAGCGACAACGGCGAGCATTCCATGATCTGCGCCGCCCACTTTTCAGCCGTGGCCATGAGATCCTTGAGCGGCACCACCTCGTTGGCGATTCCGAAGCGAAGCGCGTCGGCGGCGGTGATATGCTTGCCCGTAAGCATCATGCCCATCGCGATCTTGAGCGGAATCTGGCGCGGCAGGCGATGCACTCCTCCGGCCGCCGCCATCAGCCCCACGCGCGGTTCGGGCAATCCGAAGCGCGCGTGCTCGGCCGCAATGATAATATCGCAAGCGAGCGCAATCTCGAATCCACCGCCGAGCGCGAATCCGTTAACCGCCGCGATGATCGGCTTGTAAATGTCGTAGCGCGAGGTAATCCCGGCGAAGCCGCCTTTGCCGCTGATGATTTCGGCGAGTTTATCGGGATTCTCCGCGGTCCAGCGCAAATCATTGCCGGCTGAGAACCCCTTGTCGCCCGCCCCCGTTACGATCGCCACCCACGCGGACTTGTCCGCGACGAAGTCGTCCCACACGCTGTCCATCTCGAGGTGACACGGCGGATGCAACGCGTTCATCCGCTCGGGCCGATTGAACGTGATGTATGCGACATGGTTGCGCTTCTCGTACTTGATGAATTTCAGATCCATTTCGGTTTATCACTCCCTCGCCGATTCTTCTGTGTGTATTCTACTGCTCGTCGAGCAGTTCGAAAAACGCGTCGATGCTTTGCATCAGTTGCCGCCTGATTTGTGCGCGGCTGCCTTCGATCAGATGCATCGTGACCCGCCCGCTGGTGCCGTCGGCCAGGCTGACGCGCGCATCCTCGACGCCCGCGACGCTGCCGTGGTCAAAAATCCGCATCCCATAAACCAGTGATCCGCGCTGCGACGAGCCTTTCACCAAAGTCAGCTTACGCGCCATCGGGCTCTACCTCGTTCATATCCGTTGCTCTATAGCATAACGTTGACAATCAAGGATGGCGCCCACAAAATCGCGCCGATGGGTAAAATGTCAACTGAGGTCCAATTCTTCCCGTTCTTTCGCCGCGCGCGATTCGCGCTGCTCGCGGTCATGTCGGCGGGGCTGATTTCCGCTTTGGCTGGATGCGGTCTGGCGTACCAGGCGGGCACTCGAATCAAGGTGACGCGGATGTCAGAATCACTGCAGGCCGGCCAGACGTCACCCGAGGTGCATCACGCATGGGGCGAACCGGACCTGCGAACCTATCTGCCGGGCGATACCGAGGTCTGGAGCTACCCCTACAAGCCCAACAGCAACGACATTACGGCGGCCCTGCTGTACACCTCGTCCAAGGACGGCGACAAGGGGACATTTCTCGATTTGAAGTTTGTCGGGGGCAAGCTCGTCTCATGGCAAGAGGCCGAGCATACGCTGCCGCTCAAGGGGCATACGGGCTTCGGCATGGGGATCGGCGGCGGGCCGATCGGAAACGGGACACAGACGCAGCCGGGAGCAGTGCATTACTAGCGGGGCCAATGGCTGCGCAATCGGTCAGTCCATTGCGATATATACTTGCAACTATCGGGAACCATCGTGTCTAATTGAGCCGAAACGGGGGTAAAATGGTGGTAAGTTGGGTGTGGCGGGATTGTCGTTGAAGATGTCCAAATATGACTTGAATGCAGCGGGCGCGGCGCGGGCGGTTCCCGGACTTTGCCGGGGAGTTGCCTGATGGCGACCGCACGAAAGAGCTTCGAGGCAATCCTGCTGGACCGCTCGTGGGTCTCGGCGCAGGACCTCGACAAGGCGCGCCAACGCAAGAAGCCCGGCCAGGAGTTGGCCGACGTGCTGGTCGAGATGGGGGCGCTGGAGCCGCAGCGGCTGGCGCGGGCGCTCGCACAGGAATACCGGCTGCCGTTCCAAGCGCATATCGACGAGCATTCGCTGGACCCGGGCCTGGTCTCGAAGGTTCCGATCAACTACGCCAAGAAGAACCGGCTGCTGCCGCTGGCAAACATCGACGGCGCGGTCACCGTGGCGATCGCCGACCCGGCCAACTACGAGCCGCTCGATGACCTGCGAATCCTGTATGGCGCGCAGATAAATCCGCTGGTCGCGCCAGCCGAAGTAATCGCAGAAGCAATCAACCGCGCGTACGACCAGGCTTCGGCCACCTCGGCCGAGGACCTGATGATCGATCTCGAGGAAGAGCGGCTCGACGTGGTCGCCAGCGAACTGGCGTCGGAGCCGCTGGACCTGCTCGAGTCCGACGATTCGGCGCCGATCATCAAGCTGGTCAACGGGATTCTGTCGCAGGCGGTCAAGGACCGCGCGAGCGACATCCACGTTGAAGTTTTCGAAAAGGAAATGGTGGTGCGCTTTCGGGTGGACGGGATGATGTACGACGTGTTGTCGCCGCCCAAGCGCTTTCAGCCCGCGATCACGTCGCGGGTCAAGGTTATGGCGGGGCTCAATATCGCCGAGAAGCGGCTGCCGCAGGACGGGCGAATCCGGCTGCGGATCGCGGGCCGCGACATCGATCTGCGCGTGTCGTCGATACCGACGGCGTTCGGCGAACGGATCGTGCTGCGGCTGCTGGACAGGGCGCAGGCGGTAGAAGCGATCAACCTCGACCATCTTGGATTTTCCGGCGACAACTTGCAGCGGCTTGACCGGCTGATTCGGCAGAGCCACGGGATCATCCTGGCGACCGGGCCGACGGGCTCGGGCAAATCGACGACGCTGTACGCTTGCCTCTCCCGAATCAACTCGCCCGAAAAGAACATCATTACGATCGAGGATCCGATCGAGTACCAGCTGCGCGGGGTCGGGCAGATGCAGGTGAATCCGAAGATCGAGCTGACGTTTGCCAGCGGGCTGCGCTCGATTCTGCGCCAGGACCCCGACGTGATCATGGTCGGCGAAATCCGCGACAGCGAAACCGCGGAGATCGCGATTCAGGCCGCCCTGACCGGCCATCTGGTGTTCTCGACGCTGCACACCAACGATTCGTTTGGCGCGGTGACGCGGCTGGTGGACATGGGAATCGAGCCGTTCCTGGTCTCATCCTCGATTCTCGCCGTGCTCGCGCAACGCCTGGTCCGCAAGCTCTGCGTTGATTGCCGCGAGCCGTACCTCCCCGGCGAATCCGAACTGGCGCGAATCGGGCTCAAGGGCGCAGACCCGAAGGCCAACTTCTGCCGTCCCAAGGGATGCCGCAATTGCCGCAACACCGGCTATCGCGGGCGAATGGCGATACAGGAACTGATGATCATGGACGACGAAATCCGGGCGCTGGTGATGCAGAATGCCGACGCGGCGATGCTGCGCCGCCATTGCACCGGCCACGGGATGACGCTGCTGCGCCAGGACGGCGCGGCGCGCGTGCTGCACGGCGAGACCTCGATCGAAGAACTGCTGCGGGTGACGCAGGAAGATATCGACTAGCAAGCCCGCTTAAATCTTTTTTCAGCGATGCCAGTATTTGCTTATCGAGGACTTGGCGCCGACGGCCGCGCGGTGAACGGCGTGGTTGACGCCGACAGCGCGCGGGCCGCGCGCGGAAAGCTGCGCGCGTCGGGGATTTTCCCGACCGATCTCAACGAGGAATCCAACGCCACCGAGCGCCAGGCCGAGGCGCGCGAGTGGCTGCCCTCGCTCTGGCGGCACAAGATGCCGGCGTCGGACCTGGCGCTGCTGACGCGGCAGTTGAGCGCGCTGCTGGGCGCGGGCGTGCAGCTGGTCGATTCGCTCGGTACGCTCAGCGAGCAATCGACGCGCGCGGCGACCAAGCGGATGCTGTCGCAGGTGCGCGAGCGGGTGCGCGAGGGATCGTCGCTGGCCGACGCACTGACGGCGCATCGCGACACCTTTTCCGACCTCTATATCGGGATGGTGCGCGCGGGCGAGCAGGCGGCGGCGCTGGAGGCGGTGCTGGACCGGCTGGCCGAGTACAGCGAGCGCCAATCCGAATTCGTGACCAAGGTGCGCGGCGCGATGACTTATCCGATCATCATGATGTGCGTCGGCACGGCGATCATGGGGTTCCTGGTGGCCTACGTGGTGCCGCAGGTTGCGACGATATTCGAGCAACAACATGCGGCGTTGCCGATAGCGACGAGAATTCTGATTTCATTTTCGGCGCTGATCACCGGCTACTGGATCCCGCTGTTGCTGTTGATCGCCGGGATAGTCGGAGGAATCAGCGCGGCGATGGCGACCCCGCGCGGCCGGCGGCTATACGACACCGCGATCCTGAAGGTCTGGTACATCGGGCCGACGATGATTCGAATCATCTGCGCGCGCTTTGCGCGGACGCTGGCCACCTTGCTCGCCAGCGGCGTGCAATTGATCCCGGCACTCGACGCGGTCAAAGGCGTGGTGACCAACGGGCTGCTGAAGGACGCGGTCGAGCAGAGCCGTGAAAGTATCCGCGAAGGCCACGGGATGGGGCAGACGCTGTCGCAGAGCGGGCTTTTTCCGCCGCTGCTGATCGAAATGATCCGGGTCGGCGAACGTTCCGGGGAGCTGGAGCGGATGCTGGAGCGGGTGGCCGACAACTACGAGCGCGAAGTGTCCCACTCGCTCGGCCAGATGACGACCGTGCTGGAACCGGTAATGACGGTTGCGATGGCGGCTGTTATTGTATTCATGATGCTGGCGGTGCTGATGCCAATCTTCCAACTGAACCAGCTGATGCAATGACGAACGCCCGGAGGTAACTGCGATGAAGTCACGCCGCTACAAACAGGATGGATTCACCCTGATCGAAATCATGGTGGTCATTCTGATCCTGGGCCTGCTCGCGACAATCGTCGTCCAGAGCCTGCGTGGCGCCGCCGACAAGGCCAAACGGACCAAGGCGCAGGCCGACCTGGCCGAGCTCAAGACCGCGCTCGATCGCTACTACCTGGACAACGGCTACTACCCGAGCACCGATCAGGGCTTGAGCGCGCTGGTGTCGCCGCCGACCAACGGCCGGGTGCCCGCCAACTACGAAAGCGGCGGCTATATCGAGCGTCTGCCGAATGATCCATGGGGGACGGTCTACTTCTACCAGAGCGACGGGAACTCGTACCTGCTGAAATCGTTTGGCCCCGACGGAGTGGAGAGCTCGGACGATATAGACGCCAGCCAATCGTCGTGACGGCGCCATGAAATCGAGGCCGGGCAAAGCTGGCCGCCGCGCAGCAGCGGTCGCGCGCGCGCGGCCGGGGGTTTCGATTCCGTGGGCGTCGCCAGGCTTCACCCTGCTCGAACTGGCGATCGTAATCTTCATCATGGGCCTGATGGTGACGCTGGTGATGCCGTATCTGGGCGGATTTCGACAGGTTGCGCTGCGCAGCCAGGCGCGCCGCCTGGCGGGGCGCGCAACTTACATGTTCGATGAGGCCACCGGGCACAAACTGGTGCTGCGGCTGATCTTCGATTTGGATCACAACAGGTACGCAGCGATGCAGCTCGATCCGTATGCGATCCAGCCCGTGTTCGCGCGCGACACCAGCCTTGCGGGACGCCCGGTAACGATGCCGGCGGCGATTCGGATTCGCGACGTAACGGTCGAAGGAACCGGCACCGTCAATCGGGGCATGGTCGCGACCAATTTTTATCCCGAGGGCTACGTCGATGCGACCGTGGTGCATCTCGACGACGCATCGGGCGACGTGATGACGCTGGAGATTTCTCCACTGACGGGCCAGGTCGCGATCATCAGCGGCGACGTGATGCCGCAGGGAATGACGCCGTGAGGCCGTTGGCACGGCGCAGGGGTGACCCCTGCACCCAGTGTCAAGGCCGCGCTCCGTTGTCGCGCGCGGCCAGTGCCAAGAAGCGACAACGGGGCGCGCTGTATCAGGATCCTCAGCTTCATCGCTCTGGCTTACAGGAAGAGCATTGCGTAACTGCATATTCAATTCGGAGTAGCTCGGCTCCGGGTGCCCTCAGTGAAGTCGAAGTGTTTTACGTTGAGAAAGATTCGGGATTCTTCGCTGCGCTCAGAATGACACAAGAAAAGGGCGCGCCAGCGCCTCGCGGTCATCAGCGGCGACGTGATGCCGCCGGGAATGACGCCGTCAATTTTCATCGCCGGCGCGTGCTCGGGTTCACTTTAATCGAGGTGATGGTCGCGATTGCGATCCTCGGGATCGCGCTGATGGGGCTGCTCGGACTGCATCATCAGAGCATGCAATCGGTGATTCGGGCGCAGAATGCGACGCGAGCCTCGATGCTTGCGCAGGCGGTGATGACGGAGGCGGAGCTGGAGCGATTTCCGGATCTCGGCTACTCCAGCGGCAATTTCGAGGCATCGTTCCGCGGCCAGTTCCCCGATTTCCGCTGGGAACGGATGGTCGAGGCGTCGGGCACGTTTCCCGACGTTCGCAAGGTGATGGTGGCGGTCCATTACGGCCCCAAGTTTACGCAAACGTTCTCGCTGGTTGAGTTCCTGCATTCGCCGATTCCGTCCAACACCCAGGGGCAGCCGATAACGCAATGATGAAGAGCGAATTGCATAATCTCCGCGCGCATTGCGGGCAGAGGCGCAAGGGCATCCTGGAAAGCGGACCCTCACCCGCGCCGGAGGCGCGGCCTCTCCCTGTCAGGGAGAGGCAAGGAACCGGGTTTCTTCGCTGCGCTCAGAATGACGGAAAAAACGGACGACGCGGAGAACGGTTATCGATGCGGGCCAACCTAACCCCTAGCCCCTTCCCATTTGGGAAGGGGAACAATCGCGGAAAAACACAGCTGAGCGAGGGCTGCCGGAGAGAAGAATCTCGGCGGGGGGATTGGGGGGCGCGCGGGTTTACGCTGATCGAGATGATGCTGGCGATTGGGGTACTGGCGTTGATCATGGCGATGCTGGCGAGCTCGTTCCACACTATCGCGCAGAGCAAGGTGCACGCTGAAGGACGGCTGATGGTCGATCGTGAAGGGCGCGCCCTGCTGTGGCAAATAAGCAAGGAAGTGAGCAATGCGGTGCAGACTCCGTACGCGCCGAGCCATGTCGCGCTGATGGGCAACGGACGCATGGGAAACGGCCTGCCGATCGACACGATCACGATGTCCACGTTCTCCGCAGGGCATCGCCGCGCGCTTACCGGGATGACGCCGGAGAATATCGTCACCTACAATTTAACCGCGAATCGCGACCAGCGGGGCTGGTACCTGCTGCAACGTTCGCAGCAGAGTGGATTGCTGACTACGACAGCCGCGGTGCAATCCATGGAGCTGGCGGACAATGTGCTCTCGCTGCATTTCCGTTATTTCGACGGCAATCGCTGGGGCGAGAGCTGGGATTCGGCGAGCATGCCGGTGAGAACCCAGTTGCCGGTTGCGGTGGCGATCCAGATTGCGCTGGCCGCGCCGGGCGGCACGGTGATGCACTTCGCGACGCAAGTCACGGTGCCGATGGCGATGGCCCAATGGTAAGCAAGGCGCGAAAGAAAGAGCGCGGGGTGGCGATCCTGGCGGTGCTGGTGGGAATCGCGCTGATGACGCTAATCGTGGTGGATTTCGCGATGACGTCGGGGCTCGGATTCGTGTCGGCGGCCAATCAGGCCAACGAGCTGCGCGCCGGCTACCTGGCGCGGTCGGGAATCAGCATTGGGCTGGCGCTGCTGGCCCAGGGCGTGCGCACTAACCTCCAGTCGAATAGTCCCCAGGTGGACACTTTGAACGACGTGTGGGCGGTGGCGTTTCCGCCGATGGCGGTGGAAGGCGGCAACGTATCGTTGTCGATCGTGGACGAAGCCCGCAAACTCTCGATCAATGCGATGGTGAATCAAACCGGCTCTGCCAACGTCCAACCGGGCGCGCTCAACGCGGCCGCGATAGCGAAAGTACAGCGGCTGTTCACGATCCTCGACGTGAATCCCGACCTGGTTCAAGGTATCATCGAGTGGATTACGCCGAGTGGGGCGAACGGGATGAGCGGTGGCGGCGAGTTCTACGCGGGACTGAGACCGCCGTACGAGCCGCGCTACGGCCCGATGCCGACGATTGGCGACTTGCAGATGGTCCAGGGATTCAACGAGGCAATCTTCAATCGGGTGAGCCCGTTCCTGACCGTAATGACCGAGCCGGCGGTAAACATCAACACCGCGCCGCCGCAGGTGATCGCGTCGCTGGAGCCGGAATTGATGCAGGATCAGAAAATCGTGGTGGAGATTGTCGATGCCCGCACGACCCGGCCGTTCACCAAGAACACCGACCTGGGGAATCTTCCGGGGGTCGGCGAGATAGGGCAGCGGCTGCAGAAGGACGTAACCGTGCAGAGCCACTTTTTTACGATTAACGGGAGGGGGACTTATGCGGGAGCGCGCAAAATCATTACCGCAACTTTCCATCGCGAGACCACCGGCGTCGGCACGCTCGCTGCGTGGCATGAAGACTAGGGTCCAGGGCGCCTGATGGCTCAACGAATACTTGCGCTGGAGTTGACGGGCGAGCGGGTGCTCGCGGCGGTGGCGGATCGCTCGTGGAATTCGTTCAATCTCGCCGGCATGTACGACAAGGTTCGCGCCGATAACGAGGCCGATCTGAGCGGCGCGCTGTCGCGGCTGATTGCCGAGACCGGGCAGCCCGACATCGTGATCTCCGCGCTGCCGGCGGATCGCGTCGCCAACCGCATCCTGGAGCTGCCGTTCAAGGATTCGCGCCGGCTGCATCAGGTGGTTCCGTTCGCGCTGGAGGAGCATCTGCCCTTTCCGATCGACAACGGCACGGTGGCATTTACCCGAATCGGGCGCGAGGACGATCACACGCTGGTCATGGCGGCGATGGTGCGCAAGAGCGACCTGCAGCATCATCTGGAATTGCTGCAAAAGGCGGGGCTCGATCCCAAGACCGTGACGATTGCGCCGCTCGCGCTGGCGGCGATGTACACGCGCGGGCGCAACGGCGCCAAGCCGATGGCGCAGGCGGTGGTCGAAAGCGACGAGCAATCGACCACGCTGGTGCTGGTGGATCCGGCGGGAACGACGCGCGCGCTGCGCTCGATAGGCGGCGGGCTGATGACGGCCGACGGATCGGCAGTCTCGCAGGAAGCGGCGGCGCCGATTCTCAACTCGATGCGTCAGACGTTGCTCGCGCAGAGCGAGGAAATCGGTCAGACCGAGGTGATCGTCGCGGGAGCAGCGGCCGGGTATCCGCAAGTGCGCGGGCTGCTCTCCGAGGCGCTGGCGACGGCGGTGCGTGACGGCGGCGCGTTCGACTACAGCGGGATGTTCGAAGGCGCGGTGGCGAATACGGGGAAGTATTCGTCCTGCGTGGCGATGCTGCTCGGCGAGATGCCGAGCAAGCCGCTCGATTTGATCAATTTTCGCCAGGGTGAATTCCTTTTTCGCGGGCGGGTGCGCGGCGATCTCAGCCCGTTCTACACGTCGGGAATCCTGGCGGCCGCGGTATTGGGCGCGATCATTCTTAATTTCGCGCTGGGCGTGTCCGCCAATCTGCGCCGGCTCAGCCGGGTCAACGCAGAAATCGCCGCGGTGGCAGGACCGGTGCTGGGCGAAACCGATCCCGCCAACGCCAAGGCGCAGTTGACGAGCGGAATCGCGAAGATGCACCGCCGGCTGGCGCTGATCGGCGGCAACCTGACGCACTCGCCGCTCGACACGCTGGTGGCGGTGTCGGAGGCGCTGCCGCCGAGATTTCCAGTCGAGATGGCGGACGTACAGATCGATTCCAACGGCTTGCGCGTGACCGGGCAGGCGGATTCGTTCACCACCGTCGATCAGGCGAAAAGCGCGCTGGAAAAGAACGGGTACTTCGGCTCGATCGAAGTCGCGCACGCCAAGGCCGGATCGGATCCGAGCAAGGTGGATTTTCGGATGGACGCAAACTTCAAGGACGCAGGGCCGGTCATCAAGCGCGACCAGCCGGGCAGTGAGCGCGACGAGTAGCTGCGATGCTTAGAGAATGGATCGACAATTTGCGCGCGCGAGCAATGGATTTGCTCCGGCCGTATCTCAAGCAAGCGGCGACGCGGGTGGATCCGCTGATCGCGCAGGCGCGCGGGCGCTACCAGAAACTCGAGCCGCGCGAGCGCATCCTGGTGCAAATCGCCGGGGGCCTGGTCGGAGTGTTTCTCATCTACAACCTGATCTACATGCCGATCGTCGGTCTGAGCTCGGGGCTGCAGAGCAAGATCGTCCAGCGACAACAGGATCTGGCCGAAGTCCGCCGGCTCGCCGCCACTTATGCGCAGCTCAAGGCGAACCTCGCCGCCGCCGAGCGTCGCACTGTGCCGCTGGGCAAGGATTTCTCGCTGTTTTCCGTGGTCGAAGCGTCGCTGACCAAGAGCGTCGGGCGGCAGAAGATCGGATCGATCACGCCCGGCTCCGATCGCAAGCTGGCCGACGGGTTTACCGAGTACAGCGTGCAGTTGAAGCTCGACAACGTGAACCTCGCGCAGTTGGTCGATGCGCTCTACGGAATCAATTCGCTGTCGATGCCGATCGGGGTGTCGAACCTCCGCATCCAGCGCCGCACCCAGGATACTCGTTCCTACGACGTTGACCTCACCTGTGTCGCGCTGGCCAAGAACACCTGACGCGCCCGCGGATTCGTCCGCGCAATACCGGCGAACCCGTCTCGTCCGAATCGGTTATGCAGCCGTCGGACTGACGCTGTTCGCTGCGTACCTGATTTCCACCTTTCCCTACTCTTCAACTCTCTCGAAGGTCCTTGCGCCGATGGGCCTTGAGCTTTCCAGCGTCAGCCAGAGCGCCAGCTTTCCCTTCGGCGCCCGGCTGGCCGGCGTCCGCTTGAGCTCGACCAGGCCCGCGTCCACCGGTCCGCTCATCGAGAGCCCGGCGGTCACGATCGCGCCCGCCTTTCTCTCGATTCTGACGTTGCATCCCGGCGTTCGAGTGAAAGCCGCGCTGTACGACGGGGTCGTGAACCTCACGCTGCGCCCCGGCGGCGGCGGCACCGCGATCAGCTACGATCTGGATTCCGTGGATCTCACCCGCCAGCGCCTGGTCGCGATTCCCGGCGCGGCGGCTGCGGGCATGCTTTCCGGAAGCGGCAATCTGTGGCTCGCTTCCAGTGAGATCGCGGATACGGGCGACGGAGAATTGAGCGCCGCGGGCCTCACGCTCACGTCGCCGTTCGCAACCTCGCCGATTCGCCTTGGCGACGGGCATTCAAAGTTCAAATTGGATCAAGGAATCCTCACGATTGAGGAATTGAAGACCAGCGGCGGCGACCTGGCGCTGAGCGCCACCGGAACCATCCAGCTCGCGCCCGACCCGGGTCAGAGCGAACTCGCGATCGAATTCACTCTCTCCCTGGCTCCTGCTGCCGCCTCGCAGTTGGCGATTCTGCTCGCGATGCTGCCGCATCCTCCGGGCCCGCAGCCCTATCGATTGACCGGCACGCTCTTCGCCCCGCGAATCAGTTGACGGATTGGCATCGCCGCTCACGCCGGCGCGGACTTGAAGAATTCCAGCACTGCTTCCTTGTAACGCGGGTCGGCGGGAGCGCTCAAATGATCGCGTCCTTCGAGCATCACCAGTTTGCTGCCCGCGATTGCACCGTGCAGCAGCGCAGGCTTGGGAATCAGGAGGTCCTTGGTCCCGATTACGATCATGACCGGCACACGAATGTTTTTCGCCGCTATATGCTCGGCAGTAAAATCGTCGCTGACCGCGGCCATGCACGCAGCCAACGCCTTCAAGTCGTTGCCGGTGATCTCCGCGAATTGGCGAAACTCCCTGGCGCGCTCATCCGTAACTCCTGAAATATTTTCGGCCAGCAGCGCATCGACGATCGGTTTGCGGCTGAACAAGGGCGCCGTCGCCGACCCGACCCCGATTCCGCCGAGCACGGCCGCGCGCAAACGCCCGGGATGCGACATCAGCAGGCCGGTCACGATTCGCCCGCCCATCGAATAGCCCATGATCAGCGTGCGCTTGATTCCCAGATGGTCCATCAGCCGGATCACATCGTCGCCCATGGTCTCGCCGCCGTACGCCGCCGAATCGTGCGGCTTGCCGCTCTTGCCGTGACCGCGGCAATCCAGCGCAACGACCCGGTAATGGGGCGCCAGCGTGGTGAACCAATTCATCGCGCCCCAGTTATGCTCCGCGCTCGCCGCGAAGCCGTGCACCAGCACGACAGGCTCGCCCCCGCCGTGTTCCTCGAAATAAATCTGCACGCCGTTGGAATCGAAGTACGCCATCGTTCAACGCTCCTGCTTGGACTCGGCCTACTGAGCGAAGGAATAATCCCGAAAGCCCGCCTTGCGGCAATCATCGAATAGCCGGACAATTTGCGCAAATCAAACGCGCGCGGACTTTGGATTTTGGGGCTGAACTAATTCATCCTGACCTCGGCGGACTTGGCATGCTACACATACGCTATGGTCAACCGCCAGGATGTCCCGCACTCGCCCGGCTCGCCCAAAATCCGGCGAGGCCTGCTTCCGGCAGCAATAACTTGTGACGGAACAAAGCTACCGATGGTAGCGGAGCGACCCAAAGCCACAGCATACCGTATGAATTGCTCCTTTCACTTCTATGGATGAGCGCGACCGGTTGCTCGATGTCGGGCATTAGTCCAATTTGTCAGGTTGGCAAATTGAACCAATACAGGACTTCCAGATGGCATCAAACCAAAAACTTGGACTTCAAACTTCGATCGGCGCCGGTCCGCTTGCCGACCGCCTCGCCCTCATCCGCGAGGCTGAGGACCTCGGCTACACCTCGTTGTGGGTTGCGGAGGTCGCCGGTCCCGACGCGTTCGTCAGTCTCGCCGCGCTAGCGGTCAACACGCGCAAAGCCGAACTGGCCACGGGAGTCGTACCGATCCAGATTCGCACGCCAGGCGTGATGGCGATGGGATTCCTGACGATCAACGAGCTATCCGGCGGCCGCGCCATCGCGGGTCTGGGCGTGTCGAGTCCGGTAATCGTCGAACGATGGCACGGCGCGTCGTATCGCAAGCCGGTCACCGCGATGCGCGAATGCGTGACGATCATGCGCCAGTTGTTCACCGAGGGCCGCTCGAAGTTCCAGGGCGAAGTGTACAAGTGCGATTTCCGCCTCGGCATGCGGATCACGGCGCCGCATCCGCCGAAAATTTATCTGGCGGGCCTCAACGCGCCGATGCTCCGGCTCGCCGGCGAAGTTGCCGACGGCGTCTTGATGAACTACTCGCCGCCCGAGGCGATCGCGCCGATGGTGAATCATATCCACGAGGGCGCGCGCGCCGCGGGGCGCGAGCCGTCCGCGGTTGACGTGGGCATCTACGCCCGCATGTGCATCACCGAGGATGAGGACAAGGCCGTCGATTCGTTCCGGCGCGAGCTGGCCGGCTACGCCTTCGTGGACAGCTACAGCAAGATGTTCGCGCGCTACGGGCTCGGGACGGAGTTCGACGAAGTACGCCGGCTATGGCGCGAAGGCAAGCGCGACGAGGCTTCCAGAGCCATCAGCGAAGGGTCGTGCCGAAAGATCGCGGTGTTTGGCAACGCTCAGGCCGGCCGCGATTTCGTCGCGCGATTCCGCGCCGCAGGCGTGACCCATCCCGTGGTGTTTCCGATCGGGCCGGGTGCCACCGCATCGCGCGATTATCCAAACACGATGCGCGCGCTGGCGGGCGCCTGAGCGCCGCCGTTTACTTGCCCTGGTAGTTTGGCTTTCGCTTTTCCATGAACGAGCGCGGACCTTCCTTCGCGTCCTCGGACCTCATCACTTCACGCGCAATTTCGTTCTCGATTTTGAAGGCCTCCTCGAACGGGCGCCCCGAGCATCGCCGCACCGCCTCTTTGATCTTGCGCACCGCCAGCGGCCCGTTCTGCGCGATTGTCGCCGCCAGTTCCTCGGCCTTCGCCATCAAATTCTCCTGCGGCACGACGTAGTTGACCAGGCCCAGCCGCCACGCCTCCTGCGCATCGATCCGGTTGCCGGTCAGCAGAATCTCCATCGCCTTGCAGTACGGAATCTGGCGCTGGAGGCGCGCCAGCGAGCCGGCGGCCGGGATGATCGCCCACTTCACCTCCTGGAGCGCGAAGCTGGCGTTCTCCGACGCGACGCGAAGATCGGTTGCCTCGATCAATTCCATCCCGCCCGCGATGCAAAATCCGTTGATCGCGGAAATGATGGGCTTGTCCATGTCGTAACCGCGCAGGAACGGGATGTCGCCGAGCTTGCGATCCGCAAGCAGCTTGTGGTCCCACTCGTCCTCGGGCTTTCGCGCGCCGGTGAACAGCGGAATCAAGCGCCCCAGATCGGCGCCGGCCGAGAACGCGACCTTGCCCGCGCCGGTCACGATCGCCGCCCGGATTGCGGTGTCGCTGTCGATTTCCTTCAACGCCGCGGCAAGGCTGACGATCATTTCGGGATTCAGCGAGTTGTGGACCTCGGGCCGGTTCAGGGTGAGATAGGCGACGTGATTGCGTTTTTCGAAGATTAGCGCGGGCATGATTCGCTCCTTTTCCGCGCGCGGTGCCGAGTTTGCAAACGCGCAGCGGCCCCGCGAAGTTACCATCAAACGGTCTCTCCCGGCCACGCCCGATTATCCGCGCCGGAAAGTTAGTCTTTGGTTGTAGCCGCCCGCCCTGTTAAAATCGATTCAGAGAGACGCGCACGGTTGGATCGACCCCTTGCCGAAAAATACAGAAACGGTCAGCGCCGCGATGGAGAAAGCCGAAACGGCTGAAAATAACGGGCCGTCGCGCGTCGTCACCGGCTTCGAGCTGCTGCGCACCTACGCCGCGCAGAATTTCCGCGACCTCGGTGGCCATCCCACCGCCGATAGCCGCCGCGTCCGCTCCGGCCGGATATTCCGCTCGTCGCATCTGGCCGAAGTCCCGCCCGAGAGTCCTATCAGCCGGCTCGAGCTGCGCACGCTGGTCACTCTCCAGAGCCGCGCCGAAGTGAAACACCTGGGCGCGCCCGAGCCTGCCTCGCGCCGCGGCGTGCGATGGGAACATATCCCGATGGGCGACGAATGGTTTAACGACCAGGGCTACACGGCGATGCCCGCTCAACCGGGCCGCGAGCATCTGGCGCTGGTGACGCTCTTTCTGCGCGACTGGCGGCGCTTCTTCAAACTGCTCGCCGAGGGCGACGTTTACCCCCTGCTCTTCCATTGCTCGGCCGGCCGCGACCGCACCGGGGTCGGCGCCGCGATGCTTCTCGCGATGCTCGGGGTCGAGCGCGATCGAATCGTCGCCGACTTTCTCGAAAGCAACCGGGTCTATACCCAGCTTCCGCTCGCAGCCGAGCAACTCGATCCGGTCTTCGAACTCATCGACGAGAACGGCGGTATCGAAGGCTTCATGCGCGACGTAATCGGGCTTGCACCCGGCGACCTCGCACGCATTCGGGAAGACTTGCTGGAAGACTAAGCCGCGGCAGTCGAGGGATCAGGGCAGGTAGCCTTCGCGCAGCAGCGACTTGGCGATGATCATCCGCTGCACTTCACTGGTGCCCTCGCCGATTTCCGAGAGCTTGGCGTCGCGCATGTAGCGCTCGACCGGGAAATCGGTGACGTAGCCGTAGCCGCCGTGGATCTGCACGGCCTTGATCGTGGACCACATCGCAGTTTCCGACGCGAACAGCTTTGCCATCGCGGCCTCGCGCGCAAACGGCTTGCCCGCATCCCTGAGCGCGGCGGCGCGGCAGATGAGCACCCACGCGGCGTCGATTCTGGTCGCCATGTCGGCGAACATCCACTGGATCGCCTGGAACTCGGCGATTTTCTTGCCGAACTGCCCGCGCTGGAGCGCGTAGGCGCGGGCTTCCTCGAATCCGCCGCGCGCGATTCCCGCCGCGAATCCGGCGACCCCGATTCTTCCGGCTTCGAGCACCTTGAGCGTATTCCTGTAGCCGGCGCCGAGTTCGCCGACAAGGTTGCGCGCGGGCACGGTCACGTTGTCGAAGATAACTTCGGCGGTATCGGACGCGCGCAGCCCCAGCTTTTCGATTTTCCTTCCGTTGGAGAGTCCCGGCGTGCCGCGATCGACGATGAACGCCGAGACGCCGTCGCGTCCCCGTGACGGATCGGTTATCGCCATCACTACGTAAACGTCGGCGACCGAGCCGTTGGTTATAAACATCTTGGAGCCGGTGATCGAATAGTTGTCGCCCACGCGCGTGGCCCTGGTGCGCATCGCGGCCGCATCCGAACCCGAGCTCGGCTCGGTCAAGCACCACGCGCCGATCTTGGCCGCCTGGAGCATCGGCGGGAACGTAGCGATCGCGCTGCTCGTCGGAGGCAAAAGCGGCGATGTGCCCGGTCGAAAGCGACATCTGCGCCGCGCAGGTGAGCCCGATCGATGCGTCGTAGCGCGAGAGCCCCTCGACCACGAGCACCTGAGAGAGCGTATCGGCGCCGCCTCCGCCGAATTTTTCCGGAAATGCGACGCCGAGAAAGCCGAGCCGGCCGAGCTGCTCGATGATATGGCGCGGGAAGGTCCCCTCCTTGTCCCACTTGGTCGAATGCGGCTTGATTTCGCGCTCGGCGAAGGCGGTCAGGGTTTCGCGGATGCGCCGCTGCTCATCGGTCAGATCGAAGTTCATATCGACTCAAGCGCGAGGTGCGATATTCTCGCGCACCCACTTGACGATTTCTTCAGTTGACGCGCCGGGGGTGAAGATTTGGCGCACGCCCATCTGCTTGAGCTTGACGGCGTCGTCGTCGGGAATAATCCCGCCGCCGAAAACCGCGATCTCGCCGGCGCCGCGCTCCTTGAGCAGGCGGATCACCTCGGGAAAGAGCGTCATATGCGCGCCCGAAAGAACGCTTAAGCCCACCGCGTCGGCGTCTTCCTGCACCGCGGCCTCCGCGATCATTTCGGGCGTCTGATGAAGCCCGGTGTAGATGACCTCGAAGCCGCCGTCGCGCAGCGCGCGCGCGATAATCTTCGCGCCGCGATCGTGACCGTCGAGTCCGGGCTTCGCGACCAGAATTCTGAGTCTCTTGTCCGCCATCGCTAAATCCAGCCTGGGTCTTTGTACACGCCGAACTCGGCGCGAAAGATATCGGAGACCTCGCCGACGGTGGCGTCGCGGCGCACCGCCTCGCAAATCGGTTCCATCAGGTTCTCGCCCGAGCGGCACGCATCGGCGACGCGGGCGAGCGCCTCCTTGACGGCGGCGGAGTTGCGCTCGCGCTTGACTTTGCGCACCCGCTGAATCTGGCGCTCCTCGATCGCGGAATCGATCTTGAGCGTCGCGATCGGAACTTCCTCGGGCACAGAATACTTGTTCACGCCGACCACCGTCTTGATTCCCTGTTCCAGCTGGCGCTGAAAGTGAAATGCGGCCTCGGCGATCTCGCGCTGGGGGTAGCCGGTCTCGATTGCCTTGACCATCCCGCCCATCTCGTCGATGCGGCGGATGTAGCCGGTCGCCTCGCGTTCCATCCTGTCCGTCAGCGCCTCGACCGCGTAGCTGCCGCCGAATGGATCGATCGTGTTGGTCACGCCGGTCTCTTCGGCGATTACTTGTTGCGTGCGCAGCGCGACGGTCACCGCATTCTCGGTCGGCAGCGCGAGCGTCTCGTCCATCGAATTGGTGTGCAGCGACTGGACTCCGCCGAGCACTCCGGCCAGCGCCTGAATCGCCACGCGAACCACGTTATTGATCGGCTGCTGCGCGGTCAGCGACGCGCCCGCGGTTTGCGCATGCGTGCGCAGCATCATCGATTTCGGATTTATCGCGCCGAAGCGGTCCTTCATGATTCGCGCCCACATCCGGCGCGCGGCGCGGAGCTTGGCGACCTCTTCGAGAAAATCGTTGTGCAGATTCCAGAAGAACGACAGGCGCGGCGCGAACTCATCGACGGCGATCCCCCGTTTGACCACTTCATCGACGTAACAGATGCCGTCGGCGATGGTGAACGCCAGTTCCTGCACGGCGGTCGAGCCGGCTTCGCGGATGTGGTAGCCGGAGATCGACACGGGATGCCAGCGCGGGACCTTGCGCGCGCAGAACTCGATCATGTCGGCGACGATTCTGAGCGCCGGGCGCGGCGGGCAAATCCATTCCTTCTGCGCGATATACTCCTTGAGCATGTCGTTCTGAATGGTTCCGCCGACGCGCTCCCACGGGACGCCGTTGCGCTCGGCCACCACCAGGTACATCGCGAGCAGGATCGACGCCGAACAATTCACCGTCATCGAGGTGGTGACCCGGTCGAGCGGAATTCGATCGAACAATGCCGCCATGTCGTGAACCGTTGAGACCGACACACCCTCGCGTCCTACTTCGCCGAGCGCGCGTTCGTGGTCGGCGTCGTAGCCCATCAGGGTCGGCATATCGAAGGCGGTGGAAAGCCCGTCCTGGCCCTGGGAGAGCAGGAAGTGGAAGCGCGCGTTGGTGTCCTCGGCGAGGCCGAAGCCGGCGAACTGGCGCATCGTCCAAAACCGCCCGCGATACATCGAGCCGTACACACCGCGTGTGTACGGAAACTCGCCGGGGTTGCCGATCGCGTCGTCGTAGGAGCCGGTTACGTCGGCGGGAGTGTAGAGCGGGTCGAGTTCCATGTCGGACACGGTCGAGAAACGGACCGGGCGCTCACTCGCCTGGCGGTAGGTCGTCTCAAGCCATTTCTTTTTGCTGCCCACCGTGCGACCTTCACCGGTTTTCGAGCACGCTGGTGGCAATTACCAGGCGCTGAATCTCCGACGTTCCTTCGTAAATCTCTGTGATCTTGGCATCGCGGAAAAAACGCTCGACTTTGAACTCCGTGGTGTAGCCGTAGCCGCCATGAATCTGCACTGCCTCGGTCGCGGATTTCATCGCGGTTTCAGCGGCGAACAGCTTCGCCATCGCGGATTCTTTCGTGCACGGCTCGCCGCGATCTTTGAGCGTGGCGGCGCGATGGGTCAGCAGGCGGGCGGCGTCGAGTTCGACGGCCATGTCGGCGAGCTTCCACTGAATCGCCTGGTAATGCGCGATCGGATTGCCGAACGCCTGGCGTTCACCGGCGTATTTCAGCGACGCCTCGAGCGACGCGCGCGCGATTCCGAGCGCCTGGGACGCGATCCCGATCCGGCCGCCGTCGAGCGTCTTCATCGCAACCTTGAACCCCTGCCCCTCCTCGAGCAGCAGATTGTCGCGCGGCACGCGCATATCGGAAAAGCTCAACTGCGCGGACTGCGCGCCATGGATTCCCATCTTGTCTTCGACCCGGGTGACGGCCCATCCGGGAGTATCGGTCTCGACGGCAAAGGCGCTGATCCCGCGATGGCCCTTGTCGGGCTGGGTCATCGCAAAGACGATTGCGACCTTCGAATTCGGCGCGTTGGTGATGAAATTCTTGGTCCCGTTGATCACGTACGAGTCGCCGTCGAGCACCGCGCGCGTCTTCTGACCCGCGGCGTCGGACCCCGCCTCCGGTTCGGTCAGGGCGAAGCATCCGAGCCAGCTCCGGGTCGCCATCTTGGGCAGAAAATGATTTTTTTGCTTCGCGGTGCCGAGCCCGAGAATCGGCCACGACGCAAGCGAACAATGGGCAGACATGATGACCGCGGTCGAAGCGCATTCGACCGCCAGTTCCTCTAGCACCAGCGAATAGGCAACGTGGTCGAGGCCCGCGCCGCCGTATTGTTCGGGGATGAATATGCCGAGCATCCCGAGCCGAGCGAGTTCGTCGATCGCTTCGGCGGGATAGCGATGCGAGCGGTCGGCCTCGACGCCAATCGGCCCGAGCTTTTCGCGGGCGAAGCGGCGGGCGACATCGCGGGCGCCGCGTTGCGCTTGAGTGAGTTCGAGATCCATCCGGCTCCATATGTAGCGTAGAGCGATGGCGCGGTCGACCCCGTTGGCACGGGGCGGCCAGTATCAAGAGCCGTTGGCACGGGGGCCAGTATTAATAGAAGAAAAGAGGACGCGCTGAACGACTGTGCGGGCTGGATGCTCTGGCCGCGCCGGTCGCGGGTTCCGGGTGTCGAGTGAAAATTGGTCGCCGTGGGCCGCGCTCGCGTGGATGCGGGAGCGGCGGCCGGGGCTGCGGTTCGACTTGCGCCCAGAGTATCTGCACGTGGTGGAAACTCGAAGAGTGAGGTAGCGCAACCAGCTGGCCGGCGGCCAGCGCGGCGGCTACGATGATGGCGTGGGCACGCCCCGGTAGGCTTACGAAGACCGAACATGAGAGTGATCTTTAGCAGAAAGGGCTTCGATAGCGCTGCCGGCAAGGCTCCTTCTCCGATCATCGCGGGGGAGCCGATTAGTCTTCCAATCCCAACGGAGCGACGTTCCGAGACAAGTTACCGTCTCGCGGGGCTCGGGAAGATAGTCGAGCACGTGACCAAAGGGCGCATTAGTGCCGACGATCTCTGCCACGAAGACCCTGTATTCTTGAATGGGCGTTGGGCCTTCGGGCAGACCGGCGCGGCCCAATCGCATCTGGAGAGGAACGGTGTCGGCGTCGCCGATGTGTTTCTGTTCTTCGGCTTGTTCGCGTCGCGCGACGGCCGGGACCGCCATCATCGGATATTCGGATACTTGGAAGTTGATGAAGTTCGCCGACTGGGCAGCCGACCTTCCAAGAGCGATAATCCCAAAGGATTCCTGCGGCAACATCCGCATACGATCGGAGAGTGGCCCGAGAACAACACGCTTTACCTCGGCTCAGGGGCCAAGGCGAGGAGCGCGCATCCTTGCCTGCGTCTCACCACGCCCGGTGCTCTGGTTTCCGTCTGGAGTGTTCCTCCATGGCTCAAAGCGGCCGGGCTGACCTATCATAGCAAGCCAGTTCGTTGGCCTAGTGAAAAAGAACTTCACGTTGCTTCGCGCGGGCAAGAATTTGTGTCAAATATTGGCGACCAAGCGGCCCCAAGGGAATGGCTTCGCACCGTGCAGGCCGCCATCCAGCGGTGATGTTGGGTAACCGCACGATTTGTCCTTTAGAGCACGCTAGGGCGTGAACGTTTCAAACCTCTTCCGGTTATTTCCACTAGACGAAAACGTTTACAGACGAGCGATCTGCTTTACACAAGTTCCAAGCGGAGTTGACGGCCCACGGCTGTGGCTGCTTTGCGCAGCGTGCTTAACGTCACCGCGTCGTAGTCGGGATCGAGCAACCGGTCGAGAGAGGCGCGGCTGGTGCGCATCCTCCGCGCCATTTCCGCCTTGGAAAACTGTCTCTCCTTCATGGCGGCTTCAACCTGCCGGGCGAGGACGCGCTTAGAGGAGCTTTGCGTAGGCGATTATCCCGCTCTTGACACTCATGGTGATTATCGGTACCTGTTGGGTGACAGGCCGGTGTTCATTTGAGAAGGTTATATCCAGTAGGGCCAGTAATCCAAAATTCATCGTTCAACATTCCTTGCGGGCGATAGAGCACTCCGAAGCCGACTGTATATCTGCGGTTAGCAGCATCGGTGTACTCAATCGTTCCGTAGACCACAATGTGTTTGTCATAGGTCATTTTGATGGCGCGGTAATCTTGCTCCGACGGCAAGCCGTTGAAACCGGTGGAAGCATCAATAAAGCCGCCGTCTGGAATGACGCGCGAACTGAGTGGGATAGCAATGCAATCGCTGAGGTCGCCCCAGTCATCGGATGGATTTGGAAGCAGTCTCCACTTGCTCGGATCATTTGGAACAGTTTTCAGCTTCGCCTTGGCGCTACGGACGATGGCAGGACCTTTGCCAACGTTTTTGAGTTTGAAGGTAGCGACCATGAAGATGATCCCTGTGGTATCTTCCGGCAGTCGATCTTGCGTAGTGAAGTTTTTCATCACGAAATCGTCGGCAAAGACATAAGGTCGATTGGCGATGTAAGCCAGGCGAATGAACCGGTATTGCAGCCCCCCTACGAGAACCAGAGCGAGAGTGAAAACCAGCAATACTATATCGAAAACGTCACGATTAATCGTAACTGGGGAAAGGGCGACGTGTATGACCTTCTTTTTATTTTGTCGTGTTACGGATGCGGAATGTTCGTCATCGGGCGTTGGGACCACCAATGGAATAGCTGGGCTGGGGCTGGGCTGGTAGTGTTGGGCGGATTCGCTATTTGGTACGGCGGTCCTTGGACTTGGCAGTGGGCTCGGTTTTGGAGTTGGATTTTCGGCGCTTAGGACTAAGGCCGATGCGATCAGGATCAGCTGAAATGATTTTTTTAACCGCATCTTCAAAACTTAAAGGGTGCAGCGATAAGCGCTTCGCATACGTTTTTGGCATGGCACCATCCTCAAGGGCAATCGGTACTGACCGCCCCTGTCCACGGTTAGTTTGCTGGCATTCAGCTTCCGCTGAGGTTTCCGCCAGCGGGGTTGCCTCAGCATCCTGCTATGATCTCCCTGAAAATGTCAGGATTGTTGCGATTGTTGTACCGGAACGAAAACTCATTCAGGTACAGCGGCAGATAATCCTTGCTTACCTTGTGATAGGTGCCGACGATTCCGCGCTTGAGCAGGCTCCAAAAGCCTTCAATCGTATTCGTATGGATTGCTCCTACGACATATTGCTTGTCGGCATGATGAACGACTTGGTGAGGATAACTATTATCCAGGTCGCCGTAGCCGTAGGCTTCATCGGTCGCAAGCAGGCTGACCTTTTGGGAAACCGCATCGCGCACGAATCGATCAAGGGTCGGCTTGTCCGTATGCTCGATCATCCTGCAAACGACGTTGCCTTTCCGCGAGATCGCGCCGATTACGGGAATCTTCCCGCTACCGTGCGGGCCGTGAGTGTTGGGCTCCTTTTTGTCCCAATGCTTATTTTTGTTCTTCCCGCCAAGGAAGGTCTCATCAACTTCGACTTCGCCAGTAAGCGGCAGTACATCACCCTGCATCGCTGCTCGAATCCGATGCGTCATGTACCAAGCAGTCTTGTAGGAACCGGATCGAATCTGTCGATGAATCTGCAAACTGCTCATGCCCTTCTTCGATTGGCCGAGCAAATAGATGACCTGAAACCACGTGCTCAGGGGATAGTTGGTGTTCTCGAATACCGTCTTGGTGATGACGCTGAAACGGTAGCCGTTGCGTCCGCCGCAGTCTTTATTCTTGCAGACCCAATGGAAGGGCCGGGACGCGAGCGCATAGACCTTCTTGCTATGGCATCGGGGGCATTCCACGCCGTTGGGCCAGCGCTGATCGCCCAAGAATGTCTTGCACGCATCCTCGCTGGAAAACTTCTTAACGATCTCCGCGAGCGTGATGTTGGGCTGCGTGGTGAGCGGCTTGGACTGTTTCTTTGTGCTCATAGAAATACGATAGCGCAAATCGCGACGGGTGTCAAGAGCGGGATAAATGCCTTTGCGTAGCTTCATATTGAATTCGGAGCGGCTCGGCTCCGCATGGCCTCAGTGAAGTCGAAGTGTCTTGCGCCGAGAAAGATCCGGGTTTCTTCGCTGCGCTCAGAATGACACCAGCGGTCGCGCGCGTTTGTTACGCCATCATGGGCGGCGCGAAGGATCTCGCGCGCCGGCGCGTATCGCTTCAGTTCCAGCGCCCTTACGGGACTTCGGTGCTTGCGTCGAGATACGCCAGCATCAGTTCATTCACCATCGATGGATCGAGCGACGACGCGCTGCCGGCGTACATCGCACCGCTGCGCGCGGGCGTCGCCGGCGGATTCTTCGCGTACTCGACCCCGGCCTTGAGGTCCCTGACGAAGCGCGCCGCCAATCCCGGAGTTGTCTGGAGCAAGGTGACGCACATATGAAAGCCCGCGGGCCGCTGGAGCCCGTTGACGCGCCATCCACGCTCCGCGATGAAATCGTTGACGTGGCGGATGTCCACCTTGTCCGACGTGATCCCGATGCAGTATGTCGGCTTGCCGATAATCTTGAGCTCCGGGATTTTTGCGATCCCCGACTTGATCGTGTCCGCCGCCTTCATGATGCGGCGGGTCGCCTTCAGGTAGCCCTCCTCGCCGAGCGTGACCATCGCCGCCCAGGTCGATGCGGCGATTCCCAGCGAGCGGGTGCCCGCCACCGTGGGCGCCGCGTACAAGCCGCCCTGCCAATCGTTCATCGTGAAGTACATGTGCCGGCGCAACGCGCGATTGCGATAGAGAATAACCGACGCGCCCTTAAGCCCGTAGGCCCATTTGTGCGTATCGCAGGACATCGAGGTGACGCCGGGCAGGCGGAAGTCGAACACTGGAACGTCATAGCCGAGCTTTGCGATCCACGGCAGGATGAAGCCGCCGAAGCAGCTATCGACATGCAGGCCGACCCCGGCTTCAAGCGCGAGCGCGGACAACTTCTCGATCGGATCGATCAGCCCGTGCGGGAAATTCGCCGCCGAACCGGCGATCGCGATGGTGTTGGGTCCGATCGCGCGGCGCATCGCGTCCACGTCGGCCAGATAGTCGGCTCCGACCGGCACCCGAATCAGCTTGATGCCGAAAAAGTGCGCGCCCTTGGAAAATGCCGGATGAGCCGTCTCCGGCACCACCATCTCGGGCGCTGTGATTGCGCGCTCGGCCTTGGCCTTCTCCCGATACGCCAGCATCGGCAGGATGACGCTCTCGGTGCCGCCTGAGGTGATCGCTCCGCATACGTCGGCCTGCGGATCCTTCTCGCGCGCCAGTTCCGCGCCCAGCATCCGCGCGGTCATCGCGATTATCTCGCCCTCGAATTTGGTGCCGCTCGGGCACATGTCGCGGTGCAGCAGGTTGACGTGCGAGAACAGCGCAAACACGCGGTTGAGGAAGGCATAGTGCTCCATCCCGCCGTGGAAGTAAGTGCCCGAAATCTGGCCGGTCTGCCAGCGCGCGTCCTCCAGGTGCGCGATTTTGCGCAGCTCGCGCATGACCTCCTCGGGCGGGCGGCCCTTGCTGGGCAGCTCGTGGAAGGTCTCGAAGGTTTCGCGATAGGGGAACATATCGCCGAATGGTCCGGAGGGCTCTTGATTCTTCTTCGCTGCCTTGGGCATGGTGCGGCTCCTTGGGGATTGTGGCGGACGGATAATCCGGCGTCGGGGCCGAATATAACTTTCTGAATGATAGAAAAGGAAGGAACGAAGAGCCGGGATTCTTCGCTTCGCTCAGAATCACACAAGGAAAATGAAAGAAATAATTGGAAGGGGCGGACTGGCTAGCGCCAGCTTCGGCTCGGCCGGACTCTGAAGCGGCGGTAAGCTCTGCGCGATTTCAGGTAAATCACCACTGCAACAGCTACCACGAACAGAACTTCGCCCAGGAACAGAAAGTCGGGCCGGTCGAGATTGCTGTACCACGCAGCCGAAGGACGAGCCTCGGCGGCGATCATTCCGACGCCGGTCCTGTAGCTATTAAGCCAGAGCAAAATCACGATCAGGAAATTCAATGCCAGCCCCGCGACCAGGACGATTTTCCAGACAGGAACGCTGGAGCGCTCCGGCGCGGCGGCGCTATCGGGAGAGACCGTGATACGGCGGCAGTGCGGGGGGACGGGATCCTCCTCCTGCTCCGCAGGCGCAGGCGGCTGAGCGAACAGCGGCGTCTGATCGAGGGGACCGCCCGCCGCGGGGCGGCCGCTCGCCTCGCGAATCTGGCGCAAGATGAAGAGCATATCCTGCTTGCAGGTCAGGGTTCCGAACATCGAGCATTTCGACAACGCCTCGAGCTCCTCCGGGGTTATCTTGAGGCGCTCGATGAGATGGCGGTCGTTTCGAATCTGATCGAGGAAATCGCTCCCTTCCTCTGTTGGTACGGCCATAGGACCTTGTGAATTCGCTTTCATACATTAGGTAATTTACCCTAAGCACGGCAAAAAGCAAGCCTAAACGAGCGATAACGTGCGAAAAAGCCCAATAGATAAAGCAAACAGCAAGTTTTGCCTACTTACTGTAAGTTTATAACTTTCAAAGCGAGCCAGGATGTAAGAAAACTGTACTTTCGTGGCGGTGCGGTCACGGGACGAGGTGGATTGGATCCCCGGGGTGGGCGCGGAAAGTTCGCACGGTCATCCGATTCGGCGTCGCATCGACGATCACGGCGCCGTCGAGGTCAGTGCGCATCAGGACGGCGCCCGCTTCGAGGTAACGCTGGACAACCGCGGCGGACGGAAAATGAAAATGATTCAAATATCCGTCCGAGATGACCGCAGCCCCCGGATGCACGGCCGCGATGAATGCCGCGCTAGAGGAACTCGCACTGCCATGATGCGGCACCTTGAGGATCGTCGCGCGGAGATCGCCGCGGTGGTCGATGATCGCGCGCTCGCCGGCCGACTCGAGATCGCCGGTGAACATCAATGCGGCACGGCCGAAGCTGAACCGCAACACCATCGAACTGTTGTTGTGGGTCCTCGGGGCGCCGGTGCTCCCGTTGAGCGACGAAATCGCGACCCCTCCGATTGCCGCGACCGGCGCCGTCGCGCCGACCTGCACGATCGGAATTTTGGCGCGCTCGAGGTCGCCGGTCAGGCGCGCGTAGCCCAAGTCCGCGCTCGCCACCTCCGTGGTCCAGAACGCCCGTGGGGCGAAGTTCATCGCGATAAAATCCAGGCCGCCGAAATGGTCGATATCGGGATGACTCAGCGCGAGGTAATCGACGCGCATGATTTTTTGCGACCATAAGTATGCGGCGACGATTCGCTCACCGGCGTCCCACCCGCCGTAGGAGCTGCCGCCGTCGATCACCATCACGCGCGAGCCGGGAAATCGCACCACCGCGCCGTCGCCCTGCCCCACCGAAAGGAAGGTCACGCGCAGATCGGGATTGAAGAAGCGGTCGTAGGTCCAGAATCCCGCGTCGGCGATCAAGACAATTGCGAGCGCAACGGCGCATCGCGCGTGCCATCCGAACCTGAGTTGGCGCGAACGATCACTGAGAAGGTATCCGCGAGTTGCGTCGCCGCGCGATCGCTTCGAGGTCACTGATCCGGCGAGCGGAGCGAGCAACCAAAGCATCAGCAACCCATAAGCGATTGCCAGTTCGAGAATGGTCGGGGTGAAGATGCGGAACCACGCCAACGGCAAATCGACGAACCAGGCGGCCAGCCAGTTGCCGGCCGCGAGCGCATGCGCCCCGAATAGCAGTATCGGGCGCGCGGCGGGCTCGGAAAAGAAACTCAATGCGGCGGCGGCCAGCCCGCTGATGGTGGCGGCGAATGCCATGATCGGCACCACCGCGGCGTTGGCGACCATGCCGATCACGGCAAACTGGTTGAAGTGCAACGCGGTGAGCGGAGCCGTCCCGAGCATCGCCCAGAACGAGACCGCGAGATAGCCGGCCGGGGCTTCGAGAAACCGCGATCGGGCCGACGAAGGCTCGCCGGGAAGCCTCGCGATGCGCGTGCGGCGCTCGAACCAGGCGGCAAAGCGGCGCATCCCGAGCAGGATCGCAATCACCGACGCAAACGAGAGCTGAAATCCGACGTCGGCGGTCGAACCGGGAAGCGCGACGCAAATCACGATTGCGGCAAGGGCCAGCGACGCGATCGCCTCGCGGGAACGGTCGATCGCGATGGCCAGCATGTACGCGAGCACCATCACCAGCGCGCGGATCGTGGAGACGTGATGCCCCGCGATCGAGGCGTACGCGCATACCGCGAGCATCGCGGCGATCGCGGCCACCTTGTTGGCGTAGCCGCGGTTCGCCAGCGCCGGAAACAGCATCATCGCAAGCCGCACCGCGGCGAAGATCGCGGCGGCGACGAGGCTCAAATGCAGTCCCGAGATAACCAGCAGATGGGCCATCCCGGTGCGCGCGAATGTATTGCGCAGCGGCTCGCCGATTTCGCCGCGATCGCCGATCACCAGCGCGCGCATCTCGGCGTTTTCGGGATAGGCGAGGTTGCGATCGAAGAACTCGCCGATGTGCGCCCTTATCGATTCAATCTGGCTTGAGGGAAAGCTCGAACGATGCGAGACGATTTGAAATGCCGCGGAGCCGAGCGAACCCTTCGGCGCGGTCATCGTGGCGTCGATGCGATCGCGTGCCATCTGTCCCGCGTAGTCGAATTCGCCGGGATTGCCGTAGTTGCGCGGAAAACGAATTCGCGCGCTCAGCCTGACCTCGTCGCCCAGCTTGAAGACTCCGCCGCCGAGCACCGCGATTCGGACATTGCCGCTCGACGACCGCATCGCGCCGCCACCAGCGGCGGCGCGCTCGACTGCGAGGTACAGCCGGTCGCCGTAAGCCTCGCGCTCCATCTCGCGATACAGGCGTCCCTCGACAGTGACGCGCGAACCGTCCGCCATAGCGGTGATGCCATTGGGCTTGCGCGGCGGAGCGAGCACGTTGGCAACGGCGGCCGCCGCGGCCAGGGCAATCGCCACGTACGCCGCCGCAAGGCCCAGCGTCGGTCGAGCGACGAGAAACGCACCGAGCGCGAGTGCGCCGAGCGCAACCGCAAGCGGGGTTGGAATCGTAAGGTGAAGATTGCCAAGCGCGTCGCCCGCGGCTACGGAGATTGCGACCGCGTAGATCGGCGCAATCCGTTCGAGCAGGCTGAACTGGGGGATCGGAGGTAAACTCTCGCGCGGCCTGATCGAGCCGAGTTCGAGAGGCCGGATCGCGGCGCGATTTACGGAACGTGCTCCCGCAGCGATAGGCACGCGCTCCTTTGTGCATCAGCGGCGGCGCGAGGCCGATGTTGACTCGAAGATTATGCGCCGAGACAGGCAGGCAGCGCGACCGCCGATGTGTGCTCTGGGGAACTTTGGCGTCAATCGCGCGCGGGTGCGTCGTTGACCGAAGCGGCGGCGTTACCCGAGCCGGTGGCGGATGAAGCAGGCGCAACCGGCGGCTGCTCGGCGCCGTCGGCGGATTCTTCGAGGTCGAGCAGCGCCGTCATCTGGTCGAGATGGCGGCGAATCTCGGCGGCGAGTTCGCGATTGAGTCCCTTGACCGACGCAATCTCATCGGTGGTCGCCTCGCGAATCCGTTTGAGACTTCCAAAATGACGGAGCATCGCACGCCGCCGGACCGGGCCGACGCCGTCGATATCGTCGAGGACCGAGCGCAGCCGCGCGCGGCGCCTGAGTTCGCGGTTGTAGGTGATGGCGAATCGATGGGCCTCGTCGCGAATCCTGACGAGCAGGAACAGGGCGGTGGAATTTTTCGGCAGGACGATCGGATCCTTGCGCCGGGGAAGGAAGACGCGCTCCTCGGATTTCGCCACTTCCTTTTCGCGCCGGTCGTTCAGCACATGCTGCTTGGCCAAGGACACGCAATCGATCTGATCGGCGAGCTTGAACTCGCGGATCACCTCGAGCGCGACGTTGAGTTGCCCCTTGCCGCCGTCGATCACCCACAAATCGGGGTACTCGTTTTCGCGAATCGCGCGAGCAAGCCGGCGCTTCAAGACTTCGTACATGGCGGCGAAATCATCCTGGCCATCGAAACTGCGAATGCGGTAGCGGCGGTAGAGATTTTTTTGCGGCTCGCCTTCGTCGAAGGTGACCTGCGACCCGACCACCATCGAGCCCTGCAGATTGGAGATGTCGTAGCATTCGATCCGCTTGGGCGTGTTGCGGAGATCAAGCTTGGCGCGGAGGTCCTCGAGCATGCGCTCGCGGGTTTTTTCGTTGTCGCGGCGCGAGGCAAAGCTCTGGCGCGCGTTATCCATCGCCATTTCGAGCAGGCGGAGCTTCTCGCCGCGCTGGGGCTGAAAGACCTGGCATTTCTTGCCGCGCCGCTCCGAGAGCAGCTCTGCGCGCACGGCGGCGTCCTCGAGCTCGACCGGCACGATCACTTCGTCGGGGATATCGCGCGGGCCCGAGTAATACTGAGTCAGCAGATCGGAAAGAATTTCGTGAACCGGGAATTCCAGGTCCTGAAAGCTCCATCCGCGGGTGCCGGTCAGCTTTCCGCCGCGCACGATCAGGACGATCGCCTCGATGGAGCCGCCCTCGCGGTAGAATCCGAAGACGTCCTGGTCGATTCCCCAGTGATGCAGCACGGTTTGGCGCTCGACGGTTTTTTCGATCGCGCGTACGCGATCGCGGATGCGCGCGGCCTGCTCGAACTCGAGCCGCGCGGCGTGAGCCTTCATCAGATCGCGCATCTCGCGGAGCAGTTCGAGGTTCTTTCCTTCGAGCAGCATCTGCGCGGCGTGCAAATGGCGGCCGTACTCGTCGCGATCGACCGGCAAACAGCACGGCCCGAGGCATCGCTTGATCTGATATTCGAGGCACGGGCGCGAGCGGTTGCGGAACACGGTGTCGGTGCAGGTGCGCAGCGGAAAGACTTTGCGGATGACGTCGATCGTCTCGCGCAATCCGTCGGCCGACCCGAAGGGACCGAAGTAGCGACCGCCGTCCTTGACGATCTTGCGGGTGACCGTGATTCGCGGCCATGGGTGATTGGTGATCTTCGCGCTCAAGTAGGATTTGTCGTCTTTAAGGCGGATGTTGTACCGGGGCCGGTACTGCTTGATCAGGTTGTTTTCGAGGATCAGCGCCTCCTTCTCGCTCGCGGTGACGATGGTGTCGAAGCCGCGCACCCGCCGCATCAGGAAGCGGACCTGGTAGCGCCCGTCGCCGCCGTCGCGGTAATATGCGCGCACGCGGGAGCGGAGCGACTTGGCCTTGCCGACGTAAAGCACCTTGCCGGCGCGATCTCGAAGCAGGTAGACACCCGGCTCGGTCGAGGCAGTCTCCAACTTTTGGCCGATCGACGGCGATTCGTCACGAGATGCGCGCGAATCGCAAGCCACAGCCTGGCCGGAGTGCGCGGGCGGGTCGCCGGGATAGTCGATCAGCGAGCCGTGGTGCGGGCCGGCCGGCTCGCTGCCAGCGGGATCAGGCGGAGTCCCGATTGCACCGCGCTTTTCGCTTTCATCTTCCGGGGCCATCGTCGCAGCTATTATATCATCGCGGCGCCGAGTATCCGCCGGCTGAACGCGCGTCTTCGGCGGGCGGGTCCGGCGAAAGGTTGCTTCTCCGGCCCGTCATTTGAGATGTAATCAGCGGGTTCGCGACGAATCGTACGAATCAGGATCCCAACTGGCGTACGTGTCCCAGCCCCCGGTTCCATAGTACGCGTCGAACTTCGCGGCTTGCCGGGCGTTCGGCATCAGCACCGTAACCAGGTCGCCCGGCTCTTCGGTCCACGTGATCCTGTCCAGATCGTTAGTCGCCAGGGGTGCGACGACGCGCGAATCGCGGGCTAGCTTCTGCTGATTCGCCGGCGTCGTGCGCATCCAGAAAAACATCGCGATCAGCGCGGCAAGTCCCGCCGCCGTACCGATCTTCGCGCGACGCCTGTGTGCCCGAGTTGCGCGCGCCTTCTCGATTACGCGCTCGGCGAAATCGGACGCCAGCCGCGGCTCCGGTCCCGGCCCGACCTCCGTCCACGGAAATCCTTCACCTTTCACCGTTCATCTCCATTGCTCATCAGCGCCCGCAATCGGCTGCGCGCCCGGAACAACCGCGACTTGACCGCGGTGGCGCTCACTCCGGTGATGCGCGCCAGGTCTCCATAGCTCCAATCGTTCTCGCGCATCAGCAATATAAGTTCCCGCTGATCGACCGGCAGTCGAGTCAGCGCGCGCTCGACCTGAGCCAGCCGCCCGTCTTCGATCCCGCGCGCGGGCGCCGCGACCTCGCCGTGACGCGGCTCCCACGGAATAAATATTCGGCGCCACTTCCGGCGCCGGAGATGGTCCAGGCTCGAATTGCGAGCGATCCTGAACAGCCATGACTCGAAGAATTCTGTGGATTGCAGCCGCTCGATTCCCAGCATCATCTTGACGAAAGTAGCTTGCGCGACGTCTTCCCACTCACTGTCATCGCCCAGCATCGAAAGCACGAAGCGCCCAACGCGCCCCTGGTAAAGTTCGATGAGCGTGCGAATCGCCGCGTGATCTCCGGCCCGCGCCCTCTCGACCGTGTCGGCGAGATCGGGCGCGGGCTCGTGGCGCATCGCCGTGCTAAGGGGCGGGTGGCGCATCCGGTGGTCCGAGGATCGCGTCAATCTGCGAGCGGATTTGTTTGAGCTTCGTATGCGCATCCGCCACTTTGCTCAACTGATCGGAGGTCAGCACGCCGCGAATCTGAATCGCCGTGGATATCATTTGAGTGTCGAGCTGCTGTTGCAGCGTCGCTTGCTGCGCCAGCAACGGCGCCAGGTCCGAGGCGCTTACGCTGCCCGCTGAGAGCAGCTTGTCCGCAATCTGGTCGCGAATCGAGTGCATCTGCTCCATCTGCGACGCGGTGCTCGTTCGGCTTGACTCCATGATGTCGTGCACCTGCCTCTGCTGGTCGGCGGTCAAGTTCGCGGCCCGCAGCGCCATCATCAGAGGCGGCGGAACCGGCGGCGGCCCGCCCATCGGGCCTCCCGGCGGCGGCCCCATCCCTTCCTGCGCCCGCGCCATGCCCGCGCCAATGCAACTGCCGAGAATCGCAGCCGCGATCAGAATCGAAAACTTGTTCTTCCACATGTTCATCACCCTCGTCGGCTATCGCCGCATGTTCTTTGCCTGCTAGACGAGTGAACCCAGGAAAAGTTGCGGTCTCGATTGGAAATGTTCCCACCGCCCGCTCGGCAACCGCTACCCGCATGCGGTCGCGGTCTGCTACTTAGCTCGATGCGTGTCACGCGCCTTGCGTGCCATCGTAATCTTTCAAGCAGAGGGAATCTGAAATGGGCAGGCTTAACGGCAAAGTGGCGGTTATCACGGGCGCGGCGAGCGGAATCGGGCGGGCGACGGCAATCAAGTTCGCGGGCGAAGGCGCGGCGGTTGTGATCGCGGACCTTAACGAAGAAGGCGGCCAAGCCGCGGTGCGCGATTGCAAGGAGAACGCCGGGCACGCGATCTTCCAGAAGACCGACGTCAGCGCCGAAGCTGAAATCAAGGCGCTGATCGCGCGCGCGATCAAGGAATTCGGCCGGCTCGATATCATGTACAACAACGCCGGAATCGGCGGCGCGGTGGGACCGCTCGAACAAATTTCGGTCGAAGACTGGGACAAGAGCCAGGCCGTGCTGGTGCGCAGCGTGTTCCTCGGAATGAAGCATGCGGCGCCCGAGCTGCGAAAAGCAGGCGGCGGCTCGATAATCTCGACCGCGTCGATTGCGGGCCTCCGCGGCGTCGTCGGTCTGCACGCCTACTGCGCGGCAAAGGCCGCGGTGGCGAACCTGACGCGTTCGGCAGCGCTGGAATTCGCCAAGGATAAAATCCGGGTCAATTGCATCTGCCCCGGCATAATCAATACCCCGATCCTGCATCGCAATCTGCCCGGGATGAAAGAGGCGATGGAACAGATGTTTGTGAAGAGCCAGCCGATTGCGCGCGTGGGCCATCCGGAGGATATCGCCGGGATGGCGCTGTACCTCGCCAGCGACGATTCGGTATTCGTCACCGGGCAGGCGATGGTCGTTGACGGCGGACTGACGGTGAGCGCTGCGTACGTCGAGGCGGGGGGAGACAACGCGCTGTCGGCGCTCGCGCCCAGCGGCTTCATGGGGCCGTCGTTTCAGGGATGACGGGTCCGCCCCGGCGCTGCCCCGGTCATACGAAACGACGAAGCGCGTCCGAGCGGGCGCGCTTCGTTATTTCCTCCAGGCCGCGAAGTTTGCGGTTGCGGTCCGCAGTTTAGGTCCGCGGGTAGCCGGGCAACCGTGCCTGCATCGCATTGGGATACTCGAGCGGCAGCGCGCTCGGCTTGTCGAGCGCCGCGATCTCCGCAGCCTCGAGTCGCAATCCAATCGCGCCCAGGTTCTGCTCGTTCTGCTCTTCGGTTCGCGCGCCGTAAATCACCGAACTGACGCCGGGCTGCTGATTCACCCACGCCAGAGCCACCTGCGAGACGCCGCGGCCTCGTTCACGGGCGACGCGCTCGACTGCTTCAAGGGTCGCGTAGTTTCGCTCGTCGGCGAGCCGATTCCACATATCCATCCTGGCCAGGCGGCTGTCCTTGGGCGGCTGCTGCCCAGAGCGATACTTGCCGGTCAGAAATCCACCGCCGAGCGGACTCCACGGAATCACGCCGACGCTCTCATAGCGGCATAGCGGCAGGATTTCACGCTCGATCTCGCGGGAAATCAGGCTGTATTGGGGCTGCAGGCAGTCAAAACGCGCGAAATCGTGTTTATCGCTCACCCACAGACTCTTCATCATTTGCCACGCGGTAAAATTCGACGCGCCGAGGTATCTGACTTTGCCTTGACGCACGAGGTCGTCGAGCGCGCGCATCGTCTCTTCTATCGGCGTTTCGAAGTCCCACGAATGCACCTGGTAAAGATCGATGTAATCCATTTTCAGGCGGCGCAGACTGGCTTCGACCTCCGACATGATATGCCCGCGCGAGAGTCCGATTTGATTGGGCGCCACCGCCTTGCCCATGAAGACATTGGCGTTGAATCGGACTTTTGTCGCGACGATCAAATCTTTTCGGCGCTCGCCGATGATTCGTCCGAGAATTTCCTCCGACGCGCCCGCCGCATAAACGTTCGCGGTGTCGAGGAAATTCCCGCCGACCTCAATGAACCGGTCGAGAATTTTTCCCGCCGTAGCTTCATCCGTTTCGCGTCCGAACGTCATGCAGCCGAGGCAAAGTTCCGAAACTTTGAGCCCGGTGCCACCTAATCGCCGGTATTCCATGGCTTTTTTGATTCCTCCGCGACCGAGTCTGGCCCGGCCATTGGCGCATACAAATCGAAGCTTTCGACATTGAATAATCGCTGAAATGAATCGTCTCAATAAATGGGTGCAAACGGCTCTGGCACCCTCCGGTTGAGTGTTCCTCCCCACCAACCGGATTCCGTCCGCCGCGTAAGCGGACGGCCGCTACGAACAGGCGGGCATTGGAGAGTCCCCCCCTCTCCATATGCCCGCCATTTTTTTATTTCAGCAGTCTCCATCGTCGCCAACTTCGGATACAGCACTCGGGCAAGCGAAGATCAACTCGCGGATTTCGATCAGGAATCGCGGCCTAACTTGACATCGCAAGCCGGCATCGTCATAGCTCATGACTTGATGTTTTCACGGTGGCTCAGATGGCTGGTGGTCGCGCCGGTAATATTCTTCGTCTTCGGAGCGATGATGCTCAGTTGCGGCGGCGGCGGCAGCACCAGCGCTACTCCAACACCGGGTCCGGGCTATGCGCTCGAGTCCATGACGATCGCCAATGGTCCCCCGACCTCGCCCACGTTCACTCCCACGCCGTCGGGATCGCCCTCACGCACGCCGAAAGCGACGCCCACATTGACGCCGCGTCCCGCAGCGACCAGCACGACCGTGCCCGGCGGCCCGACTGGCGTGCCGACCGGCGGCCCGGTCGCATTCAACGTAATCGGCACGTTCACGAAGGGATCCAAGACCCAGTACCAGGAGCTCACCGCGGCGCCGCTCACACTCTGGACCTCCACCGACAACACCGTGCTGCAAGCGCCTGCATCCGGGCCTGATGGAGGCATTTACACGACGGGATTTGCGGGATGCGTATGCATTCTGGCGAGCAGCTCCGGAGTGAGCAGCCAGCAGGTCGGTATCGGCGTTTACCAGGACGTCAGCACCTGTCCGGTCTGCCCGACTCCTCTCCCTACCGCGACGCCGACGCCGAAGCCCAAGGCTGCCGGAGAGCCGGCGGCTTCGAGTACGCCTGCGCCGTCGGCGCGCAGTGCGGGCATTCTGATGTGGACCTTCGATCCGGGCGCGGAGCTGCGCGGGCGAATCGCGACCGGCGCCGACGGCTCGATATTTTTCATCACCCGTGACGGCGTGCTGCACGGGCTGAATTCCGCCGGCAAGGAAACATTGCGCCGCGAAGCCGCCGGTTCGTCGCCGGTGGTGTTGCCCGACGGGAGCGTGGTCGCGATGTCGTCCAGGTCGGAGCTTGCGGTATTCGGTCCCGACGGCGCCGCGCTCTGGCATCTCGAAATCGGCGAGAGCGCGGGGCCGCTCGCCGCGACCGACCGCGCGATTTACGCATCCGCGGGCGCCGACCTCGTGTCGGTCAGCAGCTCGGGCGCTCTCAATTGGCGGGTGAACGTCGGACCCGTTACTACCGCCGCGACGACACCGGACGGAGTCGTGGTGGGCACGCCGCGCGGCGCGGTGACCGCGCTGGCGTCAGACGGCGCCGTGGTCTGGACGTTTACGCCTGACGGCGGATTTTCGGGATCGGTTGCGTACGCCGGCGAGGTGGTCTATGCGGGCTCGGCCGGCGGCGGCGTGTATGCGCTCGATTTGCGAACCGGCAATCCGATCTGGCACGTCAACTCCGCGCATGCGGTAACTACCGGACCGGCGGTCGCTTTGTCGGGAACAATCTTCGCCGGCGCCGATACGATCTACGGCGTCTCTGCCGACGGGCAGCTCCGATGGAAAGATCCGACGCTGAAACCGGGCGAGGCCGGACTACTCGTGCTTGGCTACGACAGCGTGTTCGATGCGGCGACGGGAGATGTGGGCGCGGTGCTTATGGGCGACGGCAGCTACGTCTGGACGGCGCGAAGCTTCGGCAAGATCACGACGGCCGCATCGTCGGCGTCGGGGATGCTGTACGTCGGGACCTCGACCGGCCGCATCTTCGCCGTCAGATAAGAATTCCCAATTTTTTCACTCTTTCACCGTTCCCGCGAACCCGCTTGACCGGGCGCGCCGAAAAAGCGTGACTGTAAACCCATGAGCGCCATCGACGTAATCAAGCGCCGTCTCAAGGAAGACCGTATCCCCGAGACTCCCGAAGAGGTCGGACGAAAGAAGAAGCGCCCGCGCGAAGTCGCATTCATGGACGTGAACCTGTGCTTCCCGTGCGGCAAATGCCCCGAATTTTGCCCGGTGCAATGCATCGAGTATCTGGCGCCCGGGTCGGTTCCCCGGCGCGGCGTGCAGCCGGTGCAGGACCGCTTCCAGGAATGCATCGGATGCTACATCTGCGTCGAAATTTGCTCGCTGCTGACGGATTACGACGCAATCAGGATGTACGACGTCAAGCTGGTCGAGGATGCGCTGGGCGTGAAGATCACGGACACGCCGCCTCCCGAGCCGATCCCGGCCGAGCCTTACGAGGAATTTTTTTCAGAAGGCGGAGCCTATCGGCATCTGGGGAAGGGATCGCGCATCCGCGCGAAGATCAACGCGGAAGAGCGCGCGATTTTCGCGCGCGACCGCGCGCGTGGATGAGGCGGAGCGCTCGCTTGCAGCCCTTAAGGAATGCGAAGGCGGCGGGCTACTTGCGCGACGGGCGCCAGACCTCGGGCTTGCGGCCGGTCGTCATTTCGGACAGCGAGGTCAACTCGACCCGATCGGGCGTGATCAGCATCAGGCCGAAGTCCTTCGACTCGGGACCGGCGGGCCAGAACTGCGCGAGATCGTAGTCGAATACCTTGCCATTCCAGATTCGCTTTTTTTCAGCCAGGTCTTCGACGAACCTGGCCTCGCCGGTGACCGTCAGATGAACCATCTCGGCGCCGATCTGGTAGAAGAGTTCAACCCTGGGGTTCTTGCCGATATGACGGGCCTTCGCCGAGCGCCGTCCGGTGGCTATCCACACCCGCTGGCCCTCGATGGCGGGATGCACTACGCGGACCCTGGGCTGGGCTGCGTCGGCGGTAGCGAGATACGCCCAGGTCGCCTTGGCGGCGGCAGCGCGGGCCTTGTCCCAAAAGTCTGAATCATTCATCTAAAAAGACACCTCCGCAACCTTTTCCTAACACGGCCGGGGACTGGTTTGACACCGTGGGCATCCCCAACTAGCTTGAAAGTTCAGCACGGAGCAGCGCAATGGAACGCCACGCCCGACGCGCGCAGGTGCTGCGCCACGCCAAGCGCATCTTTGCCCGCAAGGGATATCACAGGACCAATGTCGCGGACATCATTGCCCGCGCCCGCATCGCGCGCGGCACCTTCTATCTCTATTTCGAGAACAAGAAGGACCTCTTCGAGGAATTGCTCGAGCAGGTGGTCACCGAGCTGACGCAGAGGGTTCAACGTCTGCGCCCGGGACCGGGAGAGCCGGACCCCGTCGATCAATTGCGCGCGAACCTGACCCGGGTGTTGCGCTACGTGCTCGCCGAGCGCGAACTCACCGACATCCTGCTCAACCATGCGGCCGGATTCGACCGCGATCTCGACGAGAAGATTCGGGACTTTTACGACCGGATCGCGGCGCTGATCAAGCGGTCGCTCGATCTTGGAATCGAGATGAACCTGGTGCGCAACTCGGATACGCGCGCGGTCTCGTACGCTATCCTGGGCGGAATCAAGGAAGTGATTGCGATGCTCTCGCGCAGCGACGACCCCGACATCGCGGCGCTGGTCGAAGAAATACTCGGCTTCGGCCTAAAGGGAGTCGCGCGCCCCGAGCTATTTGAAGTTCGCGCGAGCGCGAGGTGACGGCTTTCTTGGGGCCGCAACTCGACTGATGCGTGGTTTTCTTCGCAAATTCGCGCTTGCGATCCTTGCGACGATGCTCGCGTGCTCGCCGGCGCTGGCGTGGGACGCCGGAACGCATCGCGAGATCGCCTACCTGGCCGTCCAGACGCTGCCGCCCTCGCCGCTCAAGAATTTGTTCGTCAAGAACCTCTCGCAGCTCGAATATTTCTCCGTTCAACCTGATGTCATCCGCGCGAAGTACGGCGATGAGTCCGAGAAAATCCGCCATTACATCGATCTCGAGTACTATGGCGCCGACCCCTTCGACGCGCTCGTACCGGACCGCAATGCGATGAGCCGGCGCTTCGGTGCGTCGACGCTGCTTCGCTCCGGCACGCTGCCATGGACGATCGTCGATTTCTCCGATGCGTTGGAACAGCAGTGGTCGCGCGGCGATTGCAACGAACTGCTCCGACTCGCCGGGTTCCTCGCGCATTACGTCGCCGACGCGAGCCAGCCGCTGCATACCACGATGCATTACGACGGCTACGAGGGTGATCGCGGCGTTCATGCGCGAATCGAAGGAGCCGTCGATACCGAGATCCGTGAACTTTCCTTGTCCGCGGAGCGCCAGACTCACCTGGTCGAAATCGATTCGGTCTGGCAAACCGCCATCGCCGAAATTCGCAATTCCAACTCGCACATCACCGAACTGCTCGAGGCCGATCGCGCGGCGCGCCGGCAACCGTCCCGCGCCCGAAGCGCCTACGACGACGCGTTGATGAGCCGCGAACGGCCGATGATTGTCGGGCAAATCGCGCGCGCCGCGTCCGTGCTCGCCTCGATCTGGCTCTACGAATGGAAGCGGGCCGGCAGTCCGGCCGGATGCGCCCGCGCCTACTCCAACCCGGTTGTGCCTCCCGCGTTAAGGTGATGCTGGAATACTCGCCCGCCGGATGGTTACATTTGAATTATGACTGACTGGTTCAGCATCCACCGCGACCGCGGCCCTCAGCCGGCTCGGATCGGACGGCGGCCGTCGGTCAGCGTAATCTCGGATGAATTGCTGGTCGGCGAATATCCCGCTCAGACCGATATCGGCTGGCTGAAGGGGACCTACGGAATCACCGCCGTTCACAATCTCCAGGACGACGACGATCTGCGCATCAACGGGTTGGACGACCGCCGCCTGAGCGCGGAGTACACCGCGCACGGGATCTACTACGTGCGCACGCCCATCCAGGATGGCAGCGCGGACGCGATGGCCGAGCGGCTCGAAGCTGCGCTCCACGATCTGCGCGACCTGGTTCTTTCCGGTTCCCGCGTCTATCTCCATTGCAACGCCGGGATGAACCGCGCACCCACGCTTGCGATTGCGTTTTTGCGCGCTTATCGGCAAATGTCACTCGAAGAGGCGATGATCCTGGTGAAAAAGCAGCGCGCATGCGGGCCGTTCATGACGGTGCTCGAAGAGTATTTCGGGCCGCGCGATTACAAGCCGGACAAATGACTTGATCTCATCACGCGCAGCCGCAAGTTTGCCGCGGGACCGCCCGAGGCAGATATTTCTCACGGCCTGCGCGTGGGCCGTGCATTTATACACCGCTCTCGGCGCGGCGCTCGGCCTGCTCGCGATCTACGCCGCCTCGCAACGCGAATTCCGCGCGTCGTTCCTCGCGATGGGCGTGGCGACGATTATCGATTCCAGCGACGGTCCCCTCGCCCGCTGGCTGATGGTCAAGACGCGCGTGCCGGCCTTCGACGGCGCGCTGCTCGACAACATCGTGGACTACCTCACCTACACCGTGGCCCCCGTGTTCCTGATGCTCGAGGCCGGCCTCCTGCCGGGCTCGCGATGGGGCCTGGGGCTTGCCTGTTTCATCATGCTCGCCAGCGTTTACGGATTCTGCCGGACGCAAGCTAAAACGGACGACAATTATTTCCTCGGCTTCCCGAACTATTGGAACCTGGTCGCGTTTTATCTTTTCTGTCTCGATGCCGGCGCCGTCTTCAATGTCGCCGTGTTGATGCTGCTCGGCGTGATGGTGTTCATGCCGCTCAAGTTCATTTATCCAAATCGAACCGTGCCGCTGCGCCCGGTCACGCTCACGCTTGGAATAATCTGGGCGTTCGTGACGGTGGCGGCGGTGCTGATGCTGCCGGTGGTGAATCCCGTCACGCTGTGGGCCGGGCTCGGCTTCGTCGTTTACTACTTCATCGCGTCGTTCGTGCTTCAAGCGCGCGCCGCGCTCAAGTCCAATCGCAGCCGCACCGATCCGAATGGCTGAATCCGGGCTTCATACTGCGGCCGCCGCCGGCGAGTCGTGGCTCGAGGTGATCGATTCCAATTCTTCCGTTCTCCTGATCACGCCGCACGGCGGGCGCGCCGAGCCGCGCACGCGCTCGATCCCCAATCCCAAGGTCAACGACCTTCACACCGCCGACATCACGCGCGGACTTGCGGCGCGGCTGGGCGCGTCGGCGCTGATCAACGTCGCGATGGATCGCAATCGGCTCGACTGCAACCGTCTCTCGCAAATAATCGAACGCGCGCCGTGGCTGCTCGAAATGATCGCGGACCGGGTCGGCGCAATCGTCGCGCGCCATGGCCGGGTCACGGTGCTGCTCATCCACGGATGGAACATTATCGAGCCGCGCGTCGATTTCGGCCTCGGCTTGCGCCATTCGGGCGGCGAACTGCGGCCGCCCGGTTCCGCCTGCGTCTCGGCCAGCGACGATTTCATCAACGGCCGCCTCGCCGGACTCGCCGACCGCCTGCACCGTCATGGAATCAAGCCCACATGGGGCATGCGTTACCCGGGCGGCGGTCTCCAGAACCTGTTGCAGGCATTCACCGCGCGCCATCGCGATAGTTCGAACGCGCCGCTCAGATCGATTTCCGAAGCTGCCGCCAGCGGGTCCGTCGATGCGGCCCAACTCGAACTGTCGGTCGCGCTCAGGATGCCCGGCGAGTTGCGCGCCCGATGCGAAGACGCTATCGCCCACGCCTTCTCGGGATACGGCGCCGAGTCGCACGCCCCGCGCGCATCTATCGTCGTAAATCGCGCGCCGCGCCCGCCGGTCGCCAGATCCGAAGTCGGCGCGGCCGCATCGGTCGCCGCGCCCGGACGCGTCGGAATCGAGTTCTACGACCCTGCCGCGCGTATCGGCACGATGGCGAGCTTCGACGTGGGCGGCGCCGCGATGGGCGCCCGAATCATGATCCTGTTCGACCGCCGTCGCGCAGCCTTGTTTACCGCCGAAGGCCGCCCGACACGTTCCCTCGGCGCCGTCGCTCACGGCCCGCTCTCGCTCACGCGCGCGGGCGAATCGATCGTGCTCGCGTTTCGCGGACCCGCCGTGATCGTGCCCGACGCTGCCGCCTATCTAAGCATCGAGCACGCGCTGGCCTCGGGCCGGCTCGACGGCAACACCGAAGTCAGCGCGCGTTTCGATATCGACACCGCCGGCGGCGAGTTCGACTTCGATCGGGCTCTCTCTCCTTCCGGCGCCGCGGATGACCGCGCGTCGTCGAGCATTTCATTCGGCCGAATTTCGGGACAGGTTTGTATCGACGGCGCCGCGCGGGCGGTGAACGGGTTTGCGCGCGCAGGGACATCGTTCACCGGGCTCGGTCCGGACAAATTCACCGCGCGCCGGATGATTTGGGCGTGTTTCGATGATAAAGAAGCGCCGCGTGCGCTCGAAGCCCGCGCGATCGAGGCCGGCGACACGCCGCCAAGCCGGAGCGCCAGGATTCTCGGCACCGGCGGCTGGTCCGCGTGCGAGCTGCGAGATCTCACGATCGATACGCACTTCGGTCGATCAACCACCGCATAGTATTTGCGCATCGCTAACCCGCCCGGACGGGTCATCATCCGAACTCGAGGGCCTCGTCGAATGCTTTATTCCGCTCTCGCGTCCCGGACCGGGGCGGTCGCGCATCTACACCTCGCTCGGCTTCGCAAGCTTCCGCATCGGCGCCCACCGCGGCGCCGGGATGTTCGAGTATTCCCACACCGCCGGCCCCAAAAGCGCGTTCACTTGATTGAATGTGAAACCCACCGTGGGTTTCACACTTCCTTGGGCAGGGGTAACCCCTGCACCTTAGTGAGGATGGAAGAAAAGATGCGGGCTTCACCCCGTTAGAATTTTTTTTGTGTCATTCTGAGCGAAGCGAAGAATCCCGGACCTTTCTCGGCGTAAAACACTTCGACTTCACTGAGGCCACGCGGAGCCGAGCTGCTCCGAATTGAATATGCAGTTACGCAAGGTCACCTATCATGGAAAGGTCACGCCTCCGGCGCGGGGGCGCGCGGGGACGAGCGCTTCAACCCGGCCCGCGATATCGGCGAGCACTTTGCCAGTCGGCGTGGAGCCGTACTCGCGAACGAATATCACGCCGCGGCCGGTGCTCTCCGCAAGCCGCGGTTCAAACGCGAGCCGCGCGATGATTGGCGCCTCAGTCTCGCGCGCGACTGCTTGGAGATCGCCGTCGGGCCACAGCGGCCGCACCGCCCGGCATCCGTCGCAGTTGAAGCCGGCCATATTTTCCACGATACCGATGACCGGCGCGCCGATCGCGCGGCCGATTTTTATCGCGTGACGAGCGGCATTGGCGCCCTCCGCCGACGGATGACTCAGCATCAAGACACCGTCAAGCGCCGCCATCGAAGCCGCAAGGCACAATCGATCCAGCCCGGTCGCCAGGTCGATTATCAACCAATCCACGCTTCCAAATTGCGCTTGCGCCAGGATTCGCCCGAGCGCTTCGCGATAGCCAAGTTCCACGGGCCGCTCGGGGGCAGGCACATGCGGCGCGCCGTTATTGGTAGCCTCGATTCGATTTTCGTTTTCGTTGAATTCATCCACAAAGCTGATCGGAGGCGCTTCGCCGCCGGGAAGCTGATCGCTGGAAACCACGCGCAGGCCATGCGGCCCCGCAGCCAGTTCGATTCCTTCGACCATCGGATAGCGCCGCGGCCGTTTTATCCCGAGCATCGCCGCGATACTGGGCGAATTCAGGTCCGCGTCGACAATCGCGACCTTGCGCCCCTTCATCGCCAGCGCCGCCGCGACATTGACGGCGAGCATGCTCTTGCCGACCCCGCCACGAGCGCTGGCAAGAGCGATCGTCGCGCCGACGGCGGAAAGATTGGTGCGAATCCGCTCGCGAACGCCGGCTAAATCGAAGGCCGGTCCAGCGGACCCGTCGCTCTTGATATCGGAAAATATCCTCATCGGCCGGTGGTTGACATCCTGATGCAGCGATCGTCAGAGATCGCGGCCACTGCGGCTCCCCCGCAAGGTGTTCTGCTTAGGATGACTGGTTTAGGCAGCGCGGTAAACAACGGCAGGCAGTGGTGACCCCTGGCCGTGGCGACGGCAGCGCAGCATTAAGGCCGCCCGCCGTTGGCGGGCGCGGGCGCTGCATCCCCGGATGAGGATGGCGCGCCGTCAGTGGCGTCGCGATTCAAAGTGCACCTCGGGATATTGTTTTGCCGGACCCTCGAGCAGCGGCTCGCGCGCGCCGTTCAGGTGCTTGTCGAAAAACGCAAGCGAGTAGGCATTGATGATAGTGTGCGCCCTGCGCGGGTCGATCGGTCCGATGAAGCCCACCCAGCGCGCGAGCGGAGAAAAAACCGCCATCGGGAAATCCGCGATGTTCGCGTGGAAGATGCCGTCTATCAGCACGAGGTAGCCATCTCCCGGAAGGTTCTCGAACACGCCCGCATCGTGGACTGGTGCTCGTTGATATCCGCAGCCGCCCAACCCTCCTCGCGCATCGAATCGGCGCCCCGGCTGATCCACATGACCGGTTGCCGCAAGCCGGTCCGGACCACGTCGGACGGCATGAAAACGTCGATCACCAGGCAAGCGCGAAAGCGATTGTCGAGCCGGGATGCTTCGGCGGCGACGATACCGCCCAGAGATGTGCCAAAGATGCCGACGCGATGCAGATCCAGGCGGCCGGTCAGAATGCCGTTGGGATCGGATTTGTTCACGACGGCGAGCTGATTGAGCGCAAACACGGCGTCTTCGCCCAGGTAGCTGAAGATACCGTTCATGAACTTGCGATTGAGCATGCGCGGATCGAAATCCACCCGGCGTCCGTCAGGGAAAAGCACCTCGCTCGCGGCATAAGGATGATCGATGCCGGCAACGACGTAGCCGTGCGAGACGAGCTCTTCCACCTGGAAGGTATTGTGTTGGCGAAAGCCGCTGCGGCCTGGCGAAAAGATCAGCACGGGAAACTCGGTCTGACCCTCAACCATGGGCGCCGAGGCCACCGCATTGGTGGTTACGTACTTCAGGTGATCGAAGAAAAAGCCGGGCAGATGAAGCAACCCGGCCAAAGGTGAAAAATCGATGCCGGGCTGCACATAGGGCGCGCGGGGTGCATTCGGGACCTTCCGCGCCGGGTACCATACCTGCACCATCAGTTCGCGCCGGCGGTTTGAGTCTCTCCTGAATACCTCCGGCCGGGAGGCATCGACCCAGTGATAGGTCAGCGTGCCAATCGCGTAAGGTCCGTGCGGGGGTGGAAGCCTCGGGATTGGGACGACTGCCGGAATCGCCGCCGCCAGCGCAAGCGCAAGTGTCCCGACACCCACCGCGGCGCCGGCGCCGAGCCGCCGGATCCATCGGCGCCCGCCGGCTGGAGGAGCCGGCCATCTGGCTTGAAGCATCGACGCGGTAAAAAACACGCCGGCGAGCCCGTAGGCGGGAGCCATTTGCCAGCGCGGGCCTTCCAGAATCACTTGGGCCGCGGCTATCACCATCGTGGCCAAGTCTGCGTCGCGAATCCCGTACACCGCGCGAAACCGCGGGACCGCCAACGCAACCAGCGTGAACAGCTCGCCCAGCAGCAGGAGTATCTCAAGCGGTCTCATCGGGCATTTCCGTAACGTGCGTGCCTGATCAACCCCCGCTGGGCAGGGCGCGGCTAGGCGCTCTCGTCGTCGGCGTCGGTCGAGCCTATTTTGCGGTAGGTGTTGCGCTCGTCGTCGAATCGGCGCTGCGATTTCGCCTCGCGCTCCTGGTCCTGCTGGCAATCGCGGCACAGCCGCGAAAACGGCATCGCCACCAGCCGTTCCTCGGCGATCTCCAGCCCGCAGGACTCGCAGACGCCGTAGGCGCCTTCGTCCAGGCGCTCGAGCGCCTCGTCGATCTGCTTGAGCTTGACCCGTTCGCGGTCCGACAGGATCAAGTTGATCTCGCGATCGCGCTCTTCGGAAGCGAGGTCGTAGCTGTCCATGCCCTCGTCCTTGGTGCTTTCGCGTTCGGCGCGCAATTCGGAATCGATCTCGCCGAGCAGCCTGGTTTTCGTTTCCAGCAGTTGCTCGCGCGTCTTGGCAAGGAACTTCTTTCGCTCCGCGGAAACAGGTTGTTTCGCCATTGAATTTGCGACTCCCGGTATTTTAAGCGGCCGCGGCGGCGACGGCGACGGTTGCATGCAGATCGTAGCTGAGCGCCTTGTCGATTCGTGCGCGGACGAACTCGCCCGGCTCGGCGTCGCCCGCAAGGAATACCGAGCCGTCGATTTCCGGCGCCTGGCCGGACGTTCGCCCGCGCATCCGGCGGGAGCGTCCGGGCATCGGACCCTCGACCAGCACCTCCATTTCGCGTCCGACCAGGCTGCGGTTCCTGGCCAGCGAAATTTCCGCCTGCATCGCCATCAAGGATGCCCGCCGCGCGCGCTTGACGCGCTCGGGCACCTGGTCCGGCAGGTTGCAGGCGGCGGTATTCTCCTCGCGCGAGTAAGTAAACACTCCCACGCGATCGAACTGCTGGTCGCGGACAAAATTCACCAGGCGCTTGAAGGCAGCGTCAGTCTCGCCGGGAAAGCCGACGATAAACGAGGTCCGCAGCACGACGCCCGGGATGCGCCCGCGCACGCGGTCGAGCAGCTTGACCAATGCCGCGCCCGAGCGCTCGCGCCGCATCGCGCGCAGGATGGCGTCGTCGGCGTGCTGCAACGGCATGTCGATGTACTTGACGACCTTGGGCAGCTCCGCGATCGCGTCGAGCAGTTCGGCGCTGACGAAATTCGGATAGCAGTAGAGCAGCCGTATCCAGCGCAGCTCGTCGATCGCCGAAAGTTCGCGCAGCAGCGCCGCGAGCGACGACGGCTTCTCGAGGTCGCGGCCGTAGGCGGTCAAATCCTGGGCGATCAGATTGATCTCGCGAACGCCGCCCGCAGCAAGCATCCGCGCCTCGGCGACCAGGTCGGCGACCGGGCGGCTCTCATGCAGGCCGCGAATCCTGGGGATAATGCAGAAGGAGCACTTGTGATTGCAGCCTTCGGAAATCTTCAAGTAAGACGTGAAGAAATTGCCGGTCTTGATTCGCGGGATTGCCGCGGTGGGCAGCAGATGCGCCGCGCCGGCGTACGGAACCGGGCGCGTCTCGGGCGCTTCGGTGCGCCGCAGCAGCTCCGGGATATCGAGGAAGTTGCCGGTGCCGACGAACACGTCCACTTCGGGCATCGTGGCGGCCAGTTCGGCGGCGTAGCGCTGCGACAAGCATCCCGCAACCACCAGCCGCTTGCCGCATCCGCGCTTCTTGACCTCGGCCGCTTCGAGGATCGCGTCGATCGATTCCTTCTTGGCGGCCTCGATAAACGCGCAGGTATTCACCAGCAGCACTTGCGCCTCGTCGGGGTCGAGCGTGATCTCGAATCCCGCCGACGTGAGCGCGCCCAGCATCAGCTCGCTGTCGGCGAGATTCTTGGGGCATCCAAGCGTGAGTAGGTGAACCTTTTCCATGTCAGAACCGGGAGAACCAATGGGGCTTTTAAAAATACCCCGCCGCATACACGCGAGGCAATCGCGGTTGCGGCGATTCGGCGATTTCAGGGCGTCACGGCACGGCCGGCGCCGTCACAATGTCCGCGCCCGCCGGCGCCTTGAAGGCGAAAATCGAATCGGGCAGTTCGACATTATTGTGAACGTCGCTGAAGTCGATTTTGGTCATATCGCCAAGCTGGTCAGTAAGCGTCAGCCGGATCAGATTGTAAGTCCTGGGATCGAGTCCGACTTCAATTTTGTAGCCGCCCGCCTTCGCGTCGAGGATCAAATCGACGAGACCGGTGGGCGTCGCGGGATTGGCGAATGCGGCCTTGAAGTCGCGGTTGATATTGCCGATTCCGAGCAGGAACGAGGTCGCGCTGCTCGATTTGAGCGCCTGCTTGAGCGGAGTTTCGACGACCTGGTTGAGATCCGGATCGTAGCTGTAGAGCGTATCGCCGTCGCTGACGAGCGTTTGCACTTCCGGCGCCTCGAACTCCCAGCGCATCCGTCCGGGCTTGCGAAATGAAACCGTGCCCTGGCGTTTGCGTTTGGGCGCGCCGACGGTCGCGATCTCCTCGCTGAATTTCGCCGAGAATGAATTGGTGTCGCGGTAATGGCGCTGAAGGCGATCGAGCACGTGCTTCAAATCATTGCTCGCGGGGGCGCGGGCCGGCGCGATGGTCTCCGATCGAACGTACCCGGCGGCGGCCAGGAGCATCACGATTGCCGGAAAGATCACTTTGTGCATTTTTTCAGGAAAGTCGCGGCTGGCTCATCGCACGCTGCGCAAGCGGACTTCGCGCGGCTTGGCGCCGTCCGGCGGCATCACGATTCCTTCGCGCTCCATCTGCTCGACCATCCGGGCCGCGCGATTGTAGCCGATGCGAAGGCGGCGCTGGATCATCGAGATCGACGCCTGGTTGGTCTCCATCACGATTCGCACCGCCTCATCATACATTTCGTCCTGGATGTCGGCGCCGAATCCGCCCTCGTCCTCGCCCGGCGCCTTGGTGTCGAGGATTTCCATGCGGTATTCCGGCGTGCCCTGCTCCCGCAGGAAATCAGCGAGTCTGCGAATCTCATGCTCGCCGACGAACGGCCCGTGCAGGCGTCGAAGTTTCACGCTGCCGGGCGGCATAAAGAGCATATCACCTGCGCCGAGCAGGCGTTCGGCGCCGATAGAATCGAGAATCGTGCGCGAATCGACGCGCGAGGTGACCTGAAGCGAGATTCGCGCCGGCAGGTTCGCCTTGATCAGCCCCGTGATCACATCGACGGACGGGCGCTGGGTGGCGAGGATGAGATGAATCCCGGCGGCGCGCGCCTTTTGCGCCAGGCGGGTGATATCGCGCTCGACAGTCTTGCCCTCGCCGAGCAGCAAATCGGCGAGCTCGTCGATGACGATCACGATTTTGGGCATCTTGCGATGCTCGATCGCGCCGACCGCCGGCTGATTGGGATCGTCCGACGCCGGCACGCTCTGCCCCGCCATCTTGAGTTGCGCGATCGGCACGCCCGAGGCCAGCGCCTGGTTGTAGCCGTCGATGTTGCGCACGCCCAGCTCGCGAATCCGCAGGTACCTGCTCTCCATCTCCTGCGTCGCCCACAGCAACGCGGACGCGGCCTTCTGCGTATCGACGACGACCGGAACCAGCAGATGCGGAATATTTTCGTACACCGACAATTCCAGCATCTTGGGATCGACCAGAATCAGGCGCACGTCGTCGGCGGTCGCGTTGAACAGAATCGACGCGATCATCGTGTGCAGCGAAACCGACTTGCCGGTCCCGGTCGCTCCGGCGATCAGCAGATGAGGCATCCTGGCGAGATCGGCGGCGACCGGACGGCCGGCGATATCCTTGCCGAGCGCGATAGTGAGCTGGCTCTGCGCGGCGATGAATTCCTCGCCCTCGAGAATCTCGCGCAGATAAATGCGTTCGCGCTTGCGGTTGGGCACCTCGATGCCGACCACCGCCTCGCCGGGCACGGGGGCCTGGATTCGCACCGCGGCGGCTCTGAGCGCCATCGAGAGATCGTCGGCGAGATTGACAACCTGGCTCACCTTGATTCCGGAGCCGGGCTCGAATTTGTACATCGTGACGACCGGACCCGGTTGCACTTCGACCACGCGCCCCTCGACGCCGAAGTCCGCGAGTTTCTGCTCGAGCACGCGCGCGCTGCGTTCGAGCTGGCCCTCGTCCACCTGCGCATGCTCGGCCGGCGGCAAATCCAGCAGCGATTGCGGCGGCAGTTTGAAAGCGCCCTTCTGGCGCGGCTTCGCAGCCGCGGCCCGGTCGCGCTTGTCGCGCGCCGCATCGCGAATATCCAGCAGCCTGACCTTGAGCGGCGCCCGCGCCGCGCCGGGCTCGATCTCGTCGTCCACGCCGAGCGAGAACGGGATACGCGCGCCGTTGTCGCCGCCGGCAAGATCGAACCGATTGCGGCGCGGGCGAATTTTGTTGGCGAGCGCGGCAAGCAACTCGGTTGGCGCCCGCTTCAGCATCAGCGCAAGCCCGCAGACGAATCCGAGCGCAAGCGCGATCAAGCCCCCGGCCAGGTTGAGCGAATCACTGAGCAGCGTGGCGATATTCGCGCCAATTTCACCGCCCATGCGTGGCGTCGTGCAGATCCCACAGCGCGCCGGCCGCGGCCAGCGCAAGAATCAGGATGACGCCGCCGCCGATCTCGCGCGCGATCGTGCCGAATCGCGCACCCGTCCATACGCGCTGCGCCAGCCATGCGACCAATATCATCGCGGTGTACGACTGGTATCCCACCAGGCCGCCGAGAGTCGCCGCGATAATCGCGCCGACCGGACCGCCCAGGTTCGGACTACGTGCGATATCGACGCTTACGAGGCTCACCGTGCCGAACGCGGCGACACGCGAGCATCGCCAGCGCAAACAACTCGCGAGCGATACGGCTACCCGGATGCACGGCAACCAGAGCGAGAACCTCCTCGACCGCCGCGCGCGGCGCGCGCGCCGGTAGAGAAGGCAGCTCGATCGGCGTTTTGTCCTTGCGCGCGATGGGGGTCACACCTCCGTCACGTACGGGATCACCAGCGGCCGCTTGCCAAGCTCGTCGGCGAAGTAGCGCCGAACCGCGCGCACGATTTCTTCCTTCACGCGCGGCTCGTTGGCATGGAGCGGGCCGCCGAGCGCGCTCAGGCGGCGGGATAATTCCTCCTTCGCGCGGCGCATGTGCGCGGAAGTGCCGTCGCCGCTCACCAGCCCCCGCGAGAGGAGATCGGGGCCCGCAACGATGCGTCCGGTTTTCGACGAGAGGACCACCACCGCGGTTACCGTGCCGTCGCGCGCGAGCACCCGGCGCTCGCCAACCACGGCGGGATCGCCGCTGTCCGCGCCTTCGAGCATCACCCGGCCCGCCTCGACCGTGGATCCGCGGCGCGCCTCGCCACCGGGGCTGAGAACTATCGAATCGCCGTCTTCGAGCAGGAAGCAGTTGTGCTCGGGAATCCCCGCGGCGATTGCGAGCGCGAGGTGGCGGCTCAGATGACGATATTCACCATGAATCGGGATGAAGTGCTGCGGCCGCGTGAGTGCGATTATCTCCGCCAATTCGTCCTGGCCGGCGTGCCCCGAAACGTGAACCGGAGCGACCGCGTCGTAAACCACCTCGGCGCCCTGGCGGTAGAGACGATTGACGAGGGTATTGATGGTGCGTTCGTTGCCGGGAATGAAGCGCGATGACAGCACGACCATGTCACCGTGCTCGATACGCACGCGCGGGTAGGCGTCAGCGGCGAGTTTCGCCAGCGCGGAGAGCGGTTCGCCCTGGCTTCCGCTGGCCAGGTAGCTCAGCCGGTCGGGATCGATGAACTCGGCCTCGCCCGGCTCGACAAACATCGCTTGCGCAAATGGAAGCTGGCCGGTCTCGAGACCCAGCCGCACGCTCTGCGCCATCGCGCGCCCGAGCGGAACGACGCGCCGGCCGAACTCGCGCGAGACCTCGACCACCTGGCGAATCCGATGCAGATGGGAGGAAAAGGCCGACAGGAAAAACCTGCCGCGCGTGCGTGATGCGAGCTCGCGCAGCACGGGCTTGAGCGAGCTTTCCGAGCCCGAGCGGCCGGGGCGCTCGACGTTGGTCGAATCCGAGAGCAAGACGGCAACGCCTTGCGCGCCAAGCTCGGCGAAGCGTTCGCGATCGAACATCTCGCCGTCCACGGGAGCGTCGTCGATCTTGAAGTCGCCGCTATGAACGATGACCCCCGCGGGGGTTCGAATCGCCAGAGCAATCGAGTTCGGGGTCGAATGCGTAACCCGAATCGGCTCGACCGTGAACGGCCCGGCCTCGAAAGGAACCCTCGGCGCAATCGTTCGCAGATCGACCGGATCGTCGAACTCCGCATCAGCCAGGCGCCGGCGGGTGAAAGCGAGCGTTATATCGGTTCCATAAACGGGAACGTTGAAGCGGCGCAGCAGATGCGCAATCGCGCCGATGTGATCCTCGTGGGCGTGGGTGAGTACGACCGCCTCGACTGCGACGTGGCTGCGCTCGAGCCACGCCATCTCGGGGATATAGGTGCCCAATCCGAGCGCGGGCTCGTCGGGAAACATCACACCGCAATCGATCACGATCGCGCGCCCGGCGCATTCGATCGCCATCAGGTTGAGACCGATTTCGCCCAACCCGCCAAGCGCGATAATTCGGACCGCAGCGGTCGTGGAAGTGCTTGCCGCCATCGCCCTATCCTGCCTCCGCACCGAAGCGAATTATATCGGTCACAAAACCGAGGCGAAAGGCGGGGTCCGGGCCCGCGCCCGCCTTGCCTTGAGCACGGGGCGGGGCTACTTTTCGATCACGAGGTGGCGAAGATGGCGGCGTCGGTAAACAAAGTAATTCTAATCGGCAATCTGGGACGCGACCCCGAAACTCGCTTCACCAACTCGGGCACCTCGGTCACCAACTTTTCGATCGCGACCAAGGAGTCATTCGCCGACAAGAGCGGGACCCGCCAGGACCGCACCGACTGGCACAACATCATCGTGTGGGGCAAACAGGGCGAAACCTGCGCGCAGTACCTCAAGAAGGGAAGCCCGGTTTATATCGAGGGCAGAATTTCCTACCGCGAATACGAAGCCAAGGACGGCAGCGGCAAGCGCAAGGTCACGGAAATTGTCGCGATGCGCGTGCAATTCCTGGGCTCGCGCAGCGGCGCTCCGGCGGGCGATGAGGCGGGAGAAGCTCGTGGCCGCGCACCCGCAGGCGGCGCAGGCGCGGGCGAGGACGTCGCGCCGATGGACGACGAGGACATCCCGTTCTAGTCAGAAGTGCCGTTCTAAGCGCGTACCTTCCGGATTCGCCACGATCACGGTCATTCGAGGCGGAGAAAATTGGGAAAGAGCTTCCGTGCCCTGTGGTTTAGAGAACCATCGTTTGGATGGATCGATATTTGCGTGTACAGTGTACACCAAGTAGGGGTGGGAGTTGGAGTTCGAGTGGGACCCGAAGAAGGCCGAGCAGAATCTCCGCAAGCACGGAGTGGAATTCGTTGACGCAGTGATCGTGCTCGATGACGACCGGGCCATTACGCTGGTGGACGAACACTTTGGAGAACAGCGGTACCTGACCTTCGGGATGGACGCTCAGGGACGAGTATTGGCGGTTTCTTACTCGGTACGCGGGAGCGCCATTCGCATAATCTCAGCGCGGAAAGCAACCTCGCGCGAGCGCGCTCAATACGAGGATAGGCGGATATGAAACGGGAGTACGATCTTAGAAAGGGCAAGCGCGGACCGGTCATTCCGTTGCCACCGGAAAAGGTCCGTATCACCATCCGCTTGGACCGCGATATAGTGGATCAGTTCCGCGAGAAGGTTCGGAAGGCGCACTGCGGAAATTATCAGACCTTGATCAACGACGCGCTTCGGGAGCACATCCAGCGTCCCGGTCTTGCACAGCAGTTAGGGGCGGAAGTCCGCTCCGTTCTCCGCGAGGAACTCGAAAAAATAAAGGCAAGCGCCTGAAGAGCATTGTAGATCTTAAGCGCGTGATTTCCGGATTCGGCGCAGGCGCGGCGGAGCGGGAATCGGGCCACCGTCCGCGCGGCATGCGATTTCGATGAATCGGCTCAGCTCGACGCGTAACTCGCCGACTGCGAGACCCATGTGCTCGTGCGGAACTGAATCAAGCTTGGCCGACGCTTTCTGATACATCGACCTTGCGCCCTCGAGGTTTCCGCGCTCGGCGTGCAGAATTGCGACCGCGGCCTGGATTAGTCCCTGATAGAAAAGCTTCGCCTCGCCGTCGGAGCGCTTCCAGATTTCCTCCCACGCTTCATGACACTTAAAGAAGCGCCCCTGATTGAAGAGGTCGATTCCCTGCTCGTAGAATTCCGGAGAATTCTTCATCGTTACTGCTCAATCGATCGCAGCGCATCGCGGTACAATTCGGTATCGATATTGCCTCCGGTAAGGACTACCGCCACGCGCTTACCGCGCATCGTCTCGCGTTCCTTCAGCAGCGCCGCCAGCGCCGCGGCGCCGGCGCCTTCCGCGACGTTATGCGTGTCGATGAAGTAGCACGCAATCGATCGTTTTATTTCTTCGTCGCTGACCGCCACGATTCTCTCTGCGTATCGATTGATCACTTCGACGGCATCCGCGTCGGGAACACGGCACGCGATACCGTCGGCGATCGTATCGGCCGAACCGGTCTCGACCGGCCGGCCGGCGGCGAACGAAAGAGCGTATGCGGGAGCGCGATCCGATACCACGCCGACGATTCGCGTCCGCAACCCCATCGCCTCGCGCGCCGCGATCGCGCCGCATATTGCCGATCCCAGACCAATTGGCACATAGAGAGTGTCCAAATCCGCGACGCGCGCAAAAAGTTCCATCGCGTACGAGGAGACTCCTCGAACGAGCGTCGGATGGAAGCACGGGAAAAAATGATAGCCGCGTTCATCCGCCATTTTCCGGGCGAATTCGTACGCGGCCTGAAAATCCCCGCCGTGTTCGATCAACGTTGCGCCGTATGCGCGCATCGCGGCATTTTTCGTAGCGCTGTTGCCGAACGGAACCACGATTTCCGCCCGCAGCCCGGCGCGAGCGGCCGCCCAGGCAACACTCTGGCCGTGGTTTCCTCGCGTTGCGGCGACCACCGTATCTGTGCCGAGTTCGGCGCGCGCAAGTGCCGCAACGTAAGTTACTCCACCGCGCACTTTGAACGATCCCGTCGGAAGATGGTTTTCGTGCTTGACCCAAACCTCGCTTGCGCATCGTTCAGCGAGTCGCGGCCAGAATAGCTGCGGCGTCGGGTAGAGTGCGGCTCCGACGGCTCGCGTCGTCTCTTCAAGTTCGGTTCGTCCGGGAAAGATCATCACAGAGCAAACTCCAGCACCATGAAACTGTCATAGCGCGGCTCGGCGGCGAATCGGTGTTTCGGTGTTGCGGCGCGGCGCTAATCCGTCGCCGTGCCGGGCTCGAGCTCGACGCCGACCGGCTCCAGTATGCGCACGACCATATTGTAGTAGGCGACGTTCTGCACCAGTTCCATCATGCGGCGCGTGTCCAGGAACGCCTTCAGGGCATTCCAGGTCGCATCGGTCACGCGCACGTTGATAGTGGCCTCGGCGGTGTAACGAATCACGGCGCGCTCATTGTCGCTGAACTTCGTGGATTTCTCCCAATCGGTGAGCGCGTCGAGCTGCTCGCGCGAGACGCCGACGCGCCGCGCGATGCTCCGATGATGCACGAATTCGTAGTGCGCATCGGTCAGCCGACCGACGGTGAGGATCGCGAGTTCGCGGAGTTTTGGGTCGAGCGCGGTCTTGTTGCGAAGGACGTTACCCATCCCGCAGAACCGGCGCAAAAATTTTGGCGTATGCGCGACCACGCGGAAGATATTGCCGACGGTCCCGCCGCCCTCGGCGGCCAGGTTGTCGAAGATAACGCGGTCGGCTTCGGGAAGGTCTTCGCGATTCAGGTATGGTACGCGCGCGGCCATCAGTGCGCCTCCTGGGGATAAAGATGTTTCCGGCTTGGACCGCGCGGCCCCCGTTCAGGCGAACAGCATCTCGGACATCGCGCCGCCGGGCGGAATCATGGGCATCACCGCCTCTTCCTTGGGGATCACGACGTCGATGAGCACCGGGCCGGGGGTCGCGAATGCTTCCTTCATCGTCGCAACCAGATCTTTCGATTTTTCAATTCTAAAGCCGTGCGCACCGTAGGCCTCGGCCAGCTTGACGAAGTTCGGCACCGACATCGCGGTATAGGAATACCGTTCGGCGTAAAACCTCTCCTGCCATTGGCGAACCATTCCGAGGAAGTAGTTGTTCAGTATGATTACCTTGATATCGACTTTGTATTGGACCGCGGTACCCAGTTCCTGGATGTTCATCTGAATCGAGCCGTCGCCCGAAACCACTACCACCTTCTTGTCGGGCGCGGCGAACGTCGCACCGATTCCCGCCGGCAGTCCGTAGCCCATCGTGCCCAGTCCACCCGAGGTCAGCCACGAGCGGGGATGCTCAAACGGGAACATCTGGGCTACCCACATCTGATGCTGGCCGACATCAGTAACCAGAATGCAATCGGCTTTGGTGAGCTTGTACAGCTCGGCGATAACGTCGTGCGGGGAGACGTGCTCGCCACGACGAATGTTCTCGTAGAGCGGTTTCTCCTTCTGCCACTTGAGGATCTGGTGATGCCATTTCGTCCAATCGGCGTGGCGCTTGGCGATACTCTCACGCCCTTTGATCGTGGTCAGCATGTCGCTCAGCACCGACTTGATATCGCCGACGATCGGAATATCGACCTTGACGTTCTTCGAAATAGACGACGGGTCGATATCGATGTGAATAATCGTCTCGGCCTTCGGCGCGAATTCAGAAATCTTGCCGGTGACGCGATCATCGAAGCGCGCCCCCACTGCGATCAGGCAATCGGTGTTGCATACCGCCGTGTTGGTGCTGTACGAACCGTGCATCCCCAGCATCCCGAGCCTGAGCGGATCGGAGGCTGGGTACGATCCCAATCCCATCAACGTCTCGGTGACCGGAATACCAAGCCCTTTAACCAGTTCGCGCAGCTCGGGCGCCGCACCGGACCATTGCACGCCGCCGCCGACGTAGAACAGCGGCGTCGAGCTTTTCTCTATCGCCTCGATCGCGCGCTCGATTTGCCGCGGATTGCCGCGAATCGTTGGCTTGTAGCCGCGCAGTTCAATCTTCTCCGGAATGTGAAGGGTATGCTCGGCCTGTTGCACGTCCTTGGGCAAATCAACCACCACCGGCCCGGGACGTCCGCTGCCGGCGATATAAAACGCTTCCTTGATGATGCGCGCGACATCCTTGACGTTCTTGATCAGGAAATTGTGCTTGGTGCACGGGCGGGTGATGCCGACGAAGTCCGCCTCCTGAAAGGCGTCGTTGCCGATCATCGTGGTCGGAACCTGCCCCGACAAAACCACCATCGGGGTGGAATCCATGTACGCGTCTGCGATTCCCGTGACGGTGTTGGTCGCGCCGGGCCCCGAAGTGACGATGACGACGCCGGGGCGTCCGCTGACGCGCGCATAGCCCTCCGCCATGTGGGCGGCGCCCTGCTCGTGGCGGACCAGAATGTGCTTGATCTTCGAGTCCAGCAGCGCGTCGTAGGTCGGCAGAATTGCGCCGCCGGGATAGCCGAAAATTACATCGACGCCCTCGGCGATCAGGCTCTCGACAACGATTTGTGCTCCCGTAAGTTTTTTCATTTACCGATTTTTGGCCGCTTTCCCAGTGATTTGAGCCTTCAAAGCTACACTACCGGCCGATATTGGCACAACTTGCGCCCGAAAACGCGGACCTCGGATCGATTCGGCGCCCTAACGTCCGCGATCGAAGCCGCCCTCGCCCGGTACGGCCCGCATCACTTGAAATGTCTGATTGTTCGCGGAGAACATGCCGCGCACCGTCAGAGTCTCGCCCGGCTCCATCTTCGCGAACGTGTCCTCGCCGAGGCCGGTCACGTTGAAGTTGGGCCGGTACTGGCGGACCAACTGCCAGATGTCGGGCCATCGGATTTTGCCCCTGGGATCGTCAACGTAGGCATCGTTCAGCACGAACTTATAAAGTTTCCCGCCAACGCCCATCGTGACCACCTGCCTGCTTCCGAAGGTCTGCCCCGGCTCGGGCTTGGTGATGACCAGCGTGGTCGAAACCGGGATCATCATCGGGCGCATCTGCGCACCGGCTCCTGCGGCAATAGATACGAGCGCCGGAATCGCGATCGCGAACCAGCCGATCCTCCAAATGGCCTGCTTCATGGAGAGCTTTGCATAGGCGATTATGTTGGGTTTGACACTCATGCTCTTGGCGGGCATGATTTACGCGACAGGCCAGCGTTTTAAATCAGGTGGACTCACTCCAAGAGTCTGGTGCATTCGGCGGATAGATCCAGCGCCCGCTCCTCGGCTCGAAGATAGAGGGGACGCGATAGACGTGGCGCTTTCGGCGCTCGTCTCGATATTCGATCAGCACCATCCAGAACGCTCTGATCACTTCTTCATTAATCCCGTCAAATTGTTGAGAGGAGAACTCCTTAGAGCAGGCGTCGCACGGGACTTCATCGTTTCCCTCAATGATTCCTCTTATTGGGGTATCGTCCGGGTATTCTGGCGGCTTTGTTGGAAGCGGATCATTGGGGTGCGTGAGATAGAAGAAACATTGATTTTGCCGAGTGATAAAGGCGGGGCCGCGGCCGGTGTTCCTGACTTTGTAGTGGATGACAAATTGCTCACCACCATTTTTAGTCCAAGTAAGCGGTGCGTGGCCGCCTTCAATTTTTACGCCTATTCTCGGCCTAATATCGATCGCCAAGGTCTCTTCGATGAGATCGGCTTGCCGATTAATTGCCCGCCACTGGAGAAGCGCGGTCCCTACATACAGCACTCCGATAACGGAGAGCACCATCTGCACGACCATCGCGGGCGAGGAATAGGAGTTTTGCTCGGCCTGATATTGGGCGTATGCGGTTATGGCGTCTCGGTGTATGGACTCAGCGATCTGTGCAAGCGCAGCCAGACTTTTCGCTTCAGACTTTTCGGTTTCGGTCAGCTCATTTTGGGCTGCGGCTTGATTTGGATGCTGTTGGCGGCGAGGAGTTTTTGACGCTGCGCTGACGCCTTTTACGCCGTTTAGAACTGATACCGACAGAATCAGGATCGATGCGAACCAAGTGCTTGAGAGCTTCATGGAAAGTCAACGGATGGAGTGATACCGGTTTGGCTTTTGGCACAAAACCTCCTGGTACGGCAAGCGGTACTGCCCGCCGCGATCAACGTAGAGTTTACCGGCCTTGTCGCTCCCCTGAGGCCGCCGCCAGTGTGGAGACCTCAGCATCCTGCTATCACGTCGAAGAAAATATTCGGATTCTTGCGATTGTTGTAGCGATACTGAAATTCCGCCAGATACAGCGGCAAATATTTTTTGCTGACCTTGTGATATGTGCCGACCACACCGCGCTTGAGCAGGCTCCAGAAATTATCGATGTGCGCGGTGTGAACGTTCCCGCGCACGTATTCGCCCGCGCTGTGGCGGACGAATTGATGCGGATAGGTCGGGGCCAAATCCTTGTAACCGTAGGCTTCATCGGTCGCGATCAGATCAACCTTGTCGCTCACTACCTTTCGCACGAAACCATCCAGCGTCGGCTTGTCAGCGTTCTCAATCATCTGGCATACCACGTTCCCCTTGCGCGAGATCGCACCGATGACGGGAATTTTATCGACTGTGCCCTTGGCGTTCGGACGCTTTTTGTCCCAATGCTTGTTCTTGAATTTCCCGCCCATGTAAGTTTCGTCCACTTCGACGGTGCCGAGCAGCTTAGCAAGCCCCTCATCCTTCATCGCGGCGCGAACGCGCATCACCATGTACCACGCCGTTCGGTAATCGCCCGATTTGATCTGCCGATGGATTTGCAGGGCGCTGATTCCCTTCTTGCTCTGCGTCATCAAGTAGATCACCTGAAACCACGTCGAGAGCGGATAGTTGGTATTCTCGAAGATCGTCTTAGTGATGACGCTGAACCGATAGCCGTTGCGCTTGCCACAGTCTGCGTTTTTGCAAACCCAGTGGAACGGGCGCGCCTTCAATTCATATATGCGTTCGGTTTTCCCGCAGCGCGGGCACTTCACGCCATCCGGCCAGCGCATATCGCGCAACAGGGTTTTGCACGCGGTTTCATCGCTGAACTGCTTCATCAATTCAGCGAGCGAAATCGAGGGTTGCGTGGTCAGCGGCTTGCCAACTTCAACTTGTTTGTCCATGCACTCAATATACACATTTCAAGGGCGGGTGTCAAGCCCAACATAATCGCCTTTGCATAACCTTCGCGCGCAAAGGCCGGAGGCAGAATCTTGAATCGCGCGCGAAAAATGCGCGCTGTACAAGGACCCTCACCTTCATCCTCTCCCTTGCAGGGAGAGGAAACAGAGTTGGGCAAAGCTTGCTTCATGGGAGTGACCTCCGCCACTCTTTGCTCAATCTTAGCAGGTTTCGGAGCAGCTCGGCTGCGCATGCCCTCAGTGAAGTCGAAGTGTTTTGCGCCGAGAAAGATCCGGGATTCTTCCCCTTCGGCAGCACTCAGGGCTTCGGCGGGTGGAAGCGGAGTCTGTTCCAAGGGGCTCAGAATGACACAGCCCTGTTAGGGAGCGCATCGATCGGCGATCAAGCAAGACACTTTCGGTCAAGGCCTTGAACCCTTACAATTCGGAGTCCGTCTGGTCTAATCGGCAACTCGGAGCGCGGACCGGCGCTACTCAACGATCATGTCGCGATCAGCCAAACGTCTCGCCGCTTGCGCCGCAGCATTGATGCTGCTCGCCGGACTCGGGTGGTGGATGGCGCACATCCCGGCGGTGCAGGATGCGCTGCTGAGCCGGATCGTCGAGCGCACCATGGGCGCAACCCGCGACGATCTCCTCGGCGACGACGCGCTCCGCGTGGTCCTGTGCGGAACTGGAAATCCGCTTCCCCATCCCGATCGGGCGGATGCGTGCACGGCGATCTTTGCCGGCGGCAATATGTATCTCGTGGACGCCGGCCCGGGCGCCGCGAAGAACCTCGCGCTGTGGCATCTGCCGGCGCCCAAGCTGGCAGCGGTGATGCTGACGCACTACCACTCGGATCACATCGGCGACCTTGGCGAGATTAACCTGCAAACGTGGGCGCAGGGCCGTCCGAGCGCGCTCCGCGTCTTCGGGCCGCCGGGCGTCGAGCAGGTGGTCGGCGGTTTCGCGCAGGCCTACGCACTGGACCGCGGCTATCGCGTGGCACATCACGGCGCCGCACTTATGCCGCCGGCCAACTGGGCGATGGAACCGCACGTGGTGAACGTCGATGCCGCGCCGGGCGGAGCGGCCTGCGCAGGCTGCTCGGCGATCGTGCTCGACGAGAACGGCCTCAAGGTGACCGCCTTCACCGTCAATCATGCGCCGGTCGCGCCCGCGTACGGCTACCGATTCGACTACAAGGGGCGCTCGGTGGTGATCAGCGGCGACACGGCCAAGTGCGCCAACCTGGTGGCGAATGCGCGCGGCGCCGACGTGCTGATCCATGAAGCCCAGTCGGCGACGATGGTGAAACTTATCGGCGAGGCGGCCAGCCGGCGGGGAAACGCGCGAGTTGCCAAGATCATGTCCGACATCCTGCGCTACCACACCACGCCCGAGGACGCCGCCGCCGAGGCGAACGATGCGGGCGTGCGGCTTCTGGTGATGAGCCATATCGGGCCGCCTACCCCCAACGCCTTCGTGCGGATGGCATTCATGCGCGGCGTCGGCGCAGTCCGGCCGCGCGGTGTCGTGCTCGGATACGACGGGATGCTGCTTACGCTGCCGGCGGGTTCGGACGCGATCGAAACTTCCAGCGTCAATTAGCGGGTCTGCTGATCTGCGGCGCCAAGCAGTGTTACAATTGGCGCACGAGGCCGTCTTGGCTCGAATCGCGGGGTGCGCTTTTCCGGAGAAGGTGGATGACGCTCGAATATGATCTGTTCTGGTCGTTTCGCTCGCCGTATTCCTACCTGGTTACCCCGCGCCTGATTGAATTCGAACGCGACTACGACGTGAAGGCCAACGTCCGGCCGGTTTATCCGATCGCGCTCCGGATTCCCGGCTTTTTCAAACAGGTGAACCCGATGTGGCCGCCCTATTTGCTTCGCGATTGCTCGCGTATCGCCGAGATGCTTGGGATGCCGTTCGTGTGGCCCAGCCCCGATCCGATCGTCATGAACATGAGTACCGGCGAGGTGGCCAGCGAGCAACCGTACATCCACCGGTTGACCAGGTTGGGCGCCGCCGCCGCCGCTGCCGGCAAGGGACTGCCATTCCTGGCAGCAGTCAGCGCAGTCATCTTCGGCGGCGTCAGGGATTGGCATATCGGCGGCCATCTCGCCGGCGCGGCCGAGCGCGCAGGGCTGGAGCTGGCAAGACTTGATTCGGAAATCGAGCGCGATCCCGATCGTTATGAAGCTGCGATCGCCGAAAATGAGTCGGCGCAGAAGCGCGCCGGCCATTGGGGCGTACCGCTGATGGTCTTCAACGACGAGCCGTTTTTCGGGCAGGACCGCTTCGATCTGCTGCGATGGCGCATGGATCGAAACGGACTCACCCGGCGGCGCTAACGGAGGTACTCATGCGACAGTTACCGTTGCAAATCGTGCTCGGAACCTTGCTGGCGATGCTCTCCTCGTCGGCGCCCGCGCAAGCCGGCGTCAAGCCCGGCGATGTAATCACCAAGGACAATGCATCCCAGGTCGCTGACCTGGTCAGCCCCGGCAACTACGTCCTGATCCGCGAGGGCATGCAGCTCAGGATCGTGCCGAGCGACAAGCTCGATTGGCCGCCGCCGTTCAGAACCGCGACCGAGAAGTACTCGCCCCAGGTCCAGCTCGGGCCCGACGGCACGCTCAAGGGTTACGTCTCCGGCCAGCCGTTTCCGCTGGTCGATCCCAACGACCCGCAAGTGGCGACCAAGGTGATGTGGAATTTCAGCTACCGGCCGCTCTACAGCGACGACATCGATATGCGCTACCCCGAGGTCGCGGCCTTCGAGAAGAACTCCACCGGCTCGCCGCTGAGCTACTACACGGTCGGGCACTTCGCCTTCTACAACAATATCGGCCGCATCGAGGTGCCTCCGATACCGACCGATCCCGACGGCCTGGCCAGCGGCATTCGTTACCGCTTCGGCTTCTATCCGTTCATGGAACCGGCGTCGCTGCGCGGATACGGGATGGTGCGGCAGCGGCATATCGAACCCGCGATCGAGGACAACGTATGGGTGTTCAATCCGATGACGCGCAAGCTGCGCCGTGAATCGGCGACCGTGCTCTCGGACGCTATCGGCGCGCTGCCGGGATTCGGCGGTGGCGGTGGCGGAGGCGGAGGCAGGGGCGGCGGTGGTGGAGCGGGAGGCGCCGGCGGTGGCACTGCTTTCGCCAACACGCTCGATCCCGACTCTTACTTCGGCTTCTCGGCCAAAATCGAGGATTTCAACTACCGCTTCCTGGGCGAGAAGCAGATGCTCGCGTCGGTCCACGCCGCGCATTCGCCCGAGCCGCAATGCCCTTACGACGGCGGCAAAACTATCTGCCCCGAAGACTGGGAAATGCGCCATTTGTACGTGATCGAAGCGGACGCGAAGCCCGGCCGCGATCTCAGCATCCCCAAGCGAATCTTCTACATCGATTCTGAAGGATGGTTCATCACGGCGTCGGATCAGTACGATCGCGACGGCAAGCTGTGGAAGACCATCGCGGCCTTCAATACCTATCGCGACCGGCCCGTGCCCGACGCAAGAGTCGCCATCTATCCGTACAAGCGGATATTCCAGCTAGGTCTGGTCGATGAGGACCTCCAGACCGGCTACAGCTCGGTCGTCTATATGCCGGGATCGACCGCGCCCGATCGCGAGTGCTGGTATATCGATATGGGAGTGGTGGACAACGCCTTTCTGGCGCCGGTGGCGCTGGAGCGCGCCGGCCACTAACAGGGGAAAACAGGGCGCGCTAACGTAGTCTGTGGAAGTCTAATCACCCGAGAGTCGGATCATTGAAAAAGGATACCGTGATCGAAAAAGTCCAAGCCATCGGTTTCGTCGAAGCAATTCGTCCGCACGCAGAAGACGACTTCTGGGGCGGAGAGGAAGCATGCATCCGCCTTACTGAACCGTTTACGGCCGATGCGCTCCGGGGCATTACGGACTTTTCGCACGTCGAAATCCTTTACCTGTTCCACGAAGTTGAACCCACAAAAGTCGTAACCGGCGCGCGTCACCCGAGAAACAACCAACAGTGGCCGTCAATCGGCATCTTTGCGCAGCGAGGCAAGAATCGACCCAATCGCATCGGGAGCACGATCTGCCGGGTAGTCCGAGTTGAAGACACCAAGCTCTTTGTTTCCGAACTCGACGCGATCGACGGAACGCCGGTGCTCGACATTAAGCCGGTCATGGTTGAGTTCTTGCCGCGGCAACCGGTTCGCCAGCCGGCCTGGTCGCACGAACTGATGCGCAACTATTGGGCGTTGAAACAGTAGATCGTCGAGCGGTACACGATTTGACGCCGGTCGATTTCTTTGTACACTGAACGCGATGAGCAAGCCCCACAAGGAACTACTGCACGGCACCGCCTACCGCTACACGGTGTTGTTTGAGCATGCGCCCGAGGGCGGCTATGTCGCCACGATCCCCGTCCTCGGAATCGCCACGCAGGGCGAGACTCTGCGAGAGGCCCGGGCCATGGCCCGCGATGCGATTCGCGGACTCATCGAATCTCTGGCTAAAGACGGCGAGGAAATTCCGATCGAGCAAACTGCCGCCAGAATCTTGCCGTCGTCGGTGGGTGAACCCGGTAACCTGCCTCTATAGCTGCAAGACGAAGCGGATGTCGCCGAGCCGCAGCCGGCTGCCGGCGCTCACGAACGCCGAGCCGTCTATCTGGCGCTCGTCAACGTAGCTGCCGTTGGTCGAATTCAGATCCATCAGCTCGAATCCACCCTCGCGGCGAATCAAGCGCCCGTGATGGCGCGACACGCTCGCGTGCGGAATGACGACGTCGTTGTCCTCGCCGCGGCCGATCGATATCTCGTCCTTCATCAGCGAGTATTCCGCCGCTATCGGATCGACGCGATCGACCGCCACCAGCCGCGCACCCTGCGTATTCCCCGCCCCGCGGGGCGCGGTCGCCGGCGATTGCGGCGCTCTGGCCGGTGCGCGCTGGACCGCGCGCGGCGCCGGCGAGGGCGCAGACGGCATCCTGAGTGAGGGTGCGCCCTGCGCCGCGACAATCGCCTTGAGCTCGTCGGCCGAGACCCCGAATCTCATTCGCGACAGCCCGAACAGCCCGATGATTGCGATCAACGGTACCGCTCCGTTCCACCAACTGAACGAGAATTGCCGAAGCCCCGTGCCGGCCGGGTTTTCGCCGGCCGTGCCCGATTCCTCCGGCACGTTAATCGCGGCGCCGCCGAGGCCCCGCACCTGGTACGCGGTCTCAGCCGCGCCCGCTTCGCCGTTGTAATCGATCTTCAGTTCGACGCTGCGATTGGTGCCGTCTTCGATCGGCCGCGGCGTTCGATAGGTCAGCGAATACTCCGTCGCGATCGAATGGCCGATTTCGCGCACCAGCGACGGGAAGCGGCCCTGTTCGGTGATGATATTGTACGAACGGCCGTGCGTCGCGCTGACGATTTCCTGGTACTCGGGCGCGATGAACGGCGGCGGAACCACCGCATACAAAGTGAGCCCGTCCTTCTTGAGCATGCCGGCGACTTTGGTCCCCGTCAGATCCGTCACCTGCACCCCGCGGGCATGATGGTCCCAGAAGGCCTGATCGTGCGACGTGTCGGCCGAGCCGTCGCCGTCATGATGAGCCGGCGCGTCGGTGACGATAATGATGATGCCTTCGGCCTCGGGGCGGAACGGAAACTTCGCCGCATAGGCGAGCGCGTCGAGCTGATCCTCCGGGATGTCGCCGCCGCCGCCCGCATGGAGGCCGCCGATCCACTCGGTGAACTGCTTGACGTCCGAGGTAAACGAGTTGCGGTAGGCGCAGTTGCAATCGGGGTACGCCGAGACCACGTAATCCTCGAACGTCACCAGTCCGAGCCGATAGTCGCGGCTGTTGGATTGCAGGTCCTGCGCAAACGCGATCACGTTCTGCTTGACCGCGTCGATATACGGCTGCATCGACTCCGTCACGTCCATCACGAACACGATATCGACCGGACGGCCCTGGCCGACTCCCGCGAAAATCGAGAATCTTGGCTTCCTTGCCGTCTTCAAATACTTTCACGTTGTCGGGACGCAGGCTGCCGACCGGATTGCCGTTCGAATCGGTCAGACCGAAGTCGAGCTGCACGCCGCCGTCGGTGTCGAAATGCTCGAGGCCGGGATTTCCGGTCGTGATTTTCAAGCTCGCATCCGCCGCGCGCACCCGAAGCCCGAAGCAGAATAGAAAGAAAAATACGAACAGACAGCGGCACGCGTTTCGATTGGACGAGTTCATCGCTGGGATCGATTCTCCAGATCGGGAAGGCGATCAGTCAAGCTCCGCTGTCAATTTGACGCTCGCGCAAGCCGTTGTATTCTTGCCTTCGCACACCGGTTAGGTTATCCCAAACGCTGACCCAATTCTTCTCAGATGGATTCCGTGTGAAAGATTTGTTTGTGCATCGCGTTGCTCGCGGCCCGATAGTTTCCCTGATCACCGTGATTTGCGTGCTGCTGGGCGGGGCCGGGCCGGCCCGGGCCGGCAAATCGGCGCAGGTCGAGGTGGGATTCGTGGGCGTCCCGCCCACGAGCTCGTCTGGAACGCCCATCTATCAGAATATTCTTCTCAACGTTCGGTCGGTCCGGATCAATCCCAACGTGGCCGCGGCCCCCGGCAATTCCAAATGGCAAAGCATCCCGGTGCCTCCCGCGATCGGAGGCAGTGGCCAGAACGCGGACCTGCAGATTGATCTCAACACTTCGCAGAACATACCGCAGCTCTTCAACACCGCCGGGGTGAAGCCCGGCACCTACAGAATTGCCGAGCTTCTCCTCGATTCGGCGAATCCCGGCAGCATCGTCCCCAACTGTCCGCAAGCGCCGCCGCTCGGCGCCAACAACGACGGATGCATCAATTACCCGATCCAGCTGGCGGCCAACACCAACGTGATCACCGTGAGCAATCCCACCGGACTGATCTTCCCGGCAAAAGGGACAGTGACGCCGTTGATCCTTCAAGTGTCGATGACTATCAATTCGGCGCCTACGACACCTGGGGGTGCGTACACGGTAACGATCGGATTGGCGACGCTTCCAGCTAATCCGCTGGGCACGGTCACAGGGTCCGTGAAAGTCAACGCAGGTACAGGCTCGGGGAGTTCGCCGACGGGAAAGCTCCTCAAGCTGGCGGTGACCGCCGAAGCGATCGGAACCAATACCCCGATCGCCAGCGCTCTGGTCAAGAACGGGGTGTACACCCTGGAGCTTCCTGCGGCCGGCGGCCCGGCGGCGCCTGGGTTTGGAACGCTCTATGACCTCGCGGTGGCCGGAGGCGCAGATACCTACGCCGCGGACCGGTTGGTGCCGTTGTACCCGGGGCAACAGATCTCACAGGAAAACTTCACCATCACCGGGAACCAGACGCTCGGCAATATCACGGGGACGATCACCGACAATTGCGTCGCCACCAAGGCGATTGCGGGCGCGACGCTCCAGTTGCTGATCCCGCCCGATAGCATCGCCAATCCATCGTCAACCTTCTGTATTGACTCGCCCGAGCAATGCGTCGCCGTCGCGGCCGCCTATACCGACAACGCAGGCAACTTCCCGCTGCCCGGCACCCTCTCGACTCCCCCCGCGTTCGCCAATGTTCCGCCGGCGCCGAAATCAAATCTTAACGGCGCCTATGCGATGGAGATCACGGCGCCGGGCTACGATCCCTTGATCGTCCAGGCAAAGCCTAGCTCAGGCACCAGCAAGAAAGGCGGCGGCACTTGCGCCCCCGGGGACAGCCCCTCTGGCACTGCTTTCACCGCGTGTAACCTCGCGCTGAACACCGGATACATCACCGGCACTATCCCGATAATACCGCCAAATCCCGGGCAGACCACTCTGGTCGAGGTATTCGCCGAGGACGCCGGAACCAACAATATTGTAAGCGCGCTCTCCTCGCCGGTTACCGTCAGGAGCTCGAGCAAGAGCCCTGTCAGTTTCACCCTGAACGTTCCGACTGCCCTGCTTCCCCTAGCCAGCTTCAGAAAGTTCGATTTGTTCGCGACCACGATCGATACCTATCAGGGTGTCAGCGATCCGTATCCGGGCCACACCATCGCGGTGCTGTCAGACGTTACGGGGCCGGCGGCGCCCTCTGCGCCAGGAGCGTGCAGCATCGCGACGACGGCTTTCCCCCCGGACCAAACGATCACTTGCGTCGGTCACGGCAGCGTGGCCGGCCTCGTCGGCAACGCCGACCTCGGCACCTCGGTCGTCTTGTCGAAACAAGATGGGTTGGGCAATTTCGTGCAGATTACGAATACTCAAGTGCAGAATCAGTCGCCGAATACCGGCCCGAACAACCTCTATTCCTTCTGCGCTCCTGCCGACATTTATTGGCTGCAAACCGTGCAAATGCCGGCGCCCAGTCCCGATGTGACCCCATTGGTGTCGCCCACGCCCGAGCCGATGGCCACGCCCACGATTTCCGTCATAATTCCGCCGCCGCCGTCGGCCGGTGGCCCGAGTCCGACTCCGACCCCGGCGATTAAGTGCCCGACCACCTGCTCACATGCCGACGGTACATGCCCCGGCCTCTGCAACCCCGTACGCCAGCCGCTGTGATCGCGATGGCAAGCCGGACAATGCGGTATTTCGTGCGAAGCTTGGCGATGAGCGCGCTCGGCGCCGTGATCGCCTTTTCAGTCGCGGCCTGCAACAACCAGACTGGATTTTCCGGCAGCGTCGGTAATACCCCCAACGGCCCGCCGCTCGCTTCGTACGAAGTTCTGGGCACCGCTGGCACTCCATTTACCGCAACCGCTTCCGACTCGCGATCATCGTGGACGTTTCAGGGCAACGTCCCGCTCAGCATCATAATCTGCAACAACGTCATGCCGGCCTCGATCGTCGTGACCAAAACCACCAGCAACAGCAACCTGTTGAGTCTGGAAATTATCAGCGGCAACGCGATCACTGGTCTCCAGTCCACCAGCGCGCCTTTTGGCACCGTCTCGCTGCAGGTCGGAGGAACGCTCGGCTCGATCTCGCCGCCCGCATCCCCGGACCTGCGCATTTTCGCCGCCGGTCCCGCCCAGGAGCGTTACAACGCGCTGGTCGAGGACACGACCACCGGGTGGATAATCGGCACGCGCGCGCCGACGTTGATCCTGTTCGACACCCCGAACGGAAAGGTGGATGGCACGTTTTACGGAAGCCAGGACTACGGCGATTTCACTCTCAACATGACGCTCGGCGGCGTTGTGGTGGCAACCGTCGTTGCGGGCCCCAACGCGACCATTCGCGAGCCGTGACCCGCGCCCGAGCTTGAGTCATCGCCCGCGGCAGCTGCGATGCGCGCGCGCATGGCTTTCGACGCGCCGATGCGGTGCTCGATCGTCCCGGTTCGTTTGACAGCCTTGCGCATTCGTCATAGTTAGCCTCTGTGACCAGTGAACGAGCCATTCGACAACGCAGTTAGACCTTCCCGCCTCTGAAATCATTCTATGAATTCGCAGCTCGTACGCCGGGTCCTGTTGGTGGTGGCGATCATTGCGGCGGCCGCCGCCGCGATTCCCGGCTTTCGCTACTATCGCTACCTCGAAAGCCACGTCAGCACCGACGACGCCTACGTGGACGGCACCGTCGCGCTGGTTTCCTCGCGGGTCAACGGCACCGTCACCAACGTTTATGTCGAGGACAACTGGACGGTTAAGCAAGGCCAGTTGCTGTTGACCCTGGACTCGCGCGACTTCGAGGTGCGGGTCGAGCAGGCCCAGGCTCAGCTCGAGCGCGCCCGGCAATCGGTCGATGAGCTCTACGCGCTGGTGGATGCGGCGCGGGCGGGCGTGTCGCTCACCGTGTCGCAGCTCAAGCAGGCGCGAGTCGATTTCGCCCGCGCCAAGGCGCTGAAGGAACAAGGCGTCGTCTCGATCCAGCAATACGACCAGGCGAACACCGGGCTCAATGTCGCGATGGCCGATGAAGCGCTGGCGCAGCATCAATTGACCCAGGCCGAGGCCGCGCTCGGATCGCCCAACGACGACCATTCGCCGCGCTACGCGCGCCCGGTCGTCAAGCAGGCCGAAGCCGCTCTGGAAGCCGCCAGGCTCGATCTCGGCTACACCAGGCTGACCGCGCCGTTCACCGGCGTGGTGACCCATAAGACCGCCCACGTCGGCAATCGGGTGCAGGTCGGCGAGCCACTTTTGGCCATCGTCCCGCTGGGCAAGCTCTACCTCACCGCCAACTTCAAGGAGACCCAGCTCACCGACGTACGCGTCGGTCAAAAGGCGGAGATCGTCGCCGACATCTATCCCGACTACGTCTACCGCGGACACGTCGATTCGATCAGCATGGGCACCGGCGCGGCCTTCTCGCTGCTGCCGCCCGAGAACGCGACCGGCAACTGGGTCAAGGTCGTGCAGCGGGTGCCGGTCAAGATTGTCATCGACGGGCCCGCGCCCGAAGACAAGCCGCTGCGGCTGGGACTGTCGGTCGAAGTTGCGATCGATCTGAGCGATCGCAGCGGACCGTTGCTCTCGTCGATCATGCAGCGGGTTTTCCAGAAAGACGGCCAGACCCTCCCCAACGAGACGCTCGAGATGGCGCCGATACCCCGGACGGCGGACGAACCGGCGCCGGGCGGCGCAACCCAGCAGCATTTTATCCCCCGCCCCGGGCGCTAAGTCGTCACCCCTGCCTGACACGCGTGTCAGTTCGTTTGCGACTTTTCACCGCATGTACTACGCTGCGGGTCGCACGGATTTTACGCTCGCGGTTATATCTAATGATCGACCCTCGCGATATTGAGCAGCGCCTTGCCCGGTATCTATCCGCACCGGTCGCGCGCGTCGGCGTCCTTGCCAGCGGATGGGAAACCACGGTGTTCGAGTTCACGCTCAAAGCGGCGTCGAGGGCGTTCGCCGCGATCCCGGCCGGCCAATCGATCGTTTTGCGCTTCTATCAAGGCCCCGCCGCCAACTCCAAAGGCGCCCGCGAACACACCACTATCGATCGCCTCTACGCCGCCGGCTACTGTGTCCCGCGTCCTTACGTCTTCGAAGCCGACCATCGCGCGCTCGGCGCGCCGTTCCTGATCATGCAGCGGCTGGCGGGCAATACGCTGTTCGGGATTCGCAGCTTTCCACGAGCGTTCAAGACCTTCTCGATGGCGTTCTATTCCTTCGTCCGCGCGCAGGCGACGCTCCACAGATTCGATCCGAGGTGCCCGGGCCTGTGTGAGATTCCGCGCGCGCTTGCGTCGGTCCCAGGCTCCGGCGCCGACTCGCCGCTGCTAGACCGCGTGCTCGCGACCATCGCCAACCGTATCGAGACCGGCCCTCTGCCCGGCCTGCGCGAGGCACTCAATCTGGTGACCGAACGCGCGGCCAGGTTTCGCGCCAGCCCGGATTCGCTGGTGCATATGGACTATCACCCGCTCAACGTGATGGTTGACGGGGTGCGCGTGACCGGGGTGCTCGATTGGATGAACGCCGATGTAGGCGACCGCCATCTCGATGCCGCGATGACGGCGGTGATTTTGTCGTCGTCGGCGATGGAGCAGCCGCGATGGATGCGCGACAACATAGTCGGCAACGGGCTTCGCGCGAGCTTCGGAGCGTTGTACATGCCGCTCTATCATGCGATGGCGCCGATCGACTTCGAGCGCTTCCGTTACTGCCAGGCGGTCGCGGCGCTGCTGCGGCTCTCGATGCTCGGGATGATGCGGGCGCACGGTCCGGAAGTCGTGGGCTTCCGCCGCGAGGCGATCCGCGAAGTCACGCCCGCGGTCGTGAGACTGCTGAGCCGCTACGCCACGCGCAAGAGCGGCGCCGCCGCGGCAATCGGCGAGCCGCAGTTGGCGTGAATCGCGCTCGCCCGCCCCTGCCGAGATCCCCAAGCTGCCGGCGCAACCGCAAAACGCTCTCGGTCTATCAGCCAGCTTTGAGGTGATACTGGCCGGCCATGCTAACGGCCCGCGCGCGACATCGGAGCGCGCCCTTAACATTGCGCTGCCGTCGCCACGGCCAGGGGTCAGCCCCTGCCGGCCTCTCGCATTCAGCCGAAGAAATCGGTATCAGGTTGGGGATGCGAAAGTGTTATCCAACTGCGTTGGTGTTGATTAGCTGGTTCCTGATGCTGCCGCCGCCGGTCTTTCCGCCGGTGAAGGACACGTCGGGAAATTACCAAATGAATAGTGCGGCGCCGATGTCCCAATGGCTCAAGTTCAAAACGCTTGGGTCCGAAGCCGGATGCAAGGCGCGACTGAAGAAGATGCCGTCTTTCTACAAATGCGTCAAAAGCGACGACCCCGCGCTAAAGGCTCCCAGGCAGGCCGCGGTTGACAGCGGCGAAAGCGCCCCGAGCACCTCGGCGGCGCCCGCCGCCACCGCCGGTCACACGCAATAGGCTGTTACTGGCGCCCCTGCCGCGCGCGACATTCTGTTTCCTCTCCCTGTAAGGGAGAGGACGAAGGTGAAGGTCCTTTTACAGCGTGCATTTTTCGCGCGCGATTCAGGATTCTGCCTCTGCCTGTACGCCCGCGGTCACGCCCTAAGCAATTCGCGCAGCACGAAGGGCAGAATCCCGCCGTGCCGGATGTACTCGACCTCCTCGGGAGTATCCACGCGCAGGGTCGCCTCGAACTCGATCGTCCCGGCCTTGGATTGCGCGCGCACCTTGACCGTCTGGCGCGGCTTGATTCCCGCCTTCAATCCGGTGATCGAAAACACTTCCTGTCCGCTGAGTCCGAGCTTCTCGCGACTGTCGCCGCCCTTGAACTCGATCGCCAGCACGCCCATCCCAATCAGATTGCTGCGATGGATTCGCTCGAAGCTCTCCGCGATTACCGCGCGCACGCCGAGCAGTTGCACGCCCTTGGCGGCCCAATCGCGCGACGAGCCCGTCCCATATTCCTTGCCCGCGATCACGACCAGCGGAATCCCCGCCTTGCGGTAAAGCTCCGACGCGTCGAAGATCGTCATCCGCTCGCCGTCCGGTATATGCGCGGTGAAGCCGCCTTCCACCCCCGGCACCATCAGGTTCTTGAGCCGGATATTCGCCAGCGTCCCGCGCATCATGACTTCATGATTTCCGCGCCGCGATCCGTATGAGTTGAAATCCTTGGGCGCCACGCCATGGGCGATCAGATACTTGCCCGCCGGACTGTCGGCCGCGATCGAACCGGCCGGCGATATGTGATCGGTCGTCACGCTGTCGCCGAGCACCGCCAGCGCCCGGGCTCCGCTGATATCGGACAACTCGCCCACCTTGGCGGTCACGCCGTCGAAAAACGGCGGCGCCTTCACGTACAGCGAATCCTTGTCCCAGCGGAACAGGTTTCCCTCCGGCACCGCCAGGCCCTTCCATCGCTCGTCGCCGTCGAACACCTGTCCGTACTCGCCCTTGAACATCGCCGCGTCAACTGAACCTGCGAGCGCCGCCGCCACTTCCTCATGCGACGGCCAGATATCGCGCAGATACACCGGACGTCCGTCGGAGCCGGTGCCGAGCGCCTCGTGCTCGAGGTCGATATCCATCGTGCCCGCGATCGCGTATGCGACCACCAGCGGCGGCGACGCCAGGTAGTTGAACCGCACCGAGGGATTGATCCGCCCCTCGAAATTGCGATTGCCGCTCAGAATCGCGCACGCCACCAGGTTGCCCTGCTTCACCGCCGCCGGCGATCGCGTCCGCGACCGGCCCGCTGTTGCCGATACAGGTCGTGCATCCGTAACCGACCAGATTGAAGCGCAGCTTGTCGAGCGCCTCGGTCAGCCCGGCGCGCTTGAAGTACTGCGTCACGACTTTGGAACCGGGCGCAAGGCTGGTCTTCACCCACGGCTTGACCATTAGCCCGCGCGCGACCGCCTTTTTCGCGAGAATTCCTGCCGCCAGCATCACCGACGGATTCGACGTGTTGGTGCAGCTCGTGATCGCCGCGATCACGATCGAGCCGTGGGTCAACGCGAAGGGTGCGCCGTCGGAGCGCACTTCGACCTTGTTGGCGATATGGCCGAGCTTCGATTCGACAACCGCCCGTTTGCCCGCCGCCACACCGTCGCCGCCTTCGGCGACCCACTTCGCCAGCTCCTCGCGATCGACGCCCGGATGCTGCTCGAATTCCTTGGCAAGCTCGCGCCGGAAACCGCTCTTCGACGCCGTCAGCGCAACTCGATCCTGCGGGCGGCGCGGCCCGGCCATGCTTGGCACGACGCTGCCGAGATCGAGTTCGAGAGTGTCGGAAAATTTTGGCTCGGGCGCATCGGCGGAATTGAACAGGCCCTGCGCCTTGCAGTAGGCCTCGATCAGCTTGACCTGGGCGTCGCTGCGTCCCGTCAGGCGCAAATAAGTCAGCGTCTGATCGTCAACCGGGAAGAATCCCATCGTCGCGCCATACTCGGGCGACATGTTGCCGAGCGTCGCGCGATCGGCGACCGGCAGCGACTTGAGCCCCGGCCCGAAGTATTCGACGAACTTGCCGACCACGCCCTTCTTGCGCAGCATCTGCGTGACCGTCAGCACCAGGTCGGTGGCGGTCGCGTCCGGACGCAAGCTGCCCGCCAGCCGAAAGCCTATGACTTCGGGAATCAGCATCGGCACCGAGCGCCCGAGCATCGCGGCTTCGGCTTCGATTCCGCCCACGCCCCATCCCACGACGCCGAGCCCGTTGATCATCGTCGTGTGCGAATCCGTGCCGATCACGGTGTCGGGATACGCCTGGCCGTCCTTCGACGAAAAAACCACCGGCGCGAGATATTCCAGATTCACCTGGTGAACGATCCCAGTGTCGGGCGGAACCACGCGGAAGTTGTCGAATGCGCCCTGCCCCCAGCGCAGAAAAAGATAGCGCTCGCGGTTGCGCTCGAATTCCAGGCGCGCGTTGGCCGCGAACGAATCGGCGGCGCCGAAAGAATCGACCTGCACCGAGTGATCGATCACCAGGTCAACCGGCTGCAGCGGGCTTATCCGGGCGGGATCGCCGCCTAGCTTTTTGATCGCGTCGCGCATCACCGCCAGATCCGCCACCACCGGTACGCCGGTGAAATCCTGCAGCAGCACGCGCGCCGGCATGAACGAGATCTCGCGCTCTCCGCCCTTGCCGTTCCACTTGGCCAGCGCCTCAATCTGCGCGGTGGTCACGCCCACGCCGTCTTCGCGCCGCAGCACGTTCTCCAGCATCACCTTGATCGAATACGGCATCCGCGCCAGCGAGAAACCGCGCTTTTCGAGCGCTTCGAGCTTGAAGATCGTGTAGCTGCGGCCTTCCACCGAAAGCGTCGAACGAGCACCGAAACTGTTAGTCGCCATTGATCGAGCCTTGCCCTCCTCGTGCGATGGTCAAAATGGAAGAATCGGACGCGAGCGCCAATTCCGGCGCGCCGCCAATCCGATTCGATTTGCTATGCGTTCAGAATACCGCGCGAGCGCGCCCAATCAACCGGCAAAATTGCGCGAGACGGCGGCGCTCTAGCGGGGGCCGGCGCCGCGGCGCGATGCGCGCGCCGGTATCGGGCCATGCAGTCCGTCGAACACCAGCGAGCGTCCGTCGGAATGGAATCGCATCGCGGCGAGGATCCCGACCCGCGGCGATTGCAGCGCCGCCCCGCCGTCGATCGAATCGATCGCGATGCGCGGCTTCAGCGCCAGAATGGCCGCCACCGCCGCGCTGAAACTCTCGTCGTCGCACGCGCCCTCGCCCACCGTTATCATCGCGCGTCCCTGCAATCCCGCAATCACGTGGCCGGCGCGAATCACCACGACGTTGCCGGCCTCGCGCGCGATACCGCATCCGGCAATCACGGCGCCGTATGGATTGGCGGGATCGATTGCGCTCAACGCAACCGGCTTCTCCCGCGCCGGATTAAGGCTGCGCGCCGCACGGAGCATCTCGACCGCCTCGGGCAGGGCGTATTGCTCCCCCGAAATCGATCTGACGAACCATCCGCGCCGAATCGCGCCGCTGTATTCCAGCCGCCGCAGCGCGGACACGATCTCGTTCCACGAGATTTGCGCCGATTCGACGGCGAGCATCTCGCGGGCGAGAATTCCGTGGCGCTCGAGCAATTTAAGCGCGAGGTCCCGCGCGTCATCCGGGGCGGCGGCGCGATGCTCGCCCGCGCGCACCAGCGACCAGCGGCCCGCCAGGCTCGACTTCAGCCGCGCGCGAACCGCCGCGTCGTGACGGGTCGCCGGGCGGCGTCCGACCGGCTCAAGCGCGCGCTCGGCGCCGCGATCGGCGGCGAACATCCGCAATGGCGCAAAGTTGTCGTTGCTCACGCGCCCCTCGGCCGCCATCCGCCATAGCGCGGACAATGCGTCGCGCTCCGAAACATTCGCGCGCTCCGCGACCTCGTCCAAGTACTGCGCGCCTGCGGCTCCCAGCGCCTCCAGCACCGCATTCTCCTTCGCGTCCAGGGGCGCGGGTTTTTCGCGCGGTACGAACGGACCGGCCTTGCGCGCGATGAATGTGATACGCAACGGCGTGCTTGCGCGACGCGCGCCTTCGATACCTTCTTCGGCGACGGCGACCCACTTCATCTGGCCGCTCATGCAGACGAGATCGAGCATCTCGGGGCGATAGCCTGCGATGCGCGCCGGGATAACCGCGTGCTCCCAAATCTCGGGCGTCGCCGCGATGCCTGACAACTGTTCGAGCACCGCCGCAACGCCGCTCTGATCGGCGGGCAGCTCAGCGCCACCGACGTGCATCCATCGCAGCCGAAACGCCGCGTACTCGTGATCCGCGCATGGCTCGATTTCAGCGCGCACCCGCGCCAGCGTGATCCGGTGAATCCGTTCCAGGTTGTAGCGGTCGCACCACTGAATCACGCTGGCGCGCGTGAAATGACCGCGAAAAATCGCGCCCTGCCCTTCCAATGCCGCGAGAAACCGGCCGATGTCTGATTCCGTAAGATTCAGGCGCGCCGCGATTTCAGCGCCAGTGGCCGGTCCGCAAGTCTTCAGCGCCCGGCGCACGAGTTCGACGCAGGCATCGTCACAATCGCGGCCCTCGTCGCCGGACTGTGAAACGCGATCGATCGATGCGCTGGGATACGCGGCGGCGAAGAGCGCCTTATCTTCGCTGGCAATCAGCCGCTCCGGCGATTCGATGCTTAAGCTGACCCGAGCGATTCGCCGCTCCGCGTCCAACTCCGCAATCATCGCGCGCCAGCCATCGCCGACGCGTTCTTCGACCTCAGCTTGCGTGAGCGAGCCGTGCGCCCGAATCAATTCGAGCAATTCATCGCGCGAACGCGGCCTGCGTGCGGCGGCACGGCCCGTTACTTCGGCGACGACGCTGTCGATCGCATCCGCCGAGAGCAGATCGGAAAGGTCTTCTTTTCGGAACACGTCCTCGGCCATCGCGCGATTCATCGTCACGGTCCGCGAACGGCGGTTGGCGCGTTCGCCGTCGTCGAGAAATGAATAGTCCCAGGCGAGCAGAAGGCGATGGGCAAACACCGACGGCGCGATCGTATCGACGGCAACCGTGCGAATCGCGCCGCTCTCGATCCCTTCGAGCATCCGCACCGTGCGCGGCAGGTCGGTGGACTCCTCCAGGCATTCGCGAATCGTTTCCTCGATCAGAAAATGGTCCGGGAGTTCGATCGCTGGCGGGCGGTTCTCGAAGCAGGCCTGCTGGCCGGGAAAAATCGCCGACAGCAGTTCCTGCGAACGCAGGCGCTGAATCCAGGCAGGCACCTTCTTGCCGCGCGACGAGCGCATCACCGCCAGCGCGCGGGTCGCGACGTGGCGAAAGCGCACTTCGAACATCGGCGCAGCCAGGATCGCCTGGATGAGCACCTCGCGCGCGTTGCTCGCCTTCAGCATGCCGAACAGAGTGTCGAGCGGAAAACTATGCCGCGAATTCAGCGCGAGCAGCACCCCGTCGTCGATCGCCGACGCCTGGATTTCGAAATCGAACGACTGGCACAGGCGCTTTCGAATCGCCAGGCCGAGACCGCGATTGAGGCGGATGCCGAACGGGGTGTGAATGACGATTTGCGTGCCGCCCAGGCCGTCGAAGAAGCGCTCGATGACAACGGTCTTTTCGTCCGGGATAGCGCCGAGCGCCTCGACGCCGCGGCGGACGTAGTCGACGGCTTGCGCGGCCGCGCGATCCGACATCGCGCATTCGCTCATCAGCCAGCCGGCAGCCGATTCATTGCGTTCGAGACGGCGCCAGATCTCGCGGCGAAGATCGCAAATCTCCGCCGACAGCGCCTGCGAGCGGCCGCCCGCTTCGGTCTGCCAGAAGGGCACCGTCGGCGCCATCCCGGGCGCCGGCTCGACCATCAGGCGCCCGCGCGAGATGCGCTGAATCTGCCAGGGCGCCGAGCCCAGCGTGAACACGTCGCCGCGCGAGGATTCCTGCGCAAAGTCCTCCTCGACGTCGCCAACCTTTCGGCCCTCGGATTCAATCACCACGTCGTAGTTGCCGGCTTCGGGGATCGTTCCGCCCGAGGTGATGGCCGACAGGCGTGCGGATCGGCGCGGGCGGACGCGGGCGTTGACGCGATCGAAGAAAATCTTCGGCGCCGCGCCCATGATTCGCTCGGGCAACTCGGCTGAAAGCTGTTCGAGCAGATGGCGTAGCTTGCGGGCGTCAAGATCGCCGAAGTTGTAGGCGCCGCGCAGCACGCGCAGCAGCTCGGCCTCGGAGATCTCCTCTTCCTCGGCCGTGATTGCGACGATTTGCTGCGCCGCAACATCGGTGCATCCCATCGGGATTTCCACTTCGTCGAGATGCCCGCGGCGAATCGCCCGCACGGCCGCGCCGCATTCGAGCAAATCGTCGGTGGTCAGCGCGAAGAAGCGTCCCTTGGGAGTTGCGCCTAGGCTGTGTCCCGAGCGGCCGATGCGTTGAATCGCGGCCGAAATGGATTTGGGCGAATCGAGCTGGCAGACGAGCTCGACGGCGCCGACGTCGATGCCGAGCTCGAGCGACGCGGTCGCGACGATCGCCTTCAATTCTCCGCGCTTGAGGCGCTGCTCGGCGAGCAGGCGCTCGGCGCGCGCGAGGCTGCCGTGATGCGCCATCACCGCGCCGGCGCCGAGGCGCTTGCCCAGATTGAGTGCGACCCGCTCGGCAAAGCGGCGGCTCAGGGTGAAAACCAGCGTCGTGCGATGCGCGCAGATCAGGCGCGCGACCTCGTCGTACATCGCCTCCCAATGTTGATGGGTTGCCAACGGTCCAAGCTCGGGGCCGGGCGCGATGACCTGGAGATCCATCGTGCGGGCGCGATCGTCGGCACGAACTATCTTTATTGGGCGCGGTGAACGCGAATTGTCGCGAGCCACGTCGCAGCCGGCCAGAAATTCGGCCAGCTTTTCGATCGGATTCAACGTCGCCGACAGGCCGATTCGATTGGGCCTCGCCCGTCCGCGACCGGCCACGAAGCGTTCCAGGCGCTCGAGCGTCAGCGCGAGATGCGCACCGCGCTTGTTGCCGGCGAGCGCGTGGAGTTCATCGACGATCACGTGGCGGACGGCGGCCAGCTTTTCGCGGAACTTTGGCGAGGTCAGCATGATGAACAGCGATTCGGGCGTGGTGACCAGGATGTGCGGCTGCCGCCGGAGCATCGCGGTGCGCTCGCCCGCAGAGGTATCGCCGGTGCGAAGGCCGGCGCGAATGTGCGACAGATCGAGGCCCGATTCGGCGCCGGCGTCGCGCACGCCGTCGAGCGGCTCCTCGAGGTTGAGCCGGATGTCGTTGGCCAGCGCCTTGAGCGGCGAAACGTACAGGACCGAGACTTCGTCGCGCAGCCGGTCGCGCGCCGCGTCGAGGACGAGGCCGTTAATCGCCCACATGAAGGCAGCCAGAGTCTTGCCGCTGCCGGTCGGCGCGCATAACAGGACGTCGAAGCCGGGTGACGAGCTGGCGGCGCCGATGACGGGCCATCCGAGCTCCTGCGCGCGCGAGGGTGCGGTGAAGCGGCGCTCGAACCAGCTGCGAACGGCGGGATGGAAATCGTCAAGCGCGGACCGCATTAAGCGGAGTATATCACCGGGGTGCTACCCGGCAGAAATTCCTTTGAATGTGAAAGCCAGGGGTCACCCCTGCACCTCAGTGAGGCAGGCGCTTGCGTCGTTTATATTTCGATGATACTAGAAGCGTCGTAGTGAATCGGTACGTCGAACAATTCAGCGCCCTGGGGCAGAAAGACCGGCTCGCGATCTTCCGCCTGCTGGTGCGCACGGGGCCGCAGGGAATCTGCGTGGACGAGATCAAGCATCGGGTCAAGATGCCCGGCTCGACCCTGTCTCATCACCTGGACGCATTGACCCGATGCGGGCTGCTGACGGCGCATCGCGCGGGCCGGTTCATCTACTACGCAGTCGATTGGCCCAAAGCCGCAAAGTTGATCCGCTTCATGACCGAGGACTGTTGCGCCGACCTTCACAAGACACTCGGCGCATCGCCGGACCGTTCGCCATCAGCTGATCGCCTGTCCCGTAAAACGACGCGCAAGCACGGAGGTCACGATGAGTAATGAATCGATAAGGGAAAAAGTCAGAGATGAGTACGCGCAAGTGGCGCGGCGAGCCGCGAATCAGAGCGGCTCATGCTGCGGCACGGCGGCGCCGACGGGTAACCCAATCTCGCCCCGGCCGTCTGATCTCTACGGCGAGGGCGAGATTGCGTCGCTTCCCGCCGCTGCGGTTGCAGCGTGGATGGGATGCGGAAATCCAACCGCGCTGGCCGAGCTCAAGCCGGGCGAAACCGTGCTCGACCTGGGCTCGGGTGGGGGGATCGACGTGCTCCTGTCCGCGCGAAGAGTGGGGCCGACGGGCAAGGCGTACGGGCTCGACATGACCGACGAAATGCTGGCCGTGGCGCGCGATAGCCAGCGCAAAGCGGGCGTCCAGAACGTCGAATTCCTCAAAGGCGAGATAGAGCATATCCCGCTGCCCGATAATTCGGTGGACGTGATCATTTCAAACTGCGTGATCAATCTCTCGGCCGACAAGGATCGCGCGCTCGGCGAAGCGTTCCGGGTGCTGAAACCCGGTGGACGATTCGCCGTTTCGGACATCGTGGTGCGCGGCGAGATGCCCGCCGAGATTCGCCGCCGCGTCGAGTTGTGGGCCGGATGCATCGCGGGTGCGTTGGAGGAATCGGAATACCAATCGAAGCTCGCTCAGGCGGGATTCGAACAGATCGAAGTGGAGCCGACGCGGATCTACACGGCGGCTGACGCGCAGGGATTTCTTGCGGATAATCCAGAGCTTCAGAAATTCGCACCGATGGCGGACGGCAAATTCATGAGCGCCTTCGTCCGTGCCCGCAAGCCGGCGCGACCTTAACCTAAATCGCCTTGAGGCCGAACAGCAGGAGGAAACAATCGTGAAGTGTATAACCGGTGTCGGGGTTGCGGATGTCGTCTCCGTCTATAGCAGTGCGCCGGGCGACCTCTTTCAACTCATGTTCGGGCAGCAGATTCACGTAGGAGGATTCAAGGCGTCGATCGATCTGGCGGATCGCGCCGGAATCGCGCCCGGGATGAAGGGAGTCGATCTGTGTTGCTGCAACGGCGCGGACATGCGCTTTCTGGTGCGGTTTCGCAACGTCGCCTCGATGATTGGCGTCGATGTGACAGAAGCAATAGTCGAGCGCGGGAAGCGGCTGACCCACGAAGAAGGCTTGGACGATAAAATCCGATTCGTACACGCCGACGCCTGCAAGAGCGGCCTGCCGTCGGCCAGCGCGGATTTCATCTGGAGCGAGGACGCGTGGTGCTATGTCCCCGACAAGCCGAAGTTGATTGCGGAGGCGGCGCGGATTGTACGTCCCGGGGGCGTGATTGCGTTTACCGACTGGATTGAAGGACCTGCGGGACTAAGCGATTCAGAGGCCCAGCGCTTCTTGGGCATAATGATGTTCGCCAACATCGAGGACATTGCGGGCTACGCCAAGCTGCTCAAGGGAAGCGGCTGCGAGGTGCGCGCCGCCGAAGACACCGGGCGGTTTGCGAGCCATGTGGATTTATACGTCAACATGATTGAGATGCAACTCAAGTATGACGCTCTGCGGATCCTCGGGTTCAGCACCGAGCTGCTAGATGCGCTCCTCGACGGCTTCCGCTTCATCGGCGAGATGGCGCGCGCGGGCAAGGTCGCGCAGGGACGGTTTATCGCGCGGCGCGTTTAGGCGGTGAGATGGCGGGCACAGCGGAATCGAAACCTGTGCCCGCCGAAAACCTCATCCCGCGTGACGGGCAGACCCGCGCGTGTTAACGGAAGGCGCTACGATTGATTCCGCAGCTACACGTCTCGGGGCGGTGCGCTTGAGCGGGTTTGCAATGCTGGTCGAGGCGCCGGAAGGAGGATGGCATGGGCAAGTACCGGGAGCCCGGACGCTCGGCGCAGCGACCCGAGCGCATTACGCGGCGGCAGCTTCTTGCAGGCGCGGTCGCTACCGTCGGTGGCTTGACGGCCGCCGCATGTCGCCCTGCAGGGCAGGAAGCGCTCCCCGATCCAACGAAGGTTCAAGGCCTCCCACCCGGCGATGCGGCGGGTCGCCGTTCACCATTTGTTCGACTGACTCGCGAAGCCGGCTGGACGTTTTGGTCTTACACGCCGCTGGGTAACATCGACGGAATCATCACGCCGTCTGATCTTCATTACGAGGTCCATCACGCTGGCGCGGCGGTCGTGGATCCAAATCGATGGACTCTCACGATCCACGGAATGGTCGAACGACCGATCGTCCTCAACCTCGACGACTTGCGGAGGTTCCCGTCCCTTAGCCGGATTGTCTTCCTGGAGTGCTCCGGGAACCGTCCAGGCGCTTGGCGCAGTGCTGGCAGTCCGCAGGATACCGCCCAGAATCTCGTCGGGCTGACAAGCTGCAGCCTGTGGACGGGCGTCGCCGTTTCGACTCTGCTCCGGGAGGTCGGGGTGAAGCCTGGCGCCAAATGGGCGCTGGCGGAAGGCTCGGATGCGGCGGTAATGACACGCAGCATTCCCATCGAGAAGCTCATGTCCGACGCGATCGTCGCGTACGGTCAGAACGGCGAGCCGCTGCGGATCGCCCAGGGATTCCCGGCCCGGCTTCTGCTCCCCGGTTGGGAAGGAAACACCAATATCAAATGGCTCCGACGTCTTGAGTTGGCCGACGCGCCATTCATGCATAAGGAAGAGACCGGATCCTATACCGACCCCATGCCTGACGGTAAGGTGCGTCAGTTCACTTTCGTCATTGAGGCGCGGTCGGTCATCACGTCTCCGTCGGGCGGGCAGACGTTGCCGGGCCCAGGGTTCTGCGAGATCCGCGGCCTCGCATGGTCCGGCCGCGGGCGCATCAAACGCGTCGAGGTGAGCACGGATGGCGGCGGAGCCTGGCTTCCCGCAACACTCGATGAGCCAGTTCTGCCGATGGCGCACACGCGATTTCGGTTCCCGTGGAACTGGGACGGAAAAGAAGTCGTCATCGAGAGCCGCGCGATCGATGACACAGGCTACGTCCAGCCGACGCGAGCTCAACTGGTCAAGGTTCGAGGGACCGGGTCCATCTACCACTACAATGGCATCCAGCGTTGGAGGGTGACTCGCGATGGCAAGGTCACGAACGCCGATGCGTAAGCTGATGCGCAAGCTAACTGTTCTAGCCAGCGCCGTTCTGCTCGCAGCCTTCTCCGCGCAGGCTGGTGACCAGGATCGGCTGGAAATCGGCCGGCCTGCGACGACTCAGGAGTTGGCCCGCTATGCTGCTTTCTCCATCCGGCCCGACGGTCGCGGTCTTCCCGAGGGACGAGGAACGGCCGTCGAAGGCAAGGCCGTGTACGCCAAAACGTGCGCAAAGTGCCACGGGCCTACCGGGAAGGAAGGCGGCAAGACCGGAAACCGTCCAACACCGCCACTGGTGGACACACGCCCTTTCAAAGTGGGCTTGACAAATGCGACTGTCGGCAACTACTGGCCCTATTCGACAACGATCTGGGATTACATCCATCGTGCGATGCCCTTCGATCACCCGGAAACACTCAGCAATGACCAGATCTATGCGGTCACGGCGTATCTACTGCACGCGAACGGACTAATCGGCGAACGCGACGTTGTGGACCGCGGCTCGCTACCAAAGGTGCGGATGCCGAATCGCGACGCCTTCGTACCCGATCCACGCCCTGATGTTCCATGAGATGCCAACGCTTTGCATCAGGGTGCTAACGAGCGTCTGGTTGGCCAATGTTTAGGCTGCGTTGCAGCAGGAGGAAACAATCGTGAAATCCATAAGCGGTGTCAAAACGGCGGATGTCGTCGCGGTTTACAGCAGTGCGCCGGCCGAGCTCTTTCAACTTATGTTTGGGCAGCAAATTCACGTTGGAGGAATGAAGGCGTCGATCGATCTGGCGGATCGCGCGGGAATTGCTGCCGGGACCAAGGGGGTCGATCTGTGTTGCTGCAACGGTGCGGACATGCGCTTTCTGGTGCGGTTTCGCAATGTCGCGTCGATGGTCGGCGTCGATGTAACCGAAGCGATAGTCGAGAAGGGGCGGCGGCTGACCCACGAAGAAGGCCTGGACGATAAAATCCGATTCGTACACGCCGACGCCTGCCAGAGCGGGCTGCCCTCGGCCAGCGCGGATTTCATCTGGAGCGAGGATGCGTGGTGCTACGTCCCCGACAAGCCCAAGTTGATCGCGGAGGCGGCGCGCATCGTTCGTCCCGGGGGCGTGATCGCGTTCACCGACTGGGTTGAGGGTCCGGCGGGACTATCCGATTCCGAGGCGCAGGGCTTTTGCGGCTTGATGACGTTCGCCAACGTCGAGGACATCAAGGGCTACGCCAAGCTGCTCGCGGCGAACGGCTGCGAGGTGCGCGCCGCCGAAGACACCGGACTGTTTCCGAGCTATGCGGATTTATATGTCAACATGATTGAGATGCAATTCATGTACGACGCGCTGAAGCCACTGGGGTTCCGCACCGACCTGCTGGAAACGTTCCTCGGCGGGTTCCGCTTCATAAGCGAGCTGGCGCACGCCGGCAAGATCGCGCAGGGGCGCTTCATCGCGCAGCGCAAATAAGCGGCGAGATCGCGGGCGCCGCTCAGAGGCGCAGCAGATCGGGAAGACGGGCGGTGAATTCGCTGCGTGAGAGCGCCAACTCGTAACCCGCCTCGCGGGCCGCGCGTATCGAATTCAAATCCACGTGCGAGGCGAATCCAATCACGCGCGCGCCGGGCGCCGCCGCGCGGATTTGTTTGAGGGTCTCGCGCGCGGGGAAGGCGTCGTCTGAAAGATCGCTAAAGACGATCGTGGGTTTCAACTCGGCGCATCGCGAGGCAATGGCGTCGAGCGTCGAGGCGTAGCCAACTTCGGCGCCAGTGGCGGCGGCCGCAGCGTCGATTTTTGAGCGGAAGAACAAGTCGCGGACCAGCGCGAGAGCGATTGGGCGGCTCATGCCCGGGCGCTCACGAGATTCCCGCGGCCCAATACTTCATGCATCACATTAACTCCTGAAAAGCCGCCTTGCGCGGTCGGCACGGCCCATGCCAACTGATTTACCAGAACGGCAGACCTCTTCGCCAGTGCGCAGCCGGCTTGCAAAGCGCGCCGCGCTAGAGTAAGTGTCATATTGACGCAAAGTAACGCCATCAAGCGCCAGGAGGATTGACGGTGAACGAATCGGTTGAAACCGCGGTCAGCGCAAGCGCGCTGCGCGACAAGCTCGGGGTGCTCGGCAACGAGACCTACACCGCCGACACGTGCGAGCGCTACGCGGACATGATCGCGGAGATCAAGCACCTGAAAAAGGCGCGGCGCGCGGTAGTCCTCGCACACAACTATCAGCGGCCGGAGATTTTCGAGGTCGCGGATTTTATCGGCGACTCGCTGGAGCTGGCGCGCAGCGCGCGCGACGTGCGCGACGCCGACGTAATCGTCTTTTGCGGGGTTCACTTCATGGCGGAGACGGCCAAGGTCTTCAACCCCGATCGCACGGTGCTGCTGCCGGATCTGAAGGCGGGATGCTCGCTGGCGGACAGCGTTACGGCCGAGCGGCTGGCGGAGCGCAAGCAAGAACTGCTGAAAATTTATCCCGACCTGAAGGTGGTCTCGTACGTCAATTGCACCGCCGATGTCAAAGCGCTGTCGGACGCGTGCTGCACGTCGTCCAACGCGGCGAAGATCGTCCAGCGGATCGACTCGGACAATATCCTGTTCGTGCCCGATCAGAATCTCGCCAACTACGTGCAGGGGCAGACGCGCAAGCGGGTAATTTCATGGGACGGTAACTGTTACGTCCATCACCAGATAACTCCCGAGGAGATAGGGAAGGTCAAGCACGCGATCGCCGGGATCAAGGTAATTGCGCATCCCGAGTGCCGCCACGACGTACTCGCGCTGGCCGACGCGGTATTGTCCACCAGCGCGATGATCGGTTACGCGCGCAGCAGCGACGCCGACAAGTTCCTGGTGGTGACGGAATGCGGGCTCTCGGACCGCCTGCTGATGGAAATTCCCGACAAGCACTTCTACAAGGTGTGCAAGCTATGCCGGTTCATGAAGATGATCACGCTCGAGGGCACCCTGAACTCGCTGCGCCATCTGCGCTACGAAATCGAGCTTACCGAGGACGTGCGCGCGGGCGCGAAGCGGGCCCTGGAGCGGATGCTCGAGCTGAGCGTCTGAGCGAAAGCGCGCAAGCAGGCGCGGCGCGCGGCGAACGGCTGGCGCGGCCGATGGTCGCGGTGGACACCGTGTTGTTCGCGATCAACAGCGGGCGGCTGCAGACCTACCTGGTCGAGCTGCGGCGTGGACCGGGCCGCGGACGGTGGGCGTTTCCGGGGGGACTGGTGCGAGTGGGGGAACTGCTCGACGAGGCGGCGCGGCGCGAGCTTTACGGCTCGACCGGACTTAGCGGCGCCTATCTCGAGCAGTTGTTCACCTTTGGAGATCCGTCGCGCGACCCGCGTGCGCACGTGGTATCGGTCGCCTACATGGCGTTGATTCCCGACGCGCAGAGCGTCGGCGCCCGGTCCGACAAATACGCGACCGGCAGATGGTACGAGGTCGCGCACCTGCCGCAGCTTGCGTACGATCATTCGCTGATGGCTGCGTATGCGGTCAAGCGGCTCAAGTCGAAACTCGAGTACACCAATATCGCGTACGCGCTGCTGCCGCGGGAATTCACCTTCGCCGAGTTCGAGGAGCTGTACTCGCTAATCCTGGACCGCCCGCTCGATCGGCGAAACTTCCGCCGCCGGATTCTCGCGATGGGCATGCTCAAATGCCTGCCGCATACGCGCCGCGGACCGCATCGCCCCGCCGCTCTGTACAGCTTTGCGAATCAAAGCTTAAGATTCATCGAGATGCTATAATTTCCGGCTGCGGGGAGGCTCATGTTCAAAGGTGTCAAAGGGATTGTTGCGCTGACGGCCGCCGCGGTTGCGGTGGTGGCGATCGTTTACGCCGGCTATCTGTCGACTCGGACCGAGCCGCCGGCAGACCGGATGACCGCGGGCTTTGATGCTGCGGCGCCGCTGCGGATTACGCTCGATCCGAGGAATTTCCAGGGCATCGTGCGCGAGGCATATGAGATCGCCGAACGCGATCCCGCGTTGCTGGCGCAATTGCATTGTTACTGTGGATGCGACAAGGAGATCGGGCACAAGAACCTGCTCGATTGCTACCGTGACATGCACGGCAGCAAGTGTGCGGTCTGCGTCGGCGAGGCTCACGACGCCCAGTCGATGGCAAGCAAGGGCGTGCCGCTCGAACAAATTCGCGACGCATTGCGCGCGCGTTACGCCCACGGGAGCTGAGCTTGGCCGGGCTGATCTCCGCGTACATCGAACGTTTCACCTATCTTGGATTGTTCGTTGTTCTGATGCTGTGCGGACTCGGGCTGCCGATTCCGGAAGACGTGGCGATGCTCACGGGCGGCTATCTGGCGCATCGCGGGATCACGCACTACCCGGTCACGATGGCGGTCTCGCTGCTGGGCGTGGTCGCGGGCGACAACTCGCTGTTTTTTATGGGCCGGCGCTTCGGCTCGGGACTGGTGCGCTACTTCGCGCTGGCGTGGCCGGGCCGGCAGCATCAGATTCGAGCGCATCGAGCGTTTCATGCAGCGGCATGGCGCTCGCGCGATCTTTTACGCGCGATTCCTGGCCGGGCTGCGCGCCCTGATCTACTTGTCGGCGGGTTCTTTTGGCGTGCGCCCGGCGGTGTTTCTGTTCTACGATCTGCTCGGAGCGCTGATCTCGGTGCCGATCGTCGTAACCTTGGGCTACGTTTTCGGCAAGCAAATCGAGATGATCGTCAGATACATCGGCAGCTTCGAGCGGCTGATTGTGATCGTCGCGATCCTGAGCATCGCGGTGTACGGGACCCGGGTGCTGGTTCTGCGCAAGGCCGGCGAGCCGGTGGGCAAGAGCGGATAGGTCGTATTATTGCGCGGGCGCATCGGCCGGCCCGGCGATATCGAAAATGGAATCATACTTTCCCGCGCTGAATCTCAAGGCCAAGCTGATCGTGCTGATGGTGGCCCTGCTCGGGCTTACCCTGGGCGCCGAGGTGTGGATGAGCCTGGGCACGCAGGCGGCGATCGTCGCGACCACGCAGGAGAGGGTCAAGGACCTCGCCCGCGTCATCCAGATCAGCGTGCAGGAGCTGACCGCGGTGGGCGGCACCGATCGCGACCTGCTGCACAGCTACGTCGGCGACCTGCACACCAAGGGACTCGAAGTGTCGATCGCGTCGAGCGAAAATCTGATCCTCAACAGCTCCAATCCGCGCCTGATCGGCGCGGCGCTGCGGCCCAAGCAGGCCGAATGGCTTACGCCCGAGCAACTCAAGCATCCCGACGACCTGGTGACTATTCCGCCCGGCAAGCTCGGCCCGCTCGCGCCCGAGACCACGGTCTATCTGATTCCGGTCAAGGTCGAAGATCATCTGCTCGGCTACGTGCAGGTGGTCGCGAATTTCGCCGACTTCGCGCAGCCGCTGGCGCAGAGCCGAAGCCGTGAGCTGATGATCGCGTTTGCAATCTTCGCCATCGGCCTGGTCTTCGCGTACATCCTCGCCGATCGCTACGTGAAACCGATTCATGCGGTCGCGAACGCGGCGCAGAATATCGCGGCGCGCGGCCTGGAACCGGTTCCCGAGGCGCATCGGCGCGACGAGATCGGCCTGCTGACCCGCAGCTTCAACGACATGGTCGGCCAGCTCCGGCGCGCGCGCGAGCGCGAACAGGAATTGAACCGGCTCGAACGGTTCACCGCGCTCGGGCAATTGGCCGGCGGCCTCGCGCATGAAATCAAGAACCCGCTGAACTTCATCAGCCTCGCGCTCGATCAGCTCCGCGCCCGCTATGCGCCGCAGCCGCCCAACGATCGCGAGGCGTTTCTGCGTCAGCTCGTGATCATGAAGGACGAGCTGCGCCGCTTGTCGGAGCTGGTGCAAAGTTTTTTGCATTACGGCAAGCCGATCGAGATTTTCCCAGCGCCCACCGACGTGCGCCGGCTGGTCGGCGAAGTCGTGGCGCTGTCGGAATCGAAAATGAAAAGCCAGGGGATCGAGCTGGTCGAGGAATGCAAGGAGCCGTTCCCCATTCTCAACGTGGACGCCGAGAAACTGCGCACCTGCTTTATCAACGTGGTCGCCAACGCGATCCAGGCGATGCCCGAAGGCGGCGCCATGGGCATTGCATTCCGGCGCCTCGACGGCTCGACGGTGATCACTTTTTCGGACACCGGCGCGGGCATCCAGGCTGAAGTCGTGAACCACGTCTTCGAGCCGTTTTTCACCACCAAGCGCGAAGGAATCGGCCTCGGGCTGTTCCTGTCGAGAGCGATCGTCGAGACTCATGGCGGTACAATCGATATCGGACCCAACGCGGACGGATCCGGAACCACGGTAACTTTCACTTTCCCGCCCAGCGCGGTGTACGGACACAATCATGACCCAGGCCTCAGTGCTGGTCGTTGAAGACAACGACCTCGAACGTCAAATCACCGCCGACACCTTGCGCGAAGAGGGCTTCGCAGTCGAAGAGGCTGCGGTCGGCAAGCGCGCGATCGAGTTGCTGGCGCTGTCGCGCTTCGACGTCGTGCTGACCGACCTCATGATGCCGGGGATGTCGGGCGAGGAGCTGCTCGCCAAAGTGCGCAGCACCTATCCGGGCAGCCAGGTGGTGGTGCTGACCGCGCACGGCTCGACTGACAGCGTGGTGCAGGCGATGAAGGCGGGCGCGTTCGACTACCTGGAAAAGCCGACCGATCGCGAGAAACTCGTGACCAGGGTCGCCAAGGCCGCGGAATTCGCAAACCTGCAGCAGGAAAACCAGTTGCTCAAGCGGCGCCTGGAGGGCACCTTCGAGATCGAGGGCATCATCGGACAGGACCCCGCCATCCAGGAAGTGATCCGGCTGGTGCGCCGGGTCGCGCCGTCGAATTCGACCGTCCTGATCCAGGGCGAAAGCGGCACCGGCAAGGAAATCGTGGCCAAGGCGATCCATCGGCTGTCGCCGCGCGCGGCGCGCCCGTTCGTCGCGATCAATTGCTCGGCGATTCCCGAAACTTTGATCGAGAACGAGCTGTTCGGCCACGAGCGCGGCGCGTTCACCGGCGCCAACGAGCGCAAAATAGGGCTGTTCGAGAGCGCCGACAAATCGACGCTGTTTCTCGACGAGATCGCCGATCTGCCGCAGGGAATGCAGGCGAAGATTCTGCGCGTCCTGCAGGAAAAGGAACTCCGCCGCGTCGGCGGCAACGATTCCTTTCGCATCGACGTGCGCCTGGTCGCCGCCAGCAATCGCAACATCGCCGAGGAAGTCGGCGAGGGCCGCTTCCGCGAGGACCTCTACTATCGCGTCAACGTCGTGACCATCACCCTGCCCCCGCTGCGCGACCGGCGCGGCGACATCCCGCTACTCGCCAACCATGCACTGGCCAAGTTTGGACATCTTGCCGAAGGCCGGGTGAAGGAGATCGGCCGCGAGGCGATGGAAGTCCTGCTCGACTACTCGTGGCCGGGCAACGTGCGCCAGCTCGAGTCCGCGCTCGAACGCGCGATTCTGCTCTGCGAAGGCGACAAGGTGATGCCGCGCGATTTGCCCGAGGAAGTCCTGTCGCGCAAGAAACCGGGCCGCAGAATGGACAGCCAGCGCGGGGACCGATACGAAATTCCGAGCGAGGGCTTCAATTTCGAGACCTTCGAGCGCGACGCAATCCTGCAGGCGCTCGAGCGCAACGACTGGGTGATCGCCAAGGCGGCAAAAATGCTCGCCATGAGTTATCGGACTCTGCAATACCGAATCGACAAATTCGGCTTGAAGCGCGGAGAACAGCCCAAGCCACCCCCGCCGGAACCAAAGTGACCGCCGCCCCCCGTCGCATCATCCCGGCCACACAGAAGAGAGTGAAAAGTCCTTAGACAGCGCCCTATTCCGCGCGCGACAACGGAGCGCGGCCTTAACACTGTGTGCAGGGGTCAGCCCCTGCCGCGATCAGCTCTTCGCCCAGCCCGTCGGCAGATAAATCCAGCATTCGATCTTGCGCCCCCCGGCGGCGAGCACCTCGATCCGCTCGCGCGTGTACAGCGCCGGCGCCTCTTCGTATTCGTCCAGGATCGCCAGCTCGCGCCCGCTTAGACCTTCGAGGATTGCGCCGTCGGTAACGGCTCCCGCTTGCCTGGCGACAAAGTAGTGCCGCTTTCGGCCGCGAACGTAGCCGGACAGCCGCGCCGGGCTCGCGTCGATCGGCCGGCCCAGTATCAGCACGCGCTCGGCTGGATTCATCAGGGTGCCGTACACGAAAAGCAGTTCGTCGCCGTTATCCAAAATCGTTACGCGTCGGTTTGCGCCACCGGGCTGGAACACAGTCAGGTTGCCGGATGTATCCTCGTTATGTTAGCTCCTTACCAGGCTTGATGAGATATCGATTATGATGCAGCCGGGATTTTTCGCGCGCGCGGCCGTCGGGCTGCTCGCTCTATTGGCCGTCGGATGCTCTGTATTGAAGAGCGGGACGTTGAGCACCGGCATGACGCCCAATCAAGCGGTGGATGCGATGGGTCAGCCTGACCTGAAGGATAGCATCGCCGATCCCCACCACAGCGGAGCCACCGTGTTGCGCTACGTCTGGCTCGAGCCGGGCAAGGCGGCGATCTTCGGTTCCGACGATCGCGTCGCCAGCATCCAGGACGTCGAGACCAACACCAAGCAGCGCGTCGAGGAGCAGGCTCGTGAGGAGGCAGCGCCGCCGTCGGAGTTCGACCCGATCGAGACGCCGCTCAATTATCTGTTCTTTCCGGTCAAGGCCGCCGCGATTTATTTCGGCGCCGGCGTCAATTGCGTGGGAGGCGGCGCCTGCCGCAAGCCGGAGCTTCCGCCGCCGGGCTCAGCCGGCTAGCGTACTGTCCCGTAAAAATCTTCAAAAAGTTCTGGTAGATTCTGGTACGACCAGCCAAGGGACTCTCTGGTTCCCCCTTTCCGACCCGGAAAGGGGGCTAGGGGGATAGGACGGCGGCATTTCCCGGAGGATTTTTCTGTTCCCCTTCCCCACTCTTTCTGGGGAAGGGGCCGGGGGTTAGGGCTTTGTTCTTCATCCTATTTACGCGACAGAACGCCAGCCCGCAATTCGTGAAACCAGGATGAAGCGGCGGCCGATCTCCGGATCGGCCGCCGCTTCTTTTAGCGCATCGCTTATCTAGGCGTGCGCATCGCCGTTTACCTCGTGACCGTGGGTAACCACCGGCTCAAATCCGGCTATACGATCCCCGGTTGGAATCTCAGGGCGGGACAATGTCGGTTGCATTGGGAATGGATTGTCAAAGCGAATCTTCCGGATCGAATCGGCGGTCGTGAAGCCGCGCGCGAACACCGCCTCGACCACGTCGGCCAGCGCCTCGCCCTCCAGCACCATCGCCTGCACCCATAGCTGGCCGCCGTCGGTCGTCTCGCAATACGGCCACAGTATCGGATCACCGGCCTTGACAAAGTTGCTCCGGGCGTACGTAGCCGTCTGGTCGGATGGCTTGATGGTCGGGTAAACCAGCAACGCCCGTATCTGCATCAGGCCCACCAGAATAAGCGCGCCGTGCTGCGCCAGCAGACCGGCTCCCTTGGCGTACGACCACAGCTCGCCGCCCTCGAGCACCGACCGGGCCGGTAGATGGCTCAAGTCGGGCCGCGGGAAACTTTGCGGGAAGCTGGCGAGATCATGCATCACCAATCCCGACATCATTAGCTCAGCCGGATCGTCGTCGTGCTCGAACAGGCCGTAGAGCAGCCCGTATTCGAGGTGAATCTTCCCGATGCTGGAGCGTCGCGTCTCGCGGTAGCGTGCGCCCCGCTTCGCGCGCGCCTCCTCCATCCGCTGGTGAAAAACCCGCCGTTCGCCCTCGGTCGTGAGTTGCCTTAGTTCCATTGCCTTCGTACCTCCTGCCGCGGGGAGTTGATTCTCCCCGTCGTTGCCGAATGGAACTGGAGACCGGGGGCAGCCGGCAAGCGAGGAGGCCTGCCCCTCGCCACAGGCTTGAGGAGCCCGTATGAAAATCGAGCATCACGCAGTAAAGGGCGAGGTTCCCCTCTTTTACGCTCGCCTTCGATGCGAACCGGATTGGACGGCGCCCGGAGAGTACGGTCCCGACTAACTCTGCTGGTCGCGGTCCCCACGAATGGTTACTAAGTAACGCAGATGGCAAACTCTAGGGTCATTAGCTAACTGAAGGTGTTGGTAACACAGTCAGATAGTTAGCGCAAGCACAACTCCCTGCGGTCTTTCTAGATACTTGCAACGCGGGCAGCTATCACCGTACACTGGATGTTGATAATTGGGAGGGTGTCGGTTGTGGCACTGAAGTCTGAGCGAAACTCTGCGGCAGAGGTACTGGTCGAGGAGATCCTGGGACGGGTACAGAAAGCCGGCCGCAAAGAACTCGAGGCATGGAAGAAGCCAAAAAAAGAACTGCGGGAATTGGCAAGCCTCGACTATGTCCGCGTCGTGCGCCGAACGCTCGATTACCGCACATTGTGCGCTATTATCGACGAGGTCAGGGATATTTGGCCGGATTTGAATCGCAAGCAGTTTCGGCCCAGGCCGCTCCCCCACCTCGCCGCAATTTCGTCGGACCTGCACATCCATCTTCAGGCTGCCCCTTATCCGGGATCCGAGGGGATGGCGCTACGCGGCTTTTACGTGGACAAAGCTCCCAAAGTGCTCAAGCGTCCGCTCATTTATCTCAACACCGCGCATCATCCAGGCGCGGTCCAGGCGACCTTCATGCATGAGATAGGCCATCACATGGCCGAAAAGGTTATCGGGTCCGCCAGCAGCGGAGTTCACTATTTCTTCGACGCCGCCCACCGCAATCATCTTGGCCAACCGGCGGAACTCGCGGCGGACGTGGTCGTCAGCCTTGCGGCGTATCCCGAACCGCTCGCGCGCAGAATGTTCGCGACGCCGTGGAATTGGGGGTTGGTCGCGCGCGTTGACAGTCTTCCCGACCGGGAATTTGCGCAGATTCGCGAACATGTGCGGAAGTTGTTGAGAATTGATTTTGGCGCTTCACTACCGCTCGGCCAGAGTTTCACTTATCTGGCCGGTATGATCCATTACGCAAAACTCCGATGGGCACTATTGGTGGAATACGATCTATGAAAAAAGAAACTCTCGGTCAGGTCCTCAAACAGCGTCGCGGTGCTTACGCGTTCACCCAGCGTGAACTCGCGCGCAAACTCGGCGTCAAGGCCAGTCACGTCGCCTACCTCGAAAACGGACGGCGCCGCCCTTCCCTGTCGCTGTTGTCGCGAATCGCGGATACGCTCGAGCTCGACAAGCAGCGCCTGTTCCTGCTGGCGCATCCTGAGGCGCATTGGATCGTCGGCAAGCAGCGCGACTCTGCGCCCGCCAAACGCCAGGAAAACGCATGGCGCAAGTTTGTGCACGATCGCGGGACGCTGGCGCGTCACAAGGTGACCGATCAGGAGCTCAAGGTCCTTCAGAAGGTGAACATGCTCGGCCACATATCGGCGCCGAATCAGTTCTTGTTCATCTTGAACGCCATTCGCCAGGCGGTCGAAGAGGAATAGCCGAACTCGCGCTTCCGCTTTTCAACTCTTCAATCGCCCTTCAGCATTTTTCTCCGCAGACGGCGGGGGCTGGGCCCCGCCGTCTGTAATTCCAAGCCAGTTGAGCAGCCGCATGCGATGGTTTAGGCTCAGGTGATGGAAGTGCATTTTCGATGAAGATCGATATCGACCTCAAGTCCGGATTTTTGCAGAACCTCAAGCGCGAAGTGCTCGATTCGCTCAGTGTCGAAGAACGCGCAATCATCGAGGTTTCCACCGGCGAGATGGGCAACAAGCCCGACGCGGTCAAGCTTGGATGGCTCAAGATGCGGACCAAGGAAACCTGGACCAAGCAGCGATACACCAAGGCGCTGGCCCGGACCATGGAAACGCTCCGCCAGGCAGTCGCCCAGGCGGAAAAGGCAGAAAAGGAAAAAAAAGACTGACCGCCCGCCCGCGCCAGTCAGGGTTCGATCCGCGCCACCCGGCGCTTGCCCACTTCCAGCACCTTGTGCTCGCCCGGCACGAAGCGAAAATTCACATCGGTTATCGTGCGGCCGTCCACCCGCACCGCACCCTGGCTCACCAGGCGCCGCGCCTCGCTGGTCGAAGGCGTGAACTGTAGCTGCTTCATCAGTTCGCAAACCCACATCTCTTCGGCGATTCGATACACCTGCGTGCTGGCTGGAATTTCCCGGCGCTGGAACTTGCTCTCGAAGTACTGCTCGGCGCGATCCGCGGCGCGCGCGCCGTGGTATTCGGTGACGATCGTGCGCGCGAGGAGCTTTTTCGCTTCCATCGGATGCAATCCGCCCGACTTGACCGCCGCGATCTCTTCCGGCGTGGCCTTGGTCAGCAACTCGTAGTATCGAACCATCAGTCGATCGGGCACCGACATCAGCTTGCCGTACATGTCCTCGGGCTTGTCGGTCAGCCCGACGTAGTTTCCGTATGACTTGGACATTTTGCGCACCCCGTCGAGACCTTCGAGCAGCGGCATCGTCATCACCGCTTGCGGCGCATGTCCGAAGTGCCTTTGCAGCTCGCGGCCAACCAGCATGTTGAACTTCTGGTCGGTGCCGCCGATCTCGAGGTCCGCTTCCAGCGCGACCGAATCGTAACCCTGAATCACCGGATAAAGCAGTTCGTGCAGGAACAGCGGCTCCTCGGCGGCGAGCCGCTTCTCGAAGTCGTCACGCTCCAATAGACGGGCAACGCTCACCTTGGCCGCGATTTCGATCAGGCGGCGCACGCCCAATTCATTCATCCATTCGCTGTTGAACCGGACCTCGACGCGTTCGCGATCGAGAATCTTGAATGCCTGAGTGCGATAGGTCTCCGCGTTGCGCTCGATCTGATCGCGCGACAGCGGCTTGCGCGTCTCGGAGCGTCCGGTGGGATCGCCGATCATCGCGGTGAAGTCGCCGACCAGAAAAATTACGGTGTGGCCCGCATCCTGAAAGTCGCGCAGCTTCTTGAGCGTCAGGCTGTGGCCGAGATGCAGATCGGGTGCGGTCGGATCCATCCCGAGCTTGATCCTGAGCGGCCGGTTAAGCGCGAGTTTGGCCGCGAGCTCGGCCACAGAAATGACTTCGCTGCTGCCCTTGGCGAGCGCGGCCGCCTGTTCGATTGCCTGATCTTCGTTCACGTCCCGCTTCGTCAATTCCGTTCGCCGGAGTCTCAATGGCTCTCAAGCGTACAGGAATATTGACGGCGCGGAATAGCCCACCCGCCAGGCTGTCGGGCCGGCCACGCTCCGATTATCCGCGATTGGCCGCCTGCCTGCCGTGATAGTGCGCTCGCCTGCCCACGGTCCGAATGCGGCGGCGATGATGCGCGGTTTGCCACTGGCAGACAGGGACCATGCCCAGCCTGCGCAACCGCCGTTCCACCACGCCGAGCGCATGCTCGTGGAGAATGCCGACTTCGCGCAGGCGGAACTCGCGATCCGGGAACTCCAGCCTGCCTGCCTTGCAGGCGTGCGAAAATGTGCGCCGGTGCACGCCGAAGCAGGTCGGCCCGTACAGTTCGCTCAGCAACCACAGAGCGACCTCGTCGAGACCGCGCATGCACCATCCGATACATTGGTAGTCGTCGATTGCGTTGGCAGCCACCGTGCACGCATCCGCCGGCAATTCGTCCGCCATCAACCGTCTCGCCCGTCCGCTGTGAAGCAGCTCGCGCAAGCGGAAATAAAAGCGCAGCGCTTCCTCCGCTCTTCTGAAGCGAGTCTTGTTTTCATCAAACATGGGCAGCCCCTATCCCTGGACGTCAAATTATGAGACCGCACGAAGCGTGTCGCCGACCCGGGCCAACCCACGCCCCTCTCGCATCTGCACAAATGGCGCAGCGATCCGAACGGGGCGCGATATTTACCCGCCCAACGCGACGAGGGCTCCACTGCTTGATTGCTCTAGCGCGGCGCGAGTCGCCAAGTCAACACAATGATTATGCGAGAAGACATTTTGTTACCGCGGCGGCCGCAGATAACCATTTAGCCGCGCTGGTTGTAGCGATTCATCGCGGCTTCGAGTCCGTGCTCCGCGATCGCCTCGACCGCGCCCGCCGCCCGCTCCAGGATCGGCGCGAGCGCCTGCCGCTCGGCGCCGGTCATTGGACGGAGCAGGTAGTCTTTGCTTTCCTCGCTCTCCGGCGGCCGCCCTACTCCTATTCTGACCCGAATGAACTCCGTGGTCCCAAGCGATTCGGCGATTGAACGAACGCCGCGGTTGCCCGCATCGCCGCCCCCCTGCTTGATTCTGAGCCGTCCCGCTTCCAGATCGAGCTCGTCATGCACCACGATCAAGTGATCGAAGGCAATCTTGAAATATCCGAGCAGGTCCGAGATGCATTCACCGCTCAGATTGTAAAAGGTCTGCGGCTTGACGAGTATCGCCGGCTTTCCGGCGAGCGTGACCTCAGCGGTGACGCCTTTGAATCTGCGCCGGCTCAGTTTGGCGCTCTTCGCCGCCGCGATTCGATCGATTGTCATGAATCCGGCGTTGTGACGCGCGCGCGAGTATTCCTCACCGGGATTTCCCAGCCCGGCCACCACCCATTGAAACGAAGCGCGCGATTCGGCTTCGGACTTCTTTCCGGATTGGCGGGACAGACGGAAGTTCCCAAACAGACGCTTGATCGCCGCCATCAAATTCAACCGGCTCACGTACGAATGCGGCGCTTCGATTTCGACGGAGTTGCGTGGAGCAACGGTTTGAGCGCCTTGAACAGCGCGGCCATCTCGGCCGGAGTTCCAATCGAGATTCTGAGCGCGTCCTGAAGCAACGGCGTGGCGAAATGCCGGACCAGGATTCCGGCCCGACGCAACCCTCGCGCGACGGGCGCCATGTCGCGGCCGGGCATCCGCGCGAGCACGAAATTGGCCTGCGACGGCGGCACCATGAAACCGAGCTTGCGCAGCCGCGCCTCGGTCAGCGCACGCGTCCGAATTACTTTCGCGACGTTGCGGCGCATCCAGCCGTAGTCGCGCAGCGCTTCGGCTCCCGCGGCGAGGGCGAGCCGGCTCAAGTTGTACGAATCCTTGACCTTCAGCAGCGCGTCGATCACCGGTGGATGCGCAAAACACAGGCCCAGCCGCATCCCGGCCAGCGAATAGGACTTCGACAGGGTGCGCAGAACCACCACGTTGCGATGGCGCCGCACCAGTCCGAGCGCATTTTCGCGGGCAAAGTCCGCGTACGCTTCGTCGATCACCAGCAATCTGCCGTCCAGGCGTTTTGCCAGCGCGCCCAGGCTGCGGGTGGGAGTCGAGGTACCCGACGGCGAATTGGGACTGCACACGATCGTGAGATTGGCGCGCGCATCCGCCAGTGCGTCGAGCGGCAGCTCGAAATCGGCGCCGAGCGGGCAGTGAACGATCCGCGCCTCCTGCACCAGCGCCAAAGTGTCGTACAGCGAGTACGTCGGGACCGGATAGGCCACGGTGTCGCCGCTTCCGAGCGTCGCACGAAATACCATCGCGAGCAGCTCGTCCGAGCCATTGCCCGCCATGATCATGCTCTGCGGTATCGAGTAGATTGCCGACGCGCTCGCCACGAATTCATCGGCGCGCGGCGCCGGATACAGGCGCAGCGCCGATCCCGCCATCGCTCTGGCAACCGCGCGACGCACTTGCGGCGACGGCGGATACGGGTTTTCATTGGTGTTGAGCTTGATTAAGCGCTGTCCCGGGCGCGGCTGCTCGCCGGGCCGATACGGCGCCATCTTTTTGATCGATTCGCGAAACATGGGTGAATTATGAATCGAGCGGCGGCTCGATTCGACCACCGGTCCGCGACGGAACCCCGGACCGCCGGCGGCGGCTGCCGGTCGATTCAAGCAGCCACTTGACGTACGGGGGCGAGCCGCGAACCGCGCTTAACGCCAGGACTTCCGGCACCTCGTAGGTGTGTAACTCGCGAACGCGCCGCTCCACCTTCGCGTAAACAGCCGCGCGAGTCTTGATAATCAGCAGGTACTCGCGATCGTCTTCGACCGCGTCGCGCCATCTATAAATGGATCGAACCGGTCCGACGATGTTGACGCAGGCCGCCAGCCTTTCGCCTACCAGCGCACGCGCGATCGAAACCGCCTGCTGCTCGCTGCCCGCGGTCACGAGCACCGCGTTGAGACGATGTGGCGTTCGAAGCGCCATCTCAGCCGCGCGCCTCGCGCGCCAGGCGTTTGCGCAACTCGCCGGGAGTGCATCGATACTTGAACGCCTTGCGGCCATTCACGAACAGAACCGGCACTTCGATCCCGAAGCGAGCCTCGAGGCCGGGGTCTCCGTCGATCTCGATCCGCTGGAGATGGGCGGGGAATTTTGGAAGGATGTCCAAAACCGTCTTCTGCATCTCGTGGCACAGCTCGCAGTCGTTTCGGGTGTAGAGAATCAGCTCGATCATGAAACGGCGGCCGTCTTTCGGCGCATTGGGGTACTCTAGCGATCGTGGCGCAGGACTCCAAGCTTTTCGAGCACGGCCTCGGTTGCGGGGCACGGCGACGCGTCCGCGCGCCGGCGCGCTTGCGCCAGGAGGCGCAGATGCGCCGCCAACAGCATCACGTCGGCCCATCGATCGACGTCGTACCACGCCGGACCGAGCGCGTAGCCGATGCGGGCGCGTTCGAGGCGCTTTACGGTTGAATTGAACACGGCGGCGCTGCCCCATCGGATTCCGGTGAAGATCGGCGGCATCGCGCCGCACACGCCGAGAGCGTAGTAGCCGCCGTCGAGACTCGGCGCGATCACGACCCGGCTGCGGCGCATCGTCTCGACGCTGGCCGCAAGCATCGCAGCCGGAAGTGAAGGCGTATCGGCGCCGAACAGCAGCGCGCCGGAAGAGGAAAAGGGTTCGAGCACCCGCGCCATCCGTTTGCCCAGCGATCCATCTCCCTGATCGATCAGTTCGGCGCCGAATTGCCGCGCTAGCCGCCGGAAGTATCTGCTGCGCTCGGCACCACCGGCCGCAGTCGCCGCGATAACCATTCTGTACGAGCCCAAAGAGGCTGCCTTGGCGAGCGCGTCGCTAATGAAGGCGCCGGACAGCGCTGCCGCGGCTGCGGGCGTCAACGCACCGATTAACCGGGTCTTGGCCTGATGCGCAACGGGCTCGCGGCAAAAGACGATCAGCGATAGCCGCGGCGGGCTCACTTGATGGTGTTGGGGCGAATGATGTTTATCGGCATCCCGAGGGTTTTCTTGACGAACTCCGCCACCGAGGTGATTGGCTGCGGGGTGATCGACGGGTCGCTCACCGGGCCGCTGACGTGGAAGTACGCCGCGACCAGCTTACCCGTGCCCGAGCCGATGCGTTCTCCGATCAGCGGGATATGGTTCAGCACCCAATCGACCGTGTCGAAGGGAAACATTCCGACCTGCATATCGAGCGCGCCGGCGCCGAACTGAACGCTGCCGCTAGCCGTTATATCCATGACCGGACCCTGCAACACGAAATTATCCGTGTAGAAGAGCCCGCTGTTGCCTTTGAAATCGGTGATGATCGTTTTGAAGGGAACTCCGTTGACGCGCGGGTCGGGAATCTGCGCGCTCAGCCAATTCTTGATGTCGATAAAACTGAGCAGGCGCGAAAGCAGGGTAAACTTGTTGAGGGTTCCGTCCCTGACCGTCACCGACATATCGCCGGCGAGAGTTTCAAAGAAGTTTGTGTCGGTGTTGGCCCACAGATCGATGCCCAGGAAGAGATGACCCATCAAGGGCGACTGGGTGTTCGTCCCGCTCAGCATGAACAACGGCGCAGGGTCCATGTCGGTGGCGCTGCCGGTTATGTGGATCCAGTTGTCGGGAGCACGGCCGGCAAGATCGAGCTTCATCTTTCCGCGATAAGCGGTCGCGCTCATGTTATAGACGCGCCAATCGCCGGCCGCGGAGCGGGTAAAATCGGTCTTGAGGTCGGTCATCTTAAAGGCGGCGAGATTTCCCGCGCGCGCTTCGATGTGGCCGCTGCAAGGAACCGGAAAGCGCAGCGGCGGCGTGGCCGGCGACCACGGCATCCGGACAAACTTCATTACCTCGAGGTCGAGTTTCTGCACGGTAGCATCGATACGAAGCGACGGATTGGTGTAGTCGGGCACGGTGATGCGGAAATCGATCGGACTGTTTTCGAGCTTCGAGCCGGGCATCGACAACACCAACTGCTTGCGGCTCATCGTGAGCGTCGCGCCCTGAACCAGGATTGGCGAACGCAGGAAGTTGAATTTGACGTCGCCGCTTGCGAGCGTCAGCTTGCCCTCGGGTATCATGGCGCCGGGATTGTCCGGATCGCTGTTGACGACCACTTTGCCGCCGATTGGCCCGGTCACCCCGAAGTCGGACGGATCGACCAGCAGCGCCAGCCACGTTTCCGACGGGAAATCATGAAGCCCCAGCGTGAGATCGTGCACGGCAATGCCCTGTTTGACGAAATTCACGGAGCCGTCCAGGGTCGCATCGCCGCCCGTCGCCGCCAGCATCACATGGTCGAACCTGATCGAATCCGGGTCGATGGCGACGGTGCCGCGAGAAACCTTGAGTGGTCCGGGCGAACCCTTGATCGTGACGACGGCGCCGATTGCGTCAGCGCGGATCTGATAGTTCCTGGGCGCATCCGGGGTCTCCGCGCTCAACTTTCCCGACGCGGTGGCAACCATTTCGATGCGGCCGCTCAGGCGTTCGAGGCGATCGCGTTCCTTGAGTTTATAGAACTCGAGCGACTTGGCGATGGCCGGATAGAGCTCGGCGAGATCCGCATCCACCTTCACGCTGGTGCGGTAGTCCGCGCCGTCGATTCCCATCCCGAGGTCGGCGCTGGCGGCGAGGTCGCGGATCGCAGAGTTTCCGAACTTGGCGGTGCCTTGCGAGATGGTGAGCAAGCCTTTGGAGTAACCAAGCTGGGCGCTGAGATTTTCGACCGGCGGCAGCTTGGTATCGGAGGGAATGGTAAACCCGAGATTCTCGATGGTCCCGCTGACCACCAGATTCTTGCGAATCGCGTCGAGCGGCGCGGTCCTAATCTCGTCGAGCGCGGCGCTGAGCGTCGCGCCGCCGACAATGACCCGGCCGGGACGGAGCCGGTTGAGCGCATCGACGAGGTCGGCAGGCAACTGGCGGACCGAGAGGATCGATTGTTTGACCGCGGCGGCGTCGAAATGAAACCCGCCGACGCGGATTCCCAATTCCGGATTCCCGCTCTGGGGCGCCAGCAGTTCGGTATCGGCGGAAAACACCGGCGCGTTGACCCGGCGCAAAACGATATGGGTGACGGCATACTTGCCGCCGGTAATATCTAAGCCGGCGTGGAGCGAGTAGCCGCCCAGATCTAACGGCGCGGCGAGCCGCCGGCCCTTGAGCATCAGCTTCTGCGCGCCCGCATCGGCCTCGCCGGTCACCGAGCCGTCGTCATGAAGCGAGAACTTGAGGCCGCCCTGTATCGCGCCGGTCAATGCGAAACCCTCGGCCTCGATTCCATCCAGTGGGACGTCCCAGGCCCACAACTGGCCATGGGCAAATACGCCGGGCTCGAAAGTTTTCCCGGCGCCAATACTCATCTTCCCGCTTATCTGCGCTCCGGAAACGGGCGCTCCAGGAAGCGAGCCGCTGAACTTGAGCCGCCACAGGTCAGGCTCCCGGTGGGCGTGGTAGGCGATGATTTCAACATGGTTGGCCAGCCCGGCGCCGTCGGCGTAGCGGATCGTGGCGTCGGTCGCGTCAACCCGCCATGTGATCCCCGCCAGCGCGTGCAGCACGTCCTGCAGCGCGCTTATCGTTTGCGCCCCCGGACGGGGCATCGGCACCGCGGCCGCCTGGGAAGAGGCCACGGGCAGAGTGATTTCGGGACTGGCCGCGCTCAGCCGATAGAGCGGAAGCCCGGTGCCGACGAAAATCGAATGGTACGAGACCAGGGCGCGGAGCGACTTGAGCTTGACCAGCTCGTGGCCGTTGGCGATGACCTGGGGCTGGTCGAGCTCGACTATCAGGTGAGTGCCGAGACCAACGGAGCTGGCCCGCGGGATGATATCGACGCCGGTGCGGTTGCGGACCGTGGTCAGAACGTAAACGACGATGCGCGACTGGTTGAATGCGATGAGCGCCGCCGAAGCGCCGAGCAGAACTGCCACGACGAGCGCGCAAAGCACGCCAATACGGACCAGCCTCATGACAGGCGCGGCGCGATCCGCAGGTCCGCGGTGGGGCAGTCCGCCGGGGTCACGAAGCGGTCAGTCGGTGCCGGCCATCTCCGCCGGCGGCGCGTCGATGTATCCCGCACGATGCTTGTTCCTAAGCCCGGTCTTGAGCACGCGGTTGCGCAGGCGCACGGACTTGGGCGTGACCTCGACCAGCTCTTCCTCGTCGATCCATTCCAGCGCCGTGTCAAGCGTGGGAATGCGCGGCGGCGAAAGCCGGATAGCCTCGTCGTGGCCCGAGGCGCGCATGTTGCTGAGTTTTTTTTCACGGCACGCATTGACCGGCAAGTTTATCTCGCGGGCATACTCGCCGACGATCATCCCCTCGTAAACCGGCTCGCCGGGTCCGACGAAGAATGTCCCGCGCTCCTGTAAATGGAAGATTGCGTAAGCCGTGGTGACGCCCTCACGATCGGAAATCATCGCGCCGTTGGCGCGCGAGCGAATCGTTCCCGACCACGGCGCGTAACCGTTGAACAGCGTATTCATCAGGCCGTTGCCGCGGGTGGTTTCGAGAAACCGGCCGCGAAAGCCTATAAGCCCGCGCGCGGGGATGTCATATTCCAGGCGCACGCGGGTGCTGGCATGGGTGACCATCGTGCGCATCCTGCCCTTGCGCGCCGAGAGCATCTGGGTAACCACGCCGATACACTCGGCCGGGATGTCGATCACGAGCATCTCCATCGGCTCGAGCACCTCACCGCCGGCCTGCTTGGTGATGACGGTGGGCTTGGAGACCTGCATTTCGTAGCCCTCGCGGCGCATGGTCTCGACGATCACCGCGAGCTGCAATTCGCCGCGGCCCATCACGCGCCAGGAGTCGTGGGTCAGTTGCTCGACGCGTGCGCTGACGTTGCGCCGCGCTTCGAATTCGATTCGCTCGCCGAGCTTGCGCGAGGTGACAAAATCCCCTTCGCGGCCGGCCCAGGGCGAATTGTTCACCGAAAAAGTCATCGCCACGGTCGGCTCGTCGATGCGGATGGGCGGCAGCGGGCGCGGGTTCTCGAGGTCGGCGATCGTTTCGCCGATGGCGATATCCTCGACGCCCGCCACGATCACTATCTCGCCCGCGCTGGCGGTTTCGCGCTCGACGCGCGTCAGCCCCTGCCATCCGTAGATGTGGGCGACCTTGCATACCGCGGTCTTGCCGTCGCGCCGGCACAGCGAATAGTTCTGCGAGGCGGTCATCGAGCCGGCGATGATTCTGCCGACCGCGAGGCGGCCGACGTAATCGTCGTAGTCGATGTTATTGACCTGGAATTGCAGGGTTGCTTCGGGATCGACTTCGGGGCCGGGCAGGTGCGCGACGATCGCGTCGAACAGCGGGACCAGGTTTTCGCTCGGGGAGGTCGAGCCTGGGCGACGCGGTGCCGGCGCGGGCCTGGGTGTAGAGCACCGGGAAATCGAGCTGGCTTTCGTTGGCGCCGAGGTCGATGAACAGATCGTAAACCTCGTCGAGAACCTCGGGCGCGCGCGCGTCGGCGCGATCGATCTTGTTGATGCATAGGATCGCGGGCAGGTTGGACTCGAGCGCCTTCTTGAGCACGAAGCGCGTCTGCGGCAGCGGCCCCTCGCACGCATCGACCAGCAGCAACACGCCGTCCACCATCGACAGCGTGCGCTCGACCTCGCCGCCGAAGTCCGAGTGGCCGGGAGTATCGACGATGTTGATGCGCGTGTCCCCCCATCGGATGGAGGTGTTCTTGGCCATGATGGTGATGCCGCGTTCGCGTTCGAGCGCGTTGGAGTCCATCACGCGATCGATCACCTGCTCGTTGGCGCGGAAGACGCCCGACTGCCGCAGCATCGCATCGACCAACGTGGTTTTGCCGTGATCGACGTGGGCGACGATTGCCAAATTTCTTATGTCTGGACGTCTCATTATTGCGCCGGATGCTAAAGCGCGGCCGAGCCTCAGCAGGTTCGCCCGCGCGCAGACTCTATTGTAGCGGTTGCTGGACGCGGAGTAAACGCAGGCGCCCGCCGAAGCACCGAAACATTCCCGTAACGCACACGCGCTAAGGCGTGTCGGGATGTTTGGGTTGGTCGTGCTGGAGCTTTTGGAGCAGTTGCTCGATGTTTTCGATTTCGGTAACGCGCCAAGCGCCGTCCTCTCCGCGCGCCATGTGGATTTCCCACTCATTGCCCTTGCTGTCCTTGAAGTCGGTGGACGCGGTGTCGCCGTTTCGATGCAGGAGGACGACCGAGGCCGCGACCGCCGCGCCGGGCATCTGCACCTCGCGCGCGCCGTCATCGACTTTCTTGACCGCCCACGCGCGGGTAACCTGCGCCATCGGCCTGGTGAGAAGATCGATCGCGGCATTACCGATGATCGAGCTGAGCGGGTCGGTGGCGCCCCGCTTGCGCACCATCTCGTAGCCGGCGTGCTTCACCACGCTTTCAAAATCGACGAATCGGGAAGCGCGCTCGCCGTCGCGCGCGTCGATGGCATCCTTCATCCGGAGCACGGCCCAGCTCGGAGTACCCGGGAGATAAAACAGCGCCCAGCCGGCGAGTGCGGCAACGACGAGAATCGCGGTGAAGTGGCGCAATACGAATCGCAACATCGCAGTTATCTTATCACACTGCGCGGCACGCGGCCGGAATGATTCAGCGCGGCGAAAGCAGGCTGGCGGCGGCCTTGTCGAGGAGCCAAATGACTTCGCCGTCATGCGGCGCGACAATCTGCGCGGGGAACCTGTCGGGGTCGCGCGGCCCTTCCAGGACGTCCTTGACGGCAGCGGCCTTGCCCTGCCCCGCCGCCAGGAACATCACGCAACTCGCATTGTTGATCACCGGCGGCGTGATCGTGAGGCGGCTGGGCGGTTCGGCGTCAACCTCGACGGCAACCACCATGCGCTGCGTTTCGTGAATCGCAGGATCGCCCGGAAACAGCGATGCGGTATGGCGATTGTCGCCCAGCCCGAGCATCACGAGGTCGAAGCGCGGGAATTCGCCGTCGCCCAGGCCGAAGCGTTTTCGCAACTCATCTTCGTAGGCCGCGGCCGCCGACGCCGGCGGGTCTTCACCGCGCATCCGATGCACCTGATCGGGCCGCAGCGGGAGCTTGCTCAGCATCGTGCGATTGGCCATCGCGTAATTGCTCTCGGCGTGATCGGGCGGGACGCATCGTTCGTCGCCCCAGAAAAATTGCACTTCCTTCCAATCGACGCTCAGACGAAACCGGGTCGCGAGCAGATCGTAGGTCGCGGCGGGAGTCGAGCCGCCCGAGAGGCAAAGCGTGAACTCGCCGTGGATGCAAATCGCCTCGCCGGCGATATGCGCGGTTTCTTCGGCGGCACGGACGTAGAGTTCATCCGCGTCGTTCAGAATGATCAATTTGGGTTGAGGCATGCGAGTCCGCTAGCGCGCGAGCAATTTCAGCGCGCGCTCGACGACGTTGTCGAGGCTCAGGCCGAAATGCTTCATCACCTCTTCATACTTGCCCGACGCGCCGAAGGTCGTAATCCCGATGACGTCGCCGTCGAGTCCGACCCATCGGTACCATGACATCGGGGCGCCCGCCTCGACCGCGAGCCGGCGGCGAATGTTCGGCGGCAACACCGAGTCGCGATAGGCCTGATCCTGTGTCAGGAAAATATCGTCGCTGGGCATGCTCACGACGCGGACGGATTTGCCCATCGCTTCCAACTTGGCCATCGCGTCGACGAGCAGCGATAGTTCCGAGCCCGAGCCGATCAGGATGATTTCCGGGGGCCGTCCGGCGCTCTCGGTCAGCACGTACGCGCCGCGCCGAACGCCAGCGGCGGGCGCCGTTTTGGTGCGATCGAACGTCGGAACTTTCTGGCGCGAGAGCGCGAGCAGAACCGGGCCGTGGGTGTGAGTCATCGCGATGCGCCAGGCCTCGACCGCCTCGTTGGCGTCGCCGGGGCGAATCACGGTGAGATGGGGAATCGCGCGCAGCGACGAGAGATGCTCGACGGGTTGATGAGTCGGGCCGTCCTCGCCGACGCCGATGGAATCGTGGGTGAAGACGAACACGACCTGGAGTTCCATCATCGCGGCGAGCCGAATCGACGGGCGTCCGTAGTCGGTAAAGCACAGGAAGCTCGAGCCGTAAGGGATGAAGCCGCCGTGGAGCGCGAGGCCGTTGAGGATCGCGCACATCGCGTGCTCGCGGATTCCGAAATGCGGATTGCGGCCATCGAAGCGCCCGCGCTCGAAATCGCCGCCGTCCTTGACGTCGGTGAAGGTGGACTCGGCCAGGTCGGCGGAGCCGCCGAACAGGTTCCAGACTTTTTTTCCGATCGCCGCCTCGGCCTGCGCGGCTGAGACCCGGGTTGCGAGCGAATCCTTAGGCGTGAAGATCGGGAGCTCGGCGTCCCATCCTTCGGGCAGATCCTTGGCCAGCGCCGCCTGGAATTCGGCGGCCGCGGCGGAATTTTTTTTGGCGTAGGCCTCGAACTTCGCGTTCCAGGCGTGCTCCAAATCCTCGCCACGCTCGACGCATTCGCGGAAATGCGCGAGCGCATCGTCGGGCACGAAGAACGGCGGCTCGGCCGGGTATCGGTAAAATTCCTTGGTCAGCTTCACCTCCTCGACGCCGAGCGGATTGCTGTGCGCGGACGAGGTCCCCTGCTTGTGCGGGCTGCCGTAGCCGATGATCGAGCGGACTCGAATCAGCGAGGGCCGGCTGGTCTCCTTGATTGCCTTTTCGATCGCCTTGGACAGCGCCGCGAGATCATTCGCATCCTCGACGACCTGGGTATGCCATTTGTAGGCGTCGAATCGCTTGCACACGTCCTCGCCGAAGGTCAGTTCGGTGGGCCCGTCGATGGTCACGTGGTTGTCGTCGTAGATATAGACGATGTTGCCCAGGCCGAGATGGCCCGCGATCGACGCCGCCTCGCTGGCCACGCCTTCCATCAAGTCACCGTCGCTGCAAATGGCGAAGACGCGATGGTCGAACAGGCCGGATTTGTCGCGCTCGAAGCGCGCTTCGAGATGCTTCGCCGCCATCGCCATCCCGACTCCGTTGGCGAAGCCCTGGCCGAGCGGGCCGCTGGTTGTCTCGACGCCATCAATCACCGCGTACTCGGGATGCCCGGGGGTCTTGCTGCCGAGCTGGCGAAATTGCTTGAGGTCGTCGAGCGAGACGTCGTAGCCGGTGAGATAGAGCAGGCCGTAGAGGAGCATCGAGCCGTGGCCGGCCGACAGCACAAAGCGATCGCGCCCGAACCACTCCGGATTTTTCGGGTTGTGGCGCATAAAGCGCGTGTAGAGCAGATAGCCCGCCGGCGCCATCGCCATCGCCAATCCGCAGTGCCCTGAGTTGGCCTTTTGCACCGCGTCGATCGTCAGCACGCGAATTGCGTTGATACAGGTTTGGTCCAGGGCGGACTGGTTCACTTTGATTTCGGCTGCTCGTGCCAAGATTTCACCATACGCAGTTATCGGGCGGTTATCGAATCCGCCGGTGTTGGTGTTTCACTTTTCCGGATGCCCGTCAAATCCGCGTGCGAGACGCCCGCGCAGCGCAATTTCGAGGCCGCGGTCACCAATCCTTTTTGTCGTCGTCCTTGGTGTCGCCGGCCTTGTGGCGCATCACGTCCACGACGGTTTTCGCGCCACCCTTATCGCCGGCGCCGAGCGCGGCGGTGAATCGCTCCGCGATCAACCGCATCATCGCGCCCTCTTCCGGGTCGAGCGTGCTGCCGAGATTCGCCAGCCGTTCCATCGCGACCCGAATCGCGGCGAGCGAGCCGGGTATATCGCCACGTTCGCGGCATGCGAGCGCGTCGCGGAGCCCCTCGCGGACCTGGGCAATCGCGGGGCGCGCGCGCTCGCCGATCACGACCTCGAGTTCGCCCAAGTTTTGCGCGAGTTTGGTGAACGGATCGTCTGCGGGATTGCTAAGCGGCACGCGAAGATTGTTTCATCGGTTGAAGTTTAGATGCAAGGCAGGGGTGACCCCTGGCCGTTGGCACGGCTGGCCAGTATTAAGGCCGCGCTCCGTTTTCGCGCGCGGGCACTGCCGCAGGTTGCGGCCTGTTAGAACAGGTTGGTCAGGAAATGGCAGGCGCGTCCTCTTTTTGTGTCATCTCGACCGGAGTCTGCGGAGCGGAGGGACGCCGGATCTTCTTTCCGGCGTTCGATCAACAACACCCAGCCCGCAGTGAATCCCGGAGCCGCGATGACAAAATCATCCAAGCGGCGTAAGATCGGCGCTACTACTACGAGGTGTCGGAGCCGCCGATGCCATGGCTCCCTCCGAGCCAACGAAGCGCCTGCTACGTCTGGCAATGACCCATCCGGAGATGTTCGGCACGCGGAAAAGGAAAGCGATGGAAGCGCAGGTGGAGATGGATTCGCAGACTGGTTCTGCATACGATTCACAAGGCGCATCTGGACCGTTTCTATGGTTCGCTGTTTGAAGGCCAGCAATCCAGAAACGGCCGAGCCGTCCATGAAGACCCTGAAAATCGGAATCGCCTCTTACGAAGACTTTAAGGCCCGCACGATGGCGATTGCGCGCGGCACGCTAAAGCCCAAGGCGGACGAGCCGAAGGCATGGTTCACCTCGACCGAGAGCTTTGCCAAGGTGCTCTCGAAAAAGAACCGAGCGCTGCTGGCGATGAACGCCGCGACGCATCCATCTTCACTCCAGGAGCTGGCAGCTCGCACAGGCCGCAAAGCGTCCAATCTGTCACGTACCCTCAAGACGATGGAGCACTATGGCTTCGTCCGGCTGCATCGCGGCGAGCGCGGACGTGTCCGCCCGGAAGTGCCTTATCAATCGATCTCGCTGGAACCACCGTTCAGCGCTTAGGCTATAAGCTTGCTCTGAGGAACTCGCATGGCGAAAGGCAATAGCCTCAATGCGGCCCACCTGCTCGTACGATGCCTCGAGAACGAGGGCGTAAGATATGTGTTCGGTATTCCCGGCGAGGAAAATATCCATTTCGTCGATGCGCTGAGCCGCTCGACGATCCGCTTCATCCTGGTACGCCACGAACAGGGCGCCGCATTCATGGCGGACATGTACGGACGGTTGACCGGCCGCGCCGGCGTTTGCATCGCGACTCTGGGCCCGGGCGCAATCAACCTGCTGCTCGGCGTGGCCGACGCGCAGGCCGACAGCGCTCCGCTGGTGGCAATTTCGGCGCAAGTCGCCCTCTCCCGAATCTACAAGGAGTCGCATCAGAGCGTTGACCTGGTAGCGATGTTCCGTCCGGTAACCAAATGGGCCGAAATCATACTGCGGCCCGAAGCGATTCCCGAGATGGTCCGCAAAGCGTTCAAGCTCGCTCAGACCGAGCGCCCCGGCGCCATCTACCTGGCAGTGCCGGAGGACGTCGAGCAGCAGCCGATCGCGCGCGATTCGGCGCCGCTGGCAATCAATATCGTGTACGACATGGCGCCCTCGGCCAGCCAGGTCAAGCGAGCCGCCGAGGTGCTCAATAGCGCGAAATCGCCAGTCATCCTCGCCGGACACGGCGCCGCGCGCAATGACGCAAGCGAGGCGCTGGTGCGATTCTCAGAGCGGCTCAGCATACCGGTGGCCACCACGTTCATGGGAAAGGGGGTCTTTCCCGACGATCATCCCAACGCGCTCGGCGCGCTCGGCTTCATGCGCCACGACTATGCCAATTTCGGCTTCGACCGTGCCGATGTATTCGTATGCGTGGGCTACGATTTGCAGGAATACGCGCCCGAGCGGATCAATCCAACCGGGGGCAAGAAGATCATCCACATTCACCGTTATCCCGCCGAGGTGGATGCTCACTACCACATCGCGGTCGGAATCGAGGGAAGCATTCCGCAGTCTCTCGATGCGCTCGCAAGCGCAGTGAAGAAATCGAGCGGCCCAGCTGCGGCCGGCGCAAAGATCCGCGCCCTGCTGCGCAAGGAGCTTGACCGCGGCGCAAACGATGACTCATTTCCAGTAAAGCCCCAGCGGCTCGTCGCTGATATCCGCCGCGCGATGGGCCGCAACGACATCGTGCTGGTAGACACCGGCGCGGTGAAAATGTGGATGGCGCGGCTGTACCCGACCTACGCTGCGAATACGTGCCTGATTTCGAACGGGCTCGCCACGATGGGCTTTGCGCTTCCCGGCGCGATTGCGGCCAAGCTCGCGCGACCGGAGCGCAAGGTGCTCGCGGTGACGGGAGACGGCGGCTTTCTGATGAATTCACAAGAGCTGGAAACAGCCGTGCGCGAGAAGACCCCGTTCGTCGTGCTCGTGTGGGAGGACGGCGCCTACGGACTTATCAAATGGAAGATGGAGCTCGAGCTCGGACGCGACTCCAATTGCGACTTCACGAATCCCGATTTTGTCGCATACGCCGCGAGCCTGGGTATGAAGGGACTGCGCGTCAGTGCCGCCGCTGAACTGCTGCCGACGCTCGGCCGGGCGCTCGCCGACGATTGCGTGTCACTCGTCGTCTGCCCGGTTGATTACTCGGAAAACCTCGCGCTGACAAAGATGCTCGGCGAGATTACTGACCCCTTTTGAGCGTGCCGAGTGCTCATATACGATAAATCGAACTCGATGGAGGATGAAGGGGCCTGATGAGACCGATGCTTGAGCGCCGCGTGGTGGTCACCGGAGTGGGACTGGTGACTCCGCTCGGAGTCGGAGTGGAGAAGAACTGGGAAGCCCTGATGGCGGGGCGGTCCGGTATTGGCCCGATTAAGCGCTTTGACGCCTCGGGATACCCCGCCCGGATCGCCGGCGAGGTCAAGGATTTCAATCCGGAAGACTGGATCGAAAAGCGCGACGTAAAGAAAATGGACCCCTTTATCCAGTACGCGGTCGCGTCGGCCGAGCAGGCGATGCGCCAGTCCGGGTTCAAGATCACCGAAGACAACGCGGATAACGTCGGCGTGCTGGTCGGCGTCGGTATCGGCGGCCTGTGCACGATCGAGGAGTACCACAAGGTCGTGCTCAGCACCGGGGTGCGTCACGTCACCCCATTTTTCATCCCCAAGCTGATAGGCAACCTTGCGCCCGGCCAAATCTCGATTCGCTACGGCGCGCGCGGGGTCAACTTTACCACCACCAGCGCGTGCGCGTCGGGCAGCCATGCGATCGGCGAGGCGTACCGGATGATCAGGCTCGGCTACCTGGACGCCGCGATCACGGGCGGCTCGGAGGCGGCAGTCACCGCGCTCGGGGTGGGCGGATTCTCCGCGATGCGCGCGCTCTCGACCCGCAACGAGGAGCCGGAAAAGGCCAGCCGTCCGTTCGACAAGGAGCGCGACGGATTTGTGATGGCGGAGGGATCGGCTGCGCTGATCCTGGAGGAACGCGACGGCGCGATCGCGCGCGGCGCCAGAATCATCGCCGAGATCTGCGGTTACGCCGCCAACAGCGACGCCTACCATATCACCTCGCCCGCGCCCGAGGGCCGCGGCGCGGCCAAGTGCATGCGGATGTGCCTGGAGGATAGCGACCTGGATCCCAACCAGGTCGATTATATCAACGCGCATGGCACTTCGACCGAGCAAGGCGATATCGCCGAGACTCAAGCGGTAAAGCACGTGTTCGGCGAGCGCGCCGCGAAAGTCGCGATAAGCTCGACCAAGTCGATGACCGGGCACACGCTCGGCGCGGCCGGCGCGATCGAGTCGGTGTACACGGTGCTCGCGATCGATCGCGGGATGATGCCGCCGACGATCAACCAGGAATTTCCCGACCCCCAATGCGACCTCGATTACGTGCCCAACAAGGCGCGGCCCGCCAAAATCCGGATCGCGCTCAACAATTCATTCGGCTTCGGCGGCACCAACACGACGCTGGCCTTCAGGGCCGCCGCCCTGAGCTGACCGCGGTACATCATGGGTTCAAGAATTGTCTCCACGGGACGGGCCGTCCCGCCCACGGCGCTGACCAACGAGGATCTTAAGCGTTACCTGGACACGTCCGACGAATGGATACGCTCGCGCACTGGAATCGGCAGCCGCTACGCGATGCGCCAGGGCGAGACACTGGCGGATATCGCGACCAACGCCAGCCGCATCGCGCTTGAGCGGGCGGGGATCAAGCCGGGCGCGCTCGACGCGATCATCGCCGGCACGGTTTCCTCGGAGTACGCGTTTCCGTCGCTGGCGTGCCAGATTCAGAAGGGGCTGGGCGTTTCGTCGATACCGGCCTTCGACGTAGCCGCCGCGTGCTCGGGCTTCGTGTATGCGCTTCAAGTGGCGGACGCACAGATGCGGGCGGGAGACTTCAAGCGGGTGCTGGTGGTCGGAGCCGACGCGCTCTCGACGATGGTGGATTGGAGCGATCGCCGCACCGCGGTGCTGTTTGGCGACGGCGCGGGCGCGTGCGTGATGGCGACCGAGGCGGGAAATCGCGGAGTGCTGTCGAGCCTGCTGCGCTCGGCCGGCGAGCATTGGAACCTGCTCTCGGTCCGCTCCAGCGGAACCCGCGGCACGATCGACTCGGAAGTGCGGCGATGCGCCGGTGACGCGATTCAGATGAAAGGCCCGGAGCTTTTCAAGATCGCGGTCAAGAGCATGGAAGAAATCAGCCGGCTGGTGGCCGAGCGCGCCGGGGTCGGGCTCGACGAAATCGACCTGTTCGTGCCGCATCAGGCCAACCTGCGGATTATTACCGCGGTCGCCGGGCGGCTCGGGCTGCCGCCGGAAAAAGTTTTCACCAATATCGAGCGTTACGGCAACACCTCGGCCGCGTCGGTGCCGATCGCGCTCGACGAGGCGCTCGAACAGGGGCGAATTCACGACGGCGACCTGGTGATGCTGAACGCGTGCGGCGGCGGGCTCACCTGGGGAGCGAATCTGATCCGCTGGTAGCTTGATCCGGCCGGATGCGCCTGCCGCAAATGCTAAACGAAATTCTCGCACGACGCGTGCTGATCGTGCTCGGCAAGGGCGGCGTCGGCAAAAGCACCGTGAGCGCGGCGATCGCCAGGCTCGCGGCGATGTCGGGAGCGCGCGCGCTCCTCATGGAATGCGACGGGCGTGCGCCGCTGGCCGCGACCTTCGGCGTCGCGCCGTCGTCCGCACCGGTCGTGCTTGCGCCGAATCTCGCGCTGATGACGCTCGACGGGCGCGCCGCGCTCGAGGAATATCTGCGGCTGGTGGTGCCGGGACGGATGCTGCTGAAGGCGGTGTTCGCGAGCCGTCTCTATCAATTTTTCGTTCAAGCGGCGCCGGGGCTGCGCGAACTGATGATGCTGGGGAAGGTTTACTACGAAGCCGAGCGGACCGACCCCAAGCTGCCCGACCGCAGCATTATAATCGTCGATGCGCCCGCCAGCGGCCAGGCGATGAGCCTGCTCAAGATGCCGACGGCGGCGCGCTCGACCTTCGGCGACAGCGTCGTCGGCGTGGAAGCCGCCAAGATTTCGCGAATGATGCGTGACCGGCGCAACAGCGCAATCATCCAGGTCACGACGGCGGACAGTCTTTCGATCTCGGAGACGATCGAGACTCACGCCAATCTGAGCCGTATCCATCTCGCCCCGGCCGCCGTGCTTTTCAATCGAACGCCGCGATCCGGGTTCGGCGCCGAAGACATATCGGCGCTGACCAACCACCGCGGACCCCATTGGCGCAAGAAGGACTTGGAGCATCTCGCCGAGCTGGCCCGGTCGGAGCTCGGCCGCGCGTCGGACGCGCGCAAGGCGATCGCAAAAATCCGGGCCGAGACCGGCGCCCCGATCCTCGAGATCGCCGAGCACGGCGATCTCTCGGGAATCGCGCTCATCGATCGCATCGCGGCCGACCTTGCGCTTGCCCGCACGCATGAGAATGAAGCCGCGGCCCGCGCGGCGCATCGGCGCTGATCGCATGGCGGCGGATAGCGGCTGGAATCTCGGCGCTTCGACAACTAACCTTGAATCGATGCCCGCCGGCGGAAAACAAAATCGCGCTGATAGCCGTGAACCCTGGATCATCCGCACCTACGCGGGCTTCGGCGACGCGCGCGAGGCCAACCATCGCTTCCTGGCAAACTTGAAGCAGGGCCAGCGCGGGCTTTCGATCGCGTTCGATCTGCCCACTCAAAACGGCTACGACCCCGACGCTCCCGTTGCGCGCGGCGAAGTCGGCGAAGCGGGCGTCTCGATTTGCCACTGGAAAGACATGGAGCGGCTGTTCGAGGATATCCCGCTTCAGTCGATCAATACCTCGATGACGATCAACGCGACCGCGCCGTTCATCCTGGCGCTCTACCTCGTCGTCGCGGAAAAGCACGGCGTGCCATGGACGGAGCTGCGCGGCACGACGCAGAACGATCTGCTCAAGGAGTTCGTCGCGCGCGGCACGTCGATTTTTTATCCCGAGCTGTCATTTCGCCTTTCCACCGGGTTGATTCGATTCACCGTCGAGCGCGTGCCCAACTGGAATCCGATCAACTGCTGCGGCTACCACTACATGGAGAGCGGCGCCGGTCCGGCCGAGGAAATCGGGTACGCATTCGGCAACGCGCTGCTGATACTCGACGCGATCCGCCCCACGCTCGGCGCGGCCGCGTTCGAGCAGACGGTCCGCCGCATTTCATTTTTCATCAACAGCGGAATCGAGCTGGTCCCCGAGATTTGCAAGATTCGCGCGTACTTCAAACTCTGGCGCGAGCTTTGCGCCTCCGAGTACGGCGTCGAAAACGTCGCCTTCCGCGCCGGATGCCAGGTGCGCTCGCTCACGCTTACTGAGCCGCAGCCCGAAGTTAACATCATCCGCATCGCGTACGAGGCGCTTCCGGTCGTCATCTCGGCCGGCGCGCGCGTGAACGCGCTCCAGTTGCCGGGCTTTCGCGAGGCGCTCGCCCTCCCCGACCAGTCCGAGCAGACGCTCAGCCTGCGCACGCAGCAGGTGCTGATGCACGAGACGGGGCTGGCGGGCTATGGCGATATTTTCGAGGGCAGCAAAATTATCGAACAGATCACCGACGAGACCGCGGCGCGCGCGCGCGAAATCGCGATCCGGCTGCGCGAGGCCGGCTACTCGCGCGCCATCTCAATCGTCAGCGGCGAACTTACCCGCCAGCTCGCGGAGCGTTACCGGAAAGTCGAGTCGGGCGAGATCGTGCAAATAGGAGTCAACGCGTTCACCGGCGAAGTCGGACTAACGCCCCCGCCCAAAGAGAATGCGGATCACGCGGCGAAGGCGCTCAAGGAAAAGGAACGCATCGAGTCGATAAGACAATGGCGCGCGGCGCGCGACCCGGCCCCCGTGGCGAAAGCGCGCGAGGCGCTCGAACGGGCCGGCGCAAATGACAATGAGAACGACGGCGACCGCGCACTAATCGAGGCGACGATCGAGCTCGCCCGCGCCGGCGGCACCGTCGGCGAATGGACCGATTCGCTGGTGCGCGCGAGCCGCGGCCGCTACACGCCGCCAATTCTTGAGACCAGTGCAAGCGTCGGCGCGCTCGAGGTGCCGGTCGCGCCTCGCAGGATTCGCATCGCGCTCGGCAAGGCCGGCCTCGACGGACATATCAACGCGATCAAGCTGCTCGCGCACGCCTGCATGCAGGCCGGGATGGAAGTGGTGCTGGCGGGATTCAAGCAGACGCCGGAACAGATGGTTGCGACGGCGCTCGAGGAAGACGCCGACGTGCTCGCGATCTCGAGCCTGGCGGGCGCCCACATGGCAATCGCGCGAGAGACGATCGATCTGCTGAACAGTCGCAGCGCCGGCGACGTGTCGCTCGTGATGGGCGGAATAATCCCGGAGGCCGACCGCAAGGCGCTGCTCGATCTCGGGGTCAAGGCGGTCTTCACGCCCAAGGATTCCAACCTCGGCGAGATCGTCGGCCGTATTATAGCGATCGCGGGCCCGAAAAAGTGAGAAATGGGAAAGACATGAAACTTTTGAGAATCGGACAATACTTCTCGCTCGCGGCGGCGATTGCGACGCTGCTCGCGCGCCCGGCCTTCGCGGAACAGGGCCGGCCGTGGCTATGCCGCGACAAGCCGGTGTTCTCGTCCGATCGCGCGATGGAATATCAGGTGAGCGCGCGGCCCGGGCGGCAATGGCGGATTTTCTTCATGCAATACTCGCCGGACGCGGCGCATGATGGATTCGATATCGTCAACTCGCGCGATATCGCGGCGCGCGGCGATCCGGCCGCCGGGAGTCTTGCGGCGGGCAGATATTTCGCGGTCGCGCTTTACCGGGGATCGGGCGGCCATTGGATCTGTCCCGATTACACCCACGACGACCGCGATCCGAAACTCGGCGAAATCAGCAACTTGTGCTACGGCAACGACGGTCCCCCCTGCCTGGTCAAGCTACAGGTGAAGCCCGACCACCGCCTGGCTACACCGCCCACGCCATAGAACCGCGCGGCTGACGCGGAAATAACCGGAGCTGGTGATCGGACTCGAACCGAGGAGCAGCGCGGAAACCCTGGTCGCCGTAGTCGGTGCCCGCACCTTTTCGCGAGCGCGCGCCGCGGCGCTCTTTTGACTATTTCGTATAGTCGAAGATCTCGTGCTCTTCGGTGAGGAAAATCGACGAGCGCTCAAAATCGACAAACTTCGATTCATCTTCGAGCAGCGCGCGCGCCGCCTCAGCGCGTTCTTTGGGGTCGCCGCCCGAAGCAAAATCCTCGAGTGTGTCCCACCAAACTTCGGTGATCCCGTCGTAGGTTTCGGTCATGTTACGGGTGGCGCGAATTAGTTTGCCTGCCTCCTCGAACACGGTATGACTCTGCACGTATTTCCTGGCGCGCATCGCCTTCGCGAAGCTGCGCACCAACGGTCCGTGCTGCTTGAGCCAGTACTCGTGGAAATCCTTTTCGGAGATGTCTTTGCGCTTTCGGGCTACATAGACAAGTTTGATCATATCGGCCTCACCCGGAATTTCGATTCTGAATCCCGATTCAGGCTCGCACCGACAGCGGGCGTTTTGCAAACGCGAAGTTCGAGCCGGGGTGTGAGTCCAAGCGGCTTCTTGGCGCGAGTCAGCAAGCGCGGTGTGGTGTCGGTAGCGGTGTCGGTAGAACGTTGAAATTGGCGGAAATCCACCGAAGCCGGCAGACTGTCCTTGCAACAGAAAATGCTTGCTCTTCAGTGATTTTGTTGGAGGCGGCGATCGGATTCGAACCGATGCATGGAGGTTTTGCAGACCTCTCCCTTAACCACTTGGGTACGCCGCCCCCGCCGTGTCGTAGTCGCGACCGAACCCAATCAACTATCACGGGCGCGAAAGCCCATCAATTGAGCCGCTTCGGATCGGCAGACTCGGCGGCTCAGCGGGAAATCTATCCGGCGGGCTCCAGCAGTTCGGGCGAGTCGTTGGCTACATTGTTGATCCTGGGCGAAACCGGCGTCGCAATCAGCAGGTCCACGGGCGCGGGAACCAGAAACCGCTTGAGCGCGAGCGGATCGGGCGCGCGCGGATCCATCCAGTCGTCGGCGTCACGATCGGCCAGTATCACCGGCATCCGATCGTGATACGACGCAATCAGGGCGTTGGCCGCCGTCGTGATAATCGTGAACGTCGTCTCCCACACGCCCCGCTCTTTCTGCCATGCCTCGTAAAGTCCGGCGAACAGGACGAGCCCGCCGTCCTCGCGATGGAACCAGGCCGGCCGGCGCGCGGTCTTCGGCCCGGTCCATTCGAAGAACCCGTCGGCCGGCACCACGCATCGCCGCTTATGGAACGCGTCGCGAAATGCGGTCCGCGTCTCGACCGTCTCCGACCGCGCGTTGATGCACTTGGCCGCCATACCGGCGTCTTTCGCGCCACTCTTGACCAGGCCCCACCTGGCGGGAACCACTTCGCGATTTTCGTACTTGATCCTGACGATGAAATGATTCTGCATCGGCGCGACGTTGTAGCGCGGCCGATAATCGGCGAACGAGTCCGCCGGGACGCCGAGTTCCGCCGCAAGCGAATTGCCGTCGCGGCGCGTGATTGTGAATCGGCCGCACATCAGTTGCTGCCGCTCGGCGCCGATGGCGCTGGCGACGATTCGGCGCGCTTGAAGACCCGCGCGATAAGTTCCTGCGCCTGGGCCTGAATCCGATGCAGATGATCGACCCCGCGAAAACTCTCCGCGTATATCTTGTAAACCTCTTCCGTGCCCGACGGACGCGCCGCGAACCATCCGCTCGGCGCGATCACCTTGATTCCGCCGATCGCGGCTCCGTTGCCGGGCGCGACGGTCAATGTCTTGAGAATTGTCTCTCCCGCCAGCTCGCGCTCATCCAGTTGGCCGGGTGTCAGCTTCTTCAGAATTTCCTTCTGCGCAAGCGTGGCCGGCGCGTCGATACGCTCGTACGCGGGCGCACCGAACTCGCGCGTCAAGTCGTTGTAGGCCGCGCCGGGGTCGCGCCCGGTGCGCGCGGTCATCTCGGCGGCCAGCAAGCCGAGAATGAGTCCGTCCTTGTCGGTCGTCCACACGGTTCCATCGACGCGCAGAAATGACGCGCCCGCGCTTTCCTCGCCGCAGAATCCGACCGAACCATCAATCAGCCCGTCCACGAACCACTTGAAGCCGACCGGCGTCTCGACCAGCTTGCGTCCGATGCTGGCCGCGACCCGATCGATCATGGCGCTGCTCACGACAGTCTTGCCGACGGCGGCATCCCGGCGCCAGCGGCCGCGATTGCGAAACAGGTACGCGATCGCAACCGCAAGATAGTGGTTCGGATTCATAAGCCCGCTCGAGCGGGTGACTATTCCGTGCCGGTCGGCGTCGGTGTCGTTGGCAAACGCGACGTCAAAGCGATCGCGAATCGCAAGCAGCCGCGTCATCGCGTACGGCGACGAACAATCCATCCTGATCTTGCCGTCCCAGTCGGCGGTCATGAAGCGAAAGGTGGGATCGACTACGTCGCTGACCACCGTCGCCTTGATTCCGTACTTGTCGATCACCACGGGCCAGTAGCCCACCGCGGCGCCGCCGAGCGGGTCGATTCCGATCTGCACGCCCGCGCCGCGAATCGACTCCATGTCCACGACGTTGGCCAGGTCGCCGACGTAGGCGCCGATGTAATCGTGGCGATGCACCGTCGGCGCGATGCGCGCCCGCTCCTGCGAAACCCGCCGCACCCCGGCCAGGCCCGACTTGAGAAATTCGTTGGCCGTATTCCCAATCCAGTCGGTGACTGCAGAATCAGCGGGGCCACCGTTAGGCGGATTGTACTTGATGCCGCCATCGCTCGGCGGATTGTGCGACGGCGTGATCACGATCCCGTCCCCGAGCCCGCTCTTGCGCCCGCGATTGTAAGTCAGGATCGCGTGCGAGATCGCCGGCGTCGGCGTGTATCCGCCCCTGCTATCCACCATCGTCTCGACCCCGTTGGCCGCCAGCACTTCGAGCGCGCTGGCGAACGCCGGGACCGAGAGCGCATGCGTGTCCATCCCGAGGAAGAGCGGACCGGTGATATTTTGACTTTTGCGATAGAGGCAGATCGCCTGGCTGATCGCGATGATGTGCGCCTCGTTGAACGCGCAATCGAGCGACGAGCCGCGATGCCCCGAGGTGCCGAACGCGACTCGCTGAGCAGGATTATCGGCGTCGGGCTTGCTCTCGAAGTATGAAGCGATCAATCGGGAAATATCGACGAGTTGCGATTCATCGACATGCTTTCCGGCAAGCGGGCTTGGTTTCATCGAATTAATCCCGAGTCCATTACCAGTGAGAGCTGCGACGGGCGCGATTCTGGCTGCTCGAATAGGGCCGTAAAGAGCAATTGATACCTTCCCTTGTGGTTTTGGGATGGCTCCGCTCTACCGGTAGCTTTGTTCCGTCAAAAACTAATTCCGCCGGATGCCGGTCTCGTCCGATTTCGAGCGAGCCGAGCGAGTACGGGAGATCCTGGCGGTTGACCATAACGTATGCATAGCACGCCGGATCCGGCGGAGGCAGGCTGAATTAGTTCATCCCCAAGCCCAGCCACCAGAATGAAGACAAACTTTGAAGTTGCCAGAAAACTTAATGGAGCGGGTGATCGGTTTCGAACCGACGACCTCGTGCTTGGCAAGCACGCGCTCTACCAACTGAGCTACACCCGCTCTCCAAACCGGCGCGACGAATCCTCTTGATTATCCGGCGCGCGAGCGTCTGTCAATTCACCGCCCGCTTGCCCACCGCTGTAATCGGTTTCGGCCTCAGCGCCACGACCACCCGCACGTAGTAATCCACGCACGACCACACGCTCACCGCCATCGCAATCCACAGCACGAACATCCCGGCGGCGAAGAAATCGACGTGCCAATGCGTGTAATGAATCAGCAGGCCCTGAATCGCGATCGACTGCAACGCCATCTTGTACTTGCCCAGCTCCTCGGCGGCCACGATTAATCCCTCGGCCGCGGCGACCGCGCGCAGTCCGGTCACCATTATTTCGCGGGCCACCAGCACCACCACCATCCACGCCGGCACGTGCGGCGTTCGCGCCATCCCGGCGAGCATGATCAGCGCGGTCGCGACCACCAGCTTGTCGGCCATCGGATCGAGAAACTTGCCGAGCGTGGTGACCGAGTCGTAAATCCGCGCGAGGTAGCCGTCGAAGTAATCGCTGATCGTTGCGATGAAGAACACCCCGGCCGCGGCCCACGAAGCGCCCGGCCCGCTGTGCATCAGGGTCCAGATCAGGATCGGCGCAAGCGCGATCCTGAGCATCGTGAGGATATTTGGCGGCGTCATCGGCACGGGCTTGGCCTGTCGTAGCTTCTACGAAACTGCGCAGCGAAGGTTTCGTTTTTCGCCGCGATCAGCACCTTCAAGAATATTTGAATCGAATCAAACTGGCAAATCGCATCCGCTCGATCGCCTTGACTGGCCGAGCGCAGACCGGGTAGCGTCATTTTGACACAACGCGCGCTCCGCGATTCGTCAGCGGGCGCGACCGAGGCCACCTGATGAGGCATAACGCGCAACTCTCCAGCGACTTCCTGGTAATCGGCGGCGGCATCGCGGGCCTGACCTTCGCGATCAAGGCCGCCGACGTCGGCACCGTCACCGTCCTTACCAAGGCCGGCAGTTCCGAGGCCAACACCGCCTACGCGCAGGGCGGCATCGCCAGCGTCTGGAGTGTTGACGACACGTTCGAATCGCACATCGACGACACGATCCGCGCGGGCGCCGGCCTGTGCGATCGCGCCGCGGTCGAGACCATAATTCGCGAGGGTCCCGAGGCGGTGCGCGAGCTGATCCGGCTCGGCACTCGCTTCACCCGGGTCGAGACCGGCGGGCACGACGACGGCGAAACCGAGTACGACCTGGGCCAGGAGGGCGGCCATAGCCATCGCCGCGTGCTTCACGCGCAGGACCTGACCGGCCGGGAAATAATGCGCGCGCTGACCGAGGCAGCGGCCGCCCGGCCGAACATCCGCACGCTCGAAAATCACGTCGCGATCAATCTGCTGATCGAGGGCGGCAGCGCGGGAAAGCCGGGCGCGTGCTGGGGCGTCTATGCACTGGACCGCAACACTCACGAAATCCGCAAAGTGATTTCGCGCGCCACGATGCTGGCGACGGGCGGCGCCGGCAAAGTCTATCTCTACACCACCAATCCCGATATCGCTTCGGGCGACGGCGTCGCGATGGCGTATCGGGCGGGCGCTGCGGTCGCCAACCTCGAGTTCTACCAGTTCCATCCCACCTGCCTGTACCATCCCGCCGCCAAGTCGTTTCTCATCTCGGAGGCGCTGCGCGGCGAGGGCGCGATCCTGAAACTGCCCGACGGCACCCCGTTCATGAAGCGCTACCATCCCGACGCCGAGCTGGCGCCGCGCGACGTGGTCGCCCGCGCGATCGATTCCGAGATGAAACGCCACGGGCTCGACTTCGTGTATCTCGATCTGAGCCATCGCGACGCCGATTTCATCCGGCGGCGGTTCCCCTATATCTTCAAGCGATGCTTGAGCTTTGGATATGACCTGACCAAGGGCCCGATTCCGGTGGTGCCCGCGGCGCACTATATGTGCGGCGGCGTGCAGACCGACCTCGACGCGCGCACCTCGATCGCGCGCCTGTTCGCGGCCGGCGAGGTCGCGATGACCGGGCTGCACGGCGCCAACCGGCTCGCCTCGAACTCGCTGCTCGAGGCCGCGGTGATGGGCCGGCGCGGGTTTGCCGCGGCGCGCGAAATCGCCGTGTCGGGAGGCGGCGCGCCGCCCGAGTTTCCGGAGTGGGACCCCGGCCGCGCGATCCGCGGCGAGGAGCGCGTGATGATCACGCAGAGCTGGGACGAGATTCGCCGCCTGATGTGGAACTACGTCGGCATCGTGCGCAGCGACCAGCGGCTGGAGCGCGCGCTTCGCCGCATCGAGCTGCTCAAGGACGAGATCCACCGCTACTACTGGGACCACCTGCTCGACGCCGACACGATCGAGTTGCGCAACCTGGCGATGGTCGCGGAGCTGATCGTGCGATCCGCGATGAGCCGGCGCGAGTCGCGCGGCCTGCATTACAACATCGATCATCCCGAGACCGGCGGCCCCGAATGGGTGCATCCGACGGTGCTGCAAAAGCCCGCGATTCAGATCTGAAGATTGCGCGCCGCCGGATCGATCCGATGCAAGCAATGGAAGTGAAGATGTACTCGGACTACAAGAGTCCGTTCGCCTACCTCGCGTTCGATCCCGCCTTCGCGCTCGAAAACCGCTTTCGCATTCGCATCCGATGGATTCCGTTCCAGCTTCGCATCAAGGGCAAGGGCGAGCGCAGTCTCTACTCCGAGCACAAGGCGCGATACTCGTATCTCGACGCGCGGCGATGGGCCAGGCCGCGCGGCCTGATCATTCGAGGGCCATTGAAGGTTTACGACACGACGCCAGCTCTGATCGGCGGGATGTTCGCGGAAAAGCACGGCCGCCTGCTCGATTACAGCCGCCGGGTTTACGAGATGTTCTTTCGCCGCGAACTCGAGGCTGACGATCCCGGCGCGGTCGCGGGCGTAATCGCGAGCCTCGGGATGTCAGCCGGCGACTATCGCGAATATCTTTCGGGCGAGGGCGCCCTCGCCTATCAGCGCGCCCAGGACGAGGCCGCGGCCGACCACGTCTTCGGCGTGCCGATGTTCTTCTTCGACGGCGAACCGTTCTGGGGCCACGATCGCATACCAGTCCTGGAGGAGCGCCTCACCGAAGCGGGCCTGGCGATTAGCTGAGTTACGCGACCGGCGCGGGCTGGCGGGCTGGGTTCGGCTCGTACGAAAACTTGAGCTTGTCGCCGTCGAGGTCCGCCGTCGCCTTGCCGCCCTTCGTCAGCTGGCCGAACAGCACCTCGTCTGCGAGCGCGCGCGCGATCTCGTTCTCGATCAGCCGCCCGAGCGGCCGCGCGCCGAAGCGCGGATCGTGACCATGCTCCGCCAGCCATTTCTTCGCCGCCGGCGTCACCGTCAGCGTGACCTTCTGCTTGTCCAGGCGCTCCTGCAGTTCCGCGATGAACTTGTCCACCACCCGTTCCACAACCGCAGGGCTTAGCGGCGCAAACTCGATCGTCGCCGACAGCCGGTTTCTGAATTCCGGCGCGAACATCCGCTCCAGCACGCTCTTGGGATTTCCCTGGCCGGTTCCGCCGTGGAAGCCGATCATCGCGCGCGACAGTTCCTGCGCGCCCGCGTTCGTCGTCATCACCAGGATCACGTTGCGGAAATCCGCCTTGCGCCCGTTGTTGTCGGTCAGCGTTGCGTGATCCATCACCTGCAACAGGATGCTGAACAAATCGGGATGCGCCTTTTCGATCTCGTCGAGCAGCAGCACGCAATGCGGCGTCTTGTTGATCGCGTCGGTGAGCAACCCGCCCTGATCGAAGCCGACGTATCCCGGCGGCGCGCCGATCAGGCGCGAAACCGTATGCCGCTCCATGTACTCGCTCATGTCGAAGCGGAGGAACTCGACGCCCATCACTTTCGCGAGCTGGCGGGCGACTTCGGTCTTGCCGACGCCCGTCGGTCCGGCGAATAAAAACGCGCCGACCGGCTTGTCGGGATGGCTCAGCCCCGAGCGGGCCAGCTTGATCGCGCGCGCCACCGAGTCGATCGCCTCGTCCTGGCCGAAGACCGCCTGCTTCATGTCCTCGGCAAGCGTCTGCAGCCGCCCGCGATCGCTCGCCGACACCGTCCGCTCCGGTATCTTCGCCATCCGCGCGACCGTCCGCTCCACGTCGCGCGTGCCGACCGTCACCGGTTCCGCCGCCCCCGCGCCGCGCAAATGCCCCGCGACGCCCGCCTCGTCCATCACGTCGATTGCCTTGTCGGGCAGGAAGCGGTCGTTGATGTATCGCGCCGACAGCTCGACCGCCAATCTGATCGCCGAATTCGTGTAGCGGACGTTGTGATGCTTCTCGTAGTACGACTTGATGCCGCTCAGAATCTGCACGGTCTCGTCCTGGGTCGGCTCGACCACGTCGATTCGCTGAAAGCGCCGCGCCAGCGCCTTGTCCTTGTCGAACGAGCGCTTGTATTCCTGGTAGGTCGTCGATCCGATGCATCGCAGGTCGCCGGACGCGAGCGCGGGCTTGAGCAGGTTGGACGCATCCATGGTCCCGCCGGAAGCCGCGCCGGCGCCGACGATCGTGTGGATTTCGTCGATGAACAAAATCCGCTTCGAGTCGCCGACGACCGCCTTGATCACCGCCTTCAGCCGCTGCTCGAAGTCCCCGCGAAATCGCGTCCCCGCCAGCAGCGCGCCCATGTCGAGCGCGTAGATCTCGACGCCCTTGAGCGCGTCGGGCACGTCGCCGTGGTGAATCGCCAGCGCCAGCCCCTCGGCCAGCGCGGTCTTGCCGACCCCGGCCTCGCCCACGAAGACCGGATTGTTCTTGCGCCGGCGCAGCAGCACGTGCACCGCGCGCTCGAGTTCTTTCTTGCGGCCGACGATCGGATCGATTTTCCCTTCCGCCGCGCGCTTGGCCAGGTTGATAGCGTAAGTATTGAGCGCCTTCGACGGCGACAGCTTGCGCTCGCCTTCTTCGTCGCCGCCTTCGCGTTCGTGCCCGTCGCGATCGATCGAATCCCGGTCCGATTCCTCGCCGTCCTCGTCGTCTTCCGCGCCCGCCTTCGACACCCCGTGCGAGATAAAATTGATCACGTCGAAGCGGGTGACGCCCTGCTCCTGCAGATAGAAAATCGCCGGCGATTCGGTTTCATGGAACATCGCGACCAGCACGTTGCCGCCCGTGATTTCCTGGCGTCCCGCCGATTGCACGTGCAACGCCGCCCGCTGCAGCGCCCGCTGCACTCCGATCGCGTATCGCGGCGACACTTCCTCGCCCTTGGGCATCCGCTCGACCTGCTCGTCGAGGTAATGCTCCAGCTTGCGCCGCAACCCGTTCGGTTCGGCGCCGCAATTTCTCAGAATCGTGCTCGTGGTCACGTCGTGGAGCATCGCGTACAGCAGATGCTCCAGGCACACGAACTCGTGACGCCGGCTGACGGCTTCGCTCATCGCGAGTTGCAGCGTCACCTGCAGTTCGCGGCTGATCATGATGTTGTTATTCGACGCAGCCATCGATGCTATCGCCCGGTCACTCCTTTTCCATCACGCACTTGAGCGGATACTCGGCCTCACGCGCCAGTTCCTCGACGGTGTGGGTCTTGGTCTCCGCGACTTCGAACGGATACACGCCCGCCACGCCAATCCCGTTCTGATGCACGTGGAGCATGATTCGGGTCGCCTCAGCATGCTGCTTGTGAAACACCGCCTTCAACACTTCGACCACGAACTCCATCGGCGTGTAATCGTCATTGAGCAAAATAACCTTGTACAGAGGCGGTTTGGCGGTCTTCGACTTGGTCCGCGTCTTGCGCTCGGTAGCGATATCGCCGCCGCTGGAACCACCATCGCCCTCGCCGCCGGTGATTCGCGCCGAAACCGTCCGCTTGCGCACGAAATCCGCCATCGCGCCTCTGTCGCCCGGAGCGCCTCGCTCCGCCTCATAAATATAATAACAAATTCGAGCGTTGCTGGTGAGCATCGCGGAAAATCGGGTCGCTTGCGATAAGTCTGATACTTTGAGCGTTGTGGTTTGCTCAAGCGATGGGCCAGAAATTTTGCCATGAATGATTCCGCGCCCAGACTCGAAGTCGCGATCGTCGAGGGAATCGACAAAATTCCCCGCGCGGCGTGGGACGCCCTGCTCGCCCCCGGCGATTCCCCGTTCGTCGAATGGGATTGGCTATATGCGATGGAACACTCCGGGTCGGCGGCGCGCAGCACCGGATGGGCCCCGTATCATCTCGTGGTTCGGGAGGCGCACGCGAAAACGAATCGTCGCCGCATCCCCGCTCTATCTCAAGACCCACAGCATGGGCGAATTCGTCTTCGACCACGAATGGGCCGACGCGGCCGAGCGCGCCGGCATCCGCTACTTCCCCAAGCTCGTGGTCGGGGTGCCGTTCACCCCGCATACGGGACGCCGATTTCTGACCGCGCCGGGCGCCGATCGAGCCGGCCTCATCAAGCTGCTCGGCCTCGCGCTTACCTCCATCTGCGAGGACAACAAGCTGTCGAGTGTTCAGGTCAATTTTTGCCAACCCGACGAAGCCGCCGCCCTCGCGCCAATCGGATTCATGGAGCGGCTCGGCTATCAGTACCATTGGCATAACGCGGGCTTCGCGACCTTCGACGACTATCTGAATCGGCTCAAGCACAAGCGGCGCGCCGCCGTCCGCCACGAACGCGCCGAGATGGAAGCGCAGGGCATCCGGATCGGCGTGATGGCGGGCGAGGAAATTCCCGATCGGATGTTCGCGGAGATGTATCGAATCTATTGCTCGACGATCGAAAAGCTTTACTGGGGCCGTCAATATCTCACCGAGGAATTTTTCGACCTCATCCGCAAATCCTTCAAACGCAATATGGTTTTCATCGGCGCGTACGCGGGACGCGAACTGATCGCGGGCGCCGTCAACCTGGCCAAGGCAAACGTCATGTACGGCCGCTATTGGGGATGCTTGCGCGAGGTCCGCTTCCTGCACTTCAACGTCTGCTACTACGCGGGGATCGAGCACTCGATCCTGAGCGGCGTTCAGCGCTACGAGCCCGGCGCCGGCGGGGAATACAAATGGCTGCGCGGCTTCGACCCCGCGCCCACCCGCAGCATCCACTACGTCACCAACCCGGATCTCAGGCGCGCAATCGCGGGATTCCTGAAGCGCGAGCGCCGCGAAGTCGAGCGATGGATCGTCGCCGGCAAGGAGCGCAGCCAACTGAAGCCGCCGCCCCCATCGGACCAGGAATCGGAGTAGCGGGCAGCTAACCCTTGCGCGCCGCTGGATCCGTGCTGGTCGCGCTTAATTCGCGTGGAGTACTTTCGATGCGCGCGATCTCGGGCAGTTCCGCCTCTGTCGATGCGCCAAGCTCTTTGAGCTTGCGCGCTGAAACCATCAATCGCCCTTCGAATGAACCGAGCGTGTTGTTGAATTCCCCGACGGCCCGTTTCAATGCGGCGCCAAGCGACCCCAAATAGCCGGCTACATTGCCGATTCGCTCGTACACCTGCTGCCCTTCACGGCTGATCTGCCGCGCATTCTCCTCGACCTGTTGCTGCTTCCATCCGTAAGAGACGGATTTCAGAAGCGCGATCAGAGTTGTCGCGGTGGCGATTATCACCTGTTGCGTGACGCTTTCTTCGATCAACGCAGGATCGAATTGCAGGGCCGCGTCATAGAACGATTCCGCCGGTAGAAACAGCACGACGAATTCGGGTGCGGGCTGAAGATGCTGCCAATATCGTTTTGAGCTGAGCTCGTTCATTCGCGCGCGCACTTGCGCGGCATGATTCCTCAGCTCGCGAATCCGCTCATCTTCACTCTTGGCTTCGAGTGCGCGCAAATAAGCGTCGAGCGGAACTTTGGAATCGATGATGATATTGCGGCCGCCCGGGAGTTGGACGCGCAAGTCGGGTCGCAGCATACCGTCGTCGGTGTTGATCGTCTCCTGCTCGAAGAAATCGCAATGGTTCACCATCCCGGCGAGTTCGACGACGCGTTTGAGCTGAACCTCACCCCAATTTCCGCGTAATTTTGGAGCGCGGAGCGCGGTCACCAGGCTGGCGGTTTCGGAGCGCAACTGATTCTCGGTCGTCGCCAGAGACCGCAACTGTTCGGTCAGCGTTCCGTAGGCCTCGCCTCGCGCTTTTTCGAGCGCCTGGATCTGCGCTCCCATCGTTGCGAGCGAATCACCCAGCGGCTTGACGAGGACCTCGATTGCCTGCTTGCGGGCTTCGAGATCTCTCTCGGCCTCCGTTCTAACCGTTCCGAGTCTTTCGGTCGCGAGCGCAAGGAATCCGGCGTTGTTCTGCTGAAGGGCGTCGGCGGCAAGTGCGCGGAAGGTGTCAGAGAGCTGCTCCCTGGCTTTGTCGAGCAGGCCCTTCTCTGCTTCAAGTCGCTTTTCGGTTTCTTCGAGCCGTACCTTAAGGCGCGTCGCGTTGCGCTGCGCCAGCAACCATCCAATTGCAATCCCCAGCAAAGCGCCGACCACAACTGCTGCTACGAATTCTATTGCCATCTGACGCCCCCTGACTCCCCGAGGATTCTATTCCCCATGCGTCAAACCGTCTAATCGGCTGCCGACAGCTTCACATCCCGCGATGACAACGGTTGTCCTGCGATGCGCCCGTTCGCCGCGCCTGCTATCTTGGCCCTGAAAACGGAGACGACGGCTTGAAAGACCTGCTCACCAAAGGCTCGATTCCGATTCTGCTCGGCACCGGCGGAGTCGGTAAGACGACTATCGCAGCCGCGCTCGGACTGGCGGGCGCATCCGCCAATCTCAACACCGCGGTGATAACCGTCGATCCTTCCGAGCGCTTGCGGGACGCGCTCGGCCTGGCGCGCCTGGGCGGCCAGCCAACCCGAATCGGTGGCCGGCAGCTTGCCGCGGCCGGACTTGACCGCCAGCTTCGGCTCTCCGCGATGATGCTCGACGTAACCGGCGCCTGGGACGCCATCGTCGAGCGCTTTATTGCCGACCCGGCGACCCGCCGCAGGATTTTCGACAATCCATTTTACAAAAGCCTGACCGCCGAGTTCGCCGGCGCCGAAGCCTTCGCCGCGCTCCAGCAGCTTTACGATCTTCATCAGACCGGCGCCTTCGAGCTCGAAGTCGTGGACACTCCTCCGGCGTCGCACTCCTTCGAGTTCCTGCAGACGCCCGCGCGGCTCATTCGCCTGCTCGATTCGCGGACCGCGCGATGGCTGTTTACGCCGTCGCTCTCTGCCGGGCGGATCGCGATGAGGGTCGCCAGCGAGGCGGCGCGATTTGTCGTGCGCGAGCTCGAGCGCTTTGCCGGCGCCAACGTACTTTCGACCATCACCGATTTCTTCGCCGCCGCCGCCGACAGCATGGATGCGATCATCGACCGGCTGCGCAAGACCGAGGCGCTGCTGCATTCGCCTGCCGTTCGGTTCGTGATGGTGACGACGGCGGAGCCCGATCGCATCCGCCAGGCACGCGAGCTGCTCGGCCAGATGCACTCCGAGGGACTCAAGCTCGCCGCAATAGTGATCAATCGGTTCCTCGACGAACGCACATGGTCAGCGGTCGCGGATTTTGCCGAGCGTCCGCTGAGTCATCTCGCGGAAATTTCGGAATTGAGATCGTCGCTCGCCAGAGGCGATGGAGATAGCGGCGGATTCGTCCGGCTGGTCCATCACTTCGAGGAATATCGCGACCGGACGCTGGGCGAGATCGAGCGCGTCGCAGCCTTCGCCCGCGAACTTCCGCCCGGCGTCAAACTCGCGATCGCGCCGGAAATCGAAACCGGCGTGCGCGATCTGGCCGCCCTCTCGCGAGTCTCCCGCTACGTGACCTCAGGCACCGCGATTCTGAAGCCGCTCGAGTCGGCTGCATCGCGGCTGCGTCTATAGGGGTAACGGGAGGGAGAGAGGACGCGGTCGAAGAAGCCCGCTGTGTTACGGACGCCAGCGGCATGCGCGATGCCGGCACATTGCACGTCAGCCTGAAAAGACCGGAGTGAGTCTGTAAGCCGGGTTCTGTGCCCTTGCGGGCGGCGATCATTCCTCTAGGCCGTCGATTGCTCGCCGGCTCATGCGACCATACCCGAGGCCTTAAGAGCGGGCCGCTCAGCCTCCTATTTGGTCTTGCTCCGGATGGGGTTTGGCATGCGCGCGCGATCACTCGCGCGCCGGTGGGCTCTTACCCCGCCATTTCACCCTTACCCTTTCGGGCGGTGTATTTTCTGTGCCACTTTCCGCGAATCGCTTCGCGCCGCCGTTAGCGGCCATCCTGCCCTGCGGAGCCCGGACTTTCCTCTTCCCTGTTCAGGAAGCGATCGCCCGACTCACTCCGGCCCGATTAGACTAGCATCTTTTCGATTCCCGCTCTGCTACGAGCCGGGCTTCTCCGCCTGCTCCTCGTAGTACAGGACGCGCTGGCAATTCGGGCAGAAATGTATCTGCTGATGCTTCTGGATCTCGTTGTATAGCTGTGGCGGCAGCCGCATCCGGCATCCCTGGCAGGTTCCGCCCCTGGCCAGCGCAACCGCGACGCCCGCGCGCCGGCTGAAAATCATCTGGTAGCGCGAAAGCAGGTTCACATCGATATTCTCGGCGACCTTCTCGCGCGACTTACGATGCTTGCCGATGTTGCTCTTGAGCTCCTCGACTTCCGCCGCGATTTCCTTTTCCGCCGCCGCCAGATCGACGCGCCCCTTCGCGATCGCTTCGGTCAGCTCCTTGATTCGCGCGGTCCTCGCGTCCGCGCCTTCCATCCCCGTGAGCAACTCGCTTTCCAGCCGCTGATTGGTCTCCTTCAACGACTCGATCTCGTGGGTCAGCGCCTGCAATTCCTTGTCGTTTCGGACCAGCGTCAATCGCATCCGCTTGTTGCGGATTTTGACTTCGCCCTCGGCCAGTTCGCGCTCGGCCTTTTTGCGAGCCGCGGTTATTTCCTTGTCTTGTTCGGTCAGGCGTTCGAGTTCGGCCCGGTTGCTCTGGGTCTCATCTCGAAGTTGGTCAACTCGCCCGGCAATCGACGCCAGCGATTGCTCCAACTCTTGCAGCTGCCGGTCGATGACCTGAAGGTCCATCAGCCGGGTTATCTCTTCACGCAATTCGTCCCTCCGCTAAAGTTGTGCGCGTCGCGCAATGTTTTGTTCGTCATGATGATCCAGCGACAGAGCCCGTCGAATGGCATCGCGGGCACGAATGGTATGGGCCCACCAGGATTTGAACCTGGGACCAGCCGGTTATGAGCCGGCAGCTCTGAACCTGGCTGAGCTATGGGCCCTCTGAAATGCATCAGGCTCCCTCGATGGTAGCAAGTTCGCGCGAAATACTTAAGGGCCAACGATCGGAACATCAGTTCAACTCATGCGCATGCATCGTCACCCCTGGCCGCTGGCACGGCTGGCAGTACTAAAAGACCGTGCGCCCGTGACAGTGTCCGCGCGCGACAACGGAGCGCGGCCTTGACGTTGGGTGCAGGGGTCACCCCCGCCCCTGCCGTCTGTGCGCGATCACGGCCTGCGCAGCGGCCGCCGCCTCGCCGGGTTCGGACTCGCGCGCCGACACTTCGGCTGCGCTCTGGCGCAGTCGTCCGAGTTCGCGCGCGTGGCGCCGCCGATCGAGCGCGACGACGTAGTCGATGACCAGCGCCCGACATCTTTCCAGTTCATTGGCATTTTGCTGAGTCTCGTCGCCAATGTCATCGGTCAGCGGACCGACCGCAAACTCGCTGATCCGGCCTTGCTCCTCGGCCGACAACCGCTCCGCGGTCCATTGTTCCAAGGCAGTGTATGCTTCGTCGGTCCGGCACAAGTCGGCGAGCACGCCGCCCAGGCGGATTTCCTCGAAATTCGCGATCGCGCCCGACTGTGCGATCTCGGCGCGCAGTTCCGGATGCAATAGCGCGATCGCGACGAGGCCGATCTCTGCCTTCGAGCCGGCGTCACCGCCGCCCGGTGTGGCCGGCGGATTCGCGCTCGCCGCGCGGTCGCGCGCATAGCGCGACGATGTCGATCGTGATTGGCGCCCGCGCGCCTCTTTGCGCAGGACCTCCTCGCCAATCGAGAGCAGATCGGCGGCCTTCCGCGCCAGCAAATCGAACTGAAACGGATCATCGACCAGCTTGAGCATTTCCGCGACGCGCTGGGCCGCCCGCGCCCGCTCGGCGATCGATCCGCGCGCCTGCCCCGCCTGTTCGCTCAGAAAATAATCGACCAGCAACTCGGATTTGTCCGCCAGCTCCGCGAATGCGGCCGCGCCGCGCTCGCGGACGAACGTATCGGGATCGAACCCCGACGGAATAAAAATCCCCCGGCCCAGCAACCCCGCCTGCAAAAAAATCTCCAGCGCCCGCATCGAGGCTTTGCGCCCCGCCGCGTCGCCGTCGAAGCACGCGATCACGTTTTTCGTGTATCGGCTGAGCGCGCGCAACTGCTCGACCGTCAGCGCCGTGCCGCATCCCGCCACCGTCTCTTTGAACCCGGCCTGCCACAGCGCGATCACGTCGAAGTAACCCTCGACAAGAATCGCGCGGTCCTTCCCTGATGATGCGCTCGACGAAATCGCCTGGCGCGCCTCGAACAGTCCGTACAGAGTTCGCGCTTTCGAGTACAGCGGCGATTCGGGCGAGTTGATGTACTTGGGCAGGCTCGCGTCGAGCACGCGGCCGCCGAATGCGAGCACGCGCCCCTGCGCGTCGCGAATCGGGAACATCACGCGCCCGCGAAACATGTCGTACGCGGTGTCGCCGTCCTTTTTGACCAGGCCGACTTTCACCCCGGCCTCCCGCAGTCCGCGCCGTTCCAGCGATTTCGCCAGCGACGCCGGCCGGTTCGGTGCAAATCCGATCATGAACGCGTGCGCAGTCTCGACGGTGATGCCGCGCGAATTCAGGTATTCGCGCGCGTGCGCCCCGTCGGTCGTGTTCCACAGCACGTGGGCGAAGAATTCCGCGGCGACCTCGCTCGCTTTGAGCATCGCTTCGCGCTCGCCCGCCGCCGGTCCCGATTGATCGTGCTCGGGTAAAGTCACGCCGTACTTGCGCGCCAGCGAACGCAGCGCTTCGGGAAACGTCAGCCCCTCGACCCGCATTATGAAATCGAAAACGCTGCCGCCCACGCCGCATCCGAAGCAATGGAAGAATCCGCGCTCGGCGTTCACCGAAAACGACGGCGTCTTCTCGTTGTGGAACGGGCACAGGCCGACGAAGTTGCGCCCCGCCCGGCGCAGCCGCACATGCGCGCCGACAATCTCGACGATATCGGCGCGCGAACGCACTTCCTCGATCTTGCCGTCGCCCAAACGTCCCATCAGCCGCCCATCACCGTTCTCAGCCGCTCGGGATAGTTCGTCATGATACCGTCAACCCCGCATTCGATTAGCGCCCGCATCCGCGCGTCCGCGTCTACCGTCCAGGTGTACAGCTTGAGCCCGCGCTCGTGCGCCGCCCTGCACAGATCGGATGTCACCATATCCCAGCGCGGATTGATTGCATGCGCGCGCATCGCAACCGCGTTCATCATCAGGTCAACCGGCTTCTCCTCGGCCAGCAGCGCAACCCGGACGCCGAAATGGAGCTGCTGGATTTTTTTCAGATATTCCCAATCGAAGCTCGACACGATGCTGTCGCCCAGAGCATTGCGCGCCTGCATGATCTGCACGACCTGATGCTCGAGGCCGCCCGCTTTAAGTTCGATGTTTAGCCCACATTTGCCACTGGTCACTGAAAAGACTTCGTCGAGCGTCGGAATTCGCGCGTCCTTGAACGGGCCGTCCTTGAACTTCGCTCCCGCGTCCAATCGCTTGAGCTCCGCGATCGTCAGCTCCGCGACTTCACCCTTGCCGTCGGTCGTGCGCTCGACCGTCTCGTCATGAATCACCACCACCGCGCCGTCGCGGCTCAGTTGAACGTCCAATTCGCACATATCCGCGCCCGCGTCGATCGCGGCGCGAAACGCGCTGAGCGTGTTCTCGGGAAAAGCGCCGCTCGCACCGCGATGGGCTATGTTCAACACCACCCGCACCTAGCACGTTGGAACAATTGAAGTCTAATAATGAGGCGAGTTTATGCGCTCATCGAGCGCACGCGCAAACCCGGCCGTGGCGACGGCAGCGCAGTATTAAGCCGTTGACAGTGGTCGCGCGCGACAACGTATCGCGGTTTTTTAATACTGGCCAGCCGTGCCAACGGCCAGGGCTCGGCACTGCCTATTTCTTGGCGGCCTTGCCGGTACCGGACAGCGGGACCTGCTGCGGCGCTCCCGCTTCGTTGTCGTTGATGGTCAAATTTCCGCTTCGCGCCGTAGTATCGGCCGGGGTGAAGGTGACCGAAACTTTACAACTCTTGCCCGGCGCCAACGTTGTCGCGCATCCGCTCTTGACCGCGAATGGCGCGACGGTCGTCTCGTTGATGATCGATACGGCAATCTTGGATTTCTTCGAGCTGCCGTTCTTGATCGTCACCGTCTTGGGCTTGCTGATTGAACCCACGACCGTCGATTTGCCGAAGCTCACGGACTTGGGTGAAATCGTGAGCTTGGCGGTGCTCGGGGTCGGCGTCGATGTCGGCGTTGATGTCGGCGTTGCCGTCGCAGTCGCGGTGGCGGTCGGCGTCGGTGTCGGTGTGGGTGTCGGTGTCGGCGACGCACCCGGCGGCTGGATAGCGACGAACGCAGGCGACAACAGTTCTGTGAGTGGACCGCTGATGGTGGCGGAGGGGGCGACGTTGCCGGACTCCCGGCCGGATACACAAATACGCTGGCGGTGGTGTTGTCGGCCGCATAGATGCTGCCGCTGGAATCCACCGCTATGCCTTCCGGGGTGTGCAGGCCGGTGGCGCTCCCGCTGATGGTGGCGATGGGGGCCTCGTTGAGGAGCCCGGTGCCGCTGATTGCCAGCGACGGATAGACAAACACGCTCCCGAGGATCGGGGGATACACCAAGGGGCGCCCGCCGTCCGCGACATAAATGTTACCGCTGGAATCCAGTGCGAGGCCTACCGGCGTGCGCAGGCTGGTGTTGGTCCCGCTGATGGTGGCGATTGGGGCTACGCTGCCGTTGCTCCCCGCCGAAAAGACAACCACGCTGCGGGTGCCGTAATCCACCACATAGATTTCGCCGCCGGAATCCACCGCGATGCCTTCCGGCATGTGCAGGTTGGCGCTGCTCCCGTCGATGACGGCGATTGGGACTTCGTTGAGCTGCCCGGTACCGCTGATTGCCAGCGGCGGATAAACAAATACGGCGGCCTCGACGAAGTCCGTCACATAAATGTTACCGTTGGTATCAAGCGCGATGCCCTTTGGTTCGACCAGTCCGGTGTCGGTCCCGCTGATGGTGGCGATCGGGGCGGTGCCGGCGTTGCTCCCCGCCGCATAGACAAACACGCTGCCGAAGCCCACCCCGCCAGGTCCGTCATCCGCCACATAGATTTGACCGCCGGAATCCACCGCGATGCCTTGTGCGTAGCTCAGGCCGGTGGTCGCGGTCGTGCTGATGGTGTCCAAGGGAGCGACGTTCCCGTTGCTCCCCGACGAATAGACAAGCACGCTGCCGGGGCCGTAGCCTGAAGCTCCGTCATCCGCCGCATAAATTTTACTGGCGGAATCCAACGCTAAGCCGGTTGGGGAGCTCAGGCCGGTGTTGCTCCCGCCGATGGAGTCGATTGCGGCGACGTTGCCGTTGCTCCCCGCCGAATAGACCAACACCTTGTCGGCGCCGTAGTCCGCCACATAGATTTTGCCGCCGGAATCCACCGCGATGCCTTGTGGGTAGCTCAGGCTGGTGATGCTCCCACTGATCGCGTCGATGGGGGCGACGTTGCCGTTGCTCCCCGCCGAATAGACCAGCACACTCGGGGCTCCGGGGGCACCGTCATCGGTCACATAGATTTTGTCGCCGGAATCCACCGCAACGCCGTTCGGGAAGGCTCAGGCCGGTGGTGCCACCGCTGATGGCCGCGGTGGGGGACTCGTCGAGCAGCCCGGTGCTGCTTCCCACCGCCGGATAAACAAACACGCTCTGCGCGGCGAAGTCCGCCACGTAGTTTTGGCCGCCGGAATCCACCGCGACGCCTTCTGGGTAGCTCAGGCCGGTGTTGCCCCCGCCGATGATGGCGATGGGGGCAACGTTGCCGGTGCTCCCCGCCGCATAGACAAACACCCTCGCGGTGTTCTCGTCCGCTACATAGATTTTGCCCTTGGAGTCCACCGCGATGCCTTGTGGGTAGCTCAGGCCGGTGTTGCTCCCGCCGATAGCGGCTATGGGGGCGGCCACGCCGCTGCTCCCTTGGCGTAAATGTTGACGCTGGCGGAGTTGTTGCACACGTTGGTGACGTAAACGTTCCCACTCGTGTCAACGGCCAGGAATTTGGGCAACGTCAGGCCGGTGGCTGCCGGGGCCATCGCAGAGATATCGCCGTTGCTCGCGGCGGGATATGCAGTCACGGCGCCGGTGCAATCGTCCGTAACCAAAAGCGCCGGCATGGGCGCCGTGCTATACGCCCGGCCTGAAGAACGACTCAGGCCGGCGATCGCAAATGCGGCCGCACCCAAGACCGCGATCACGCTGATCCGTACTCTTCCCCAAGAGTACTTCACGTTAGCCGGAATTTCTCTTTTGACCCGCGATCCCCATTCACCTGTAGACCCGACGGCATCCCCTGCACAAGGTTTCAGCCCTGGTTTGTTCCACAGATCAGATGCAACGCCGGAACTTGAGAGAGTTGCTCGGCGTTGTCACGTCTTCAACGGCCGCCGGGCAGTTGGCTTCCGGCCGCCGCATAAAAAATCTGGGTTGAAGCCCAATAATGATGCGAGTTTACGCATTCGTGGAGCGCTAGCGCAAACCCGCCCGCCCGCCGGTGCTGTCCCCCGCGCGACAACGGAGCGCGGTTTCTTAACACTGGCCAGCCCTGCCCGCGCGCGACACCGGAGCGCGGCCGTAATACTGGGTGCAGGGGTCACCCCCTGCGCCCTGCCTATTTCTTGGCGGCCTTGCCGGTACCGGACAGCGGGATCTTCTGCGGCGCTCCCGCCTCATTGTCGTTGATGGTCAAATCTCCGCTTCGCGCCGTAGTATCGGTCGGACTGAACGTCACCGAAACTTTACAACTCTTGTCCCGGCGCCAACGTTGTGGCGCATCCGCTCTTGACCGCGAATGGCGCGACGGTCGTCTGGTTGATGATCGATACGGTAATCTTGGATTTCTTCGAGCTGCCGTTCTTGATCGTCACCGCCTTGACCTTGCTGACCGATCCAACCTTGGTCGATTTGCCGAAGTTCAGGGATTTGGGTGAAATCTTCAGCTTGGCGATGCTTGGGGTCGGCGTCGATGTCGGCGTGGCGGTCGCCGTTGGCGTTGCAGTAGCCGTCGCTGTCGCAGTTGCGGTCGCCGTGGCCGTTGAAGTTGCGGTCGGCGTGGGCGTCGGTACGCTATAGTGGATTGTTCCAGTTGCCGGGCTGCCGGACGCGGTGGTCGCGTACAGGGTGTTGAGCAGCACCGACACCGTGTTGGGCGATATCATTGGCCACGATCAGGTTGGGCTTGCCGTCGCCATTAACGTCCGCCGCCGTCACCGAGTCCGGGCCGTACCCGTGGCGAAGGTCTTCTGGGTAGCGAAGCTGGGCGTGGCGGCCCCCGGCGCGGTCGTGTTCAACAGCACCGACACCGTGCTGGCGCTAGTATTCGCGACGATCAGGTCGGGCTTGCCGTCGCCGTTGACGTCCGCCGCCGCCACCGAGAGCGGCCAATTGCCTGTGGTGAAGTCTGCTGGGTGGCGAAGCTGGGCGTGGTGGCGCCCGGCGCGGTGGTGTTGAGCAGCACCGAGACCGTGCCGTTGCGCATATCTCGCCACGATCAGGTCGGGCTTGCCGTCGCCGTTGACGTCCGCCGCCGTCACCGAGACGGGGAGGCCGGTGGCGAAGTCTGTTGGGCGGCGAAGCTGGGCGTGGCGGCCCCCGGCGCGGTGGTGTTGAGCAGCACCGAGACCGTGTTGGGTCGGTGTATTCGCGACGATCAGGTCGGGCTTGCCGTCGCCGTTGACGTCCGCCGCCGTCACCGACCCGGGTAGCTGCCCGTGGCGAAGGTCTGCTGGGTGGCGAAGCTGGGGGTCGGGCGCCCGGGGCGGTGGTGTTGAACAGCACCGAGACCGTGCGGTCCCCACTGTCGATTCGCCACGATCAGGTCAGGCCTGCCGTCGCCGTTGAGTCCGCCGCCGTCACCGAATACCGGCCCGTTGCCCATGGCGAAGGGCTGCTGGGTGGCGAAGCTGGCCGTGGCTGCCCCGGGGCGGTAGTGTTTAGCAGTACCGAGACCGTGCCGTCGCCCTCGTTGGCGACAATCAGGTCGGGCTTGCCGTCGCCGTTGACGTCGGCCACCGTCACCGAGTACGGGTCGCTGCCCGTCGCGAAGGTCTGCTGGGTGGCGAAGCTGGGCGTGGCTGCCCCCGGGGCGGTGGTGTTGAGCAGCACCGAGACCGTCCGGGGTCGGTCTCATTCGCGACAATCAGGTCGGGCTTGCCGTCGCCGTTGAAGTCCGCCGCCGCCACCGAGTACGGGTCGCTGCCCGTGGCGAAGGGCTGCCGGGCGGCGAAGCTATTGCTGTCAAACGTGGTCGTCGGCGCGGGGGTGGTGCTGAGCAGCACCGACACCGTACCGGGGTTGGTGCCATTGGCGACGATCAGATCGGGCTTGCCGTCGCCGTTGACATCAGCCGCCGTCACCGACTGCGGGTAGTTGCCCGTGGCGAAGGTCTGCTGGGTGGCGAAGCTGGGGGTGGCGGCGCCCGGGGCGGTGGTATTGAGCAGCACGGAAACCGTGCCAGGGTTGGTGTCACTACCGACAATCAGGTCGGGCTTGCCGTCACCGTTCAAATCGGCCGCCGTCACCGGGAACGGGAGGCTGCCCGTGGCGAAAGTCTGCTGGGTGGCGAAGCTGGATGTCGTGGCGCCCGGGGAGGTGGTATTGAGCAGCACCGAGACCGTACCGGGGATGGTGTAATTCGCGACGATCAGGTCGGGCTTGCCGTCGCCGTTCAAGTCGGCCGCTGTCACCGAGAACGGGTAGTTGCCCACGGCAAAAGTCTGCTGGCTGGCGAAGCTGGGGGTGGCGGCGCCCGGGGCGGTGGTGTTGAGCAGCACCGAGACCGTACCCGGGTTGCCTTCATTCGCGACGATCAGGTCGGGCTTGCCGTCGCCGTTTAAGTCGGCCACAGTCACCGAGTCCGGGAGGCTGCCCACGGCAAAGGTCTGCTGAGGGGCGAAGCTGGGGGTCGCGGCGCCCGCGGCGGTGGTGTTGAGCAGCACCGAGACCGTACCCGGGTCGGTGTCATTCGCGACGATCAGGTCGGGCTTGCCGTCACCGTTCAAGTCAGCCACCGTCGCCCAGACCGGGTAGTTGCCCGTGGCGAAAGTCTGTTGGGGGGCGAAGCTGGGCGTGGTGGCGCCCGTGGCGGTGGTGTTGAGCAGCACCGAGACCGTACCGGAGCCGGTGTCATTGGCGACGATCAGGTCGGGCTTGCCGTCGCCGTTGATGTCGGCCACCGTCACCGAGTACGGGTATTCGCCCACGGCGAAGGTCTGCTGGGTGGCGAACGTGGGCGTGGCGGCCCCCGGAGCGGTGGTGTTGAGCAGCACCGAGACCGTACCAGGGTTGGTGCTATTGGCGACGATCAGGTCGGGCTTGCCGTCGCCGTTCAAGTCGGCCACCGTCGCCGAGAGCGGGTTGCCGCCCACGGCGAAGGTCTGCTGGGTGGCAAAGCTGGGCGTGAAGCTCCTCGCTGCACCACCACCGCCCACCAATAGCATCTGGAAGGTTTTGTCGGACTGATTGATGCTGCTGCCGGCGACTCTCACCGGAATCGTCGTGCTGGTCGTGCCGGCCGGAATCACAAGCGACCCTATCGCCGCCGTGTAGTCAGTCTCCTGCGACCGCAGTGCCGTCCTGGGTCTGGTACTGAACAAAGGCGTCGAAGCTGGTATCGCCGATCGCGCGAGATCGGAAAATCAAGTTCGGTTGGCGAGCTGCCGGTCACCGTGACGCCGCCATTCGATATAGTCAGCGCGGTGGGATCGCCCCACACCGAAAGCGCAATCGTCACCCCGAGCAGCACCATCGCGACTGTCAGGCTCTTGTGCTTCACGCAAATGCCCTCCGATTAGTCCGTTGCGCTCAGTTGTGAGCGCGGCGGCGGGAAAAAATCCCGATGAATTAACAAGCCTAATGATACTATATCTCCAGCATAAGGCACTCAGCGAGTGGGATTTGAGCATTCTTTCCGTGCGGATCGGCACTCGAAAGAAATCGCCGCGGATGCCAAAGTCAAAGGCCGGAGAATATGCAGCGCGCATCGGCATCCAGGCAAACTTACACCAGGGCGATTTTCCGCACCCATTCGCACCTCGCCGATGAAGCCGCGGGAATCCTCGTCGCCGGCGGCGCCATCGGATGCGCCGTCGCCGGGATGAAGTCGCCGCGCGCCCGCGAGGATAAGACCGTCACGCTCGAGGCCTACTTCGGCGCGATCTCGACGGCCAGGCTCTCGCGCCTGAAACTGACGCTGGAAAAAGCCGGGATGCTGCGCGTGGACGCCGCGCGCGACAAGGCGCCACTGGCGCACGGCGCTCGCAATGGCGCCGTCAGCAGAATCGTCGATCCGGGATGGTCCACGCTTTGGATGAAACGCTTTGGGCCGTTTCGTGTCGGGCGCCGAATCCTGATCGTGCCTCCGTGGAAGCGCGAGCATCAGCCCGGCCGAACCACCATCGTAATCCAACCCGCGCAGGCTTTTGGCACCGGGCACCATCCCACCACCGCAGGCGCTCTGCGCGCGATCGAGTCGGTGCTAAGCGCGCGCGCGCCGAAGTCGATCCTCGATGCCGGCACCGGCTCGGGCGTATTGGCGATCGCGGCGGCGATGCTCGGAATGCGCGACGGCCTCAAGCGCGAAATAGTCGCAATCGATATCGATCCGGTGGCGCTGGAAAATGCGCGCGCCAATGCCCGCCTGAACGGCGTGGAAAAATCCATCCGATTCTCGTCGGTGCCGCTCGCTTCGATTCACCGCCGCTTCGAGCTGATCACCGCCAACATTCTGAGCCATACGTTGATCGAGCTCGCGCCGCATCTGAAGCGGCTCCTCGCGCCCGGCGGACGATTGATCCTCGGCGGGTTTCTCGCCGACGAGGCCGACGAAGTGATTGCCCACTATCGCTCGCCGCTGCGATGTCTCAGCCGGATGACCCATCGCGGATGGACCACGGCCGTGATCGCGCGAGCGCCACGCTGATGCGCGCATCGCCGCCGCGTTTTTCGATTCCGCGCCCGCCCGACGCCGCGCACCTCGCGCTCGTCGAGGGCGCCGAGTTCCATCACATGCGCACGGTCCTGCGGCTCGCCGTCGATGCGCGCGTGTCATTGCTCGATCCCGCGGGAGTCGAGCATCAGGGCACGATCGAGCGTTACGAACGCGGCCGCGCCGTAGTTCGTGTCGAATCATCGTCGCCGCAGCCGCCCTCGCCCGCCTCAACTCGAATCATTCTCGCCGCCGCGATCGTCAAGGGCCCGCGAATGGACTTCGTAGTCGAGAAGGCGGCCGAGCTGGGCGTGTCGGAGCTGTGGCCAATCGTCTGCGCGCGCGGATTGGTCCGCTCGCCGGGGGCGGATCGGCTGGCACGATGGGGCAGGCTCGCGCTCGCCGCCGCGAAGCAAAGCCATTCCCCGGCCGCGATGCGCGTGCGATCGCCGCTCGGCGTTGACGACATGGTTCGCGCCCTGCCACCCCGGACGCTCGCCGTAATCTGCGCGATGGGCGCCGAGCCGCTCGCCGCCGTGATTCGACGCTTGCGTCCGGGTGCGATATTGATAGCGGTTGGACCCGAGGGCGACTTCGACGCCGACGAGCGCTCGATAGCCGACAACGCCGGTTTCGTCGCCGCCGGACTTGGGCCAAATCGCCTCAGAAGCGAGACTGCGGCGATGGCCGCGGTTAGCATAGCGGCGGGGTTACTTCACGATGCGCAAGGGTCAAGCGAAGATGCCGAAACCGAAAAAATTGAATAAACCGGCGCCGCGCAAGTTCGCGTTCGTCATGGACCCGCTCGAGCGGGTGCTGGCCGACAAGGACACGACCTTCGTGTTCATGCTCGAGGCGCAATCGCGCGGCCATGAAATCTATTTCCTCGGCATCCGCGACCTCTACGCGCGTGGCCCCAACGTGATCGCGCGGGCGCGCCGATGCGAAGTGACGCGCGCCAGTCCTCATCACCGCTTCCTCGACGACGGCGCCGAGTATCCGCTGGAGACCTTCGACGCGGTCTTCATGCGCAAGGACCCGCCCGCCGACGCGGCCTATCTTTACGCCACGATGCTGCTCAGCCTGGCCGAGAGCCGGCGCACGTTTGTGCTCAACCATCCGGCGGGCCTTCGCGAGGCCAACGAAAAGCTCTACTCGCTGAATTTTCCCGACGCGATTCCGCCGACGCTCGTCACCTATGAAATTCCCCGCCTCAAGTCTTTTCTTGACGAACAGGGCGGCGAGATGATCGTCAAGCCGCTCGACGGCCACGGCGGCGAAGGCGTGTTCCTGGTCACCACCAGGGACCGCAACCTCGGCGCGATTCTCGAGACGGTGACGCAGTACGAGTCGCGTCCAATCATGGCGCAGCGCTATCTCCCCGAGGCTCGCAACGGCGACAAGCGTCTGATCGTGCTCGACGGCGAGCCGCTCGGATGCACGCTGCGGGTGCCGCGCGAAGACGAGCATCGCGGCAACATCCACGTCGGCGGCACTTGCGTGAAGGCGCCCGTCACGCCGCGCGATCGCGATATCTGCCGGATGCTGAAGCCGCGCCTGAAGCGCGACGGCCTGTACTTTGTCGGGCTCGACATCATCGGCGACTACCTGACCGAGGTCAACGTGACGAGTCCGACCGGAGTGCAGGAGATCGACCGGCTCGACGGCGTGAACCTCGAAGGCAAGGTGATCGATTTCGTCGAGTCGCGGGTGGCGGCCCTCAAGCGATGAGCGGGCCGTTGCAAGGCGCGGCAATCATCGGTACGAATGATTCTCTCACGGTTCGCTCCGATCGCATCGTGCGAACGCGTCCAACACGGTGGGCAGGTAGCTCAGTCGGTAGAGCAAAGGACTGAAAATCCTTGTGTCGAGTGTTCGATTCACTCCCTGCCCACCAACCAACTCGCACGCCGTCAGCAGCTGACTAGAGTTAGTCCGTCTTCGTTTTTAAGTTTTCCCGCTGGCTTGCGTCACGAGCCGTGCGAATGCGCCGGGCCGCGCTGACGCACGCCGTTTGCATGTCGCAGGCTCGACAGTGCGCGATGCCGGCGCATCTGGTAACGCCGCGACGGCAGATCGGCAATCGTCAGAATCCGCAGGCGCGCCAGCAGGCAGCGCGGCTCGATCCCAAGCGCGGCGCAGAGATTGTCGAAGCTGAAAATATCCGCGCGCCTGCCGGCCGCCGCATCGCCCCCGGCTCCGAACCAGTTCTTGACCTCGACGAAGTCGCGCCGGCGCTCGCCGTCTTTCGCGTTCGCGTTTCGCAGGTAGCATCGAATCGCGTCTTCCAGCACGGCCAGCAGAAGTTTCATTTCACCTTCGATTACATTATTTCGCCTGACCAGATCGACGTACTGCCCGGGCATCAGCAGCCCGGAGTCGATTCTTTTTTCGTATGACACGGAGCCGCGTCCGCGGGGAATATCAAACTTTTTCCGCTCCGGAGTTTCGTCTGGCATGGCATCTCTCCGATGATGCGTAGGACCGCACCAGCGCGAGCCTAAAGTTCGCGCGATGAAGAACCTACCAGACCAGTGTTTCGGCTATGTGAATTCCCGCCAGGGTGTTGAAACATTCGTGTCGATTGTGCGGCAGACCGGTGAAAAACCCCAAAGGAGAGCTTTGGATAACCTGATCGGGGCCTTATTTGTCCTCGCCCTGTTAGGAGAGCTACGCGTGACCGGATGTTGGTGCTGAAGCGGTACGCGCTGGCGCGCTCTTTTTTTGTGTCATTCTGAGCGCAGCGAAGAATCCCGAATCTTTCTCGGCGCAAAACACTTCGACTTCACTGAGGGCATGCGGAGCCGAGCTGCTCCGAATTCAATATGCGGTTATGCAAAGCTCTCCTGTTAGGGCGAGGATGAAGGTGAGAGTGAAAAGTCCTTATCCAGCGCGCCCTTGTTTTTTTAATACTGGCCAGCCGTGCCAACGGCCAGGGGTCACCCCCTGCTCACCCCTACCCCGTGAAGTGAATCACGCCCAGGATTATTTCCAGCAAAATCAGCAGCGCGACCACGACTTCGAGCAATACCAGGCGCCGATCGCGCGCCACGTCCAGCACCAGCACCAGCGAGTCCTGGATGCTTTGCAGCTTGCTGGTCAGCGCCGCGTAACGATCGACCAGATCGAATTCATCGCGCAGGTCGTCGTAGATCAGGTCCATCGCGGGGTCTTCCCATGCGGCGTCGGGCTTGTCGAGCAGATGGAGCACGGCGAGGACTTCGGTGCGCGACGAAATCGCTTCGCCGATGAAGCGATGCAAAGGAGTAATCCGATACGGCACGGTGCCGCGCGACGCCATCCGATCGACCAGCTGTGCGGTCCGCGCGAACAGGCTGTCCACGATTCGCTCGTAGTACTCCATCGCCGCGCTCTGACCGACCGTCAGCGCGACGACTTCTGCGCGTTGCGGAGTGAGCTTGTCCACCCGCAGCATCCCGCCGGAAATGCCGATCGGCGCGGCCGCATCCTCCATCACGGAGTAATCCTCGCGGATGATCCGGGTGGTGAGTTTGGGCATGGCGCTGGTGAGGCGTGCGAATACGCGTTCGCGATGCTCGGCGGGAACGTCGTGCGAGACGATCGCGCCGAAGGGAAAGATGTAGAGGCCGCCGTCGGCCTCGATCGGCACGAACAACTCAAGCGCCGATATCCTGGCCTCGGGAAAAGCGGGCGCTATCTGGCGCAGCGAAAAGTTTTCCTCGAAAGCTACCGCGTAGAATTGATGAACCCGGCTCGGCATTCGCATCCTCCCCGCTGGGACCTGGCTCGACGCCCACCCAATTGCCAATAGTCCCAGTCCCAGGCCCGCAATGAAAGCGCTTGCGCAGCGACCGCCCGTTCAGGTTTCGACTTATTGCGGCACTCATTCACGCTCGCGCTTGTGGGCTGCACCGGCGTGCGCCCTAGGGCAGACGAAGTTTCCGTCGGCATTTCACCTGACGGCGGATTCTAGAAGATTCCGCTGCCCGAGATACTGCCGGAGATCGACGGTCACCCCTGCCTCGATGCGCTCGTAGAGTGCGCGCATTTCAGCAGGGCTGTTATGCGTGGTGAGAAAACGAAAAGCGGATGCGGCAACGTATTCCGCGGAGGATTCGAATGCAAGCCAACAGCGTGCTTCGGACTCCGCAACTTGGCCCGTCGTGTTTGACCCGGCGAAGATGTCGACTACCACATCACCGGGCTCCGTAAGCATGCGGATGAAAAATTCCGGCAGTTTGGCGGGAAATCGCGCAGGGTGCTGCTTGGCCCCTATCGCCTTGCACGCATCGAGGTACCGCCCGTTGGATTCGGTATTCGATATTCGCAACAGATTGGATGGGATAGCCCCACCGTTGTCCTTCCCAAATGCCCCACTGATGTCGTGCCCTGACGGCCTCGCCTTCGGCGTGTAGAAGCTGTCGGGGTCTTCGAGAAGCTTCTTCATCCTTGCACTGTAAGGACGGCCAGACTAGAAGCAATGCATATCGCGGAGAAAAGTCCGCTGAACAAGAGCGTATTCCTTCCTCTTTGCCGCGCATTGCTCGCACCTCTCGGACTCGCCGGATAGCGCTTCCGCCTTATCAGTTACTGCGCTTGCGCCGCGCTCATCCACCAAGTCCCCTTCTGCCATGCCTACACTCGCGCACGTCGACGTGAGCGAGCCGATGACACTCGCGCTGCCTTCGACGCTTTGGCTCCGAGCGAACGGTGGCGACGCGACGAGATCAAATGTCGTCGGTCCGACACCCGCGGCGATTCACCTCATGCTCGAATGCGCCGATGCTAGTAAGTCTACCCCACACGCTGAAAGATGAATTTTCTACAGCCCATTCGCAAGCCGCTCTGCGCTAAAGTCGACGTTCACCAGTTGCCTTCACTTCTACTCCAGGCCAACCGCCGTTGGAAACGCCCGATCCGCGGAAACTGCTGCAATGGCCGCAGCGGAGACTGAATGCAACGACAGTTCGAGCGACTGGAGCGGCATGTGAACATCTTGCCCCGGTCTCCGTCTCGGAGCGATTGCTAGGATTTACTCGGCCGCCCTTGGCAGTCCGACGCCGTTGATGCTGATGGGAACGAGTACGAACTGAAGACCGTCAATATTCTCCGAACTGACCAATTCACCACTCACCACCACCTTAACCCGGTAATTATCGCCAAATACAGAAAGGTCGATTCAATCTTTGCGACCTACGAAAGCATTGAACTGAGGGAAATTTATCGACTAAAGCCCGCAGCCATGGAGTACTGGTACTCTAAATGGGAAGGAAAATGGCATGCTGACGGAGGTAAAGACATCAACAATCCGAAGGTGCCATTGTCCTATGTCCAAAAACACGGAAAGCTACTGTATTCGAGTATCGGCGATAAGCTGAGTTGAGCCTTGCCACCAAAGCCACCCCGCGTCGTCTTGCCGCCCGGAAGGTGCTAGGCGGCCTTCATCGGAGCATCGCAATGCCGGGGGACATCGGCAACACCGCAGTCGGGACCCATCCAGCACACCAGCTTGGTTTCATTGCCGACGCTTTCAAAGTGCATCGGGCGATTGCAATGCGCCGGCATCGCGGTCTCGAAGCCGCATTTCTCGCATTTTAGTTTCGTTGCCATTGCAACCTCCTTCTTTTCAGACGAGCCCGTTGGCGCTTGCGGCGGAGGCGAGGAATTACGGTCGCAGGGGGCCCTGACCCCTGCCTCGACTTCGGCTCGCACCGCCCTCAACTTTCGCGGGCCGGTGAAATTGAGCAACAGCGCGTTGCTGACGACGCTGACGCTCGACAGCGCCATCGCAAGTCCCGCCAGCGCGGGATTCAGCATGACTCCAAACCACGGATACAGAACGCCGGCGGCGATCGGAATTCCGAGCACGTTGTAGAAAAACGCCCAGAAAAGGTTTTGCTTCACCTTGTTCAGCGTCAAATGGCCGAGCACGAGCGCGCGGACGATGTCGTACAAGTCGTCGCGGGTGAGCACCACGTCGCCGGTCTCCTTGGCGGCGTCAGTGCCGGAGCCGATCGCGATTCCGATGTCCGCGGCGGCGAGTGCGGGCGCGTCGTTGATTCCGTCGCCGACCATCGCGGTGAACATCCCCGACTCCTGGTAGCGCCTGACGATCGCAATCTTGTCCGCCGGCGTGAGTTGCGCGTGAAACTCGTCGATTCCCAACCGGGCAGCGACGCTCTTTGCGACTTCAGCGTTGTCGCCCGAGATCATCACCGTGCGAATGCCCATCCGATGGATCGCCGCGATCGCGCCGCGCGCCTCGCGCTTTGACCGGATCGCGGATTGCAAGCACCGCGGTCACCTTGCGATCGATCGCGAGAAACAGCGGCGTCGCCGCCGACGCTGCTATTTTGGCCGCCTCGTCGCGGGCGCGAGAATCGACATCGGCGCCGATCTCGCGCCATCAGCCGGTCGTTGCCAAGCGCGATCTGTTTTCCGCGATGCTCGGCGGTAACGCCCAGGCCCGGCATCTCGCGCGAGTTCTCGGGAGTGACTTGCGGCGCGAGGTTGCGCGCCTTCGCGCCGGCGGTGACGGCTTTAGACAGCGGATGAATCGATCCGGCGGCTGCCATCGCGGCATAGGACAGCGCGCTATTCTCGTCGTCGCCGTCGAGCGCGACGACCGATTCGAGTTCCGGCCGGCCGGCCGTCAGCGTGCCGGTCTTGTCGAACAGCATCACCCGGATTCTGGTGATCAGTTCGAGCGCGGATGCGCGCTTGAACAAAATCCCCGCGCGCAGGCCAAGTCCGCTGCCGACCATAAGCGCGGTCGGCGTCGCCAACCCCATCGCGCACGGGCACGCGATCACCAGCACCGCGGTCATGGCAGTCAACGCCATCGCGAGACTCGGGCCCAGCCGCATCCACGCAAGAAAAGTGAGCGCCGCAATCGCGATCACCGCCGGCACAAATCGCGCGGCGACTGCATCGGCGACGCGCTGGATCGGAGCCTTGTCGCCCTGCGCGTCCGCAACCATTCGGACTATCTGCGCAAGCGCCGTCTCGGAGCCGACGCGCGTAGCGCGAACCGTAATCGCCGCGGCGGTGTTCAGCGTGCCGCCGGAGACCTCATCGCCCGCCGACTTGTCCACCGGCATCGACTCGCCCGTAAGCATCGACTCGTCGATCGCGCTGGCGCCGCTGACAATCACGCCGTCAACCGGAATTCTGGAAGCGGGCCTGACCAGCACGATCTCGCCTGCCGCCAGCTCGGAAACGGGCACGACGCGCTCCATCCCGTCGAGCACCACCGTGGCAACGTCGGGGACCAGGGTCAGCAGGGATCGCAACGCAGCCATCGCGCGGCCGCGAGCGCGCGCCTCGAGGAATTTGCCAAAGCGAATAAAAAGGATCAGCTCGGCGGCGGTATCGAAGAATCGCGGACCCGCGAAAAAGACGGCGGGAAACGTGGTAAGGACCGAGTAGAAATAGGCGGCGCTGATCCCGAGCGCGACCAGCGTATCCATGTTCGCGGTGCGATTGCGCGCGGCGATCCATGCGCCGCGGTAGAAGGTCAGGCCCGCGGTGAACATCAGTATCGTGGCGAGCGGCGAGCGTCGCGATGCGCGCGGCGCCGCCCTCGCGATCCTGCAAAAGCATCACGACCGCGGCGCCGATCGCGGCGGCGAGCACCCATCGCAGGTTGCGGCGCGCGTCCTGCCGATCGAGAGCGGATTCGCCCGCGCCAACGATATTCGACTCGGCGATCGCGCTATAGCCGGCGGCCGCGACCCTCGCCTCGATTTCACCTGCAACGAGTTGGTCGCCGACGCGCGCGGTCAGCGTCTCGGCGGCGAAATTTACATGGGCGTCGATCACGCCGGGGATCGGCGCGACGGCCTTTTCGATGGTGCTCGCGCAATTCGCGCAATGCATCCCGCGAATTCGGAACCGCTCGATCTTTTCTTGAGCCCGGCCTTCGAGGTTATGTTGCGCGTTCATGGCCAAGCGCAGGCCGGGCGCCGGCTAGAGCGAGGCCTTGATTGGCCGGCCGGAGATCACTTCGTCGATAAGTCCGTATTCGACTGCCTGCGCCGCCGACATGAAGTTGTCGCGGTCGGTGTCCTTTTCGACCTTCTTGGCGTTTTGGCCGGTGTGATGAGCCAGGATGTCGTTGAGGATCTCGCGAAGCCGCAACGCCTCGCGCGCGTGAATCTCGATATCGCTCGCCTGTCCCTCGAACCCGCCGGAGACCTGATGGATCAGTATCCGCGAATGCGGCAGCGCGTATCTTCTGCCCTTGGCTCCTGCGGCCAGCAGCAGAGATCCCATGCTGGCGGCCTGCCCCACGCACAGCGTCGAGACCGGAGGCTTCACGAATTGCATCGTGTCGTAGATAGCCAGCCCGGCGGTGACCGAGCCGCCCGGCGAGTTGATGTACATGTTGATTTCGCGCTCCGGATCCTCGGACTCGAGGAACAGCAGTTGCGCGGTGACCAGGTTGGCAAGGTCGTCGCTGACGGGCCCGCCCACGAACACGATCCGGTCCTTGAGCAATCGCGAATAGATGTCGTAAGAACGCTCGCCGCGCCCGGTCTGCTCGACTACGTAGGGTACTAATACACTCATGGATCAAGGGTACTATTTGAATGAACCGCGGGAAAGTACCGGCCGCCGACCGAAGTGAGCGGGCGCTGCTGGTTCAGGCGGGATGCTCGATCAGGCGGACGGCGGCGTTCAGGCGATCGACGGTGCGGCGTTTGCCGAGCACCGCGATCACCTCGTAAATCCCGGGGCTGACGGCGCCGCCGGTGAGCGCCACCCGGACCGGTTGCGCGAGTTGCCCGAGCTTGAGGTTGAATCGCGCCAGCAGCGATTCGAAAACGGCCTGCACCGGCGCCTCGGAGAACTCGCCCTCGATCGATTCGAGATCCCGAGCCAACGCGCGGATCGGTTCCGCGATTTCCGGCTTCAGGAATTTCGCCGCCGCTTTCGAATCGATCTCGATCTCGTCCTTCAGGTAGAACGATGCAAAGTCCGCCAGCTCGGCGAGCGTCTTGGCGCGCTCGTGCAGGGTTGCCACCGCCTTTTCGAGCCACGCGTCGTCGCCCGGAATCGGCCATCCGCGCCGGGCGATGAATGGCTTGACCTCGGCCGCCAGCCGCGGGATCGGGCGCTGCTTCAGGTAATGGAAATTGAGCCAGAGCAATTTCTCGGCGTTGAATACGCCGGCTGATTTTCCGCAGGCCTCGAAGCCAAAATAACTCGATCAGTTCGTCCTTGGAGAAAATTTCCTGGTCACCGTGGGACCATCCAAGGCGCGCCAGATAGTTCAGCATCGCCTCCGGGAAATAGCCGCCCTCGCGGTACGCGATCACCGAAGTCGCGCCGTGGCGCTTTGACAGCGGAGACCCGTCGGGTCCCAGCACTTGCGGCAAATGAGCGAAGGCCGGCGGCGTGAACCCGAGCGCGTACGCCATCTGCATCTGGCGCGGGGTATTCGAGACGTGGTCATCGCCGCGAACGATGTGCGTGATGCGCATGTCGACGTCGTCGAGAATGCTGGCGAAGTTGTAAATCGGCGAGCCGTCCGAACGAACAATGATGAAGTCGTCGAGCTCGGTGTTCTGAAAGACCATCCGGCCCTTGACCAGGTCCTCGACGACCGTCTCGCCCGCAAGCGGCATCGCGAACCGGATCGTATAGTTGCGTCCGGCGGATTTATCCGGCAGCGCGAGATCCGGCGGAAAGCCGCTCCCGCGGCATTTGCGATCGTAAACCGGCCGGCGACGCTCGCGCTCGGCCTGCTTGCGCTTGGCGTCGAGTTCTTCCGCCGAGCAATAGCACGGGTACGCCTTTCGCTCGCGCAGCAATTTGAGCGCCGCCTCGCGATGGCGCTCCACTCGATTGGTCTGAAAGTACGCCTGGTCGGGCGGACCTTCGTCCCACTCCATCCCCAGCCACTTCAGGTCCGCGAGGATTTCCTCGAGCGACTGCTTCGTCGATCGTTCGCGATCGGTATCGTCGATCCGCACGATGAAATCCCCGCGGTTGTGCCGCGCGTACAGGTACGCGAACAGCCCCGAGCGGACGTTACCGATGTGCAGCGAGCCGGTCGGGCTCGGCGCGAAGCGCGTGCGAACTGTCACCTGTCACTCCCACTCGATCGTCGCCGGCGGCTTCGACGTGATGTCGTAAACCACGCGGTTGACGCCCTTGACCTCGTTGGTGATGCGGCTCGACACGCGCGCGAGGAACGCCGGCTCCAGCCGCGCCCAATCCGCCGTCATCCCGTCCATCGACTCGACCGCGCGAATCGCGATCACGCTTTCGTAGCTGCGCCCGTCGCCCATCACGCCCACCGTTTTGAGCGGCAGCAGCACCGCGAACGCCTGCCACAGCTTGAGTCCGAATCCCGCCGCCGCCGTTTCTTCCATCACGATCGCGTCCGCGCGCCGCACCAGATCCAGCCGCTCGCGCGTGACCTCCCCGACGATTCGCACCGCCAGCCCGGGCCCCGGGAACGGCTCCCGCTCGACGACCTCGGCCGCCAGCCCCAGCCGCCGGCCCACTTCGCGCACTTCATCCTTGAACAACTCGCGCAACGGCTCGACCAGTTCCAGCCGCATCCGCTCCGGCAATCCGCCGACGTTATGATGGCTCTTGATCACCGCCGACGGCCCCTTGAACGAGACCGATTCGATCACGTCCGGGTAGAGCGTTCCCTGGCCGAGAAATTTCGCGCCCCGAACCACTTCCTCGGATTCAAACACGTCGATGAAAGTGTGCCCGATGATCCGGCGCTTTTGCTCGGGGTCGAGCACGCCCGCCAGCCGCGAGATAAAAAGCTCGGACGCATCGGTAACCGTGAGATCGATCCCGAGCTGGCGCGCGAACGTATTCTCCATCCGCTCGCGCTCGCCCGCGCGCAGCAGGCCGGTATCGACGAACACGCAATGCAGGCGCGGCCCGATCGCGCGATGAATCAGCGCGGCCGCCACCGACGAATCGACGCCGCCCGACAGCCCCATCAGCACCTTGTCGCTCGGCCCGACCTGTTTGCGAATCTCCGCCACTTTCGTCTCGACAAAATTCGCCATCGTCCAATCGCCGCGCTCGCCGCAGATTTTCAGCACGAAGTTGCGGATCACCTGCGCGCCGCACGGCGTGTGCACGACCTCGGGATGGAACTGGATGCCGCGGATGCGCCCGTCGCGCGTCTTGAACGCCGCATACGGCGAGTTGTCGCTGTGTGCGATCGCGCACAGCGTGTCCGGAATCGCCTCGACCCTGTCCCCGTGACTCATCCAGACGCGATGCTCCCGGCCGCTGAGCCCTTCGAACAGCGCGTCGTCGCCGTCTATCACCAGCGTCGCCGGACCGTATTCGCGCTGTCGCGAGCCAACGCTGCGCGCCCCCATGTGCTGCGCGATCACGTACAGGCCGTAGCAGATTCCGAGCACCGGACAGCCCAGATTGAGCACCTCGTCGGCGATATCCGGCGCGTTTTGCTCGTAGAGACTGGCCGGTCCGCCGGAAAGAATTATCCCGCGCGGCTTCATCGCGCGGATTTTTTCGGGCGCGAGGTTGAACGGATGGATTTCGCAATACACGCTGGCTTCGCGCACCCGGCGCGCAATCAGTTGCGTGTACTGGCTGCCGAAATCGAGGATCAGGATCACTGAATCCGCCCGGCTGTTGCTTGAGAGATCACCGCTATTGCCTTGACAGTGAAATATACCGGAGCCTGCCCATCGTACGAAACGCCGTCGCGGCGATGCTCCACAGCCGGATGCTCACGCGCGCGCGGGCTTGGTGCGCGGCGCGGGCCGCTTGCGAGGCTTGGCCCCCGGCCGTCCCGGCGGACTGCCTTGCACCCACGAGCGGCCGGTGCGCCGAAAATCGAGCCTGAGCGGCGTGCCGACAAGTTCCAGCGATTTTCGAAATCGCGTTTCGATAAAGCGTATGTAATGCGCCGGGATGCCGCGTTCGACGTTGGTGAAGAATCGAAGCCGCGGCGGCGCGCTGCCCACCTGGGTCACGTACATCAGGTTGAGTCGCCGCCGGTCCACCTGCGGCGGATCCATCGCCGCGGTCGCCTCGGCCAGCGTCCGATTCAGCCGCGAAGTCTGAAACACCGCACGCCACGAATCTCCGGCCTGGATCGCGGCCGGGATGATCCCGTCCACCCCGTCGCCGGTCACCGCCGAGGTGAACACCATCGCCGCATAGTCCAGGAACGGGTAGCGCTCGTGCGCGTCGCTGACAAAGGTCGCCAGCTTGAGCCCCTGCTTCGCCGCGAGATCCCACTTGTTGCACACGATAACCATCGCCCGATCGCTGCTGTCCGCCAGCCGCGCCAGCCGCGCGTCCTGGTCGGTGATTCCCTCGCTCGCGTCGATCACGAGCAACACCACGTTCGCGCGCCTGATCGTTTCGATCGCCCGGCCCACCGCATGATGCTCCAGTTCGCCGGCCACGCGCGGAGGCCTGCGGATTCCGGCGGTGTCGATCAGCAGCACGTCGCGTCCGTGCGCGGAAATCCGCACGTCCACCGGATCGCGCGTCGTGCCGGGGATGTTGTCCACGATCGCGCGCTCGAAGCCCGAGAGCCGGTTCAGAATTGACGACTTCCCCACGTTGGGGCGGCCGATAAGCGCGAGCCTCAGGTCGGGCTGCGCGGCCGCGGCGCCTTCGCGCTCGGGCAGCCGCGCGACGACTTGATCGAGCAGCTCGGCGATTCCCCGCCCGTGCGCCGCCGAGATGAAAAACAACTCGTCGCCGCCGAGCGCGTAGAACTCGGCCGCCTCGGGCTCCTGTCCCGGCTGATCGATCTTGTTGACCGCCATGATCAGCGGGCATCCGGTTTCGCGCACCAGTGCCAGCGCTTCGGCGTCGGCTTCGCCGAGCCCGCCCCTGCCGTCGAGGATGAACACCACGACGTCGGCTACCCCCACCGCGGCCAGCGCCTCGGCGACGATCCGCTCGGTCATCCGCTCATGCCCGCCGAGTTCGAGCCCGCCGCTATCGACCGCGACGAATTCGCGGCCGCCGTGGATCGCGCGGGCGAAATTCAGGTCGCGCGTAGTGCCGGGAATCGCGCTGGTAATCGCCCGGCCGCCCTTGGTGATTCGATTGAACAGCGTGGACTTGCCCGCGTTCGCGCGGCCCACAATCACCACCGCCGGCAGGCCTTCGGCCGCAATCCGCCGCGCCTCGGCGCCGGGAGGTTCGCGCCGTGCGCTCACAGCCCGAACTCCACGAGCTTGCGCGGATCGCGGGTCCAATCGCGCTCGACTTTGACGACGATTTCCAGAAACACGCGCGCGCCGAGAATCTCTTCCAGCTCGAGTCGCGCCGCGGTGCCGATCTCCTTGAGCGTGCGCCCGCCCGCGCCGATCAGCATGCCCTTGTGCGACTCGCGATCGACCACCACCGTCGCGCCGATCCGCTTGAGCTTGCGCTCTGCGTCGTCCTCGAACTTCTCGACCCTGACCGCGGTGGAAAACGGAATCTCCTGGCGCATCTTGAGAAAAATCTTCTCGCGCACGATTTCCTCGGCGATCATCCGTTCGCTCTGATCGGTGTACTCGTCGGCCGGCATCAGCGCCGGGCTCACCGGGAGCATCCGCTTCAGCGTCGCTAACAGCTCGCCGATATTCTCGCCGCTGAGCGCGCTGACCGGAACGATCTCGGCGCCCGGAAATCCGCGGTTGATTTCCTCGATCAGCGGCAGAATTTGAGCGCGCGGGACGCGATCCACCTTGTTGATCGCAACGATCGTCGGACGGCCGAGCGCCCGGATGTCAACCAGCACGGCGCGATCGCCGGGGTTCAGATGATCGCCTGCTTCGACAACCGCCACAATCACTTCGCCCTCCGCCATCGCGCGGCGCGCCACCTGCACCATGCGCTGATTCAGTGGCTTCTTCGCCTCGTGGAGTCCGGGCGTGTCGATCAACAGGATCTGCGCGTCGGCGTCGCTGCGGATCCCTAAAATTCGCCGCCGCGTGGTCTGCGGACGCGGCGTCACGATCGCGACTTTGTGCCCCACCAGCCGGTTCACCAGCGTCGATTTGCCCACGTTGGTGCGCCCGGCGACCGTCACGAATCCGGCGCGATGCTCACTCATGGCGCTCGCCGCGCTCCTTTTCGATTCGCTCCAGCGCCAGGCGCGCCGCCGCCTGCTCGCTCTGCTTCTTGCTGGCGCCCTCGGCCACCCCGAGATCGCGGCCCGCGATTCTGATTCGGGTGGTAAAGCGCCTGGCGTGGTCGGGCCCCTCGGTCGCGATCAGCTCGTACACCGGCTGGGTGCGAAACTCGCGGTGCGCGATTTCCTGCAATTCGGTCTTGTAATCGCGCTCCGCAGCCGGTCCGCCGATATCGCCGTCGAACAGGCGCTCGACCACCTGCTGCGCGGGCGTGAGCCCGCCATCGGTGTAGATCGCGCCGATCACCGCCTCGAACACCGCCGCAAGAATCGAGGTCTTCTCGCGCCCGCCGCTTTTTTCTTCGCCTTTTCCCAGCCGCATCATCTCGTTCAATTCAATCGCCTGCGCCTTGAGCGCCAGCGTGCGCGCGTTTACGATCGACGCGCGCTGCTTGGACAGCGGGCCTTCTTTCGCCGTCGGAAACTTGCGCATCAGCAGGTCCGCGATCGCGAGATCGAGCACCGCGTCGCCCAGGAACTCCAGCCGCTCGTAATGCGCGTCGCTGCCCACCGCGGCGCTCGGATGCGTCAGCGCGGTCTCCAGCAAATCCGCTCGCGCGAACGAATAGCCCAGCACACGCTCGAGTTTGGTGCGGGAACTTTCAGCCGCTTCGGCGCCACGCGGTCTCGTCCGCCCGCGGCCGAACAATCTTCCCAACCAGTCGCGCACCTTCAACGCTTGACGCCTCCACCTCGACTTCTCGATTTGCCAGTTCGTCGGCCCCCTGCGTCGATACCCGCAGGTAGTTGCGGCTGTAGCCCTGCAGCTCGCCGGCCGGCCCCCGCTCTTCAAGTAATACCTTAAGTTTCGTTCCGACGAATCGCCGGGCGAATTCGGCCCGCTTGCGCTCGCCCAGTGCGCGCATCGCCGCGGCGCGCCGCTTGATCTCCGCCGGCTTCACCCTCCCGGAAAACTTCGCCGCCGTGGTCCCGGCCCGGACCGAATACGGAAACACGTGGAAATACGCAAGCGGCATCGACTCGGCGAAATTGAAATACGACTCGAAACGGTCCGCCGTCTCGCCGGGAAAGCCCACGATCAGGTCGGTGCCGATCGCCGCGTCGGGCCACGCGCGCAAAACCCGCTCGACCCGATCGCGGAAATAGCCGCGCTGATAACGCCGCCGCATCCGCGACAGAGTTTCGTCGTCGCCCGATTGCAGCGGCAGATGCAGATGCGGGCAGAATTTTCCGCTGCCCGAAATTATTTCCACGATCCGGTCGCTCAACTCTTCGGGATCGAGCGAGCTTATCCGCACCCGCTCCAGCGGGCATCGCTCGGCGATCATCTCGAGCAAGTCGGCCAGCTCGACCCGCGGCTCGAGGTCCTTGCCGTAGCCGCCCAGATGAACCCCGGTCAGCACGACTTCCTTGAAGCCGCGCGCATGAAGATCGTCCAGCGCCGCCATCACGCGGCGCGGCTCGACGCTGCGGGAGGCGCCGCGCGAAAACGGCACGATGCAGAACGTGCAGAATTGATCGCATCCTTCCTGCAATTTCAGAAACGCGCGCGTATGGCCGTCCAGCGTGACCGCGGCCACTTCAATCGGCCCCTTTTCCTTGCGCAGGTTGGTGACCATCACGCGCTCGTCCGCTCCCGAAGCGGCTGCGCGTTCCAGCTCGTCGAGCATCCCAAGCCCGATCACGGCGTCGACCTCCGGCGCTTTCGCCAGCACGCCGGGGCTCGCCTGCGCCAGGCATCCGGTCATGACCACCCGCGCATTGGGATTTAGCCGCCGCGCCCGCCGCGCGATACGCAGGCTCTCCGCATCGGCCCGATCAGTGATCGTGCAGGTGTTGACGATATAGACGTCGGCCTGCTCGCCGAACTCGCGGCGTTCCATTCCGCGCGCGGTCAGGCGCGACTCGATAACCGCCGAATCGTACTGATTGACCTTGCATCCGAGCGTTGCGATCGCAAACCGCGTTGCCATTGTCAGTTCGCCTGCTCTGGCGCGATCGCCCGTTCGATAATTCCGCCGCCGAGCACTTCCTCGCCGCGGTAAAACACGCACGCCTGCCCCGGCGTCACCGCCGGACCGCCCGACGCGAACCGAATCTCCGCGCGGCGCCCCGAATCGACGCGCATCGTCGCCGGGATCGCGCGATGCCGATAGCGAATCTTCACCTCGACCCCGAGCGCGCGCCCCGGCGCAATCGAATCATCGACCAGACTGATTCGGTTCGCGACCAGGCCCGCGGAGTCGAGTTCCTCGCGCCGCCCGGCCACGACCTCGCCCGACTCGGCCCGAATCTCGCGGACGTACAGCCGCTCGCCGCTCGCGACACCCAGCCCCCGCCGCTGCCCGACGGTAAAGCGATGCACGCCCGCGTGAGCGGCCAGCCGCCTTCCGTCGCGGTCGATAACCGCGCCCGGGCGGATTTGCGCAAAATCGCTTTGCCGCTCGACAAAACTCGCATAGTCGCCGTCGGGAACGAAGCAGATTTCCTGGCTCTCGGGCTTGTCCGCGGTGGCAAGACCCAAAGCGCGCGCGCGCGCGCGGACTTCGGTCTTGGTCATCGCGCCAAGCGGAAATATGGTTCGCGCGAGTTCGTCCTGGCCGAGCGTAAACAGAAAATACGACTGATCCTTCGACTCGTCGGCGGCGCGCAGCAGATGAAATCTGCCGTCCACCCCCTGCTCTATTCGGGCGTAATGCCCGGTCGCCACGTAGTCGGCCCCGAGCGCGCGGGCGCGGCTCCACAAGCGATCGAATTTGATCTCGCGATTGCACATCACGCACGGATTCGGCGTGCGCCCGCCCAGATATTCGAAGACGAAGTTGTCCACCACGCGCGCGGCGAAGTCGGCGCGCAGATCGATCACGTAGAACGGAAAATCCAGCCGCTCCGCCACCCGGCGCGCATCTTCGAAGTCGTCATGCGAGCAGCAGGCGCCGCGCCGCTTGGCGATTGGCCCGGAGGGCTCGGGCGCAAGCCGCATCGCCACCCCGACCACGTCGTAACCCTGCTCGCGCATTATCGCCGCCGCGACCGAGCTGTCCACCCCGCCCGACATCGCAACCAGCACTCGCCGCCTCATCGTGCGCTCGCCTCCGCCATGGGTTCGGCGTCGGCGACACGCCGCCACACCTGCGGGATCAGCGCCGCGGCCGCTTCGATTTCATCCGCAGTATTGTTCCAACCCAGGCTGATTCTGAGCGAGCTGCGCGCGTCGGCGACGCTGCGGCCCATCGCGCGCAACACGTGCGACGGCTCGACCGCTCCTGCCGCGCACGCCGAGCCCATCGAGACTTCGACGCCTTCGAGATCGAGCGCGATCAGCATGCTCTCGCCGAGCACGCCCGGAAACGTGAGGTTGAGCGTATTCGGAAGCCTGCCCGCGATCGGGCCGTTCAGGCGCAGACCGGGAATCGCCTCGCATAGACGCGTCAGCAGCGATGCGGCAAGCGAACCGATTCGGACCCGCTCCGCCGCCATCGCACTCATCGCGGCCTCGGCCGCCGCGCCGAAAGCCACTGTGCCGAGCAGATTCGGCGTGCCCGCTCGGATGCCGCTTTCATGCGGCCCGCCAAAAACGATCGGCCCGAGGCGCGCGAATTCGCGCACGTACAAAGCACCGACTCCCGCCGGCGCCCCAAGCTTGTGGCCGCTCAGCGTCATCAGGTCGCATCCCAGCGCCGCGGCATCGACCGGAATTCGGCCCACCGCCTGCGCCGCGTCGATATGAAACAACGCACCGGCCTCGGCGCACACGGGCGCGAGCGGTGCGAGATCCTGAATCGTTCCGACCTCGGAGTTTGCCAGTCCGAGCGCGACCAGCGCGGTCTCGCTGTCGAGCGCGGCGAGCACCCGCGCGGGATCGATACGTCCGTCGGAGTCGGGCGCGACTCGCACTGCGTCAAAGCCGCGGCGCTCGAGCTCCGCAATCGGAGCGAGAATCGATGAATGCTCGATCTGGGATGTAATAATTTTACTGCGTCGAGCGGCCGTTGTGATCGCGCCGAAGATGGCAAGATTGTTCGACTCGGTGCCGCCGCTGGTAAACACTATCTGCCGCGCCTCGACACCCGCGAGCGATGCGACCTGCGCGCGCGCAGCCTCCAGCATCCGGCGCGAACGCTGGCCCGCGCGATGCACCGAAGACGGATTCCCACTCGTCTCGGCCAGCAGGCGTGAAACCGCAGCGGCAGCCTCCGCCCGAACCGGCGCGCCTGCATTATGATCGAGATAAATCTCGTGGACGGTTTTGGTCATCTCCAGTGCGCCGCCTAGCTTATCTTACGCCGATCGGCGGAAAAAGCCGGGCGTTCTGCGCGTGACACAGATTGATGGCGTTCGGATTCGAGCGAAGTTTGAGCCGGCGGATCATCGCGATTCCGAATGAATACGAGACGGGCACCGGCCTGGGGCATGATTGGACATAAGCTGTGATTTCGTCGAAAACAATGAGACGACATTGAATTTAGTTTTCGTTGCCGTGCTGTCGGACAACGCAATCGCATTTTCAATTTCCAACGGAGGAAAAAATGTCGAACCATTTTACTGGCCTCAGTCTTGGCCCGCCGCTCGGAGACCAACGGCTTGACCTGTGCGACCTCTACGCGTTCCAGGCGCCGACCGATCGGTCGCGGACCGTGATCATCCTCAATGCAAATCCAAATGCCGACGCGCTTCATCCCGACGCCATCTACCGCCTCAACATCGACAACGACGGAGATTGCTTGACGGATATCGCGTTCAGTTACGTGTTCTCGAAGCCGCAAAACGGCAAGCAGACCGTCAATGTCTTTCTGGCAAAGGGGGAAGAGTCACGCTCGGTCGAAGCTGTCGGGAAGAAGATCATCGCCGACGCCGAGGTCTCCTTCGGCGCCAAACCCAACATCGTCAAGTCCGGCGGCTACACGTTCTTCGCCGGCTGTCGCAGCGACGCCTTCTTTTTCGACTTCGACGGAATCAAGAATCTGTTCGATATCAGGGGCAAGCGGAACTTCACCGAGCCGCACCTCGGCGCCAAATCGCCATGGACCGGCGTGGATTCGAATACCGAAGCCAACGTGTTCTCGACGGTGCTCGAGCTGCCGACGAGCGAACTGGCCCCGAAGCCCGAAATACACATTTGGGGACGATGCAGCGTGCGCAGAGACGGCAAGCTGCTCCACGTCGATCGCGCTGGTCATCCGAGCGTCAGCAGCTTCTTCAACACCGACGACACCAAACTGGAATACAACGCCAGCGAGCCGATTAACGATCGCAAGCGCTGGCTCGATCAGTTCGTGCATCTGATGGGACATACCGGCAATTACACCCGGGAAGAGGCGATCGCCGCAATCGATAAGGAGCGCACACTGCCCGACGTGCTGAGTTTCAATCCTTTGAAGCCCGCGAAATACCCCAACGGCCGCGTCTTCACTGACGACGTGATCGATTACCGTCTCGCGTTCCTAACGAAAGATGAATGTCCCCCCAGCGGCCTTAAGCCGCACACCGACATTCTCAAGGAGTTCCCATACATCGGCACGCCGCATCCCAAGAAGAACTAGCGGCACGCGCGAGAGACTAGTTTTTCGGGCGTGAAAGAATCCTCGCCGACAGGGCTGGCGTCGCGCTGACCCTTGTTAGCGAGTATGCGATCGGGCGTGGACGGATGCCCGCTCGCGTCCTATCTTGCACGCGCCGGCGCATTCTCCGCGGACCTGGAAGCCCGCGGACGCGCGCCGTTGTGCTTGCTCGCCGGCTTCACGCGCGGCTTCACGTTGTCCTTGTGCAGTTTGTATTCGACCGAGTCGACCAGCGCCTGCCAGCTCGCCTCGACGACGTTGCTCGACAATCCAACCGTGCCCCATCGGCGCTTGCCGTCAGTCGATTCGATCAGCACGCGGACGCGCGCCTCGGTGCCGGCGCCGTTGTCGAGCACGCGGACTTTGTAATCGACCAACTGCATCGCCGCGAGATTGGGATAGTACGGCAGCAACGCCTGGCGCAGCGCCGAATCAAGCGCATTGACCGGGCCGTTGCCGATGGCGGAGTTGCGCGTGCGCACGCCGTCGGGTCCTTCGATCACGATCACCGCCTCGCTGAAAGGCGCGCGATCCTCATGCCATTTGTCGTCGAAGACGCGGAAACTGACGAAGTTGAAATGCTCCTTGGCCAGGCCGAGCGTGCGCAGCATCAGGAGCTCGAACGACGCGTCCGCTCCGTCGAAGGTGTAGCCCGCGCCCTCGAGCCGCTTGAGTTCGTCGAGCAGCGCGCCGATCTTGTCGCTAGCCGGGTCGATCTCAAGGCCGAATTCTTTTGCCTTGTACGCGATATTGGCGCGGCCCGAGAGTTCGGAAAGCAGCACGCGGCGGTCGTTGCCGAGCAGCGCGGGATCGACGTGCTCGTAGGTCGCGGTGTTGCGCTGGATTCCCGACACGTGCAGCCCGCCCTTGTGTGCGAACGCGCTGCGGCCGACGTACGGCTGGCGCGCAAACGGCGTGATGTTGGCGAGTTCGTACACCAGCGTCGAGACCTCGCGCATCATCTTGAGCTTGGCTGGGGGCACGCAATGGTAGCCGAGCTTGAGCTGCAAGTTGGCGATTATCGAAACCAGGTTCGCGTTGCCGCATCGCTCGCCGAAACCGTTGATAGTCCCCTGCACCTGCACCGCGCCCGCGCACACGCCGGCAAGGGTGTTGGCGACCGCGACTTCCGAGTCGTTGTGGCAGTGAATTCCGATCGGGCAATTGACCGCGGCGCGAGCCGCGGTTACCGCGGCTTCGATTTCGCCCGGCAGGCGTCCGCCGTTGGTATCGCACAGCGCGATCAGCGTGACGCCCACGTCGTCAACGGCTTTCAGGCACGCAAGCGCGTACTCGGGGTTGTGAAAATAGCCATCAAAGAAATGTTCGGCGTCGAAAATCGCCTCGTCGAAGTGCTTTTTCAGAAACGCGATCGTGTCGTTGAGAATTTCTAGATTCTCGTTCAGCGGGATTCGCAGCGCCTCGCGCACGTGCAGGTCCCAGGTCTTGCCGACCACGGTCGCCACCTGAGTCCCGGTGCGCAGCAGTAGTTGCAGGTTGCGATCGGCGGCGGCGCGTACGCCGGAGCGGCGAGTTGCGCCGAAGGCCGCGATCTTGGCGTGGTGAATCCTGATCTTCTTGATCTCTTTGAAGAACGCGGCGTCGCGATCGTTCGAGCCCGGCCATCCACCCTCGATATAATCGAAACCGAGATCGTCCAGGCGCTGGGCGATCGTGACCTTGTCCTCGACCGTCAGCGAGACGTCTTCGGACTGGCATCCGTCGCGCAAAGTGGTGTCGTAAACCTGGATATGCTTTGCATCCGGCATCGTACTCAAACTGTCTCCTGCGGCGCGGCGTTCGAGCCGCCGGCACCGTTGACAAACGCGTCGTGCAGCGCACGCATCGCAAGCTCCCCGTATTTCGAATTGACCACGACCGAGACCTTAATCTCCGAGGTCGAAATCATCTCGATATTAATCCGTTCCGCCGCCAGCACCTGGAACATCGACGCCGCGACCCCCGCATGCGTGCGCATTCCAACTCCGACCACCGAAACCTTGGCGACCTGATCGCTATGCCGCACGTCGGACACGCCGATTTCGCCCGCGGTACGCGTAACGATTTCAAGCGCGCGGCTGAGATCTTCGCGGCCGACGGTAAACGTCATGTCGGTGCGGCCGTCGGCGCTGGCGTTCTGAATAATCATGTCCACGACGATCCCCGCGTCGGCGATCGGGCTGAAAATCTTCGCGGCCAGACCGGGCCGATCCTCAACTCCGGCAACAGTTATCTTGCTTTGATTCTGATCGAGCGTTACGCCCGAAACGAGCATGTCCTCCATTGATAAATCCTCTTGTCCGACCCACGTCCCCTCGACTTCCCGGAAGCTGGAGCGGACGACCAGCGGCACGTTGTAACGTCGGGCGAGTTCAACCGAACGAGTTTGCAGGACTTTCGCCCCGAGTCCCGCCATCTCGAGCATCTCATCGTACGAGATGCGGCTGAGTTTTTTTGCTTTAGGGCAGATGTTGGGATCGGCCGTATAGACGCCGTCCACGTCGGTGTAGATTTCGCAGGCGTCGGCTTTGAGAGCGGCTGCCAGCGCGACCGCAGTCAGATCCGACGCACCGCGGCCGAGCGTAGTGATATCGCCGTCGGGGTTGACGCCCTGGTAGCCGGCAACCACGGCGATCTGCCCCTCGTCGAGGGCGCGCATCACGCGATCGCATTGCACGGATTTGATTCGCGCGCGGCCGTGATGCGAGTCGGTGGTAAGGTTCATTTGAAAAGCCAGAAAAGAAACCGTCGGATATCCCATCGACTGGAGCCGGATCGCAAGCAGCGCGGCCGAGACCTGCTCTCCGGTGGCGACCAGCGCGTCGGTCTCGCGCGCGTTGGGCGATTCGCTCAACTCGGAGGCGAGCTTGAACAAGCGATTGGTCTCGCCGGCCATCGCCGAGACCACCACGACGATCCGATTGCCGGTGGCGCGCGCCCTGACCACACGATCGGCGACCGCCTTGATTCGCTCGATCGATCCGACCGAAGTCCCGCCGTACTTTTGAACGACCAATCCCACCGAAATGACCCTATTCGCCCTGAAAAATTGGTTAATTTGATATTATGAGCGGAAAATGGGCCTCAAACCAGCCCCTAATGAGGGCTTGTCTCCGTCGCCCTCAAGAGAAGCGGCGCTTCAACTTGGAAATGATTTGCGCGTGACGGGAATCCGCCGCGCTGAATTCGATCCGGCGTATGTTCGCGCCGGCGTAACTGATCCGGACTGCGAGGTAATCCATCTCCGCACCGCCGCGCAATCGCTCGAACCATTCGACCGCGGCGATACCTTCGGAAAACAAGTATTCGCGAAGGCCCAGGTCGTCGAGAGTCGCCTCTTCGAGCCGATACAGATCGATATGATAGAGCGGCAAGCGCCCGTGATGCTCCTGGATCATCGTGAAGCTGGGGCTCACGATGTCCTCTTCGCGCAAGCTGAGCCCCCCTGCGAGACCCTTGATAAAGCAGGTCTTGCCCGCGCCGAGATCGCCAATCAGGCCGAGTAGTTCGCCGCCTTCGAGAATCGAGGCGAGCCGCCGTCCCCACGATTTGGTCTCGTGCGGAGAACGGCTTTCGATCACCATCGTGACCGCTGTCGCGCCCGATTCTTCCGCAGCATTAGCCATCGCGATTGCTCAGCCACCAATATAGCGCAACTACCGCGTTAGTGCTTCCAGCGCTGCCGGCAGCTCGTCAATCACGTCGCCGGCGATATAGCCAATGCGCCCCATCCGCGCCGCGACGCGATCGGCCGCGTAGCCGTGGAGGAAAACGCCGAGCGCGAGCGCGTCGAGCGGGCGCATCTTCTGTGCGAGCATCGCGCCGACGATTCCCGAGAGCGCGTCGCCGATGCCGGGCGTGGACATCCCGGCATTCCCGGTCGAGTTGATATAGAGGGCACCGTCAGGGGAGGCGATAACCGAGTGCGCGCCCTTTATCAGCACGAACGCTCCGGTCCGCTCCGCCAGATTGCGCGCGGCAGAGACGCGATCGCCGTTGATCGCCGCCGGCGTCACACCGAGCAGGCGCGCGGCTTCTCCCGGATGAGGCGTCAGCACGACAGGACCGCGCGCACGCCTTAAGGCTTCGCAACCGATCGCGGCCAGCGCGTTGAGTCCGTCCGCATCGAGCAGCATCGGGCGCTCGCGCTCGCACGCATCTGAAATCAGCCATTCGACGAGGCTCCTGGTGTCGTCGCTTACTCCCATTCCCGGCCCCACGATCAACGCGTTCATCCCGTCGATTATCATCTTCAGCGCGTGGGGCGCGTGATCGCCGTCAAAATGGCCGTCGCGATCGGCGATCGGCTCGGTCATCAGCTCGGCCTGCCCCGCCGCGACGATTGGCTGGATCGACTCCGGCACCGCCGCGGTAACCAGACCCGCGCCCGCTCTCAAGGCGGCGCGCGAAGCGAGCAGCACGGCGCCCGACTTGCCGCGGCCGCCTGCGATTACCAGCGGATGCCCATACATTCCCTTGTGCGAATTCGCCGGCCGCTCGCGAATCAAATGGCGGACGTCCGCGCGCTCGAGGAATCGGCCGCGTGGCGCTATCTCTTCAATCGCGCGCGCGGCGAAACCTATATCGACGACCCGCAACTCGCCCGATTGCCCGGCGCCCGGATATGAAGCGTGGCCGAACTTCGCAAACCCGAACGTCACCGTGAGCGAGGCCCGGATCGCCGCGCCCATCACGGCGCCAGTGTCCGAGTTCACACCCGACGCGATATCAACGGCGATTACAGGCACCGCGAATGAATTAACGAGCTCGATCGCGCGGCGCGGCGCGTCTTTCACCACCGCGTTCAGGCCGGTGCCGAAAATCGCGTCGATAACGGCGGTGGGGCGCTTGCCGAGCGCCGCGTCGAGGCTGGACACGCCGGATACCTCGATCACCTCGCCGCCGGATGCGCGAAACTCCGCGTATGCCCGCGCCGCATCGCCCTTCAAGTCCGCGGCCCGGCCGAGCAGAACGGCTCGCACGCCGAAGCCGTCCTCAATCAGTTGTCTGGCGGCGACGAATCCGTCGCCGCCGTTGTTGCCCTTGCCCGCCACAACGAGCACATCGGCGGCCGCGGCGGGGAAGCGCTCGACGAGCGCATCGGCAACAGCCTCGCCCGCGCGGGTCATCAGCAAGTAAGAGGAGATTCCGTACTTCTCGCGGCTGATGCGATCAAGTTCGCGGCTTTCGGCGGCGTTAAGCAAAATCATCGTCGGTTATCCTGCGGCAGATAATACACCAGACGCGGGAAGCGGGAATGCGGGCGGTAATCCAAAACTGGACAGGCGCGCTGGCTCTGGTAGCCTCAATGTCCAAATGATTCGACTCAGCGTCAATGTCAACAAGATTGCGCTGCTGCGCAATGCGCGGGGCGGAAATGTTCCCGACGTAATCGAGGCGGCGCGCACTTGTATCGCCGCCGGATGCCACGGGATTACGGTCCATCCGCGGCCCGACGCGCGGCATATCACGTTTCAGGACGTGCTCGATCTCGCCGCGATGCTGACGGTCGAGTTCAATATCGAAGGGTACCCCGGTGCGGAGTTTCTTGAGCTGGTGACCCGCGTCAGGCCGGCGCAGGTGACGCTCGTGCCCGACCCGCCCGGCGTGCTCACGTCGAATGCGGGATGGAACCTGACGAGCGGCGCGGCGGATTGGCTCGGCGACGTGCTCGCCAGGCTCGGCAAGGCGGGAATCCGCACGAGTCTTTTCCTCGAGACCGACCCGCAGCAGATCAGGCGCGCGCAAGAACTCGGCGCGGACCGAATCGAGCTGTACACCGGACCGTATGCGAATGCGTTCGGTACGCCGGCAGGTAAAGAGATCCTCGCGGCTCATCGTGAGGCCGCGCAGCTGGCGCGGGAAATCGGACTCGGCGTGAATGCGGGCCACGATCTGAATCTCAAGAATATTCCGGCCTACGCGAAAGCGGTCAAAGGGTTGCAAGAAGTCTCGATCGGGCACGCGCTCGTCGCCGACGCGCTCTACATGGGGCTAACGCGCGCGGTGAAGGCGTACCTGAAAGCGCTCGGGTCTAAACCGCAGAAGGCGAAGCGCAAGCGCACGAAGCAGGGGTGACCCCTGCACCCACCGTTAAGGCCGCGCTCCGTTGTCGCGCGCAGCCACTGCCAACGGCTTAATACTGCGGTGCCGTCGCCACGGCCCCTTGCACTCGACGCTAAGATGAGGTGATTTACCTCCCAATGAGGCGCGGGGAACCATGAGCGCGGCGGCACAAACGGTTGGTGGCCCGTTTTTCGACGACCTCCATGTCGGACTCGTCGCCGACGGCGCTCCGGCGCTGACCCTGACTGAAGGCGTAGCTGCCGCGCACGCCGCGATCGTCGGCGACCGGATGCGGCTTGCGCTCGACGCGGAATTGAGCCGGCGCGTGCTCGGCGCCGCGATCGCCCATCCCGCAATCGTGTGGGACGTGGCAACGGGACAATCCACGCTGCTCACTCAGCGGGTAATCGCGAACCTCTTTTATCGCGGATTCATGTTCCGCCGCGCGCCCGCGATCGGCGACACGCTTTACACCAAGACCGAGGTCGTGGCGCTCCGGCAGAACCGGCCGCGTCCGGGCCGCGCCGCGACCGGGCTCGCCGCACTGCGCGTGCGCACGGTCGATCAGAAGGGCCGCGCGGTGCTGGATTACTGGCGCTGCGCGATGCTTCCGCTGCAGGGATGCCGAAGGCCGGACGGGACACAATGCCGACCTCGAAACGATCGGCGCCGAACTCGATCCGAGCGCGATCGCCGCGCCGGTTAAGGGATGGGACCTGACGGCGTTTCGCGAGGCCGCGCCGGGGCCGCATTTCGCCGACCTTGCCGCGGGAACGGTATGGGAGGTCACGGGCGGCGACGTCGTATCGTCGGCTCCGGAACTTGCGCGGCTCACGCTGAATATCGCGATGGCGCATCACGACGCCGCCTCCAGCCCGGCCGGGCGGCTGGTCTATGGCGGCCATACGATCGGCCTGGCGGCGGCGCAGGCGACCCGCGCGATACCGAACCTGGTGACGATCGTTGCGTGGCACGGATGCGATCATCTTGCGCCGGTGCGCGAGGGCGATACGATCCGCAGCAGGCTGGAACTGGAACGCGCCGAGCCGCTTGCCGGCGGCGGCGGCCTGGTGCATCTGCGCTCGCGCGTGCGCGCCGACCGCGAGGGCGGCCCTGAGGACGTGCTGGACTGGCGCTTTGTAGGAGTGATGGCATGAGCGGAATCCTGTCAGGGCTGCGGGTGGTCGAAGGCTCGGCGTTCGTGGCCGCGCCGCTGGGCGGAATGACGCTCGCGCAGCTCGGGGCGGACGTTATCCGTTTCGACCAGATTGGCGGCGGGCTGGACTACCATCGATGGCCGCTCGCCGCCCACGGCCAGAGCCTGTTCTGGGCCGGGTTGAACAAGGGCAAGCGCTCGATTCAGATCGACGTGCGCACGCCCGAAGGGCGCGAACTGGTGACGGCGCTGATCACCGCGCCCGGCGAGCAGGGAGGAATTTTCCTGACCAACTTTCCGGCGCGCGGATGGCTCGAGTACGACGGGCTGCGCAAGCGGCGCGCCGACCTGGTGATGGTCGCGCTGACCGGGAATCCCGACGGCACCAGCGAGGTCGATTACACGGTCAACCCGGCGACCGGGTTTCCGTGGGCGACCGGGCCGCGCAATCTGGCCGAGCCGCTCAACAGTATCCTGCCCGCGTGGGACATCGCGCTCGGCACGCTCGCGACGGTAGGCCTGCTGGCGGCGGAGCGCCATCGCCGCCTCACCGGCGAAGGACAACTGGTGAACCTGTCGCTTTCAGACGTGGCGTTCGCGATGGTCGGGAACCTGGGCCGTATCGCGGAGGCTGAACTGGGCGGGCACGATCAGCCGAAGGACGGCAACTACCTGTACGGCGCGTTCGGCCATGACTTCGAAACCCGCGACGGACGGCGGGTGATGGTGGTCGCGCTCACGGCTCGCCAGTGGGTTGCGCTCAAGCAAGTGACGGGAATCGAGGAGGCGTGCGCGAGTATCGAGCACGCGACCGGCCACGACCTCGACAGCGAGAGTGGGCGGTTCCAGGCTCGCGACTTGATCGCGGCGCTGCTGCGGCCGTGGTTCGCCTCGCGCGATCTGGCGGCGATCCGCGAGACCTTCGCCGGCGCCAATGTTTCGTGGGGCCCTTACCAGACCTTCCGCCAACTGGTTAAGGAGGACCCGCGATGCTCGACCGCAAATCCGATCTTCGCCGAGCTCGAGCATCCGGGCGTCGGCACCTACCTGATGCCTGGTTCGCCGCTGCACTTCTCCGCCGTGCCCCGTAGCCCGGTGCGGCGCGCGCCGCTGCTCGGCGAGAACACGGATGAAGTGCTGGCCGACGTGCTTGGGCTCAGCTCGCGCCAGATCGCCGGGCTGCACGACAAAGGCGTCGTGGCGGGCGCATCGCGACCCATTCGCTGATCCGGATTGATTAGGCCGCGGGGGCGCCGGCGTACTTTCGGATCGCGGCGCCGATTTCCTGTGCGAGCGTTTTGATCTGAACGCCGTCGGCGCCTTCGACCATCACCCGCGCGAGCATCTCGGTGCCGGAATATCGCACCAGCAGCCTGCCGGCGCCGGCCAGGCGGCGTTCGGCGTCGGCGACGATTCGCTGAACTTCGGGCATCTCGGCGATCGGCACGCGCTTTCGGACGCGCACGTTTTCCAGAACCTGCGGCACGCGGCGCATCGCGCGCAGTTCGCTGAGCGGTCGCCCGCTCTCGACCATTTGCGCGAGCACCATCAGCGCGCTTATCAGTCCGTCGCCGGTGGTCGAGTGATCCATGAAGATGACGTGGCCCGACTGCTCGCCGCCCAGGTTGTACGAGTTGAGCCGCATCTCGCGCACCACCGCGGGGTCGCCGACCTCGGTGCGAATCAGGCGCACGCCGGCGTCGCGAAGCGCGAGCTCGAGTCCGAAGTTGCTCATCACGGTTGCGACCACGGCGTTGCCACTCAGCCGGCCTTCGGCGGCGAGCTTGCGGCCGAGCAGCGCCATCACGTCGTCGCCGTCGAAGACTTCGCCGCGCTCGTCGATCAGCATCACGCGATCGCCGTCGCCGTCGAGCGCAACGCCGACGTTGGCGTGCTCGCGCGCAACGGTCTGGCGGATCGCGTCGAGATGCACCGCGCCGCAATTGAGATTGATGTTGGTGCCGTCGGGCTCGGCGGCGATCGCCACGACTTTGGCGCCCATTTCCTCCAGCACCTCGGGACCGACCTTGTAGGCGGCGCCGTTGGCGCAATCGATAGCGACCTTCAGCCCGTCGAAGGCGACCGAGCGCGGCAGGCACGACTTGAGAAATACCAGGTAACGGCCGAGCGCGTCGTCGATTCGCTTGGCCTTGCCGATATCGCCGGCGTGCGCGCGATGCATCGCGACCTCGCTTTCGTCGAACACCATCGCTTCGATTCGGCACTCGGTCGCGTCGTCGAGCTTGAATCCTTCGCGCGAAAAGAACTTGATCCCGTTGTCCTGGAAGGGATTGTGCGAGGCCGATATGACCACCCCGGCGTCGGCGCGCATGCTGCGGGTCAGAAACGCGATCGCAGGGGTAGGCAGAGGACCCACCAGCCATACGTCCACGCCCATCGAGCAGATTCCCGACTCGATCGCGGTCTCGAGCATGTAGCCCGACAGGCGCGTGTCCTTGCCGATAAGAATTCTGCGATGACGCCCGGTGGAATTGCGGAACACATGGGCGAGCGCGCGGCCGAGCTTGAGCGCGGTCTCGGAGGTAATCGGCTCCTGATTGGCGACTCCGCGGACGCCGTCGGTGCCGAACAGTTTACGATGGGTGCTCATCGGCAGTGGTTGTCAGCTTCTCGTGATACATCCGCAGTCTAACCTTGTCGGGCGACTGGCGCATCAACTGCATTCCGTCGGGCAACGTCACTTGCAGCGGCAATTCGTGCGAACCCGGCGCGACGCCCTTCGCCTCGACGTAGGCCAGTCCCTTCGGCGCGAGAGCCGCGAGCTTGACCGCGGGCCCGCGAATCGTCAGCGTGGCCTGCTTGGGTTCGATTCGGTACTTGAAGTTACTATCCTTGACTTCGACGTCGACCGCGCGAAACTCACGGTCTTCAATCGCCTCCGCGACGTTAACCCGCGCATCGACGTGGCCGGTAGAGAATCCCAGGGCCGGATTGGGCGGCTCGATATCAACCGGGCGGCTGGTGTCCGAGGTGAGTCCCTTCAAGTCGAAGGGTTCCGTGCTGACCGAGGTAAGCGGCGTGACGAAGCGGCTGGGCCCGACGATGGTGACGCTCGGCGGCGTAATATCGACCGAGGTGATCGTGTAGCCCGGCTCAACCTTGCCCTGAACCGCCAGATGGACCGGCACGTCACGCGTAACCAGGCGATCGATATCGAGCGACAACTGATCGGGCGAGATGCTGGTCACGGCGGTGTTTCGCTGCACGTTGAACATGCCGGGATATACTTTGAACTCGGATTGTCCGGCGGCAACGCCGCGCAGATCGAGCTTGAGCGTGAGCCGCTCGGGATCCAGCAGCGACAGCAGGGTGCGCGGACCAGTGACTTCGATTTTTACGAAGGCCGGAGGATGGTTCACGATCACCATCCCATTTGGCAGCGAGCGATAGCTGATGGGCACGGTGAGCTGCTCGACCGAGCCGCGCTCGCCCGCGTTGACGAACATCCACAGCCCGATCGCGAGCATCACCGCGAGTATGCGCAGGCCGAGGTTGGCGCCGCGCAGCCGGCGCCGCGCGCCATCGACTCCGAACATATGTTTGTAGCCGCCCAGCCTCATCGTGCGTCGTCCCGGTCGCTCTCCTGGCTCCGCGCGCCTAACCCGGCAGTTTTTTGAGTGTGGACAGGACCTCGGCGGGCTCCAGTCCACGGTTCAGAACACCGCCGCGGGCAAGGGAAATCGTTCCGTCCTCCTCGGACACGACCAGCACCACCGCGTCGCTGTCCTCGCTCATTCCAATAGCCGCGCGATGACGGGTGCCGAGCGACAGGCTTACGTTGGGATTTTGCGACAACGGCAGCAGGCACGCGGCGGCCAGTATCCGCTCGCCGTTTATGATCACGGCGCCATCATGCAGCGGTGAGCCGTTCATGAAAATTGTTTCGAGCAACTCGGGCGAGACCCTGGCGTCAACGGCTCTTCCGCTTTCGACAAATTCACCCAGCCCATCGTCCTGCTCGATCACTATCAGCGCGCCGATTCGACGCGCGGAAAGCCACGCCGCCGCGGTTGCAATTTCCTCCGCAGGCGTGACCGCCGCCGCGTTGCGGCCGAGGAAGGATTGCGCACCGACACGGGTCAGCGCGCGCCGAATATCCGCCTGGAAGATAACCACCAGGATCACAAACAACGAACCGAGGAAGTTGTTCAAGAGCCAGTTGAGGGTGAACAGCCCGAGCACCTGCGAGGCCACGAACGCGCCCCCCACGATCACCATCCCGACCACCATCTGCATCGTGCGCGTGCCGCGAATCAAGAGCGCGATCCGGTAGATCACGTACGCCACGATCAGGACGTCAACGATGTCCTGCCATCGCGGCTGCGGTATCATGGGTATGTAGTTATGCATTGCGCCTGAACCGCTCGCCCCGTCCCGCCATCGCCGCAGCCATCCGCACCACCGCCGCCGCCGCGCCCGCGTCGTGCACGCGCACGATCGACGCGCCAGCCGCGACTGCCAGAGCGTTGGCAGCCGCGGTGCCGAATTCCAGCTCCCGCTCGCCCGCTCCGGCGATAGCGGCGACAAAGTGCTTGCGCGACGCTCCCACCAATACGGGATAGCCGAGCGCACAGAGGTCGGGCAAGGCGGCCAGCAACTTCAGATTATGCTGGGCGGTCTTGGCGAAGCCTAGCCCCGGGTCGAGGATGATCCGCGAGCGCACAACTCCCGCCGCGGCGGCAAAGCGCGCGCGCGCGCGGAGGTATTCGACGACCTCGCGCACCACGTCGCGGTAGCGTGCGAACTCGATATGATTGGCGAGACCGCCGCGCATATGCATCAGCACCACCGCGCACCTGGTTCGCGCCGCAAGCGGCGCCATTTCGCAGTCGTGCTCGAGCGCAGTGATGTCGTTGATTATCGCCGCGCCCGACTCGAGCGCGACCCGCGCGACCTCGGCGCGGCGCGTGTCGATCGAGATCGGTACGGTGAGCCGCTTGCCCAAGCGGGCGAGCACCGGCGTCACTCGCGCGAGCTCGACCTCGATTGGAATCTCCGACGCGCCCGCGGGACGCGAGGATTCGCCGCCGACGTCGATCAGGTCGGCGCCCGCCGCTTCCATCGCAAGCGCATGCTCGACGGCGCGGTCCGGCTCCAGGTATCTCCCGCCATCGGAGAAGGAGTCGGGGGTGACGTTGAGCACGCCCATTACTGCGGGGAACTTGAGTGCGCGACCGTCGTAAAGCTTGAGATACGGGGATTGCGACGCGCGCTTGCGCCAGCCTCGATCGCTTGATGATTTGGTTTTGATCCGCGAGCGTCGCATCGCACCGGCCCCACTCCCGCCTCAACCCCCGCGGCATCCGACTCGCGATGGCGAATCGAATCGGAGCGCCGCGACCACGCCGGCGAAGACGATTACACGAGAACCGGTTTGGGCGGCAGTCCGGGCAGCGGGCCTTTGTTCTCGTTATCGGCGCGCTTTTCCTTGCCCGGGTCCGCGCCCAACCGCGGAGGCTCGTTGCGCGCCGCAGCCGCCGATGGCGGCATCTCGCGCCCTTCGCGGAAGGCAGTCACCATCGCCTCGACTTCGCTGCCGTCGAGCACTTCCTGCTCGAGCAGCCGCGCGGCGATGGCGTGGAGCAGCGGCAGATGATCCGACAAGAGCTGGCGCGCCTTCTGATACGAGTCATCGATGATCCGGCGCACCTCGCGATCGATCTCGAGCGCGGTCTGCTCGGAGTAATCCTTATGATGCGCGATATCGCGGCCCAAAAAGATCTGTTCCTCGCGCCGCCCGAAGGTCATCGGGCCCAGCTCCTTGCTCATGCCCCATTCGCAGACCATTTTGCGCGCGAGCTCGGTCGCTTTTTCGATGTCGTTGCCCGCGCCGGTCGTCATCTGACCGAACACGAGTTCTTCCGCGGTGCGCCCGCCGAACATCACCGCCAATCGCGTCACCAGGTAGTCGCGGGGATAGGTGTAACGATCGTCCATCGGCAATTGCTGGGTCACGCCGAGCGCCATCCCGCGCGGGATAATCGTAACCTTGTGGACCGGATCCGCGCCCGGCTGAAGCATCGCGACCAGCGCGTGCCCGCCTTCATGATAGGCGATTATCTTGCGCTCGGTGCCCGACATCACCATCGAGCGCCGTTCCGCGCCCATCATCACCTTGTCCTTGGCCAGCTCGAAGTCCGACATCTCGACCTTGTCCTTGTTGCGGCGCGCCGCCAGCAGCGCGGCCTCGTTGACAAGGTTTTCCAGGTCGGCGCCGGCGAAGCCCGGGGTCGAACGCGCCAGCTTGCTCCCATCGACGTCGTCGGACAGCGGCACCTTGCGGGTGTGGACCTTGAGGATGCCCTCGCGCCCCTTAACGTCGGGCAGCGGCACCACCACGCGCCGATCGAAGCGGCCCGGACGCAGCAACGCCGGGTCGAGCACGTCGGGGCGATTGGTGGCCGCCACCAGAATCACGCCCTCGTTGGCCTCGAACCCGTCCATCTCGACCAGCAACTGGTTGAGCGTCTGTTCGCGCTCGTCGTGACCGCCGCCAAGCCCGGCCCCGCGATGGCGTCCCACGGCGTCGATCTCGTCGATGAAAATGATGCACGGCGCGTGCTTCTTGCCCTGCACGAACAGGTCGCGCACGCGCGACGCGCCCACGCCAACGAACATCTCGACGAAGTCCGATCCCGAAATCGAAAAGAACGGCACGCCCGCTTCGCCGGCAATCGCGCGCGCCAGCAGCGTCTTGCCGGTTCCCGGCGCCCCGACCAGCAGCACGCCCTTGGGGATTCGGCCGCCAAGCCGCGTGAAGCGCTTGGGGTCGCGCAAAAACTGAATTATCTCTTCGAGCTCGTCCTTGGCCTCGTCGATTCCCGCCACGTCGCCGAAGGTAACTTTGTGCGTATTCTCTGTCAGCAGCTTGGCGCGGCTCTTGCCGAACGACATCGCCTTGCCGCCGCCGATCTGCATCTGGCGCATGAAGAAAATCCACAGCCCCACAATCAGCAGCACCGGGAACCACTGCATCAGCGCGAGCATCCACCACGGATCGCCCTCGGGCGGCTTGGCCGCGATCTTGACGCCCTTTTCGCGCAGCGTCTTGACCAGGTCGGGATCGTCGGGCGCGTAGGTCTTGAAATGCTCGCCGCTGGTGGTGTCGCCCTTGATCAGATTTCCTTGGATCGTGGCCTGGGCGACCTGGTTCTTCTCAACCTGGTTAAGGAAATCCGAGAAAATTATTTCGGGTTCTTTGGGCTGTTGCCTGCTGAAGATATTGAACAGCAGGAGGAACATAAGTCCCAGCACTAGCCACAGCGCAATACTGCGAGAAAACTGGTTCATGCTATTAGACAAAGTATCACGCGCGTTGAGCCGCACGCAACGTGGCGGTTCGCTAAGCCGCGATTTCAGACGCCTCAACGCGCAGTACGGTTTCCGTCGCCTTGGTGACCAGCGCGCAGTCCCCGCGCGCAAGCCCCGGAAGCCACGCGATTTCGCCGCCGACCGTAACCACAGGGAAGCGCTCCCGCCTCGCCCGCGGCAATTTGCGATCCACAAACAGGTCATGGACCTTGCGCGTGCCACGCATCCCCATCGGACGCATCCGGTCGCCCCGGATAAAATTGCGCGCGACCAGCCCCGCGTCCGCGATTTTCGCAGCGTCGAAGATTGCGACCCTCGATGACGAACTGTCCGGTATCGACGCGTCCGCTGCGGCAATCGTCGAAGCCTCGAACGCAAAGCCCGCCGCCTCGACCACCGTGACTCCGTCCGCGCCAATCGCAACCGAGAATCCCGATGCGGCTTCGCGCCCTGCGTCCGCCCGGATCAACCGAAGAAAATTGTACTCGCGCCCGGCGCGCCATCCGCCCGGAAGATCGATCGAGTCGCTCGGACCGCCTTCCAGGATGAGTTGACGCACCGCCTCGATATGCGCGCGCGAAATTCCGCGCAAAGACCCCCTCCGCTCGGAGAGAAACAGCCGAATCGCAACCGGCTGCACCGCGCGATTCAGCGCGGCGAATCCCGACACGTCGAGCGCACCGCCGCGCCGGCGCATCGCGTCCAATTCGCGCGCGGCAATCGCGCCGACCAGCTCGTCGAGCGAGCGCATCTCGGCCGCAACCTCGACCAGCCGCCCGCCAAGCCCCGGCGCGTAGTCGCGCTCGAGCATCGGGAGCAGTTCGGCGCGAATCCGGTTGCGCAGGATGTCGCGCGACGAATTGGTCGAATCTTCCACGAACGGAGTCGCGCGCGCGTCCAGGTAGCCGCGAATCTCGGCGCGCGAAATCGACAGCATCGGGCGAATGAGTTTCCCCGGCCCGCGCTCGGCCATTGCCGCCATCCCCGCCGCTCCCGCGCCGCGCATCAGGCGCATCAGCACGGTCTCGGCCTGATCGTCGCGATGGTGTCCAAGGGCGATAAAGTCGGCTTCGATGCGGTCGGCGACGCGCCCCAGAAAATCGCGGCGCACCTCGCGCGCCCGCTCCTCCAGGTTCGCGCTGGAAATCGACGCGTCAAGTCCCTCGGCGCGCTCGACGATCAATTCGAGACCAAGCCGCGCGCACATCGCGCGCACGAAGGCTTCGTCGCGATCCGACTCGCCGCCCCGAATCCGATGGTTCAAATGCGCCGCCGCAATCCGGAGCCCCAGGCTCTGGCGAAGCTCGAGCAGCGCACAAGTGAGCGCAATCGAATCAGCCCCGCCGGAAAGCCCGACCAGGATCGATGCGTCCCGGCGCACCCCGGCGCGCTCAAGCGCCGCCTCGACCGCGCCGACGACGATGTATTCCGCATCCCGAACCATTAAGGATGAGATTATTCCCGCGCGATATCCGCATCAACGCGCCCCCTTCGGCTCACTTTGCGGATCGGCAATCCCGCGCGCGCGCTGTGAGACTATCGGCGAATTGTCGCGAGCACTTTCAGTTCGTAGAACAGGTCCCCCGCCGGCTCCTTGTCGCGGGCAGGCAGGCCCCGTCCGCGCAGCCGCATCACGCGTCCGGTCTTGCTTCCTGGGGGAATCTTGAGCGACACGCGGCCGTCAACGGTGGCCACAGTGATTTCGGCGCCGAGCGCCGCCTCGTAGTCCCACACCGGCAAACTGACGCGGAGGTCGCGGCCCGCGAGCGCGAACACCGGGTCCGGTTTGATTCTGATCGTCAGAAAGAGATCGCCATTCTTATCGGGACGCCGTGAGCGGCCGCCATCCCCCTTCAAGCGCAACTGCGTATCGTCCGCCACGCCCGCCGGGATTGCGACTTCGAGCGTGCGCCGCCCTTGCACCACGCCAGCGCCGCCGCAGGTGGAACAAAGCTTACCGGACCGAATCGCGCGCGCCTTGCCCTGCTTTTCCTCGCGCGCGATCATCCCGCTGCCGCCACAGGTGGCGCATTCGGCGGCGGCGACAAGATCGAGCCGCCGTTTCGCGCCTGTGACCGCATCGGCCAGCGGGATAGTGACTTCGGCATGAAGATCGCGCCCGGGAGCCGGCTCGGAGCCCGACTCGGCGACATCGGAATCGACGTCGGAATTCCCGCGTGACGAGCCGCCGCGGCTGCGCCCTCCGGCGCCGCGTTTGAAACCGGCTGATCCGCCGCCGGCGAAGAATTGCGAAAAGAAATCGCTGAAACCGCCGCCGAAGTCCGTGCCCGCCGCCCATCGCCGGCGAGCGTAGCGGCGCGCCAACTCCTCCCGCGATATGCCGTGCTCCCAATCCGCGCCGAGTTCGTCGTATTTCTTGCGCCGGTCGGCGTCGCCGATGACCCGGTAGGCCTTGTTCACTTGCTTGAATTTGGCCTCGGCGTCCTTGTTGTTGGGATTTACGTCGGGATGGAATTTGCGGGCGAGCTTGCGGTAGGCACTCTTGATTTCCGCCTCGCTGGCTTTTCGATCGACCCCGAGAGTCTTGTAGTAGTCGCGAAATTCCATGTGGAATACTCAGTCGGCAGTATTCGCAACCTCAGTTACTATACTCACTTGGCATGCTCGATTAGCTAATCAAGCATCGGACCGCGCCCAGCACGACATTTTGTGCATCGCGAGCCATGAAGGATGAGGTTATCCCCGCCCGAGAACCGCATCAGCGCGCCATCTGATCCAGCAGATGCAGGATCACGCCGATCCCCGGGATATTCACTTCGAGTTCGTCGGCGAGCGTGCGAATCACACGGACCCGCCGCAACGCTTCGCGATCGTAGAGCGCCTCGGGCCGTCCCCGCACCCGCTCCACTCGGACCGGCGCGATCAGATCCTCGCGCTCCCACAATGCCAACTCGCCTTCGCTGAATCCGCCTATCGAGCAGAACACGCTCCTGCTCATCAGGACCACTTGGCCGCGAGCGGCGCGCCGATGCGCCGAAGCCGAGCCGGTTGTTATTGTGGAAGATCGCCGCGCCACCGCATTCAGCTCCGCGTCACTTCGACGCCATCAGCTCCGCCCGCGGATCGGCGATCCCGCGCGCGCTCAGACTATCGGCCAACTGCTGCATCAGCGCGCGCTCCCTGGCGTTCAAATCCGCCGGCGCAAGCACCTTCAATTCGTAGAGCAGGTCCCCCGCCGGCTCCTTGCCGCGGGCCGGCAGCCCCCGCCCGCGCAGCCGCATCACGCGTCCCGTCTGGCTTCCGGGGGGAATCTTGAGCGACACGCGCCCGTCAACCGTGGGCGCAGTGATTTCGGCGCCGAGCGCCGCTTCGTAGTCCCACACCGGCAAATTGACGCGGAGGTCGCGGCCCGCCAGCGCAAACACCGGGTTCGGTTCGATTCTGATCGTCAGGAAGAGATCGCCGTTCTGATCGGGACGGGGTGCGCGGCCGCCCTGCCCCTTTAGGCGCAACTGGGTACCGTCCGCCGCGCCCGCCGGGATCGTGACTTCGAGCGTGCGCCGCCCCTGCACCACGCCGGCGCCGGCGCAGGTGGGACAAGGCTCGGCGGAACGGATCACGCGCGCCTTGCCCTGCTTTTCCTCGCGCGCGATCATCCCGCTGCCGCGGCAGGTGGCGCATTCGTCGTCGGCGACGAGATCGAGGCGGCGTTTCGCGCCCTTGACCGCGTCGACCAGCGGGATTCTGACTTCGGCGCGAAGATCGGGCGCGCGCGCCGGCTCGGCGCCCATGGCGCCGGTGTCGAAATCGTAGCCGGCGAATCCGCGTGACGGGCCGCCGCGGCTGCGCCCGCCGGCGCCGCGTCCGAAGCCGCCGGGCGCGCCGCCGGCGAAGAATTGCGAAAAGAAATCGCTGAAATCGCCGGCGCCGAAGCCTTGGCCCGCGCCGGCCGCCGATTGCTGGCGCGCATAGCGGCGCACCATCTCTTCCTGCGATACGCCGTGTTCCCAATCGGCGCCGAGTTCGTCGTACTTCTTGCGCTTCTCGGCGTCGCCGATGACCTGGTAGGCCTCGTTCAATTGCTTGAATTTGGCCTCGGCATCCTTGTTGTTGGGATTTACGTCGGGATGAAATTTGCGGGCGAGCTTGCGGTACGCGCTCTTGATTTCCGCCTCGCTGGCTTTTCGATCGACCCCGAGAGTTTTGTAGTAGTCGCGAAATTCCATACGGAATACTCAGTCGGCGACATTCAAAACCTCAGTTACTATACTCACTTGGCCTGCTCGATTACCAAATCAAGCATCGGACCGCGGCGCACCGGCCTCCGACTGGCCCGCCACCGCCGCCATCCGCGCCTCCAGCGTGCGAAGTTCGGCGTCAAGCGCCGCCTGGCGGCGCCAGATGAACATTACGTACAGGAACATCACGATGAAGATGATGCTGTAGGCGGCGAACAGGTATCCAAAATGTTCCATCAACTCAGCTCCATTACTTGGCGTCGGATGCCGCCGCGTTGGCGAGCGCAATTTTGACCTCGAGCGCGCCCATCCTGCTTCGCGCGCGCAACTGCGCGAATCGCAGCATCAGGAACCACGCCCACAACGCGGTAAATGCCGTCAGCGACACCATCAGCGTCCAGATCATCCGCGGATCCTCCAGCCCATGGCCGCCTTGCTTGGTAACCAGCACTGCGGGATGTATCGTGCGCCACAGCCGCACCGACGCGATAACGATCGGCACGTCCAGCGCGGCGACGATTCCGATCACCGCCCCGAAGCGGGCTACTTCCGGCGTGTCGTCGGCGCTGGCGCGCAGCATCAGGTAGCCGCCGTACATCAGCCACAGGATAAACGTCATCGTCAGCCGCGAGTCCCACGTCCACCACGTGCCCCAAATCGGCTTGGCCCAAATTGAACCCGTGACGATCATCAGGGTGCAGAAGACCATCCCGGTTTCGGCGGCGGCGTAGCCGAGGTCGTCCCACAGCTTATCGCCGAGCCACAGGTAGAATATCCCGGCGATCGCGACCAGCCCGAACGACGCGAACGCGACCCAGGCAAGCGGGACGTGAAAATAAAAGATCAACTGGGCGATTCCCATCTCGGCGTCGGGGGGAACGTACTGGAAGACCATGAACAGCGACGCCAGCATCAAGACCAGGGTCGAGAATCCGAGCCAGTTGCGAATCGCGGAGTTGTTCATGGGGCCACCAGTGGTTTCCTTTCGTCAGTCCCCACCTACCACATGCTCGAACAGCAGGTAACCGGCAGTGACGAACAGCACGTCGAACGCGATCATGATCTTCAGCCAGTCGGCCATCGACGCAAGCGGCGCGCCCGCGAGCGCGGCTGCGCTCGCCTTGACGCCCGCAATCAGCGCCGGCACGAAAATCGGCACCGCGAGGATCGGCAATAGCATATCGCCGCCGCGCGTGCGCCCGGTGATCGCGGAGAGCAACGTCGCCAGCGCGGAAAATCCGATCGCGCCCAGCACCAGGACCGGAGCCAGCCGCGCGATCGATGCGTCGAAGTCGAGATTGAAGAACAACACCATCAGGATGACCGCGCCAGCCTCGGCCACCGCCATGAAGATGAACGCGGCGGCGAGTTTGGCGGCGTAGAGCGTGGCGGGTTCGAGCGGGCTGAGCAGCAGGCCGCGAATCGCCGCGTTGTCGCGCTCGGCCAGCAGCGCGCGATTTGCGCCCAGCATCCCCGCGAACACCATCGCGACCCACAGCGCGCCCGCCGCCGCGTCGAAGCTGCGCGCGCGCGCCGCGCCGAACGCAAAGACCAGCACCACCAGCACCAGCATCGAAAGCCCGAGCAGCGCCAGCGTGCTCTCGCCGCTGCGGAGCTCGAGGCGCAGGTCCTTGCGCAGGACGGCGGCGAATCCCGACACGGATGCTATCTGCCCAGCAGCGAGCGAATTCTCCCGCCGCGCCGGACCTCCTCCTTGTGCGCGTGCTGAATCAGGCGGCCGCGCGAGATTTCGAAAACCGCAACCTCGACCCCGCCCATGTCGGGGATTACATGCGTCGCCACCAGCACGCAGGCGCCGCGTTCGACCGCGCTGCGAATGAGCGCGGCGACGGTCTCGACGCCGTCATGGTCGAGCGATGCAAACGGCTCGTCGAGCAGCAGCAGCGCCGGCTCGGCAATCAGCGCACGCGCCGCCGACAGGCGCTGCTCCATCCCGCGCGAGAACGCACGCACGCGGGTATCGGCAGCGTCGGCCAGGCCGACCCGGCCGAGCCATCGATCGGCGCACTCATGCGGGTCGGCGAGCGAATACAGTTCGGCGTAGAATTCGAGATTCTCCCGGGCGGTCAGATTCGGGTAGAGAAAACTCTGATGCGCCATCAGGCCGATTCGGCGCCGATAGCGCGCCGCGAGGGTGCGCGTGTCCTGCCCGAAGACCAGGGCCTGGCCGCTGCTGGGCGCTTCGAGTCCGGCCAGGATGCGCAGCAGGGTGGATTTCCCGGCGCCGTTACCGCCGACGATGAACGCGTCCGCGCCCGCCAGCATCCGCAATTGCACATCGCGCAGGACGGGCACCAGACCGTAAGTCTTGGTCAGGCCGCTGGTCTCGACGACGGGTGCCGACATCACTCAGTCCGGGCGGTCGCGCCGCCGGCCGGCTTGATCGCGGCGCCGCATTGCGCGCAGAACTTCGCGTCGGCCGCGGCGCGCGTTCCGCATTGCGAACAGAAGCGAACCTTGCGCGGCGCCGACGGCGAGGATTGCGGCCGCGGTGGCGATTCAGCGCGCACAGCGGGTGTCGGCACGGCGTCGGTGCGCGGCGGCGGCGCCGCGGGCCGGCGCGGCGCCTGCGGCAAGGGTGCGGAGGACAGTTTCTTCGGGTTTGCGGCCCGGCCGGTCTGCTGGAGGAAGTTCTCGACCGCGGCCATCGCAGTCAGCGCCCGATCCTCGAGCGCCTTGTGCATCGATTCGTAGTCCGCGTCAGACAGCTTGCCCATCTCGCGATCGAACTCGAGTTCGCGAAGACCCTGCACCGCCAGCGCGCGTTCATGCTCGTTGCGCTCCACTTGAAGCTCGCCCGCCGACTTGGCGCGCGCTCCGACGAGCCCGATGCCCAACGGAGCCGCCACAAACAGCGCGACTCCGGCGACAATCAGCGCGGCGGCAAGAATGAACACCGGTTACCTGCGCTCCTTGAGCTCGTTTTCGAGCCTGCGCCTGAGTTCGGGATCGAATAGCGACGGCTCGGCGGGAGGTTGCGAGCCGGAGGGCACAGATGGCAAATTGTGGCGCCATCGCCCGATCACGAGCGCGATCAAGCCGCCGCCGAGCACGAGCGCGATAAAAGGCATCGTCCAGGCAAGCAGATTGAAGCCCTCAGTGGTGGGCGCGGACAGGATCTTCTCGCCGTACTTGTGGCGATAGAAGGCGATTATCTGCGCGCGGCTCATCCCTTTGCGGATCATGCCGTCTATCTCGGCGCGCATCGGCACGGCAAAGCCGCAGGTAGGCATATTGCAGTTGGCGACCGTCAGACCGCATCCGCATTGGCAGGTCAATCCCTCGGAAACCTGCGAATTCGTTGGGGTTTCCGCCGCGAACGTTTCACGTGAAACGTTTTTTAGTTCAGGAGAAAGAAAAACGAAGAGTGCGACGATGGCGACCGCAACCCGGGGCGACGATGCGAATGCGAAATGCGAACGCACGGATTCAATCACTCCCGGGAGCGGCCGAGCCGGCGAGTTCGCGCGCGGCGGCGGCGGACGAGCGGCTCATCGCGGCCGCGATTGCGGCGCGCTCGCGCACGTTGGGCCACATCACGATTACGGTGCCGAGCACCATCAGCAGGCCGCCGGCCCATAGCCAGAAGACCAGGGGCGTCAGGAACACTTCGAAGGTCGCGGTCTCGCCGCCGTCGTCGATTCCGGCCAGCACAATATAGAGGTCACTCAAGGGAGTGGAGCGGATTGCGACTTCAGTCGCGGGCTGCTGCGCGCGTACGTAGAAAAGCTTGGCCGGTGTCATCACGGTGATTTCGCGGCCGTCGGCGCCCAGCACCTCGACGCGTGCGGTCGCGCTGACGACATGGGGCGTCTCGACCTGCGAAAAACCCAGGAAGCGCAGCGTGTACGAACCAATCGTAAAGCTTTCGCCCGAGTGCACGCTCTTTTTCACTTCGGTGCGGAAGAACGACGAGCCGACGATTCCGACGAACGCGGCGATCAGGCCGACGTGGATGACGTAGCCGCCGTAGCGGCGGTTGTTCTTGGCGACGAGGTTGACGAGAGCCCTGGGACGCGACTCGGACAGCATGTGGCGGCGCGCGTTCATCCCGCGGCGAAACTCGACGAGTACTGTGCCGATCACGAACGCGGCCAAGGAGAAGGCGGTCAGCACGTACCATTGGCGAAACCCGGCAGCGGCGGTGACGATTCCGACCGCGACGCCGATCACGACGGGGGTGGCGAAACTGCGCACCAGATTGTCGGCGGTGGTGCGCCGCCACGCGATCAGCGGCCCGATGCCGGTCAGGAACACCAGCCCGAGCGCCAGCGGCGCGTTGACGCGATTGAAGAACGGCGGTCCGACGGTAATCTTCACGCCGCGCACCGCTTCCGACAGCACGGGAAAGATGGTGCCCCAGAAAACGGCGAACGTAATTCCGACCAGGATCAGGTTGTTGAACAAAAAGGCGGCCTCGCGCGACAGATACGACTCAAATTCGGCGGGACTGCGTAATTGCTTCGAGCGGAAGATCAAAAGTCCGGTGTAGGCGAGCGTCACCGCTATCAGGAAGCTCAGGAAGTACGGGCCGAGGCCCGACTGGGTGAACGAATGCACCGACGAGATGACGCCGCTGCGGGTGATGAAAGTGCCGAACAGGGTGAGTGCGAATGCGAGTCCGATCAGCGACAGGTTCCAGACCTTCAGCATGTCCTTGCGTTCCTGGATCATCACCGAATGCAGGTACGCGGTCATCACCAGCCACGGCATGAAGGCTGCGTTCTCGACCGGGTCCCAGGCCCAGTAACCGCCCCAGCCGAGGACTTCGTAGGCCCAGCGGGCGCCGAACAGGTTGCCGAGGGTCAGAAAGAACCAGGAAAAAATCGCCCAGCGGCGGGTCGAGCGAATCCATCCGTCGTCGAGTTTGCCGGTGATAAGCGCGGCGGCGCCGAATGCGAACGGAACCGATGCGCTGACGTAGCCGGTGTAGAGCGACGGCGGATGTATCGCCATCCAATAGTTCTGCAACAGCGGATTGAGGTCGGAGCCTTCGGCGGGAATCGTCGCGAGCGTATCGAACGGACGGGTGACGAAATTGAGCATCAACAGAAAGAAAATCGCAACCGCGGCCAGCACGGCCAGCGCGTAGGGCGCGGTCTCGGGATTGCGGCGGCGATTCTGGAACGCGGCTACCGAAGTGAAGATCGCCAGCAACCAGGTCCAGAGCAGCAGCGAGCCCTGCTGCCCGGCCCATAGCGCGGTAATTTTGTAAATGGCCGGGAGCGTGGAGCTGGAATAAGAGGCGACGTACTCGAGCGAGAAGTCGCTGCGCATCAAGGCGACCCACAGCACGACGACCGCAATCGTGACCATCGCGCACATCGACCAAAGCGCGTGGCGCGCGCTGACGACGAAGTCGGGCGCATTGCGGCGCGCGCCGTAGATATTCGCAAAGATGGAATAGACGGCGAGAATCAGCGCGATCGCGAGTGCGAGATTACCAAGTTCCGTCATCGGCAAAGCCCGCCGCTATTGTGATCGTTTGGGCTTGTATTTGGAAGCGCAACTGGTCATCACCTGGGTCGCGGTGATAACGCCGCCCGCGCCGAGATTGCCCTCGACGATCACGTCCTTGCCGGCCCCGAACATGTCGGGCTTGGGCTCGCCGGCGGCTACGACGCGGAAGGAGACGGGCTCGGTCGCGACCACAGGTTTGACCGGCGCGCCGGCGGCGTTGAGGTCGGGAATGGGCACGATTTCAAATTTCAGGGTGAGCGTGTTCGGGTCCCATTCGATCGTGCCGGGCTTGACCTGGCCGGCGACCCGGAGCGACTGTCCGCCAAGCTCGCTTTGGCGCGCGGCCACTTCACCGACGGTCAGGTAGTATTCCGACGTGGTGCGCATCGCGTTGCCGATAAGGTAGCCGATCGCGAGGATGATCAGTCCCGCGCCGATGAAAAATCGTGGACGTATATTCATTTTCTAATATTCCTGTTTCGTCATGATTGTTTCAGGGGTCGGGCGCGCAATCAACCACTGCGAATTGAGGGGCCGGAAGCGAGACCGGCACTCGTGCCCTCGTTTTCGTGTTCGGTTGCTCCCTGTACGATTAACCTGGAATCGGAGAGCCAAAACGGGATTTCCAGTTCAAATGGAAATCCTGGCTTAGGACTTAAACCGAATCAGAAGGATTACCGTTATGAGAACTTCAAAATATTCTCGTCCAATGGCGGCGATGGCCTGCGCGATCGTGCTGTTTGTCCTTGGCGGCCGCTCAGCGATCGCGCAAACCAAGGCCGACCCATTGCCCTCGTGGAACGATGGGGCGGCTAAACAAGCCGTCGAGAACTTCGTCCGCGCGACCACGGAAGCCGGCAGCGCGAATTTCGTTGCGCCGGAAGAACGTATCGCTACCTTCGACCAGGACGGCACCCTCTGGGTCGAGAAGCCATGGCCTACGCAATTGATTTATTGCCTGGATCACGTCGGCGCGTTGGTGAAGAAAAAGCCGGAACTCAAAAACGCCGAGCCGTTCAAGACTGTCCTGTCCGGAGACCGCGCGGCAATAGCAAAACTGACGACGAAGGACCTCGAACAAATCCTCGCCGGCACGCTCACCGGCATGACGACTGACCAGTTCGACGCAGAGGTGAAGGATTGGCTCGCCGATGCCAAGGACCCGCGTTGGCATCGGCCCTACACCGAGCTGACCTATCAGCCAATGCTGGAGGTGCTGAAATATCTGCGCGCCAACGGCTACAAGACTTACATCGTGAGCGGAGGCGGGCAGGACTTCGTGCGCGTGTATGCCGAGCAGACCTACGGTATCCCGCCCGAGCAGGTGATCGGCTCCGCGAACGGCACGACCTATGGCTATGGCAAGGACGGCAACCCGATCCTGACCAAGGAGCCGAAACTGTTGTGGAACGACGACAAGGGCGGCAAGCCTGAAGGCATTCACTTGATCATAGGCCGCCGGCCGCGCGCGGCGTTCGGCAACTCGACCGGCGACCGGGAGATGCTGGAATACAGCAAGGCCGGCGGCGGCGCGCGGCTGGAGATGATAGTGCTGCACGATGATGCGACGCGCGAATACGCCTATGGCCCGGTACATGGGTTGCCGGACACCAAGTTCGGCGCCTTCACGCAGGCGCTCTGGGACGAGGCGCACAAGGATGGCTGGATCGTCATCAGCATGAAGAAGGATTGGAAGCGCATCTTCGCCTTCGAGCAATAGGCGATGGGCAGACCGAGCTATAGAAAACAAAAAGCATTCTTAACAGGCATGGTACCAACGCAGGCATAGGATCCGGGATTCTTCGCTTCGCGGACTTCGCTCAGAATGACACAAGAAGAATGACACAACACTCGGGCCCTGCTTAGGATGACAAAAGAAGCAGTATCTTGACTGCATCGACAGCCGAGATGTCCGGAGTGTAAAACTTTGTGGATCCCAACGGTGGCGTCATCTGAAACTCAGTCACCGCAAGGAGGCGTTACTCCAATGCGAACACGAATAATGGCGATGCGGCTGGCACTGTTGGGCCTGGGAATGGCGATACTCTGCTTTGCTATGGCGGCATCGCCGGCCACCGCCGCGGGCGCCGCGGATGCCGCGGTCGCCCCTATGACCCCGATCGGGGTCTGGGCAACTGCGGGCGGAGGATCGCACGTGAAGATAGAGGACTGCGGCGGCAAGCTATGCGGCGCTATCATCTGGCTCAAGGAGCCGCTCAACAAGGAAGGCAAGGACAAGGTCGATTCGGAAAATCCCGATCCGAACCTGCGCACGCGGAAACTAGCCGGGCTGGCTTTGCTCAGGGGTTTTAGCCAGGACCAGAGCGATTCAAAGGTCTGGAAAGGGGGCGAGATTTACAATCCCAATGACGGCAAGACCTATTCGTGCAATCTGACGGTCCAGGATGCCAGGACGCTGCGCGTGCGCGGCTACGTCGGGCTGTCGATCCTCGGGAAGACGCAAATCTGGACCAGGGCTGAGTAAGCCACCGCTTAGCTTGCGCGCGTGCCCGATAGGTGATCAGCGAACGAATAGCACGATCCCCTCTTATGCTTCTTATTGGGCGACAGAGGCTAACAGTGTGAGAAGAGTCATAATGGTCGTGGGGATCGTTGTCGGCGTCTGCGTGGCTTATGTCCTTGCACACCTGGCCCTAATCGAAGTCGGCCGAGAGGTCGTCGTCGTTTACGAGCCGACTCCAACTGGAGTGGCGCACAAGGCGCGGCTCTGGATCGTCGACGAGGGAAGGTATGCCTGGATTCACCCCGGCAATGCCAACGCCCAGTGGTGGATCCGGCACATGGACGCGAACCCGATCGTCGAGATCTATCGAGGCGGCGAAAGCCGGCGGTACCGTGCGATGCCCGATCCCGAGGCGCACGCGAGGGTCCATCAGCTACTCCGTGAGAAATACGGCATCGCCGACGTGTGGGTGCGTTTCCTCGAGGGCACCGACACTCAAAGCGGTCTTCTCAACCGAAAAAAGTGCACGACGGTCCCGATCCGGCTCGAACCGATCGGGACGCAGTAAAGCTCGCTCTGGCGCGCGGCCAACGGGGGGAGCGCTCGAACCTGGCCGCAAAGTCTGGCCGCGCGACTTAAGTCAGCGCCCGCGGCCCGTTACGCGGAAGACGGGGTATGACGCCGCGACCTTCGCGAACTCCGACAACTCGGCGTTGAGACCAACCGCGATGTGCGGACGCGCGCCCGGCGCGGCCCGAAGAAACGCCTTCAGGATGGGAGCGCGCTCAGAGACGGGTACTTCGTCGAGCCGGACCTGCTCAGCGCTCCCGTGGCGGAGCGTCGCGACGCCACCAGCGGCGCGCACGTTTTGCACCCAATTCGCGGTCTCGCCCAGCATCGAGACCAGGTATCGCTCGCCCGCTACCTCGGCCATCACAACCGGAGCCGAGTAGACGCGGCCGGTCCGCCGTCCAGCGGTTTCGAGCGTCACCATCGAGTTGGGCAAAATACCGCTCGCGAAAATCCGCGCCGACGCCGAGTTCAAAAATCCGGCGAGAGCGTTCGGTCTGCCGCCCGGATACAGCATCGCGCGGTACCATGCGCGCGGCATCCACAGGCTGGCGGTAAAGAAGGCAGCAACTGTCAGCGCCACGATTGCGATGAGGTAGCCGGTCAGCGGGTCCATCTTCCTGCCCTCCTGAAAATTGCCGTCCGCCCACGATTCTTCAGATTAGGACACTACCGAAACCATCACCGGGTTTGCACGGAGCGGCTGCTGCTAATCCTCGGAGTCGGAGTGCGGGTCCAGCGGGCCGAAGGCGACGCCGCGCTTCGAGGCGCGAATAAAATCGACCATCTCGATCACTTCGGGCGCGAGATCGCCGGATTTATCCAATCTCTCGATTGCGAGTTTGAGATTCTGGCGCGAGCCGAAGAGCGCGGTGAAAGCGTGGCGGAGCGCATGAATCGACTTCGACGAAATACCGGCGCGCTTCAGTCCGACGACATTGATCCCGCGCAGGGTGTGGGTGCCGTCCATGATGCAGAAGGGCGGCACGTCGCGGCTGGTGCGCGACAGACCGCGCATCATCGCGAGCCGCCCGATGCGCGTGTACTGATGCACGACGCAGTTGCCCGAGACCAGCGCGCGGTCGCCAAGCTCGACCCATCCGGCGAGCAGCGCGCCGCCGGCGATGATGGTCGAGTTGCCGATTCGGCAATCGTGCGCGACGTGCGCATTCTGCATCATGAAGTTGTCGTCGCCCATAATGGTGACGTCGCCGCGCTCGCAGCCGCGATGGACGGTGGAAAATTCGCGGAAGATGTTGCGATCGCCGATTTTAACCGAGCGCGCGCCGCCGGTGTAGGCCAGATCCTGCGGCTCGTCGCCGATTACCGCGCCCGGATGAAGCACGTTGTCGGCGCCGAGTTCCGTGACCCCGAGGACCGTAACGTGACCGATTAAGCGGGTGCGCGCACCGACGCGAATTTTTCCGTCGAGGATGCACAGCGGACCGACCTCGACGCCGGCGGCCAGCTCGACCTCGGCGCCCACCACCGAAGTCGGATGAATCCGCGCCGGCGCAGTGCGGGTCAATTGAGGAGCCTGCGCTTCTTCAGATCGTCGTGATGCTCGTTGTCGGCGGGCTTCGAGCCCTCCACCTTGTAACCGCCCGAAGCCCACGTGCCCAGATCGATCATCTGGCATCGCTCGGAGCAGAACGGACGAAAGCGGTTTCGCGGGGAGAGGTCGGCGGGCTTCTTGCAGATGGGACACTTCATCGTGAGCTACCGTCGTTCCAAGAAAATTGTCAGATGAGCGCGCGATGCGCAACGCCGCACTACGGGACGGAGAACCAGATCACCGCGAGCGGCGGCATCTCGATCGCGATCGAAAGCGAAAATCCGCGCCACGGAACCGCGGCGGCCTCGACCCCGCCCATGTTGCCGACGTCGGAGCCGCCGTACGCGGCCGAGTCGGTGTTGAGAATCTCGCGATACCATCCGGGCTCGGGCACGCCGACGCGATAGCGGCTGCGCGGCACCGGCGAGAAATTGCACACGCATATGATGCGCCGGCCGGTGCTCGGCGCCACCCGCATGAAGGCGATCATGTTGCTGTCGGCGTCGTCGGCGTCGAGCCATCGAAAGCCGGCCGGGTCGGTGTCGGCCTCCCACAGCGCGGGCTCGTCGCGGTAGATGCGATTCAAGTCGCGGACCAGGGCCTGCAGTTTGCGATGGTCGGGGTAGTCAAGCAGGTTCCAGTCGAGGCTGGAGTCGTGGTCCCATTCGCGCCACTGGCCGATTTCCTCGCCCATGAAGACCAGCTTCTTGCCCGATCGCGCCCACATGTAGGCGAACAGCGCGCGCTGATTGGCGAACTGGCGCCAGCGGTCGCCAGGCATCTTGGCCAGCAGCGCGCGCTTGCCATGCACGACCTCGTCGTGCGAGAGCGGCAGCACGAAATTTTCGCTCCACGCGTAGAGCAGGCCGAAGGTGAGATCGCGATGATGGTAGCGGCGGTAGATGGGATCGAGCGTGAAGTACTCGAGCGTGTCGTGCATCCAGCCCATGTCCCACTTGAAGCCGAAGCCGAGTCCGCCCATGAAGACCGGGCGGCTGACGCCGGTCCAGGCGGTGGATTCCTCGGCGATCATCATGATGCCGGGGTTGAGGCGGTACACGTCCTGGTTGAGCTTCTTGATGAACGAGATCGCGTCGAGGTTCTCGCGGCCGCCGAATGGGTTGGGGATCCACTGGCCCTCTTCGCGCGCGTAGTCGAGGTAGATCATCGAGGCGACCGCGTCAACGCGCAGGCCGTCGGCGTGGAACTCGCCCAGCCAGTAGAGGGCGCTGGCGGTCAGGAAGTTGCGCACCTCGGCGCGGCCGTAGTTGAAAATATAAGTGCCCCATTCGGGATGGTCGCCCTGGCGCGGATCCGCGTGCTCGAACAGCGCGGTGCCGTCGAAGCGGCCGAGGCTGAATTCGTCCTTGGGGAAATGCGCGGGCACCCAGTCGAGGATGACGCCGATGCCGCGGCAATGCAGTTCGTCGATGAGGTAGCGCAAGTCGTCGGGGCTGCCATAGCGCGAGGTCGGCGCGAAATAGCCGCTGACCTGGTAGCCCCACGAGCCGGTGAACGGATGCTCCATCACGGGCAGCAGCTCGACGTGCGTGAATCCCATGCGGGTCACGTAGTCGGCGAGAATCGGCGCGATCTCGCGATAAGTGAGCGAGCGATTGCCCTCCTCGAGCACGCGCCGCCAGGAGCCGAGATGGACCTCGTAGATCGAGACGGGGCTCTTGATCCATTCGCGCTGCGCGCGCTCGGCAAGCCAGTCTGCGTCGCGGAACTGGTAGGCCGATTGATAAACGACCGAGGCGGTCGCAGGCGGCGCTTCCATCCGCTGCGCGAAGGGATCGCTCTTCAGCAGCAAGCCGTGGTGGCGCGTGCGAATTTCGTACTTGTAATTGATTCCCGCGCCGACGCCGGGAATGAACAGCTCCCACACGCCCGAGCTGCCGAGCGTGCGCATCATGTGGACCCGCCCGTCCCAGCGGTTGAAATCGCCGACCACGCTGACGCCGCGGGCATTGGGCGCCCACACCGCGAACGACACGCCGCTGACGCCGGCTATCTCGCGCACGTGCGCGCCGAGCTTGTCGTAGGCGCGATCGTCCTTCTGCTCGCTCCACAGATGAAGATCCAGGTCGCCCAGCGTCGGCATGAACGAGTACGGATCGTGAATCGTGACCGATTCGCCGCCTGGGTAGTGAATCTCGAGCTGATAGGGAAAAACCGAGGTGCGGCCCTCGACCGTCGCCTCGAACAGCCCCGCGGGGTCGCGCAGGCGCATCGGCCGCGGCGCTTCGCCCTCGGCCAGCAGCTCGATCCGCGAGGCCCCGGGGCGAAAGGCGCGGACCACGACGCGCTTGCCGTCAGGATGCGCGCCGAGGATCGAATGAGGATCGTGATGCTTCAACGCGAGCAGGCGTTCCAGTTCCTTCTGCCGCGCGTTCGAGTCGATGCTTTCAGCTTTCATTTCCAAGTGCGGAGTCTAAAGGATAGATTCGTCTCAAGCGACACGTATCCGCAGGAGACCGACTATGAGTTCAACGCCCAACCGCGAGCAATCAAACGACTTGCCGGGCTTCGACCCGCTGATGGGCCAGCTCGAAGTGCTCGAGCCGGGAATCGCCATGTTCCACGGCTTCGCCAACGTCGCATTCGCGTACGGGCGAGGCGAGATGATCGCCGTCGATACCAGCTCGCAGCTGATGGGCGCGATGGCGGTTCGCGAGATTCGCAAGCTCAGCGAGGAGCCGTTCGCGTTCCTCGTCTATACCCATGGGCATGGCGATCACGCGTTCGGCACCAAGGCGTTCATCGCCGACGCGATCGCGCGCGGGCATGAGCGGCCGAAAATCTGGGCGCACGAGGAGGTCCCCGCCCGCTTCAAACGCTACGCGCTGACCCGCGGATGGCAGCGGCATATCAATCGGCTCCAGTTCGGCGGCGCGTTCGCCACCGAAGGACTCTTCGCCCCCAGCTCGTTCAGTTACCCCGACCTGGTTTATCGCGATGAACAATTTCTCGATCTGGCGGGCGAGCCGGTCGAGCTGCATCACGCGATGGGCGAGACGGACGACGCGACCTGGGTCTGGATGCCGGCGCGGCGGCTGGCGATGGTCGGCGATTTGATCGTCTCGTCGATGCCGAACACGGGCAATCCCAACAAGGTGCAGCGTTACACGCTCGAATGGGCGGAGGCGCTGGAGGCGATTGCGAAGCGCATGCCGCGCTACGTTCTGCCGGGCCACGGACCAGCGTATCGCGGCGAGCAACTGTGCAACGAAGTGCTGCGCGAGACGGCGCGGGCAATCCGGTACATCCATGATGAAGTCGTGCGGCGGCTCAACGCCGGTGAGTGGCCGGTGGATATAGTTGAGGCCGAAATTTCGATCCCCGCCGACCTCGCGGCAAAGCCGTACCTGCGGCCGATTTACGGATGCGTCGCGTTCGTGGTGCGCGACGTTATCCGGCGCTACGCCGGATGGTGGTCGGGGGAGCCGTCGCAAATGTTCCCGGCGACGCGTCGGGAAAGCGGCGGCGACATCGTCGCGATCTGCGGCCGCGACGCGATCGTCGCCAAGGCGCGCGCACTCAAAGAGGCGGCCCAACTCAGGCGCGCACTGGCAATCGCCGAGATCGCGCTGAACGCGAATCCGTCCGACAACGAAGCGATCGGATTGAACGCGGAGATACTGGAGGCGATGGCGGCCGGCGAGCGATCATTCATCGCGCGTAATTTTTTCGCCGGCGCCGCCCGCCAACTCCGCGACCTCGCAAAATAGCGGTCGCCTTCGGCGAGTTCACTACGGGTCAACAGGAGCGTATATAACTGATGTCGCATCGCCGACGTTCTTGGGGACGCGAAAACCTTTTCCCGTCACTTTGGGGAACCATGGCTCGAAATCACAAAAATGCGATCCGCTCGATCGTCTTCGCTGCCGCCGGGATATTGGCCTTGTCGATACAAATTGCGGCAGGTCCAAGCCCGCAAAAAAAGAAAAACCGCAGGGATTGTAGGTAGGAGGATACAGGTACTTCTCGGAATTCCAGGGGAAGGCGCTCAAAAAGAGTGGTGACCCGCGCGCTAACCTCGCCTTCGGGAGTAGCGCTTATGACGGCCCGATATCGATCACTTTCGATCCGCACAACAACTTGTGGATCACTTACGACACAAGTGACAGCCTCCCTATCCCAGTCATCGAGCTCAGCCGTGATGATTTAGCTAGGCTTCAAGAGCGGCAAACGCGTGAAGCCCAAGGCCATCAGCCCAGTTACATTTCCTGAATACCTCGCTCTTCGACACCTCCGGCGATCTCTGGATTACCACCGTGATCTCGGTTAGCGGTCAGCCCCGAGGGGAAATCAACTAGCTGCCTAGCCCAACCAGATCAAAAAGAGCGGCGCACCGTCGCCGAGCATTTCTGTCACGGCACCTGTTCGATGCCCATAGGATAGCGCCGATGCGTCCGCAATCTCGGTAGTTCAGTTCCAACCGTTCCGATGCGATCCGCTGGGCAGATTCGCCCCGGATCATGCCGTTAGCGGACCCCCAACTCCCGGCCTGATTGTTAACTTGCCAGATTTCGTCTTCCTCGTGGACTTCGCCCTTCGACCACTCCGGAAACCTTTGGCTGGCGGGATCGAACAGCTCTGTTTGGAATGTAAGACCAGACTCGAAATGATCTCGGCCGGCGACCTCGCCGGCACAGGAGAAGTCTCTCCAACGGCTGCGGTGACGATCACTTCTTCCGCATTCGGCGCCCTCGACGGCTCCGGTTCCTGCCTGGGCGGCATTGATTTCGACCATTCAGGCGATCTCTGGGTGTCAGTTGGCGCGGATAACGGCGACTGCCAAGCGGATGCGCAACTCGTCGAGTTCACTCCCCGCGAGCTGAGCACCGGTGGAAATCTCACACCATCAGTGACGATCAGCCAGAATCTGAACAAAACGAACTTGTTTATTCCCGGCCCGCTGAGGTTCGGCCCGACGGTCCAGTACTACTCGCGCCGCCCCGGCGTTCAGCCGGCGTCCCTTCTAATACTGGGTGCAGGGGTCACCCCTGCTACTTCGGGGTGTCGGGGGTCAGCTTCAGCTTGCCTTGTTTGACGGGACGATTGGGGCGCATCGCGCCGGCGGCGGCGCCCGTCGCCGCGCCCGCACCGCGGCGGCCTCGAGTCTTCACCGGGATGCCCTTTTCGCTGACGTCCTTGATCTTGTGGCCCTCGAGCCTGCCCCGCGCCGCATCGCTGGCGTGCTGATGGGCGGAGCCGGGCGGAGCGGACGGCCGTTCGGGGCGGCGCGGCTGGTCCATCCCGAATGCGTGCCGCTCGAGCTTCTTTATCTGATCGCGCAGATCGGCGGCCCGCTCGTAATCGAGGCTTTCCGCCGCGTCCATCATATCCCGCCGAAGCGCGGTGATCCTGTCCGGCAACTCGTGCGCCGGGATGAACTCTTCATCCGCGGCTTTGCCGTCGCCTATTTCGGGCACCACCGCCCACTCGGGCGAGTACATCTCGACCAGCGACGCGTCGATCGCCTTGGTGATCGACATAGGCGTGATGCCGTGCTGCTCGTTGTATGCGACCTGCTTGGCGCGCCGGCGGTAGGTCTCGTCGATCGCCTGGCGCATCGACTTCGTGACCACATCCGCATACATGAGCACGCGGCCGTTGATGTGGCGGGCGGCGCGACCGGTGGTCTGAACCAGCGACCGCGCCGAGCGCAGGAAGCCTTCCTTGTCGGCGTCGAGAATCGCGACCAGTGACACCTCGGGCAGATCCAGACCTTCGCGCAGCAGGTTGATTCCGACCAGCACATCGAATTCGCCCTTGCGCAGGCTGCGGATGATCTCGACGCGCTCGATGGTCTCGATGTCCGAATGGAGATAGCGCACGCGGATGCCGAGGTCGTGGTAGTAGTCGGTCAAATCCTCGGCCATCTTCTTGGTCAGGCAGGTCACCAGCACCCGCTCGTTGACCGCGACGCGTTTGTGAATTTCCTCGAGCAGGTCATCGACCTGCGTGCCGGCCTTGCGCACCTCGATCTCGGGATCGATGAGTCCGGTCGGGCGAATCAGTTGCTCGACGACCAGCCCCGATGATTTCTGCAGCTCGTAGTCGCCGGGCGTCGCCGAAACATAGACCGCCTGCACGATGTGCGATTCCCATTCCTCGAAATTGAGCGGGCGATTGTCCAGCGCCGAAGGCAGCCGGAAACCGAAATCGACCAGCACCTGCTTGCGCGACCGGTCGCCGCGATACATCCCGCCGATCTGCGGAACCGTGACGTGACTCTCGTCGATGAAAAACAGCGAATTGTTCGGAAAGTAGTCGAGCAGCGTCGGCGGCGCCTGCCCGGGCATGCGTCCGGTGAGATGGCGCGAATAGTTCTCGATCCCCGGGCAGAAGCCCATCTCGGCCAGCAGCTCGAGATCGTACATCGTGCGTTGCTCGAGGCGCTGGGCTTCGAGCAGCCGATTCTCGGCGCGATAGAACTCGAGCCGCTCCTTCAGTTCGGCGCGGATGTCCCGCACCGCGATTTCCATCCGGTCCGAAGTCGTCACGTAATGCGACGCGGGGTAGATCGCGACGCTCTGCAGCTTGCGGATCACTTTGCCCCGCAGCGCGTCGATTTCGTACAACGCCTCGACCTGGTCGCCGAAGAATTCCACCCGCACCGCGCGCTGCTCTTCGTACGCGGGAAAAATCTCGACCGTATCGCCGCGCACCCGAAAGGTCCCGCGATGAAAGTCGTAGTCGTTGCGCTGATACTGGATATCGACCAGCTTGCGCAGCATCTTGTCGCGGTCGATGGTCTGCCCCTGCTCGAGGAACACCAGCATCTCGAAGTACACCTCGGGTTCGCCCAGGCCGTAGATGCACGAGACCGACGCCACGATCAGCGCGTCGTTGCGCTCGAGCAGCGCCTTGGTGGCCGAGTGACGCAGCTTGTCGATCTCGTCGTTGATGCTCGCGTCCTTCTCGATAAACGTGTCAGTCGAGGGAATGTAGGCTTCGGGCTGGTAGTAGTCGTAGTAGGAGACGAAGTAGCGGACCGCATTTTCGGGGAACAGGCTCTTGAACTCGTTGTAAAGCTGCGCGGCGAGCGTTTTGTTCGGAGCCATCACCAGCGTGGGCCGGTTCACGCGCGCGATCACGTTGGCCATCGTGAACGTCTTGCCCGAGCCGGTGACGCCGAGCAGGACCTGATGCTGTACGCCGCCGGCCAGATTGCCGACGATCGAATCGATCGCGGCCGGCTGGTCGCCCTCGGGCTTGTAACCCGAGACCAGCTTGAAGCTTCCCTCTTTGCCGCGCGCCAGTGAAAGCATGATGAGCGCAATAGTCTAGCAGGGTTTCCGCTCTCGTTTTACTATTCGAGATCAAGCTCAGCCGGGTTTCGCGATCGCCGCATTGACCGCGCGGATAACCGAAATGAGAGAGCGGACGTATACCTTTTCGGGGTGCACGAATTCGCCGATGCGAGAAAACAGGTGCGCAGTCCGCGGATTTGCTAGGATATGCCCGCAAGCGGTCGATGGCATAATCGATGGCATATCGGTTGCTTCCTTACACGAACCAACTTGAGACGAAGGAGAAATCAGACATGAAGCACGCGAAAACCATACTAGCCGGCGCGATTGCGATGCTCGCGGCCGCCGCGATGCCGTCCATGGCGAGGGCGCAAGCGTCGCTGTTCGGCGAGAAGCTGAACAGATTCCTCAATGAACATCCGAGGCTGGCTGAGACGGTGCGCGCCGACCCGCAGTTGCTTTACAGCAAGAAATTCCGCGAACAGCATCCAGAATTGCAGGTGTTCATGCAGGAACATCCCGAGGTTTACGCTCAAATCAACCGCACGATACCTCGCCAGGGCGAGCACGGCCCGGGCGGACGCGGCCCCGGCGCTTACGACCGCGAGCATCAGTGGCGCGACGCCAACTGGTGGCATGAGAACGATCCCAACTGGGCAAACAAGAACCATCCCGAATGGGCTGAGAGTCATCCGGAGTGGAACAAACCACGGCCAGTAATGGAAGCCCACCCGGAAATGGCGCCACCAGGAGCCCAGGCAACAACCGGCCAAACGCAAAAGCACGGCCACCATAAGGGCAACCCGAACGAGCATTAATCCGGCTCAGACGACCGGGCTGAACGGCGTCTTTGCAGGCATTCAGCGCGTCATATATGCCGAGCTTGACCAGGAGGCCGCGACGGGTTCATCTCCACTTATCCACAGAAAGCCCGCGCATGGCCGAGACAACACCGGCCAGCCCGGGCAAAAAAATCCTGCGTCTTCACCGTCCGGGCATGTTGCATTCTTGTTACGAATATAACAATATTTCCCCGTCATTTGGGTGGGATCGTTAGCATTCGGGCATGATCGAGGCTCACGGGCAAGTGAGGGGGTTCGCTTCGCGTATAGACGCACTTGGGTGAGGAGGAGTTCATGAGACTGAAATCAAGACTTCTAAATGCGGTCGCTGGCATCGCGGGCGCGGCGCTAATCGCGTCGGGTTTGAGCGGTTGCGCAAATTTACAGAAGCCGCGATCGTGGGGAAATTGCGCGATTGTCGGGGGACTGCTCGGCGCAGGCGTCGGCGCAGCCTCAGGTATTGTCATCGCTGACAATGCCGCCGGCCATCACGATAGCAACACCGCTGCCCGGGCTTATGCCGGTGTGGGTGGAGCAGCCATCGGCGCGGGACTTGGCGCGTTGGCAGGCCACTACCTCTGCGATCCGGTGATTCCGCCGCCACCACCTCCGCCGCCGCCACCTCCTCCACCGCCGCCGCCACCTCCACCGCCTCCGCCGCCTCCGGTCACACAGAAGCTGGTGCTCCGCGGCGTGAATTTCGACTTCAACAAGTCGAAGATCCGTCCGGGCGATGCAGCCGTTCTGGATGAGGCCGCGACAACGCTAAAGGCCAATCCCAACGTGACGATCAACGTCAACGGCTACTGCGACTGGATCGGCAGCGAGGAATACAACTTGAAGCTGTCCGATCGGCGTTCAAACGCCGTGGTGGATTACCTGGTGAAAGCCGGAATCCCGTCGAGCCAGTTGGTTCCGCACGGCTACGGCAAGACCAACTTCGTCGCCACCAACGACACGGCTGAAGGCCGCGCTCAGAACCGCCGCGTCGAACTGGTGCCGAATCAATAAGCCGGGGCGCGATTGAAACGTCCGCAAGCGGCCGCAGTCCCATCGGAGGACTGCGGCCGCCTCTTCAATAGGCCTGAGTGCCACAAAAATGGCAGAATTCTGCGAGTTTAATTCTGGAATTGCTTGAAGCCCAGGGAGGGTCTCCCGTGTATAGATGGAAAAATTGGATCGGTGCGGCAGCTTCTGTCGCTCTTTTGATGGTCTCGTCGTGCGCTTCGTGGACGCCTCAGCAGAAAGAGTACACCGCGTACGGAGCGGCCGCCGGCGCGGTCATCGGCGGAGGGATAGGGTGCGGAACTGCCGCGGCGGCAAGCGGTAGCGCGAAGGGTTACGAGATCGGATGCCCCGCGGGTGTCGTGGGGGGCGCTCTGCTCGGCGCCTTGAACGGCTACTTGTTGACGCCGAAGCCGGCGCCACCGCCTCCGCCACCACCTCCTCCACCGCCGCCGCCTCCACCGCCACCGCCTCCGCCGCCGGTCAAGCAGAAGCTGGTGCTCCGCGGGGTGCACTTCGACTTCAACAAGTCGAAGATCCGGCCCGGCGATGCTGCGGTGCTGGATGAGGCCGCGTCAACGCTCAAGGCCAATCCCAACGTAACGATCAACGTGGACGGCTACTGCGACGCGGTTGGCAGCGAGAAATACAACTTGAAGCTGTCCGATCGGCGCTCAAACGCCGTGGTGAATTACCTGGTGAAAGCCGGAATCCCGTCGAGCCAGTTGATCGCGCACGGCTACGGCAAGACCAACTTCGTGGCGAGCAACGACACGGCTGAGGGCCGCGCTCAGAACCGCCGCGTCGAACTGGTGCCCAATCAATAAGCTGGGCCGCGATTGAAACGTCCGCAAGCGGCCGCAGTCCCATCCGGGGGGCTGCGGCCGCCTCTTCGATAGACCTGAGTTCCGCGAAATGGCGGAATTATCCGAGTTCAATCCTGGAATTGCCTGATACTCAGAGAGAGGTGCACATGTTTAGATGGAAAAATTGGATCGGTGCGGCAGCTTCTGTCGCTCTTTTGATGGTCTCGTCGTGCGCGTCGTGGACGCCTCAACAGAGAGAGTACACCGAGTATGGAGCGGCCGGGGGCGCATTCCTTGGCGGCGGGCTGGGATGCGGAATTGCCGCGGCGACAAGCGGTCACAGCGGCGTGGGCAAGCAGGGAGCAGCAGCCTATGAGATCGGATGCCCCGTGGGTGTCGTGGGGGGCGCTCTGATTGGCGGCACGATCGGCTACCTGATAGCGCCGAAGCCGGCGCCACCGCCTCCGCCACCACCTCCTCCACCGCCGCCGCCTCCACCGCCACCGCCTCCGCCGCCGGTCAAGCAGAAGATTGTGCTCCGCGGCGTGAATTTCGACTTTAACAAGTCGAAGATTCGGCCGGGTGATGCCGCCGTTCTGGATGAGGCCGCGACAACGCTCAAGGCCAATCCCAACGTAACAATCAACGTGAACGGCTACTGCGACGCGATCGGCAGCGAGAAATACAACTTGAAGCTGTCCGATCGGCGCTCAAACGCCGTGGTGGATTACCTGGTGAAAGCCGGAATCCCGTCGAGCCAGTTGATTGCGCACGGCTACGGCAAGACCAATTTCGTGGCGAGCAATGACACGGCTGAGGGCCGCGCTCAGAACCGCCGCGTCGAACTGATGCCCAATCAATAAGCCGGGCCGCGACTGAAACGTCCGCAAGCGGCCGCAGTCCCATCGGGGGCTGCGGCCGCTTTTTTTTGCCGGATTCACTCTTTATTCCGCTTCGACCGTGGCGTGGATTTTTGCTATAGAAAGCATCGCTATGACGCTTTCCGAGCCGTCGAAATAAGAGCCGCGTCGCGACGCTGGCAATCGCGGCGATCCTGTTCGGTGTCGGCATCGGCGCGCGCCCAATCGAAGGCTCCGGAGGCGGCGGCGCAGGCATCGCCCGCGCCGGCACAGCAAAAGGGATCGGTTGCGCAGCCATCCGCTTCACCGGCCGTGGCGGCGGCGAAGAAGACGATCGGGCAAAAGGTCAAGGCGATCGTTGCGAAATATACGCCCGATCGGCTCAAGCGCGATCTGGAATTCAAGAAGGCCGCGGCGCTGTTCCCGGGTTTTTGCCGTCATTGGGAGCAGGATTTGCGCGAGCGCGAGATGAACAATCTGGCGAAATTGAGATTCATTCTGAAGGACGGCTTCCAGACCGCGACTTACACTGCGTATGGCAAGGTCGCCGCGTGCGAATCGCATCAATCCAGGGACGGCTACTCGATCGGGAAGATCAGCTACGAGGAATTCGTCTATTACCTGACCGGCAAGTCGGAGGACGAAGCCAAGCACGCGCCGCCAAGGGCGATCAGCGATACTCACACCACGGAGATTTTCCGCTGGGACAACGGCAAGTGGTTCTATTAGACCAGTGACGAAATAGATTCGAAAGAACAGCGCCGCCGGAGGATTCCAGCGGCGCACTTTTTTGGCTCTCTTTCAACGGTGATTAGCCGGATATTGGCACGCTATGAGAATTAGCCTGATAATCTCTCGTCAAATGGCAGAAAAGGATCTAAGACTTTGGCGGGGATTCCAATGTCGGATGATTTGATTGTCGGCCTTATTCTCGGCGTTGCCGTGATGTTTCTCGGCACAGGAATCACGCCGTGGCTTACGGGCAAAAGGGGACAGCTATTTTCTATAGCTTTGAGCATCTGTTTTTTTGCTGCCGCGGGAGAATGGTCAACTATCAAAGCTCATATCGGCCCTGAATTGCACGCCTCGTTATTGGCTGCGGCATCCAACGCTTACGTGTGGCTCGCGCTCTTAGGGTTAACTTGGGTTTACGTGGCTGTGGGCAATTTAATTCGAGAGCCCATTTCGGCTGAACCTTCCCTCGAAAAGAAAAGTTCGGCGGCGCCGTTGCCCATAGCGGGTGACCCAAAACCCAAAAACTAGGACAGCGATAAGTTGAGGGATCGGCGTTTGGTGTGGTCCTCTGAGTGCGCGGAAGGAGGACCAGGATGTCGAAGCGAGGTCACACGGAAGAGCAGATTCTGCGGGCGCTGCACCAGGCGGAAGGCGGCACGAGGGTAAGCGACCTCTGCCGCGAGCACGGCATCAGCGAAGCCACGTACTACGTGTGGAAGAAGAAGTACGCAGGCTTGGGACTGAGCGAGCTGCGCGAGCTCGGCAGCTGCGCGAGGAGAACGCGAAGCTCAAGCGGCTGGTGGCAAATCTGTCGCTGGACCGGCACATGCTGCAGGAGATCGTCCGAAAAAAGCTGTAAGGCCTCGTCACCGGCGCGAGTTGGGGCGCTGGACGCAAGCCGCCTTTGTGGTGAGTGAGCGTAGGGTGTCGAGGCTGTTGCCGATCCAACTGGCAACGCTGCGTTATCGGAGTCGCAGGGACCCGCAGACGGCACTAAGGATGCGTCTGCGGGAGTTGGCCGCCAATCGCGTGCGCTTCGGCTACCGGCGTCTAACGGTGCTGCTGAAGCGGGAGGCTGGGCCGTGAACGCCAAGCGCATCTACCGGCTATACACCGAGGACGGGTTGGCCGTGCGAACCAAGCTACGAAGGAAAATCGCACGGCGCCAACGAGTTCCACTCCTGAGAGCGACTCGGCCACACGAGCGCCTGAGCATGGACTTCGTCAGCAACCGGCTACTCGACGGCCGCTGGTTCCGCGTGCTGACGGTGGTCGACCAGTTCACCCGCGAGTGCCTGGTGCTGCTGGTCGACAGTTCGTTAACGGGCCAGAAGGTTGCGTTGGCGCTGTCCGAGATCGTCGCCGAGCGCGGCGCGCCGGTCTCGATCACGGTCGACAATGGCACTGAGTTTCAGAGCAAGGCGATGGACGTATGGGCATACCAGCACGGAGTTCAATTGGACTTTATCCGGCCGGGCCGGCCGACCGAGAACGGATACATCGAGTCGTTCAACGGCCGGCTGCGTGACGAGTGTTTGAACATACAGGTCTTCTTCAGCGTTGCCGACGCGCGCGACAAGCTCGAGTGCTGGCGGCAGGACTACAACCAGGTCCGCCCGCACAGCGCACTCGGCGATAGCACCCCGGAGGAGTTCGCCAGCGCTTGGCAAACCGCGGCGGCGACCGCGTCTTCGGACGGTTTGCAAGAGGGCCTCAGTTGAGCTACTGGAGGTTTCAAACCGCCGGAAATACCGGCGCTAACCGACCACGCCAGGTCGATTTCTCAACTCCCGGTCGTACTAGTTTCGCGGGGCGGATCAATAACCGACGGACTCTACTTATGATTGGCTGGAAATTGGGGAGCAGACCACCCCGCATCAAACGTTCGCCTTGGGCAGAGGTGCTTTGAGTGACCAAGGTGACCAAATATTCAGGTGGCACGTTCACAAATTCGCGACCACCAACGCTCTGGCTTGTTATGGGCGGTGGCCCTGCTTGAGGAGTCTCAAATGGAAGCGCAGCAATGGGCGCGGGCGAAGAAATAGTTGTTGAGGCCGTAGGCCCCCTGCTTGGAAGACCATAAATAGCCGTAATGATCGGAATGATGATCGCTGCCGCTACACTGCCACCAGCCGCTACATAGGAAACAACGGCGCGGAATGGATATTCCGCTTTCATGGAATAGCCCCCGTAAGTCAGGGCAGCCGCTCCAAATAAAAGCGCAAGAACGATTCCGACAATTTCAATGGTATCCATGCACACCCCCGTCAAATGGTTAAGCGATTTTCCGCCATTTGGCGAGAGGCTGTCAGGCTAATTTTCATAGCGTGCCAGCATCCGGATAATCCCCGTTGACGTGGGGCTAAAAAAAAGCGCCGCGGGAGGATTCCCGCGGCGCTTGTTGTTTCGAGGCGCGCGATTCTAGTTCAATTCCTTGCTGCTGTAGTTCAGGATTCTACGGCCGATAATTATCATGTTGATCTGCTGCGTGCCCTCGAAGATGTCGTTGATCTTCGCATCGCGCATCCATTTTTCGAGCAGGATTTTGCGCGAGTAGCCCAGCGGCCCTAGCAGCTCCACCGCCTTCTGCGTGATCTGCGTGACCGCCAGCCCCGCCTTCGCCTTCGCCATCGAGGCCTCGAGGCTGTTGCGCTTGCCGGTATCGAGCATCCAGGCGGCCCGCCACGTGAGCAGGCGCGCGGCCTGCAATTGCACTTCCATGTCCATGAAGTCGCGCTCGACCGCGGTCAGGCGGCGCGGCGAGATTCCGTAGCGGATGGGCACGTTCTGATCCTTGAGAAAGCCGCGCACGAAGTCGAGCGCCGCGCGCCCCACTCCGATCGCCATCGCGGCAACGATCGGCCGGGTCGCATCGAAGGTCGCCATCACGTCCTTGAAGCCGCCTTCCTTGCGGACCTCGGCGCTGCCCAGGATATGGTCGAGCGGAATCCGGCAGTTGTCCAAAACGATCATGGCGGTGTCGGAGGCGCGAATGCCGAGTTTGTTCTCGACCCGGGCGACGGTCATGCCGGGGGTGTTGTGGTCGACGACGAACGGCTTGATGCCGGCGCGGCCGGCGGTCTTGTCAACGGTGGCCCAGACGACCACAAAGCCTTCGGATTTCTCGGCCGCCATCTGGCCGGCGGTGACGAAGATTTTGGTGCCGTCGAGGACCCAATTGTCGCCGTCGCGCCTTGCGGTGGTGGTGACCGCCGAGGAATCGGAACCGAAGCCGGGCTCGGTAATCGCCATCGCGCCCCACTTGGGCTTGCCTTCCTTGAATCGTTTAAGAAAGTGCTCCTTCTGCTCGGGCGTACCCGCGGCCATCACCGCCGCGCCACCGAGCCCCGGATTGGGGGTCGAGAGGTAAAGGCCGGCATCGCCCCAGCACAGTTCCTCGGTGCTGAGCACGGTGAGCAGATTGGCGCGCCGAGGGGCCGCGGGTTTCGACGGGTCGGGCTTCTTGCTCTTGTCGCTACCGATCTGGATGTCGGAGGCGGCGGCCGACGCCGCCCACATCGCCTCGTAAAATTGGGTCGGCTTCTGATGCTCGTGCTCGTCGCAATCGCGCGAGATCGGACGCATCATCTGCTCCGAAACCATGTGGTACATCTTGAGCTGGTTCAATACGTATGGTTCGAGTTCAAAATCGATCATGATTTTTTCTCCGTAGCAGCTAGACCGTTGCGATGCCGTCGATTGCAGAAAAACCGCGCGCGTTGCGCAGCCACATCTCGACCGGATGCTCGCGGATGTAACCGTGGCCGCCGAGCACCTGGACGCCGTTGTCGGTCAATTTGAGCGCACTCTGCGCGACGTAATTCTTGGCCAGGTAGCTTTCCCTCAAGCCCGTCGCCGCCCTTGTCCAATTTGAAAGCGGCTTCCCAGACCAGCAGGCGCGCGGCGTCGATTTCAATAGCCATGTCGGCGAGGATAAACGCGATCGCCTGCTTGGTCGCGATTGGCACGCCGAACGCCTTGCGCTCCTTGGCGTATTCGCGCGCGTAATCGAACGAGGCATTCATCACCCCGACGCCCATCGCGGCAAAGGCGACGCGCGACTCGCTCATCAGGCGCGAAAAGTCGATGCCCTTGTCGCCGCCCACGCGCGCGTCGGCGCCGACGCGGCAATCCTTGAGCGTGAGTTCGTAGGTGGCGAGCGCCTTGAGGCCCATGTTTTTTTCGCGTTCCGAGACGGTCACGCCGGCGGCGGTGCGCGGAACGATGAAGCCGTCCACGCCGGCAAACCCTTTGGCGGGGTCGGTTGCCGCATAGACCAGGATCGAATCGGATTCGGCGGCGAGCGGCACGCAGCACTTCGAGCCGTTCAAGATGAATCCGCCGCCGTCGCGGCGGGCCGAGACTTGCAGGGCGGACGAATCGAAATCGTAGCGCGGCTCCATCAGGGCAGCGGTCGCGGCGGCAAAGTCGGCGCCGGAGAACCGCTTCAAATATTTGGCGCGCTGATCGTCGGTACCCATCTCGACGATCGGGTACGCGAACAGCCGCGGCGCGAGCACGTGAACCGCGATCGAAAGATCGCCGAAGCCGAGTTCCTCGGCGACGATCGCGCCGGTGACCGCCGAGCGGGCGTCGCCGCCGCCGCCGAATTTCTCCGGGATAGCGCCGCTGACAAATCCGAATTGCCACGCCTTGGCCACAATCGGGGCGGGAATCGCGCCGCTTTCGTCGGCGGGCCGCGCGGCGGGACGAATCTCGTCGCGGGCGAAGGCGCCGACGCTGTCGCGGATCATCTGTTGTTCTTCGCTGAGTTCGAAGTCGATCATAAGTTGAACCCCGTCATTGGTTAAAGTAACGCTTTAAGTTTTGAGCGGCACCGCGGTGCGCGAGCGCGCCGACTGATATGCCGCCTCCACCATCCGCTGCGCTGCGACCCCGGCGGCAAATTCGGGGTCCGGCCGGCACGCGCCGCGTAAGCGCGGCGACGAAGACCGCGTCTTCGGTGGCGTAGGGAACCGCCAGCCAATCCTTGATTGGCGCCAGATAGGGGCGCTCGCGCAGAATTTCTTCGCTGAATCGGGCCATCACTTCGCTCTCGCCGATGGTTTCCTCGTTGGCGCCGGAGCCGCGCTGAAAAATTATCGGCCCGAGCGAGTCGGCGTCGGAAGCAGCAAACAAATTTTCGGCGAAAACTTCAAGCCTGCGATTGCTCGGGCGCCCGATCATCCGATGCCAAATCGAAGTGAGATGGGCGTGAAAGCCGCCGGCAAATTCCATCGAGGTCGCGCCGAAGTCTTCAACTCCCTCGGCGCCGTTAAGGATGCGGGTGCGGCAGTAAATGCTGGCGACCGGCCCGAACATCCAGCTCAGCAAATCGAAGTCATGAACGCTGTGCTCGATGAGCGTGCCGCCGGCGGTCAGCGACCGATCGTTGCGCCACGCGCTGGCGTGCACACCGCGAGTGGGAAAGTCCTGGTCGTCGCGCATCGTGACGCTGAGGATCGTCCCCACGTCCGGCTCCTTGAACATCGCCTTGATCACGTTGTAAACGGGGGAAAACCGCATGACGAGGCCGACCTGTGCGATCACGCCGGAAGCTTCGATCGCCGCGGCCATCTCGGTTGCTTCCGCGGTGCTCATCGCCAGCGGCTTCTCGCAGAAAATATGCTTGCCGGCGCGCGCGGCGGCGATACAGGCCTGGCGATGCATCGCAGTCGGCGTGCAAATCCATACCGCGTCGATCGACGGATCGGCGATTATCTCTTCGGCGGACTCGAACGCCCGCGCGCCTTCCCACATGGCGGCGAGATGCTCGGCCGCGGGATGCGACAGGTCGGCGACGGAGACCACGCGGACGCTTTGTTCGGTGCGATCGGCGACCTGTCGAAGCATCATCGAATGCGTCTGGCCGATGAGACCGGCGCCGATAATTCCGACTCGAAGATGTCTGTTGACGGGGGTTGGCATCAGGGATTCCCGGATTTCTGTTCGCGGCGAAGCCTTTCCAGCTCGCGCTCGCGCTTGTATTTGGTCGGGTCTTCGATTGCGCGCGAGGGCGGCGCCATGGGCTTGCGGATTTTGGCGATCAATCCGCCGGCGCGATGTTTCTTTGGTTTACGTTGCGGCATATGGCTACGCGGCGAAGCCGACAAAGCTCATCTGGAGGCCGGTTGTTTTCCCGCCGGCCGCGCGCCGCGAAAAGAAGCGATCGGACGCGCATCGAGTGCACGGACCGACGCTTGCGATGTTGGCGGGCGCGAGTCCCGCGCGCTCAAGCTGGCCCTTCACGACGGCGCGCAAGTCGATAAACGCCTTGCCGGGACGCCCTGCCCTCGTATGAATCTGCGCGCCGGCAATCTCACGGCCAAAGCGACGCCCAAGCTCGGCGTCAACCTCGAAGCAGCACATCCCGATCGACGGGCCCATCGCGGCGCGAATGGCCGACGGGCGAGCACCGAGCTTGACCATCGCACGGACGCCGGCGCCGGCAATATCCGCAATAACACCACGCCATCCGCCGTGGAAGGCGCCGGCTATTTTCCGCTCGGGATCGACCATCAGCACCGGCACGCAATCGGCGGTGTAGATACCCAGGATGACGCCGGCCTGGGCGGTGACGATGCCGTCGGCGGCAGGGCGAAGCGCGGCGTTGTCGCGAGTCGCGACGTGAACAACGTTGCCATGCACCTGGTTCAGGCTCGCCACGAGATTCAGCTCCGGCGCATAGCGGCGGATGCGCTCCCAGTTGGTATCGACGGCATCGTATTCGTCGCCGACCCAATAGGAAAGGTTCATCGAGGCGAACGCGCCGGTGCTGACGCCGCCCGCGCGGCCGACGAATCCGTGGGATATCGAGGCGTCGGGCCATGCGCGAAGGATCTCGACGGGGCTTAAGTCGGGCGATGGTTGCGTGCGGGATTGCATATCGAGGTGCTCGGCGAAAGGTAGTGCTCTAAATTTCACTTCTCCGGGCGCCGGCCGAATATCAGAGGCAGGACGGAACAGTGCGTCGCTGGCCGAGGTCGATAAAGGTAAGACGGTAATACTGAGAGCCCGGAATATAGAGGGGCGCGGGAGGGTTGCCCTTTGGACCGATTGCGCGCCGGCTCTTCGTGAACGCTTATTGAGCTTTCATTTCTGCGTGACATTCGTCACTGGTCCCTCAGCGCGGGAGAACCGGGTTGTTCGATAGGCGCAGGATAACCTATAATTCTGATCTTTGGAATTTGAGGTTTAGGGCGCCTATGGACGGATACGAATACCTGGTGGCGCGAAATCGCCTGATGCAACGGCTGGGCAACGAACTGGCGCGACTGGCGCCGCTCCCGGCCGGCGAACGCGAGGCCGAAACCCGGCGGATCGAGGCGAAATTCGACGCCGAGCTTGCCGAGTTGTACGCAAAAGTGGCGGGCGAATATCCCGGCGAACGCAAAAAGAAGGCGCGCCCGCTGGTTGACGCTGGCTAGGCGGTTTTTTGGGAACAAGCTTGGATCGCTCAATCAGTATCCGGGGCGCGCGCACTCACAACCTGGCTAATATTTCGCTTGAAATTCCCCGCGACCGGCTGACCGTAGTCACCGGAGTGTCGGGCTCGGGCAAATCGAGCCTGGTATTCGACACCATCTACGCCGAGGGTCAGCGGCGCTACGTGCAGAGCCTCTCGACTTACGCGCGGCTGTTCCTGGAACGGATGGAGCGGCCGGACGCCGACGCTATTTCGGAGATTCCGCCGGCGCTGGCGCTGCGCCAGAAGAACACAATCAAGAATGCGCGCTCGACGGTCGGCACCGTGACCGAAATCAGCGACTATCTGCGCCTGCTGTTCGCCACGGCCGGCCGCACGATTTGTCCACGATGCGGCGGCGAGGTGAGCCGCGACACGGTCGAGAGAGCGGGCGCACGAATCGCCGGCGCGCCGGGACTCTACATCGTGATTGCGCCGTTCGAGGCGGGTTCGCGCTCGATGGCCGACGCGGCGGGCTACCTGATTCAAAACGGTTACCATCGCCTGTACGCCAACGACGCGATCACCGAGACCAGCGAGTTCGCCGCGCGCGCAATCGCGGCCGAAGCGCATCGCGACGGCGCCGCGGCGGATTCGGGCAGTGTCGCGGCCGGGCCAAGCAGCCCGATGATGGTGGTCGTCGATCGAATCGCGGTAAGCGGCGAAGCGGAAAGCGAACGGGTGCGCGAGGCGCTGGAAAAAGCCTTTTACCTGGGGGCCGGACGCGCGCGGGCGGTGCGCGTCGAGCACGGCAACAGCAACGGCGACGGCAACGGCAATATGCACAGCGCAGTCGCGATCGATTTCGACCGGCGCTTCAACTGCTCGCGCTGCGCGACGGCGTTTAGCGAGCCGACCACGGCGCTGTTTTCGTCGAACAGTCCAATCGGCGCGTGCCCAGAATGCGAAGGCTTTGGGCGCACGGTGGAACTCGATCTCGACAAGGTGATTCCGAATCCGAAGCTGTCGATGCGCAATGGGCTGGTCGCGCCGTGGCGGACTCCGGCGTATCGCGAGATGAACGAATGGATGCTGAAGCTGGCGCGGCGCAGAAAAATCCGCACCTCGGCGCCGTTCGGCGAAATGACCGACGAGGAGCGGACCTGGCTGCTGGACGGTGACGAGGGTCCGCGGGCGAAATGGGATGAAGACAAATGGCCGGGGGTGCGTGGATTCTTCAAGTGGCTGGAGGGCCGGCGCTACAAGACTCACGTGCGAATCATTCTGGCGAAGTATCGCCGCTTCGTCACCTGCGGCGCATGCGGGGGGGCCAAGCTCAAGCCCGAGGCGCTCAACGTGCACGTCGACGGGATGTCGATCGCGGACGTCGGGCGGCTCTCGATCCGCGACCTGGTCGTGTGGCTCGGCAAGATCGGATCGATCCCCGAAGTGGCGACGCGCGCGGCGGTGGTGATACGCGAGCTGCGCAATCGCACCGGCTACCTGGCCGAGGTCGGGCTCGGCTACCTGGCGGTCGAGCGGCAGGCGCGCACGCTGTCGGGCGGCGAGGCGCAGCGGATTCATCTGGCGAGCGCGCTCGGCAGCGTGCTGGTCGGGACGCTGTATGCGCTGGACGAGCCGACGGTCGGGCTGCACGCGGCGGACGCAAGGAGACTGCTCGGGGTGTTGTACAGCCTGCGCGACTTCGGCAACACGGTGATCGTCGTGGAGCACGACCCGACGATGATCGCGGGCGCCGATCACGTGGTCGAGCTCGGGCCGGGCGGCGGCAGCGAGGGCGGAGAACTGACGTACTCGGGTCCGCCGGCGAAGGCTAATCTCGAGAGCATGGCGTCGTCGCCGGGACGGGTGATCCTGATGCGGGCGATCGCCAAGCGGCGGAAATTCAGCAAGCGCGATCCGGCGATTCGAATATTCGGGGCGCGCGAGCACAATCTGGCGGACCTCGACGCGGCATTCCCCGCCGGGCGGATGATATGCGTCAGCGGAGTTTCAGGATCGGGGAAATCGACGCTGGTGGAGGACGTTCTCTACAACAACTACCTGCGCCGGTCGGGCAATACGTCGGTGGAGGCGGGCGAATGCGATCGGATCGAGGGCTTCGAGCTCGTCGGCGACATGGTGCACATGGGGCAGGAATTGCCGGCGCGCTCGATGCGCTCGAATCCGGCGACCTATCTGAAGATCTACGATGAAATCCGCAAGCAGTTCGCCGCCAGCTCCGAAGCGCGGCGGCTGGGGGTGCAAGCGCGGCATTTCTCGTTCAACGTCAGCGGCGGAAGATGCGAGAAGTGCAGCGGCACGGGCACCGTCACGATCGAGATGCACTTCATGGCGGACCTCGAGGTGAAATGCGAGGCGTGCGACGGGCGCCGCTTCCAGAGCCACATCCTCGCGATCAGACTCGGCGGCTTGAACATCACCGAGGTGCTGGATCTGACGGTCGAAGACGCGCGCGTGTTTTTCATCCATCATCGGGCGATCGTCAAGCGGCTCGACGCGCTGATTGCGGTCGGGCTCGGCTACGTCCGGCTCGGGCAGACCACCTCGACGCTGTCGGGGGGCGAGGCGCAGCGGCTCAAGCTCGCGCGATTTCTGCTGGCCGATCTCGAACCCGCGCCCGCGGGAGAACACGGGACGCATCTGCCGCGGATGTTCATCCTCGACGAGCCGACCACCGGGCTGAGCTCGACCGACATCAAGCGCTTGATCAAGGTGCTCAACCGGCTGGTGAGCGAAGGCAACACGCTGGTGGTGATCGAGCACAACCTCGAATTCATCGCGAACGCCGACTATGTAATCGATCTCGGACCCGGCGGCGGCGACGAGGGCGGGAGGATCGTGGCGGCGGGCTCTCCGCTGGATATCGCGGGGTGCGACAAGTCCGAGACCGGCCGCGAGCTCCGGCGCTTGTTCGGATTGCCCGAGCATGGCCGCCAGGCGCGCTCGGCTCTGCGCGCAGCCGCAGGAGTATAGTGTGGTGAATCGGCAGGGAGGACCTATGCGGAAATTCAATCGTCTGGCGCGGGGCGCAACGCAACTCGGCTTCGTCGATGTGCTCACCGCGGCAATTCTGCTTGGGATTCTGCTCTACGCCGCGACCGTTCAATTTTCCGCGTACCATCGGCCGCCGGCCCCGCCGATCGCAGCCGGCAATTCCGCGAGGAGCTGACTTGTTGCAGGACGCAGCACCCTTGCAGGACGCCATAAGCGAACGCCTCGATCGTTACCTGGTGCGGACCGGCCTTGCGTCCTCGCGGCGGGTTGCTCAGGAGATGGTCGAGCGCGGGATGGTGCTAATCAACGGGCGGCGCTCGAAGAAAAGCGAAATCGTCGGCGCCGGGGATCGGGTTGAAGTTGCCGCCCCGGATCGCCGCGCGGCTATCGAGCCGAACGCCGGCCTCGCGCTCGAAGTCATCCACGAAGATGCGGCCGTGATCGTCGTGAACAAACCCGGCGGCGTCCCCTGTCATCCGCTCCACGCGGGGGAGCGCGACACCGTCATGAACGCGGTCGTCGCGCGATTCCCGGATACCGCGGTTGCCGGCGAAAAGCCGCTCGAAGGCGGACTGGTGCATCGGCTCGACAACGGCACTTCGGGCGCGCTGCTGATCGCGCGCAACCGCGCCGCGTTCGAGAAACTGCGCGACGCGATTCGCGCCGGGCGAATCGCGCGGCGCTACGAGGCGCTGGTCGCGGGATCGCTCGAGCACAAGATTCAGATCGACACGCCGATCGCGCATCACGCCAAGAACGCGCGCAAGATGGTCGCCGGCGATCCCTCCAGCGCGAATCCGAAACGCGCCGGGCGCGCCGCCGTCACGATCGCCGAGCCGATCCGGCGCGTGGGCGAGTTCACGCTGTTGTCGGTCGCGCCGAAGACCGGCAGCCGCCATCAGATTCGCGTGCATCTGGCGAGCCTCGGCCATCCTATCGTTGGTGACACGCTTTACGGCGGCCCCGCGATTGCGACGCTCGCGCACGGGCGCTTCTGGCTGCATCTATGCGACGTAGCGTTCGACTCGCCCGCGGTCGGCCACGTCAAGGCGACTGCGCCTGTCCCGCCGGATCTGAAGAAGCTTATCGATTAGTGTCCTGTCCCGTGGACGGATTGAAGGACAAAGCCCTAACCCCCGGCCCCTTCCCCATAAAGAATGGGGAAGGGGAGCAGAAAAATCCTCAGGGGAATGCCGCTGTCCTATCCCCCTGGCCCCCTTTCCGGTTCGGAAAGGGGGAATCGGAGCAAACCCGGAAAGTCGGGGAATTACTTGCCGACCACCCTTTCCGGGTCGGAAAGGGGGAACCGCACCAGAGAGTCCCTTGGCCGCTATCTTCGCTGTTGACCTGGGCTTCGACGTAACGGTCGGAAAGGGGGAATCGGAGAGTCCCCTGGCTGGTCGTACGGGTCGGAAAGCGGGAACCGGACCAACGGGTCCGTTGGTTCGTCGTACGAGACTGAACCAGAACTTTTTGAAGATATTTGCAGGACGCTGCACCAGGCCGGGAGCAGCAATGCCGGCGAGCGCCTCAGTTGCAGGCGCATCGCGAGCACACGCAATTTGAAACGCATTGGGTCGTTAGCTGCGATTGTTGCTGCAAGTTTGGACGGATCCCTCCCACCGGGGCTGAGACTTGCGCGCTCTGCGTAAACGCCGTGCCGTTGTAGATCGTTGGCTTGCCCGCGTTCGGCGAGGTTCCCTCCGGCACCATGTACGCCGACGGCAGGTTCTCGCTCGATAAGTAGCCGGCGCACTGCCCGCGCGCGGACTGGCTGGCAAGAACATAGCTCGACGACTTGACGACGCCCGCCCATTGCGTCGGGCTTCCCGGCGCCCCACAGGTGCATCGAAATGCGCGCGGCGTCGGCGCCGCGCTCGCAATTCCAACCGGCGAAGTCCCCGGCGCCGCCGCCAATGCCGGCAGCGCTCCGATCGTCGCGAAGGACCGCGGCTGACCGGGAGCTGCTGGTGCAGTCAGTGGCACGGGTCCCGGCGCCGCGGTAATTTGCGCCAATGGCTGCGGCGAGAATCTTGTCTCGCTGAACGCCAGCATAAGGATCGGCGACACGATGAGTACTGCGATTACCAGCCTGACAGCGCGCATACCATCTCCAAGTGCGAATCGCGATGAAGCCCGGCCGCCCTCGAATGCTCAAGACAAGGCTGGCCGCCTTGGCTATAATCGCGACCTAATTGGCGCCGCGCAAGCGCTTCGGTTCGATTCGGCGCCGGCGGATCGATCTCAACGGCTGAGTCAAATTGCGCAGTCAGCTTGCGCGGAAGTGGCGGGCCATCGCCGGCGATGGCAACAGTACCAAGGAGGTTCGTTGGAATGTCGAGAAGTAAATGGGTTTCTTTCGCGACGCTGACTATTGCCGTGATGATCCTCGGAGCCTCGATCGGATTCGCCCAGGATCAGCTCAAGGTGACCGGCTCGCCGCCCACCACGCCGTTGCCGCATCCGGATTTGACCGGACCGATTGAGATGCAGTCCGTTGCCGGTCGGCCCGCAGACGGCGCCGCAGCCGAGCGTGCCGCCGAGCGCCTCCAACCAGTTCGAGCATCACGACGATTTGTTGAACCTGCCGAGCATCTTCGCGCATCAATGGTCGCTCACAAAGGAAATCGCGCCCGAAACCGTGGTCAGCGAGCGCTACCTCCGCTCCCAGAGTCCCAACGCGCGCGGCCTCACGCTCAAGGAAGCCATCTACATCGCGATGCGGAACAACCCGTCGCTGAAGGCCGCCGAACTCGACCCGATCGCCTCGATGGAAACCGTCAGGGAGGCCAACGGCAGCTTCGATCCGAACCTTACCGCGCAGGGCGATATCGAGAAGAACGTGGTGCCCGTCACCTCCTCATTGCAGACCGGCGGCGGCGGCGGGTACGTGCAAAAATTTTACGATTGGAACTTCGGCCTCAACAAAGTCTCCTCGGTCACCAACGGAACCTGGGGCGTGACTTTCAACAACGATCGCGCGCTGTCGAATTCGGCCTTCTCCGGCGTCAATCCTGACTACGTCCCCAGCCTCGCACTCTCGCTCTCGCAGCCATTGCTGCAGAGCTTCGGCTGGCAATTCGCGACTATCAACGTCCGGATCGCGGAGTCGGGGCAGAAGCAGGCGCAATGGACCTACGGCCAGGCGCTGCAGGATTTCGTGCAGAAAATCGGCGGCGATTACTGGAACGTCGTGCTCGCCGAGGAAAATCTCGAGGTCGCGCGCGCCGCGCTGACCTTCAATCTCGACCTGGTCCGCCAGAACGCGATCAGCGTCAAGGTCGGCACTCTTGCTCCAATCAATTTGCAGGAAGCGCAATCCGCGGCCGCCACTGCGGAGGCCAACGTGTACACCGCCGAAGCCAACCTGAAAAATTCCCGCGTCCAGCTCCGCCAGGACGTGATGCTCAATCCGTACGGCACCTTCATCCCCGAGGAAATCCAGCCGCTCACGCGGCCCAATCCCCAGGAGCGCAGCGTCGTCGATGAGGAGCGGGCGCTCGAGCTGGCCGTGCAGTATCTGCCTTCCCTGGGCAACATGCGCGAGGCGATTCGCGACTCGTTGCTGCAGGTGAAGTACTCGGAGAATCAGGTCCTGCCGCAGCTCAACCTCGGCGCGCAATTCGGCCTGACGGCGGCGGCCGGCACTACCCCCTGCCTGAAGCCTTTCGGCGGACCCCCGGGGACGGCAGGCGCCGGAAATTGCACTCCACCAGGGACCGGTTGGGCTGTGAACTCGGGCGGACAGCTCCCGTTCGGCGGAATTTACGGCGACGCGCTCAATCGCCTGTGGGGTTTCAGCTATTACAACTACGCCGCCGTGCTGTCGTTCCAGATGCCGCTGGACAACGCCATTCCGCGCGCGGCCCTGGCGCAGGCGCGCGTGCAATACGAGCAGCAGCGCTTGCAGTATCGCGCGGCGCTGTCGCAAGCGGTGGTCAGCGTGCAGAGCTCGATCGCTAATCTGTATGCCGACTACAAGCGCGCGGCCGCGACCGCGTCGGCTACCTACTACGCTCGCCAGGCGCTCCACGATGAGGAAGTGATGTTCCGGGTCGGGATGGCGACCACGCACGACCTGCTCCAATTCCAGGAAGAGGAAGTGAGCGCCGAGGGCAACCAGGTGCAGGCCGAAGTCGATCTCGAGAACGCCAAGCTCGCGCTCGCCCACTCCGACGGCACGCTATTGCAGATGTTCAACATCAATTGGGAAGTGCAGAGTCCGCACGAAGTGCCCTGGTACGCGAGCTTCTGACGCGGTAATCAGCCAGACGAAAATGCGGCGCCGGATCGTGACGCGATCCGGCGCCGCACTATTTTACGTGGGCTAAAAGATCTCAGTGATGCCCGAGGATCGTCACGTGACGGCTGGCAAAGCGCCATCCCGCCGGCGTCTTGCGCAACTTGTCCGTGTAATACCCGACCGTCGATTGCTGCACCTTTCCGTCCTTGCAGTGGTAATAGAGCAGGTAGGCGGTGCCCGTGCCGATTGCGCCGTCGAGTTCGAAGGCCGGATTGGGGACCACGTGGAGCACCTGCGCGCCGCCGAGCGATTCCTTGTACAGCCCCGCAAATCGCTTGAGCCCGTCGCGTCCGCTGTGCATCCCGAAGCGCGGGCTCTCGAAGACGCCGTCCTCGGTGAAGCAATCGATCCATTCGTCGTAGCGGCCGGCGTCGATCGTCAGGCAATAGCGCGCGTGCAGCGCGCGAACTTCCTCGCGGTCTTCGAGGGTTCCGGTAGTAGCCATCGCGTCAACTCCTCCTGTCTGCCCCGATTCGGGTGAGCGGCGCTCAAATCACGTTGGCCTCGCGCAGGCGCGCAACCTCGTCCCACGAGTAGCCGAGCAGCTCGGTCATCAGCATCTCCGTATGCTCGCCGAATTCCGGCGCATGCCCGCGCGGCTCCCCCGGCGTCTTGCTCAACTTAACCGGCATCCCGAGGATCGTCATATTGCCGAGCGCGGGATGCTCGTACTCGACAACATAGTCGTTGGCCCTGACCTGCGGATCGTCGGGCAAGTCGGACACTGAATTCACGATCGTATAGATGAAGTCGCCGCGGCTCTTGAGGATTCGCATCCACTCGTCGCGCGGGCGCGCCGCGAACACTTCGTCGAGTATCGCGATCAGCGCGGTCGCATTCCAGCCGCGGGTGTTGGCGGCGAAGCGCGGGTCCTCGATCAGTTCCGGCTTGCCGATAACTTCGCAAAAATCCTTCCAGTAACGATCGGGCTGAAGCATCGCGAGCGCGATCCATTTGTCGTCGGCGCATCGATAATGGTTCCACAGCGGATTGAATGCATTGGCGCGCGGGATGCGCGGAAATTCGGCGCCCATGATGGTTCGTGCGACGACGTTCAATCCCTGCAGCGCCATCATCGAGCCCAAATGCGACGCATCCACTTCCTGCCCGATTCCCGTTCGTTCGCGCACGAACAACGCCGCGAGCACCCCGTAGGCGAGCATGATCGCGCCCATCTGATCCGCGATACCGCCCTGGATGTAGATCGGCGCGGTGGCTCCCGGTTCCGACCGCGTTCATGATCCCCGAGCGCGCCTGCCCAAGGTAATCGAACGACGGCTCGCCGCTGTCCGGCCCCTCGGGGCCGTAGCCGGAAGCGCTCGCATAGATAATTCGCGGGTTGAGGGCAGCCAGCTCGCCGTAGCCGAGCCCGAGCCGCTGGGCGACGCCCTTGCGAAAGTTCTGCACGAAGACGTCGCTGCGCGCCACCAATCGATGCACGATTTCGCGCGCCTCGGGCCGCTTCAGGTCGAGCGCGATACTTTTCTTGTGCTTGTTGTTGGCCTCGAAATAAAAATTGCGCCCGCCCTTGACCGTCGCACTGCCCGCGGCCGCGGCAAGTCCCCGGCCCGGGTCGCCCCGTTCGCGCTCCTCGATCTTGATCACCTCGGCGCCGAGATCGGCGAGCATCTGGGTGGCGACCGGCCCTTGCTGCCAGATCGTCCAGTCGATAATCCGAATTCCGTCAAGCGGTCCGCTCATGGCTTTTCTCTATATCATACCGCCACTTGAGTTTGGGCGGCGCCGGACGCATCAATTATACATGGCCGCGCTCGCCCAGGTCCTCGACTTTCTCTATCCACCGCGATGCGCGGCGTGCGGAATCCGGCTCGCCTCCGAAGCCGGACCACGAAAGCGGGTTTGCGCTCGATGCGTGGCGCGAGCCGAGCGGATGCCGGAGCCGCGCTGCCAAGTGTGCGGCGGACCGCTCGAATCCGCGGTCAGCGGGGCGGCGCGATGCGCCCGATGCCTCGCGCATCGCCCGCGCTATCGAATCGCGCGCACCGTCGCGCGCTATCGAACCACGGCCGAGGACGAACCCGGCAGCCTGCCCGCGCTGATTCGCCGTCACAAGTACGGGCTCGATCAAGCCGCCGGCCGCGCGCTGGCGGATTACCTGGGCGACGAACTGCCGGTGTCGGCCGGCGATTACGACGTGGTAATCCCGGTGCCACTGCATTGGCGGCGCTTGTGGTGGCGCGGGATTCAACCAGGCCGCGCTGCTCGCCGGCGAAGTCGCCCGGCGGCTCGATCTTCCGCTGGATACGACCGCGATCTCGCGCCGGCGCTTCACCACCGCGCAGACCTCGCAACATCACGACGAGCGCGCAAGGAACGTGCGCCGCGCGTTCGCGGTCACCCATCCCGAACGGGTCCGAAATCGCCGCGTGCTGATCGTGGACGACGTGATGACCACGGGCGCCACGGTCGATGAATGCGCGCGCGTGCTGATTGCGGCGGGCGCGGCTTGCGTGGACGTATTCACCCTCGCGCGCGTGCTATGAACGGAACCTGGAGCCCCGAGTGGGAGGAACGCCATCGCGGCCAGCCACCGGGCGAAGCCGCGCCGTTCCTGCTCGCGATGCTTGCGCGAATCCCGCGCGGCGGCGTCGCGCTCGACGTCGCCGCAGGACGCGGGCGCAACGCGCTCGCGCTCGCACGAGCAGGGATGCGGGTGGTCGCGGTCGATCGCTCCACGGAAGCGATCCGCACCGTCGCCGCGGCTGCGCGGAGCGCGCGGCTACCCATCTGGCCCGTAATCGCAAACTTGGATAGCTTTCAGCTCAAGGACGAATCTTTCGACGTCATCGTGAATATAAACTTCCTCGACCGCGCGCTGTTCCCGAAATTTGTCCGGGCGCTCAGACCCGGCGGCATTTTGATCGCCGATACGTTCCTGGTTGACCAGGCCGCGATCGGTGGCCACGCACGCTCAAGTAATCGAGGCACTCAATCAGACGCCGCGATCGCCAGACACAGCGCGAGCGCGGCAACGGAGCGCGCCGCTCTTTTCAATGCGCTCCCGTCGCAACGGGCGCGCGATCCGCGCTTTCTGCTCGAGCGCGGAGAGCTTCGCGCGCTCGCGGACGGACTTGAGATCGAGGAATACCGCGAAGGGTGGATTGATGCTCCGGGCGGCGGCGCGTATCGCGCTTCGATGCTGGCGCGGCGGAGGAAATCGAGCCTGATGGCGCCCGGGCTGACCTACAAAGCGGCAGGCGTCGATATCGCGCTCAAGCAGAGCCTGATTCCGCTGTTCGGCTCGATCGCGAAAACCACCGCCGGCGCGCACGTGATCGGCGGGGTCGGCGGATTCGGCGCGATGGTCGCAATCGACGCGGCGCGCAGGATGCGCGCGCCGGTGCTGGTCGCGGGCACCGACGGCGTCGGCACCAAGCTCATGATCGCATTCAAGACGGGACGCCACGACACCGTGGGAATCGACTGCGTCGCGATGTGCGTCAACGACATCATCTGCCACGCGGCGCGTCCGCTGTTCTTTCTCGATTACATCGGCGCGGGCAAGCTCGAAAAAAACGATCGCGCTCGATATCGTCAAGGGCGTCGCTCGCGGATGCGGGCAAGCCGGCATGAGCCTGGTCGGCGGCGAGACGGCGCAGCTCAGCGGATTGTACAAGCCCGGCGAGTACGACCTGGCCGGCTTCGCGGTGGGAATAGTCGAACGCGCGCGAATTCCCAAGCCGTCCAGGGTGCGCGCCGGCGACGTGCTGATCGGCATCGCCTCCAGCGGACTTCACTCCAACGGCTTCTCGCTGGTGCGCCGCGTTTTGCTTGAACACGCCAAACTCAAGCTCGGCTCGCGCATCGCTGAACTGGGATGCACGCTCGGCGAGGAACTGCTGCGTCCGACGCTCATCTACGCGAAGGTCGTCGTCGAACTGTTCGAGCGCTTCAAGTTAAGCGGCCTTGCCAATATCACCGGCGGCGGCGTAATCGAGAACCTACCGCGGGTAATGCCCAAAAACACCCGCGCAATCCTTGAACGCGGCAGTTGGCCGACGCCGCCGATTTTCGACATGATTCAGCGCCTTGGCAAAATCGCCCGCGCCGAGATGGATCGCACGTTCAACAATGGCCTCGGGATGGTCGCGATCGCGCCCGCGCGCGAGGCCGACCGCATCGTCACTCATTTGCGCCGCCGCCAATATGGAGCATGCGTTGTCGGCGAAGTCAGGCGCGGGATGCGCGGAGTGTCAATTCGCTGAGCCCGGGCTAATTCGATGGCGGAAAATCCTGACGGTCAAACTCGGCGTCCTGATTTCCGGCACCGGCACCAATCTGCAGGCGATAATCGACGCGATTGTGCGCGGCGATCTAAAGGCCGAAATCCGGCTCGTCATCTCGAATCGGGCCGATGCGCAGGGGCTCGAACGCGCCCGCCGCCACGGAATCGAGACGATGGTAATCGACCATCGCAAGTTTGCATCGCGCGAGGACTTCGACCGCGCGATCCTCGCCGCGCTTGGCCGCCCGCTCGGTCGAGCTGGTCGCGCTGGCGGGTTTCATGCGCCTGCTCTCGCCGGTGATGCTCGACGCGTTCCCCGGCCGCATCATGAATATCCACAACAGCCTGCTGCCGTCGTTTCCCGGCATCCACGGGCCGAGGGACGCGATCGAATACGGGGTCAAGATAGCGGGATGCACCGTCTTCTTCGTCACCGCGGGTGTCGACGTCGGCCCGGTGATCGTGCAAGCCGCGGTGCCCGTCCTGCCCGGCGACGACGAGCAACGGCTGGCGGCGCGAATCCTGGTGCAGGAGCATCGCATCTTCCCGCACGCGATCGCGCTGTTTCAGCAGGGACGCCTCGAAATCCAGGGGCGCCGGGTTATCGTCAAGGGCGATTCAGCCAGGCCAAGCTCCTCATCGTTGGTGAATCCTGCGGTGGATTGATCCCGAAATTGAAGATGCTTTCGGTCATCGTGCCGATGCTCAATGAAGCGACAGACGTCGCGAACACGATTGGCGCGTGTCGGCGCGGCGCTCCCGGCGCGGAGATCGTCGTGGTTGACGGCGGCAGCATCGACTCAAGCGTCGCCATCGCGCGACCGTTGTGCGACAAGGTGATTAGCGCCTCGCGCGGCCGGGCGCGCCAGATGAACGCGGGCGCGCGCGAATCGCACGGCAACGTGCTGGTGTTCGTCCACGCAGATACGATCGTGCCATCGAGCTTTGCCGCTGACATCGCGGCGGCATTGTCCGATCCGGCGGCGGTCGGCGGCCGATTCGACGTGAAACTCGACTCAGGCGCCCTGCTATGCCGGATTATCGGCGCGATGATCAGCATCCGTTCGCGAATCAGCCGGACCGCCACCGGCGATCAGGCGATCTTCGTGCGGCGCGACGTCTTCGAACGCCTCGGCGGATTCCCCGATATCGAGCTATGCGAAGATCTCGAATTCTCGCGACGGCTCAAGCGCGCCGGACGCGTCGCATGCCTGCGCGCCCGCGTGACGACGTCGGCGCGGAGATGGAATCGCGACGGAGTGATGCGCACCGTCGTCAGGATGTGGCTGATTCGCGCGATGTACGTGATGGGTGTTGCGCCGGCTCGCCTCAAACGCATGTACTCCGACGCACGCTAGCGGACCGAACGCGATAGTGGACAGACTTTTTCGCGCAGATAAGAATGTATCAAGCGAGGTACGACGTGCCGAAAGTCGAAGTGTACACAACTACCTACTGCCCGTTCTGCGCGCGGGCCAAGAGCCTGCTCAAAAGCAAGGGCGTGGCTTTCGATGAAATCGACGTGACCGACGACGACCAGCTGCGCGCGAAGATGATCGAGATGTCCGGGGGGCGCCGCACGGTGCCCGAAATTTTCATCAACGGCAAAATCGTCGGCGGCTTCGACGAATTGAAGGCGCTCAACGACTCGGGAAAACTCGACGATCTATTGGCCGAGCCCGCGCCAGCCTGAACCGCCGCGCCTCGCCGTCAACGATCGGAAATAGCGGCGGGCGCATCGCGGCCTGCTTACCGCCACGCGCCCGCTTTCGATCGCACTTTATCGCGAAATCGCGAACCGCTAGTTGCTGGAAGGCGACGCCACCATTCCCTCGTTCATGTGATGCAAGGCTTCGCGGTCAACCGACGAGTCGTATTTGATCGCCTTGGCGGTGACCGTGATTTGCGAGCCGTCGGCCGAGATCGATTGATTCTCGTTTACGACCGCGTCGATTGTGTCAGGCCATTTCTCGAACGCCATCTTCTTCAGCTTGTCGCTGATCTTTGACTCCTCGATCGCATCGGGAGAAAACGGCTCCGTATACTTCAGTTCGCCAAGCTCCGTGAATGGCTTGCCGGACGGCGGCCCTTCCGTGGTGACCCAGATGTGCGCCATGTCAACGCGATGCACGAACACCTGCTGCTTTTGTTCCTGCACCTGGCGAGCAGCTTCCATCGCGCCGCAAGCGGAAACCCCGAGCGCCACTCCAATCACGAACAATTTTAGAATTTTCGATGAACGCATGTCCTTCCCCGTCTATCCCTGTCTATCTGAGTTCAATTATAGCCCCGCCACCGCATATGTCTAATCATAATCTACCGGAAGTTCGACCGACATTTTATTTCACCCAATGGCACGCCGGGGCAAGCGATACGGGGCGCGGCCGCTGGCGCCCCTTGCATCTCTGTCGGGGATTCACCGTGATCGGTAGTATTCCGGCGTGACCAGATTCGCCGCCGGTTTCATCCTCGTCTTCGGCGAACTCGCCTGGGGCGGGCTGTTCGCGCTTGCGATTCCGCCCTTCTTCAACGTCGAGCGCGGTTTTTACAAATCGAGCGCCTCGGTATACCTGGCTGCTTCGCTGACGACCGCGATCGGCCTGGGATTGCTGGCGATGCGCGCTGGCGCGTCCGACGGACCGGGCGCGGGCTCATTGTGGGTGGCGGCATCGCTGTGGACGCTGTCGAGCGCCGCCGTCGCCGCCTATCTCGGCACACTTTGGACTGGAAACGGCCTGCTCCGGGCGCGATCGTACGCGCTTGGCTTAGGCTTGGGCCTCGCCGCCCTGATCGCCAACGTGATGCTTCTCATGCCGCGCGGCTTCGGCGCGGCTGCGGCGGTCGCCTACGGACTTACTGCAATCACCTCGGCGCTGGTCCTGGGATTGGTGAGCGGCGCGATGCTGTTTGGGCATTGGTACCTCGTTGACCCCGAGATGCCGGTCGATTACATCCGCACGTTCGTCCGGCTGCTGGGAATTGCGCTGGTCGCGCAGATCATCGCGCTCGGCCTCGCGATCGGCCTGCCCGCGGCGCTCGGCAGCGCCGGCGCGGCAGCGGCGGTTCATGAGTTATTCGCCTCGCACCTCGGACTGCTGGGATTTCGCCTCCTGCTCGGTCCGGTCGCCACTATCGTGCTGGTCTGGATGTGCTGGCAGACGCTTAAAATTCCTGAGACGAGGGCCGCGACCGGCCTGCTGTATATCGCGGTGATGTCGGTGCTGGTGGGTGAAATGCTCGGCCGATTCATCCAGTTCCGCACCGCAATCCCGCTCTGACGCAGGTGGCTGGCCCCTCGGCTGGCGCTCGCTGCGCTTCTAAATTACACGCTCTTCGCCAGCTTCTCCGCTACCAGAGCATTCAAGCTGACGCCAGCGCGCTCCGCCTCGATGGCAAGTGCGCGATGTACTCGCCTGTCGATGCGCACCTGAAAGATGCCGTGGTAGCGTCGCCGCGAGGGAGCCGCCGGAATCTCGACGCCGCGAGCCGCGTAGGATTCCTTGGCGGCCGCCCAGGCTATGTCGAGCTGCTGGAGCGCCTTCTCGGGAGTTGGACCGAACGCCGAAATCCCGGGAAGTTCAACCAGGTGAGCCAGCCAGTCGTTATCCTCGTCGAGGAACAGCTCGACCGCATAACCGTCGAAGCGATCTCGCTCTCTTTGCTTAGCCATTGGATTCTCTGTCGTACACTTCGAGAAATTGCTTGACCTGATAGCTCTTCGCCTTTGCGCCTCGCGGCTGGATCGAGATCAGGGAGTTCTTCGGCGAGTACCAGATTTGATGGCTGCCTTTTTGCCGATCGAACACCCAGCGCGCCCGCTTTAGCAGGGCTTCAAAATCCTTGAAGGAAAGACCGCCAGGGTTGTTTCGAGCAGCCTCCAGCAGCTTCTCCAACTTGTCCACTATGTAACTGTATATAGTTACGGCTGCATGTCAATCTGGCAACGATTCAGGAGCGTGGCGCGCCCGGAGGGATTCGAACCCCCAACCCTCAGATCCGAAGTCTGATGCTCTGTCCAGTTGAGCTACGGGCGCTTGCCTTGACCGACGCTCGAACTCGACGAGTCTAGGCACCCCTGCCCGCAGGCGCAACCAACAATCGGGTTGCACGGACCCCATGCGAGCCTTCGAACGAGCGGTTTCGATCCCTGAAGTGATGCAATCCCGGTTCTTGGAACCCAATGATTGGGCTATTCTGGTTTCAAACGCGGGCGGATAGCCGTCCATACGGGAAATGTCGGATGACTTCACCTCCTTCTCTCGCCAGGGCCAACCGGTTCCTTCGCATCTGCTTCTGGGCCGGTGCGATTACCGACGCGGGCGCCGCCGCGCAGATGCTCTCGACGCGCGTATTCTCCCTTGCCTACCGTGTGCCTGATTTTTCGCCCGGCGCCGACTATCGCTTCGCCATGGGCATGGGAGCGTCGTTGATGATCGGATGGACCGTGCTCCTACTCTGGGCCGACCGCGCGCCGTTGCAGCGCAAGGCCATCCTGCCAATCACCGTCATCCCCGTGATCGTCGGCCTCGCGGCCAACCAAGGGCTCGCGCTAGCAAACGGCTTCATACCGCTGGCAGCGCTGGTCCCGGTGTGGGCGCTGCAGTTCGTTCTGTCCGTGGCCTTCATCGCCAGCTATTGCCACGCGCGCGCAATCGAGAAATCGCTGGGCTGACCAACCCGGATGCGGCAATCCGGGGCTGTTGACTCGCATCTGCGTGCATTCAAACATATGACTGACCGGTCAGTACATGAACAGGACAAGCTCAAATTCGGCTCGAATCCCCAACGGACGCCCGTTTCGCGTTCAGGACGAGCAAGCCGCCAAGCGCGAACGGATTCTGGCTGCCGCGCTGAAGCTGTTCGCGCACGAACCCTACCAGGCGGTCACGATGGATCGGGTAGCCGACGCCGCCAAGGTCGCCAAAGGGACGCTCTATCTCTACTTCCCGTCCAAGGACGCGCTCTACCTCGGCGTTTTGAGCGACGGACTGAACAGCGCGTACAGCACCTATCAAAGCAGCACCGATCCACGGCTGCCGGTGGTCCAGAAGCTGCGGCGTTCGATCGAAGTGATGGTGGAGTTTTACGATCAGCGGCGCGATTTTCTTCAGTTCTTCGCCACCGTCGAACCGAGGCTGGCCGAGGCAAGCAATCGGATTATCGAGGCATGGCGCGACCGCGGGTTCAATTTCATCGTGTCGCTGGTCGAGGAAGGAATCCGCACTGGCGTGTTCGCCCCGGCCGATCCGCGGCTGGCGACGTTGGCGATCACCGGGGCCATTCGCTCGCTGCTGTTGTATTACGGCGGCGGCCGGCCGGTCTCCGAGATCAGCCGCGAGCTAAGCAACATGATGCTCAGATCGCTCGGCGCTGACCCGTCGCAACACATCAACCCGGAGCATCCACAATGATTCGAACTATCGTTCGCCGGACGATTCAACTGACAATCCTGGCCGGCGTTGCCGTGGGATTCTGGTCGTTCGGACGCGCGTACCTGTGGACCCCCGAGGATCATTCGGCCGTCCAGGCGGTCGGGATGATCGAGGCGCCTGAAGTGAATATCACCAGCCGAATCGCCGGCCGAATCAAGCAACTCGATCTGATCGAGGGCGACCGGGTGAAGAAGGGGCAGGTGGTCTGCCTGATAGAAGATATCGATCTCAGAAATCAGCTCGCCAAGTCGAAGGCCGACCTCGCCCACGCGCTGGCCAACCTGGCGCAGGCGCGGCGCGATCTCGCGCGCGACGAGGCACTCTCGAAGGAAAACGTGATTGCGATCAAGACCCGCGATGACGCCGTAACCACTGTCGAGCAGGACGAGGCCGACGTGCTGAGCGCGCAGGCCAACGCCAAGCTCTACGCCGATCAATTGGTGGATACCGAGATAAAATCGCCGGTCGATGGCGTGGTGGTCAGCAAGGCGCTCGAAGTCGGCGAATGGGTGACGCCGGGAGTGCCGGTTCTGACCGTCGATGACCTCTCGACCATCTGGGCGCGGGTCGATGTCGAAGAGACCGACCTGCGTTCGCTGTATATCGGCAAGACGGCGCAGGTCGAATTGCCGACCAACCCGCCGCTGATCTTCAGCGGCCGGGTCATGGCGATCGGTCAGGAAGGCCAGTTCGCAACCGAGCGCGATGTGCGGCGCGGGCGCCAGGATATTCGCACCTTCTACGTCAAGGTTCAGGTAATGCAGGCCGAGGGCGAACTCAAACCCGGAATGACCGCGGAAGTCAGCTTTCCGAAAACCGATGGAACCCGAGTCACCAGCAATACAGACCAAAGAGCTGACTAAGCGCTTCGGCACTTTCACCGCGGTCGACAAGGTCAGCTTCGAGGTCCGTCGCGGCGAAGTGTTCGGACTGCTCGGGCCCAACGGCGCCGGCAAGACGACGGTGGTGCGGATGCTGACCACACTGCTGATGCCGAGCGGGGGACAAGCCACGGTCGCGGGTTTCGACGTCGTGCGGTATCCGCGCCAGGTGCGCAAAAATATCGGCGTGATTCCGCAGGCGCTGACCTCGGATCTCGATCTCACCGGATGGGAGAACGTCGATATTTACGGCGAGTTCTTCGGCCTGTCGCGCCGCCAGCGCCGCGAGCGCGGGCATCGGCTGTTGCAGATGGTGGGGCTGAGCGAGCGGGCGCAACGATCTGGTCGCGACTTACTCGGGCGGGATGCGCCGGCGGCTGGAGATTGCGCGCGGATTGATTCATTCGCCCGACGTGCTGTTCCTCGACGAGCCCACCATCGGACTTGACCCGCAAAGCCGGCGCGCGGTGTGGGACCTGCTCGAGACGCTGCGCAAGGAAAGCGAGATCACCATCTCGCTCACCACCCACTACATGGACGAGGCGGAGTCGTTGTGCGATCGGATCGCAATCGTCGATGGCGGCAAGATAATCGCGCTCGACACGCCGACCGGACTCAAATCGATGGTTCCGGGTGCGGACCGGATCGACCTGGTGGTCGAAAAGAATCCCGACGCGATCGCCGAGATGCTGCGGCCGATGCCGTATCTGCGCGCGGTGAATCGCGATGGCGGCAACCGCCTGCAGCTTTCGGCCAACGACGGCGCTCACGCGATTCCGAAAGTTCTCGAGGCGGTCGATGGAGCCGGCGGCCACGTAACTTCGATCACCGTGCAGAAGCTCTCGCTCGAAGACGTCTTCATCCACTTCACCGGACGCACGCTGCGCGACGAGCCGGCCAAGAAGGTCAGCTTGCTGGTCGGGGCCGGGATGCCGCAGCGCCGCTGAGGGGGATGCCGATGCTCGGACTGAAGTTCCTCGCAATCATGCGGCGCGATCTCAAGAAGCTGATGCGCAATCCGGTCACGCTGCTATCGGTCATCCTGATGCCGATCGTCTATCTCGTGATAATGGGCAATTCTTTTCAGGGCCAGCTCAAGCATCTGCCGATTGTCGTCGTCCAGCAGGATAACGGACTCTACGCGCGCCGAATCGTCGAACAGTTGCTCGCGCTGCAGTCAGGACCCAAGACCGTGGACATCACCTTCGAGAACGATCCGGGCACCGCGATGAACCAAGTCCGCGACGGGCGGTTCAAAGGCGTGGTCGTAATTCCGCCCGACTTCAGCCATGCGGTCGCCGAAGGCCGCATCGCGCAGATCGGACTGTTCACCGACAACGTCGACGAGATCAGCTCCGAAACGATCGAAAGCGCGCTCGACCAGGCGGCGGCAACCGTGAAGATTGCCTTCGTCACCGCGCGCGAGCCCAAACTCAACGACATTTCATTGCGGCCCAACTGGCTGTTCCCGTACGTCGATTACGATCGATCGCTCATCCCGGGCGTCATCGTAATGGCCATCTTCATGGGATCGCTGATGTCGGGGGTATTCAACTGGGTGATGGATCAATTTATGGGCGTGACGGAGGGTTACCTGGTGACTCCCCTTTCACGCTGGGACATCGCCGGCGGCATACTCGCCAGCGGCGTGGTCGTAACCAGCACCGCCGGTGTGCTGGTGTTGTTTTTGGGCCTGTTGATCACGCGCGGGCGAATCCTCGGCGGACCAACGGCGCTGGCGATGCTGGTCGGAATAATCGTCATCACCGCGACCGGTCTGCTGGCGATGACGTTTGCGCTGCTCGGACGCGCGGGCCATCCGCGGCTGGTCGGGACGTTCGCGGGATTCCTGAACGTGATTTTGTTTTTTCCGAGCGGCGCGATTTATCCGGTTGAAAGTTTTCCGCCGTGGCTGCGAGCCTTCGCCCACTTCAATCCCGAGACCCATTCGGTGAGCGCGATCAAGCAGATTCTCTTCAAGGGCGCGGACTTCACCGCGGTCAGCGGCGACATCGCCTTTCTGCTGGTGTTCATGGTCCTGATGCTGGTGCTCGCCAGCATGTCCTTCAAACGCACGCTGTGATTTCGCGGGCGTGGGGCGCGGCCTAGCGCGCGAGCGCCTGGCCGATCGCGCGCCGGAGGTCGGTAATCGAAACCGGCTTCAGCATCGAGAGGTTCGCGCCCGCTTCCCGCGCCGCTTCGTGGAGTCCGGGCGTGTTGTGCCCCGACATCACGATGATCGGTGCGACCGGCAGTTTCGCGCGCACGCGGCGGACGATCTCGACGCCGATGTTATCGGGCAGGCTCAAGTCCGTGATCACCAGGTCGGGCGGTTCGGCGTCGATCATCTGGAGTGCCTGGTTCGCGTCGAATGCGCCGGCGCATCGATAGCCCGAGCGATCGAGCAGCCGGACGTATGCGTCCACCAGATCGCGTTCGTCGTCCACGATCAGAATTTTTGCTTGCACAGCCATCCACTTGAAAAAGAACTCAGTTAACGGCCCGACTGATTGCTTCGCGCGGTCGGCGGCTTGCGCCGGTTCATCTCGCGCGGAAACCGCCGCCTGCCCGGCTGAGAGATCGCTAATCGTCGGCAGGCTTATAGTGAAGGTTGCGCCTTTACCCGCCGCCGATTCAACCGTGATACTACCGCCGTGATCCTGAACGATCCGCTGGCTCAACCACAAGCCCAGGCCGGTCCCCTTGGGTTTGGTCGTGAAGAACGGCCGAAAGAGTTTCCCGAGCACGTCGCTCTTGATTCCCGGTCCGTCGTCCGAAACTGACATCTGAAGATGACCGGCGCGCCCCGGAGCCCGCGCAGTCTCGATCCGTATCAGGCGCGCGCCCGCGTCGCGTGCATTCAGTATGAGATTGATCAGGACCTGCTCCAGAGCCGTCGGCTCGGCCATCACCTCCGGCAGCGAGCGATCGAGATTCGTTTCATATCGGAGCATGCCGCCCCTGGCTTCCGGCCCGACTATCAGCATCGCCTCTTCGACCGCCACGTTCATATCCATCGCATAACGTGCGCCGGGGCGCTGGCGCGCGACCGAAAGCATACTGTGCGAGATGCGGCTGGCGCGTTCGATGTTTTTTTGCAGGACCAGCAGGTCGTCGCGCGTCTGCGCGCTGAGATCCTCGTCCGATGCGAGCATCAGCTCGATCCGCGCCGCCATCACGGCCAGCGGGTTGTTCAATTCGTGCGCCACTCCTGCCGCCACCGCCGCCAGCGCGTCCACTGTTTCATTGCGGCGAGCCTCGCGCTCCATCGCAAGCCGATCGCTGATGTCCGCGATGAACGCGATTATCAGCTTGCCGCGGCGCATATGAACCACGTTGAGGCTGATCTCGGCGGGAAATTCGCTGCCGTCTTTTCGGCGTGCCACAACCTCCATCCCGCGGCCCATCATGCGCGATTTTGGCGCCTTGAAAAATGCGTCGCGATGCGCTTCGTGGCGATACAGGAAGCGTTGCGGCACCAGGGCTTCTATCGGCTGACCGACGATCTCCGCTTCCTCGTAACCAAACAGCTCCTGCCCGCGCGGATTGAGTTGACGAATCGTCCCGGCGCTGTCCACCGAAATGATCCCCTCGACCGACGACTCGAAATAGCCACGCGCACGCACCAGCGCTTCCTCTTGCGCCGCAACCGAGGCCCGAATCGTCTTCGTGTAGTGGGATGCGACCAGGTAGAGCAGCGTCGTGTTCACGCATAGGTTGAGCGCGTACGAATGCAGCGGCATCAGCGATAGCACCCGGCCGGAGATCGCTAGCCAGACCAGCGCGCCGAGCGCGTAGTAAAGCGCGATCCTGATCGGGCGGCCGCGGTCAATCGACAGATAGTCCAATGCGCCGCTCTCCACCGGATTGTTCGAGCCGTCACTGCGAGCCATCGGACTATTTACTGTAGCCCTCCGGCAAGCAACAAGGTAGCACGCCGATGGGGAAGACTGCGCCAACGGACAGCGGTTTGACCAAATGTGGCCACGAGATCCGCACGCGATTTCCGCGCCGGCGCCGGGTGCTCGATGCGAACGGGCCGGCTACCTGGCGAAAGGCACGCCAAGCGGAGTGGCGATGCACGCCACGTTGGATACCGCGCCGCCGCGGTCACGGACCGGGATAATCGTCATCGCGACCGCGATTTCGGCGCCGTCGCTGCGCAGTTGAAGGGTTGGGAACCGCGGCACGATTTCTCCGGCGAACGCCCGCTCACGAAGGCGGCGGATTTCGCTGCGGCGCGCCGCCGGCAGCAGAATCTCGTTGGTGCGGCCGACCATCTCGGTGTCTTCGTATCCGTATATCCGGCGCGCTGCCGCGTTAGCCGCGGTGATTATCCCGGCGGCGTTCACGGTGTGAACTCCGTCAGGAAGCGAATTGACGACCATCGCCATCAGTTCCTGGAAATCTTCGCGCCGTTTGTTCTCCATCGCCGCTGCGGTCACCGCCACGATCTCATCGAAACCGTCGGGCTTGAGCAGATAGCGATACAAACCGTGCTTGAACGCGCTCGCCACCACCTCTTCGCCGCCGTTACCGGTCAGCATGATTACCCGGGCCCGCGGCCATCGCTCGCGCACGCGCTGGAGAATTGACAATCCGTCGCTCCACCCCCCCAGCCAATACTCGGTGATAACGATATCGCAGCGGCCGCGCTTGAGCTGCTCGTTGAACTCAATCGCAGTGTCGGCGGCCGAAATCTGCGCGCTCGGGAATGCGCGCCGGAGCCGGGCCTGAATCAGCATCCGATCCGTCGGGTTGTCTTCTACGAGCAACAGCTCCATTGGAGAAAACATCCTCGCGCGCGGCATCGCGCTGCCGCATGTGACTACGGAGCAATCACTATGCCGAGAGAATGGAATTCACGATTGGCCGGAAGACGCACGAGATGACTGAAAATGGTGGGCGAAGGGCGGCGGGAAGCGCCCGGTCGTCAATCGATTGTCCTGCAAGTGACGCAGATGCGTCCCGCGATGACACGCCTTTTATCCAAGATAAGTTTGTTTGAGGAAATTCAAAGTCTTGTGGAACTGTTCGTGCCTGCCTGCTCCGATGCGCTCGATTTCGAGCCGCTCGAATTCCTCCAGCAGCCGCTGCTGGCTTGCGGCCGACAGGCGCGCCTCGGCCATCGGAAACATGACATTGTTTTCCTTGAAGATGTGGGCATCCAAAAGCGCGCCGTAGCCACGCGCGCTCGCAATCACTGCGGCCCCGGCGGCGCGATCGCCCGAGCGATGTTTTTGCCACGCGGCTGCCAGTTGCCGGATGAGGGCGCGGCCGTGCTCATGCTCGCTCAGCATCACGCCGAGCGGTCCGCCGGCCTTGGGGATGCCGGCCGCTTCGAGCGCGGGAAAGAGAAACTGCTCCTCCTTGCCATGGTGGCATTGGTCGGCGAAGACCTGGATGAATTCCAGCACCTGGCCGAAATGCTCGGGATTGACCTCTTCGCCGTTGGCCAGCCGCTGGCATAGTTGCTCGAGAATCGAGAGGGCCAGGGTTATCGCTTCGTGATCGTGGCGCAATTGCTCGGTTGGCGTCATGTGCGTTCTCCTTGATTGGGCTTTGCGTTGGAGCGCCGCGCGTGCTGGCGCCGATCTATTTCTGTCCGAAAAGCCGATTTATCAAAACTCTGATCCTGAATTTCCATTTTGAAGCCAATTCAGACAAAAGACCTGTTGGCGGAAGTTCGTGGGTTTTCTCCGGCCCGTCCTCGATCCGGTCAAGATAAGTTTGTTTGAGAAAATCCAGCGACTGGTTGAGCTGCTCGTATCTGCCTGCTCCGATGCGCTCGATTTCGAGCCGCTCGAAATTTTCCAGCAACTGGCGCTGAATGTCGGCCGACAGGCGCGCCTCGGCCAGGGGATACAGGACATCGTCTTCCTCGCGGATGTGGTCATGCAAAAACGCGCTGTAGTCTCGCGCGCTCGCAATCACCGCGCGCGCGGCGGCGGGATCGCCCGAGCGGTGTTTTAGCCAGGAGGCGGCCAGTTGCCGGATGAGGACGCGGCAGCGCTCATGATCGGTCATCACATCGAGCATCCTGCCGGCCCTGGGGATTCGGGCCGCTTCCATAGCGGGAAAGAGAAATTCCTCCTCCTTGCCATGGTGGCATTGGTCGCCAATGATTTGGATGAACTCCATCAACTGGCCGAAATGCTCGGGATTGACCTCCTCGCCGCGGGCAAGCTGCCCGCATAGCTTATCGAGAATCGAGAGCACCAACGTCAGCGCTTCATGCTCGTGGCGCAATTGCTCGGTGGCTGTCGTGAGCGTTCCTCTTGTCCGGGCCATTTAGCTGGTGGCCGTCTCAAGCGGAATTTCGACTTCGAATCCTGCTTAAGAGTTCCACCAACGGCGGGCGAGTTGCAAACGCGACGCTCCTGCGGCGCAGGGGCTGACCCCTGCACCCAGTATTAGGGCCGCCCGCCGCTGGCGGGCGCGGCCTCTGCCGATGGCTTAATACTGCGCTGCCGTCGCCTGCGGGATAAGGCGAGTGCACAACTGGGCCGGAGGCTATGTGCTGGGCCAAGTGCTCGAAATGAGACGCATTTCGGCAATTTGCAGTGAACTCATCTCCGGGCTCGGATTCTGCGTTTGAAAGCCGCGCGTCGTGCTGTCACTGTGAATGGGGGGTTTCAAGATTGAAATTCCCGATCAAAGGTTTGCTCAACCGGTTTTTTGGAGTGGAATATGAGAAATAGATTGTTCGCGGAAGTTGCTGGACGCATCCGCGTGGGCGGCTTCGCCGCCGCCCTCGCGCTTTGCGGCGCTTCCTCCCTCGCCCTAGCCAACGCGACGCCACCCCCGGAAAGCGTCGCCATCGATCAGACCAATGTCCAGGGTATGGTCTCGCCGCCCGCGCCGCCGGCGAATTTCAATCCGCTCTTGGCATCGGACGCGGAGATCGAGCAATACGGATTTCCGCCCCGCCCCGATGCTCAGAGCGAGCCCGACCAGTACCGCCATTGGCAAAGGCTGGTTTCGGTGCCGCGGGTCGCAAATCCGAAGTTACAACAAACGACAATCTACAATGGTCCCGCTCAAGCTTTGTCGGCCGGCGCGACTCTTCATAATGGAGCCGTGTCCAAGACCAGCACAAATTGGAGCGGCTATGCCGTGTCCGGAAAAAACGGCACCTTCGCAAAAAACAATAGCGCCATTTATGCTGAATGGATTGTGCCGATCGCCCAGCAGCCCTTTGGCATCTGCAGTGGCATTTGGAATTACTCTTCGCAATGGATCGGTTTCGACGGCTATAATTCGGGCGACGTCCTACAGGCCGGTACCGAGGCGGACGCGATTTGCTCCGGTGGTATTACAGACAGCTATTATTCGTCGTGGATCGAATGGTACCCATACTCCGAGACCAGGGTGGGCGCTCCAGTGGCCGAAGCAGGCGACCTGATGGGCTCGGAGGTTTGGTTCACCACCGCGTCACCATACGGGCACGCCTACCTCGCCAACTACACACTTAATCAAGCCGATACCTATACGTTTAATCCACCGCCAGGCACCACCTACGTTGGCGAATCCGCGGAGTGGATCGAGGAACGGCCGGGACTTGGCGGCGGGGTCCTCGCGGATTTGACCAACTATGTGGCCGACCCGTTCAATGATAACTATGCCACCAACGGAAAAAGTAAGTTTTATCCAAGCAAGAGCGCCGGTGGTACAAAGAGGATCGCCATAAGGATGGTTTGCCCACCGTGGTCAACTTCGGCATGTACGTCGACAACGGTGATATCGACCCCTTACCTGAGCGGGCTGGACACGATTTGGTTTTATGACTCGGGACCGGCTTACGGGTCCGGCCTATAGCCACTCGAGTTCAAAGCCGTCACTGTGAAGAAGAAGCGGGGCCGGGTTCAACCGGCCCCGCTGCATTCAGAGCGCCGGACGCAGGGGCGTCCGGCGAGATTCTTCGCCGCAGCGGCTCAGAATGACGCGAGTGGCAGCTCGCTCTTTTGTGTTATCCTGAGCTTTTCGAGTGCTCAGGATAACCTCCGCTACGACTGGCTGAAGTCTTGAGTGCTGCGGAAGGGGGCGCTAGCGCATCTTTTTCTGGATCGCTTTCTTTGCCTTGGGCGGACGGCCGCGGCGGCGCTTCTCGACTCCGGTCGCTTCGAGTTCGTCCTCGTCGGGGCCAAAGGCGCTGTCAAGTTGCACGTCGTCGTCGGCGGAGCGAACGGGTTCGATATGTTCTTCCGATTCTTCCGCATTGCTGAGCTCTTCGGGCGCGACCCATCGGACGGCGAACGGCTTGGCCAGTCCGCCTTGACCGGTGCGAGCTTCGATGTTGGCTTCGTTCTGGCAATCGACGCAGAATTGCGCGAACGGGATGACCTGGAGGCGCGCCAGCGGGATTTCATCGCCGCATCGCGCGCAGGTTCCGTAGACTCCCGCACCCAGCCTGGCGATTGCCGCGTCGATCGCGCTCAGGCGCTCGCGCGCGCGGTCGAACAGGGCCGCATGGGTATCGACTTCGGACAACGATCTCGCCACGTCCATCTCGTCGGCCGGCGGCTGCCCGCCGTTACGGGCCTGTTCCCGCATCAATTCCTTCACCCGGGCCAGCGTTTCGGCGCGCTCTTTGGCGAGCAGGCGCTTGAGGGCGTCGATCCGCCGTTCGCCGGTGCTAACTGCGGCTTCCATTCTCGTCTTCTGCCTCTTGCGAGTCTTCGTCGGGCGGGTTTTGGTTCGAGTCTTCATAGGTAAGGACCGTTCGCGCGCATCGATCCGTATTTTAATATGAGCATTGATCGCACCTCGCGCCACTATGCGAAAAACGAGCGGAGTCCATAATGTTGCTGAGCACGATTCGAGTCCAGTGATTCCTTTATACGGAATTGAGCCGGGTCGGTTTCCTTGTCGGGAATCGCCGCTCCCGGAAGGCGGCAGTCTAGCTGGATCGGGCGGGGCCTGCGAGAGCCCGGGCCACGATTGAACCCCCGTCGCGGTGACCTTCCATTATACAGGGACAAATGCAAACATGCCTAATACAAGTGCAGCCTCTGCCTAATAATCGACCAGCAGCTCGAACCGTGTGCATCGGAAAATCTCCAATTTCCCTGCTGGTTTTTGATTCTAGCACGCTCGCAGGGGCTGGCACAGGCCATGCTGTCCAGTGAGCAATTTCGCTTGCGCTGAGAGGAGGTCCAATTAGCATGTATGCATCTGGCTCAGAACAGGTTCAACAAGGATCTTCGAATCAGAACCGGGTGATCGACGAGTGCGCGGGGCCGGATCCGTGGCTGAGCGCGCGCTTCGAGCCGGATTTTCTAGTGCCGGTTCAGTTTTTCGATTTGACCCGGCGCAGATCGATGATCGACGGCGAGACCCGGCTGGTCTTCGCGGTGCTGGAAGACGCGGTGCGATGCTACGTAAAGACGGCGAACTCGCCGCGCCGATGCGACCGCGAGCAATTCGACGAGGTTCAGCGATGGTTCCACGCGGAGGCGGGAATCCATAGTCCGTTTTCGTTTGAATACGTATGCGACGTGCTCGGAATCGAGCCGACGGCATTGCGCGAACGGCTCGGGTTGATCAGCGTCGAGGATCTGCCGACCAAGCAGATGCGCTCGGTGGGCCGCAGGCAGGTGGTGCGCGCCGGGCGCTCGTCGCGCAAACGATCGGGGCGCGGCGGTCACGGCTCATATGCCCGAGGCGCAGGCACGGCGGAGCGCGCCGGCGGTTAGAAGCGAAAAAGTTGAGAAGCTGAGAAACGGATCGCGCCTGATTTTTATGCGCGCCCGGCGGTAGTGCTATTGTAACGCGCGGCTGCGATGATAAGCGGCGGTGGCGACGAGCGAGCACGGGCCGAATTGAACGGGCATGGCGAAGGAAATCGAGCGCAAATTCCTGGTTCATCCGCGCCGATGGAGCGATCTGGGCGCCGGCGTCGCAATTCGCCAGGGATACCTGGCCGCGTCGGAGCATTGCTCGGTCCGGGTGCGGATTTACGGGGAGCGCGGGTATCTGACGATCAAGGGAGCGACCTCGGGAATTACCCGCGACGAATACGAGTACGAGATCCAGCCCCGCGATGCGAACGAGATTCTGGAAAACCTCTGCCCGCATCCGCTGATCGAAAAAACGCGCTATCGAATCGTGTTCAAAGGCCATACCTGGGAGGTCGATGAGTTCGCCGGCGCCAATCTCGGACTGACGCTCGCCGAGGTTGAACTCAAGGACGCCGGGGAGCAAGTTGAACTGCCGGACTGGGTCGACCGCGAAGTGAGCGGCGACCCGCGCTATTTCAATTCGAACCTGTCGATCAAGCCATTCTCGAGCTGGAAACGAATCGGCAGGCGAAGACCGTGGCAAGGAGTGAAGCCAAATGAAAGTCGCTGACTTGATGACCCGCGATGTGTGCGCATGCTCGATTCGTGACTCGTTGAATGCGGCGGCGCGGATAATGTGGGATCGCGATTGCGGATGCGCTCCGGTCGTCGATGAGCACGGCAGGCTGGCAGGAATAGTCACCGATCGCGACATCTGCATGGCCGCATACACCCAAGGCGTCTCGCTCGCGGCGATCCCGGTGGAGCGCGTGATGTCGGCCCGGGTGATTACATGCGCGCGCGGCGACGACCTCGAGACCGCGCTCGGCCTGATGCGTACGCATGAGATTCACCGTGTCCCGGTGGCCGATTCCCGCGGGCGGTTGCTCGGAATCCTGTCATTGAGCGATCTGGTGAACTATAGCGGCCGGGAGAGCGCGGCGCCCGCAGATGCAATCGAAATCGCAGCAACCATCTCAGCGATTCGCCGGCGGCGCGCACCGGCCTCCACCGCTTCAGCCTCACCCGATGGAGACGCGGCGGCGTCGCGCGAACCGGCAAAGGCGCCGAAAAAGGCGGCCGCACGGAGAAGGAAGCCGTCCGCGCAGGGCTGACCCCTGCACCGCAGGGGTGACCCCTGCACCCACTGTTAAAAGCACCCGGTGGCGCGAGCAGCCTGCCAGAAGTTTTCTATGAGTCATCCTGAGCGCAGCGAAGGAACCCTGGATCCTGAGAACTTTTCTTGTGTCGGCAGCACTCGGGGCTGCGGCCTGGAAATGGTACAGTTGCGCGTGTTGAACCGGCGTCAGCGCCGGAGCGATCGCGACTGTCGGGGGAGGAATCCAGAAATGAAACGTAAGCTATCAGCAGCGGCATTGCTTGCCGCGGCGGCGATGCTCGCATTCGCCGCATCGGCGGGCGCCGTGGACGGGACGATCGAGATCAACCAGGCGAAGGCGCTGGCGAACGGCGGCTTTCCCTACAACATCAGCAACCCTGGAAGCTATCGCCTGACCGGCAACCTGATGGTTACGACAGGCGGCGCCGACGCGATCGACGTGCATGCGCACAATGTCACGATCGACTTGAACGGATTCTCGGTTACCAGTGTGGGGGGCAATGGAATCAACGCGTCGTCGGTGACCGGGACGACAGTGGAAAACGGGACGGTCGGCTCGAATCCTTTAGCGGGCATCGTCGTGGGCAGCTACAGCATCGTGAGGAACGTGCACGCCGATTCAAACTACGTCGGCATCGTGGTCGGCGGCGCCTACGCCGTGATCCAGGGCTGCACGGCAAACAACGGCTACGACGGCATTCAACTCAACGCGGCTGGGAGCACGGTCTCCGGCAGTACGGTGAACGGTAACGCTAACGACGGCATCAACGCCGGTGGCGCCGCCAGCGCCCTCATCATCGGCAACACCATAACCAATAACGGCGCCGACGGCATCAATGGCGGTGGTGCGTCCGTCGGTTACAGGGAAAACCTGTTCCTTGGCAACGGCTTGATCACCGGCGGGACGGCCACCTCGATGGGCAATAATCTCTGCAACGGAACCGTTTGCTGAGGTTAGCCCGGGGGCATTGAACTCTGACGGAAAAACTCGGCGCCCGCTGTCTGCGCGCGCCGGTTTTGCGCGCTTTGCCGCAAGCGTGCTGGCGATGATGGCGGCGGCGATCGGGACGAGCGTCGCGCCGGCCGCGGCCCAGACCGCTTTGAGCATGCTCTGCGTCTCGCCCGACATCACCGTCGCTCTGAGCAGCGCAACCGTCTCGCCTCAGCAGGTGCAATGCTACTCTTTTGCTTCCGATACGGCCGCGGCGATCAGCTTTGCCGGACTCCCGGCGGGCGTGAACGTGACCGGCTATTTCCCGCTCGGCGCGACACAGACGCTGCTCACGATCGACACGACCGCGGCGATCCCGATCGACGGAATCGGAGATATCGTGACCGTGACTCCGCGCGACGTCGCGTCGTACAACCCGTCAACCGGCTATTTCTCGCCATCGCTCTACTTCCAGGGATCGAACAACGGAGTTCCCGACGGGACCAGAATCGACGCGATCGGGATGGACGGCTCGGGCAATCTGATGCTCGCCTTCGACGTGACGGTCAGCCTGCCGTCCTCCAGCGGGACGATAACCGTCAAGCCGGCGGACCTGGTCTCGTTCAATGGCTCGGCTTATACGCTCGCGTTCGACAGCGCCGCCGCCAGCATCCCCGACGGAACGAGCCTCACCGGCGCTACGATGCTGCCCAACAGCGATCTGTTGATGGCGCTGGACCTGATCGGCTCGACCGGCGGGGTTGATTTCGCGCCGACAGACGTTCTGGAGTTCAATCCCGGCGCCAGCAGTTGGGTGCTGTCCTTCAACGGCGTATCCGGCGACAAATGGCCGGAGGGGAGTTTGATCCATGGGGTATGGGCCGCGACCGCCTTGCCGACTCCGACCCCAACCGCATCACCGACTGCGACCGCCACCGCGACGCTGACCGCCACCGCCACTCCGACCGCGACCGCGACAAATACTCCGACTGCGACAGATACTTCCACGCCAACAGCGACCGCGACTGCAAGCGCGACGCCGACTGCAACGCCAACCGCGACGGCGACCGCAACGGCAACTGCGACTGCAACGCCGACCGCCACGCCGACGCCGGTGCCAGTCAAGCTGAAGATCAGTCCGGCGTCGCTGAACTTCGGCACAGTCAAAGTCGGCTCGCCCAAAGGCCCGAAGAACATCACGGTGAGCAACCCCAAGGGCAGCAAGAAGAAGCCCGGCATTACCGTGCTGATGGAGGGGCTCAGCGGCGACGGCAGTCCGTTCGGCGTGACCAATGGCTGCTATGCACCGCTGGCGCCGGGCGGGAAGTGCAAGATCGCGGTTACGTTCACGCCGGCCGCGGCGCAATCGTATAGCGCCACGCTGACGATCATCGACAATGCGGAACACGAGCCGCAGCCGGTAAAGCTCAAGGGCAAGGGCAAAACCAGGTAGGCAGGCGCGTCAGCTAGTGGGTCCGTTCGAGAAAAGCGTCGCGCGGTTCAGCGCCACCAGTCGATGTTGAGCCTTGTGCAGGCGTCGCTGAGCCGATCGAAGTGCACCCACAGGTATCCGATCGCGAAACCGGCCATGAGGTAGAAAAACCACTTCGACGCCAATATTCGGTCCATGGTTGGCGGCCCTTCCCTTTTTGTAGCAAATTACTACAAATACGTCCAGCCGGCGCCGGACTTGAGACACAGATTGCGATTGGGACAGCGCCGGAGAAATCAGCCGGCCCGCCAGCGGGCGTTATCCGGTGCTGCGCATAAGGCCGGCGCTCTGGTAAAATCCAACGATGGCCGAAGGGCAGCCGCGAATTTCCAGCGCGGGCGCGCGCGCCGCCGCCGCTTACGGACTGATGCTCGGTGCCGGTGTGCTGCTGTATCTGTGGATTCGCGCATACGGCGGGACGCTGGACGCGCCGGCGGCGAGCGGGAGCGCGATCTTCGGCGCGGGCGCGGCGCATGCGAATGAAGGCGACCTGCTGCACGTGCTGCTCGCGCTGGTGGTGGTGATCGCGACGGCGCGCGCGATGGGTTCAATCTTCCGCAACCTCGGGCAGCCGCAGGTCGTGGGCGAAATTATCGCGGGGATCGTGCTCGGTCCTTCGCTGCTCGGGCGGCTGGCGCCGGGCGCGGAAGGATATCTTTTCCCGGCGATGGTGGGGCCGTTTCTCAATATAATCGCGCAGGTCGGCGTCATCCTTTACATGTTCCTGGTCGGGCTCGAGCTCGATCCCGCCCTGCTGCGCAAACGCGGCCACATCACGGTTGCGATCTCCCACGCGAGCATCCTGGCGCCATTCATCCTGGGCGTTGCGATTGCGCTGTTTCTATATCCAAGGCTCTCGACCGCCGACGTGCCGTTCACCTACTTCTCGCTTTTTCTCGGCGTTTCGATGTCGGTGACGGCGTTTCCCGTGCTGGCGAGAATATTGACCGACCGGCGGATTCACAAAACCCGCATGGGTGCGATCGCACTGACCTGCGCCGCGGCAAACGACGTGACCGCGTGGTGCATGCTCGCCTTTGTGGTCAGCGTGGCGCGAGCAGAAGCGGCGGGCGCGGTGACAACAGTCGCGATGGCGCTCGGGTTTATTGTGCTGATGATCGCCGTGGTGCGGCCCGCGATGGTGCGGCTCTCGCTGGTGTATGGAAATCGCGGGCGGCTGACGCAGGGCGTGATGGCGGCGATATTCGTCGCGCTGCTGGTCTCCGCGTCAGCCACCGAACTGATCGGCATCCACGCGGTGTTCGGCGCGTTCGCGCTCGGCGCCGTGATTCCGCACGACAGCGGGATGGCGCGGGAGATGACCGACCGCCTCGAAGACCTCGTGATTGTGCTGTTGCTGCCCGCATTTTTCGCCTACACCGGACTGCGCACGCAGATCGGGCTGGTGAGCGGATACGAGCAATGGATGATGTGCGCGCTGATCGTCGTGGTCGCGTCGGCGGGCAAGTTTGGCGGCAGCGCCGTCGCGGCGCGACTCACGGGGCTCGACTGGCGCGACTCGTCGGCGCTCGGCGTGCTGATGAACACGCGCGGGCTGATGGAACTGATCGTGCTGAATATCGGGCTGGAGATGAACGTTATCTCGCCGACCCTGTTCGCGATGCTGGTGATCATGGCCCTGGTCACCACCTTTGCGACCACACCAATCCTGCATCTGATCACGCGCCGTGAAATTCCGGAGGTTCAGCCGTTTCCGGAGCTCGGCACGTTTTCGCCCGAGCCGATCGTCGCGCCGCAAGCTGCGATTCGCGCGGCGCATCCCGCGCCGCGGCCAGCGCCAGCCGCCGCGCGCCCGATACCGGCCGGAACGGAGCATCGCGCCATCCTGGTGCCGGTCTCGAACCCCGAAGGCGTGGCCGTTCTGGTCGAACTCGCACTGGCGGCGACGCCGCTCGGCGCACCGCCGCCGCGGGTGCTCGCGCTGGTGAAAACTCCGCCGGGCGGAGTGCGATCGGGACTGCGCGAGGCCGACCAGCGCGTGCCGCCCCGCTCTCCCGCGCTGGCGGCGGCGTTGGACCTGGCGCTGGAGCGCGGCAGCATCATTACCCCGCAGGCGGTCTGGACCACCGACCCCGCGGCGGACATCCTGGCGTTCGCCAAGGAGCCGCAAATCGGATGGATCCTGCTGGGATCGCATCGCGCGGTCTTCGGTTCCGACTTCATGGGCGGCGTGGTCCGCGAAATTCTGGACAAGGCCCGCGACTTGCCGGTTCACGTGGCGGTCGTGATTCACGGCGGCGAGCGGCCGATGGACCGGGTGTTCGCGGTGGTCGATCGGGGGACGCACGGGCGCGCTGCGCTCGATCTCGCGCTGCGAGTCGCGCTGCGCAAGAGGTCCGGCTTGCACGCGGTGCTGGTGCCCGACCATGGGAGCGCGGAGGATACCGAACTGCTCGATCTGATTCGCGACGCCGGCCGCGCGCTTGGACGCCGGCTGCATACCGACGTGCTGAGCGCGCCCACCGCGGCTCAACTCGCGCGCCAGACGCCGGGCGGGCTGGTCGTCATCGCGACCAACCTGGCCGACAAGGTCGGACTCTCGCCCGAGGACCTCACCGACCCCAGGCGATGCGTCGTGGTGGTGCAGGGATCAGACAGCGCGCCGGTGCAGATCGGCGCGCGCGATCAAGGAGACTATCGAACCGCCAAGCCGTAGCCGGCGCTATGAAGCCGGTCCGAAGATGATCTGATAGTTGTATTTTTCGATTCCCGTCACGGTGACCTTGGGAACCGGTGCGCCGGTCGTTTTCAACTGCTTGGGCGTGAACTTGGCGATCGTTCCGTTGGAGTAATTCATAACCACCAGATTGCCGCTGGCGTCGAACGCCGCTCCCCATGGTTCGATAAAGATGGCGCTGGTCAACTTCACCACCGGAGTGGGGCTGCCGGAGGTGGTCAGTTGATCTTTCGCATACTCTACAACCGTATCCGCCAAATAGCTCGGGACCCAAAGGTTGCCTTTCTTGTCGAAGGCAATCTCTCCAGGCTGGTTGAGGCTCGTGCCGCTGCCGTCGTCGGAGAGCAGGATCGCCGGCGACTTGGCGCCGCTGCTGGTGAGTTGGCTGGCGGAGAATTCCGCGATTTTACTGTTGTCCTCACTGTCCACCCACGCATTCCCAGCTTTGTCGAACGTCACAAAGTTCGGATAGTCCAAATCGGAGGACGTGATAACGAAGTGGGGCGTTACACTTGCGCTTCCAGCGAGTTGTGCTTTTGACAATTCATCGATCGACTCATTACCGGCGTCCACCAGCCACAGGTTACCCTTAGGGTCGAAATTGCAGCCAATGAGATTTGCGAACGCAGTACTGGTGATGATCACTGCGGGCGTCGGACTCGGATTGTGTTTCAGGTTATTGAGTTGCGCGGGAGTGAATTGCACCACCTGGTTGCCTGAGACAACGGCCCAGAGGTTGTGCGACTTGTCAAAGGCCAAGCCTGTCACGTAGGGAAACAGGTTCAGATACAATTGGCGTTCGCGCCCCGCTCTTGGCGAGTTTTGCCGGGGTGTAGGTCCCGATGCCGGCGCCGTTATCGAACGCTACCCACAGATTGTTGCTCGCGCACCATGCGCGCGACGGTGCGGCGCAGGTCAGCATCAGGAGCGCAACGGCCACGGCCAGACGGCGCCAGCGAAAAATATTGATGTTCATCTTCCCTCCCCCGACCCAACTGCCGGGCGCTCAGCGCTTCAAGCGCGTATTTGGATTTCCGGGAAATCAAGCCGCCCGGGTCAATGGCTCCAATCATTACGTATTCAATTTAGCAGATATAACCCCGCTAATGCTGCGTCTCACAAATTTCCTTTTGCGGTCGAGGCCGAACGGTTAGCAGGCGGCGAGCATCGCGCTGAGCTGGCGATCGGAGTTGAAGAGATCGCAGGCGAGCGCGCGGGCGCGCCGGCTGTGGAGATGGTAGTCGCGGTCGATCTCGGCAACGGCGGCCTGGGCTTCGAGGCTGTCGCGGAACTTCAGAACGCCGCGGCCGGCCGGCACCACGCCGCCGAAGCCGGTATCTTCGGCGACTACCGGGCGGCCCAGCGCCATGTAGCAGACGCTGCGATCGCTGAACCATCCGGTGTTCAATTCGCGGAAGATCGGCTTGGGACACAAAATCTCGGCGCGCGAGGCGCGCAGATAGCTGCGATAAGCCTCCGGGGTGCTGGCGACCTTGTGCGGATCGACGACGCGCCACCCGCCGCTTCGAAGCGCCTCGCGATCGTGCGCCGGGTCTTTATCGCCGATGAATGCTGCCAGCTCGAACGCGCGTCCGGTGTGCGCCGGCAGGTCCACGTAGCGCAGGTAGGCCTCGCGCTTGGACACGCTCAGCACTCGCCCACGGTACAACAATTCTTCCCACGTCCATTGCGTGATCGAAGAGAATGGCGCGTCGGGGCCCGGGTCGGGCGCCGCTTCCCACATCGGGAGGTACACGAACGGCAAGAACGGACGCCACGTCAGGCCCAGCGTCGGCACCTCGCAATCGGGATCGGAGAGCCTGGCGCCGACGGTGAAATGAACATGATGATCGTGGACTCCCATCTCGAACTGCGTCGCCGCAATCTGCAGATGCCCGGGGTCAACGTCGATCAGCACGCGGCGCGCGAACTTCCCGAGCAGCGGCTGGCGGATCGAGCAGGCCATGTTCCATAACAAGTCCGCGCTCTGCACTATATCGAGGACGGATTGCAGCGGACGGCCATAGACCTGCGCGCGGCTGATGTCCTGCACGTCGAGATCCTCCAACACCAGAACCGCAGACTGCTCGGCGAAGCCGTAAGCTGCGACGCGGGCGAAGAAGTGACTGGCGATTTCCGCATCGCGCGCGGGATCGCCGCATGACTTCATCAGCTCGATCCAGAAAACGTCATGGCCGAGAGCGCGCAACCCGAGCGGATATTGCAGCATCCAGGACCAGACGCCACCGCCGAGCGGATAAGTAACCAGCGAACGATTAGCCAGAACGATTAGCATCAGGCGCCAATATCGCCGCGACGGAACTACTTCTTGATCGCCTCGACGTCGATTGAAATCGCGACCTCGTCGCCGACCATCACGCCGCCCGATTCGAGCGCCTTGTTCCAGAGTAGGCCGAAATCGCTGCGTTTGATTTTCGTCGTCGCCGACGCGCCCGCGCGCGTGTTGCCCATCGGATCGTGAATCGGCGCGCCGCTTCCTTCAACCTCGAGCACCACCGGTTTGGTCACGCCATGAATCGTCAGGTCGCCCGTCACTTTCCACTTGTCCGGGCCGGCGGCTTCGACCCTGGTGGATTTGAAGGTGATGACCGGGAACTTGGCGACGTCGAGAAAGTCCCGACTCTTGAGATGAGCGTCGCGTCCCTCGACCCGGGTGTCGATCGATGCGGCATCGATGGTTGCGTCGATTTTTGCCGAGGCCGGGTCGTTGCCGTTGGCGGTGATCGTTCCGGAGGTGTTTTGGAATTGCCCCTTCACGTTCGAGATCATCATGTGTCGCACGGTGAACTCGACGCTGGTATGCGCGGGATCGATTTGCCAGGTATCGGCATGCGCCAGCGCGGGGAGCGCGGTGATTATCGCAATCGCGATTGCTGTTTTCGAAACCCAGGGCTTCATATCAGGGGGCTCCTTGAGTTGAACCGTTGGCGGGCAGCTGGCCGGCGCGTATCGGTACAGATGAGGTATTGAACACGCCAAGTGGTTGTCTCGCAAGCAGTACGTTACGAGCGCGCGGCGTCCCTGCCAACCGACTTGAGGCGGGTGAGCAGCACGACCCCGGAAATCATCGTGACCACGCCGCATATGACGACTGCTCGCAGCGGGCCGATGCGCGTGCCCATGTAGCCGACCTCGAGCGCGCCGAGCGGCGCCATCCCGACGCTCGCCAACTGAAAGGTGCTCATCACGCGGCCCCGCAGATCCTCGCTCACGAACATCTGCACCAGGGTGTTGTTGCTCGCTCTGAAGTTGGTCAGTCCCGCGCCGATAACAAACTGCGCGGCCATCGAGAGCGCAATCGAGCGCGACAGCCCGAAGACGACGATTCCAGCGGCGGAGACAAAAAGCCCGGCGATGAGATTGTTCCTGATTCCCCGGGTCGTGACGCGCGAGGCGAGCGTGGCCGCACCGACGACGGACCCGAGTCCCTGCACCGCGGCGAGGAATCCGTAGGTGCGGGCGTCGCCGTGGAGCACGTTGCGGGCGAACAATGGAACGAGCACCAGATAGGTGTAGCCGAAGCCGTTGGTCACCGCCGCCAACGCCATCTGGTGGAAGATCGGGCGGTTGCTCCATACGTAGGCGAGACCTTCGCGCAGTTGATGGAACATGCGGGCGCCGGCGCCGGCGATCACGCGGGCGGGAATCTCCATCTGGAACAGGCTCCAGATGACGGCGAGGAAGCTCACGCCGTTTAAGAAAAAACAGGTCCCGATGCCAAGCCATGCGATGAGCAATCCCGCGGCGGCGGGGCCAAGCATGCGCGCACTGTTGAACATCATCGAATTGAGCGCGATCGCGTTGGCGAGGTCTTCGTAGCCCACCATCTCGACCACGAACGACTGGCGGCCGGGCATGTCGAACGAGCTGACGGTGCCGTTGAATGCGGCGAGCAGGATCACATACTCGACGCGGACGGCGCCGCTCCACGTCAGCGCCGCGAGTGTGAAGGCGCTCAGCATCAGCAGGATTTGGGTGGTGATTATCAGGCGACGGCGATCGAGGCGGTCAACGACGACCCCGGCAAACAAACCGACCAGCAGAATCGGAGTGAATTGGGCGAACGATACCACGCCCAGCATCGTCGATGAGTTGGTCAGCTTCAGCACCAGCCACGCCTGCGCGGCGCTCTGCATCCAGGTGCCGGCCAGAGAGGTGAGCTGGCCAAAGAAATAGAGGCGGTAGTTGCGATGGCGCAGCGCGCGAAACGCCCCGCGCTTCCCGACAGCAGCTTCGCCCGGCGGCTGGAGCGGGACGCGATCGCCGGAGTTGGCCGCGGGCGCGGTGTCGGTATCAGGCACGGCGCGCCGATTTATCGGCAAGGGCCGCGATGCGCTCGGACGTGAGCGTAGTGAGACCGTGGGAGTCTTGGAGGAGCATTAATCCTGGCATGATTGTGTTCCGATCGGGATCGAAGACTAGTCAGCACGGTCCGTGTTCGCAAATCTCCGAGTCCGAAAATCGCGCGCCGCAGGCATGATCTCGAAATCGATCCACGAGCCGATTAGGAAACCTTGAATCGCGCGGGCGAACGTATTAGGAGCAGAGACATCTATGGAAAATCCTGAAAATTTTCGAATAGAGACGCGCGCCTGGCTGGAGGCGAATTGTCCTGCCGAGATGCGGCGCCCGGTGCAGGGCGATGAAGACGCATGCTGGGGCGGCAGGCATCCGGTTTTCCAATCCGACGCGCAGCGGTTGTGGCTCGAGCGCATGGTGGCAAAGGGCTGGACGGTGCCGGAGTGGCCGCGCGAGTACGGCGGGGGCGGCCTCACGCGCGACGAGACCAAAATTCTGCACCAGGAAATGCGGGCGCTCAACTGCCGCCCGCCGCTCACCAGCTTCGGCATCTCGATGCTCGGACCGGCGCTGCTGAAGTACGGCTCCGAGGAACAGAAACGCGAGCATCTGCCCAAGATTGCCCGCGGCGAGATTCGATGGTGCCAGGGCTATTCCGAGCCCGGCGCGGGCTCCGATCTCGCGTCGCTGCAAGCCCGCGCGGAGGACAAGGGCGATCAGTTCCTGATCAACGGCTCGAAGATTTGGACCTCGTACGCGAACAAGGCGGATTGGATTTTCTGCCTGGTGCGCACGGACCCCAGCGCGCCCAAGCACGAGGGCATCAGCTTTATCCTGTTCGACATGGAAAGCCCGGGGGTATCGACCAAGCCGATCGTTCTGATCTCCGGCGCGTCGCCGTTTTGCGAGACTTTTTTCGACGACGTGCTCGTGCCGAAGGCGAACCTGGTCGGCAAGCTCAACAAGGGATGGGATGTCGCGAAGTATCTGCTGACTCATGAACGCGACATGATCGGCGCGATGGGCAGCACCGGAGAAAACCGCCCGCTCGGACAGATTGCGTGCGACACGGTTGGAACCGACAACGGCATGCTCGCGGACAGCTTTCTGCGCGGACAGATCGCTGCGTACGAGATCGACGCAGCCGCGTTCCGCCTGACGATGGAGCGGGTTGGCGACATGGCCAAGGTGGGCCAGGCTCATCCCGCGGTATCGTCGTTGCTGAAATACTACGGCACTGAACTCAACAAGCGGCGGATGGAACTGCTGGTGTCGGCGGGCGGCCTGGACGCGCTGGAATGGGAAGGCGAGCGGTCGCGCGAAGGCCGCACCGCGCGCGCGTGGCTGCGTTCCAAGGGCAATTCGATCGAGGGCGGGACCAGCGAGATTCAGCTCAACATCGTCGCCAAACGAATACTGGGCTTGCCCGGCGCGTAGCGGGCTTAAGAATCGCCGCGGCCGGCGGCTGGAGCCTCGATCGCGACAGGATGTGATGACATGGCGCTAATTCTCAACGACGAACAAACGATGCTGCGCGACAATGCGCGCGGCTTCCTCGCCAAAAATGCCCCCGTCGCCCATATCCGCGCGCTGCGCGACAAACGCGACGCCGACGGATTCTCGCGCGCACTGTGGAAGCAATTCGCCGAGATGGGGTGGGCGGGAATTCTCGTCGCCGAAGAGTACGGCGGGCTGGGACTCGGATACGTCGAGGCCGGGGTGGTGATGGAAGAATTGGGGCGAACGCTGACGCCCTCCCCGTTTCTTTCGACCGCGGTTATTGCCGCAACCGCGATCGCTCGCGCCGGCACCGATCAGCAGAAAAAAAATTACCTGCCGCAAATCGCAGGCGGCGAGCCTGATCGCCACGCTAGCCGTCGATGAAGCCGCAAAGCATCATCCGGAAAAAACGGCGATGACCGCCGCTCGCGCCGGCAACAGCTTCAAGCTGCGCGGCGCCAAGACCTTTGTGATCGACGGCCACGTCGCGAATCTTCTGATCGTGGCCGCGCGCACCGCGGGCAAACCGGGCGATACCAGCGGACTTACGCTGTTCATGGTTGACGCGAGCGCCAAGGGAATTCGCGCCGAGCGCACCCCGACGGTGGACTCGCACAATGCTGCGCGGCTCACGTTCGAGGACGTAAGTGTCAGCGCCGACAATGTGATCGGCAGGATCGACGCGGGCTGGGAGGTGCTGGAGGGGATACTGAACGCAGGCCGCGCCGCGGTGGCGGCGGAGATGGCCGGCGCCGGCGAGGAAGCGTTCAGCCGCACGGTCGCCTACCTGCGGGAACGCAAACAATTCGGCCGTCCGATCGGCGAATTCCAGGCGTTGCAGCATCGCGCCGCCCACCTCTACTGCGAACTTGAAGTCACCCGCTCGGCGGTGCTGAAGGCGCTGCAGACGCTCGACGCTTCCTTCGACCGCGCGGGCGCGATCGTGTCGGTGGCAAAGGCGCGGGCCGGGCTTAGCGCCACGCTCGCCGTGAATGAAGCCGTCCAGATGCACGGCGGTATCGGGATGACCGACGAATTCGACATCGGCTTGTTCATGAAGCGGGTCCGCGTAGGCCAGGAGCTGTTCGGCGACGCGAACTTTCACGCCGATCGGCTGGCTCGGCTCAACCGCTACTGACACCGGCGAAATCATCCACGGGTCGTACTCGCGCTGATTAAGGTTCGGCGCGCGGCGGCTTTTCGTTACTCATCCTGTTTCGGCGTTCGCTTAGGTCGTCTCTGTTCCAAATCGCTCAAGCCTTCCTGAACTTCGCGCCGTTCCCCAATTCTGAGGCATGACGTTTGCTCATTCTCTGCCTGCAAGGGTAATCGAGCCGCTCGCTGAGGAGCATTGGATTCAGAATGGGACGCCCCGAGACCGATATTGCCGAGGATGCGATCAGCCGGCTCCAGGCCGCGGAGCGCGAACTCGAGACCGTTCGCAGCGAACTGGCCAAGCAGGTCGCCACCCGACACGAAGTGCAGGTTCGGCTCGAGCGGGAAATTGCGCAGCGCGATCGGATTATTGCCGAGGGCTTTGATGGCAAATTGCTCGTGCTACTTGCCCAGATGCGCGATGGAATTGCGCAGCGGCGCGTCGGAAACCTGAATCAGCCCGCCGAATGGCCGATCCAGCTCGAGGATCATGAAGATCGCACCAGAAACCGAAAGCGCACACAGGAACAGAGTAGCGATGACGGTCGCATTCGCGGGCGCAAAAAGGCCGAAGCTGAGAAAGATGATGGTCACCCAGAAGACCAGCAATACGAGAAACGGCATCGGGATCGAGCGGCCGCGCTGCTCGAACAGCAACCAGCGCATCTGTCCAATATCGACGCTCAGCTTCAAGGCTTGGGCCTGCAGCGAGCGCTGAGCTTCGTTCTGCGGCGAGAGTTCCTGGATCTTGTCATAGAAGGCATCAGCCCCAGCCACCGTCGACTCCATCTTCTCGGATCCGGCTTGGTTCTCGGACCAAATCCGATCGGTCAGGCCAGTGACGGAGTGGATGAGCAGATCGCGAGCTTCCTTCGTCTCGGGCCCGTAATGAGCCAGCATGCGGTCGAGCAGGATGATGTTGGCGGAGATTTGCGTGACTTCGTTTCTCTGCGCGTCGAAAGAACTCTTTGCCGAGTTGATCAGCAGCGCGAGAACCAGCGCCGACATCGTCGCGGTCAGGGCCATCCCCAGCTTGATTACATCCTTGGACTCAGCGCTGAGATGATGCTCGGGCAGAATCAGGCGAAGAGCCATCCCGAGAAGCGCTCCTCCAAAGACACAAGCCAGCACGATCCAACCAATGCTCGTCGGACTCACGGGTGATCCTCCCCGTGTCCAGACGACTTCCTTGAAGGCTGAGGTTCCGCTTGCCGACTCGTAGGTTGGCTCATCTGCATTCCCACCAGCCGCGCAACCAGGATCGCCAGGTAAAACTGTCCCGCTATGCCTTCCGCCACCGCCGCGTAGCGGGCTTGCAGAGTCAACGGAGTGATATCGCCAAATCCGATGGTGGATATCGTCGTCAAGCTGAAGTAGCCGAGAACCGGGAAAATGGACTGAATGCTGGCTGGATGGCCGGAGTTTGCCGCCACGAGGCCGCTAAAGGAATCCGGATGTAGTTCAAATATAACATCGTACAGGAAAGCCCAGGTAAGGGCGAGCAAGAGGTAGACCGATACCGCCATGCAGATGGTTTCGCCGGTGACCTCTTTCTGCTTCAGGACGCTTCGTAACTCGCTCAAGGTGACAAACACGACGAATAGCAGCCAACAAATCGAACCCACCAAGTTGAGCATCCAGCTCTGCACCAAGAGGATGGCTATTCGTTCTGCCGCGGCACCGGTGGCGAGCGTCCAACCCAGGATTAGCCGCCGTCTGCTTTGGGCCAGCAGGCGGCCTCTTTCACCCACCAACTCATCGACGTTGATGTTGTAAAGGGCCACAAGCAGGACGATCACCATTACAATGCCGAATGCGCCGGAACTGATTCCGGAGTCGCCTACCAGTGGGCGCACCGCGAACGCAGCTATGATCGCCGCGAGCAGAACGCTATGCCTGTGCGGCGCGAAATGCCGCCGGATGGCTTCTCGCAACTCTCCCAATAGACTGGTCTCGATTGACATATGCACGGAGTCGCCGCCGCTACTCCGTTTGCCCTGGGCCTTCGCGTTCTCTCATGCGGAGTCTCATTTGATGCTGTTCTGAAGATTGACCATGCTCTGTTGGCTGACCTTGATGAATCCTCTGCGAGGGCGATCAAGATCCATGATCACGAGAATTACCAAAGTAATGATCAGGGACATCGTCACCGTCACCGAGAGATTGCGCCAATCTCCTATTCCGCAGCCGAATCCCACAATCCCCATGGCCAGAATGGCCACAAAAAACAGGAGAAGTATAACTGCCTCGGGCACGTGATTCTGGGTTGCGATGTCACGCTTCGTGCGGAGATCGATGACTTCGTTGAGCGAACTAATGAACAACCCCGCCGGGATGGAATGAGGATCCTGATTCACCGCATCCATCGCTGGCGACCAAAGCTGTGCCTGCAACTGATTGGTCCGATTGTTCACTTCATCCAGCGTCTTCTGGTCCGCTCCGACAGCGTAGTCTTCCAGGCGGCTGGCAACGTAGTCTTGCAGGAGTTTGACCACCTTGACCCGATAGGGCTCCGCGAGCGCCTTCGAACGAAGGTAAGTAGTGCCAATCGCATTGGCTTCTTCGAGAACCATTTGTCTTCGAGTGTCGAAACGCGATTCTGCCATTGCGAAGGAAAAGGCGAGCAATAGAGCAAGCAGACCAATCATCGCGCCCTGCAAAGTGCCGAGTTCGGACTTTGCCGAAGCCTCAAGTCTGGCCCGGATCACGCACCCGCGACGAAACCCCACTTCGGTCGCAATCAGCAGCAGTCCAAAAAGGACGCTAACGACAAGAACCTCGCTCCGTTGATACAGGAATTCATCCACGGCCGTGCACTTCCTACTTCTGCCCGGCTTCCGCTCGGATGGCGGCGGCGATGTCGGCGCTCATTTTCGCGATTGCGCGGCTGTGCGCGGCGGCGAGCGCGTCGAAGCCCTGGCCCTGCACGGGCTCGCGCGCGACAGTGCGGCCCGAGCGCGTTTCCCCGCCGGCAGTCTTGCGCACGGTCCACACCGCCTCGACCAGCGCCGCGTCGCCCTGAATCGACTCGAAACGCTGGACGTCGATCGTGACCGCGTAGTCCGGCTTGAAGTTAGCCAGCTCTGCCGAGGCCACGTCCGGCGTCCCGAGCAGCACGACGAGGTCGCCGGCGACGGCGCGCGCGATTGCGTCGTTCAGCGGCGCGACCCAGCGATTGAACTCGTCGACCTCGACGCGGTTGGGCGCGACCTGGACCACGAACTCCGGCTGGTCCACCGAAGCGGGGATAGTAACCGGGCCGACCATGACCGCGGCGCGCGCGGCCGGTGCGCCGTCCGGGGTTGCCGTGGAGTCGAGCGAGTAGAAGTGCGACGGCGCCGTGCTGCATCCGGCTGCTGCCGCTGCCACCAACGCGATCGACATCAGTTGCGCGATACGGCCGTGCCATCACTTCGCCTCCCCTTTCTTGCCGCGAACGAGCGCCTCGGGATGGCGCTCGAGATAGTCTGCGAGCACGCGCATCGAGCGAGCCGCACGGCTCACCTCCTGCAGCGTGCTGTCGAGTTGCTGGATCTGCGAGGAATTCGGCGCGGTGAGGCTGGTGGTGTTATCGAGCGTGCCGCGCGCGCTCGCCAGCGTGCCTTGCGCGGTGACCAGCGTCTTATCCAGCTCGGTAATCGCCTTGTGGAGGTCATCGCCGATCTCCTGGAACGGCACCTTGTCGAGCTTCTTGATGATGTTCTCGACGGTCGCCTCGGTCGCCTCGAGCTGACCCGGAATGGTCGGCAGCCGCACCGGCTTTTGCGACCAGTCCACCGTTGCCGGGGGCGCGCCGGGGAAAAAGTCGAGCGATACGTACACGGCCCCGGTCAGCAGATTCCCCGTCCGAAGCTGCGCGCGGACCCCGTGGGACACCAGGCTGTCGATCATCTTCCTGCGCATGGTCTCGAAATTCTCGCCGGGCTTCAGGTCCATGATCTTGACCCCGAGTCTCTGCGCGTCCAGCATGGATAGTCACCGGCACCGAGAACTCGAAGGTCTTCAAGTCGACTTGCGCGCGAACATCCGCGACCTCGCCGACCGGAATGCCGCGGAACTCGACCGGCGCGCCGGGCGCGAGGCCCCGGACCGAGTCCTTGAAGATGAGTTGATAGGTCTGCGGATTGCGGGCAGGCGGGTTGAAGGCCTCGGTCCGGTTGCTGAACAGCGTGAAGACGGTGTTCGCCTCGGCCGGCGGCAGGACCGGATCGGTCGCGGCCGTCTCGAACGCGATGCCGCCTATCAGGATCGACAAAACCGACTGGGTCTGCACGGTGAGGCCGCTCGCCGAGAGCGACACGTCGATCCCGCTCGCATGCCAAAAGCGGGTGTCCGGGTTGACGTACTGGTCGTAGGGCGCTCGCACGAACACCTTGACGGTCAGAGACTTGCCGTCCTTGTCGAGCTCGTACGACGCGACCTGGCCGACCTGGAGACGCCGGAAGAAGACCGGCGTGCCGGTGTCCAGCGAACCCAAATCGGGGGTCTTCAGGATGAAAAAGCGGCCGGGAATTTCGCCGGTTATCACCGGCGGCGTTTCGAGCGCCACGAAATCGCTCTTGCTCTCTTTCGATGTGCCGATTTCCATGCCGATGTAGGCCCCGGAGATGAGAGTGCCCAACCCCGTCACGTTGGCGCCCGATATCCGCGGCCGAACCACCCAGAACTTGGTGTCTTCGACGAGAAACCCTTCGGTCTTGGGAGCCATCTGCACGTTGGCAATCACGCGCTGGTGGTCGTCCGACAGCCGGATCGCCGTGACGGTGCCGATGTCAACGCCGTTGTAATGGATCTTGGTTTTGCCGGCTTCCAGCCCTTCGGCAGATTGGAAGACGATCGTTATCTTCGGGCCCCTCGCTCAAGACCCTCGTAACTGCCACCCATGCGCCGACAATCGCCGCCACGATTGGGATGAACCAAACGAGAGAGAGCCGCGTGCGCTTCTTGGGCACACTCCTCGACTCGAGGGACAGAAGGGAATGGTGGATCGCGATCAGGCATATGTAACCTCTTTAGAACCGGCCTCTTCCGGACTTACGAAATCCCAGATCAGCCGCGGATCGAACGACTCGACCGCGAGCATCGTCAACACCACCACCGCGGCAAAGAAAATCAAGCCGGGCCCCGGCTCGACCGACATGAGCGGCTGGAGCTGAATGAGGGCCGCGGTGAAGGTATCGACGAATACGTCCACCATCGACCAGCGCCCGATGAACTCGACCATCCTGATACATCCGGATCCGTTGCTCATTGTTCTCGGACGAGCCCCGCTGCGCGGTGATTAGCAGATATGCCGAGCGCCAGGATCTTCGCGCTCGGAATCATGATGCTCGCGACGAGCACGATGACCGACAGCGGCCATCCCGTAGGCGACCAGAGCAGCACGACGCCTTGCAGGATGGTGTCGGACTCGGCGCCGGCGGCCGTGGTCGTCGTCAACACCGGAAGCACGTTGGCCGGGATGTAACAGATCGCCGCGGCGATCAGGTATGCCCACGTGCGCTGGATGCTGGCGGGCTTGCGGAAGGCAAGCTCCTCGTCGCAGCGCGGGCATCGGCCTTCGACCTCGCCGGGCGCGGGACGCGAGAGCAGGCCGCAGCCTTCGCAGCTTTGCAAGCCCTTGCTGCATCGCGGTCATGGCGCTCGGGCTCACGACGTTTCCTCCGCCACCCTGTTCCCGCCGGCGTCACTCGGCGCTTCGTCCGCCCACCGGACCCTCTCCCACACTTCTCGCGAGTCGAAGCTGGCCTGACATCCCGGCCAGGATGAAGACGAGCACCCACAGCACGAACAGCGCCATTCCCGGAATCACCGTCGCGTAGTCCGCAATCTTGACCAAAGCGACCAGCACGCCGACCATCATGACCTCGATCATGCTCCAGATGCGGGTCGTCGGGTGATAGCGCAGCAGCATCCCCACCCATCGCGGCGGGCGTTCGCGCATGGCTCCGAGCACAATCGCCAGCATCAGGCCTATTTGCAGCGCCGGCGCGATGACCGCCGTGAACAGCACCAGCACCCCGACGATCTTCTGCCCGTTATCCCACAGGTGCTGGGCGCCTCCGATTACCGTGGTCGAGGCGCCGCGCCCGACGATCGTGAGGCCGAGCATTGGAACGGTGTTCGCGATCACGTAAAGCACCGCGGCCGCGAGCGTCAGCGCCAGCGTTCGATTGAGCGAGTCCTCACGATGGCGCCATAGCTCCTTGTTGCATCGCGGGCATCGCGCAGAGGCGCCGGGCGCAAGGTCCGGGATGCGCTGCAACAGATCGCAGTGCAGGCATGCGATGAGCGAGGTGTCCCCGACCGGCTGGTTGTAACTCATTCCGGCAGTGCTTCTAGCCGTGATTCCCGATTCTTTCGGCGACGCCGAGATATCGGAGGCTGATGATGCACCATATGGTCATGGCCGAGTGCAGCACAACCGCGGGCCACAAAACGATGCCGACCGACTGCAAACGGATGCCGGCAGCCCCGAGGATAATGGCTGCACCGAGATTATAGAGCACCATCGCTGACACCAATCCTCTCGCGGCACGGCTTTGCGTGTCGCCGCGCGCAAGCCAGCATGCTACTCCCAGCGTAAGCAACGCGACCCCGGCGAGCCGCGCCACGGTCAAGGCGCCGGGGGTCTCCGGCGGCGCGCCGAGCAAGAGCGACACCGCCATCGCGGGAATACACAGCAGCGCCAAGCCGGCGCCTGCTTCGAGCACCGCGGTCGCAGCGCAAAGAGCGCTTACCGACCGCGGTGATTCCAGCGTAGTTTCCATTTTCTGGGCATCGCGGGCTCGGCCGCCTAATCCCTTGCCCGGGCAAGCTGGTCCGCCATGATCTTTCGGTCCGCGTCCGTCAACTGCTCCGGCCCGAGATTAAAGGTCAGCTTGTCGATCGTGCCGGTGAAGCGGAACGGCAGTTTGTAGTCGTCGTCCACCGGCGTGTAGGTATCGCTCCCGACGTCGAAGGTCTCGTCTATGGTCATGAGCAGCGGGACCGTGTGCGGGATCTTCTTGCGGGCAATCTCCTTGCCATCGGCTGTAAGCACGCCGGTGCCACCTTTGCCGGGGCCGGGGCCGTCGTATTTGAAGTCGAACACTATCGTGTGCTTGCCCGGTTTGAGCGCCTCGGCCAACACGCCATGGCCTAATGGTCCCCCCTCCCAGCGGTAGTGCGTCAGAGCGAGAAGGTTGTAATCGAAGACCGGCTTGCCTTTGAGCAGATAGAGGCCGTAGCCGCCGAAGCGGCCGCCCAGGGTCACGATCATTCCTTCCGCCCCTGCCTTTGGGGATCGTCACGTCGGCGGTAATGGTGTAGTCCCTGTCCAAAATGCTGGGAGCATTTCCGAAGGGAATGCCGGAAATCTCACCCGAGTAGGTGAAAACAGTTCGCCCGGCGACCGCGCTCGGTCGCGGCAGTCAGGAGGCGCGCGAAACCCGAGTTATCCAGGGGCAAGACCTGGTATTTAGCGGCCTCGGTCAGGAACAACGCCTGCATTTCCTTCAGCTTGTCCGGCATTTTCGCGGCGAGGTCGTTGTATTGCGAGTAATCGTCGGTGATGTTGTAGAGTTCCCACTTGTAGTCGCCCAGATTGGGCATGGGTAGCGCCCAGCATCCATGGTGGAACCGGCGGGGTCGTGGAGGCAATCCAACCGTCGTGGTAAATCCCGCGGTTGCCGATCATCTCGAAATACTGCGTATCGTGCTTCGACGGTGCATTGGCGTTTGCCTTGTCGAACGTGTACGCCATGCTCACGCCTTCAATCGGCTTCTGCTTGATCCCATTGACCATCTCGGGCGCCTTGATGCCGGCGGCTTCGAGGATGGTAGGCACGATATCGATGACATGGTGGAACTGCGTGCGGATGCCACCGGCATCGTTGATGTGGCCGGGCCATGAAATAGCCAGACCCTGCCGGGTGCCGCCGAAATGCGACGCCACCTGCTTGGTCCACTTGAACGGAGTGTCGAACGCCCACGACCATGCCACCGACATGTGCGGATAGGTTTTGTCCGAGCCCCAGTCTGTATAGTGCAGTAACTGCAAGGGCATCGGAGCGTCCAGGATGCCGTTGTAGGCGGTCAACGTGTTGAACGTGCCCTCCAGAGTGCCTTCGGCGCTGGTGCCGTTGTCACCGCAGATGTAGATGATGAGCGTGTTGTCGAGTTTGCCCTCATCCTGGACTTCCTGAATCACCCGGCCGATTTCATAGTCGGTGTAGGCCGCGTAGGCCGGCGAAGACCTCGGCCTCGCGCGCGTAGAGCTTCTTTTGCATGAGCGAAAGCGAGTCCCACCTCGGCAGCTTTGCGCCACCATACGCGGCCTGTCCGTCCGGCCACGGGGTAAGCTGGGTATTCGCCGGGATCACGCCGAGCCGTTTCTGGTTGGCGAAGATCTGGTCGCGCAACTTTTCATAGCCCATGTCGAACTTGCCTTTGAACTTATCGATCCATTCCTTGGTCGGCTGATGCGGCGAGTGGGTGCCACCGGGCACGTAGTAGACGAAAAACGGCTTGTCGGGCGCAGCCGCGTTCAATTCGCGCATATACCTGATGGCGTCGTCCGCCATGTCGGTGGTGAGGTTGTAGCCGGGCTTGCCGATCCATGGAAACACCGGGGTCGTATTGCGAAAAAGATAGGGCGTCCACTGGTCGGTCTCGCCGCCCATGAAGCCGTAGAAATACTCGAAGCCCATCCCCACAGGCCATTGGTCGAAAGGGTCCGGCCGCGCTGTATTGAAAGCTGGGGGTGTTATGCTCTTTGCCAAACCACGAGGTGGCGTAACCGTTATCCCGGAGGATCGTGCCGATGGTAGCATTATCCGGCCCGATGATGGAGTCATAGCCCGGATAACCCGTGGATATCTCGCCGACCACGCCGAAGCCCACCGAGTGATGATTGCGCCCGGTGATGAGAGCCGCGCGCGTCGGCGAGCACAGCGCGGTGGAATGGAACTGCGTGTAACGCAATCCCGCCTTGGCGATGCGATCGAGCGCGGGGGTCGGAATCACGCCGCCGAAGGTGCTCGAAATCCCGTAACCCTGGTCGTCGGTCATGATGAGCAGGACGTTGGGTGCGCCCTTGGGCGGCACGACGCGCGGCGGCCAGTAGGGCTTGGAATCCTTGGCGGTTTCCTTGATCACGCCGCCGAACGGCATCGGTGGCGGCGGGAGTTGCTTCCCGTCAAGCGTCACGGTGGCGCCTGGCGAACCCGGCACGCCAGTAATTTGCTGGGCCGAAACCGGAGTTGAGCGGAAGAGACCGGCGGCGATCAGCAGAGCAAGTACCGTCAAAGTCGTGACAGTCTTTTGGCGTCGAGCGTTCATCAAGCGATGTCCTCCCTCGTCAACCGGTTCGAAATTGGATCAGTTCCGTGCGACACATTCGCTCGAATGCGCATCCAAGGCCACCCTGCACTTTGCATCACGTCCCCGGCGACCCGGGATCGTCCGCGGCCCGCGCAGCCTGTCGTGATCCCTAGCTACCCCATCCCTGGTTCGCGTAATACGCGCTCACCTGGTCAACGATCTGCTTGCTCGTCTTATCAGCTAAAAACCCCGTAGATGATGTCACACTCTTCACGCCACCGGCCGCCAGGTTCACGCCTAAGGTTGCCGCGGCTGTGGCGCCACCTGCCGCTGCACCAGCAGGCCCAGTGATCCCTGCTCCTGGCATATAGCCGCTGTCCGCATGAGTGCTGAAATTCATCAATTGTTGGGTGCCCAAGTCCGTTTTCTGGTAGGCTTGAACGGTAGTATCAAGCGTAGATTGACCAGCGCCAAGGCCTATAACCATCCGGCGAAGCCGATTGCCCTCATTGATGTCGGTGAAGTCACCATCGACGATCAGTAAGTTACTCCCGGTGGGTGGCGTACCGCGGCTCAGACATGTTGCGGCGATGCCCTTGTTTGTGAGGTTTGCCGCAACCTGCACACAAATATTCTGCGCAGTCTGGTCAGCGAGTTGAACTTGGTCGGCGGTCTGATTAGTGCCCGACATCGCTACATATGCCTTTTGGAAAAAGCCCTGGTTCAAAGTGACTTCGGAAGGACTGACGGCAAACGGGTAGATGACGACCGCCGAGGGTCGTGCGTTGGCAATTGGCGCCTGATCGGATTGTTGGGTCACTTGGGCGCCAGCACAACCCGCCGCGATGACCGCGAATGACAGGAGCATTGTTCTCAAGCCCGTTGATCTCATCGATTTTCTCCTCACTAGAAAATGTTCATTCCGGCTGGATCGTTTCTGAACAATCGCCCAAGACATTTGCCTTGACGCCGCATTCTACATCCGGCGGACGGATACGACTACTGTACCAAAGTACAATGCGCGTCAGCCGTGCTGGCGGCTGCTTAGCTCTTTCAGCATCTGGCGAACTTGTGGATTTTCGGGCTCGAGCTCGTCGAGGCGCTGCGCATAGATGAGCGCTTTGGCCGGATCGCCAGACTGTTCCAGGAAGTTCACCAGCGCGGCGAGCGAATCACGGTCGTAAGGATGCACTTCGATCGAGCGCTCCAGCGTCTCGATTGCGGCGCGAGTCCGTCCGGCACCGTTTAACGCGACCGCATAAACGTAAACATAGCGGGCATTGGCCGGATCGATACGCGCGGCAGCGGCCAGAAGGTCGAGCCCTTGTGCGCTATGCTTCTGACGCACCATCAGCAGACCGAGCGCGTGCTCGAGCGACGCGTCGTTTGGCGAACGACGGATGGCGTCTTCGAGGATGCGTTCACCTTCTTCATCCCGGTTCTGTCCGCGATAAAGGTCGGCGAGATTGACCGCTGCAGGCGTAAATCCCGGGTCGAGCGATAATGCAATTTTGAGTTCCGCCTCGGCCTTGTCGAAGTGATTCTCCCTGGCATACAGCAATCCCAGGTTCAGGTGCGCCTCGGGACGATCCGCGTTCAATTGCAGTGCGCTGATGTACTCATCGGTGGCTCGACGGAAAGCCGCGGCAACATCCGCGGGTAAGTTGTCGGCGGGCAATCCAGCAAGCACTTCGGCGGCTTCGATCCGCACAGCGCGAATTCGATCCGAGAGCAGCGGCGCCAATGTATTTGCGCTGGCGCCCGGATCGGAGTTTGACAGAGCGTGGGCGGCGGCGCGTCTCACCAGCGCCGAATCGTCGGTGACTCCGGCGCCAACCGCCGCGTCGGTCGGAGGCGGAGCGTAGTCGGCAAGCACGGAAAGCGCGGTGGCGCGGGAGATCGCCGGCTGTTCACGATCCGCGATCAATCGTTCAAGCGATTGCTGTGCTCCGGGAGCGCCGGCTGACCCGCCATCCAGTGTCTCGGCAAAGCGCTGAAACCCTTGGGCGGCATGCCCGTACCACTTGCCCACGGACTCCAATGCCCATTGGGCCGGCTTGTCCGCGTGGCAATTGTTACATGCGTTGGGAGTGCCGAGCTTCACCGACAGGTCGGGGCGCGGAATGCGGATGCTGTGATCTCGACGCGGATCGACAACCATGTATGTGCGCGTTGGCATGTGACATTCGACGCATCGAGCGCCGGTCGATCCGATCTTGTGGAAATGATGTTTCGGCGAATCGTACTTTTGTGCGGAATGGCACTGCATGCAAATGTTGTTGCCGGTAGCACGAATTTTGAGAGTGTGCGGTTCGTGGCAATCGCTGCAGGTCACGCCGGCATGGAACATCCGGCTCTGGATGAAGGAGCCGTATTCGTAGTCCTCCTCCTTTATCTGCCCATCCGGGTAGTAGAGGTTCTGATCGAGGATCGCCACGCGATAGTCATCTCCCGCTGGCTGGCCGTGCACGTAGTCTTCGTGAATCTCGCCGCGCCGTGAATGGCATCGCGCACACACCTGAATCTCCCGCGCTGATTGACGCGGCGAGCTTCGACGCGCGTTACCGGTTGCGGGATCGATCCGCCATGCAACGCCCCTGCGTTCATCAAGCGCAATCGTCAGGCCCTCGGATGCGCCGAATTTCTTCCAATCGCCCTTTTTCTTCGCCCACGCCACGTGATTGGAACCCGGACCGTGGCAGGCCTCGCACGACACGTCGATCTCCGAGTAGGAAGTGGAGAAGGTGCGACTGCGAGCGTCGTAGTTCTTGCGCAGGTTGGTAGAATGGCAATCGGCACACATGTAATTCCAGTTCTGATCGATACCGGTCCAATGCCGGGAGTCCCTATATGTGATCTTTTGGCCGGGATACAGAGCGAACCACCGTTGTCCCCCGCGCTCGGATGGGCGGCTGTCCCACGCGATCCCGAATGCTTGCAGGCGTCCGCCGGGCATGGCGATGAGAAATTGCTGCAGCGGATATACGCCGAACGTGTATTTGATTTCGTAGTCATGAAGCGCCCCGTCCGGGCCATCGGTGCGTACCATGAACTTCGGGCCGCTGCGAAAGAAAGTCGAAGTGATGTCATTGTTGCTGAAGCTCGCGTGGTTAAAATCACCCAGGACCGTGGTATCTGATGCCGGTTGCATAGCCAGTTGGTGATGCGAGCCGAGCCAGCGAACATTCTCGTGCTCGTGACAGGTCACGCACTCGCGGCCCCCGACGAACTTCACGCCGAGCATCGAAGGTCTTGTCAACGAAGGTGCCGGACGCGCGGATTGACGCATCCATCGCGCCAGGAAGACGACCGCTATGGCAGTCGCGATCGCTACGGGGAGAGGCCAAGCGAGGGTCCGGAGCCCACGACGCGGCTTTGGCAACGCCGTGGACGGCTGCGCTCGCGCCGCGGTCTGTCCGGTTCCAGCGGTGTTGGCTTGCTTGTTCCGGGCCTTTTTCTTCTTACTCAACGGTCAACTCTTGGGAACGCTTCTCGAAACCCGCTGGTCAGCGTCACCGCGACGAAAAAGTATAGAGATCCGACCCTGGCAAGCGAATCGCCAGGCTGCCATGTGTGATCATTTTACGATGTGCGAATTCTATTTGTGCCATTAGGTGACCAAAGTCCAAGTTGCTCCACGCCGTCAAGGATTTGTAGTATTTGGAGAGGTTTTGCAGCGGACGCTTGGGAGGAATGATGGCAACCGCAAAGACTCGCGTTGGAGCTCAAAGCGCCGGCGCGGAAGACCGCGAGGACATCAAACCTGCTGCGGCGACTGGACCCATCAGGGTCGCAATCGTCGAAGATACCGAGCGGGTGCGCCACGCCCTTTTCTTTCAACTCAGCACCGCCGGCTTTCAGGTCGCCGCTTACTCCTGCGCTGAGGAACTTCTCAAGGCCGTTGATGCCAGGGAATTTGATTGTGTCGTGGCGGACATTTACCTGCCAAGAATGGACGGGCTTCAGCTTCAGCAGGAGCTCAACCGCACGGTTCCCTACGCATCGATCGTTTTCATCACCGGTCACGGCGATCTGTCGCTCGGAATGCACGCGATGAGAAGCGGCGCCGTGGATTTCCTCGAAAAGCCGGTTGACGATCAAGCTCTGTTGAGCTCGATAGCACGCGGCGCCAATCTTTCGCGCAGACGGCGCGCTGAGCAATCGCGGCGGATCGAGCTTGAAGACCTCCAGCGCTCTCTGACCTCCCGCGAACGCGAAGTTTTCGGCCTGATAACCACTGGTTTGCTGAACAAAGAAGTCGGCACCGAGTTGGGAACCACCGAACGGACCGTGAAGGCGCATCGCGCAAGTGTAATGAGTAAAATGGGCGCCGGCTCACTCGCTGACCTGGTGCGCATGGCTGGAATCCTCCAGCTTCGGGCTCCTTCGAAAACTCCCGAATGAAGCAAAAAATGCCAGCGCGCACCTTGCCATTCTTGCTGTGCGTGTGAGTATTACGCGCTGCGGGCGATCAGGGTTGCACGCTTCTCGATGCGCTGACGCGCTTCCTTTCAGCAACCGGAAGCGTGAAGGTAAACGTGGCCCCGCAATCAGGATTCGGCGTCGACCAGATTCTGCCGCCGTGGCTCTCCACTATCGATCGGGTGACGAGTAAACCCAATCCCATTCCTTCGTTCTTGGTCGTAACGAATGGCTCGAACAGCCGGTTCGCGACCGCCGGGTCAATGCCCGCACCGTTATCGCTTATGCTTACGCCGACCCACCCGGTTTTCTCCGGGGTCACCTTGATTGTTACGCCGCGTCGGTCAGACCCGGCCTCTGCGATCGCATCGAAGGCGTTCATGAGCAGATTCAGTACGCACTGCTGCAGTTCGATGCTGTCGCCGATGACTCGCTGCACGGACGGCGAGACCTCGATCTGCACTGGGATCTTCCGAATCGCGGCCTCGCCGGCGGTAAGCTTTACTACTTCGTTGACCAAATCACCGATGTCGATGGCGGTTTTGTGCTCGACGTGCTTCTTGAACATCGACCGGATGCGCCGAACGATTTCAGCGGTTCGTTTGGTATCTTCGATCGCATTGTTAACCGCCTCCAAGGCCATAGCGGGCTTCGGATTTCCTTCGGTCAGCAAGCGCGCCAGACCTCCAAGGTTGCTCAAAATTGCTCCAAGGGGCTGATTGATTTCGTGCGAAAGCGAGGCGACCAGTTCGCTCATCAAGTTACGGCGCGAAGCGGTCCTGAGTTGCGCTCGGGCTGCCAGTATTGCTGTTACTGCCTGCTTGCGCTCGATCGCGCTTCCAAAGAGCCGCACCGCGAGGGCCAGGTGATCGACCAGTTCAGGCGGCCATTCCCGAACCGAGCGGAACTTACCGAAACTTGCTGCTCCGATGACTCGGCCGCCGGCCCACATCGGGATCGCCGCGGAAGCCTTGGGCCCATATCGCTTTACGAAGCGCCTTGCATCTACCAGTTCTACCGGAATATCGCTCGGACGCGAAAACGTAAGCTGATTGCCCGCCATGACCCAATCGGTGGTTTTCTGTAAGAGCTTCCCCGGATCATAGTCCGGCGGGAAAGGCGGGAAATTCGCTCGAAGCCAGGTATGCGTCGTACGTACCGGCTCGCCCGGTGCATCACGCTCATATACGGCGCTTCTGTCGAGACCCAAAGCTTCGCAGATTTTGCCCAGCCACGATTCGATTTCGCCGTCGACGGCGCCTGCTGGCACTCGCGCCATCGCCGCCGATAGTTCGCCCACCAACGACCGGAAGCGCTTGAGCTCGCGCCGTTCGCGGCCGAGCCGCGGTGCGGCCCTATTACGCTTTGGCTCGGCAGCGCCACTGGTCGTTCGTCGTAGCATCAGTGAACACTGCGCTCCGGGGTTGGATCTCCGCCACTGAGGCAACGGATTGCAAGTGCGAAGGAATGCGATCCCATCGCTGCGCACCATACAATAATAGGGAGTCAGATTGAAGCGAGCGTAGCGCAGCAATGAAAAGAACTACTTGCTTGTATAATGCGTTTAGTAGCGCTTAGTGCGATAAATTCAGCCGGTTCGGCAACGCCCTCCGAATCGCCCGCAGCAAGTGCTCTTCATCGAAGGGTTTGAGCAAGCTCGCGATTGGGTTTGCGTCGCGCATCATTTGCCTGGTCTGCCGATCGTCGCGACCGCTTATCAGGATCGTCGGCAAGTGTCGGCCCGACGCCGCCAGACTCCGGCACAGTTCAACACCGTTCATTCCCGGCATGTGGACGTCCAGCAACAGGCACGCCTCACCGGTCGGAATCTCACCGGCCAGCAGCTCTTCCGCGCTTTGAAAGTCCAATACGTTGAATCCCAATATCTGCAATTGCCTTCGCAGCGCGCGGCGGACAGACGCGTCGTCATCTACCACAATGACTGTGGCCATCAATTTTTTAAGCAACTAACGATACCAGCTGCGCGGGAGAATGGCGCGGATCATCCGCGTCATTGCTCGCAAGCACATTGTGCATCGCGCGCCGGCCGTTCGACCATTGTACCAAGGTACAATATCGCTGCCCGGGAAAAGGTGCCAAGCTTCACGCGTAATCGAGTCGCGCGAACAGTCTCCGGGCGAGAGCCGGTCCACCGGCATTGCAGTGCACCCCTTGACTAGGCAGCGACAAGAAGGAGTAGTCCAAGGACAGGATGAACCTCAATTCAATGAGATCGACGAAACTGATTGAACTGGTGGGAGCCAAGATTATGAAGGAGATCGTGATGAACAACAGTTTGCGAAAGAAAATGGTGACCGGTATGGCCGCCGCGGGTCTGGCCGCTGCGCTGCTGGCTTCGGGATGCGCGACTACGGTCCAGAGCGCGCCAGAGGCGGCAAAAGCGGTGGAGTCGGGGGGCCCGTTGCCTTCTTCCGTTACGGGATTTCTCGGCCCCGACGCGTCCAAGCTGGCCCCCGGGCCACAGGGCGGCGCCGCGCTGGCCTGGGTAAGTCCTGACGCTCAATGGAGCAGCTACACCAAGATACAGCTGGTGCCAGTTGAGTTCTGGGCCGCGGCCGATTCGAAGGTGTCGCAAGCGGATCAACAAACGTTAACCACGTACTTCTACAACGCGCTCCAGGCCAACCTTTCCAAGAGTTTCACCCTTGTAAATCAGCCGGGACCCGGCGTCATGACCTTGCGGGTGGCGCTGATGGACGCGACGACTGCGGTACCCGCACTTCGCACCATCTCTGTAGTTGTCCCGCAGGTGAAAGTCATCAACCTTGCCCAATCGATGGTTACCGGCAGCTATGCGTTCGTTGGTTCGGCCGAGGCCGAGATGAAGGCCACCGATTCGGTCACCGGCGCGTTGCTGGCTGAAGCAGTCGATCAGCGTGCGGGCGGCATCGGAATGAAGGGGGCGGCGTCGTTTCAATGGGGCGACGCGCAGAACGCGATGGACTACTGGGCACTGAAGATTCCCAATCGTATTTTGCAGCTGCAGGGGAAACCCGCGCAGAGCTAAGGGATGTCTCCGAGTTGAAAAAGAAATGAGAAGCACCTTGGCAGGAGGAGCATTCCAATGCGTAGTTGGAGACCTGGATATTTCGCCATCGCGCTCTTGATGGGCGCAATCATAGGCTTGTCCGTCGCACACGCGGCGTGGGCCCAGGACAAGAAGCCCAACATCGTCGTCATCATGGGCGACGACATCGGCATGTGGAACATCGGCGCGTACCATCGCGGCATGATGGCCGGCCGGACGCCGAACCTCGACAAGCTCGCGAAAGAGGGCATGTTGTTCACCGACTACTACGCCGAGGCAAGCTGTACGGCAGGTCGCGCGAACTTCATCACCGGAGAGCTGCCGATCCGCACCGGCATGACCACGGTCGGCCAAGCCGGTGCCAAGATCGGCATACCGGCGGAAGCGGTGACGATCGCCACGGTGCTTAAGTCCATGGGCTATGCCACGGGCCAGTTCGGCAAGAACCACCTTGGCGATCGCAATGAGTTCCTGCCCACCGTCCACGGCTTCGACGAATTTTTCGGCTATTTGTATCACCTCGATGCGATGGAAGACCCGGCGCATCCCAACTATCCGCAGAACCTTTTGAATGTCGTCGGCCCGCGCAACATGGTTCATAGCTGGGCCACTGACAAGGACGACCCCACCGAGATGCCGCGCTGGGGCAAGATCGGCAAGCAGAAGATCGAGGATGCCGGCACGCTCTATCCGAAACGGATGGAAACGGTGGACGACGAAATTCGCGACCTCGCCATCAAGTTCATGGACAAGTCCCAAAAGGACGGCAAGCCGTTCTTCGTCTGGATCAACCCGACGCGCATGCACATCGTCACGCATCTCTCCCCGAAGTATGAAGCACTGCGCAACTCCGAGAATGGCTGGTCGGAACAGGAAGCCGGCATGGCCCAGCTCGATGACGACGTCGGCCTGGTTATGAAGAAGCTCAAGGACATGGGCGTTGACGACAACACCATCGTGGTATTCACCACCGACAACGGCACCGAAGTCTTCACCTGGCCCGATGGCGGTCAGACGCCGTTCGCACAGTCCAAGGGAACAGTCCTCGAGGGCGGTTTCCGCGTGCCCGCGATCCTTCGCTGGCCTGGCCATGTGCCGGCGGACTCCGTGCAGAACGGCATCTTCTCCGGCCTGGACTGGCTTCCGACCTTCGTGGCCGTGGCCGGCAATCCGAACATCACCGAAGAATTGCTGAAGGGCAAGACGATAGGCGACCGGACTTACAGGAACCACCTGGATGGTTACAACCAGATGGCCGCCATCACCGGCAAAGGGCCGTCCGCGCGTCACGAAATCTTCTATCTCGGCGAAAGCACAGTCGGTGCGGTGCGCATTGACGATTATAAGTATCGTTTCATCGACCAGCCCAATGGCTGGCTGGGTGATAAGACCCATCCGGACGTGCCTTATATCACCAACCTGCGCCTGGATCCCTTCGAGCGCACGGGCTGGCCCGGCAATGGAACGAAAGACGGTGCGCAGCAATACTTCGATTGGTTCAAGTTCCAGTTCTGGCGCTTTGTCTTCGTCCAACAGTTGATGGCCAAGGAACTCAAGACCTTCCTCGATTACCCGCCGATGCAGCGGGGCGCGAGTTTCAACCTTGATGCGGTGAAAGCTGAGATGGCGAAAAAGATGGCGCAGGCGGAGGCGGCGAGCAAAGGCACTGGCGAGTAACTCGCATGACCTTCACGACGGGCGGCTCTCAGGGCTACCCGTCAGGCCCGAACTAGCGCGCTGCTGAACTTATGTTTCACTCGACGCCGCACAGAACGTATCAAAACAGATGGGAGGTAGTTCAATGGTAAATCGATACTCAGGTTCAAAGACGGAAAGGATCGCGAAGCGGACGGTTCTCGCCATGGCAGTGCTAGGGCTGTTGGCGCTCGGCGGATGCTCGTCATCCACTCCTGCGCCAGCCGAGGAGGGGGCAATAAAAAAGACGGAGTTACATTTCGACCTCAATAAGTGCGAGCAGCTCGAGGCGAATTTGTACAAGTGTCCAGCCTCTGATAAAGCGATTTGTAGCCCCGACTACAACGGGCAGGCCGAATGTGTGCGAATCGGACCTAAGGGCGGCGTCTTCGTACAGAGCGGATACTAGCAGCGGCTCGAGGCCACGGTCGCAGTACCGGTAGGAGCTAGTGCGCCGATCCGGCAATGATGGAGGAAGGACCCTGATGGCAAAGATTGCAACCATAACGCTCGGATTCCTGCTGCTCGCCTCAGGATCGGTCCGCGCCCAGGGTGTCGTGCTGCCTCTGCCCCCAGAGGATCAGCAGAATATAACCGCCCAGCTTGGGCCAGGCGTAGTAGGCATCGCGCTGCCGAGCCAGGCTATCGCGGACCCTTCCGTCTACTTCCCACTTCAGGATAAGTCACAGCAGTACCAGGTCGTCGCCGGACCCCACGCGGGGACCATACAGACGCTGGGGCTTTGGAAGGCCAGGCGGCCGGGCGGGAAGATGGCCTGGCGGTTTGCTATGACCCCCACGCTCAACGGCTTCATGCGCGAGACGCCGGAGGGCGACATCATAATGGCGGCCCTCACCGACTCCGGCGAGGGTGTGGTAGTCGTCACCACGCCTGCCAATCCGTTCGTTCCCAAGGGCATGCAACCGGGAGAATCGCGGACCTATACGCAGCAAGTCTCGGTAAACTATCTGGACGACCCGAGCGACCAGAGATATTCAGGCTCGCTCACCGGTACCTACACCTACGTCGGCACCTACCAGGTGACCGTACCAGCCGGCACCTTTCCCGCGGTCCTCTTCCGCGTCAAGTGCGGGGGTAAAGTTGGTCCGGCTAGCACGCAGAACACCGGCTACAATTTCTTTGCACCCGGCGTCGGCATGGTCGCAATGATCCTGGAGGAGGACGTGACGGCTTTCTGGCTCTTCAACATCGATAGCACGACTGGCAAGGTGCTGATGTCGAAATGAAATGCTGACGTGCAGTGAACGCGTTGGAGCCAGCTTTGGCAACGAGCCGCGCTGAATCGGAGCCGCCGCGAGAACTCGACTCACACGATCGGTGGCGCCCCTTTTCGCTTTTGGCCTTCTTGCATGTACCTCCCTCCGCTGCGTAGACGGCGGGCAACCAGTCGCTCGACGAAGTTAATAAGGAACTTCGAAGGCTGAAGTGTGTCGTGACAGGACGGACCGTCAAAATATTTATTTTTATTCTTCTCGCAATCAGCGGGAGCGCGCGAGGCGAGAATCTGGCGGCAGGTTCTGCCGGGGCCGAATCTGAAGAAGACCGCCTCGCGCGAGAGGTAGACGATCCGACCGCGATTCTAATGCAATTCCAATTTCAGGATCTGTACACTCCGAGGAATTTTCAGACCTCGGCACAGACGAATACAATTCAGCTGCGTCCGGTTGTGCCGATAGAAGCATTTTCTGCGTTCCCGTTTCAGCAAATCATTCGCCCGACGTTCAAAGTCGAATCAATAGCGACATCTTCCAGCAGCTCGACGATAACCGAGTTCACCGATATGGAGCTATTCGATTTATTCATCTCCAACTGGCCGGATCCCAAGGAGACCGGGTTCGGCTGGGGAGTTGGACCGACTTTTGTGTTTCCGACGGGAAGAGATCCGGCGTCCGGAAAGCACGCCTGGGAAATAGGACCCGCAGTCGCGGCGAAATACCTGGGCGTTCCGCACTTGATGGTTGGCTTCCTCTTCCAGAATCCCATATCGATTGGGTACACGAGTTCCTCAGCGACGCCGCAGAGCCAAATGGAATTCCAACCGGCCATTTCATACACGCTGGGCCATGGCTGGTACGTAAAATCGTCGGACTCGACATGGACGGTCAATTGGCGCCACGGCACTTCGACCACGATCCCGATCAGCCTTGGCTTTGGGCGCGTTTGGAAGCTCTTGGGGTTGCGGCTCAATCCATGGGTGTCAGGCGAGTGGACGGCTTACCGGCAATACTCAAAGGTTACCAATGCCACGCCGATGTACACCGTCAGGTTCGGTTTGACGCTGCTTTTCCCCGATTTGGAGCTCTAGACGGAAACCACTAGTATGCGTCGAGAGGATCGCTCCACGCATTGGGTAAAGAGAAGCTTTACTTTGAAGGACCAAAGAGTGGAGCGTACCGCTAAAGGCAGGCCGGAGGTAACCGTGCAACCGCCATTACGTAAGATTCATAGCGCTATTTCTCTCGCGATAGTCGTGCTGCTGGCATTTGTCTCTTCCGCCCGAGGCGCCTCGCTGGAGCTATATCCAACCGATTTCGGCACAGCAAGCGCCGGACAAGCGGCTATGGCGGAGAACGCCTCGACCGCAGCTTCCAATCCCGCCGGGATGACTCTACTCGACCGTTCGCAATTGATGACCGCGCCTGGCGCACTCCTCCCCTCGACTAACTTCGATGTTGCTCCGCAAACGACGACGTCCGGTGGTGGCGGCGGCAATGCAGGGGTGTTTATGCCGCTCGGGTCGTTCTTCTATGTCCACAACTTATCCGAGCGAGTGCGGCTCGGCGTGGCGGTCTTTTCAGATTACGGCCTGGGCGGGAATCCCGGCAAAACGTGGGTCGGCCGCTACTACGCGACCTACGAGTCACTGATCACCGGCAAGGTCAACCCGTCAATCGCTTACGAGGTAAACAATTGGCTGTCAGTGGGAGCAGGTTTCAGCTTTGGGGTCGCGCGTTTCGTGTTTCAATCGAAGATTAACAACGCTCTTCCGCGCGTGCCGGATGGCGGCCTCGCGATGGAATCGTGGGACGAGGCGTTTGGCGCTAAGGTCGGCGTACTGCTCAGGCCGATTTCCAAACTTCGCATCGGACTAACCTATCAGTCGCCGGAAGACTACAAGTTCGGCTTTCGGCCGCACGTCACGGGTCTCGGTCCAGTTATCAGCCGTATTCGGCAGAGAATCGGCGGAGTAAAAGTCAATGTCCCTTTGACGGAGCCGCAGCAAGTGATGGCGAGCGCGGTCTACGAGGTCTTACCCAACTTTAGCCTGATGGGTAACGTTGGATGGCAGAATTGGTCGGCATTCGCAGAGTTCCCGGTCGGGATATCTGCGATCAACCAGCGGACGCTCGAGGCCAACCTGCATTTCTCGGACACGTGTCAGATCGCGATCGGGCAGCAATTGCGGATCGGTGAAAAATGGCTGTGGTCCGCAGGATTTGCGTATGACAGCTCGCCGGTTTCGACAGCGAATCGCATTGCCGTCCTGCCTGCGGATCGCCAGCTGCGATATGGCACGGGCATCCAATATCAGATCAATCGCGACGTAACAGCCGGCGCCGCGTGGGAGCTCATGGACGCAGGCCCCGCTCCCTTCAGTAATAGTCGCGGCCCCCTTGCCGGAACCCTGCAAGGGCATTACTCAACGAACTTTCTTAACTTCACCGCGCTCAACCTCATCTGGAAATTTTAGAACCAGCCGCGGCCGTCTTTGTGCGGCGATGCCCCAGCCGATCGCACTTTGCCACAACGAGGTCGGTCAAGAGTCGGGAGGTAGGACTACTGGCGATTTACACTAGAATCTTGAGAACTTCAGTGTTGGCTTTCGTCCTCATCTTCGCCATTGCGGGCGGCGCGTATGGCCAGGAAGCTGCCGGTGGTTCGTCGGGCGCGGAGTCGGAAGAGGAGCAACTGGCGCGAGAGGTCGATGACCCGACCGCGATTCTGGCGCAGCTGAAATTCCAGGATCTCTATACGCCAAGGAATTTTCAATCATCGGCACAGACCAACACACTTCAACTCAGGGGATTATTGCCCGTAGAGCCTCTTTCGTTCCTCCCTTTCAGGCAAGTAATTACACCTACTTTCAGGTTGCGAACGCTAGCAACATCGCAGAGCAGCTCAACCGTAACCGAATTCGCCGATACGGAGCTGTTCGATCTGTTCATCTCCAACTGGCCCGACCCCAAAGAAACAGGATTCGGTTGGGCAGTCGGGCCGACATTCGTATTTCCCACCGGGAGAATTCCAGGTGCAGGGCAACACGCCTGGGAAGTTGGACCTGCCGCTGCGGCCGCTTATAGCGGCATTCCACGGTTGACGGTCGGATTCCTGTACCAGAATCCCATCTCCTTTGCCTACACGAATTCTTCCGCCACCCCGCAGAGCCGAATGAAGTTCAAGCCGGTGATTTCGTACAGCTTGAGGCGTGGATGGTACATTAAGTCCTCCGACTCTACCTGGACTATCAATTGGCGCCATGGGAGTTCGACCAGGATTCCAATCAGCTTCGGTTTCGGGAAGGTGTGGAAGTTCGAAGGGCTCCAGCTCAATGCGTGGGTCTCAGCCGAATGGACCGCATACCGGCAGTTCACAGGGATTACGCCAATGTACACCGTGCGCTTCGGGCTAACGGTGCTGTTCCCGCATTTCGAACTGTAAGCAGCGTGCACAAGATTGGAATGGCTGCCCGATATAATTGACCCAGCCCCGAGCGCACAGCCGATTGCAGTAGTAAGGGACGAGATTAGGGCTCGTGGCGTTCTGGCAGCCCTTGGCGGATGCGGGCGGAAAAATCAGGGGAGTCGCCGGCGGTCCTTTGCTCTTTCGGTGATGTTGCTGCGTGCTCGAAGACTCCGCGAACGGCAGGTCGGTGTCGATCTGGCCGCGTTCGTAGAGGAGTTGATCGAGATGGCCATTGGCGAGCAGCCTCCAGTCCAGATGCCCGCCGGCGCCCACGTTTTGCGCGTGGCCACGAATCGTTGTCGTACAGTTCTGCGTCAATGCGTTGTACCATCGCGGATGCTCGGCGAGCCGATTAACTTCATCGAGGTAGTCAACCAGCAGCGCCCGCGCCTGTGAGGCGGGAATGCGGATTCGATACAGATATACCTGCTCGCCGCGGTAATTCGTTCGCAAGCCGACCAGATCTCGCTCATCGGCCACCACGTAATACAGTTCGTACTGGCGGAAGAAGCCACGCAGCGCCGAGTATGATTCGCCTTTCTCTTTGCGCGTCTCGATTGAGATGGCAAGGTGTTGGCCATCGTCGAATTCCCAACTCGCGATCGTATGCGCGATTTGAGTCGGTCCCCAAAAGGACAGAAACAAGTCCAGGCCGCGAATCCGGTCGAGGTCGTAAGTCCGCGTCTCCCAGCGCTGGTCGTAGTCGGATTCAGATCGGTACTTGAAATTTCGCACATTCTGGATCGTCACGGACGACCCGTGAAAAGCTGCGCGCGCGGTACGAGCCACATCGGGAGTCCAATCGCGGGTATTGCTCGCGGGGATCGATGCCCACCAGAGAGCGACACCAATGACGGGTAACAGCGCAGCCACGAGCCCTTTCAAGAAGGGCCGAACGAGTGCCGTCAAAAGGACGCTGGCTAAAGCCAGTCCTCCGGCTATCGTCCCCGCAAGCACGCGCGACTGGGGTCCGTCGAACCACAGCGCCAACCCGCCCCAGGCGACAGCGGCGACGACGATCGCGGATAACGCCACCGTCGCGATGAAGCGGAGGGCGCGACGGGCCATCAATGGATTCCGGCGTGTTCATAGAGAATGCGGCGAACCTCTTCGATCGTTTCGGGCATGGCCTGAGTCGAGTGACCCGAATGCACGACCAGCTCGGATTCGACGCCGTCGATATGCGCGCTCTTGTACTCGACGACCCCGTCGTTGCCGTCCTCGACCGGCCCATCGCCTTTAACCGGAATGATCGAGTTGACTTTCACCCCAGGAGCGATCGGCGTCGCGGATAGCGCCTTGATGAACCGATTGGAGGCATCCATATTGTCCAGCGCGGTCGGGATCGTGAACGGAGTTCCCATCATGCTGGTCTCCTGAAGCTTTCCGAGCGCAACCACGGTCTTGGCAAGCCCGCCAGGCAGGTTCAGAAATTTGTTTCCGAACTTAACTATGGGATTGCTCGCCATATAACTGCCACGATGCGGTGTTGCAATGAAGATCACCCGCGTCACGAATGGCTGCGGTTTGAAGAACATCGTGCGAGAGGCCAGGTCGCGCGTCTCGGGGTCCAGTTCCGCCTGGTCAAATGGGACCGACGTGACATTGCTCCAGAAGCGATTGCCGCTATCGACAACCATCATCTTCGTCAGGAGCCCTCCCTGGCTGTGGCCAATCACCACCATCTGGTTGAGCGCCGGGTCTTTTCCTTGGGGATCGACGTCTTTGCGCACAGCCTGGAGCGATTCCCGCAAACGCATCGCTGACAGCGCGATGGGATTGCCGCTGTTGTAGATGAAGAACCAGAGCTGATAGTGCGAGGTGATCGCAGGATCACCGAGCAACTCGTTGGCCATCTCCGCCCAACGCGCGGGACTCGACGCTGTTCCGTGAACAAATACCACCGGGTTCAGGCCCGGATGGTACGGATGCAACATGTAGAGACCGCTGCTGTCACCGTTGTTGCCATTGCCAAAAAGCGAAAAGTCTCCCCGGCGAAAGCCCGCGATCTCGAAATCCCAAATAGGCGCGCCCTCCAGACGATAGGCGAGTGCAGCGCTGGGATCCGACTCGAGCGGCACCGTGTAAGAACCTACTTCAACCGCCCGGGTCTCGTCCTTGTCGAACAGTTCGACAGTGCCGTGAAGCCGGCCGTCGCTCATCGCGCGGCGTGGATCATCGAAACGCACGAAGGCGGTGATCGGTACTTTCGCATTCGGCGGTATCCAGCGACTCGCCGGGCTATTCGGCAACGGTTCGACTCGTGCTGAAAGGGCTGCGCCGATGCCGGCTTCGCGGTAGGTGTTGCGGAGCCCACGAACCTTCAGGTCTGCAAGAGACACGAATTTCGTCAGATGGTTTCCGGCATAGTTGAATTCTTCCGGATTGATGGCCAGATTGAGCGTTGCGAAAGGCAAACTTAGCTGCCGCGCGGTAAGGTCAACTTCCTTCCCATCTTTTGTAGCGAGCCCTAGAGCGATGCTGCGGTCGTAAAGGTCAACCGCGAGCCGCAGGCGTGGATCGTACGAACCGGGCGCACCGGCTGGGTTTGCCGGAAAGAGAAAAGCATACGCATAGGCCGCGGATGCCAGATAGTACGATTGATTCCCGGAATCCTCGGCATGCGCAAACGAGAGCTCGGATAAAGCAAATAGCCGGTCGCGCTCGTCGGTCTTGCCAAGTCCCGAGTTCAACTCGGCAAGCACCGGTTCCGGATCATTCTTGAACCGCTCGCCAAGCGCCGTTCGCTCCAGAATCTGCGTCGAATAAGCGCTCGGTTTTCCCGTCGACAGGACATTGGCGGTGAGCTCACGATGGGCCGCTTGCTCGTCGAGGCGCGTAACCCCGACTGGTGTAGCGCAACCGCTTCCGAACAGAATGATGAATGTAAGTACGCTCGCCCAGTTGCCTAACTCCCTTCTGATCGGGTCCCGCACCTTCTTGACTTGGTTTGCGCCTGACAGATCGGAAAGCCCCGTCGCCGGAGAGATCTGACTCGCGAGTGAAACTAACACCGGTAACATCTTAGCCTTAGACGAAGCGGCTCACTTTGGTTTGAGCCCGGGATCGTCAGCCGAGATGCACTGCGCCTGCTTGTAGAAATTGACCGCGATCTGCTTGTTCTTCGAGTTTGTCAGCCGCCGATGCCGATCCAGCACATGCTCGCATTCGTCCTTGTCGCGATAGGTCGTCGGCCGCTTTAGCCACTGGCTGAGCGGCGCGTCCACGTTACCCATCGGGTAGTCGCGGCCCGTAGGCGGCACCATCAGATACCAGCCCACCAGCGCGAGCGCGGCTGCATTACGGGAGCGCATCTGCATTTCCTAGCAGGTAGATCGGAGAACGGGAAGCAAGCCGCCCCACGGATGGGAAAGCTTTCGGCTCGGGCAGGCGCTCAACTCTCCTGGTCGAGCGAAAGGACCAGCGCCAAGGCATGGGTAATCACGACTGTCTCCCCCACCTGTGCTGACGCTGAAGATGAGTAGCACGCCGGCTTGAGGCTGCGGGCCGAACGCTCGGCGGCACATGCCCATTGGCGATCTGGGAGCCTCCGCTCGCCGTGGCTTCAATCGCTCCGCCATGCAGCAAAATGTATTTGCGATCGCGCCGCCCGATCTCTCCTTCTTCAATCAGGTCTGCCATAACGTGGAGCACCACTGGCCGGGAGCTTCCGATCATTTCCGCCAAATCGGAAGTAGTAGGTTCAAATGTGAGCAAAATGCCGTCGTGGTCGGGAACGCCAAACTTGCGCCCCAGTTCCACCATCACCATTTCAATCCGCTCACGATAGGAGAGTCCCAGAAAGGTCGCGTAGTACTGGACCCATTCCGAAGATGCCGAACTCATCTGCTCCGACAGCGCCAGCAGTTCCTCCGGGGCCATCTCCTTCAGCAGATTGCGCACATGCTGGCGCGTGACAATCGCGAGCACGCAGTTGGTGGCCGTCCAGGCTTCGAAGCGGCGAATCCACTGACCCTTTTCGTTGAGCTTGTCGGCAAGGCCCAAAATGTCGCCGGCGGTTGCCAGCCGCACCAGCGTTTGGTTGCCGTTCGCATTCGGGCAGATTTCCCGAACCACGCCTTTGACGACCCACAACACGATGTCGGCCGCCGACCCCTGGCTGAAGATCAGTTTCCCCGCCGCGTAATTGAGTTCAGTGTGACGTTTGGTCAGTTCCTTTGCGATCTGCTGCGGAATCCCCCATGAAGAAAGCCCGGCATCGAACACATTTGCTCGGTTGAGCGACGAGATCTCACTCGTCTTCGACTCTGCAAAGGCCGTCTGCGACTGCTTCGATTTCAAGGAATGATCACCGCTTTGACTCTGGATGATGCGGCGGCCCGGAGTCTCTCACCAACGCTCGGCTGGCGCCTTGTCCTCCCAGGTCTTGCAAGGCCCAATCCTCAGGCGGGCCGCCGCCTGGTACATGTGTCAGCAAGGGATGTGCCCGCAGGATCGCGACCGCGCGCCAAGGCTTTCCCGAAAAGCCGAGGGCTCGAATTCAATGGGCAAAATCTTGCATCAAGTCGTGGGGGTCTCGGATTCGCGTAGCAGAATACGCTGCTATTTGTTTGGAGAATGCGCGAAGTCATGGGTCAAACTTCCCACTCGTTCCGAGGCATTATTCCCGGATCTTGCGCGGTGCAGCCGTTTCGCCGAACGCGAGTCATGTCATATAACTGGCGGGGAAACCTTGTGGGGTTTCCCTCGAGCCCGAGGCTGACGCGATGAGGCGCTTGAGTGGCGCGCAGTAGAATGGAGAAGCGACTGTGAGAATCGGCACTCGGCTGACGCTGGTCTTGATGCTGTGCATACTGCCGGTACTGGCCGCGTACACGTATTGGAGCATCGGGCAGTCCAATGTCTATGTAAATGAGCTGAAGCAATCGGCCCGCGCAGCCAGTTCCGGCTTGGCTACTTCAGTCGATGAAGAAGTCAACGCGCAAGAATGGAACCAAATCGCCGATGCATTCCGGAAAATGGATGCCGAAGGAACCCGAAGCGCCCTGCTCCGAAAGGACGGTAAGCTTTGGTTCTCCCTGCCGGACTTCCCCGCTCAAGTCGTAGCTGCGGCCCAGGTGCAACTCGCGCAACGCAGCTCGGATGAGTTCGGACCGACGGCAGGGGCAGAGAACTGGTTCTGCGAATTGGCCCCACTAAAGAACCCCGCCGGAGAAGTCATTGGATATCTCCTGGAGGTCCAGGACTGGACGAAGGTAGCAAGAGATGAGCGCGAACAATCCATCGCGTCCTTTGTAGTTGCCATCGTGTTGATGGGTGTCGTCGCCACGGTCATACCTCTGACCGCACATCGCTACGTCTCACGGCCGCTGGCCAATCTGTCGGCGAAAGTGATGAAATTTTCCTCGGATGATTCCGATCGAGACCGGGGAAGCGAAGTGGAACTGCTCGGCGAAGAATTCCGCAGACTCGATCAAAAACTCAACCGGGCGCGCTCCGACCTCGAGGATCGTCATCGGCGCGAATTAGAACTCGAGCGCGAGCTTCAGCGCGCGGACCGGCTTGCCACGATCGGTACGCTGGCCGCCGGGCTCGCGCACGAGATCGGTACTCCGATGGGAGTAATACGCGTGCGCGCCGAGGCTTTGCAGCAGGACCAGACACTTTCAGCGGACTCCCGCACAATGCTGGGCGTCATCATCCGCCAGATCGATCGGATTGCGCGAATCGTCCGGATGTTGCTCGATTACGCACGCAAGGGCGAATCGCACAAGGCGATCTGCGACTTAAGAATCATCGCCGACCGCGCCCTGGCTCTTTTGGAACCGGAAGCTGCACACCGCAACGTGAGAACCATCGCTCAACTCGGGGAAAGTCCGCTGCTGGTAAACTGCGACGCCGACCAAATCGAACAGGTGTTCGTGAACATGATCATGAACGCGCTCGACGCGATGCAGCGCGACGGCGGAACGCTTAGAGTAACCGCGCAAACGGAACACAACCGCGATGGCTCGCGCGTGATGCTTGCGTTCGAAGATACCGGCGCGGGCATCGCTCCCGAGCACGAGGACCGCCTCTTCTCGCCCTTCTTCACCACCAAGGAGCCGGGCAAGGGAACCGGAATGGGTCTGGCGGTCAGTCAGTCTATAGTGCGCGAGCACGACGGCGAGATAACCTTCAGCTCAGGACCATCGGGATCGCGATTCGTGGTCGCAATCCCGATGGCAACCAGCGAGATAGACCAACATGAGCCCGGCTCCCGAAGACAGCAGCCTGCATAGCGGCCAGCCTACCGTCATCGTGGTCGACGACGACCACGACATGGTCGGCGCGCTGTGCGATATTCTGCGCCACGCAGGATACCACGCGCTCAGCGCGAATTCGGGACATGAGGCTCTCGCGATGGTCGAGCGGGAAGCCCCGGACGTGCTGATTTCGGATCTCCGGATGGCCGGAATGAGCGGACACGGATTGCAAGCCGAGCTGAAGCGGATTGCACCCGACCTGCCGGTAATCATCATCACCGCCTTCGGATCGATTCAGACCGCCGTAGAATCGATGAAACTCGGCGCTTTCGATTACATAACCAAGCCCTTCTCCAGCGGCGAATTGCTTCTGATCGTCTCGCGCGCACTGGAAAATCGCGACCTGCGCAACGAAGTCAAGCGGCTGCGGATTGAACTGGCCCGCAATCACGGCCTGGAAAATATCATCGCCGCGAGTCCCAAGATGACCGCGCTGCTGAGCAAGCTCGCGCAGGTGGCTGATAGCTCCGTGAGCGTGCTGATCACCGGCGAGAGCGGAACCGGCAAGGACCTTCTGGCCCGCGCGCTTCACTTCTTAAGCCCGCGGCGCAGCGGTCCGTTCGTCCCCGTGAACTGCGCGGCGATTCCGGAGAGTTTGATCGAGAGCGAGTTGTTCGGACACGTGCGCGGCGCATTCACCGACGCGAAACAGGGCAAGATCGGCCTTTTTGTGGCGGCAAGCCACGGCACTCTGTTCCTCGACGAGATCGGCGAGATGCCTCCGTCGGTTCAAGCCAAGCTGCTCCGGGTTATCGAGGACAAACGCGTCCGTCCGCTCGGCGAGACCGGCGAGACCACTGTCGACGTGCGGGTTATCGCCGCGACCAATTCCGATTTGGAAAAAGCCGTCGCCGATGGCCGCTTCCGATCGGATCTGTTCTATCGCATCACCACCGTCACTATCGCGGTGCCTCCGCTGCGCGATCGGCCCGAAGACATTCCCCTGCTGATCAAGCACTTCCTGGTGCGCGCCAGCGCCGAGGCCGGGAAAGCCCCGCCGGAACTCGACGCTCAAACCATGGAGTCCCTCACGCGATATCGATGGCCGGGCAATATTCGCGAGCTGCAGAACGCGATTCAGCAGGCCGTCATCCTTTGCTCCGGCGGACGGATTACGCGAGGCGACCTGCCGGACAGGATCACGGGCACCCACCGCTCGCCTGCCCGCTTCGAGGAGCTCGCCTCACGGCGCATGGCGCTCGAGGAGGTCGAGCGCGAGTACGCGCGCGCGGTGCTCGCTTCGGTCAACGGTCATCGGGGCGAGGCGGCCGCGATTCTGGGGGTCGATCGCAAGACCTTGACTCGCAAGCTCGGAGACCCAGGTTGATCGGTGACTGACAACGACTCGGGTGCGGATGGCGCGCTCTGATGCGAACTGCTCTCCCCGTCAAACTGCTCGGCTTCGACCTGGTCGATCGCTCTTCCGGCGAGATAGTACTGAATCCTGTTTCTTGTGAGAAACGACAACAACCCAGATCCGGGCCGAATTTGTCAAGCATTCGAGACGGAGCAAGTTTTGAGAAACGACAACCGGAGAACGCATCCTCGCCGGCGCCGGTCAGCACCGCGCCATCGCGACCGATTACGCCCGCATCATCACGAGCTGCATCCCGCCCAGGCTCAGCACATCGTTGGTGCCGTCCTCGATTAGCGAGGCACGGGCATCGCGGAAGATTTTCTCGATCCCATACTCCTTGCTCAGCCCGTTGCCGCCAAACACCTGCAGAGCATCGCTGGCCACTTCGAAGGCTGCCTGAGTGCAGAAAACCTTCGCCGCCATCGCGTACTCCAGTGCCGGAATGGCCGCGGCGTCGTTGTATTCCATCGCCGCACGCGACAGGCGTCGGCAGGCCTCAACCTTGGTAAACATTTCGAACAGACGCTTCTGAACCAGCTGATGCTCGCAGATCGGCTTGCCGCCCTGGATCCGTTGCTTCGAGTAGTCGAGCGCCGCCTCGAAGGCGGCTCGCGCGACGCCCGTGAACACGGCGCTCATCGTGCCGTTGGCATTCGTCAACACCCGCATCCCGAACAGTTCGAAGTTGCCCGGCTCGGCAAGCATGTAGCGAGCGGGAATGCGAACGTTGTCGAAGAAGATTTCGCCTTGATTGAGCGCACGCTGTCCAATTTTGTTAAGCGGCTTGCCCTTGGACACCCCTGGCAAGTCGAACGGAATGAAAGCCGCGGCGCCGGCGCGCGCTTGGCCCTTGTCTGATGCCGCCATCAGGTAGGTCAGTCCGTGGGTCGCGATGGTGCCGTTGGAAACCCACGCCGCCTTTTGACCGTTGATGACGTAATCGTCGCCCTCGCGGCGCGCGATGACGCGCCCGCCGCGATTGGTAGGATCCCCATCGTCGAGGATCGAGGAACCCCAATCGGAGCCGTGCGCCGGCTCGGTGACCGGCCAGCATCCGATGTATTTGGCCTCGCGATCGGCGACAAACGGCTTGACGTATCGATCTATCAACTCGCGATTGCCGGTAGCCGCAAGCGCCTCGAACGGAAAGCCGGCAACCGCGAGACTGATCGCGAGGCCTGCGCTGCCCCAGCCTAATTCCTCGAGGAATACGTGCATTCCAAGGCCGTGCAGCCCCAAGCCTCCAAACTCCGTCGGAATCATCGCCGCGTGGTAGCCGAGTTGGTAAGCCGACCTATAGAACTTCCACAGGATCGAGTCAGGCTCGATCACCTGCTGCGGCTCGGCGAGGCGGTCGAGTGCGATCGCCGTCGGGCGCAGCACGTTCTTCGCGAAGCGATGGACCGCGTCCTTGAGTTCCGCGATCTCCTGGGGAAAATTGACGTCGAGTTCCAGGTAAGTCTCCATCGGCCTGCTCCTCTTTGATTATTGCTGGTTCAATCCTTGTTGGCGTCAGGCGCGGGAGGCGCGAAGTTGGGGACTATCTCGAGCGCCTTGTGCAGGAATTCCAGTTCTTTCTGCCGATACTCGAGCGGCGCAGGCGCCTGGATCATGCCCTCGCGCTTGAGTTCCTCGACCACCCGCAGGTCGCGCTCGAATGGATTGCCGTGCTCGTTGACGAAGTAGAGCTGCTCGAAAGGGAGCTTGGGGCGCTGGCCGCCCGCCTCGCGGCTCTCCAGCGGGTACCCGACCGTCATCAGCACCAGCAGATGCGCCGATTCAGGCAGCTTGAACAGCTTGCGCATCTTCTTCTCGCGCGGCCCGTCGAGCGAGCCGGTGCCGATGCAGCAGGTGCCGAGCCCCTCGTCGTAAGCGACCAGGGTCGCCTGCGCGATGCCCTGTCCGCAGTCCATGTCGGTGAGACCGGTCTGCATGATCCCGTCGTAGTTCTGCTTGAAGTAAGGGATGACCACGGTGTCGAGGAACCGATGCTCGGCTGCGGGATCCAGACCCATCACGCGCGCGTCGGTCAGCTCATGCAGGCGGTCGCCCTGAGTGGCGTGACCGGTCTTGCGATCGAAAATTGCTTCCTCGACCCAGTACCAGAGAATCGCAACCGGCGCGTGTTTCAACTGCGAGGTCCCAAGCGGTGCAACCAGCGCGTCCCATTTCTCCGGCGGCGATTCTCCACGGACCATCACGATCGCGCGCAGCGCCTGCACATTGCCCCAGAACGACGCGATCCGCGCCGCCTCGAGCATCTTCTGGATCTTTTCCCGCTCGACCGGACGACACGGGTTATAGAAGCGGATCGTGCGCCTGATTCCGATAGCCTGTTTAAGTTCCATTGCGTGCTTCTCCCTCTTAGCTGGCGCGGGCCGGTGACGGCGCCGCGGCCTTGTCATAATCCCAGGTCGTGGCGGTCACACCCTGTTTCTTGAGCACCGCTTTCTGGACCCGATGGGTTTCGGTCTTCGGCAGGCTTTCGCGGAAGTCGAGGTAGCGTGGCACCATGAACTTCGCCATCCGCTCCTCGCAAAAGCGGCGCAGTTCCGCGGGCGCGACGCTATGCCCCGGGCGCAGCACTACCGCGACCATCACGTCATCCTCGCCCAGCTCGGACGGCACGCCAAATGCGCCCGATTCGAGCACTGCGGGATGCTGGTTGACGATCTTCTCGACTTCGTAGGACGAGATGTTCTCGCCGCGCCGCCGCATCGAGTCGGTCTTGCGATCGGCAAAGAAATAGTTGCCCTCGGCGTCGCAGTACGCCATGTCGCCGGTGTACAACCATCCATCGCGGATCTTGGCGTCCGTGGCGTCGGGGTTCTTGAAATACTCGACCCGGCGCGCATTGGGGTTGTCGATCTTGAAGATAAGGTTGCCCGCTTCTCCGACCGGGCATTCGGCCCCATTGTCGTCAACTACCTTGGCTTGGATTCCCGGCGGTGCTTTGCCCATCGAGCCCTTGGGCGAAGTCCCCGCGTTGAACAGGCTGAATCCGCCGCCGTCGACCGCTCCGTAGCCTTCCCACACCGTCAGGTTGAAGCGCTTCTCGAATTCCGCCCATGCCCATGCCGGAGTCGCGGCACTGAAGACGATCCGCACCGTGTTGTCGGCGTCGTCGGGGCGCGGCGGCTGCTTGAGCAGGATGGGGATCATCGCGCCGAGTGCGTTGAAAGTCGTCGCGTGGTAGCGGCGGACATCGTCCCAGAAGCGGCTCGCGCTGAAGCGGCGTCCGAGCGCGACCACGTAGCCCGCCACCAGCCCGCGCATCACGCTCAGGAACAGGGCGTTGGCGTGAAACAGCGGCAGGCAGGTATAGAGGACGTCGCCCGGCTGGTAGCCCGCGCCTGCTGCGGCAAACATCCCGAACCCGCGGTACCGAAAAACCACGCCCTTGGGCAGCCCGGTGGTGCCCGACGTGTACAGCAAGGCCGCGATTGCGTCGGCCTCGAGCGCGACATGAGGCTCGTCGGCCGGCGCCTTCGTCAGTTCGGCCAGCGTGATCGCGCCGGGCGGCATCGCGAAGCCCGCGGGCGCTTCGACCGTGTCCACGATCAGATGCTTGATCCGGGGAAGGGTCTCGCGAATCGGAAGCAGCGACTCGACCAAATCGGCCGAGATGAACAGCGCCTTTGCTTCCGAGTGATTCAGAATGTACGCGAGCCCCTCGCCCTTGAGCGCGATATTGACCGGAACCGCGTAGGTGCCGAGCTTCTGGGTGGCGAAGAACACATCGAGGAACTCCGGCCGGTTCGGCATCATGATCGCGATTCCGTCGCGCGGCTTGATTCCCAGTCCGGTAAGCCCATTGGCAACCCGGTTGGTGCGCTGGTTGAGCTGGCCGTAAGTGATTTGCTGATCCTCGAACCGCAGGAAGACCTTGTCGGGATCTGCTGCGGCTTTCTCCCGCAGCGTGTTTGCCAATGAGAAGAATTCCTCAGCCATGGTTCTCCTATGCCGCCAGAATGTGGATGCAGGCGGCGCCGCCGAACCCCTGACAATGCGCCAGGCCGATCTTCGCGTCGCGTACAGTTCCGCCGGACTCTATTTATAATCTGACGGGCATCGGATGGTAGCCCAAACCGCGATGGTCGTCGAGACGATCAGACGCTTCGGCGTGCCGAGCATCGTCTACGTTGATTCAAGTCGGCCGAAGGCGCACTGTCTTTTTCGCAGGACCAAAGGAGGTCCGTTCATGAGCCGGGTTTTCGGAGAAATGCGGCAGATCGCGTTTGTCGTGCGCGATCTCGAAAAAGCGCTCGACTATTGGACGCGCACGCTCGGCGTCGGCCCCTTCTTCATGATGCGCGATGTTGTGCCGGACAACTATCGCTATCGCGGCAGACCTGTCGCGCCGCCACGAATCTCTCTCGCGTTAGGTTTTTCGGGCGAGTTCCAGGTGGAGATCATCCAACAGCACGACGACCAGCCAAGCGCCTATCGCGATTATCTTGCCGCCGGTCACGAAGGCTTCCAGCACGTCTCCTCATGGATGACGCGCGCGGAGTACGATCGTGCCGTGCCGGAACTCGTCCGCTCCGGCCTGTCAGTAGCGCACGAGGGCACGATCCCCGGCAGTGGTCTCCGCTTCATCTACTTCGCGACTGATTCCGTGCCGGGCGGGCCTCTCTACGAGATTTCGGAATCGAAAGAACCTCCCATTTACCCCATGATGATGAAGATTCGCGACCTTGCGCGGGATTGGGACGGCCACGATCCGATTCGCGATTTCGCCACCCTGATGCGCTGAAGGGGGCGTGGTTCCCAACCGGGCAATCAGAGGGCGCATCGCTTCCTTCCAACTTCATATTCGTAAAGGCCAGGATGCTGCTCCCGCTAGGATCGGCGACGGCTAGTTTTTCTTGCCGTCGATTTCGTCGAAAACCTCGCGTGCGATACGCAGACCGTTTACTCCAACCGGCCATCCCGCGTAGTGCGCCTGATGAATCATGATCTCGGTGATCGTTTCGCGGCTGATCCCGAGATTGAGCGCACCGCGCAAATGGACCTTCAGTTCGGGATCGCGCGCAAGGGCCGTCAGCGTCGCAACCGTGATCATCGAGCGCTCGCGGATCGTCAGGCCTGGTCGTGTCCAGATTTCGCCGAACAGATGCTCGACCGTGATGTTCTGGAAATCGGCCTGCATCATTCCCGGTCGCGGCTCGACGCCGAACAGTTCTTTCATCTTGGCTGCGCCCTTTTGGTATCGGTCCGATTTAGACATCGCATCGCCTCTCTTTGGGTTTGGGGTTGTTCACGATTGCGCGCGGGCGGCCGCCCAAGGATCGGTCCCGAGATCCCAGGACTGAATTTTGTGGTGACAAAAACTCCGATTGCTGCAAAAAGCCTGGAGTTCTCGGCGGATGAAGAAGGTCGTCGTCAAGCTGCTTTGCCTGCTCAAGCTTCAATTCACCCTTCTGATGTCTTGAAAAGATTGTCTGCAGCATACTGATTGCCGTTTCGACCTCGCTCCTAATCATCAGATCTTGTGCCGCTGAGCTCTTCATATCCCATTCTCCTTCGTAGAATGAAAGTTGAGATCTTCCGGCAGATCGCTGGCAGCCGATGGCTTACTATTCAATATAGACGCCCGACCCGACGATATAAGTATCCTGACCTGATTGGACCTTCCGCACGTAGGTCTGCTTACGCGCAGGCAGATTATTTCCGGGCTTATACCAGTACAGATCCATCCAGGCGCTGCCATCTTTCATAGCAGCAGCGATTTCCTCCTTGACCACTGGCCTCCCCTTTACATCCCTCAGGTCGATGATATTCCTTCCTTCCAGGCTGGGTTGGCTGGGATTCACCAACTCGGTGCCATCGGGGGTGTCGACGAACACGTAGGTATCCATGAAGACAAAGGGGCCCGTCTTGTCGCGCAATTGCCCAAAGCCTTCCTTCCCTCGGTCTGCGACGAGGGCTGCGGCATGGTTGACCACATCCTCGATGAAGGCCTTATCCATCTGCATGTTATAGATCCCGCAGCCGATGATGTACTGTTTCCCGGAAGGAAAAGTAACCCGCTTCAAGAAGGTGGATTTCCAGGCCGGGAAGATGTTTCCGGGTTCCGGGTACATGTAGTGGACCCATCCCTCGCCTGAAGCACTCGAAGCCGCCTCCAGGAACATCTTGCCGAAGGGCCTTCCCAGAACATCCTTGATACCGCTCACATTCTGGCCCTCGCTTGCCGGATCCGCTGCATGGAAGATCCGGGTCCCATCCATCGTCCAGACGAAGAAATAGGTATCGTCACGGAACCACTTGGATCCCTTCTTTCGAAACTCGGGATAAGCTTTCTCGCCCTCCTTTTCGAAGACTGCCGCTCCCTCCCGGACAAGCGTCATCAGTTCGGGAGCGGTCATCTTCTTGGCAACCTGGGCCGCTTTGGGAGCATCGGCCAGGTAGGCGCCGCAGCCCACCAGCAGCCACTTCTCTCCCACTTTGGCTTTACTCACATAGGCGGACTTCTGTGTGGAGACGCTCTCCCCCGGCTTGGGCCACATATAGTCGACCCAGCCGGAACCACTGGTTCGCACCACCTCGAGCATCTCACGGATCGGATGCTTGCCCTGGGTGTCTTTAAAATCCAGAAGGTTGCGTCCCTCCAGGTTCGGAAAGGCCGGGTTGACGAGATTGACGCCACTTCGGTCGAAGACGAAAATGTAGGCGTCCTTAGCGATGAAAGGACCTGTCGGGTCATGGAAGAGCGGAAAAGCCGCCTCGCCATTCTTCTCGATCTGTCCGACGGCGTCGTTCACCTCGTCCACGACAAAGCTCTTTTCCATGCGGTCGTTGTACATACCGCTACCGACGACATAGCTCTTGCCGGACGGAGCCATCACCAGCCGCACGTAGCTGCTTTTCCATCGGGGAAGAATCCCGCCAGGGACCGGCCATTGGTAGTGATACCAGCCTTCCGGTTTGCCGGGGAGCGTCGTTGCAGCACCGATGAGGTCGCGGATGATAGGTTTCCCGTTGATATCTTTCAGGTCCAGCTCGTTCTTGCCTTCCATCGCCGGATCGGGATGGACCAGCATGTTCCCTTGGGGATCCAGGACAAAGATGTACGTCTGGTCCTGCCGCCAGCGGCTGCCGGCGAGACGGAAGTCGCTAAAGGCCGCTTCCCCTTTTGTGTGGACAAGCTCTGCCGCGTCATTTACTAGAGCAACGAGCTCGCGGGTCTCCTTGTACTGGTAGTCGTCCGAGGCCCAAGTGGCGCCGCATAAGAAAGACATGAACAGGGCGACGAGAAACGGGGCCAGGCTGATGACGAGTCTTTTCTTCATCGTTTTCCTCCCTGAGCAGGTGCATGGAGCACCCACCTGGCGATCAAGCTCAGCCACAGCCGTCAGACTTCGACGCGAACGCCACCCGACTCTTCTTTCACCTCGATCGCCGCACCGTTGGGTGACCGCCGCAGCACGAACGAGAGACGGCCATCGCCGACCTTCAGTCCGTCGATGCTGAGCCAATCCAACCGCGATGGAATCAAGTGAGTGTCGAAGACCACGCGGCGCTCGGATCCGAGCACGCGCATCCCCAGCATCGCCTGCAGGACCATAAAGACGCTGGCGGCCGACCACGCCTGCGGATAACACGCCACTGGATATGGCACCGGGCCGAGACCCGGCTCGCGACGGAAGCCGCAGAACAGTTCGGGCAGACTCGAAGTGTTGAGCTGCTTGCATGCATCGAACAATCCTTCGAGCACCTTGACGACGCCCGCGCTGTCGCCGGCGCGCGCGAGTCCGAGCGCCGCCATCGCGTTGTCGTGCGGCCACACCGAACCGTTGTGATAGCTCATCGGATTGTAACGCTGTTCGTTGCGCGAGAGCGTGCGAATCCCCCATCCGGAATACATATCGTCGGCCAGCAATCGTGCGCACATCGCGGCCGCACGCTCGCCATCGACCAGCCCGGTCGCAAGACAATGAGCGCCATTCGATGCCATCACTCGGCATGGGCGGCCGTCGGCGTCGAGCGCGAGCGCGATCATGCCCTCGCGATCGAGCCAGAAGTCGCGCTCGAAAGATCGCTTCAGCGCGGCGGCGCGCGTGAGGAGCCGATCCGCGACGCCTCCATGCCCAAGCAGTGTCGCGACCGATGCCACGCTTATGCACGCCGCGTAAACATAGCCCTGCACCTCCGCCAGCGCGATCGGCGGGCGCGCAAACTCGCCGTCGTGATGAAAGATCGCATCAGCGGAATCCTTCCAGCCTTGGTTGTCCAAACCCAGAGGGGTTTCGCGCATATATTTGACGTAACCGTCGCCGTCGCGATCGCCCCATCGTTCGATCCACTCGATAGCCCGTGCGACGTTGGGCCAGAGCTCGCCCGCCAGCCCGAGGTCCCCGGTAGCCTCTACGCAGCGTCCGTACAACCACAGAAAAAGCGGCGTCGCATCTACGCTGCCGTAGTATCGGCCGAACGGAACTTCGCCCGTCGCCGCCATCTCGCCGCTTCGGATCTCATGCACGATCTTGCCCGGCTGCTCATCGCGCGCCTCGTTGACCGAGTCGCCCTGAAGCCGCGCGAGCGTGCGCAGCGTTCGCGTCGCGATTTGAGGATGAAACGGCAATATCGACAGAGCCGTGATGATGCTGTCGCGTCCGAAGAGCGTGGCGAACCAGGGAACGCCCGCCATGATGAACGCGCCGCCATCGCCGCTGTGCGCGATTATCGAAGTCAGGTCAACCGCCGCGCGCTGAACCATCGACGCGAAATGGCTATCGCTCGCCGATATGCCGGCCCAGCCGTTGCGGAACCCTGATAGTTCGGACTGCCGTTCGTCGAGCGCCGCGCGGAAGTTGCCGGCGCGAGGGACTACGCGGCTGGCGACCGAGGGCCCTATGGCCGTGATTTGGCATTCCAGCTTTCGGTCTTCGCCCGGTTCGAGGCGCAGCGCGAACACCGCACGCTGCTCATTGATCTCGTTGGGAGCGCAATCAAAGCGAATCTCGGTCGAACGCTCGGCCTCGTCGAGACCCCGGTAACGAAGCTCGACCCGACTGCCGTCGACGGAAGGACTCAGCATCTGACCGCGAACCGCGCGGCGAAGGCCGCGTACTTCAAACACATCGGCGAAATCGACCCCGTAGAAAAACTCGATCTCGATTTCCACAGCCGCGCGGACGTAGTTGCTTAATGTCAACTGATGGTACAGCGCGGCGCCGTCGAGGACCCATCCGCGATCCACTCTTATCGAGTTGCGTGGCAACCAGTTCGGACTTCGCCGCTGGCCCGGATCGGCGTTGGTCAGCGTGGCGCGGAACTGCGCGCGATCGTCGCTCAGATGCGAATTCAGAAAGTAAGGCGCAGCCCCTCCGATCAGAATCTCGAAGCGGCTCAGATGCCGCGTATCGCAGTTGAAAAATCCGAGTGCCTCGAGCGGGGAATCTATGATGTCGCCGGCCGCCTCGAAGACCGCGAAGCTTCGCCCGTTCGCGAGCACCTGGTTCGCACGGCGCGAGGCGAGCGACGAGGCGAGCACGTAGTAGTCGGAGCCGACTTTGACGACGGTCGGCGCTGGCTCCGCGGTAGCCCTGCGTTCTGCCATGATGCGTTGTCGGAAGCGCCACGACTCTCGCGCTGCCTCTCCGATCGGCAGTGTATCATCCGCCGAGGTTCGGTGCGGCAGGCCGGACTGCTTCATCCGCACGGCTGTCGCTTCCGAAAACCTCATCCGGGGTGACGGGCCGGTCGGCCTGTGATACTAAAACGCCGCGGGAACCGACGCGTCCGAGGAGCGTTTTCGATGAGCGAGGAAAGGATCGACACCGTCCGTCTTCAGAATCTGGCCTACGGCTATCGCCAGTCGGCGACCCTGGTCGCGGCAATCGAGATCGATCTGTTCACGAAAATCGCCCAAGGCGCGCGAACCGTCGAGCAGGTCGCGTCGAGTCTCGATATCGCGCCCATCAACGCCGAGCGGATGCTGGTGGCTTGCGCGGCGCTGGGGCTGGTCGTGAAAAACGGCGCCGGGTACGCCAACGCGCCCGACGTAGAGCGCTTCCTGGTCAAGGGCGCCAGGAATTACGCGGGCCCATGGCTGACCACGATGGGGCGAAGCGATTACGCCGACTGGAACAAGCTCGCGGGCTTTCTCCGGCGCAAGGAACCGCCGCGCATCCTCGGCACCTACGAGAATTTCACGGTCGAGGACGCGCGCAAGCTCCATCGCGCGACTTTCAGTGTCGGGATGGGCGCGGGACGGCGCTTCGCCCGACAGGTCGATTTGTCGAAGCGAAGCATGATCCTCGACCTCGGCGGCGGCTCCGGATGCTACTGTATCGCGGCGGCTGAGAAGTATCCGCGGATAAAAGCCGTCGTGTTCGATCTTCCGAGCGTGGCCGTGGTCGCAAACGAGTATATCGCGCAGTGCGGATTCTCCGGCCGAATCAATGCGGTCGGCGGCGATTTCACAAAGGATCCGTTCCCGGCCGGCGCCGACGTCGTGACCATGGCGAGCAATCTGCCTCAGTACAGCCCGGACATCATCCGCGCCGTCGTGCGCAAGGCGTTCGACGCGCTCGAGCCGGGCGGCGAGATGCACCTCATCGGCGAGATGCTGAACGATGCGAAGACCGGACCGCTCGGGCCCGCGCTGTGGGGACTGAACGAGGCTATCTACCGAAGCACCGGCGTGGCGCATTCGGAGGCCGAGGTGACGGGCTACCTGAAGGATGCCGGGTTCGTCGAGGTGAGCGCGAACGAGTTCATCCCGGGCTCGCTTACGCGCGTGACCGGCCTGAAGCCGGAGGCTTGAGGACGCCAATGTTTCATACCGTACTGTGCGACTTGCTGGGCATCCGCTACCCGATAATCCAGGGCGCGATGCAGGGTGCGGGAGGACCGCGTCTGGTTGCGGCGGTCAGCGAAGCGGGCGGACTCGGCGTCCTGCCGACCTTCGGCGGCACCGAAAAGGAGTTGCGCGGCGATATCGAGAATACTCGCGCTCTCACCGATCGCCCCTTCGCGGTAAACATCACGCCGATTGGACGCGCCTTTACCGATTCGCGCGCGGCGATCTGCATCGAGATGAAAATACCGATCGTCACGACCGGGCGCGGCGATCCGGGCAGCAACGTCGTGCAACTGCTCAAGCAGGCCGGAACCATCGTGCTGCCGGTCGTCCCGTCGGTCCACCACGCGCTTCGGGTCGAGGCCGAGGGCGCCGACGCGATAATCGCCTCTGGGATGGAAGCGGGCGGGCACGTTGGACGCGTCTCCACGATGCCGCTCGTGCCGCAGGTGGCCGACGCGGTGAAGGTGCCGGTGGTCGCCGCCGGCGGAATCGGCGACGCGCGCGGCTTGATGGCCGCGTTCGCGCTGGGCGCATGCGGGATACAGCTTGGCACCCGCTTTATTGCGACGGTTGAAAGCGAGGCTGCCGACTGGGTCAAACAGCGACTGCTTGAGACCGAGGAGACCGGGACGATGGTGTCTTCGCTGATGACCGGAAAGCCGGTCAGGGCGTTTGCAACACGTATCCTGCGCGAGTACGAACAGGCGCTGACGGGCGCCGGTTCGACGCAAGAGCGGGCGAGCCTGAGCGCGCAATATCTGAAGGAGCTTCGGCACGCGCCGGTCGAAGAGCGCACGATGGCGGCGGGCGAAATTGCCGGAATGATCCGCGACATCCGGACCGTGCGCGAAATTATCGAGGGGATTATCAAAGACGCCGCGGCGCTCGCAGAAAAGCTCTATCGCGTAAGCCGCGAAGACGCGCGCCAATGACATCACTTCATCGCTTCAATTCAATAACTATTCTCGCAGCTCCTCAATTACCGGCTCAGACGGAGCTTTTGGTAGAGACCGGCCAGTCTGGTATTGGTTTCAGCAAAGGGTGCTTACGCCGCCGTGGGATCGGTGTCGAAGGACATCGTCTTGCGGCTACGAATTGACGCAGAGCCAAGCGTGCGCGTTCCGCCGTACCGAGCGCTAGCGGAGGTACCGATGGACGAAAACAGGTGGGATCTGGTGATCCGCAACGGATCCATTTACGACGGCAGCGGCGCTCCGCCGATAGACGGCGACATCGCAATCAGAGGCGATCGAATCGCCGCAGTCGGCGTGGTAGAGGGCGCCGTGCCGCGCGAGATCGATGCGCGCGGCCGCGCCGTCGCGCCGGGATTCATCGACGTTCACAGTCACGACGATTTCGCCGTTTTCCTCACGCCCGAAATGGAATTCAAGACGATGCAGGGTGTCACCACCGACGTGGTCGGCAACTGCGGGCTGGGCGCGTCGCCATATCGGGTTGCGAGCGCGATGTTCGCCTCGATGCGCAGCGCCGGGCCGGTGCCGACGTGGGAAGGCTATCCCGGCTACCTCGACACGATCGATCGGAATCCGCCGAGTCTCAACGTCGCGGTGCTGGTCGGCCATGGATCGATTCGCCACGGCGCGATGGGCAACGCGCAACGCGAGCCAAACAGCGGGGAATTCGCGCAGATGCGCGGGTGGCTCCGCGACGCGCTGGAAGCGGGCGCCGTTGGCCTCTCGACCGGCCTCATCTACGAGCCGGGACGCTACGCGCGGACCGAGGAAATAGTTGCGCTTGCGCACGAAATGGCCCATAAGGGCGGACTCTATGCGAGTCATATGCGCAATGAAGCTGATGGCCTGCTCGACTCAGTGCGTGAGACGATTCGAATCGGAGAAGAGGCGGGCGTGCCCGTTCAGATTTCGCATCACAAGGCCTCCGGTCGCGAGAACTGGGGCAAGGTGCGCGATTCGCTCCGCCTGATTGAGGAGGCGCGCGCTCGGGGCATCGACGTCACCGCCGATCAGTATCCGTACACTTCGGGCAGCACGATCCTTGCGGCCGTTTTGCAAAACGGCGCATTCGATGAAGGCCACGGCGCACTTGGCCGCGTGCCCGGCGACAAGGTGCTCTTCGCCTCGATGCCGCGGCATCCGGAGCGCGAGGGCATGACGCTCAAGCAGTTGTGCGCAGAGTGGGGGCTCTCCGAGCGCGCCGCCGCGGAAAGAATCATCGCCGAAGAGGGCGCTGGCGCCGTGGTCGTGGTCGAGATAATGGACGAGGCAGACGTGCGCACCGTGATGCGCCATCCCACGACCATGATCGGTTCAGACGGAATCGCGGCTGGCAGCCGGCCGCATCCGCGGCTCTATGGCACCTTCCCGCGCGTGCTCGGACGCTATGCGCGCGACGAGCGATTGATGAGCGTCGCCGAAGCGGTGCATCGCATGACCGGAATGCCCGCCGAAAAATTTCACCTCGCCGAGCGGGGATTGGTGCGCGCCGGATATTTCGCCGATCTGGTGATTTTCGATCCGGCGTCGATCGCCGACCTCGGCACTTACGAAAACCCGCGGCAATATCCCGACGGGGTGAGCCATGTGTTCGTCAATGGCGCCGAGATCGTCGCTGACGGACAGCATACCGGCGCGCGCCCCGGCCGCGCGCTCCGCCGCGGCTAGGTGATTAAAATGACTTCCCGGGAACTCAAGTACGGATGGTCGCGCCCACTTGCCAACGGAGATTCCAGCCGCGAATTGTGCTTCACCTGCCGCAAAGTGATTTGCGCAGGCGACTTTCACGGCGAATTAGGTCCCGCCGACGGCGATGTCAGGCACGCGGGAATTCGTTCACCTGCCGACGTTGACGCCTTCGCCGCCTTGCCCTAGGCTGCGCTGCGTGAGTTTTCCGCAATTCGCCTGGGCATGCGGCGAAGAAGGGTCGGACCCTGTCGTCTCCCACAATGGTGAACTCGTTCGGGTGGACGAGTTCGCGCTCAGCCGCCATCTTGAGAATCAAGACGCCGACCTCGCCGCAGTCGCAGGACTCGGAATCCAGGTGTGGCGTTATGGGATGCCCTGGCGTCTAACCGAGCGCCGGCCGGGAATTTACGACTGGAAGCTCTGGGACCGGGCGCTGGCGGCGTGCGAGCGGCACGGTCTGGAGCCGGTGATTGACCTATGCCATTTCGGCCTTCCGGACCATTACCCAGGCTTTTGCGATCCGGCCTGGGTGGACGGCTTTATCCGCTACGTCGAGGCGTTTCTTTCCCGCTACCGCTCGCCGCGCTGGTTCACGCCGATCAACGAGCCATTTATCACCGCTCTCACTTGTGGCCTGCAAGGCACGTGGAACGATCGGCGCCGGTCGCGCACGGACTTTGCCAACGCTCTGTGCCACGTGGTTCTGGCCAATCTCGAGGCAAACGCGCGGATTCGAACCGATCGCGGCGGATGGTGGATAGGCGCAGAGGGCTTTGTCTGCGCGATCGCCGCGGATGCTGAACACGCGGGGGATGCGGCGCGAATCGAAGCAACCGCGTGGGCGGTATGGGATCTTCATTTCGGAAGAGATCTGCCTTCGATAATCGCTGGCGATTTTTCGGCAGTCGATCCCGGCGTTCGCAGCCGTATCGATTCGCTGGCCACGACGGCAAACACGATCGCCGGCCACGATTTTTATCCCACTTCGGCATTGCCGGTCGGCGCAAGCGCCCAGGATTGGACGATCGAACGGCGCATCGACGCATACGAGGACTGCGCGCGACGATGGCATCGGCGTTACGGTGTTGACTTCTGGGTAGCGGAAACCTCAAACCTCGGCCTAGCCGTCAGCCGGCAAGAGGAGTGGCTTTCCGCACTTTCGGCTCGACTGCGCAAGATGCGCGGCGAGGGTCTGCCGGTGCGAGGGCTTTGCTGGTACAGCCGCGGCGATCAATACGATTGGGATTCCGGATTGACTGTCCCGGTGGGGAAGGTAACCGAAGTCGGCTTGTTCACCGCGGATCGCCGAGCACGCGCAGTCGCCAACCTGATGCGCAAGCTTGCCGCCAGCCACGCTGAGATCTAACGGGTGCGCACGCGTTAGATCCCAGCGGCATTGAATTGCGCTTATTTCGATTCTCGCGGGCCGCTGGGAGGCGGCGCTTCGCTGGACGCCTGCGCCAGGTCCTGGATGATCGCCGGTATCTCGTCGCCAAACACATCGCCCAGGCCGAAGGCCTTGCCCAGCCAGTTGAGTTCCTCTGCGCGGTCGGGCAGGGGCGCCGGGGCTTGAAGCATCCTGGCCTGGGTAAGTTCCTCGACCACCTTGCGATCGCGCGGGAACGCTTCTCCAAAAGCGTTGAGGAAAAATCTCTGCTCGAACGGCAAGCGCGGGCGTTGACCGCCTGCGGCGGGATCTTCCGCCGGATAACCCACGGTCTGAAGCGCAATGATCTTCGTGCTCTCCGGGAGCTTGAGCGCCTTGCGCATCTTGCGATCGTTCATGGAGGCGAGCAGGCAGGTGCCGAGTCCCTCCTCGAACGCAACCAGCGTCGCCTGGGCGATGCCCTGGCCGCAGTCGATCTCGGTGAATCCGGCGCCTTGAATCCGTTCGCTGGCAGCCTTGAAGAACGGGATCATCACGCTGTCCAGGTAGGCGTGGCTCTTTGCCTTGTCGATCCCAAGCGCGCCGGCGTCCACCAGTTCATGCAAGCGGTCGCCCTGCACCGCAACCGCCTGCCAGTCCAAACACCATACGATCACGACAGGCGCGGCGCGGAACTGAAAGCCGCCGATCGCGGTTCCGACCGGCAAAGAGGCGATTACGTTGGCCGGCGCGCTCGAGCGTTCAATCACAACCGCCTTGAGCGCCTGCACATTGCCCCAGAACGAAGCAAGCCTGGCCGCTTCAAGCATCTTCTGGATCTTGACGCGCTCGACCGGCTTGTAGGGCCGGATGAAACGAATCGAGCGGCGTCTTCCGATTACTTCCTTGAGCTCCATGCAATCCTCCTTGCAGTCCCGCCGCTCAACGCGATGATGCGGCGGTTTCCATCTATTTATCTTCTCGTTTGTGCGCTCTCGTGCTTGTCTGTTGGATGCGTATTCGCGGCCCCTGCCGTAACGCCCAAGCTCACGCCCTTTTCGGAGCGACTTCGATGAACCGGGTTTTGTGCGTGCTGCGTTCGAGATGGTTGGGTTCGAGCCAGATGATCGCCGGAGAGAACTTGAGCCGCTCCTTGAGCGCCTTGACGATTTCCTTCTCGAGCTCCGCAACCGCCGATTTCGGCGTTTCAACGCCGCGTTCGATCCGAAGTTTCAGCGGCGGGACCACGCGTGGCGGCGGTTCGTCGAGCGCAATACGGAACTCCCCCGTGACCCGAGGAATAAAACTCGCGATGACGCTGTCGATCGCCGCCGGATAAACGATCACACCCTTTACTTTGAGCATATCGTCCGAGCGCCCGACGATTCGGTAGCGAAAGCCCGTCGCGCCGCACGGACACGGGGAGACGGTGACGCGATGGATGTCGCCGAGCGAAAGCCGCGTCCATCCAAAGCCGCCACCCACGATCGAGGTGAAGACGGCCTCGCCCTCCGCGCCGTCCACCATCGGGATCGGTTCATGTGTGCCGGGATCGACCAGTTCGTAGATGCAAAGATCGTCGCCGATCCAGTGCATCCCCTGGTATTCATGCCAGTGACAGGAGACGCCGAGGCCGGCGCCGAGATCGTACAGCTTCCCGCCGTACTCCGATTCGATCCGCGCGCGGACCTCCGGGATTCCCGCGCCTGGCTCGCCTCCGCACAGCAGCGTCTTGATGCCCAGCGATGAGATCGGCGCGCCAAGCGTCTCGGGCGCCCGCTCGATCAGATGCTCGGCAAGCGAGGGCGTACAGGTCAGCACGTTACCGCAGAAAAAACGCGCCATCTTGAGGATGCGCACCGCGCCCGACTCGGCGCCCACCGGAATCGTCATCACGCCCGCTTCGGTTCCGCAGTGGAGGCTCGCCGCGCCGGCAAGGAACATCGAGAGGGCGAACGCGTGGATCACGCGATCCCCCGGGCGCACCCCGGCACGCCATCGCGCGCGCAGTATGTATTCACCCCAGTAATCATCGAGATCGCTCTGCGTAACGGGATAAGGCTGGGGGTCGCCCGTCGTGCCCGAGGTGGCGGCCATGCAGATCAGGTCGGCGAGGGAAACCGGCAGAGTTTCGTCGAGCAGGCGATATACGTCGCCACCGCACTCGTCCATCAGCTCGCGATAGCTCGCCTTGGTAAACACCGGGATGGCCCGCGACCAGTCTTCGAGGCTTCGGATGTCGCGCGGTTCGACGCCGCGTGCTTCCATCTGGCGGCGAAAATAGGGAGCGTGCCGGATCAGATCTCCGGCACGCGCACGAAGCCCTTCGAGCTGAATCTCACGCATCCGCTCGGAGCCGAGAATCGATTCCATCTCCATGTTCCAGTACGGACGTTCATTCGGCATCCCAGGCAACCTCGCGGCGGTAAATCGAAGGATTGCGAAACGGAATACTTGGCCTTAGGGCCTCGCGCCGCCCACTTTCCACTTTTTCAGATGTTCAAAGTAATAGCCGGGCCAAAGGTACTCGATGATGCCGGTTCCGGGTGTTCCGTCGATCTTGAAGCGCGCGACGGCTTCGGCCAGCACGCTCTGCTCCGTGGGGATCTCGGTGAGCGCAAAAACGGTTCCCAGCAGGCGGGTCGTCCTGCCTGCCTCGTCAAGGATTGCCGCCGCGATCGTCCGCTGGGTGGCGCCGTCCGGCGCGTAGGCGGTTTCGACACTCGCTCGAACGATGCCGCTGACTTCTCTTCCGTCGTAAACATAGCCGTTGAAGGCCGTCTCGCCGCGGATCACGGAGCAGGTAAGGTTCACGGCGCGGCCGTCGTCGCTCTGGGCGGAAATCCACTTGTAGTGCTGGATGGCAGTCCAATCGCGCGTTCCCCAGGAATGGTCGCGCTGGCCAAAGCCGGACAACGGGAAGGTCTCGCCCTTCACGCGCAGCACGCCGTCGAAGCGGCCGGCCTGTTCGAATCGGTTCGCCGCCAGCGGACTTGGGCAGCCGGCGCGGTTTGAGGCATAGTCGAAGGGGGGATGAATCCCCGTGAAGGTGAATTCGAGGCTGGCGCCGGCGCCGTCGTCAAAGGCGACGGAGCATGTCGAGAGCGGCTGCAGGCCCTTGAGGCGAAAGCCTTGCACCGTCACCTCGTCGAGCTCGAGCTTGGCGGGCATCGGGTCCGACGCGTTGAAGAAGTAGGCGACGTCTCCGAAATTCCGATAAACAAGGATCATCGGGCTGACCGTCCCGGCATTGGGATCCAGCCGCAGATACACGACCCCGCCGAGCGAGGCGTCGGGCACGACGAAGCCCCAGTACAGGCTCTCGCGCCAGCGCGGGTCGTTGTCGTGCGCGTGTCGAAGTTCGTCCTTCTCAGTCAGCATCGCCATATGTCTCCCGATGTTCTGCGGCCTCGCGATCCGCGCAAATGCGCGGGGCGCGCGTGCTCTTACCAAACGTATTCGCCGACGCGCACCCATTCCCGTTCCCGTTCGAGCTGCTTCTTCATGAAGGCTCGCGCGCCCCGATTCTGCTCCTCGCCGCTCGCGGCGCCAATCAGCTCCGCGAGGAGCTCGCGCAAGCAGGCGTTTCCGTCGCGCAGCGATTCGTAAGGCCGATCGGCGCCCTCCTCGGCCTCCTCTTTGCGCAGCCGGTCCTGGATTCTGTCGCGCAGCCTAGCGGCGTTCCTGGGCAAGCCGGCTTCACCGCTCAGGCGGGCGGCCGCCTCGGCAAGGACGGCGCGCAGCCCGCGGTTTTCCTCGCGGCAGAAGTGCGACGCCTTGTCCCATCGCGCCAGGACGTGATCGAGAGCCAGCATGATGAACGCGGACTGCTCGAGCGCGAAGGGATCGGTCAAGGTTGGAAAGACAACCTCGGCAAGGCTTTTCTTTACGCCGCGGAGAAAGTCACCGATATCTGGTCGCATAGGACTTTTCCTCAGGGAGATCAGAGTCTCAGCTGGTCAACCAGGTCCTCCAGGAGCCTCGGCACCAGGAGACCCATGATGCCGTGAAGCATGTGGGAGGTAGTGCCTTCGCTGAAGGCACGCGCGCCCGTCAGAGCGATCGCCGCCATCTTCGCGTTGCCAAGAACCTCGTAGAAGAACACGCGCTTCTCATCGACGGCTTTCCCGCTTTCATTCTCATAGCGGCGAAGCAGTTCCGCGCGAGGCATCAGACCTACAGCGAGCCCGCCCCCGCTCCAGAATTTCATGCTCGCCCAGCCAAGGTCCTCCATCGGATCTCCCAGGTGGGCGGTCTCCCAGTCAAGCATCGCGGTGATGCGTCCCGTGTCGTCGTACAGGTAGTTTCCGGAGCGGTAATCGCCGTGTACGAGGGCGATCCGATCCGTGGCAGGCAGGTTTCGCCGGAGCCAGCAGAACGTCTCTTCGAGGATCGGATGGACCTCGAGGCGATTCCGATAGGCCATCTCCCAGAGATCCACCTGTCGTGCGGCGGGCTCTGTCCCCACGCTCGGCGCCCCAAGGAAAGCGAGGTCCAAAGCCTGCCAGTCGGCGCGGTGAAGTTCCGCCAGAATCGTCGCGAACTGGGCGCCGATCTTCGCCCGCAACTCCGGACTTTCCCCGACGGGGAAGGTGGGGCCCGGCGTAGGCTGGCCGCCAACCAGTTCCATGATCAGCGAGGGGCGCTCGAGCCATTTTCCGGCGCTATCGAGCCAGTACGCATTCGGGGCGGGGACGGGGGTGGACTCGAGCGCCTTCAGAACGCGGAACTCGAGCGAGCGATTCGTCTGCTCCCCTTCCATCACGCTCCCCGTGGGATCCCTTCGGAGAATGCAACTACGGCTGAAATCTTTTCCGTTCTCGCGCCACGCAACCTCAAACGCCCAGCTCTCCCGCGACGCTCCACCGGGCCGGCGCTGCAAGCCTCGAATCGCGAGATTGGTGGCCGCCGACATCTGATTCTTGAGAAAGGCGTTCAGCTTCTCTTCCATAGCCCCGCTACTCTCCCCTCTCGGCGCTGATCGGACATCGTAACGCCGGAAGCCCTCGTGTTGCGCCGGCCACCTTGCGCCGGATTCCTCCCGAGGATCGCGAAGTTCTGAGACTCTTTCGCGCTCATTGTCGGCGGTAATGAATGAATTTTCCCGTGTGAGATCAGATTGGAGGATAGAACAGCGTAATCGCTCGCAGCAATTACGGTGCCTGCTGTCCCGAAAGCGGCCCAGGTTCGATTTCCCCGCCCTTTTTTCCCGTCTCTTGTGTTTGAGTAGGAGAGCGCGGAATTTGGGCAGAGTTGAATGAATCCGAACGATGCATCGCCTGCTTCGGACGGACACAGTCCAAAAAGAATGTTGCGGCGGTCCTTCTCAAAACCCGGTCCGCGCGGAAAATACCGCTACTCACCGCGCGGTGCGGTGCCGCCGTCGATCACAAGCATCGCTCCGGAGATATAACTGGCCGCGTCCGAAGCCAGGAAGATGCAGGAATAAGCGATCTCCTCGACCCGACCGAGGCGGCCCAGGGCGCGAGTGCGGCCGACCTTTGCCTTCAGATCGGGATTACCCCAACCGCGCGCTGACGCCGCCTCGGTTTCGATCGGGCCCGGCACGATGCAGTTGACCCGAATGCCGAACCCGCCCCACTCGGAGGCGTGTGACTTCGTGAGGTTAATGATCGCGGCCTTCGATGCGGCGTAAGACGCAGCCATCGGAGTGGCGCGCAGCGCAAGGTAGGTTGACATGTTGATGATCACGCCGCCGGTGTTCTGTTCAATGAACTGCCGGGCAGCCGCCTTGGAGGCGAAGAAAGTACCGTTGAGGTTGATCCCGACCACCGCCCCCCATCCGTTGGGCGACAGGTCGAGGCTTCGGGCGGCGATGCTCGCGCCGTGATTGTTGATCAGCACGTCAAGCCGCCCAAAATGCCGCACCGCGGTGGCGATCGTCTCTTCGCACGCGGCCGCGTCGCGCACGTCGCACTGCGCCATCTCGCATTTGCCGCCGGCCTTGCGGATCTCGTCACGCACCGGCTCCAAATGGCTGAGCTTACGGCTCGCGATCAGCAACCGCGCGCCACGCGAGGCGAACTCGTGCGCGATCGAAGCGCCGATTCCGGTGCCGCCGCCGGTCACGATCGTTACCTTGTCTTCGATGCTGAAAGGGTCCTTCAAGCTCACCTCCCGCTGTCAGTGTCTGCGCGTGAAGAACTCAGGCGCGGCCATCGGACGCAAGCGCCCGCACAAGGAGCGGCAGCTTGGACCATTTCGAGCTGAAAAATCCCCGGGCCGCGGCCAGACTCAGCGCGATGAACCTCTCGCGCCGACGCTGCTCGACTTGGCATCCTCCCGCGACAGGATGTCCTTGACGAGCGCCGCTGTCATGCCCACCAGCCTGATGCATCTGCCGGTCTTTTCAGGCGAGTTCATGTAAGCCTTTACTTCCTCGGCCTTGGTGAAATCCGTGCCGGTGATCTCGCGGCAAAAATGGCTGGTCTCGATTTCGGTGCCGAAGCGGCGGTAGAGCTCTGCGCAGAGCGGAAAGAGGTTGGGATCTTCCCTGCCTTCGACAGTGCCTTTCCCGCGATTAACACCAAGCGCCGCTACGCCGCCGATAATTGCGCCGCACACCGAGCCCGTACCACCGATCCCGGCGCCGAACCCACCCATCATGCGGACCGCAGCCTCGTCTTCTTCCCCCAGGAGATCCTGCACGACGTGCAAGACGGTCTGGCTGCAATGGAATCCCTTGCCGAGGTAGAAAGCCGCCCGTTCGGCGATATCGAATTGCGCGAAGTTCATAAGATCGTCCCCCAAGCGCGAAACTCCGAACAGCTTTGATCTAGCATCATCTGTGCCGTGCCTTCTCAGACCTGGTGGACCTTCCTGCGCGATCGCCGCAGATGCTGAACACACCGGGGAGGCGGAGCGAATCGAAGCAATCGGGTGGGCGGCCTCGCGAAATAGCGTCCCATTGCGGGATTATTCTCGCGGATTTTCCTGCCTATGGCCCGTTCTGCTCAGCGACCGCCTAGCGGTGGTTCGCAGACCAATGTATCCATCGGGAGTACGAGAATCTCTGTGCCGGTCGTGGGATCTCCGTTCAGCGGTTCGGCGATATAGAAGGTATCTTCCGCCAGCGCGATGCCTCCGACACCGAAGACGCCTGGGTCGAACGGGCTGGCGCAGCTACGGACGAGGATGCCGTTCGTCGTGATTTCGCGAATCTTGTTGTCGAAGTGATCGATGTCCCACAGGTCTCCGCTGACCGGGTCGAACACAAGGCCGGTTGGACGGCTGCCGGAATCGAAAGCTACAATTTTCTTCCCAAGTAAATCGGTAACCAGAATCTGACCGGAGTCGGCGTCGCCAATGAATAAGCTGGTCCCATCGAAAGCGATGGATCCGCCGCGAAAAGGTAGAGCGAACGAATTATTGAACTCTTCGCTCGTGCCGCTCTCGCTGACAAAACTGTCGATATCACTCGCGAATAAATGACCAGATTCGAAGACCAGGCCGGTCGGGTTGCCGCCGAAGGGAATGGAGCTGAGAACGGTTCCAGTGTGAGGATCCACCTGGAAGACCTCTCTGGGGCCCCAATCGTTTGAGAGGTAAAGGCTTGTCCCGTCGAAGGTCATGCCGGTCGGAAAAAGGACGGTGGGCAGGCTGAATGTCTGCTGTGCAGCCGCCGGGCCGGGCAATAAAAACAGACCGATAGACACGCTCACAATGAACAGTCGGGCTCCGGTAAGAATTTTCATTGTGATTGCATCTCAAGAAAAGATTCAGTTCGTCATAATCGGCCTACCAGCCTGTACCTTATATCGATCCAGCCCCGAGCGAAAGGCGATTGCCTGGTGGAGGGTGAGGCCGGTTTCGCCGGTCCCCCAAGGGCGCCGAAAATCGAACTAGCGGACATTTCGATGCGCGGGCGCTATCCGGACGGGGGTTTATAGCGGTCGAAGGCGTGTGGCTACCAAAAACTCCAAAAGCGACGAAAAGTCTGGAGTTTTGAGATTCACCGCCGTGACGTCGCCGGCATGCTTACGCTCGTGCGCGGCATCATGGGCAGCTTCCGCCACGTCACGCGCAAATATCTGTCGCTCTACGTCAATGAATTTGCCTTCCGATTCAACGGGCGCAACGATCCCCCGTTGTTTCGGAAGCTGCTTCAAACAGTGTAGTAATAGCCGCTTCTCCAAACCCGTGCTAAAATCCGGGTATCGCGAGCGAACAAACGAGAGAAGAAGACGAGCGGTTGCGCGAAGAACCCCGGCACGTCGGTTTGGAGAAGCTGAAGACGGTGATCAAGCCGCTGCTTAGCGGTCGGGAACGACAAAAAGAAGTCAATACGAAAAACCGTAAACGAATCGCTCGTTAGACTGGTTGTCGCGCCGCTGCCATTTCAGCAGCTTCCTTCCGTAGTTCTCCGCTATCGATCCGATCAATCAATTCGCTCAGTGCGCGTATCTGCCGATCGATTGCTTTCTTGTGCGCCCGTTCGCCCTCTTCCTGTTCGCGCATCGTAGACTGTCCGGCCGCTTGGAACAGCCTCATATGGCGCGAACCAAGAGGCAAAAATCTCGCAATATCGAGAACAGTTTGCTGTTCCCAAGTCTTCCACTCCATGAGGCTAATAGTCGGATGTCGCACTAGGGCTCGCGCTAGCGCAATCCGCTCTTCCAACATCGCAATAAAGAATCCCGCCCTTGCGGCTGTCTCTTGTGGCCAAAGTTGCCAAAACAGTACGGCCAATGCGACCACTGTGATTGTGGGTCCAAAATACGGAGACAGAATAAATGCCCACACTATTTTAAGATATGGAACGACTTTCACAGAATGGTCTTTCAGCCATGATAGCCAATCAAAAACCTGTTGAATGTTTGGCGCATTGGCCAACGCGATGGTGAGAAGCGCAATGACCGTTTTCCGTTGGCCAATGGCTCGCCGCGCCGTGCGCGAGAAACGATTTGACATCCGCGCAGCATACTAATTTGGCTTCCTAAACGGCTACTGCCATCTTGGATCGTCCAGAATCGGAAAATCTGCTATTGGCGCACCCTTTCGCTTTGCCGCGTCCGCGATCATCACTGGCAAAATTTCCTGCATGAGCGAAAAAAGGATCACGGCTTCCGCTGGGGAGAGCACGGCTTCTGCGTGCATCAATTCGTTGCGATGAAGAGTGGCCAGCCGTTCAACCATCGCAACAATCTTTCGGTGTACGCGATGGTTGCGCAGCACTTTGGCGTAACCCACCCATGTATTTGCATCGCCACGTGACCAACCAGGTATCGTGAAATAGTCGAGAATGACTAGCTCAACCGCGCGCAGAACATGGAAGCCAACAGCCGAAAACGCTTCGTACTCTAGGCAATTTGCAGCCTGCTGAACTTCATATGTAATTCGCTCACCGAGGGCGGGGCGGATCGCTACTGGGAAGATTAATCGCGCATCAGTCAGAAGCGCGAGGGTGTTATAGGCGAGTTTCGGCGTGATCCAATAGAGATCGAACGCACCCAAATCAGCGGCGCAAATAACGTTGAAGTGCGTGATCGCAACCGCGACTTCGCTTTTCTGAACGGTAGTTAGCGGCGTTTCGGGATGTTCCAAAAGCGGCGCGATTTTCTGCGCGATCGCCATTGCATGTATCTTGCTCTGGGTGGGTAGATACGAAGCATCACTGACGCTGAACTCCAAATCCGGTTTCGCGTCCACCATTGCTCCGATCAATTTGTCGTGGGCCGCGTCATTCTGAAGCATGATGTCGGCCAATTTCGACAAAGTGTAGGCAAGCCGATAGAGCGGCCATCCGTTGATCCGAATCATATAGCCTCCCGATACTGGCGTTAGGAGTGTTTTAATCGCCTCTCCCTTCACCTGACATGGGAGACTACCCTTTTCGGGAGTCATCATCAGCATAATTCCCACACAAGATCGGCGAATCTGTGGTGAATCGAGCCGACTTATCGCCTCTCAAAAACCTGGGTTGCGCCGCGGCGGCCGTCCGTCAGAACCAGTCCATCAGGCTCCTCAGGCTATGCGAGGCCGTTTAGATTTGCAAAGGAATTCGGGCCGGATCAAGTTTTGAGCAGGAGCTGGTACGAATCAGGCGGCCAGACGTTCGTAGCGATGACGCAGTCCACCGACTTGCGGGTCCGAGTCCATATTATCCGCAAGCATAGACCGGGCTTCGCGCCGATGCTCAGCGCCCGCATTCTGATACTCTAAGACACGGGGCGACGCACGAGCGCGATTTCGTTCGCTGCATCGCGTGCGCCTGTTTCTGTTTGTGCAGTTTTTCTCGCATCTGTAATCCCGTGGCCGGGTCATCCGGATCGAGAGGCAAGTCTTTTTTGAACCTGGGATTTCTTCGCGCGCATAAAGGACCGGCAGCCTCTTTCGCCCATATCGACGAGCCGATCCGTGCGGAACTGTTCAGCGTCGAGCGCCTCGAACAGCATGGCGAGACGCTGGCCGTTGCGCAGCGCGTCACCGAGCATCCCGGCCGCGGGCGGCCGGTGGCGGCGCGCGTGCGCGACAACGGGCGAGTATTGCTCGCGGCGTATCGCAGTATCGCGGGCGCAATCCGCGAGGAACGCGCGATCACCCCGGCCGCCGAGTGGCTGGTGGATAACTTCCATGTGGTCGAAGAGCAGATTCGCGAAATTCGCGACGACCTTCCGCACGGATTCTATCGGCAACTGCCCAAGCTCGCCGACGGCCCGCTCGAAGGCTATCCGCGCGTCTTCGGGATCGCGTGGGCCTACGTCGCGCATACCGACAGCCACTTCGATCCGCAGACGCTGGCCAGGTTCGTGCAGGCTTACCAGCGCGTCCAGCCGCTGACCATCGGCGAGCTATGGGCGGTCGCGATTACGCTTCGGACCGTTCTGGTCGAAAACCTGCGGCGCCTGGCTGAGCACATGGGCCACAGCCGCGCGCAACGCCGGCATGCCGACCTGCTGGCAAACCGGCTGCTGGGCGTGGGCGGCCTCGAGGCGGAGCCGGCCGACGCCGTGCTCAAGGATTTGGACAAGTCGCCGCTGCCGGCGGCCTTCGCGGTGGAGATGGTTCAGCGGCTGCGCGATCAGGATCCCAAGGTGACGCCGGCGCTGCGGTGGCTGGACCAGCGGCTGGCGGCGGATGGAACCACGGCGGACGAGATCGTCCGCCAGGTGCATCACGAGCAGGGCGCGATGAACGTTACCGTCCGTAACGTGATCACCAGCATGCGCCTGCTGTCGGCAATTGATTGGGCGGATTTTTTCGAGAGTGTGAGCACGGTCGATGCGGTCCTGCGCGCCGCCAGCGACTTTGCCGCGATGGACTTTGCCACGCGCGATCGCTACCGCCACGCGATCGAAGAAATTGCCCGAGGTTCGGGGCACACCGAAATCGAGGTTGCTCAACGCGCGATTGATTCGGCCCGCGGCGCCGCCTCCGAAGTGCCTGACGGCAACGGCGTGAGCGTGCGCCGCCGCCACCATCCCGGCTACTACCTGATTTCAGAGGGGCGTCACGCGCTGGAACAGCAACTTGGTTTTCGCGCCCCGATCCGCGACTGGATAGCCCGGGCCAACGCGGCGGCGGGAATCGCGGGCTACCTGGGCACGATCGCGGCGGTCACCGGGGTCATCGTCGCGGGCGCGATGCTTGCGATTGCGGACGCGCAAATCGGTGGATGGACCCGGTTCATTCTCGCGATGCTCGCAATAATCCCTGCGATGGATGCGGCGGTGGCGCTCGTCAATCGTGGCATCACGACTTTCATCGGCCCCGCCATCATTCCCGCGCTCGAGCTCCGCGACGGCGTGCCGGTAAGCCTGCGCACGATGGTCGTGATGCCGACTTTGTTGACCACGCGCGCCGAGATCGACGAGCAGATCGAGCGTCTCGAGGTTCATTACCTGGCGAGTCCGGACGGCGAGCTGTACTTTGCGATCCTCTCGGACTGGACCGACTCCGCGACCGAAACCGCGCCCGGCGACGACGACCTGCTCGGCGCGGCCGCCGCCGGGATAGCGCGCCTGAACCAACGTCACGGACCGGGGCCGGGCGGCAGCCGATTTCTATTGCTCCATCGCCGGCGCATCTGGGACGAAGCCGAAGGCGTGTGGATGGGGTGGGAGCGCAAGCGCGGCAAGCTGCACGAGCTGAATCGGCTCCTGCGCGGCGCGACCGATACGACGTTTATCGGGTCGGATGGACATCCGCCGGCGGTTCCCGGCGGCGTGCGCTACGTGATCACGCTCGACGCCGATACGCGGGTCCCGCGCGGCGCCGCCAGGCGGATGGTCGGCAAAATGGCGCATCCGCTCAACGCTCCACGATTCGACAAGCAATGCGGGCGGGTGGTCGAAGGTCACGGGGTTCTGCAGCCGCGAATCACGGCTTCATTGCCGACCCGCCGCGAGGGATCGGTTTTCCAGCGCGTCTTCTCCAGCACCAGGGGCATGGATCCGTACGCGTTCGCGGTTTCCGACGTTTACCAGGATCTTCTCGATGAGGGCTCTTACAGCGGCAAAGGGATTTACGACGTGGACGTGTTCGAAGCGGCGCTGGCGGGGCGCGTCCCGGACAATACGCTTCTGAGTCACGATCTTTTCGAAGGAACTTTCGCCCGCTCGGGATTGGTGTCTGACATCGAACTGGTCGAGGAGTTTCCATCGCGCTACGACGTTGCCGCCGCCAGACAGCATCGATGGACCCGCGGAGACTGGCAATTGATCCCGTGGATTCTCGGCCGCGGGCATGGTTCCAACGCCGGCGCGGCAACGGCGAACCCGCGCGACGGCCGATCGTCGATCCCGCCGCTCGGGCGCTGGAAAATGATCGACAACCTGCGCCGCACGCTGTCGGCGCCGACGGCGTTGCTGGCATTGATGGCGGGATGGCGGCTTCCCCAGCTCGCGGCTGCTATTTGGACCGGGTTCATTGTCGCGACGATCGCGATCGCGCCGATGCTCCCGTTCCTGACCGGAATCATCCCGCGCCGGCGCGGTATCTCCAAGCGCAGCCATATCCGCGCGGTCGCCACCGATCTGGCAGTCGGGCTCTCGCAGCTCGCGATGATGCTGACCTTGCTCGCGCATCAGGCGTGGCTGATGGGCGACGCAATTTCGCGGACGCTCTACCGCCTGTACGTGAGTCATCGGCTGATGCTCCAGTGGACGACCGCGGCGCAGGCCAAGCGCACGCGCCGTCTCGACGTTCGCGGATTTTACGGCATGATGGCCGGCGGCGCGGTGCTCGGCGCCGCGGCGGCAATCTTCGCCGCATGGGCCGGCCGGGGCGGCGGATTGATCGCGGCGCCCTTCGCGCTTCTGTGGATGCTGTCGCCGGCGGTCGCGCGATGGGCAAGTCTTCCCCCGCCAATCGAGGGCGCCCAGCCGCTCTCGCCCGCCGACACCAGGGCGCTTCGACTGAGCGCGCGGCGCACGTGGCGCTTTTTCGAGAAGTTCGTGACCGCGCAAGACAACATGCTCCCGCCCGACAATTTCCAGGAAGACCCCAAGCCCGCACTGGCTCATCGGACTTCGCCCACCAACCTTGGACTGTATCTGCTCTCGGTCGTCGCGGCTCACGATTTCGGCTGGATCGGAACGCATGAAACCGCCGAGCGGCTGGGCGCGACGCTCGACACGATGAAGCGCCTGGAGCAGTTCCGCGGCCACTTCTACAACTGGTACGCAACGCGCGACTTGCGGCCGCTGGACCCCAGGTACGTATCGTCGGTGGACAGCGGCAATCTCGCGGGCCATCTGATCGCGCTGGGCAACGCATGCCGCGAGATGATCTCGCGGCCGGTTTTGGACAAACAATGGCTCAAAGGAATCGAAGACTCGCTCGCGCTCATTCGCGAGTCGCTTGGCCCGCTGGCTGCCGACCGGCGAAGCCTCACTGTCACTCCAAGGCAGCTGGAGGAAGCGCTCGACGCGATGGCGCCTTTGCTCCAATCGGATCCGCAAACCGTGGTGGAACTCACCGCATGGTTGGCGGAACTCGAGATTCAGAGCGATTCGATCAGCGACATCGCGCGCGCGTTGACGCTGGAGCGAGCCGACTCCGCCGCCGCCGACGTGCTCGTATGGGCTGAAGCGCTCCGAGCATGCATCCGCAGTCATCGGCGCGACATCGATTTGCTCAAGCCGTGGTCAACTCGCGGCGCTCGCGACGCGGCTTTCGACGACTCCGCAACCGAGCTCGATTCGATACCGGCTTTGGGCGATCTGCCGGACCTATATAATGAGGCGATTGGACAGCCCGGCTCAGCGGTCGGTCACGAAACGCTAGCGCGCGCCCGCGATGCGGCCAAATCGCTCGAGCGGCGGCTGACCGAACTCGCCGCAACCGCGGGCAGGATGCTCGACGCGATGAAGTTCGACTTCCTGTTCGATCCCGCGCGCCAACTGCTGTCGATCGGCTACCGGGTCACGGACGGGAGCCTCGATTCCAACTGCTACGACTTGCTTGCTTCCGAGGCGCGGCTGGCGAGTTTTGTCGCGATCGCAAAGGGGGAACTGCCAGTCAGGCACTGGTTCCGCCTGGGGCGCGCCATGACGCCGGTCGATCGCGGCTCGGCGCTGATCTCATGGTCGGGATCGATGTTCGAGTACCTGATGCCGTCGCTGGTGATGCGCGCGCCGGGCGGGAGCCTGCTCGAGCAAACCAATCGGCTGGTTGTTCGCCGGCAGATAAAGTACGGCGCCGAGCTTGGTATGCCGTGGGGTATCTCGGAATCCGCGTACAACGCGCGCGACCTCGAGCTCACCTATCAGTACTCGAATTTCGGGGTGCCCGGACTGGGGCTGAAGCGGGGGCTTAGCGAGAACGCGGTGATAGCACCCTACGCTACGGCGCTGGCGGCGATGGTGGATCCGGCGGCCGCGGCGCAGAACTTCTCGCGGCTGTTAATCGCCGGCGGGCTTGGGCATTTCGGCTGGTACGAGGCGCTGGACTACACGCCGTCGCGCGTTCCCGAAGGCGAGAGCGTCGCCATCGTGCGTGCGTACATGGCGCATCATCAGGGGATGACGCTGGTGGCGCTTGCCGATGCGCTGAACAGCGGCGCGATGCGCGCGCGGTTTCACGCCGAACCCATGATCCAGGCAACCGAGCTGCTGCTGCAGGAGCGAACGCCGCGCGACGTCGCGGTGGCGCGCCCGCGCGCCGAAGAGGTCAAGGCGGAAGCCAACGTCCGCGAGAGCACTGCGCCGACGATTCGCCGGTTCCATTCGCCGCACGATCTGATCCCGCGCACGCATCTGTTATCCAACAGCAATTACACCGTGATGATCACCGCGGCCGGCTCGGGCTTCAGCCGCTGGCGCGACATGGCGATCACGCGATGGCATGAGGACGTGACCTGCGATCCGTGGGGGAGCTATGTCTTCATCCGCGATGTGAGCAGCGGCAAGGTCTGGTCGGCGGGTTTTCAACCAGCCGGGGTCGAGGCGGACAGCTACGAAGTCGAGTTCTCCGAGGATCGGGCGGAAATCGTGCGGCGCGACGGCAGCATGACGACCACGCTCGAAGTTGCAGTGTCGCCCGAAGATGACGCCGAAGTGCGGCGCGTGTCGATTTCAAATCTCGGCAATCGCGTCCGCGAGGTCGAGCTGACCTCGTACGCCGAAATCGTGCTGGCGCCCCCGGCGTCGGACACTGCGCATCCGGCCTTCTCCAAGATGTTCGTGCAGACGGAGTTCGATGCCGAGGTCGGCGCGCTGCTGGCGACGCGGCGACTGCGCTCGCCCACCGATGCGCCGGTCTGGGCGGCGCATCTGGCGGTGGCCGAAGGAGAGTCCGTAGGCGAGATACAGTTCGAGACCGACCGCGCGCGCTTTCTTGGGCGCGGGCGGGATGTCCGCGATGCAATTTCGGTGATCGACGGGCGGCCGCTCTCGGATACGGTGGGCACCGTTCTCGATCCGATCTTCAGCGTTCGCCGCCGGCTGCGGATACAGCCAGGAGCGACGGCACGCGTCGCGTTCTGGACCATCGTCGCACCGACGCGGGCCGAAGCGCTCGATTTGGTGGACAAGCATCACGATTCGACCGCATTCGAGCGTGCGGTGACGCTGGCGTGGACGCAGGCGCAAGTGCAACTGCATCACCTGCGGGTTGACGCCGACGAAGCGCATCTTTTCCAGCGTATCGCCAATCGCGTGCTCTACTCGGATCCGACCTTGCGGCCTTCGTCCGACCTGCTCAAGCGCGGCGCGGGCGGACAATCGAAGCTGTGGCCCAGCGGGATTTCCGGCGACCTGCCCATCGTGCTGGTTCGGATCGACGAGTTGGGGGATTTGGAGATCGTGCGCGAGCTGGTGCGCGCCCATGAATACTGGCGGATGAAGCGGCTCGGCGTCGATTTGGTGATTCTGAACGAGCGGCCCCCGTCATACGATCAAGACCTGCAAATCGCGCTCGAGGCTATGGTTCGCTCCAATCCGGCGCGGTCGCCTTCCGACGGGCAAAGCGCATGCGGAAATGTGTTCGTGCTGCGCTCCGATCTGGTTTCGGTCGAGTTGCGAAACGTTCTGCAAACCGTGGCGCGAGCGGTGTTGCTGAGCCGGCGCGGGACGTTGTCCGAGCAGGTCAAACGGCTGGAGATGTTTGAGCCGGCGGCAGCCCCGCCGCAGCGGCGAATCCCCGCGATGGGCCGGCCGGAGATCTCGACGCCGCGGCGCGAGCTTGAATTTTTCAACGGCCTGGGCGGCTTTGCCGCGGACGGCCATGAATACGTGACGATTCTGGGCTCGGGACAATGGACGCCGGCGCCGTGGATCAACGTGATCGCAAATCGCTGGTTCGGCTTCCAGGTCTCGGTCGAGGGCGCGGGCTATACCTGGTCCATCAACAGTCAGCAGCATCAGATTACCCAGTGGTCAAACGATCCGGTGAGCGACCGTCCCGGTGAGGTGATCTACGTTCACGACCTGGATACCGATGAGCTCTGGGGACCGACCGCGATCCCGATTCGCGAGGATGTCGCGCCGTACGTCGTTCGCCACGGCCAGGGCTACAGCGTCTTCGAGCACACCGCGCACGGAATTTCACTCGAGTTGACGCAGTACGTACCGGTGGACGACTCGATCAAGATTTCGCGGCTGAAGATTCGAAATCTCTCGGCGCGCGCGCGGCGTTTGTCGATCACCGCATACGTGGAATGGGTGCTCGGCACTTCGCGCAGCGCGTCCGCCCCGTTCATCATGACCGAGATCGAGCCCGAAACTCACGCGGTACTCGCGCGCAACCCGTTCAGCACCGAATACGGAAGTCGAATCGCATTCGCAGACCTGGGCGGCCGGCAACTGTCATGGACGGCGGACCGAACTGAGTTTCTCGGCCGCAACGGCACGCTTGACAATCCCGCGGCGCTCGCGGAGGGCAAGCCCCTGTACGCCAGAGCCGGAGCCGCGATCGATCCGTGCGCGGCGCTGCAAACGACCCTGTCGCTCAGGCCGAACGCCGTGACCGAGGTCGTTTTTTTCCTCGGCGAGGCGGAAAACAGGGCGGAGGCGATTTCCTCGATTAAAAAATATCGCGACGTGGACCTCGATTCGGTTTTGGCGGCTGTCACGCATCGATGGGACGATTTGCTGGACACGGTTCAGGTAAAGACTCCGGACCGTGCGATGGACGTCATGCTCAATCGATGGCTGCTTTATCAGACCCTGGCGTGCCGCGTCTGGGCTCGATCGGCCTTCTACCAGGCGGGGGGCGCGTACGGCTTTCGCGATCAGCTCCAGGACGTGATGGCGTTGACGGTGGCGCAACCCGCGACGGCACGGGAGCAACTGATCCGCGCAGCGGCGCGCCAGTTTGTCGCCGGTGACGTGCAGCATTGGTGGCTTCCGCCCGCGGGCCAGGGAGTCCGCACACGGATCGCCGACGATCGCGTCTGGCTGCCGTTCGCAGTGGCTCATTATATAGAGGTGACGGGCGAGCTGGACATTCTCGAGGAAACGGTCCCCTTTCTTGACGGACCGGAGCTGCATGCAGGCGAGGATGAATCGTTCTTTCAGCCCGCGGTCTCCGAGCAGCGCGGCACGATCTTCGAACACTGCGCGCGGGCGCTCGATCATAGCCTCGCGGTCGGCGTCCACGGAATTCCGCTGTTCGGGTCGGGTGACTGGAACGATGGCATGAACCGCGTCGGCGAGGCGGGCAAGGGCGAGAGTACCTGGCTCGGGTGGTTCCTCTACACGACGCTGCTGGAGTTTGCGCCGCTGGCGGATAGCCGCGGCGAGGATGCGCGCGCTTCGACGTGGCGGCGCCACGCAAATTCGCTTGCGGGGTCGCTGGAACGCGAAGGATGGGACGGCAACTGGTATCGGCGTGGTTACTTCGATGACGGGACACCGCTCGGCTCGGCCGGCAATATCGAATGCCGAATCGATTCGATCGCGCAGTCGTGGAGCGTAATCTCAGGCGCCGCGAATCCGGTCCGTGCTGCGGCCGCAATGGCGGCGGTTGACGAATACCTGGTTCGCCGCGAAGAGGGCCTGGTGCTGCTTTTCACCCCGCCGTTCGATCACACTCCGCTGGACCCCGGATATATCAAGGGCTATCCGCCCGGCATCAGGGAGAACGGGGGCCAATACACACACGGCGCGCTGTGGTCCGTGATCGCGTTTGCGATGCTGGGCGAGGGAGACAAGGCCGGCGAACTGTTCTCTTTGCTGAACCCGATCAATCATGCGAACACGCGCGCGGGGATCCATCGCTACAAAGTCGAGCCGTACGTCGCGTGCGCCGACGTGTACTCCATGCCGCCGCACGTCGGGCGGGGAGGATGGACCTGGTACACGGGCGCGGCGGGATGGATGTATCGGGCGGGTCTCGAGTGGATATTGGGCTTTCGTCTCCGCGGCAAGACGCTACTGATCGATCCGTGCATCCCGGGCAAGTGGCCTGGATTCGAGATAGTGTACCGATACGGCTCGGCCCGCTATGAAATCGCGGTCGAAAACCCGCGCGGGGTTAGTCGCGGAGTGACTAGCGTGGAACTCGACGGCAAGGCGCTCGACGGGCGCCCGGCGCAAATTGGTCTCGCTGATGACGGCATCACGCACCGAATGCGGATTGTACTTGGCTGATTGTGCGATATCCTTGGACGCGAATCGCCCGACATTTGCGGGAATGTGATTTTCTCCACTACCGTTGACCTTCGAAATAAGCGCTGGCGCGCGCTATTCGCCGACTTTAGCGGAGAATCTCCAGAGACAGGGACTCGCTGGCGGATGACGCAGTCTGACGCGAACTGCTCTCCGCATCAAATTCCCTGATCATCACGGAAAATACAGGGAATTTTCGCGATTTCGGGCGTCCCGTGGCCGACTAGCGGGTGAAAAAGCCTGGTTTTCTCTGGGGTTTTTGTTCGAATTCCCTACCTATATCTAGCTCGGTCACACAGGCCTCGGCTCCGAGTTTTCGGTGACGACACCCCAGTCGGTCACATCCCGGATCGAGTTTTCGGTTACCACTTCCGGCGTGCTCTTGTCAGGGAGCCTTCTCCACCTCGACACGCACACCGCGATCGACCTGCACCGGTTGCCAGTGCAGGGGCCGGTAGCTGAGGTGGCCGTAACCGCCGACGAGTTGGAGCCACTTGACCATCCCCGGCTCCAGGGTCGAAAAGTCCTGCCAGCCCGGGAACTGGTACGGCTCAAAGCCGTTGTAGGCCACGACCTGCCCCGGCCGCACCGCCGGCGTCACGCGCGCCTGTGCTACTACCGACGAGAGATCGTTGAAGATGCGTACCTCCTGCCCGTTCTCGATGCCACGTGCGGCGGCATCGCGGTCGTTGATGTGCACGACGGGCTCGCCGCGGGTGGTCCCGAGGATGGTGCGGCTGGTGCTGTTCATGGCGTTGACGCTCCAGCGCGGATGGCCGCTGGTGATCGCGAGGGGGTAGTCGCCACCGTGCGCCGGCGCCTCCTTGTGCGTGGGCAGTTCCTCGCCCGCTTCCAGAAACCACTCGTGATCGATGTAGAACTGGGCGCGGCGGGTCAGAGTGGGAAACGGCTCCTTCTTCTCGGTCTGCCAGCGGAAGGGCGAGTGGGTCTCGTCAGGCCGCAAATCGGAGGCTTGCGCCATTGCGGTCGGCGCGCTGCCCCAGCCCGTGAACCGCACCCACCCCTTCTCCCGCATCGTCGCCAGCGTGGTGTCCGGCGGCAGGGTTCCCATCAAGGCCGAGTCGCGCACGGCCTCGTCCAGAACGGCGTCGTCGGCGGCGATGGCGCCGTTCAGCGTGAGGTCCTCGTACAGGGTGTCCAGCCGGACGGGCCGGCCGTCTTCTGTCACCACCTCCGCGAGGTTACGGGCCAGGGCGCGCTCGGAAAGCTTCTGCGCTAGCATGCCGCTGATCTGCCACTCGGACCGGGCATCCTCCGGCGGCTCCACGACCCGATCGTCGAATGTCAGGTTCATGACGTCGGGCACCGTGTAGGCGAAATTCGTTTTCTCGTGGTGTTGCGCCGCGGGCAGGACGATGTCCGAGTACATCGCCGTGGTCGAGAGCCGAAAGTCGACGCTGACGATCAGGCGAAACTTGGGCCAGGCCGTGTCAAGGAGCATCCGCTGGCCCCCACGCACGGTGCGCAGCACGTTCCCCGCGATGTTGATGAGCACGCGGTGCGGCTCGTCCGGTGTGGGATGAGCGAGGTCCCGCCACCAGCCCTTCTCGAGCGCCTCCTGCAGGTAGGCGTCAAACGACCGACGCATGGCAGGATCGTTCCAGGACGGGCGGTTCAACACTTCACGGTAGCCACCGTGGTAATACCAGAAGAAAAATGGCGGGGTCATACCCATCCGGAGGCCGCCCTCGGAGCCTTCGCGCCGCATCAGAATCTCCGGGGTGAGCGTGGGATCCGCGGCCAGGAGCTTCTGGATCCGGACCAGCTCGCCGGTCAGCATCGCCTCGGTTGACTGCTGGCCCGCTTGGGTCTTGGAGGGCAGGAGGAACGGTCCGTCGAACATGCCAGCCCCCCACCCACGAATGCCGCAGCCCTTCTTGCCCCAATTGCCTGTCAGCGCGAGCACCAGGCACATCGCCCGCTCCATCAAGTCGCCGTGGTAGGACTTCCCGGTCGTCCAACCGAGAATGATCCGCGTCCGCTGGCGCGCGACCTTGCGCGCCAGCTTACGAATCGTCTCGGGATGCACGCCGCACATCGCCGACGCGTCCTCAGGGGCGTAGGCCTCAAGGCGGCGGCGCAGCAGCACGAAAGCCGGCGCCACCTCGACGGCGGAGCCGTCATGGAGCGTGGCGCGGTAGGCGCCGTCCAGCGCTGGCTCGAGCTCGCCGAGATCGAGCGTGCGCGGCGCCTCGGTGATCCGCGCGGTTCGCGTGTCGAACAGATGGAATATCTCGTCGGACCCACCCGTACGGACGTCGCTCTGCCGCAGAAACCGGCCGTTGTCCGTGCGCACTAGCAAGCCGAGGTCGGTCTGCTCGCGCACGAATGGCTCGTCGACAAGATGCTCGTCGAGCATCACGCGACACATCGCCAGCGCGAGCGCGGCGTCGGAACCGATGCGCACGGGCACGAACTGGTCGGCGTGAATCGCCGACGGACTGTAGTCCGGCGTGATGGTGACCACCTCGCCGCCGCGGTAGCGCGCCTCGGTGATGTAGTGGAACCAGGGGATCGCGCTGTAGGCCGGATTGGTCGCCCAGATGAGCGTCAGGTCGGAGTGAAACCAGTCGTCGACGCTGGAGGTCGAGGAGAACCGCCCGAAGGTAATGTACAGCCCGGGCGACAGGTCATTGATCTCACCCTGGACGTCCGTGACCGTTGCCCCGAGACGCTGAAAGAGGTTGTTCGCGAGGGCGATCGCCTGGATACCCCCTTCCGTCGTGCCCAAACGCACGATCGACCGGGGCCCCGATTCCTGCATTGCGTCCAGCATCGCGTCCGCGATCTCGGTCAGCGCCTCATCCCACGAGACGCGCTGCCAGCGGCCTTCACCGCGCTCGCCCACGCGGCGCAGCGGGTGCATCACCCGGTCCTTCCCGTGCAGCATCTGACTCCAGGCCGCGCCCTTCTGGCAGCCGGCGGGATTCATGTCGGGGACGCCGGCTTCGACCGTCTTGAAGGTGGCGGCCGGCTCCTCGCGCACGATGCGGCCGTCCCGCACGTAAACCCGGTACGGGCAGTTGGCCGGGTAACAGTCGGTGCAGTGCGTCCCCCAGGCGACGCGGTCCCACTTCCACTTGTCGCGATAGGCATCTGCCCACGTCACACCGGCTCCATGGGACTTTCCGTCTTGCTGATGGCTCATGGGCGATCTCCCTTGGGAAGGCTCAGCGCGTCCACACGATCTCGGCCGGATCCCGGTCGAGGTGGCCGAGGGCGTCCGTCCACCGGTACACGATCAGCGTGTCCAGCAGTTCCGACGCCTCGCCGCGTTGCCGCTTGGCGAGTTCGGCCTTGAGGGTGGCGAGCGCCGCGTGGACGGCCGGACCGAACAACGACTCCAGGTACGCGGGCGGAATGCGGTCCCCGGTCTCGTCCGTGCGGCCGTCCGCGCGGAGCAGCGCGGGAGCGAGCGGCGGCACGTAATAGACGTTGGACCGCGTGCCGAACTCGGGGTGCAGCGGCAGCGCCACGTTCCATCGGCGCACGAGCTTTGCGACCGCGGAGCCCTCGTCATCGAGAAACCCGATGAACGCCGCGCGCCCTGGGCACTGTCGCACGCAGGCCGGCGCCACGCCCTTCTCCAGACGCGGGAAGCAGCCGATGCACTTCTGGGCCACCCCACGGACGGCGTTGAAGTCGATCTTCTTGTACGGGCACGCCCGGCGGCACGACTGCGCGCCCTTGCAGCGGTCCTCGTCGAGGAGCACCAGGCCGTCCTCCTCGCGCTTGATGATCGCGTCGTGCGGACAGGCCTCGAGGCAGGCTGGGTCGGTGCAGTGCGCGCACAGCCGCGGGAGATAGAACAGGTACGAGTTCGGGTAGTCGCCGCTTCCCTCGTCCTCCTCCCAGTTCATGCCCCAGCCGGGACTGCCGGTGATCTTCCGCAGGTGAGCACGTTGCCCGCTGCCGCCGGCGAGGACCTCTTCGTAGTTGAAATCCCAGCCTCCGCCGGTCTCCTCGTCCGTGGGCAGCCGACCGAGTTGCAGGCGGCCGTCCCTGTAGCCCCCACCCATCGTCTCCCAGTCGCGGGGCACGCCGCGCCCGGGTTGCGTATTGACGGTCATCCACCACATCGCCTCGGTGCCCGGATCCTCCCCGGGCCAGAGAACCTTGCAGGCCACCGAGCAGGTCTGGCATCCGATGCATTTGTTGAGATCGAAGACCCACGCCAGTTGCCGCTTCGACTGCGTCACCGTTCCCATGGCTTCATCATCCTCGCTGCGGGTTTCGCTCTGAGCGGTCCTGCGCCCACCAAAAACTCCGAGCGTGCCGAAAAGCCTGTAGTTTTGGTACGAGCCTCCGTAATGGCGCCAGCATGCTGCTTGAGCGATCGCTCTTGCGGCTTCTTACTTTTCTTCGCAAAATGGAGGCCCATAATCCATGTAGAGCAAAACTGAGGCCGCTTAGAAACACTAATGCCCTGATATGTGTTGGGGGGCGTATCGCCCAAGGTCCGATAGAAACCACCTCGCGATTTGGACGATGTTCGATCGAAGATGACCTATCGGAGGACCATCGACGATGCATCCTATCGCTACAGATGTTTCTGAATTGGTTCCAGATGGATCACAGCGCGGGTGGCGCGTAGCTGCGCCGGAACTTGAGCGGGCCGTCGCCGCCGCGGTTCGGAGCATTCTCGGAGATCGAAATGACCCAAAGAATCGAGCTACCCCCGCTCTGGACCGCGCAAGAGCGTGCTCTGGATATTCGATGGCTTACGCCGGCCGAGCTGCCTTTACGCGCCCTAGCTGGGTGCATCCTGGGTTCCCGCAAGATGTTGGCCGGTCCGCAGATGGACCCACCGAAATCGCGAACAGAGAATATTGCGGGATTTTCCCCGCTCAGACGTGGCCGGTGGCATTCTCCGGGTCCACGGCCGCGCGTGAATCGCGCCCCACGCGCCGATTTCATCACTTCTCCAAAAAGTAGTGAAACATGCCAGAATGGATGCGGAGGGGGTGGGATTCGAACCCACGAGGGACTTTCATCCCTGCCGGTTTTCAAGACCGGTGCCTTCAACCGCTCGGCCACCCCTCCATGCCTTATTTATTAGGCACCTACGCCGATTCGCACAATACGGCGGATGCCTCGATAGCCCGGCTACTGCCCACTTTCCTTGATTGACGGCCTTCGATCGCCGCTACGGCGGACAGCTCATTGTCTCAGCGCGATGCGGCGGGCTCCAGCAGCACCTCCGGCACGTCAACCACCCGCGCCCGCAGCCATTCGCCGAGGCTCTTGGCCTGGGGATCGGGCCGCACCGACGAGGCTACCCCCTCGCCGAGGATGCCGACGATCACGAAGTTGAGCGCGCGCAAGTTGGGTAGCTCGTAGCGGCGCACCTCCAGTGGCGCCGTCTCAGGCAGGAGCTGCTTCAAGCGCTCGATCGTCAGGAACTCGGCAAGCCACGCGTAGGCCAGATCGCTGCGCACCCACACTCCGACGTTAGCGTTGCCGCCTTTGTCGCCCGACCGCGCCCCGGCCACGCGCCCGAGCGGCGCGCGTCGCGTCAAGCCCGCCGGCGCCGACGGGATCGCCGCCGGCGCCACCTTGACCGGCGAGCGTGTCGCCACCGCGACCGGCTTGATCGGGACGCTTCGCCCGTCGGGTATCACGGCTACGTGATCCACGGCGTCCGCCGGCACCAGCGTCGGCCAGTACACCCCGTATGCGCTCGCGTCGCCGGGCGGGTCCATCGAGTAGAAGCCGGGATAATTGGCGAGCGCCAACTCCGTGATCGCAGAGGAGAACGCGCGGCCGACCTTCTTCGCGTCGGCGTCTTTCGCGATTACGGTGAAGGTGGCGCTCGCGCGCTCGTTGGTCTCGGGATCCGGATGCTGCGTGCATGCCAGATGGAAGTGGAGCGCGCCGAAGCGCTCGGCGCCGCCGACGCGCCGCACGATCGCCCGCTTGAGCACCGCGGCCTTCTCCTCCACGTCGAGACCCGTGAGCACCAGTGTCATCGCATTGCGGTAGCCGGCCACATAGTTGATGCATACCTTGAGCGCGCCCGGTCTGGGATCGCCGCGCACGCCCGACACGCGCACGCGGTCGGCGCCGGACTGGTCGAGCCGGATACTGTCGAAGCGCGCGATCGCGTCCGGATTCATGTAGGACGGCTCGCCGAGTTCGTAGAGCAGTTGCGCTGTCACGGTACCGACTGAGACGAGCCCGCCTGTGCCGGGATGCTTGGTGACGACGAACGAACCGTCCTCTTCCATCTCTGCGATCGGGAAGCCGGGATGGTCGAGATCGGGCACCTCGCTGAAGAAGGCGTAGTTGCCGCCGGTCGCCTGCGCGCCGCATTCAAGGATGTGCCCTGCGACCACGGCGCTCGCCAGCCGGTCCCAGTCGTCGCGCGCCCAATCGAAATGCCAAGCTGCCGGACCCACGACCAGCGACGCGTCCGTCACCCGCGGACACACGACCACGTCGGCTCCCGCCTTAAGGCATTCGACGATCCCCCATGCGCCGAGGTAGGCGTTCGCGCTCACCGGCCCGACCGGCATCGCCTCGAAGGGGCGGCCGTCGTCGAGATGTGCGAGCTTGTGTCCCGCGCTGCGCAATTCGCCAAGCCGCGGGAGGATATCGTCGCCCTCCACGTGGGCGACGCTCGCTTTCACGCCAACGCGCTTCGCCAACTCCCGGATTTTCTCGGCGAGACCGCGCGGGTTGAGACCGCCGGCGTTTACCACTACCCGCACGCCGCGATCGACGCAGGCACCAAGTATCTCCTCCATCTGACGGATGAAGGTCGCCGCGTAGCCGGCGTTCGGATCTTTCTGGCGGGCCTTCCACAGGATCAGCATCGTGAGCTCGGCGAGGTAGTCGCCGGTGAGCACGTCGATCGGGCCGCCCTCGATCATCTCGCGCGCCGCCGAAATGCGATCGCCGTAGAAGCCGGAGATATTCCCCACTCTAAGCGGTCGGCGCGCGCTCATCGTTTCCTCCAGACCGGCGCGCGCTTTTCCAGGAAGGCGCGCGGTCCTTCTTGCGCATCCTCGCTTTTATAGACCGGCTCAAAGATGCGCTCGGCCTCGTCGAAAGCCTCGCTCCGCAGCCGCTCGGCGGTGGCGTACACCATGCGCTTACCCGCCCGCACGGAGAGCGGCGCGTTCTGCGCGATTCGCGTCGCAAGCGCGCGCGCCTCCTCCTGCAGGCGATCGAGCGGTACGACCCGGTTCACCAGGCCGATCTCGTGTGCGCGATTCGCATCGATCGGCTCTGCCGTGAGCAACAGCTCGAGCGCCACGCGGGGCGCAATCATCCACGGCAGCGGTGCGGCCCACGGCGCGCCCCGGCTCCACTTCGCCTCCGTGATCGCGAACTTCGCCGTCTCGGCGGCGATACATAGGTCGCACATCTGCGCAAGCGCGAAACCGCCGGCGTAGGCCAGGCCGTTCACCGCGGCGATCACCGGCTTGTCCGTCATGAGATTGCGGCCGAGCTGCGGGACGAAATCCAGCGGCGGGACTTGAAGTCCGGTCACCGACATCTCCTTCAAATCGGCGCCGGCGCAGAAGACCTTATCGCCGGTTGCGGTGAGAATCGCGACCAGTGCGTCGTCGTCGTCGACGAAGCGGCGAAACCCCGCCCACAACCCTTCGCGCACCGCGCGGTTCAGCGCATTGCGCGCCTCCGGGCGATCGATCGTGATCGTGCTGATACCGTCGCGCAGTTCGTATCGGACCGGCTGGTCAGCCATTGCAGCTCTCCTCCTCGATCATTACGGGGCGCTTGCGCTCTCTGCTTCGATTACCGCGAGAATCGCGCCCGCCGCCACCTGCATCCCGATGGTCGCGCGAATCTCGGTCACCGTTCCCGCGTGCGGCGCCCGAATCGGCGCCTCCGTCTTCATCGCTTCGAGCACCAGCAGCAAATCGCCCTTGGCGACGATTGCGCCTACCGTGACGTAAATCTGTTTGACCACGCCCGGCATAAACGCGACCAGCGAGCCGGTTGCCAGCTCGATCTCAGGCTCGGCGAAGCGCGGTATTTCGCGCAAATCGCTCGCGCCGAGCGCGCTATCGACGAAGACCCGCTCACCCACCGTATGCACCGCATAGCGATAGCGTACGGCGTTGACTTCGAGATCGACCTCGCGTTGGCCGGATGCGTGTACGCGAACGCCTTCGAGCGCGTTGCCGTTCACTTGAGCGCTGAGACCCTCGCGCCCGAAACGGTAGCGCACGTCGAGCCGCCCCGAGCTTCCCTCGAAGGCTTGCTCCTGGTCTTGCGAAGGGACGTTGCGCCAGCCCGACGGGATCGAGGCTATCGAGCCGCCGCGCGCGCGCCGCGCGGCTTGCCCCGCAAGCGTCGCCGCAAGCGCGTGGAGGCGCTCGCCCGCCTCGTCGCACAGCGCCGCGCCGAGCGTCTCCGGGGGATGGCGCTGGAGGAAATGCGTGTCGGTTGCGCCCGCAAGGAACTCGGGATGGCGCAAAATGCGCACCAAAAGATCGCGAATCGTGTACGGGCCATGAAGCTGTGCACGAGCGAGCGTGTTGGCCAGCTTGGCCGCCGCCTCCGCGCGCGTCGGCGCCCACGCGATCACCTTGGCGAGCATCGGGTCGTAGTGGATGCTCACCTCCGAGCCGTCCTCTACCCCCGAGTCGAGCCGGATTCCCGGCTCCGGTGCGAAGTGGAACCGATGGAACATGCCTGTCGATGGGGCAAAGCCGCGCAGCGGGTCCTCGGCATAAAGACGCGCCTCGATCGCGTGGCCGCGAACCAGCGGCACCTCTTCCTGCGCTGGAAGCTTGCCGCCGCGCGCAACTTCGATCTGGAGCCGCACCAGGTCCAGGCCGGTCACGCACTCGGTCACGGGATGCTCGACCTGGAGGCGCGTGTTCACTTCCAAAAAAAAGAACTCTCCGGCCGGCGTGAGCAAAAATTCGACGGTTCCGGCGTTGCGGTAGCCAATCGCTTCGCCCGCGGTGACCGCGGCCGCGCGGATCTTCGCGCTCAACACCGGGGTCAAAGCGGTGCTCGGCGATTCCTCGATGATCTTCTGATGTCGCCGCTGGATCGAGCATTCGCGCTCGTAGAGATGGATCACGCGGCCGTGTGCGTCGCCGAAGATCTGCACCTCGACATGGCGCGCGCCCTCCAGGTAGCGCTCGAGGTAGAGGGTATCGTCGCCGAAAGCCGAGAGCGCCTCGCGCCGCGCCGACGCTACCGCCTCTGCGAGCTCCGCCGCACGATGCACCACGCGCATGCCTCTGCCGCCACCGCCGGCCGACGCCTTCACCACGACCGGCATGCCGAGCTCGCCCGCAATGCGCTCAAGTTCTGCCGCCGGCGCGCCGTCGCGAAGCTCGCGACTTTCGAGTTGCGGCACGCCTGCGTGCTGCATCCGCCGCTTGGCCTCGAGCTTCGAGCCCATCGCGGCGACCACCTCGGGCGGAGGTCCCACGAACGTACGCCCTGCGTCGCGGCACGCCACGGCGAAAGCCTCGTTCTCCGACAGGAAGCCGTAGCCCGGATGCACCGCGTCGGCGCCGGTGCGGCGTGCCGCATCCACGATCGCGTCGATCCGCAGATACGACTCCGCCGGCGACGCACCGCCGAGCGCGACCGCCTCGTCCGCCTCACGCACGAAGGGCGCCTCGCGATCGGGCTCCGAGAACACGGCCACCGTCGCGATCCCCATCTCGCGCGCGGTGCGCTGGATGCGCCGCGCGATCTCCCCTCGATTGGCGATCAGCAACTTCCGCATGCCGCTCTCACATCCTGAAAACGCCGAACTCGCGCGCGCCCCTGATCTCGTTCGAGTGCACGATCGAGAGCGATATCCCGAGCACCGTCCGGCTGTCGCGCGGATCGATAATTCCATCGTCGAAGAGCCGCCCGCTGGTGAACGGCGCGAGCGACTCGCGCTCGATCTGCTCCTCGACCACGCGCCGGCGCATTGCGTCGGCCTCCTCGTCGAAAGGTTTTTTCGCCGCGGCCGCCGCCTCGCGCGCCACGATCGAGAGCGTCCCGGCTAGCTGCTCCGGACCCATCACTGCCGTCTTCGCATTGGGCCACAGGAAAAGGAATCGCGGTTCGTAGGCTCGGCCGGACATGCCGTAGTTGCCCGCGCCGTAGGAGCCACCCACCTGGAGCGTCAGGTGGGGCACGCCGCTGTTCGAGACCGCGTTCACCATCATCGACCCGTGCTTGATGATCCCGCGCTGCTCGTACTGCTTCCCGACCATGTAGCCGGTGACGTTCTGCACGAAGAGCAGCGGGATATCGATCTTGTTGGCGAGCTGGATGAACTGGGCCGCCTTCTGCGATTCCTCCGAGAACAGCACGCCCTGATCGTTGGCCAGGATGCCGAGGTCGTAGCCGTGGATGCGCGCCCATCCGGTCACCAGGTTCGTGCCGTAAAGCGGCTTGAACTCGTCGAACTCCGAGTCGTCCACTACCCGCGCGATCACCTCGCGGATCGGAAACGGCACCTTCATATCGGCGGAAGGAATACCGAGCAGCTCCTCGCTGTCGTAGCGCGGCTCATGCGCCGGCGCACTCGGGCCGGGGCCGAGCTTGCGCCAGGCCAGCCGGGCGACGATGCGCCGGCCAAGCCGGATTGCGTCAGGCTCGTCGATCGCCATGTAGTCGGCGAGGCCCGACAAGCTGGCATGCATTTCGGCGCCGCCGAGTTCCTCGTCATTGGCGTCCTCGCCCGTCGCCATCTTCACCAGCGGCGGGCCGCCGAGAAAAACCTTGGCCCGATTGCGCACCATCACCACGTAGTCGGACAGCCCCGGCAGGTAGGCGCCGCCGGCCGTCGAGTTGCCAAACACCAGCGCGATCGTCGGCACGCGCCGCCCCGAAGAACGCGTCAAGTTGCGGAACATCGCACCGCCGGGCACGAAGATCTCCGCCTGGCGCGGCAGGTCCGCGCCGCCCGACTCGACCAGGTACACGAGCGGCAGCCGGTTCTCGATCGAAATCTGGTACGCGCGCAACATCTTGGCGAGCGAGTACGGGTTGATAGCGCCGCCGCGCACGGTCGGGTCGTTGGCCAGGATCAGGCATTCCGTCCCCGAGACGACACCGATCCCGGTCACCAGCGAGGCGCCAACCTCGTACTCGGTCTCGGCCGCCGCGTAGGGTGACAACTCGAGGAACGGCGAATCGCGGTCAACCAGCAGCTCGATACGCTCGCGCGGCAAAAGCTTCCCGCGCCGGTGATGCCGCTCGACGTAGCGCTCGCCGCCGCCGAGGATCGCCTTGCGCTGCAGCGCCGCGAGCCGATCGAGCTTCTCGAGCATCGCCCGCCGATTGGCGATAAACGTCTCCGAGCGCGGGTCGATGCGGGTTGGCAAGATCGGCATTGGCTAGAGCGCGTCGGCAATCTCCTGAATGAGTGATGCTGACTTAACAGAGAACCGATGGTCGCGGAAGAGTGGGAAAAGCATCGTGCTCGGGTGGATTTGGCGTTGTCCTCCGGTATTTTTCCCTAACGCTTTGGTGAGTTTTTCTGGCCCCGCCCGGTCGGTGTCCCAATTACATAAGTTGCGGACAAGACGTATGTTCAGTTCAGAACAACGAAGGAGGTGACAGGGCCATGTTGAAGAAATACCAGGGTGCAGAGAATGTCAGAGGCGGCTTCTACTGGAACACTAAAGAACTGGAGGTGGTGACGGTTGACGGGAAGAACGGAATGCTGCCCGGTGGCCCGACCCAGAAATACGTGAAGGTTCCCGCGCTGGCCTTGATCCCGCTTGCGATCGGCTTCAGCGCGATTTACGTGATGTTCCTTCCTTTCATCGGGTTCGCGATGATGCTGAGCCTAGTGGTGCGCAAGGCCCGCAAGGGCGTTCAGGGCGGAGCGAACGTGAAAGGCGGCTACTATTGGGATACCGCAAGACATGAGTTTGTGACGGTCGAGGGCAAGAACGGAATGCTGCCCGGCAGCCCGGCCGATAAGTACGTGAGGGTGCCGGGGCTGCTCTTCATGCCGCTGGCGCTGGTGCTGGGTGCGCTTTTCGTGATTTTCCTCCCACTGATCGGCTTGGCGATGGTGCCGATCCTGCTGGTGCGCAAGGCGCTTGGCAGCAAAGGCCTGGTCAATGTCACCCGTGCCTCACTGCGAAGGCTCGCGGCGCTGACCGCCCCCGAGGAGTGACTTGGCGCTGACTGATTTGGCGCTGAGTCCAATACCAGCGGCAGGGCGACTGAAGATCAGCCCTGCCGCTCGCGCATTTACTGCTCTACCCGAATTACCCCTTTCTTAATCGCGAACTTGATCAGGTCGGTGCGGTTGTGGAGATTGAGCTTCTCCATCACCCGCTCGCGATGCGACATCGCGGTCTTGACGCTGATCCCGAGGGTCTCTGCGACTTCCTTGTTGCTGTTCCCGAGCGCGACCAGCCTCAGCGCCTGCTTTTCACGGTCGGTCAGCGTCTCGTAGAGGTCCTCGGCCGCTGCTCCGGTGTGCGCCGGGCCGAGATCCTGCATAGCCTCCAGAGCCACCCTGGGGTCGAGCACGAGACCTCCCTGGGCGACCGACCGGATGGCGCTGGTGAGTTCCGAGCCGAGCATCCGTTTGAGCACGTATCCTGCCACGCCGGCCTTAAGGAAACGCCGGACGTATTCCCGGTCTTCATACTGGGTAAGTACCAGAACTTTGGTCTTCGGGAGGTCGCGTTTGATCTCCAGCGTCGCCTCGAGTCCGCTAAGCCCCGGCATGTTGATGTCCATCAGCACCACGTCGGGCTTGAGCCGGCGGCACTGTTCGACGGCGTCGCGACCGTCGACCGCTTCACCGATGACTTCGATGTCGTCGGCGGGTTTGAGCAGCGCCTTTACGCCGTCGCGCAAAAGCGCGTGATCGTCGGCAATGACTACCCGAATTTTAGCCATGCTCGCTCCCACGGGGCACGGTCAGCACGACCCTGGTACCCTGACCGGGGGCGGATTCGATCCGTGCGCTGCCGCCCAGCAGTTCAACGCGCTCTTTCATTCCCTCAAGCCCAAGTCCTCTGCCGTCGCTGGTGGCGCTGGAAAAGCCAGCCGGATCGAATCCCTGACCGTCGTCCTCAAGTTCTATTGTAATCGCTTTCGGTTCGGCCGTGCATTGGATCAGCATGGTCTCGGCCTTGGCGTGCTTGGCGACGTTGGTGATCGCCTCTTGGGCGGCCCGGAACAGGGCGATGTTGATTTGCGCGGGCAGGCTGAACTTGACCGTCTCATCGAATTCGCAGCGGACGGCGACCCCGAGCGGCTTCAGGGTGTTCACTGCGTACCATTCGATCGCGGGGAAGAGCCCGAGGTCATCGAGCACGGAGGGACGCAGATCGAAACACAGGGAGCGGATCCCGTCGAGCGTCCTTAGGGTGAGCGCCTTGGCCTCGGCCATGCGGTCGCGCGAAGCGCCCGGCGCCATCGTGGCCATCGCCGAGTCGAGCGCAAGCGCGAGCACGACCACGACCTGGGCGGTCTCATCGTGCAACTCGCGCGCGATTCGTCTGCGCTCCTCTTCCTGGGCCGAGATCAGCTTGCGCAGCAGTCTGGCCCTCAGTTCGTCACGCACACTTAGCGCACGGTAAAGTCGTTCGATCTCCTGGGTTCGCTCGATGACCCGCAATTCCAGTTTCTCGCGCGCCTGCGCCAGCTCGTCTAGCGACTGTGTGAGCGCAACCCGCATGGTCTCCAGTGCCACAGCAAGCCGCCCGACCTCGTCGCTGGCGAGCTTGGGGATCGGCGTTTTGAGATCGCCCCCGGCAATGCGCGTAGCGACCTTGGTCAGCATCGAAAGCGGCGCGGTGATGCTGGCGGCGGCGCCGATTGCAAAAATCAATGAGAGCAGGGTCAGCGCGGATGCCCACGCGAAGATCTTCCAGCGCAGAGCAAGCGCGGTGGAAAAGGCGAGCTTCTCTTGCTGGTGGATATCGATGCCCCATGGCACCCGCGGCGAGAGTGGTACAAAGGCCATTACCTCGTTGACCCGGCTGCGAATCTTTCCGCTCTGGTGGCATCCGTGGCATGTGCCCGCAGTCTCGCTTTGGTCGCGAATAAGGCCGCCGATAAAATGGCGATGGTCACTCTCGGTGTACAACCGCTCGGCCGTGGTGCTCGCGATAACGACCCCATGCTCGTCCACCAGGTCCACGGCCTCGCCCGGATCAAGCGGCACAAAGCTCAGCAGGGAGCGAAAGCGCTCGCTTTCGGGCAGGATCGAGCCTCCGACCAAACCGACTACCCTGCCCTGCCAATTCCTGATCGGCACCAGCAGGTTGAGCTGGCGTGCGCCGCCGGGTCCGGTGCTCAAGTCCGAAACCGTAGGGACGCCATCGCCGACCGCCTTGCGGACCGAGGGCAGGTCTTTGAACGAGGCGCCGAAGGCGCCGCCCAAAGGGGGCTCGACCATCAGCAATTGCCCCTGGAGATCGAGCAGAAACACGCGCTCGAAAAAGCGCGAGCGCAGGTAGGCGTCCCTCAGCACCGGGCGGGCGGCGGGCTGTGGATTTTCCGGCACGACCCCGGGCGCCACCGAAACCGCATCGAGCAACTGCAGTTCCGTTTTCACCACGGAATCGACGTAGGTGGCGACGCTCTTGGCCACGTACTCGCGTTCCCCCAGCACCTGGCGCTGGAGATCACGGACACTTTGAAAGCTCAGCCATCCCAGGATCGCGCTGGGCGCCAGCGTGCCGATCAAGGTCAAGAGTACGATCCGGCCCTTTAGCCCGCGCCCTCCCCATCCCCGCCTAAATTGAGAGGGTTCCATCGCCAGCACCGGCTGCGCGCGGGCCCCGGCCTCCGAGACGGCCGGCTACGGGCCCGCGAAAAGCCACCCGCAGCGTTGGGCGGCAAGTCGGCGCGCCACTGTGGTCAAGGGGCTTCGTGCGATTGCGCCTCCTGCTTTTCTTCGGTCTGACCCATGATGCGCGCGTACTCGAGCGGATGCTCCTTCTCCATGTACTCGCGGGTCACTTTTCCGGTGAAAATGCTCGGGTCGAATGGAAACGCTTCGGGCGACAAGTGGGCGTTGAAAACATGCCAAATGATCACGATCAGGAAGGCCAGCAATCCTTCGTTGCTGTGCGCGACCCTTGCCACCGGGATGAACTGGCCGGGCAAAAAACGCGTCACGATTACCGGATAAAGCAGCATGAACCCGGTTGCGATCATGAGCATCCCGCCGAGCACCATCCCCCAGTACTCGAACTTCTGCCGGTAGTCGAAGCGGTCGAAGCTCGCCGGCTTGTCGGTGATTCCGAGGTAGTAGCGCAACTGAGCGATGGCGTCGAGGAAGTCCTTGCGGCTCGCAATCATCGAGGGTCTGGACCGCCGGGTAAGCACCATAAACAGCCCGATCGAAATGTGAAAAATCGCGAACACGGTGAACGTGATCCCCGCCGCACGGTGGATCCACCTCACCCGGTCGATCCCGCCTATCGCGGCGATTGTCCACACTGCCCAGGGGGCATCATAGAATTTCTGCGCAAACCCGGTCAGTCCGAGCACGATGAACAGCACCATCACACTGAAATGCTCGATCCGTTGCCGAAGCGAAAAGCGCTGGAAGTACTCGTTCATCGGTTAACCCTTGTAGTCTCGATCGCACCATGTCCTTGCGGCGAAAAGCGTTGCCCGGATTTCTTCATATGTTCACCTGTTCACCACCATCCGCCAAAGATGCAGGAGGATTTGAATGACCAGCCCGCCGATCACGAACGGAATGAAAATCATGTAAAAAAGCTTGGCCAGGTAAACCAGCGGCGCGTGCCTCAGGCTGGGCTCGTAGTGCCCCATCCACGCCGAGGAAAAGTTCGGACCCGCGCCTTTATGACAGTGCTGGCATCGCAGCAGCAGGTTGGCCTTGATCACGCCCGATCCCGGCCCTTTAACCCAGGTGATGTCGTGCACCCCATGGCAATCGGTGCAGGTGGCGGTGAGCTGGGCCGGCTTGAGGCCCTCCACACGATAGAACGACGCGGTCAGCCCATGAAAATCGGAAAGGTAGGTGGTGAGCACATCGGTGGAGATCCCGTATTTCGCCATGAGTTTCTCGTTGGTATGACAGTGCGCACAAAGGTCGGAAATGCGCAGGTGCGAAGCGGTGGTCAACGGGTTGGAGTTGTCGTGCGCATGATGACAATCGGTGCATACCGGGACGTCGGGGTTGCCCTTGGCCAGGCCGGCGGCGTGAGCGCTTTTTGCGTATGCGGCGCCGACGGCAGTGTGGCACTTCGCGCAGGTCGCGGAGATGTGCATGCGCGGCCGGGCGGGGTGTCCCATCGCGTGCGAGCCGTGGCAGTCGACGCAGGTCGGCGCTTTCTCCTTGCCCTTCTCTAAAGCCGCGTAATGAACGCCGTCAAGCAGCCTGGTGTACTCGGCAAAGTGGCATTGCTTGCACGACTCGTAATAGGCCAGCGACATCGCGCGCCGGTCCTTGAATTGCCGCGGCGGGTGCGGCAGCGCGGTAATGTTGGTGTGACAGTTGGTGCAAGCGAGCTTGCCGCCGTGAACCGAATGGGCGAAGCTATTGGGATCGACGTAGATCGACATTGCCTCGCCATCAGCCAGCTTGGCCGTGGCGTCCGGCTTGCCGTGACACTTCAGGCAATCATCGTTCGAGGGAGGGTCCGGCGCGGCGGGCGCCGCCAGCACTCCCGTGGCAATCATTAGACCGACTAAAAAAGCCAAATATTGAAACAGCTTCCGGCTCATCTTCCTCCCCCGCACAGGCACATGCCCGGGGATGTCTCTACGGCCGTTGAGATCGAGAGCGACTAGATAGTTACTTAAGCGGATTCTCGCCCGTTTTCAACCTGATTTGCGTGATTGAGCGGGCGGCGAAGAACGGTTCGGGTCCTTGTTTCGGACCGAGTTTCCGGCAAATGATACTCGCATTCGAGCCCAGGAGGTCCTATGGCCCGCATCGCGCCCGCCCCAAACCCCTACGAATTGACCGAAGAGCAGCGCCGCACGCTGGCGCTGGCCGACGAGTTCGCGCGCAAAGAGCTGGCGCCGCTCGCGAGGAAGATGGACGACGACGAGTCGTGGCCGGAAGGACTCTTCCGCCGCATCGGCGCGGCCGGCTACCTCGGCCTCACCATCCCGGAGTCGGAAGGCGGACCCGGACTCGACCTTTTCTCGTCGGCGCTGGTGGGCCAGGCCTTTTCGCGCTGGAACCAGGCCGTCGCCCTCTCGTGGCTCGCCCACGAGAATCTCTGCATGAACAACGTCCAGCGCAACGCGAGTCCGGAACAGAAGAAACGCTACCTGCCGGGTCTCGCCGACGGGACGATTGTCGGCGCGCTCGGCCTGACCGAGCCCGGCGCCGGCTCCGACGCACTGGGCGGGATGCGCACGACGGCGCGACGCGACGGGGATCATTACGTCCTCAACGGCCGCAAGCTGTTCATCACCAACGGCTCGATCGCCGATGTGCTGCTCGTGTACGCCAAGACCGCGCCGGAACTCGGCCCCAAGGGCATCAGCGCGTTCCTCGTCGAAAAGAGCGCCCCCGGTTTTTCGGTGGCGCAGAAGCTCATCAAGATGGGCTTTCGCGGCAGCCCGACGGCGGAGCTCGTCTTCGACGACTGCCGGGTTCCGGTCGCCAACCGCGTAGGTGAGGAAAACGCCGGCGTCGCCGTCGTCATGAGCGGGCTGGACCTCGAGCGCGCGGTGGGCGCGACCCTGTCGATCGGGCTCGCTGAGCGATGCTTGCAGCTTGCCCTCGATTATGCGCGCGAACGCCGGCAGTTCGGCCGTCCGATCGGCGAGTTCCAAATCATCCAGGCAAAGCTCGCGGACATGTACACCGCGATCGAGTCGATGAGCCTGCTTGCTTACAAGGCGCTCGCGGCCGTGAACGTGCTGGAAATAGGCGGCGGCGGACGCGGCGCTGTCCACCGGCTGACCGCCGCGTCAATTCTCTACTGCGCGGAGGCGGCCTCGCGCGTGGCGGCCGACGCGGTGCAGATTCACGGCGGCAGCGGCTACATGTGGGAGATGGAGGTGAACCGCCTCTATCGCGCTTGCAAGCTGATGGAGATTGGCGCGGGCACCAGCGAGGTGCGGCGGATCATCATCGCCGAGGAGCTGCTGCGCTCAGGCATCGCGTTGTAAGGCGCCCATCGAGCGCGAAGTCGTTCCATCCTTTGGCCAGATTCGTCGTGGTAATTGAGGCCTCGCGGATCGACGGGGGAGCGTTTTTTGCGATCGCGAATAGCAAATTACTTCGGCCTGGAAGCGGCGGGCACCACGTTTCGACGCGAGGTGCTGGCGGGCGTCACCACCTTCGTCACGATGTCGTACATAATCGCGGTCAATCCGGCGATTCTGAAAGCCGCGGGCATCCCCGAAGGGCCTTCGATGGTCGCGACCGTGATCACTGCGGTGGTCGGAACGCTGGTGATGGGCCTGTACGCCAATCGTCCGTTCGCGATCGCGCCGTACATGGGCGAAAACGCCTTCGTCGCGTACACGGTGGTAAAGGTGCTCGGCTACCGCTGGCAAACCGCGATGGCTGCGGTATTCCTGGCGGGCGTGATGTTCGCGCTGTTGACCGTGGCCCGCATCCGCCAACGGATGGTCGAAGCGATTCCGCCGGGCCTTTGCTACAGCTTCGGGGTGGGAATCGGCCTGTTCCTGAGCTTCATCGGACTCAACGAATCCGGGATCGTCGCGATTGGCGTGGCGGGCGCGCCGGTGAGGCTCGGGAACCTCGCGACGGCGCCGGTCGCGGTCGCGGTGCTCAGCTTCGTGCTGATCGCGGTGCTGATGGTCCGGCGCGTGCCGGGCGCAATCCTGCTCGGGATTTTGATCTCGGCCGGCGTTGCATTTGTCACGGGCGTGGCGAAGCCGCCGACCGCGTGGGTCAGCATCCCGCCGAATCCCGCGCCGATCTTCCTGCAACTCGATTTGCGAGGCGCATTGAGCGTGGGATTTTTCGGCGTGCTGCTGACGATATTCGTGATGGCGTTGATCGACACGATGGGTTCGCTAATCGGAGTGTCCGAGCGCGCCGGATTTCTCGACGCCGACGGAACCTTGCCGCAGATCGAGCGCCCGATGCTGGCCGACGCGATCGCCACGATGTTCGCGGGACTGGCGGGCACCACCACCTCGGGCGTGTTCATCGAATCCGCGGCCGGCATCCAGGCCGGCGGACGCACCGGGCTGACGGCCGTGGTGGTCGCCGCGCTGTTCGCGATGTCGCTGTTCTTCGCGCCGCTGGCAGCCGCGATCCCGGCCGCGGCGTACGCGCCGGCGCTAATCGTCGTGGGCGCGATGATGATTGCGCCGATGGCCAAAATTGATTTCGACGACTACACGGAACTGATTCCCGCCTTCTCGGTGATTGCCCTGATGAGTTTCACCTACAACATCGGGATCGGAATCACGGCCGGGCTGATTCTTTATCCCGTGGTCAAGCTCGCCGCCGGACGCCGGCGCGAGGTCCACGCCGGATTGTGGTTGTTATGCGGGCTGTCAATCCTGTTCTACGCTTTCTATCCGTACCGGTAATAGGGATCCCAATTGACACACGTAGAGTCATTTAACTGATAAATTACACCAATTGACTTGTTAGACCATCGTGCGTAGCTTTTCTGTGTTGGCGCCTGCGGGCGCCAGCAGAGATTAGAATGGCTATTTTCATCAAGCAGTTCGCCAACGCCGACGAGTATGAAGAATGGCTCCAGGAGGCGGGGGAGCGGATCACCGTGATGTCGATTACCAATGCGCCGGCGATGCACGGATCGTCAATTCAATGGACCACCGGGCCGATCACGGTCAAGTACCAGACTGACGATCCGTCGTTGGCGCCCGCCAAGAGTATGACGGTAATGATCGTGCAGATAGTGATCGTCGCGGCCCTCTTCTTCGCACTGTTTCTCTTCCTGACCTCAAAGATATAAGCGCACCTGCGCGCCCGAAGCAGGGAAATGTGCGCCGCCGCTTTGCGCTAGGCGTGGACTCGGGGGCGGCGATTGGACCACGGCGCGGCTTGCTCGATCTGAGCGGCCAGCCGCAGCAGCAGATCTTCGCGGCCGTACGCAGCGACCAGTTGAACACCGACCGGGAGCCCCTCGCGCGTCAGGTGCAGAGGGAGCGAGATCGCGGGATTGCCCGCCACGTTCCATGGAATCGTGAACGGGCTGACATTGGCCATCCGCCGTCCGATGTCGGCCGGATGCTCGCCCGGTCCGAGCTTGAAGAATCCGACCGGCGGCGCGGGAGTGGCTACAGTCGAAGTGACGAGGATATCGAACCCTTCGCTCCACCATCGCGCGGTCGCACGGGTAAATTCGTTGACCCAATCACGCGCGAGGATCAATTCGACCGCCGACACCCGGCGGCCACGTTCGACGAGAAACCATGTCCACGGATCCAAATCTTCGGCGACCACCGGGCGGCCAAGAATCCTTTGCGCGTCCACGGCGTGGCCGGCTTCGCCCGATGCGATCAGGATGCCGACTGGTTCGCCGATGCGCTCGTCGTCGAGCGCGGCGGGATGATTTTGCTCCACCTTGTGGCCTAACGACTCGAGCAGCTTCGCGCAGTTGCGAACCCCGGCAGCGCAATTGGCGTCGATGCCCGGATGGAATGACGGCGCCCGATCCATGAAGCCGATTCGAAGCTGTCCGGGCGGGAGCGATACTTCGTCGCGAAAGGGGCGCGCCGCCGCCGGCGCCGTGTAGGGATCGCCGGGCATGTAGCCGCCGACAACGTCGAGCGCCGCTGCCGCGTCACGCACGGATCGGACGAGCGCGCCCTCCTCGCCCATTCCGTGCCAGATATCGGCGTGCAGCGGTCCGAACGAGGTCCGGCCGCGCGAAGGCTTGAGCCCGACAATTCCGCAGAATGACGCCGGGATGCGAATCGAGCCGCCCGCGTCGTTGCCGTGGGCAATCGGGACTATCCCGGAGCCAACGGACGCGCCTGCGCCACCGCTCGATCCACCAACACCGCGTTCGAGATTCCAGGGATTGCGCGTAGCTCCCCATGCGCGAGTTTCGGTGGCGATCGACGGACCCCATTCGGGCACCGTGGTCTGTCCGATCGCGATCAGGCCGGCCGCGCGAAATTTCGCGGCAACGTAAGAAGTGGATCGCGCGGTGATCCGCGCGTCCTTGAACGCTTTCCATCCCCAGCTAATCGGCTCGCCGGTCACCATCTCGGACAGATCTTTCAGCAGGAAGGGTACGCCGTGAAAAATACCGGCCGGATGCATTTGCGCGGTGGCGGCGTCGGCGCGCGCCTTGTCGAATCGCGGATAGATCACGCAATTCAGTTGCGGGTTGATACGTTCGACGCGCTCGATTGCTGCGTCAACCAATTCGCGGGCCGTGGCCTTACCCGTGGCGACGAGATCGGCCTGCGCGGTCGCATCCATCCAGGCGAGTTCGGCCGGATTGAGAGACATGTTCATCGCGCTAAACCTACCGCGACGAAGTTGAGTCGTCCATCACCGGGAGAACCAACGCTGGCCCATCGCAACGGGATTCATGTCGCGCTCGCCACTAATCCCGGCAAAGCACCGCGGAAGTTCAGGGTGTCATAGTTCAGCCTGAATGGACTGCGGTGATAGTGCTACTCGTCGTTTTGGCCGCAATTTGCGGACGTTTGAGCGAAGGAGCTGACATGAAAATCGGGAACTTGCTTTGCGGCATTTTACTCGCCGGCCTATTAATCGCCGGCAGCGCGGCGCCGGGGCGCGCGCAGCTCCAAGTGCGCCTGCGGCCGCCCAATGTGACGGCCTACTGTTCGCCGATTGGCGCCGGCGGTGCGTCGGTCAGCGCAAGCTGCCCGGCGGCCGCGGGACTGACGAACTATCTATGGAAGATCGGCGCGAGCTGCAGCAGCCCGGCCTCGACCGTGAACGGAGTTGTGACCGTAACCGGGACTCAGGGCGGGACGTTCTCGTACGAGTTCAACGAGGTGAACGGCGGCGCGCCGGAACTCGACGATGCGTTCCCGCCGATTCAGGCAAGCGCGGCGAATACGGCTATCGTCCTGACCGTTCCGGCGATCAGCGGCGGAGGAGCGTGCGTCGCCTGTGCATTCTGCTCGCACCAATAGTCGCGGCGGCGACGGCGCAGGGTTAAGGGCGGCGCGCTCCGTTGTCGCGGTCGCTCTCTTAACATTGGGTGGATGGGTCAGCCCCTGCCCCGCGAGCGCACAGCCGGGCGTCGATACCAGTTGTTCGAGTTGCTCGGGATGCACCGCGAAGCCGAATTGCGATCAGCAGACCACCTACACAGGAAGCTCTACGACCAGCGTCACTCTCACGATGCCGGCGGGAATGCCGGCGGCCGATATTTGCCTCGCTATTTTCGACACCTACAACTCCGGCTCTGAAACAATCGCGCAGCCCAGCGGCTGGCACAGCATCGTTTCGCAATGCAGAGCCGGGGCCGCCAGCAGTTCGGCGGCCTGGTACGAAACGACCGGCAGCGACCCATCGACCGCGACCTGGAGCTTGAGCACCGGCACGAGCGATTATGCTGGTCTTATTCGATGCTACGGACCTAACAACACCAACACAGCCGCACCGCTCGACCCGGCCGTGACGCCGGCCTGCGCGAGTAACACCTCGGTTCAGAGCATAAGCCCGACCTTGGGCGCCGGTTCACTCTCCCAAGCTGACGACCTTTTGATATTGGGCTGCGCGGTGCAACACGGCGCGGTCACCTGGAGTGGCACGTTCAGCAATTGCTTCGCCGCGCCGGCGATCTTTACCTCGTCCCTCTATACCAGCACGATCGCGAATGTCGGCGCTTGGGAAGGGGTTTGCAGCGGCGCCACCGCGCCGGGCGCTCAAACCTGCACGCAAAGCGCCAGCGCCGTAGCAATGTCCGGGGTGCTGATCGCGCTTCGACCGGCGCCGCCAACCACTACCGCGACGCCATCTGCGACAGCAACTCCTACGGTTACGGCAACAGCAACCGCGACTGCCACAGCTACAAACACGGTTACCGCCACTCCAACGGCAACGACCACTGCCACGCTGACGGCAACATCGACCGCAACGGCTACTGCGACCTCCACGGCTACCAGCACAGCGACGGCAACTGCGACAGCCACTGCCACAACTACTGCGACGCCGGCGATCTCTCCCACACTGATGCGGCGCCATCTTGAACAAACATGGTGGTGGGAATCACCTTGGGTAGCGCGGTGACCGGCGCCAGGCCGCGCTCGGCGATCCGTACCTGCATCCCGAGCTGGCCTTGGCGATTGAAGAAAGGGAGTCCGCTATCTCCGGGCGCCCGGCACGCGCTAATGTGCCGACGCCTGCTTGTTGGCGCCGCCGTTAGCCAGCTCGTCGTTGATAATCTCTTCGAACTTCTCGGTCGGCTGCGCTCCCGTTAGCGGTCGGCCATCGACAAAAAACGCCGGGGTTCCATCCACGCCGAGTTTCTCACCGGCGGCGAGGTCGCTTTTGATCTGGCTGTCGTATTTAGCCTTGTCAAAGCACGCGTCAAACTGAGTGGTGTTGAGCCCCAGTTTCTTGGCGGCGGCCTTCAGATCGGCGGGGGCCAGCTTGCCCTGATCGGCGAACACCGCGTCGCGGAATTGCCAGAACTTGCCCTGCTCGTTGGCGCATCGCGCGCCGTTGGCGGCGTCAAGCGCGTGCGAATGGAACGGGAGCGGGAAGTCCATGTGCACGATGCGAATCTTGTCGCCATATTTCGCCCGCAACTCCTTCAGAGTGTCTTCGGTTTTCTTGCAGTACGGACACTGAAGGTCGGTGAACTCGACGACCGTCACCGGCGCGTCCTTGGCGCCGATCGCCGGATGGTCGCTGCTGTTCACGGCGAGGCGCTTGGGCTCGAGCAAAATCTTTACCGAGGCATTCTTGCGCAGGCGTTCGACCAGCGCCTGGCGGCTGAGCACCTGAATCAGCTTGGATTTGATCTTGTCGAACGGCACGCTCCCCGGCCCCTTGTTCTGATCGTAAAACTTCTTCGCGGCGGCCTCGGTCGCGGCCGATTTGCCGGTCGTCTCCTTCTTGACGTACTCATCGACGCTCAGCTTGTCGCGCTGGGCGGCCTGCTCGATCAGGTAGTCGTCGGTCATCGACTCGAGCGTCTGGCGCCTGAGATCGAAAGTCTTGTCGGCGATCAGTTGCTCAACGCGCTTCTCGAGCGCCGCGTGCATCTGATCGAGCTGCGGCTTCACCTTGGCGTCGAGCTCCTTCTCGCTGATTTTGTGATCGCCCACTGTGGCGACTACCGCGTTGGGGTCGGCGGCCCATGCTGGATGCGTGGCGATGGCCGCGCAAACGATTGCGATGGCGGCGGCAATGGCGGGAAAGATACTCCGCGCGGACTCAAGGCGATCCCGCCTCGAATGATTCATATTTTGCAGCATCGGATAAAGTTCGAACTCCCTGATTAAGGATAAGCGTGGAATTCTATCATGCGGCGCGGGTGATGTCGCAATACCGAAGAGTCACTGCCGCCAGGATTTCCGATAGAATCGCGGCGCCGCCGCGCGTCATCGAGTAACGCTTCAAAAAGCCCCGGCTTTCCAATACGTTTTCATTTACGCGAGAGTGGCGGAACGGCAGACGCGCCGGACTTAGGATCCGGTGCCGCAAGGCGTGGGGGTTCAAGTCCCCCCTCTCGCATTCTCCGCCTGCATCTCGCCGCGAGGGATTGGAGCCGGGGCGCTCGCGCGATGGCGAGGGCCCCGTTGTATCTATGCTTATTACTCCGGCAGCAGTTCGACGCGACGATTCTGCGCGCGCCCTTCGGCAGTATCGTTGGTCGCCACGAAACTGGTCTTGCCGTAGCCGTGCGGATGCAGCCGGCTTTCGGCGATTCCAGCCTTGGTCAGGTAATCGACGACCGCATTTGCGCGCCGGTCGGATAACCTCAAGTTGTAGTCCTCGCCTCCGATCGCATCGCAATATCCATTGACGTCAATGTCAACGCCGGGATTGAGCTTGAGAGTTGAAGCGGCCTCGTCCAGCACGGCGGCATCGCCGGGACGGATGTTCGATTTGTTGAAATCAAAATGCACGCCGCGCAGTACCAGCTTCTCCTTCACCGGCGGAGGCGGCGGTGGTGGAGGCGGCGGTGGAGGGGGCGGCGGAGGTGGCGGAGGCGGCGGCGGTTGAACGATCGGATCGCAATAGTAATGGCCCGCGACTCCACCGATTACTGCGCCGATCCCCGCACCGGCAACCGCGCCCGTGATAGTTCGCGAGCGCGAGCCGTCTTTGCCCATGCTTGCGTCGCCGATACCATAGCCAGCCCCGGTGCCGGCCAGCGCGCCCGCGGCGGCGCCGTAAACAGTGCACCAACTTAACTCGCGTTGCTGCGCGCATCCGCTCAAGAGCAGCGCGAAGCCGGCCACCGCCGGCAATAGGAATGACGATTTACGCGATCGAATGTTCATGTTCCCTCCCACAGGCGATCTATGCCGTCGCTGAGCCGCACCCGCGCGAGCAAACAGCTGCGCTCCACGAACGGCGTCACCCTAGTTCAGGGACATGTCGGTACAATTGGCCGCTGATTAATAAAATGTTACGCGAACGCGCGCTGGATCTCGTTCACACGGTAAGGCTCTGCGCTTCCCATAGCGCCCGGAAACGGCCCTCGCGCAGCGCGCTGAGCGACGCCCAATTGCCCGACTCGACCACCTTCCCACCTTCGACGACGTAAATCAGATCGGCCCATCGGATGGTCGACAGGCGATGCGCGATCAGCACGACCGTGAGTTCGCCGCGCCGGCTGTCGATCGCATCAAGCACCCGTCCTTCGTTCTCGGAATCGAGGCTGTTGGTCGCCTCATCCAGAATCAGCATCGAAGGATGGCGCAGGAATGCGCGCGCCAGCGCGAGGCGTTGGCGCTCTCCCTGCGACAGCAGGATTCCACGATCGCCGACGACAGTATCGAGCCCCCCGCTCAGCCCGGCGACGAAATCGAAGGCCGACGCCTGCCGAAGCGCCGCGAGCATTTCGTCCTCGCTGGCGTCGGGGCGCGCCCATTTGAGGTTTGCACGGATCGTGTCGTGAAACAGAAACGTGTCGGGCGCCACGTAGCCGATTTGATCGCGCCATCCGCGCACGCTTTCGGGTCCGAGCACCCGGCCGTCGAGTCTGAGCGTCCCCGAGTCGGGCGCCACCAGGCCCATCAGGATGTCGGCGATCGTGCTCTTGCCCGCTCCCGACGGCCCCACCAGCGCGACGATTTTTCCCGCCGGAATCACCAGGCTCAAATCTCTCACCGCGGGCGCGCGTCCCTCGCTGTAGGCGAACGATACGCCCTCGGCGGCAAGTTCGCGCGTGAGCGAGAGCCGATCGTGCGGATGCATCGGCGGCTCCGCCGCGGCCGCGCATCGGGTTTCTATATCCAGCAGGTTGGCGAACGACGGCAGCGCGTTGACGAAGGCGCGGTAGTGGTACTGGCCGCTCATGATTCGCGGCATCACCCGCGCGAACAGCAGCAACAGGATCAGAATCGACGCCGGCGGCACCGCCAGGATTTGAATCGACACGAACAGCACTACCGCCAGGATCACCACCGTGCCGAGTTCGAACCAGGTCGCCGCGATCGCCTGCTGGCGCGTGCCCTCCACGTTGGCTCGGGCGACATCGCCGCTCAGCTCGGAGAAAATCGAAAAATTACTCGCCTCCGCGCCGTAAGTCTTCGCCGCTTTGAGGCTCTGCAGATGCTCGATCGTGGCGGCGTAGAGCGACTTGTTACTGGCGGAGACCTCCCCGCCCTGGATTTCGATCGCATGCGTGCGGCCGCGAAAAACAAACGCCAGCAGCCCGCCCGAGATCAGCACCAATGCGGTCATCCCGGCCGACAGCGCAAACGCGATCGCCATGTAAAGCATTCCGATCGCAACTTCGCCGGTTAATACCAGCGCGAAATTCGTCCCGTTGCCGATTCGCTCGATCTCGGAGGTCAGCGCGTGAGTGAAATCCGACGTCCGGCTCCGGCATACGAACAACCAGTTCGCATCCGCTATCGCATGGTACACGCGCCGGCGCAGATGATGCTCGACTTCCTGCTGAACCGCGTAGGTCCACACGTTCTGCATTTGCCCCAGCACCGTTCGCGCGCCGACCAGGATCACGAATACGCCGAGCAGAAGAATCAGCGACGGATGCAGCCCCACCGAAACGAATGCGTTCGATACCACCGCCGCGTAGCGTCCCGCCTCGCCCTGTCCGGTGAGATTGAAACCCGCCACCTGCAGCGTCGGAAGCAGCAGCGCGAAGCCGACTCCTTCGGTCAGCGAAAACATGACCATCACGATCAGCACGCCCATCAGATGCCAGCGCGAGACGCGCACCAGCATCACCAGGTACGCCGCGATTGTTCCCTTCTTCGGCGGATTTGCGGGACTATCGGCCAACGGGGTCCGCCTTGCCAAGCGGCACGTATCGATCGAGCTCGAAATCGCCGATCACGACCACGCCGCCGCTCTCGAGCCACGCGTGAGCGCCGAAATGGCCGTCAACCGGTTTCATCACCCCGAATTTGAGCTCGCTCGGATAGCCGTAGCGCCTGAGCACGATACCGGTGGCTAGCGCGCGAACCAGGCAGTTGCCGGCGCCGGGGACGGCGCGGCCGGCGGTGGCGACCGCCCACGCGATTCTTTCAGGCGACGGGCGCGCCCCGCTCAAGTTCGCGCGCATCGGACGGCTCATCGCGTCGGCCAGCCGGCGCGCACGCGCAAACGGGATCGTCCACAGCCCGGCGCGCATCGCCGCAGTCGCCGCCAGCGACTGGAGCACCAGCGCCCGATCCGCCGCCGTCAGCGCGAAGAACTTAGCTATCTTTTTCATCCGAGCCCCGGCCGTCCGGCGCCGGCTCGTCAACGACCTGGATCAGGCCGCGCGCGTCGAGCTCGCCAAGCAATTGGATCAGATCGCGCCCGCATCGCTCGGCTTCGACCTCGAACTGATCGACTAATGCGTTGCGAATCTCGGCCACCCGGCGCGGTCGCGCGATCAGGCTCCAAATCGTCGCGCCCACCGGGTCAAGGCCGAAGTAGGTCCCGCTCTTGAGATTCAGGATGGCGGCCTCGCCCTCGAGATCGCAGGATATCTGGTCCTTGGATGCGACCACCATTGATTGCGCCGAGATTGTCTTTCCCACGATGTGCTAATTGCCTGAGCGGCACAGGCGATGCCACGATTGGTCTAAACGCAAGAACCCTTTACATCGCTGGTTAAAGCGACACAAGTTTACAGGGCGTTCGCGCCCCGGGCAAGCCGCCGCCAGCCTCGCTGATGCGCGCCGCAGGCGGACCTCCCGCGCCGAAGCGGCCGGAAACTTCGCCAGCCGATTCAGTCTGCTTCGTCGCCCGCGAGTATCGCGACTATTCCGCTAGCGGTCCCCATGTCAACGTGCAGCGACCTCATGCAGAGCGTCAACGCGGCGGCATTGTCGCGCTTGGCGATATACGCCAGCACCTGCGACTTGAGCGGCTCGGTCATGCGCGCCATCTCGGCCTTGGCGCGCTGGCGATAGCGGGCGCGCATCTGCTTCTTCTGGGCAAACTGTTGCATCCCGAGTTGCGTCGGGCATGGCTGGGTCTCGTACCAGCGGCCGTTTTCCTGGCCGATCATTTCGTTCACCGTGACCGTGCTGCCGTCCTGGCTGGTAAATTCCATGCCCAGCAGATGGGTCGCCGGCAGCGGGTAGGTGGCGTACTTGGTTGCCTGCATCAAATCCGGCGGCAGCTTGATAACCGTCAGGTGGTAGTTCTTGCTGATCGGAAGTTCGAACTGCTTTCTGATCCGGTCGTCAAGATAATTCTGGTTCTGGCCGATGCATTTCATCGTGGACGGCGCGACCAGCTGCTTGAGCGCGGCGTAATCTTTGGCGTACATCGCATCGACCATCTTGCGCGCCAATTCCTGCTGCTCCGGCGTACCCTTCTCCGCCGCCATCTGCTCGGGCGAGAGAGATGGAGCGCCGGGTGGGACAGGAGTCGGCGCATGCATCGCCCACGGCGAATCCTGCGGTTCCGCGGATTCCTGCGCGATAGCCGGCGTGGCAATCGCGGCGCCGGCCAGCGCCGCCAAAGCAAGCATCGTTCCCGAACAAGGCTTCAGCATCTCACTCCCTCATCGCAGAGCTTTAAGTAACCTGCCCGAGGCTTTGTTTTTCCTCTCCCTGTTAGGGTGAGGATGAAGCTCAGGGTCCTTATGAAGCGCGCCACGTTGTCCTTTCTTGGCACCGGCCGCGCGCGACAACGGAGCGCGGCCTTAACACTGGGTGCAGGGGTCACCCCTGCCCCGTGCCAACGGGGGCAAGATTATTCTTTGTCGGGGATCGACTTCAATTGCTCCAGCCATGCAGCCGCTTCGCTGTCCGACGGCGCCCTATAGTCGCCGCGCGGCGAGAGCGATCCCCCCGAGCCGACCTTGGGCGCGTTGGGGATACAACTGCGCTTGAACTGGCTCAGTTGGAAGAACCGATAGACGAAGGTATGCAGATGGCGCTTGATCGCGGCGATCCCGTACTGGTTGCGATCGCCGGGCGCGATCCCCGGCCAATCGCCCGCGCGCTTGTCGCGCCACGCATTGTAAGCAAGGAACGCAACCTTGGGCGGCGGATATCCGAAGCGAAGCGTGTAGTAGAGGAAGAAGTCGTGCAGCTCGTAGGGGCCGAGCGCCGCCTCCGTGTCGCCTCGGGGATGCCCGTCGCCCGAGGCCGCGGGGACAAGCTCGGGGCTGATTGGAGTGGCCAGAATCTCAAGCAACGTCGCACTGGTTTGGGGGCCCAGGTTTTCAGTTTGCGCCAGCCATCGGATTACGTGCTGGATCAAGGTTTTCGGCACGCTCGCGTTGACGCTGTAATGGGACATGTGATCGCCGACGCCGTAGGTGCACCATCCCAGCGCAAGCTCGCTCAAGTCTCCCGTGCCGACCACCAGCCCGCCGCGCAGGTTAGCCAGTCGGAAGAGATGGCTGGTGCGCTCGCCCGCCTGCACGTTCTCGAAGGTGACGTCGTAAACTTTTTTGCCCTGGGCATAGGGATGGCCGATGTCCTTGAGCATCTGCATGCAGCTTGGCCGGATGTCTATTTCTTCGGTGGCGCATCCGAGCGACTTCATCAGGCGGCGCGCCTGCTCCAGCGTTCGCGCGCTGGTGGCGAAGCCGGGCATCGTCACCGCCAGAACGTTTTTGCGCGGCGAGCCGAGCCGGTCCATCGCGCGCGCGCATACCAGCAGCGCGTGGGTGGAATCGATTCCGCCCGAGATTCCGATCACGACGCGTTTGAGCCCGGCCGAGCGCAGCCGCGTCGCCAGCCCCTGGACCTGGATGTCGAAGACTTCGGCGCATCGCTCGTCGCGGGTGGCAGCGTCCGACGGCACGTAAGGAAACCGCTCGTAGCGCCGCGCGAGCATCATCTTCCCGCGCCGCGGCAGCTGCGTGGAAAATGGAATCCGCCGAAAACGCCGCACCCGCTCGCGCTCGCGCTCCGCGGTGTCGCCGAACGTGTTCTGGCGCATCCGTTCCTGCGACAGCCGCTCGAGATCGATTTCCGCCGTGACCAGCTGCGGGCCGTCCTTGAAGCGCTCGGACTCGGCGACGATATTGCCGTTCTCGGCGATCAAGGCGTGGCCATCCCAGGCGAGATCGGTGGTCGATTCACCCGCCCCGGCGCCGGAATAGGCGTAGGCCGCGATACATCGCGCGGATTGGCTGGCGACCAGCGCGCGGCGGTAGTCGGCCTTGCCGATGGTGATGTTCGACGCGGACAGGTTGAGCAGGATCGTCGCGCCCGCGAGCGCCGCGTACGACGACGGCGAAATCGGAACCCACAGGTCCTCGCAAATCTCGGCGTGAATCGCGAGCCCCGGCTGCTCCTCGTGCTGGAATATAAGGTTGTTGCCGAAGGGAACCGCGCGATTCCCGGCCAGCTCGATTTCGTCGCGCATCGCCGCGCCGGCCGGGGAAAATTGCCGCGGCTCGTAGAACTCGCGGTAGTTCGGCAGATTGGTCTTGGGCGCGACGCCGAGAATCCGCCCGCGATTAATCACGATCGCGCAGTTGTACAGCCGATGATCGATCTGGAGCGGCGCTCCGACCACGCTCACGATCGAAAGCTTCGCGGTCGCCTCGGCCACCCGCGCGATCGCCTCAAGGCATCCGTCGAGCAGCGCGCGCTGCTGAAACAGATCGTCGCACGAATAGGCGCTCAGCCCCAATTCCGGAAACAATGCGAGCACCGCCTTGCGCGCGGCGGCTTCGCGGATAAGCGCGACGGTATGGTCGGCGTTGTAAGCGGGGTCTGCGACGCGAACCGACGGCACTCCAACCGCGATTCGCACGAAATCGTGATTGTAGAAATTAAAAAAGTTCCCGTTCTTGGTCACGTAGTTTCCCATCGCCGCCGCCCGGCGATCGACCTGAGTTCGGCCTCCCGAGCCAACGCCCCTCTAGACAAGACTGTGCCGATAACCGCCCGCCGGTACAAGATTGCCCGATCCGGCCGGCTGAGCAGGAATGCGCCGCGTCTGGCGCTGCTGGATGGTTGACGAATGTCGCCGCGCTTGCGGGTGAGGGTATGAGGCACGCGTTGGCATCACCATGAGGGCATATCTGCCGCGCGTGCCTTCGGCTCTTCGGGAGGTTCGAGAGCCTACAATTTCTACATAGCACTTTTAGCGAAATGACGCCATTCTGGTTTTCAAAACACGTGTCCCGCTCGACGCGGCTCAAATGACGCCAACACCCGATCGGCCCGTGAGCATCGCCCGAATCCCGCCCCGCCACCGCCACCGAGCCCCCCGCTCCAGATCTGGCCTCTCTCTGTCAGGAGAGCTTTGCGCAACCCGATCGCCGCATTATTTCCTCTCCCTGCAAGGGAGAGGATGAAGGTGAGGGTCCTTATACAGCGCGCGATTCTTTTCGCGCGCGATTCAAGATTCTGCCTCTGCAAGCAGTCACGCAAACCTCTCCTGGCAGAAAGGGGCCGCGCCGAGTCGTCGAGGCACGGGTGAGGGTCCAATTAAAGAAATGCCCTTTCTGTTTGTTCTGATGACTGGTATCCCCGACGTTTTTTCCGTCATCCTGAGCAACGCGAAGGATCTCGCGCGCGCAAGCGCGTGCCCCTCCAACACCGCCCGGGCGCCGCGAAATCCCACATCTGCACTGTGATGCGGGAGCTATCCGCTTGGTCCGCGATGCCCGTCGGCGTAGCGTGTCAGCATCAATCGTCATGAAAAAAGCTGTACCAAAATTCAGGACCGAAGACGCCGAGCGCGAGTTTTGGGCGTCGCACGACTCGACCGACTACATCGACTACATCGACTGGCGCAAGGCCAGGCGCGCCCGCGACGGTGTCAACACGCTGCCGAACCTGAAGCCGTCATCCCAGGCCATCTCGATCCGCCTGCCGAAGCCGATGCTGGATCGCCTGAAGCTCCTGGCGAACAAGCGCGACGTGCCCTATGAATCACTGCTGAAGATGTTCGTCGCCGAGCGCCTGAAGGCCGAATTCAAATCCTAAGCACCTCGCCGCTGTCCCGCCCCCCGCGCGCCATTGTCTGACGGCTCAATCATTGCAATAAAGACTAGAGTCGAATGAAACTTGCGACATTCACCCATGGCGGCGCGACCCGGATCGGCGTCGTCGCCGATGACTCGATAGTTGACCTTGCGGCTGCGGTGCCCGAGTTGCCGCGCGAGATGATCGCCTTCCTCGCGGCGGGGACGCGGGCGGTTGAGCGCGCGATGGCCGCGGCGAAGAGTTCGACCCATCGGATTGCGCTTGCGAGCGTCAAGCTCGAGGCGCCGATCCCGCGCCCGCCGGAGCTTCTCGCGATCGCGCTCAACTACGCGGACCATCTCGAAGAAACCAGGGCGAAGCGTCCCGAGTTCCCGATGTTCTTCAACAAGCAATCGAGCTGCGTTACCGGGCCGTACGACCCGATTCATATCCCGCGCGCGTCGTCGGCGGTGGATTACGAAGGCGAACTCGGCTTCGTCATCGGCCGGCGATGCCGCCATGTGCCGCGCGATCGCGCGCACCAAGTGATCGCGGGTTACGTGATCGTAAACGACGTGAGCGTGCGCGACTGGCAACGGCGCGCGGCGACGATGACGCTGGGCAAGTCGTTCGATACCCACGGGCCGGTCGGCCCCTGGATCGTAACCCCGGACGAGATTGGGGACCCGCACCAGTTGGAGCTACGCACGTTCGTCAACGGCGAACAGCGCCAGCATTCGAATACCCGCAACCTGATCTTCGACTGCTTCGCGCAGATCGAAACGCTATCGACGGTTTTCACCCTGATGCCGGGGATGATCGTCTCGACCGGCACCCCCGGCGGCGTGGCCGCGGCGATGAATCCTCCCAAATGGCTTAAGCCGGGTGACGTGGTCCGAATCGAGATCGACAAGATCGGCAAGCTCGAAAACCACGTGATCGACGAGCCGGCCGGCACGGACTTAATCTAGCGAATTGTTGCATCTATTCTACAATTTGTAGCTGCCGGTTGACTCATGGCAGATGGGCGTTGACTGATGGTGGGCGCGCACCGTGAGTTTGGGACACTTTTGGACAATCGCTCATGGCACATCGTTTGCTTGCGTTAAAACGGGGCGGTTCAGGTGGCGGGATGAAAAGTATCAACGCATCGGGAGGAGGCGAGGATGCTGCCAGCCAGGTCAAATGGGTACCGCTATCCGGAAAATGAGACCGGCCGGGCAAGGTCCTCGCCTCCTGGAAAACTGAGCCGCTTCCTTCTTAAATTTCGCCCACTCTGGAGCGGAGGCTACGTCCTGCAGACGCCGCGCCGGTCGATCGATCGCGAGCTACAAGAGCGCGAGCCGACAGATTTGCTGTAGATGCCCGGGCTCGCGCCTCTCGACGCTATCATTTTTGAGCGCGCACCCGAGTCCGGCGCCGAGCTGAACACTCAGGCCGAATACCCAAGCCCGCGCGGGACCGATGCGGCGGGCTCGCGACGGCTGGCGCGCCGGAGGATCGCCGTCATCAATGCGATGGTCACAATCGGCGCAAGCGGGATTTTGGCGCTCTGACTGACAGGCAGCGCGACGCGGGGCAGAATCCACGCGAGCGAAAGCACGGCCTTCTCATAGGCCAAGAACCCCTTCTCGAAACCCTCCATCGCCAGCCACGCTATCGGGAGCGCGAGCAAAACCAGGTCGTATTGCAGGACGTATGGCGAGACCATCAGGGAGCCAACGGCGACAGCGGCGGCTTTGAGCGCGAACGGGCGGCTGGATTGCCAAACCCAAACCACCGCAGACGCCGCGAATATCGCAACCACCGCCTGGAATAAATAAGCAACCTCGACGCTGCCACCCCACATCCTGATTGCGCCGAAAATGGTTTGCAGGGTGGAGAAATCGATCGCACCCCGCTCCAGGACAACTTTCTGCGTGAACGCGATGCTGCCAATGAACGCGCGCCACGTTGGCGCGCCAAAGACGGCGAGCGAAACCGCCGCAAACACAATCGCGCTGGCGCCGGTCGCAACCAACGCGCGCCATCGGCGCGCCGCGATCAGTGCGAGCGGAATCAAAATCGCGAATTGCGGCTTGTAAGCGATCAAGCCGAACAGCAACCCGGCAAGCATCGGCGATCGGTCGAGAAACAGCAGACCGCCCCCGATAAGCGCGGTTGTCAGGAACCCGTTTTGGCCGCACATGAAGTTGATGATGACCGCCGGAAATGCGATCGCAAGCCAGAGTCCGAGAGGCCCGGGGGCGATGCGCCTGAGAACAGCAAGATAGCCGGCAAGGGTTACGGTCTCGAACACGACCCATGACACGACGAGCGGCAGGATCGAAAGCGGCAGCACGATCAGCAGGTACATCGGCGGGTAGTGAAACCCCAGGACACCCAAGTCCCTGCCTCCCATTACCGCCGCTTCCTGCAGGTGCTGGCGATGAATGTCGTAAACAGCGGCGGGATCGCCTTTGAGCGCCGCGATCGAGGCGGCGTAGGGATTTATGAAATCGCCGCCGACGTTGGCGCCGCTCTGAAATATCATGTGATGAGAATGAAGGAGTTGGGCGATCGCCGCAGCCAGATAAGCAAGCATCAGAACGCCCGAATAAAACGCGGCGCGCTGTGCTGTCATCCAGGGAAAGTCGCGGAGCCAAATGGTGAACCGGCGCGCAATACCCAAGCGGCCGTGAGAGGCCGGCGTGGGCGTCGTTATCGTGGGGGATTCCCCGGCGGTATCGATTTTCGCGCGACCTTCCATCGCCAGCCTGTTCGGGAGTTCCTCTGATCCTTCTGAATCATAACTTCAGTCGATACGTCCGTGTATTGCGCAACTCGGCGCGATGCCCCGGCGCTCGTAATAGCGCTGGTGATGCTCCTCGGCGCGGTAGAACTCCGCGGCAGGCGCGATCTGCGTGACGATCGGGCGCGCGAGTTTGCCGGATTCGTCGAGTTGGCGTTTCGATTGCTCGGCGGCGATCCGCTCGTGGTCATCGGAATAAAAAATTATCGACCGGTATTGAGTGCCGACATCGGGGCCCTGGCAGTTGAGCGTCGTCGGGTCATGAATCTGCCAGAAGACCTCCAACAGTTGCTGGTACGACACCCGCGCCGGGTCGTACTCCACCTGCACGACTTCGGCGTGTCCGGTCTTGCCAGTGCAAACCGCTCGATAACTGGGGTTTGGAACGGTGCCACCGGCGTATCCGACGGCCACGTCGACGACTCCGGGGACTTGGCGAAAAGCTGATTCGACACCCCAGAAGCATCCGGCTGCAAATATCGCGATTTTGTTTTTCTTTGCCATTTCTGTATTTGACGATGCGGCATGGCGCAAATCAATGCTCGCCGCTCGCCCGACCCTTGCGACCGGGCGTCAGGCACTGTGCGAACGCCGAAAGCTATGCCATTATTCAAGCGGTACGTCAAGTACTATGGCGCAGCAAAAGTTTTGAAAAATGGGGCAGCGGGAGGCGAATGATGAGTTCGATCTTCGACAATAAGAGAGCAAAGAGCGTTTTGCGGGCGTTGTTCGTTCTGGCAATTCTGCTTTACATGTGGCCGCCGGCCGGGGCGGGCGCCGCGGAAATCAAGGTCGCGGCGGCGGCGGACCTGACGTTCGCGTTCAAGGATGTTGCCGACCGGTTTCAGAAGCAGACCGGCAACACTGTCAGGCTCAGCTACGGTTCATCGGGGAATTTTTTCGCGCAGATTCGAAAATGGCGCGCCGTTCGATCTGTTCTTTTCCGCCGATGTTGGCTATCCGAAAAAGCTCGAGGCGGCGGGCCTGATTGAACCCGGCACCATTTACGAATATGCGAGCGGAAAGATCGTGATATGGGTTCCCAACGCGTCGAAGCTCGATCTCGAGCGACGGTCTTGCGACGCTGCTCGATCCGGGTATCCGCAAGATCGCGATCGCCAACCCGGAACATGCGCCGTACGGGGTCGCAGCGGTTGCGGCGATGCGCCACGCGGCGATCTACGACAAGATCAAAGGCAAGCTGGTGCTCGGCGAAAATATCTCGCAGGCCGCGCAGTTCGTTCAATCCGGCAACGCCGACGCCGGCATCCTCGCGCTCTCGCTCGCGCTTGCGCCGGCGATGAAGAGCGCGGGACGATTCGTGGAAATCCCGGCCGGGGATTATCCGCCGCTGGTGCAGGCGGGGGTGATTCTGAAATCATCGCGCAACAAGGAACTGGCGAGCCAGTTTCTGAAATTTCTGAAGGAGCCTGGAACTGTGGCGCTGATGGAGCAGTATGGTTTCTCGATTCCGAAGGACGCGGCTGCGGGGCATAGCGAAAGCGATATGTCCGCGCCGCACTGATTAGCGATGGATTGGAGCGCGATTTTCCTGACGATCCGGCTCGCGTTGCTCGTTTGCGCAATTTTGCTGGTGGTCGGGACGCCGATCGCATTGTGGCTCAGCTTCACCCGCTGGCGATGGAAATTTTTCGTCGAATCCATCGTTGCGCTGCCGCTAGTGCTTCCGCCGACCGTGCTCGGTTTTTATGTGCTGGTCGCGATGGGCTCGAACAGCCCGATCGGCCGCTGGTATCAATCTTTAACCGGGCACGGATTGCCGTTCACATTCGAAGGTCTGGCGATCGCGTCGGTCATCTACAGCCTGCCGTTTGCGGTCCAGCCGATGGCGGCGGCGTTCTCGCAGGTGGATCGCAACCTGATCAGACGCGTCGTCGATGCTGGGCGCCTCGCGGATTCGCACTTTCATCCGCATCGTGCTCCCGCTCTCGGTGAGCGGGGTGGTCACCGGATTCGTGCTGAGCTTCGCGCATACGCTCGGCGAGTTCGGCGTGGTGCTGATGGTGGGCGGCAACATCCCGGGCGTGACGCGCACGGTCTCGATCGCGATTTACGATCATGTGCAAGCGCTCGACTACGCCGGCGCCAATCACATGGCGATCCTGCTGATGGCGTTTTCATTCGTCACGCTGTCGATCACCTATTCGCTCAATCGCCGAGTCTGGGCGGTCTGGCCGATGCATCGCTAGCAGGCAATTTGGCGACGATGACATCCGGCAACAGTGCGATACGCGACGGGCGCCTGTCGGTGCGGATCGCGTATCGGACTTCAAACAGCTTCGCGCTCGAGGCGGAGTTCAAGGCGCCGGCCGGCTTCACGATGATCCTTGGGCCGTCGGGCGCCGGGAAGACGACCATCCTGAATTGTATCGCGGGACTCGCGCGCCCGGACGCCGGGTGGATATCGCTCGGTGCGCGGGTGCTGTTCAATTCGGTTCAGCGCATCGACATGCCGGTGGCGGAGCGTCGATTGGGATACGTGTTTCAAAATCTCGCGCTGTTTCCCCATCTGACGGTCGCGCAAAACGTTCAATACGGGATCGCGAAGATGCCGGCCGAGGAGCGGCGCGCGCGAATGATGACGATGCTCGAGTCGTTTCGCATCGCGCATCTGATCGCACGCAAGCCCGGCGATATTTCGGGCGGCGAGCGCCAACGCGTGGCGCTCGCGCGCTCGCTCGTGACGAATCCGGCGGCGCTCCTGCTCGACGAGCCGCTGGTCGCGCTCGACAACGGGACCCGGTCGAAAATCCTCGATGACCTGCGCGCGTGGAATGCGGCCCACGAAATTCCGATCCTCTACGTCACGCATTCGCCCGAGGAGGCGTTCGCACTCGGCGAGCGGGTGCTGGTGCTCGAATCGGGACGAATCCTCGCCCAGGGGATGCCCCAAGAGGTGCTCGCGACGCCGCGCCATGAAACGATCGCGCAGGTAGTCGGCTTCGAAAATGTTTTCGATGCGACGGTGAGATCGATCGCGGAGGCGCAGGGCACGATGCTGTGTCAGTTGGACGGAAGCGCGACTCAACTGGATGTGCCGCTCGGCCACGCGAAAGCGGGGGCGCGGGTGCGAATCGCGATTCGCGCCGGCGATATCATCGTCGCGGCCGAGCGGCCGCATGGCCTAAGTGCGCGCAACTCCTTTCCGGGACGAGTCCTATCGATGCGCCGTGAAGGCGTAAGGGTAGTAGTCATGATCGATGCGGGCGGCGCGCCGTTCGAGGTGCATCTGACGCCGGGCGCGATCGACGCGTTGCGAATCGAAGCGGGGAAGGAGGTATGGCTGGTGATCAAGACCTATTCGTGCAATTTGGTGGAGCCGTCGGGACGGTAAGTGGCGGTTGAATAACCACGTCAGATCCGTCGCGGCCGCACTGACTATTCGTTTCATTTTGGGACGAAGTCTGCGATTGCAGGAATCGCGGTTTCGATATCGTTCGCCGCGTTGTTCAGGAGGCACACCATAGCGAGGGTTACACGCAGACTAGAAAGAACTGCCTCTTTCTTGCGCGTCGTCCTTCCAAATTCGATACGATGCTCCTTCGCGATTATGCTATAAAGCCAGAATCACGAAAGAGTTTGGATGTACAGAATCAGATAGGAAATCATAGGTTTTCCGTAAGCGCGGTATCCCGTCCTGAAACATCTTCTTATCCATTTTGTCGATCGTCGTCAGGATGTTCTGTGCCTTGTATTCTTCCTTCGCTAATTCGTCCTCGTATAAGTCTTCAATTCTCGTCCCAAACCCGACGCTCATGACTGCTTTATCCAGGGCGTCCACGTCCTTTTCTCTTATGGCTTTTTCGATCGAGTCCGTGAGGTGGCGAACGATGGCAGCAATCTCAATCAGCGATCGCGCCATAGTAATCGCCGTCAATAGATTTCCCGCATTCCAGGCCGCTCGCATACCATCGACCGCGTCCAGCGTTCTGCGAATCAGACACTGGTATGTGGCGTTTGTTTTCCAAACCATCTTGGGCACACTCGCGACATACGCCGTCGTGAACTCAGCGATTAGGTGCTTCCGGAGAAAGAGGACTGCCTCTGTTATTTCTCGATCATCACCTGTGGTATCTCCCTTCAAGAATGCCATACTCACCTCACTTAGGCTTCAACAAGAGTAGCTGGCTGGTTCGGCGGCCCCACAGATACTGAAACGAAAAAAAGACCCGGGGTCCCTCCGCTTCGGTCGGGATGACGGAGGAAGCCGGGGCCCCTGCCCCCTACGCGGCTACGCCCTTCGCTGTGGTTTCCGTTTGGTGCAGTTTGATCTTTACGTCCACCCGCGAGCCGAGCCGATTGATCATCGTCATCAGGCGTTCGACGCTGATGCGCCGGAAATCCGCATTGCGCACGCGCGAGAAGTCTCCCGCATCGATTCCCGTAAGGCGCTGCGCGATCCGGACGCTCAGGCCTTTTCGGTCGAGCGCTTTAATGATCGCAGCCGCCAGGATCGCTTTTAATTGACGAACGTCCGCGTTCGGGAGATTGAAATCCCGGTAGATATTCCCGCTCCCGCGGATAATCTCAGGCTCGTGCTTTTTCATGGCAATTTCTCTTTCAGCCGCCGCGCAGGTATATGGTGCGGGACGGGAGTTGGTGCCCCCTGCGGGATTCGAACCCACGGCCCCAGGATTAGGAATCCTGTGCTCTATCCATCTGAGCTAAGGGGGCACCCGGACAACAGAGAAAGTTACGCCGATGCGGGTCGCGGACCAAGGGTGCGATGCAGCGGCACCCTAACCCGAAGAGGCGGTCAGCGCGAGACGCCGCGAGTGCGCTCAGGAATCGTTGCTTGGCCCATCCTTCGCGAAGCGGCGCGATGTAGAAAATCGCGGCGTTGCGCATCTCGAAGCGCCACGCGCCATTGTCGCGCCGGTAACGATCGAGGTAGCGGCCCGCGCCGACTACCGCTTCGCCCGAAGTCCGATCGACGGCGGTAAGCTCGAAATAGCAGTCGCCTGAGGCGTGGTCGCCGTCGATGGAGACGCGATGATTGTGGGTCGTGTGCGCCATGTCGCGCAGCGCAGCCGGCACGATCACGGTAAAGAAATTTCTGAGCTCAGCACGCCCGCGCGAGACCGCCGGCATCATCTGATCGCCGCCGCCAGCGGCGCTGCGAAAGTCGCAGCACGCATCCTCGGTGAAGCATCGTTCAACGAGTTCGTCGAAGCGGCCGTCGTCAACGAGAAAGCAGTACGTGGCCGCGAGTTCGCGAATAGCCTCGCGGTCCTCGAGAATCTGGAGTCGTTGTTCGATGCTGGAGCCGATAGTGTCCAAGGTTTTTTCCTCCCGTTTGCTCCGGCTGGCGGCGGGCCGGCCCAGCTTACAGCATCGAGGCCGCGATCAGGCCCAGGAAGTTGTTCTCGCCGTCGGCGATGGTGCAGGCGGTGGCGTCGCGCATGAGCATCTCGGCCTCATACTCGCGGGTCAACCCGACCCCGCCGTGGAGCTGCACCCCCATCGTCGCGACCTCGAGCGCCGCGTCGGAACAAAAGACCTTCGAGGTGATCGATTGATCGAGGCGCGGGGGCTCGCCGCGCATAAGCCGGGTGAGGTTGTAAACGTAGACGTCGCGCGAGAGCGCACGGGAGGCTCGAACCAATGACGCCATGCGGAACAGCCTGGCGCGCACCGATTGATGCTCGAAGATGGGACGTCCGCCCTGGATGCGCGATTTGGCGTAGGCGAGCGCGCAATCGAACGCGGCGCGCGCGATCCCGGTCGCGACCGGCCCGACCCCGGCGTTGAAGGTGGTGAGAGTGGCCTCGACATGGGCGGCATAGCCGGCGCCCTCTGCGATCATGTAGCGGCGCGGGATGCGGACCTGGTCGAAGAAAATCTCGCCCTGTGGCAAAGCGCGGAATCCGTGCTTCTCGAGGGGACGCCCGCGCGAAATTCCGGGAAGATTGAGCGGCACAAAGCATACCCCGCCGTTGTCCAGTGTGCCGCCCGATTCGAGCTGCACGTTCACAACCGCGACGGTCGCGATGGGTGCGTTGGACACCCAGGCGGACTTCTGGCCGCTTAAGACCCACGAGTCTCCGTCGCGACGCGCGATCAGGTTGCCGCGACCTTTCACTTTGAGCTCAGGGCGCATCACGCCAAGCGTGTCGGAGCCGTGGTCGGGCTCCGTGATCGCCCAGCATCCGATGATCGAGGCGCCCGGCTGGCTGAAATAGGGCGCCGAGAACTCGGCGATTAACTCGGGATTGCCGGTCGCCAGCGCGGCTCCGGCGGGATAGGAGGCCAGCGAAATGGCGGCAGCCAGCCCGGCGCTTCCCCAGGACAATTCCTCGAGCACCATGTGCGCGGTTGCGGGCGCGGCCTCAAGCCCGCCAAGCGCCGCGGGCGCCTGCAATCTGGTAAAGCCCAGCGCAGCCGCCTTGGCCAAAACGGTGTAAAGCGGCGAGCCCGGCGCGATCACCGCCTCAGGCGTCATCCTGTCGATCGCAATGCCGGCGGGCCGCAGTACCTCGGCGGCGAAACGGCGAGCGGTGTCGCGGATTTCGAGCTGCTCGGCGGTTAGGCTCAGATCGTACTCAACGGCTTCGTACACGTGCGCGGCGGTTGCCATCTATGGATGCCCTCCTTGGTGCGCTCTCGCGCTTGTCTGTTGGATGCGAACCGCGGGCACCGCCAGAACGCCGCCCGCCGTCGCGCGCGCAATCAGCCGGAATTTGCGTTTCGAATCCCCGATTCCCAATCCGCTATAGACCTCGGCAGCCTCCCTGTGCAAGCTTCTGGTCATGGCAGAGTTGGTAAAGCCCCGTCCCATCAACTGGGCTGGGCGGCTCAAGAACTGGCGCGAGGCGCTACTCACGATGAACCTGCCCGACGAGCGCATGGACAGCGTCTCGCGATGGCTGATCATCACGCGCGCAGGCGTTATCCCGATGACGCTGACGTCAGGACTTATCGGCGGGCTGCTCGCTGTGCGCGCGGCCAATCCGAACTGGCTATTGTTCGGGCTCAGCCTGATTGGGCTCGGGGTCGCGCACGCATCCAACAATATGATCAATGACTACTTCGATCTGACCGGCGGCATCGACACGTCGGAAGCGCCGCGAGCGTTGTATGCGCCGCATCCCGTGCTCGCGGGCTGGGTCACCAGGGCAGAGCTGATACGCGCGATCGTCGTGCTCAACCTGATCGACGCGGTAATCATGGTTTTCATATTCGCGGCGCGCGGATGGGCGGTAGTGCTGTTCGCGATGGCCGGACTGTTCATCAGCGTGTTTTACGTCGCACCACCCGTGCGCCTAAAGCATCTCGGACTGGGCGAGCCCGGCGTGTTCATCGTATGGGGCCCGCTGATGGTCGGCGGCACGTATTTCGTCACGACCGGCGAAATACCCGCGTGGGTCTGGGTGGCGTCGCTCCCCTATGCGATCCTCGTGACGAGCGTGCTTATCGGCAAGCACATCGACAAACTTCCCTACGACCGCGGAAAGGACGTGCACACGTTGCCGGTGATCCTGGGCGAGAAGGGCGCGATCCGGCTCAACCAGGCACTGATGATTTCGTTCTACCCGATAGTCGTTGCGATGGTGGTGACGGGCACGCTCGGGTTCGGCGCGCTGATCGTGCTGGGCGGGTTGCCGGTGCTCTTGCGGGTGCTCGATATCTATTCGACGCCCAAGCCGAATTCGCCGCCGCCGGGATATCCGGTGTGGCCGCTATGGTACGTGTCGGCGGCCTTCGTGCATACGCGGCGCGCCGGCGCGCTGTTCATACTGGGCCTTTTCCTGAACTGGATCCTCGGGATGTAGTCCGCCGGCTTGCCGCGGCGCGCGCAGCAAGCCCGGCGCCAGTGGTCTTGCGCTCAGCCTTCCAGGATACGGCGCGCCGCCCAAGTGCCGGTTTCGATCGCCGATTCGAGCAACGGCATCCCCATGTAGTCGCCCGCCAACCACACTCTGTTGTCCCGCGGCCGGGTGCGGCGGTACTCGGCAAGTGCCCGGGCGCGCCCGACCGGCGACTTCGGCATCCCCTCGGGCCAACGAGCTATCCGGGTGAACTGCTGCGCGGCAAACGCTCCGGGGAACAGCCGCTCGACGTCGGCGGCAACCGCGCTCACCACCTGTTCATCCGGCCAATCCATCATTCGCTCGGCGTTATCGGCCGTAACGAACAAGTTGAGCATTTCGCCGCCCTTAACCACCCGCTTGGGGTCTTTGGCTGATTCCATCGTTACGGAAACGATCTGCCGGCGCTCGCCGCGCGGTATCATCATCGCCCACACATTGGTGAGCCCCGGATCGTTCGACCAGTCGCGCCCGGTCGCGAGACCGACCTTGATCACCGACCCGTAGAGCGTCGCCATAAGCTCGCGTTCGATCGTGTCTGCGGCGCGATAAATTCCGGCCGCCGCCGAAGCCGTGGTTGCCAGCACCACCGCGTCAGCGCGAACCGTCTCTGTGGGCAGCCGCACCGTCACGGCGTCGGATGTGGCTTCGATCGTCTGGACCGGAGCCTCAAGTTTGACGTCGACCCTCGCCGCCATCGCGCGCGGGAGCGAGTCGTTGCCGTGCGCAAGCGTCAGGTCCTTGCTCTGGCCGTTGGCGGTATTCGCTAATAACGCCAGCGCGCACGCGCGGGAGGTTTCCTCGATCCGCTGCATCGCGCCGCCCGCGAGCACCGGCTCGAGCAGGTACTCCGCCGCCCGGCCCAAGCGCGGCGCGCTCCAACTCGCCGCATCCTGGTCGTCGTATTCCGCCCATGCCGAGTAGTTATCGGGCGCCGGCCATCGCCGGCTGCCTGTATGCCGGATGAACCGGACGAGGTCCCGGACGCTGAGCAGTCCGCTCGTCAACGCGTACACGCCGAACAGCATTCCAGACGGCATCCGACGCGGTCGCCCGTTGTGGAACACGGTTATCCACGGACTGGTGGTTCTCAGGTCCGCCTGGAGCCCCATCTCCTTAATAAGCCCCAATGCGTTGCGATAGGTGGAAGTGAAGAATTGTGTCCCGCGCTCGTACAGATAGCCGTCGTGGGTCTCTGAGCTCGTGCGGCCGCCAACCCGATCACTCGATTCGAATACTGTGACCTGGGCTCCCGCCTGGCGCAGGCGAAGCGCGGCGCTGAGTCCCGCGATACCCGCTCCCACGACCACTACGCGCCGATTGGCCATGTTGCTCATTGATTCACCTCGCGCTCGCGCGCGTCTCGGATCCAGCGACTGTGGCAGCTGGTCGCGGCCTGGGCGCGCAGGGCTAACGCTCCAGCGTCACCTGGCGGTCGAGCAGCCTCGAGAGCAGGTCCGCCCTCCTCTCGCATGTCCACAATTCGAGGTCGGCCTTCTCGTTGTTGGTATCGACACCGATGATGAGCCGACCCGGAGAGTAGCGAACTTCGATATTCTTGACCACGCTGAAGTGGCTTCGGTCCAGCGCATCGGCAACGCGCAAGATGGCGGCAAGACCGCGCACCAAGCGACGCTTCGAGGGCGCCAAGCCGTTCATTTCGGGCGAGTCGAGCTTCGGCGCCTGCTTGCGGTGGCCGCGCGCCGCCTGCGCGATTATCTCGACTTCGCCCGGATCGAAACCGAACAGCTCCGCGTTCTTGATCAGATAGTACGAGTGGCGGTTGTGGCGGTCGTGATCGATCGCGTGGCCGATGTCGTGGAGCAACGCCGCGTATTCCAGCAGCTCGCGCGCGCTCTTGGGCAGCGCGAGCACCGGAGCGGTCGCATCGAAGAGCTTCAGCGCGAGCTTCGCAACCTGGTGCCCGTGCTTGTTCACGCCGACGAAGCGGGTCGCAAGCGCATTTACCGAGAGCCGGCGCACGTCCTCGCCGCCGGCGCGAATGGTCGCGCTCGCAAGGCTGAGCAGCAGGCCCTCGCGCAGCGCCCAGGTGCATGCGACCAGCACCGGCGCCCCCGAGCGCTTGAGCACAAAGTCCACCAGCGCGGCCGCGGCCGGCATCAGGTCAATCCGCTTGGCGTCGATGCCGGGCAGCTCCGAGCGCAGGGCCGAGTTTGCCGAGACCAGGTCGCCCGCGAGCTTGGCGATCTCCGCGGCCGTAGCACTGGCGCCGTGCAGCCGTTCCAGTTCATCGCCGCGCGCGACGCGCGCCATCGCGACCAGGGTGTTGATCGTACCCGAGGTTCCGATTGCGCGCACCACGCCCGCCTTGCGCGCCTTTTTCATCAGCGTGCCGATCTCGTCGTTGAGATGGCGTTCGAGCCGCTTGAGCTGTGCGCGGCTGGGCGGGTCGTCGGTAAGGTAGCGCTCGGCCAGACGCGCCGCACCCAGCTTGACGCTCTTCATCCACAGCGGCCGCCCGTCGCGAACCAGCACCAGCTCGACGCTGCCGCCGCCGACGTCGACCAGCAGATGCGGTCCGCCGTCGAGTCCGAGCGCGTGGCGCGCGGCAAGAAAGATGAGGCGGGCTTCTTCGGCACCGGAAATGATCTGGACGTTGAGACCGGTCTCGCGGCGGATGCGCCGGATGAAGGCGGCGCGGTTTTTCGACTCGCGCACCGCGCTGGTCGCCACTGCGCGCACCTTGGCCACCTTGCGGATACGCAGGATGCGATTGAAGTTGACCAGCGCGCGCACCGCGAGGTCCATCGACTCGGGCATCAGACGACCGGTCATGAATGCGCGCCGGCCCAGCCGCACCGTCTCCTTGACCCGATCGACCACCTCGATGTGGCCGTCGCGGCCGACATCGGCGACGATCATGTGGACGGAATTGGATCCGACATCGATCGCGCCAAGCCGCATGATCAGAAGCTAACCTGTCACGCGCGCGATGTCACCAGCGGGCGGCACGAAGGAAGAATCACCTGCGCGGTGGGCGGCAGGGGCTGCGGCCCCCGCACCCGCAATGAGAAGACGCGAAAATCTGCGCAGCGCATCTTTTCGCGTCTTCTCAATGCGGGTGTATCCAGGCGATACGATGTCGATGCTCCCCAATGATACATTCTCGCTTCTTAGGCAAGGCTCCCCAGCCGTACAATTCATTCCCCAGCCTCACAGCGGTTAAGTCTTTCCGCGCTCCGCTGGACGAACGCACTCGCGCGGTGATACCAAGCGTAGTGGAATATTTAATGCTTATTCGGCCGTGAACGGCACGGACATTCCGGTCAACCCAAAGCGCGCGGAGGGAGATACGATGGCTCAGCAGAACGGAGGCAGGAATCCGATCGCGAGGCAGACGGCTTCCGAAGCCTCGCAAGAGTACTGGACGTGGGACCGTGTTCGATGGGGGACACACCGGGTCAACTGTTATCCGGGAAGTTGCCCCTTCAGGGTGTACGCGAAAGACGGCCGCGTGATCCGCGAGGAGATCGCATGCAACATCCCGCAGATCATCGACCCCGAGTACCGGGCCCCCGACTATAATCCGCGCGGCTGCCAGAAGGGCTACCAGCATTCGCGCGCGATGTACGGGGCGGAGCGGCTGCTCTACCCGATGAAGCGCAAGGGCGAGCGCGGCAGCGGCAGTTGGGAGCGCATCGGCTGGGATCAGGCCTTCGCCGAAATCGGCGCCAAGCTGGCCGACATCATCCAGGTTCACGGCTCGCAATCAATCATCATCGACCAGGGCACCAACGGGGCCGGCGTGCTGCGCGGCGGCGGCGAGGGCGCGGGGGCAGGACTGGCCACCCAGCTCGGCGGAGTGTCGCTGGACCTTAACTTTTCGATCGGCGATTTTCTGCCCGGACAGTATCTGACCTTCGGGCAGTTCCAACAGTGTCCCGGCGTCGAGAACTGGTTTTTGGCCGACACCGTGCTGGTTTACGGGAACCCGGTGTACGCGTGTATTTCCGATTATCACTATGCGCTCGAAGCCCGCTACCGGGGATCGAAAATAGTGCAGATTTCGCCGGACAAGAGTCCCAGCGCGCAGTTTGCCGACATGTGGCTTCCGATCAACTGGTCGGCCGATCCGGCGCTTTGGCTTGGGCTCTGCCGCATCCTGATCGACAAGGGATGGATCGACCTCGATTTCATGAAGGAGCAGACCGATCTGCCGGTGCTGGTGCGCAAGGACGACGGCCGCTACCTGCGCGAGGCGGACCTCAAGGAAGGCGGCGACGCCGAGCAGTTTTACGTAATTGACGCCGCCACGGGCAAGCTCGGGGCGTTACCGAAGGGCACGCTCCAAATGGAGGGCGACCGGGTGCTCGAGGGCGCGCTTGAAGTTGCGCTCAAGGATGGGACGCGGGTCGAGGCGGCCACGGTTTTCACCCTGTTGCGCAAGCGCGTGGCGGAGTACACGCCGGAGCGGGTTCACGAGATTGCGGGGGTTCATCCCGAGCAGCTCGAAAAGCTGGCGGAATTGTGCCGGCCGCCGCGCAGAATATTCTTTTTCTCCGCGGCGTGGCCCGGGAAAATGTATCATGGGGATCTTTGCGAGCGGGGCGTGTGTTACGTGCTGGCGTTGACCGGCAATGTCGGCAAGGCGGGCACCGGAAGCCACGGCTGGTCGGCAGGGGCCGAGTCCAACGCGGGGTCGGGGTTCGTGGGCAGCATGCCGCCGGAGGTGCTGGAATCCGATGACCCGATCGGCAACGCGCTGAACATGACGCAAAAGCTCCAGGAAGTTTACAAGACCATGTTCGCGATGGACCCGACGATGCCGGTTCTGGAGGCCTCGCAGGGGATGACGCGCGAGGGAATGAAAACCACCGGCACCCTCTCACCGCCGGCTTTGTTCTGGTACTACCACGCCGGCTACAAGGAGGTCTGGGACAAGCATCTGGAGGATCCCAACGCACCGAGGAAGATCAGCGCTTACGCCGAAGAGGCGGTGGCCAATGGCTGGTTGCAGGGCTACGACATGCTGGCCAAGAAGGGCGCCAGCCCCAAGGCGATGTTCGTTTCGGGTGGAAATCCGCTGCGCCGCACGCGGGGCGGAATGAACACCTACATCCGCACGGTGTGGCCAAAGCTCGACCTGATCGTGGTGCTGGATCCGCGCTGGAGCACCACCGCGCTGTACGCCGATTATGCGCTCCCCGCCGCTTCGTTTTATGAGTATGCGGATACCAAGTTCAGCTGTCCCAATACCCGTTTCAGCAATTTTACCGACGAGTCGGTGCCGATGCGCGGCGAGTCGAAAACCGATCGCCAGATCACACTTGGTATTCTGCGCGAAACCACGGCCGAATTGAAAAAACGCGGCATCAAGAACTACACGGCCGGCCCGCGCGAAATCGACGTGGATAAAATCTTGTGGCGCTTCACCTATGGCAACCGATATGGCGACAGCACCGCCGACGAGGAGCGGCTGGTGGACGACGCCTATCGCGCGCTGGGCGAGGTCGGATGGTTCACCAGCCTCGACGGCGAGAAGCTGGACCTTGCGAATTTGCGCAAGAATGGCGGCTCATGGCTGAGCGGAAGGCCGACCTTCCCCGCTATGGTTGCGCAAAATGCGGACATGGTGGCGGGCGAGGTCTTTTGGTGCTTCCGCGATCAGGTTGAGCAGAAGGTGCCCTACGTCACGACCACCCGGCGGATCCAGTTCTACCTTGACCATCCGTGGTTCGTCGAGGCCGATGAACACCTGGTGCGCTACAAGCAGCCGCCGTTTATCGGCGGCCACCAGCCGATGCGTCTGACCAGCGGCCATCTGCGCTGGAGCATTCACTCGAACTGGGTCACGGCGGAGGAAATGCTGAAGCTGCACCGCGGCGAGCCGTTCGCCTTCATCAATTCCGCCGCAGCGCGCGGCAGGGGAATCACCGACCACGACTACATCAAGGTGTTCAACGATTACGGCGATTTCGTGGTGAGGGCCAAGCTGAGCGAATGCGTGCGTCCTGATCAACTGGTGATCTACCACGCGTGGGAGCCGTATCAGTATCCGAACTGGATGCCCTACGATGGTATTCTGCCCGGGCCGGTCAAGGGCATACACTTCGCCGGAGGCTACCGCCACTATCAGTACATGCTGTGGAACTGGTCGCCCGCCCAGGAGGATCGCCACACCAGCATGGATATCGAAAAGGCCGCCTTCCAGGGTTGACGCCATAGCGATAGACGGCGGGAAGGAACTTTGATGCCGTTGGCGCTTAAATCGGATGCGTTCGCGAACGGGAAGGAAATTCCCGCCGTGCATACCTGCGAGGGCAAGGACGTCTCGCCCGCTATCGCGTGGTCGGGAGTGCCAAGGGCAGCGCGCAGCCTTGCGCTGATCATGGACGACCCTGACGCGCCCGATCCCGCCGCGCCGCGGATGGTGTGGGTCCACTGGGTGCTGTACAACATCCCGACCTCGGCGGGAGGACTGCCGCAGGCCGTCAAGTCCGAGGCCTTGCCGGCGGGAACATCGCAGGGGCGCAATGACTGGGGACGGACCGGATACGGGGGCCCCTGCCCTCCCACCGGACGCCATCGATATTTCTTCAAGCTCTACGCACTGGACAGCGCTGCTCCCGGATCTTGACCGGCCCACCAAAGCGCAACTGGAAGCGGCGATGAAGGGACACATCGTCGAGCATGCAACGCTGATCGGAACCTACCAGCGCAGCCGCCGCTAGCGCGGAGGTTTTTAGAAATAACACCTGTTCGATCCGCGCACTGTCCCTCTTGACTGGATGACGAACGTTCGTTATAAGACCGCCCATGCCTAAGCTCGTGGACCACGACGCCCAACGCGCGACGCTGCTCGACGGCGCCTTTGAGATAATGGCCCGCTGCGGAGTGGACGCGGTCGGGATGCGCGAGATTGCCGAGGAACTGGGCATCTCAACCGGGATGCTCTACCACTACTTTCCGAGCAAGGAGGCGCTCTTCGAGCAGATCTTCCGCCGGCAGTGCCGGCGCGATCTCGCGGCCGGCGAATCGAAGGCGTCAGGGCCGCTGGCCGCGCGGCTGAGCGCGCTACAAAAGTACCTGCTCCGCGAACGCGAGCACTTCACGAATCAGGCTCTCGTCACCTTCGACGTGCTGCGCAAGCAGCCCAAGGGCTCGATACATCTTTTACTGAAGGAACTCGCTGCAAACTATCGCAAGGGTCTCGCGACATTGCTGGAGGTCCCACCGGAAGTTGCAGAGCTGATCTCGAGCGCAGTTGACGGCCTTGTGTTGCATCACCTCGCCGATCCGAAGGGGGTCGATCTCGAAGCGGAACTCCGCTTGCTCGGCGAATTGCTGGTGGCTCACCAAGCATCGAAGGCGCGTTCGCGCCGCAGGCGCGAACGCGTCCAGAGTTCGTCACGGCGCACGCGGCGGTACAGGGCGAGGGGCAAAACGCTATGAGCTGTCCGCCGGCCGCAGATTCGTCCCTACGCACCCGCGACGGGAATGCGATGCATCGCGTAACGATCCTGGGAGGCGCGGGCGACATGGGCCGCGTGATAGTGCGCGACCTCGCGGCGGCGCATCCGGCGCTCGAGCTGGTGCTCGCGGATCGCGACCAGGCAAAGGCCGAGCGCATCGCCGCCACCGCCGGCATCGCGGGCGCGCGCGCGGTGGGCGTGGACCTGTTCGATCCCGCGCGCCTGCGTGAGGTGGTTCGCGGCAGCACGCTCGTCGTAAATGCCGCGGGGCCATTCTTTCGTACGGGTCCTCCGGTGCTCGAAGCATGCCTTGACGAGCGCGCCGGCTACCTCGACATTGGCGACGACTTCGAAGCGGCGGACCTGCTGCTCGCGTTCGACCGCGCCGCGCGCGCAGCCGGCATCACCGCGCTCCAGTGCGCCGGCCTCACGCCGGGGCTGTGGAACGTCGTGGTTCGCTCGCTCGCGGATCGCCTCGAGCGCGTCGAGCGGATCGCACTCGCCTGGGTCACGGGATCGACGCCAAAGCGCCCAGGCATCGAGCGCGGTGGGCGGGCCGTGATCGAGCACATGCTCCATGAGTCCACCGGCATGACGGTGACGTTCGAAAATGGCCGCCACCGGCCAATCCCGGCGTTCCGCCGCGCGGAGACGGTCCGCTTCCCGACGCCCGTCGGCGCGGCGCGTGTCTACGATCTCGGCCACGCCGAACTCGCTACCTTTCCCAGGAGTTTCCCTGGCCTGCGGGTGATGCGTTCGCTCGGCGGCCTGACGCCGCCCGTCTTGAACGGGGTTTTTCAGGGGATCGGGGCGGCGGTCGTGGCGGGGCGGCTGGAATGGGACGAAGCAGTGGACGCGCTCCTCGCGCTCGACGACGGCGGCGCCGCGCCGCCGCGCGCGTTGCACGCCGTGCTGCGTGGCGTCGCCAAGCAGTTTTTTCGCCGCGAGGTCTCCCTGCGTGACGCGTTCGCCTTGCTCCGCGCAGGCGGCACTTCGTCCGCCGAGCCGTCTGGCGGACTGTTCGCGCGCGTGGAGGGACTACGCGATGGGCGACCGTGCGCGCTGGAGGTCATGGAAGCGGTCGGAGGCGGCACTGCCGGAGGAGCGATGGACGATCTTACGGGCGGTGCGGCAGCACTCTTCGTCGATGCGTTCCTCGGCGGCGAGGTCCGGGGGCCGGGCGTGGTCGCACCCGAGCAGGCGGTCGCACCGGAAACCTTCCTGGCACGGGCGCGCACGCTCCTGGCCGGCGTCACCCTTGCGCCGCGTGAGGTCACGCCCGGCTCGGCTTGGGGCAGCAGCGTTGAGTAAGCCAAAGAATTCACGCCGTTCGAGAGGCCGCGCTCAAAGTGCTCCTACTCCGGATGATGGGAAGACCTATTCGTGCTATCTCGACGCCGAGCCGGAGACCGTCGCCGCTTGACTGGATTTAGAACGATTGTTATGAGCCTCAAACATGCCTGAGATCGTGTACCACGACGCCCAGCGCAGCCGCCGCTAGCACGGCGGGCGGCGCGCAAAGAGAGGAAAAGATTATGCGGGAAGTTTATGTAACCGGCGTAGGAATGACCGCATTCGGACGCCATGAAGGAACCGCGATCGAGGAACTGGGCCGCCAGGCGATCGAGGAGGCGCTCGCGCAAAGCGGCCTCCCGCTTTCCGAGATCGACTTCATCTTCTGCGGCCACGCGATGCAGGGAATCACGGCCGGGCAGCGCGTGGTAAGCCGCGTCGGCAGTCCGGGCGTACCGATCATCAACGTCGAGAATGCTTGCGCGTCGGGCTCGACCGCGTTGTTCCAGGCGGTGATGGCGGTGCGCAGCGGGATGGCGCGAGCGGCGCTTGCGGTCGGATTCGAAAAGATGGGCCGCGGGCCGCTCGCCGCTCCCAGCAGCGCCCCGGGCGCCGCCGAGCGGCCGAAGGGCGGCCCGCCGATGATGCCGGCGATGTTCGCCGAAGTGTTCAAGGAACATTCGCAAAAGTACGGCACCACGGTCCGGCAACTGGCGATGGTCTCGGCGAAGAACCACGGCTACGCCGCGCTCAATCCGAAGGCCCATCATCGGGATGAAATCGGCGTCGAGGAAGTGCTCAACTCGCGCATGATTGCCGACCCGCTTACGCTGCTGATGTGCTGCCCCACCAGCACCGGCGCCGCAGCCGCGGTGGTAACCGCCGCCGAGCTTGCCCGCGTCGGGAGCAAGGAACCGATCGAGGTGGCGGCCTCCGTCCTGCAATCCGAGCGTGCTTCCACCGCCGGCGCGCTCCACTTTGTCACTGAGATAAACACCCGCTCCGCCAACCGCGCCTACAGCGAAGCCGGAATCGGACCCGATCGGCTCGACGTCGTCGAGCTGCATGACTGTTTCGCGATCGCGGAGATCTGCCACTACGAGAACCTCGGGCTGTGCGAGCGCGGCGAGGGCGGCAAGTTCGTCGAGGCGGGGCTGAGCCGCATCGGCGGCAAGGTGGCCGTCAGCACCTCCGGCGGATTGCTGGCCAAGGGCCATCCACTCGGCGCCACCGGCGTCGCCCAGGTTGCGGAGATCGTCGAGCAGTTGCGCGGCGAGTCGGACCGCCGCCAGGTTCCCGGGGCAAGGATCGGGCTCAGCCACTGCCAGGGATTCGGCGGCGCGGTGACCGTACACATCTTTTCCAAGACGCGCACCAAGGGCACCCCGGCGGCCTGAGCGCGGCGAACAGGCGATCGGCGGCAAGCGAGCCTTAATAGGATGGAAACGGCCCAGCCCCAATTTAATTCCCCGGCTTCGGTGCTGTCCGAGCGCGCAAAGCAGCAGGGCGACAAGGTCATCCTGCTTTTCGAGGAGCAACGGATCACTTACGCCCAGTTGAACGAGCGCATCAACCGCGTCGCGGCCGGTCTGCTCGGCCTCGGCGTCGCGCCCGCAGAGCGCATCGCGATCATGATGCCCAACCGGCCCGAGTGGCTGTACGTTTTCTTCGCGACGCAGAAACTCGGGACCTGCACGGTCCCGGTCAATATTGCGCTAAAGGGCGAAGGCCTCGCCTACATCCTCAATCACTCCGAGGCAGGCTCGATCGTAATCGCGTGGGACCTGCTCGAAAACCTGGAGGCGATTCGCCCCAGCCTCATCGCCGAGATCCGCGTGATTGTGGACACCACCGAAGCGCCGCCGGAGTTTCGACTGCCGGCCGGCGCGGTCACGCTCGAGGCACTGATGAAGACGGCGCCCGCCGAGCCCCGCGGTCGAGATCGATCCGCAGGCGCCCGCGGTGATGTTGTACACGTCGGGTACGACCGGCCTGCCCAAGGCGGTGGTGATGCGCTACCGGGCGCTGGGCGGACCGATGCTGCAATTCGGGGCGTTCTATCGCGACGACGACATCCTCTATACCTGCCTGCCGCTGTTCCATGCCAACGCACTCTTCCTGACCGCGGTCAGGGCGCTCGCGAGCGGACACACGATGGCGCTTTCGCGGCGATTCAGCGCCAGCCGCTTCTGGGACGAGGTCCGCCGTTACGGCGCGACCACGTTCAACGCGCTCGGCGCGATGATCCCGATCCTGCTCAAGCAGCCGCCGCGCCCCGACGACGCGGATAATCCCGTCCGCCTCGTGATCAGCGCCGCGACGCCGGCGTGGGCATGGGAACAGTTCGAAAAGCGCTTCAACCTCGTCATCTGGGAGGGATACGGCGCGGTGGACGGAGGAGGATTCTCGCTCATGAACCTCGGCACCTCGCCGAAGGGCTCGATGGGCAAGCCGCCGCCCGGCACCGAGGCGCGTGTGTTCGACGATCAAGACAAAGAGGTTCCTTCCGGCGAGGTCGGCGAGCTGGTCTTCAAGGTGGACGATCCAGAGGCGCGGCGGGTCGAGTATTTGAAGAACCAGAAAAGCTCCGACGCCAAGGTGCGCAACGGATGGTTTCACACCGGCGACCTCGCCTGGCGCGACCCGGAGGGTAACTTCTACTTCGCCGACCGCAAGACCGATTCGATGCGCCGGCGCGGCGAAAACATCTCCTCGTACGAGGTCGAGAAGATCGTCAACGAGCATCCCGCCGTGCTCGAATGCGGCGCGTTCGGCGTGCCCTCGGATCTCGGCGAGGACGACGTGATGATCGCGGTCGTCTTCAAGCCCGGCCAAAGCGCCACGCCCCAGGAGCTGGCCCGCTTCTGCTCGGAGCGGATGGCGAACTTCATGGTGCCGCGCTATTTTGACTTCCGCGAAAGCCTGCCAAAGACGGAAACCCATCGGATTCAGAAGGCTAAACTCAAACAACAGGGAATTACCCCGACCACCTGGGATCGCGATAAGGGCGCCCTGGTGGACAGCGGACACACATCGAGGAGCTGAGCAAACGACCCATGGAACTCAAGGAAGCAATCGGCATCAGGCGCACCATCCGCTTTTACAATCCGTACCGGCCAGTCGAGCGCGAGAAGATCCAGAAGATGCTCGAGGCCGCGCGGCTCGGCTCGTTTTGGGGCAACGTGCAGGCGCTGCGCGCGGTCGTGATGTTTCGCGATTCGTCGCCGGCGGAAAATTGGGCGGCGCTCGTCGCCCCGCTCGGAACCGGTCAGTTAAAGCACTGCCCGGTCGCGATCCTCTGGTACTGGGTGGAGGATGCGATCTTCGACCGCAAGAAAGGCTACCTGACCCAGGGCGAGCGGCTCCATGAACTGGTCGCGGCGCGCGTGATGGGCGTGGACGAGGCCGTAGAGCACAAGGCGCTCGATCAGTTGTTGATTCCCTACTTCCGCATGAACGCCGAGGAAATGCTCAAATCCGGACTTACCGAGATGGATTGCGGGCAGGCGATCGCCCAAGCCACCCTGGTCGCCTACGAGGAGGGCCTCGGCACCTGCTGCATCGGCACCGGAGAGCTCGGCGGCGTGCGCGAGCGCAAGATGCGCAAGGCGTTCGATCTTCCCGACACCGCGCATCTGATAGTCGTGATGAGCGTCGGCTATCCGCTCGAGAGCCGCGAAGCGGGCGGCCAGCGGCCCAAGCTGCCCTTCGAACAACTGTTCTTCATCAACCAGCACGGCAAGCCGTTCGAGCGCGATCCCAAAGTGGTCGAGGAACTCAAGCGCGACAAGATGATCCAGGCGCCCGCTCCGCTGCCATGGCGCCAGCAGGAACTCGAATTCGTCCATAAGGCGCTGGACCTGCCGACGACTTTCATCCCTGCGGGTAGCAATTCGTAGAGGGTCACAGACCGCGGGAGGTTGGCAATGAGCGCTTACATCGAGATCGACCATAATTTGCCCGCCGACCTTTGCGCGCTGAGGGACAACGTCCGCCGCTTTGCCAAAGAGGTGATGCGGCCGGCCGCAATGGAACTCGACCGCCTGCCCGACCCGCGCGATGTCATCGCGCCCGGCTCTCGGCTGTGGACTTTCATGCGCCGGGCGTATGCGCTTGGCTACCACATCGCCTCTTTCCCCGAAGCAATCGGTGGGCTCGGCCTTCACGGGCTTGGGATGCAGATTTTTCTGGAGGAGCTCGGATGGGGCGGCGCCGACCTCGCGATCAGCCTCGGCGTCGCGGGCGCTCCGTTCGGTGCGCTGGCGCAAGCCGGAAATCCCGAACTCATCGACGCTTTCGTCAAGCCCTACATCGCCGACCGCGACGCCCGCTTTATCGGATCATGGCCCGTGACCGAGCCGAATCACGGCTCGGATTGGGCGATGTTCCTTGCGAGCGAGGGTGAAGCCAACCCCGCCGGACGCGCCACCGTCCGGCGCGATGGCGACTCCTACGTGATCAACGGCCAGAAGGCGGCGTGGGTTTCCAACGGGACGATTTCGACGCACGGAATCGTGTACCTGATGATGCCGGCGGCCAACGGGCAGCCGGCCGGGGGCGTGGTCGCGTTTATTCCCTTCAATCTGCCGGGCGTCTCCAAGGGAAAGCCGCTCAACAAGATCGGCCAGCGGGCGCTCAACCAGGGCGAGATTTTTTTCGACAACGTGCGCATCCCGGACCGCTACGTGCTCGCCACGCCCGAGACCTTTCCGATGGTGGCGGCGATTACGCTGACCAACGCGAACAGCACGATGGCGGCGGTGTTCACCGGGGTTGCGCGCGCCGCGTTCGAAGCGGCGCTCGACTACTCAAGGCAGCGCATCCAGGGCGGGGTGCCGATCTGCGAGCATCAGCTTGTCCAAAAGCGTCTTTTCGACATGTTCACCCGGGTCGAGGCGTGCCGCGCGCTGTCGCGCGCCGTGATGATCCACAACGATCCGCCGCCGGCGATGGACCTCGAGTATGCGATCGCGGCCAAGACCTTTTGCACCCAGGCGTCGTTCGAGATCGCTTCCGACGCGCTGCAGATCTTCGGCGGCAACGGGCTCAGCCTGGAGTACCCGATCGAGAAGATTTTCCGCGACGCGCGCGCATCGCTGATCGAGGACGGCACCAACGACGTCCTGAGCTTGACCGGCGCGCGCCGGATCCTGGATCGCGACGCATCGCCGATCTGAACAGCGTAACGCGTGGATCAAGTTTCGAGGATCCACCGGCAACGCAGAATTGATTAGTTAGACAAGTCTCCTTCATCGCGCCGTTACTTCAGCCTGCCAGCTTCGGATCGATTGCGGCCGGGCGCCGAGACTCCGGCGTTTTCAATGTCCTCGGGGTTTTGAGGAGGCATCAGCAACCGCCATGTCCCAAACTGCCATCGCCTACTTCTCCAGTTCCATGGGCAGCCTGTTTCGCGAAGGGACGGAGGTGATGCTCGTGATTGTCGCGCTGGCATCCGCTACCGGCAAGCCGGGCCGCCGGGGCCACGCGCGCGACGTATACGCCGGCGCCGCCGCGGCCGCCGCCGGCAGTATCGCGCTCGCCGTTGCGGTCAACTATCTGATCAGCGACGACGCCAGCGACACACTCGAAGGCTTCTTTCAACTGCTGGCCGCCGCGATGCTCTTCTACGTCAGCTCGCGGCTCCTGGCGAAGAGCCAATCCGAGCGCTGGAACGGGTTCGGCGGCCGCGAGCTCCCAAGCGCCGAGCGCCGCGGTCTGCCGGCCCTGGCAATCGGGCTGACCGCCTTTTTGGCCGTGATGCGCAAGGCTGACACGATAGTATCCTTGCAGGCGCTTTGGGCGGGCGCGGCGGCAGGAGCAGAGCGCGATGCGGTCGCGGCCGGAATCGCTGCCGCGGCGATCGCGCTGGCCGGCCTTTTGGCCATAATCGAATGGAGCGCGCGCAAGATTGCGCTTGCGACTGTCTTCAAGACGGCGACGGTGATGCTATCCGCGATGGCGGTGATCTTCATCGGCCAGGGGGTCGCGAGCTTGCAGGAGGCCGATTGGGTGGCGGCAACTTTCGTCGATTACGTCCCGACGATTCCGGCGCTGGGAATTTTCCCGACCGTGCAAACGCTAGGCGCGCAGGCAATGCTGCTGCTCGCCGCTGCCGCGCTGTTCGTTCCGCGCTACAGCGCCGTCCGCGCCGCCGAACGCGCCGCGATCGCCGCGGATTAAACTTCCTCTTACAGGGCTTGTCACAGAGCGAGAGGCGATTGCCCGGCGCAGGGTGATGCCGGTTGCAATCGCATTTCCGGGCTTTCATCGCGACCGGCGGTGAGAGAGGCCCCGCTGGGCACTTCGATCTTTCGCTGCAAAAGTGCTAGGTGTGATGCGCCGATTGGTTGTCCTTCCGGGAGGACACTGGGAAACCGGCCCGCGCCCACTCAAGGGAGGCAACTACGGATGCGACCGTCGAGCAGAAACATCTGGGGCATCGCTTCGGCGGCTCGCATCTTCGGCGTTTTTCTTCTCGGCGCTTTTCTCCTCGTAACTATCGGTTCAGCGCGAACTGGCGCGCAAGCCGCGACCACGCCCGATGGCGCGGCGCCGGTGAGGTTGCCGGGACATGTGCTCGCGGCGCTGTCGAAGGCGACCGTAGTTCAATCGAAGCCGAACAGCGGCGCGCAGCTGCTAACGCTGACGATGGTTCTCAAGCGCGACGATCCGGCGGGCTTCGAGCGCTACTTGCATGACCTGTACGATCCCAGGTCGAAGGTTTTCCGCCATTTCATTACGCAGCGGCAGATCGCCGATCGCTTCGGACCAAGCCGCGCAGATTATGATTCCGTCCTGCGCTGGATGAAGTCGAATGACTTCCGGCTGGTGCGCGGCTCGAAGAATCGCCTGACGCTTACGGTGCGCGGAACGCGCGCGGATGCGGAGCGCGCGTTCGGCGTGCGGATCGCGGACTATACGATTGGAAAGCGTCAGTTTTTCGCGAATGACCGCGATCCTGCGCTGCCGCCCGCGATCGCCGGTCACGTCGAGACGGTGGCAGGGCTCTCCAATCTCGACCGGCCCAGGCGGCCAAGCGAGAAAAATATTAAGTTGGCCCAGGCGCTGGCCGGAAAGAAGTGCAAGGACCCCGGGTCCGGCACCGAAATTCCCTGCTCGTGCTTGCCGGCGGCCTCGCTCGAGAAAGACGACTTTGGTGACGGCGTAAAGGAACTGGTACAGGCCGCGCTCCAGAGCGAGGCGCCCACGCCGCAGTTGAATGTCCTGGCGGCGGCCTTACTGGGATATCAGTGCATGGCGGACTCATTGAATATGATCAATTCGTATGTCGCCACGCACGCCGGCAAAGCGATAACTCGGGGGGCAGCGGGCGTCCAGGCGGCGGCGGTTCCCGGCACTGGCCAGACGATTGGTCTCCTGGAGTTCGATAACTTTCATACGTCCGATGTGCAGGACTTCCTTAAGCTAATCGGCTACCCCGGCCGTATCAGCCAGCTTTCCGAGGCTGACGTGGACGGAGGCGCGGGCGCGCCGGGCCCAGGCGAATCGGAAGTGCTGCTGGATATAGACGCGGTGATGAGCCTGGCGCCGGGCGCCAACGTGGCCGTGTTCGACGCGCCCTTCGACGGCCGCGGAACGAGTTACGAGGATGTGTTCAACGCGATGATCGACGGAGGCGTCACAATCATCAGCAACAGTTGGGCCTCCTGTGAAGACGAGGTCCCGCTGGCCGATGCCCAAGGGATCGATACGGTACTTCAGAACGCCGCCGCCGCCGGAATCAGCGTCTTCAATGGAGCGGGCGACAGCGGATCGACTTGTCTTGACGGCAGCCCAAGCACCATCGCAGTTCCCGCTGATTCGCCCAACGCCACCGCGGTCGGCGGCACCAGCCTGACACTCGACGAGGCGGGAACCTACGGCGAAGAGAGCTGGTGGGACAGCTCAACGGGCACTCCGCCAGGCGGCCAGGGCGGTTTCGGCGTCAGTGAGTTTTTCGCAGCGCCCGCTTATCAAAGCGCAATCAGCGGCTCCGCAATGCGCTCGGTGCCAGACGTCGCGGCGCCGGCCGATCCTGCGGGAGCCTACTTTACCATCTGCCAGGCTGACAAAGGCGGCTGCCCCAACGGCCTGCTCTACGGCGGGACCAGCGTGGCCACGCCGATTTGGGCCGCGATCGTCGCGATACTGAACGAACAACTCGGCCATAACGTGGGGTTGCTCAACTCGCAGGCCTACCCGCTGGCGGGAGGGCCCGCTTTTCATTCCGCGGCCTCGATGGGCACCGACTTTGCGCACGTCGGCCTGGGCTCGCCGAACGTCGCCGAACTCCATCGGCTCCTGAGCGGCGGGATCGTGGGTCCGGTGAGCACGGCCAACTCCGCGATTGTGGAGGCGGGCTGGGTGCCGCCGGCCGACGGCGCGACTCACGTGGGCGTCGCGGTGATCCTGATGGACAGCAATTTTAACTCGGTCGCCGGCCAGGCCGTGACGCTCGGCGCCAACGCCGGCTCCTCGGCGGTGATCACAGCGGTTAATGCCACGAGCGACCAGAACAACGGCGCGGCGCGGTTCACGATCACCGACACAGCGCCCGAGACCGTTACGCTCACGGCGAATACCGGCGCCGGAACCCTGGCCAACACCGCAATGATCGACTTCGTGACGCCGCCCGCCGCCGCGGCCGGATTCAATGCGTTGCCGAGCACCGTCACCGCCGACGGAAAGACTCCGACGGATATCACGGTAACGCTCGAGGACTCACTGGGCCGGCCGTCACCCGGAAAACTTGTCCAGATCAATCAGACCGGCGGCAGTTCGGCGATTAGCGGACCGATTCCACCCGTCACCGACTCCAGCGGTCAGATCGAGTTCACCGCGGTGGATTCGAACAACGAGACGATCACCTACTCGGCGGTGGACGTGACCGATGGCAACATTCCTTTTCCAGAGACGGGCACGGTTACGTTCAGCAGCGCTCCGGAGCCCGGATGCTCGAATACGGAAGTGGCCGCGCCGGGATTTATTGCGACGCCATACGCGACCGGATTCCTGGCGCAGAACTTCTTTTTCAGTTCCATCAACTTCGGCGGGTGCCCGGGCGCCTGGGGGATGGCGTTCGATGCGGGCGGAAATCTCTATGTCTCCGACTTGCCGAACGGAAATTTGTACAAGATCCCACCTGGCGGTGGAACGGCCGACAGCGGGACCCTGCTTGCCACGCTCGGAGAGACCTTGGCGGGACTCACCTTCGACAATAGCGGCAAGCTGTACGCCAGCCGATTCGGGACCGGCGGCGCCTACACCACCGGCGACGTAATGCAGATCAATCCCTCCACCGGCGCGGTGGTCGCGACGGTCGCGTCCAACCTTACCTGCCCCAGCGCGCTTTCGGTCGATCCGCTTGAGCGGCGACCTGTTCACCGACGATCAATGCTCCGGCGGGGGAGGCGACAATCCCGACCTATGGCGAATCTCGGGGCCCGGCACCGGTTCGCCGGCGACAACGGTGTACGCGACGCTGCCGACTACGCCCAATGGCGATATCGCGTTCGCGCCCAGCGGCGACATGTATGTATGGGAAGGCGGCCAGGGGGCGATGGTCACCGGGACCAGCGGGCCCAACCCACCGGTTGTGACCGTGCTGCCCAAACTTGGACAGAGCTACGTGTCGATGCAGGCGTACGGGACGCAGTCCAATGGCGACGCGCAATTCCTGATTGCCAACTTCCCGGCGAACACCAGCGTCACTCCAAATTCGCCTCCCACGACCAGCGTTTTCGACCTAACGACTTCCACGCCCACGGTCAGCACGCCGATCATCGCTAACGGCGGAGGGAACGGAATGACCACCGGTCCCGATGGATGTATCTACCTGGCGGAGGGCGTCGCCGTGTGGAAAATCACGGACACCAGCGGCGCATGCAACTATAGCGCGCCGAGTCCGCCGCCCACGCTCGCGCTGACGCCCGCGACATTCAGCTCCGATGCCGCGCAGGGCAGAACGGTCACCCATACGGCAAGCATCCATAACGCGACGGTCCCGGCGGGAACGCCGATTACCTTCCTGGTATCCGGCGCGAATCCGCAGGTCGGCCTCGTGGATACGGATTCCAACGGGAACGCATCGTTCACCTATACCGGCGGGAGTCAGGGAATCGACAATCTGGTGGCGTCAACGACCATCGGCGGTAATCCCGTTACTTCGAATCCCGCGACCGTAACTTGGGGGGCGGGAACCGACGTAACGTTCCTGACTCTGAACCAGAGCCCAACCAGCGCGGCAGTGTTCCAAACCGTCACCGTCACCGCGAACCTGACGGATGTATCGGCGAATCCTATAGCCGCGCTTGCGGGCCGGACGGTGAACTTTACGATCGGCGCCACCGGATGCGGCGCCTCAACCGATAGCAACGGCAACGCCGCCTGTGAGATCACGCCGTCGGGGAGCGGACTCATGACGCTTTCCGCCAGCTTCCCGGGAACCTCGCAATATAACCCCTCGACCGACTCGAAGGGTTTCATGGTGGTCGCGCCGGCTGTCCCGACCTCAACCGCGACCCCAACCCGAACCCCAACCCCGACTGCGACGGCGACTGCAACCGCCACGGCCACTGCGACGGCAACCGCGACGCCGACCGCAACGCCGACGCCAGTCGCCGGCAGGCTGCGCATCGCGCCCAAGCGCCTCAACTTCGGCACCGTTGACGTCGGCGCGAGCAAGACCAGGACGGTCAAGATCACGAATGCCGGCAAGGTCGTCAAGAAAAAGAAGAAGACTATTACCCCGCCCCCGATTCTCATCGAGGAGGAAACCGGGGTGACGAGTCCGTTCAGCCTGACTCTGGCCTGCAACGACGAGGACCTGGGCCCGAAATCCAAGGGTGTGCCACCGGGAAGCTGCGAGGTCTCGGTGACTTTCACGCCGACCGCCGCCATGAAGTACACCGGCACGATGAAGATAAAGGACAACCTCGAGCCGTCGCTCGAGCAGTCCGTGCCGCTTAAGGGAACGGGGAAAGCCAAGAAGTAGTTATTTCTATCTTCAGACCGCGCGCAGCGGGCGGCACACACGTTGAAGGGGCACGGCGTCAGGGTCGTTGGCGTCCATCACTGACATGGCGATAACCCCGGACAAAGAGCGATCGGCTTTGCTGGTAGTCGATCTCCAGCCGGACTTCCTTCCGGGCGGCGCATTACCGGTTCGAGGCGGGGACGAGATCGTGTCACCGATCGCGGACTTGATGGAAGCCGGCCTGTTCGAGCTGATTGTCGCAGCTCAGGATTGGCATCCGCGCGAACACGTCTCATTTGCAAGCAACCATCCGGGGCGCATAGCCTTTGAGAGGATCGAGCTGTACGGCCATGAACAAATCCTTTGGCCCGATCACTGTATTCAAGGAACGCCGGGCGCCGAGCTGCATCCCGGGATGCCATGGGCGCGAGCGGCTGCGATCATCAGAAAGGCGACGAACGCGGCGACCGATTCGTACAGCGCGCTTCGCAACAATTGGGATGAAAAAGGCAATCGGCCGCCGACCGGACTGGCGGGGTATTTGAAGAATCGCGGGGCCGAGCAAATTTTTATCTGCGGTCTCGCTCGCGACTTTTGCGTCCGGTGGACGGCCGAAGACGCTGTGCAGGAAGGTTTTCAGGCCAACGTGATCTGGGACCTTTGCCGCTCGCTGGAGCCGGAGCGCGACGATCTGTATCGCCGCGAGTTATCCGCCACTGGAGTCCGGATCGTGACCGCGCAAGAGCTGCGCCATCGTAAAAGGCGCGCTTCGCCTTAAGCTGCAATCGCGATGGAAAACGACGAAGTCGCCAAAGTCCTCGACGAGACCGCCAATATGCTGGAGCTGGCGGGCGAGAATTTCTTTCGGGTGCGGGCCTACCGCAATGCCGCTGCCGCGATTCGCGACCATGCGGTGCAAGTCGCCGATCTGAGCCAGGAACAGATCGATGAAATTCCCGGCATCGGCGCCGACCTTGCGGAAAAAATAGCGACGATCGCCAAGACCGGCGAGCTGCCGTTGCACCACGACTTAGCCTCGAAGTTCCCGCCCCAGCTCCTGGAACTGAGAGAAATTCCGGGGCTGGGTCCGAAGCGATTAAAGCTTCTGATCGACCTCCTGCAGATTCGCGGCCGGGACGATCTGGAAAGGGCGCTCAAGTCGGAGGCGCTGCGGAAAATCCCCGGATTTGGACCGAAGCTGGAGGATAGCATCCGGAAATCGTTGGCGCAGCACGAAGCCGGCGGGGGCAAGCGGATGCTGTACGCGGAGGCGACGCGGATCGCCGCGCAAATCGAAGCGCATTTGCGCAAATGCACGGCAGTCCGGGAGTTCGAGCTGGCGGGCAGCTTTCGTCGCCGCCGCGAGACCATCGGCGACCTTGACGCAGTTGCTGCATCCGCCGACTCCGCCGCAGTCATGAAGCATTTCACCGCCTTTGCGGGCATCACCCAGGTAATCGCCTCGGGTGAGACCAAGACCAGCGTCGTACTCAAAGGCGGCCTGCAAGTGGACCTGCGGGTGGTGCCGGCAAAGAGTTTCGGCGCGGCGCTTACTTATTTCACCGGGTCCAAGACCCACAACGTGCATCTGCGGCGTCTCGCCCAGGCGCGCGGGCTCCTGCTCAACGAGTACGGACTCTTTCGCGGCAAGGCCGCCGTCGCCGGCAGGACGGAAGAAGAGATTTACCGCGCGCTCGGACTTTCCTGGATGCCGCCGGAGTTGCGCGAGGATCGCGGCGAAATAGAAGCCGCCGCCTCCGGCAAGCTGCCGAAGTTGATCGAGCGCAAGAACCTTCGCGGCGACCTTCACAGCCATTCGCTGTACACGGACGGACACGCATCGATCGAGGAAATGGTGCGCCAAGCTCGCGCGAGCGGTCTTGAATACGTTGCCATCACCGATCACTCCCGCCGCCTAGCGATGGCCCACGGCCTGGATCCTGCGCGCTTGCGCGAGCAAAGGCGGGAGATCGAGCGCGTCAGGAAAAAAGTCTCCGGCATCGCAATCCTCCAGGGTATCGAGGTTGACATCCTGGACGATGGGAAGCTGGATTTGCCCGACGGCACGCTCGGCGAGCTCGACTGGGTAGTCGCCTCGGTCCATTACAAGCTCGAACAAGATGCCGCCGAGATGACGCGCAGACTGATCAAGGCGATTTGCAATCGCAACGTGGACGTAATTGGCCATCCAAGCGGCCGCCTGCTGGGGCATCGCGAGCCCAGCAAGTTCGACCTCAGTAAAATTCTCCGGGTCGCCCGCGAGGAGGGATGCGCGCTGGAAATCAACTCCCAGCCTCAGCGGTTGGACCTGACCGACACCGCCTGCATCGCCGCCAAGCAGGCCGGCGTCAAGCTCGTCATATCGAGCGACGCGCATTCGACTCGGGATTTCGCGTTGCTCGATTACGGCATCAATCAGGCGCGGCGCGGATGGATCGAAAAGGAAGATGTGCTCAACACCCGGACGCTTAAAAATCTGCGCCCCCGGCGCTGAATCAACGCTCGGTCCTGGCGCAGACAGTTTTAACTGAGCGCAAGGCGAAGTAGAGTCTGTACCGGCGAGAATTCTCCGGAGATTGAACACTGGAGAGACAGCGATGAAAGTCGAGCAGATCATGAATCGCGGCGTCAAAAGCTGCCGCCCGCAGGATTCGCTGAACAAGGCGGCGCAGATAATGTGGGAAGAGCCTTGCGGGGCTGTTCCGGTGGTCGATGACCAGCGCAGACCGATCGGCTTTCTGACCGACCGCGACATTTGCATGGCGGCGTATACCCAGGGCAGGCCGCTGGAGGAGATTGCGGGTTGAGATGGCGATGGCGCACAAAGTCGTGTCCTGCACCACCGAAGACGAGTTGGGCCACGCAGCGCAGTTGATGCAGCGCAAGCGCACGCGCCGGCTTCCGGTGGTCAATCGGGACGGAGCATTGGTCGGGTTGCTGTCGCTGGACGATCTCGCCTGCGAGGCTGCCAGGCCGCTTCGCGGCGGGGTAAACGACGCACTGAGAAACCTGGTGCTGGAAGTGCACCTGGCGATCAACCGCGGGCGCGTGCGCCTGAACCCGCCTGTCTAGAGTGAACCGGCATCGGGAATATAAAAATCCCACGTCAGGAGGATCACAGTATGGCCAAACACGGACGCCTCAACCTCGGCAATGCGGAATACTCGATGCCGGCGGACGCCGCCACGTATCAGCGCCCGCCATTCTACTATCGCAACACTCGCGCGATCATGGTCGCCTTCGAAACTGAGCTCGAAGCCGCGCTGGAAGCGTTGCCGGCGCCTTTGACGCTGAGTGAGCCGGCCACCGCGATACTTTCATTCTACCAGTATCAGTGGACCACTCTGGGCCCTTACAACGAAGCGATTCTTTCGCTCCTGGTCGAGCACAAGGGCCGGCCGATGAACTACGTCATGCACATCGCGGTGACGACCGAACCGCCGATGCTGGCCGGGCGCGAAGTTTACGGCTTTCCGAAGAAGCTCGCGCACATTGAATTCAAAGCCGAGCGCGACATGATCTACGGGACGCTCGAACGTCCTGCCGGGATTTGCCTTGCCAGCGCGATCGTTCGTCCCGAGCGCCCGGCCCCCAACGGACATTCGGCCGCGCCGGCTCCCGTCAGCTTGCGCCTGATTCCCTCGCCCGAAGAGAACGCGCGCCCGCTATGCGCCGAGCTTATCGAGACTCACATCGAGTCCAAAGTGATCGAGGCATGGACGGGAGTCGGCTCGATCAGTTTCCCGCAAAGCTCGCGGCTCGACCCGTGGAACCGGCTGCCGGTCAAGCAGGTGATTGGGGCGAGCTACATGCTCAGCGACATGACGCTCGGCTTCGGAAAGGTGATCGATCGGCTCGAATAGCGCCGGCCGTCGCGCGCGGCGGCGGACTATCCTACCCGGCTAAATCATAAATCCGCCGTCAACGCTGATGACCTGTCCGGTCACGGCGCTGGCGGCGTCGGATGCGAGCAGCGCCGCCATCGCGCCCAACTCATCGGGCTCGACGATTCGCTTCTGGATGTTCTGGCTCTCGGCGAATCGCTTGGCGTCTGCCCCACTCACCCCCATCATCGCGCCCAGGATGTTCCAGTCCACCATCCTGGTGTTGGTCCATCCGGGGCACAGCACGTTCACATTGATGCCGTGCGGGGCGGCGGAGTAAGCCAGCGAGCGGGTGAAGCCGATGAGGCCGTGCTTGGCGGCCGAATAGGCCAGCGGGCCGCCGCCGTTTTTCGCATAGCCGGAGCCGATGCTGATGATGCGGCCCCACTTCTGCTTGATCATGTAGGGAAGCGCGGCGTGAGTCGCGTAGAACGCCTGCGTCAGGTTCATGAACAGGTTGTCCTCGAACGCGCGCGGGTCATGATTGAGCGGGTCGAGGTGAAACGGGTTTTCCGCGATCACGCCGCCCGCGTTGTTGATCAGAATGTCGAGACCGCCGAGCTTGCGCGCGGCCTCCTCGACGCCGGCGGCGATCTGCTCCCGTTTCATCACGTCGATGATCACCGCGAAACCGCGCGTCCCGCGCTCCTTTATCTCGGTTGCGACCGCGTCCAGCTCGCCCTGCGAGCGAGAGGCCACCGCGACTTCCGCGCCCGCGTCGGCCAGCGCAAGCGCGATCGAGCGGCCGATCCCGCGGCCGCCGCCGGTCACCAGTGCACGCCTTCCATGCAGATCGATCAGTTGTTTCATTTCGCGCCGGCTCCATTCGTCGAATCAGGCTTTTCCGAATCGAATCGTTTTGTCTCATTTATCCGCCGAGCCTTGCAATGGACAGCGTCCGATCGGGATGGTAACGCTTGTCGGCGCGACCGTGGCCGACGTAAGCTCTGGCACGGCGAAGCGAACCCGATGCGGCGGGACTGCCGGGCCGGAGCGGCGTTGTTTAGCTGGAGCAATAGTCGATGGAATTCAAAGAAGTCGTAGGACGGCGCCGATCGATCCGTTACTTTCAATCGTGGCGCAACGTCGAACGCGACCCCGACGAGATCGTCGCCGCCGATAGCCGCGAGCGGGCCAAGCGCGGAAACATCATCCGAAGTTTTCTGATTCACAACGGCATCCTGCTGCAGGCGGGGATCCAGATCTGAATCGAAGCAATGCCGGCTACTCGGCAGGCTCGGGAGAATTGAGCAAATGCGAATTCTGGAAGAAGGCAAAGCCGACTATCTGAAAGTCGATCCCGACGGTTATCGGGCGTGCGTGCGGGACAATAAACCGCATCAGATGGTCTCGAAGATGATGACTCACAAAGAGGCGGTCGAGCGCTTCGTGCGCGACGGCGACTACCTCGCATACGACAGCAACTACTTTCAGCGCGGGCCGTCGTCGCTGATTCGCGAGATCATCCGCCAGCGCAAAAAGAATCTGTGGCTGTGCGGCAAGTTCACCTATGTCGCGGTTGCGCTGCTGGTCGAATCAGGATGCGCCGATCGGGTCGACATCGGGTTCATCGGCTTCGGCCCGTGGATTTCGCGCGCGGTGCGCGAAAAGAAATGCACCATCTACGAATACTCCAACGCGGTGATGACGCTGCGGCTGAAGGCCGGCGCGATGGGTATCCCCTTCATCCCGACGCGCAGCTTCGGCGGCACCGACGGATACCAGCATTCGGGCTGCAAAACCGTCGAGGATCCCTTCACCGGAAAGCCGGTTCTGCTGCTCCCTGCCCTCAATCCCGACGTCTCGATCATCCACGTTCATCAGGCCGACGAGTTCGGCAACGCGCGCGTCTTCGGCACCGGCATCGCGCACGCCGAATGCGCCCTCGCGTCGAAGCGGGTGATCCTGTCGGCCGAAGAGATCATCGACACCGAGGAACTCCGGCGCGATCCCGCGCGCACCTCGATCGCGCACTTCACCGTGGACGCTGTAGTGCACGCCCCGTTCGGCGCCTACCCGGGCACGGTGCAGGGATACTACGCGTCGGATCCGATGGGAGTCATCGAAGCGATGGGCGCGATGTTCCGTGGCGATTTTACCGAGTACCTGAAGAAACACGTGTACTCGGTGGCTTCGCACGAGGAGTACCTGAGTAAAGTGGTGGGAACCGAAAAACTGGCCGAGATTCGCCGGCGCGAAACTATCCGGGAGGGCTATGTGTCGTGAGCACCCCAGCTACCGATTTCAATGAACGCGAATTCGTCATCTGTCAGCTCTCGCGCCTGGTTGACGACAAGTACATCTACTGGGTCGGCGGCGGCGGCGAGCCGATGAACTCTGTCCTGCTGGCAAAGAGAACGACCGCGCCCAACTTGCAGTACCTGACCGAGGATGGGTGCGTCGGGCCGGAGGCGCGGGTGCCGTTCGATCCGCTGATGACGATGATCGCCTCGCCCGCCAATTATCGCTCGCTTCAGTGGGGCACGATGAATTACGCGGCCGACCTCGCGCAGCTCGGCTACGTCGATTACGGCGTCCTGGCGACGCTTCAGGTCGATCGCTACGGCAACATCAATTCCACCGTCGTCGGCAAATACGAAGGCGGCGAGGGACGGCGCTTCGGCGGTCCCGGCGGCGCCGACAGCATCGCGGCGCTCGCCTGGCGCACGATCCTGGTGACCGATCAGCAGAAGCGCAAATTCGTCGAGCGCGTGGACTTCATTTCGTCGCCCGGTTTTCTCGACGGTCCAGGCGCCCGCGAGCGCCACGGCCTTCCGCCCGGCACCGGACCTTGGCGGGTCTATACGCCGTGGGCGATGTACGGGTACGGAGCCGATTGCCAGCTCATGATCCAGGGAATCGCGCCGTTCGTCACGCTCGAACAGGTGCTCGCGGAGATGAGTTTCAAGCCGGCGATCGCGCCCAAGCTCGAGATTCTCGAGGTGCCGACGGAAGAGGAACTCATGATCCTGCGCACGCAAATCGACGTGGCAGGCCAAGTCACGGATCGCGGGCGATGGATCGAGTTCAAGGACGGCAAGTACACCTTCGCCGCCCGCTAGATCATCTCCTCCATCATCAGCGGCACTATCGCGGCTGCGCTGGTGCCGACTTCGCGCGGCTCGGACCTGCGTGGCAGAACGAAACCGCTTTCCTACCTAGGCAGAGGAGTCTTTTCTTCCTAATTCCTTTAACGAGTCGTTGAGCGATGACACCGCTGAGGTAAGCTTTCCAATCTGGTCGGGTACCTGCTGAAGTTGGTGGTGCGTTTTCGGCGCCTCGTTGGTGTAGGAGAGGGTTCCTCTATACTTCTCCGCGCTGACGTTGAATGGATATTTTTTCCTCCGACCGGACGCGTCCCTAAATTCGATTGTTCCGGAGTAATTGCAATCTTTGTACGCGCCGTAAAACTGAATCTGACCGTCGACTAGAATACTCAAGGACTCCTTTTGCAATAGAACTGGAATTCGTCCTTCAGCGTCGTACTGCCCAAAGTTTTTAGGTTCACCCTTGGAGTCTAGCAAGGGTTTCTCCCAGTCTAACCTCACGCCAAAGGCCGGTCCGCCGCCGTAGTTCGTGATGCGAAGCTGTATAAGGCCATATCTACTTTCGACATCTATTGACGGGTAAACATAGGGCTTGCGCTCGTCTTCCTGAAGTTCAAGTACGCTTCGCGTACTCCAAGCGCTGAGTACCGATACAATCACGGCCAGAGAGGCCGCAATGGTTGCCCAGGCTTCCTTGGATTCGACGCCCAAACTTCTTACGGCAACGGCAATCACTACTATCGCAATGAGTGCGATAGAAAACAAAACAACCCTCACCAGCCGTTTCATCATCCTATTCTCCTACAGCGATGCGCGCTCGCATCACGGGCTGGCGCAGCGCCTTAGCGTGGACACTGGCGCTGCTGATCGTGCTGTCGATGATGCCCGTGAGAGACCAGACCTGAAAGTTCAGGGATAGGAATTCATACAGCAGGAAGGCGGGAGGGCGATCATTGTTTTCCTCCTTCCTGCTGAAAGCTCACTGCCGTACCCTCACATGTCGTCGAGCACATCTCGGAATCGCCCAAGCCTCCGGTGCACTCGCCCTTTTCGGTCCTGAACCCGACAACCGCATCGACGCTGCCATATTGTTCGACAGCAACCAACGCGAGGTAGCGCGGGTCCTCGCATTGGCCACCCATCCGGTTGGACAACGTCGGCAATCCAGGGTTTAGCCGCACCGGCCCCAGGATCGTATAGCTGTGCCCAGGAATCTGTTCCGTCGTGGTGACCATCACCCGGCTCGCCTCCTGCATGGCCTGTTGCATCTGCGGAGAGGGCTGCGACGCACAGCCGTAGATCGCGAGCCCGACGGATGTCAGCGTAATCAAGACCGCTAGGAACCAAGTCCCTGTTCTGCTCACAGGCTCTGCCGGGCTGCCTCAGATCCCGAGGACGTGAATCGACACGGCCGCTGCTTCGGCGCGAACCATGCCGCCGCCATTCTCGGTAAGCCCCACCTTCGGATTTTTGACCTGCCGCTTTCCGGCTTCGCCGCGAAGCTGCCAGAAGATTTCGCAGATTTGCGCCACTCCCGTCGCGCCCACCGGATGACCTTTGGCGAGCAGCCCGCCTGACGTATTCACCGGGGTGCGGCCGGAAATTTCGGTGACGCCTTCGTCGATCAGCTTCCCGCCCTCGCCCGGCTTGCACAGCCCGAGTTCCTCGTAGGTGATCAATTCAGCCGGCGCCGACGCATCGTGGAGTTCGATCACGCCAAGGTCTTCCGGTCCGACCCCCGCCTTCTCGTAGGCCTGCTTCGCGACCCGCGGCACAACGCCCGGCTGGTCGGAGCCATGATCGGAGCCCGACGACAACAGCGATGCGAGAACCTTGACCGGCTTGTTGGTATAGCGATGCGCGATCGATGAGGCGCATAGGATCGCCGCAGCAGCGCCGTCGCCTATCGGCGAGCACATCAGCCGCGTGAGCGGGTCGGCCACCATCGGAGAGCTCAAAATGTCCTCGAGGCTATAGACCTCTTGATACTGCGCGTGGGGATTGAGACTACCGTTGCGATGGTTCTTGACTGCTATGCGTCCGAACTGCTCGCGAGTCGTGCCGTAGCGCATCATGTGCGCGCGAGCGCCCGCCGCGTAGAAGTCCATGAACATCGAGCGCGATTCTCCCGCGCCCCCGACCTTCTTGGCCGGCTCGCCGCGAGCTTCGCGCTCGGCCTGGAGGCGGGCCTGTTGCGCGTTCATTTCGGCGAGCAACTGCTGCACCATTTCCACATCGACGGCCCCGCTGAATCCCGCGAACGTGCGCTTCTTGTCCACGTGGTAAAGCTTCTCCATCCCGAGCGCGAGCACCACGTCGTACATGCCCGAGGCGACATACAGGTGCGCCAGATGAAACGCGGTCGAGGAGCTGGCGCAGGCATTTTCGCAGTTGACGATCGGGATGCCGCCGATGCCCATCTCGCGCAGCACGACTTGTCCGCGGATACATTCCTGGCCGGTGATAAGCCCCGCGGCTGCGTTGCCGACGACCGCGGCCTCGATCTGCTTTTGCTCGATCCCGGCGCTCGAAAGCGCGCCGTTTACCGCGTCCCGCGCCAGAACCTTCATGCTCGTGTCGATGTACTTTCCGAACTTCACCATGCCGGCGCCGACCATCGAAACTTCACGCATCTGACCAATCTCCTTGTTAATGGGCGGGCTCGTGCCCACCTGGCGTGGACGATAACCCACCCTCGCGGCACCGGGCAAGCCGTAAAATCTGTGGTAGATTTTGAAGGCATGAAGGAATCCGCTTTCACCGCCACGCTCGATTTGGTCCGCGCGGTTCGCGCCATGCGATGGGACGATGCGCCCGAAGATGCGCGCGAGGTCGCACGCCACTGCGTCCTCGATTTCCTCGGCGTCTCAGTCGCCGGTTCGCGCCAGCCGCTGACGGAAATTCTGGTCAATGAGATCGTCAAGCCCGAAGGATCGACCGAAGCCGGACTCATCGGGAGTAAGCAGCGCGCGTCGCGGCTGTCGGCGGCGCTGGTTAACGGAGCCGCCGCGCATGCGCTCGATTTCGACGACACTCACACGACGATCATGGGTCATCCTTCTGCGCCGGTGATCCCGGCGGTCCTCGCGCTGGCGGAGAGCGCGGGATCGAGCGGGCGCGAGCTGCTCGAGGCGATCGTCGCCGGCATCGAGCTCGAGTGCCGGCTGGGCGCGTTGATCGGCCCGGATCATTACGCGATCGGATTTCACAGCACCGGGACCCTTGGAACTTTCGGCGCCGCGGCCGCGTGCGCGCATATGCTGCACCTCGACGAAAATGGATGGCTGCGCGCACTCGGCCTGGCCGGTACGCAAGCCGCCGGGCTCAAGTCGGGTTTCGGAACGATGGCGAAGCCGCTGCACGCGGGCCGCGCCGCATCCAATGGATTGTTCAGCGCGCTCGCCGCGCGCGCCGGCTACACTTCCAATATGGAGATCATCGAGACCGCGCAGGGATTCGCCGCCACCCACGCCGGCGCAAAACCGTCGCGCGAAATCCTCGATCGATTCAACGGACGCTTCCTCATTCGCGACACGCTCTTCAAGTACCACGCCTCGTGCTATCTCACCCACGCGCCGATCGATGCGGCGCGGCGGATTCGCACCGAGCATCGCGTCGATCCGGATTCCATCGAGGACGTGGAGGTGCGCGTTCATCCCGCGCTTTTCGGCGTGTGCAATATCCAGGAACCGAAGACCGGGCTGGAGGGAAAATTCAGCTTGCGCGCGACCACCGCGATGGCGCTGCTCGGGGAAGATACCGGCAGGCTCGAGGCCTTCACCGATGCGAGCGTGACCGACGCACGCGTGGTGCCTTTGCGCGATCGGATTCGTGTCGTGGGCGCCGAAAAGATTCCCTCGACGCGCGCGACGGTCGTCGTCAAGAGCAACGGGCGGATTTTTCAAGCCGAGTCGGACTCGGGCCAGCCGGCCTCCAACCTGGCCGCGCAGCGCGACAATCTGACGCGCAAATTCATCGGGCTGACCGCTCCGATCCTGGGCCGCCGCGATGCCGACGCGCTGGCAAGTGCGGCTCTCAACGCGGACGAGCTCGCTCGCGCTTCAAAACTGATCGATCTGACGCAGGCCGGATAGCTCGGCGGCCCCGGTGGTATCAATGCCAAACACAACCGAATTTGACGTAGTCATCATCGGAGGGGGCATCGCCGGCGCCTCGCTCGCGTACTTTCTGACCGAGCGCGGAATGACCAACGTTGCGCTCCTGGAGCGGGAGAGCCAGCACGGCTATCACTCCACCGGCCGCAGCGCCGCGAGTCTGGTCGAGTTCGATCCGATCCCCGCCGTGCAGGCCCTCAAAGCAATGGGCGGGAAATTCCTGCGAAATCCTCCAGCCGGCTTCGCCGACAATCCCATCCTGATTCCGACCCCGGTGATGATTCTCTTTCGCCGGCCCGTCTTGAGCGTGTTCGATTTCTCCGCCGCCGGATTGCGGCGCGACGGCGTTGCGTTCCAGCCGCTGAGTTGCGCGGAATCGAAAGCTCGGATGCCCGCCCTGCTCCTCGAGGAACCGGAGCGCGCGCTGATGCTCACCGCCTGCGGCCGCATCGACGTGCACGAACTTCTCACCAGCTATCTCCGTCACGCGCGCCGCCGCGGCGCAGTCGTTCGCACCGGGAGCGAAGCGCGCGCGATCGTGGTTGAGAACGGCCGTTGCCGCGCGGTGGTGACCGACGCGGAAACTCTGCGCGCGCGATGCGTAGTCAACGCGGCCGGCGCATGGGCCGGCCCGGTCGCGAGCATGGCGGGTGCGATGCCGATACGGTTCGAACCCCGCCGCCGCTCCATCGTCACCTTCGCCGCCCCGCCCAGCCTCGACGTAAGCGGATGGCCGTTTGTCATCAGCGAAAGCGATCAGATCTACTTCGCGCCCGAGTCGGGCGGCTTGATGCTGAGCCCGATGGATCAGGAGCCAATGCCTCCGTGCGACGCGCAGCCTGACGACGAGGTTATCGCCGCCGCGCTCGAGCGCCTGCGCGCGCTCGCGCCCGCGATTGTGCCGCGCACCTTGAAGCGCAAATGGGCCGGGCTGCGCACATTTTCACCCGACTCGGTCCCCGTGGTCGGCGCCGATCCTCGCGTGGCGGGATTTTTCTGGCTCGCGGGTCAGGCTGGTTTCGGCATCGAGAGCAGTCCCGCCATCGGCCAAATCGCGGCCGACCTGATCGTCCGCGGCGCCACCGAAAGATTCGACGCTTCCGTGCTGGCGCCGGGGCGATTCGGCGGAGGATGACCAAAACTGTCCCTTGACTCCGTGAGCATTTACTCTAAGAGTTGATGCTCATGAAGTCGTACAGCCTGCCGGAGCTGGTGAGGGCTTCCGCCCTGCCCGTCGATACCATCCGTTACTACCAGAGCCTCGGCCTGCTCGACGGGCCCCGCCGCCGCGGCCGCGTCGCGGTCTATAACGATTCGCACTTGAAGCGCCTGCGGCTCATCCGCTCGATGTCCGCGCGCGGACTTCCGCTCAAGGTGGTCAAGAGCCTCATCAGCCGCCCGAAAAAGGACGGCGTCGATCGGGCGCTCGTCGCCGCGGTCAAGGAAAAGGCCGGCGAGGCGCGTTACACCAGCGCCCAATTTGCGGACCTGCTCGGGATTCCAAAAGGACTGCTCGATCTGGTGGACAGCTCCGAACTGCGCGAGGCGGTCGCGGGCGAAACCGGGGACAACTCTTACTCCGACGTTGACCTCGAGGCCGCGCGCGGCGTGATGCGTTTGCTCGAATACGGCTTGCCGATAACGCGGCTGCTGGAGGTCGCGGTCAGGCACCATCGCGCGACCGCCGATACGGTGGACGAGGCAATCGATCTTTTCAACGCCTACGTCCGCGGCCGGCAACGGGACGGCGACAGCGTCGAGGCGGTCGCCGACGCATTTCGCGAGATGCTGCCGATCGTGGTCTCGCTCGTCGCGCAACACTTCCATCGCCTGCTGGTCGGGCGGGCGCTCGCGCGGATCAAGGATAGCGGCGACGAGAAGGCTTTTCGGGTCGCGCAGCGCACGGCTGGAGAAGTCAGGCTTCGGCTCGCCCCGCGATGAACACGCCCGAAGCGAGCGCCAAGGCGGCGGCGGTCAAGGCGATGTTCGACCGGATCGCGCCGCGCTACGACCTGATGAATCGCCTGATGACGTTCGGCATGGACCGGCGCTGGCGGCGCGATGCGGTCGAGGCGATCGCGCTGGCGCCGGGTTCTCGCGCGCTTGATTTGGCTTGTGGCAGCGGCGACTTCTGCGCCGAACTCGCGAGCGTTGGCGTCCGCGTCGTGGGCCTGGATTTCTCGGCCGAGATGCTGCGCGTGGCGCGAGTGAAGCGCCCGTGCGCGTGTTCCAACCTGGTCCGCGCGGACGCGCTGCGCCTCCCGATCCGCGCCGGATCGTTCGACGCGGTCGTGTCGGGTTTTTCGCTCCGCAATTTCGCGAATCTGGAAGAGCCGTTTCGCGAATGCTTCCGCGTCCTGAAGGCCGGCGGCAAGATCGCGCTGCTCGAAGTGGACACGCCCGCCTCGCCCATCCTCCGCACCGGCCATCGCATCTACTTTCACAAGCTCGTGCCGCTCGTGGGCCGGCTGGTCGATCGCGACGCCTACGCATGGCTGCCCTCGTCCGTCAGTTACCTGCCCGCCGAAGCGCGGCTGCGTGCGATGCTCACTGACGCGGGCTTTCACGATGTCAACAAACGCCGCCTGCTCGGCGGCGCCGTGCAGTTGATCACCGGGCACCGTTAGGAATTTGTGTGGCGATGAATCATCCGGACTCGATTTTTTCCAAGACGGTTGCGGTCGATGAACCTGTCGATTTGCTCCGCGCGATCCGCGGCTCCGGCGCGGCCCCGCTCTTCTATTGGGAGCAGCCCGAATCCGGACTGACTATCGCCGCGGCGGGCGCGGTTGCGGAGTTTCGATCTTCCGGCGCCGGGCGATTCCGGGATGCCTCCGAGCGCGCCCGCGAGCTTCTATCCTCGCTGAATCCGGGTCGCAACGGTAATTCGGGCGGCGGTCCGCTGATGGTCGGAGGCTTTGGTTTTTCCGATCGCGCCTGCGAGGCGGGTGAATGGCGCGAGTTTCCGCCCGCATGGTTCTTCATGCCGATGCTTTTGTGGGTTCGCCGCGGCGCGCGATGCACCCTGACTATCGCCTGGGCAAAGGACGACCGCGATTCGGCTGATCGGATGCTGGCGCGGGCGCTCGCGGCTGCGCACTGTTGCCATCGGTCTGCAAATCCGCCGCCGCCTTTGGAACTCCGGCCGTCAACGACGACCACGGCGGAGCGGATTGATTGGCGCGAGCGCGTCGAGCGCGTGCGCGCGCAAATCCTGTGCGGCGCGCTCAAAAAGGTCGTGCTCTCCCGGCGCATCGCGATCGAAACCGCGTCGCCGATCGATCCTGCGCGTTTCATCGATTCAGCGCGCGCCGCGCGCCCCGCATGCATCAACTTCTTCGTCGGCGCAGCCTCTACCTCGTTCGTCGGTTCCACGCCGGAACAGTTGGTCAAGCTCGACGGAGAAACTGTAACGTCAATTGCGCTGGCGGGTTCCATTGCGCGCGGCGGCAACGATCAGGAAGATCGCGCGCTCGGCGATTCGCTGCTCAGTTCGGCGAAAAACTTGGAAGAGCATCAATACGTCGTCAATGCGCTCGCGTCGGCGCTGGAACCCGTGGCTTCGCCGTTAAGCATTCCCGCGCGGCCGCGCCTGATGCTATTGCCCGAGGCGCAGCATCTGTTCACCCGGGTCGAGGGCCGCTTGCGTGAGCCTCGCAGCGTGATCGAACTGGCAGGACTGCTCCATCCGACGCCGGCAGTATGCGGCGTGCCGCGCGAAGCCGCCCGCGCGATTATCGAGCGCGAAGAGCCGGAGCGCGGATGGTACACCGGCGCCGTCGGATGGATCGACGCGAAGGGCCAGGGCGAGTTCGCGGTCGCGCTGCGCGCAGGGGTTATCGACGGCAGCAGGATGATCCTGTTCGGGGGCGCCGGGATCGTCGCGGGTTCCGAGTCCGAAGCGGAATTTGCAGAGACCGAAAACAAGCTGACCGCGCTCGTCGGGAGCTCTGCGCTTGGGTGATGTCCAGTATCAGGCGTACCTCGACGATAGCGGGCGCGCTTCAGGGCCGACCTACGTCATTGCCGGATTTCTGGGTTCTACTAAGACCTGGCTGGGCTTCTCCCAGAAATGGAAAGAAATACTCGACGGCTGTGAACTGGAATACTTCAAAACGAAAGAAGCGATGAACCCAAGGACATCCGAAAACCACAAAAGCCAGTACTATGGCTGGCCTCGCGAGGATATTGATGATCTGATCGCTTGTTTGACCGAAGGAATTTGCACGCTGGTTCCGTTCCGGATTCGCATTACGGTGCCCAATGCCGAGTATGAGAAAACGTTTAAGGGAAAGATCGGCCCAGAGGCGGACTTTCCTTACATGATGGCGCACGCCTCAGCGATGCTCGAAAGCACGCGGTTTTTGACAGCGCACGGATTCCGCGAGCCTATAGATTTCATCTTCGATACTGCAAGCGAACGCGAGCAACATGCTGTTATTCAGGCGTGGCACTTTTGGAAAAGAAATGAATGGATGAAAGACCGACAGGTTCTGATGGGCAATCCGCCGGTCTTTGAAGATGACAAAAAGGTTCTACCGCTTCAGGCCGCCGACTTTTACGCGTGGCATGCACGAAAAGAAAAACAGATGCTTTCTGAGGGTGGCAACTACGAGCATCCAAGCTGGAAAGCATTGTCGGCGATCCGAGGGGCTGAAAGAGACTATACGGTCGCTGATCTTGAACAGGCGTTCACAATGACTAAGAAAATCCGCGACCTCAACAAATGGGGACCGTGGCCCTATGAGCGGAGCAGAAAAAAACGCAAGCGCTAAGTCTTGCGCTTCTCGCGTTTGCGTCGCCACTCAGGAGCCTTTTCTCTGAGGGGAGACGGAGCGTGAGCTACACAAACTTTGAGATTGCATTTTGGCATCCCTTCGGGCCGCATGCCGGAGAGGCGACGGAGCAAATCATCGAGCGGAAGCGGGCCGAGATTCAGGCAAACGGATGGACGTTGTGGTCCTTCCAGTTCCGCCGAATGCTCGGTGCTTGGCACGACGAGTTATCGGTTGCCGAACGGAACGAGGTGTTCGTCTTTTGCTCGAAAGGAACGAATGCCGTCGATCCGGCCGGTGAACCGACTGAGTGCAGGAGCTACCGATTCGTCGGGGAGGAAGAGTGGCGGCCAATGCCGAGGGGCGTCAGAGTTCCCCATCCCTTTCGCCGAGGCAAGAAACTAGCCTCTGCCTCTGCATTCGTCGTCCGGCGAGTCATATGCCCAGTCGAGCGATTCCAGCAATCCGCCGAGTGGTTCTCCAAGAAGGGCGTGTGGTGTCAATCAAGCATTCCGAGCCGTGGCGTATACCTCATCCGCCCAGGCAGCACGATGCCCATGCGAAACGTAGGTACAGTACTCGAACTAAAGCCGCCATATCTGGCAGTCGTGAGCGCCGAGATGCCGGGCGGGGAAAGAACTTCAAACTAGGACACTATCCACCCTTGGAACTATCGCGTAATCCCAATAGCCGCGCGGCGGCCCTGATGATGGATGAGTTTGCGCGATGCGGCGTCGCCAACGCATGCATCTCGCCGGGCTCCCGCTCGACCGCGATCGTCATCGGCATCCTGCGGGCGCCCGCGATCCGCCCGTGGGTGATCCTCGACGAACGCAGCGCCGGATTTTTTGCGCTCGGGATGGCTCGTGAGACCGGTCGGCCCGTAATCCTCGCATGCACTTCGGGAACAGCCGCAGCCAACTACATGCCGGCGGTCGTCGAGGCGTCGCTGTCGAAGATTCCGCTGATCGTGATCACGGCCGACCGTCCGCCCGAGGCGCGCGATTGCCGCTCCCCGCAGACGATCGACCAGGTCGGGATGTACGGAAGCCACGCGCGATGGAGCGTCGATCTCGCGACTCCCGCCGCGGGCCTTGAGCTCGACAGCTATTACCGCACTATCGCTTGCCGCGCGTTCGCCACCGCGGCGGAAATGCCGGCCGGACCGGTGCATCTGAACTTCCCGATGCGCGAGCCGCTGATCGACGTGAGCGAGGAACGCGACGCGCTTGCGCGGATCGGTGAAAGCGAATTCGCGCCGGATGAATCGCGCCCGCCGTACACGCGGGTTTATCCCGCGCGCCCTGCCCTATCGCCCGATTCGATTCGCGCGCTCGTGGACAAGCTCAGCGCCTGCGATCGAGGCCTGATAGTATGCGGTCCCGCCGCGCCGTCACCGGATGCGGCCCGCGCGATTGCGCGAATTGCCGCGCGGCTCAACTGGCCGATCCTCGCCGATCCGTTGTCGGGTCTGCGCTCCGGGCGCCATGACCGCTCGCGAATAGTCGATGCCTACGACATCATGCTGCGCGACCCGGCGTTTTGCGCGGCCAATCAGCCCGACGCCGTGATCCAGTTCGGCGATCCTCCGGTATCCAAGTGCCTCGGACAATTTCTCGCCTCGGGAGCGCGCCAATGCCATTTGATGGTTGCGGAGCCGGGAACATGGCCCGATCCGATTCAAAAGGCCTCCGACGTGGCGCGGGCCGGGACGGTTGAATTCTGCGACGCGATTTTCGGGTCGCTTGATGTTTCGCCGAAGCCGCCGGCGTGGCTCGATTCGTGGCTTGCGGCGTCGGCGCGAGCGCGCGCGGCGCTCGACGCGATGCTCGCCGATGAAACCACGATGTTCGAGGGCAAGGTGATCTCCGAGCTGATGCGGCTCGCGCCGGACGGATGCGCCGTGCATAGCGGCAACAGCATGCCGATCCGCGACTTCGATACTTTCGCCGGACAGTCGGAGCGCGACACTTCGCTGTTTTGCAATCGCGGCGCCAACGGTATCGACGGAGTGCTGGCAACCGCGCTGGGCGCGGCCGCCGCGCGAAAAGCCGCGACCATTCTGGTGCTGGGAGACTTGAGCCTTCTCCACGACCTCGGCGCGATCCAAATCGCGGCGCGCTACCCCGTCCATCTGCTCGTGGTCGTGATTAACAATGACGGCGGCGGAATTTTCTCGTTCCTGCCCCAGGCCGCGCTCGGCGAAATCTTCGAGCGCTTCTTCGCGACGCCGCACGGACTTGATTTCGAGCAGGCTGCGGCAATGGGCAGGGCGCGATACGCGCGTGCCGGCTCCTGGAGCGAATTCAACGCCGCGGCCGGATACGCGCTCGAGCATCCGGGCCTGCATTTGCTCGAGATTCGAGGCGACCGCGCGCGCAACCTCGCGACGCATCGCCGGATGATCGAGGCGGCGCTCAGCCGGGTCCGCGCCGGATCAAGTGAACATTAGGGGCACGATCCGATGAATCGTCGAGTTGCGATCGGCAATGCGACCGTCGAATTCAGCGACGAGGGTCCGTCCGCTTTGCCGGCGGATACCGCGCCACGCGAATCCGGTCGTGCTGCTCCACGGTTTCACCGGCAGCAAGGAAAGCTGGCGCGACCTGCGCGAAGAACTCCGGCCGGACCGGCGCGTCGTCAGTATCGATTTGCCGGGACATGGAGGCACGCGAGTCGGAAGCGAGGTTGAAAATTATTCGATCGAGCGCGCGGCGGCGATGGTGATTCGCCTTCTCACGGAGGTTCTCGGAGTCCCGCGCTTCTCGCTACTGGGCTACTCGATGGGCGGCAGGCTCGCGCTGTTTATCGCGCTCAAGTACGGCGCTCATATCAACCGGCTGGTGCTGGAAAGCGCCTCTGCCGGTATCGCGGACCCGGCCGAGCGGGCGGCCCGCAGACAGGCCGACGCGGAGCTGGCGGCGTTCGCCGAGCGCGCGGGAATCGAAGCGTTCGTCAAGCGATGGGAGTCGATTCCGCTGTTCGAGTCGATGGCGCGGATGCCGGTCGAAAAGATCGAGCGGATCCGCCGCGAGCGGCTTGGCTGTTGCGTCGAGGAGCTTGGGCGAAGTCTCGGCGGGATGGGAACCGGAGCGCAGCCGTGGCTCGGCGGCGAAATCGCGGCGCTCAGGATGCCGACGCTGGTGATCGCGGGCGCGCTCGACTTCAAATTCACCGCGATCGGTGGGCAAATCGCGGCGGCGGCCGGTGACGCGCGCTTTGAATCGATCGCCGGCGCGGGTCACGCACCGCATCTGGAACGTCCGCGCGAATTCAACCGCGTCGTCGCTGATTTTCTTAACGGCTAACGGCAAAAATTAAAAACTTAAACCATCACTTTAAGGAGAACCGAAGTGCAAATCGATTGGCATGACGTGCATGCTTATACCGACATCAAATTTCAGAAGGCCGAAGGAATCGCGCGGATTTCGATCAACCGCCCCGAGGTGCGCAACGCATTCCGCCCGCTGACGGTGACCGAGCTGCTCGACGCCTTTGCGCGCGCGCGCGAAGACGGCGAGATCGGCGTGATCATCCTGACCGGCGAGGGCACCGAGGCCTTTTGCAGCGGCGGCGATCAGCGGATCCGCGGCGAGCAGGGCTACGTCGGCGCCGACGGCGTTCCGCGGCTCAACGTGCTCGACCTGCAGAAGCTCATTCGCAGCATCCCGAAACCGGTTATCGCGATGGTGGCCGGCTTCGCGATCGGCGGCGGCCATGTGCTGCACGTGGTGTGCGACCTGACGATCGCAGCCGACAACGCAGTCTTCGGCCAGACCGGGCCGAGGGTCGGAAGTTTCGACGGCGGGCTGGGCGCGTCGCAACTCGCGCGGCTGGTCGGTCAGAAAAAGGCGCGAGAGATTTGGTACCTGTGCCGGCGCTACAGCGCGGCCGAAGCGCTCGATATGGGAATGATCAACGTGGTCGTGCCGATCGCGGAATTGGAAGAAACGACCGTCGGCTGGTGCCGCGAGATTCTCGCGCAAAGCCCGATGGCGATCCGATGCCTCAAGTCGGCGTTCAATGCCGAGCTGGACGGGATGGCGGGAATCCAGGAACTGGCCGGCAATACCACCCTGCTCTACTACATGACGGAAGAGGCGCAGGAAGGCCGCAACGCGTACGTGCAGAAGCGCAAGCCCGATTTCTCGAGGTTCAAGCGCGTGCCGTGAGCGATCAAGCGATCGAAAATTTGGATGCGCCGGGCTTTTCGGTTTGGATTGCCGCGGCCCGGCCGCGCACCTTAACCGCGGCGGCAGCGCCGGTGATGGTGGGTCTGGCATTGGCTCATCGCACGGGCCACGTGAACGCGATGCTCGGGTTGGTGACGATGCTCGCGGCGTTGCTGATTCAGATCGGCACCAACCTCGCCAATGATTATTTCGACTTCGTCGCGGGAGCCGACACCGAGGCGCGGCTCGGACCGCTGCGCATCACGCAGGCAGGGCTGGTCGAGCCTTCGACGGTCAGGAACGCGGCGCTCGGCGTGCTCGGTCTGGCGGCGCTCGCCGGATGCTACCTTGTATCGGCGGGAGGATGGCCGATTCTGGCGATCGGGATCGCGTCGATCGTGGCGGCGATCGCGTACACCGCCGGACCATTGCCGCTCGCGTACAACGGATTGGGCGACGCGTTCGTGTTCGTATTTTTCGGCTTCGCGGCGGTGAACGGCACGGTGTTTCTTCAGACCGGCACTGTGACGTGGCTTTCGATCGCAGCCTCGATTCCGATTGCGTGCCTGGTCACCGCGATTCTGGTGGTGAACAACCTGCGCGACTATCGACACCGACGGCGGCGCCGGGAAGCGCACGCTCGCGGTGCAGTTCGGACGGGGATTCGCACGGGCCGAGTACCGCGGGCTGGTCGCGATCGCGTTCCTGATGACGCCGGTGCTGGCGTGGCTCGGCGGCGCGATGTTGTTGATCCCGATCGCATCGGCACCGCTCGCGTTTGGGGAAATACGCGCGATTGGCCGGCGCACCGGAGCGGAGTTGAACCGGAGCCTCGCGCGGACCGCGGCGCTGCATCTGAGCTACGGCCTGCTCCTGGCATTGGCGCTCGCCCTTTGAAGATCACGCGCGCATCGATCACGCCGTTTTGCGCGCGCCTCGTGCGGCCGCTCTCGACTGCGCAGGGGCGAATCGAATCGCGCGAAGGCTTCGTGCTGACAATAGAATCCGACTCCGGTGAGCGGGGAATCGGCGAGGCCAGCCCCGCGTATTGGCTCGGCGGCGAGCAAATCGGAGACACGCGGCGCGCGCTCGAATCGATCGTTCAAAGCGTCGAGCACCATCGCGATCCCGATGAGCTGCGCACGCTGATCGATGAGAACAGTCGCGGCGGCTATCCGCTCACGCCCGCCGCATCATGCGCGCTCGACACGGCGCTTATCGATCTCAGCGCGCGTATCCGCGGAGTTCCGATGGCTCGCGTGCTGGGCGGCGAATCGATTGGCGCCGTGCCGGTCTCGGCGCTGTTGGCGGGCCGGACGCCCGAGGAGTTGGCCGAGGAAGCGCGCGTCGCCGCCGGCAATGGGCACACGTGCTTCAAGCTCAAGGTTGGGGCGGGCGCGATCGCGGCGGACGCGAAGATGGTTGCGTCGCTCAGGATGGCGATCGGGAACGATTGTTCGATCCGCCTCGATGCGAACCGCGCATGGACGCTGGACGAGGCTCGCGCTGCGCTGCATGCGTTCCAGCCATACGGCATCGAGTTCCTCGAAGAGCCTTTGCGCTCACCGCAACCGGGCGAGCTGCGGCGGCTCAGCGATGCGACCGGGGTTGCGCTCGCGCTGGATGAATCAATCAGCGGCGCCGCGGCGCTCAGCGCGTTTATCGAACACGACAGCGCCGACTACCTCGTCCTGAAAGCAGCGCGGCTCGGAGGCCCGACGCGATGCGTCGAAATCGCAAGACTGGCGAGGGCGGCAGGAATCGAGGTCGTGGTCACGGATTCTATCGAGAGCGCGGTCGGCATGAGCGCCGCGGTACATCTCGCATCGGTGCTGTCGCGTCGTGGAACCGCAGTCGGCGCAGGCGGCGCGCGATTTTTCGCGGACGCATCGATTTGCGGAGTTCAGTTCCCCTCGGCCTCGCAGGTACTTCCAGACGGTCCGGGGCTGAACGTCTCGGCCCGCACATAATCAGCTTGCCGGAACGATATGGATCGGGGTGCGGCCGTGAAGCTCGACGGATAGCGATGCCGTGCCGTCGGGATCGGCCGCAAATGCGTGCTCCGAGCCGGATCGCATCGCGTATTTGGCGCCCGGCCGCAGCCGCTCGATGCGAATATCCTGCGGACCAGGCTTGGCGCCCGGATAGAGCACAAGGTCGAGGCCGGCGCCGTCGCTGAATGCGCGCGCCACCAGCACGTCGGGATACTTCGCATCGGTGAGAATCGGCCCGCGCAACGATGCCTCGGGCGGTCCCTCGGCGATGGTCCTGCGAAAGTCATCGCGGCGATGGATGCGCGCCCGCATCGCCATCGCGTTCGAGAGATTCGAGCCCTTCGAGTATCGCAGCACGCCGCCGTCGTCGGCGCGGCCACAATCCTGATCGAGCGCGCGCAGGGCCGCATCGGCAATCTCGTAATCACCGAACTCGCGCGCGGCGTCCATCAGCATCGCGTACGCGCCGGCGTAGCCCGACTTGTAATTGCCAAAGTCGAATCCCTTTCCCGGCATTGAAAGCCGCTTCGCGCCGGTCTCGTCGGACTTGATGATGTATTTCAAATCCTGTCGCGCCGTGGCCCACATCCGCTGCGCGCGATCGGGCGCGAAGCAATTCTGGAATCCCGCCAAGCTCGCATCTGCCGCCGGAAATGGAAAACGAAATCCCGTCAGCGAGGAGCGCAGCCCGATGATACTGCCGCTATAGTCGGTGAATTCGGCGTCGAGATTATCGAGCCATCGATCGAGCACGCTCGGAACGTATTTTGTGCCGAACACGCGATCGTAAATCTTGAGCGACGTCATCCCGTAGTGATTGCAAATCGGATAGAGCCAGTTCGGCTCGCACGGATAGAGGCAGAACTCCGAATCGAGAAAATTCCTGGCCACCGATTGCGCGATGGTGTGCGCGTCGTGATGGAACACACGATGCGCGTTGCGCCGAAACGGCAGACTGCCGGGCTCGGCGTAGCGGCGGTCTCCGGTGTTCGACATGTACATGCAGAGCTGGATGCCGAACCATCCGGTGAGCATGATGTTGTCCTTGGCCGCGGGATCCGGATCGGTGAAATTCAAATTTCCCCACGCCGACTCCCATAGCCAGTAGCCCCAGATTCGGCGATCGAGATACAGCTCGATCAGGTTGCGCTGCGCCTGCGAGAGATAGCCATGAAAGCTCGGCGTGTACATGCACTGCAGCATGCCCAAGCCGTAGCCCAGGTGATTGATCTGATAGCGCAGCGCCGCGGTCTGGAACTGATCGACCTTGTCGTAGCCGTTCATCTGGCCGACCGGCTGGAGCGCGCGATCGAGCGCATAGCGCGACGATGCGAGGTCGTCGGGCGTGAGCTCGCGCTCGGCCATCCCCGGCACCGGCGCCGCAACTTCGATCGCCTCGGCGATCGCCGTCGCGATGATTCGCTTGCGCGCCTCGAGCGTCGCAAGCTCGGCGGTCTTGCGCGCCTGATCCCGCCGATATGCATAGATGCCGATTCCCGCGACTATCGCGGCGACCAAATATGGCGCGAGGAACCAGGTTCGCTCGCCCGCCATCAGACCTGCCAGCAGCGCCGAGCCGAGCCATACGATGATGGGCGCAATCACCATCCCGGCGCCGAACCATGCGAACACGGCAAGCGCGAACAGCGCCAGCGTCACCGCAAACAGCAGGATCGCCCATCCGCCAACCGCGAGGAATCCGCCGCCGGGAATCCACAGGCCCAACCCCGCGGCCTGGATCGACGGCGGCATGCCGAGGATCGCGGGCAGCAGGCCGAGGATGCACATCGCGGCGTAGATCATCGCAATCCGGCGATGACGCGCCGCGGTCACCGGCCCGACGGCCGCTTCTCGTCGAATGAATGCCTGGGCGATATCGCTTGGTATGACGGCCACGGCTGTTCTCCTCGATTCCTTATCTGATGCAAACGGGAATCGGCACGCTCGCGACGCTGGCGAGGCCGTAGTGATGATGAGTGTGAGCGTGCAGGCGGTAGCCGTAGGCGGCGCCGATCGCGAGCAGAATCTCTATCGATGCGGCAATCGCGAGTATGCGCAGTCCAGGGCGGCGACTCGAATCCGGCGCCGCGAGCGCGGGCGCGGCGCCGATCAGACGCCACTCAGTCGCGGGATTATCCGGCGCATCATCGAGCGTATCGCCCGATCTCAACATAAATCGTTTGACGACGCCGAAGCCGAGCACGACCTGGCTGACGATGAACGCTGCGAATGCGCAACACGGCATTAAAGTGGCGCCCTCACAGAGTTCATCGTATACGGCGGAGTCGAAAGTCAAAAACGCAGCTCTGACGGCAGCCGGCCGCCTCGCTCGTAAGAGCTGCGCCCTCACGCGGCACCGTAACTTGGGATTTCGCGGGGGCGCGCGCTGTTATACAAATCATTAATCGCGTTCGGCCACCGATCCGATCGCGGCAGGGAAGATAACATGGCAGATAAAGACAAGAAAAATTCTTCACGATCCAACAGCACCGTCCTGGTCGATGGACCTTCGCGGGCGCCGGCGCGCGCGATGCTCAAGGCGGTCGGTTTTACCGACGAAGACCTGAGCAAGCCGCTGATCGCGGTCGCGCATACGTGGATCGAGATCATGCCGTGCAACGCGCATCTGCGGGATCTCGCCGCGCACGTGAAGCGGGGAATCCGCGCCGCGGGTGCGACGCCAATCGAATTCAACACGATCGCCGTGTGCGACGGAATCTCGATGGGCACGGCGGGGATGCGCGCGTCGCTCATCAGCCGCGAAGTGATCGCCGACTCGATCGAACTCACCGTGCGCGGGCATCTGTTCGACGGCGTGGTGGCGATATCGGGATGCGACAAGACGATCCCGGCGGCGGTGATGGCGTTGCAGCGGCTCAACCTGCCCTCGCTGATGATTTACGGCGGATCGATCCAGCCCGGGCGCTTCGGCGATCAGCAGGTTTCGATTCAAGACGTGTTCGAGGCGGTCGGGGCGCATTCGGCGGGCAAGATGAAGCTCGAAGACCTCAAGCGGCTCGAGGACGTCGCATGTCCCGGAGTCGGCGCATGCGGCGGCCAGTTCACCGCCAACACGATGGCGACGGCGACCGAGCTTTTGGGCATCTCGCCGATGGGCTCGAACAGTATTCCCGCGACGGATCCGAAAAAACCCGAGAGCGCTTTCGAGGCGGGGCGGCTCGTCGTCGATTTGCTCAAGCACGACATCCGGCCGAGCCGAATAATCACCAAGAAGGCGATCGAGAATGCGATCGCGGCGGTCGCGATGACCGGCGGATCGACCAACGCGGTGCTGCACTTCCTTGCGATCGCGCACGAGGCGGGAATCGCGCTCGATATCGACGACTTCGACCGGATCAGCTCGCGCACTCCGATCCTCGCCGACTTGAAGCCGGGCGGCCATTTCCTGGCGACCGACATGTACAAGGCGGGCGGGATTCCGCTAATCGCCAAACGCCTGAAGGAAGCCGGGCTGCTCCACGAAAACGAACTCACGGTGACCGGCAGAACGATCGGGGTCGAAGCCGGAGAGGCGCGCGAGACCGCGGGGCAGGAAGTCGTGCATCCACTCTCAAAGCCGATCAAACAAACCGGCGGGCTGGTGATTCTGAAGGGCAACCTCGCGCCGGAAGGATGCGTGGTAAAAGTCGCCGGGCATGAGCGCATGATGCATCGCGGGCCGGCGCGCGTCTTCGATTGCGAGGACGATGCGTTCAAGGCGGTGTCGAAGCAGCAGATCAAAGCCGGCGACGTCGTCGTGATCCGCTACGAGGGACCGCGCGGCGCGCCCGGGATGCCCGAGATGCTGGGCGTGACGGCGGCGCTCGTCGGGCCAGGGCCTGGGCGAATCGGTCGGGCTGCTCACCGATGGACGTTTCTCGGGCGCGACGCACGGCCTGATGGCGGGACACGTCGCACCGGAAGCGGCGGTCGGCGGACCGATCGCGGCGGTGCGCGACGGCGACGTAATCACCTTCGACATCGCCAAGCGCCGACTCGACGTCGATCTCACTGCGCGCGGAAATCAAGACGCGGCTCAAGAAGTGGAAAGCGCCGAAGCCTCATTACAAAAGCGGCGTGATGGCCAAGTACGCGCGGTCGGTGTCGTCATCGTCGCGCGGCGCCGTAACCAATTGAGGGAGCCGATCGAAACGACGCCGGCGCCGCGAGCGCGGCGCCGGGCGGCCGTGCTGGCGGCATCCGTGATGCTCGCGGGCGTCGTCGTTGCCTGCGCAAATTCGATTCAAGCCGACGAGGACTGGCACGTCGTCGAGCGGCATACGACGACGCAGGCGCCGGCCGACGCTGACACCGGCGCGGCGCCCGCCGCCAGAGCCGCCGGCCCCCTGCTTATGGCCTGCGGCGAACTGGCGCGGCCGGCGGGCGAGCCGTACAAGTCCATCGTCGCGCAGCTCAACGAGATGTGGGAAACGAGTTTCCCGGTTTACGAATCGGTCAAATCCGGCTCGCCCCACGCAAGCCGCGGCGGATGCATCTTCTACAACGAGCGGTTCATGAACTTCCTGCTTCAGCGGTATATGAAGATCGACGAACCTGACGCCGTTCGGCCGATGCTGTGCGCGATCTTCGCCCACGAGCTGGGCCATCTCGCCCACGGCGATTTCGAGCCCTCCCAGCGCAACGTCCCGCTGAAGAACAAGGAACTCGCCGCGGATCAGTTCGCCGGCTACTCGCTCGAGCGCATGGGGATTCGGCGTCTCGATCCGGAAGAAGTGACGCGTTATTACCAGCTCACCGGCGACGACTTCGGCGGCGTAGAGTCGGGGCATGGCAACGGTGCCGAGCGCACGTCGGCGTTTCAGAACGGATGGCATCGCGCCGAAGCCGGACTGGCGGAGCAAGGCACGCGGCCCGCGGGCGGACTGGGCCAGCCGTGAACCCCTCGACCGTCTCGAATCGATCGCAGACTGCCGGCGACGCGACCCGCGGCCAATCCGGCGCGATCGACGCGCGCGCGCTCGGCTTTCGCTACGGCGATCGCCAGGCGCTCAGCGATGTGACTTTTTCGGTTCCACGCGGCGAGTTCTTTGGCTTCTTGGGACCCAACGGCGGCGGCAAAACCACCTTGTTCAAGCTGCTCTCGACCCTGGCGCCGATTCAATCAGGAAGCGCGCGAATGCTCGGTCACGAGCTGGCGGGCGAAACCGCCGCGCTGCGCCGGCGCCTCGGCGTCGTGTTTCAGCATCCGAGCCTCGACGGCAAGCTGACCGTCGGCGAAAATCTCGCGTATCATGGTCATCTGTATGGAATCACCGGCGCGCGCCTGCGCGATCGGATTGCGGCGATGCTCGAGCTTCTCAAAATTTCGGCGCGCGAACGCGACCGGGTGGAGACGTTGTCGGGCGGACTGCAGCGCCGGGTCGAACTCGCCAAGGCTCTGCTCCACCAGCCCGACCTGTTGATCCTCGACGAGCCGAGCACGGGGCTGGATCCGTCGGCGCGCCGCGAGTTTTTCAACTACCTCGAGCATCTGCGCGAGCACGAGGGCGTGACCGTCGTGCTGACCACGCATTACATGGAAGAGGCGGAGCGATGCGATCGCATCGGCATCCTGCATCAAGGCAAGCTGGTCGCGATCGCGCCGCCGGGCGAACTCAAATCCCAGCTCGGCGGTGACGTGGTCGCTATCCGGGCGCGAGCGCCCGAACTGCTGCAAGGGAAAATCCTCGAGCGCTTCAAGCTCGCCAGCCAGCTCGTGGACGGCGCGATCCGCATCGAACGAACCCGCGGGCACGAACTGCTTCGCGACCTGATCGACGCATTCGGCGACGAGATCGAATCGGTCTCGTTCGGCAAGCCGACGCTCGAGGACGTATTCGCGCACCTGACCGGGCATCAATTCTTCGCCGATTCGGCGCGGACGGAGTAGGCCCGCGATGCGCGAAATTTTTCTTCAGGTTGCAACACTCTGGCAACGCGAGATCGTGCGCTTCATCCGCCAACCGATCCGGGTGATGAGCGCGATTGCGACTCCGCTGGTTTTCTGGCTGCTGCTCGGCGCCGGCCTGCAGGCATCGTTCAAGCCGAGCGGGATGCCCGCCGGCATCGGCTACGCGCAATACTTTTATCCCGGCGTGATCGTGCTCATGCTGCTGTTCACCGCGATCTTCGCCACCGCCTCGACCGTGGACGATCGCCGCCAGGGTTTTTTGCAGGGCGTTCTGGTCGCGCCGATCTCGCGCTCGACGATCGTGCTCGGCCAGGCGCTCGGCTGCACCACGCTGTCGGTGATGCAGGGGGCTATCTTTCTCGCGATGGCGCCGCTGGCGGGAATCCGCCTCAACCTCGAAGCGATCGCGGTGTCGGGCGCGATGATGGCGGTTATCGCGTTCGCGATGACCAGCATCGGGCTGGCGATGGCGTGGCGAACCGAATCGACGCAGGGCTTCCACGCCTTCATGAACATGCTCTTGCTCCCGATCTGGATGCTGTCGGGTGCGGTCTTTCCGCTGGCGGGCGCGCCAACCTGGTTCCGATGGACCACGCGGCTGAATCCCCTTACCTACGCGGTCGACGCGCTTCGGCGGGGATTGTATCTCGCCGAGCCGGGCTTTAGCGGCGCCACGATGCCGATGGGATCGTCGGTGGCGATTGCGATCGCGTTTGCCGCGTTCGCCTTCATTCTGGCGACACGCGTCGCGCGCAAGGCCTCGACGATTTAGGCCGCGATCTAGCGCGGAGGCATCCGCAGCGCGCCGTCGAGGCGAATCGTCTCCCCGTTGAGCATCCCGTTCTCCACGATATGGCGGGCGAGCGCCGCGTATTCAGCCGGCTTGCCCAGCCGCTGCGGAAACGGAATCTGCGCGGCGAGCGCTTTTCGGTTCGCCTCGGGCAAACCCGCCAGCATCGGAGTCTCGAAAGTTCCCGGCGCGATCGTGCAGACCCGGATGCCGAGCGACGCGAGGTCGCGCGCTATCGGCAACGTCATCGCAACCACGCCGCCCTTCGACGCCGAATATGCGACCTGCCCGATCTGCCCGTCGTACGCGGCGACCGACGCGGTGTTGACGATCACGCCGCGCTCGCCGTCGGCGCCGGGCTGATTTTTCGCCATCTGCGCCGCCGCCAGCCGCGTCACGTTGAAGGTGCCGACGAGATTCACCGCGATCACCTTGCTGAACAGGTCGAGCGAATGCGGCCCTTCCTTGGTCACCGTGCGCATCGCGCGGCCGATACCGGCGCAGTTTACCAGGACATTAACCAAGCCGAACTTTGCCACCGTTTTCGCAATCGCGTCGCTCACCTGATCGGCGCTGCCTACATCGGCCTCGACGAAGATCGCATTGGCGCCGAGCGACTCGGCAACTTTGGCGCCGGGCGACGCCGCTAAATCCAGAATCGCCACCTTGGCCCCGGCCGACGCGAATTCCCGGACCGTCGCCTCGCCCAGTCCGGAGCCGCCACCGGTCACAAGCGCGACCACATTTTTAAGGTTCATATCAGCCTCGCGTATATAGATGATGCAAACGCGAAGACGTTACGACCGGATGCGCGACGATGCAACCGGCGGCGACGGCGCAACGTGAATCGCGAGATACGCGCGAGCCGCGTCTCTCGCTCTCGGCCATGGCGACGGCAGCGCAGTATTAAGCCATTGGCAGGGGCCGCGCCCGCCAACGGCGGGCGGCCCTAATACTGGGTGCAGGGCTCAGCCCTGCCCCTGCCCCTGCCGCCACGAGAAGCCCGCGGGCGAGGTCGCGCTGACGAGCGCAATCGGAACCCATAGCGTGAAGATCAATCCGACCATCGGCGAGTGCCATAGCCAGAACAGCCCGTAAACCAAGAAGGCGGCCAACAGCGCGCCGTGGATCATCGTTCCCGGCTTGCCCAGCGGCTCACCGATTCGCGAAAACAGTTTCGACGCCAGCATCCCCTGCCCTAGGCAATGCCAGGTCGCGTAGAAGCGGCATCGCCGGCAGACATTGGCGCTTGCCTCGAACCACAACGTGCCCATCAACGCGAGCCCGAAAATCGCGGCGCCCGCGCTGTGCTCGGAGGCGATCGAAAGCGCGGCGATGGTGAAGGCCAACAGCCCGCCGATACCGACGACGCGAAACACGATTGGCGTCTGGAGAATATAAATGAATGGCTCGAAGGGGCCGGGGTTGCGTCGCATATGATTCGAGTACGAGCGATCAATCTACTCGTTACCGGAAACCGCGCAAGCGCAGGTCCCGATTCTATCCCTCCTACCTCGTTATAACAGAGCGAAACTCGCATCTCCTCTTTTCTTTTTTCGCTGGGTGCAGGGATCACCCCTGCTACGCGGATTGCGCGTGCGCACGCGGGCGGATCGAGTCGGCCAGGTCGGCGGCGAACCTGCGCGCATCCTCCGGCGTCAGCGTCGATATCGTCACGCGGACTGCGGGCGGGCTCTTGATTCGATAGGATTCTCCGGCGCGAATCGCCCATCCCTTCGCCGCCATCGCGTTCACCACCGCCGCTTCTTCCGCGACGGGCACCCAAACGTTCAGGCCCGAGCGTCCGCGCGCGTCGATTCCGTAATGCGCTAGCGCTTCGATCAGCATGCGGCGCCGCTCGGCGTAAGTATCGGCCGCCCTCTGAAGCAGCGCCGGCGTCTTCGCATCAGCCCACATCATCGTGACGAGGTCCTGCAGGATATGACTGACCCATCGCGGCCCAAGACTCTGCCGGCCCTGGACTCGCGCCACCGTCAGCGCGTCACCCGCTATCACGCTTACCCGCAAATCGGGGCCGAGCGCCTTCGACACCGACCGCACCGTCGCCCAGCGCTCGCGCTCGCCCGACAATGTGATCGCGGGAGCGGCGGCCACCGGACCCGCGTGATCGTCCTCGATCAACACGACTTCGGGAAAGCCTGCGAGCACGTGCCTCAACTCGGCGGCGCGCTTTCGATCGAGCGCGGCGCCGCTCGGATTTTGCGCGCGCGGCGTCACAATGAATGCCTTTGCGCCGAGCTTGAGCGCGCGATTCAAATCCGCCGCGAGCGGCCCCGAGTCGTCTATCGCGACCGGCTCCGCCACCAGCGCCAGCGCCGCAACCAGGTCCAGCACGCCGGTGTAGCTCGGATCTTCGACCGCGACGACGTCGCCCGGCCGCAGATGGGCCTGCAGCACGCGTTCGACGCCGTCGAGCGCGCCGCTGACGACCGCGATCGATTCCGCGCCGATCGCGTCGCTCTTGAATTGCCGCGCGGCAAGTTTCACCAGCGCGGCGCGATTTTCCGGGTCGCCGTATTTGCCCGGGATTCCATCCAGCCGCGCCAGATACGGTTTCAGCGACGGGAGCATCGCCGGGTCCGGACCGCCGTCCGCCAGATTGCGCAATCCCGGCGCCGGCGGCGCGAAGACCGCGCGCGTCAACAGCGGCGGGCGGCGGTTGACGAGCGTCCCGCGCCGCCCCGAACCGTGCACCAGCCCGCGCACGCCGAGCGCGTTGTAGGCGGCCGCAACCGTGGCCGGACTGACGCGCAGCCGGGCCGCCAGCGCGCGCACGGTCGGCAGGCGCTCGCCGCCGTGGAGCCCGCCGCTTTGAATTCCGTGCTCGATACTCGCGGCGATTTGGTTGCCCGAATGCCCGCGGATTTGATAATGTACCGATACGTTCATAGTTATGTACTGTAACAAAATGGCAAGGCAGGTGGAAGAGATGAAAGAAATGCCGGAGCAAATCGCGCACTCGGCCAATCCCAGCCAAAGCGGCGCGATCGCGCCCACCGCGCGCACCCGCGTCAAGCGCATCCCCGGGCGCGCCTCCTACGACCGCGAGGCCATCTACTCCATCCTGGATACCGCGCTGGTATGCCACGTTGGTTTTGCGATCGCCGGGCAACCCTACGTGATTCCGACGCTTCACCTCCGTGTCGCCGACCGGCTCTATATTCACGGCTCGGCGGCGAGCCGGATGATCCGCGCCGCGGCGGAGCGAACCCCGCTGGCGGTCACGGTGACGCATATCGACGGCCTGGTGCTGGCGCGCTCCGCGTTCCATCATTCGGTCAACTACCGGTCGGTCGTGATTTTGGGCGCTGCAACTTTGATCGCCGACCCGGCTGAGAAGCTGGCCGTGATGAAGGCACTGATCGAACACGTGACGCCGGGCCGCTGGGAGCATATTCGCCCTCCCGATGAGAAGGAGCTTGCCGCCACGTCGGTGCTGTCGCTTCCGATCGCGGAGGCATCGGCGAAGCTCAGGAGCGGCGACCCGCTCGACGACGAAGCCGACTACGCGCTGCCGGTTTGGGCGGGCCAGATTCCGATTGCGATGAAAACGTTGCCGCCGGTCTTCGATGCGCGGGTCGATCCTTCGACGCCAATTCCGGCGCACGTGGCAGAGTACCTGTTGCCCGGAGATCGAGAGGCCAGCGGCGCCTGACAGGCCACGGTGGCCGTGAGCGGAGCGCAAAAACCTTCTTGAATAAGCGGCACCGGCTGTTCTATATAACAGGCGTTAGGGATCGCAGCCGCCGGCTGACGCTCGTCGTGGACGCGGCCAGGCGCGCATCACGCGGTCCCCATCGGAGGCAGCAATGGATTTCACTTTCAGCGCCGAAGACGAGGCGTTTCGCAAGGAGTTTCGCAGCTGGCTCCATGCCAACCTGCCCAAGGCCGGAGACGGCGGCGGCGACGTTCGCGAAGATACCCGTGAAAGCAGCGCCGAGGACTGGACGCGGCGGGTCGCGTGGCACAAGAAGATGCACGCGGGCGGATGGGTCGGAATCGGCTGGCCCAAGGAGTACGGCGGACGCGGCGCGACGCTCACCCAGCAAATCATTTACGGCGAGGAGCTCGCCAAAGTTGACTCGCCGATGCTGGTCAACGGACTGGGCATCATGCTGGCCGGTCCGACGATCATTCATTGGGGCACCGAGGAGCAAAAGAAGCGCTACGTTCCAAAAATTCTTTCGGCCGACGAGCTATGGTGCCAGGGATATTCCGAGCCGGACGCCGGCTCCGACGTGGCCGCCCTGAAGACGCGCGCGGTCGAGGAAGGCGACTACTTTATCGTCAACGGCCAGAAGGTCTGGACCTCCGACGCGCATCACGCCGACATGTGCCTCCTGCTGGTCCGCACCGATCCCGACGCGCCCAAGCACAAGGGGATCAGCTACGTACTGGTCGATATGCACAGTCCCGGCGTGACCGTGCGCCCGCTGGTGCAGATCACCGGCGACGCGAATTTCAACGAGATCTTCTTCGAGGATGTGAAGGTGCCGAAGAAGAATCTTCTCGGCGAGAAAAACCAGGGATGGCAGGTCGCGATCACCACGCTGATGTTCGAACGGTCGGGAATCGGCGGCGGGCGCGACCTGATGAGCCAGGTCAAGGAGATGGTAGAGCTGGCCAAGACGATCCGGGTCAACGGACACACGGCGTGGGAGGACTCCAGCGTGCGCCAGCGGCTGGGAGGTTTCGCCTGCGAGGCGGCTGCGCTGCGCTACACCGGCTTTCGGCAACTGACGCGCCGGCTCAAGGGTCTGCCGCCGGGGCCCGAGGGCTCGGTGCTCAAGCTGGGCGCCAGCGAACTTAACGTGCGCATGAACAAGTTCGCGATGGAGATGCTGGGGCCGTACAGCCAGATGGAATTCAAGGCGCCGTATGCGGTGGACAAGGGCAAGTGGTCGTATCGGATGCTCGCGTCGCGGGCCTTGACGATCGCCGGCGGCACCAGCGAAATCCAGCACAACATCATCGGCGAGCGCGTGCTCGGATTGCCCAAGGGCTAGCCGCTTTCCGACTGAGGATTGATCGACGAAGGGCGGCCCGGCGATGGGTCGCCCTTCCTTTTTTCGGAATGCAAGGAGACGGACATGGAAGGCAAGCTGGTCAAGCTGAGAGCTTACGAGAAGTCCGATCTCGACGCAGTGATGAAATGGATCAACGACGAGGAAATCACCGATTTGCTCGGCGGGGAGATGCTCGCCTATCCGGTCTCGTCTCTTGCGGAGGAGAAGTTCATCGAGGCAGCCGCCGCTTCATCCGATAAACAAAAGACCTTCGTGATCGAGACGCTCGCGGAGCGAAGGTACATCGGCGCGATTTCGTTTAACGCGATCAACTGGCTCAATCGAAGCGCCGGTGTGGGAATCGTGATCGGCGACAAATCATTGTGGGGTAAGGGCTACGGCACCGACGCGATGCGCGTGATGATGCGGCTCGGGTTCGACAAAATGAACCTGCACCGGCTCTGGCTCCATGTTCACGACTACAATCTGCGTGCGATCGCGTCGTACGAGAAGTGCGGATTCAAGCGCGAGGGAGTGCTGCGCCAGGAGCATTTCAAGCGCGGCCGCTATCACGACACGATCGTGATGGGGATCGTCGAGAGCGAGTATCGCGCTATTCCCTAGCGCGGCTACCGGCCCGTTCCTGACAGGCTGACGGTTCGCGGCCCGCTCGAGCCGTTGTTGTTGACCGTGAGGAGGCCAGCGCGCAGACCCTTTGCGGTCGGAGCGAAGACCACGCCGTAGCTGCATTTCTCTTTTGGTTTCAGCACCCCGCCGCAGAGCTTCGAGAGCGCGAAGTCGCCGGTCACCTGCGCACCGATCAGCGTGATCGACACTCTACCAGGGTTGTGCACGGTTATTTTTTTCGCCTTGCTCCGCGCGCCCGCCTTCGCGGTAAAGCTCGCGTAGCGTGGCGAGACCGCCAGCGCCGCTGCGACGGTCGGCATCGGCGTCGGCGTGAAAGTCGCGGTTACAGTGGGCGTCGCTGACACTGTCGCCGTCGCGGACGGCGTGACAGTCGCAGTCGGTGTCGCGGTCGCAGTAGCAGTCGCGGTCGCGGTGCTCGTCGAAGTCGCCGTCGCGGATGCCGTTGGCGTCACGGGTGCTGTTGGCGTCGCGGATGGCCGTGGCAGTCGCAGTCGGCGTCGCGGTCGCGGTGGCAGTCGCGGCAGGCGTTGGCGACGGCGTCGCGCCGGCCGAACCCTCGCCGGCGAGCTCAAATATCCCGCGCCCGTGCGTCGCGGCAAAAACCACACCGCTCAGATTCTGCTCGATATCGAAAACTGCGACTGCGGGAATCACCCCGAGGTTGAATGGCGCCCAGGTCGATCCACCGTCGGTCGTCCTGAAAACGCCGATGTCGGTCGCGGCTATCAAAGTGTTCGCCGCGGGATCGTTGCGATCGACCAGCACTCGCAACACCGGAACGTCGGGCAGCGCATTTTCGGGCGGCGGACTCTGAAGGCTCGGATTGCCGTCGACCTGTGTCCATGAACCGCCGAAGTCGGTCGTCATGAAAATGTGACCGATACCGGTAGCCGACGTGAACCCCGAAAGGCTCAGGTAGGCGACGCTGTAATCGAACGGGTCAACCGCGATTCCGGTCGCTTGCGTGGAATCCGGGAATACGATCGGCGGCAGTTGCGAGGTCTTGTCGGTCCATTGCGCGCCTCCGGGCTGCCCCGGGCTGACCTGGATATCCGCCTGGTCGGTGGTGAAGATTTTGAAAGGCGTGGGACGAAAGGTCGTGCTGGTCTCCATCGAGAGCGCGTACGCCTTGGTATGGTCGGAAGGCGCGATCTCGATATCCTCGAGCGCGCACGCGCCGCTGTTGCATCCGCCGGTCAAATCCTGGGTCGTTTGCTGCGCCCATGTCGCCATCGCGTCATTCGACACGTAAACCGAGTGCGCGCCAAACAACACGCGCTCGGCGACGGCCGGATCGCTTGCGAGCGGCGGATAGTAGGCCGCGCCTGCGTCGCCCGCCATCGCCATCGCGGTCTGGATTGAATCGCTCGAAGCGGCAAAATTGAATGTGACACCGGCGTTGGTCGAACGCGCGATCCATGGTCCGGCCGAGGTGGTCGCGAACGTATGATAGGCGAACAGCGGGTTGACCGTGTCGAAGAGCGCGAATCCGCCGTCGAGGTTATCCACCTCCGTCCAGCTCGACGCCGGCGGCTGCGTGGCGTCGAAGAGCGCGGTGCCGTTGTCCTGAAATCCCGCAATCACCACTGCGCTGTTAGTTGGATGAGGACCGACCGACTGCGCTTGCGCGGCGCCGATGCTCGCATTGAGCGCCGCCCAGGTGAGCGTGCCGCTGTCGAAGCGATAAAGCCCGCCGTCGTTGCCGAGGTAGAAGCTGTGGGCGCTTCCAGGATCGAACGCGACTGCGTGTTGATCGCAATGCGTCCCGCCGCCGGAAGCGAGCATGGTCCAATTGCTCCCGGCGTTGGTTGAGCGGTAGATTCCGACGCCTCCGAACACGACCGTTGCGCCGGTTGCGTCGGCGGGATCGATCGCCAGCGCCTGGTCGAAGAAAGACTCGGAAAAGTTGCTCGAGCTGGACCCGTCGATAGTCGTGCCGCCGACCGTCGCGCTCGGCACCGACGCCTGAGTCCAGCTGACTCCGCCATTGGCGGATTTGTAGAACCCCGCGTACTCGATACCGTCAGCCGCGCCGACCATCGCATACGCAACGCCGCCGGCGGCAGCGATGCTCACGCGGCTGACGCCGCCGCTCAAGTTGGGCAGGCTCACGCGAGTCCAGCTGAATCCGGAATTCGACGAACGGAACACGCCGGCTCCGAGAATCGAAACCAGAACCGCGGCCGGTGACGCGGGATCGATCACAACTGACTCTGCGGGGCATGGATCGTCGGTGAAGTACGGGCAAGTGCCGAAGGTTCCGGCGGGATATGGAATCCAGGACTCGCCGCCGTCGGGTGAACGCCATAGGCCATTCTGACCAAAACCGTCCTCAACCCAGGACGCGTCGGCCCGGCTCGCGCTCGAGCCGTAGGTTACGGCGGCGTAGATTGTTCGCGGCGTGTGCGTGGTATCGACCGCGATCGCCGCGATCGACGCGTGCGCGAAGCTGCTTGCGCCGAGCTGCGTCCAGGTGTTGCCGAGATCGCTCGAGACGAACACTCCCTCGCCATAGTATGAATCGGCCGAGCCGTTGCCTTCCCCGCTGCCGACGTAGAGCGTTGGATTGGGACTGGTGGTGGTGTCGAGCGCGAGCGCGCCGACCGACAGCGTGGGCTCGAGATCGAATATCGGCACGAATGGCGCGGTTGCGTTGGCGCGCATCCACACTCCCCCGCCGCCGGTGCCGACGAACATCCGTCCGCTCACGGTCGGATCTGCGACGATTGCGGTGACCCTTCCCGTCGCACCGGCCAGCGGTCCACCCACCGCGATTCCACCGAAGGCGGGAATCTCATTAATCAATGGCATCGGACCGAGCGCGCTCCACGCCAAAGAAGCAGATGCCTGGGCCGCGTCCGTCCCGTCCAGCCTGGCGCTTGCGGCTGCTTTGCGCTCCTGCATCCGCATCTGCGCAATCGCCGCGCGATACGCATCCGGCGGCACTCCAAAGTTGAGTCCGCGCCGGCTGGCCAGGAATGCCTCGCGCGCCGCGCGGTCGCGCAAGCGCATCAGGCTGCGCGCGTCAGGGTTGGCGCCTGCCGCCAGCGACCTCGCCCGCTGCGGAAAGAACAGAATTACCCCGAGAGCGGCTGCCAGCAGCAAGCCGCCTGCGGCGGCGAAAAGGCACGGCGAAAAATGCCTGGACAAAGCGAAGACCCCCCTTCGGCATGCGTCCAGTAGTCACTCTACTCCCAGAGTACATATGAGCCAACTATGTAATGAGTAAATGCCTGATTATCTATTTAGTATTGCTCCCGTCTATCTGAGTATCCTTTTGCCCATGACAGGCTGCACTTGGCGGTGGCGCTGCGCAGCCGATTGAATCGGGCGGCGTGGGGCTGCGTCATGCTTCGATCACGGCGAGGACGAAATTGCGCTGAATCTGATCGCCGGGCTTGACCCGAAACTCCATGAGGCGCCCGCTGGCCGGGGCCTTGACCGGTATCTCGACCTTCATCGATTCGATCACCATCACTTCGTCGCCACGCGCAACTTGCGCACCGCTCTCGACCGAGAGCCGGAGCACCTTGCCCACGGCGGGGCTCTTTATATCCATCGTTCAACGATCCTGTTCGAGGCTTGTCGGCTTCCGGCGTCTTAGCAGGCCGAGCGCGCGCGCACCAGTGCTCGAACAGTCATCCGCCTTGTGTTTCCGGTGCTCCAAGTTGTAGAGAAACTAGGTCAACGCTCGTCGGGCTCGTGGGGAGAGGAACGGAATGAACGGTTTTGTCGCGGCTCGAACACTAACTGAATATCCGCGCGGCGCTCATCGATGGACGCTGCTGCTGCTGACGGTACTCGCTTCGATTCTGGGGGCGTACGATTTCCAGCTGGCTCCGTTGCTGCCGATCATGCTGCCGTACCTGCACATGAGCCACGTCGCGTACGGCAAATTCATTACTGTTGCCGTGATGATTTCCGGAATGTCGGCGTTTGTCGGGGGTCCGCTGGCAGACCGCTACGGCCGCGTGCTGATCATCGACGTATGTCTGGGCCTGGTCACCGGGCTGTTGTTCCTGAACGTGTTGATCACGGGCATCGTCTCGTTCGTGATCTTGCGCATTTTGATGGGAGTCGTGGCGGGGCTGACGGCCGGCGCGCTGGCGGCGCTGATGCGCGATATGTCGCCGCGGCTCAGCCGGGCGCTGGCCTTCGGACTGTTCACGATCGGTCCGGTCGGAGCGGCCTTCCTCGCCAACTACGTGGCGGGAAGGACCCTGCCGATTTATCACACCTGGCAATCGCAGATCTGGATAATGGGTTTCTTCGCGGTCGCGATGTACATCCCGATCGTGTTGTGGCTGTGCGATCTGAGCCCCGAACTGCGCATGCAGATTATGAAGACTGAAATCCAGGCGCTCGCCGCCGAGGGACGCCTGCCCGCCGCCTCCGAACTTCCTTCCAGCAGCATGGACGCCTTCAGGCGCCTGTTCGGTCATTTCGAGGTATGGCTGCTGGTGATCGGAGTAAGCGCGAACCTGACGCTGTATTTTGCGATCCAGGGCTTCGGGCCGCTGATGTTCACCGAGGCGTTTCATTACACGCCCGCCGACGCGGCGAAGATGAACGGATACTTCTGGCTGGCGAACCTCGCCGTCCTGGTGGCGACGGGGCTGGTCTCCGATCGCCTGCAAACACGCAAGCCGATCGCAATCTTCGGCGCGACGCTCGCCGCGATCCTGATGGCCTGGTGGATCCCACGCTTCGGTCATCCGCTGCCACACGCCACGATGGTGATGGTCGGGTCGCTGATGGGATGCTTCCTGGCGATAGCTTACGTGCCGTGGGCCGCGCAGTACTCCGAGGCGCTCGAGGACGTCTCCCCCGCGCTGCAAGCGACCGGATGGGCCTTCTTCGGGCTGGTCGCGCGCGGATGGGTCGCAATCTCAGCGCCGCTGTCGCTCTACGTCGCGGTCCATTACGGATGGGGCGAGTGGGTCAAAGTCGCGCTGGGCGGAATGATAATCTACATCGTCGCGATGTCGTTCACTCGCGGCCGTGCGCCCGCTGAAAAGCACGTACGAACCGCGCCGGCAGCCGAGCAGGCCTGACCCCTGCACCACAGGGCTGAGCCCTGCACCCAGTATTAGGGCCGCCCGCCGTTTTCGTCGCTACGGGCGCATCGTGCGGGTCCTGACTCCGAGCAGGGTGGGAACTATCTCGTAGGCCTGATGCACCCAGTCGACGAGGATCGGCCGGGTATCGCGCGGATCGATTATTTCCTCGATCCCGAATGCTTCGGCGGTGCGAATCGGCGAGCGGACGGCGTTGAACTTCTCTTCTAATTCCGCCCGCAGCTTTTCGGGGTCGCTCGACGCCGCCAGGTCGCGCTTGTAGGCCGCCTCGATTCCTCCCTCTATCGGCAGCGAGCCCCAATCGCCCGACGGCCATGCGTAGCGGAGATTCAAGCCGGTCGTGATTCCATGGCCCGCGCCCGCGACTCCGAACGCCTTGCGCACGATAATCGCAACCATCGGCGTCGTCGTCTGGAACATCGCATAGAGCGCGCGCACGCCGCGCCGAATCGTTCCCGCCATTTCGGCCTCGCGCCCGATCAGGAATCCCGGCTGATCGACGAAGTTCACCAGCGGCAGATGAAAGGTGTCGCAAAGATCGACGAACTTGACCATCTTGTCCGACGCCGGTCCGTCCAGCGATCCGCCGATCGAGAACGGATCATTCGCCATCACGCCGACCGGGAATCCGTCGAGCCGGGCAAATCCCGTCACCAGCGACGGGCCGAAGAACGGCGTCATCTCGAAAAACGACCCGCGGTCCATCACCAGCTCCAGGATTCGGCGCGCGTCGTAACCGTGGCGGCGATTGTGCGGCACGATGCCGATCAACTCATCCTCGCGCCGGGCGGGGTCGTCGTCGGGCGCGATCCGCGGCGGCACGTTCCACACGCTCTGCGGCAAGTACGACAGGAAGCGGCGAATCTGCGCGAACGCGTCGTCCTCGCTCTCGGCCTCGTTGTCCACCGCGCCGCTGATGTGCGCGTGGATTTCGGAGCCGCCGAGTTCTTCCTTGGTCAGCTCCTCGCCCACGCCCCATTTGACCACCGGCGGTCCCGCGATAAAGAGCTGACTCGATCCGCGAACCATCACCGAGAAATGCGACGCCGCCACGCGCGCAGCGCCAAGCCCCGCCACCGACCCCATGCATCCCGCGACTACAGGCACCTCGCCCATCAATTTCACCAGCACGTCGAAAGCGGGATTGGCCGGGATGTAGGTCCGCTTTATCGTGTCGAGCGAACGCACGCTGCCGCCGCCGCCGGTTCCGTCCACCAGCCGCACGATAGGCAGATGCAGTTCATGCGCGAGCATCTCCGCGTAGCCCTGCTTGTTGCCGATCGACGCGTCCGCCGCGCCGCCGCGCACCGTGAAGTCGTCGCCGCCGACCACCACGCGCCGCCCGTTGATTCGTCCCGTGCCGCCGACGAAGTTCGCCGGCATGATCGACACGAGCGTCTGGCCCTCGTACTTCGGCGCTCCGGCCAGCGCGCCGTACTCGTGGAACGATCCGGGATCGAGCAGCCGGTCGATCCGCTCGCGCACGGTGAGCTTGCCGCCGTCGTGCTGGCGCTTGATGTTATCCGGCCCGCCCATCGCCTTGGCGAGTTCGACGCGGCGGCGGATTTCCTCGACTTCCTTTTCCCACGACATACGATTCTCCTAGCACACAGAGGTGACCAGCGCCCCCAATGTTAAGCAGGCAGGTGCAATGGCAGTCAAATTTTTTGGAAGTGGTCGAAAATGGTGCTGTCCTGCTGAGGTTTTCACGAAAACGTTTCACGTGAAACGTTTTTTAGTTCAGGAGAAGGAATCACGAATAGCGGATATTTCACTGTTTCGACGTTTCCCACACGCCTTCCTTCCTGTTAGCTTCGACCGGGATTTCCGTTTGGACAGCGCGCCTGTCCGGTCTATCGGGGAGCGGGAATCGGGGGCTCAAAACGGGGCGACATCTGGAAATTCCGGCTGACGGCCGGAGTTTCAACTGTCTTCGGGGGGAGCAAGGCATATGGACTCATCGCGCGGTAAGGTGCGAATTGCCGCGATCGCGGTGTGCGCGATCGCGTCGGGATTGATAGGCGTTACAACTCTCACCGCGCCGCTTGCTTCGTCGCGCGTTGGCGGGGCGCTAAATCTGCTGCCTCCTCCGCCCCGTCCCAGGTCGATCCCATCTGGCGCGCCGCTTTATTCGCGGCCGGCTTTGCCGCCGCCTGCTTCGCCGCCGGCATCCGGCTCGCCCGCGGTAACATCCGGCGTCTGGACACCGCTGAATAATCAGCCGTACTCATTCAGCCCCGAATTTTATCCCGCCGGGGAATTCTTGCTGACCGATGGCAGAGTCTTAGTCCAGGATGGCAACCTGACTGCGGTAGGCTGGTGGACGCTGACGCCAGACAATACCGGAAGCTATATCAATGGAACCTGGAACCAAGTGGCGTCGCCACCAGATTGCCCCAATGGTTATCCGGGCGCGTCCGCTGACACGGTTTACTCGCCGCTTTACTACGGCTCGGCGGTGCTGCCTGACGGCCGATTCGTCGTGATCGGCGGTGAATACAATTACGATTACGATTATTTGCTCAAGAACGGCAGCGGCGAGGTCTGGACCGACCAGGGCGCCATATACGATCCGGTCGCAACCAGTTGGACCTGCATCGCGGCTCCCAGCGGATGGACCGAGATCGGCGATGCCCAGTCGGTCGTTCTGCCAAGCGGAACGTTCATGATCGCGCAGGCGGTGGGTTACCAGATCGCCACATTAAACGCCGGCACTAACCCGCCAACCTTTAACAGCCCCTTCACCCCGACCGGCAAGTCCGCCGATCACAGTGGCTATAACGACGAGGAAGGATGGAGCCTGCTGCCGAATGGCAGCGTTCTGACGCTGGAGGTCTGGAACACGAGTGACGGCACCGAGACTCCGGCCTTAGCTTATAACTCTTCGTCGAAGGCATGGAGCAGCGCCGGAACCGCGCCGGACCCGCTGGTCCTCCTCAGCGACGGGAGCAATACCTACTATGAAATCGGACCGGCGATCCTGCGCCCCGACGGCACCGTCTTCGCTACCGGCGCTACCGGCTACAACGACATCTACAATACCGGCAGCGGCGCATGGAGCAGCGGGCCCAGTTATCCAACTATCACGAGCAGCTACAGCTCGGGCGGCTGTGACACTATCGGGAAGACGGAGCAATTGGTGGCGGCCGATGCTCCGGCAGGCTCTCCTTCCTGACGGCAACGTGCTTACGTCGGTGGCCCCGGTCGACAGCGTTTGCGGATGGATCCCGCCGAGCGAGTTTTTCGAGTTCGATGGGACCAGCCTGACGCAGGTGGCTGAGCCGCTCTATGGACCAGATGTACCTTCGTACGATGGGCGCTTGCTGGTGCTGCCTACCGGCCAGGTTATGTACACGAATGAGTACTCCTATGTCGAGATCTACACGCCGGCGGGAACTCCCAAGTCGTCCTGGGCGCCGTCTATCACCGGCTCGCCGAGCCAGATAAGTCCTGGCGGGACCGATTACCAACTGACCGGCACGCAGTTCAACGGCTTGTCGCAAGCGGTTGGGTACGGAGACGATTACCAGGCCGCGACCAACTATCCATTGGTGCAAATCACCAACAATGCGACCGGTCATATCTTCTATGCTCGCACTCATAGCCACAGCACTATGGCGGTGGCGACGGGCAGCACTCCGGTCTCCACCAAGTTCGACGTTCCCGCCAGTATCGAGTTGGGTGCGAGCACTTTAGTGGTCGTCGCCAACGGGATCGCATCGTCAGCCGTGGACGTGAACGTGGCCCTCGCGACCGCGACGCCGACCCCGACCCCGACCGCGACCGCGACGCCAACTGCCACGGCGACGGTGACTCCGACTGCGACCGCGACGCCCACCGCGACGGCGACTCCGATCCCGGGGAAGCTGACGTTCAGTCCCCATTCGATCTCATTCGGGAAAACGGTGACCGTCGGTACTACCAGCAAGCCGAAGACCGTCACGATCAAGAACGCGGGCAAGAAGAAAACCGGTCTGGCGGTGAATATCGGGAGCGAAAGCGCGTCGCCATCGGTGTTCGCAGTGACGTCGCAATGCAACCGAACGATCGAGCCGGGCAAGAGTCTGCAAGGTATCGGTGACCTTCAGCCCGACGGGCCCGACGGCGCAGACTGGAAGCCTGGATATTTATGACAACGTGATCGGCTCGCCACAGTCGGTGCCATTGTCGGGAACGGGAAAGGCGCCGAAGAAATAGCGGGGGCTGACCCCTGGCAGGGCTGAGCCCTGGACCCAACGTTAAGGCCGCCCGCCGTTGGCGGGCGCGGGTCGGCCTGAGCCCTGCGCCGAATGTTAAGGCCGCGCTCTGTTGTCACGCGCCGCCGCTGCCGCGGGCGCGCGGCTGTTCTTGCGCACCCTTCTTCCTGTTAGCTTCAATGCGTATTTGCGGCCCGTCGGCGACGGCGGCCGCGCTCTGGAAACTCGCGATGACGCAAATAGCCAAGAGTAGCGAATGCAAATCCGGCGTGACGGCGAACCCGCGCCGTGCGTTGCTTACCGGATGGGGCCGGTATCCGCTCTCGGAGAGCGACATCTACCGGCCCGAGAAGATCGCCGAACTGCGGGCGGTCGTAACCGCCGACGCGGAGTCGCTGATCGCACGCGGCGCCGGCCGGGCCTACGGTGACGCGGCGCTGAACGATGAGTAT
>CAVRNO010000001.1:0-8947 GCA_963722605.1 Binataceae bacterium (SeqCode) | reverse complement strand
GGGATTCCGTGGGAACTGGGGCTTGCCGAGACCCAGCAGACCCTGGTGATGAACGGTCTGCGCGGACGCATCCGGGTCGAGACCGACGGCCAGCTCAAAACCGGCCGCGACGTTGCCATCGCCGCCCTGCTCGGCGCCGAGGAATTCGGTTTCGCCAGCGCCGCGCTGGTCGCCTCGGGATGCATCATGATGCGCGTCTGCCATCTCAACACCTGCCCGGTCGGCATCGCGACCCAGGATCCGGTGCTGCGCGCGAAGTTCTCGGGCAAGCCCGAGCACGTCGTGAACTTCATGATGTTCATCGCGGACGAACTGCGCGAATACATGGCGGATTTGGGCTTCCGCACCGTCGCCGAAATGGTCGGCCACGTCGAATGCCTGGACGCCAACGAAGCGATCGCGCATTGGAAAGCGCGCAGCGTCGATCTGGCCAACATTCTTCGCCGTCCCGATGCCGGGCCGGACGAACCGCTGCATTGTGTCGAGCAGCAGGATCACGGGCTCGGCGCCGCGCTCGACAACCACATCATCGAGCTTGCCAAAGACGCGCTCGAGCATCGCAAGCCGGTCGAAATCCATCTTCCCATCCGCAACGTCAACCGCACCGTCGGCACGATGCTGTCGGCGGAAGTGTCGCGGCGCTACGGCGCCGAGGGATTGCCGCCCTACACGGTGCAGATTCATCTCAATGGCTCGGCCGGCCAGAGTTTCGGCGCGTGGCTCGCGCCGGGAATCGCGCTCCATCTCGAAGGCGACGCGAACGACTACTGCGGCAAGGGACTGTCGGGCGGAGTTATCTCGGTGACTCCGCCAAAAGAAGCGACCTTCAAGGCCGAGGACAACATCATTGTCGGCAACGTCGCGCTCTACGGCGCCACCGGCGGCGAAGCGTTCTTCCGCGGCGTGGCCGGCGAGCGATTCGCGGTGCGCAACAGCGGCGCGCACGCGGTGGTCGAGGGCGTCGGCGACCATGGATGCGAGTACATGACCCGCGGCCTGGTCGTGGTATTGGGCAGGACCGGCCGCAACTTCGCGGCCGGCATGAGCGGCGGTGTGGCCTACGTGCTCGACGAAGACGGCTCGTTCCCGTCGCGTTGCAACACCGGGATGGTCGAGCTGGGTCCGATCGCCAATCGCGACGAACTCAAGCAGTTGCACGCGCTGATCGTGCGGCATTTGCAGTACACGCAGAGCGCGGTCGCACGCCGTGTCCTCGACCGATGGGACGACTACGCGGCGAAGTTCGTAAAAGTGCTGCCGACTGAGTATCGGATGGTGCTCGAACGGCAACATCTCAACATGGATTCCGATCTCGCGCGGGTGGCCTCGGTTTAGCCGCCGCCGGCGCGAGTGAGTAATCGACTGACTAGTCAGAATTGACCTGGCTCGGGAGATCACGGCTGCGATGGGCAAGATAACGGGCTTCATGGAGATCAGGCGCGAGACTCCTTCGCGGCGTCCGGTCGGGGAGCGCCTCAAGGATTGGCGCGAATTCGACCTCAAGATGCCCGAAGACAAACTGCGCGCGCAGGGCGCCCGCTGCATGGATTGCGGAATTCCCTTCTGCCACAAGGGTTGCCCGCTCGGCAACATCATCCCCGACTGGAACGATCTGGTTTACCGCGGCCGATGGCGCAATGCGATCGAGCGCCTCCACGCGACCAACAATTTTCCGGAGTTCACCGGCAGAGTTTGCCCCGCCCCCTGCGAAGAAGCCTGCGTCCTCAACATCAACAACGACCCGGTCACGATCAAGCTGCTCGAGAAGAACATCATCGATCACGCCTGGGCGGAAAAATGGATCGCGCCGCAGCCGCCCGCGCGCAAGTCGGGAAAGCGCGTCGCGGTCGTGGGCTCGGGCCCGTCGGGGCTGGCCTGCGCGCAGCAACTGCTCCGCGCGGGACATTCGGTCACCCTCTACGAGCGATCGGATCGCGTCGGCGGATTGCTCACTTACGGCATTCCGGACTTCAAGCTGGAAAAGTGGATCGTCAGCCGGCGGGTTGAGCAGATGAAGGCCGAGGGCCTGGAGATTATCACCAACTGCCGCGTCGGCTTCGACATCCACGCCGACGAGATGCGCTCGAAGTACGACGCGATCGTGCTCGCGATGGGCGCGACCAAGCCGCGCGACCTGCCCATCCCGGGGCGGGAACTCAAGGGAATCCATTTTGCCATGGAATTCCTGCCGCAACAGAACCGGCGCAACTTCGGCGACGCGCTCGATCCCGTGGCCGAGATCTCCGCGCACGGAAAGCGCGTGGTCATTCTCGGCGGCGGCGATACCGGTTCCGATTGCCTGGGCACCGCAAACCGCCAGGGCGCGGCCGTCGTGCATCAGTTCGAGCTGCTTCCGATGCCGCCTGAAAAGCGCACCGCCGAAATGCCGTGGCCCGACTGGCCGATGATCATGCGCACCACCAGCTCGCACGAAGAGGGCGTGCAGCGCGACTGGAGCGTGAACACGAGCAGGTTCTCCGGCGAAAACGGCGTGGTGAAAAAACTCCACGGCGCCCGCCTCAACTGGAAGCATGACAACGGGCGGATGGTGATGGAGCAAATCCCGGGCACCGAGTTCGAAATCGAGTGCGACCTCGTGCTGCTCGCGCTCGGATTTCTCGGCCCCGAGCCCCAGGGCATAATCTCCGAGCTCGGGGTCAAGCTCGACCCGCGCAGCAACGTGGATTGCGAGAGTTTCATGTCGAGCGTGCCCGGAGTTTTCGCCGCCGGAGACGCGCATCGCGGGCAATCGCTGGTGGTGTGGGCGATATGGGAGGGGCGCGAAGCGGCGCGCGCGGTCGACGCCTACCTGATGGGCGAGACCTTCCTGCCCTCGAGCCCTGAACTCTGATCGAGCGTCAGGATCACCGGGACGCCATCGCGAGAAAGTCCGCGAGGTGAACGGCCTTGATTTTCGAACCGCGGCGGCGAAGCTCGGCGGCGATCTGGAACTCGCATCCGGGATTCGCCAGCACCACGCAATCCGCGCCTGTCGCAACGATATTGTCAGCTTTGCGCCGCGCCAGGTCGCGCGCCATCGCGGGCTCGGTCAAGTTGTAGGACCCGGCCGAACCGCAGCAGAGGTCACTTTCGGACATCTCGATAATCCTCACGCCCGGAATCGAAGCTAGCAATTTGCGCGGCGCTTCGCGCACTCCGAGTCCATGCACGAGGTGGCAAGCGTCGTGGTAGGTGACGGTGCATTGAAATTCGCGCTTCGGAGCGGCCGGTGCGTCGAGCAGCAAAGAACTCAGGTCCCGCACTTTCGAGGAGACCGCACGCGCATCCTCGGCGAATTTCGGTTCGTCTCTGAGCAGCTGGCCGTATTCCGCGATTGCCAGCGAGCATCCCGACGCAGCCGACACGATCGCATCGGCGCCGCAGCTCTTGAGCGCGAGAACGTTGGCGCGGGCAAAATCGCGGGCTCGCGATCCGTTGCCCGAATGCAGATCGAGTGCTCCGCAGCATGAGGTCGGTTCGAGTTGGACGACGCGATAGCCGGCGGCGGCGAGCAGACGCTCACTGTTCAGGTTTTCCGAATTCGCAAGTGCTTGCGCAACGCATCCGTGATGCACGACGACCGTCGGTGCGTCTGCACGCGGCGCGATGCTCGCCCCGCTCGGCGAGCGGGCGCAAGCCGGGCGTGAGCGGCGGGAGAAGATCGAGCCAATCGCGAATCATGCGCGGTAGGACGGCTCCTAGAGCGGGCCTCAGACCAAGGCGATCGACAAGCTTCAGCGGCGCGAGCAGCACCCGGAGACGACGGGGGTACGGGAAGATCGCGCCGGCGGCGCGCCGCTTGAATCGATCGATGAAGCCGCGGTGATGCTCTCGCTCGACGAATAAGCGCGCACCGTCGATCAAGCGGCCGTAATGAACGCCCGACGGGCAGGCGGTCTCGCAGCCCCGGCATCCGAGGCATAAATCGAGATGGCGTGCCGCGTCGTCGTCGAAGTCGATGCGGCCTTCGGCGAGCAACTTCATCAGATAGATTCGGCCGCGCGGCGAGTCCATCTCGCATCGCGTTACAACGTAGGTCGGACAAGCCTCGGCGCACAGCCCGCAATGGACGCACGCGAACAGCAGGTCGTAGTCGGAAACTCCGCGAACCGGATTCAATGGTGTCAGTGAAGCCTCGGCCATCAGATGCCTCCGACGAAGCATCCGGGGTTGAAGATCCCGGCCGGATCGAAGGCCGCCTTGAGCCGCCGCATGAGCGCGAGCGCGCCGGCGTTGGGAGTGTCGAAGAATTCGAGCCGGTCGCGGATCGCCGGCGCGGCGGCGAGCAGTCGAAGAGTACCGCGCGTCGAGCGCGCAACTTCACGCCATCGCGCCACGGTTATAACGGGAGCCTCGGCGCCGTGTTCATCAGCCGGAACTATCTGCGCGACGCCGGAGCCGGCGTGGGCGCGAAATTCAATGTCGTTGCCGCAGCTCTCCAGTACTCGCGCGAGAAACGCGGGTGGAACCGCGATCTGCGCGGCCAGCGGAGCCGAATGGAAATCGATATCGCGCAGCAGCTCGTAACTCTTAAGAGCGCCGTGGGTGCTCAGAATTTCACCGCGAGCGCCGGCCAAATCGCGAATCCGTCCGGCCTGATAGCCAATCTCCGGCGGATTTCCGGAAAAACCGGCGAGAAGGAGGAATTGACCGGTGGAATTGAAGCGCGTTGCGAGGCCGGGACTGAGTATATCGAGATTACTCAGTGGCAATGAGTCATTGAGTATGCGCGCGGCGGCGAATGCATCTGCTGCACGCGCGTAAGGAACGACCGCGAGACAGTAGTCAGATGGAATGGGACGCACTTTGAACGTTGCCTCAGTTACTATTCCAAGCGTACCGAATGCCCCACCCATCAGTTTCATCAGATCATACCCGGCGACGTTCTTGACCACGCGGCCGCCGCCGTGAATGAGGCTGCCGCCGTGACCGACGAAGCGAACTCCAATCAGCAGGTCGCGCGACGTGCCCTCGGAAAGGCGAAGCGGTCCGGAGTGCGCGGCGCCGATTAACGAGCCCAGCGTCGTCATCCCGGGGCCGCATGGATCGACTGGGAGCCGCTGACGGGCACCCGCCATGGCGCCATTCAGTTCGCCGACGGTGATTCCGGCCTCCGCAACAATTGTCATGTCGTCGGGCTCGTAGGCGACAATTCGCGCCATCCGCGCCATCGAGATGCCGAGCGCGACGGGCGAGCGCCGGATGCCCGCGAGCGAGCGTGCCGCGCCGATTGGCGCCAGCGCAATCCGATCCGCTTCGCACATGCGAACGATCTCGCAGATCTGCCCGACGGAAACGGGCTCAGCGATCGTGTCGGCGGCGCGCGCCTCGGTAGCGGTTGGCGCGCGAACGCGCTCAGCGCCGACGATTGCCTCGAGCCGATTCGCCAGATTTGAAGATGCTTTGGCAGCCACGATATTTGCCGGCGGTGCAGCCTTAGATCGGCGCCTGACGGCGCGGCGCGGCGACCTCGACGCATGCGCCGGGTTGCGGAATCACTTTGCCGGGATTCGATCGCTCCATCGGATCGAACACATGGCGCAGCTCCGTCATGACGCGAAGATCGTCGGGCGAGAACATCAGCGGCATCTCGCCGATTTTTTCCACGCCGATTCCATGCTCGCCGGTAAGGCTGCCGCCCATCTCGACGCAGGCCTTGAGGATTTCGCGTCCCGCGTCGATCGCCCGGCGGACCTGATCGGTTTCGCGCTCGTCGTAAAGAATGATCGGATGCAAATTGCCGTCGCCGGCGTGAAATACGTTGCCGATGCGCAAGTCATAGCGGCGGCTCACGTCGGCGATCACCCGCAGAATTCGCGGCAGGCAGGTTCGCGGAACCACGCCGTCCTGAGTCGCGTAGTTCGGCGCGAGGCGGCCGACGGCGCCGAATGCGCGTTTGCGCGCCTTCCACAACAGCGCGCGCTCGGCTTCGTCACGTGCAAGCCTGACGCTCGACGCGCCGGCCAGGCTCGCAGTTTTCGCGACCTCGTCGGCGTAGGTGCCGAGCCCGGCCTCCAGACCTTCGAGCTCGATGATCAGCACCGCGCCCGCATCCAGCGGCAGTCCGACGTGGAACGCGTCCTCGACGGCGCGAATGATTAGCTGGTCCATCATTTCGAGCGCGGCCGGCACGATTCCCGACGCGATTATCATCGACACGGCGCGCGTCGCGCTGTCGGCATCGGCAAAGGTGGCCAGGATCGTGCGATGATTCTCGGGCTCGCGCATCAGCTTGAGCGTTGCGCGCGTGACGATTCCCGCAGTGCCCTCCGCGCCGACGACTGCCCCGGCCAGATCGTAGCCGCATCGCTCCTCAGCCGGTCCCCCGAGCTCGACGATTTCGCCATCGGGCAGAACCACTTCGAGCGCCAGCACGTGATTGGTGGTCACTCCGTATTTCAAGGTATGCGGCCCGCCCGAATTCTCCGCGATGTTGCCGCCGATGGTGCACGCCACCTGCGACGACGGATCGGGCGCGTAGAAATATCCTTTCGACTTGACCGCGTTGGTGACGTGCAGGTTGACCACGCCGCTCTCGGCCTCGACCCGCCGATTGTCGAAATCGATTTCCACAATCCGGTTCATCTTCGAGGTGCAGATCATCGCCGGCGCGTTCAACGAAAGGCATCCGCCCGACAGGCCCGTTCCTGCACCGCGTGGGACGAAAGCAATGCCGCGCCGATCGAGCGCGGCGAGGACAGCGCTCAACTGCGCGGTCGAGCGCGGGAGGATCAGCACCTCGGGGGCGCGCTTCTCGATCGTCCATCCGTCGCACTCGTAAACCTTCAGCTCGGTTGCGCGCGAGACGATCCCGCCGGCGCCAAGAATTTCGCGAAGCTCGTCGAGAAGTTTGCGGTCGATGCTGCTCATTGTGGCGGCGCGTCCAATCCCCGCGGCACTCTACCATGACCCCGAATCGGGCGCGCGGGCAACGCTTTTGCGATCGGTCCTTCGCGGTCATAATAGCAAGGTTCAATTTCAGCCCGGAATCTCGCGGGCGCGCGGCTGGCGCGCGCGGAAATTCCCGGCGATTCATTGCAAGGAGAAACACTGGTGGCGGATTCATTTCCGGAACTCAAGCCTGCGTCGCGGATTCTGCTCGGTCCGGGGCCGTCCAACGTCAATCCGCGCGTGATGAAAGCGATGATGTCGCCGGTCGTCGGTCACCTCGATCCGGATTTCGTCCAGGTGATGGAGAATATCAAGCGGCTGCTGCGCATCGTCTTCCGCACCGGCAACGAGATCACGTTTCCGGTCTCCGGCACCGGTTCGGCGGGGATGGAAACCGTGATGGCGAATCTGATCGAAGACGGCGACGAGGTCGTGATCGGCGTTAACGGCGTGTTCGGAACGCGGCTGGCGGACCTCGCGTCGCGGCTCGGCGCGAAGGTTCACAAGGCCGAGGCGGATTGGGGAACGATCGTGGAACCGGCGCAAGTAGCGGCGGCGCTAAAGGCGGCGAAAAATCCGAAGCTGGTCGCGATCGTTCACGCCGAGACTTCGACCGGAATACATCAGCCGATCGAGGAAATTGCCGAGCTGGCGCATCGGCACGGCGCGATGATCGCGATCGACGCGGTGACATCACTCGCCTGCGTGCCGGTCGAGATCGACAAGTGGAGCATCGACGCCTGTTACAGCTGCACGCAAAAGGGACTGAGCGCGCCTCCCGGGCTGGCGCCGGTCACCTTCAGTGCGCGCGCGATGGAGTCGGTGCGCAAGCGCAAAACCAAGTGCCGCTCATGGTACTTCGACCTCGGGTTGATCGAGCAGTACTGGGGACCCGACCGCCTCTACCATCATACCGCGCCGATCACGATGAACTACGCGCTCTACGAGGCGCTGCGGATCGTCGTCGAGGAAGGCCTGGAGGCGCGATGGCGCCGGCATCGCATCAACGCCGCCGCGTTCCATGCCGGAGTCCGCGCGATAGGTCTGCAGCTCGCCGCGCAGGATGGCTACCGGTTGCCGCAGCTCACGACGATCGCGGTGCCGGCGGGAATCGACGAAGCGAAGGTGCGGGCGGATTTGTTGCGGCTGTTCAATATCGAAGTCGCAGGCGGACTCGGACCGCTCAAGGGCAAAATCTGGCGCGTCGGTCTGATGGGCGAGGGGTCGCGGCGCGAAAACGTGATGATAGCGCTGAACGCGCTGGAAGAAATCCTGGGCTCCAACGGATTCGAGATTGCTCGCGGCCGGGCGCTGACCGCCGCCGAGGATGCTTACAGTGCCGAGGGCACCGGTGCCAGCGAGCCGCCAGCGCAAGCATCATGAAGATGTTCGATTTCAGCCTCGCGCCGAGTTCGCGGCGCGTGAGGATCTTCCTCGCGGAGAAGGAGATCGAGCTTGAGTTGGTGCAAGTCGATATCATGCGCAACGCGAATCGCACGCCCGAGTTCTACCGGAAGAACCCGCTCGGCTCATTGCCGATTCTCGAGCTCAACGACGGCAGTTGTCTGTCGGAGAGCGTCGCGATTTGCCGCTACTTCGAGGAAATCCAGCCCGGAGCCGGCAAACCTAACCCCTAACCAGTCGGTAGTGAGCGGTTTTGACCTACTTTTTCTTCTTGCGCTTTTCGCTACGTGCGTATTTTTTCGCGTCTGCATCAAATTCAGACCAGCTTATTTTGTGACCATAAGTCGAATCCTTTGGATACCAGACCAGAGATCCGTTTGAGACCTCCAGCTTGCCAAGGACTGCGCCATCGGCCTTTACCTTGAAATGGATGTCCGCCCTACCCAAATCTCGCGTTGGAATGTCGAATGTCACTTCATGTTTCATCGCATTGTTCCTCCTTTTAGGTGCCTTGCTAAGTGATCCGCGCTATGTGAATCAAAACCACCCTCTACCAACCAGTCAATGCATTAGCTATTCCAATGGCTACTCTTCCGATTCCTCTGCGCCGCCAGTGCCGTTGGAGCCGTTGCCGTTAGCGTCCTCGTCGGGC